>CAVTMP010000010.1:0-280415 GCA_963735885.1 uncultured Solirubrobacterales bacterium | reverse complement strand
CCGGTCGTGAGCGACCGCGTGCTCGCGACGGTGCTGTTCACCGACATCGTCGGCTCGACCCAGCGTGCCGCAGAGCTCGGCGACGGCGCGTGGCGGTCGCTGCTGGAGCGCCACGACGGCCTCGTGCGCGAGGAGGTCGAGCGCCACCGCGGGCGGTTCGTGAAGTCGCTCGGCGACGGGGCGCTCGCGGTGTTCGACGGCCCCAGCCGCGCGATCAGCAGCGCCACCGCGATCCGCGACGGCGTCCGCGACCTCGACCTGCAGGTCCGCGCCGGTCTTCACACCGGCGAGTGCGAGCTGCTCCCCGATGACGACGTCGGCGGGCTCGCGGTCCACATCGGCGCGCGCGTCAGCAGCCTCGCCGGGCCGGGGGAGGTACTCGTCAGCAGCACCGTCCGCGACCTCATCGTCGGCTCAGGCCAAACGCTGACCGACCGCGGGGAGCACGAGCTCAAGGGCGTGCCCGGGCCGTGGCGGATCTTCGCCGTCGACGCGTAGGCGGGTGCCGAACGGACCGGGCTCGCCGCCCTCGACGCCGTCCCGCTCCTATTTGATGATCTGGAAGGACGCGCCGGCCGCGCGCCCGGTCTTCGCGCCGGCGCTCGGGGTCGCGACGAGCTGGTACCTGCCCGGCTTCAGCCGGTGTCCCGCGAGGCGGCCGGTGAAGCGGAAGCTGTTGGCGCCGGCGCCACCGGCGCGCGCGAAGCTGCCCGGCAGCGCCACAAGCCGCGTGCACGTGCGCGCCTTGCGGTTTGCTCTGGTGGGCTTGACGCAACGCCGGCCTTTCGCTCTGCGACCCGGCTGCCGCCGGACGACAGTGAACCGCACCCTGGCGGCCTCGTTGAGCGTGTAGCCGACCTTCGTGCCGTAGCGGCGCTTGGCGGCGGGGAGGGCGCTGGCCCCGCTCGGCGCCGCCCGAAACGTCCACGGCGAAAGCGTCTCCCGGCCGATCGCCGGCACTGCCGGCCCGCCGCCCGACCCGCCGCCGCCCGATCCGGAACCCGGCCCGGGGCCGCGGCCGGGCCCGGGATCGGGGGTCCAGGTCAGCACGATCCCCGGCGCGGGGCCGGGCGCGGCGGTGCTCAGGTTCCCGCCGGGGGGCGCGAGCGACGAGCCGCCGCCGCCACCGCCACCCCCGGCGTACGCCTGAAAGGACGACGCGTCCATGCCGGAGGCCCCCGAACCGCCGCCGCCGCCGCCGAAGACGCCGGCGCCACCGCCGCCACCGCCTTCGTGCCCGTTGAAGGAGCCGGTGTGGTCGCCGCCGGCGCCGCCCGTCGGGCCGCTCCCGCTGTCACCCGCGTCCGCGCCGGATCCGCCGGTCCCGCCGGCACCGGTCGTGCCGGGCTGGCCGCCGCCCCCACCGCTGATGATGGTGTCCGATGAGCCATCGGTGCCGCGCGAGCCGGCGGCGCCACCAGGCCCGCCGGCCAGCGTGGGGAAGGGGGGAGTGGCGACGAACCCGTTCGCCCCCGCGCCACCGCCGCCCCCGGCGATGACGGCAACGGGGCACACGACTCCCTGGCAGGCCAATACCCGCGTCGCACCGCCACCGCCGCCGGCCGAGTAGCCGCCAGTGCCGCCGTCGGGCGTTCCGCCCCCACCGTGGGTGCCGGCGGTCGCATTCGCGTTCCCGCCGTTGGCGGCGACCGTGAGCTGCAGCTGTTCGCCCGGGAACACCGCGACCGTGCCGGTCACCCGCGCACCCCGACCGCCAGGGACGAGAGTCGCACCGGTGCCGTCGGCGAGGGCTCCGCCGGCGCCACCGGTCGCGCTCAGGCTCAGCGAGCTGACGCCGGCAGGGACCGCGAAGGCCATCGTCCCCGGTGTCGTGTCGACGAACGAATCCGCGCTCGCGGCCGGCGCCGTCGCGGCCAGCGCGACGACGGGCAGGAGCGTGGCGGGCGAAAAGCGCATCGCGGCCAGTATGGTCGATCGGCGAGGCTTCAGCTCACGCACCCGGGCTGCACCGATCGTCACGACTAGACTGGAGGTGTCGCCGGGAACTGTTGCTCTTTCCGCTTGGCGACGCGGTGAGCGGACGGGGCGAAAGGAGTCGCTGATGGTGGGCCCGACGATCACCGCGATGCTCGAGGACGGCCCGCTGCGAGGCCGGAGCATCGAAGCCGATCTGGTCGAGGGCCGTCCGCCGAAGACCCTTGACGTGCCCGGCGACGACGGCAGCACGTGTCGGTACTGCCTCGCGGAATGGAGCCAGTCGGGTCCGTCCGCGGCGTACACGTTCCTGTACCGCGTCTAGCCGGGCGGTCGGGCGGTCTGCGAAAGTCGACAGGCTTCAGCGGCGGCGCCTCGGGCGCCGGTGGGGAGGCGGTGCCTCCGACGTCATTCACCGCCTCCCGGTCGTCCCGCACAGGAGTCCCAGACGGCCATCTCCGATCCGTGCACCTTCGGTGCCTCGCTGGTGATGCGCTGTATCAGCCCGTAGAAGCGCGGAAGCTCCGGGTAGAGCACCGGCTTGCCGTTGGTCATCACCGCGCAGGCGAGCGCGCGCTCGGGGTCGGCCCAGGCGAGCATGTTCGTGAAGCCGAGATGACCGAACGCGTGCTGGGTATCGCGCCCGTACAGGCTCAGCAACCGCGCGCCGAGCATGAGCCCGTATCCGAACCGCGTCGGGAATCCCAGCGAGAGGTCGACCTCCAGGTGCGACTGCTCGGTCATCGCATTGCGCACGGTCTCCGGCCTCATCACCCGGACGCCGTCGAGCTCGCCCCCGCGGCGAAAGATCTCATAGAAGCGCGAGAGCTCGTTGGCTGTCGTGACCACGTTCGCGGACGGGACGATCGCGGTCAGGAGGCGCTCGTCGTTGCTCGCCTCGACCAGCTCGTCGAAGGGGAGCCCGAGCGCCCGCGAGAGCAGCTGCGAGAACGGAGGCGCGGTGGGCGGCCCGGTCACGTAGTTGAGCGCCACCCGCGAGACGTCCTGCGGTGCGACGCCGTAGTTGGTCCAACGGAAGCCCAGCGGGTCGAGGATCTCCTCGGCGAGCACCGTGCGGATGTCCTTGCCGGTCACCCGATGCACGATCTCGCCCAGGATGTAGCCGCCCGAGACGGCGTGGTAGGCGAGAGACCTCCCGGGCTTGGCGAACGGCCTTGCGTCGCAAAGGGTCCGGACCCGGAACTCGCGGTCACGCGACGCGGTCGAGGTCGAAGGCCTCCCGCGGGAGATTGGGCACTCCGGCGCGGTGCGCGAGCACGTGGGCGATCGTGATCTCGCCCTTGTCGTGGCGGTCGTACTCGGGGATGTACTGGCAGACGCGGTCTGAGATGTCCAGCGCCCCGCGCTCGTGGAGCATGTGGACCACGAACGCCGTGACCGCCTTGGCGCCGGAATAGATGACAAACGGCGTCGTCCGGCGTCGCGGGCTGCTTCTCCACCTCCGCTCCATCACGGGGGCCGTTGCCGCGGGCGTGACCGATCGCGCGGTCGAGCACGACCGCGCCCTCGCGGCGCACGCACACCTGCACGGCCGGGTGGACCCCGCTTCGATAGAGGTCGACGGCCGCGCTCCAGATGCGCTCCACGGACTCCCCGCTCATGCCGCCGGCGCCGGCCTCCTGCTCCTGGCCGATCGCGGTGACCGACTCGAGGTCGCGCGGGACGTGCACCCGTCGCAGTGGATCCGGCAGCCCGGGCAGGCGGGGAACCGACGGAACGCGAGGCACCTATCGCGTCGTCCCTGCGCCTACTCGCGCGCCGCGCCCTGCAGGAAGGTGGTGCCGGTCGCGCCGGGCCGCGCCGCCGTCCACACGAGCAGCGCGAGCCCGTTCGGTGCCGCCGCCAGCGTCGGGGTGGTCGCCTCGACCGTCGGATCGGAGATGTCGATCGGGGAGGCGAAGTCCGTCGCGCCGGCCGGCTCGACCGCCGCGCGGACGACGCCCATCGCCGCCCCGCTCGCGGCGCGCGGCCCCCCGGCCCACGACGTGATCGCGCCGCCCCCCGCCAACCCGGCGAGCACCGCGTCGGTCCCGACCGTTGAGCCGAGCAGGCGCGGGACCGGCTGCGCGCCGGCCCGGAACACGGCGGAGCCGGCGTGGTCGCCCAGCGGCCCGTTTCCGGACCACACGGCCGTCGCCTGCCCGGTGTCGCCGAGGATCACGCGGGCATGGAAGGAGCGGTTGCCGGGCAGCGCGAGCGGCGCGTACGCGCCGAACAGGCCGCCCGCCGGACGGCTCGCGACCTCGATTCGCAGCTCGCCCGATCGTTGGCGCCGCCAGACGACGAGGGCGTCGCCGCGCGAGCTCTGGACGGAGAACGGCTCGCGCGCGCCGAGCGCCGACCCGGACAGCCGCCGTGGGGTGCCGAAACGCCCACCGGCGGGGCGGGAGACGGCGTACACGCTCGCCTGATCACGCAGGTTGTCCTGCCACGTCACGACTGCGCCGTCCGTCGCGGCGAGCGCGCCGAGCGGCCGGAAGGCGACGCCGCGTGGCGGCGACAGCGTCCGGACCGCCCCGAACCGAGTCGCTCCGGGACGCAGCCCGGACGCCCTGACCGTCGAGGTCCCGCCGCCGCTGACGCGCCACAGCGCGAGGGCGTAGCCGCGGTCGTTGGCGGCGAGGCTTCCGTCGAGCGGCCGGGCGCCGTTCGACCCGAGCGTCTGCGCGGCGCCGATCGCGCGCCGCGGCCGGCGCACGGCGACCCGCAGCTCGCGGCGCGTGCTGCGCGGCGCCTCCCAGAGCACGACGGCGCCGCCCGACCGGTCGACCCTGACGGACACCCTGCTCGAGCTGCTGTCCAGGCGGCGCACCTGGCCGAACCGGACGCTGTCCGAGTTGAGCGCGACGCTCGAGAACCCGCGGCGTCCCGTGAGCGTGAGCATGGCGTCGCCGTTCGTGCCGAACGCCGCCGCGACCGGGCCTGCGTGTACCCCGAGGTCCTGCACGTCGCCCCAGCGGCCGCCGGGCCGTCTGACGACCACCTTGATCCGGCGGGACGTGTCGTCGACACCGGAGATCCGCTCGGCCCAGGCGATCAGCGCGTCGCCGCGCGGGCTGGCCGCCCAGACCGGCGCGAACGCCTCCTTGCCGGGCGACGACACGGTGCGCGCCGCAACGACTCCGCCGCGCGACCGGTCGGCCACGCGCTGCACGAGCTGCACGACCCCGGGCGGTGTGAGCTCCTGCCACGCGATGGCTGACCCGCCACCCGAGTCGATCGCCGCCCGCGGACCGAGCAGGTCCGAGTAGATGCGGCCCGCGACGCCGATGCTGAACGGGGCCCCGAAGACCGGCGGGTCGGCCGCCACGGCGCCGGCGGGCGGGATCAGGGCGGCACAGGCGAGCAGAACCGCGAGGACGAGGCACTTCCGGAGTGTGAAGACTGCTGCCACGTGATGAACTCCTCGGCGGAGCCGCCGTCCGTCAGTGTGCCCCTCGAACGGAGAGGTGGCCAGCGGGGTTTCCCGCAGACGATCGGCGCGGCACCGCGAGGCCGCCACGCCTCGCCGACGTCGTGGAGACCCGTGGCCGGTGACTAGCCTCCGTAGTCGAACGTCGAGCCGTACCCGCACACGCCGCGGTAGCTGAAGGCCAGCGCGCCATCCTCGACGACGAGCTCGTCCGCAACGAGCTCCTCGCCGGCTCGCTCGTGCCCGGAGATCACGCACGTGACCGTCTCGCCGCCGTCGTAGCGATCGCGGATCCGGACGCTGACGCGGTCACGGATCCGGAGTCTCTGGCGACGCCGGGTGTGGTCGACCTCGATCTCGACCGGTCGCACGGCGACCAGCTCGCTCGCCTTCCACGCCCACGGGAAGTGGCGCTTCGCGTCCCCGCCGAGACGACCGGTGAAGATGCTCTCGAGCGCGGCGCGCTGCTCGCCGGAAGCGCGCGCGTCGAGATACAGCGTCCACGTCCACGGCGAGCCCGGCTCGTCGTCGCTGTAGCGGCAGGCCAACGCGACGGGGAGCCCGGAGAGCTCGGTGCCGCCCGCGGCGCCCTCTTCGATCAGCCACGACAGGACTCCGGTGCACACGCCGTGCGTCGAGCGACCGCCCGCCACCCCGTCGATCCGGCGGCAGGGGCAGATGGCGTCGCAGTTGCACGACTCGAAGTAGGTGCCGCGGATCCGCCAGCTCATCACGTTCATCGCGCGGACATCGGTGACATCCCGTCCATGCGGTGCATCGCGCCGTTGCCGCCCGGGATCGTGAGGCCGGGCACGAGGTCGGGCGCGGCGATGAGCACCGTGCCGAGCACGAGCAGCACGACCGCCGTCCCGTAGGTGACCGCCCGCCCCCAGGGCAGGGTCTTCTCGAGCGCGATCAGCGCCGCGACGAAGGCCATCCAGGCCAAGCTCATCACGCCGAGCGCGAACAGCGACGCCATCAACGCCCAGCAGCATCCCACGCACCACAGCCCGTGACGCGCGCCCATCTCGAAGCCCCCGGGGAGCCCGTCGCGCCAGGCGCCCAGCAGGAAGCCGAGCGGGCTGCGGCACTTCGTGAGGCACGCATCCTTGAGCGGCGTGAGCTCGTACGCGGCGGCGACGATCAGCGTGCCACCGGCCAGCCAGCGGCCGCCGTGGCTCCATGACAGCTCGCTCCCGAGCACGCTGCGCCCGAGCTCGAACACGCCGTAGGCGAGCACCCCGGCCGCCGCCCACGTCACGAGGTAGCCGGCGGTGAAGACGAGCGGCGCCAGCGGGGTACGCCGTCGCACCAGGCGCGCGTACAGCGCGGTCGTCGGCGCGACCGACGGCAGCATCATCGCGGCCATCATCACGACCCACACCCCGACGAACCAGCCCAGCGCTCCCAGGTCGCTGCCCGGGCCCTCGTCCATCCCGCTCATGCGCTCGGCGGTCGACCACCAGGCGACCCCGGCGAGCGCGATCAGCAACGCGATCAGACCGAGACGCGCCCGCGCAGCGGCGAGCGCGGGCGCGAGCCCCGCCGCCCCCTGGCGGCGCAGCGGCGGCGAGTCGGCCGCGCTCACCACCCGCCCGCCGAACCCGCCGCCGAGCTTCTCGGCCCGCCCATCAGACGCCGCGCGTCCACGCTATGACGATTCCTCCCCCTCGGAGTGAGCAGAGCGCCTCGGCGTCGTTGACTATCCTGCGCGCGCCGGCCGGCGTCAACTCTGGGTCCTCAGCCGTCGAGGGCCGGCAGCTCAGGAGATCGAGACCTCGGTGGTCGCGCTCGTCAGGTTCTCCTGCGAGACGACGCTCGCCCGCACGTCGCAGGCGCCGTCGGCGTCGACGTCCAGGCCGTGCTCCACGCTTCCACGCGGCCCGTCGATCGGGTGGGTCTCGGTTGCCGGGGGCAGGCGGTCGCCGGTCGCGTCGACGCTGAGCACGAGCCGTGTCGGCAGGCGCCCGTGGGCGTCGAGCCCCACCTCGTAGTCGACGACGACGTGCCCGCCGTCGCGACGGGCCGTGATCTTCGGTGCGGGCGGAGCGCCGGGTGCCCCGGGGGGCATGGCCCGCAGTGCCCGTGGGCGGGCCGCCGCGTGGAAGGCGCCGGGATCGCGCCATTGCGCGTGCTCGCGCGGCCCGGACGGGCTGTCGGACTCCCACGCCGCCCGCGCGCGGGTGCTCCCCCAGCGCCCGCGCCATGCCGCCCAGGCGGGTGACGTGTCGGAGATGACGATGAGGTCGGGGCGCTCGCGCCGGCCCCTGCCGTCGCAGTGGTCGGGAACGATCGGCGCCTCGGGGTAGGTGCCGCGCGTGAAGTACGAGGCGTGCGAGCCGCGCGCGCTGTAGACGACCGGGACCGGGCCGTCGGGCGTGGCGGCCTGCTCGAGCGCGTCCCAGGAGCAGCGCACCCCGCCCCGGTGCTGGGCGTAGGTGGCCTCCTGCGGCTGCTCGTCCGGCCCGAGGCGCAGTTGGATCATCTCCCAGTCGCCCTCGTGCAGCCCGACGCCGAGGAACGCCTTGTCGTTGTAGTAGTGGAAGAACCAGTACTGCAGCCAGAGGCGGTCGCCGGCGTCGCGGACGGCGTGGGCGTGGACGCGGTTCGCGTAGGGCGCGCGGTGCATGGCCCGCGCCTGGGCGACGTAGTCCTTGGCGGTGGCGTCGAGGTAGTCGGTCGCGCGCGTGCGCAGGCCCGTGGAGTACGTGGTCCCGCCGAGCACGTCGATGCCGAGCGGGACGTTGCTGCCCGCGCCGGCGAGGACGCCGTCGCCGGCGCGCCGCAGCGCGTTGCCGGGGCGGTCGCTGAGGATCGCCGCGGAGTCGGCGAGGAAGCTCTCCTGCGAGTCGAACTGCAGGACCGGCCGGAAGCGGGCCAGCAGGTCGTCGTCGGTGCTCATCGATACAGCGCTCGCAGCCCGTGCGCGAAGCCCGCGGGCAGGTTCGGCTGGCGCTCCAGCCGGTCGTGCAGGGTGTCGTCGCCGGCGGCGGTCATCGCGTCGAGCTCGAGCGGGCCGAGGATCTGCGACAGCGGGGCCGCCGCGGCGAGCGGCGGCGAGGGGCCGGTCGGGAGCCCGCTCTCGGGGCCTGGCAGGTGCGGTCGCAGGTCGACGCCGGTGTCGGACAGCTCGTCGAGGACGAGGTACCACTGCGACGGCTCGCCCGGGGCGGCGGCGAGCCGCGGCGGCTCCCGCTCGAGCCTGCGGGCGAGCTCGGGCAGGGTGGCGAGCGCGTCCTTCAGCCGGCCGGTCGCGTCGGAGATCGACAGCGCTTCGATCTCCGGATCGGCCGTCGCCTGCGCCAGCGCGACCGCCCGCTGCTCGTCTCCGACGGCGACGGTCTCGGACCCGGCTCCCAGCGCGTGCATGAGCGCCGGGTCGCCGCAGCGGGCGAAGCCGTTGAGCACGACGAGGCGTATGGCGCGCTCGTCGCCGTGGAGCAGGTGCTCGTACGGGTCACCGGCGACCCCGCCGATCACGATCAGGTCGGCGCGCTTGCCTGCCTCCACGGTGCCGAGCGCGTCCTCCCACGCGAGGATCCTCGCGGCGTCGCGCGTGGCCATCGCGACGATGTCGCGCGGGGTCGGCCCGGACGGGTCACGCCCCGCCGCCAGGTGGGCGGCCTTGAGCTCGCCCCACAGGTTCTTGCTGCCCGAGGGCGACCAGTCCGAGCCGATGCCGATCAGCACCCCGGCCGCCCGGGCGGCCGCGACGTCGGCAGTCTGTCCGTAGAGCAGCAGGTTGCTCAGCGGGGACCAGACCATCGCGCCGCCGCGTCGCGCGAGGACCTTGAAGTCCGCGGGTTCGAGCGCGGCACAGTGGATGCCCGCGAGCGCCTTGGTGATCGCCCAGCGCCGTGGCGCGAAGTGCAGCGCCAGGAAGTGCTCGCGTGCGCTGGCGTCGGTGCCCTCGGAGAGGTGCAGCAGGAAGCAGGACTGCCGCTCCAGCCGGGCGAGGAAGCGCTGCGCATCGGCGGCCTCGACGTCCGCGACCTTGGTCGCGGCGTCCGGCAGCGCGGGATCGCCGGTCGCCTCGACGTTGCGCACGAGGCCGCGGTAGAAGCGGCGCGCGCCGTGGTTGGAGAACAGCTCGATCCCCTGGCTGGTGGTCACGCCGCCGAGCAGCGCCTTGCACTCGACGTAGCGCACGACCGCCGGCATCAGCCCGGGTGATCGGCCGAGCACGGTCATCGGCCCGCTGATGAGTCGTCGGTACTCGGGGGTGCCGCCCCACTGGTCGCGGTTCGTGTAGCGCCTGGGGACCTGCCAGAGCTGCAGCACGTCGTAGGGCAGGTGGTTGTGGAGCTCGATCAGCCCGGGGTAGATCGTCCCGCCCGTGTCGAGCACGTCGAGCGACTCGAATCCGCCCGGAGGCGGGTCGGCGGCCGGGCGCACGGCCGCGATCGCGCCGCGGTCCAGGTAGACCACGCCGTCGTCGAGCACCGCGTCGGCGCCGTCCATCGTCACCACGCGGCCGCGCAGCGCGGCCTTCGGCGCGTCGGGAGGGTCGATCGGTGCGACAGCCGGAGGGGGCACGCGTCTCCAAGCCGGATGGGCGGCCGGTCCGCCATCAAACCTCGGGCGGGGGCGGCACACACCGGCGCGGGAGGGGTTCGTTCGCCGTGGCGCACCAAAGGTGCGCGATCTCTACCCGTTTCCTTGCCCGGGTCCCCGTCGCGCGCTAGGGCTCGACACGGCGGCCCGTCCCGGGCCGTCCAGGTCGGCGAGGAGGCACAGCGCGATGGATCGCAAGATCAAGCGGTACGGATGGAGCCGGGACCTGCCGGACGGGCGCGACATGATGTACGCCGCGCCGATGGAGGTGCTGGAGCGGCTGCCCGCCAAGGTCGACCTGCGCAAGCAGTGCCCCGCGGTCTACGACCAGGGCCAGCTCGGCAGCTGCACCGCCAACGCGATCGGCGCGGCGCTCGAGTTCGGACAGATGAAGCAACGGCAGGCCGCGCCGTTCACCCCCTCGCGGCTGTTCATCTACTACAACGAGCGGCGTCATCGAGGGCACGATCGACTCGGACTCCGGCGCGATGATCCGCGACGGCATCAAGTCGGTCGACAAGCAGGGCGTCCCACCGGAGACCGACTGGCCGTACGCCATCGCCAAGTTCCGCGACAAGCCGTCGAAGCCGGTCTACGCCGAGGCGCTCGAAGCACCAGGCGATCCGCTACCAGCGGCTGACCCAGACCCTGAACCAGCTCAAGGGCTGCCTGGCCTCCGGCTTCCCGTTCGTGTTCGGCTTCGCGGTCTACGAGAGCTTCGAGAGCCCGCAGGTGGCCAAGAACGGGCGCGTCCCGATGCCGAAGGCGGACGAGCAGCAGCTGGGCGGCCACGCCGTGCTCGCCGTCGGCTACGACGAGGCCCAGCAGCGCTTCATCGTGCGCAACTCCTGGGGCCCGGGCTGGGGCATGGACGGCTACTTCACGATGCCCTACCCGTACCTGCTGCAGGGCACGCTCTCCGGCGATCTCTGGACGATCCGCTCCGTCGAATAGGAGGCCACGGTCGGGTCGACCGCCGGCCACGTGAGGAGGCGCAGATGAGCATCACCTCGATGTGCGACGCCAAGCTCATGAACGAGCAGCCGGCGCAGCGCGGGGCCACCTCGTTCGAGCGGGCGATCGGCCTGCGGGCCCTCGTCGAGCGCCCGCAGAGCAGCCGGGCGGCCACGCCGCAACCGCCGAAGGTCCCGCCCACGGTCCTCGGCCAGCTCGTGCGCTGGATCCCGACCGAGAGCCTCACGCTCTACGTCGCCTTCCTCGGCGTGCTCGACCCGGTCCGCGTCCCGGCGGGCAAGCGCGTGTCCGACGCCGACTTCACGGGCCGCTGGGTGACGCTGGGACTGTTCCTCGCCCTGACGGTGGCGATCGTCCTGCTCGTTCACGTCGCCAAGGTGCGCCGCACCCGGGAGCCGTTCCGCTGGCCCGTGTTCGAGATGGCCGTCTCGTCGGTGGCGTTCGCGGCCTGGGCGGTCGCCCTCACGGACACTCCGCTGCGCGACCTGTCCGGGTACAAGATCGAGATCGGCGGCTTCATCGTGCTCGCCACCACGGCCCTGATCGGGCTCGTCGCGGACGCATTGGAGCGCAACGTCGTCCCGACCCCGATCGACAGCGACCCGTACGCCGTCCCGGCGCCGATCGACGGCGACCCGTACGTCGCCTCGGCGCGGCCCACGGCGAGCACGATCGAGTGAGCCGTGCTCGTCGACCTCCATGCGCACTACCCGATGCACCTCATCCCGCCGGAGCACGGCACCCGCGCGCGCCTGGCCGGCTGGCGCGCTGAGCGCCTGCGGGCGCGGATCGTCGACGCGATCTCGCGGATCGCCAACTACCAGGGCCCGGCTGACGGGCCCGGCGTGACCGTCGGGCTCATGCGTCAGGGCGACGTCGGCGTCGTGCTGTCGGTGCTCTACTCGCCGTTCGACGAGATGGACCTCGAGCGGGGATACAGCGCGCCGCCCGACCCGGCGTACTTCGGCCGGCTGCTCGACGCGCTGGAGCTCGTCGAGCGCGACGTGCGCGGGCACGCCGACCACGCGCGGATCGCGCGCTCCGGCCGCGAGCTCGACGAGTGCCTGACGGACGGGCGGATCGCGTTCATCCACGCGGTCGAGGGCGGCTTCCACCTCGGCCCCGAGAGCGACGTGCGCGGCAACGTCGCCGAGCTCGCCCGCCGCGGCGTCGGCTACATCACGCTCGCGCACCTGTTCTGGCGCGGCGTGGCGACCAACGCACCGGCCCTGCCGTTCCTGCCCGACTGGCTCTACCGGGTGATCTTCCCGCAGCCGCGCGCCGAGGGGCTCAGCGCGATCGGCCGCGCAGCCGTCGAGGCGATGCTCGAGAACCGGGTGCTGATCGACATCACCCACATGAGCGACGCGTCGCTCGCCGACACCTTCGCCGTGCTCGAGCGCCGCGACCCCGAGCGCACGATGCCGGTCATCGCCACGCACATGGCCTGCCGCTTCGGCCGCCTGGGATACAACCTGACCGACGACACCATCGCGCGCGTGGCCGAGCGCGGCGGCGTGCTCGGCGTGATCGACTGCCGCCACTACGTCGCGGACGGGATTCGCCGTCGCGGCGGCCGCCGGTCCTTCGAGGAGTCCGTCGAGCTCATCTGCGCGCACGTCGACCACATCCACGACGTCACCGGATCGTTCGACCACGCCGCGATCGGCTCCGACCTCGACGGCTACATCAAGCCGGCGCTCAGCGGCATCGAGCACCTGGGCCGCATGCGCGACCTGCAGGCCGCGCTCGCGCAACGCTACGGCGCCGAGCGCGCCCGGCAGGTGTGCAGCACCAACGCGCTGCGCGTGCTGCGGGCGCGGACCGGCTCGCACGCGCGCGGCTAGTGGGGGTTCATCGGCCGTCGTAGGCGGCGAGGGCGCGTGGTGGGCGGCCGGTGATGGTGTTGAGGAACATGCCGAGGGTGAGCGCGAGGAGGCGTTGAGAGATGCGCTGGATGAGCCCGGCGAGGGTTTTCGCGAGGTGACGTTCGAGGCGCATCTGGCCTTTGAGGTTGGCGAAGACCGATTCGATGACGAGGCGGATGCGGGCCTTGGCGACCTCGCCGGGTGGACGGTGGCCGAGTCGGTGGCGTTCGGGGGTGATGAGCCGGACGCCGATCAGCTCCATGCTGGCGTCGAGCTCTTTGCCCCACAGGCCTTTGTCGGCGAACAGGACGCTGCCGGGGTGCGCGGCGGCGAGCTCCAGGGCGCTCTGGCGTTCCTCGCCGGTCTTGGGTCCGACGAGGTCATAGCCCACCGGGACGCCCTTGAGGTCGGCGACCACGACGAGCCGCATGCCCCACACGAACAGGCTCTTGGACGGGCAATATCCGTAGGCGGCGTGGCCGGCGAACTCGCTGCGGGCCGCGCAGCCCGGATAGTTGGCGCAGCTGATCAGCGTCCCGTCGACCAGACGGATCCGGCCCTCGGCGATCAGCTCGGCGACCATCAGCTGCACCGTGGTGATCCACGGCGCCAAGCGCCGCAGCCGCCGGTTGTATTGCGACTGGTCCGGAAGCGCCGGGAACCACCCCGGCAGCGCCCCGCCCACCATCCCCAGAAACTGGCGATCCGAGCACAGGCCGGTCGCCGCCTGCGCCACCGCCAAAGCGATCAGCTCATGATCGGTCACCTTGCCCTCCGGGCCGGGGCGAGGAATCCGCAGCGAGGACGCGAACACGTACGCTGCCACGACCAGGGTCTCCAGCGAAGCGGACATCTCGTGCTCCAATCACGAGGTTGCCGGGCTGGAGGCCCTGTTCTCATCTCACCACCACATCCCTCCCCCGCACCTCAACCCACATCAAGCCTCTAGGCGGCGGGAGAGGGCAACGTTTGCCGTGTTGACGACGGCTTGTAGCCGGCGGTCGTCGTTGTGGTGGTTGCGCCAGGTGATGTAGCGGCGGATGAGCCGCGCTTGGGTGGCGTGGTCGGGGTGGTCGGTGCCGTCGAGGGTGAAGTAGCGCAGTGCCTTGAACTGCGCCTCGATGCGGTTCAGCCATGAGCCGTAGTGCGGGGTGTAGGCGAGCTCGACGTTGTGGTCGGCCGCCCACTCGCGGATCTGGTCGCCGAGGTGGGGGCTGAAGTTGTCGAGGATGAAGTGCAGCCGGACTTGGGGCGGGTGGAGCGAGCGCAGGTAGCGGCAGAAGGCGAGGAACTCGACGCGGGTCTTGCGCTTCTTGATGTGGCCGTAGAGGCGGTCGCGGCCGATGTCGTAGGCGCCGAGCATGTGGCGGACGCCGTGCGGGCGCTTGTAGGTGGCGCGGATCCGCCGCGGCTTGCGAAGCGGCGCCCAGGCCTTGCCGCCTGGCTGCGGCTGGATGTTCAGCGGCCCGAACTCGTCGAGGCAGATGACGGTCGCCCGGCCCGTGTCGGCGAGCTCGTAGAGCTCGAGGATGCGGTTCTTCTTCGGCTCGAACGCAGGGTCGTTGGAGCGCTTCCAGGTCCTCACCGCTTGAAAGGAGACGCCCTCCTCGCGCAGCAGGCCGCGCAGCCCTTCGTGGGAGATGTCCGTGACCACCCCCTCGGCGACCAGGTAGTCGGCCAGCTTCGCCAGGCTCCAGGTCGCGAACGGCCGCCCGAGGTCGCTCGGGACCGACAAGGCGATCTTCTTGATCGCCCGCCGCTGGGGCAGCGTGAACGTCGGCGGACGCCCGCCCGCGTAGCGCGGATAGAGCGCGTCGAACCCGTCGCGGTTGAAGTTGTGGATCACCTCGCGGACGGTGTCCGCATCGGTGAACACGACCTCGCTGACCCGCGCCGGGCCCATCCGCTGCGCCGACAACAACACGATCTGCGCGCGGCGCCACGTCACCACCGACCCGCTGCCGCGACGCACGATCCGCAAGAGCCGGTTGCCCTCCTCGTTCGTGATCTCCCGCAGCACCACCCTGGCCGCCATCTTCCCCTCCCGGTCGAGAACCCGCACCGGGCGAGGCCTTCGGCGGCGAGCGCCAAGCCCCCTGTTATGAAAACCGGCAAACGTTGCCGGTCACACCACTAGCCTGCCTCAGCCCGCACCAGCGGCGCGACCTCGGCCCCGAAGCGCTCGATCGAGCGCATGACCTCGACGTGGTCGACCGCACCGACGGTCATCTGGCCGATGTAGCGGTCGTGGCCGAAGAGCTCGTGGCCGCGAAGGATCTTCTCGGCGACCCGCTCGGGTGACCCGGCGGCCAGGGCGCCCCGGGGCGAGGCGAGCGCGCGGTACTCCCGCTCGCCCGACGGCGGCCAGCCGCGCTCACGGCCGATGCGGTTCATCCCGGCCAGGTAGGGCCGCATGAACGCGGCGTCGGCGTCGGCGTCGCTCTCCCCGACGAAGGCGTGGGTGTTGATGGCGACCCGCGCCGCGCCCGGGGAATGGCCCGCGCGATCGACCGCCTCGCGGTAGAGCGAGACGAGCGGGACGAAGCGCTCCAGCGTGCCGCCGATGATCGCCACCGTGAGCGGGAGCCCGAGGGTGCCGGCGCGCACGACCGACTGCGGCGTGCCGCCGACCGCGACCCAGACGGGCAGCGGATCCTGGACCGGCCGCGGCCACACGACGGCCCGCTCCAACGGCGCGCGGTGGCGGCCGGACCACGTCACCTCGGGGCGTCCCGGATCGCGAGCAGGAGCTCGAGCTTCTCGGCGAAGAGCTCGTCGTAGTCGTCGAGGCTCTGGCCGAACAGCGGGAAGGACTCGGTGAACGAACCGCGGCCGGCCATGATCTCGGCGCGCCCGCCGGAGATCAGGTCCACTTCGGCGAAGGCCTGGAAGACGCGGACGGGGTCGTCGGAGCTCAGCACGGTCACCGCGCTCGAGAGCCGGATCCGCTCGGTCGATCGCGGCGACCGCGGCGAGCGCGACGGCCGGCGCGGAGATCAGGAAGTCGCGGCGGTGGTGCTCGCCGATCGCGAACACGTCGAGACCGAGCTCGTCGGCGAGCCGCGCCTCGTCGAGCAGCTGGCGCATCCGCTCCTGCGGGCTCACGCCCGAGCCGAGGTCCGCGAAGGTTGAGAGCCCGAGCTCCATGCGCGCCTCGATCCTACGAGACACGCTCGACCGTCTCGTCAGGGGTCCCAACCTGGCCGGCCTCGACCAGTGGGATCGATCAGCGACTCCTGCGGGATCGTCAGGCCGAGTGCCACTTCCCGAGCTCGGGCCGGCTGCGTGAGGCCGCGGGTTCCGGGGGCAGGCCGGCTCCGTCTCCGGGGCCGACGTGGGGCAGCCACTCCAGCCACTTCGGCAGGTACCAGTTCCAATCGCCGAGCAGCTTCATCGTCGCCGGCAGCAGCACGCCGCGGATGAGCGTCGCGTCGATCAGCACGGCCACGGCGAGGCCCACTCCGAGCTGCTTGAAGATCAGCAGCGACAGCGTTGCGAAGATCGCGAACACCGAGATCATCACCGACCGCGGCGCTGGTCACGACGCCAGCCGTGGTCTTGATCCCGTGCGAGACGGCTTCCTCGGTGGGGCTGCCGCGGTCGAAGGCCTCGCGGATCCGCGTGAGGATGAACACGTGGTAGTCCATCGAGAGCCCGAACAGCACCACGAACAGGAACAGCGGCATCCACGAGGTGATCGAGCGGGTCGATTTGAAGCCGAGCACCGATTCGAGGTGGCCGTACTGGAAGATCCAGACCAGCACTCCGTAGGCGGCCCCGACCGAGAGCAGGTTGAGCAGGATGGCCTTGATCGGGATGACGAGTGAGCGGAACGTCACGAGCAAGAGCAGGAACGCCGCCGAGAGGACGAATGCGAAGACCAGAGGCGCGTGCGACTTCATCGTGTCGTTGAAGTCCTTCGAGTTGGCCGTTTGCCCGCCCACGTCGGCCGTGGCGCCCGGCACGTTTCCGATGGTGGCCGGGATCAGTTGGTCGCGCAGCTGAGCCAGCGCGGCATTGGACGTCGAGTTGTTGCCGTCTCCGATCACCGGGATGTCGACTTCGGCGACCGTGTGCGCAGGGTTGACCTTGATGGTGATCGGCTGCTTGAACATCGGGCTCGCCGCGGCCCGCGTGCGCAGGTCGCTGATCGCGCGGCGAACCTGCGGCGAGGTCGCGTCATCGGCGCTCACCGCGACCACCGCCGGGTCGGGACCGCCGGGGAAGACGCGCTGGATCTTGTTGTAGGTCTTGACCACGCTCAGGTTCTGCGGCAGCGCGTTGGCCCCGGGGACCGCGGTGTGGAGGCTGAAGGCGGGGATCGCCAGGACGACGAGCAGGCCTCCGGCAGCGGCGGCCGAGACGAGGGGATGTCTGAGGACCGGGTTCAGAACCCGGGCCCAGATGCTGCTCTCGCCGGCGTTCCATCGCATCCGCGAGATGATCGGAACGCCTCCCTTCTCGATCCGATCTCCGAGCCACGCGAGGATCGCGGGCAGGACCGTGAGCGAGCCCGCCACTGCCACGGCGACGACGATGATCGTGCCGGTGGCGAACGACTGGAAGGTCGGGGCGCCGGCGAAGTACATCCCCGCCATCGCGATCATCACCGTCAGGCCGGAGACGAGCACGGCACGACCGGATGTCGCCGCGGCGGCGGCCAGCGCGGCGTCTTCGCTGCGTCCTCCCTCGCGCTCCTCACGCTCGCGGCGCAGATAGAACATCGAGTAGTCGACCCCGACCGCGAGTCCGATCAGCAGGATCACCTCGCTGATGGAGTTGTCGACCGGCGATACGTGACTGATCAGGGCAACCAGTCCCAACGTCGCGAGGACGGCGGTCAGCGCGAGCAGGATGGGAACGCTCGCCGCAACCAGGGCCCCGAAGGTGAGCAGCAGGATCACGAGCGTGATCGGCAGCGAGGTGACGAGCGCGCGGCCGAAATCCTTGCTGATCACCTCGTCGAGCTGCTTCTCGGCGCTGGCGTCGCCGAACTGCGCGACGGTGAAACCCGGATGGGCCGCCCGCACGGCGCTCGTGGCCCTCAAGGTCGGGTCAACCCGGTTCTTCGCCTCGCTCTGCGTGCCGGCGATCTCGAAACGCAGCAGAGCGGAGTGTCCGTCGGCCGAGATCTGGCCACGGTTGTTCGCCGCGTACGGGCTCTCGAAGGCCTTGGTATATGGCGCCGCCGTGAGGCGGCGCTGAACCTCGGCGACCACGGCCCGGAACGAGGGATCGCTGGCGATCGCGGTACTGCTCTGAACGAGCACCTGCTCGCCGACGCGCTTCGGGAAGGCATCGTCGATCGTGCGTTGGGCACGTCCTGCCTCGCCGACCCCGCTGCGGGCGTTCTCCAGGGTCACCGTCCCCGCGACGTTGCCTCCCATGAACGCCACGGCCACGAAGGCCAGCCACCCCCAGATCGCGGCCTTGCGGTGCTGGGCGCTCCATCGACCGGCTCTCGCGGCGAGGTTGCGAGGCTCGTGCATCAGCTCCTCTTGTCGTGGGGAGCGCGATCGAAGCCGACTGATCCGAGAACCAGGCCTGAGCCCATCGGTCTGGCGACGCTAGCCGATCGGTCCTCCGTGCGCAAACGCCACTTCCGGTGCACCGTCCGGTTGGTCCGGCGGAGCTCCCGGACACCGATCATCGCCTCGAGTAGTTGTCCGAAGCCCATGGTGTGGCGGCGGCGGATGCGGGGTGGCCAAGCGGTGGCGTACGTTCACGATCGTCGCCCGGTGACACGTGGTGACCGGCCGGGGCGTTGCGGTCACGACTCGGCGATCGGGCGACCGACCGTGAGCGCGCTCCGGAGCTGCGGGTCGAGGTCCGCGTACCGGGCGTCGGCCTGGGCGCCAAGGCCGTCCAGCACCTTGCTGAAGAAACAGCGCGCGGCGGCGGCGGCCACGACATCAAGGATCTCGTCGTCACCGAGCCCGAGGGACCGGAGGCGATCGATGTCCGCCCGGGTGACGGAGGTGGCGTCGTCCGCGACCTTGTCGGCGAGGTCCATCACGGCGACGTCGGCGGCGTCCAGGCCGGCCGACCTGTGGTCGGCGACGATCGCGCGCACCGCGTCCGGCTCCAGGAACCGGTCGACGAGCACGGACCCGTGGGCCAGCATGCAGTAGCTCGAACGCAGCCGGCGGGCTGCGGCGATCGTCGCCAGCTCGTAGCGGCGCGCGTCCATGGTGGCCTTGATCGCTCCGTTGAGCTGCCGCCAGGCCGCATACACGTCCGGGCGAAGCGAGAAGGCCCGGGTGAAGTTGGGAACCTGGCCGAAGGCCGTGCGGTCGGCGGCGTAGAGCTGCGCCAGTGCCTCCGGTGCCTCGGCTTCAGGGACGGTCTCGATGAACGTCATATGGGGGATCCTCCTCCGGGCCTACCGCGCGCGCGTGCCCCAGCGCGTGAACGTCGGCCAGACGTCGCGCACGCGCCCGGAGCGAACGGCGTTCAGCGCGCCGAAGTAGTCGATCCCGTCGCCCGCCTGGTTGGGCCACATCAGAACGTAGTCCTCCGTCCGGAGCGAGCCCTTCGGCGCGTACACGGCCGCGCGCCCGCCCTCGCGGAGGTTGTCCTGGACGCCGGGCGGGTACACGAACAGCGGCTGCGTCCCGCCGTCGTCGGGCCAGCTCGAGCCCTTGAGGAAGTACTCCTCGCCGGTGATCGGCGGGATCGGGACCTTCGTCACGAGCTCCGTCGGGTACGGGCCGACGTCCTTGAGCACCGGCGCGCACTGCGTGAGCGCCGGGACGAGCCCGTCGCGGTCGAACGTCCGCAGGTAGCCGGCGTACACGAACGCCGAGCCGGGGCTGATCTCGTTGCACTCTCGGCTCCCCGCCCAGTTGCGGTAGTTCGAGCTCGCCGGGCCGTTGCGCACGAGCCGCGCGTGGTCGTAGAGGTCGCCGCCCTCGGCCCGCAGCTGCGCGAGGTAGCGCGCGTAGTACTCCCGCGCCTGTCCGGCGACCGTGCGGCGCACCGCGATCTGGCCCGTGAGCGTCGCGTGACCGTCGTAGCAGACGACCGCCCGCAGCCGCAGGCGCCGCCGCGCGCGGCGCAGGACGCGGATCGCGGCGCTGATCTGCGCCGGGTGGTGGAGCCCCCCGCGGCCGAGGCCCGAATCGAACTCCAGCGCGACGTCGAGCGGCACGCGCCGGGGCGTCGATCGGGCGAGGCGGTCCATGTCCTCGAGCAGCTCGACCGAGCTCGCGAGCAGCGTGAGGCGATGTCGGCGCTGGCCCCGCGGGGGCGCCGAGCGGAGGTGCGCGCGCAACTCGCCGCGCGTCGGCGGATAGCCCATGAGCAGATCGGTCCCCGCGGGGGCGACGGCCATGATCTGATCGACCTGGCGCAGGTGGAACACGAGGCCCTTGGGCTTCGGCAGCCGCCCGAGCACGTAGGCGCAGAGGCGCGGGCACTGGAACGCCTTGAGCGCCGGCCGGACCGCCCAGCCCTGCCGGGCGGCGAAGCCGAGGATCACCTTCGCGTTGCGGTCCACCGCGGCGAGGTCGACGAACATCAGCGGCTCGCCGCGGCCGTGCTCGCGCGCCAGGCGGGCGAGCGTCCGGCGGCTCGTCGGCGACCCGCCCGAGCCGAGCGCGGCCGCCCGCTCCGCCTCGACCCGCGGCCTGCCGGCCGCGGCCCCCGCCGCGACGCCCGGCGCCGCCACCGACGCGACGCCCGCGACACCGGCCGCGGCGAGGAACCGCCGCCGGGTGACGTCGCCGCGCTCGCCCTCGTCCATCGCTCCCTCCGCGTCCTCGTGGCATCGCCATCGTCGTGCCGCCGGCGCAGCGCCGCGTCCGTAGCCACTGCGGAGCCGGGCGTGGAGATCTCCGGGTTCGGCGCTCGCGCGATCCCGGTACGTTCCCCGTGGTGGACGTCCCGATCCCGAGAGCCGCGTGGAGGCTGGCCAACCTCGCGATCAGCGGTCACGTGCTCGCCTATCGCGCGACCGGCGGCGTTGTCGGGCACCGCCTCCCCGGAGCGCCGCCGGTACTCCTGCTCGACCACGTCGGTGCGCGAAGCGGGCGGAGGCGCACGACCCCGCTCGTCTACCTGCGCGACGGGGAGGACGTCGTCGTGGTCGCGTCGAAGGGCGGGTATCCGCGTCACCCGGCGTGGTTCCACAACCTCCGCGCGCACCCGGACACCACCGTCCAGATCGGGTCCGAGCGCCGCCGCGTCCACGCCCGCGTCGCGACGCCGCGGGAGCGCGCGCGGCTGTGGCCGAAGGCGATCGACACCTACGGCGGCTACCGCGGCTACCAGGCCCGCACGGAGCGCGAGATCCCGCTCGTCGTCCTCGAACGGCGAGCGCGGTAGGCCCGCGACCGCCTCCGGGGCGCCCGCCGTCGACTCCTTCGCCTCGGGTCGCTACGCGCCCCGACGCCCGACTCCCGCGTGGGTGCTGGCGAGGTCGAGCGCGACGGCGAGGATCAGCGTCCCCACCCACGCGTTCACGGGATCGAGGATCAGCGGCTCGTGACCGCCGACGTTGTTGGCGATCAGCCAGATCACGAACCAGATGAACGTCACGGCGTGCCTCCGGGGTCGACTTTCGGGTCGCGCTCGTTCCGGCTCAGCCGTCGAGCAGTCCGAGCTCGCGGCCACGGTCGACGGCCTCCGAGCGCGAGGACACGTTGAGCTTGCGGTAGATCGAGATCGTGTGCGTCTTCACGGTGTTCCGGCTGACCCGCAGCCGGTCTCCGATCTCCCGAAGCGAGAGGTGCGTCGGGAGGTACTGCATCGTCCGCAGTTCGGCGATCGTGATGACCTCGCCGTCCGCGGTCCTCGCGGGGAGCGCTTCGAGATCCGACGCGACCTCCTCGACGCCGTCGTGCAGCCGGGTGGCGCCCGGATCGGCCTCGGCGATCTGACGCGCCTCCCGGAGCAGCTCGCGTGCGGGCGCGGGATCGCCGAGCGCGAGGTGCGCTCGGGCGAGCACGAGGCGTGCTTGCGCGGCGAGCCACGGACCCAGGTGCCGGTGCGCGGCGAGGGCGCGCGTCGCGGCCGCCATCGCCGGTCTCGCCGCCTGGGGCTCGCTCCGATGGGCATGCACCAGGGCGGTCGTCGCCGAGAAGATCCCCTGCGTCGCATAGTCCTGCAGTTGGCCGGTGCGCTGGGACAGTCGGGCGCGACCGATGAGGGACTCCGCCTCCTCCCACGCGTCCGCGTCGATCGCCATCAGCGCCAGCTCCGTGAGGCACAGGACGTACACGGCCGGCACACGCGACGCCGCAGCGGCCTGACCGTCGAGGAGGACCGTGCGCGCCGTGTCGGCGTCATCCGCGAGGTATGCGGCAGCACCGCGGAGGAACTTGGCGGCGCACTTCCACGGACTGCCCGGCGGCAGGAGCGCATCCGACGACGCGGCGGCCTCCGCGACGGCGCGGACCCCCCGCTTGCCGAGGGCCGCGTCGAGGAGTCCAGCCGCTGCGGCCATCGGCGTGCCGTCGGACAGAACCGCATCCGCAGGAGCAGCGAGCGCCACGGTCACCCAGTGCTCGGCGGAGTCGCCGTCGCCGTCGTCGATGGCCGCCCAGCCGGCGGTGAGGGCGAGGCTCGGGTACTCGTGGAAGTGCTCCGGCGCGAACATCTCGAGCCACCGCTTCAGCGTCGCGCTGCGGCCGCGAGACTCGTACTCGGGGCTGACGGACCAGATCAGGTCGGCCGCCGTCGCCGGGTCACCGCCGGCGAGCGCGTGTCGCACGGCGCGCTCGACATCGCCCTGCTCCGCGTACCGGGCGGCGGCTCGGCGGTGAAGCGCCGGCGCTCTGCCGGGCTGCAGACGACGGAGCTCCGCGAGCAGGTCCTCGCGGAACAGGCCGTGGACCCGATAGGCCTCCCCGTGCATCGCGAGCGGCGTCACGAAGAGGTTCGCCTGCGCGAGCGACGCGAGCCGCTCCGCGGAGTCCGAGCGCTCGAGGATCGCGTCGCAATCCGCGGCCCGCAGTTCCTCGAGGATCGACGACTCGAGCAGGAAGCGGGTGTCATCCGCGGAGGCGCCCGACAGCACCTCCTCGCGGAAGTAGTCGACGAGTTGGCTGCCGGGGCCCCCCACGAGCTCCTCGAGGTCGTTCGGCTCGGCGTCGCGCAGCGCGACGGCCGCGAGGTAGAGCGCCGCCGGCCAGCCCTCGGTCCGGCGCACGAGCATCTCGACCTCCTCGGCATCGACGACGACCCCGGCGTTCCGCAACATCGCGGAGCCCTCGGCGACGGTCATCCGCAGATCCGGCGCGCCCAACTCGACAAGACGGCCCGAGGCCGAGAGCCGCGCGATCGGGAGGTCCGGCCGCGCCCTGCCCGCGAGCACGAGCGACGAGCCGGGCGGAACGTGGTCGACGATGGCACGGAGCACGTCGCGCGCTTCGGGACTCCGAACCTCGTGCACGTCGTCGAGGATCATGAGCCGCTCGTCCTCCGCCTCGGCGATCAGGCGCACGAGCCGCGGGAGAACGGACGGCACGACGGCCGACGGCCCCCCCGCCACGCCCTCGAGGACGTCGACCGCGAGGTCGTCCACCCCGGCGAGCGCGAACACCACGTCCGTGATGAGCGTCACCGGGTCCGCGTCGCGCTCGTCCAGCGTCAACCAGACGAGCGGGCGGTCGTCGGCCTCGGCGAGCTGGGCGATGAGCGTGGACTTGCCAAAGCCCGGCGGAGCGTGCACGAGATGCACCGCGGGCTCGAGACCGGCCTGCAGCCGGCACACCAACCTGGCGCGTGTCACGAGCTGCGGTCGTAGGGCCGGAGGCGCCAGGCGCGCCGCGAGCGGAGGGACCCTCGTTGCCGGGAGCGCCGAGGTCGGTGCCGACACGCGATGAGACCCTACTGATCCACCGATCCACCGCCGCCGCCGTCCGGCGCTCACGGGTGGCAGACTGCGCGGCGCCGTGGGCCTCGTCGACCTCCACTGCCACCTGCTGCCGGGGGTGGACGACGGCGCGCTCGACGTGGACGACAGCGCCGCGATGGCCGTCCGGGCGGTGCGAGAGGGGATCTCGGTCGTCTGCGCGACGCCGCACATCCGCCACGATCACGACGTGCGCATCGGGGAGCTCGCGGGCCGCGTCGCCGCGCTCGCCGACGAGCTCGCGCGCCGCGAGATCCCGCTGCGGGTGCTGGGCGGTGGCGAGATCGCCGAGATGATCGTGGCCGATCTCGGCGAGGCCGAGTTGCGCGCCGTCGCCCTGGCCGGGGGGCCCTGGATCCTGCTCGAGCCGGGACCGGGTCCCCTGTCGGATCGTCTCGAGGCGGCGGTGGAGGGGCTCGCGCGGCGCGGCTTCCAATCGCTCATCGCCCACCCGGAGCGTCACCTCGCCGAGGACATCTTCGAGCGCCTCGCGGGCCTCGTCGAGCGCGGCGCACTCGTCCAGGCGACCGCGGCGGCGCTCGAGCGCGGGCCCGCGGTGGAGGGGATGCTCGCGCTCGCGAGCCGCGGGCTCGTGCACGTCCTCGCGACCGATGCGCACTCCTCTCACGGGGGGCGGCCGATGCGCATCGCCGGGGGACTCGACGCGCTGCGCGACGTCGAGCGCGTCGCGCCGCACCTCGACTGGATCGCCCACACCGCGCCCGAGGCGATCGTCGCCGGGCGGGTTCCGCGCCCGCCCTACGCGGCCGGGTAGGACCCCGCCCGCCGCCGGCCACCACCGGACCAGGACTCGGCGCGCCGCGGCCTATCGCTCCGGGTAGGGCTCGAGGCGCACGCGCGGCACGAGCCCCTCGACCGTCGCGCGTTCCCCGGTCCCGAGCCCGGCGTGCAGGAAGTTCGCGGCTCCGGCCGCCGCGCCGAGCACGATCGCGTCCTCGAGCGCTCGCCCCGCGGCGAGCGCCGCGGCGAGCGCGCCCATCATCGTGTCGCCGCACCCTTCCCGCATGCCGCGCTCGAAGCGCGGCGGCACGACGAGCCGCGGCGGCGCGTCGCCGTCGAGCCACAGCGCGGGCTCCCCGCCGCGCGTCACGAGCACGGAGCGCGCGCCCGCCTCGCGCAGCGCCCGGGCCGCGCCGAGCAGCCGGTCCGGCGGGTCGACCGGACCGCGGACGTATTCGGCCAGCTCCCAATCGTTGAGCTTGACGAGGTCCGGGCCGGCGGGGAGCACGGCGTCGAGTCGCGGGGTGGAGAGGTCGACGAGCATCGGGCGGCCGTTCCCCCGGACGTCGGCGGCGAGCCGCCCGTAGGCCGAGATCGGGAGCGCCTCGCCGGGGAACGCGTTGCAGATCGCGAGCACGTCGCAGTCGAGCGCGGCGGTCACCGTCGCGGCGACCAGCGCGTCCACCGCGTGGCGCGACGCCGGCCGTGCCGGCGCCTGCGCGAGCGCACGCCGCGCCCCGTCGCGGCGGTCCACGACGTAGCAGCCGCTCGGCCCGTCGTCGCGAATCAGCCGCCGCTCGCCGGGAAGGCCGGCGAGGAGTGCCTCGAGCACCGCACCCGTCTCGCCGCCGACGAGCCCGCAGAGCACCGGCTCGGCCCCGAGCTCGGCGGCCATGCGGCTGACCCAGACGCCCTGGCCGCCCGCGTGGAGGTGGACGTCGTCGGCGCCGCCGCGCCGCTCGATCGTCACCGAGAGCAGCGGATGGGGCCCGAAGACGGCGACGCGCGGCATCGCCGCCACGCTACCGCGCGGCGCGCGCAGGGCTCCTACGGGCCAGGTGCGCCGAGCGCCGCGCGGATCTCGCCGATCGCGTCCTGCTCGCCCGCGCCGACGGGATCGTCGCTCCCGTCCTCCTTGTGGGCCTCGGCCACCTTGGTCGCGAGGGCGACCACGAACTCCCGGTAGTCGTCGACCTCGGCGGGCGTCGCCTTCTGCTCGAGCAGGGCGACCGCGTCGCGGATGTGCTGGAGCCCGGCGTGTCGGAGCTCCTCGGGCGAGTGGTAGCGCGTGTGGTCCGTCTCGGGCTTCTGCGAGACGATCGCGTCGAGCAGCTCGCTCGCTCCGTGCCGCTCCCGCGCCTCGGCGTAGGCCTTCGCCATCGAGTACGTCTCGCGGAGCATTCCGCCGCTCTGGGCCGTCACGACGATCATCCCCGCGCTCGTCGGGCCCCGCAGGACGCTCTTCCACTCCTCCTCGGTGAAGTCGGTCCTGGCCGTCATTCCCCCGCTCCTCTCCGCAACGCTCGAGTCAGATCGCCCTTCTCCGGCGCGCCGCCGTCCCCGCCTCCCTCCGGCGGCGCGTCGAGGTCCTGGCCGGGTTCTCCCATCACGCGAATCTATCGGGAGCCGGGTCCGGCCGTTCGGCGACGCGGCCGGTCGTTCAGGCGCGGGTGGTGCGGTCGCCGACCATGTACGCGACGATCAGCGCGGCGGGGAAGAAGAACAGGCTGAAGATGAAGTAGCCGATGAAGCTGTGGCCCTTGCGGCCGGCGACGCGGGCGGGCCAGAAGGCCAGCGCGATCCAGATGAGCGCGATGATCACCCAGCCGAGGGTGGAGACGGCGAGCACGGTGAGCATCTACGCAACTCCAATCGATGACCTTGCACGCGGCGGGGAGTGGGGCCGGCCGGGCCGGGCCACGGCTACCGGCCCTGCTCGGCGGCGTCGATCTCGGCTTCGATCACGAGCCCCAGCGCCTGGGTGATCTTCACGGCCGCGGCCGCGGTGCGCGGCGTGCCGACGACGGGCGCGACGCCGATCAGGATGTCCTGGACCTGCTCGACGGTGATGCCGGCGTCGGCCGCGGGGCCGATGTGGAGGAGATAGGAGGCCGCGGGCGCGTCGACGGCGATCAGCGCCGCGATCCGCGCGATCAGCAGCGAGTTGGCGTCCAGATCGCATCGCGCGACCGACGCCTCGTTGATCGCGACCAGCGCGTCCAGGACAGGGGACTCGGACGATGCGTCAGGCATGGCAGCCCTCTCGGGTCGGAGCGTCGATCGGAAACCAGCTTCGGCGCCCGACGATACGGACGCCCGCCGCCCCACGCCTCACCCGAAGTGGTTGATCGTGTCGGCGCCCCGGTCGACCCCCGACGGACCGCGGCGCCGTGGCTTCCCGCGGGCCCGTCGCCCGCGGAAGAACCTCCCAGCCGGGGCGAAGGTCAGTCGGCCGTAGCGTCAGCGGCGCGCCGCCGCAGCCCGACCTCGTAGTACTCCACGGCGGTCCTCACGCCGCCGGCCTGGGAGGGCGACATCTGGTTCAACTCCTGGTCCCCCCGGCGCAGGTCCTCCTCGGTCTCGTACAGCGTGATGCCCAGCCCGCGGCCGTTCTCACGGTCGACGAGCAGCATCACCTCGCGGACGCCCTCGAGCCCCTCGGGCGGGGACTCGAGCTCGGCCCCGATCTGCTCGCCGGTCCCGGCCAGCATCTGGTCGATGCCGGCGGCATCGGCCCCGTGGTACATGGCGACACGCGCGTACATCGGGCGACCTCCTGCGTCGAGCGGCGGATCTGCGGAACGTACTCCGATCGTTCGAGCGGGAGCGCGACCCCGCCCGCTCAGGGCGCCGGGCCCTCGGGGAAGTGGCAGCGCACGGGCCGGCGGTGGTGGCCGTGGCCCTTGGCGTACGGAAGCTCGACGTGCACCGGGTCGCCGGCGGGCGGGCCGCAGAGACCGGCGCGGCGCGCCACCTCCTGGTAGCGGCCGAGGTCCTTCTTGTACGCGGGCGGCCAGCGGACCGTGACGTCCGCGGCCTGGCCCGAGGTGTGTCGCGAGACGATCGCCGGGCCGCCGCGGGCGTCGCCGTCGCGGTCGCGCCCGGCGGGGCACTGCGCGAACCCCGCGCCCTTCAGCGCCGCGCAGACCTGGCTCTGGGAGCGGTGGTCGCCCGATCCCCGGCGGTCGGCGACGTCGTGCCAGCGCCTGCGCAGCCGGTCCTGCTCGGCCTGCGAGCGGTAGCCGACGGTGAACCGGTAGCAGCCGTGACGGCGCTCGATCTCGCGGTAGAGGCGCTTCAGCGCGGACTTCATCGCCGCGCTGAGCCGGCCGTACCCCTTGCCGGTCGGCACGTTCACGTCGCAGATGGGCTCGAGCCGCAGCGTCCCGGTCCAGGGGAGCTGCTGGGTGCAGCCCGGGGCGAGAAGGCACGGCGGCACGGTCCAGGGCGCGCGCGGGCCGCGGACCGGGATGTCGATCCGGTCGAGGCTGCCCGAGGTCAGCGCCGTGAGCTCACGGCGCGGGACGCTCGCCGTCGCGACGAGGCCCTGAGCGGCGTCGGTGCCGCCGCCGGGCGGCGGGCCGAACCCGCAGCACGCACCCGTGCCGCCGACCTCGAACCAGATGAAGTTGTCCGGGCCGACGGCGCCGACGAAGTACGCGGGTGGGACCTGGAACCGCACGTCTGCCGGCTCGAGCTTCGTCCAGAGCTTGGTCGAGATGCCGTTGGGGCCGCC
The DNA here is from genome assembly GCA_963735885.1 of uncultured Solirubrobacterales bacterium. Classification (GTDB taxonomy): domain Bacteria; phylum Actinomycetota; class Thermoleophilia; order Solirubrobacterales; family Solirubrobacteraceae; genus JBBSBL01. The sequence goes on along the minus strand of CAVTMP010000010.1, from coordinate 252,318 downwards.
CTTGCTGTCCACCTCGCCGACCGTGCCGGAGTGGTTCCCGCAGGCCGACCCGTAGGTCCACGTGCCGGCCGTTCGGCGGTCGGGGGCGTTCGCGTTGCCGCCGCCGAAGATCGGGTTCCCCGTGTTCACGAACACCGGGTCGTAGACGGCGGTGGAGCGGAACTGCGCGCGCACCGCGACCGGTGCGTCCCTGACGTAGTTGCCGCCCACGTAGCAGCTCGTCGTGGAGTCCAGCGAGAAGCGGGCCGACTCCGAGATCGTGGCCTTGAAGGCCCAGGACTCGTAGCGCGCGGCGGCTCCGGCCGGGGCGGCGAGCGCGAGCCCGAGGCCGAGCACGGCGACCACGCCGATCCGGCGCCGTCGCCTGCGGGCGCGTGTCTCCTCCATCCCGCGCCGCTAGCCGATCACCGGCAGGCGGCGCTCGCTCGCGAGCCGATCGAGGGTGCCCTGCATCAGCGCGACGACGTCGTCGTACACGGCGCGCACGTCGGGGTCCGGCCCGTAGCTCGCCTCGAGGTCGATCGGGTCGAGGACCTCGATCGTGATCTTCGCCGGCAGCGGCAGGTGGCCGAGGAGGTCGCCGACGTTCAGGCCCCACGGGAGCGCGACCGAGATCGGCAGGACGTGGAGCTGGAACAGGCGGTCGAGGCGCGCCGCGTGCGCGAGGCGCTCGCCGCGGCTGAGGAACAGCGCGGTCTCCTGCCCGCCGATGGCGACGATCGGGATGATCGGCAGGTGGCGGCGCAGCGCGAGGCGGACGAACCCCGCGCGTCCGTGGAACTCGACGCGGTGTCCCTGCCAGACGGGACGGTGGACCTCCCAGTCCCCGCCCGGGTAGACGAGCAGCGCCGCGCCGGCGTCGAGCGCGCGCTCGGCGTTCTCCGGGCTGGCCGCGATCGTCCCGTAGCGGTGCAGCGACGCGAGCGGTGGCCACACGATGACGAGGTCGTGCGCGAGCTGGAAGAACGGGCGCTCGGCGCCGAAGCGGCGCACGAACGCGAGCGTGAAGGCCAGCGTGTCCGGCGCGACGTTGCCGCCCGAGTGGTTGCCGACGAGCAGCACCGGGCCCTGCGCCGGGATCCGCTCCAGTCCCCGGATCTCGGGACGGAACCACGCCTGGAGGAGCCGCCACGCGAAGGGGGCCGTGCGCCGGATGTAGGCGGGGTCGCGATCCTCGAGGCCGAAGCGATGGGCGCGCTCGGAGACCGCGCCGGCGAGCCGGTCGCCGAGGCCGTCGTGCGGGGTCGCGCCGGCCGCGCCCGAACCGGGCGCGGGGGACCCGGCTCGCTTCGTTTCCTTCGATGTCGCCATCCCGCTCCCCTCGAGGTCGTCGTGCCGAACGTGTCCCGCATCGCCGGCCGCGGGCCGTGCGGCCCGCGGCTCAGCGCCCGCGGAGCGTGGCCGGCGACGCCGCTACTTCGCGAAGACCCGGTTGGGCACGGTCGCGTCGCCGAGCGTGTCGAACGCGACGAGCCTGCCGTCGGCGTTGTAGGTGAGCACGTCGGCATCCTCGGTGGTCTCGCCGCCGAGGTGGACGGTCGCGAGCACGACGACCTTGTCGCCGTCGGCGATGAAGTCGTGCGGCTCGGTGCGGAAGCCCGCCGTCATGAACTTGCCCCAGAGCTCGCCGACCGCCTGCTTGCCCGTGTAGCTGCCGGTGAGCGCGTTGTCGCCGCGCACGGTCCAGACGACCGCGTCGTCGATGTTGCGCATCGCGCCCTCGGCGTCGCCGTTGCTGAACGCCGCGTAGGCGGCCTGTGCCGTCTGCTTGTTCTCCTGTGCACCCATCTTGGATCCCCTCGCGTTGACTCCGGCCGAGCGCGATCCACCCTACTCCTGCGTCGAGGCTCCCGTCCGCCCGGTCAGGCGTGGCCGAAGCGGACGTCGGGCAGGATCCGCCGGAGCGGACGGGGGAGCCGCGGGCGGGCGTGCGAGCGATCCCGAAGACGAGCCGCGCCACGGCACGTGGGTTCAGATGTTTGACCGCGAACCGGGGTCGCGGGGATCGCCGACGCCGTCGGCGCGGCTCAGGGTGATGCGGCCGCCCGGAAGGTCCACCCCAGCTTGGGGAAGGCGAGCGTGTCGCGGGTGACCTCGATCGGCGTGTCCGTGTAGCGGCGTCCGCCGAGCGCGCGGCGGAGGAAGCCGCGGACGGGAGGGCTCAGGCGCGCCCGCCGTGCCCACGTCGCGGCGGGCACCTCGATGTTCCCGTACAGGCCCCAGGGGACCGAGTCGAGCCCCGGGCCGCGAGGCAGGAGCCGGATCGAGTCCGTCGTGTGGAGCACGAGGTCGAGCGGTGCGGCTCCGCCGACCCGGACCCGGAGTCGCGTGGGGGAGCAGACGAGGTTGAAGCTCGCGATCTCGCCGGACCACCCCGCCGCCCGCCCGCGCACGTAGCGGAGGTCGGTCCCCGCGGCGAGGCCGCGGCCGGAGGTGTCGCCGGGCGGGTTGGACAGCGGACGGCCGTGGAGCGGGCGCCCCGTGCGGTGGAATCGCCAGGCGCGGGGACGAAGCTGGGTGACGTCCTTCTGCCAGTAGCCCGTGTGCCCGCGCGCGTCGCGGCCCTCCACGCGGAGGATGCGGTGGACGGCGCCGCGGCCCCGCTTCTCGACCGAGATCGCCGAGGTGATCCGTCCGGGCACCTTCGGCTGGCGCACCCACGCCGGCGACGGGAGCTGGATGACCGGGCGTCGCGCCCGGCGCTGGTCCGCGTAGGCGTAGGAGAAGAACACCGGGTCGTCGCCGGCGATGTCGAAGTCGTAGAGGCGCGTGTAGAGGTCCCCGTGGCGCCCGACGACGAAGATGGTCGAGCCGCTGGTCGAGAGGCCGGCGGCCACGAAGCGGTCGCGCCGCGGCTTGCACATCCGGTAGGCGAGGTCGCGGGCGAGCCACGGATCGGTGAAGCGCAGCTCACGGCCGCCGCGCAGCAGCATCCAGACGTGGGAGACCTTGTCGGCCCCGACCCGTTGGCGGTGGCCGGCCGCATCGGTCCACGTGCCGTCCTCGCGCGGCGAGATGACCGACCACGACCAGGCGAGCATCCCGGCCGGCAGGCGGCGGCCGTCGCCCTGCCAGAACGGCGGGCCCCAGCGCCGCGTCCAGGTGAAGTGGGCCGGGTCGCCGAGCGCGTAGTCCAGTGTGTACACGGAGCGCGCGTCGTCGAGCGCGATCATCTCGTCGTCGTCGGCGGAGATCTGGGTGACGTGCCCGTCGAGGCAGGCCGGGAGCGGGAGGCGCGCCCAGGGCTGGCGGATCCCGGTGACCTCGGTCCGGCTCGTGAACCAGACCCGCCCGCGCGCGACGGCGAACGCGTAGCGGCGGTTGTACGTCGCGCTCGGGCCCCGCAGGTCGACGCGGGCCGGGAGCGAGCGCGGGGCGTCGGTGCGATCGCCCGGGCCGAGGCCGTTCCCGCGGTCGGGGCCGGTGCGACCGACGTCGGTCTCCCGGTCCCCGGCCGTGCCCCCGAGCAGGCTCGGGCAGCGTTGCGGGGCCGCGGCGGCGGCCGGTGCCGCGGTCAGAGCCCCGGCCGCGAAGCCGGCGGGGACGGCGAGGACGGCGAGGACGGCGAGGATCCGGCGAGGGCGCATCGGGGGCCGGATCCTCGCAGAGGGGCGCACGCCGAGCGCCGGTGCCCCGGCCCGCTCGCCCGGTTCTTGTTTGACGCGCGGTCAGCAGCCGTGGTATTCCTGGCGTCCCGTTCCCGCGCCGCGAGAACGCCTGCCAGGAGGAGACCCGCTGTGATCATTGTCCCGAGGCCCGTGCTCGGCGTGCTGCTCGTCGCGGCCGCGCTCGTGGCGCTGATCGCCGCCCCCTCCGGCGCCTCGGCGGCGCGCCGCCCCAACATCGTCGTCATCACGACCGACGACCAGCGGCAGGACGACATGATCGCGCTGCCCAAGACGAAGCGGCTGCTCGGCAGCACCGGGACGACCTATCGCAACAGCTACGTCTCCTACTCGCTGTGCTGCCCCTCGCGCACCACCTTCCTCACCGGGCAGTACAGCCACAACCACCACGTCACGTGGAACTTCCCGCCGTTCGGCGGCTATGAGGTCTTCCGGGCGCTCGGCCAGGGCAACACGCTGCCGGTATGGCTGCAGCGCGCCGGCTACACCACCGGCCTGATCGGGAAGTACCTCAACGAGTACGGCGAGCAGCGCCCGCGGGAGATCCCGCCCGGCTGGAGCGACTGGCAGGGCGCCGTGGACCCCTCGACCTACGACCAATACGGCTACACGATGAACATCAACGGCCGCCTCGTTCACTACGGGCGCCGGCCGCGGGACTACCAGACCGACGTGTTCGCGGGCCGCGCCGTCGACTTCATCCGCCACCACAGCAGCCGCCGCAAGCCCTTCTTCCTCTGGCTCACGCCGAACGCGCCGCACACCATCGCGGTCAAGGAGAACGGGCGGCGGGAAGGGACGCCGGCGTTCCCGCCGCCGCGCTACCGCCACAACCGCTTCTCCAACGCGCAGATCCCGCACACGCCGAACTTCGACGAGGCCGACGTCTCCGACAAGCCGAAGATCATCCAGGGCTTCCCGCGCGTCGCCGGGCCGAACCTGGCGCTCGCGCTCGCGCACTATCGCGGCCGGCTCGGCGCGCTGCTCGGCGTCGACGACATGGTCGAGCGCGTCGTGAGCCAGCTCCGCCGCTCGGGGCAGCTGCGCAACACCGTGATCGTCTTCACCTCGGACAACGGGTGGCTGCTCGGCGAGCACCGCATCGTCGGGCAGAAGTACTTCGGCTTCGAGGAGTCGATCCGCGTCCCGCTGATCATCTCCGGCCCCGGCTTCCCGCGTGGACGGACCTCCTCGGACCCGGTGATGAACGTCGACCTCGCGCCGACGATCGCCGCCGCGGCCGGCGCCCGCCCGCGCCGGGCTCAGGACGGATACGCGCTCCAGCGCGTGCGCGCGGGCTCGCTGCGCGACCGCAACATGGTCGTCGAGACGGGCGTCAACTCCTACGGCCTGCCGTACTACTCGGGCTTCCACACCCTCCGCTGGCACTACGAGGACATCACCACGCCCAAGACCTCGCTCACCGCCTACGGGCGCGAGGACGAGCTCTACGACCTCAAGGCCGATCCGTTCGAGCTCACGAACGTCGCCCACGATCCGCGCTACGCGGGGGCCCTGGCCGAGATCAAGCGGCGCCTGGCGACGCTGCGCACCTGCAAGGGCCGCGCGTGCCACCTCGTCCGCTCCGGCCCGGTGTCGCCGTCGTGAGGCGCCGGACCGCCATCACGCTCACGGCGCTCGCCGCGGCGCTCCTGACCGCGGCGCTCGCCGGCCCGGCCGCCGCCCGCCCCGCCGTCGCGGCCCGCGACGGCCGGCCGAACATCCTCGTCGTCATGACCGACGATCAGGCGTCGGCCGACGTCGCGAAGATGCCGAACGTCCGGCGCCTGCTCGCCGCGAGGGGGACGACGTTCGCCGACGCGGTCGACTCCTTCCCGCTGTGCTGCCCGGCGCGGGCGACCTTCATCACCGGCCAGTACGCCCACAACCACGGTGTCGTGGGCAACTTCTACCCCTACGGCTGGTACGGCATGAAGCACCGGGACAACATCCTGCCGCGGTGGTTGCAGCGGTCCGGCTACCGCACCGCGCTGATCGGCAAGTGGCTCAACGGCTACGGCGCGCTCGACGCCCACGGCGAGGTCCCGATCGGCTTCGACACGTGGCGCGGGCTCCTCGACGTGTCCGCCTACGACTACTACAACTTCGTGATGAACCGCAACGGCCGGCTCAAGACGTGGGGCGACGCGGACTTCGCGCGCAAGCTCGTCGAGTTCGCGAACATCGAGGTGACGCCGAACCCGGGCGGTCTCGCCGGGGTCCTGGCGAAGCTGACCGCGACCATGGGCCCCGCCCCCTATCGCTACTGGGGAGCGCAGAACCCCGGGGACTACTCGCCGGACGTGACCGGCAAGGTCACCGAGGATCTCGTCGCGGCGGAGCGGAACGCGAAGAAGCCGTTCTTCATCTGGTGGGCGCCCGCCGCGCCGCACCGCGAGGACGTCGCGACGACGCTCATGCGCCGGCCGGGGCGCGACCCGCGCCCGGCGCCGCGCTACGCGGACCGGAGCGCGAGCTTCACCCTGCCGCGGCCGCCGAGCTTCAACGAGGCCGACTTCTCCGACAAGCCGTCGAACATGCGCACCCACGCGCCCTCGCTGACCGCCGACCAGATCCAGCAGCTCCAGCTCGACTACGAGGGGCGGATCGGCTCGCTGCTCGCCGTCGACGACCACGTGAAGCGCCTGGTGAAGATCCTCACCGCCACCGGCCAGCTGCGCAACACGCTGATCGTCTTCGTGTCCGACAACGGCTGGCTGCAGGGCGAGCACCGCATCCCGGGCGACAAGTTCCTGCCCTACGAGGAGTCGCTCCGCGTGCCGTTCATCCTGCGCGGCCCCGGCGTGCCGGCCAACCGGACCGTGCGGGGGCAGGTCTCCAACGTCGACTTCGCGCCGACGCTCGTCTCCGTCGCCAGGGCACGGGCCGGGCGCACGATGGACGGCGTCTCGCTCATGCCCACGGTCGCGCAAGCCGAGGCGCCGCCCGAACCGGGCACTCGAGATCGAGGCGCCGGCCCCGCTCTTCGAGGGCAACATCCCGAACAACGCGTGGGACCGCCCGTACAAGGGCGTGCGCACGGACCGCTACACCTACGTCGTGTACAAGGAGACCGGCGACCAGGAGCTCTACGACCGCCGCCGAGACCCCTTCGAGCTCCGCAACGTCGCCGCCGATCCCGCCTACGCGCGGGTCAAGGCGCGGCTCGCGGCGGACCTGGCCAGACTCGACCGCTGCCGCGGGCGCGCGTGCGACGTGGCACCGTGAGGGCGATGGACCGACGCCACGCGTTCATGAGCGGCCCGCGCCGCGCAGCGCTCGCCGTGGTCGTGACCGCGGCCGCCGCCGGCCTCCCCGCCCCGGCGTCCGCGGCGACGCACCGGATCTCGGGCCTCCACGACGCGCGGTACTGCGAGATCCTCGAGCTCAAGGGCCTGCCGCCCGCCGCGACCGCGATCGTCTGGAACACGATCGGCCTGAACACGTGCCCGGCCGCCCGGTGGCGCGCGTTCAACGCCGTCGCGCTCGCCCGGGAGCTCGGGGACACGCGTCGTCGTCCTCAACGGCCCGCGTCACTTCCTCATGGACGCCGCCACCGCCGAGACCGGCGGCCGCCGCGCGTTCCACGGCCTGCGGATGACGAAGGTGGCGACCATCCCGATCCGCACCGCGGCCGACCTGAACCAGACGCCCTACACCGACCGCACGATCGCGCGCAACAACGACTGGCGCTGGAGGCGGGGGCGCACGGTGTTCGAGCTCGTCGCCCCCGGCGGCGACACCTACGTGATGCAGAGCTACGCCCAGATCAAGGATCCGACGCTGACGCTCCCCGGGCTCCGCTCGCTCGGCCGCCGCCTGAAGCCGCCACCCGGATGGCGCTACCGCACGCGCCGGCTCACGCGGCCGCTCGTCCTGACGGCGAAGGGCCGGGCCACGATCATCCAGGACGAGCTGCAGAACACCTACCAGCTCGCCACGACGACCCGTCGCGGCCCGCGAGCGCGGCATCCCGTGAGCGTGACGGGCCGGACCCGCACCGTCACGCCGGCGACGCCCGGCACGGTCGAGGATCACGGCACGCTCACGGGCACCCCGTTCGGGAACGGCTCGATCGTGCTCGTCGGCACGCTCAAGGACGCGCGCTTCACCGGCACCTTCCGGCTGAGGTTCCGGCGCGGCTCGGTCACCGGCACGGCCTCGATGCCGTTCACCCTCAGCGCGAACGGGATCAGCTTCCGGGGCACGGCGCGCTTCACCGGCGGCACCGGCGCCTACCGGGGCATCTCGAGCGGCGCGCTGCAGGTGCGCGACCACAACACGCTGGACGGCCAGTCCGGCACGCTCTCCGTGGAGGGCTCGGCGACCTACTAGGCGACCGCGACCCGGGCGATCGTGGTCAGCGACTGGTAGTAGACGTCGCGGCCGAAGCCGGGCGCGGGAAAGAGGAAGCCCTGGCTGGAGGACGGGACGTCCACGCGCGCCCGGTCCACGCCGGTGTCGAGGTCGAGCACCACGAGCTGGTCCTGCCCGGTCCGGAGCGACGCGCGGCGCGCCCGTGCCGATCGCGCGAGCGCGGTGAAGGCGGGCCGCAGCGCCCGGCGCACGAGCGGCCGGCGCAGGGCCTCCAGCTCGCGCCAGTCCTGGGCGACGAGCTCGCGCGTGTCCGGGTAGACGACGAGGTGGCCGGCGTGCGCGAAGCCGTCGCGGCGCCAGAGCGGCTCCAGCTCGTCGCCGGCCAGGCGCCAGCCGCGCAGGACGGCGTTGCCGGCGTCGTAGGCCACGACCACCCCGCGCACCGGGTCCCAGGCCGGCGGGTTCGACTCCGTGCCGAACGGCAGCCCGCTGATCTCGACCGAGCGCACGGCGCGGTCGTCGTCGCGCCGCGCCCACCAGAGACGGACGGGGTCCGGCGCCAGCCCGGTTCCGCGCATCGCGCGGTCGGTCGCGTTGCGCCCGTTGTCCATCCACAGGACGTGCTGCTCGGTGATCACGGGGTCCCAGCCATAGCTGCGCCCGGGCGCCGGCCCGTAGGACGGTCGCCACCGGGCGTCGAGCTCCAGGCGCCCGGCCCCTCGGTCGAGGACGAGCCGGAAGACGACGGTCGTCCCCACCGCGATCACGCTGTCGCCGTCGGAGGACAGCCGCGCGATGCACGGCTCCGGCAGTCGCAGCGGCGGCGCGACCGGCAGCAGGGACTCCGGGTCGAGGACCGAGACGGTCGAGGGCTCCAGACCGGCGGGCGCGTCGCAGTCCTTGGTCACGATCTCTCCGCCGTCCAGCACCACGAAGGAGTTGTGCGGGCGCGCGACCGGGAGACGGTGGGACGCGAGGACCTCGAGCTCGGGGCTCAGGCGGTGCGCCCAGCGGCCGAAGACGAGGTGCAGGTCGCCGTTGGCGTGCGCCGCGATGCCGCCGGGCCAGAAGCGCCCGCCGGGCAGCCGGGGGAGGAGGCGGCCACGGCGAGCGTCGCGGGATCGAGCCGCTCGACCCACGCCGCCACCGGGGTGGCCAGCGGCCGGCGCAGGGGCATCTCGTGGCGCAAGGCGTAGAGCTCCCCGGGGTCGCGGCGCACGAGCATGTCGGTGGCGAAGGCGTCGCGGACGGCGGCGACCTCGAGCCGCTCGCCCGGGCGAAGGCCCGGCCCGGGCTGACCGGTCGCGCAGCACCACCGGCGCGGCCCGCCGTCCTCACCGGTCCAGGGCCGGGGCCAGTAGGCGCGGGTCACGCGCCGCCCGACCCGTGGCCGTCGGGCGGCTCCTCCACGGGGGCGGCCATCCGGATCTCCGCCTCGAACTCGGCCAGGAAGTCCACGATCGACTCCGCGGCCTGCGCGCTGTCGGGGCCCTCGCCGTAGAGGCGCGCGAAGAACTCCGCGGTGCGGAGCGCGGGCCGGACCTCCCAGCGCATCCGCGCGGGGCCCTCCGACGTCACCTGGTGCGGCGTGCCCGCCGGGACCTCGAAGCGCTCGCCCGCGCCGTAGGAGCGCTCGGTCCCGGCGATGATCGTCCGGATCGAGCCGTCGAGCACCTCGAACCGCTCGTCCTGCGCCGGATGGAGGTGGGCCGGCGGCAGCCAGCCGGCCTCGGCGTACGACGCCTCCATCTCGAGCAGCGCACCGCCCGTCTCCGCCGCCGTCCTGATCAGGCGCAGCCGGTACCCCCCGGGGCCGTGGATCTCCTGACCCGCACGGGGCATCGGCCGGCTGACCGGGACGGAGCTCGGAGCGCGGCCGGCTTCAGCGGGCCTTGCGGATCGGGATCTCGTAGAACGCGACCCCGGTGCGCTCGCCCTCGCCGCCGCCGGCCGGCGACATGCGGTTCAGGGCCTCGTCGCCGCGGCGCAGGTCGGCCTCGGTCTCGAACAGCGTGATGCCCAGCCCGCGGCCGTGCTCGCGGTCGACGAGCATCATCATCTCCCGGGCCTGCTCGAGCCCCTCCGGCGGCGAGGCCCACTGCTCGTCGACCTGCCCCTTCACGCCCTCGATCATCTGATCGAGTCCGGCGGGGTTGGCGCCCTCGAACGTGGCGATACGTGCATACATCGTGCGGCCTCCCGTGGAGAAATCGGCCTGGCAGGGACGACGTCGAACGTAGCTCTCGGCCGACCGCGGGTCAAGCCGCGCCGAGCCCGGCCCGCGACGACAACACGAGATCACGTCGCTGTCGACGCGCCGGCCGCCGGTGGGGCCGGCAGGAATCGCCACACCGGCGTCGTAACCGCAGGCGTCCCCGCCCTTCCCCGCCTCCAAAGGAGGCCCCGCATGTCGACGACCGCCGATGCCGAGCTCCGCCCCGTGACCAGCCTGTGGTGGCTGGTCCTGCTCGTCGGCCTCGCCGAGCTCGGCGTGGGGATCTTCTTCGTCGTCTCGCCGCACGAGACGCTCTCGACCTTCACCGTGATCGCGGGCATCTTCCTGCTCGTCGACGGCGTGCTCGCCATCGGCGGCTCGATCTTCGGCCGCGGCGAGGGGCGGGGCCTGCTCGCGCTGATCGGCGTGCTGAGCGTGATCGCCGGGCTCGTGTTGATCAAGCAGCCGTTCAGCACGCTCATCGTCTTCACCCTGATCGTCGGGGTGTGGTTCGTCGTTGCCGGGATCGTGCGCTTCGTGTCCGCGTTCGCGCTGCCGGAAGGGCGGGGCTGGACGATCTTCATCGCGCTGCTCGACCTCGTCGCCGGCATCGTGATCCTCGCCTGGCCGGAGCTCGGCCTCTCGACCTTCGCGGTGATCATCGGGATCGTCCTGATCATCCGCGGGCTGCTGTTCGTCGTCTCCGGCTGGCAGCTGCGCGGGGCCGATCGGGCGCTCGCGGGCACGTCGGGCTGAACGCCCGGGCGACGTCGAGCGGCGGGAGCGGGTCCTGGCCGCGCGGCCAGCCCACCGGTAACCTCGCCGCATGTCCGCCACACCCCGCTCCGAGCCCGCGCCGCCCGACGATCCCACGCGGTTCGACGACGTTCTCGTCTTCGAGCCGGAGATCTGGCAGGAGGGACCGCCGTACGACCTCTTCCGCGACCTGCGTGGCGGCTGTCCGGTCCACTTCTCCAAGCGCATCCCGGACTACCCGGCGGAGGCCGGCTTCTGGTCGATCACCACGGCCGACGACGTCCGCGAGGTGAGCCTCGACTGGCGGACCTACTCCTCCGAGCGCGGCGGGATCACGGCGGTCACCGATTCCGTGATGCCGATCGAGCTCATCCGCGCGATGTTCATCGGGATGGACCCGCCGAAGCACGACCGGCTCAAGGCCCTCTTCCAGCGCGGCTTCACGCCGAAGCGCATCGCGGAGCACGAGGACGCGATCCGGGCGATCGCGGCCGAGGTGCTCGACCGACTCGCCGGGCGCGAGGCCTGCGACCTCATCGCCGACGTGGCCCAGCCGGTCGTCTCGCGCGTGATCGGACGCTTCATGGGCCTGCCGCCCTCCGACGACGCGATGTGGGCGCACCTGATGAACACGATCCTCGCCGCGGGCGACCCCGAGATCAATCCGGAGGGCGTCCAGACCGTCATGGAGCGTGACGTGCCCGAGGTCTTCGCCCGCTGCCAGGCCCTGATCGCCGAGCGGCGCGAGCGCCCGACCGACGACCTGACGAGCGTGCTCGTCCACGCCGAGGTCGACGGCCACCGGCTCGAGGAGCACGAGATCGTCATGGGGTTCTTCCTCCTCATGGCCGCCGGCAACGACAGCACGAAGGCGACGTACGCGAGCGGGATGAACGCGCTCATCACCCACCCCGAGGAGCGGGCCAAGCTGCTCGCGGACCCGGCTCTGGTCCCGTCCGCCGTCGAGGAGTCGCTGCGGATGTTCCCGGCCTTCGCGCACTTCCGCCGCACGGCGACGCGGGACGTCGAGCTCGGCGGGAAGACGATCCGGGAGGGGGACAAGGTCGTGCTCTGGTACGTCTCCTCCGGCCGCGACGAGACGCGCTACGAGGATGCCGATCGCTTCGACGTCGAGCGCAACCCCGAGCACCAGAGCTTCGGCGCGGGGGGGCGGCACTTCTGCCTCGGCGCGGCGCTCGCGCGGCTGGAGCTGCGGATCCTGTTCGAGGAGACGCTCGCGCGCTACCCGGCGATGGAGCCGGCCGGCACCCCGGAGTGGGTGGTCTCCGGGTTCGTGAACCAGCTGCGCACGCTGCCGGTGCGGCTCGGGCCGCGCTCCTGACCGCCCCTCAGTACCGCAGCAGCCCCAGCATCCCGCCGGCCTCCTCCAGCCGCTCCGACGCCGCGGCCGGCAGCGCGGTGACCCTGGCCCCGGACGCGATCGCCGCCTCGACGGCGCGTTCCCCGAGCAGCTCCACGGGCCCGCCCAGCGCGTCGAGGACCGGGCCGGTCGCGGCGGGCCCGAAGTCCCGGTCCGGGTCGAGCACGAGATGCGCCACGCGACCCTCGGCGAGGGCGGCGAGGGTCTCCTGGGGCCCGAGGCTCGCCGCGCCGCCGGAGGCGGCGCGGGCGTGCGCCCGCTCGGCGAGGTCGACCGCCTCCCGGCGCCAGAGGTCGTCGAGATGGGGCTCGATCGTCGCCGCGACCACCGCGGGGTCCTCGTGGCCGAGGTTCACGTCCATCGCGGTGGCGACGCGCTCGTCGAGCGCGGCCGGGGCGACCTCGCGAAACCGGGCGGCCACCTCGTGGTCGCCGACGAGGATCACGCGCTCCCACCCGAGTGCGTCCAGGCGCTTGGCGGTGGCGGTCGCCGCCGCCTCGAACAAGCGGTCGCGCTGCTTCTCGACCCGCGCCTCGAAGCGCTCCTGGTGGGTCACCTGCTGCCGGCCGCGGGCCGGGCCGCCGCCGGCCGCGCCGCGGAACGGGCGCCAGTCGCCGAGCGTCAGCTCGAAGCTGGAGTGCTCCGGCTCGGCGACCTCGCCCTGCTCGACCTGCAGCAGCCGGACCTGCTCGAGCCCGACGAGCACGACCCCGGTGGCGGCACCGCGGTCGGCGACGTCGACGAGCGGGGAGACGAACGGCTTTCGGTCCCAGACGACGGTGTCGTCGCGGACCGGCAGCTGCAGGCTGAGCCGCCGCGAGTCGCCGCCGTCGGCCTCGACGAACCACGCGACGCTGCGGCCCCGCTGCGCCGGGTCGAGGCGGACGAGCTCGTTCTCGACCCGCTCGCGCAGTTTCCGGAAGGCCAGCCGGAGCGCGCGGTCCTCTCCGGCCTCGAGCCGGTCGGCCACGGCGCGCAGCCCGTTGCGCAGCGCGATCTCCCACGCCGGCGAGTGCCCGGTGTTCGCGGGGTCGCGCGGGTCGGTGCGCGCGTAGACGCTGAGCATCGGCTGCCCCGGGTCGGCGGTGGCCAGGGCGCGGAGCACGTCGCGGTCGAACATCGCCGCAGCGTAGCCGGACGCCGCGCGCGGCCCGGTCCGCCCGGCGCCTGCGGGCCGCCGCGAGGCGGGAGCCGGGCGCGTCTGCCGGCGCGCCGCGCGCTCCCGCCGGATAGCCTCCCGGCGCTGCCGGTGAACGTTCCCGTCCCGATTCGAGCCGCGAGGTCGTCGATGCGCCCGTCCCGTCCCGTCTCCGTCCTCGCGACGGCCCTCGCCGCGCTGATCTGCGCGGCGGTGCCCGCGGCCGCCGGCGCCGCGACGGCGCCGTCGATCACGCAGAAGGCGGGCTTCAGCGCGCGCGGGAGCGTGGGGGAGGCCTACGTGCTGGGCGCGAAGCGCGGCGAGCGGCTGTTGCTCGCCGACCGCCGCGGGCGCCTGGTCGCCTCCGGCCGCGCCGATCGCTTCGGCAGCAGGATCTTCCTCGACGTGCGCCCGGGCGCCGGCTACACCGTGCGCCTGCGCCGGGGGCGCGGGTGCTCGGCACGCGCGCCTTCAAGGTCCTCGCACGGGACGCGAACCCGCCGTCCGCGTTCTACCGCCGCGCGAGGCTGAAGGCCGGCCTGAACTACGTGAAGATGCGCGACGGCGTCGAGCTGGCCATGACCGTGCGCCTGCCGCCCGGCAAGAAGCTCTCGGACGGGCCGTTCCCGACCTTCATCGAGTACTCCGGCTATCAGGTCGCCGCGCCGCACGACCTGCTGTCGTCGATCGTCGCCTCGCTGAGCGGCAAGAAGACCGCCGAGGACCCGCTCGCGCCCGCGTCCTCGACCGCGGTCGGCTCGGTGATCGGGCCGCTGCTCGGCTTCGCGGTGGTCAGCGTGCAGATGCGCGGCTCCGGGTGCTCGGGCGGCGCGTTCGACCTCTTCGGCCTGCCGACGACCTATGACGGCTACGACGCGGTCGAGAGCGTGGCCGCCCAGCCCTGGGCGAAGGGCGGCAGGGTCGGCATGGCCGGCATCTCCTTCTCGGGCATCACCCAGCTCTTCGTGGCCGGCACCCGCCCGCCGCACCTCTCGGCGATCGCGCCGATGTCGGTGACCGGCGACACCTACACCGGCACCGGGTATCCCGGCGGCATCCGCAACTCCGGCTTCTTCGCAGTCGTGGATCAGCCGAGCGCAAGCAGCGACGCGCGCCCCGCGCCCGCCGGCGGCCAGCCCTGGGCCCGGGCGCTGACGAAGGCCGGCGACCGCCACTGCACCGCGAACCAGCGCCTGCGGCTCCAGACCCCGGACCTGGCGAAGCTCAGCCGCGAAAACCCGTTCCGGACGCCCTCGCTCTTCGACCGCCGCTCGCCGGCGCGCCTGGATGAAGCGCATCGCGGTGCCGACCTTCCTCGTCGGCCAGTTCCAGGACGAGCAGACCGGCGGGCACTTCGCAGAGGCGCTGGGCGGGCTCGTCCGCGACCGCAAGGTGTGGCTCTCGCTCCAGAACGGCGTCCACGCCGACTCGCTCGGGCCGAGCACGATCACCCGCTGGGTCGAGTTCCTCAAGCTCTACGTCGCGAACGAGGTGCCGAAGGTCCCGCCGGCGATCCTCGCGCTGAGCGGCGAGCTGTACCGCTACCTCGCCGATGCGGAGGCCACGCCGGTCGAGCAGTCGCGCTTCGCGAGCTACACGAGCGTCGCCGCGGCGAAGGCCGCCTTCGAGCGCGATCCGCGGGTGCGGCTGCTGATGGACAACGGCGCCGGACCGAAGGGACCGGGGTCGATCGGCGCGACCTGGGAGCTCGGCTTCGACGCGTGGCCCGTGCGGCAGGCGCGCGGCACCCGCTTCTACCTCGGTGCCGGCGGGACGCTGGCCGAGTCCCGCCCGGCGGCATCGGGTTCGGCGAGCTACGTCGCCGACCCGAGGGCCCGGCCCGCCAAGACCCTGCCCGGCGACGGCGCGGGCGACGCGTGGAAGGCCCAGCCGCCCTACGACTGGGCGCCGCTGGCGAGCGGCAAGGGGGTCGGCTTCACGACCGCCGCGCTGGCTCGGGACCTCGTCATCGCCGGTCCGTCGAGCCTCGACCTCCACCTGCGCTCGTCGGCACGGGACACCGACCTCCAGGTCACGCTCACCGAGGTGCGGCCCGACGGCCAGGAGACCTACGTGCAGAACGGGTGGCTGCGGGCCTCGCACCGCAAGCTCGACGCCCGCGCGTCGACCGCGATCGACCCGGTGCCGACGCACCTCGAGCGGGACGCGGCGCCGCTGCCGCGCGGCGCCGACGCGCTCGTCCGCGTGCCGATCTTCCCGGTCGCCCACGCGTTCCGGGCGGGCTCGCGGATCCGGGTGACGGTCAGCGCCGTCGGCGGCGACCGGCCGCGCTGGGAGTTCGCGACGATCGACACGGGCCGGACGCGGAACACCATCGCGCTCGGCGGCGCCCGCGCCTCGAAGCTCGTGCTCCCGGTGGTCGCCGGCGCGACGGCGAAGGGCACGCCGCTCCCGGCGCCGACCGCGCTGCGCGGCGAGCCCACGCGCCCGTACCGGGTGGCGTCGAACGGGGGTTGAGGCCGGGCGTGAGCGAGCCGGCCTCGGCCGTCGTCCGGCGCTTCTTCGCCCGCTACGACGAGGCGGGGGTCGAGGGAATGGTCGAGCTCATCGCGCCGGAGGCGACCTTCTGCGTGGCGGCCGACATCTCGGCCGAGCCCGACACCTATCGCGGACATGAGGGCCTGCGGCGCTACTTCGCGGGCTGGGAGGGGGTCATCGAGGACGTCCGCTTCGATCTCGCCGAGCTCGTCGAGGCCGGTCCCGCGCGCCGTGATCGCGACGCTCACCTTCAGCGGCGAGGGCGCGGCGAGCCGCATCCGCGTCGCGCAGCGCGCGATCGTGAGCTTCGTCGTGCGCGACGGCGCGATCCTCCGGATGGTCGCCCACCGTGACCTGGAGTCGGCCCGGCGGGAGCTCGCCGCGGGCCCGGACGCCCAGGACCCGGCCGGCTAGCCGCCGGGACTCCGGCGCTCGCTGTCGAGATGCGCCATCTGGTCGGCGGGGTAGCGGTCGCCGGCGGCGCCCTCGGCGGGGACCGCGCGCTCGATCGCGGCGAGGTCGTCCGCGCCGAGGTCGAGCTCGACGGCGCCGAGCGCCTCGGCCAGGCGATCGCGCCGGCGGGCGCCGACGAGCGGCACGACGTCCGGTCCCCGGCCGAGGACCCAGGCGATCGCGACCTGGGCGACCGTGGCGCCCCTCGCGTCGGCGACCGTCCGCAGCGCGCCGACGAGCTCGAGGTTGCGCTCCACGTTCCCGGCGCCGAAGCGCGGGGCGTAGCGGCGGAAGTCCGTCGGCCCGAGGTCGCGCTCGGCCGACCAGTGCCCGCTGATCAGCCCGCGCGAGAGGACGCCGTAGGCGCTGATCCCGATGCCGAGCTCGCGGCAGGCCGGCAGGATCTCGCGCTCGATCCCCCGGGAGACGAGCGAGTACTCGATCTGCAGGTCGGAGATCGGGTGGGTGGCGGCGGCCCGCCGGATGGAGTCGGCGCCGACCTCGGAGAGACCGACGTGGCGGACGTAGCCGGCGCTCACCATCTCGCCGATCGCGCCGACGGTCTCCTCGATCGGCACCGTGGGATCGAGACGGGTCAGGCGGTAGACGTCGACGTGGTCGGTGCCGAGCCGGCGCAGGCTGTAGGCGAGGAAGTTCCAGGCCGCGGCGGGTCGTCCGTCGACCCCCGCCCAGCGTCCGTCGGGGCCGCGGAGAGCGCCGAACTTCACGCTGATCGTGACCGCGTCGCGATCACGGCCGGCGAGCGCCTCGCCGATCAGCAGCTCGTTGTGCCCCATCCCGTAGAAGTCGCCGGTGTCCAGCAGGGTGATGCCGGCGTCGAGCGCGGCCGCGATGGTCGCGAGGCTCTCCGCGCGGTCGGCCGGGCCGTAGAGGTCGGACATGCCCATGCAGCCGAGGCCGAGGGCCGACACGCGCGGCCCGTTCGTGCCGAGCGAGCGGGTGTCGAGGGGCGAGGTCATGCGCGATGGGCCCGAGCCGAGCCGGCGGGAGCCCCGGCGCGAGGGTAGTACAGCCCGAGCGGCCCGCCGGCTCGGGTGGGTGCGGCGGCGTGGCCAGGACATCGGCGAAGCGCGGATCGTCGGGGGTGGCGCACGGTCAGGGATCGCCGTTGCCCGCCCCGCTGCGGCCCGGTAGGATCGGCGGGTCGAGCAGGCGGGAGGCCGTCCGATGCGAGGCTTCACCCGACGGACGAGGATGGCCGGCGTCGCCGCGGCCCTCGCCGCGGCGATCGTCCTCGCGCTCGCCCCCGTCGCCGGAGCACGAAGCCTCAACGGCACGCGCAAGGCCGACCGCCTCACCGGCGGCCGCGGCGCGGACGCCATCCATGGCGGGCGGGGAGGCGACCGGATCCGTGGCGGTCGCGGCGCCGACCGGCTCTTCGGCGACGCCGGCGCCGACCGTCTGAGCGGCGGGACGGGGAACGACCGCCTGAGCGGCGGGACCGGGAACGACCGGCTGTTCGGCGACTCGGGCAACGACGAGCTCAGCGGTGGAAGCGGCAACGACCGGCTGACCGGCGGCGCCGGCCGGGACCGGCTGCGCTGCGGTTCCGGGCGGGACGTGGCGCAGGGCGATCGCCGCGACCGGATCTCCACCGACTGCGAGACGGTGCTCGACTCGCGCGGGCGGCGGGTCCGGCGCGCGCTGGACGTGCCCGGGAGCGAGCCGCCGGGCTCGACGCCGCCGGGCAAGGTCTGCCACACGGAGATCAAGACGGTGCTCGTCCAGAAGGGCACCGGGATCCACGCGCCGTTCGTGCTCGAGCCCCAGGTCGTGCTGATCTGCGTGAAGGGCGGCACGACGGGGACCGGCGCGCCCCAGTGCTCGGATGGCCGGGACAACGACGGCGACCTCGCCGTCGACTATCCGCAGGACAAGGGATGCGACTCGGCCACCGACACGTCGGAGTACCCGGATCGCGTCTCGGCAGGTCGAGCGGCTCCTGACCTCGCGCAACGGCTTCTGGTGGGTGCAGGCCGACACGAGCCAGCTCTTCGGCACCTGCAGTCTCTACGTGTTCCGCCTGACGCCACAGGGAGATCGCATCGGAAGCCGCCAGGACTGGTTCCTGAACCCGATCAGCCACGTCTGCCTGGGACAGACGACCTCGGGGGCGTCGCACTCCTTCACCTGGTCGACGAGCGACTTCCCGGCCGGGTCGGTGGCCCCGCCGTTCGCTCCGATGGGCACGCAGGTGCGGATCCAGTACGTCGGCGGCGCCACCGTCCAGCTCTGGCTCTTCGCGCGCGACGCCGCGCGCGATCTGCTGGCGTTCACGCTGAACACGAAGCCGGACGCCCCGGGCGCCGTCGCCGACGGGCTGTGGGGCTGCAGCTCGAGCGTCTTCCCGGCGATCCTGCGCCCGCCGGGCTGCTCCGGCTGACGGGGGTGGTCGGCTTCGGGGGCCGGACCGACGTCGGCGCGCCGAGATCGACCTCCGCCGGCTCCGCGCGCCGCGCCGGTCGCCGCTACTCGCCGGCCTCCGCGTTCGGCCCGGGCGGCGGCGGGGCCGCGTCGCGCCCGTGGGCGGCCTGCCAGAGGATCCGGTCGAGCACGTGCTGGGGCGTCCGGTCGGTGCGGCCGAGGTTCAGCGACCGCGACAGGGCCGCGTTGGGGCTCGCCGCCGTGTTGCGCTCGAGGAGGTCGACGCCCGGCGGCCGGGCGCGGTAGGGCACCGCGTTGTTCGCGTTCGGCGCGAAGACGTCGTAGAGCGGGGTGGCCTGGGAGTCCCACAGGCTGAGCGGCCGCATCCCGAGGATCAGCTCCATCGAGCGGATCATCGAGAGGAAGTCGTACCGCGTGTGGGTCACGGCGTTCGGCTTCGTGTACGGGCTGATGACGGCGGCCGGGATGCGGTGGGCGTCGACGTGGTCGGCCCCGTCCTGCGAGTCATCCTCGATCACGAAGATCGCCGAGGACGGCCAGAGCGAGGAGTGCGAGACGAGGTCGACGATGCGGCCCAGGGCATCGTCGTTGTCGGCCACCATCGCCCGCGGCGTGCGGGCACCGGGGGTCGTGCCGAGCGTGTGGTCGCTCGTCAACGTCAGGTAGTTGAAGGCGGGAACCGTGCCGGCCGCGATCTGGGCCTCGAGCTTCGCCTTGAAGCAGGCGAAGCGCGACTCGGCGTTCGGCTCGGCGCCGGGCGGCAGCGCCGTGTCCCAGACGGGGTTGCCCGAGATCGCGTTGCGCCCGATGTAGGCGTCGTTCGGGAAGCAGCCGAACGGGGCGCCGAGGTCCGAGCGGGCGAACTTCGCCTCCTCGAGCCGGTGCGCGGGGGTTCCGGTGGGCACGTCCTTGTCGGGGAAGATCGGGACGGCGCCGGCCACGGCCTCGCCGTAGTTGAAGTACGGGATGCCCTGGCGCTCGGCCTGGTCGAAGAGGAACCCGCTGCCGGGCCACGACACGCCGTACACGCCGAAGTCGTAGGGGCGCTTGCGGTCCGCGTAGTTCTGGAACCAGGCCTTGTGCGTGTAGTCCGAGACGTTCCCGGCGCTGGCCCAGAAGTGCCCGTCGATCGAGGCCTCGGAGTTGGCGAAGACGTGGTCGAGGACGCCGAAGCGCTCGGCGAGCGCGTGCAGGTTCGGCGTCACCGTCCTGCCGAAGACCGTGAGCTTGGGGTCGCCGTCGCCGCGCGCAAGGTCGCCGAGCACCTGGTCGTAGGTGCGGTTCTCGCGCACGACGTAGAAGACGTGCTTGATCGGGCCGTCCGCGCGCAGCGGCGTGCCGGGCGGCGGCGACTGCGCGTTGGACGGACGGATCTGGCGGGAGGCGACGGGGGTGAGTCGCCGGACCTGCCGGTCCCCCGGCAGGTCGAGGATCCCCGCCTGCCCGGTGACGAGCAGCGGGAGGTACTGGCGCTGGCCGATCTGGTCGTCGTTGTCGTTCGGGGCCTCGGGGTTGGGCCCCTGCGGATTCGGGCCGACGCCTCGGCCCTTGGCCGAGAGGTAGACGAGCTTCGCGCAGCGCCGCCGGGGATGCCGCGCGCAGGGGAAGCGGGCGGGCGTCACCGCGACGTCGGCGGCGTAGTCGGCCGTCGGGATGCGGCCGATCATCTCGTAGGGCCGCTGCCCCCGGGCGCGGGCCCGCGCCCGGGCGAGGTCCGCCGCGCCGAGCGCGCCCTCGCGCTTTCGCGCCTCGCCCTCGTCGGCCGCCGGCGCCTTCGCGTCACGACGCGCCGGCAGGGCGAAGACCGCGAGCTCGTCACCGCCGGACTCCGCGACGAGCAGGCGGCGGCCGTCCGGCGTGACCGCCGCCGCCACCGGGGCGGTGCCGAGGCCCGCGGGCCGCTCGACCGACAGCGTGCGCTCGACCTCGAGCCGGTCGGTGTCTATCACCGCGACCTGGTCGGAGTTCGCGATCGTCACGTAGGCGCGGGGGGCGATCGGGTCGAGCGTGATGCTCTCCGGGTGGGAGAGGTTCGCCGCGACCTGGACGTCCTTGATCTTCGTCGCCGTCCGCAGGTCGATGACCGACACCGTCCCGGGCGCCTCGTTGGACACCAGGCCGGTGCGGCCGTCGCGGAGGATCGCGGCGCCGTAGGGATAGTGGCCGGTCTCCACGTAGCGGACCTGCCTGGTGGCGACATCGACGACGGCCGCGGCGTCGCCGAGGTTCAACGGCACGAGCAGCGTGCCGCCGTCGGGGGCGATCGCGAGCCGGTCGGGCCAGGCGACCTTCGGCGCGCCGCCGGGCGGGAAGTTCTGCGGCGCCGGAGCGCCCGGGGGCGGCGGCACCGGGATCGTCGCGGTCTCGTGCGCCGTCCCGTCGCGTTCGTAGGCGAAGACGTGGATCACGTCGCCCTCGCGACCGGGCAGCCCGGGACGCTGCTGGTCGCGGTGCCCGGAGTCGGAGACGCCCGAGACGTAGGCGAGCCGCCGCTCCGGGTCCATCGCGACGCCGCCCGAGCCGCCGGGGATCGGGACGGTCTGGACGACGCGACGGCCGCGCACCGAGACGATCCGGACATCGTTGAGCCCGCGCCCGGTCGAGACGGTCCAGTAGAAGCGACCGTCGGGGGTCAGCGCCGCGCCGGTCGGGAAGTTGCCCAGGCGCACCTGCGCCCCGGCGGGGTGGAGCACGCGGCCGTTGCCGAGCAGGCCGCTGCGCGGCCCGACCTCGTTCCACGGGGTCCACGCGACCGCGGCCGCCGATCCGGCGAGCACGGTGACGAGCAGCAACGGCAGGAGGAGATGGCGGCGCACGGGCGCGAACCTATCGCGGTCGCGGGTGCCCGCGTTGCGAGGCGGTGAAGCGGGCGGCGCCCGCGTCGACCCGATCCGCGAGCACGTCGGCGAGCGCCAGCGACGCGGTCGCGGCCGGCGAGGGTGCGTTGCGGACGTGCAGCGCGCCCTCGGTCTCGGCGAGCAGGAAGTCGTCGACGAGGTCGCCGTCGCGCGCCACGACCTGCCCGCGCACGCCCGACGGCCCCGGCCGGAGATCCTCGGGCCGCGCCTCGGGATAGAACCGGGCGACCTCCGCCGCGAGCGCCCGCGCGCCGACCGACAGCCGCGCCTGGGTCAGCCCGGCGCGCCAGTGGCGCCGCGCCATCCGCCACGTGCCCGGCCAGGCCAGCGTGCGGGCCACGTCGCGCGGGACGATCCGGCGCAGGCGGTAGGCGTCGCGGGCGCCGGCGAGGTGGGCGGTCGGCCCGACGAGCACGGCGCCGTCCGGCGCCGGGGTGAAGTGGACCCCGAGGAAGGGGAGGCGCGGGTCGGGGACGGGGTAGACGAGCCCCCGGACCAGAGCGCGGCTCGGACCGGTGAGCCGCCGGTAGGCGCCGCGGAACGGGACGACGCGGGGGTCGTCCGGCAGGCCGTCGAGCCGCGCGAGCCGGTCCGACCACGCGCCGGCGGCGAACACGGCGAAGCGCGCCCGGACGGGCCCGCGGCTCGTGTGGAGGACGCGGCCCCCGGCGCGGAGGCGATCGATCCCGGTAACCCGGCATCCGGTCGCCACCGTGCCGCCGAGCGTCTCGAGGTCCCCGCACAGCGCCCGGGCGACCGCGCCGAAGTCGACCAGCCCCGTGGCCGGGACGTGCAGCGCGGCGAGGGCCGCGAGATGCGGCTCGTGCTCGCGCAGCTCGTCGCGGCCGAGCCGGGCGGCGCGCACCCCGTTCGCCGCGGCGCGCGCCGCGAGCGCGTCGAGGCCCGCGAGCTCCGGTTCGGCGAGCGCGACGACGAGCTTGCCGGGCCGGGAGAACGGCACGCCGCGCGCATCGCAGTAGGCGGAGAGCCGGCGGGCGCCCTCGACGCACAGGCGGGCCTTGAGCGATCCCGGCCGGTAGGCGAGGCCCGCGTGGACGACGCCGCTGTTGTGGGAGCTCTGGTGGGCGGCCGGCGCGGACTCCCGCTCGAGGACGACGACCCGCTCGGCGGGGCGTCGGCGCGCGACTTCGCACGCCGCGGCGAGGCCGACGAGACCCGCGCCGATCACGACGACGTCGGCGCCTTCCGGGGGCGGCGGCGAGGGTGCCTCCACAGGTCGGCCAGCGTAGGTGATGGCTCCCGGCCCAGGCTCTACGATCGCCGCCCATCCACGATTCCGGAGGTCCGCGATGCGCCGCCTGCGCCGGTCGTTCTCCTCGCCCGCGATGCTCGTCGCGCTCGTCGCCCTCGTCGTCGCCCTGGCCGGCGCCGCGACCGCGGCGATCCCGGACGGCGGCGGGACGATCACGGGCTGCTACTCGACCGCGGCCGGTCCCCAGCAGCCGCTCTCCCTGCTCGACACCGCCCAGAGCAGCACCTGTCCCCAGGGCCAGACGAAGATCTCCTGGAGCCAGAAGGGGCCGGCCGGACCCGCCGGCCCCGGCGAGGCGCGGCTGCGCTCGTGGGCGGACTACGACCCGGGCGCCGGCGACAGCACCGTGCGCACGCTCGACCTCCCCGCCGGCAAGTGGCTGGTCCATGTGACCGGCGACTTCGCGGTGTACCAGAACCTCCCGGGCCCGCAGGGCATCACGGCGTTCTGCACGCTCGACACCGGGCCGGGCGGCACCGGCGACGAGTACGTGCGCGTGATGTTCGACGAGCCCGGCTACGCCGACCGGATCGCGCTGACCGGCAGCGCGAGCCTCGTCAAGCCCGGCGGCGTGTCGTTCTCGTGCCGCGGCACCGAGCGCACCGACGAGATCGTCGACCTGCGGATCTCGGCGATCCGCGTCAACGACCTCACGGCCGACGTCGGGACCACGCCGAAGCCGCGCAACCTCTTGGCGGAGTCCGCCCTGCTCGCGATCAAGCCGCTGAAGCTGCGCACCGCGCGCGGCCGGACGCTGACCCGGCTGCGGTCGCTCGTCCAGGGCGCCGGCTCGGCCCGCGCCGCGTGGCGCGCCGAGGTGGTCCTCCGCGGGCTGCGCGGGGCCAGCGTCGCCCGGATCGCGAACGAGACCTTCGCCACCTCGAGCCAGGTGCGCGCCGCGCTGCGCGGCTGGAACCGACGGGGCCTCTCGGGGGTGGGGCGCTGACGGGATCGCCGGCTCCATGCGGGCGCCGTCGCGCTCGGCCCGGCCGTCGCCGCGAACGGCTACGATCCACCCATCGCGTGTCGGGTCAGGCCGCGAACGGCCTGGCAACCACCCGGAGCGCCGCATGAGCACGACACACCCGAGCAGGGTCCCTTCGACCGAGACCGCGGCGACCCCGCCCGTCCAGGACGGCGCCTGGTGGCGGGACATCCTGCGGCCCTACACGCGGCCCCGGGTGTCGCGGAGCCTGCTCGACCTCGCGACCTCGGTCGTCCCCTATCTCGCGCTGCTCGTCGCGATGTACCTCGCGCTCGACGTCTCCTACCTGCTCGTGCTCGCGCTGGCCGTCCCGGCCGCCGGGTTCCTGCTGCGCACCTACATCGTCTTCCACGACTGCTCGCACGGATCGTTCCTGCACACGAAGCGCGCGAACGCGTGGCTCGGCACGACGCTCGGGCTGATCGTCTACTCGCCGTTCATGAGCTGGCGCCACAACCACGCCGTGCACCACGCGACCTCGGGTGACCTCGATCGACGCGGGGTCGGCGACGTGCCGATGCTCACCGTGGCCGAGTACGAGGCGCTCTCCCCGCGCGGCCGCCTCGGCTACCGCCTGTTCCGCAACCCGCTCGTGATGTTCGGCATCGGACCGATCTGGTCGCTCGTCGTGGCCCCGCGCATCGTCTCGAAGACCGCCCGCCCGCGGATCCGGCGCGCCGTCATGGCCACGAACGTCGCGCTCACCGTGCTGGTCATCGCGGCCTGCGCGCTCGTCGGCTGGCAGGCCTTCCTGCTCATCCAGGTGCCGTGCGTGATGCTGGCCGGTGCCGCCGGCGTGTGGCTGTTCTACGTCCAGCACCAGTTCGAGGACGCGTACTGGCAGGACGCGGAGGGCTGGAGCTACGCCGACGCGGCGATGCGCGGCAGCTCCTACCTGCGGCTGCCGAAGGTGCTCCAGTTCTTCTCCGGGAACATCGGCTTCCATCACGTCCACCACCTGAGCGCGCGCATCCCGAACTACAACCTCCAGCGCGCGCACGAGGACAACCCGGTCTTCCACGACGTCCCGACGCTGTCGCTGTGGGACGGCGTCCGCGCGGTGCGGCTGAAGCTCTACTGCGAGCAGCGCGGCCGACTCGTGACCTTCGCGCAGGCGCGCGCCGCCTGACGCCGCTCAGCAGCGGCGTCGCGGCTTCGTGTTCCCGAGCGGCACGCAGAGGCGATTCGCCGTCGGTGCGCGGCCGGCGCGGATCCGCCAGCGGGTGACCGTCCCGTTGTAGGCGTGGCTCGAGACGGCGACCTCGAGGGTCTGCCCCGGCCGCAGGCGGACGGCGCCGTCGCCGAGCGCGGCACGCAGGTCGACGGCGTCACCGGACGGCCGCAGCGTCAGCGTCCCGAACGGGCAGCGCCACCCGGCGCAGCGGACGCGCACGACCGACTGCGGCGCCAGGTTGCGCGCCGAGAGCGCGCGCAGGAGCGTCCGCCGCCCCCGGACCGACCAGGCCGCCGAGACCCGGGCCGGGTTCGCCGGCGCGAGCTCGTGGAGGCCCCAGGGCGGGTTCGCGTTCACGATGCGCCCGGGCCGGCAGCTCGCGACGAAGCTCGCGAACCGCGTCGTCGGGTGCTGCGCGCGGATCGTGTAGACGCCCGCCGGCACCTCGGTCCAGATCACGCCGCCGTCCTTCGAGGAGAGGGCCTGTGCCGGGTCCGGGATGACGAACTCGTTGAAGTAGATCGGCTTCGGCAGCGCGGGCGTCGCGGACGCCGTCGCGCCGGCGACGCCGTGCGCGCCGTAGGCGATGAACCCGGCGTAGTCGAGGTCGCGCACGTTCTTCGTGTTGAAGGTCGAGACGATCGCGCACTCCGCGGGGTTCCCGGCGCTGTCGAGCCGAACGTGGAGCAGGGCCGCGAGGGCCTGGTAGATCCCGTCCGAGGGCGTCTGGAAGTTGACGTTCGCGAGGTCCTCGCCGTCGGTCGTGAACGTCTGCAGGTAGATCGTGTGGTGCCCCGCCGCCTCGATGTACGGCGTGACCCTCGCGTGATCGGGGACGACGAGGTCGTAGGTGCCGTCGGCGCCGACCGTCGCGCGCCGGCCCGGGAGCTCGGCGACGCGGATCGTCGCCCCGGCGAGGAGCGTGTGCACGCTGTTGAACTCGTACGCCGTGCCCCGCAGGTGGACGGCGCGGGAGTGCGCCGCGGCGACGCTCGCGAGCCCGCCCGCGGCGGCGAGGACGGCGGCGGCGAGCGCGGCGGCGCGGGCGAGGCGGCGGACGGCGGGGGCGTGCATCGGCGACTCCTGTCGGGCGGGGAAGGACGGCGGGCGCGATGGCCCGGCGGCCTGACATCGTGTCAGTCGGTCTGCATCTTGGCATCCGCGCGCCCGCGGCGCGGCGGACCGGGCCCTGCCCGCCCGCGACGGGGCGTGATTGCCCCCTTACGCGACGCGCGCGGCTGTGCGATGGTGCCGGGCGTGGCCGGCGAGCCGAAGGTCCTGGAGCGCGACGCGCTCGACACGCTGTTCGACGCGCTCGCCGCGCGAGGCCACACCGTGATCGGCCCGACCGTCCGCGCGCAGGCCATCGTGCTCGACGAGATCGCCTCGAGCGCCGATCTGCCGATCGGCTGGACCGACGAGCAGGACGGCGGTCGCTACCGGCTCGTGCGGCGCGACGACGAGGCCTGCTTCGGCTTCGCCCTCGGCCCCACCTCGTGGAAGCGCTTCCAGCTGCCGCCGCGGCTGCGCATCCACACGACGCGCCGCGCGGGCGGCGAGTGGACGGTCGAGCCCGAGCCCGAGGCGCCGCCGCGCTACGCGTTCCTCGGAGCCCGGGCGTGCGACCTCGCGGCGGTGGGGATCCTCGACACGGTGCTGGTCCGCGGCGCCCGGCCCGACCCCCGCGACGTGGCGCGCCGCGCCGAGACCCTGATCGTCGCCGTCCAGTGCGGACAGGCGGGCGGCACCTGCTTCTGCGCCTCGATGGGCACCGGCCCCGAGCTCTCGGCGGAGAGCCACGAGTACGACCTCGCGCTCACCGAGCTGCTCGACGGCGGCCGCCACGCCTTCCTCGTGACCGCGGCGAGCGCCGCGGGCGCGGAGCTGCTCGCCGCGCTTCCCGTCCGCGAGGCGCAGGCGGCGGACGTCGGCGCCGCCGCGCAGGCGCCGCTTCGCGCGGCGCGCGAGCAGGGACGGGAGATGGACACCGACGGGATCCGCGAGCTCCTCTACCGCAACCTCGAGCACCCCCGCTGGGACGAGGTGGCCGAGCGCTGTCTCACCTGCGGGAACTGCACGATGGTCTGCCCGACCTGCTTCTGCACGTCGGTGACGGACACCACCGACGTCACCGGCGACACGGCCGAGCGCTGGCAGGAGTGGGCGAGCTGCTTCACGGTCGACTACTCCCACCTCCACGGCGGCAGCGTCCGCGGGTCCGGACGCTCCCGCTACCGCCAGTGGGCGACCCACAAGCTCGCCACCTGGTTCGACCAGTTCGGGTCCTCGGGGTGCGTCGGCTGCGGGCGCTGCATCACGTGGTGCCCGGTGGGGATCGACCTGACCGAGGAGCTCGCCGCGATCCGCGCGAGCGACGGCGCCACGCGCGGTGGCGAGGACCGGGGGGCGGGCGCGTGACCGTC
The DNA here is from genome assembly GCA_963735885.1 of uncultured Solirubrobacterales bacterium. Taxonomy (GTDB): domain Bacteria; phylum Actinomycetota; class Thermoleophilia; order Solirubrobacterales; family Solirubrobacteraceae; genus JBBSBL01. The sequence continues at coordinate 224,814 of CAVTMP010000010.1, read as the reverse complement.
CGGTTCGTCGAGGAGCTGCTGGCCGAGTCGCCGGTGTTCGCCGACCTCGAGCCGCGCCATCGGGCGACGGTCGCCGGGTGCGCGGTCACCGCCCGCGCCGGCGCGGGCGAGCTGCTCTTCCGCGAGGACGAGCCGGCCGACGACTTCGTCGTGATCCGCGCCGGCCGGATCGCCCTCGAGCTCCACGCGCCGGGGCGCGCACCACTCGTCGTCGAGACCCTCGAGGCGGGCGCCGTGGTCGGCTGGTCGTGGCTCTTCGAGCCCTACCGCTGGCAGTTCGACATCCGGGCGGTCGAGGACTGCCGGCTGCTGCGCTTCGACGCCGCGTGCCTGCGCGGCAAGGCCGGCGAGGACCACGAGCTCGGCTACCAGCTCATGCGCCACTTCGCGGCGGCGATCGTCGACCGCCTCCAGCACACCCGGGTCAGGCTCCTCGACCTGTACGGCAGCGGTGACGCCGGCTGAGGTCTCCTCCGCGCCGGCGGGCCGGGTCGCCGGCGGTGGCCCGATGGTGCCGGAGCCCTTCCGGGTGCGCCGCCGCCGGCGGGAGACGGCGGACACGTGGACCCTGGTCCTCGAGCCCGCGGACGGCGCCGCCGCGCCCGCCTTCGCCCCCGGGCAGTTCACGATGCTCTCGCCGTTCGGCGGCGGGGAGTGCGCGATCTCGATCAGCGGCGATCCGGCCCGGCCGGGCGGGCTCGTCCAGACGATCCGCGCCGTCGGCCTCACGACGCGGGCGCTCTGCGACACGAGGCGCGGCGAGATCGTCGGCGTGCGCGGGCCGTTCGGGGAGCCGTGGCCGGTGGAGGCGGCGGAGGGCGCGGACGTCGTGTTCGTCGCCGGCGGGATCGGGCTCGCGCCCCTGCGCCCGGCGATCCTCCACGTGCTCGGGGCCCGGCGCCGCTACGGGCGGGTCGTCGTGCTCGTCGGCGGCCGGGCGCCGGACCAGGTCCTCTACCCGCGAGAGCTCGAGCGCTGGCGGCGCCGCGGCGCCGAGGTGCGCGTCACGGTGGACGTCGCCGGCCCCGACTGGCGCGGCCGGGTCGGCGTGGTCACCGAGCTCCTCGAGGGGGCGGGCTTCGATCCCGGCAGCGCCGTCGCGATGACCTGCGGCCCCGAGATCATGATGCGGTTCGCGCTGCGCGCGCTCGAGCGCCGCGGCGTCCCGGCGGCCCGCACCTACGTCACGCTCGAGCGCAACATGCAGTGCGGGATCGGCCACTGCGGGCACTGCCAGCTCGGGCCGACGCTCATCTGCCGGGACGGTCCCGTCTACCCCGCGGACGAGGTGGTCCCGTGGATGGCGGTCCGCGAGCTGTGAGCGCCGCCCGCCCGTCCCGCCGGCGCCGCCGGCCCCGGCTCGCGGTGTGGAAGTTCGCCTCGTGCGACGGGTGCCAGCTCTCCCTGCTCGACTGCGAGGACGAGCTGCTCGACATCGCCGGGGAGATCGAGATCGCGTACTTCCTCGAGGCGTCCAGTCGCGTGGGCCGCGGCCCCTACGACCTGTCCCTCGTCGAGGGCTCGGTCACGACGCCGCACGACGCCGAGCGGATCCGCGAGGTGCGGCGGGCCTCCCGTCACCTCGTGACGATCGGGGCGTGCGCGACGAGCGGCGGCATCCAGGCGCTGCGGAACTTCGCGGACGTCGAGGCGTTCGCCCGCGCCGTGTACCCCTCGCCCGAGTACCTCGAGACGCTCTCCACCTCGACGCCGATCTCGGACCACGTGCCCGTCGACTTCGAGCTCCAGGGCTGCCCGATCAACAAGGTCCAGCTCGTCGAGGTGCTCAGCGCCTTCCTCCACGAGCGGCGCCCGAACATCCCCGCGCACTCCGTCTGCACCGAGTGCAAGCGCCGCGGCACCGTGTGCGTGATGGTCGCCCACGGCACCGCCTGCCTCGGACCCGTCACGCACGCCGGCTGCGGCGCGATCTGTCCCGCCTTCGACCGGGGCTGCTACGGCTGCTACGGCCCGAAGGAGACGCCGAACACCGGCTCCCTGGCCGGCTGGCTCGGCGACGAGCTGGCCGTCCCGCCGGCCGAGCTCCTCCGCCTGCACCGCACGTTCAACGTCAACGCGCCGGCGTTCCGCGAGCGCGCGGAGGCGATCGAGGAGGAGGCGGGTCGGTGAGCGCGGAGGCTCCGGACGGCGGCACGCGCCGCACCCGCACGATCAAGGTCGGCGCGCTGGCCCGCGTGGAGGGCGAGGGCGCGATGCGGGTCCGCGTCCGCGACGGGCGGGCGGAGCTCGTCGAGTTCAACATCTACGAGCCGCCGCGCTTCTTCGAGGCGCTCCTCGCCGGACGGCGCTTCACCGAGGCGCCCGACATCACCTCGCGGATCTGCGGGATCTGCCCGGTCGCCTACATCATGAGCGCCACCGCCGCGATGGAGACCGCGTGCGGGGTGGAGGCGACCCACGAGATCGACCGCCTGCGCCGACTCGTGTACTGCGGCGAGTGGCTCGAGAGCCACGGGCTGCACGTGGTCGCGCTCCACGCGCCGGACTTCCTCGGCTACGACGGCGTCGTCGCCATGGCGCGCGACCACCGCGAGCTCGTCGAGCGCGGGCTCGCGGTGAAGAAGGCCGGCAACGAGCTGATCGCGGCGATCGGCGGCCGCGAGGTCCACCCGGTCAACCTCCGGGTCGGCGGCTTCTACCGGGCGCCCTCGGCCCGCGAGCTCGGCCGCCTCCGCGACCGGCTCGAGCAGGCCCGCGAGTGGGCGATCGCCCTGACCCGCTGGGCGGGGACGCTCGACTACCCCGACCTCGAGCGCGACTACACGTTCGTCGCGCTGAGCCACCCCGAGGAGTACGCGATCCAGCGGGGGCGCGTCGTCGCGAGCACGGGGCTCGACATCGCGGTCGCGGAGTACGAGGAGCACTTCCGCGAGGAGCAGGTCCCGCACTCGACGGCCCTGCACTCGCGGATGATCGACGGCGCCCGCTCCTACCTCTGCGGCCCGCTCGCGCGCTGGGCGCTCAACGGGGCCCGGCTCTCCCCGCTCGCGCGCGACCTCGCGGCCGAGGTCGGGCTCGAGCCGGTCTGCCGCAACCCGTTCCGCTCGCTGCTCGTGCGCTGCGTGGAGATCGCCTACGCGCTCGACGAGGCCCTGCGCCTGCTCGACGGCTACGAGCCGCCCGACCCCCCCGCCGTCGCGGTGGAGCCGCGCGAGGCGGTCGGCCACGGCGCCACCGAGGCGCCGCGCGGCCTGCTCTACCAGCGCTACGCGATCGGCGCGGACGGGGAGATCCGCGAGGCGAAGATCGTTCCCCCCACCGCGCAGAACCAGCCCTCGATCGAGGAGGACCTCGTCGCGGTCGTCGCGGCGTTCGACGGCGCGGACCGCGACGCGCTGCGCCACCGCTGCGAGGTCAGCATCCGCAACTACGACCCGTGCATCTCGTGCGCGACCCACTTCCTCGACCTCGAGGTGGAGCGTGACTGAGACGCCGCCGCGCGTCGTCGCGATCGGGATCGGCAACGCGCTGCGCGCCGACGACGCCGCGGGGCTCGCGGTCGCGGCGCGGCTGCGGTCGGAGGCTCCGCCGGGGATCGAGATCCTCGAGCGCGACGGAGATCCCGGCGCGCTGATGGAGGCCTGGGCGGGCGCCGACGTCGCGCTCGTCGCCGACGCCGTGGCCTCCGGGGCGCCCGCCGGCGAGGTCCACCGCCTCGACGCGACCGAGGCGCCGCTCCCCGCGCCGACGTTCGGGTGCTCGACGCACGCCATCGGGCTCGGCGAGGCGGTCGAGCTCGCGCGCGCGCTCGACCGGATGCCGGGCCGGCTCGTCGTCTACGGGATCGAGGGCGCGGGCTGGGAGGCCGGCGGCCCCGCTCGATCCGGGGGTCGTGCGCGGCGTCGACGCGGCGGCCGCCGCGATCCTCGGCGAGGCGCGCGCCGCCCTCGGGAGCGGCTGAGCCCGTGCACGAGGCGACCCTCATGCGGGCGCTCATGCGCAAGGTCGAGGGCGTCGCCCGTGATGAGGGCGCCGACCGCGTCACGGCGATCTCCGTGCGCCTCGGCGCGCTCTCCCACATGTCGCCCGAGCACTTCCTCGAGCACTTCGAGGCCTCTTCGCGCGGCACGATCGCCGAGGGGGCGCGCTGCCGGATCGAGACCGCCGAGGACCCGGCCGACCCGGGGGCGCAGGACATCCTGCTCCTGTCGGTCGAGGTCGAGGAGCCCGCCCGGGGCGGCGCATGAGCCGCGCCGCGGCGCCCGCCCGGCTCGAGCGCCGCCGCCTGCGCGTCACCGGGACGGTCCAGGGCGTCGGCTTCCGCCCCGCCGTGCACCGGCTCGCCGCCCGTCACGGGCTGGCGGGGTTCGTGCGCAACGACGGGTGGGGCGTGACGATCGAGGCCGAGGGGGAGCCGGCCGCGCTCGACGCGTTCGTCCGGGCGCTCCCGGCGCAGGCGCCCCCGCGCGCCGTCCTGAGCTCCCTCGACGTCGAGGCGATCCCCGCGACCGGCGCGGGCGGCTTCGCCGTCGCGGCGAGCGATCCGGCGGCCGCGGCGGCGCCGGCGCTCGTGCCGCCGGACGCCGTGACGTGCGCGGCCTGCCGGGGCGAGCTGCTCGACGCGGCCGACCGGCGCCACCGCTACCCGTTCACGACGTGCGCGGACTGCGGGCCGCGCTACACGATCACCCGCGCGGTGCCCTTCGACCGCGAGCGCACGGCGATGGCGGCGTTTCCGATGTGCGGGGCCTGCCGCGCCGAGTACGACGACCCCGCGGACCGCCGCTTCCACGCCGAGACGATCTCCTGCCCCGCGTGCGGACCCCGCCTCTCCATGGCCCTCGCCGATGCCGCCGGGCTGCTGCGCGACGGCGGGATCCTCGCCGTCAAGGGGCTCGGCGGCTGGCATCTCGCCTGCGACGCGACGAGCGAGGCCGCCGTCCGCCGCCTGCGCGCGCGCAAGCGGCGCGACGAGAAGCCCTTCGCGCTCCTCTGCCTCCAGCCGGGCGAGGTCGCGGAGCCCACCGCCCGCGAGGCGGCGCTGCTCGGCTCGCCCGCGGGCCCGATCGTGCTCGTCCGCCGCCGCGCGGACGCCCCGGTCGCCACGGCCGTCGCGCCCGGATCCCCGTGGCTCGGCGTCATGCGCCCGCCGACGCCGCTCCACCTCCTGCTGTGCGCCGACGCGGGCCGGCCGCTCGTGCTCACGAGCGGCAACCGCGCGCAGGAGCCGATCGCCGTCGGGGACGCCGACGCGCGCGAGCGGCTCGCTCCGATCGCGGACGCCTTCCTCGGCCACGACCGGGCGATCGAGCGCCGCTGCGAGGACGGGGTCGTCCGGGCGGCGTTCCCGATCCGCCGCTCGCGCGGCGAGGTCCCCGCGCCGGTGCCGCTGCCGCTCGCCGCCCCGCGGCCGCTCGTCGCCGCCGGCGCCGAGCTGAAGGCGACCTTCTGCGTGGCGCGCGGCGCGGAGGCGTTCCCGAGCCCCCACCTCGGCGATCACGACCACCCCGAGGCGCGCCGCGCGTTCGCGCGCGACCTCGACCTCTACCTCGCGATGCTCGGCGTGCGCCCCGAGGCCGTCGCCTGCGATCTCCATCCCGGCTACGCGGCGACGGCATGGGCGCACGACCAGGACGCCGAGCTCGTCGAGGTCCAGCACCACCACGCCCACGCGGCGGCGTGCCTCGCCGAGCACGGCGAGACGGGCGAGGCCCTGGCGCTCGTGCTCGACGGGACCGGGCTCGGGACCGACGGGACGCTGTGGGGTGGCGAGCTGCTGCGCTGCGACCTGCTCGGCTTCGAGCGCCTGGCCCACCTCGCGCCGGTCCCGCTGCCGGGCGGGGAGGCCGCGATCCGCGAGCCGTGGCGGATGGCGGCCGCCTACCTCGAGGCCGCGGGGCGCCCGGTGCCGCTTCCCCCGCTGGGCGCCGGTGCGGGCCGCCCTGCGCGTGAACGCCCCGCCCAGCAGCGGCGCGGGCCGGCTGTTCGACGCGGTGGCCGCGCTGCTCGGCCTGCGCGAGCGGACGAGCTACGAGGGCCAGGCGGCGATCGAGCTCGAGCGGCTCGCGGGGGAGGTGCCCGCCGCCCCGTATCCGTGCGCTCGTCGCCGGCGGGCTGATCCGCGGCGCGGACCTCGTCGCCGCCGCCCACGACGATCTCGCCGCGGGCCGCCCGCGCGCCGAGATCGCCGCGGCGTTCCACGAGGGCCTGGCGCGCGCCCTGGCCGCCGCGTGCGCGCACGCCGGCGCTCCGCGCACCGTCGCGCTCTCCGGCGGTACCTTTCAGAACCTGCGCCTGCTCGCCTCCGTCCGCCGCCGCCTCGCCGCCGAGGGCTTCACGGTGCTCGCCCACCGGCGGGTGCCGCCGAACGACGCGGGAATCTCCTACGGGCAGGCCGCGGTCGCCGCGGCCCGGCTCCGCGCCGGCGCACCGGCGGGCGCGGGCGAGCGGAGGGCGGCGTAGATGTGCCTCGGCATCCCGGGACGGATCCTCGAGGTCGTCGACGAGCACAACCAGATCGCGAAGGTCGACGTCTCGGGCGTGCGGCGCAACGTCAACGTCGGCCTGCTCGCGTTCGAGGGCGAGATCGTCGGTCCCGGCGACTGGGTGCTGATCCACGTCGGCTTCGCGATCGCTCGCATCGACGAGGCGGAGGCCGCCGCGACGCTGTCGCTGCTCGAGGGGCTCGGCGAGCCCTACGAGCAGGAGCTGGCCGACTTCGAGGGGAGCCGGGTGGAGTGACCGGGCGTCCGGGCGGCGAGGCCTGCATCACGTGCGGCGACGCGGCCCTCGCGGTGGCGGTCGTCGCGGTGCCCGATCCGCGCACCGCCGTCGTCGAGCACGGCGGCGCGCGCGAGGCGGTGGCCACGGAGCTCGTCGGCGCCGTCGCCGTCGGCGACGTGCTGCTCTGCCACGCGGGCGTCGCGCTCGAGCGCCTCGAGGCCACGACGTGAGGTTCGTCGAGGAGTACCGCGACCCCGCCCTCGCGCGCCGGCTCGCCGCCGAGATCGCCCACGTCGCCCCCGCCGATCGCACCGTGAAGCTGATGGAGGTCTGCGGCGGCCACACCCACACGATCTACCGCCACGGCATCGAGGACCTCCTGCCGCGCACCGTCGACCTCGTCCACGGCCCGGGCTGCCCGGTGTGCGTCATCCCGATGGGCCGCCTCGACGACGCGATCGCGCTGGCGGAGGACGAGGGCGTGGTGCTCGCGACGTTCGGCGACATGCTGCGCGTGCCCGGCGGCCGCGGGTCGCTGCTCGAGGCCCAGGCGCGCGGCGCGGACGTCCGGGTCGTGTACTCGCCGCTCGACGCGCTCCGGATCGCCCGCGAGCGGCCGGACCGCGAGGTCGTGTTCTTCGCCGTCGGCTTCGAGACGACGGCGCCGTCGACCGCGCTGACGCTGCTCCGCGCCCGCGCCGAGGGCGTCGGCAACTTCAGCGTGTTCGCCAACCACGTGCTCGTGATGCCCGCGATCCGCGCGATCCTCGAGGCGAGCGACCTCGAGCTCGACGGGTTCATCGGGCCCGGACACGTCTCCACGGTGATCGGCACCGCGGTCTACGAGCCGGTCGCGAGCGAGTACGGCCGGCCGCTCGTCGTCTCCGGCTTCGAGCCGCTCGACGTGCTGCAGTCGGTGCTGATGGTCGTGCGCCAGCTCGCCGACGGCCGGGCGGAGATCGAGAACCAGTACACGCGGGTCGTGCGCCCCGAGGGCAACCCGCGCGCGCTCGCCGCGATCGACGAGACGATGGAGGTGCGGGAGACGTTCGAGTGGCGCGGCCTCGGCTGGATCCCCGAGAGCGCCCTGCGCCTGCGGGAGGCCTTCGCCGCCCACGACGCCGAGCGGCGCTTCCCGCTCGCGGGCGAGCGGGTCGAGGATCCGAAGGCGTGCCAGTGCGGCGAGGTCCTGCGGGGGGCGATCAAGCCGTGGGAGTGCAAGGTCTTCGGCACGGCGTGCACGCCGGAGCGGCCGATCGGGACGTGCATGGTCTCGGCCGAGGGGGCGTGCGCCGCCTACTACGCGTACGGCCGCCTCGCCCGCCGCGAGCCGGCCGGCGTCTGACCCAACCCATGGAGGACCGCGAGCGCGAGGTCCTCGAGCGCATCGAGCGCCGGCGTCGCCGCCCGCCGCGGCTGCGCGACGAGCTCGTCACGCTCGCCCACGGCGCGGGCGGGAAGGCCTCGCGCGCGCTCGTCGAGTCGGTGTTCCTGGAGGCGTTGCGGAACCCGCTCCTCGCGCCGCTCGGCGACGCCGCCGTGCTCGACGCCCCGGCGGGCTCCCGGCTGGCGATGACGACCGACACGTTCGTCGTCACGCCGCGCGCCTTCCCCGGCGGCGACATCGGCGCGCTCGCCGTGAGCGGCACGGTCAACGACCTCGCGATGGCCGGCGGCCGCCCGCTCGCGCTCAGCGCGTCGTTCGTCATCGAGGAGGGCGTGGCGGTCGCCGAGCTCGCGGCGATCGCCCGGTCGATGGCCGCCGCCGCGGCCGAGGCGGAGGTGCCCGTCGCCGCGGGGGACACGAAGGTCGTCGAGCGGGGCGGCGCCGACGGGCTCTACGTGACGACGGCGGGGGTCGGCGCCGTCCCGGCGGGGGTCGACCTCGACCCGCGGCGGATCCGCGCCGGCGACCGGGTCCTGCTCTCCGGGACGCTCGCCGATCACGGCATGGCGATCATGCTCGCGCGCGGCGACCTCGACATCGAGGCGGACATCCGCAGCGACGCCCAGCCGCTCTACGACCTCGTCGCCGCGCTGCTCGCCGCGGTCCCCGCCGGCGCGCTCCGGGCGCTCCGCGACCCGACCCGCGGCGGCCTCGCCGCGGTCGCCAACGAGTTCGCGCTCGCCGCCGGCGTCGGCATCGTGCTCGAGGAGGCCGCGCTGCCCGTCCGCCCCGACGTCGCCGGGGCCTGCGAGCTGCTCGGGATCGACCCGCTCCACGTCGCCAACGAGGGCAAGCTGCTCGCCGTCGTGGCGCCCGACGCCGCCGACGCCGCGCTCGCGGCGCTGCGCGCCCACCCGCGCGGCGCCGACGCGGCGCTGGTCGGGGAGGTGCGGAGCGAGCCGCCGGGCATGGTCGTGCTCGACACCGCGTTCGGCGGCGCGCGCGTCGTCGACCTGCTCGTCGGCAATCCGCTGCCGCGCATCTGCTGAGGAGGCCGGGCGGGCGGGCGGGCGGGACCTCACGTCCCCGGCCATCCCGCGACCACCGCCGCGGCCACCTGCCGGTGGTCGTAGCTCGTGGCGTTGCCCATGAGCACGACGCCGAGCCCCCGCCGGGGATGGATGCGCATCATGTTGAAGAAGCCGCCGCCCCCGCCGAGGTGCTCGAGGTGGGGCTCGGGGCCCGGCGGGTCGGCGTGGCGGCGGAACCAGCCGAGCCCGACGTCCAGCTTGCGACCGGTCGCGTGGATCTCCTGCATCGCGCGCACGCTCGCCGGGCTGAGTATCCGCGTGCCGGTCGCCGTCCCGTCGTTGAGGTGGAGGGCCATGAAGCGGGCCGCGTCGCGGGCCGTGCCGATCAGGCCGCCGTAGGCCGCGCCGTCGACGCAGAAGGGCCGGAAGGCGAGGAAGCGCCCGGCGTCGGCGCCGACGATCCCGGCGGGCAGCAGGCGCCGGAAGAGCGGCGTCAGGGGGGAGCGGCGCGACTGGTAGCCGGTCGCGGCGTCGGCCCGGATCGCGTCGGTGTACGCGAAGTCGGTCCGCTCCATGCCCAGCGGCCGGAGGATGCGCTCGCGCACGTGGTCCTCGTAGGGCCGGCCGGCGGCGGCCGCGATCACCTCGCCGAGGGCGATGTAGCCGAGGTTGGTGTACGCCGCCCTCCGCCCCGCCGGAAAGCGCAGCCGGCGGTGGCGCCGCAGCAGCTCGAGCGCGAACGCGTGCGGCTCGCGCGCGGGCCGGTCGGCCGGATGCACCCAGCGCACCGGAACGGGATTGGCCAGCCCCGCGCTGTGGCTCAGCAGATGCCGGACCTGGATCTCCGGCCAGCCGGAGCGGGGTCGCGGGAACTCGGGCAGGTGGCGCTCGACCGGGTCCTCGAGGCCCAGGCGACCCTCCTCGACGAGCTGCATCACCGCGGTCGCGGTCACGATCTTCGTCATCGAGAACCACAGGTGCGCGGTGTCCGGCGTCGTCGCCCGCCCGGTGGCGATGTCGGCGAGGCCGGCGCCGCCCGCCCACCGCACCCGGTCGCCCTCGACGACCACGGCGGAGAGACCGGGGACCCTGTCCCCGGCCAGCCGCCGCAGCACGGCGCCCAGGTCGCGGTCGGCTCGGCTCATCGCTGCTCGCCGGCTTGTACCGGATCGGGGCGCGGCCGACCAGGGACGCCACGCCGGGCGCCGCGTCCGGGGCGCGATCCCGCGAGCCCGACGACGTCGCGGACCATCACGGATGGAGGGACCGCGGTGACGACGATGCGGGCGGCGGGAAGATCGGCCACACTTGGTGGGTGATGCACGGCGGGATGTTCGAGGTGCGGCTGCACGGTCGCGGGGGACAGGGGGTGGTGACGGCCGCCGAGCTGCTGTCGGTCGCCGCGTTCCTCGAGGGCCGCCACGCGCAGGCCTTCCCGACCTTCGGCTCGGAGCGGACCGGCGCGCCGGTGACCGCCTTCTGCCGGATCGACGACGAGGAGATCCGCGTGCGCGAGCCGGTCTCCGAGCCCGACGCCGTCATCGTCCAGGACCCGACGCTCCTGCACCAGGTCGACGTGTTCGGGGGCCTGCGGCCCGACGGGTACGCGCTCATCAACTCGTCGCGCTCGATCGAGGAGCTCGGGCTCGGGGAGCTGGCCGACCGCTTCCGCCGCGAGCGGATGGTCACCGTGCCGGCGACCGAGATCGCGCGGGAGTGCCTCGGCCGCCCGATGCCCAACGCCGCGTTGCTCGGCGGCCTCGCCGCGCTCAGCGGGCTGATCACGCTCGACTCCGTGGCGGCGGCGATCCGCGCGCGCTTCCCCGGGGCGATCGGCGAGGGCAACGTCGCGGCGGCCCGGCGCGCGCACGACGAGGTCGCCCGCGAACGGGAGGCGCCGGCCCGTGCTTGAGCAGCTCGAGGGATCCCAGGCCGTCGCCCGGACCGTCGCGCTGTGCCGGCCGGAGGTGATCTGCGCCTACCCGATCTCGCCGCAGACCCACATCGTCGAGGCGCTGTCCGACATCGTCCGCTCCGGCGAGCTCACCCCGTGCGAGTTCATCAACGTCGAGTCGGAGTTCGCCGCGATGTCGGTCGCGATCGGCGCCGCGGCGGTCGGCGCCCGCGCCTACACGGCGACCGCGAGCCAGGGGCTGCTGTACATGGCCGAGGCGCTCTACAACGCGTCCGGCCTCGGGCTGCCGATCGTCATGACCATCGCCAACCGCGCGATCGGGGCGCCGATCAACATCTGGAACGACCACTCCGACTCGATGTCCCAACGCGACTCGGGCTGGATCCAGCTCTACGCCGAGACCAACCAGGAGGCGGCCGACCTCCACGTGCAGGCCTTCCGTCTCGCCGAGGAGGTCTCGCTGCCCGTCATGGTCTGCATGGACGGCTTCATCCTCACCCACGCCGTCGAGCGCATCGACCTGCCGCGGGCGGAGCAGGTGGACGCCTTCCTCCCGTCCTTCGAGCCCCGCCAGGTGCTCGACCCCGCCGAGCCGGTGTCCATCGGGGCGATGGTCGGCCCGGAGGCCTTCATGGAGGTCCGCTACCTGGCGCACGCGAAGCAGATGCAGGCGCTCGATCTCATCCCGCAGATCGCCGGTGAGTTCGAGGCGGCGTTCGGGCGCGCCTCGGGCGGGCTGCTGCGCCGCTACCGGTCGGACGACGCCGAGACGATCGTCGTCGCGCTCGGCTCGGTGCTCGGGACGATCGAGGACGTCGTCGACGAGCTCCGCGAGCAGGGGATGAGCATCGGCGCGGTCGGCCTGAAGGCCTTTCGGCCGTTCCCGCTGCAGGAGGTCCGCGCCGCGCTCGGCCACGCGAAGCGGGTCGTGGTGCTCGAGAAGGCGCTCGCCGTCGGCATCGGCGGGATCGTGTCGGCCAACGTGCGGACGGCACTGTCCGGCATCGAGCTGCACGGCTCCACCGTGGTGGCCGGCCTCGGCGGCCGGCCGATCACCGCCGCGTCGCTGCGGGGCCTCTTCGCGCGCGCGGCGGCCGACGAGCTCGGGCCGCTCGAGTTCCTCGACCTGGACTGGGACCGCGTCGAGCAGGAGCTGCGCCGGATGCGCGAGTCGACCCGCTCGGGCCCGCACGCCGAGAACATGCTGCGCGACGTCGGGACCGTGGCGTCCCGGTCGCACTAGGAGACGACGATGACCGATCCCGACGCCCGGCCGACCCAGCAGATCCGCTTCTACCAGGCGGGGAGCTTCGCGGTCGGGAACCGGCTGCTCAGCCCCGACGAGCGCACGGTCCAGGCCCGGACGGAGCGCTCGAACACCCTCACCTCGGGCCACCGGGCCTGCCAGGGCTGCGGCGAGGCGCTCGGCGCCCGCTACGCGCTGGACGCCGCGATGCGCGCGACCGACGGGCAGCTCATCGCGACCAACGCGACCGGCTGCCTCGAGGTGTTCTCCACGCCCTACCCGGAGTCGTCGTGGCAGATGCCGTGGATCCACTCGCTCTTCGGCAACGCCCCGGCCGTGGCGACCGGGGTCGCCGCCGCGCTCAAGGCGAAGGGCCGCACCGACGTCCGGGTCGTCGGGCAGGGCGGCGACGGGGGCACGCTCGACATCGGGTTCGGGTGCCTCTCGGGGATGTTCGAGCGCAACGACGACGTGCTCTTCATCTGCTACGACAACGAGGCGTACATGAACACCGGGGTCCAGCGCTCCGGCGCCACGCCGCCGGCGGCCCGCACCGCCACGACCAAGCCGGTCGGCGAGGAGCCGGGCAACGTCTTCGGCCAGGGCAAGAACGCGCCGCTCATCGCCATGGCCCACGAGATCCCCTACGTCGCGACGGCGACGGTCGCCGAGCTGCGGGACCTCGAGGAGAAGGTGACCCGCGCGATGGAGATCCGCGGCTCCCGCTACCTGCACGTGTTCGTGCCCTGCCCGCTCGGCTGGGGCGCCGCCTCGCACGACACGATCCGGCTGGCGCGGCTCGTGAAGGAGACCGGGCTCTTCCCGGTCTTCGAGGCGCGCGACGGCGAGGTCACCGAGGTCTCGAAGATCCGCCGTCGCGTGCCGGTCGAGGAGTACCTCGTGCTGCAGCGCCGCTACGCCCACCTCTTCAAGCCGAAGCGCAACGAGGCGGTGCTCGCGCGTCTCCAGGAGATGGCCGACCGCAACATCCGCCGGTTCGGGCTGCTCCCGGCGGGCGGCGAGGCCGCCGGGCTGCCGGGCGAGGCCGGCGCCGCCGCGGGCCTCGAGGAGGTCCGGGCCGCCGTGGCGGGGGAGGCCGCCGTCCGCCCGACGCCCGGGCCGGGGCTGCTGGGCACGATCGCCGGGGCGCCGCGGGGGCCGCAGTGATGGACAAGCCCTTCGCCATCACGCTGGACGTCGGCTCGAGCCGGGCGAACAAGACCGGGACGTGGCGCACCGAGCGCGCGGTGTACGTCGAGCGCCAGCCGCCGTGCAACCACGCGTGCCCGGCCGGCGAGGACATCCAGCGCTGGCTCTACGAGGCCGAGACGGGTGGCGACGGGTACGAGCGCGCCTGGCGCAAGATCATGGAGACGAACCCGCTGCCCGCGATCATGGGCCGCGCCTGCTACCACCCGTGCGAGAGCGCCTGCAACCGCGGCGACCTGGACGAGGCCGTCGGGATCAACGAGGTCGAGCGGTTCCTCGGCGACCTCGCGATCGAGCAGGGCTGGCGCGTGGAGGCGAGCGCGCCGCCGTCGGGCCGCCACGTGCTGGTCGTCGGAGCCGGGCCGTCCGGCCTGTCGGCCGCCTACCACCTTGCGCTGCGCGGCCACCGCGTGACGATCCACGAGGCCGGCCCGATGGCCGGCGGGATGATGCGGTTCGGCATCCCGGCCTACCGGCTGCCGCGCGACGTGCTCGACGCCGAGGTGCAGCGCATCCTCGACCTCGGGGTCGAGCTGCGGCTCGACGCGAAGGTCACCGACATCCTCGCGACGATGGAGGCGGGCGGCTACGACGCCGCCTTCCTGGCCGTCGGGGCGCACATCGGCAAGCGGGCCTACATCCCGGCCGGCGAGGCCGCGCGGATCCTCGACGCCGTCGAGCTGCTGCGCAGCATGGAGGGGGAGGAGCGGCCGCTGCTCGGCCGTCGCGTGGTGGTCTACGGCGGCGGCAACACCGCCATCGACGCCGCGCGCACCGCCAAGCGGCTCGGCGCCGAGGAGGCGATCATCGTCTACCGCCGCGTGCGCGAGGCGATGCCGGCCCACGAGTTCGAGGTCGAGGCGGCCGAGGAGGAGGGCGTGATGATGAAGTGGCTCTCCACCATCAAGCAGGCCGACGCCGGGCGCCTCGTGCTCGAGCGGATGGAGCTGGACGAGAGCGGGTTCCCGCAGCCCACCGGCGAGCTGGAGGAGCTCGAGGCCGACTCGGTCGTGCTCGCCCTCGGCCAGGAGGCCGATCTGTCGCTGCTCGACGGCGTGCCGGGCCTGACGATCGAGGACGGCGTCGTGCAGGTCGACCGCACGATGATGACCGGGCACCCGGGGATCTTCGCCGGGGGCGACATGGTCCCCGCCGAGCGGACGGTCACGGTCGGCGTCGGCCACGGCCGCCAGGCCGCCCGGTGCGTGGACGCCTGGCTCCGCGGGCAGCAGGCGGCGCCGGAGCCGGAGCGCGAGCTGGCCACCTTCGACAAGCTCAACACCTGGTACTACGCCGACGCCCCGCGCAGCGTCCAGCCCCAGCTCGAGCTGGCCCGGCGGCGCACGACGTTCGAGGAGGTCGAGGGTGGGCTCGACGAGGAGACGGCGCTCTTCGAGGCCCGGCGGTGCCTGTCGTGCGGCAACTGCTTCTCGTGCGACAACTGCTTCGGGGTCTGCCCCGACAACGCGGTGCTGAAGATCGACGACCCGGGCGAGCCCTACGCCATCGACTACGACTTCTGCAAGGGCTGCGGGATCTGCGTGGCGGAGTGCCCGTGCGGCGCGATCACGATGGAGCCGGAGACGATCTGACCGACCGGCCGGCCTCAGGCCGGCGCCGGCAGGCCGACCCGGGCCGCCAGGATCCGCGCGAGCCGCGCGCGGTGCGCCGTCGCCCCGCCGAGCAGGACGGCGTCGAGCTGCGCGCGCTTGTAGCGCCAGTGGACGTCGGCCTCCCAGGTGAAGCCGATGCCGCCGTGGAGCTGGATCGCGGCGTCCGTCACCTCGCGGCCGGCGTCCGACGCGGCGGCCTTGGCCATCGCCGCGGCCTCGGCCAGGCGCGCGGGGTCGGCGTCGGCGGCCCACGCCGCGAACGACACCGCCGAGCGAGCGCCTTCGGTGTCGAGCAGCATCTGCGCGCAGCGGTGGGACACGGCCTGGAAGGCGCCGACCGCCGTGCCGAACTGCCGGCGATCCTTGACGTAGGCGACCGTCATGTCCAGCGCGCTCGCACACACGCCGACGAGCTCGGCGGCGACCGGCACGAGCGCGCGGTCCGTGGCCGCCTCGACGTCGCCGGGGAGCGCCTCCCCGGCGTCGGGGCCCGGGGTCACGAACGCGGCGGGCCGGGTCGGGTCGATCGAGGCGGCGGGCGCCGGTCGCGCCTCCTCGGCGCTCAGCACGCGGGCGCCCGCCCTCGTCGAGCAGCACGAGCACGTCGGCCTCCGCGGCCCCGGGCAGCAGCCCGGGCGCCCCGGCGCGCACCTCTCAGCGCGCCGCTCGCGAGGCCGGGGAGCCAGCGCGCCTGCTGGGCCGGCGAGCCGGCGTGCTCGATCAGCGTCGCCGCGAGCACGGTGGGGAGGAACGGCACCGGCGCGACGCTGCGGCCGAGCTCCTCGCAGAGGATCGCCTGCTCCACGGCACCGAGGCCCTGGCCGCCGTGCGCCTCGGCGACGGCGATCCCGGGCCAGCCCAGCTCGCCGAGCTCGCGCCAGAGCTCCGCGTCCGTGCGGCTCGCCTCGGCGTGCTCGCGCACCCGGTCCGGCTTCGCGCGCTCGGCGAGCAGCTCGCTGGCCGTGCGCCGGATCTCGCGCTGATCGTCGGTGAGTCCGAAGTCCATGGCTCCCGTGTCTCCCTCAGGCCGCTGCGAGGCGGGGCAGGCCGAGCACCCGCTCGGCGACGATGTTCTTGAGGATCTCGGTCGTGCCGCCCTCGATCGTGTTGCCGCGCGCGCGCAGCAGCTCGTAGCTCCAGGGCTGGCCGGCGGCCAGCGCGTCCGGCCCGAGCACGTCGACCGCGAGCTGGGTGAGCCGCTGGTTGGAGTCCGACCAGAGCCACTTGACCAGCGAGCCCTCCGGGCCGGGCTGGCCGTAGCGCTCGACGTCGGTCAGCCCCTTCCAGGCGAGCAGCCGGATCGTCTCGCAGCGCACGTGCAGGTCGGCGAGCCGGTCGGCGCAGAGCGGGTCCTCCAGCCGTCCGCGCTCGGCCGCCGCCGCGCAGAGGTCGTCCAGGAGCTGGCGCATCCGCACCTGGAGCGCGAAGCCGAGGCCGGCGCGCTCGTTCATCAGCGTGGTGAGCGCCACCTTCCACCCGTTGCCGACGCCGCCGACGACGTTCTCCCCCGGGATCCGCGCCTCCTCGATGAACAGCTCGTTGAACTCCGACTCGCCGGTGATCTGGCGCAGCGGCCGGACCTGCACGGCATCCTGCTCCATGTCCATGAGGAAGTAGGTGAGCCCCTGGTGCTTCTTCGCCAGCCCGGACTCCGTGCGGGCGACGAGCATGCACCACTTCGCGTACTGCGCGCCGCTCGTCCACACCTTCTGCCCGGTGACGACCCAGTCGTCGCCGTCGGCGACGGCCTTCGTCTTGAGGCTCGCGAGGTCCGAGCCCGGCGTCCGGCTCCGAGAAGCCCTGACACCAGATCTCCTCCCCCGAGAGGATCGGGGCGAGGTAGCGGTCCTGCTGCTCGGGCGTCCCCCACGCCATGAGCGTCGGACCGCCGAGCAGGAGGCCGAGGACGTTGGCCGGAAGCGGCACCCGGGCCAGGCCGAGCTCCTCGAAGTAGATCGCCGACTCGGTCAGGGTCGCCCCTCGCCCGCCGTGCTCGAGCGGCCACGCCGGGGCGGCCCAGCCGCTGTCGTACAGCCGCCGCTGCCAGTCCCGGCGCCACGCGTAGTGGGCGTCCTCGCCGCCCTCGCGCGGCGCGTCGCCGGGCGGGTTGGCGGCGAGCCAGGCCCGCAGCTCGTCGCGGAAGGCGGTCTCCTTGGCGGAGAAGGTCAGGTCCATCGGGCGCTCCTCGGCTCGGGGGCCGCACAGTGTCTCAGGGCGGGCAGCGCGGCGGCGGCGCGGGCGGCGGCGATGCGTCCCGTGCCCCCGTTACGTTGTCGCGCCGTGGACCGCACGCTGGCCCTCGTCGCCACGCTCGCGGTCGGCGGCCTCATCGCCTTCCAGCCGCCGGCCAACTCGGAGATGGGCAAGGCGGTCGGCCCCCTCGGCGCCGCGCTCATCAGCCTGCTCGTCTCCACGTTCATCGTCGCGGTGGTGATGGCGTTCGCCGGCGGCTTCGACGACCTGCGCCACACGGGCGCGATCCGGCCGGCGTGGCTCCTCGGCGGCATCGGGGGCGCGGCGATCGTCGCCGTCTCGCTCGTGACGGTCCGCGAGCTCGGCGCCGGCGGCGTGGTCGCGGCGACCGTCTGCACGCAGCTCATCGTCTCGGCGATCCTCGACCGCCTCGGCGCCTTCGGCCTGGCCGGCGAGCCGCTCAGCGCGCCACGGCTGATCGGCTTCGCCCTGCTGATCGCCGGCACGCTGCTCGTCACGCTGCGCTGAGGGCCTGCTCGGAACGCGGTCCCGAGAGCGAACCTTCCGCTCCGCGGCGCCGTTATCGATGCGGGAGGCCCACGGGAACACCGGCCAGGCCGGGGAAGGGGAGGAGCGCCGTGTCACGCACCACGCCGGCCCTGATGGCGGTCGCGGCGGCGACCGCCGCGCTCGCGGCGATGCCGGCCGCCCCCGCGCCGGCCGCGCGCCGGTCGTGTGCCCGCCCCGGCGCGCACGTCCTCGCGCGAAGCGCGACGGCGCGGATCTTCTGGGTCGAGCACGGCGAGAGCTCGGAGTACGGGACGGCGGTCACGCTGTACGGCTGCCTTGCCGCGCGCGGCCGCGCGGTTCGCCTGGGGTCGTTCGCCGACACCGACGCCGTCGCCGTGCGGCACGTCCGGCTGCGCGGCCCGTTCGTCGCCTACGCGCTCACCGTGGTCGACGTGCCGTGCTCGAAGTACACGAGCGATCCCTGCGACCGGGCGGCCGTGGAGGTCTACGACCTGCGGTCGGGGCGCGCGCGCGTCCGTGCCCGGGCGCGGGCGGACGCCGTCGCGCTGACGGCGTCGGGCTGGGTCGCCTGGGTCACCCCGGCGCCGAGAGCGGTCGACGCCCGGGACTCCGCCGGCCGGCGCCGGCTCGACACCGGCGCGATCGACCCGCGGAGCCTCGCCGCGACCGGACGCCACGGGGTCGCGTGGACGCGCGACGGAGCCCGGCGGTCGGCGGTGCTTCGCTGAGCGCGGCGACGCGTTCGGCACGCACGTCTCACGCCGCGTGACGGAGACGACACGCGCTGGGCGCCAGGCCTATCCGTGGAGCGTCGTCACGCGACCGGCGCGGCGCGAGAACCATCGCCCCGACGAGAAGGGCGTCGTCACCCAGCGCTTCGCCGAGAAGAGCCGCGTCTGGTCGGAGTAGAACGGCGAGGTCTCGTTCGTCGACTGCGAGTAGGTGAGGAACGTGCGGCTCTTGACGCCGTGGCGGCCGAAGCCCGCGGCGATGATGAAGCTGGACCCCGCGGTCGGCTGGTAGGTCCCGTCGGCCTGGCGCGCGCTCGAGATGACGTTGAAGCAGCCCTCGCCGCTGGGGCAGCCGTGGATCGGGATGCGCCCGCCGGGCACCGGCCGGTACTGGGCCTCGCCGACGCTGACGCCGAGCGGCAGCCCGTGCGCGGCGAGGTCCGCCACCGACGCGCCGAGCGCGCGCAGCACGCCCGCGTGGTCGGCGGTCAGGGTGTTCGGCGTGTCGACCGGGGCGGCCACGTCGAACGGGACCGAGAACGCGCCGCCGGACAGCGCCGTCAGCCGCGGGAAGAACAGGCGCCAGAGGATCTCGCCGCGGCTGTCGAGGTCGCCCTTGAGGTCCCACGCGGCGAGCACGTCGCAGGCCTGATGAAGATCCACGGTGCCGGTCCCCGGGACGTCGACGCTCGGCGTGGCGCGGCAGAGCGCGACGACCTGGTCACGCAGCAGCTCCCCCGAGTAGACGCGGTTGGACAGCGCGATCTGCTGGAGCTTGGCGAGCGTGAACCGCGTGCCGCCGAGCCCGTCGCTGCCGTCGAGGCGCTCGCGGACCATGATCAGGCCGAGCCGGGTCCGCAGGCTCCGCGCCGTGCCCTCGTTGCCGATGATGCGGGCGAAGCCCGTCAGGGGCTGCGCCGGGTTCGAGAGCCAGTAGGAGTCGTTGCCGTTCGTGACGTAGTCGGTGCGGATGACGTGCGGCAGGTGCTCGGCGCCGAAGATCCCCGGCACGATCGTCCCCGGGTCCTGGCCCCAGGCGCAGTCCGGCCGCGAGCCGTCGAGCAGCGGCAGGCCCGACGCGGCGAACACGAGCTGCCCCAACGGCGAGGTGACGCACGAGGCCACCAGCGCGCTCGAGACGTTCGGCACCGGGGAGATGTCGGCGTACAGCGCCCGCCCGGCGCGATCGGCGGCGATCGTGTTGACCCACGGCACGGCGAGGTGCCGCGAGAGCGCGCGCTGCACGTCGCCCACGCTGTGCGCCTGGTCGATCGCCAGCCACTGGTCGGCGATTCGCAGGTTGTTCGCGTTCGCGTCCTTCAGGGCGTAGGCGTTCTGCGCCGTCCAGAAGAAGTTGGCCGTCGGGTAGCGGACGATCGGGCCGTAGCGCGAGCGCCAGAAGGTGTGGCTCCGGGTATCGACGGTCCCGTTGGCCTCGCGCACGGCGACCTGCACCGTGTGCGAGGTCATGTCGTCGACGCCGCCGTCGTAGCGGTAGCGCGTCGGCGCACCCGGCACGAGCGTCAGCTCGTACGGGGTGAACCGGTAGGCCGTGGAGACGGTGTGGCTCCACGCCACGTCCCGGTTGTGCCCGATGTTGACGATCGGCACGCCGAGCAGGCTCGCGCCCGCGACGTCCAGCTCGCCGGGGATCCGCAGGTGGGACTGGTAGAAGCGCCGGCCACCGGCCCAGGGGAAGTGCGGATTGCCGAGCAGCAGCCCGCGGCCGTTCGCGGTCGCGTCGCGCCCGAGCGCGATCGCGTTGCTGCCGAGCCCGCCGGTGGTGCCGGTGAGCTGCGCCCGGGTGACGTGGACCGACCGCGGGCGGCCCGCGGCGGCGCGGGCGGCCGCCGCGCCCGGTGCGGGCGGCTCGGCGTCGACGATCTGCTCCAGGAAGTTGCCGGAGCTCGCGTAGAGCGCGAGCTGGTAGTAGCGGTGCCAGAGGTCGTTCGCCGTGATCGGGCGCACCCAGGCCGCGCCGCGGCAGCGGGGATCGGGCAGGGCGTCGACGCCGGTGCGCTCCAGGTAGCGGTCGTAGCCCGCGGCGAACCCGCGGACGGCGTCGCGCGCCTTGGACGACGGCCCCTGCGGATACGGCTGGGCCAGGAGCTGCTCGACGGTCCGGCGGTCGATGATGTCCTGGTAGTAGAAGTCGCTCTTGAGGTTGTTCTTGCCCTCGCTGTCCTGGCCGTCCGGGCCGAAGTAGCGGGAGCGCTGCGCCGCCACCGTGACGAGGTCGTCCGCGAGCTGGCAGAGGTTGTCCTGCGCGAAGGCGTACCCGTACCCGTAGCCGAGGCCGTAGTAGGAGCGGGACGTGATCTCCGGGATGTCGTGCTTGGAGCGGCGGATCGTGACCAGCGGTGGCCGCGACGGATGCCCGTGACCGCCGTGATGCCCCGGCGGGTGGCCCTGGTGCGCGGTCGCCGGCGGTGCGGCGAGGGCCGCGGCGAGCATGCCGCAGGCGGCGAGGGACAGAACGATCCGGCGCTGGCGCAGGCGCATGCGGCTCTCCCGAGTCCGACGATCTCGCGCGGCCTCGATCCCGGCCGCGTCCTCCACGTGCGAACCTACCGGGTCCGGCGCCGCCGCGGGAGCTTCCGGTCGGGCTCATGACGGGGGCGAGCGGGAATCACCCTCGCCGGCGCACCCTGACCGGGGTCTCTCAGAGTTCGCGGCTACCCTCCCGACGGCATGGCGCGCCTCCGCCCCGGACGTCGATGACCCGCCTCGCCCGCCTGTGCGTGCGGCGCCGTCGCGTCGTCCTCGCCGCCTGGGTGCTCGCGCTCGTCGGCGCCGGAGCGATCGCCTCGGGCGCCGGGACGAACTACGCCGCCGACTTCACGCTGCCGGGCACGCAGACGCAGAAGGCGGCCGACCTCCTCGAACGGGAGTTCCCCGCCCAGTCCGGCGACGTCGACCAGATCGTGCTGCGGGCGCGCACCGGGTCCGTGACGGACCCCGTGATCCGCGCGCGGGTGGAGCGGATGCTCGCGCAGGTCGCCCGCCTGCCCCGGGTCGCCTCGGTGGCGGGGCCCTACGAGCGCGCCGGGCGGGCCGCGATCTCGCGCGACGGCCGCATCGCCTTCGCGACGCTGCGGTTCGACGGCCGCGCGAACGACCTGCCGAAGCCCGCCATCCAGCGCGTCGTCGACACGGCGCGGGCCGCGGCGGGTCCCGCGCTCGCCGTCGAGCTCGGCGGCCAGGCCATCGAGCAGACCCAGCGTGCCGCGCCGGCGGCCACGGAGGCCATCGGGCTCGCCGCCGTCGTCGTCGTGCTGCTTCTCACCTTCGGCTCGCTCGTCGCCATGGGCCTGCCGGTCCTCACCGCGCTCTTCGGCCTGGGCACCGGCCTCGCGATCGTCGGCGCGCTCAGCAACGTGATCGACATGGCCGACTTCTCGCCCCAGCTCGCCGCGATGATCGGCCTCGGCGTCGGGATCGACTACGCGCTCTTCATCGTCACCCGCTTCCGCGAGGCCTACCGGGCCAACGGCGGGGACGTCGAGTCGGCGACGGTCGCGGCGATGGACACCGCGGGCCGCGCCGTGGCCTTCGCCGGCGTCACGGTGGTCATCTCGCTGCTCGGGATGGTGCTGCTCGGCGTCGCCTTCCTCTACGGGGTCGCCGTCGCCGCCTCGCTTGCCGTGCTGTTCGTGCTCGCGGCCTCGCTGACCCTCACCCCGGCGCTGCTCGGATTCGTCGGGCGGCGGGTCGGGCGGCCCGGTCGCCGGGCGCGGCGGCGTGCGGCGACCGCCCCCGCGGAGGCGCCGCACGCCGTCGGCGCCGCGCCGCTGCCGTCCGGGTGGGCGCGCTGGGCGGTCTTCGTCGCCCGCCATCGCTGGGCCTGCGCGTTCGCCGGCACGCTGGTCCTCCTCGTGGCCTGGGCGCCGGCGCTCGGCCTGCGCCTCGGCCACAGCGACGCCGGCAACGACCCGGCCGGGACGACGACCCGCAAGGCCTACGACCTGCTCGCCGAGGGCTTCGGCCCCGGCTTCAACGGGCCGCTGACCGTGGTCGTCGCGCCGCCCGGGCGCGACCGGCGCCTGGTGGGGGACGTCGCTCGCGCCGCCGCGGCGACGCCGGGCGCCGCCGCCGTGGCCCCGCCGCGCATCTCCCCGTCCGGTCGGGTGGCCACGCTCGCCGTCTATCCGGCCGCCTCGCCGCAGTCGCCCGCCACGGACGCGCTCGTGCGGCGCCTGCGGGCGGACGTGCTGCCGCCGCTGGCCCGGGCGAGCGGGGCGACGGTCGTCGTCGGGGGACAGACCGCCGCCTTCATCGACATCGCCGACGTGTTGGCCGGCAAGCTTCCCCTGTTCATCGGCGCGGTGGTCCTGCTCAGCGCCCTGCTCCTGCTCGTGGTCTTCCGCTCGCTGCTCATCCCGGTGCAGGCCGCCGCGATGAACCTGCTCTCGATCGGGGCGGCGCTCGGCCTCGTGGTGGGCGTCTTCCAGGAGGGCTGGCTGGGCGGGCTGACCGGGATCGAGCCGGGCCCGATCGAGGCGTTCCTCCCGGTGATGCTCTTCGCGATCGTGTTCGGCCTGTCGATGGACTACGAGGTGTTCCTCGTCTCCCGCATCCGGGAGGAGTGGGTCCGCACCGCGGACGCCTCCGGGGCGGTGCGCGACGGGCTGGCGAAGACGGGGCGCGTCGTCACCGCGGCCGCCACGATCATGGTGCTCGTCTTCTCGTCCTTCATCCTCGGCGGGGAGCGGGTGATCATGATGTTCGGCTTCGGGCTGGCCGCCGCCGTGTTCATCGACGCCTTCGTGATCCGCGTGCTCATCCTGCCGGCGGTGCTCGAGATCCTCGGCGAGCGGACGTGGTGGCTCCCGGGCCGGCTCGATCGTCGCCTGCCGCACATGACCGTCGAGGGACGGGACGTGGCGGGCGAGGCCCCGGACGTGGCGGAGAGCGACCTTCCGGCGGAGAACGGCGTCCCGGCGGCGAGCGGCATCCGGGCGGCGAACGACGCCGCGACCGCCGAGCGGACCCGCGTCTAGGCTCAGCTTCTGGGGTCGAGCCTCCGGGTGCGGCAAGATGGGGGCATGCCCGAAACCCCCGCCCCCCGCAGCGTGAAGATCTCGACCGACGAGCGGACCGGCTGGTCCTCGGATCGGCCGCGGCGCGACGGCGCCCCGCCGCGGCCGGCGGACATCTCCACGCGATGCCGCGTCCTGCGACCCGCCGACCGTCTGCGCTACTCGCCCGGAAGCCTGCTCGTCGTCGTCTCCGCGGCGCCGGCCGAGGCCGATCGGCTGGTCGCGCGGGTCATCGAGGACGCCGGGGCCGTGCTCTCGACCGGCAAGGTCCGCCGGCTCATCGAGGGGCGCGTGCCCGACGCGGAGCTCGAGGCCCGGGCCGACCAGCTGCTCGAGGCCACGGTGCTCAAGCGCCTCACCGCCGGCCAGACCGTCGTCTACGTGGCCGAGGGCCTCGACCCGGCCGAGCGCGATCGCTGGCTCCGCCACGCCGCGCGCGTCAAGCGCCCGCGCCACGCGCTGCTGCTGGAGGTCGGTCGCGATCAGGTCCCCGAGGAGGCGCGCGGCACGCTCAACGAGCTGCGCCGCGCGCTCGACGCCGGGGAGCTCGGGGCCGAGGGGTTCCAGACCGCGCTGCGTCTCGGCGGCGGCTCGGTGGCCGAGCTCAAGCGCATCGTCTTCCAGCCCGCGCCGCGCGACGAGTAGCGGCCCCCGGCCCCGTGGCGACGGGACCGGGGGCCGGTCGGGCGCGGATCCGGGGTGCTCAGCGCGGCTTCGCGGTGAACGTCGTGCTGCCGACGCAGCCGTAGATGATCATCGAGGGCATCGGGAACGTGGGCACGATGAACGAGAAGACGACCTTCAGCCTCCCCGAGATCCGGCCCCGGGCGCCGCGCTTCACGGTCACGGTGTAGTTCTTCGTGACCTTCGAGTAGTACATCACGGGCTTCTGGTAGGCCGAGACCTTGGCCGTGCGGCCGAGCGTGAAGGCGCCCGGCGGCTGGAAGAGCTCGACGCCGGACTCGGACCTGCCGTAGCGGTTGGTGGCCAGGCACACCGTCGGCACGCCCGTCGTGATCCCGGAGATCCGGGCGCCCGAGCGCTTGAACGTGACGCTGTAGCCGCCCTTGGTCTTGCCCTGGTAGGCGACGGGCCTGGCGGCGGCCGGCGCGGCGGCGACCGCGAGGCCGAGCGCGGCGACGAGCGCCGTGATGGTGGATGTCCGCATGATCTCCCTCGCTTCTCGTGTCGTGGAACGGAGCATGGAGCCACCGTCCCAGCGCCGGGTCGATCGCGCATCGGGCAGACCCCCAGACGGCATCCCGAGGGTCTTGGGGGTCCCCCCAACCGGCGCCCTTCGGGGGGGCCGGCCGGGCCGGCTAGAGGTCGGCGAGGAGCTTCTGCTTCTGGGCGGCGAACTCCTCGTCGGTGAGCGCGCCGCTGCGGCGCAGCTCGTCGAGCTTGGCGATCCGCTCGAGCGGATCGGCGCCGGGGGCGGGCGCCGCGTCCACCGGCGCGGCCCGGCCGACCCCGGAGCCGTCGGCCCCGAAGGCCTCGCCGAAGAGGGCCACGATCTGCCGGCGGCCCTCGTCGCCGCCGTCGACCGTGGCGTAGGCGAACTCCCGGCTCTCCGGATCGAACCAGATCGGGTAGCGCTGCCCCGCCTGCGGGATCGCGACCCGCGGAACCGTGCTCGTCTTCTCGGCCTCGAAGGGCGCCGCGCCGTCGAGCGGCTCGACGCGGAACGTCATCTTCACCCGCGGGTTGTCGTTCACGGTCATGCCGGTGTCCTGCACGCTCGTGATCGTCCCCACGGCCTTCGTCCCCGTCTCGAAGAGATTCGCCGCCTTGGCCTTCTTGCTCCTGAACACGTCGCTCCCCCGGGTTGACTCGGCGGTCAGGATAGGGCCGGGCCCGGCGCGAGTGGACCGATGGCCCAGGCGGCGCACGCGGGCACCGAACCGATCCTCTAGCGTCCGCGGCCGTGGCCCGCGCCGCTGACGCTCCCGAGGTCATCGACACTCCCGCGCCGCGGCCGGAGCCGCACGTGGTCGTCCTCTTCGGGGCCACGGGCGACCTGGCACGGCGCAAGCTCCTCCCGGGCCTGCTCCGCCTCGCCGGATCCGGTCTCATGCCGGCCGACTACCGGATCGTCGCGACGTCGCTGGACGCGCACGACGACGACGGCTTCCGCGCGCTCGCGCGCGAGGCGTGCGAGGCGTTCGCCCGCAAGCCGATCGAGGAGGAGTCGTGGGCGCCCTTCGCCGATCGGATCGCCTACGTCGATCAGGCCGGCGGTCCGCAGCGGCTCGCCGCGGCGGTCGGGGAGGCGGAGCGGGCGCTCGGCGGGGAGCCCCGTCGGCTGCACTACCTCAGCGTCCCGCCGCGAGCGGCCACCGCCGTCGTGGCCATGCTCCGCGAGGCCGGGCTGGCGGACCGCGCACGCGTGATCATGGAGAAGCCGTTCGGCACCGACCTCGACTCCGCGCGCGAGCTCAACGCCGCCGTGCACGAGGTGTTCGCCGAGGCCGACGTGTTCCGGATCGACCACTTCCTCGGCAAGGAGGCGGCGCAGAACATCCTCGCGCTGCGCTTCGCCAACGGCCTGTTCGAGCCGATCTGGAACCGCGACCACATCGATCACGTGCAGATCGACGTGCCCGAGACGCTCGCGGTCGGCTCGCGGGCGGGGTTCTACGAGGCCACCGGCGCCTACCGCGACATGGTCGTGACCCACCTCTTCCAGATCCTCGCCTTCGTCGCGATGGAGCCGCCGAGCGCGCTCGAGCCGCAGGCGATCACCGAGGAGAAGAACAAGGTCTTCCGCTCCCTGCAGCCGATCGACCCCGCCTCCGTGATCCGGGGCCAGTACGCGGGCTACCGCGACGAGCCCGGCGTCGCGCCCGACTCCCAGACCGAGACGTTCGTGGCCCTGCGCGCGGAGATCGACAACTGGCGCTGGTCCGGCGTGCCGTTCTTCCTGCGCACCGGGAAGCGGATGGAGGAGGGGGCGCGCATCATCTCGATCGCCTTTCGCGAGCCGCCGCACGCGATGTTCCCGCCCGGGTCGGGCGTCGGGCGCTTCGGGACCGACCACCTCACCTTCGACCTCGACGAGTCGGCGCGGCTGTCGCTCTCCTTCTACGCGAAGAAGCCCGGGACGGGCATGCGCCTGCACAAGGCGAGCTTCCAGTTCTCGCTGTCGGAGACCGACCTGCACGAGGACGTCCTCGAGGCCTACGAGCGGCTCATCGTCGACGCGATGACCGGCGACCACACGCTGTTCACCACCGCCGAGGGCATCGAGCGGCTGTGGGCGGTCTCCGCGCCGCTGCTCGAGGCGCCGCCCCCGGTCCAGCCCTACTGGGTCGGGTCGTGGGGGCCGGAGTCGGTGAAGGCGCTCGTGGCGCCGTACGGCTGGCGGCTGCCGTTCGAGCGACGCTGGCGGGGCTGAGCGCTGGATGGCGCTCGGGGAGAATCTCGACCGCGTCGCCGGCTACCGGGGGCCGCAGGGCTCCCCGTCGAGCTCCGCCCGGTGGGAGACCTCGAGGTCGAGCGGCTCGATGAGGGTCCCGCCGCCCGACGCGCCGAAGCCCGGTCCGTCGCCGCCGCTCCCCACGCCCGGGCCGTCGCCGCCTTCGAAGTCCGGTCCGACGTCCGCGCCGATCGTCGCGCCGCCGCCGGCCTCGACGCACGGGTTCGAGCCCGTGGTGTCGGCGAGGGGGGACGCGCCGCCGCCCAGGCCGCCCGGCGCCGGCGCGCCGCCGCCGAGCCCGGTCGGGTCGCGCCGCGCCACCGGATCGCCCCCGGCGTACGCGTAGAGGTTCGGGTCGCCGGCGTCGAAGCGCGCCGGGTCGCGCGCGGTGAAGCGCCCGGTCTCGGGGTCGTAGTCGCGGACCCCGAGGCGGACGAGGCCGGTGTCCGGGTCGGCGAGGCCACCGCCGAAGCCGACGGCGAGCGGGAACGCCGGTGCCGTGTCCGCGGTGACCCGGCCGAAGCTGTCGGTGGCGATCCGCCGCCTGACCCTGCCCGTGGCGTCGGCGACCACGTGGGGCGTGCCGTTCACGTCGGTGCCCACGAGGAAGCGCTCGCCGCCGCGCTCGATGGCGAGCAGCAGGCCCTCGCCGTCGTAGAGGTAGCGCGTCGAGCCGCCGCCCGGGTCGATGGTGGCGGTCAACCGGTGGACGTCGCGCGGGTCGTCGTAGAGGTAGCGCGTCGTGCCGTCCGGATCGGTGCGCGAGATGCGTCGCCCCACGCCGTCGTAGCGGTAGGTGATCGTCCGCGTGCCGACGACCGCCCGGGTCAGCTCGCCGTCGGCCGTGTAGGCGAACGTGTCGCCGCCGCGTCGGGTGACGACGCCGTCGGCGTCGACGGTGTACTGGACATCGCCGGCCCTCGCGATGCGGTCGCCGGTGTCGTACGTCGTCGTCTCCGCCGGCTCCGCGCCGACCCGCCGGCGGCTGCGGTTGCCGTCGGCGTCCCAGCCGTAGCGCTCGACGACGGCGGCCCCGCGCCTGACCTCCGCGAGCCGTGACGCGCCGTCGTAGCCCAACGTCAGGTCGAGCGCGCCCTCGGGCGTCGTCTCCCGGCGGTGGATCACCCGCGAGGAGCGGTCGTAGCCCAGGTCCTCCCGATACACGACCTTCCCGTTCGCCTCGTAGACCCGGGCGTTCGGCCGGCCGGCGGCGTCGAAGCCGAACGCCGCCCTCAGGCCGCCCGCCCGCGCCGCGCTCACGCGCCCGCGAGGCCCGTCTCGCGTGAAGGTGAACGCGCCGATCCCGGCGGCGAGCCCGTCGTCGTCGTGGGGAACGGCGAACTCGGTCGTGGTCCCGGCGACGGTCTCGGAGAGCTTCGTGAGCCGGCCCGCGCCGTCGTGGGCGAGGGCGGCCGTGGCGGCGAACGGCCCGCCCCACGTGAGCGAGGTCGGGAGGTCGCCGTCGTAGGCGAAGGCGAGCGTCGCCGCGGGCTCGGGAGCGCCTCCCGCGCCCGTCGGCGGGGCGCTGCGGATGAGCGTGGTCAGCCGATCGGTCGCGTCCGCGTAGCCGAAGCTCGTCTGGACGCCGCCCCCGGAGCGCCCGGCGAGGCGGCCGGCGGCGTCCGTGGAGGTGTCGACGACCCGTCCGCCCGGCCAGGTCTCGCGGTCGAGGCGACCGCCGAGCGTGAACTCCCGCGTCAGGCCGGCCGTGTCGCCCGGCGCGGTGGAGCCGTGGTCCCGTCCCGCCGGGCTCACCGCCTCGGCGTAGGTCCCGCCGCGTGGCAGGCGCACGCTCGTGCGTCGGCCGTCGGCGTCGTGGCCGTAGACCACGGTGGCGCCGGCCTCGGTCACCGAGCGCAGCCGGTCGGCGGCGTCCCACGTCTGCGTGCGGGTGGGACCGCCGGTCTCCGCGCGGGAGACGACGTGGCCGGCGGCGTCGTAGGTCAGCCTGATCCGGCTGCTCCCCTGTGCGACGCGCGTGAGCCGGCCGTTCCCGTCGAAGGTGCGGGTGATCGGCGACTCCCCCGGCGGCCGGATCTCGGTGGTGCGGCCGAGGTCGTCGAGCGTCCAGCGCCAGAGCCGCCCGGCGGCCGTGCGCCACGAGGCCGTGCGCGAGCCCGCCGCGTAGGCCGACCTCCGCGTCTTCCCGTCGACCGTGACGTCGTCCTCGAGCCGGACGAGTCTCGATCGGCGGTCGCCCGGCGTGGCGAAGGTGGCGGTCCGCGTCTCGGCGAGCGCGGTCGTGCGGCCGCTCGGGCGGGTGACCGTGCGCGACTCGACGACGGGCGCGAGCAGCCCGAAGCGGGGATCCGGACCGAGGCGCTGCGCGATCGTCGTCCCGTCCGGATCGGTCTGCTTCGTGGTTCCGTCCGGAGCCCTGATGACGGTCCGCACCCCGCCCGCGGGCTCGGTCACCGTCCGGCGGTCGGTCCCGTCCGGTCGCCGCTCGTCCCGGTAGGTCGTGGTGTGCCCGTCGCCGTCGGTCACTCCGACCGACACGGCGTCGTCGGTCTCGGTGCGCGCGAGGTCGAGGCGGACGCCGTCCGCGTCGGTGTCGCGGGTGAGCAGGCCGCGATCGTCGTACTGCATCGCCAGGACGCCGCCGCCGGGCTGGGTGAGCGACTTCAGCAGGCCGCCGGGCGCATAGGCGAGCTGATAGGCGCCGCCCAGGGGGTTCGTCACCGTCGCGAGGTCACCGTCCCGGCCCACCGCGAGCGCGGTCCGCGCGCCGCCCGGCGCCACGATGGCCGTCGGCCGCCCGTCGGCGGCGCGCTCGATCCGCGTGACCCTCCCGGAGCCGTCGGTGATCGAGCTCAGACGGCCCGCCGTGTCGTAGCCGAAGCGGTAGCGCCGGCCGTTGGTCAGCGCGTCGCGGGTCTCCAGGTGCCGGCCGCCGCGGTCGAAGACGTCCACCGTCCGCCCGTCGGCGGAGGGGATCTCGAGGGTCGAGCCGCCGAAGCCCGGCAGGGGGGACCCGGTCCGTCGCAGCACCGTTCCGAGCCCCGCGTAGACGACCGATCCGTCGGGCAGGACGGTCATCGCGTCGACCCGGGCGAT
The DNA here is from genome assembly GCA_963735885.1 of uncultured Solirubrobacterales bacterium. Taxonomy (GTDB): domain Bacteria; phylum Actinomycetota; class Thermoleophilia; order Solirubrobacterales; family Solirubrobacteraceae; genus JBBSBL01. The sequence continues at coordinate 194,763 of CAVTMP010000010.1, read as the reverse complement.
GCACTCGGCGAGCGGGTTGATGGACTCGGGGACGACCGTGCGCGTGCAGGCGCCGTCGCCGGCGAAGGGCGTGAGCCGGCCCGTGGTGGACACCGCCACGACGGGCGCGCGCCCGCTGTCGTAGGTCTCGGCGCTGGCGATGTACAGCGTCCCGTCGGGCGCGACCCCGAGGTGGCGCGGCGCCGGGACGTCGGTCTCCGTGGCGCGGCCCGAGGCCGGTCCGGCGTCCGTGCCGCCGGTGCCCGCCACGACGGCGATGCTCCCGTCCGGTGCCAGCCGCAGCACCCGGTTCTGGCGCTCGGTCGCGAGGTAGACGGACCCGTCCGGGGCGACCGCCGGGTGCGCGGGGATGCCGAGGCGGACGTCGCGGCCGGGCTTCGGGGTCGTCGAGACGGCCGCGCTGCCGCCCCCGGCGAGCGTGCCGATCCGGCCATCGGGGCCGATGCGGCGCAGCCGGCCGCGGCCGCGGTCGTCGAGGTAGATCGCGCCGTCGGGGCCGACGGCGAGCGAGGAGGCGTCGACCAGCGCGTCCTTCGCGGCGATGCCGTCGGCTCCGTCGGCCGACGTGGCGCCGCCGGCCACGGTCGTGATCGTGCCGTCCGGCGCGATGCGGCGGATCTGCTGGTTCGGCGAGGGGGCGGGCCCGACCGCGACGAGCACGTAGGCCGACCCGTCCGGCCCGATCGCGACGTCCACGAGCCTGCGGCCCAGGCGCGCCCGCCTCGCGGGGCCGCCGTCGCCGGTCGGGTCGCCGCGCTCGCCGTTGCCGGCGAAGGCGCGGAGCCGTCCGTCCGGCGTGATCCGGTAGATGCGCCGGGTCGAGGCATCGGGCAGGTAGACCGTCCCGTCGGGACCGCTCGCGATGTTGTGCAGCGGGACGCGGGCGTCCCTCGCGTCGATCCCGTCGTAGCGGTCGTGCGGGACGTTCACATGGCCGCGGCCGGCGATGCGCGTGGCGGACAGCCCGGCCGAGCCGTCGCCGCCGACGACGGTGCCGTCGCCGTGGAACACGGTCCGCGCCGCCGGGTCGTAGGCGTGGTGGACGTCGAGCGTGAAGCCGCCGAGGGCGTCGGTGTCGCGCGGGTCGGGGACGCCGAGCGAGCGCGTCACGGTCCGGGCGAGCCGCAGCTCCGCCGTGCCGCGCCCGGCGACCGAACGGCCCGTGTCGTTCGCCCCGGCGTCCGCGAAGCTCCGCTCGGACGCGGCGCGGGCGGGGTGGTAGCCGACCGGGTAGACGTTGGTCACGGTGATCCGGGCGCTCGCCGCGCCCGGGACGCGCCGGCCCCAGGCGTCGCGCCCGTCCCACACCAGGTGGTAGCGCTGGTTGGGCTCGGGCGCGTAGGTCCTCTCGAGGTGGCGGCCGGCGAGGTCGATCGAGACCTCGACGCGCTCGAGCGGCCCGGGGATCTCGGCCCCGGTCACGGGGATGTCGATCGTCCGCGTCGGCCGGTACCCCGGCTGGCGGTCGGACTGGTAGCGCAGCGAGAACGGCGTGCCGGCCACCGGGATCGTCTCGCCGAGGCGCTGCCGCTCGCAGCCGACGTCCGAGCCGCCGCCCGGCGGGCACGGGGCCTGGCCGGGGGTGCCGTCCCCGGGTCGTTCGCCGGCCGCCGTCGGCCGTCGCGCCCCGGAGGGCGGCGCCGGGCCCAGGGCGACGCCGGAGCCGGAAAGGCGGGTCAGCCGGGTGCGCACGAGCTTCGCGCCCGGCGTGTAGAGCCGGGCGAGCGTCGAGCGCTCGGCGCCGGTGATGCCGAGGACGCCGAGCGCCGCGCCGTCGTCCGGCTGCCCGTCGCCGTCCACGTCGAGCTGTGCCCGGCCGCCGGAGATCCCGGTCAGCTCGACCACCCGCCCGTTCGGCGAGGCCACCCAGCGTGCCGCCGCGCGATCGTAGGTCCCGACGGGCACGCCGCTGCCGACCGGGAGCCCGATGAAGTCCTCCGTGTAGGAGATCACCGGACGGTCGAGCGCGACGCCGAGCGCGCCCGCGGCCTGCGCCTCGTCGACGGTGTAGGTCGTCGCGTCGGCGTAGGCCGCGGTCGCCGGGAGGCTGCCGGGCACCTGCTCGGGTCCCGTCGCCGCCCGTCGCGTCCTCGGTGGCGCGCACCGTCATCGCGCCGAGCGTCCGTCTCGCTCCACCGGGCAGCGTCATGGTGGCCTTCAGCCCGGCCGGGAACAGCATCGTCACCCGGCGGGCGCCGTCGCCGTCCTGCCGCAGCGTCGCCCGGTGGACCTGGAAGGCGGCGCGCGATGCCGGGTCGATCGTCGTGGCGGCGCCGTCCAAGGCGACGAGGCGCACGTCGTCGACGGGGAGGATCTCCTGCCAGCCGGTCGAGATCTCGCGCTGGACCGGGAGGTACCCCGGTCGCGCGACGTCGATCACGACGGCCGCCCCGCCGTTGGCCGCCAGGTCGTAGGTGCCGTCGTCGCGGGAGGTCGAGGCGCCGAGGTCGGGATGGCCGACGACCCGGACCCTGGCTCCGGCGAGCGGCCGGCCGTCGCCGTCGCGCACGCGTCCCCGCAGCAGGACGATCCGCCGGCGGTCGATCGCGCCCGCCGACACGCCCCGTTGCTGGGCGTCGGGCCCCGACCAGAGGAACCGCGTCTGGTCGGCCACGGAGACGGCGCGGGTGCCGAGCGGCGGGGCGACCGGCTCGCCCGGGGGCGGCGCGGGCGGGGGCGGGGTGATCCGCCCGTCGCCGCCCGTCGCCGCCGGGACGAGCATCGGCAGCCCCGGCAGCGCGGTGACGATCCGCAGGCGCCGCGTCGCGACGCGGCAGCCGCCGCGCTCGGAGGCCTCCCGCAGCCGGCGGCGGCGCTCGGCGCAGGCGATGATCCGGTAGCGGCCGGCCCGCGCGCCGAGCGGGACCCGCAGCGAGATGCCGCGCCTGGCGGTGCGAGGGCCGCGCCGCGCGGCGAAGCGGTCGCCGCGCGCCGGGAGACGCAGGTCGCGGCGGTCCGGCTTCGCGTCGCGCGAGAGGTACACGGCGACCGTCGCGGCCGCCGCGGCGCCTCGCCCGCCGTGGCGCACCGTCACGCTCAGCAGCAGCGGAGCGCCGGGCCGCAGCGCCGCCGGGGGGTCGGCGAGCCGGGCGATCGAGAGGTCCGCGCGCGCCGCCGCGCCGCTCGAGATGGCCGGCGCCACGAGCAGTGCCCCGATCGCGAGCGCGATCGGCCGGACGCAGCGCGACGCCGAGCTCATCCCGCCCATCCTAGGGCGCGGGAGGGGCGTGGGTGGCGGCGCTCGGAGCGGGTCGTTCGGCGGCGCGACCGCGGCGATGGCGGCGGCTCATCGGCTCCGCAGCCGCAGGTAGACGACGGAGATGACGAGCCCGGCCATGGGCGCGATGAGCAGGTTCGCGATGGCGTCCGCGGCGACGCGTCCGGCGAGGTGGTCGCCGAGCAGCCGCCCGGCGAGCTGCTCGGCGGGGTCCGGGATGAACCACTCGGCGCAGATCATGGCGACGGCGGTCGGCCCGAGCAGCCGGGCATGGCCGCGGGTGAGGGCGAACGAGCCGCGGAGCGCCGCCAGGGGTCGTGCGCGCTCGAGCGACACGACGGCCGTCGCCAGCGAGAAGCGGAACACGAGGAGGATCCCCGGGAGGACGAACAGCACGAGCCCGAGGCCGAACGCCAGCGCGGACAGCATCGACGTCGCGGCCAGCGACGGCAGCACCTTCGCCGTGTCGAGCAGCGCGGACCCCATCGGGACGGGCTCCCCGCCGCGGTCGCGATCGGCCACCTCCTCGCAGTAGCCGTAGTAGAGCAGGGCCGCGGCGAACCCGACGATCTCGGCCTGCAGCACGGCGGTGAAGCCGGCGACCGACGGCGTGAGCGTGACGTCGCCGAGCAGCACCGACGGGATGCCGAAGGCCACGAACAGCACGACCCCCGGGACGAGCAGGGTGGCCGGGTGGCGCCGGAAGATCGCCCACGCCTCGACGTAGACGCGGGCGATCTCCCGTGCGGAGTCGGGGCGGGCGGCGACGGACACCGCACCGGACGCTAGCCGCTCGCCTCACGGCGCCCCACCCGGCGGCCCCGGGTCAGCGCCCGGACGCGGGTAGCATCGCGGCCGTGACCACGGTCCGCGAGGCGAGCTTCGACTTCCTGCGCCGGCAGCGGATGACCACCGTGTTCGGCAACCCCGGCTCGACCGAGCTGCCGATGCTCGCGGGGTTCCCCGGCGACTTCCGCTACGTGCTCGGCCTGCAGGAGGCGGTGGTGGTCGGGATGGCCGACGGCTTCGCGCAGGCCTCGGGCCGGCCGGCGCTCGTCAACCTCCACACCGCGCCGGGTGTCGGCAACGCGATGGGGGCGATCTTCAACGCGCAGGCCAACCGCTCGCCGCTCGTGGTCACCGCCGGCCAGCAGGTGCGCGCGCTCATGACGCTGCAGGCCAACCTCACCAACCGCGACGCGACGCGCATGCCCCACCCGCTGGTGAAGTGGAGCTACGAGCCGCCGCGGGCCGCGGACGTCCCGCACGCCCTGGCCCGGGCCACCCACCTCGCGGCGCTCCCGCCGCGAGGTCCGACGTTCCTCTCCATCCCGATGGACGACTGGGACGCGGAGGTCGACGCGGACGCGGTCCGCCACGCGACGGGGCGCACGGTCGGCGGCCGCGCGACCGCCGACCCGGACGCGGTCGCGACGCTCGCCGCGCGGCTCACGGCGGCGCGGAGCCCGGTGCTCGTCGCCGGGCCCGATCTCGACTCCGAGGCGGGCTGGGCGGCCGCGGTCGCGCTCGCCGAGGCCCACGGCCTGCCCGTGTGGGCCGGCCCCGCCCCGGGCGGCGGGCGACTCGGCTTCCCGGAGGGTCACGCGCACTTCCAGGGGATCCTGCCCCCGGCGATCGGGCCGCTCGGGGAGACGCTCGCGGGCCACGACCTCGTGCTCGTCGCCGGGGCGTCGGTCTTCAGCTACTACCCGAACATCCCCGGGCCGCTGCTGCCGCCCGGCGCCGAGCTCGTGGCCATCACCGCCGACCCCGACGAGGCGGCGCGCGCCCCGATGGGCGATGCGATCGTCGCCGATCCGGTGCTGACGCTCGAGGCCCTCGGCGCCGCCGCGGGCGGCGCCGGGGGCCGGCCCGCGCCACCGGCGCGCCCGGCGCCCGAGGCCGTGGCGCCGAGCGACCCGCTGAGCCCCTCCGCCGCGGTCGCCGCGCTGGCGGCCGTCTTCCCGGACGACGGCATCGTCGTCCTGGAGGCGCCATCCGCCACGCTGGCCGTCCGCAACCGGCTGCGCCTCGCGCGGCCGGGCAGCTACTTCTTCGGCGCGGGCGGCGGACTGGGCTTCGGGCTCGCCGCGTCGGTCGGCGTCGCGCTCGCCCGGCCCGACCGGCCGGTGGTGGCGATCGTCGGCGAGGGGTCGGCGCAGTACGCCATCCAGGCGCTCTGGACCGCGGCGGCCTGCGACGTGCCGCTCACCGTCCTCGTCCTGCGCAACGAGGAGTACGCGATCCTCAAGTGGTTCGCCGGGCTCGAGGGCGTGGAAGGCGCGCCGGGGCTCGACCTGCCGGCCCTCGACGTGGCGGCCGTCGCGGCGGGCTACGGCGTGGAGGCGCGTTCCGCGGCCGGCGCCGAGGAGCTGAGCGAGGCGCTGCGCGCCGCGCTCGCCTCGGAGAAGCCGCAGGTGGTCGAGGTCCGGGTGGCCCCGGGCATGGCGCTCTCCTAGATGCGCGGCATCTGACATGGCCCTGCTCGACCCCGTCCCCGAGCGCATCGCTCCCGGGCCCGGCGCGCCCGCGCCCGACCGCGCGCCCGACGCGCTGGCCGCCGGCACGCCGGAGCCGCTGCGGCGCGACCTCGTGGCGCTCCTCGGTGCCGACCGGGTGCTCGCGCGGGCGAGCGACCTCGTCCGCTACGCCTCCGACGCCAGCCCGTACCGCCGCTTCCCGCGCGCGGTGGTGATGGCGCACGATGCCGGCGACGTCGCGAAGGTCCTCGCCCTGGGCCGGCGCGCCGGCATCCCCGTGACGCTCCGGGCCGCCGGCACGAGCCTCAACGGCCAGTCCCAGGGGGAAGGGATCCTCGTCGACGTGCGCCGGCACTGGCGCGGCGTCGACGTGGAGGACGGGGGCGCCCGCGCCCGGGTGCGCCCCGGCACGACGCTCGGCCACGTCAACCGCGTGCTCGCGCGCCGCGGGCGGCGGCTCGGGCCGGATCCGGCGAGCGTCGACACCGCGACGGTCGGCGGCGTGATCGCCAACAACTCCGGCGGGATGCGCTGTGGCGTCGTCGCCGACAGCTACCGCACCGTGCGCTCGCTGACCTTCGTGCTGCCGTCCGCCACGACGATCGACACCGCCGCCCCGGACGCCGCGGCCGGGTTCGCCGCGCGGGAGCCCGCGCTCGCCGCCGGCCTCGCGCAGATCCGCGACGAGATCCGCGCCGACGCGGCGCTGGCGGAGCGCATCCGGCGGAAGTTCGAGATCAAGAACACGACGGGCTACCGGCTGTGCGCGTTCCTCGACGCCGACGAGCCGGTGGAGATCTTCCGCCGTCTGCTCGTGGGCTCGGAGGGCACGCTCGGGTTCGTCGCCGAGGCCGTGATGGACACCGTGCCCGTGCCGCCGCGCACGACGGTCTCCTGGGTCCACTTCCCCGGCATCGACGCCGCGGCCGCGCCGGTGACCGACCTCGTGGCCGCCGGCGCCACGGCCGTCGAGCTCATGGTGGCGCCGGCGCTCATGGTCGCGAGCCACTCGATCCCCGGGACGCCGGAGCACTGGCGCGAGCTGCCGCCCGAGTCCGCGGCCCTGCTCGTCGAGTTCGGCGCGGACGACGACGCCGGCCTCGACGCGCAGGTCGCGGCCGCCGAGGCGATCCTCGCCGGCCACCCGCTGCTCCGCCCGCCGGCGTTCACCCGGGACCGCCGCGAGATCGCGGTCGCGTGGACGGTGCGCGAGGGGATGTTCGGCCTGGTCGGCAAGCTCCGCCCGCCCGGCACCTCGCTGATCACCGAGGACGTGTGCGTGCCGCCCGCGCGGATCGCCGAGTCGGCGCGTGACATCCAGGCCCTGCTCGGCGCGCACGGCTTCCTCACCGGCGTGGCGGGGCACGCGTCGGCCGGAAACCTCCACTTCATGCTCACCCCGGCCTTCGGCGAGCCGGGCGAGCGCGATCGCTACGAGGCGTTCATGGGCGAGCTGGTCGAACTCGTGGTGGACGGCTATGACGGGTCGCTCAAGGCCGAGCACGGCACGGGCCTGAACATGGCCCCGTACGTCGAGCGGGAGTGGGGCGCGAAGGCCACCGCGCTCATGTGGCGGGTCAAGGCGCTGGCCGACCCCGACGGCGTGCTCGCGCCCGGCGTCGTGCTGAACCGCGACCCCGGCGTCCACCTGCGCGATCTCCAGACCACCCCGGCGATCGAGGAGGAGGCGACCGCCTGCGTGGAGTGCGGCTTCTGCGAGCCCGTGTGCCCGAGCCGCGATCTGACGGCGACGCCGCGCCAGCGGATCGTGCTCCGGCGCGAGATGGTCCGCCAGCCGCAGGGGTCGCCGGTGCAGCGGGCGCTCCTGCGCGAGTTCGCCTACGACGGCCTCGAGACGTGTGCCGCCGACGGCACCTGCGCGCTCGCGTGCCCCGTCGGCATCGACACCGGAGCACTGGTCAAGCGCCTCCGGGCGAGCCAGCGCGGTCCCGCCGCCGAGCGGGCGGCCCTGGCGCTCGCCCGGCGCTGGAGCGCGGTGGAGCGGGCGGCCCGCGGTGGCCTGCGCGCAGGGGGCGTGCTGCGCCGCGCGGCGGGCGATCGGCCGCTGGCCGCGGCCAGCCGGGCGGTGCGCACGGCGGTGAGCCGCGAGATCGTGCCCTCCTGGCCGGCGGAGATGCCGGCGCCCGCGCCGGCGGCGCTGCCCGCCACCGGGCGGGACGGGGCGGCCGCGGTGTACTTCCCCGCCTGCATCAACCGCATCTTCGGCGCGGCGCCCGAGACGCCCGAGGGGCCCAGCCTCCCCGCCGCGCTCGTGGCGGCCTCCGCGCGCGCCGGACGGCCGTTGTGGATCCCGCCCGACGTCGCCGGCCACTGCTGCGGCACGCCCTGGGGGTCGAAGGGCTACGACGCCGGCCACGCGTTCGCGACCCGGAAGGTCGCCGAGGCGCTCGCGCGGTGGAGCGGGGGCGGCCGCCTGCCGGTCGTCGTGGACGCGACGTCCTGCACCCACGGCATCGTCGCCGACGCGCTCCCCCACCTCGACGAGGGCCGCCGGCCGCAGGTCCTCGACTCCATCGCCTGGGCCCATGACGAGCTGCTGCCGCGGCTCGAGGTCCGCCGCCGCGCCGCCCGCGTCGCGGTCCACCCGCCGTGCTCCAGCCGCCACCTCGACCTCGCCGGGGCGCTCGAGGTCGTGGCCCGGACGCTGGCCGACGAGGTCGACGTGCCGACGGCGGCCACGTGCTGCGGCTTCGCCGGCGACCGCGGGCTGCTGCACCCCGAGCTGCCGGCGGCCGCCCTGGCCGACGAGGCCGCCGAGCTCGCCGGCCGCCCGCACGACGCCGCCGTGTGCAGCAACCGGACGTGCGAGATCGGGCTCCAGCAGGCGACGGGCGAGCCGTGGTCCTCGTTCGTCTTCCTGCTCGAGGCGGCGACCCGCCCCCCGGCGGGGGGCGCGGCCGCGAGCCCGGGCTGAGCGCTCGCGGCTGGCCCGCCGCCTACTCGCCCGGTCGCGGGCGACGCGTCACCTCGGCGTCCTCGGCGTCGAGGATCGCCCAGCCGACCCGCTCGATGAGCTGGTCGCAGAAGTGCTCGCTCTCGATCTGCGCGGGCACGACCCGCTCGGTGAGCAGGACCTGCCCGTCGCGAGCGGACGACTCGGTCTCGACGATGATGCGCGGCACGGCCACCTCCTTGGTCGTGGAAACGTTGACGACGACGACGATGCGGTGCGCGTCTAAGGCTGCGGTCACGCCAGGCTTAAACCCCGGCGCGGCTCCGGCTCGGGTGGCCGCCTCGCCCCCGCGCCGGTCTGCGATGATCGCCGCGATGGCGCCGGCGGCCACGGCAGCGACGAGGCGCGAGCCCGCCCGGACGGCGCGGGGCCTGGCGCCGCTCGCGGCCGAGCACGCGGGGACGGGGGAACGCGACCGCCGCCTCGCCGACCCCGTGATGGCGGCGATCGTGGACGCGGGGCTCGTGCGCGGGCTCGTGCCCGCGGGCGCCGGAGGCCTCGAGGTCGAGCCGCAGGCCTTCCTCGACGCGGTCGAGGCGCTGGCCGCGGGCGACGCCGCGGCGGCGTGGATCGTCGCGGTGTGCGGGACCGCCGGGATGCTCGCCGCCTACCTCGCGCCGGACGTCGCCCGGGAGGTCTACGGCGATCCGGGGTCCGTCGTCGGGGGCGTGTTCGCGCCCATGGGGCGCGCGGTGCCGGACGGCGACGGCTTCCGGGTGAGCGGGCGGTGGCGCTTCGCGAGCGGCTGCGGCCACGCCACGTGGCTGATGGGCGGGTGCCTGGTCGAGGACGGCGACGATGTGCGGCGGCTCGCCTCCGGCGCGCCCGATGTCCGCCTCGCGCTGTTCCCCGCCGACGCCTACGCGGTGCACGACACCTGGGACGTCGCCGGCCTGCGCGGCACCGGCAGCCACGACATCGCGCTCGACGATGCCCGCCTGCCCGCCGCGCGGACCGCGTCGCTGCTCTCCGACGTGCCGGTGGCCGAGGGTGCCCTCTATGCCTTTCCGCCCTTCGGCCTGCTCGCCCTCGCGATCGGGGCGGTCGGCCTCGGGATCGCCGGCGCCGCGATCGACGACCTGGCCGCCCTCGCCGCGGGCAAGACGCCGACCGGGTCGGCGAAGCCGCTCGCCGCGCGCGCCGACACCCAGGCGCGCGTCGCGCGGGCGCAGGCCGCGGTCGACGCCGCGCGGGCGCTGGTCCGCGAGGCCGTCGCCGCGGCGTGGGCCCAGGCGCGCGAGCGCGGCGAGGTGGCCGTCGCCGCGCGCGCGGCGCTCCGACGCGCGGCGAGCCACGCGATGGGCGCGGCGACCGAGGCGACCGACGCGATGTACGCGCTCGCCGGCGGCACGGCGGTCTACGCGTCGAGCCCGCTCCAGCGCCGCCACCGCGACCTCCACGTCGCCACGCAGCACATGCTCGTCGGCCCGGCCACATGGGAGCTCGCCGGGCGGGTGGCGCTCGGCGTCCCGACCGACACCGCGCAGCTCTAGGAGCCGGGAGCCGGCGGCTCAGGCGCCCGCCGCGGCGTAGGCGTCCTTCACCGCGGTGTAGCGCTCGAGCGCGGCCTCGAGCTTCTCGGGCGGCCCCGTGGGCAGGTACCACAGGCCGCGGGTCACCCCGGCGCGCGCGTAGCGACCGATCAGCTCGGGCTCGGTCGGCGCGAGCTGGAGCGTGGTCGGGATCGGGTCGCGGCCGGCCGCGGCCGCGCGGTCGCGCAGCGACGCGATCCGGGCGATCATCCGGTCCTCGTCGCCGAAGCGATTCGGGTACCAGGCGTCGCCGTAGGCGACGACGCGGTCGAGGACCGTGCGACCGTTGCCGCCGACCAGGATCGGCGGGTGCGGCGACTGGACCGGCTTGGGCCACGCCCAGGTCGGCTCGAAGCGCACGTGGCGGCCCGCGAAGCTCGCCTCGTCCTGCGTCCACAGCGCCTTCATCGCCTCGACGTGCTCGCGCATCCGGCCGAAGCGGGTCCGCGGGTCGACGCCGTGGTCCTCCATCTCCTCCTCGTTCCAGCCGGCGCCCACCCCGAGCTCGAGGCGGCCGCCGGAGACGCGGTCGAGCGTGGCGACGGCCTTCGCGGTGATGATCGGATCGCGCTGGGCCACGAGGCAGATCCCCGTCCCGACGCGCAGGCGCTCGGTGGCCGCGGCGGCGGCGGTGAGCGCGACGAACGGATCGAGGGTGCGCGTGTACTCGCGGGGCAGCTCGCCGCCCGGCGGATACGCCGTTCGCCGGCTCACCGGGATGTGGGTGTGCTCCGGGAAGAAGAGCGACTCGAAGCCCCGCGCCTCGGCCAGGCGCGCCAGCTCCGCCGGCGCGGGCGTCTCGTCGGTGGGGAAGATCGCGAGGCCGAAGTCCATCAGGCGCGCGCAGCGTACGCCATGGAGTTGGCCCGCCGTGCCCGTCGCGCCCGGGTCTTCAGTCCTGGGCGGTTGCGCGCGGACCTCGGCGCCCCGCCGGAGGGGCTCGGGCCGGCGGGCCGCGATCTGGTGCTCGCCCACCACCGCGCCGAGCGGCGTGCCGCCGACGCGGACGCGCGCGTCGACGCGCTGCGCCGCACCCGCCGCTACCGGCTCGCGGCCGGGCTCGCCCGGCCGCTCGACCGCCTGCGCGCCCGTCTGGCCCGCGACGGCTGACGCGCGCCTCGTGGACAGGTCGGGGGCGCGTGCGCGAGGATGGACGCCATGACCTCGACCGACTACCTCGTCGTCGGCGCGGGCTCCGCCGGCTGCGTGCTCGCCGCCCGCCTGTCGGAGGACCCGGCCGTGCGGGTCACCCTGCTCGAGGCCGGCGGGAGGGACCGCCACCCGAACATCAAGATCCCCGCCGCCTTCGCCAAGCAGTTCAAGACGAAGCTCGACTGGGACTACGCCACCGAGCCGGAGCCGGCCTGCGAGGGCCGCTCGATCTTCCTGCCGCGGGGCAAGGCGCTGGGCGGCTCGAGCTCGATGAACGCGATGCTCTACGTCCGGGGGCGGCCGCTCGACTACGACCTCTGGGAGGCCAAGGGCTGCCCCGGCTGGGGGTGGGAGGCGGTGCGCCCGTACTTCCTGCGCGCCGAGGACAACGGCCGCGGCCCGTCCGAGCACCACGCCGTCGGCGGGCCGCTGCGGGTCGAGGACGAGCGCTCGCCGCGTCCCCTCACCGGCCGGTTCCTCGCCGCGGCCGAGGCGGCCGGGATCCCCCGGATCGACGACTACAACGGACCGGAGCAGGACGGTGCCGCGCTCGCCCAGGTCACGCAGCGCGGCGGGCGACGCTGGAGCGCGGCCGACGCGTACCTGCGGCCGGCGATGAAGCGCCCGAACCTCGACGTCGTCACCGGTGCCCACGTCCTGCGGCTCGAGCTGGAGGGCGACCGGGTCGTCGGCGTCCGCTGGCGCGACGGCCGCGGCGACGAGCAGGTCGCCCGGGCCGAGCGCGAGGTGATCCTGAGCGCCGGCGCGTTCGGCTCCCCGCAGATCCTGATGCTGTCGGGGATCGGCCCGGCCGGGCACCTGCGCGAGGTCGGGGTCGAGGTCGCGGTCGACGCCGCGGGAGTCGGCGCGAACCTCCAGGACCACCCCTACGTCGTCGGCGTGTGGGACGTCCCCGGCGGCGGGTCCCTGGCCGACGCCGAGAAGCCGAAGGCCGTCGCCGAGTGGCTGCTGCGGCGCACCGGACCGCTGAGCTCCACGGTCGGGGAGGCGTTCGCGTTCGTCCGCAGCCGCCCGGGCCTCCCGGCGCCGGACCTCCAGTTCCACTTCGCGCCCGCCTACTTCGTCGACAACGGGTTCGAGACCTACGACGGCCATGCCGTGACCCTCGGACCGGTCCTCGTGACCCCGCGCAGCCGGGGCTCGGTGCGCCTGCGCTCCGCCGACCCCGCCGCGAAGCCGCGGATCCTGACGAACTCGCTCGCCGAGCCCGAGGACGTCGCCGCGATCGTGGCCGGTCTGCGGCTGGGCCGCGAGATCGCCGCCGCCGAGCCGCTGGCCTCCGTCCTCGGGCGCGAGATCTACCCCGGCGCGGGAGTCGACACGGAGGCCGACCTCGAGGCCGACGTGCGCCGGCGCGTCGAGCTGCTCTACCACCCGGTCGGCACGTGCCGGATGGGTTCGGACGAGGGGGCCGTCGTCGACCCGGAGCTGCGGGTCCGCGGGGTCGAGGGGCTGCGCGTGGCCGACGCGTCGGTCATGCCGGTCATCCCGGGCGGCAACACGAACGCCCCGACGATCATGGTCGCCGAGAAGGCCGCGGACCTCGTCCGTGCGGCGGTGCCCGCGGCGGTCTGAGTCGCGTCGCCGCGAGGTAGGGCCGCGGCATGAGCGGGCAGCCGCGCTCGCCGCAGTCAGTACCCTCGACGGCCCGGGGGCGCTCCCCGTTACCTGATGCTCGCGCCGCGCTCCACCCGCTTCCCCCTGTTCGATGCTTTCCGCGCGATCGCGGCCTTGAGCATCTTCGTGGTGCACATCACGTTCACGCTGGGCACCCTCGACGGGGGTAGCTACCTCTGGCAGCTGAACACCGCTGTGCCGCTGTTCTACGCGATCTCGGGTTTCCTCCTCTACCGGCCCTTCGCGAAGGCGCGGATGGACGCCCGCGGGAGTCCGTCGGTGCGCAAGTACGGCGTTCGCCGCGCCTTCCGCATCCTCCCGGCCTACTGGGTGGCGCTCCCGATCGTGGCCGTGGTGCTGGGCATCACGTCCAAGGTGTTCAGCCCAAGCGGGATCCCGACGTACTTCCTCTTCGGCCAGCTCTACAGCCTGGACACGATCAATGGGGGGATCGGCCCGGCGTGGACGATCTGCGTAGAGGTCACCTTCTACCTGTTCCTGCCAGTCTGGGTGTGGCTCCTCGGCCGCGTCCGGCGATCGACCAGCGCCTCCTTCCTCCCGCTCGAGCTGGGCGGCGTCTTCTGCCTGATCGCCTTCTCGATCCTCTGGAAGGTCGTGGCGGTGCGCCTGACCGGAAGCCAGGCGAACTTCTCTCCGGTGTTCGTCGTCCTCCCCGCCGCGCTCGACCAGCTCGGCGCGGGCATGGGTGTCGCCGTGCTCAGCGTCTGGGCGGCGGAGCGCCGGGAGGCACCGCGGTTCGCCGAGGTCATCGATCGCCGCCCGTGGCTGCCCTGGGTTGTGGCGGGTGTCGCGTTCTACCTGCTCGGGACCAGCCTCGGTCCGCTCGGCGGCAGCTGGGGTACGCGCCTCATCGCCGAGCACGAGCTCAAGTTGATCATCGCGGTGGGGATCATCCTCCCGGGGGTGTTCGGTGCCTTCGACCGGGGACGCTTGCGGCGGGGGCTGCGGTGGCGGCCGCTGCTCTGGGTCGGCCTCGTGTCATACGGGTTCTACCTCTGGCACCTTCCGATCCTCCACGTCCTTGCCGACGAGGGACTCGGCAAAGCCGTGCCCGCCGCCGTCTTCGGTTTGATCGCGCTCGCGCTGGTCTGTCTCGTGGCGGCCGCGTCGTGGTACGGCCTGGAGCGGCACGCCATCGCGTTCTCGCATCGGATCACCGGCCGCTCGCCCCGGCCTCGACCGGAGCCCGAGCCCTCTCCGGCACCGACGTTGGTCGAGTCTGCGGCGGGCCAACGCTGAGTCTCGTCGCCGTGCTCAGTCGGCCGAGGTCGGGGAGCGCTCGCCGACCGCGCCCAGCGTCGCCTCGAGGGCGGCCATCATCAGCGCGACGGCCCGTGCGCGCGACACCGGCCGGTGCTCGACCCACTCGAGCGCCACCGCCTCGCCGTAGCCCCGCCAGCCGCGCACGGCGAGTCGCAGCGCCTTCGAGGGCCGCGGGCCGGAGAGCGCCGCGACCAGGCGACGGGTGAGCTCGTCGCGCACGCGGTCGGCGATCGCGAGCACCTCGCCGTCGGCGCCGCCCAGCCCGCCGCGGACGATCGCCGCGTACGCGGGTGCGTGCCGCTCGACGGGGCGCCTCGAGGCTGTGCCGCAGACTGGCGACCGGGTCGAGCTCCGGCGGCGAGCCGGAGGAGCGGCGCTAGGCTCCGCCTCGTGCGCAGCGTCGTTCGACCCGTCCGGCCGGTCGGCCCCGCCGGCGGTGGCGCCGACCACGTGCGGGTGGCGATCGTGGGCAGCGGCTTCTCGGGTCTGGCGATGGGCGCGGCGCTGCGCGAGGCGGGCGTCGAGGACTTCGCGATCCTGGAGCGCGCCGGCGACCTCGGCGGCACGTGGCGGGACAACACCTACCCGGGCTGCGTGTGCGACGTCCCCTCGCTCCTCTACTCCTACTCCTTCGCGCAGAACCCCGGCTGGTCGCGCAGCTTCTCGCCCCAGGCCGAGATCTGGGCCTACCTGCGCGAGTTCGCCGAGCGGCGCGGCCTGGTCGAGCGCATCCGCTTCGGCCACGAGGTGCTGCGCTCCGCCTGGGAGGAGGACGCGTCGCGCTGGGTGCTGGAGACGACCGGGGGCCCGCTGGCCGCGGACGTCCTCGTCAGCGCCACCGGGGGGCTCAGCGAGCCGTCGGTGCCGGAGCTCCCCGGCCTCGCCGGCTTCGAGGGACCGGCCTTCCACTCGGCGCGCTGGGACCACGAGCACGACCTCGCCGGCGAGCGCGTCGCCGTCATCGGGACGGGCGCCTCGGCCATCCAGTTCGTCCCCCAGATCCAGCCGCGCGCCGGGCAGGTCCACGTCTTCCAGCGCACCCCCCCGTGGGTGGTGCCGCGTCGCGATCGCGCGCTCAGCGATGTCGAGCACCGCCTGTACGCGCGCTTCCCGGCGCTGCAGACGGCCATGCGCGGCGCGATCTTCTGGGGCCGGGAGACCTTGGCGCTCGGCTTCATGCACCCGAGGATCATGCGCGCCCAGCAACGTGTGGCGCTCGCGCACCTCCGCCGCCAGGTGCCCGATCCCGAGCTGCGCGCGAAGCTCACTCCGGACTACGTCATGGGCTGCAAGCGCGTCCTCGTCTCCGACGACTACTACCCGTCGCTGACCCGGGAGAACGTCGAGGTCGTGACCGACGGGATCGCCGAGGTGCGCCCGCGGTCCATCGTCACCACGGACGGGACGGAGCGCGAGGTCGACGCGATCATCTTCGGGACCGGGTTCCGGGTGACCGAGATGCCCGCCGCCCACCGCATCTTCGGCCGGGAGGGCACGTCGCTGGGCGAGCGGTGGAACGGCAGCCCGAACGCCTACAAGGGCACCACGGTGGCCGGCTTCCCGAACCTCTTCATGCTCACCGGCCCGAACACCGGCTCGGGACACAACTCGATCGTGTTCTTCATCGAGTCCCAGGTCCGCTACGTGCTCGGGGCGCTCCGCGCGATGGGCGTCCGCGGCGCCGGCGTCGCGGAGGTCCGCCCGGACGCGCAGGCCGCCTACAACCGGGAGATCGACGCGCGGATGCCCGGGACGGTGTGGTCCGCGGGCGGCTGCCGCAGCTGGTATCTCGACCGGACCGGACGCAACTCGACGCTCTGGCCCGGCTTCAGCTATCCGTTCCGCCGGCTCACCCGCCGCTTCGACGCCGACCGCTACGCGCTCCGCCCGCGGCGCCCGGCGGCGGCGAAGGTCCCGCTCCGCTCGTAGCGTCGCGGCTCGCGCGCGCGGAACGCCCGTCCGGGTCCCACCCGTGCCACCAAGGTGGGGATCGGCCACACCTGGGGGGTCGCAGGTCGGTCCCTGGGGGCCGTGGTCGCATCGCCGCGGCCCGGCGATGGTGTCGCCATGGCATCCATCACCCACCAGGAGGTCAACACCATGACGACCATGTCCATCCCCACCCGCCTCTCGCGCCTCGCGCTGACCGTCGCCGCCGCGGCGCTCGCCCTGGCGCTCGTCCCCGTCGCCGCGCAGGCGAAGTCCACGTGGTTCGGCTCGAGCCTGCTGCACGAGCCGTCGAACTCGGCGCCGGCCCATCCGTGCGGCCCCGACGGGAACCCGCTCCTCGCCTGCACCCGCGTCGGCGTCCGCTACCCCGGCACCTCGGGCCGCGTCCGCGCGCCGCGCTCCGGTCGCATCGTCGCCTTCAAGGTCCGGGCCGGCGCGCCCGGCCGGATGACCTTCAAGGTCGTGCGGGTCCGCAACCTGAACACGCGGACCAACCCGGGCTCGGGCCAGGCGAAGGCCGTGGGCCGGGGCCCGACGGTGAACGTCCAGGGACGCGGCTTCGACGAGACGAACGCCATCGAGCGCTTCCCGGCCAACGTCCGGGTCCACAAGGGCGATCAGATCGCGATCGACTCCCGCTCGACGAGCGCGCTGTACTGCAGCGACGGGGGGACCTATCAGCTGGTCTTCCGCCCGCTCGCCCTCGGCGGCGGCTTCCGCTCCTCGGTCACCGACGACGGCTGCCAGCTGATGGTGCAGGCCGTCATCCGCTAGCCACCGCGGACACCACGCCGTGTGAGGGGCCCGGGCGACCGGGCCCCTCGTGCGTGCGCGGCGGTCCGCTCCCGCGCGATAGCGTTCGCGCGATGAGCGCCGAGGGCCTGCGCGCCAGCGAGGAGAAGATGCGCGCCGCGGGCGTGGCCGAGGCCGCGATCGCAGCCTTCGCGCACTACTACCGCCAGGTCGAGGCGGGCGAGACGGGCATGCTCGCCGAGTCGGAGATCGAGCCGGTCGCCGACCTGCCCGATGCCGCGGCGCTGCCGGCGCCCGGAGCCGACGAGGCGGCGTCGGTCCTCGATCGCGCGGTCGTCATCCGGCTCAACGGGGGCCTCGGCACGAGCATGGGGATGACCCGCGCGAAGTCCCTGCTCCCGGTGAAGGACGGCCTGACCTTCCTCGACGTCATCGTCCGCCAGGTCCTGGCGCTGCGCTCCCGCCACGGCGCACGCCTCCCGCTGCTGCTCATGGACAGCTTCTCCACGCGGGAGGACACGCTGGCGGCGCTCGCCGCCCACCCCGACCTCGTGGTGGACGGCCTGCCGCTCGACTTCCTCCAGAGCCGCGAGCCGAAGCTCGGCGCCGGCGACCTCGCTCCCGTGACGTGGCCGGCCGACCCCGGGCTGGAGTGGTGCCCGCCGGGCCACGGCGACCTGTACACCTCGCTGCTCACCTCCGGCGTGCTCGACGCGCTGCGCGCGCAGGGCTTCCGCTGGGCGTTGGTGGCGAACTCCGACAACCTCGGCGCGGGCCTCGACGGGCGGATCCTCGCCTGGATCGCCCGGGAGGAGATCCCCTTCGTGATGGAGGCCGCCGACCGCACCGAGGCCGACCGCAAGGGCGGCCACCTCGCGCGCCGCGCGGACGGGCGCCTCGTCCTGCGCGAGTCGGCGCAGACGCCCGAGGGCGACCAGGGCGCCTTCCAGGACGTCGCCCGTCACCGCTACTTCAACACGAACAACCTGTGGCTCGACCTCGACGCGCTCGCCGCGGCGCTGGCGGAGCGCGACGGCGTGCTCGGCCTGCCGGTGATCGTGAATCGCAAGACCGTCGACCCGCGCGACGGCGCCTCGCCGCCCGTCCTCCAGATCGAGACCGCGATGGGCGCGGCGATCTCGGTCTTCCCCGGGGCGCGGGCCGTGCGGGTGCTGCGCTCGCGTCTCGTCCCGGTCAAGACGACGAGCGACCTCCTCGTCCTGCGCTCCGATCGCTACGCGCTGGCCGACGACGGGCGGATCGTCGCCGCGCCCGGCGCCACGCCCGAGGTGTTCGTCGACCTCGACCCCGCCCACTACCGCCTGCTCGACGACTTCGAGGCACGCTTCCCCGCCGGGGCGCCCTCGCTCGCGGCCTGCGAGCGCCTCGAGGTCGCCGGCGACGTGACCTTCGGCGCCGGGGTCGTGGCGCGCGGACGGGTGGCGGTCAGCGCGGCGGCCGGCCCGGCGCGCGTCCCGGACGGCGCGGTGCTGGAGGGGGAGGTCGCGCTCTGAGGCCCGGCCCGCCGCGAGGCCTCAGCCCTGCGCCGACCGGGCCAGCCGCATCCGGTCGACCGCGCCGAGCGCGAGCTTGCGCAGCCGCACCGCGTCGGGCGTGACCTCGACGCACTCGTCGGTGCGGATGAACTCGAGCGCCTGGTCCAGCGAGAGCCGGTGGTGGGGCACGAGGCGGACGGTGTCGTCCGACCCGGCGGCGCGCACGTTCGTCTGCTTCTTCTCGCGCACCGCGTTCACGTCGAGGTCCTCGGGCCGGGCGTTCTCGCCGACCACCATGCCCTCGTAGACCTCCTCGCCGGGTCCGACGAAGAGCTGCCCGCGCTCCTGGAGCTTCTGCAGCGCGAAGGTGCCCGTGCGGCCCGGGCGGTCGGCGACGAGCGAGCCGGTCGGCCGCGTGCGGATGTCGCCGAGCCACGGCTCGTAGCGCTCGAAGACGGCGTGCATCACCC
This sequence comes from uncultured Solirubrobacterales bacterium, assembly GCA_963735885.1. GTDB lineage: Bacteria > Actinomycetota > Thermoleophilia > Solirubrobacterales > Solirubrobacteraceae > JBBSBL01. The sequence continues at coordinate 175,817 of CAVTMP010000010.1, read as the reverse complement.
CGGAGCCGCGGGTCTCGGTGAGGAACTCGGTGCGAAAGCCGATCAGCCCGCGGGCCGGCACGAGGAACTCGATCCGCACCCAGCCGGTGCCGTGGTTGACCATCGACTCCATGCGCCCCTTGCGCAGGGCGAGCATCTGGGTCACCACGCCGAGGAAGTCCTCGGGCACGTCGATCGCCAGCCGCTCGACCGGCTCGTGCGTCGCGCCGCCGACCTCCCGCGTCACGACCTGGGGCTTGCCGACGGTCAGCTCGAAGCCCTCGCGGCGCATCCCCTCGACGAGGACGGCGAGCTGGAGCTCCCCGCGGCCCTGGACCTCCCAGGTGTCCGGGCGCTCGGTCTCGAGCACGCGGATCGCCACGTTGCCGACGAGCTCCGCGTCGAGGCGGTCGCGCACCATCCGCGCGGTGAGCCGCGTGCCGGCCCGGCCGGCCAGCGGCGAGGTGTTGATCCCGATCGTCATGCCGAGCGCGGGCTCCTCGACGGCGATGAGCGGCAGCGCGCGCGGATCGTCGGGGTCGGCGAGCGTCTCGCCGATCGTGATCTCGGGGATCCCGGCGACGGCCACGATCTCGCCGGGCCCGGCGCGCTCGGCCTCGACGCGGCGCAGGCCCTCGGTGACGTAGAGCTCGGTGACCCGGGCCGGCTCGACGCTCCCGTCGCGGCGGCACCACGCGACCTCCGCGCCGCGCGCGATCTCGCCCTGGTGGACGCGGCACAGCGCGAGGCGCCCGACGTAGGCGGAGGCGTCGAGGTTCGTCACCAGGGCCTGGAGACCCCGTCCCTCCGTGTAGCCCGGCGGCGGGATCCGCTCGACCAGCAGGTCGAGCAGCGGACGCAGGTCCGAGCCCGTCGCTCCGTCCTCGAGCGCCGCCCAGCCCGCCCTCGCGTTGGTGTAGACGATCGGGAACTCGATCTGCTCCTCGTCGGCGTCGAGGTCGAGGAACAGCTCGTAGATCTCGTCCACCACCTCGGCCGGGCGGGCGTCGGGCCGGTCGACCTTGTTCACCACGAGGATGACCGGCAGGCGGCGCTCGAGCGCCTTGCGCAGGACGAAGCGGGTCTGCGGCAGCGGGCCCTCCGAGGCGTCGACGAGCAGGAGCACCCCGTCGACCATCGTCAGGCCGCGTTCCACCTCGCCGCCGAAGTCCGCGTGGCCGGGGGTGTCGACGAGGTTCAGGGTGACCGGGTCGCCATCAGGGTCGCGCGAGACGCACCGCGGCGTTCTTGGCGAGGATCGTGATGCCGCGCTCGCGCTCCTGGTCCATCGAGTCGAGCACGCGGTCCTCGAGCGTCTCGTGGGCGGCGAAGACCCCGGACTGGCGCAGCATCGCATCGACCAGCGTCGTCTTCCCGTGGTCGACGTGGGCGATGATCGCCACGTTGCGGATGTCGCTGCGCTCCGGCACGGCGCCGGACGATAGGGACCGGCCGGCCGGCGCCGCGGCCGGCGCCCGCCGGATCACGTGATCGCCGGTGCCGCCGAGTCGTCGAGGCCGAAGGGCGCCCCCAGCCGGGCGCGGAAGTGCTGCTCGTCGTGCAACGCCGTGAAGGCGGCGAGCGCGTCGGAGTAGCGCGCCGGGGCGCTCGCGTCCTCCGCGAGGGCGAGCAGCGCGCGGCGGAACGCGCGCGCGTCGGTGCAGTCGACCACGAGCCCGAGCCCGTGGCGCCGCACGAGGTGGGCCATCAGGCCGCGGTCGTGGGCCACGACCGGCGTGCCGGCGGCCGCCGCCTCGAGCAGCGTCCGGGAGTTCCCGCGCTGGCGGAGGTAGGGCATCGCGAGCACCCTGGCGCTCGAGAGCGCGTCCATCACGCTCTCGAGCGCGAGGAACCGGTCCTCGACCGTCACGTCCACGCCGGCGGCGCGCATCGTCGCGACCGCGCGCCGCACGGTCGGCGCATAGTCGGGCTCCACCGAGCCGGCGAGCCGCACCGGCACGTCGGTCGGCTCGGCCCCGAGCGCGGCGCCGAGCCGGTCGACCCCCTTCCCGGCCCGCAGCGCGCCGTACATGAGGATCCCGGCGCGCGGTCGTGGCGGGCCCGCCGGGGGCGACACCGCGACCGGCGGCTCGGGCAGGTAGAAGGCGCGCGCGCCGCGGCGCCGCCGGTTCCACCGATCGACCGCGGCCTCGTCCATCACGAGCAGGGCCTGCGCGTCGGGGCGCCGGCGCCAGCGGGCGACGAGGAGCTCCTTGTACAGCGCGTTCGCCCACTCCGAAGCGGTCAGGGAGCTGCCGTAGCGCGCCGGGTAGTGCAGCGCGGCCGGGTGGATGATCGTCACGGCGCAGGGGACCGGAAAGGGGGCGCGGCGCAGCCACGCCCGCAGCGTCGCCTTCACCGCGTAGAGGTGGAGGACGTGGTCGGGGCGGGTGTCGGCGATGAGGTCCCCGAGGAGATCGAGCTCCGCCTCGGGGTCGAGGTCCTCGGGCACGGGGATCACGGTCGTCGCTCCGCCCGCGGCGAGCGGGACGAGCCGCTCGGGAACGCAGAGCGTGACGTCGGCGCCCGGCCCGAGCCCGTGTCCGAGCACGCGCGCCCAACTCGGGTGGTGACCGTGCGCGACGGGGTCGAAGAGGGTGATCCGCACGGCCGCCGGCTAGCCGCGCCCCGGCCGGCCGGGACTGAGCATCGTGGCCGCACCCATGGGAGAGAAGGTAGCCCCCGGGGCGGCTCGGGCGCCGCCCCGGGTAGGTGCGCGACCCTAGCGGCGGCGCCGAGCCCCGCTCAAGCCCGCGGCGCCCCGCTCACACGCCGGTCATACGACCGGGCGGACCGCTCAGGAGCCGTCGCGGATCCCCATCAGCCCGCCCACGCCGCCGAGGTAGGCGGAGCGGCCGTCGGGCCCCAGGGCGATGCCGGCGTAGTGGTTGTTGTAGCCGCCGCCGGTGCCCGCCACGCGCTTCCACACGAGCTTCCCGGTGCGGAAGTCCAGCGCCGCCCAGGACCACACGTCGGCGGTGGGCAGGGCCGGGTCCCGGTCCTTGGTGAAGGCGTAGACGAGCCCCGTCTTCAGCGACGCCTTCGGCACGACGCTCGGCGCGCGCTCCGTCCGGTTCGTCCACACGAGGCGACAGCCGCGGCCGCCGGGGCGCACGTCGACGCGCGCGATCCCGGGCTCGGTGAGCTTGCCGTCCGCCGTCTCGCCGAGCACGTAGCCGTAGTTGTTCTCGACGACGAGCGAGCGGCCCGCGGTGATGAGCGAGTTCTCGGTGGCGCTGTGTCCCCTCGCTGAACACCGGGACCTCGCACACGACCCGCCGCTGCCCCCGGCGCAGCTTCGCCGCGCGCCGGTAGACGACGACCTGCATCGGGTCGGCGTTGTCGGTGATCGCGACGTAGCCGCCGGCCATCACGGTCGGGGTCGTGCCGGTGCCGGCGTTGATCTGGCCGGGCTTCTTGACGCCCGAGTTGTCGTAGCGGGAGCGCCACACGATGCGCGGCCGCCCGCCCCGCCCGACCTCCATGCGGTACATCCGCTTGTCGCTGGCGACGTACACGCCCTCGGGGCTCGTGGCGAACGAGTTCTCGATCTCCTCCCCCAGGCGGATGGCCTTCGCCCGCCCGGTCGCCGGGTCGAGCACGCCCACCGTCCCGCTCTGGCGGCCGACGAACCACAGGCGGCCCTTCCAGTCCGGCAGCGTCGAGGGCAGGCGCTCGTCCCCCTTGAGGTAGCGGGCCACCGAGTACTCCCGCACCTTGCGGAAGCCCGGGTTCGTCGTGCCGCCCGTCTCCTCGACGACCCAGATCCGCTGGTCGGTCGTGGCGAGCACCGCCCGGTCGCGGTGGTCGAGGAAGAAGTACGCGCCGCCCGCGGTGTTGAGCGCCGGCGGGATGCCGGCCGCGGGCGGCTTGGCCGGCAGGGCGAACTGCGCGAGCGTGTCGAGGGTGCGCGGATCGAGCATGTAGAGGCGCGGGCCGGTCGTGGCGGAGATGCACGAGGCCACGAGGCGGCCGCGGCGATCGAAGGTGATCGTGATGCAGACCCGGTTGTCGAGCACCGCGGAGAACACGGAGGGCGAGCGGCCGAGCGGCCCCCCCGTGCGGTAGGCGTCGGTCATCCACGCGTCGTTGTGGACGTTGCTCTTGCCGTTCGGGGCCATGAACGGGTTCTGCGGGGTGAGGGGAACGCCGCGGATCGGCTGCGCCGTGGCGGGGGTCCCCGTGAACGCCGGGCGGGTGGTCGGGACGGCGGCGCCGGGAATCGGCGAGGCGGCGCCGGCGGCGGGCGCGGCGAGCAGCAGCAGGGCACCGGCGGCGGTCGCGGCGCGCCGCGCGCGGATGGCGATGCGGGACACGGGTCTCTCCTCGCGTGTGTGGCTACGGCGTGCGCCGCCGTCTCCGGATGCGGCGCGTAGGCAATCATACCGTTGGCGGGCTGTCAAACAGGGACCGTGGACGGTATCCTCGGTCCATGGCCCCCACGCCGACCCGGGTTTCGTCCGGAGTCCGCCTGCCGCCGGCCGAGCGCCGCCGCCAGATCCTCGAGCACGCCCGGCGGCTCTTCGCCGAGCGCCCGTACCACGACGTCTCCTCGGCCGACATCGCCCGCGAGGCCGGGGTGACCCGCGCGCTCGTCCACCACTACTTCGGCGGCGTCCGCGACGTGTACCTCGTCGTGCTCGGCGAGATGGCCGCGGCCGGGTCCGACATCCCGGGCCCGCGCCCCGGCGTCGGGCGCCGGCGCCGCGTCGCCGAGAACGTCGCGGCGTGGCTCGACGTCGTCGAGGCCAACCGGGAGTCCTGGCTCGCCACCACGGGCCACAGCGACGCCATCGCCGATCCCCAGATCCGCGGGCTCCTCGAGGCCGGCCAGGAGGCCGCCGTGGACCGCATGATCGAGGCCAACGCCGACCTCGTCTCCGACACGCCGGTCACGCGCTTCGCGCTCCGCTCGCTGCTGGGCCTGGGGCAGGCGGCCTGCCGGCAGTGGCTCACCGGCCGCGCGACCCGCCCCGAGGTCCAGGCCCTGCTGTTCCACAGCTTCCTCGACCTCGTGGAGCGCACGGTGCCGCGGGTCGAGGCCGCGGCGCGCTGAGACGGCGTCGCCGTCCACTCGTCCTCTTCGCGGTGCCTCGGCTCCGCTCCGCGACGGCCGGTTCGATGATGCGGTGATGCGCCGCCGACCCAGGGCCCTCGCGGCCCTCGCCGCCGTGATCCCGGCCGTGATCGCCGCCGCCCCGGCGCCGGCGACGGCCGGCACCGGCCGGGTCCTCGTCACCCTGCGCCCCGAGGCGGCGCGGACCGCCGCCTCGGCGGCCGCTCCCGTGGCGGCGGCCGGCGGGCGTCGCGACGGGCCGCTGGTGCCGCAGGTCCGCCTCGTCACCGCCCGCCCGGGCGCCGGGGAGTCGGTGGCGACGCTGCTGCGCCGGCTGCGCCGCGACCCGCGCGTCGCCGCGGCCTCGCCCGAGGGGCGCTTCGCCTTCCGCGACGTGCCGGACGATCCGGCGCTGAGCGATCCCGAGCGCGCCGCCGGCACGCCGGCCGGGACCCCGGTTCAGTGGACGCTCGCGCGCGAGGGCCTCTACCGCGCGTGGAACGTCACGACCGGACGGGGCGCGCTCGTCGGGCTCATCGACTCGGGCGTCGACGCGAGCCACCCGGACCTCGCGGGGAAGGTCGCGACGGCGGTCGACCAGGACCGGAGCCCGTTCGACGGCGGGCCGCGAACCGACGAGCAGGGCCACGGCACCCACGTCGGCTCGCTGGCCTGCGCGGCGACCGGGAACGGGCGCGGGATCGCCGGCGCGGGTCGCGACTGCCGGCTCGTGGTCGAGAAGAGCGACCTCTCGGAGTCGAGCATCGTCGCGGCGCTCGTCGACGCCACCGACCGCGGAGTGCAGGCGATCAACATGAGCTTCGGCGGGACGGCCGCCGCCTCGACCGCGTTGCGGAGCGCGCTGCGCTACGCCGACCGCCGCAACGTCGTGCTCGTCGCCGCCGCGGCCGACAGCCCGACGAGCGACCAGGGCAGTCCGGCCCGCGACGTCGTGCCCTCCGGCTCGGGACCGCGCCTCGGGGCGGGACTCGGGCTCACCGTGACCGCCGCGAGCGCGCGGGATGCGCGCGCGAGCTTCGCCGGCTTCGGCTCCCAGGTCTCGCTGGCCGCCTACGGCGTCTTCGACGACGCCGGGACCGGTGGCCCGGGCGGACTGCTCGGCGCGTTCCCGGCCGGGCGGACCACGCTCGAGTCGGGGCTCGGGTTCCCGCCCGCCGAGCCGTGCGAGTGCCGGGCGAGCTTCCGGGGGGACGGGCGCTACGCCTACCTCAGCGGCACCTCGATGGCCGCGCCGCAGGTCGCGGCGGTCGCCGCGACGCTGCGCGCGCTGAACCCGGGCCTCACCGCGAGGGACGTGATCTCGACCCTCGAGCGCACCGCGCGCCGCGCCGGCGGCTGGGACGCGCAACTCGGCTGGGGCATCCTCGACGCCGGCGCCGCGGTGTCCGCGGCGCGGCGCATCGACCGCACCCCGCCGGTCTCGAGCCTCGCGGTCCGCTCCGCCCGCGCCCGGCGGGTCGCCGTGCGGCTGACCGGCCGCGACCCCCGCCGGCGAGGGCTCATCGTCTCGGGCGTCGCCCGGTTCGAGATCTTCGCCACCCGCGCCGGACGCGCCGCGCGCGTGCTCGCCCGCACGCGGTCGCGCACGGCGCGGGTCACGCTCCCGGGCCCGGGGACCTGGCGCCTCGGCGTGCGGGCCGTGGACCGTGCGGGCAACCGCGAGCGCGGGCGACGGCCGACGCGGGTCGTCCGCGTCGCGTAGCGGCGGCCGCCCGCCGCCCGGGTCGGGCCCGGCTACCCGCCGTAGCGCCGCACCACGTCCGCCGGGATCGCGTTGCCCCGGTAGATGCGGCGGACCAGGCGGGCGCTCGGGCGCGGGGTGCGGCGCAGCGTGCGCGGGTCGAAGCGGTAGAGCCCGAAGCGCGGGAAGAAGCCCGAGGACCACTCGAAGTTGTCGACCAGCGACCAGTGCAGGTAGCCCTTGACCGGGACGCCCGCGCGGATCGCGCGCCGCACCTCGAGCAGGTGGCGCACGAGGTACGCGGGTCGCTGGTCGTCCTCCGCGTCCGCGATCCCGTTCTCGGTCACGTAGACCGGCTTCCCGTAGCTTCCGGCGATCCGCAGCGTCTCGTAGATCCCGCGCGGGTAGATCTCCCAGCCGAAGTCCGTGCACGTCGTCGGGCACGGAGCGCCCGTCGGGTTCCCCTTCCAGCGGTAGCCCGTGGCGGGCAGGAAGTCGAGCACCGGGATGAGCGGCGTGAGCGGAGCCCCGAGCGCCGTGACGCGCCCGCGGAAGTAGTAGTTGAGCCCGACGAAGTCCGCCTTGCCGCGCCACTCGGGCCGCTTCTCGTCCGGCGTGATGACGCCGTCGGCGTTCGCGTCGTCCCAGCCGCGGATGGCCCCGTTGGGGAACAGGCGGTTGAAGAGGTAGTCGGCGTGCTTCGTCGCCGCCACGTCGGCCGGCTTCGCCGGGTCGGACGGCGTGAAGGCGATCATGTTCTGCACGAGGCCGACCCGGGCCCGGGGGCCGCCGGGCACGCTGGCGCGCCGGTCCCAGGCCTTCACCGCGTCGTAGGCCGCGCGGTTGGCCTCGATGAGGTTGCGGATCACCTGGACGACGGCGGCGTAGTTGAACGCGCCGGGCGGGAAGTAGCCGGCGAAGGCGCCCGGAACGTTGACGTACCCGTTCGTGGAGACCACGAGCGGCTCGTTGAGCGGGGTCCACCAGTCGACGAGGTCGCCGAGCTTCCAGGCGAGATAGGCCGCGTACTTGCGGAACTCCCCGACGGCGCCGGCGTCGAGCCAGCCGCCGCGACGGAAGGCCGGCGGCGGGGTGTTGGGCCCGGCGAGCGCGGCGAGGCCGTCGCGCACCTCGATCGGGTCGTGGATCCAGCTCGGGAGGGTGAAGTGGTTCAGGGTGAGGAAGGTGCGCATGCCGCGCGCGCGGATGCCGGCGAGCTCGGCCCGGTAGTGGCGCACCGCCCCGTGGTCGGCGAGGCGGTCGAGGCGGCGCAGGTCGGCGAGCGTGATCTTCGAGCCGGTGCGCACGCCGGCGGTCGAGCGGGGGAAGATCCGGCTCCACTCGACCCCGGTGCGGTAGGCGTTCGAGCCCAGGCCGCGGCGGGCGAGGTCGAGGTCGGTGCGCCAGACGCGCCAGTGGCCGGCGCTGCGCTCGACGCGGTCGGGGGTGACCCAGCCCTTCGCGATGTTCGTGGGGTCGTGCGTCCACGCCCACCAGTCGGTGCCGCGATCGACGTTCGCCGGCGAGCCACCGGCCTCGTACTGGAACCCGCTGTTCGCGGTGCCCCAGAGGAAGCCGCGCGGGAACGTGACGTCGCCGCGGGCGGCGAGCGCCGCGGGCGCGGAGGCGAGCACGACGAGCAGCGCGAGCAGCGGGAGCAGACGGCGGCGCATGAGGCGCCGGAGCCTAGTCCACGCGACGGGGCGGGCGTCGCGGTCGGGAGGCCGGGCGCTGCGGTTCGCGGGGCGGCGCAGCTCCTCGTCGCGGTCCTTCTGCACTTGACCGCGATATCCGCGGTCAAGGGCCGTCGCGTCTCCGCGGGCGCGGGGGCCCGACGGCGCTCGGGCCGGCCGGGGGCGGGCGCCGTCCGCGTCGCGCTCGGCCTTCGTGGCGCGCCGTGCCCGCATCGCGCTCGGCCCCTCGGCGCCCGTCCCCGCCGGGAACATCGGGGAGACTTGGCCCGGTGCGCGTCTTCGTCTCCCTCGTTGCCGTCGTCGGCGCCGGGCCTGCCGCGGCGCTGATGGCCGTCGCCGCCGTGGACGCTCCGCCCGCCCCCGCGGCGCGGGCGCGCCCCGCCGGCGCGGTCGCCGCGCGCACCGTCCTCCTCGGCCGCTCCGTCCAGGGCCGGCCGATCCGCGCCGTGCGCGTCGGCGACCCCGCGAGCCGGCGCAAGGCGCTCGTCGTGGGTGCGATCCACGGCGACGAGCCGGGCGGCCTGCGCGTCACCGCCGTGCTGCGGCGGCTGCGCGGCATCCGCGGCGTCGACCTGTGGATCGTCGCGGCGCCCAACCCCGACGGCCTGGCCCGCGGCACGCGGCGCAACGCGCACGGCGTCGACCTCAACCGGAACTTCCCCTGGCGCTGGCGTCCGACGGGTCCGCGCGGCAGCCGGTACTACGCCGGGCCGCGACCGCTCTCCGAGCCGGAGTCGCGGATCCTGCGCGACCTCGTGGTGCGCCTGCGCCCCCGCGTGAGCATCTGGTACCACCAGCCCTACGGCTTCGTCGTGCTGCCGCCGGCCCGGGTCGCGCTGCGCGCGGCGCGACGCTACGCGCGCCTCGCCCGCTGGCCGGGGCGGCGGCTCGCGCCGCTGCCCGGGACCGAGGTCGACTGGCAGAACCGCCGCGATCCCACGGGCGCCGCCTTCGTCGTGGAACTCGGCCCCGACCGCCCCTCCGCCGTCACCGCGCGGCGCCACGCGCGCGCCGCGGCCCGCTTGGCGACCGGGCGCTGACCGCCGCGGTCCGCCGCGACCCGACGGACCGGCTACTACACAACGCCGGAGAAGGACGATGTCGTCGCCGCGCGGTGACGTTCGCGCGGACGGGGCGGGTCTGCTGCGAACAGGCGATGGAGAACCTGGATCGCGACAGAGCCCTCGCCGACGGCCGACGCGACGCGCTTGACCGAGCCATGCCGGACGTCGCCGGCGGCGAACACCCCCGGCATCCCGGTCTCCAGCAGGAACGGGTCGCGCTCCAGCGGCCACGTGTCGTCGGCGGGGAGATCCGGGGCGGAGAGGACGAAGCCCTGCGGATCCTTGGCGATTTCCGGCGGTAGCCAGTCGGTGTGGGGGCGGGTGCCGATCATGAGGAAGAGCCCGCCGGCCGGGACCGTCTCCTCGGCGCCGTTGGCGCGATCGCGCAGCACGAGGTGATCGAGCCACCCGTCGCCGCCGCCGGCGACGATCTCCGTTTGCAACCGGACACGCAGACCCGGCATCCCCTCCACCTGCCGCACGAGGTAGTCCGACATGCCCGCGCCGAGCGACCGCGCACGCACCAACAGCGTGACCTCGCGGGCGTAGCGCGTGAGGTGCAGCGCCGCCTGGCCGGCCGAGTTCCCGCCGCCGAGCACGTAGACGTCCTCGCCGGCCATCGTCGGCGCCTCCGACGCCGTGCCGCCGTAGAAGACCCCTGCGCCGTTGAGCTCCTCGAGCGCCGGAACGCCGAGCCGGCGATAGCTGGCGCCGGTCGCGAGCACCACCGCGCGGGCACGGACGCGGCCGAGGTCCGAGAGGGTCACGACCAGCCGGTCGCCCTCGCGCCCGAGCCCCGTCGCCCGCTGCATGAGGGCAAAGCGCGTGCGGAACAGCCACGCCTGCTCGTAGGCCTGCCGGGCCAGCCGGCGGCCGCTGAGCCCGCGCGGGAAGCCGAGGTAGTTGCGAATCAGCGAGCTGGCGGTCGCCTGGCCCCCGATTCCCCCCTCGTCGATGACGAGCGTGGTGAACCCTTCCGAGGCGCCATACACGGCGGCCGACAGCCCGGCCGGCCCGGCGCCGACGACCACGACGTCGAAGTCGATCCCCTCCAGGTCGGCTGGCGCGCCCGAGGCCCGGGCGAGGTCGGCGTCGCTCGGGTCCCACAGGATCGTGCCGTTCGGGAACACCACCGCAGGAAGCCCTTCGTCCCCGCCCGTCTCCGCCAGCAGCGCGCGGCCATTGTTCGAGTCGGCGAGACAGAACGAGTGCGGAACCGCGCACCGCCCCAGGACCTCGCGCAGCTGATAGGCCCGGCCGGACCACGACTCTCCCACCACGTGAACCGTGTACGGCGCCTCGAGCCGTGCCTCCGCCCACTCAAGCAGCAGGCTCGAAACGGCCTGGTGGAACAGCTCGTCGGGCGCCGCGGCCGGCCTGAGCACGTAATGGTCGATCCGGCCGCGGGCGATGGCATCGAAGATCGCGTCGCCTGTGGCCGGATCGCCCCAGGCTCCCCACCCGATCAGCAACCCGCGCTTGGCGTGCGGGTGCCCGTGCCGCACGCGGTCCAGGAACTCGCTTCCGGTCGTTCCCGATAGCCGTTCGCCGGCCAGGACCAGGGCGACCTCGTCACCGGCCGCGGCGAGCGCCTCGAGCCGCCGGAGTGCCTCGTCCGCCGACCGCAGACACATCACCTGGTAGTGGCGGGAGTAGCGATCGCCGAGCTCACGCTCGACGTCCTGCAGCGCGCCCTGCTTCTCGTCGACGGCGACCAGCACGGGACGAGCCATGCGATGGACTCTATTGGCAGGCGCGAAGGACCCGGCGGGCACGGGTGGCCGGCGCGCGTGCCGTGTCCTGACCGCCTACGTGATGTGCAGGCCCGAGATGGCCCGCGAGATCACGAGCCGCTGGATCTCCGAGGTGCCCTCGAAGATCGTGTAGATCTTCGCGTCGCGGTGCCAGCGCTCGACCGGGAACTCGCGCGTGTAGCCGTTGCCGCCCAGGATCTGGATCGCGCGCTCGGTGACCCAGACGGCGACCTCGCCGGCCTTGAGCTTGCTCATCGAGCCCTCGGCGTTCTCGAAGCGCTGCCCGGTGCGCCCCATCCACGATGCGCGCCAGACGAGCAGCCGCGCCGCGTCGATCTCCATCTTCATGTCGGCCAGCGCGAAGGCGATCGCCTGGTTCTCGACGATCTTGCGCCCGAACTGCTCGCGCTCCTTCGCGTAGTCGAGCGCGTACTCGTACGCCGCCCGGGCGATGCCGAGCGCCTGCGAGCCGACGGTCGGTCGCGTGGTCTCGAAGGTCGCCATCGCGGCCTGGGACTTCGCGCGCTTGCCCTCGCGCACGCGGGCCAGGCGCTCGTCGAGCTTCTCCTTGCCGCCGAGCACGTAGGCGCCGGGGATGCGGCAGTCGTCGAGGTAGACGTCGGCGGTGTGCGACGCGCGCAGGCCGTGCTTCTTCACCTTGGCGCCCTGTTCGAGACCCGGGGTGCCGGGCGGCACGACGAACGCGGCGTGGCCGCGTGACCCAGCTCCGGGTCGACCGAGGCGATGACCACGTGGACGTCGGCGATGCCGCCGTTCGTCGCCCAGGCCTTCTGGCCGTTGAGCACCCACTCGTCCTTCGCCTCGTCGTAGCGCGCGCGTGTGCGCACGCCCGAGACGTCGGACCCGGCGTTCGGCTCCGAGGCGCAGAAGGCGGCGACCTTGAGGTCGTCCGGCGTGCCGTAGCACCGGGGGACCCATTCGCCGATCTGCTCGGGGGTCCCCTGGCCGAAGATCGCGGCGACGGCGAGCGTCGTGCCCATGATCGCCATGCCGATCCCGGCGTCGCCCCAGAAGAGCTCCTCGTTGACGATCGGCATCGTGAGCCCGGTCGGGTCGCCGAAGAACTGGGCCAGCGACTCGAACCCGTAGAGGCCGATCTTGGCGGCCTCCTGGATGACGGGCCACGGCGTCTCCTCGCGCTCGTCCCACTCGTGCGCGACGGGGCGGACGACGTTCTCGGCGAAGCCGTGGACCCAGTCGCGGATGTCCTTCTGGTCCTGGTTCAGCTCGAGCGAGAAGACGGGCGGGTCCTGATCGGAGGCGGCGGCCTCCGGGGCGGGGGCGGTGGCGGCGGCGGCTTCCATGGCGGCGAGATGCTCCTCTGTCGGGACAAGAAAACGACATTGACTGGCGAGTCAACCAATACCGTACCGCGCCGTTCGTCTGAGAGCGGTGATGGTCGTCACCCCGGCGTGCCGACGTTCCCCGGGGCGTAATGCCCGGCGCCTATCGTGAGACGGGTACGAACCGCCCTCGGATCCCGGAGTGACCATGCTCTTCTCCCGCGCCAAGACCACGCTGCCTTCCGCCGAGGAGGCCCTCCCCGGCCGCCCGGATCCGATGCCGGTCCCGAGCCGCCACGAGGTGCTCGGCAACCCGCTCGCCCCGCCGTTCCCCGACGGCTTCGAGACCGCGGTCTTCGGCCTCGGCTGCTTCTGGGGCGCCGAGCGGCTGTTCTGGGAGCTGCCGGGCGTGTGGACCACCGCGGTCGGCTACGCCGGGGGCTCGACCCCGAACCCGACCTACGAGGAGACGTGCTCGGGGCGTACGGGCCACACCGAGGCCGTGCTCGTCGTGTACGACCCCGCGCGGATCGCCTACGAGGACCTGCTGCGGACGTTCTGGGAGGGGCACGACCCCACCCAGGGGATGCGGCAGGGCAACGACGTCGGCTCGCAGTACCGCTCCGCGGCGTACTGGGCGAGCGACGCCCAGCGCGAGGCCATCGAGGTCTCGCGGGACGCCTACCAGGCGAAGCTGCGTGAGGCGGGCCACGGCGAGATCACCACCGAGGTCGCCGCGGCCGGCCCGTTCTTCTACGCCGAGGGCTACCACCAGCAGTACCTCGCGAAGAACCCGAACGGGTACTGCGGCCTCGGCGGGACCGGGGTGAGCTGCCCCGTCGGGCTCGCCGCCGGCGGCTGATCGCCGGCCGCTCCCGCGCCGCCGCCCGGCTACTTCGTCGTGACCTGGAGCTTCTGGCCGCTCTTCTTCGCGACCGAAACGACCTTCTTGGTCCCGTCGGCCAGCGTGGCGGTGCACTTCAACGTGAACTCCCCCTTGCCGAGGTCGACGCCCGGGTCGTTGCACTTGACCGACTTCACGTCGAGGTTGTCGGTCCCGAGCTTGGCCTTGACCTCGTTCTGGACGTCGGTGATCCCGGTGACGTCCTGGACCTTCTTCTTCACGTCGTCGGTCGAGCAGCCGGCGAGGGCGAGGGCGGAGCCGAGGGCGGCGACCGCGAGCAGGCGATGGGAGCGCATGGCGCGCAGGATGCCAGACCGCGCCGTCGTGGGATAGGTTCGCGCCCAGCGTGAAGCGCCTGGCCGACGACCTCTGGCTGCTCGACGGCTTTCCGCCGAACGGGATCAACGTCTACCTGATGGGCGACGTGCTCGTCGACGCGGCGACGCGGCACGCCACCCGCCGCATCCTCCGGCAGGTCCGCGGCCGCCCCGTCGCCGCGCACGCGCTCACCCACGCCCACCCCGACCACCAGGGCGCGAGCCATGCCGTCTGCTCGGCGCTCGGCATCCCGCTGTGGTGCGGCGAGGGCGACGCCGACGCGATGGAGCAGGGCACGATCGCCTCGCGGCAGCCGGCCTCGTGGCTCAACACGCTGGTCGACCGCGTCTGGACCGGCCCGCCGCACCCCGTGGCCCGCCGCCTGCGCGAGGGGGACGAGGTCGCCGGCTTCACGGTGCTCGACGTGCCGGGCCACTCGGCCGGCCACGTCGCCTACTGGCGCGAGGCCGACGGCGTGCTCGTCCTCGGCGACGTGCTCAACGGCATGAACCTCCTGACGGCGCGGCCGGGGCTGCGCGAGCCGCCGCGGGTGTTCACCGCCGACCCGGCGCGGAACCGGGCGAGCGCCCGGCGCCTCGGCGCGCTGGAGCCCGCCCTGGTCTGCTTCGGTCACGGCCCGCCGTGGCGCGATCCGGCGGCCTTCACGCGCTTCTGCGCCGGCCTGCCGGCGTAGCGGCGGCGCGCCGGACCTCAGGGCCGGTCGGCGACCAGCGCGCGGACCCGCGCCCGCGCCGCGCCGAAGTGGATCGCCTCGTAGGCGATGAGCGCGACGCAGACGGCGGCCACGGCGCCGAGCGCGACGAGCGCCGGGGCGCTCAGCGCGAGCGGGATCAGCGCCGCACACGCCGCCGCGGCCACCAGGCGCTGGCGGTTGAGGGAGTGGACGTTGCGCCAGCGGAAGGCGACGTGGGCGACGAGGTAGAGCGCCACCCCGCCGCAGAGCGCGACGGCCGGCGCCGCCTTCAGCGGGTCCTCGACGTGGGCGAGGGTCTTCTTCGCGCCGAGCGCGAAGAGCACGATCCCGGCGATCATCGGGAGGTGCAGGTAGCTGTAGGCGTCACGGGCGCGGCGGTTCCGATCGGTGCCCCGGGCGCGGCGGAGCGTCCGCTCGGCGACGACGGCGACGACGTCGAAGTAGGCCCACCACAGGGTCGCGGCGATCGCGATCCCGAGCACGGCCGCGGTCACGATCCCGGCGTCGACCCCGATCCCGCCGGAGCCGGCGCCGACCGCCACGACCGACTCGCCGAGGGCGATGATCACGATGAGCCCGTGACGCTCCGCGAAGTGCCCGGGGGAGAGGCGCCAGCCCTCGACCCCGCTGACCACGGGCCCGGCGTAGTCGATCGTCAGCGCGATGATCCAGACGGCGGCCTGCGCGCCGCCCCCGAGGAAGCCGGCGAGCACGAGGAGCGCGGGCCCGACGATCACGGCCGGGGCGAGCCGGAGCACGGCCCCGCGCAGGCGGGCGTCGCCGCGCGCCGCCCGGAGGTAGAGGACGACGTGCAGCGCGCGGACGAGGAAGTAGGCGACGCCGAAGAGCAGCGCCTCGTCGCCGAAGGCGCCCGGCACGGCGAGCGAGCAGACCAGGATCGCGGCCATCGCGGCGAAGACGGCGAGGCGGTTGAGCCCCTCGTCGGGGTCGACGGTGTTCGTCAGCCACGAGTACCCCACCCAGGCCCACCAGATGGCCGCGAGCACCAGGAGGCCCTGGCCCAGGCCCTCCCAGGTGGGGTGGTGCGCCATGAGGCCCGTGACCTGCGTGATGGCGAAGACGAACACGAGGTCGAAGAACAGCTCGAGCGGGGTCACCCGCTGCTCCGGCTCGCTCGCCGGCGCCCCGGCCTCCGGGTTCACGGCCGTCGCGGTCATCGCGCGCCCAGCTTAGAAGCCGGCGCTCGAGGAGCCGGCGCTCGGCCCCGGCCGGGGGCGGGGGCCGAGCGGCGCCGCGCCGCCACGGCTCCGGTAGCCTCGCCGCGCTGAACGTGTCCGTTCCGATGCCACCTACCCGCCCCGCCGTCCTCGCCGCCGTCCTCGCCGTCGCGACGGCGCTCGCCCTCCCGGCCGCCGCGCCCGCGGCGGTCCGGGTCGACGCGCGCGGCGCCGCGGTGACGACGGCGCTCGGGGGCATCGCGGCCGACCGCGGGGGCGTGCACCTCCGGGTCCTCGACCGGCGCGGGCGGACGGTGCTGTCCACGGTGGGCGGCGACCGCGAGGCGGGTGGCACCCGCTACGCGCCGCTCGTCATCGCCACGGGCGACGAGGACGACCTCCGCTGGCCCGTCCTGCCCGGGCAGCCGGACGAGAATCCCGCCGCGCCGGCGGCCCCGCACCGCTTCGCGGCCGTCCGGGTCGTGTCCATGCGCCGGGCGGGCGCCGGCGCCGAGATCGTCTACGCGACCGACGATCCGGCCGGCCGCCGCATCGTCGTTCGCCTCGCACCCGACCGCGGCGGCGCGCTCGCCCTCACGGCGCGGGCGTCGGGGGCGCGGGGTGTCACGTCGGTGGGAGCCGCGTTCTCCGCCGGCGCCCGCGAGGCCTTCCACGGCTTCGGGGGCCGGCGCGAGTCGACCGACCTGCGCGGGCGCAGCCTCCCCGGCTGGGTGCTCGACTACCGCTTCCCGGACGTCTCGCCGTCCTACTACGACGTCCAACCCGCCTTCCTCTCCTCGGCGGGCTACGCCGCCCTCCTCGACCGGACGGAGATGGCGCGCTGGCGCATGGCCTCGGACCGGCCGGACGCCTGGCGGGTCTCGGTCAAGGCCGGCACGCTGCGCCTCGTGGTCGCGCCCGGCCGCGGCGTCGCGGCGCTGCGCGCGCTCACCGACCTGACGGGCCGCCAGCGGCCCGCCCCCGCGTGGTCGCTCGGGCCGACGCTGTCGCGCACGGTGCAGACCGCGAACGAGACGGCCGCGACCTACGCGCGGAAGGTCCGCGCCGACCTCGCGCGCATCGAGCGCGAGCACCTGCCGCTCAGCGGCTACGCGTTCGAGGGCTGGGGGATCCAGAAGCCGGCGTTCGTCCGCGAGATCGTGCGGCGCCTGCGACGTCGCGGGATCCACGCCGTGCTCTACGCCCGTTCCTTCGTCGCCACCGACCGCGCCGCGACCGAGCCGCCCGGCGTCTACGACGACGCGATCCGCCGCCGGCTCGTCGCCACCCGCGCGGACGGCTCGCCCTACCTGTTCGACTCGCCGTTCATCGGTGCGCAGGCGGCGGTGCTCGACTTCACGAAGCCCGCGACCCGGGAATGGTGGCGCGGGCGGATCTCCGCCCTGCTCGACACCGGGGCCGAGGGCTTCATGAACGACTTCGGCGAGCAGGTGCTCCCCGGGATGCGCTTCGCCGACGGCGAGACCGGCCGGACGATGCACAACCGCTACCCCGCGCTCCAGCACCGGGTCACGCGCGAGGCGGTCGCCGCGTGGGAGCGCCGCCACCCCGGTCGCCGGGTCTACTTCTTCGGGCGCGCCGGCTGGGGCGGGCGGGACGGCTCGGCCCGGTGGGAGGGCGCGACGTTCCCCGGCGACGAGACGAACGACTGGGACCGCGGCACCGGGCTCCCCTCGCTCGTGCCCGACCTGCTGAACCGGGCGATCGGCGGCGCGTACGGGTTCTCGCTCGACATCGGCGGCTATGCCGACTTCCGGTTCGTGGGCTCCGACTGGCGGCAGACGACACCGGAGCTCTTCCTGCGCTTTGCCGAGCTGTCGGCGTTCACCACGCACTTCCGCGTCCACAACTCGGCGCTCGGCGGCGTGAAGATGCCGTGGTCCTTCGACCGCGCGACGCTGCGCCGCTGGACGGCGCTCGCGCGCCTGCATCGCCGACTCGAGCCGGAGCTGCTCCGCCTCTGGCGCCGCGCCACGCGTGACGCGACGCCGATCACCCGGCCGGTGTGGCTCGTCGACCCGGCGGCGCCGCGGGCGCGCTGGGACGACGAGTTCCTCGTCGGGGCGAACCTCGTCGCCGCGCCGGTGCTGTCCCCGGGCGCGCGCTCGCGCCTCGTCTGGCTGCCGCGCGGCTGCTGGCGGCTCCGCGGCGCCGGCCCCGGCCTCCGCGGTGGCCGCACGCTGCGGGTGGTCGCCCCGGTCGGAAGCCCGGCGTACCTCACGCGCTGCGGGACCCGGCCGCTGACGGGCTGATCTCCCCGCCGCCCGCCGTCACGGCGCGCCGGGCACCCGCAACCCGAGCGGGGGCCGGCCGGCGCGGGCCAGCCGCCCGACGGTGAGCGGCCGCCTCCGGCCGGCGTCGAGGTGGGCGGCGAGCGCCAGGAAGACCTGGGCGGTGGTGAGCGCGTCGCCGAGCGCGTGGTGGGGGCGGTGCGCCGGGAGGCCGAGCTCCGCGGCGAGATCGCCGAGCGCCGGGGTCCCGCGGTCGGGGCGGCCGGCGCGGCGGTGCCAGGCGCGGCCGAGGACGGCCGTGTCCAGGACCGGGCCGCGCAGGCGCCGGCCGCGCTCCGCCAGGGCGGGCGCGAGGAAGCCGCGCTCCACCCACGCCGCGTGCGCGACCAGCACGCGGCCCTCGAGCGCGCCGACGAGATCGTCGAGGACGGCCTCGAGCGGTGGCGCCGCGGCGAGGTCCGCAGGCGTCAGGCCGTGGATCCGAACGGTCTGGGCGTCGGGCATCCGACGCGGCCGCACGAGGCGCTCGAGCGCCCCCGCCGTGCGGATGCGCCCGGCGTCGATCGGCACGGCGCCGAAGCTCACGATCTCGTGACGGGCCGGGTCGAGGCCGGTCGTCTCGAAGTCGAGGACGCACATCGGCGCGCTTCGCCACGGCGTGCGGCGCCCGGGTGGCCGTGCCCGGCCGTGCCCGCGGCGGGTCATCGCGCGTGGGTGTCGAGCTCGGTGGCGATGGCGCGCTGGAGCCGGGCGACCGCGCGGAAGGCCTCGCGCAGATAGCGGCGCACGAGCGGGTTCAGGGTCGCCGGGTCGACGAAGTCGTCGGGCGCCAGGTCCCGGCGCAGCTGCTCGACCTGGTGCGCGAGCCGCAGGCCCAGCACCAGGTCGTAGGCCTCCTCCAGCATCCGCGCGTCGTCGCGCTCGAGCGTGCCGGCGTCGGCGGCGGCGCGCAGCCGCTCGGCGGTGGACCCCCGCGGCCTCCCGGCCGCCATCCCCGCGTAGCGCGCCAGGCCGACGATGGGGAGCAGGCCGCCGTGCTTGATGTCGAACGTCCCCGCGTGCTCGCCGGCGTGCTCGACGACGATGTCCCGCAGGAAGCCCGTCGGCGGGCGGTGGGTCAGCGCGAAGCGCGCCTCGAGCCGCAGGAGCCGGCGCTGGTCGGCCACGCCGGCGAAGGCGTCGTGGAGGGCGGCCCCGCGCGGATCGCCCCAGATCGCGCGGCCGTCGGAGAGCATCGAGGCGAGGACGAGCGCCTTCTCCTGGCCCGGGTCGGCGATCCAGTCGCGGATCGCCGCGCGCCACGCGTCGAGCGAGCGGGCGAAGAGCGGGCGCGAGGCGACGACGCCGTGATCGTCGCCCGTGAGCCCGCAGGCGCCGAGCCCGGCCATGACGCGCGCCCCCAGGTCCCGCGCGTACCCGCGGGCGGCGGGGTCCTCGTCGTCCCCGAGCCAGACGATCGCGCTGTCCACGTCGGATCCCGGGACCGCCTCCGCGCCGGGCGTGGCTGCCGAGCGCGAGCCAGGTGAGCGGCGCCGGCGGCGCTCCGGCCGCCGCCACGGCGAGGTCGAGCAGCCGCCGGGTGAGCGCCTCGACGACCACCGAGATCACCGCCGCGATCTGGGCGGGGGCCATCCGCGCGTCGTGGAGCGCGATCACCGTCGGCGCGAGGTCGCCGGCCGCCGCGCGCACGCCCGCATCGTCGCGGGCGTCCTCGATGCGCCGGCGCAGCCGGAACGGCGTCCGCGCGTCGAGGGCGAGCAGGTCCAGGTCCTCGACGACCCCGAGCACCTCGCCTCGCTCGGAGACGACCGGGAGATGGCGGACGCCCCGGTCGAGCATCTCCACGACGGCCTCGCTGCCCAGCCGCTCGGCGCCGATCGTGTGCGCCCGCGGACTCATCGCGGCGGTGATCGGGGCGTCGATCGGGACCTCGCCCCCGACGACGTGGGTGCGCAGATCCCGGTCGGTCAGGATGCCCACCTCGCCGCCCGGCCCGGGGACGACCACCGCCGAGGCGGCGGCCGCGGTCATGCGCCGCGCCGCCTCGCGGATCGTCACCTCCGGCGCGCAGATCACCGGCGGCCCGCCCACGAGCGCCCCCACGGGCTGGTCGCCCGACGGGGTGGGCGCCGGTCGCCGGCGCGCGGGCCTGCTCCAGGGCCGCGCGAGCCACGTCCGCCGGCAGGCGGTAGCAGAGCGTGTCCTCGTGGGCGCGGGCGCTGAGGCCCGTCGGCATCCCGGAGAGCATCGACGCATGGCCGAACAGCTCGCCCGCGCCGAGTCGATCGAGCACCCGCTCCTCACCGAGCAGCTCGATCGACCCCCGGCGCACGACCCAGGCGTGGCCGGCCGGGCCGGCGGCGGGCGAGAAGACCTCGGCGCGCGCGGGGAAGAACTCGATCTCCACCGTGGCCGCGATGCGCTCGACCTCCTCCGCCGCGAGCGCGTCGAACGGGGGGTGACGTCTCAGGAACTCGGCGACGTCGTGCACGCCCGCGAACGCTACGAGCCCGCCGGATCCGCGTACGACTCGTGCCCGAGCTCCGCGAGCCAGCGGCGCATGACCCGGTGCATCGCCGCGGCGCCGACGACGGGCTCGGCCGGGTAGGACCAGTCCGCCGGGAAGGCGGCGAAGGGGAAGCACTGCTCGCCGCCGAGGCCCCCGTGGGAGCCGACGAGCTCCTCGAAGGCCGCGACCTCGTCGGTGTCGGCCCAGTAGCGGCTGTTCAGCACGACGTCCGGGCAGTGGGGGAAGCCGTCGGTGCGCTTGACGTGCGCGGCGGCGCCCGGGCCGAACGGCGCCAGCGGGTCCTCGCCCTCGACCCGGTCCTCGTCGAGATAGCGGGTGCCGCCGCGGCCGATCGCCACGGCGCCGTGCGCCTCGGAGCGCACGAGCAGGAACCCGACGCCGTCGTGGTCGCGCAGCGCGGGGACCAGCAGGGGGTAGACGGCCTGGAGGCGCTCCAGCGTCATCCGCCCGGGCTCCCGCGGGAACGAGACGAGCCCGAGGCAGCCCGAGGCCATCACCGAGATCTCCGGGATCCCGTCGTCCTCGCCCCGGGCCTCGCGGGTGTCCTCGCGCTCGGACCGGCCGAGCCGCACCGACTCGTCCACCCGCTTGCCGCGGGTCGCGGCGCGCGTGGTCCGACCGAGCAGATCGTCGCGCGCCGCCACCTCGGTCAGCCCGGCGCTCAGGTAGCCGAGCGCGCTGTCGCCGCCGGCGGTCGCGGACTCCACCGACTCGCTCGCACAGGCCTCGCGCACCACCTCCTCGAGGGTGTGGCCGTAGCGGTCGCGGAACGTCGTCCCCTGGGACTGGCCGTGGTCGGCGAGCACGACGAGCCGGTAGGGGCGGGGAGCGTGGCGGGCGGCCGCCTCGATGCGCCCGAGCTCGCGGTCCACCCGCCGCAGCGTCACGAGCGCGTCCGGCCGCTCGACGCCCGAGTGGTGGGCGACCTCGTCGTAGGCGAGGAACGTGGTGTAGGCGACCGGGCGCCCGGCGTACAGGTCCCCGATGATGGCCGAGACCTGGAGGTCGCGCTGGACCACCGTCGCCCAGGCTCGGACCGGTGCGTAGGCGACGCCGCGGTGGATCCGCGGCCGGACGTCGCGGCGCCGCTGCTGGATCGCGTAGTAGCGCTCGGCGGCGATCTCGCCGAGGGAGAGCAGCGCGGTCCGGATCACGCTGTAGGGGTCGGCGAAGTACGCGAAGTAGTCCTGGCCGAGGCGGCCGCGCTGGGGCGCCAGCACCGTGCTCATGGTCAGCAGCGAGTGCGGCGCGTCGCCGGAGAGGATGTTCGCCCGGCTGCAGCCGTCCTCGTGGAGCAGGCCGCGCCCGTCGGAGTGGCGGCGCTCGAGCTCGGCCGCGTCCTTCGGGTGGTTGGTGACGATCGCCGCGCCGCGGTCCTTCTCCCACCAGCGGAAGGCGGGCATGTCCTCGTTGGAGCCGTGCAGCAGCCCGGCCTGGCAGGCGCCCGTCTGCGACGACCAGTCGGTCTCCCAGCGCTCGAGCCGGTGCGTGCCCTCGCGCAGCCAGCGGGCGAGCGTCGGCATGTTGCCGTCGCGCACGGCGCGCTGGACCACGGCGTGGGCGAGGCCGTCGATCTCGAGGAAGAACACGCCGGGGACCTCGGACGCCGTCTCGCGGCCCTCGCGCTTCGCCTGTCGCTCGGCGTGCCGGGAGAGGGTGCGGCGGTAGCGCGCGTCGTCGTCGATGGCCAGCAGCGAGTTGACCAGCGTCGTCACGATCGTGATCCCGACGGCGACGAGGATGCCGGTGGCGAGGTCGTCGACGTGGATCCCGCTGCGGTCGACCTCCGAGACGAGCAGCACGATCGCGCCGTTGAGGACGAGCACGCCGAGCCCGAGCGTGAGCACGGTGAAGGGCAGCGCGACGCGGAGGATCGCCGGCCACACGAACGCGTTGAGCACGCCGATCAGCAGGGCGGACACCAGCGCGGCGCCCAGGTCCTTGACGTGGAGGCCGGCGAGGACGCCGCTCAGCGCCAGCAGCGTCAGCGCGGTGAGCAGCCACGTCAGCAGCGCGCGGCCCACCGCCCGCCGCCGCCGGGCGCGCCGCGCCGCCGGGCTCGTGTCGTCCGGGCCGCTCACGGGCGCGACGGTATCCGGGATCGCCCGCCCCGTGTCGCGCGGCGCTCCCGGGCGCGCCGACTTCACCGCCGCTTGAGCCGGCGGCGCTACCGTCTCGCCCATGTCGAACTTCACGCTCTTCGCGGTCTGTGCCGGGATTCCGCTGCTGCTCGGGCTCGCCGCCCAGATGTCCGTGTCGCGCACGTTCAAGCGCTACTCGCGGGTCGCCCCGCGCAACGGCATGACCGGGGCGCAGGCGGCGGCCGCCGTGCTGCGGAGCTCCGGCCTGCCGGGCGTCTCGATCCGCGAGTCCTCGGGCCGGCTCTCCGACCACTACGACCCGCGCGACAAGACGCTCAACCTCTCCGCCGACGTCGGCGCGGCCTCGAGCGTCGCGGCGCTCGGCGTCGCCGCCCACGAGGCCGGGCACGCGATCCAGGACGCGCGCCACTGGTGGCCGATGCGCGTGCGCCAGACGTTCGTGCCCGCCGCGACGATCGGCCAGCAGCTGTGGTTCCTCCCGGTCGTCATCGGCCTGCTGATCCAGTCGACCGGCCTCGTCACCGTCGGGCTGGTGCTGTTCCTCGCCGTCGTGCTCTTCCAGCTCGTGACGCTGCCGGTGGAGTTCGACGCCTCGCGCCGCGCGCTCGTCGCCCTCGAGCAGGGCGGCCTCCTGGCGGAGGACGAGATCACCGGGGCGCGGAAGGTGCTGAGCGCGGCGGCCATGACCTACGTGGCGGGCTTCGTCGCCTCCCTCGGCCAGCTCATCTACTTCTTCCTGGCGTCCCGCTAGCAGCCGTCGGATCGCGCGGGGCTCGCGGCGCCGCCGGTAGTAGGGTCGGCGCGTGGTCGGCAAGTTCACCGCGCTGACGCCCGAGCTCCACGACTACCTCGTCGCGCACGGCGCGCGCGAGGACGAGGTGCTGCGGCGGGTCCGGGAGGAGACGGCCGCGCTCGGCGACATCGCCGTCATGCAGGTCGCCCCGGACCAGGGCGCGTTCCTCACGTTGCTCGTGCGCGCGATCGGCGCTCGGCGGGCGCTGGAGGTCGGCACGTTCACCGGCTACAGCGCGATCTGCATCGCGCGCGGCCTTCCCGCGGAAGGCGAGCTGATCTGCTGCGAGCTGGACCCGGAGCGCGCGCGGACGGCGGGGGACAACCTCGCCGCCGCCGGCCTCGCCGACCGCGCCGAGATCCGGGTCGGCCCGGCCTTCGAGACCCTCGCGGCCCTTCCCGCCGAGGAGGCGTTCGACTTCGCGTTCATCGACGCCGACAAGGAGGGCTATCCGGCGTACTACGAGGAGGTGCTCGCGCGGCTGCGCCCCGGCGGCCTCGTGGCGATCGACAACGTGCTGATGTGGGGCTCGGTGCTCGACCCGCCCGACGACGCGCCGGGCGCCCAGGCGATCGACGCCCTGAACCGGGCGATCGCGGTCGACGAGCGGGTGGACGTCGCGATGCTCGGCGTGGCCGACGGGCTCACGCTCGCGCGCAAGCGCTAGACGGTCGGGTTCCGCGCCGCCTGCGCGCGGTGTGGAGGTGTCGGCGGGCCGGCTACCCGTTTGCCCGCTCGACCCGGCCGGCGGCCGTGGCCAGGAACGAGCGCGGCGAGCCGGACTTCAGGAAGGCGACCCACAGCAGGGCGCCCCCGGACGGGCTCAGCACCATGTAGTCGACGTCGTCGGCGCTCACGCCGCGACGCAGGCGCGCCATCCCGCGCACGATCCTCCCCGGCGCGCGCGGATCGATCCGCGCGGCGGCGAAGCCCGCGCTGGAGCCGACGGCGAGGTCGATCGTCGAGGTCGTGCGCACGCCCCGGTCGCCGTCGGGCTCGACCTGCAGCAGCGTCGCGCCGTCGGCGTCGCCGACCTCCGCGTTCGCCCGGCCGGCAGCCAGCCGCAGGTAGTGGACCTGGCGGCCACGGCCGCCGGCCGCGGCGAGCGTGCGCCGCACCCGCCGCACCTGGGCGGCGTGCAGCAGCGACTCGGGGGCGGTGCCCCGCACGCTCTCGGGGTCGCGGCCCGCCGGCTGGGGCACCGAGACCGTCCCGCCACCCGGCAGCCGGACGGTGCGCGCCCCCGGCAGGTCGATGCGGATCGCGTCGACCGCCTGCAGGCCGCCCCACACGCCCAGTGCGAGCCCGGCGATCGTCGTGATGACCGGGATCGCGGGCACGGCTACATGCGCTCCAGGAGCCGCCGCTTCGCGGCGTCGAACTCGGCGGCGGAGAGGACGCCGCGGTCCCGCAGCGCCGCGAGCTCGCGGATCTGGTCGGCCGGGTCGGGTGTGGCCGCGGGGGTCCGCGCCGCGGGCCGGGGGGACGCCGGCGCGGGCGCGTCCCCCGGCAGTCCCGAGGCCTCCGCCGGCGCCGCCTCCAGCGTGGCGCCCGGCGAGAGGCTGCCCGGGATGCCCGGCAGCCCGCCGACGCTCGGCGGCTCCGCTGTCGGCGCTGATCCGGCGCCGCCATCGGCCCGCCGCCTGCGCCGGCGCCCGGGCAGCGCGGCGAGGGCGGCGAGCAGGGGGATCAGCCCCATCGGGATGAAGACGCCGGCCACGATCCACGCGCCGGTCGCGGCGCCTGGCCCGAGGCCACCGCGGAGCGCCGCGACGAGGCAGACGATGCCGGCCGAGAGGAAGAGCCCGCACCAGCCGAGGAGCCCGGCGCCCAGCACCGCGCCGCCCGGGCCCGAGGCGCTCGCCCCCGGCGCGCGGCCGCGCGCGGCCCAGACCCCGAGGCCGATCAGCCCGAGCACGATCCCGCCGAAGAGGGAGAGGATGTAGCGCTCGGTCCCGCTCGGACAGGGCCGGGCGGACACGTAGGGCCCGCCCGAGGCGCACGTGCCGATCTTCAGCAGCTCGTGGAGACCGCCGTCGAAGACCGTCAGCCCGAACGCGAACGCGCCCAGGCCGAGGATCGTGCAGACGACGTAGCGCACCGGGGCGCCGAGCCTAGCGTCCACTCCCGACGCGCCCGTTCGCGCGCCGCCCGGGCCCCGCTCGTTTGCGCGCACCGGCCCGGACGTGCGAGGGGCGCCCGGTCGGGCGCCCCTCGCTGCGTGCGTCCTTCGGGCGGGGCGGGCTACCCCTTCGGCGGGATGAGCACCCGGTCGATGACGTGGATGATGCCGTTGCTGGCCTTCACGTCGGTCTTGACGACCCGCGAGGAGTTCACGAAGACCCTCGGGCCCTTGCGGACGGTGATCTTCACCTTCTTGCCGTTCAGCGTCTTCACCTTCTTGCCGTTCAGCTTCACCACGGTGGCGGCCGGCACCGCGCCCTTCACGACGTGGTAGGTGAGGATCGAGGTCAGGAGTTTCTTGTCCTTGCCGACCGCCGCCAAGGTCTTCTTGCCGAGCTTCGCGAACGCCGCGTTCGTCGGCGCGAACACGGTGAGCTTGCCCTTCTTCGACGAGAGGGCCTTGACCAGGCCGGCCTTCTTGACGAGGGAGACGAGGGTGGAGAACTGCTTGTTGCCGGCGGCGACGTCGACGATCGTGCCCGGCTTGGACGCGGCGGGCGCCGCGGCCGGGACGGCCAACGCCACGACGGCGACGGCGAGGATGGCGATGCGCTTCACGTGGATTCCTCCTTGGGGATGTGCGTCGGATCGCGCGGAGGTACGGCGGCGGGCCGCTCGCCGGTTGGGCGGTCGGCGTCCGGCCCCTCGACCTGGCGCCCGGACGCTCGCCGTCCGGAGGCGCCAGGCCGGGCGCTAGGGTGCCGCGCGTGACGCGGGACGGCGCGGCGGAGCGGATCGACCGGCCGACGATGCTCGGCGGCCTGCTCGTCGTGTCGCTGCTGCTCGGCCGCGACGCGACGAGGGTCGAGCCGGCCGCCGGGGAGCCGGCCGGCCCGGCCGGGCGCCCGGCGGCGAGGTCGCGGGCCTCGCGGCGGCGAGTCGCGGGCCGAGGGCCTTGCGCCTGTCCGCGCTCGAGGGCCCGGACGCGCTGGCGATCGCCGAGGTCCCGGAGCCGGAGCCCGCGCCCGGCACGGTGCTCATCGACGTCCACGCCGCCGGCGTCGGCTTCCCCGACCTGCTGCTCACCCGCGGCGAGTACCAGATCCGCCCCGACCCGCCGTTCGTGCCGGGCATCGAGGTGGCCGGCGTCGTGCGTGCGGCGCCCGCGGGCGCGGAGGTCGCCGCGGGCGATCGCGTGTGCGCGGTGACCGCGCTCGGCGGCTTCGCGGAGGTCGCCGCGGCGCCAGCGGCCACGACGTTCCCCATCCCCGTCGGGATGGGCTTCGCCGCGGCCGCCGGCCTGGTCATGAACCACCACACCGCGCTCTTCGCGCTCGAGCGTCGCGCGGGGCTGCGCGCGGGCGAGACGGTGCTCGTCCACGGCGCCGGGGGCGGGGTGGGCACCGCGGCGCTGCAGGTCGCGCGCGGCCTGGGTGGCCGGCCGATCGCGGTGGCCGGGACGCCCGAGAAGCGCGACGCGGCGGTCGCGGCCGGGGCGGAGGTCGCGCTCGATCCCGGCGAGGACTGGGTCGCGGCGGTCCGCGAGCTCACCGGCGGGCGCGGAGCCGACGTCGTGGTGGACCCGGTCGGCGGCGAGATCCTCGGGCAGAGCCTCCGGGCGCTCGCGCCCGAGGGGCGGCTGCTCGTCATCGGCTTCGCCTCGGGCGAGATCCCCGAGGTCGCCGTGAACCGCCTGCTGCTCCGCAACGTCGCGCTCGTCGGGGTGAACTGGGGCGGCTTCCTCGCCGTCGAGCCCGGCTACCCGCGCGCGGCGGCGGCCCGGATCGCCGAGCTCCACGCCGCCGGCGCGATCGACCCGGTGGTCGGCGAGCGCTACCCGCTCGAGCGCGGGGCCGACGCGCTCCGCGCGCTCGCGGCGCGCCGGGCGGTCGGCAAGCCGGTGCTGATCGTGCGCTGATCCGGACACGCCGTCCCGCCGCGGTGTCGCCGGACCAACGGGAGGCGCGGCCCTCCGGGCTGCTCGGCTCCACGAACGGGCGGGCGCGGGGCGGCGCCCCGAGTGGGCGGGGGACCGCCGCGGCGCCCCGAGCGGGCGGGAGCGCGCTCAGCTCTCCGAGCGGGCGGGCAGCGCGGCGAGCGCGTCGCGCAGGTCGTCGGCCGTCTGGAAGTCGAGCCCGAGCCGGTGGTCGTGGCGATGGCGCACGACGCCGTCCTCGTCGACGATCACGACCGCGCGCTTCGTGCCGGTCAGCGCCGAGTGCGCGCCGTACGCGCGGGCGACGGCGCTGTCCTCGTCGGCCAGCAGCGGGACCGTGAGCCCGTGCTGCGCCGAGAACTCGCGGTGCGAGTCGACACCCTGCGCGGAGATGCCCACGACGACGGCGTCGAGCCCCGACATGTCGTCGGCCTGGTCGCGGTAGGAGCAGAACTGGCGGGTGCAGACCGGCGTGTTGTCGCCCGGGTAGAAGAGGAGCACGACCCGCTCGCCGCGATGCTCGGAGAGGGTGAACGAGCCCTCCGTGCCCTCGAGCGTGAAGTCGGGCGCCGGGTCGCCGGGCTTGGGGGAGGCGGGCATGGGGCCCAGGGTAGAGGACGGCCGCCGCGGCCCCGAGCGGCCGGGCGCCCCGGCGATGGCGGGCGGGCCCCGCGCGTGGTAGTCATGACGGGCATGGAGCGTGGTGGTCTGGACGAGACACGGGGCGAGGTCGTGCGGCGCCGCCTGCGCACGGTGCCGCCGGTCGTCCTCGGCCTCGTGCTCGTCACGGCGCTCTTCCCGGCGCTCCTCGTCCTCGCCGTCGTCGTCGATCTCGTCCGCTGGATCGCGCGGCGGACGCCGTGGATGGCGACCCGGCTGCTCTGCTTCCTCTGGGTCTACCTGGCCGGCGAGACCCTCGGGCTTGCGGCGCTGCTGGGCCTCTGGGTCGCCGCGGGCTTCGGTCGCCGCGGCGCCTGGCTGCGCGACCGCACGTGGGCCTTCCAGCAGCGCTGGGCGGCGTGGATGTTCGGCGCGGCCCGCCGGCTGTTCGGCCTGCGCGTCGTCGTGACCGGGGACGACGTCGTCGCGCCGGGGCCGGCGATCGTCCTCATCCGCCACGCGAGCATCGTCGACAACCTCCTGCCCGCCAACCTCGTCGCGCGCCCGCACGGCCTCCGGCTGCGCTACGTGCTCAAGCGCGAGCTGCTCTCCGACCCGTGCCTCGACGTCGCGGGCAAGCGCCTGCCCAACTACTTCGTGCGCCGCGGCACCGGCGCACGCGACGAGGTGGCCCGGGTGCGGGCGCTCGCCGAGGGCCTGGGGCCCGTCGACGGCGTCCTCATCTACCCCGAGGGCACGCGGTTCACCGAGGAGCGGCGGCGGCGCGCGATCGCCCGGATCGCCGAGCACGACCCGGCGCTCGCGGCGCGGGCCGAGCGGATCGAGCACCTGCTGCCGCCGCGGACCGGCGGCACGCTTGCGCTGCTCGACGGCGCGCCCGGCGCCGACGTCGTCGTCCTCGCCCACCACGGCTTCGACGGGCTGCGGCTCGTCTCGGACATCTGGCGCGGGGCGCTCGTGGGGCGGACGATCACCGTGCGCTTCACGCGGATCCCGCGCGCCGAGATCCCGGCGGGTCGCGCCGAGCGCGTGGCCTGGCTCTACGAGACCTGGCAGGCGGTCGACGCCTGGGTCGCCGCGATGGAGGCGAGCGCCGCCGCCCGGCCGGCCCGGCCCGGGCGCCCGGGGCGGCGCGCCAGCCCGAGGCCGGCCGCGGGCCCGTGAGCGACGGCGCCGTCCTCCTGCTCAACGCGGGCGTGGTGCTCGCCCTCACCACCGGGCTCTGGGCGCTCAGCGTCGCGGTGCGCGACACGTCGATCGTCGACGTCTTCTGGGGCTCGGGCTTCGTCGTGATCGCCTGGGTCACCTACGCGGTCGCCGACGGGTCGCAGGACCGGGGCCTCCTGCTCTCGGTGCTCACGACGATCTGGGGGCTGCGGCTCACCCTGTACCTCGCGCGACGCAACCTCGGGAAGGGCGAGGACTTCCGCTACGCCGCGATGCGCAAGCGCCACGGCGCGCGCTGGCCGCTGCGCAGCCTCGTCGTCGTCTTCTGGGTCCAGGGACTCCTGATGTGGGTCGTCTCGCTGCCGGTGCAGGTCGGCCAGCTCGATCCCACGCCGGCGGGCCTCGGGGCGCTCGACTGGGCCGGCGCGGCGCTGTGGGCGCTCGGCCTCGCCTTCGAGGCGATCGGCGACGCGCAGCTCACGCGCTTCAAGGCCGACCCGTCGAACCGCGGGAAGGTCATGGACCGCGGCCTGTGGAGCTGGACCCGCCACCCGAACTACTTCGGCGACTTCTGCGTGTGGTGGGGCCTCTACCTCGTGGCCGCGTCGACCGGCAGCGCGTGGTGGACCGCGATCGGGCCGATCCTCATGTCGGTCCTGCTCATCCGCGTGAGCGGCGCGGCGCTGCTCGAGCGTTCGCTGTCGCGGCGACGCGAGGGCTACGAGGCCTACGTCGCGCGGACGAGCGGCTTCTTCCCGCGCCCGCCGCGGAGGACGTAGGGCGCGCGGCCGCTCGGAGCCGCGCCGGCCGCGCCCCTACCGCACCGCCCCGTCGCGCAGCGCGACGGGGCCGCCGATGGCGCCGAGGTAGGCCGTGCCGTCCGGCCCGAGGATGATCCCCGCGTAGTTGTTGTTGTAGCTCGTCCCGGTTCCCGAGAAGACCTTGTAGACGAGGCGGCCCGTCCGGAAGTCGAGCGTCGTCCAGTACCACGGATCGCTCGTCCCGGCCGGGTCGGGGTCCTTCGTGTAGAGGTGGACGAGGCCGGTCTTCAGCGAGAGCTTCGGCACCACGGTCGGCGCCCGCTCGGTGGTGTTCCGCCACACGACCCGGCAGCCCCTCCCGTTCCGCGCGACGTCGACGCGCGTGACGCCCGGCTCGGTGACCTTCCCGCCCGACACGGAGGTCGGGTCCTCGTAGCCGTAGTTGTTCTCGACGATGATCGAGCGGCCCGCCGCGATGAGCGAGTTCTCCGTCGCGCTGCGGCCCTTGCGGAAGACGGGGACCTCGCAGACCGTCCGCCGCTGGCCGCGGCGCAGCTTCGCGGCGCGGCGGTAGACGACGACGTTCATCGGGTCCGCGTTGTCGGTGATCGTGACGTACCCGCCGGCCATGATCGTCGGCGTCGTGCCGGTGCCGGCGTCGACCTGGCTCGGCTTGCGGATGCCGCTGTTGCGGTAGCGCACCGACCACACCAGGCGCGGCCCCCGGGCGGAGGCCTCGAAGCGGTACTGGCGCTTGTCGGAGGCGATGTAGACGCCCTCCTTCGCGATCGCGAAGGAGTTCTCCACCTCCTCGTTCAGCCGCCGGGTGAACACGCGACCGCTGCGCGGCTCGACGTACCCCACCGTCCCGCGCGACTTCGTGACGAACCAGATCCGGCCCTTCCAGTCCGGCAGGGCGGAGCTGATCTTCTCGTCGGCCTTCAGGCCCTTCGAGACGTCGTAGTCGCGCACGCGCGCGAAGCCGGCGCCGCGCTGGGCGACGACCCAGATGTGGCGCGTCGTGGTCGGCGTGACGACCCGCTCCCGGTCGTCGAGGTAGAAGTACCCGCCGCCGGTGAAGTCCTGGAAGATGTTCGTGCCCGGCGGGGGCGTCGGCTTGGGCGGCAGCGTGAACTCGGCCTTGACGTCGAGCGTGCGCGGGTCGAGCTTGAAGAGCCGCGGGCCGCCCGGCGCGACGCACACCGTCAGGATCTCGCCGCGGCGGTTGAAGGTCATCGTGCCGCACACGCGGCTGAGGTTGTTCGAGAAGGTGACCGGGTTGCGTCCGAGCGGCCCGCGGCGGTTGTAGGTGTCGGTCATCCACGGGTCGTCGTGGAGGTTGCTGTTGCCGTTCGGCGCCATGAACGGGTGGCGTGGCGGGAGCGGGACCGAGATCGGGTGCGCGGTCGCGGGGTGGCCGGAGTAGGCGGGCAGCGACGTCGGCGGAGTGCCCTGCGGGATCGGGACGGCCGCGCCCGCGGCGGCGGGGACGGCGAGCGCGCCGGCGAGGGCGGCGAGGGCCGGGACGGCGGCGGCGAGGCGGGGACGCATGGCTCTCCTGGGCAGCGGGGACGACGGCGGGACGACCTGGGCGCCCGCACGACGGGGCGTGTTGGCGCGCGTGCCAACTTACCGGCGCGGCGTGGGGGTCGCAACGGGGAACCGCCTCGGTCCCACACCCGGCGCCCCGCCGCCCCGCCCGTGCGCCATCCTTGCCGGGTGCTGCTGAGCGCCTATCGCGCCACCGGGGCCGACCCGCCGTTCGGCGATCCGCTGCCCGCCCATCCGGGCGTGGCGATGGAGGGCTACTTCTGGCGATTCACCGACGTCGCGCGCGGGCGCGTCGTCATCGCGCTGTGCGGGGTGAACGCTTCGCCCGCCGGGCCGTGGGCCACCCTCGGGCTCGCGGCCCACCCGATCGGCTTCCTGCGCACCGCCGCGCACCCCCACGGCTGGGCCGACCCGGGTCGCCTCGGCGCCCGGGCCGGCACGGCCTTCGCCGGAGAGGCGGACCGCCTCCGCGTGGACCTCGGCGCCGACGCCCGCCTCGACGTCCGCATCCGCGACCCGCGTCCGTGGCCGCGGCGCGCGCTGGGCGGCTCGTCGGTCTTCCAGACCGTCCCGGCGCTCAACCAGTACTGGCACCCGTGGCTGCTCGGCGGACACGCTCAGGGCACCGCGACGCTCGGCGGCGAGACGTGGGACCTCGACGGCGCCGAGGTCTACGCCGAGAAGAACTGGGGCCGCGGCGGCTTCCCGCCGGCGTGGTGGTGGGGCCAGGCGCACGCCTTCGACTCCGACCCGACCGCCTGCGTCGCCTTCGCCGGCGGCGTCATCGAGGCGCCGGGGCTGCGCACCGAGGTCACGGCCGTCGTCGTCCGCGCCGGGGAGCACCTCGTGCGCCTCGGCGACCCGGTGCTCTCGCCGGTAAGGGCCGAGGTCGGCGACGAGCGCTGGTCGCTGCGCGGACGCTCGCCGCGCTGGGCGGTCGAGGTCGAGGGCACCGCGCCGCTCGCCGCCGCCCACGTCCTGCCCGTGCCCCTGCCGGCGGAGCGGCGCAACGTGCCCGGGCGCGCTCGAGCACCTCGGCGGGACGATGCGGGTCGTGCTGCGGCGGCGGGGCCGCGAGGTCTTCTCGGGCACCTCGCCGCTCGCCGCGCTCGAGCACGGCGGCATCGCCCGCGCACGGGCCGAGGCCGCCCGCCGGGGCGCGCACGCCGAGGCGCCCGACGCGCCCCCGGAGCGGACCGCGGCCGCGCCGGCGACGACCGCCGGCTGAGCGTTCACCCGACGACCGCCGGAGGCCGTAGGGTCCGCGGCGATGACCTCGCGGAAGGAGGAGCTGCGAGCGCAGGAGTCGTCGCACGGACGGCGCAACGTCATCGTGACGGCGATCGTCGCGGCGCTCGGCGGCCTGCTGTTCGGCTACGACACGGGCATCGTCGCCTCGGCGATCCTCTTCATCCGCAACGACTTCCACCTCGGCGACTTCGGCCAGGGCGCGGTGGTCAGCGCGGTCACGCTCGGGGCGATCATCGGGGCGCCGATCGCCGGCACCCTCGCCGACCGCTACGGCCGCCGGCGGATGATCCTCTTCGCCTCGGTGATCTTCATCGCCGGCTCGATCGGCTGCGCGGTGTCGCCGGACGCGACGGTGCTCGTCGTCTTCCGCGTCCTCCTCGGCATCGCCGTCGGTCTCGCCTCGGCGACGTGCCCGGTCTACATCGCGGAGGTCGCGCCCGTGGAGGTCCGCGGCCAGCTCGTGACGCTCTTCCAGCTCGCGGTGACCGTGGGCATCCTCGTCGCCTACCTCGTCGGGCTCATCTTCGAGCCGAGCGAGGGCTGGCGCGAGATGCTCGGGCTCGGCGCGATTCCCGCGATCGCGCTCGGCGCCGGGATGCTCTACATGCCGCGCAGCCCGCGCTGGCTCGTGATGATCGGCGAGCGCGGCGAGGCCCGCGCCACGCTGCGCGGCCTGCGGGGCGCCGACGAGGACGCGGTGGACGCCGAGCTCGCCGAGATCGAGGCGACCCTCCAGCAGGATCAGGGCACCTACCGCGATCTGCTCACGCCGGTCATGCGCGCCGCGCTGCTCGTCGGCGTCGGCCTCGCGGTCCTCCAGCAGATCACCGGCATCAACACCGTCATCTACTACGCCCCGACGATCGTCGAGTTCGCCGGCATCGACTCCTCGGCCTCCGCGATCCTCGCCTCGATCGGCGTCGGCATCGTCAACGTCGGCGCGACGATCCTCGCCATCCGGCTGCTGCGGAGCTTCGGCCGCCGCCAGCTGCTGCTCACCGGCGTGGCCGGGATGGTGCTCTCGCTCGTCTCGCTCGGGATCGCGTTCACGCTGCCGAGCGACTCGAGCGTCATCGGGCCGATGGCGGTCATCTCGCTCATGGCCTACGTCGGCTCCTTCGCGATCAGCCTCGGCGCGATCTTCTGGCTGCTCAACGCCGAGATCTACCCGCTGCGCGTCCGGGCGAAGGCCGCGGGCATCGGCACGATGTCGAACTGGACCTTCAACTTCATCGTGTCGCTCACGTTCCTCCCGCTGATCGCCGCCGCCGGCCGCAGCGCGACGTTCTTCATCTACGCGGGGATCGGCGTCTTCACCTGGCTCTTCTGCCTGTTCCTCGTCCCGGAGACGAAGGACGTGCCGCTCGAGGACATCGAGGCGGAGTGGGACCGCCGTGCCGGGGTCGCCTCCGCACCGGCGTCCGACGCCTGACACCCGCGCCGCGGCCCAGGCGACGGCGGCCGACGCTCAGGCCCGGCCGGCCGCGCCCGCGCGCGCCGCCTCGCGCCGCCGCTGGCGCAGCTCGCGCCGGTAGGGGAGCTGCGCGAGCCACGGCGCCCGGCGGGCGGTGGCGAGGAACGCGCGCTCGCGCGCGCCGACCGGCTCGGGCTCGGTCGGCGTCCCGACC
Source organism: uncultured Solirubrobacterales bacterium (assembly GCA_963735885.1). Lineage (GTDB taxonomy): Bacteria > Actinomycetota > Thermoleophilia > Solirubrobacterales > Solirubrobacteraceae > JBBSBL01. Next base: position 141,433 of record CAVTMP010000010.1, on the reverse strand, counting down.
TTCGAGTCCTCGGCGCTGTCGCGCACGCGCAGCAGCCGCCACTCCCCCGGCACGCCCTTCAGCGGGCGGCTGCCGCGGTCCTCGAAGGCGATCTCCGAGCCGACGACGAGGTCGCGCACGGTCCCGGAGACGAGCACCTCGCCCGGGCCCGCCTCCGCCGCCACGCGCGCGCCGATGTGGATCGCCATCCCCGCGACGTCCTCGCCCACGACCTCGCACTCGCCGGTGTGGAGGCCGGCGCGGATCGCGAGGTCGGTGCGCTCGGCGACCTCGTCGCGCGCCGCGCAGGCGCAGCGGACGGCCCGGGCCGGTCCGTCGAAGGTGGCGAGGAACCCGTCGCCGGTGTGCTTGACCTCGCGACCGCCGTAGGCGCCGAGGTGGTCGCGCACGATGGCGTCGTGCGCGGCGAGGACCTCCCGCCAGCGCGCGTCGCCGAGCTCGCCCGCCATCCGGGTCGAGTCGACGATGTCGGTGAAGAGCACGGTGGCGAGCAGGCGGTCGGGGGTCGGCGCCTCGCCGGTCCCGGTGAGGAAGCGCTCGATCTCGCGGACGATCTGCTCGCCGTCGAACCACGGCGCATGGTCGTCGCCGGCCAGCTCGATCATCCGCGCGCCGGCGACGCGCTCGGCGATGTAGCGGCCGCCGTCGATCGGGATGACGTCCCCCGTGCGGTGCAGGACGAGCGTCGGCACCCGCACCGCGCCGAGCGCCTCGGTGACGTCGACCTCGCGCACCGCCTGGAGGACCGCGGCGGCCAGCGCCGGGCTCGCGGACGCCCGCTCGAAGAGCGCGCGCGACTCCCGCTCCCGCTCACCGCGAGCGGCGAGGCTCGGGGTGAAGAGATCGAGGGTGCGGCCGTCGCCCCAGTGGTTCGAGACGATGTCGGTGAGCTTCCCCAGCGCGTCGTCGCCGAGCGACCCGCGATCCTGCTCGTCCTCGCCCGGCGTCCCGCGCGCGAACGAGCCGTAGATCACCAGCGCCGCCGTCCGCTGCGGATAGGTCGCCGCGAACAGCAGGCTCGCCGGCCCGCCCTCGGAGATCCCGAACAGCGCGGCCCGCTCCGAGCCCACCGCGTCGAGCACCGCGTGGATGTCCTCCATCCGCTGCTCGAGCGTGGCCACCCCGACGACGGGGTCGGAGAGTCCCGTGCCGCGCTTGTCGTGGATGATCAGGCGGGAGAAGCGCGCGAGCGAGCGGAACATCGCACCGATCTGGGGGACCGCCCAGGCGGCGTCGAGGTTCGAGACGAAGCCCGGCACGAACAGCAGGTCGATCGGCCCGTCGCCGACGACCTGGTAGGCGACGTTCACCTCGCCGTTGCGCGCGTAGCGGGTCCGCGGTGGCACGCGGCCGATCATCGCACGCGCCGCCTCGCGAGGCGCGAGCGCGCGGGCGATCATCTAGCGTCCGGCCGCGACCTGGAGTCGAGCGAGGGGGACCGACGCGGATGGCGGAGTTCGGAGCGACGATCGCACAGGCCTACGCGACCGAGGGCGCGGCGATCGACCTCGGCCGCGGCGTCCACGACGGCGCGGTGGTGCCGGAGGCGCGTGGTGAAGCTGCCGCTGGCCATGGTCAACCGCCACGGGCTCGTCGCCGGCGCGACCGGCACCGGCAAGACGAAGACGCTCCAGGCCATGGCCGAGCAGCTCTCCGCCGCGGGCGTCCCGGTGTTCGTCGCCGACGTGAAGGGCGACGTCTCGGGCCTCGCCGGCCCGGGCGCAGGCCGGCGGCCCGGCGGAGAAGCGCGCGGCCGACCTCGGCGTGCCGTTCGCGCCGACCGGGTTCCCCGTGGAGTTCCTCTCGCTCGGCGGGATCGGGCCGGGCGTCCCGGTGCGCGCCACGGTGTCGGACTTCGGGCCGCAGCTCATGGCCAAGGTGCTCGGCGCCAACGAGACCCAGGAGCAGAGCCTCGGCCTCGTCTTCCACTACGCCGACGAGAAGGCGCTCCCGCTGCTCGACCTCTCCGACCTCCGCGCCCTGCTCGCCTTCCTCGACTCCGAGGCCGGCGGGCCGGAGCTCGAGGGCATCGGCGGGCTCTCCTCGCAGACCGTCGGCGTCCTGCTCCGCGCGCTCGTCGGGCTGGAGGGCGGCGGCGGCAACGAGTTCTTCGGCGAGCCGCAGCTGAAGATCGCCGACCTCATGCGCACCGCGCCGGACGGCCGGGGGATCATCTCGTGCCTCGAGCTGCCGGCCGTCCAGGACAAGCCGGCCCTCTTCTCGACCGCGCTCATGTGGCTGCTGGCCGAGCTCTTCGAGGAGCTCCCCGAGGCCGGCGACCTCGACAAGCCGAAGCTCGCGTTCTTCTTCGACGAGGCGCACCTGCTGTTCGCGGACGCGACGAAGGCGTTCCTCGAGTCGGTGACCCAGACGGTGCGGCTCATCCGCTCCAAGGGCGTCGGCGTGTTCTTCGTCACCCAGACGCCGAAGGACGTCCCGGGCGACGTGCTCGGCCAGCTCGGCAACCGGGTCCAGCACGCGCTGCGGGCCTTCACGCCCGACGACGAGAAGGCGCTGCGCGCGACGGTCAAGACCTTCCCCGCCTCGGAGTTCTACGACCTCGGCGCGCTCCTCACGGGCATGGGCATCGGCGAGGCCGCGGTCACCATCCTCTCCGAGTCGGGCGTGCCCACGCCGGTCGTGCACACGCGCATCGTCGCCCCCGCCTCCCGCATGGGGCCGGCCGACGACGTCGAGGGCGCGGCGAAGGCCTCGCCGCTGTGGGCGACCTACGGCGAGCGGGTCGACGCCCAGAGCGCGCGCGAGATGCTCGCCGGGCGGCTGGCGGCGCCGGCCGGCGCGGCGCCGGGCGGCGGACGGCGGCGAGGCCGGGCAGCCCGCCGGGGCCGAGGGCGAGGCGAAGGGCTCCACGGATGAGGCGAAGGAGGCCGCCTCCGCGCTGGGCGGCGGGGCGGAGGCGATCGGCTCGTTCCTCGGCAGCCGCCAGGGCAAGGCGATGCAGCGCGAGGTCGTGCGCGGGATCTTCGGCCTGCTGAAGAAGTCGCTGTGACGGCCGGCCGGCCCCTGGCATGAGCCATCTGCTCCCGCTGGTCGTCGGCCTCGGACTCGCCGACTCGCTGAACCCCATCACGATCGCGGTGGGGATCTTCATCGCCACCACCGAGCGCCCCGCGTGGCGGCTCGCCGGGTACATCACCGGGATCTTCCTGCTCTACCTCGGGGGCGGTCTGCTGCTGCTCTTCGGGCCGGCCTTCCTCCTGCGCACCGCGACCGAGGGCCTCTCCGACACGCTGAACGCCGTCATCGGGCTGGTCATCGGCCTGGGAGCGTTCGTGGTCGCCGGGATCGGGTGGCGCCACCGGCACCGGGTCACCCAGCGCGAGATCCCGGAGAAGGCCCTGCACCCCGGCTCGATGCTCGCGCTCGGCGCGGGCATGACGGCGGTGGACCTGCCGACCGCCTTCCCGTACTTCGCGGTGATCGCGGCGATCGTCAAGGAGGACCCGGGCACGGCGGTGTCGGCGACGCTCATGGTGGTCTTCAACCTCTGCTACATCGCGCCGCTCGTCGCGATCCTCGTCGCGCGGGTCGTCGCCGGCGAGCGCATCGAGCCGGCCCTCGGCCGCCTGCGCGATCGCATCTTCGCGTGGGCGCCGGCCGTGCTCGCGGTGATCACGCTGCTGGTCGGCGTCTACTTCACCTACCTCGGCGTCAAGGGCCTCGTCGAGGCCTGATGCGGCCGGCCGGGCGGGGGCCTCGAGCGCCGCGACTCGGCGCCGGCGCCGGCGGACGTATGGGGCCGGTATGAGGGCGTGGGAGGAATGCCGGGGCACCGGTAGGTTCGGGTTCCGTGGGCCCTGAGCGCCGCGCGGCCCGCGTCCGCATGCTCTCGACCCGCCCACTCCGCCATCTCGCCGTGCTCGCCGCGACGCTCCTCGTGGCCGCGGTCGGCGCGCCCGGCGCCGGGGCCTCCGTGCTCCCCTCGGGCTTCCAGGACGTGGCGGTCTTCTCGGGGCTCAACCAGCCGGTGAACTTCGCCTTCGCGCCCGACGGCCGCGTCTTCGTCGCCGAGAAGCGCGGCGTCGTGAAGGTCTTCGACTCGGCCAGCGACACGACGCCGGACGTCGTCGCCGACCTGCGGACGGCGACGCACAGCTTCGGGGACCGCGGGCTGCTCGGCATGGCGCTGGATCCGCAGTTCCCGACCCGCCCCTACCTCTACGTGCTCTACACCTACGACGCGCCGGTCGGTGGCTCCGCGCCGACCTGGGGCAGCCCGAACAGCGACGACGACGGCTGCCCGGACCCGCCCGGGGCGAACGACAACGGCTGCGTGGTGAGCGGCCGCCTGGCGCGCCTCACGCTCTCGGGCAACCAGTCGACGGGCGAGCAGGTGCTGATCAACGACTGGTGCCAGCAGTTCCCGAGCCACTCGATCGGCGACCTCCAGTTCGGCCCCGACGGGATGCTCTACGCCAGCGGCGGCGAGGGGGCGAGCTACAACCGGCCGGCCGACTACGGCCAGTTCGGGTCCCCGCAGGTCAACCCGTGCGGCGACCCGCCGGGCGGCGTGGGCGGGCCGATGAGCCTGCCGAGCGCCGAGGGCGGCGCCTTCCGCTCGCAGGACGTGCGCACGCTCGGAGACCCCACGAGCCTGGACGGCTCGATCATCCGGGTGGATCCCGACACCGGCGCCGCGGTCGCCGGCAACCCCTTCTTCACCACCCCCGGCGCCGACGCGAACGCGAAGCGGATCGTCGCCTACGGCCTGCGCAACCCCTTCCGCTTCACCTTCCGGCCGGGCACGAGCGAGATCTTCAGCGGCGACGTCGGCTGGGACACGGCGGACGAGATCAACCGGATCCAGAACCCGACCGGCGCCACGGCGCCGAACTTCGGCTGGCCGTGCTGGGAGGGCAACGAGCCGCAGACGACGTGGCAGCCGCTCCATCCCGGGCTGTGCGACAGCCTGTACGCCGCCGGGACCGACGTGAAGCCGTACTACGCGCAGTACGTGTACAACCGCGTGGTCCCCGGCGACCAGTGCCAGGGCGGCGGCCAGTCGATCTCCGGCGTGGCGTTCGCGCCGAGCGCCGGCGGGCCCTATCCGTCCTCCTACGACGGCGGGCTCTTCTGGGCGGACTACACGCGCCAGTGCATCTGGGTGATGCGGAAGGGCGCCAACGGCCTGCCCGATCCCAACAACCTCGCGCGGTTCGCCGGCAGCGTGTTCCCGGTCAAGCTCGTGACCGGTCCGGGCGGCGACCTGTGGTGGGCCGACATCGTCGACGGGAAGATCCATCGGGCGCGGTACACCTCGGGGAACCAGCCGCCGACCGCGGTGATCCAGTCGGATCGGACCACCGGGCCGCCCGGGATGACGGTCAACTTCGACGGCCGCGGGTCGACGCGACCCGGACCCCGCCGACGTGCTGACCTACTCGTGGGACCTGGACGGCGACGGGACCTACGGCGACTCGACCTCCGCGACCCCGTCGCGGACCTACCCGAGCGCCGGGACCTACACCGTGCGCCTGCGCGTCACCGACCAGCTCGGCGCCACGGGGACGGCGCAGCAGGAGATCCAGGTCGGCAACACCGCGCCGGTCGCGACGATCGACAGTCCGGCGGCGTCGCTGCGCTGGCTCGTGGGCGACCAGATCTCCTTCTCCGGCAGCGCCGTCGACGCCGAGACGGCCAACCTGCCGGACTCCGCCTTCACGTGGTCGCTCATCCTGCGCCACTGCTCGCCGATCGACCCGACCCTGTGCCACACCCACTTCCTGCAGACCTTCACCGGCACGCGGGGCGGGACGTTCCCGACCATCGACCACGAGTACGCCGCGCACCTCGAGCTCCAGCTGACGGTGACCGACCCCGGCGGGCTGAGCGACACGAAGACGGTCGCGCTCTACCCGAGCGATCCGTCGGCGCCCACCGGGCTCACCGCGACGCGGGTGTCGAACGGCGTGTCGCTCGGCTGGAACCTCAACCGCGAGATGGCCTTCGACGGCTACATGGTCTACCGGACCGGCGGCGGGCAGACGAACCAGCTCGTCTCGTGGCAGGGCAAGACCGCCGGGTTCGTGGACACGACCGCCTCGCGCGGGGTCGCGTACACCTACACCGTCAAGGCGTCCTACTCCAACGGCGGGCTCGGGCCGCCGGCCACGGTGTCGAGCCCGGCCGTGCCGCTGGACCCGCCTGGGCCCGCCGGCGAGCGGGACGGTGGCCTGGAACTCGGTCGGGCCTGTCCTGGGCGCCGAGCCCCGATCCGCTGGCGGCCGGCTACCTCGTCTACCGCGACGGCGGCGGGCAGACGAACCGGCTCGTGTCCTGGCAGGGCGGGGTGACGAGCTTCACCGACACGACCGTCGCGGCGAACACGGCCTACACCTACACGGTGAAGACCTGGGACCTCCTCGGCCGCCAGAGCGTGGCCGGCGCGCCGCTCGCGGTGACGACGCCGAAGGCGCCGCTCGGGCCGCCCTCGGCTCCGGCGGCGGCCGCGATCGGTCCGACCTCCGTCGGGTGGACTGGACGGCGAGTCCCGATCCGCTGGCCTTCGGGTACCTCGTCTACCGGGACGGAGGCGGCCAGACCGGGCGGCTCATCTCGTGGCAGGGAACGGCGACGAGCTACACCGACGCGACGGTTGCCCCGGGCACCGACTATCGCTATTACGTGCGGTCCTGGGACCTCACCGGACGCACGCAGCACCGCCGCCGGGCCGGCCGACGTGACGACGCCCTGAGCGCCGGCGGGGAGGGCGGGCTGCGTGAGGCGCCGGCCTGCCACCTGACCACGACCGATCGCGAGACCGGGCGCCTGCGGATCGTGGAGCTGCCGTTCGGGCTCCGCGGCCGGCGCCTCTACGCGCTGGCCGCGCCCGGGCCGCTGGCCGACTGGGTGCGCGACGTGCTGCGCGAGCCGGCCGTCTCGGTGCGGATCGGGGAGGTCGCGCTCCGCGGCGACGCCGTCGTGCTCGATCCCGGGGCGGAGGTCGAGCGCGCGCGGGCGCTCCTGCTCGCGAAGTACGACGCCGGGGCGTCGGAGGACCTCAGCTACTGGATCCGCTCCGGCCAGCCGGTGCGGGTGGACCTGCGGAGCGGACCGGCGCGCCGCGGCGCGCGCTGAGCGGGTCCGCTCCCGCCGGTCGCGTACGGTGTGCCGCGTGCCCGCCGCCGCCGCGCAGCGCGACCTCGTCTCCGGCCTGCGGGAGATCGCGGGCGCCGAGCACGTCGTCGCCCATCCGCACGACCTGCGCGCCTACGAGTCCGACGGGCTGCTGCGCTATCGCGTCGCGCCGGCGGCCGCGGTGCTCCCCGGCTCGGCCGCGGAGGTCGTCGCCGTCGTCCGCCTGTGCCACGCGCTCGGCGTGCCGTGGGTCGCGCGGGGCGCGGGCAGCGGGCTGTCGGGGGGCGCGCTCCCGGTCGCGACCGGCGTCCTGCTCGTGCTCTCCCGCCTGCGGCGGATCCTCGAGGTCGACCTCGACAACCGCCGGGTCGTCGTCGAGCCGGGCGTCACCAACCTCGCGGTCTCCCGCGCCGTCGCGCCGCACCTCTTCTACCCGCCGGACCCCTCGAGCCAGGTGGTCTGCTCGATCGGCGGCAACGTCGCGGAGAACTCGGGCGGCGCCCACTGCTTCAAGTACGGGTTCACGACGAACTACGTCGCCGCGGCGGAGGTCGTGCTGCCGGACGGGACCGTCGCGGAGCTCGGCGGCCCCTACCCCGACATGCCGGGCTACGACCTGCTCGGCGCGTTCGTCGGGTCCGAGGGCACCCTCGGCGTGGCGACGCGCCTGACGCTGCGCGTGGTCCCCGCGCCCGAGGCGGTGGAGACCGTCGCCGCGTTCTTCCCCTCCACCCGCGCCGCGGCCGAGGCCGTCTCGGCGATCGTGGCCGCCGGTGTCGTGCCCGGCGCGATCGAGCTCATGGACGCCTTCGCGATCGCCGCCGCGGAGCCGATGGTCGGCGCCGGCTATCCGCTCGACGCCGGCGCGGCGCTGCTCGTCGAGCTCGACGGGACGGGCGAGGAGTGCGCCGAGCGGCTGGGGCAGGTCCGCGCGCTCTGCGACGCCCACGGCTGCACGGGCGTCCGGGTGGCCGCCGACGCGCGCGAGCGCGAGCTGCTGTGGAAGGTGCGCAAGGGCGCCTTCCCGGCCATGGGCCGAATCAGCCCGCACTACTACGTGCAGGACGGGGTCGTGCCCCGCACCCGCCTCTCCGAGGTGCTCGACCGGATCGCCGCGCTGAGCGACGAGTACGGGCTCCGCGTGGCCAACGTCTTCCACGCCGGCGACGGCAACCTCCACCCGCTCGTCTGCTACGACGGCGGCCGTGCGGGGGAGGCGGAGCGGGCCGAGGTGCTGGCCTCGGCCATCCTCGACGCGTGCCTCGAGCACGGCGGCTCGATCACCGGTGAGCACGGCGTCGGCGTCGACAAGAAGCGGCACATGCCGAAGATGTTCGCGGCGGCCGACCTCGAGGCGTTCCAGCGCCTGCGCTGTGCCTTCGATCCCGACGGGCTCGCGAACCCCGGCAAGCTCATGCCGACCCCGCGGCTGTGCGGCGAGGTGCCGGGCCCCTACCGGGAGCATCCGCTCGAGCGCGCCGGCGTGGCGGAGCGGTTCTGATGCGCGTCGAGCGGCCGGCGGACGGGGCCGAGGCCGCGTCCGTCCTCGCCGCGGCGGCGCGCGACGGGCGCCGCGTGCGTCCCGTGGGCGGCGGCACCAAGCGCGGCTGGGGCGCGGTCGCGCCGGAGCCCGACGTCGAGCTCTCCACCGCCGCGCTGGACGCGATCGTCGCCTACGACCCCGGGGACCTCACCGCCGTGCTCGGCGCCGGCCTGCCGCTCGCCCGCGCGCAGGCGGCGTTCGCGGCGCACGGGCAGGCGCTGCCGCTCGACCCGCCCGACGGCGAGGCGGCGGCGACGATCGGAGGGCGTGGTCGCGAGCGGGGACTCGGGCCCGTGGCGCCATCGCCACGGCGCGGCGCGCGACCTCGTCCTCGGCGCCACGGTCGCGCTGCCCGACGGGACCCTGGCCACGACGGGCAGCCGGGTGATCAAGAACGTCGCCGGCTACGACCTGGCGAAGCTGTACGCCGGGTCGCTCGGCACGCTCGGCACGCTCGTCGAGGTCGTGGTGCGGCTCCATCCCCGCCCGGTGCGGCACGGCGACGGTCGTGGCGCGGAGCGCCGACCCGGCGGTGCTCGCCCGTGGCGCCGCCCGGCTCGGGGCGGCGCCGCTGGAGCTCGAGGCGCTCGACGTCCGCTGGAGCCCGGCGGACGGGGCGGTGCTCGCCCGGGCCGGGGGCGCGGCCGCCGAGCGGCTCGCCGCCCGGGCCGCCCGGCTGCTTCGCGACGCCGGGCTGGAGGTCGGCCCGCCGGTCGCCGACGACGAGCCGCTGTGGGCCGCGCAGCGCGCCGGCCAGCGGGCCGCGGCCGGCGGCATGACGGCGCGGGTGTCGGGGGAGCCGGCCCGGCTCGCGGACGTGCTCGCGGCCGCCGAGGCGGCCGGCGCGAGCGACGCCGTCGGGCGTGCCGCCGTGGGCCTCACCTGGATCCGGTTCCCCGCCGCCGGCGCGGACACGATGGTCGCCGCGCCGGCCGAGCTGCGCGCCCGGCTCGCGCCGCTGCGCGTCGTCGTGCAGGACGCCCCGCGGGCGGTCCGGGCGGCCGTCGACGTCTGGGGGGTGGCCGACGGGCCGGCGCTCGAGCTCATGCGCCGCGTGAAGGCTCGCTTCGACCCCGCGCGCGCCTGCAACCCCGGCGTGTTCGCGGGCGGGATCTGATGGCCGCCGCGCCGCCCGGGACCGCCTGGGATCGCCACCGGCCGCCCGACCCGGCGCTCATCGAGGACTGCGTCCACTGCGGGTTCTGCCTCCCGACCTGCCCGACGTACGTCCTGTGGGGGGAGGAGCCGGACTCGCCGCGCGGCCGCATCGCGCTCATGGACCTCGGCCACGAGCAGGCGGAGCTCTCGGCCGAGATGGTCACCCACTTCGACCGCTGCCTCGGCTGCATGGCGTGCGTGAGCGCGTGCCCCTCCGGCGTCCGCTACGACCTCCTCCTGCAGGAGACCCGCGCGCAGGTGGAGCGCGGCCACCGCCGGGGCCCGCTGGACCGCGCCTTCCGGCGCGGGCTGTTCTCGACCTTCCCGCACCCCGGCCGCCTGCGCCCGCTCGTCCCGCTCGCCGCGCTCGGCCACCGGCTCGGCCTGGCGCGCGCGGCGACCGCGCGCCGTGGCGGGCTGCTCGGCCGCGCGCCGCGCCTCCGCGCGCTGCTCGCCCTCACGCCCGCAGTACCGGCCCGCGCCGCCCTCCATCTCCTGCCGGCGGGCACGTCCGCGCGCGGGGCCCGCCCGCGGACGCGTGGGCTTCCTCCAGGGCTGCGTCCAGCGGGCGTTCTTCGGCGAGGTCAACGCCGCGACCGTGCGGGTGCTCGCCGCGGAGGGATTCGACGTGGTCGCCCCGCGCGCGCCGCGCTGCTGCGGCTCGCTGCAGCTCCACAGCGGCGAGGAGCCGGCGGCGCGGGCGCTGGCGAAGGCGACGATCGACGCCTTCGCGGACTGCGAGACCGTCATCACGAACGCCGCCGGATGCGGCTCCGGCATGAAGGAGTACGCGCACCTGCTGGCCGACGAGCCCGCGTGGGCGGAGCGTGCGGCCGACTTCTCCGCCCGCGTGCGCGACGTCCACGAGTTCCTCGCCGCGGCGGGGCCCGTCGCGGCGCGCGGCCCGGTGCGGCTGCGGGTCGCCTACCACGACGCGTGCCACCTCGCCCACGCCCAGGGCATCCGCGCCGAGCCGCGGGCGCTGCTCGCGGCGATCCCCGGCCTGGAGGTCGTGGAGCCCGCGGAGTGGGAGGTCTGCTGCGGGTCGGCGGGGGTCCACAACCTGCTGGAGCCCGACGCCGCTCGCGACCTCGGGCGGCGCAAGGCGCGCAACCTCCTCGCCGCCGGCGCCGAGGCGATCGCGGCGGCCAATCCGGGCTGTGCGGTGCAGATCGCCGCCCACCTCGAGGCGCTCGGGCGCCCGCTGCCGATCCTCCATCCGATCGAGCTCCTCGACCGCGCGCTGCGGCCCGCGCCGCGCGCGTGACCCGGTCAGCGGCGACGGGTCAGCCGCAGCGCCGCCCGCGCGAACGCGCCCAGGGCGGGCTTGGAGACGACTCCGAAGTCGTCGAGCCGGCGCAGGCCGACGTAGTCGAAGCCGTCCTCCAGGCTGCGGTCGGCGCCGTCATCCACGAGGCCCACACCACCCGCTCGACGCCCAGACGCCGCCGCGCCGCCGCCAGCGCGGGGAGCGCCGCCGCCGCCTGTCGCGCCTGGCCGCGCTCGTCGCGGTCGAGCACGAGCTCGTCTCCCGCGAGCGTGAGTCCGGCCGCCGAGCTCCAGCCCATCTGCGAGACGACGATCGGCGACGCGGCCGTCACCGTGGCGCCGCATCGTCCGGCGCACGCGCGCGATGTCGGCGAGCACCTCGCCCACCGTGTCGCGGTAGACCTCCAGCGCCACCGCCGTCGAAGGTCCCGCGCCCGCCGAGCCGGTAGAGGCGGTCGAGCGCCGCCCAGCTCCGGGCGGCCAGCGCGCCGACCAGGACCCGCGCGCGGGGGTCGGCGGCCCGCACCGCGCCGTGGGTGGCCGCGAGCAGGCGCGCGTACGCCCCCTCCACGGTGCGCCCGTCGTAGGGCAGCAGCGGGTGGACCACCCAGCCGCGCAGCAGGTTCGGCTCGGTCCACACCTCCCAGCCGTCGACCCGGGCCCGGGCGCGGCCGGCACGCCGAGGCGCGTCCAGAACGCGGAGGCGGGGCGGTAGCGACGAGCCAGCGCGGCGACGAACGCGGCGAACCGTCCCGCGGCGCGGGGTGGCGCGCGCTCCTCGCGACCGCGGCGCGCCCACGCCGGCGCGTCGTTCACCACCGCGATGACGCGCAGCCGAACCGGCCGGCGGCGAGCATCGCGTAGTCCGTCGCGGTGAAGCTGGTGGGCACCGATCCCACGCGCTCCCACCCCGCGGCAGCGGGCCGCCGGGCGGCCCGGGCTGCTGCAGGCGCCAGCTCACCCGGATCCGAACGGTTCCGACGCCGCTCGCGCGCATCAGGGCGTAGCTCCGCCGACGGCGACGACCGGGGGTTGGCCAGGGTCCGGGCGTCGACCTCCGTCCCGAAGAACCAGGGACGGCGAGCGCGGCGGCGACGGCCTCCGGGGTCGGGCCGAGCGCGAGCGCGGCGGCGAGCAGCGGCCCCAGGCGCGAGCGCCGGGCCTCATCGCGGGGCGCACCGGTCGGCGCGGACCTTTCGCCGGCACCCCTCGAGATCGAGGGCGACGCGGCGCAGCGCCGCGCAGCGCCGGCTTCGACGTGGTTCCGGCGGCCGTCTGGCGGCGCAGGCCCGCGTACTGGAAGGGATTGGGCCCCGATGTCCGGCGAGGACCACATGTACCAGTCGGCCGAGGCGATGCGCAGTGACCGGCGCAGGGCGGCCAGGCGCCGGTAGGCGGCCGTGAGCAGCGCCGCCTGGCGGCGCTCCGCGCGCGTCGCCGGCCGAAGGTCCACCCGAACTCGGTCACCGCGAGCGGCACCCGCGCGTCGCCGGCCCGGCGCATGACCTCGCGCGTCATGCGGAGGATCGAGCACGAGGTTCTCCACCGAGTCGGCGTAGGGATGGACCGAGACCGCGTCGAACGAGCCCCGACCGCCGGCGTCGTAGACCTCCAGCAGCGAGCGCCACGTCGTCCGCACGATCCCGCCGATGATGTTCGTCGCCAGGCCCGCGAGCACCACGCGGGCGCGCGGGTCGGCCGCTCGCAGCGCCGGCCGGGCCGCGCGGAGCAGGCGCACGTAGCTCGGCGCGAAGCCGGGGGTCCAGTACTGCTGCAGATCGGGCTCGTTCCACACCTGCCAATCGCGGATCGGCCGCCGCGGCACCTCCGGATGGGCGCGCCACAGCGTGCCGCGCGAGCCGTACCGGGCGGCCAGCCGCGCGAGGAAGCGCGCGTAGTCCTGAGGGTCGCGTGGGACCTGGAGATCGTTCTGGCGCACGACGACGCCGTTCACGCTCCGCTCGCGCGTGCCGCCGCGGCCGGGCAGCCGCCGCCCAGGCCGGTGCGCTGAGGACGGTGGGCAGCAGCGCGATGCCGTGGCGCGCCGCCGCGAGCACGAGCGCGTCGACCCGGGTCAGGTCCACCTCCCCGCGGCGCGGCTCCGCCGCCGACCAGGAGACGACCGCGCGCAGCGTCTCGACGCCCGAGCGCGCCATCAGCCCGAGCTCGCCGTCGCTCCACGTCGGCAGGTCCCCCGCATCGCGGCCGATGTTCATCCCCACGAACCCCGGCGGCACGTGCCGAGGCGCGGCGGGGGCCGGGGTGGCGACGGCCAGGGCGGCCGCGCCGAGCAGCAGGATCGCGATCAGGCGGCGCATCGCAGGGAAGGGCGGCGGCGCCGCCACGCCGATCCTACCTCCGGCGCCCCGGCGCGAGCGCCGGTCGCAGGCCCGCGCCGCGGCGCAGTAGCATCGCCCGGCCGGCCACGAGATCAGGGAGCGAGATGAGCGACGAGTCCACGAAGTACCTCCTCACCGAGCGGGACATCCCGACCCACTGGGTGAACCTGCTCCCCGACCTGCCCGGCGAGCCGCTCCCGCCGCTCAATCCCGGCACCGGGCAGCCGGCCGGTCCCGACGACCTCACGCCGATCTTCCCGATGGGCCTGATCGCCCAGGAGGTCTCCGGCGAGCGGGAGATCGAGATCCCCGAGGAGGTTCGCGAGGCCTACAAGCTCTGGCGCCCGACGCCGCTCCACCGGGCGCGCCGCCTCGAGCGGGCGCTCGATACGCCCGCGCGCATCTACTACAAGTACGAGGGCGGCTCGCCGGCCGGCTCGCACAAGCCGAACACCGCCGTCCCCCAGGCCTACGAGAACGCCCGGGCCGGCATCCGCAAGCTCACGACCGAGACCGGGGCGGGGCAGTGGGGCTCCTCGCTGGCCTTCGCGTGCTCGCTCTACGACCTCGAGTGCGAGGTGTGGATGGTCGGTTCGAGCTACGACCAGAAGCCCTACCGGCGCTCGATGATGGAGACGTGGGGCGCCTCGGTCCACCGCTCCCCGAGCGACGTGACCGAGGCCGGACGCTCCCAGGCCTCCCATCCCACCGGCTCGCTGGGGATCGCGATCTCCGAGGCCGTCGAGGTCGCGGCGCAGGACCCGGACGCGAACTACGCGCTCGGGTCGGTGCTGAACCACGTGCTGCTCCACCAGACGGTGATCGGCCAGGAGGCGATGGCGCAGATGGCGATGGCGGGCGACGAGCCCGACGTCGTGGTGGCCTGCGTCGGCGGCGGGTCGAACTTCGCCGGGCTCGCCTTCCCGTTCGTGCGGCGGGTGATCGGCGGCGAGGCCCGGACCCGGTTCGTCGCCGCCGAGCCGGCCGCGTGCCCGACGCTGACCCGCGGCGCCTACCGCTACGACTTCGGCGACACGGTGGGCCTCACGCCGCTGATGCCGATGTACACGCTCGGCCACGACTTCGTCCCCCCGCCGGTCCATGCCGGGGGTCTGCGCTACCACGGGGACGCGCCGATGGTCTGCGGGCTCGTGAAGGCCGGCCTCGTCGAGGCGCGCGCCTACAAGCAGAACGACACCTTCGAGGCCGCGGTCCGCTTCGCGCGGACCGAGGGCATCATCCCGGCGCCCGAGCCGGCGCACGCGATCCGGGCGGTGATGGAGGAGGCCGAGGCGGCGAAGGCGGCCGGCGAGGCCCGGGTCATCCTCTTCGGGCTCTGCGGCCACGGCCACTTCGACCTCTCCGCCTACGACGCCTACCTCGCCGGGCGGCTCGAGGACCCGGAGTTCTCCGAGGCCGAGATGGAGGCCGCGCTGCAGCGGCTCCCCGACGCCCCGGCCATCGCGTAGCGGACCGCGGACGATGGACGCCTCGGAGCCGGCGGAGCGGCGCCCGAGCCTCGAGGAGATCGTCGTCGCCGGCGACGTGGTCCGCTGGGGCGCGGCGGGGTTCGCGGTGGAGCGGGACGTGATGCGCGCCGGCCGGGTGCGCGTGCGGATCATCCCGGGGACGGCCGGCGGGGGCATCGTGGGATGGGTGCTGCGCGACCTCGCGGCCACCGACCTCGACGGGCTCGCCACGCGGGCCTCGGAGGGGGCCGGGACGCTCGGCGCCGAGCATCCCAACACCTGCGTCGGGGTGGACCACGTCGTCGTCCTCACGCCGGACCTCGAGCGGACGGGCGCGGCGCTGGCGGCGGCCGGCGCCCCGTTCCGCCGGATCCGCGAGGCGGGCGGCGAGTCCCGCCCGCTGCGCCAGGGCTTCGTCCGCCTCGGCCCCGCGATCCTCGAGGCCGTCCAGGCGCCCGACGTCCCGGCCGGCCCGGCGAGCTTCTGGGGCCTCACCTTCGTCGTCGCCGACCTCGAGCGCGCGGCCTTCCTGCTCGGGCCGCGGCTCGGGCCGCCGCGCGACGCCGTGCAGCCCGGCCGGCGGATCGCGACCGTGCAGCGCGACGCCGGGCTCGGGCTCCCGGTCGCCCTCATGACGCCGGAGCCGGCGCGCGGCGGATGAGCGCCGGCGGGATGCGCCTCGGCGTCGACGTCGGCGGCACGTTCACCGACCTCGTCGCGGTGTCGCCGGAGGGCGTGCGGACGGCGAAGGTGCCCTCGACGCCGGCCGACCAGTCGGCCGGCGTGCTCGCCGCGGTCGCGGCCGGCGGGATCGATCCCCGGCAGGTCGCCGCGTTCGCGCACGGGATGACCGTCGCCACCAACGCGCTCCTCGAGCGCCGGGGCGCGCGCACCGCGCTCGTCACCACCGAGGGCTTTCGGGACCTGCTCGAGATCGGGCGGCAGGATCGCCCGTCGCTCTACGACCTCACCGCCGACCGGCCGGCGGCGCTCGTGCCGCGCGAGCGGCGGTTCACCGTGCGGGAGCGCTGCGGTCCCGACGGGGTCCTCGTCCCGCTCGACGAGGCGTCGCTCTCCGCGGTCGTCGAGGCGGTGCGCGCGGCGGAGGTCGAGGCGGTCGCGGTCTGCCTGCTCTTCGCCTTCCGCTTCCCGGAGCACGAGGCGCGGGTCGGCGCGGCCCTCCGCGCCGCCCTGCCCGACGCGCACGTGTCGCTCTCCAGCGAGGTCCTGCCCGAGTTCCGCGAGTACGAGCGGGCCGCGACGACGGCGGCGGACGCGTACCTGGCGCCGCGAATCTCCTCCTACCTGCGGCGCCTCGCCGGCCGGGCCGCCGACGCCGGGCTGCCCCGTCCGCTCGTGATGCGTTCCTCGGGCGGCGTCACCGACCTCGACGACGCGGCGGCGCCGGGCCGTCGGCAGCGTGCTCTCCGGCCCGGCGGGCGGCGTGGTCGGCGCCGCGCACGTCGCCGCGGCGAGCGGCCGGCGCGACGTGCTGAGCCTCGACATGGGCGGGACGAGCACGGACGTCGCGCCGATCCGCGCGGGGCGCGCCGCGACGACGACCGGGTCGGTGGTGGCCGGCGTCCCGATCCGGCTGCCGATGGTCGACGTCCACACCGTGAGCGCCGGAGGCGGGTCCGTGGCGTGGGCCGACGCGGGCGGCGCGCTGCGGGTCGGGCCGCGCTCGGCCGGCGCCGATCCCGGGCCGGCGGCGTACGGGTGCGGCGGCACCGAGCCGACCGTCACCGACGCGAACCTCGTCCTCGGCCGCCTCGCCGACGGCGCGGTGCTCGGCGGCGGCGTGCGGCTCGAGCGGTCGGCGGCCGAGGCCGCGCTCGCGCGGGTCGGCGAGCGGCTCGGCCTCGACCCCGTCGAGACGGCGCTCGGCGTCGTGCGCGTCGCCAACGCCGAGATGGTCCGGGCGCTCCGCGTGATCTCCGTCGAGCGGGGCCTCGACCCGCGCGACTTCGCGCTCGTCGCCTTCGGCGGCGCGGGTGGCATGCACGCCTGCGCGCTCGCCGAGGAGGTCGGCATCGCCACCGTCCTCGTCCCGCGGGCGGCGGGGGTGCTGAGCGCGCTCGGGCTGGCGATCTCCGACCTGCGCCGCGACGCGTCGACGGCGTTCCTGGCGACCGCGGCCGACGCCGACGCGACGACGGTCGAGGCCGCCTTCGCCGCGCTGGAGGCGCGCGTGGCCGGGGGACTGGACGGCGCGGCGCTGGCGCGCGCCGCGGACCTGCGCTACCGCCGGCCAGGCGTTCGAGCTCACCGTCGACGCGGGCGGCGCCGGCCCCGCCGAGCTGGCCGAGCGCTTCCACGCGGCGCACGAGCGAGCGCTACGGCTACCGGATGCCCGACGAGCCGGTGGAGATCGTCGCGCTGCGGGCGGTGGCGACGGTCCCGGCCCTCGCGCCGCCGACGACGGGCGGCCCCGGCGCGGGGCCGGCGGCGCCGGCGCGGCGCGCGGCGTGCTTCGACGGCGAGTGGAGCGAGGTCGACGTCCGCCGCGGCGAGGGCTTGGCCGAGGGCGCGCGGCTCGCCGGCCCCTGCGTCGTCGAGCTGGCGGACGCCACCTGCGTGGTGGCGCCGGACTGGGTCGCCCGGGTCGACGGGGCCGGCGCGCTCGTCATGGAACGGTCCGGATGAGCGCCGGCGTCGACCCCGTCACCCTGTCGGTGCTCGCCGCGGCGCTCGCGGGCATCGCCGAGGAGATGGGCGCCCTGCTCGTCCGCGGCGCCTACTCGTCGAACATCAAGGAGCGCCGCGACTGCTCGGCGGCGCTGTTCGACGGCGAGGGACGCCTCGTCGCCCAGGCCGAGCACATCCCCGTCCACCTCGGCGCGATGCCCGAGGCGGTGGCGGCCGTGATGGCCCGCGACCCGGCGCCCGGCGACGTCTTCGTGCTCAACGACCCCTACACCGGCGGCACGCACCTGCCCGACCTCACCCTCGTCTCGCCGGTCGAGGGGGATCGCGCGCGGCTGGCCTACGCGGTCACGCGCGCCCACCACTCCGACGTCGGCGGCATGCGCCCCGGGTCGATGCCCGCGGACTCCCGCGAGATCTACCAGGAGGGGCTCGTCATCCCGCCGATCCGGCTCGCCGACGCGCGCGGATTCGTGGGCGAGGACCTGCTCGACCTCATGCTGGCGAACGTCCGCACGCCGCGAGCTGCGCCGCGGCGACCTGCTGGCGCAGGTCGCCGCGAACCGGCTCGCCGCTCGACGCCTGGCGCGAGCTCGCCGGCCGGCGTGGGCGGAGGACGGTGCTGCGCGCCGGCTGCGCCGAGGTGCTCCGCGTACGCCGAGCGACGCGCGCGCGAGGCGGTCGCGCGCGCTGCCGGACGGCGACCTGGCGGGCGGCCGGCGAGATCGAGGGCGACGGGGTCGAGCGACGCGACATCCCGCTCGCGGTCGCGGTCACGATCGCCGGCGACGCGATGCGGGTCGACTTCACCGGCACGCGCGCCACAGGTGGCCGGGAACGTCAACTGCCCGCTCGCCGTCACCCGGTCGGCCTGCTACTTCGCCCTGCGCGTCGCTCCTGCCGTCCGACGTGCCGGCGAACGCCGGGACCTACGCGCCGCTCGAGATCGCGCGCCGGACCCGGCCTCGCTGGTGAACGCCCGGCGCCCGGCCGCCGTCGTGGCCGGCAACGTCGAGACCTCCCAGCGCATCGCCGACACGGTGCTGGTCGCGCTGGCCGAGGCGGTCGACCTGCCCGCCGCAGGGCCAGGGCACGATGAACAACGTCGTGCTCGGCGGCGCGGGGTGGACCTACTACGAGACGATCGGCGGCGGCCAGGGCGCGAGCGCCCGCGGGCCGGGGCCCTCCGGCGTGCACGTCGGGATGACCAACACGCTCAACACGCCGGTCGAGGCGCTCGAGCTCGAGTATCCCGCTGCGGGTCGAGCGCGTACGAGCTCGCCGACGGCAGCGGCGGCGCGGGCGCGCACCGCGGCGGCGACGGCATCGTCGCGGTCGATCCGCGTGCTCGAGCCGGTCGCGCTCTCGCTGCTCACCGACCGCCGGCGCCACCGGCCCGCGGGCGCCGCCGGCGGCGGGCCGGGCCGGGCGGGAGCGAACGCGCTGAACGGGGCGCCGCTGCCGCCGAAGGCGAGCCAGGCGCTCGCGGCGGGCGACGTGCTGGAGATCCGCACCCCGGGCGGCGGGGGCTGGGGGGCGCCGGATCCGGCCGAGCGGTGAGCCGGCTCGGAGCGGGCCGAGCGCTGAGCTCGGCGCCGGGGCCGTGTCCACTCGCGGCACGGGAACGCGGTTCTCAGGCGGCCTCCTCGCCCGCGTCCGACCCGTCGCCGGCGCCCGGCGCCCGCGCCGGGCGCACGACGAGCACCTCCTCCGGCACCTGGTCGAGCAGCCAGGCGACGTCCGCGGCGGAGAACCCGTCGCTTCCGTCGCCGGCCGCGGCCACGACCATGCGCTCGAACCGCTCGTGCTCGGCGACCGCGCGCAGGGCGTGGCGGACCGAGCGCCCCCGCTCGACCCGGGCGTCGACCGGCACCTCCGCCCGGCGGGCCCGCCGCTCGACGGCCTCGAGCAGCGCGAAGGCGACCTCGGCCTCCCGTGGCTGGGCGCAGTCGAGCGGGAGGTGGCGGGGGACGGCGACGAGGTAGATCGGGACCAGCGTCGCGTGCTCGGCCCTGGCGAGCCGCAGGGCCGCGGCCAGGGCGCGCTCGGAGAGGGCCGCGCCCACGAACGGGAAGGCGATTCGCCGCGCGCGCCGTCCGAGCCCGATGCGGCGGCGAACGAGCACGACCGCGAGAGTGAGCGCCACGCCGGCGGCGAGCCCCGCCGCGAGCGCGAGCGCCTGCGTCACGGCTCGCGCTCCGCGCGGTCGGCGACGATGCGGACGTCCACGCCCGGGAGCGCGCGCACGAGCCGCATGGGCAGCGGCTCGGCGAGCCGGCGCAGGCCGCCGCGCCGCGCCGGCGTGCCCATGATGAGGTAGGTCGTGCCGCGTTCCCGAGCCACCCGGACCGCGACGTCGGCGACGTCGTCCCCCTCCTCGAGGATGACGCGGGCGCCGAGCATCGCGGCGAGGCGCCGGAGCGCCTCCATCTGATCGCGCTCTTCGGCCGTCGCCTCCTGCGACGCGGGCCGCACGACGAGCAGGTCGAGGTCGGCGCCGAGACGCTGCGCCGAGCGCCATGCGCGCCGCACGACCCGCTGGGACCGCGGGCGCAGGGCGACGAGGGCGAGCACGCGCTCGGCGATCGCCTCGGGCGCCGCCTGGGTGAAGAGCCGCTCGTCGCGGTCGGGCCCGGCGTCGCGGACGAAGCGCTTCGCCTCGACGTCCTCGGCCACCTGTCGCAGCGCGACCTCGCGGAGCGACGCGAGGTTCTCGATCTTGAAGAAGTTGTTCAGCGCCGCCGGGACCCGCTCGGCGGAATAGACCTTTCCCGCGCGCAGTCGGTCGATGAGCGTCTCGGGCGTGAGGTCGACGAGCACGATCTCGTCGGCGGCGCCGACGATCGCGTCGGGGATCGTCTCGCGGACGACCGTGGAGGTCAGCTCGGCCACGCGGTCGTTGAGGCTCTCGAGGTGCTGCACGTTGAGCGTCGAGAACACGTCGATGCCGGCGTCGAGCACGTCCTCGACGTCCTCGAAGCGCTTGTCGTGCTCCAGGCCCGGCGCGTTGGTGTGAGCGAGCTCGTCGATCAGGCAGAGCTCCGGCATCCGCTCGAGGATCCGGGGCAGGTCCATCTCCTCGAGCGCGGTCTCGCGGTACACCACGCGCCGCCGGGGCACCGCCTCCAGGCCGGCGGCCTGGGCCGCCGTCTCCTCGCGGCCGTGCGCCTCGAGGTAGCCGACCACGACGTCGCGGCCCGCGGCGAGCTCCGCCCGGCCCTCCTGGAGCATCTTGTAGGTCTTGCCGACCCCGGCCGCCATCCCGAGGAAGACCTTGTGGCGTCCGCGCGGCATAGCGGGATGATCGCGGGTGGCGTGTCCGCCCGCCGGATCAGGTTGCGCGCCTCGACGTCGCGCCGGTTGCCGGGGCGTCGAGCGCGTGGAGCGCGTTCAGGGCGGCCGAGCGCAGATCGCTGACGTCCTCGCCTCCGCGGTAGAGCGGCCCCTCCCCGTCCGTGAGCAGGGTCCGGACGCCGGCGAGGCCCTGCGGGGCGATCGGCGTGTCGTCGCGCAGCCGCTGCGCCAGGTCGACGAGCACGGGGCGCGCGTAGCGCACGGCGCGGGTGGCGACGGGGACCCGCGAGCCGATCTCCCGCGGGCGCTCGGCCGCCGCCACGGCGGCCTCCAGCCCGCGGGCGAGCTGCCGCCGCTCCGCGTGGCGCACGAGGTCCAGGACGGGCCGTGCGACGGGGTTCATGCGCCAAGGAGGTTGTGGACGACGAGGTCGACGAGCTTGATGCCCACGAACGGGACGATCAGCCCGCCGAGCCCGTAGATCAGGAGGTTGCGGCGCAGCAGGAGAGTGGCGCCGGACGCCCGATAGCGGACGCCGCGCAGCGCGAGGGGAATGAGCGCCGGGATGACCAGCGCGTTGAAGATGATCGCCGAGATGATCGCCGAGCGCGGGCTGCCGAGGTTCATCACGTTCAGCGCGTCGAGCGGGCCGTCGGTCGCGCCGGCGGCGGCGTAGGTGGTGGCGAAGATCGCCGGCAGGATCGCGAAGTACTTCGCGACGTCGTTGGCGATCGAGAACGTGGTCAGCGCGCCGCGGGTGATGAGCAGCTGCTTGCCGACCTCGACGATCTCGATGAGCTTCGTCGGGTTCGAGTCGAGATCGACCATGTTCCCCGCCTCGCGGGCTGCCTGGGTGCCGGTGTTCATCGCCACGCCGACGTCGGACTGCGCCAGTGCCGGCGCGTCGTTCGTCCCGTCGCCGGTCATCGCCACCATCCGGCCCTCGTCCTGCTCGCGCTTGATCAGCGCCATCTTGGCCTCGGGGGTGGCCTCGGCGAGGACGTCGTCGACGCCCGCCTCGTCGCCGATCTTCGCCGCGGTGAGGCGATTGTCGCCGGTCACCATGACGGTGCGGATGCCCATGGCTCGGAGCTGGTCGAACCGGTGGCGCATCCCCTCCTTGACCACGTCCTTGAGGTAGACGACGCCGAGCGCGTGCTCGTCTCGGGCGACCGCGAGCGGGGTCCCGCCCTCCGCGGCGACACGGTCGAGGGCCACGCGCAGCTCGGGCGGCGGTGAGCCACCGCCCTCGGCGACGAAGCGCTCCACGGCGTCGCCGGCCCCCTTGCGCAGGCGGTGCCCGCCGAAGTCGACCCCGCTCATCCGCGTTTGGGCCGTGAACGGGATGAACTCGGCGTGCCCGGGGGCGAGGGCGTGCTCGCGGATCCCGTACTGCTTGGCCAATACGACGATCGAGCGCCCCTCGGGCGTCTCGTCGGCCAGCGAGGCGAGCTGGGCGGCCTCGGCCAGCTCGGCCTCGGTCACGCCCGGCATGGGGATGAACGACGTCGCCTCGCGGTTGCCGAGCGTGATCGTGCCGGTCTTGTCCAGCAGCAGCACGTCGACGTCCCCCGAGGCCTCGACGGCGCGGCCGGACAGCGCGAGCACGTTGCGGCGCACGAGGCGGTCCATGCCCGCGATCCCGATCGCCGAGAGCAGCGCTCCGATCGTCGTGGGGATGAGCGCGACGAGCAGGGAGATCAGCGTCGCGATCGGAGACGAGCGTGCCGGCCTGCTCCCCGAACGGGCGCAGCGCCACGACGACGAGCAGGAAGACGATCGTCAGCCCGGCCAGCAGGATGCCGAGGGCGATCTCGTTCGGCGTCTTCCGGCGGTCTGCGCCCTCGACGAGCGCGATCATCCGGTCGAGGAAGCTCTGGCCGGGCTCCTGGGTGATCTCGACGACGACGCGGTCGGAGAGGACGCGGGTGCCGCCCGTCACCGCGCTGCGGTCCCCACCGGCCTCCCGGATCACCGGGGCGGACTCGCCGGTGATCGCGGACTCGTCGACCGAGGCGATGCCCTCGACCACGGTGCCATCGCCGGGGATCAGCTCGCCCGCCTCGACCACGACGAGGTCGCCGCGGCGCAGCTCGCCGGCCGGGCGCTCGGTGCCGTCCTGCATCCGGGCGATCGTGTCGGTGCGCATGGCGCGGAGCGTCGCGGCCTGGGCCTTCCCGCGACCTTCGGCGATCGCCTCGGCGAAGTTGCCGAAGAGCACGGTCAGCCACAGCCACACCGCGACCGTGACGACGTACCACGCCGGGTCGTCGCCGGCGCCGGACACGCTCACGCCGGCGACGTCGAGGATCCAGATCAGCGAGGTGAGGACGGCGCCGATCTCGACGACGAACATCACGGGGTTGCGCGCGAGCGTCCGCGGGTCGAGTTTGCGGAGCGAGTCGAGCAGCGCGGGGAGCGAGGATGGCGCGCTCGAAGAGGCTGCGCCGGGGCTGGTCGGTCATCGGGATCCCGTCTCCCGGTCGAGGGCGAGGTTGAGCTCGAGCACGTTGACGCCGGGCTCGCCGAGCACGCCGAGCCCGCGGCCGTCGGTGTGGTCGTCGACGAGCGCGAGGACCCGCGCGAGGTCGAGGCGGCGGCGCGCCGCGACGCGCCGGGCCTGGATCCGCGCGTTGGCGGAGGAGATGTGCGGGTCGACGCTCGAGGCGGAGGTGAAGACCGCGTCCCCGGGGATCCCCTTCCGGGTCAGACCGGGGTTGTAGGGCCGCTCGAGGACGAGGTACGCGGCGGCGTTGGCGTCCAGCTGGTCGCGCAGGTCCTTCGAGTTCGGGCCGAGGTTCGAGAACGCGGTGCCGGCGGCGTTGTAGTCCGTCGAGGAGGGCCGGCTCTGGAAGTAGCGCCGGTCGGCGACGAGGACCGGGTTGCCGTCGGCGTCCTGCTTGGGCTTCCCGTCGCGGCCGAGCACCGGGCGGCGGAAGTCCTGCCCGATCAGTCGCGAGCCGACCTCGCGACCGCCGGCGCTCACGCGGCTGCCGTCGGCGGCGCCGGGGAAGACGACCTCGCCGATGCCCGTGACGAGCAGCGGGTAGGCCAGGCCGAGGAGGACCGTGAAGGCCACGACGGCGACGACGGCGGCGCGGATCTCCCGTCCCATCAGAAGAGCTGGTCGGTCAGGCCCTGGACGACGGGGCCGAGGAGCAGGGCGGGGACGAAGGTGAGCAGCGCCAGCAGGAGGATCGTGCCGATGAGCAGCGCGACGAAGGTCGGCGTGTCGGTCCGCATCGTGCCCGGCCCGGCCGGGGCCACGCGCTTGCCGGCGAGGCCCCCGGCGACGGCGAGCCCCGCGAGGATGGGGACGAAGCGGCCGAAGAGCATGGCGAAGCCGCCGAGCAGGTCGGCGAAGGTGATCCCGAAGCTGCCGGCGTTGCCCGGCGCGTTCGGCTGGACGAACCCGGTGTAGCCGGCGAAGGCGGAGCCGTTGTTGTTCGCCTGCGACATGTAGGCGTAGAGCGTCTCGGCGAATCCCTGCGGCCCGGAGGCGAAGTTCGACGGCGCGCCGTACTTCGTCGCGACCGCGAGCGAGACGGCGCCGAGCACGATCAGCGGCATCGCGAGCGTTCCGATCATCACGAGCTTGATCTCCCGAGCCTCGACCTTCTTGCCGAGGAACTCGGGCGTGCGGCCGACCATCAGGCCGGCGATGAACACGGCGAGCAGGACGAAGAGCAGCATCGAGAGCAGGCCGGTGCCGACGCCGCCGAAGACCACCTCGCCGGTCCCCATGTTGGCCAGCGGCACCGTCGCGCCGATCCCCGTGAGCGACTCCATCGCGGCGTTCACGGCGCCGCACGAGGTCACGGTGGTGACCGCGACCCAGAGCGACGAGGCCGAGGTCCCGAACCGCTGCTCCTTGCCCTCGAGGTTCGCCCCCGCGATCTGCGCCGCGTGCTGGGCCGGCGACCCGTGCGCCTCCGCGGCGTAGACCACGGCCACCCCGACGACGAACATCGCGAGCATCGCCGCGTAGAGGGCCCAGCCCTGGCGGCGGCTGCCGATCATCCGGCCGAAGGTCGCGGTGAGCCCCGCGGGGATGACGAGGATGAGCAGCAGCTCGACGAAGTTCGTCAGGCCGGTCGGGTTCTCGAACGGCATCGCCGAGTTGACGTTGAAGAAGCCGCCGCCGTTGGTGCCGAGCTCCTTGATCGCCTCCTGGGAGGCGACGGGCCCGAGCGCCAGCGTCTGCGACCCGCCGGTGACGGTCTTCAGGTCGACGTAGCCGGCCAGCGTCTGGAGCGTCCCCTGCGAGACGAGGAAGACCGCCGCGACGAGCGCGATCGGCAGCAGGACGTAGAGCAGCGTCCGGGTGAGGTCGACCCAGAAGTTGCCGAGCCCGCTTCCGCCGCGCCGCACGATGCCGCGGATCACGGCGACCACGGCGGCCATGCCGACCGCCGCGGAGACGAAGTTCTGCACCGCGAGCCCGGCCATCTGGCTGAAGTAGGAGAGCGTGGTCTCGCCGGCGTAGTACTGCCAGTTCGTGTTCGTGACGAACGACGAGGTCGTGTTGAACGTCACGTCCCACGGCATCGCTCCGAAGCCCTCCGGGTTCCACGGCAGGCTCCCCTGCAGGCGGAGAACGAGGTAGAGGCCGAACCAGGACGCGACGCTGAACGCGAGCAGCGAGCGCGCGTAGCCCTTCCAGTCCTGGTCGGTTCGCGCCGCGGGGCCGAGCCCGCGGTAGACGAGGCGCTCGAGCGGGCCGAGCACGGGCGCCAGCAGCAGCCGCTCGCCCTGGTAGACGCGCGCCATGTAGGCGCCGATCAGCGGCGTCAGCGCCGTGAGCACGGCGAGGAAGAGGACGATCTGGGCCCAGCCCGCGAACGACATGGCGCTAGAGGCGCTCCCCGCGCAGCAGCGCGAAGACGAGGTAGGCGAAGACGGCGGCGGAGACCGCGAGCCCGATGGCGTCGGCGGTGCTCATACCTTGTTGAGACCCTCGATGAAGACCAGCATCAGCGCGAAGAACGCGACGGCGAGGGCGGCGGCGAGGATGTCCATGACGCCAGTGTGGTCGCGGCATCGTCAAGGCCGCGCCCGGGTTTGCACCCGTGGCGTCAAGATCGCGTCAAGACCGCCCTCCCGGGGCGGGAGCGCGATCAGGCGGCGAAGCGGTAGCCGACGCCCGGGTCCGTGCGGATGTACCGGGGCCCGTCGCCCGCGGGCTCGATCTTGCCGCGGAGGTTGGCGATATGGGTCCGCAGCGTGTGGGTGTCGTCGGCCCACTCCGGTCCCCACACCTCGACGAGCAGCGTGCGGTGGGTGAGCAGGCGCCCGCGATGGCGGAGGAGCATGCGCAGCAGCTCGAACTCCGTCGGCGTGAGGTGGACGCTCTCGCCGTCGACGCGAACGGTGCGCCCCGCGAGGTCGACCTCGAGGCCGTCGACGACGACCGCCGGCTCGTCGGCGCCGGCGCCCGCGCGGCGCAGCGCCGCCTCGAGCCGCGCCACCAGCTCACGCGGCCCGAACGGCTTGGTCACGTAGTCGTCGGCGCCCGCCTCCAGCGCCCGGACCTTCTCGTCCTCCTCGCCGACGGCCGAGAGGACGAGGATCGGCATCTCGGTCCACCCTCGCAGGGCACGGCAGACCTCGATGCCGCTGCCGTCCGGGAGGACGAGGTCGAGGATGGCCGCATCGGGGGGCCTGACGGCGGCCTGGTCGAGCGCCTCCTCGGCCGTCTCGGCCAGCACGACCTCGAACCCCGCGTCGCGCAGCACGACCTTGAGCGCCCGAAGGATCTGCGGCTCGTCGTCGCAGACGAGGACGCGACGGGCGGCGCTCACGGCGTCGCCGTGCCGTCTGCGGGGTGCGCCGGCACCGAGGCGTCCGCGACCGGCAGCGGCAGCTCGACGAGGAACGTCGTTCCCTGACCGGGAAGCGACTCCGCGACGACGCGGCCGTCGTTCGCCTCGACGAAGCCGCGCGCGATGGCGAGCCCCAGGCCCGAGCCGCGCCGCCCGTCGGCGGCGGAGCCGGCGCGGTAGAACGGCTCGAAGACGCGCTCGAGCTGCGCGGGCGGGATCCCCGGGCCGCGGTCGACGATCCGTACCACGAGCCGGCCGCCGACCGCCCGCGCCCGAACCGAGACCGGATGCCCCTGCCGGTGGCGGATCGCGTTCTCGAGCAGGTTGGCGAAGCTGCGCTCGAGCTGGGCGGCATCCGCCCGCACGGGGGGGAGGTCGCGGTCGACGCTGAAGGCGAGGACGTCGGGGCCGGCGCCGAGGTCCTCCGCGGCGGCCCGGAGGATCTCGTCCACCGCGCACCAGGCGCGTCGCGGCTCGGCCGCGCCGGCCTCGAGCCGCGAAAGGTCGAGGAGGTTGTCGATGAGCCGGGCGAGTCGGCGCGCCTCCTCGGCCACGACGGCGGCCAGCTCGGCGCGGTCCGCGTCGGTGATGTTGGGCGAGCGGAGCGCCTCGCCGGCGGTGACGATCGCGGTGAGCGGCGAGCGGAGATCGTGCGAGACCGAGCGCAGCAGCGCGGTCTTGACGACGTCGCTGCGGCGCAGCGCCTCGGTCTCGACGACCTCGCCTTCGAGCTCCTCGCGGTCGAGGGCGGCGGCGAGCAGCGCCTCGAGCGAGGGGACCACACGCTCCTGCAGGCGGCGCAGCGTCGGCTCGGGCAGATCGGCCGGGACGACGAGCGTGCCGAGCCGGCGGCGGTCCTCCCGCAGGGGGAAGGCGATCCCGCGGTCGTCGCTCTCCCGGCGCTCGAGATCGATCGCCGCCGAGGACAGCCCGAGCGCCTGGGCGAGACGCCGCGAGGCGGTGGCCAGCCCGTCGCGCAGGTCGCTGCCGCGGAGCAGGAGCCGCGCCATCTCGGCCGCAAGGTCGGCCTCGCGCCGGCGCTCCTCCGCCTCTCGCGCGCGGGCCCGCGCGACCTGGGAGATCGTGCTCGCGACGATGGCGGTGACGAGGAAGGCCACGAGCGCGACCCAGTTCTCGGGCTCGCGGATCGTGAAGCGGCCGGTCGGCGGGAGGTGGAACCAGTTGAAGGCGGCGGCGCTCACGAGCCCGGTCAGCAGCCCGAGCCGCAGGCCCCATCCGGCGGAGAGCACGAGCACGCCGAGGAGGTAGACGACGCCGAGCGAGACGACGGGCGCGACGTCCTTGAGCGGGAAGACGAGCGCCGTCTCCACGGCGACGGCGACGAGCGCCACTACGAAGCCGACGGCGACCGACGGTCGCTCGGCGCCACCCAGCACGTTCTGCAGCCGGCGGGCCATGGTCTGAGTCAGCTTAGGCGCCGGGCCAGGCGCCAGGGGGCACAGCGGTCCACGCGCGTCAGATCGGGCCCGCCAGGCGGGCCCGATCTGACGTTGTCGGCTCGGGACGCACTCGGCGAAGCGGATCGAGCGTGGGAAGGGATCGCGTGGTCGGCGGCCGGCGTTCCCGCGTCGCGCTCAGGGGCCGGCGAGCCGGGCGAGCAGCCGCCGGTAGACCGCGAACGCCGGCTTCGGCGTGTAGTCGTCGCGCAGCAGGCCGTAGTGGTGCTGGAGGTTGGGGGAGGCCGTGCGGTGATCGCGCAGGCTGAACCAGCGGTAGTCGGTCACGCCGAAGGCGCGCCGCGCCCGGCTCGCCGCCTCCACCATCGAGCGCATCGCCACCGCCTGGTCGGCCTCGGCGCGCGCCGCCCCGGTCGGCCAGCCGTTCTCCTCGACGTGGATCGGGACCGAGCGCCGGATGCCGGCGCGGCGCAGCCAGCAGCCGCGCAGGGTGTTCAGCCCCGCGAGCACGCCGTCCCCGGTGCGCGCCGGCGCGAGCCCGAGCGGGAAGAACGTGCCGGGGTACGTGTCGAGGCCGACCCAGTCGAGCGCGGCCCGGAAGCGCCGGCCGCCCCGGCGGATCGCGTCCCAGAAGCCCGTCTCGACGGCGGGCGTCAGCTGGAAGAACCAGTTGAAGCCGACCGTGAGCTGCCGGTAGGAGCGGCGCCGCGCCTCGTCCTTCGCGGCGACGACGCCCTGGACGAGCGCGTCGCGGGCGCCGCGGTAGGCGCCGTCGGAGGAGTCGGGGGAGAAGGTGAGGTTCACCTCGTTGGCGATCTGCAGCCCGACGACCCCGCGGTCGCGGCCGAAGGCGCGCACGACCCGCCGGACCCACCGCCGCCACGCGGGGAGATCGCCCTCCCGGCGCGCGCTCGGGTGGTAGCGGACCTGGATCTCGACCTGGTAGCCGCGCCCGGTGTAGCGGCGGCTGAGCGCGACGAAGCGACGCAGGCCGCGCTCACCGTCGGACCAGAAGAAGCGGTTGAGCCGCAGCACGAGCGGCGCGCCGTGCGGGCGCAGCGCGGCGAGCGCGCGGAGCGTGCGGGCCGGCGAGTCGGGGACGGGCGCCACCGCGGCGCCGGCGGCGCCCGCCGGGCCGTTCGGGCCGATGCCCATGCGCAGCCGCGGAGCCGTCCCCGGCGGCCCGGGGGCCGGCACGACCGTGCCGGAGCAGACCGGCGCGGAGGGCGGCGGGACGGCCGCGCCGGCCGCGGCGGCGGGTGCGGCCGCGCCGGCGCGCGCGGCGACGCCGGCGGGTGCGGCGACGCCGGCGAATGCGATCGTCGCCAGGGCGAGACGGGCGAGACGGGCGAGACGGGGCGGGCGCGGCGCATGCGGCGCGTCATGGTCCCACGGCGGGGCACCGCCCGCGCCGGGACCCGTGAGCGCGCGGGGCCGGACCGGGCCTCGGTTCGGGCGGAGATCCCCACTACCATCGCGCGCCGTGCCCGAGGCCGTCTTCATCCCGCGGCCGGACGGCCGGTTCGGTCCCACCGAGCTCTCGCGCGGACCATGGGACCCGGGCGCGCAGCACGGCGGGGCGCCCGCCGCGCTCCTCGCCGGCGCCATCGCCGCTCACGACGGCGGCGAGGGGCTGCGGGTGGCGCGCCTCACGGTCGAGTTCCTGCGGCCCGTGCCGCTCGCGCCGCTGACGCTGGCGGTGGAGACCGTTCGGCCGGGGCGGCGGGTCCAGCTCGTGTCCGCGTCGCTGACGGCGGGGGAGGTCGAGGTCTGCCGGGCGCTCGGGCTGAGGCTCCGGTCCCTGCCCGGCGCGACGGAGCCGATCGCCCCGCCGGACCAGCCGGCCCCTGCGCCGCCGCCCGCCGCGGCGCGGGCCGGCGGCGCACCGCCGGGGGAGGGCCCGATGTTCGGCGGCGACGCGGTCGAGACCCGCTGGGTCCGCGGCCACTGGAGCGAGCCGGGCCCCGCGACCGCCTGGATGCGCCTCGCCGTGCCGCTGGTGGCGGGGCGCGCCGTGACCCCGGTCGAGCGCGCGGCGGCTGTCGCCGACTTCGGCAACGGCGTGAGCGCGGCCCTCGACTGGGCGACGCACAGCTTCGTCAACCCGGACCTCACGGTCCACCTCGACCGCGACCCCGAGGGCGAGTGGATCTGCCTCGAGGCGGTCACCCGGATCGCCGACGACGGCACCGGCTCCGCCGAGAGCGTGCTCTCCGACGAGCGCGGCCGGATCGGCCGCGCGGTGCAGGCGCTGCTCGTGGCCTCGCGCTGAGGCGACCGACCACGCGCGACCGATCACGTCGCGGCCATCGGACGCGCGGCGTGGACGGCGCGCGGGACGGCGCGTAGGGTGCGGCCGATGGCCGCGGCCGACGACATCTCCGAGCGCCTCGTGGACACGCTGGTCGCGATCTCGGGCCACCACGCGGGGCAGCGGGCGGCCCACGCCCGGGGCGTGCTGTGCGCGGCGCGGTTCACACCGTCGCCCACCGCCGGCTCGCTGTGCCGCGCGCCGCACCTCGCCGGCGGGCCCGTGCGGGCGCACGTGCGCTTCTCGAACGGCAGCGCCGACCCAACCCACCCCGACGCCGCGCGCGGCGGCCACGGCCTCGCCGTCAAGCTCTACCTCCCGGACGGCGCGACGACCGACCAGGTCTGCCTCACCCTGCCCGTGTTCTTCGTCCGCACGGTCGAGGACTTCGTCGCCTTCGGCGCGGCGCGGATCCCGGACCCGGCGACCGGCAAGCCGGACCTCGCGAAGATCGGCGCGTTCGTCCAGGAGCACCCGGAGACCCTGCCGGCCCTGCAGGCCACCGTCACCACCCTCCCCCCTGAGAGCTACGCCCGGATCGCCTTTCACGCGATCCACGCCTTCCGGCTCGAGGCACCGGACGGGCGCGCCCGCTGGGTCCGCTGGCACTGGCGCCCGGAGGCCGGCGAGGGGACGCTGGCGGACGAGGCCGCCGCCGCCCTGCCGTTCGACTACCTCGCGCGGGAGATCGCCGCGCGGCTGGCGGACGGCCCGGCGGCGTTCGTCCTCGAGGCCGAGCTGGCGGAGGCGGGCGACCCCCTCGACGACCCGACGGCGGCCTGGCCACCGGGACGCGAGCGGATCGAGATGGGACGCCTCGAGGTGACCGGCCTGGCCCATGACCGCGAGCGCGACGGCGACGTCCTCGTCTTCGATCCGACGCGGGTCCCCGACGGCATCGGGCTCTCCGACGACCCGATCCTGCACGCGCGTTCCGGCGCCTATCGCGTCTCCGTCGCCCGGCGCGTCGCCAGCTGAGCGTGGCGCAGCGCGACCGGCTAGGTTCCGCGCCGTGGACGCCGTGACCCTCCGCAACCGGCTCGCCGTGGCGACGTCGATCTGGCGCGAAGCCGTGCGCGAGCCGCTGCCGCGCATGGCGCCCGCCGAGCCGGCCGCGCAGGTGGAGGCCTTCGAGATCGCGCTCGTGGAGCGGATGGCCGCCAACGCCACGCCGGAGAGCGCGCGCGAGGTGGCCGACCGCATGTGGGACCTCGTGCACGACCGTCCCGACGGCGACGCGGTGAAGCGCCGCGTCAGCGAGCTCCACGAGGAGCTCGCGCGCCTCAGCCACGCACGCGAGTAGGCACCGGGCTCGACCCGCGCGCAGGGCGGCGCCGCGCCCGGCCGCGCGCGCGAGCCGCCGCCGCGTCGCCGGCGCTCGCGGGGCGCCACGGCTGTTGGTCCGGCGCGTCCGGCCGCGGACGTCGGTCATCCGTCCACCGCGCCGCGGCCGCCCTCGCGCGCCTGCGCGCGGGCGCCGACTCCCGCCGGGTGCCGCGCCGCCGCCGCGCCGGAATCCTGCTCGCCGCCGTGCTCGGGGCCGCGTCGCTGGCCGTCGGGGCCGGGACGGCCGCCGCCTCCGGTTCCGCCTCCGGGCCGAGCGCCGACCGCGAACGGGCCGCCACGGCGTCCCGCGCCACCCATCGCCGGGTCTCGCGACGCCGTGCCCGATCCCGGCGTGCGGCCTGCGCGCGAGCCCGGCGTGCCGCCCGCCGCGCTCACCGACGGCGGCGCAGCTCGCTCGGCCCGCTGCCGGACGGCCCGCCGCCGGAAGGCCGCGGCGCCCAAGCGCGTCGCGCCCGCGCCCAGGGTCCCGACCGCGCCGACCGCCCCGTCCGCCCCGGCGCCGGCCGCGCCACCCGCCGCGTCCCCGGGCTCCGGCGCCATCCCCCCGGCCCGCCTGCTGGTCAGCGCCCGCGAGTACCGCCTCACGCTGTCGCGCCCGCACATCGCCGCGGGCCCGGCGATCGTCCAGCTCGACAACCGCGGCCAGGACCCGCACGACCTCGCGCTCCGCCCGGGCTCCGGCGCGGGCGCGATCCTGATCGGGGAGACCCCCTCGCTGAAGATCGCCACCGCGCCCAAGACGACCCTCGCGCCCGGCACCTACACGCTCTATTGCGACCTCCCGGGGCACGCCACCCTCGGGATGTCCGCCACGCTGCTCGTCGGCTGAGAAGGCTCGAGCGGGAGGCCGTGCCGGGGTCGGGGTGGGCCGCCGGTCAGGGGTCGCCCGGGCGGACGGCGGCATCGAGGGGCCGTCGGTAGTGGCGAGATTCGTCTCAGGCGCGTTGGCCTTTCGCGCGTCGGCGTCGCCGTTCTGCGCAACGCCGGGACATGCGGCTGCGATTAGCGTCGCGGAGCGGGGAAGATCGCAGCCGCGTCTCGTGAGACCACCCAGGGGCCTCGACGCTCCCCGGGGGCCCCGCGACGCCTCGAGCCCGCACGCCACCCGGCCACGACTGAGGCACCGGGCAGGGAAGCGCGGGTCAGCCACCACCCCACCGAGCCGGCGGGCGGCGGGAGCGGGGGGCCGTGCGACGGACCATTTCAGTCAGACAACCCCGCCCGACCCGCCAACCCCGATTCAGTGGTCAGGAGCACGGCCCCCCGCACCGCCGCCCGCCGGCCCGCGGCTCCAGGACACGGAGCCGCGAAGACCCAGCCCGCTCACCCGAACGAGATCACGCTGCGGATCCCATCCTGCGCCTCCATCAGCTCGAACCCCCGGTTCACCTCGTCGAGCGAGATCCGGTGCGAGACGAACGGCTCGACGTCGATGTCCCCGTCGAGCCAGCGCTGGACGAGCGCCGGCACGTCGCGGCGGCCCTTGCAGCCGCCGAAGGACGAGCCCGCGATCCGCCGGCCGGTGATGAGCCAGCGCGGGACGACGTCGAGCGTCTCGCCCTTCCCGGCCACGCCCGCGATCGTGCACAGCCCCCAGCCCATGCGCGCCGCCTCGACGGCCTGTCGCATGACCTTCACGTTGCCCGTCGCCTCGAACGTGTAGTCGGCCCCGAAGCCCCCGGTCATCTCCAGCAGCCGCTCGACCGTCCCCGCGTCGGCGACCATGAGGTCCGTCGCACCCTGGCCGCGCGCGAGCTCGAGCCGCTCGGGGGAGAGGTCGACGCACACGATCCGCTCGGCGCCCTGCAGCCGGCACCCCGCGACGGCCCCGAGCCCGACCATCCCGGCGCCGAACACCACGCACGTCGTCCCCGGCTGCACCCCGGCGGTGAACATCGCCGCCCCGAGGCCGGTCGAGAGCCCGCAGGCGAACAGGCAGGCGCGGTCGAGCGGGGCCTCGACGGGCACCTTGGCCAGCGCGATCTCGGGCATGACCGTGTACTCCGCGAAGGTCGAGGTGCCCATGAAGTGGCGGATCGGCTCGCCGTCGCGCGAGAGCCGCGTGGTCCCGTCGGGCAGGTAGCCGGCGTTCTGCTGCTCGCGGATGGCGAGGCAGAGGTTCGTCCGCTCGCTGCGGCAGTGGACGCACTCGCCGCACTGGGGCGAGAACAGGGTCACGACGTGGTCGCCCACCTCGAGCAGCGAGACGCCCTCGCCGAGGGCCTCGACGACGCCGGCGCCCTCGTGCCCGAGCACCGTCGGCGCGTACCCCGAGGGGTCCGCGCCCGAGGCCGTGTAGAGGTCGGTGTGGCACACCCCGCAGGCCTCGAGCCGGACGAGGACCTCGCCCGGCCCCGGGTCGGCGAGCTCGACCTGTCCCACCGCGAGCGGCGCTCCGAACTCCTCCAGCACGGCGGCACGCATCCTCATGTTCGCGCGTTCTCCTCGGCTCGGGGACCCGGCGGAATCCTACGTCCCGTCGGCGTCCGGCCTCCGCCGCCCCCGCTTGGTCTCGCCGCGGCGCCGCTTGCCCTCCAGCCGTCGCGTCCGGGAGGCGCGGGTCGGCCGCGTGGTCTTGCGCGGTCGCGCGACGTGGAGCGCGCCGGCCAGCCGCGCGCGCAGCCGCTCGAGCGCCAGCTCGCGGTTGCGCGCCTGCGAGCGCGCGTCCTGCGCGACGGCGACCACGCGCGGGCCGCAGCGCGCCATGACGCGGCGCTTCTCCTCCGCGTCCAGCGTGGCGGAGGCGGCCACGTCGAAGCTCGCCTCGATCCGGGAGGCGGTGACGTTCGCGTGCTGCCCCCCCGGTCCGGAGGAGCGCGTGGCCCGCACGACGATCTCGGCGAGCGGGATCGCCACGCCGCGCGTCACCGGCATCGGGTCGTCCATGGTGCGGCTTGTACCGCAGCGGGCGGTCGCGGCGCCACCCGGCTTCAGGCGCCCCCGCGCGCTGCCGATAGCTCACCCCATGACCCCCGTCGCCACGGCGCCCCCCGGGCTCACGCCGCCGAGCCAGCGCGGCCGCTCGCCCCGCCGGATCGGCGAGGTCGTCGTCGCGCTCGAGTACGCGACCGCCGAGCAGGTCGAGCACGCCGTCCAGGTCTCCCAGCGCTCGGGGCGCTCCACCGGCCGGGTCCTGCTCGACGAGGGCGTCCTGAGCAGCGATCGGCTCGCTCGCGTCGTCGCGGAGCGCTTCGGCCTCGACCACGTCGACCTGTCGATGTACCCGATCGACATGGCCGCCGCGAACATGCTCGGGCCCCAGGCCGCGCGCCGGTACGGCGCCGTGCCGATCGGCCGGCTCGACGATCGCACGCTGCTCGTGGCGATGGCGGACCCGGCGAACGTCCTCGCGATGGACGACATCGCGATGATGAGCGGGATGGAGGTGACCCCGGCGATCGCCGCGCCGGAGGACATCGAGGTCCTCGTCTCCAAGCTCAACCGCTTCGACGAGGCCGTGCAGGAGGCGGTTCAGGAGCACGACGAGGAGGAGGAGGCCCACGTCGAGGTCCTCGACGCCGCCGACGAGGCCCCGGTCATCAAGCTCGTCCACTCGATCATCGCCCAGGCCATCGAGCAGGGCGCCTCCGACATCCACCTGGCGGCCGAGGGCGGCGAGCTCGTGGGCCAGCTGCGCGTCGACGGCGTCCTGTCCGCCTCGCTGACCGTCCCGAAGCGGATGGTCTCCGGCGTGGTCTCCCGGATCAAGATCATGGCCGACCTCGACATCGCCGAGCGACGGCTGCCGCAGGACGGGCGGTTCGGGATGAACGTGGACGGCCGTTCGGTCGACATCCGCGTCGTCACGTTGCCGCTGGTCGGCGGCGAGTCGGTGGTCATGCGGCTGCTCGACCGGGCCTCCGCGCGCATCGGCCTCGACCAGCTCGGCATGCGCGAGGTCGAGCGCGGCCGGTTCGTGACCGCGGCCGGCCAGCCCTACGGGGCGGTCCTCGTCACCGGGCCGACCGGCTCGGGCAAGTCCACGACGCTCTACGCCGCGCTCAACCTGCTCAACACCGGCGATCGCAGCATCCTCACGATCGAGGACCCGGTCGAGTACCGGATCGCCGGGCTCAAGCAGATGCAGGTCAACAAGAAGGCCGGCGTGACCTTCGCGACCGGGCTGCGGGCGGCGCTGCGCGCCGACCCGGACGTCGTGATGGTCGGCGAGGTGCGCGACGACGAGACGGCCCGGATCTCGATCGAGGCGGCGCTCACGGGACACCTCGTGCTGACGACCCTCCACACCAACGACGCGCCGACCGCGATCACCCGGCTCATCGAGATGGGCGTCGAGCCGTTCCTCGTCGCCTCGGCGATCGACTGCGTCGTCGCCCAGCGCCTGGCGCGGCGGCTGTGCGACGCCTGCAAGGTCGAGCAGGTCGTCGACGCGGAGACGATGCTCGCGAACGGCTTCGAGGTCGACGGCGACGTGCGCACCTGGGAGCCGAAGGGCTGCCCCCGCTGCTCGGGGACGGGCTACAAGGGCCGGGTCGGCCTCTACGAGGTCATGCAGGTCACCGAGGAGATCCGCTCCCTCGCGCTGCAGCGCCGCCCCGCCGACGCGGTCGCCGAGGTCGCGGTCGCCGAGGGCATGGACCGGCTGCGCGACGACGGCCTGGCGAAGGTCCGCGACGGCGTCACCTCGGTCGCCGAGGTCGCGCGCGTGGCGGGCACGTCCTAGCCCGTCCGCCCGCGCCGGCGACCCGCCGGGCGGTGGTGGTACCGTGCGCGCCGTCAGGCCGGGGACGTCCGGCGAAAGTGAGTGCCGGCGCTCGCTGGTGTGGCCCGCTGGGGATGCTCCGCGTCGCGGCACGTCGTAGGAGGTGCGGATCGGTGCCGACCGGAACGGTGAAGTGGTTCAGGGACGACAAGGGGTTCGGGTTCATCACGCCGGACGAAGGCGGTCAGGACCTCTTCGTCCACTACTCGGCCATCAACACGCAGGGCTACAAGTCGCTCGCCGAGGGCGCGAAGGTCTCCTATGAGGAGGAGGCCGGCGACAAGGGCCCGAAGGCGACGGACGTCAACGTGCTCTGATTCCTCGGTGGTCGGCGACCCGGCCGCCCTCGGATCTCCCCGGCGTCGAGCCGCCGCTTCGCCTCGGCCGGCGCGAGGTCGGCCTCCGGGTCGCGGAAGGCGCTCGCCGCCCGGCACGGTGGCGAGCCGTCGGGCCGGCCGGGGATGATGCGGGCCGATGGCGGAGGTGCGCGACGAGACCCGTCCGCTGCCCGAGGGGGCGTGGGAGCGCGCCGCGGGCCTCGAGTTCGACCGCGCCGGCTTCTTCACGGACGCGGTCTTCGCCATCGCGCTCACCCTGCTCGTCCTCGAGGTCGGCGTGCCCGGTCTCGTCAAGGGGCAGGAGGGCAGCGTCTCCGCGCTGCTCGACGGGCTGAACGACCGGATCCCGAAGATCATCAGCTTCTTCATCGCCTTCGTGCTGATCGGCCGCTACTGGCTGGCGAACCACCTCTTCTTCGCCCAGCTGCGCGCGGTCGACTCCCGCTACCTCGGGCTGAACCTCGTCTACCTCGGCTTCGTGGCCTTCCTGCCGTTCCCGACGGCGCTGGTGGGCGAGTACGAGGGCAACCCGATCTCCGTCGTCGCCTTCGCCGTCGTGCTCGGCGTGGTGTCGGGGATGGAGACCGTGCTCTTCGCCCACGCCCGGCGCGCCGGCCTGCTGCGCCGGGTGCTGCCCGACGACGTCTACCGCTGGGGCCTGCTCGCCTCCAGCGTGCCGGTCATCATCTTCACCGTCACGCTGCCGCTCGCCTTCGTCGACACCACGCTGACGCTCACCTCGTGGATCGTCCTCGCCCCGCTGCTCGGCATGGTGCTGGGCCGCTTCGCGCCGCCCGGCGCGTCGGCCCACTTCATCGGCGGGCGCGCCTGAGCGGCCGGCGCCCCGTCAGGGTCGCGGCCCGCGGCGCTTGGGGCCGGCGGCGAGCTCGTGGGTCACGAGCTCGTGGGCGTCGGCGGCCCACTCGCAGAGCAGCGCGCGGGTGGCCCGCGGGTCGATGATCTCCTCGATGCCGAAGCGCTCGGCGGTCCGGAAGGGGGAGCGGACCGCATCGAGGCGCGCCTCGATCTCGGCGCGCAGCGCGACCGGGTCCTCCGCGGCCTCGAGCTCGCGCCGGTAGGCGGCCTCGATCCCGCCCTCGAGCGGGAGCGAGCCCCAGTCGCCCGAGGGCCAGGCGACGCGGAGGTTGTGGCGCGCGTGGTTCGCGTGCGCGGCGCCGGCGATCCCGTAGGCCTTGCGCACGACGACCGTGGCCCAGGGCACCGACGCCTGGTAGACCGCGGCGAGCGCGCGGGCGCCGCGGCGCATCGTGTTCGCGCGCTCGGCCTCGGTGCCGATCACGAAGCCCGGCTGGTCGACGAGGTTCACGAGCGGGAGGTGGAACTGGTCGCAGAGGTCGACCCAGCGAGCGAGCTTGTCGGCCGCCTGGGCGGTCAGCCCGCCGCCGTAGTGGACGGGATCGCTCGCGAGCACGCCGACCGGGCGGCCGTCGAGGCGGGCGAGAGCGGTGAGCAGCGAGCGGCCCTGGCGGGCGCCGGCCTCGAACAGCGAGTCGCGGTCGAAGACGCCGGCGAGCAGGCGCCGGACCTTGTAGGGCCGGCGTCGGTCGCGCGGGACGATCTCGACGAGCTCCTCGTCGGCGCGCTCGGGTGGGTCGTCGCACGCCAGGATCGGCGGCGCGGTCCAGACGTTGGGCGGGAGGTAGGCGAGGAACCGCCGGATCTGGCCCAGGGCGTCGTCCTCGTCGGCGGCCTCGTTGTCGACCGCGCCGGCGCGGGTCTGGGCGCGGGCGCCGCCGAGGGTCTCCTTGTCCGGCGTCTCGTTCATCGCGGCGGCGACGACCGGCGGGCCGGCGACGAAGAGCTGCGCGGTGTTCCGGACGATCACCGAGAAGTGCGACGCGACGACGCGCGCGGCGCCGAGGCCGGCGGTCGGGCCGAGCGCGGCGGTGGCGACCGGCACGGTCGCGAGGTTCTCCACCGCGAGGTCCCAGCCCGGGATGACCGGCACGTAGGTGAAGCCCATCGACTCGAGCGAGCGGACGCTCCCGCCGCCGCCGGTGCCGTCGACGAGCCGGACGAGCGGGACGCGCCCGTCGTGCGCGGCGCGCTCGGCCCAGACCATCTTCTCCCAGATGGCGGCGTCGGCCGCGCCCCCGCGGACCGTGAAGTCGTCCGCCTGGATCACCGCCCGGCGGCCCGCGATCCGACCGCGACCGACGACCATGTTCGCCGGCGTGAAGGCCTCCAGGGCGCCGTCGGCCCCGTAGTGCGCGCGACCCGGCGATGCCGCCGGCCTCGCGGAACGTGCCCGGGTCGAGCAGCCGCTCGATCCGCTCGCGGACGGTGAGCCGGCCGGTCTCGTGCTGCCGGGCGACGCGCTCGACCCCGCCCATCTGCGCGGCGAGCGCCTCACGGCGGCGCAGCTCCTCGAGCTCCGGCTCCCAGGTCATCGGGCCGCAGACTACGGCCCGGGATCGCGTGGCGAGACCGGCCTCCGGCGCCGACGACCGCCGCCGGCCGGGTCGCCGGGCGTGTGTGCGCCTGCTCACACAGGCGAAACGAACGGAGCGCGGGGCGGTTGTCTCCCCGACAGTCAGTTGAGAAGCCGAGTCCCGGCCCGTTCAGGCGGCCGGGAGCGGGGGACCCACGGGGACGGCCGAGAGCGCCGTCCCGCGGGGCGAATCGCCGGGCTCCAGTCCCGGCGTAGCGCCAGTCGTTCGGCGCGAGCCCGTCAGCTAACCCCGTAGGCGCCGGAACGAAGAAGGGACCTCCCGACGTGAGCACCCATGCCGTCTCGATGCTGCGCGCGCGCCACGCCATGCCGGCCGTCGCGCTCATGACCGTCGCCGCGCTGGCGGCGTTCGTCGCCGTGCCCTCGCAGGCGCGCGGCGTGACCCGCCTCGGCGAGCGCACCCTCGCGCCCGGCGCGACGGGTCGCGACGTGGGCGTGCTGCAGCAGTACCTCACCCGCGCGCGGGTCGAGACCCCGGTCACCCGCGCCTTCGACGCCACGACCGGTCGCTCGGTCCGGCGCTTCGAGCGGGCCGTCCGGGTCCGCGTCGACGGCGTCGTCACGCCGGCCGACGCGCGCCGCCTCCGGGCCCGTGTGGCGCACATCGCCGCCGACCTCGGCGGCGGCCCGGGCGGGGCCGCGGTCGGCCAGCGTCCGCGGGACGGCGGCGTCGTGGGGAAGGCGAAGCTCGCCGCCGACGGCACCGCGATCCCGCCGCTCGACGCGCCGGACGTCGTGCGCGACGTGATCGCGGCCGGCAACCGGATCGCGCACAAGCCCTACGTGTACGGCGGCGGCCACGGCTCGTGGTCCTCCTCCGGCTACGACTGCTCGGGCTCGGTCTCCTACGCGCTCCACGGCGGGCGCCTGCTGAACACCCAGCTCACCTCGGGCGATCTCGCCGGATGGGGCCGGGGCGGGAAGGGTCGCTGGATCACGATCTACGCGAACGGCGGCCACGCCTACATGACGGTCGCCGGCCTCCGGTTCGACACGAGCATGCGCGGGAGCGACACCGGCTCGCGCTGGCAGAAGGCCCTGCGCTCGAACGGCGGGTTCACCGTCCGCCATCCGACGGGGCTGTAGGCGGCGGACGCCGGCGCCGGGCCCTGACCCCGCGCCGGGAGCGCCGCGTAGTCTGGGAACGATGCCGCGCCCGCTCGTCGCCCCGGCCCTCGCCCTCGTGGGCGCCGTCCTCGTGGCCGGGTCGGCGGGCTGCGGCGGGTCCGGCGGCGGCGGGTCCGCCGGCGGCGGATCCGGCGAGCACCGCCCCCCGCACATGGGCGCCGCCGACCGGCCGCGCGACCCCGCCGCCGTGATCCGCGCCTGGGCCGACGACCTGCGCGCCGGGAAGGTCGAGGAGGCCGTGGCGCTCTTCGCCGTGCCGAGCGTCGTCGCCAACGGCACCCCGCCGCGGACCCTCCGCAGCCGGGCCGCGGTGCGCGCCTTCAACGCCGGCCTGCCGTGCGGGGCCCGCGTCACGCGGACGGGCGCCCATCACGGCTACGTGCTCGCCGAGTTCGTGCTCGTCGAGCGCCGGGGCCCCGGCGCCGACTGCGCCGGCGGCGTCGGCGCGCACGCCGGGGTCGCCTTCCGCATCAGGGGCGGCCGGATCGTCGAGTGGCGGCGCTTCGACCCCGGCGCCACGCCCGGCGGGGCGCCGGGCCAGGGCGGCGGCGTGACCGTGTGAGGGTCAGGCCCGTGGGGGGCGCGGCGGCGGGCCGCCGCGATCCTGTCGGCCCATGACCTCCATGACGATCCCGAGCAGCAGGCCGACGACCCCGACGACCATGAGGATGACGCCGACCGTCTGCAGGTCCACGCCCTTGACGCTGTCGGTCACCGCGTAGCGCAGGATCGCGCCGACGGCGATGAGGAAGAGCGAGGCGCCGATCGTCATGGCCGGGAGCCTAGCCACGGCCGCGGCGCGCCGGCCCGACGGCGGGACGGGCGACCCCGCCCCCGACGCCGCCGGCGCGGAGGACGGCGGGCGATCGGCCGCCCTATGATCCGCCGCCGATGACCGCGGTCTCCGACGTCTACGCGCTCAGCGACGACCACCTCGCCTTCCGCGAGACGATCCGCCAGATCGTCGCCGACCGGGTGGCGCCGCGCGCCGCCGAGATCGACGCGAAGGCCGAGTACCCGTGGGACCTGCGGGAGCTGTTCGCCGAGCACGATCTCTTCGGGCTGCCGTTCGACGAGGAGCACGGCGGCACCGGGACCGGCGCGCTGATGCTGAACCTCGCCATCGAGGAGGTGAGCAAGGCCTGCGCCTCGACCGCGCTCATGCTCATGGTCCAGGAGCTCGGCACCCTCCCGATCCGCCTGTTCGGCACCGAGGAGCAGCGGACGCGGTTCCTCCCGCGCTGCGCCTCCGGGGAGTGGACGCCGGCCTTCGCCCTCTCCGAGCCGGAGGCCGGCTCGGATCCGGGCGGGATGATCACGAGGGCCGTGCGCGACGGCGACGAGTGGGTCATCGACGGCACGAAGAACTGGATCACGAACCTCGGGATCGCCGACTTCTACGTGGTCTTCGCGGTCACCGATCGCGAGGCCGGCCACTCTCGCGGCATCACCGCGTTCGTCGTCGAGGCGGATCGCCCGGGCTTCAGCGTCGGCAAGCTCGAGCACAAGCTCGGGATCCGCGGCTCGCCCACCGGCCAGCCGATCTTCGACGGCGTGCGGGTGCCGGCGGAGAACCTCCTCGGGGAGGAGGGGAAGGGCATGCGCGTGGCGCTGGGGACGCTCGACCACTCCCGCCTCGGGGTGGCCGCGCAGGCGCTGGGCATCGCGCAGGGGGCGACCGACTACGCCGCGGGCTACGCCCGGGATCGCAGGCAGTTCGGCCAGCCGATCAACGCCTTCCAGGCGATCCAGTTCAAGCTCGCCGACATGGAGACCCGCTGCGCGGCCGGCCGCGAGCTGCTCTACAAGGCGTGCGCGAAGATCGACCGCCACGAGCCCGACATGGGCAAGTACTCGGCGATGGCCAAGCTCTTCTGCTCGGACACGGCGATGGCGGTCACGATCGAGGCGATCCAGGTGCTCGGCGGCTACGGCTACGTGAGCGAGTACCCGGTCGAGCGCTTCATGCGCGACGCGAAGATCACCCAGATCTACGAGGGCACGAACGAGATCCAGCGCCTCGTGATCGCCCGCACGCTGCGGTAGGCCGCCGGGGGCGGGGCGCCGGGGGTCGGCCGGATCGCGGGGCCGCGCGCGTCATAGTGGAGGGCATGCGCGCCGCCGGATCGCCCACCGCCCGCCGCGTCGTCCTCTCCGCGCTCGCGGCGCTCGTCGTCGGCCTCGGGCTCGTCTCGGTGGTCTTCGGGCTCGCGAGCCGCCAGCCGTTCCGCCTGCTCCAGGTGCTCGCCATCGTCGCGGGCGCGATCCTGCTCTTCGCCTTCGTCATCACGCTGATCTCCTCGCGGATGGCCGGCTGGCGCGAGCCGGTCTCCGAGTCCGAGTTCGACCGCATCGTCGAGCGCTCCGAGCGGCTCGCCGCCGGGGAGGACGCCGAGGACGACGAGTGGGGGGAGGACGAGGAGGACGACCTCGGCCTCGACCCCTACGACGAGGCGGAGTTCCGCATCCTCGTCGAGCGGGCGCTCGACGACCTGCCGGCCGAGTTCACGCGCGCGCTCGAGGGCGTGGCCGTCGTCGTGTCCGACGGCGGGCGGCGCCGCCGCGCCTACGGCCTCTACCACGGCGACGGCGTGGCCCGGGACAACGTCCCCGACCGGATCGTGATCTACCGGGACACCCTGCTGCGCGACTTCGGCCACGACCCCGACCTGCTCCGCGAGCAGGTCACCCGGACCGTGCGCCACGAGCTGGCGCACCACCTCGGGCTACGACGAGCCGGGTGTGGAGGGGTTGGGGCTGTAGTGGAGCTGCCG
Source organism: uncultured Solirubrobacterales bacterium (assembly GCA_963735885.1). Lineage (GTDB taxonomy): Bacteria > Actinomycetota > Thermoleophilia > Solirubrobacterales > Solirubrobacteraceae > JBBSBL01. The sequence continues at coordinate 98,283 of CAVTMP010000010.1, read as the reverse complement.
GCCTCTCGATCGCTCTTCGCCGCGATCCGGCCCGCGCACGGCGCGGCGCTTACCCTGCTTCCGGAGCCGCGAACGTGATGGTCGTCATGACACCCGGGGCGAGCGACGCCGAGATCGTCGCGGTCACCGAGCGCCTCGAGGCGCTCGGCGTGCACGTGCTCGTCTGGCCCGGCGACCTGGTCACGGCGATCGGCGCCATCGGGGATCCCGAGCGGGTCGCCGAGCTCGAGCTCGAGGGCCTGCCGGGCGTCGATCGCGTCGTCCCCATCTCGCGGCCCTACAAGCTCGCGTCCTCCGAGCTCTCCGACCACGAGCCGACGAGCTTCGAGGTCGCCGGCCACCGCATCGGCGGCGGCGAGACCTTCGCGCTCATCGCGGGCCCGTGCACCGTGGAGAGCCGGGACCAGACGCTGGCGGTGGCGCGCGCCGTCCGGGACGGGCGGGCGGCGATGCTGCGCGGCGGGGCGTTCAAGCCGCGCACCTCCCCCTTCGCCTTCCAGGGCCTCGGCGCCGAGGGCCTGCGCATCCTCGCGGAGGCGCGCGCCGAGACCGGGCTGCCGATCGTCACCGAGCTGCTCGACGCGAGCCACGCCGATGCCGTGGCCGAGGTCGCCGACGTCATCCAGATCGGCGCCCGGAACATGCAGAACTACGCGCTGCTCGAGGTCGCGGGGCGCCTCGGGAAGCCGGTGCTGCTCAAGCGCGGCCTCTCCTCGAAGGTCGACGAGCTGCTCCAGGCGGCCGACTACGTGCTCAAGGAGGGCGAGGAGCGGGTGATCCTCTGCGAGCGCGGCATCCGCACCTTCGAGACCGCGACGCGCTTCACCCTGGACCTCGGCGCCGTTCCGTGGCTCAAGCAGCACTCGCACCTGCCGGTGATCGTCGACCCTTCGCACGCGGCGGGGGACCGGCGCCTGGTCGAGCCGCTCTCCCGGGCCGCGGCCGCCGTCGGCGCCGACGGGATCATCGTCGAGGTGCACCCGCACCCCGAGGAGGCGATCTGCGATGCGGCGCAGCAGCTCTCCACCGTCCGCTTCGCGGAGTACGCGCGCGACGTCGCCGCGCACGCGCAGCTCACCGGCAAGCGGCTGGCCTGACCTAGCGCATCCGCCCGCCGTCAGCGCGTGCGCCGCGCACGCCGCGCCCGCGGCGCGGGCGCGCGCCCCGCCGGTGCGCGCCCCGCCGGCGCTTGCGCGCCCTGCTCGCCGAGTGCCCCGAGCGGGCGCCGAACTCCTGCGTGTAGGTCGCGCCGCTCCGCCCGAACGGCGTGCCGAGCGCGACGCCGATGCCGATCTCGCGGAAGCCCGTGGCGAGGATGTTGGCGCGGTGGCCGGGGCTGCGCAGCCAGGAGCGCACGACGGACTGCGGCGAGGCGAGCCGGCCGGAGCCCCAGGCGATGTTCTCGCCGATCGCCCATCCCTGTCCGGCCCGGATGTACCCGCTGCGACGCAGGCGCGAGACCGGGTCGCCCAGCGGCCCGTCGTGGGCGAAGAACCGGCGGACGACCATGGCGCGGCTGTAGACGCGGGCCGCGTGTCCGAGCCGGGCCTCCGGTCGCAACCGCCCGAGGCCGCGATCCCCCCGCGCCCGGTTCACGAGGCACAGGACGCCGAGCGCCGGCACCGTGCCGTCGCCGGCCTGCGGCACCTCGTCGGCGCCGTCGCAGGGGGTCGCCGCCGCGGCGCCCGTGGGGGCGGCGAGCGCGGCCGCGAGCAGCGGGACGAGGAGTAGGCGGCGTGGGCGGGGCGGCATCCGGGGGGTTCCGGCTTCGCGGGACCTTAACGGGAATCGGGGCGTCGTCGCGCCGGTGTTCGCATCGGCACCACGAGGTGGACGGAAGTCCGGTCGATCGCGGCGCCCCGCCCCTCAGATCGCCCCGAGCTCCTCCAGCGCGGCGTCCAGCGCCGCGGCGGCCGCGGCGGCGCCGGGCGCCAGCCGGCCGTCGGCCAGGATCCCGAACCCGAGACGTCCGTCGTAGGAGAGCACCCCGACGTTGAGTCGCTGGTGGGCCGGGTTGAGCGGCACGGCGGGGTGCAGGGCGAGCAGCCGCGCGCCGTTCATCCACAGCGGGAACTGGGGGCCGGGGACGTTGGAGACGACGAGGTTGAAGGCCCGCACCGTGCCGAGCGCGCGGGTGACGACCTCGGCGACGATCGGCGGTCCCGCCCCCGCCGCCCCGACCATCAGCGCCCCGGCCCGCACCGCGGCCGACTCGTGCAGCGCGACCATCTGCGCGCGAACGGCCCGGAGGCGCTCGCGCGGGTCGGGCTCGGAGACCGGCAGGTCGACGAGAACCGTGGAGAAGCGGTTGCCCCCCTGCTCGCCCTCGGTGCGGACGCTGAGCGGAACGAGGGCGACCGGGTCGCGGCCGTCCGGCAGCGTCGCGCCGGCCTCGGCCAGCCAGCGTTCCAGCATCCCGGTGACCGCGGCGAGGACGACGTCGCCCACCTTGCCCCCGGCCGCGTCCGCGACCCGCTTGGCCTCGTCGAGCGGCCACGTGACCGGCGCGTAGGCGCGGCCGGCGGAGAGCCGGCCGTTGAACGGCAGACGCGGCGCCTGGGGCCGCGTCCGCGCGAGCTCCGCGACGAGCTCGGCGGCGTGCGCGGCGTCGTCGGCCGTCCGCCGCGGGTCGGCGTCCAGCAGCCGCTCCACCACCTCGCCGGCCAGCTCCGCGCCGCGGGCGATGGGGGCGGCGACGATCCCGGTGAGCGTCCGCCGCAGCTCGACGGGCCGGGGACGCCAGGGGTCCGCGGGCGGCTCCACGGCCGGCGGGTCGGGCGAGGGGTCGAGCAGGACGGCGGCGATCGCCACCGCCGCGAGGCCGTCCACGAGCGCGTGGTGGAGCCGGGCGACGAGGGCGACGCGGCCGTCCTCGAGCCCGTCGACGACCAGCAGCTCCCAGAGCGGTCGGGCGCGGTCGAGCGGGCGCGCCATCTCCACGCCCGGTCAGGCGGGCGAGCGCCGCGCCGTCGCCGGGCGGGGCGAGGCGGACGCGGCGGACGTGGCGGGCGAGGTCGAACTCCGCGTCGTCGACCCAGGTGGGCGGGACGAGCCCGCCCGGCGGCGCGGCGAGGCGCTGGCGCAGGCGCGGCACGAGATGGATGCGCTCCGCCACGCGGGCCGCGACGGCGTCGCGCTCGAGCCCCGGGCCGCCCTCGAAGACGAGCGTCGCGCCGACCGTCATCCGGACCGGGCCCTGCTCGGCGGCCAGCGCCGAGCGGTCGGCGGGCGAGAGCGGCTCGGACACGCGCGGCCCGCGGGCGGGACTAGACGGTGCGTTCCGCGGCCGCCGCCGCGTGCGCGCGGGGGCGGCGCCGGCCGGTCATCTAGCGGGGCTGCATCCGGATCGCCCCGTCGAGCCGGATCGTCTCGCCGTTGAGCATCGGGTTCTCGACGATCGCCGCGGCGAGCTGACCGAACTCCGCGGGGCGCCCGAGCCGCGGCGGGAACGGCGCCTGCGCCCCGAGCGCGTCGCGCTGCTCCTGGGGCAGGAGGGCGAGCAGCGGGGTGTCGAAGAGCCCGGGAGCGATCGTGCACACGCGGATCCCGTTGCCGGCCAGGTCGCGCGCCGCCGGAAGGGTCATCCCGACGATCGCGGCCTTCGAGGCCGAGTAGGCGACCTGCCCGACCTGTCCCTCGAAGGCGGCGGCCGAGGCCGTCTGCACCAGGACGCCGCGCTCGCCCTCCTCGTTGGGCTCGTTTCCGATCATCGCGGCGGCGGCCATTCGCATGACGTTGAACGTGCCGATGAGGTTGATGCGGACGACCGTCTCGAAGGGGAGCAGGTTGTGCGGGCCCTTCTTCGCCGAGGCGACCTTCTCGGGCCAGCCGATGCCGGCGCACGAGACGGCGATGCGCAGCCCGCCCACCGCCGCCGCCGCCGCGTCGACGGCCGCCTTCACGGCGGCCTCGTCGGTGACGTCGGTCGCGACGAACGCCGCCCGCTCGCCGAGCTCGGCGGCCAGCGCCTCGCCCTTCTCCTGCTGGACGTCGGCGATCGTCACCGCGGCGCCGCGGTCGTGCAGCGCGCGAACCGTCGCCTCGCCGAGGCCGGAGGCCCCGCCGGAGACGATCGCCGCTGCGCCCTCGATCACCATGCGGCGCGGGAGCCTATCGGGCGGCGCCGGGCCGCGGCCCCCGGTCCGCCGCGCCGGTCAGGCCGGGCGGGCGAGGCTCAGCGCGAAGTGCTCGTCCGGGTCGGTGTGCCATCCGTCGAGCACGAGCCCGGCCGCCGCGTAGTCGGCGGCCAGTCGCTCGCGGGTGAACTTCGCGCTGATCTCGGTGCGGATCTCCTCGCCGGCGGCGAGCTCCACGCGCAGCGCCGAGCGCGGCGATCGTGCACGGACATCGGCCGCCGCGCGCGCAGCCGCATCTCGATCCACTCGTGGCGGCGGTCGAAGAACGCGACGTGCGTCGAAGGCCTCGGGGGTGAAGTCGGCGCCGAGCTCGCGGTTGAGCACGTGCAGCACGTTGCGGTTGAACTCCGCCGTCACGCCCGCCGCGTCGTCGTAGGCGGCCTCGATCACCGCCGGGTCCTTGACGAGGTCGGTGCCGAGCAGCAGGCGGTCCTCCGGGCCGAGCAGCGGCCGCGATCCGCGCGCAGCAGCCGGCGCCGGCTCCCGGGCGGGAAGTTGCCGATCGTGCCGCCGAGCAGCGCGACGATCCGCGGGCCCTCCGGCCTCCGGCAGCTCGTCGAGGTGGCGCTCGAAGTCGCCGACCACGCCGTGGACCCGCAGGCCGGGGTAGTCGATCGACGAGCGCCGCGGCGCAGTCGCGCACGACCGCCTCGGAGACGTCGAGCGGCACGTAGCGCCGCAGCGCTCCGGCGCGCGGCCATCGCGTCGAGCAGCACGCGCGTCTTCTCCGCGGTGCCGGAGCCGAGCTCCACGAGCTCGACCGCGCCGGTCACCGCGACGATCGTCGCCGGCGCGGGCGCTCGAGGATCGCCCGCTCGGTGCGCGTCGGGTAGTACTCGGGCAGCTCGCAGATCGCGTCGAACAGCTCGAGCCGCGCGTGTCGTAGAAGTGCTTGGGCGGCAGCTCCTTGAACGGGCGCGTGAGGCCGTCGAGCACGTCGTCGGCCAGCGTCCGCTCGTCCCGCGCCGAGAGCCAGGTGTCGACGCGGACCGCGCCGGTTCAGGGTCGAGGGCGCGCTCACGGCGCGTCCCGCGCGATCCGCAGGCCGGCGAAGATCTGGCGGCGCTGCGGGTAGTCCCAGTTGCGGAAGCTCGGCGTGGCCACGCGCGCGCGCGTCGCCCACGAGCCGCCGCGCAGCACCCGGTAGTCGCCGACCGAAGAAGACCTCCGAGTACTCGCGGTAGGGATGCGCGCGGAAGCCGGGGTAGCCGCCGAAGGCGCGACGCCGTCCACTCCCAGACGTCGCCGAGCAGACCGAGGCAGCCGCTCGGCGCCGGCGCCGGCCGGGTGCGCGCCCACCGCGATCGTGCCGCCACTCGCAGCTGGTCGAGGTTCGCGTGCGCCGGCGCCGGCGGGCTCGGCGCCCCACGGGAGCCGGCGGGCGCGGTCTCCGTCCCCTGGTCCCAGGTCGCCGCCTTCTCCCACTCCGCTTCGGTCGGGAGGCGGGCGCCGTGCGCGCGGGCGAAGGCGTCGGCCTCGAACCAGGAGACGTGGACGACCGGCCGATCCGGGTCGAGCGGCGCGAGACCGTCCAGGCGGCGCTCGCGCCATCCCCCGGCGCCGTCCGGCGCCCAGCCGCCGGGGTGGGTGATGTCGTACTCCTCCTTCCACGACCAGCCCTCGTCCGACCACCACTCGCGGCGCTCGTAGCCGCCGCCCTCGACGAAGTGCCGGAAGGTCGCGTTCGTGATCGGCGTCGCGGCCGATCCGGAAGTGCGGGCAGCTCGACCTCGTGTCGCGGGCGCTCGTTGTCGTAGGCGAAGCCGTGCTCGGGCGGCGCCGAGCGCGAAGCGGCCCGCCGGGACGTCGACCAGCTCGAGGCCCGTGTGCCCGGTCGCCGGCGGGACGGTCGGCGCCGGGCGGCGCCGCGTGGGCCGGTAGTCGAGCCCGGCGAGCTCCATCGTCTGCAGCATCGTCTCGCTGTGCTGCATGCTCGTGGCGGACACCAGCTCGCGCGATCGTGCCGTCGCCGGGACCGCGGTCCGCCAGCACCTCGAGCGTCCGCGCGCGGACCGCGTCGAGGTACTCCAGCGCCTCGGCGTGGCGCGAGGAAGGGCGAGATCGCCGCGCTCCGCGCGCGGCGTCTCGAACGCGTCGTAGACGCCCGCCAGCTCGGGTCGCAGCAGCGGCGCGCCCGCCGTGGCGGTGCGACGAGCCACAGGTCCTCGAACGCGGCGATGTGCCCGAGGTCCCAGACCAGCGGGCTCATCAGGGTCGAGTGGACCGCGCTCGAGATCCTCGTCGGAGACCGGCGCGACGAGCGCGAGCGTGCGCTCCCGGGCGTCGGCCAGCGCGGCGGCGATCTCACCGGAGCCGGCCGAGAGGCCGACCTGGGCCGGGGCGGAGGGCGCCATCGGGGTCGAGTCTCCCATCGGAAGGGGTACGGGGCAAGCCCGGGCACGGACGCGTCGCCCCGGTCGACGGGCCCGGTCCCGGCGAGGGTGCCGCGCGTTACGCCGGGCGCACGAGGTAACGCAGGAAGAGCGACCCGGCGCGCTCCAGCGCCCAGCCCGCCTCGAGCGCGGCGGGCGGGTCGAGGCCCGGGCCGGTGGTGATCGTGGGGCCCTCGCCGCCGCCCGCGAGCTTCGGCGCGACGGTGAGGAAGAGCTCGTCGACCAGGCCGGCGCCGAGCAGCGCGGCGAACACCGTCGGCCCGCCCTCGCAGAGCAGCGTGCGGATGCCGTGCTCGCGGCGCGCGTCGGCCAGCGCCGCGGCCGGGTCGGGCGGGTCGAGCGTCGTCAGCCGCACGGTCGCCGCCCCGGCGGGCTCGGGGCACCCCGGCGGCCCGTAGAGGAGCACCTCCTGCCCGTCCGCGGCGAACAGCGGGATGTCGGCGGGCACCCGGCCGCTGCGGCTGACGATCACCGCCACCGGGTCGCCGGCGAGCCCGATGGCCTCGCGCGCCGCGCGCCGGGCCGGGTCGCGCACGAGGCGCCCGTAGCGCTCCTTGGCGAGCGTCGTGGTCCCCGCCATCACCGCGTCCACGCCGCCCCGCAGGGCGTGGAACATCGCGAGGTCCCCGTCGTCGCCGATCCCGCCGGAGACGCCGCCGGCCAGCGCGGCCCGGCCGTCGACGGTCACCGCGAAGTTCACGAGCACGTAGGGGCGGTCGGCCGGGGCGCGACCCGCCAGGTCGAGCCCGGCGAGCAGCGCGGCCGGGTCGACCGGATCGGCCGGATCGGGGTGCAGGCGGCGGAACGACGTCACGACCGGGCGAGCGCCGCGACGAGCCGCGGGACGTCGTCCGGCGCGGTGATCGGCGTGAGGACGAACGTCGTGATCCCGCCGGCGGCGTACTCGTCGAGTCGCGCGCGCTGCTCCGCGGGCGAGCCGAACACGAAGATCTCGCGGATCAGGTCGTCGGGGGCGCGCTCGAGCGCGAGCGTGCGGTCCCCGTCGCGCCACGCCGTGACCATCGGGTCGAGCTGCTCCCCCCAGCCCAGCGAGCGGAAGAAGGCCTCGTAGACGGGGACGGTGCCGTAGGCGGCGAACATGAACCGGGCGAGCGGCAGGCCCTCCGCCGCGGGCCGGGGGATGCAGAAGAAGCGGCAGACGACGTCGGAGGCCCCGGCCGGCTTCCCCGCCTCGGCCTCGCCGGCGCGGATCTGCCCGATCACGTGGGGGAGGCCGCTGAGCGGGAGGAAGTTCACGAACGTGCCGTCCCCCACGGCGCCGCCGAGCCGCAGCATCCGGTCGCGCAGCGCGGCGACGTAGATGGGCACCGGCTGCTCCGGGGGCGTCTCGAGCTTGAACCCGCCGACGCCGCGCTCGCCGGCGAACACCGGGCGCAGGCCCTCCACGGCCTCGCGCACCTTCGTCAGCGGACGCTCGAACGGCACCCCGTTCCAGCGCTCGACGATGACGTTCGACGAGGAGCCGAGGCCGAGCACGAAGCGCCCGTCGCTCGCGTCCTGCAGCGCGGCGGCCTGCTGGGCGAGCACGGCGGGCCCCCGCGTGAACGGGTTGACGACGCCGGTGCCCAGGCGCACCCGGCGCGTCCACGCGGCGGCCAGCGCGAGCGGGGTGAAGCCGTCGGGCCCGTTGGTCTCGCCGGTCCACAGGTCGTCGTAGCCGGCGTCCTCGGCGGCGCGGACGATCGGCTCGTGGTCGCGCAGCGCGATGCCGGGGAACGGCAGCGTGAGCCCCCAGCGAACGTCTCCCATCAGGCCTGGGTGGGCACGCGGGTCACGCGTCGGGAGGCTACCCGGCGGGCCAGAAGTCCGGGACCGTCTCGACGTCCTCGCGCGGGTCCGCCGACCAGGTGGAGACGAGCACGACGTGGGCGTCCTCGGGCCCCTCGTTCCACAGCGAGCGCGCGACGCCGGGGGCGACGCGCACGGCGCTCCCGCGCGGGAGGTCGATCACCGTGCCGTCGAGCTTGGCCTCGAGGGTGCCCTCGGTCACGAGGTAGATCTCCTCCTGCGTGCGGTGGCGATGGCCGTAGCTGCCCTTGCCGCCGGTCCGGGCCGGCATCCGGCGCCAGGTGACCGCGACCTGGCTGGCGTTCAGCGGGTGGGTCAGGAATCGCATCTCGCCGGGGTAGTCCCCGAGCACGTCGGGCACCTCGTCCAGGCGGACCATCGTCCAGTCGTCGCTCATCGCGGCCTCTCCTCGGTTGGCGCGTGCGGAGTCGAGTCGATCACATCGGGGGTGATCGGGCAAACGCCGGTCTCGCGCCACCGAGCCGAGCGACGCGGCCGGGCTCGTAACGCCCGCGTCCGGAACCGGACCGGCGAGGGTGGCCGTCTCCCTCGAGCCCGCCGAGCGCGTCGCCCTGGAGCCGGGCGGGCGCGTGCCCGACCTCGTGCTGCCCGATCACGCCGGGAACGAGCGGCGGCTGTCGGAGCTCGTGGCCGGCGATCCGACCGTGCTCCACTTCTACCGCGGGTGGTGGTGCCCGAAGGAGCAGGCGTACTTCCGCGGGCTCGTCGCGCTGCAGGAGGAGATGGAGGTCGCCTACACGCGGATCGTCTCGGTCAGCGTCGATCCGCCCGAGGTCGCCGCGGCGTTCCGCGCGGGGATCGGCGCGCGGTGGACCTTCCTCTCGGACGCCGAGCGGGTCGAGCAGGCGCGGCTCGGCCTGCGCGAGACCACCGACACGCTGAACGATCCCTACGTCCCGCGGGTGTTCACGCTGCGGCCCGACCTCACGATCCACGCGGCCTACGACGGCTACTGGTTCTGGGGCCGCGCGACGCTCGAGGAGCTGCGCGGCGACCTGCGCGCGATCTCCCGCGCGGTGCGTCCCGACTGGTCCGCGCCGGCCGGATGAGCGCCGCCGGGCGCACGTGGCTCGCGCTCGTCGCCGAGCCCCCGGACGGCCCCGATGCGGCGGCGCCGGCGTGGGACCTCGACGGCACCCCGGCCGGGTGGCTCGCCGCGTGGCGGCGTCGCAGCAAGCCGGTGCGCGAGGCGCTCCGGGTGGATCCGCGTGCGATCGACCCCGACGGGGCCGCCGGCTGGGCCTCGCTCGTGCTGCCCCCGCGCCGGCTGGCGATCGCCTTCGACGACCTCGCCGTCCAGCACGCCCGGCGCGTCGCGCTCGCCGATCCGCGGCCGCCCCCCGTGCGCTCGACCCTGCTGCGCGACGACTCGCACTTCGCCGGCGCGATCACCGCGCTCCACGGCGACGATCCGGGTCGGCTCGGCGGCGACCCGTTCGCGCGCGTGCACCCGGCGCGCCGGTTGCGCCTGGGGCCGGGGCTCCTCGGGACGATGCCGGCGCCGGCCGGCCCGGTCATCGAGCGCTACGGCAGCGCGAACCCCTGGCCCTGGGACGTGTACGGCGACTGACCGATCCGGTATCAGTACCCGCTCGCGGCGCCCTCGCGCCGCTTCACCGTGGGAGGCCGCCGAGCATGACGGGTCCGCTGTATCGCCTGGGTGGGCTGTGCGCCCGCCGCAAGCTCGTGGTCCTCGGCATCTGGTTCGTCATCTTCGCCGGCCTCGTCGCCTGGGCCGCCACGCTCGGCTCCGAGACGAACGACAACCTCACGCTGCCCGGGACCGACAGCCAGAACGCGACCGACCTGCTCACCGATCGCTTCCCCGAGCAGGCGAACGGCACCAACCCGGTCGTGATCGCGGCGCCGTCGGGCCAGAAGCTCAGCGACGCGAAGTACTCCCAGGCGATCGCCGACGCCACCGCGGCGTTCAAGAAGGACCCCTCGGTGCGCGACGCCACGAGCCCGCTGACCAGCGAGGGGTCCGACGACCTCTCCAAGGACGGGCGGATCGGCTTCATCTCGCTCAACCTGAAGCCGAGCGCGAGCGAGCTCGACACCGACGAGGCGGAGCGCCTCACGAGCGACGACCACGGGCTGGCGAAGGCCGGGCTGGCGGTGGCCTACGGGGGCTACCTGGGCCAGAAGGTCTCCAAGCCGGCGACCGGGGACAGCGAGGTCGTCGGCCTCAGCGCCGCGGTCATCGTCCTGCTGCTCACCTTCGGGACCGCCGTGGCGATGGGCGTCCCGATCGCCACCGCGATCCTCGGGCTGGCCTCGGGCCTCTCGATCATCACCCTGCTCGGCCACGTGGTGGAGATCCCGACCACGGCGCCGACGCTGGCCACGATGATCGGGCTCGGCGTCGGGATCGACTACGCGCTCTTCATCGTCACCCGCCACCGCGACCAGACGCGGGCCGGCATGGACTACCCGGAGTCCGTGGCCCGCGCGGTCGCGACCTCGGGCGGCGCGGTGGTGTTCGCCGGCTGCACGGTGATCGTCGCGCTGCTCGCGCTGGCCATCGTCCAGGTCCCGCTCGTGACCACGCTGGGGTACTCCTCGGCGATCGTCGTCGCGGTCGCCGTCCTCGCCGCGATCACGCTGCTCCCGGCGATCCTCGCGCTGCTCGGCCCGCGGCTCGAGCGCCTGCGGATCCCCATGCGCCACCACGAGGGCGACGGCAAGCCTCACGGCTGGGCGCGCTGGGCGCGGCTCGTCGCCGGGCGCCCCGTCCTCTTCATGGTGATCGCGCTCGTCGTGCTCGTCGCCATGGCGCTCCCGGTGCGCGACCTCTACCTCGGCCAGCAGGACAACGGGTCGCTGCCCACCGACACCCAGGCGCGTCAGTCCTACGACCTGCTCAGCGAGGGCTTCGGCCCGGGGGAGAACGGCCAGTTCCTGATCGCCGTCGACCTCTCCGAGCAGCCCGCGAAGGCCGACCAGTCGCAGATCGACCAGCTGAACCAGCAGGAACAGGCCCAGCTCGCGCAGGCCCAGACGCCGCAGCAGCAGCAGCAGATCACGCAGAGCTTCGACCAGCAGAAGCAGCAGGCCTCCCAGCCGGCGACCGACCCGCGCCTGCAAGACCTGAAGACCGACATGGAGAAGACCGCCGGGGTGAAGACCGTCACCCAGCCGCTGGTCAACGACCAGGGGACGGCGGCGGTCTACAACGTCACGCCGACCACCGCGCCGTCGGACCGCGCGAGCTCCGACACGGTGAACCGGCTGCGCGACGACACGATCCCCAAGGCCGTCAAGGGGCAGAAGGAGACCGCCTACGTCGGCGGGACGACGGCCGGCTACATCGACCTCGCCTCGGAGATCGACGACGGCCTGCTCCTCACGATCGGCGCCGTCGTGCTGCTGAGCTTCCTGCTGCTCGTGCTCGCGTTCCGCTCGCTCGTGGTCCCGACCACCGCGGCGGTCATGAACCTCATCTCGATCGCCGCGGCGTTCGGCGTCGTGACCGCGGTGTTCGAGAAGGGGTTCGGCCTCTCGCTCGTCGGGCTCGAGCACACCGTGCCGATCGTGAGCTTCGTGCCGCTGATGATGTTCGCGATCCTCTTCGGGCTCTCGATGGACTACGAGGTGTTCCTCGTCACCCACATGCGGGAGGCGTGGAAGGACCGACACGACAACCACCACGCGGTGGTCCAGGGCGTGGCCACGACGGGCCGCGTCATCACCTCGGCCGCGCTCATCATGGTCAGCGTGTTCCTCGCCTTCGTGCTGAACGGCGACCCGACGGTGAAGCAGTTCGGGGTGGGGATGGCGGTCGCCGTCGCCGTCGACGCGACCCTCGTCCGCTGCCTGCTCGTCCCCGCGGTGATGACGCTCTTCGGGAAGGCGAACTGGTGGTTCCCGGGCTGGATGGAGCGCGCGCTGCCGGACTTCTCGATCGAGGGCGAGGAGTTCTTCGCGGAGCGGGACGGGGCGGCGGCCGAGCCGGCCGCGACGCGCTAGCGACGTCTCGCGTCGAGCCCCAGCCGCTCTTCGAGCCACGCCGCCTGCCAGGCGCGCTCGGCGTCGTAGGCGGCGGCGTCGCCGGCGGCCTCGGCGGCGGCGTGGGCGGCGATGTAGGCGCACGTGGCCGCCGCCCCGAACCCCGGGGTCCCGCCGCGCTCGGCGGCGGTGCGGGCGCACCCGGCGGCGTCGGCGGCGTAGCCCGTGACGGCGTCGCCGAGGGCGGCGGCGCGCTGCGCGCAGGCCGCGGCGAGCGCGTCGGCGGCGGCCTCGTCCCACGCGTCGATCCGCTCGAGCAGCCGGCCACGGGGCGCGACGAGCTTGTCGGGGCCGGCGACGATCTCGCCGTCGAGGTCCGCCGTCCACAGCTCCTCGCCGAGCCAGAGCGGCAGGTCCGCCGGGCGGCAGGCGTGGACGCCCAGCCGGCACAGCCCGACGGGCCCGCCGGCCTCGACCCAGGCGCCCGGCGATCCGTCGGCGGCGGGTAGCGGCCACGCCGCGCCGCTGAACGGGCCGACCGCGCCGGCGCGCAGGAACTTCAGCGCCCTCAGCGCCGCGGCCCTTCGGTCGCGCGCTTCCAGTCGCGAAACGCGCCCAGCAGCGCGGCACGGGCGTCGTCCGGCAGCGCGTCCTCGCGGAGCGCGCCCGCGGCCCGCACGGTGACCCGCATCTGATCCAGGTAGACGGCACAGCCGTCGCAGATGACGAGGTGCTGCTCGAGGCGATCGCGCTCCGGCTCGGGCAGCCCGCCCTCGAAGTAGTCGGTGAGCAGCTCGACCAGCTCCCGGCAGCTGAGGTCGGAGGCGATCACGTCGCGACCTCCGGGTCGAGGTGGGGCTCGAGCGCGGCCCGGACCTTCGCCCGCGCGCGGTGCAGCAGGACGCGCTGGTTGCCCTCGCTGAGGTCGAGCGCTTCGCGGACCTCCTCCGCGGACCAGCCCTCGACGTCGCGCAGCGCGATGACGGTCTGCTGGCGCTCGGGCAGCTCGGCGATCGCCGCCCGGACGAGCTCGAGCGTCTCGCGACCGAGCAGCCGCTCCTCGGGCAGGTCCCATGCCCGGGGCGGCGCCGCCCAGTGCCCGGGCCAGCGCGCGTGGCCGGCGTCGAGGAAGCGATCGGCGTCGACCGCCGGCCCGTCGTCCTCCTGGCCGGCGGCGGCCAGCGCCGAGAACGGCACGCTGCGCGCCTCGCGCTCCGCGCGGGTCCGCGCGCGGTTCTGGACGATCCGCAGCAGCCAGGTCTTCAGCGACGAGCGACCCTCGAAGCGCTCGAGGCCGCGCAGGACGCCGAGCCACGCCTCCTGCACGACGTCCTCGGCCGCCGCGGCCGTGCGGACGTGCATGCGCGCGACCCGGAGCATGAGCGCGCCGTAGCGATCGACGAGCGTGGCGAAGGCCGCCTCGTCGCCGCGTCGCAGCGCGACGAGCAGCGCCGCGTCGGGATCCGGCGCGGCGGCGGTATCCCGTCGCTCGCTCGTCTCGCTCGAAGCCATGTCGCAGGCGACCGTCCGGGTGGTCGCCCGCCCGACCCTAGAGGATCGGGGCCGCGGCGCGAGCGGCGATCGGGGAGCGGCGAGCACGGTGAACGGTCGCCGGGCGCCGCGCGCCGTTACGAGCGCCGGGGCCAGATGTCGATCGCGTCCGAGTCGGCGGCTTCGGGGCCCGAAGCCGACCGCGGGAGGGCCCGCCCACCGTTGCCCGGATGCGGTTCGTCGATCCCACCCCACGCGGCCGCGCGCCGACCGCGCGCCGCCGCGTCAGCCGACCAGCAGCGACGCGCCGACCGCGCCGCCCAGGTCGCCCAGCTCGGCGAGCTTCACCGCCGGCGGACGGTCGTCGGCGAACAGGTGGGGACCCATCGCCTCCTCGATCCGCTCGCGCATCGGCTCGCCGAAGCGGACGCCGAGCCCGCCGGCGATGACCACGGCCTCGACGTCGAGCAGGTTCACCGCCGAGGCGATGCCCGCCCCGAGCGCCGCGACCGCCTCGTCGATCAGGCCGACCGCCATCTCGTCCTCGCGCGCCAGCGCTCTGGCCCAGATGCCGCTGGTCAGCCGCGTGTGGCCCTTCTTCTCCATCAGGCGGAAGAGGTCGGTCTTCTGCCCCCGCTTCTCCAGCTTGCGGGCCTCGGCCTCCATCGCGGCCCGCCCCGCGTACGCCTCGAGACAGCCGCGGCGCCCGCACGGGCAGCGCCGGCCCCCGAGCTTCACGACGGTGTGGCCGATCTCGCCGGCCGCACCGCGCCCGCGCTGCATCTTGCCGCCGATCACGAGTCCGCCGCCGACGCCCGTCCCCCAGGCCACGCAGACGAGGCTGTCGAAGCCGCGCCCGGCGCCGAGGGCGTACTCGCCCGCGACGGTGACCTGCACGTCGTTGCCGAGCACGGCGGGGCAGCCGAGGGCCGAGGTCAGCTCCGAGCCGAGCGGAAAGGTCCCCTCCCACTCGGGGAGGTTGCGGGCCTGGGAGACCGTGCCCTTCTCCCGGTCCACCACGCCGGGGGAGCCGACGCCGACGCCCGCGAGGTCGCGGGGCTCGACGCCCGCGGCCGCGGCCGCCTCCGTCAGCGCGCCGGCCATGGCCGCGGCCACCCCCGCGGGACCGCCGTCGGTCGGCGTGGGCAGCCGGAACTGGCCGGCGACCATGTCGCCGGGACGGACCACCGCCGCCTGGATCTTCGTGCCGCCGAGGTCGATGCCGCCGCGCAGGGAGTCGCTCATGCCGGGCAGTCTCGACGGTCGGGCGCTCCTCGCGCAAGGGCGGGACCGTTCCGACGACTAGCATCCGGCCCGGCATGGGGGAGACGGCGACCACGATCGGCCTCGACGTCGGGGGCACGAAGATCGCCACCGCGAGGCTCGAGGGCGCGACGCTGGCCGCCCGCGACCTCGTCACCACCGAGAAGGGGGGCACCGACGCGCTCCTCGACCAGGTCGTCGCGCGCATCGAGGCGCTGCGCACGCCCGCGGTCGCGGCGGTGGGGCTCGGCGTCCCCTCCGTCGTGGAGTTCGCCACCGGCCTGGCGCGCTCGAGCGTCAACGTCCCGTTCCAGGACGTCCCGCTGCGCTCGGTCCTCCGCGAGCGTCTCGACCTGCCCGTCTACGTGGACAACGACGCCACGGTCGCCGCGCTGGCCGAGGCGCACGACGGCGAGCGGATCGTGGTCAGAGACCTCATCGCCTTCACGGTCGGCACCGGCGTCGGCGCCGGGCTCGTGCTCGGCGGCCGCGTCTACCGCGGGGCGACCGGCGCCGCCGGCGAGGCCGGGCACCAGATCATCGGGCTCGACCTCGGCCGCGGCGCCCCCGCCGCGGGCGCGTTCCCGCAGCCCGGCTCGCTGGAGGCGCTCGCCTCCGGGGGCGCGCTCGGCGAGCTGGCGCGCGCGGCGGCCACCGGGACGGGGGCGCTCGCCCGCCGGGCCGCCGAGGGGCGGGCGCTGACCGGCGTCGACGCCGTCGAGGCCGCGCGCGCGGGCGACCCGGAGGCGCTCGGCGCCCTGCGCATCCTCGGCGAGCGGCTCGGCGTCGGCATCGCGAACGCGATCAACCTGCTCGACCCGCTCGAGGTCGTGATCGGCGGCGGCGTCGCGGCCGCCGCCGGCGAGCTCCTGCTCGCGCCCGCGCGCGAGGCCGCGGCGCGTTTCGTCCTGCCGGGCGTGGGGGAGCGGACGGAGATCCGCCTCGCTCGCCACGGCGCCGACGCCGGCGTGCTCGGCGCCGCGCTGCTCGCCCGCCTCGAGCTCGAGGACGACGTCCAGCCCCCCGCCTCCCAGGAGACCGGCCCATGACCGCCACCGCCGACACCGCGCTCGACACCCTCGCCGTCAACACGATCCGGTTCCTCGCGGTGGACGCCGTGCAGAAGGCGAACTCCGGCCACCCCGGGGCGCCGATGGGGCTCGCGCCGTTCGGCTACGTGCTCTACACCGAGGTCCTGCGCCACGATCCCGCCGACCCGCGCTGGCCGGGCCGTGACCGCTTCCTGCTCTCCGGCGGCCACGGCTGCATGCTCCAGTACGCGCTGCTGCACCTCTGCGGCTACGACCTCTCGCTCGACGACCTGAAGCGGTTCCGCCAGTGGGAGAGCCGCACGCCGGGGCACCCGGAGTACGGCGTCACCGCGGGCGTCGAGTCCTCGACCGGCCCGCTCGGCCAGGGCGTGGCGAACGCGGTCGGCTTCGCGGTGGCCCGCGCCTGGATGGGCGAGCGCTACAACCGCGCCGGCGAGGAGATCGTGGACTGGACCACCTACTTCCAGTGCGGGGACGGCGACCTCCAGGAGGGCATCGCCTCCGAGGCGGCCTCGCTGGCCGGCACGCTCGGGCTCGGCGACCTCGTCGGCGTCTACGACTCCAACCGCGTCCAGCTCGCGGGGCCGACCGACGTCGCCTTCCGCGAGGACGTCGCCCGGCGCTTCGACGCCTACGGATGGCACGTCCACACGGTCGAGAACGGGGAGGACCTGGACGCGATCCGCCTCGCGCTGGAGGAGGCGCGCGGCGTGAGCGACCGGCCCTCGCTCATCGTGCTGCACACGCACATCGGCTTCGGCTCGCCCCACAAGCAGGACACCTACCAGGCGCACGGCGAGCCGCTCGGCGAGGACGAGGTCCGGCTCACCAAGGAGGCGCTCGGCTGGCCGCCGGAGCCGACGTTCCTCGTCCCGGAGGAGGTACGGGAGCGCTTTGCCGGCGTCGGCGAGCGCGGGGCCGCGCTGCGCGCCGAGTGGAGCGAGCGCTACGAGACCTGGGCCGCCGACCAGGGTGACCTCGCCCAGGAGTTCGAGCGGGTCGTCGTGGCCCGCCGCCCCCCCGCCGCCGTGCTCGACGCGCCGCTGCCCGAGCGCCCGGAGGCGGGAACGTCGGTGGCCACGCGCGCCTCCGCCGGACTGGCGATGAACTGGCTCGCGCCGCTCATGCCGGAGCTCGTCGGCGGCGACGCGGACCTCACCGGATCGACCAAGACCCACCTCGACGACGGCGCCGAGTTCCTCACCCGCAGCTTCCGCGGGCGCAACCTGCACTTCGGCGTGCGCGAGCACGGCATGGGCGGGATCGTGAACGGGATGACGCTGTGCGGCCTGCGGGCCTTCGGGGCGACGTTCTTCACGTTCTCCGACTACATGCGGGGGTCGATCCGGCTCGCCGCGCTGATGGAGATCCCCTCGATCTTCGTCTTCACCCACGACTCGGTCGGCGTGGGCGAGGACGGGCCGACCCATCAGCCCGTCGAGCACCTCGCCTCGCTGCGGGCCATGCCGCACCTCGAGGTGATGCGGCCCGCCGACCTCACCGAGGCGTGCCAGGCCTGGCGCTGGGCGGTCACCCGTGAGCACAACCCGGTCGCGCTCGTGCTCTCCCGGCAGGGGACGCCGGCCCTCGACGCCGCGCGGATCCCCGACGATGCGCTCGAGCGGGGCGCCTACGCCTACCGCGACCCGGACGACGGCGCGGCGGACGTGGTGCTCATCGGCACCGGCACCGAGGTCGCCCTGTGCGACGCCGCGGCCGATCTCCTCGCCGCGGACGGGATCGGCGCCCGCGTGGTCTCGATGCCCTGCTGGGAGCGGTTCGCCGCGCAGCCGCCGGAGTACCGCGACACCGTCCTGCCCCCGGCCGGCCCGGTCCGCGTGGCCGTGGAGATGGCCTCGCCCTTCGGGTGGTGCCGCTGGGTCGGGGAAGGGGGCCGCACGGTGACGCTCGACCGCTTCGGCGCCTCCGCCCCGTTCGCCGACATCCGCGAGCACCTCGGCTTCACGCCCGAGGTCGTCGCGGCGACGGCGCGGGAGGCGATCGGCCGATGAGGGTCGCGGTGGGCTTCGATCACGCGGGCGTGCCGTTCCGCGACCTCGTCTCCGAGGCGCTCCGCGCCGCCGGCCACGAGCCGGTGGACCTCGGCGTCACCGACGACTACCCGGACATCGCGCTCACCGTCTCCGCCGCCGTGGCGGGCGGGGACTGCGAGCGCGGCGTCCTGGTCTGCGGGTCGGGCGCCGGCGTCGCGGTGGCGGCCTCCAAGGTCGACGGGGTGCGGGCGCAGGCGATCCACGACGAGTACACCGCGCACCAGGCGGTCGAGCACGACGACGTGAACGTCCTCTGCCTCGGCGCCCGGGTGATCGGGCCGGTGGTGGCCGGGGAGCTGATCACCCGCTGGGCCGGCGCGCGGTTCACCGGCGAGGCGCGCCACGTGCGCCGCCTCGCGAAGGTGGCGGAGATCGAGCGCCACGGCGTCGCGGCCGACCTCGCCGCGATCGGAGGTCCGCGCTGAAGGTCACGATCGCCTCCGACGCGCCCGCCGCCGCCGCGCTCGCCGCCGAGCGGATGGCGGCGGCGATCGCCGCGGCGCGGGCCGAGCGGGGCGTCGCGCATCTCGCCCTGGCCGGCGGGAACACGCCGCGCGCGGCCTACGACGCGCTCGCCGGGCTGGTGGACGACTGGGCCGGCGTCCACCTCTGGTTCGGCGACGAGCGATGCGTGGGCCCGGAGGACCCGGAGGCGAACTACCGGATGGTCCGCGAGACGCTGCTCGCCCGCGCCGCGATCCCCGAGGCCCGGGTCCACCGGATCGCCGGCGAGCTCGGGGCGCTCGCGGCCGCGGAGCGCTACGAGGCGGAGGTGCGGGCCGGCGTCGCGGCCGCCGACGGCGGCGGAACCCCGGCGCTCGACCTCGCGCTCCTCGGCCTCGGCGAGGACGGCCACACGGCCTCGCTCTTCCCGGACGCGCCGGCCCTGGCCGACGGCGGCGTCCTCTGCCTCCCGGTCCACGACGCGCCGAAGCCGCCGCCCGACCGCGTGACGATGACGCTGGAGCTGCTCGGCGCCGCCCGCGCGCTCGTCGTGCTCGCCCCGGGAGCCGGGAAGGCCGACGCGATCCGGCGCGTGCGGGCCGGGCCCGACCCCGCGGTGCCCGCGAGCCTGCTGCCCGACCGCACGGAGCTGCTCCTGGACCCGGCCGCTGCCGGGCCGGCGGCGTGATGTCGTGCCGCGCCCTCGGGCGATCCGATCGAGGAGGCGCGCGCGAAGCCGCGCGCGGCCGGGCGATCCAGCTCGGGACGCTGCCCGCCCTCAGCCCGTGAGGGCCGCCAGCCGCTCGCGGTAGAAGGCGAGCGCGAGCGCGCGCTGATCCGCTGCCTCGAGCAGCTCCGCACAGGGCAGCTCCGCGCCCGCGAACGCCGAAGCGTTCCACCGCGGATCCTCGCCCGGCGCCTCCCACGGCACGACGTAGAGGTAGGGCTCCGGATGGAGCTCGTCGCCCGGGGAGGCGCCGTACCCGGCGCGGCGTCCGGCGGCCTCCGCGCCGAGCTCGACGGAGAGGTCGAAGTGCTCGGCCCACAGCTGCACGCGCGAGGGCTCGAGCTCCGGTCCGGCGCCGGCCCGGAGCTCCTCGAGCACCGAGGTCCCGAAGCCGAACCACGCGCCGAGGAAGCCCGACGCGCGCGCGTCGACCGCGAGCCCGGCGTCCTCGCCCTCCAGCGGCCGGCCCGCGAGCTCCGCGGCCGCGGCGAGCGTCGTGATCGGCGCGCGGGTCTCGGCGCCGCCGGCGACGCGCACGAGCTCGGTCCCGACCACCCGCAGCTGCTCGTCGGCACCGAAGAACGGCGTGCCGAACCCGCCGCGCGTCCAGCGCAGGGCGATCTTCCCGTTGGCCGCCGCCCGCGCGGGCGACATGACCCGCTCGGCGAGCCGGTGCAGGGCCTCGCGCGTGGCGACGAGCCCCGCCGGCGGCGGCTCCAGGCGCGGCCACGGACCGAGCCAGCGCTCCCGGCACCACGCCGCGAGCTCCTCGTCGCCGGCGGCGAGATCGCTCCAGCGCCGCTCGCCCGTCCCGACCGGAGAGAGGACGGGGAGCCCCTCCGCGTCCTCACCTCGCGCCACCGGGTCGTCGGCGAACCACGGGCCGACGTCGACGGCGGGGGGCGACGGCTCGAGCACACGGGCGGCGTAGCGGCCGCCGACCCGCGCGGCGGCTTCCCGGCGAGGATCGTTCATGGGCCCGTCCGTCCCCGGAGCGCCCCCGGCGTTTCGCCGGCTCCGTCCGATGCCCGCCTCAGTCGGCGAGCATCCCCGCCATGCCGCGAAGGCCGACGTCCATCAGCTGCCACCCGGCCCCGGCGTGGAACGGCTCCCCGGCCCCGAAGCGCATCGGCAGGTAGAACCCGAGCACCTTCTTGCCGAGTCGCCACATCGGCGACACCCCGACCTTGTAGTCGCCGTCCGCGCCGGGACGGACCCGGACGGGCGCGTCCGGATCCCCGGTGAGCTCCAGGGGCACCTGCGCGAAGGTCGCCTTGTCGAGCATCTCCATCACGCACATGCTCACCGGGTCGAACGGCGCGCGGAAGGCGCGACCGTGGATCTCGGAGGTGATGTGGTCGGCCACGGCGTCGGCCTGCAGGAGCGCGAGGAACGCCTGCTTGACCGGGAAGTCGCCGGCGTCGCCGGGGGCGTACACGTTCTCGTGGCCCGGCAGTCGCCGCGTCGCGAGGTCGGTCTCCAGAAAGCCGCGCGGATCGGAGTCGAGCCCGTCCCAGCGCACCGCGGCGACGTAGGGCGGGAAGGCGACGAGCTCGTCGAAGGTGCGCGTGGACCCGTCGGCGTAGCGGACGACGCCGGGGAGGACCTCGGTCGCCGTCTCCTCCGTGTGACCGTCGATGCCGCGCTCGGCGAACTCCCCGGTCACGACCTCGTGCAGGCGGGGTCCGAAGGCCTGGATGTAGGAGCGCTCGAACGTGGACCAGGTGATCTCGACCGGCTCCCGCGCGCCCTCGCGGCGCAGCCAGGTCTCGAGCATGAAGACGATCTCGTACAGCGGCCCCGCGCACTTGTTGTTCGGCGGGATGAGGAACAGCACCCGTCGGCGCTCGCCGCGCCCGGCGGCCTCGGCCACCCGGCGAAAGCGCGTCCCGAGGTCGCGCATGCTGTCCGGCGTCCAGATCGTCGCCGCATGCTCCGCGAGGCCCGGGATCTCCCCGGGGGCCATGTCGGCGCCCGTCGCGACGACGAGATGGTCGTAGCCGAACCGCCGGCCGTCCTGCAGGGCGACCTCGCCGGCCGCCGCGTCGATGCCCTCGGCCCGGCCGCGCTCCAGCCGGATGTCCCGGCGCGCGAAGGGCCGGGCGAGCGGGATCCGCAGGTCGGCCTCGTCCCCGCCGAACGGGATGTAGATCGTGTTCGGCCGGAAGAGGAAGTCGTCCTGGTCGGTTACCGCCACGATCTCGACCTCGTCGTGCAGCCGCATCCGCAGCAGGAAGGCGGTCTCGAGGGCGGCGAAGCCGCCGCCGAGGACGACGACGCGAGGGGTGACGGTCATGGGGAGCGCTCCGGGGTCGGGGGTGGCGCGCAGCGTCGCAGCTTCCGTCCCGCGTGCCTTCGGGGCCACCTCCCGGCCTCCGCGCCGGGAAAGCCCGGGACGGCCCGGGTGGTTTCCCGCGACCCGGCGAAACGCCGGCGGCGTTGGTGGGACGGTGCGCGCGACGGCCCCCCCGCGACCAGAGGAGACGGACATGGCGGCGACGGACCGGACGGCGAGCCCCGGGCTCTCGTGGCACCACGTGGCGGACACCGGCGACCTGCCGGAGGGGCGGGTGACCACCGTCACGGCCGGGCGCCACTCGCTCGCGCTCACCCACGTGGACGGCGAGTGGGCGGCGCTGTCCAACCGCTGCCCGCACCAGGGCGGGCCGCTGGGCGAGGGATCGATCGAGCGGGGGATGCTCCGCTGCCCGTGGCACGGCTACGACTACTGCCCGCTGAGCGGCGACTCGCCGTTCGGCGACGCCGTCGCCACGTTCCCGCTGGAGATCCGCGACGACGGCGGCGTGTACGTCGGCCTCGAGCCCGACGCGCCGCACGAGCGGACGGTGTCGGACCTCATGGCCGAGACGATGGTGGCCTGGGGCGTGCGCCACGTCTTCGGGATGGTCGGCCACTCGAACCTCGGGCTGGCCGACGCCATCCGCCGCCAGGAGGAGGCGGGGAACCTCGAGTTCGTCGGGATCCGCCACGAGGGCGCCGCGGCGTTCGCGGCCTCCGCCTACGGCAAGCTGACCGGCACGCCCGCGGCCTGCCTGACCATCGCCGGTCCGGGGGCGACGAACCTGCTCACCGGCCTGTGGGACGCGAAGGTCGACCGTTCCCCGGTGCTCGCGCTCACCGGCCAGGTCGACGCGCAGGTGCTCGGGCCGGGCGCCTTCCAGGAGGTCGACCTCGCCGGCGCCTTCGGCACCGTGGCCGCGTGGAGCCAGACCGTCCTGCACACCAGCGCGCACGCCGAGCTCATGAGCCTCGCGGTGAAGCACGCGCGCCTGACGCCCGGCGTCGCCCACCTGATCTTCCCCGACGAGGTGCAGACGCTCCCCGCGCCGGACGGGACCGAGCCCGGCGCCCCGGCCGGCCGCACGGGCGACCCGGAGATCGCGCCGCCCGAGGCGGCGCTGGAGGAGGCGCTCGCCCGCCTGCGCGCGGCGCGCCGGCCGGTGATCGTCGCCGGCCAGGGGGCGCGGGTCCACCGCGCGGCGGTCCTCGCGCTCGCCGAGCAGCTCGGCGCCCCGGTGATCACGACGTTCAAGGCGAAGGGCCTCGTTCCCGACGCCCACCCGCTCGCCGCGGGAGTCCTCGGCCGCTCGGGGACCCCGGTCGCGAGCTGGCTGATGAACGAGTGCGACCTCATGCTCGTCCTCGGCGCGTCGTTCTCCAACCACACCGGCATCTACGCGCGCAAGCCCATCGTCCAGGTCGACCTCGATCCCATGCAGCTGGGGCGGGTGCACCCGGTCACGGTGCCCGTGTGGGGCGAGATCGGCGTCGTGGTCGGGCGGCTGCGGGCGGAGCTGCCCGAGCGGCCCCCGGCCGCCAACGACGACCAGCGCGCGGTCGTCGCCGAGCGCCGGGCGATCTGGCAGGCCGAGAAGGCCAGCCGCGCCGAGGACGACCGCGGGCGCGGCGTGAACTCGGCGATCGTCTTCGCGGCCCTGTCCGAGCAGGTGCCCGGCGATGCGGTGCTCACGGTGGACGTCGGCAACCACGCCTACTCGTTCGGCCGCTACTTCGAGTGCGGCACCGAGCAGGACGTGCTGATGTCCGGCTACCTCGGCTCGATCGGGTTCGGCTACCCCGCGGCGATCGGCGCCGCGGTGGCCGCGCCCGGACGTAAGATCGTCGCCGTGACCGGGGACGGGGGGTACGCGCAGTACATGGCCGAGCTCACCACGGCCGTGAAGCACGACCTCGACATCACCCACGTCCTGCTCAACAACGGGCAGCTCGGCAAGATCAGCAAGGAGCAGCGCGCCGGGGACTGGGACGTCTGGCAGACGTCGCTGCACAACCCGGAGTTCGCCGGCTGGGCGAAGCTCTGCGGCGCGCACGGCGAGCGGGTCACGACGCGGGCGGGCGTCGCGCCGGCCATCGCGGACGCCCTCGCCCACCGGGGTCCCTCGCTGGTGGAGGTCGTCACGGACGCGGAGCTCGTGTGACCACCGGGGATGCGGCGCCGGACCAGTTCACGCCGCTGACCGGCGGCGCGGCGGCGCGCGGCTACCTCCCGATCGCCGAGCACGGCATCATCGGCGACCTGCACACCGTCGCCCTCGTGGGCTCCGACGGGACGATCGACTGGTACTGCGCTCCGCGCTTCGACTCGCCGAGCCTCTTCGCCTCCATCCTCGACGCGGAGAAGGGCGGCTACTTCCGGATCCAGCCCACCGACATGGGCTGGAAGACCAAGCAGCTCTACTTCCCGGACACCAACGTCCTGGTGACCCGGTTCCTGACGCCCGACGGCGTGGGCGAGGTCGTCGACTTCATGGTCATCGGCGAAGCGGGCGATCCGCCCCATCGCCGCCGCCTCGTCCGCGGCATCAACATCGTGCGCGGGACGATGCGCTTCGCGGTCGAGGTGCGCCCGCGCTTCGACTACGCCCGCGAGCGCCACGAGACCGAGCTCGTCGAGCACGGAGCCATCTTCCGCGCGCCGAGCGACACCTTCGCCCTGCGGGCCACCGTGCCGCTCGAGCGCGACGAGCACGACGTCGTCTGCCGCCTGACCCTCGAGGCCGGCCAGCAGGCCTGGTTCGCCCTCGACCACGCGGACGAGGCGCCGCCGATCGATCTCACGCTGGGCTTCGTCGCGTTCCAGCGGACGGTGGGCTACTGGCGCCGCTGGCTGCGCCAGTCGCGCTACGCCGGGCGCTGGCGGGAGATGGTCGACCGCTCCGCGCTCACCCTCAAGCTCCTCACCTACGAGCCGACCGGGGCCATCGTCGCCGCCCCCACGACGAGCCTCCCCGAGTACGTCGGCGGGCCGCGCAACTGGGACTACCGATTCACGTGGATGCGCGACGCGTCCTTCACGATCTTCGCGCTGCTGCGGCTCGGCTTCACCGACGAGGCGCGCGACTTCATGGGCTGGCTCGCGGACCGCTTTCGCGAGAGCGACGGCGCGAGCGCCGAGGGGCCGCTCCAGATCATGTACGGGATCGACGGGCGCGCCGAGCTGCCCGAAGCCACGCTCGACCACTTCGAGGGCTACATGGGATCGGCGCCGGTGCGGATCGGCAACGGCGCCGCCGGCCAGCTCCAGCTCGACATCTACGGCGAGCTGGTCGACTCGATCTACCTCTACAACAAGTACGGCACGCCGATCGCCCACGAGACCTGGAGGGACGTCGTCAAGATCGTCCAGTGGGTGCGGCGCCACTGGGACCAGCCCGACGAGGGCGTCTGGGAGACGCGCGGGGGGCGTCAGAACTTCACCTACTCGCGGCTGCAGTGCTGGGTCGCGCTCGAGCGCGCGGTCCGGGTCGCGCGGCAGCGCGGCCTCCCGGGCGACATCGTGAGCTGGATGCGGGCGCGCGACGAGATCTACGCGCAGATCTGGGACCGGGGGTGGCACGAGGACCGCAAGGCGTTCGTCCAGCACTACGACACCGACGTCCTCGACGCCTCCGTGCTCCTCATGCCGATGGTGAAGTTCATCTCCCCGCTCGACCCGCGCTGGCTCTCGACGATGGGCGAGATCCGCCACGAGCTCGTCTCCGACTCGCTGGTCTACCGCTACAACATCGAGGCCTCCCCGGACGGCCTGGCCGGCGAGGAGGGCACCTTCTCGATCTGCTCGTTCTGGTGGGTCGAGGCGCTGGCCCGGGCGGGAATGGTCGACGAGGCCCGGCTGACCTTCGAGAAGATGCTGACCTACGCGAACCACGTCGGGCTCTACTCCGAGGAGATCGGGCCGACGGGCGAGGCGCTCGGGAACTTCCCCCAGGCCTTCACCCACCTCGCGCTGATCAGCGCCGCCTACACGCTGAACGCGGCGCTCGACGCGGGGTAGTCGGGTCGACGGCTGCCGCGCCCGCGCCGGCGTCGGCGGCGAGCACGCCGTAACGCCCCGACCCTCTCCCGCGACTGCGCCGTGGGCATGGACCTCACGTTCACCAACCTGCTGATCGTGATGGCCGTCGGCTTCGCCGCGCCGCTGCTCCTGGGCTTCGCTCCCGCGGTGCGGGTCCCGTCGGTCGTGCTCGAGATCGTGGCCGGGATCATCGTCGGCCCGTCCGTGCTCGGCTGGGTCTCCGTGGACGCGCCGGTCGCCGTGTTCTCGCTCGTCGGCCTCGCGTTCCTGCTCTTCCTCGCCGGCCTGGAGATCGAGTTCTCCAAGCTGCGGGGCCGCGTGCTGCGGCTCGCGTCGCTCGGGTTCGCCGTCTCGTTCGCGATCGCGATCGTCGTCGGCCTGCTGCTGAAGGCCGGCGGCTTCGTGTCCCAGCCGCTGTTCGTCGCGATCGTCCTGTCGGCGACCTCGCTCGGCGTGCTCGTCCCGGTGCTCAAGGACGCGGGGGAGAGCGGCACGACCTTCGGGCAGCTCGTGATCGCGGGCGGGACGATCGCGGACTTCGCCACCGTCATCCTGCTCTCGCTCTTCTTCTCGCGCGAGGCCTCGAGCACCGCGACGAAGGTCATCCTGCTCGTCGGCCTGTTCGTGGCCGCGGCGCTCGTGGCGCTCGTCATCCTGCGCGCCGAGCACTCGATCCGCATCGGGACGACGCTGCGACGCCTGCAGGACACGACCGCCCAGATCCGGGTCCGGGCGGCGTTCGTGCTGCTGATCGGGCTCGTCGCGCTGGCCGGGGAGCTCGGGCTCGAGGTCATCCTCGGCGCGTTCATCGCCGGCGCGATCATCTCGCTGATCGACCGGGATCAGGCGATGACCCACCCGGCCTTCCGGCGCAAGCTCGAGGCCGCCGGGTTCGGCATCTTCATCCCCGCCTTCTTCGTGACCACGGGCGTGCGCTACGACCTCGACGCGCTCACCGCGCAGACCTCGACGCTGCTGCACGTCCCGATCTTCCTCGCCGCCCTGGTCATCGTGCGGGGGCTGCCGGCGCTCCTCTACCGGTCCGTGATCCCGCGGGAGCGCATCCCCGTCGCCGTCCTGATGCAGGCGACCTCGCTGCCGTTCATCGTGGCCGCCACGCAGATCGGCCTCACCCTGGACGTCGTCACGCCCGCCAACGCCGCCGCGCTGATCGCCGCCGGGCTGCTCTCGGTCGTCTTCTTCCCCGCCATCTCGCTCGTCCTGCTCAAGCGCGATCCGACGTGCTCGGACGCGATCGACGAGGCGATGGCCGAGCGCAAGGCGGGCATGGTCGGCGGCCTGCAGACCTTCGGGGACGACCCGCTCGAGGACCTCGGCGCCGGCGCCCCGGCGGGCGCGACCGTCCGGTCCGCCTGAGACGCCCGCCCGCGGCAACCTCCCGCCGCCGGCCACCCGAACGGGGCTGCGCCGCAGACCGAAGGCCCCCCGGTGGACCTGACGCGGACCACGCGTCGTCCGCCGCCCGAGGCCGATCCCGGCGCGGCACGTTCTCGCCGCCGCAACGCTCATATAGGCTCCGCGCCGGGATGGATCTCTCGAGGCTCGACCGGCGGGAATGGGTTGCCATGGCGGGCGGGCTGCTGCTCGCGATCGCGGTGTTCCTGCCCTGGTACGACACCGGCAACCGGTTCGGGAACATCGACGGCAAGCAGGGCAGCCTGTCCGCCTGGGACACCCTGGACATCATTCGCATCCTGCTGCTCCTCGCCGCCCTCGCCCCCTTCATTCTCGCCTCGATCGTCGGTCGCGGGCTCGCGCTCTCGTGGCCGCGCGGGGAGCTCACGGCGGTCGTCGCGCTCACCGCCTTCACGCTCGTCCTCGTGCGCGGGGTGATCGTGAAGCCGGGCGAGCCCGCGGGTCAGATCAGCCTCCAGTTCGGCTGGTTCGTCGCCCTGATCGCGAGCCTGCTGATCCTCGGCGGCGCGATGCTGCGCAGCGAAGAGACCGAGAAGGGCCGCAAGCCCCCGGGTGTGCTGTGAACGAGCCGGCCCGGGTCGATCGCAACCTCGCGCTCGAGCTCGTCCGCGTGACCGAGGCGGCGGCGCTGGCCGCCGCGCGCCTCGTGGGCATGGGCGACAAGATCGCCGCCGACCAGGCCTCGGTCGACGGCATGCACTACATCCTCGGCTCGGTGCCGATGGACGGGACGGTGGTGATCGGCGAGGGCGAGAAGGACGAGGCGCCGATGCTCTACAACGGCGAGCGCATCGGCGATGGCTCGGCCCCCGCGGTGGACATCGCCGTCGACCCGCTCGAGGGCACGCGGCTCACCGCGCTGGGCATGCCGAGCGCGCTGTCGGTCATCGCCCTGTCCCCGCGCGGCACGATGTTCGACCCCGGGCCGTGCGTGTACATGGAGAAGCTCGCCGGCGGCCCCAGGATCGCCGACCTCCTCGACCTCGACCGCCCGATCGGCGAGACGCTCCGGCTCGTCGCCGAGCGGAAGAACACCGACATCCGCGACGTCATGGTCGTCGTCCTGGACCGCGAGCGGCACGAGCGGGGGATCGGCGCGATCCGCGAGGCCGGGGCCCGCGTGCGGCTGATCACCGACGGCGACGTGTCGGCCGCCCTGCTCGCGGTGGGCGAGCGCTCGTCGGTCGACCTGCTGTGGGGGATCGGCGGGACGCCGGAGGGCGTGATCTCGGCCGCGGCGATCAAGTGCCTCGGCGGCCAGCTCATCGGGCGCCTGTGGCCGCGCAACGAGGACGAGCGCCGGTCCGCGCTCGACGGCGGGTACGACCTCGAGCGCATCCTCGACGTCGAGGCGCTCGTGGCCGGCGACGACGTCTTCTTCTCCGCGACGGGGGTCACCGACGGGGATGTCCTGCAGGGCGTGCGCTACGAGGGCTCGGCCGGCGCCACGACGGAGTCGCTGGTCATGCGCTCGCGCTCGGGGACCGTGCGGCGGGTGAGCGCCCGCCACGATCGCGCGAAGCTCCGGGCGATCACCGGCGGCCGCTACGGGTAGCCGCGCTCAGACCGCCGACGCCGGCGGGCGCCGACTCGCCGGCGGGCGGCGGGTCGGGCAGCTCCGAGATCTCCGCGAACCGCCCCACCCGCGACTCCGCGAGGTCCAGCCGGGCGAGCGAGCGCAGGAACCCGTAGGTGACGAACACGTGGATCGCCGACTGGGTGTTGGCGTAGATCCAGCGCGAGAGCCCGGAGGCGATCGCGGGGTAGAAGTTCGCGACCTCGACCTCGACGTCCAGCGTCTCCTCGCCGGGCCGCTCCGGTGACGGGCCGGCGCGCTCGACGTCGATCTGCAGGTAGCCGTCGCCGTCGCGGCCGCGGCCCGCGACGAGGATCCCGTCCTCGATCCGCCAGCGGACGATCCCGCGGCGCTCGTCCATCTGGTACTCGGGCGCCTGGAAGCGGAGGAGCCGCAGGGGGCGGAAGAGCAGGACGACGGTGCGCTGGGTCTCGGTGTACCTCACGCGGATGAGCCCGAGCGTGACCCGGGTCAGGAACCGCCAGTACGTCCGCGCCAGGCGCTCGAGCGACGCCGGTGTCCAGAGCGCCCCGATCTCGTCGACCGGCACCGAGACGGTGGCCGCCTGCACCGAGCGCACGGCGCCGCGGGAGTCGATTCGCGTGTCGTCGCGCAGTCCGGAGACGACCGCCCGTGGCACCAGCGCGCGCCGGTGGAGCATCCGCCACGCGGTGGCCGCCAGCGCCGCCAGGGCGCCGACCCCGGCGACGAGCGCCGCCGTCACCGGCCGGCCAGGGCCGCGCGGACCGCGGCCTCGAAGTCCGCCGGGTGGTCGTTGATCCCGGCCGGCGGCGCCGCGCGCACGACCATCTCCGAGCGCAGCCCGTCCACCAGCGGCTTGACGAGGCCGGCCTCCACGGGCGTGACCAGCGCCACCCAGTAGGAGGAGAGGCGGGGCGAGAGGACCGGCACCCGGACGACGAGCGGTGGGCGCCGCCCGACGACCCGCGCGAAGCGGCGCAGCATGTCGCGGTAGGTTAGGACCTCGGCGCCGCCGAGCTGCGCCTCCGCGACGGTGTCCTCGCGCTCGCCGAGCGCGACGAGCGCGTCGACCACGTCGCCGATCGCGATCGGCTGCGAGCGCGTGTCGAGCCAGCGCGGGGTGATCATCACCGGCAGGCGCTCGACGAGATGGCGCAGCATCTCGAACGAGGCGCTCCCCGCGCCGATCACCATCGCCGCGCGCGCATAGGACAGCGGCGGCCCCTCGGCGGCGAGGATCTCGGCGGTCTCGTGCCGGCTGCGCAGGTGGTGCGACTCCCCGCCGGTGGCCGACGGGAGCCCGCCGAGATAGACCACGCGCTCGACGCCGGCCTCCCGCGCCGCGCGCGCGAACGTTCGCGCGGCACGCCGATCGCGCTCGGCGAAGTCGCCGCTGCCGCCGCCGCGGCCCATCGAGTGGACGAGGTAGTAGGCGACGTCGACGCCGGCCATCGCCTCGGGCAGCCCGGCCCCGGTCAGCACGTCGCCGCGCATCACCTCGGCCCCGGACGGGACCTCGGCGCGCTCCGGGCGGCGGGCCAGCATCCGGACCGCGTGACCGCGCCGGGTCAGCGCCGGGGCGAGGCGGCCGCCCACGTATCCCGTGGCACCCGTGACGAGGACGGTGCGCTGGCGGTTCACGTGCCGGGTACGGGCGGTCGGGTCGGGGCGGATTGACCTGCGCTCGGGACCGCGCCGTATCCGGGTCGTCCATCCCGGGGAGTATCTTTGTACACGATGTTCAAGTCTATCTGCACATCTTGAGCGAGCTGGCCATCAGGGACGTCGCCGAGCAGACCGGCCTCGCGGCGGGAACGATCCGGATGTGGGAGCAGCGCTACGGCTTCCCCGAGCCCGGGCGCACCGCCGGCGGGTATCGTCGCTACGCCGCCGACGACGTGCAGACGCTGCGGCGGGCGGTCGCCTATCGCGACCGCGGGCTGTCGATCCCCGCGGCCATCGAGCGGGCCCGGGCCGCGGGCGGCCCGACGGATCGGCCCTCGATCTACGCCGAGGTGGCCACGGCGCCCGACGCGCCACGCGCCCAGGTGCTGCGCAAGCCCACGCTCCACGCGCTGAGCCGCGCGATCGAGCACGAGGCGATGGCGCACGCCGCCGCCCCGATCTGCTTCGGGGCCTTCCAGCACGAGGCCTTCTACCGGGCGGTCGAGCCGCGCTACGCGCGCATCGCGCAGATGGCCGACGCGGCGGTGGTGTTCGCCGACTTCCCGCGCGAGCGTCGGCCGGCCCGCCGGCCGATCGAGGTGCCGATCGACCCGGAGGACGCGCTCGGGAACGAGTGGGCGGTCGTCGTGGACGCTCCCGGCTACGCCGCCTGCCTGCTCGCCTGGGAGCAGCCGGGGGCGGCGGAGCGCGGCGGCCCGCACGACGGCGAGCGCCGCTTCGAGTCCATGTGGACCGTCGATCCCGGTGTCGTCCGGCGCGCGTCCGAGGTGGCGGCGCGCCTCGCCGGGCGCCACGACGCGGCGCTCGGCGCCGAGCTCGAGTCGCTGCTGGCCGAGCGCCCCCTGGCCGTGGAGTCCCCGGCGCCCTCCCTCACCGCCCTCACCAACCGGATCGTCGCCTACGTCGAGGCGGCGGACCTGCGCGCCGCCGCCTAGATCCGCTCGACGGTGACCGTGGTGCCGGCCGGCAGCGGATCGGCGCCGGCCGGGACGAGCGCCAGCCCGTCGGCCTCGAGCATCGAGGTGAGGACGTGGGAGCCCTGCGGCCCCGTCGGCTCGGCACGCGGAGCCCCCTCGCCGCGCTCGAGGCGGACCCGCACCGCCTCGTCGCGCTCCGGGTTGCGCGGGAGCTGGTCGACGAGCACCGCGCGCTCCCGGGTCGCGTCCGGTGGCGCCCCCTGAAGCGCGCGCAGCGCCGGCCGGGCGAAGAGCAGGAACGTCACCATGGCCGACACCGGGTTGCCGGGCAGACCGAACACGAGCCGCTCGCCGCGCCGCCCGAACCACGTCGGCCGGCCCGGCCGCAGCGCCACCCGCCAGAAGACCTCCTCCACGCCCAGTGCGGCCAGCGCCGGCTTGACGTGATCGTGCGGGCCGACCGACACCCCGCCCGAGACCGCGAGCACGTCGACCGTCTCGAGCGCGTCCCGCAGCGCCGCCTCGGTCGCGTCGCGGTCGTCGCCCACGCGCCGCGCCGCCACGACCTCGGCCCCGGCGCGGGCGCTCAGGGCCGCGAGCGTGACGAGGTTCGAGTTGTGGATCTCGCCGGGGCCGAGCGGCTCGCCCGGCCCGCGCAGCTCGTCGCCGGTGCAGAGGACCGCCACCCGTGGCCGCCGCGCGCAGGCCACCGCCGCGGCGCCGGCGCCGACCGCCACCCCGAGCGCGGCGGGCGCGAGCGGCGTGCCGGCGCGCAGGACGACGTCGCCGGCGCGCATGTCCTCCCCCGCCGCCCGGACGTTCGCGCCGGGGGCGGCGGCCACGTCGAGGCGGACGCGGCCGTCGCGCTCCTCGGCGCGCTCGAGCGGGACGACGGCGTCGGCCCCCGCCGGCATCGCCGCCCCCGTGGAGATGCGGATCGCCGCATCGGGCCCGGCCGGCCCCCGGGCCGGTGCGCCCGCCCGCGACTCGCCGACGATCGGCAGCGTGCGCCCGGCCGGCCCGGCGCGGACCGCGTAGCCGTCCATCGCGGCGTTCGCGAAGGGCGGGACGTCCCCGGCCGAGCGCACGTCGCGCGCGAGCACGCGATCGAGGGCGCCGTCCACCGGCACGGGCTCGGCGTCGAGGACGCGGACGGCCTCCAGCACCAGCGCCCGGGCGGACTCGACACGGAGCGGCGGTGCGGGCACGTGTCCATGTTCGTCGGGCGCCGGTATGAGCCTTCCCGAGATCCCCGCCCGCGTCCCCCACGGCTGGTAGGAATGCCGCCATGTCGCCCGGGACGCCGCGACCTCGCCGCCCGCGGCCCGTCGCCGACGCGCCGGTCGACGCGCTGCTCGCCGACGGCGCCCGGGACCTCGCCCGCGGCTGGCTGCTCGCGCTGCTCGAGGATCGTGCGCTCGAGGCGGCGGCGCGCGTGCCCGCCGCCGACCTCGCCCGCGACGCGCCGATGCTCATCGCGGCCGTGGTCCGCGCGCTGGCCTCCGACGCCGACCTGGCCCGGCTCGGGCCCGGCGGCGACCTGCGCCCGCTCGCCGGCCGGGCCGGGGCGCTGGCGGGGGCCGCCGGACCGGTCGCCGCGGCGGCGGCGATCGACGACCTCCGCGCCGTGGTCTGGGCCGCGGCGCTCGCCTGCCTTCCACGGCCCAGCCCCGAGCAGATCGGAGACCTCGCCGACCGGATCGCGCACATCGCCGGGACCGTGCGCGCCGCGGCGCTCGCCTCGGCCGGAGCGGGCGCCGACGCGGTGACGCCGGCGGAGGGCGCGGCGGCGCCGTCAGGCGACGCGGAGCCGGTGGTCGGTCGCGACGAGGCCGCGCCGCGAACGGCGCCGCTCGCCGCCGTGCCCGACGCCGCGTCCGCGCCGCCCGCCGCCGGGAGGACCGCGGCTGGCTCGGCGCGGTCGAGGAGCACGTCGCGGGCGCCGCCTCGGGCGGGAGCGGCCTCTCGCTGCTGCTCGTCGAGGTGGACGATCACGAGCGCCTCACGACGGTCGAGCCCGGCGGTCCCGTGGCGCTCGGCGCCGCGGGCCGGGCGATCCGCAGCGCGCTGCGACGCCCGGACGTCATCGGGTGCGAGGAGGCGGGGCGCGTCTGGGTGATCGCCGCCGGCACCGGCCGGCGGGGCGCCGAGGCGCTGGCCGGGCGCCTCGCCGACGCCGTCGCCGAGACCGCCGCGCCCCAGGGTGCTCCGCTCGCGGTGTCCGTCGGGATCGCGGTCTACGGCGAGGACGCCTGGGACGCCGACGGACTCGTGGGCGCCGCCGACGAGTCGGCCCTCGCCGCCCGCGCGGCGGGCGTCCGCGTCTCGACCGGCGACGATCCGCCGCCGCCCGCCGGTCCGCGGCTGGTCGGCTGACCCGCGCCTGGCGCCGGCCGCGCGGCCTCTCCGGCCCGACCGGGCGGTCGCGTCTCCGCCCGTGGTCGCGGCTAGCCGCGCAACACGAGTGCGCCGACGCTCCCGACGCCCGCCGCGTCGAGGCCGATGGCCCGCGCCGCGGCGATCGTGAGGTCCCACTCCCGGCCGGCGACGTACGGCCCGCGGTCGATGACCGGCAGGACGATCGTCGTCCCGTGATAGCTGAAGGTCACCCGGGTGCCGCAGGGCAGCGTCTTGTGCGCGACGCCGAGCGTGCCCGCGCGAAAGCGCGTGCCACAGGCGGTGCGCTCGTCCTTGGCGCCCCGCTGCGGCGCGAACCACGAGGCCAGCGCCGGCTTGAACACGGTGACCCGGACCGCCGGCGCCTCGGCGGCGCCGCGCGCCCCGCCGGCCTCGACGCGGACCCGGAGCACGACCCGGCCGACGCGGCCGCTCCGCCAGGCCGCGGCGAAGCGCGCGTCGCTCCCGACGCGGGTCCGCGCCGCGACGATCCAGCCCTTCGCGGCGTCCCGCCGCTCGATCACCACCGGGGTGCCGGCGGGGCGTCGGGGCGCCCGGCCGGCAAGCCGGACCCGCCGGCGCAGCAGCGCGGTGGAGGGGGCGAGCAGCTCCATGCCGTCGGACCCCACGGCTCGCGTGTAGCCCGGCAGCAGGTCGGGGGAGGCCCCGCCGTCGGCGGCCGTGGCGGCGCCGGGCAGGGCGAACGGCGCGCTCAGGGCGAGCGCGGCGACGAGCGTCGCGTGAACGGAGCGGGTCCTCATGGGGGTCGGCGAGCCTGCGGGGTGAGCTGACGGGCTCGCGACGCTCGAGAGCGCCGCTACGACCGGACATCCGGTCGATTCGCCCCGGCGGGCCTGGCGGCTCGCGATCGGGTCCCCCGTCGGTCGCCCGCTGGGGCGGCGACCGTTCGGCTGGCGCCGGCGAGTATACGTGACCGCGACGCGTGACCCGGGCGGACGGGCGCCCGGTCGGGCCGGCGGCGCCTACGGGCGGGGCAGGCGCTCGAGCGCGCCGCGCAGCGCCTGGGTGCCGACCGAGAGGCCGATCTCGGCGATCTCGCCGGCCGCGCGCAGCGCGGTGCCGAGGAGCTCCCCCGGGGCCGGCCCGGCGCGACCGGCCGGGTCGGTGGCGGGGCGGGACCGCGCCGCCGCGCCGGCGACCTTCGTCTCCGGGGCCGCGGTCCGCACGGGCCGCGGGCGGGCGCGGGGCCGGGCGGCGCCGTCCGGGGCGGTCGCCGCGGGGGGCGTCGCCGGGGCCCCGGCCCGGCGGGGGCTGCGGCGCTGGGGGCGGGTGCGGGGGAGGCTGCCCATGATCTCGGGGTCGTCGGCCATTCGGCGTCCATCATGCCGCACGCGGGCCCGGCGGGCCGCCGCAACCCTGCGCGTTCGCGCGCGTTCATGAAACAAGGCCGCCCTCCGGACGTAGATGGAGTCAGCGAGGCGGTCCGGAGCGGGGTGCCGTTCACCTTGAATTCACTTCGGGCAGCGCCTACGCTCGGCAGTGACATTGAATTGCGGACCTGCGCCCTCCTGACGTCGTGTCGGACACGGTGTCGGCCGAGGCCGACCCTCGACGGGGCCGGGAGCGCCCACGAGAACGGAACCCATGTCTGTAGCTGAGTGGCAGGAACTGGAAGAGGTCAAGGGCCTCATGACCCGCGGTCAGCAGATCGGCGTCCTGACCTACGGCGAGGTCCGCACCGCGGTCTCCGAGCTGGACTTCGACGAGGCCGACGTCGAGGAGCTGCACGGCTACCTCGAGAAGGCCGAGATCGAGCTCGTCGACGACGATCCGCAGACCGCCGCGCCGGCCTCCGAGGTCGAGCGCGCCCCCGACAAGCGCACCCGTCGCAAGGCGAAGGTCGGTCTCGACCTCAAGGCCGACATGACGACGGACTCGCTCCAGCTGTTCCTGAAGGACATCGGCAAGGTCCGCCTGCTCACCGCCCAGGAGGAGGTCGACCTCGCGAAGCGCATCGAGAAGGGCGACCTCGACGCCAAGCAGAAGATGGTCGAGTCGAACCTCCGCCTCGTCGTCTCGATCGCCAAGAACTACCGCAACCAGGGCCTGCCCTTCCTCGATCTCATCCAGGAGGGCACGCTCGGCCTCGTCCGCGCGGCCGAGAAGTTCGACTACCGCAAGGGCTTCAAGTTCTCGACCTACGCCACGTGGTGGATCCGCCAGGCCATCGCCCGCGCGCTGGCCGACAAGGCGCGAACCATCCGCATCCCGGTCCACGTCGTCGAGAAGCTCAACAAGATCGGCCGCGCGGAGCGCAAGCTCGTGACCGAGCTCGGGCGCGAGCCCACCGCCGACGAGATCGCCGAGGTCACCGGCATCGACCCGGAGGAGGTCGAGTCGATCAAGCGCTCGGCCCAGGCGCCGGTGTCGCTCGAGAAGCCGGTCGGCGACGAGGAGGAGTCCGAGTTCGGCCAGTTCATCGCCGACGAGCGGGCCGAGTCGCCCTACGAGCGCGCCGCGGAGACCCTCACGAAGGAGGCGCTGCGCGAGGCGCTCGAGAACCTCTCCTACCGCGAGCGCCGCGTGCTCGAGCTGCGCTACGGGCTCGGCGGCGAGCACCCGCGGACCCTCGACGACGTCGGGCGGACGTTCAACGTCACCCGCGAGCGGATCCGCCAGATCGAGAACCAGTCGCTGAAGAAGCTCCAGAGCCTCGCCGAGGCGCAGAAGCTCCGCGACGTCGCCTGAGCGTGATCCGCCCGAGCGGTCGGCGGACGGCCAGCCGCCGGCGCTGAGTTCAAGGCGCGCGCGCCACGCGCCGATGTGAGGGTGGATGTTCGACCTTCACGAGGCCCTGCAGTACCTCATCCGCAGCGAGGGCTCCGACCTCCACCTCAAGGTCCCGGCGCGACCGCTCGTGCGCATCCACGGGCGACTCGAGCCCGTGCCGGACGCCGAGGTGCTCGAGCCCGCCGACACCGAGGCGGTGCTCCACGCGCTGCTGCGCTCGGAGCGGATCGCCGAGTTCGAGGCGGAGAACGAGATCGACCTCGCCTATGCGGTCGAGGGCCTCGCGCGCTTCCGCGTCAACGCCTTCCGCCAGCGCGGCTCGATCTCGATCGTCATGCGCGCGATCCCCTATTCGATCCGCTCGGTCGCCGAGCTCGGGCTGCCGAAGGTGATCTCGACGCTCGCCGAGGAGGAGCGGGGGATCATCCTCGTCACCGGCACGACGGGCTCGGGCAAGTCCACCACGCTCGCCGCGATGATCGACCAGCTCAACGAGACGATGAGCAAGCACGTGGTGACGATCGAGGACCCGATCGAGTTCCTCCACCGCGACAAGCGCTCGATCATCAACCAGCGCGAGGTCGGGGAGGACACGGCCTCCTTCGCCCGCGCCCTGCGGCGGGTGCTGCGGCAGGATCCGGACGTGATCCTCATCGGCGAGATGCGCGACGAGGAGACGGTGCAGACGGCGCTGAGCGCCGCCGAGACCGGTCATCTCGTCCTCTCGACGCTGCACACGCTCGACGCGCCGGAGACGATCAACCGGATCATCGACTTCTTCCCGCCCCACCAGCAGCAGCAGGCTCGGGCGATGGTGGCCGGGACGCTGAAGGGCATCGTCTCCCAGCGCCTCGTGCCCACCCCGGACGGCGACGGGCGGGTCGCGGCGTGCGAGATCCTCGTGATGACCGGCCGGGTGAAGGACATGATCGTCGACCCCCGTCAGACCGGGCGGCTCGGCGAGGTCATCTCCGAGGGCGAGTACTACGGCATGCAGACCTTCGACCAGTCGCTGCTCGAACACGTCCAGGCCGGCCGGGTGTCGATGGAGATGGCCATGCGGGTGGCCTCCAGCCCGCACGACTTCAAGCTGCTCGTGGCCTCCGAGGGCAAGCGCTCGACCTCGATGGACGACGTCGCCGAGGCGGCCGCCGCCCGCGGGGACGGCCCGGAGCCCGACGCGACGGATGACGACCGGCGCGGCAACGGGAACGGGAACGGGAACGGACACGCGCCGGCGCCCCCGGGGACCGCGACGCCCGCCGTCGTGGCCCCGCTCACCGCGGCGGCCTCCCGGCCGCCGGGTGCGGTCGGACCGCCCGCGGACGCGGCGCGAGGTGGAGCCTCGCCGGCGCCGAGCGCGCCTCCGCCGACCCGCCCGGGGGCCGGCGGCCCGCCGGCCTGACCGTCCCGCGCGTGCGGCATGATCCGCCCGCCGACCGATCCATGAGAAAGGACGTGACGCCGTGAAGACGACGCTGGCCGAGTTCCGCGAGACCGAGTCGCCCGACGCC
This sequence comes from uncultured Solirubrobacterales bacterium, assembly GCA_963735885.1. GTDB lineage: Bacteria > Actinomycetota > Thermoleophilia > Solirubrobacterales > Solirubrobacteraceae > JBBSBL01. The sequence continues at coordinate 60,348 of CAVTMP010000010.1, read as the reverse complement.
TTCTCGCTCCAGAACTCCAAGCTCCTCAAGGTCGAGCTCAACCAGGTCACGATCCAGTCCAAGCTCGGCGCGATGGTCGCCTACCAGGGCGACGTGAAGTTCGAGCACGCGGGCAGCGGGGGCGTGGGCCGCTTCGTCAAGAAGGCCATGACCGGGGAGGGCACCTCGCTGATGAAGATGTCCGGCGCCGGGGAGGTCTTCCTCGCCCACCAGGCGCAGGACGTCCATCTGATCTTCCTCGAGAACGACAAGGTGACCTGCAACGGCGGGAACGTGCTCGCCTTCGACGCCGGGATCGATTGGGACATCGAGCGGGTCCAGGGCGTCAGCGGGATGATGGGCGGCGGCCTCTACAACATGGCGCTGTCCGGGACCGGGTGGGTCGGCCTCATCTCCGACGGACCGCCGATCCTCCTCAACGTGGCCTCCGCCCCGACGTTCGCCGACCCGCAGGCCGCGATCGTGTGGTCCTCCGGCGTGAGCACGTCGGTGAAGACCGACGTGAACGTGAAGAACCTGATCGGCAAGGGCTCCGGCGAGAGCGTCCAGATCGCCTTCCAGGGCGAAGGCTGGGTGCTCGTCCAGCCGTCCGAGGGCGCGGTCGCCGGCGCCGGGGGCGGCGGGGGCGGCAGCGCGGGCGGCGCGCTGGGCAACCTGCTCGGCGGGTAGCGGCGGGGCCGGAGGCCCCGTCAGGCGGGGGCGGCCGGATCAGGCGGCCGCGGCGGCGCGCCCGAGGCCCATGCCGATGTCGTCGGCGCGGGAGGCGAGCGCGCGGTCCCCCGCGTCCGGGAAGTTGCGGGCGACCGTGGCCTCGAGCCGGGCCAGGGCGGCGTCGAGCGCGGGCCGCCGTGGCGCCGGCACGACGGCCTCCAGGTCTTCGAGCAGGGCCCGCAGCCGGCGGCACGTCTGGAGCGAGTGCCGGCCGTAGACGCGGATCTCGTCCACGCCGAGCGAGACGAGGTCCTCCCACGAGGGGGCGGAGCGGCGCAGCCGGACCACGCCCGCCCGGTCCCGCCGGGCCCGGGCATCGAGGTCGCGCTGGGCGGCGTCGGCGAGCACGGCCTCGATCCGGTCGAGGGCCGCGGAGGCGGTCGTCGGATCGTTGATCGCCGGGGACACGGCCTTGACGGCGATGTCGACGAGCAGGCGAAGGCCGAACGCGGCGTCGTCCTCGAGCGTGCGCTCGTCGCCGAGGATCAGGGAGCGGCGCAGCCGCCGGTCCGGAAGGGGATCGGTGGCGCCGTGGAGGGCGAGGACGGGCTGCCCGGTCCGGATCAGCGAGCCGATCGCCGGGAGGAGGAGCAGGACGCCGTCCACGCGGCGCCCCGCGCGGACGAGCGCGCGGTCGTCGACGGCCTGCAGGACGGCCGGCGGGCCGGCGTGCCGGACCACCTGCGTCGCCCGGGCCGGGAGGAGCGCGACCTCGGCCTGTTCCGCGCGCGCCGGGTCGAACGGGGCCGGGGCGATCTCGTGCAGGCAGGCGATCGTGCGCCGGCCGATCCCGTCCAGCGCGCTCGCCGCGCGCAGGGTCAGCACGGTGCGCTGGATGAGAGCGAGGAAGAGCGCGACGCTCAGCAGCAGCAGGCCGAGCGCGAACGCGTAGGTGATGACCGGGACCTCGTCGGTGCCGTTCTTGCCGACCTCGCCGATCGAGCTCAGCGAGTAGACGAAGGTCGCGATGAACGCGCCGAGCGCGTGCTTGGTGATCGCGGCCCGGCGGAAGAAGCTCACGGCGCGCGGCGAGAAGGCCTGGGAGCCGAACTGCACGAGGACGAGGAACGTCGAGAAGACGAAGCCCGTGAAGGCGATCATGCCGCTCGAGATCGCCGAGAGGGTGTCGCGCGCGCTGCTCGGGTCGATCGCCACCGGCAGGTGCCCGAGGTCGGCGCGGGCGTCGAGCGCCGGCAGCTGGTCGGCGAGCACGAGCGCGGCGACGACGTACGCCGCCGGGATGATCCAGAAGCTCGTGCGCAGTCGCTCGCGGCGGCGGAAGCGGGAGGCCCAGCTCATGCGGCCATGTTCTCCGCCCGCGAGGACGGATCCTTCGCTTCATTTCGTGAAGTCTTGCGCTACCCTTGACCCATGGCCGCTCGAGAGTCGTGTCCGGTGTGTCGTACGGCGGATGTCGTCTGCGGGAAGTGGACGCTCCTCATCATCCGGGACCTCGCCGACGGCCGCGCGCGCTTCTGCGAGCTCGAGCGCTCGCTGCAGGGCATCAGCCCTCGCACCCTGTCGCTCCGCCTGCGCGCCCTCGAGGAGGAGGGGATCGTCGAGCGCCGGACCTACCCCGAGGTGCCGCCGCGCGTCGAGTACGCGCTGACCGAGAAGGGCCGGGCCCTGATCCCGATCGTCGAGGACATGCGGGCCTACGGCCGGCGCTGGCTCGGCGAGTCGCGGACGGTCGTCGCGGCCTGAGGGCGCGACGGGCGGCGGGCCGGTGCGCCCGGGCGCTCGGCTGGCTTCCGTGCGCGGCCGTGGCGACCTCGGCCAACGGCGCATCGAAGACGGACCCGACCGTCGCGGGCCGCCTCCCGCGGCCGTGAAACCGCGAGTGTTGAGAACGGGTGGATAGTCGCGCGCAACCTGGAACTCGCGGAGTTGGCGCCACAGCGGAACCCCTTCGATGCGCCTTTCCGCGGCCGAGGCCGCCGCCGCGATCGCGGAGAGCGGGCCGTCCCGCATCGCGTGATCGGCCGCCCGGCGCCGCAACGCCCCGTGCACCACGCAGGACCGCCCGGCCGGGCCGCGAAGTGCGGCCTCATGCGCAACCGGACCCTGCACGACCTGCTCCACGCGTTCACCGAGGAGGCCGCGCTGCAGCTCGCGCACGACACCGCGACGGGCGCCGAGGTCCCGTTCGAGGTCGTCGACCGTCCGGCCGGCGGCCGTCGGCCGGCGCTCTACTGCTACCGCCCGCTGACCGGGGCCTTCATCCGCGAACGGGTCGGGATCCTCGGCCGGCTGCCGGCCTACGCGCCCGCGGCGCGGGCGCTCGAGTCGTTGCCCGGCGGCGAGGACTACCTCGAGATGCGCGGCGAGGCGCGGGTCCCGGCCGAGCCGCGCGAGCGCGCCGACGCGATCCTGCGCACCTTCCTCTCGTCGGTGTTCGACGACTCGAGCGAGTTCGTCTTCGAGCCCACGCGCTTCGCCGCCGCGTGGCGGGAGCTCGAGGGCGTCGCCTACGAGGGGCGCTCGGTCGAGACGATCGTCGCGCCGCTGCTCGGCCTCGGGCTCGCCTCCGACGAGGTCCCGCTCGGCGACGGCCTGACGCTGGTTCGCGGCGACGCGCTCGCCGACGCGCCGCCCGAGGCCGTCTGGGCCGCCAGCGCCGACGAGCGGCCCACCGTGCTCGCGGTGCTCGAGCTCGAGGGCGACGGCGGCGGCCGCTCGGCGGTCGCCATCGCCCGGGCGCGCCTGCGCGCCCTGCTCACGGCACTGCGCCTGTTCGAGCCCGGGACCTTCGCGCTCGGCCCGGTGGCCTGGCACCGCGGCGACGCCGGGCCGTGGCGGCTCGCCCCGCTCGGCGGAACCGGCCGGGCCGCCGGGATCACCGCGATCGCGCCCGGCCAGGAGGACGAGCTCCGCGGCTTCCTCTCGCTCGTCGCCCGGCGCCGGCCGCGCGGCGGCGAGGTGTCCTGGGCGCTGCGGCGCTTCGAGCTCGGCTGCGAGCGCCCCGCGCCGTTCGAGGGGCTCACCGACCACCTCCTCGCCCTCCGGGCCCTGCTCGAGCCGGAGGGACCCGGGAGCGGCCGGCTGGCCGGCCGCCTCGCCGCGATCTGCGCCCTCCCGGCCGAGCGGCCCGCGCTCGCCGAGCGCATCGCGCACGCGATCTCGCTCGAGCGCGCCGTCGTCGCCGGGCTCGCGCCGGCGGAGCCGGGCGTGGACCGGCTCGTCGTCGAGGTGCGCGAGCACCTCCGCGCGCTGCTGCGCGACGTCCTCTGCGGCCACCTCGACTCCGACCTCCGCGGCGTGGCGGACGAGATCCTCGCCGATCCGGCGACGGGAGACGGCGCCGCGCCGGAGGCGCCGGAGCCGGCGACCGCCCACGAGCAGGCCCCCTAGGCCACGAGGTCGGAGAGCATCGCGCGCCGCTCCTTCGCGGTCGCGAACAGGTAGCGGTGGATCCGGAGCAGGCCCTCGACGTCGTGGACGTCGCTGTCGAACTGCGGGACCTCGAGCAGCGGTCGGTCCCCGAGCTCCCGCGCGAGCCGCGCGATCCCGGCGGCGTCGCGCTCCGCGATGACCTGGTAGTCGCCCAGGTTCGACGCGACCTTCCCGGCCAGCTTGTCGCCCAGCTCGCCGGCGAGCTCCCGCTCGACCGCCTCGAGGTCCGGGTGCTCCACGCCGTGGTGGACCCGGTTCACGATCACGCCGCCGAACGGCATCCGCGCCGCCTTGAGCTTGCGCCGGAAGAAGATCGCCTCCTCGATCGGCTCCCGCTCCGGCGAGGTGATGAGCAGGAAGGTCGTCCCCGGATCCTCGAGCAGCCGGCCGACCTGCTCGGCGCGCTCGCGGAAGCCGTCGATCATGCCGCCGAGCGCCCGGAAGAACACGCTGAGGTCCTGGAGCAGGTCGACCCCGGTGACCCGCTTGAGAACCGAGAAGACGACGCCGGTCCCGGCGCCGACGATCCGGGTCGCGAAGCCGGTCGGCCGCAGGAAGACCTGCAGCGCCCGTCCCTCGAAGAACTGGGTGAGCCGATCCGGCGCGTCGAGGAAGTCGAGCGCGTTGCGCGAGGGGGGCGTGTCGAGCACGAGCAGGTCGTAGTCGCCGTCCTGGTCGAGCTCGTAGAGCTTGGCGATGGCGGTGAACTCCTGGGAGCCGGCCACCGCGTTGGAGAGCTCCTGGTAGATGCGGTTGTCCAGCACGTCGTCGCGGGAGCGCTCGTCGGGGGAGAGGCGCTCGATCAGCTCGTCGAACGTCCGCTTGGCGTCGAGCATCATCGCCCAGAGCTCGCCGCGCATCTCGAGCCCCTCGGCGGCGAACCGCTCCGGCGCGACGAGCCGCGGCTCGTTCCCGAGCGTCTTCAGGCCGAGCGAGTTCGCGAGCCGCCGCGCCGGGTCGATCGTCACCACGACCACGCGCAGGCCGCGGGCCGCCATGCCCATCGCGATCGCCGCGGAGGTCGTGGTCTTGCCCACCCCGCCGGACCCCGCGCAGATGCAGACCCGCTTGCCCTCGAGCAGCTCCGCGACCGAGCTCACAGCGCGGCCTCGAGGGTGGCGGAGAGCGCCTCGAGCGCCGCGCGGTCGAGCGCCGGGGCGAAGACGAAGGGCAGCAGCACGGGCCGGCGCTCCAGGCCGCGGGCCAGTCGCCGCGTCTGGGCGCGCTGCTCGGCGGCCCGCAGGTGCGTGGACAGCGCGGCGTGGAGGGCTCCGCGCGCCGCGGGGCTCCCGGCGTGATCGAGCGCGCCGCGGATCGCCGTGGCCTCGCGGGCGGAGAAGCGTCGCGGCATCACCGCGTTGACCACGACCAGGTCGAGGTCGTGGCCGAGCTCCGCGCGCAGCTCCGCCCGCAGCGCGAGCGTCTCGTTCACCGGCATCTCCTCGGGCAGCGCGACGGCCACGATGCCGGTCCGCGAGCGGTCGCGGATCATCTCGTCGATGCGACGGCCCTGGCGCGCGATCGGGCCGACGCGCGCGAGGTCCGCGAAGGTCCCCGGCGTGCGCAGCATCCCCGCGCCGTGCCCGGTCGCCGGCGCGTCGACGACGACGAGGTCGTAGCCGTCGGCCTTCTTCGCGTGGCGGTCGAGCTGCGCGAGCTCCCACACCTTCCCGATCTGCAGCAGCTCCCGCATGCCCGGGGTGGCGGCGGCGAAGTAGGCGAACATGCGGCTGGACGCGAGCAGGTCGGCGAACGGCCCCACCCGGAGGTGGAGGTACTCGCGCATCGCCTCGTGGGCGTCGATCGAGATCGTGTAGAGCCCGTCCGCGAGGCGCGTCTCGGCGAAGGTCGCCGCGTCGCCGTCGAGCGCGCCGGAGACGCGGTGCTGCCCCTGCAGCTCGGCCACCATCGTGCGCCGTCCCCGGCGGGCCGCCGCCAGGCCGAGCGCGGTGGCCACCGTCGACTTGCCGACGCCCCCCTTGCCGGTGACGAAGACGAGGCGCTTGTCGAGCAGGCCGGCCACGGGTGCCGCGCAGCGTAGCCGCCGGGGAGGAATCCCCCGGGCGCGTGCGAATACTCCTCCCGTATGCCGGGAACCCCCGACGAGACGGAGCAGCCCGTGACGGCCAAGGCCAAGGTGATCGCGTTCGCCAACCAGAAGGGCGGCGTCGCCAAGACCACCACCACCCTGAACCTCGCCGTGGCCTTCGCCGAGGACGGCCACCGCGTCCTCTGCGTCGACATGGACCCGCAGGGGAACCTCACGATGTCCCAGGGCATCGACCCCGACACGATCGAGCGGTCGATGTACGACGTCCTCGTCCACCACGCGTCGATCCGCGAGGTGATCCGCAAGCGCGAGGTCGACGTCGCCTGCTCGTCGATCGACCTCGCCGGGGCGGAGATCGCGATGTCGGCGCAGATCGGCCGCGAGCGCTCGCTCCAGAAGGCGCTGCGCGAGGTCGACGACGACTACGACTTCGTCTTCATCGACACGCCGCCGAGCCTCGGCCTGCTGACGATCAACGCGCTGACGGCGGCGACGAAGGTGATCGTCCCCGTCCAATGCGAGTATCTGTCCATGCGGGGCCTCATCCAGCTTCAGAACACGCTCGCGATGATCCGGGAGAACCTCAACCCCGACGTCGACATCGAGGGCATCCTCCCGACGCTCGTCGACTCGCGGACGGTCCACGCCAAGGAGGCGATCGAGATCCTCGAGGAGAACTTCGGGGACCGCGTGTTCGCGTCGCGGATCCGCAAGACGATCCGCTTCGCCGAGGCCCCGGTCAAGGGCATGTCGGTGCTGAAGTACGATCCCGACGGCATGGCCGCCCACAGCTACCGGCAGCTCGCCAAGGAGGTCCTCGGGCATGGCAAGCGGTAAGCGCGCGAGCATGCGGGAGGGGCCGCTGGCGGCGCTCTTCCGCAAGACGGAGGAGGACGGCCTCGAGCCGCGCGAGGAGGCGCCGGCCCGCGAGGCGGAGCCCGCGCCCGAGGCCGAGCCCGCGCCCCCGCCGGCGCGCGCCGCCGCGCCGGCGGCCGACGCCGAGGCGGAGCCGGTCCGCTCGGCGCGCGCCCACACGCCGCACCCCTCGCTCGATCCCGACGCCCCGGCGGCGCCGGTGGAGGACGCGCCCGCGGCCCCGCCGACGCCACGCGAGCGCCTGAACCGGGCCTTCAGCTCCGACATCCCGGAGAACATCCTCGAGCGCCCGCGCGAGAGCCGGCTGTCCGCCGGCGAGCACCGGGCGGCGGCCGGCTCCCCGTCGATGCGCGTCATCGGCGTCGGCGGCGCCGGCGTGAACGCCGTCAACCGGATGGTCGAGGCCGAGGTCGAGGGCGTCGAGTTCATCGCGATCAACACCGACCTGCAGTCGCTCCAGCAGTCCGCGGCCCAGGTGACGCTGCACATCGGCGACGGGATCACCCGCGGCCTCGGCTCGGGGTCGGACCCGGAGCTCGGCCGCGCCGCGGCGAAGGACGACCACGACCAGATCAAGACCCTGCTCAAGGGCGCCGACATGGTGTTCATCGCCGCCGGCGCCGGGGGCGGGACCGGCACCGGCGCGGCGCCGGTCGTCGCCCGCATCGCCCGCGAGGTCGGCGCGCTGATCGTCGGCATCGTGACCAAGCCGTTCGGCTTCGAGGGCACGCGGCGCCGCACGCAGGCCGACAGCGGCGTGGAGGCGCTCGCCGAGGAGGTCGACACGCTCATCGTCGTGCCGAACGACCGGCTGCTCAGCGTGCTCGAGAAGGGGACCTCGATGGTCGAGGCCTTCCGCGTCGCCGACGACGTCCTGCGCCAGGGCGTGCAGGGCATCGCCGACCTCGTGACGCTCCCGGGCCTGATCAACCTCGACTTCGCCGACGTGCGGACGATCATGACCGACGCCGGCAACGCGCTGCTCGGCATCGGGATGGGCTCGGGCGAGCGCCGGGCGATCGACGCCGCCGAGCAGGCGGTCGCCTCCCCGCTGCTGGAGACGAGCATGGACGGGGCGCGCTCGATCCTGCTCTCGATCACCGGCGGCAGCGACCTCTCGCTGTGGGAGGTCAACGAGGCGGCCAAGGCGGTCTCCGACGCCGCGCACCCCGACGCCAACATCATCTTCGGGGCGATGGTCGACGAGAAGCTCGACGACCAGGTCTGGGTCACGGTCGTCGCCACGGGCTACGCGGCCGACCGCTCCACCCGGCAGGCGCGCCGCGACGTCCAGGAGGCGCTGCGCGAGCCCACCGGCGAGCCGCGCGTCGAGCGCCGCGGCGCGCCGCCGCGGGCCCCGCGCCGGACCGCGGGCGAGCTCGACGTGCCGGAGTTCATCCCCCGGGGCTGAGCCGCGTGAGCCGCGGCGTCGTCGCGGCCGGCCATCCGGTCAGCGCCGAGGCGGGCGCGGCCGTGCTGCGCGAGGGCGGGAACGCCGTCGACGCGGCGATCGGCGCGGTACTCGCCTCGTGCGCCTGCGAGCCGCTGCTCACCGGCCTCGGCGCCGGCGGCTACATGCTCGTCGTCCCGCCGGGTCCCGCGGCGCCGGTGCTGCTCGACTTCTTCGTCGAGGCGCCCGGCCGCGGCGCGGACGCCGATCGGCGGGCCGACCTGGTCCCGGTCGAGGTCTCCTTCGGCGATGCGGTGCAGACCTTCCACGTCGGCGCGGCGTCGGTGGGCGCCTACGGGGTGCCCGCGGGCCTGGAGGCCGCGGCCGCGCGCTTCGGGACGGTTCCGCTGGCCGATCTGGCGGCCCCCGCCGAGCGACTCGCCCGCCGGGGCGTCCCGCTCAACGGGCCGCAGGCCTACGTGGTCGAGATCCTCGAGGGGATCGTCACCTCGACCCCGGAGATCGCGGCGATCTACGCGCCGGACGGGCGCTTGCTCCGGGTCGGCGACCCGGTTCGCCAGCCGGAGCTCGCCGACGCGCTCGAGCGACTCGGCGCGGACGGCGCGGAGCCGTTCTACCGCGGGGAGGTCGCGGAGGCCGTCGCCGCCTGGCTCGAGCCGCGCGGGGGCATGCTCACCCGCGCGGATCTCGCCGCCTACGAGGTCGCCGCGCGCGACCCGGTCCGGGCCGCCTACCGCGGTCGCGACGTCCTGACCAACCCGCCGCCGTCGGCCGGCGGCACGCTCATCGCCTACGCGCTCGCGCTGCTGGACCGCGAGCCCGGGCCGCCGACGTCCACCCGGCTCGTCGACGTGATGGAGGCCGCGCAGGCCGAGCGCACGCCGGCGTTCCTCGAGGGCCTCGCGACGCCGGGCTTCGGCGCCGCCTTCCTCGCCTCGCGCCTGGGCTCCACCACCCACGTCTCGGTGCTCGACGCCGACGGGTGGGCGTGCGCGGTGACGTGCTCCAACGGCGAGGGGTCCGGCATCGTGGTCCCCGGCACCGGCATCCACCTCAACAACATGATGGGCGAGCACGACCTCAACCCGCTCGGCTTCCACCGCGATCCGCCCGGCCGGCGGATGCCGTCGATGATGGCGCCGACGGTGGTGATGCGCGACGGCGCGCCCGGAGCTCGTGCTCGGGAGCGCGGGCTCCAACCGCATCCGCTCGGCGATCATCCAGGTGATCTCCTCGGCGGTGGACCACGGGCTCGCGGCGGGCCCGGCGGTCGAGGCGCCGCGCCTGCACCTCGAGGACGGCGTCGTCTACGCCGAGCCGGGGATCGATCTCGCCGGGCTCGCGGCGTCCGGGCGGGCGGTCGCGCCGTTCCGGGCGCGCAACCTGTTCTTCGGCGGGGTGCAGGCGGTGGAGCGCGACACGCGGACCGGCGCGCTCTCCGGCGGCGGCGACCCGCGCCGGGGCGGGGCGGCGGTGGCGGCGTGAGGCGCCCCGGCCCGGGCGCCGGCATCGCGCTCGCCGCGGCCCTCGCCGGCTGCGGCAACGCCGGCATCAGCTCGCCGGACCTCTTCGCCGTCACGCGCGGGGGGACGATCCCCGGCGCGCGGCTCGGCCTCGTGGTCAGCGACGGCGGCACCGTGCGCTGCAACGGCGGCCCCGCGCGGATGCTGGCCTCGGCCGACCTGCTCGACGCCCGCGCCCTGCAGCGCGATCTCGCGCCCGCGGCGCGCCGTGGCCTGCGGCTCGCCCCGGGTCCCCGGAGCCTGCTGCGCTACCGCGTGCGCTCCGGCAACGGCACGGTCGCGTGGAGCGACACCTCCCGGGGGCAGCCGGCCGTGCTCTTCCGCCTCGCGGCGTTCACCCGTCGGGTGGCGAAGGGCGTCTGCGGGCTGGCCCGGTAGCCGTGCGCCGTCGGCCGCTCGCGCTCCTCACCCGAAGCGGACCTTGCCGTTGGACCGCGCCCGCGCCTGCGCCTTCCCGGCGAACTCGATCCGTCGCATCGCCGCGCGGAAGAGCCGGGTCACGAGCCGCAGGCGCCCGTTCTCCGAGCGCAGGTCGAGCAGGCCCTGCTTCGCGTCGTGGCCGAAGTCCACGGTCGCGGCCATCCCGTAGGCGTCGAGCGCGTCGAGCTCGTCCGCGCCGGGCCGCCGGTCGGTCGCCTGCTCGACGAGCTCGGCGTAGGCCTCGCGGGCCTGCTCGGCGGCGTCGGGGTCCGGCGCCTCCTCGCGGTCGGAGAGGAACTCGACCTCGCCGGCCGGATAGGGCAGCTCGTCCTGGCGGGCGACGAGCCGGAAGGGCCGCGTCCCGCGGGTGACGAGGTTCATCCGGCCGTCCGGGAGCTTCTCGAGCACCTCGGTGATCTCGACCGCGCAGCCGACGTCCCGCAGCCCGTCGTCGGAGAGCCAGACGATCCCGAACTCGGTCTCGCGCTCGAGGCACACCGCCATCATCGTCTTGTAGCGCTCCTCGAAGATGTGGAGCGGCACGACCTCCGAGGGCAGCGCCACGATCCCGAGCGGGAAGAGCGGGAAGTCGCGCACCGTGGGATCGCCCATCGTGTCCAGTGTACGGGCGCCTCCCGGTCGCGGACGACCCCGTGCGGGGGCCGCGGACACCGCGTGACCCGCCGGAACGGTGCCCCCGTAGCCTCCTCGACGTGTCCACCGCGCTCGTCTGGTTTCGCCGGGACCTCCGCGTCCACGACCACCCGCCGCTGGCCGCCGCGCTGCGCGAGCACGACCGCGTCGTGCCCGTCTTCGTCCTCGACCGCCGGCTGCTCGACGGCCGCTTCCCCTCGCCGCCACGGGCGGCGTTCCTGCTCGACGCGCTCTCCGAGCTCGACGCGGCGCTGCGCGAGCGCGGCGCCGGGCTGCTCGTGCGCGACGGCCGCCCGGCCGAGGTCCTCCCGGCCCTGGCCGGCGAGACCGGGGCCGCCGCGGTCTACCTCGCCGGCGACGTCTCGCCCTTCGCCCGCGACCGCGACCGCGCCGTCCGTGCCGCGCTCGAGGCGCGCGGCACGGACGTCGTCCAGACCCCGGGCAACTTCTGCGCGGACGTGTCGCGGCCGCGGACCGGCGCCGGGAAGCCCTACAGCGTCTTCTCCCCGTTTCACCGCGTCTGGGCCGACCTCCCGCGCCGCGCGGTGGAGCCGGCGCCGGATCACGTGCCGGCGCCGCCCGGATTGCGGTGGGGCGACGTTCCCGCGCTGAGCGACCTCGGGCTCGAGCCCGAGCCCGGGCTGACCGATCCCGCGCCGGCCGGCGAAGGTGCCGGGCGGGCCCGCATGGCCGCGTGGCTCGACGGGGACGTCGCCCGCTACCGGGCGCTGCACGACGATCTCGGGGCGGCGACGAGCGGGCTCTCCCCCTACCTGCGCTTCGGCTGCGTGTCGGCCCGGGAGCTGGAGTCCCGGGCGGCGGAGCGAGACGGCGACGGGCCGCGCGCCTTTCGCCGGCAGCTCGCCTGGCGCGACTTCTACGCCCACGTCCTCCTCCACTTCCCCGGCAACGCGACGGCGCCGTTCCAGGCGCGCTTCGCCGCGCTGGAGACGGTGGAGGACGAGGCCGGCTGGCGGGCCTGGCGCGACGGGCAGACCGGCTATCCGCTCGTCGACGCCGCGATGCGCCAGCTCGCGGCCACGGGCTACATGCACAACCGCGCGCGCATGGTCGCGGCGTCGTTCCTCACGAAGGACCTCCATCTCCCCTACGGATGGGGTGAGCGCTGGTTCATGCGCCGGCTGCTCGACGGCGACGAGGCGCAGAACAACGGCAACTGGCAGTGGACCGCGTCGCTCGGGGTGGATCCGCAGCCCTACTTCAAGCGCATCTTCAACCCGACGCGGCAGCAGGCGAGGTTCGACCCCGCCGGGGCGTACGTGCGCCGCTGGGTGCCGGAGCTGCGCTCGGTGGCGGACGACCGGCTGGCGGAGCCGTCCGCGATGAGCGCCGACGAGCAGGCGGCGGCCGGCTGCCGGCTGGGGCGCGACTACCCGGAGCCGGTCGTCGACCACGTGGCCGAGCGCCGCCGGGCGATCGCGCGCTACCGGGCGGCCGCGGCGGCCGGCGCCCAGGCCGGTGGCCCGGGGTCGCGCGCCGCGCCGCGGGCCCGCTGACCGCGCTCCACCGGAGTCCTCGCCCGCGCGGGGACCCAACCTCGCCCTTCGGCTAGGGCCCGGCCCGCGCGGGGCGGTTATGGTCGCCGGGAGTCCGAAACCCGGCCGGTGGCCCCGCGCGCTCGTGCCCGCGGTGGGTTGCGGCGTGAGGAGGTGGCCCGCTCGTGAGGTCGAAGGCAGCAGGGATCGCGGCCGTGGCGCTCGCTGCGGCGCTGTCGGGCTGCGTGTCCTTCAACCTCCCGCCGAAGGCGGTCAGCGGCTCGGGCGACTCCGCCGGCCGGGCGCAGGCGGTCGCGGTGGCCGACGTCGACGGCGACGGCGCGAACGACGTGGTGGTGGCCGGTGGACCGTCCCAGACGGTGGCCTGGCTCAAGCGCAGCGGCACGAACTTCACCCGGGTCGGCGAGGCGGGGATCGGCTCGAGCGTCGACCGGCTCGCCACCGCCGACTTCAACGGCGACGGCATCGGCGACGTGGCGGCGCTCGGCGCGACCGGCGTCCGCGTCCTCTTCGGGCGAGCCGGCGCCCCGGGCGGTCTGACGACCGGCGACGGCACGACGATCAACACCGGCGCACGGTCGTACCTCGCGGCGGGTGACTTCACCGGGGACGGGAAGGCCGACGTCGCGGTCGAGCTCGCTGCGGCCGGCCCGACCGCGGACGGGACCGGCTATGACGGCGCCGGGGTGCGCATCTACCCCGGCGACGGCTCGGGCGGATTCGGGGCACCGGAGGACCACCGCTTCGGTGGTCCGGTGTCCGACCTCGTCTGCCCGGCCGCCTACGGCAACGGCGGTGGCGGCTGCCTGCCCGCCGCGATCACCGCCCTGGAGCGCGGCGACGTGAACGGCGACGGGAAGCCCGACCTCGCCGTGGGCCTGCGGATCGATCGCGTGCGGCTCATCGACTTCTCCGTGATGGGCTCCTACGCCGACGCGGGGACCCTGGCCAACGGGGCGTCGCAGCCCTGCGTCGCCGGCGTCGGCGCCGAGCAGCCGAACCTCGCCACCAACGCACTCGCCGTCGGCGATCTCGACGGAGACGGTCGCGCCGACCTCGGCATCGCCCGCAACGACAACAAGGTGATGCTGGCCAAGGCGCCCGCGTCGGGCTGCACGTTCACCGGATTCGGCGCGGGCGGGGCGTTCACCACCGTCGACGCCCAGTCCAACCCCTCCGCCGCGATCATCCGCGACATCGACGGTGACGGCAAGGGGGACCTGTCCGTGCTCAACCGGGGCGCGGGAACGGCGATCTTCCTGATGGGCAACGGGGCAGGCGGCTTCCAGTCGAGCCCGCCCTACTACTACGTCAGCGCCCCCACCGGCCCGGCACCCGCGTCGCATGGCCTTCGGCCCGCTCGATGCCGACGCCAGGCCGGAGCTCGTCGTCGGCGACGGGAGCGAGCCCGGCGCCCAGACCCGGATCTACACCAACTCGTCGTTCGCCTACCCCTGATCCGGAGGCGGGCGGGATCCGCTACTCCGGTCGCCGCGCGCTGAGCAGCAGGTTGTAGAAGATCGCCGGCGGCAGCCGGGGCTCGAGCAGGCGGCGGTCGACCTCCTGGAGGGCGAGGTAGCCGCGGTAGGCGTACTGGCGCCACAGCCACGGCACGTCGTCGGGCGCGGCGCTGCTCTCGAGCACGCGGTTGGTCCAGCCGAACCAGTTGGCCAGCAGCTCCTCGCCGCGGATGCGGACGTCCTCGAAGCCGGCCTCGCGCGCCACGGCGGCGAGATCCCCCGGCTCGAAGGCGTGGATGTCGACGAAGCGCTCGAGGTCGTGGTCCTCCTGGGTGCCGGATCCGTCGGCGTGCGGGGCCGGCGCGGGGGAGGCGCCGACCGCCAGGCGCCACAACGGCGCGACCGCGCGGGCGCCCCGCTTCGGTACCCCGGCGATCCGGTCGCCGGTGCGGGAGGGCTCTCCCGCGAAGGCGATCCGTCCGCCGGGGCGGAGCACCCGGTGGAGCTCCCCGAAGGCGGCGCCGAGATCGGGCAGGTGGTGCAGGACGGCATGGCCGAGCACGAGGTCGAACGAGCCGTCCGGGAACGGCAGCGCGCCCGCGTCGGCCACGGCCGTCTCGACGTCGAGCCCGAGACGATCGGCGTTGGCCTCCAGGGCCGCGAGCATCCCGGACGCGATGTCGGTGCAGACCGCCGCCTCGACCACGCCGGCCCGGAGGAGGTTGAGCGACACGTAGCCCGTCCCGGCGCCGATCTCCAGGCTGCGGCCGATCGGCCGGTCGAGCGGTGCGCCGAGGGCCTTCTCGAGCTTCGCGCGCACCTGCGCGAGCCCGACCGACCCGAAGTCGATGCCCCACTTCGCGTCGTAGGTGCCGGCCGCGACGTCGTGGTAGCGCTCGTTGACCTCGCGGATCTCGGCGTCGGTCCGGGGCGCGGCCATGGCGCGCGGACTCTACCCTTCGCCGCCGTGCCGACCGCCGCCCGCTACGTGCAGCGCGACCAGCCGCCCGGGGTGCCCGCGCTCGAGCTCACCGGCGAGCGAACGCTGCCGGACGTGCCCGAGGAGAACTACTGGTACCGCCGCCACCTCGCGGTCTACGAGTGGATCGCGGCGCGGACGATCGGCCGTCGGGTGATCGACATGGCCTGCGGCGAGGGCTACGGCTCCGAGGTGCTCGCCCGCGGCGCCACCTCGGTGGTCGGCGTCGACGCGAACCCCGAGGCCCACGAGCACGCGCGGCTGCGCTACCCGAGGCAGAACCTGCGCTTCGAGCGCGCGCCGGTCGAGTCCTTCGCCGAGCCGTGCGACGCCGTCGTCTTCCTGCAGACGATCGAGCACGTCCAGGACCCGGACGCGATCCTCGAGCACTTCCGCGGGATGCTCCTCCCCGGGGGCGTGGCCTACGTCTCCACCCCGAACCTCCTGACGCTCGCGCCGCCGGGCGCCGAGAAGTCGGGGAACCCGTGGCACGTGAAGGAGTACCGCGCCGAGGAGTTCCGCGCGCTCTGCGCGGCGCACTTCGCCTCCGTCGAGGTGCTCGGCCTCTTCCACGCCCGCCGCCTCCGCGCCCACGCCGTCGCCCTGCGACTGGGCTGGGACGCCGTCCACGCGCGCCTCGGCCTGACGCGCGCGTTCTACGACCGCTTCACCCCGGCGATCTCCGCCCGGGACTTCGCGCTGCGCCCGGCCCCGCTCGATCGCGCGCTCGACTTCCTCGCCGTGTGCCGGACCTGAGCGCGCCCCGCGCCGGGGCCGACGCCGGCGAGCTGGCGATCGTCCTGCACACCCACATGCCCTACGTCGAGGGCTTCGGCACGTGGCCCTTCGGGGAGGAGTGGCTCTTCGAGGCGATCGCGAGCTCCTACCTTCCGCTGCTCGAGGTGCTCGGGCCGGGCGCGCCGGTCACGGTGTCGCTCACCCCGGTGCTGGCGGATCAGCTCGAGGCGCCGGGGCTGAGCGAGCGCTTCCTGGACTTCGTGCGGGGCGTGCGGGCCGCGACGCATCGGCTCGACATCGCCGGCTGCCGGGCCGGCGGGGAGGAGGCGATGGCCCGCGAGCTCGAGCGCTCCGGCGCCGAGTACCAGGCCGTCGCGGACCGCTGGGAGGAGCTCGGCGACGGCGGGCTGCTCGCCGCGCTGGCCGGGCTGGGCGGCTGGACGTCGAGCGCGACCCACGCCGTGGTGCCGCTGCTGGCCACCGAGCCCGGGCTCCGCCTCCAGGTCGAGGCCGGCATCGCGGCGCGGCGCCGGCGCGCCGGCACGTGGTCGGGCGGGTTCTGGCTGCCGGAGTGCGGCCATGCGCCCTGGCTCGATCCGCTGCTCTCCGAGTGCGGGGTGCGCGCCTGCTGCGTCGACCTCACCGACGTCCTCGGGCGCGGGGCCCCGGCCCAGCTGCGGCCGCTGCGCTCCGCGAGCGGGCCGGTGCTCGTCCCCCTCGACCGGGAGCTCATCGAGCTCGCCTGGAGCGACGCCGGCTATCCGGCGGCCGGCGCCTACCGCGACCATCACCACCTCACGACCCATCACCACCGCGTGTGGGCGAACGACGGGGCGGTGTACGACCCGGCGCGCGCCGGGACGACGGCGCGCGAGCACGCCGCCGACTTCGTCGCGCGGGCGCGGGCGCGGCTGGCGGCCGGGTCGGCGGCGCTCGGCCGCCCGGCGCTCGCGGTCGTCGCCTTCGACACCGAGCTGCTCGGGCACTGGTGGTACGAGGGCGTCGGCTGGCTGGCGGCCGTCCTCGAGGCGGCCGCCGACCAGGGGCTCGCGCTCACGCGCCTGGACGACGCGCTCGGGCGGCACCCCCCGGCGGTGGCGCCGGCCGACCTTCCGGTGACCACCTGGGGACGGCCGCGGACGCTCGCGACCTGGTCCGGGCCGCGCGTCGCGCGGTTCGCGTGGCGCGCGCGCGCGGCCGAGCTGCGGACCGTCGCGGCCGGGGCGGACGCGGGCGAGCGCGCCGTGCGGGAGCTGCTCGCCCTGCAGTCCAGCGACTGGGCGTTCCTCGCCGACCGCCGGCTCGCCGGCGCCTACCCGGAGGAGCGCGCCGCCGGCCACGCGGCGGCGCTCGACGCGGCGCTCGCGGACATAGACTCCGTGTCGCCCCGCCTGCGCCATCTCGCGCCCGACCTCGACCTCGCGCCCCTTCGCCGGCCATGACCCCGTGCGTCCTCATCCTCTCCTGGGAGTACCCGCCGATCGTCGAGGGCGGCCTCGCCCGGCACGTGCGGAAGCTCTCGGAGGCGCTCGTCGCGCGGGGCGAGGCGGAGGTGCACGTGCTCACCCGCGGCGACGAGGGCCTGCCGGCCGAGCAGGAGATGGAGGGCGTGGTCGTGCACCGGGTCCGCGAGCCGCGGCGACCGCGGGACCTCGGGGAGTTCGTCACGTGGATCGAGCACATGAACGCCGACATGCTCGCCGCCGGGGTGGAGCTGGGCGACCGGATGGACTTCGACCTCGTCCACGGCCACGACTGGCTCGTGGCCGTGGCGGGCGATCACCTCGCCAACCGGTTCCGCTGCCCGCTCGTGGTGACGATCCACGCGACCGAGTACGGCCGGCACCAGGGGTGGGTCGAGCGCCACCCGCAGTCGCACATCCACGAGGTGGAGCGGTGGATGGCGAACCGCGCGGAGGCGGTCATCACCTGCTCGCACTACATGCGCGACCACGTGGCGGACGTCTACGGCCTCGAGGAGTCGCGCGTGGCCGTGATCCCCAACGGGATCGACCCGCTCGACCTCCAGCCCGTCGACGACCTCGACACGCTGCGCGCCCGCTTCGCCGCCCCGGACGAGCGTCTGATCCTGCTCGTCGGCCGCCTCGTCTACGAGAAGGGGTTCCAGCTCGCGCTCGAGGCGATGCCCGGGCTCGTCGAGCGGCTCGGGAACGTCCGCTTCCTCGTGGCCGGGTCCGGCACGGCCGAGGCCGACCTCCGCGCCCAGGCGACCCGCCTCGGCCTCGACGACCACGGCACGTTCCTCGGCTGGATCGGGGACGACGTCCTGCACTCGCTCTACCGGATCGCGGATCTCACCGTCGTGCCGAGTCTCTACGAGCCGTTCGGGCTCGTCGCCCTGGAGGCGATGGCGTCGGGCTGCCCGTGCATCGTCGCCGACACCGGCGGCCTGCGCGAGGTGGTGCCCGCCGACGATCGGGTGGGGCTGCGCTTCAACGGCGGCGACGCCGCCCACCTCGCGGTGATGGTCGAGCGCCTCCTCACCGACGACGCGCTGCGCGAGCGGCTGGTCGCCGAGGCGAGCGAGCACGTGCTCGGCTTCGACTGGCAGGACGTCGCGCGCCAGACCACCGCGGTGTACGCGGGGCTGCTGCGGGCGCGGGTGTAGGCCTCCCTCAGTCGATCAGCGCCCGCCGTGTCCGCGCGATCGCCAGCCGCCAGGTGATGAGGGCGAAGACGACGAGCACGAGCACGCGCAGCACGTCGGTCGCCTCCACGCCGAGCACCGCGTGGCGGACGAGCGTGACGCACTGGAACAGCGGGTTCGCCTGCGAGATCACCCGTGCCCAGTCGGGAAGCTGCTCGATCGGGAAGAACACGCCGGAGACGAGGAACAGCGGCGTGATCACCGCGCTCGTCACGTAGTCGAAGTTGTTGATCGACTCGACGCTCCCGGCGATGAACAGCCCGAGCCCGGCGAAGCCGAAGCCGGTGAGCACGCCGATGGGTGGCACGAGCAGGATCGTCGGCTCGAGCGGGAGGCCGAAGAACAGCGTCACGATGAGCGGCGCCATCGCATAGGTCCCGGCGCGCAGCCCGATCCACGCCATCTCGGCCGTGGCCAGCTCCTCGACGTCCACCGGCGCCGCGAGCATCGCGTCGTAGGTGCGCTGGAAGCGGCGCTTGATGAACGAGCCGTACATCGCCGGGAGCATCGAGGCGAACAGCACGGCGCTGCCCACGATCCCCGTGCCGACGAACTGGACGTAGGTGAGGCCCGCCACCTCCTTGATCAGGGTGCCGAGCCCGAGCCCGAGCGCGAGCAGGTAGATCGTCGGCTCGAGCACGCGACGTGAAGGTCGTCGGGATCCAGAGCCGGCGGAAGACCGTGGCGTCCCGGCTCATGACGCCGAGGATCGCGGCCGGCTCGATCCGGCGGATCCGGCGGTCGCGTCGCGGCGCCGGCCGCCGCGCTCCCGGCGCCGTCGGCCGCGGGCGGCGCGCCCGGCGCGCTCACTCGATCTCCTCTCCGGTCAGCGCGACGAACGCGTCCTCGAGCGTCGCCGGCCGGCGCACGCCCTCGGGCGCCTCGCCGTCGAGATCCTCGGCGCGCAGGAAGGCGAGCGCGGTCCCGGTGCGCCGCGTCGGGCGGCGGGCGCCGGCCGCTTCGGCCTCGAGCGCCCGCAGGCGGTCCGGCGGGCCGTAGACCTCGACGACCTCGCGCCCCGCGTGGCGGGCGACGATGTCGGCCGGCGCGCCGCGCTCGACCACCCGGCCCGCCGTCATCACCGCGACGACGTCGGCGAGGCGCTCGGCCTCCTCGATGTAGTGGGTCGACATCAGGACGGTCACGCCGGCGGCCCGCAGCCGGTCGATGAGCGCCCACAGCTCCTGGCGCACCTGCGGGTCGAGGCCCACCGTCGGCTCGTCGAGCAGGATCAGCCGCGGCGTGTGCACGAGGCCGCGCGCGATGAGCAGCCGCCGGCGCATCCCGCCGGAGAGCTGGTCGACCCGCGTGTCCGCGCGATCGGCGAGGTTGGCGAGCGCCAGCGCCCGCTCGATCGCCGCCGCGCGCTCGCCGGGCGGGACCCGGTAGAGCCGCGCGAAGACCTCGAGCACCTCCCGCGTGGAGAGCTCGACGTCGAGGTTGTCGAGCTGCGGGACGACCCCCATCTCGGCGCGGGCCTGCTTCGAGTCCTCGGGGACCCGCCAGCCGAGCACCTCGATCTCGCCCTCGTCGGCGATCGCCTGCGCGGTCAGGAGCCGCATCGTCGTCGACTTGCCCGCGCCGTTGGGACCGAGCAGGCCGAAGCAGATCCCGGTCGGGACCTCGAGGTCGAGACCGGCGACGGCCGTCACCGCGCCGAAGCGCTTGACGACGCCGCGCAGCGAGAGGGCGGGTGCGACCACCGCCTCAGGATCGCGCATCGCGGAGCCCTCCGACGGTCCGCTCGCGGGCCGCGCGCTCACTCGTAGCGCATCCGCTGCGGCGCCTCCCGCATGCGCAGCACGCGGGCCGGGACGCCGCCGACGACGGCGTTCGCGGGCACGTCGGCGGTCACGACCGCGCTCGTCCCGAGGATCGCGTTGTCGCCCACCGTCACGCCGCGCAGCACGCAGACGCCATAGCCGATCCACACGTTGTGGCCGACGTTCACGTCGCGCTTGTAGATCCCCTGGAGCCGCACCGGGCGCTCGACCTCGGCGGCGCCGTGGTCGAAGTCGATGAGCATGACCCGGTCGGCGACGATGCACTCCCGGCCGATCGTCACGTGCTGGAAGGCGGAGATCGTGCACTCCTGGCCGAGCACGGTCTGCGCGCCGATCTCGACGCGGCCCTCGTGGGCGCGCATCTTGCAGCCGTGCCCGATCCACGACCAGCGCCCGAGCGACACGACGGCGCCGCGGCCGATCTCGAACGTCACGCCCGGGCCGACGAAGCACAGGCCGTCGGTCTCCAGCCGCCGGCCCCAGCGCAGCTTGAGCCAGACCCAGCGCAGGCAGAGCCGCAGGTACTTCGCCGTGAGCATGTCGTGCGCGCGCAGGAAGCGCAGCAGGGCCAGCGGGCCGCCGTGCAGCGGCGCCGGCGCGCGGCGGATCGCACCGGCGTCCGCGTCGAGCGCGCGCGGGGTGAGAGTGGGCTCCATCGCCTCCGATCTTAGGTCTCGTCGCCCCCGTCGGCTGGCATGATGCCCGCCCCATGGCCGCGGAGACCGAGAGCTCGCTCGCCGACCGCCTGCTCGCCGGCGACCGCCGGGCGCTGGCGCGCGGGATCTCCCTCGTCGAGGACGACGATCCGGAGGGCTGGGCGCTCGTCCGCGAGGTCTATCCGAAGACGGGCGCCGCCGCCGTCATCGGCTTCACCGGGCCGCCCGGCGTGGGGAAGTCCACCCTGCTCGGCGCGCTCACCGCGGCCGAGCGCGCGCGGCACCGCAGCGTCGCGGTCCTCTCGATCGATCCGTCATCGCCGTTCACCCACGGCGCGCTGCTCGGCGACCGCATCCGGCTGACCGACCACTTCCTCGACCCGGGGGTCTTCATCCGCTCGATGGCCAACCGCGGCGCGCTCGGCGGGCTCTCCGAGGCCGCGCTCCAGGCCGCGCTGCTGATGGACGCCGCGGGGCGCGATCTCGTCCTCCTGGAGACGGTCGGCGTCGGCCAGGCCGAGGTGGACATCATCGACCACGCCGACACGGTCGTGCTCGTGCTCATGCCCGGCTCGGGCGACTCGATCCAGGCGCTCAAGGCCGGCATCATGGAGATCCCCGACCTGATCGTCGTCAACAAGGCCGACCATCCGCTGACCGACACCATGGTGCGGGAGATCCGCGGCGTGCTCGCGCTCGGGCCGCAGCAGGGCTGGCGCACGCCGATCATCACGACCGAGGCCGTGCGGGGGGAGGGCATCGACGAGCTCGTGGCGGGACTCGACGAGCACCGCGCGTGGCTCGAGGCGGAGGGCACGCTCGCCGAGCGCCGCCGGCGCAACCTCATGAACGAGGTCCTCGCGATCGCCACGAACCGCCTGCGCCGGGCGCTCGAGGCCTCGCTGGCCGGCGACGCCGAGGTCCAGGCGCTGCTCGACGACGTCGTCGCCCGGCGCACCGACCCGGCGACCGCCGCGGCCCGGGTCCTCGAGCGCGACGCGGAGCGGCTCGGCCGAGCCCGGTGAGCCGGCTCAGGCGCCGAGCGCCCGGGCGATCACCATCTGCTGGATCTCGTCGGTGCCCTCGCCGATGGTGAGGATCTTGGCGTCGCGGTAGAAGCGGCAGACGGGGTACTCCTCGATGTACCCGTAGCCGCCGTGGATCTGCACCGCCTCCTCGCTCGCCCGGACCGCGAGGCGGCCCGTCTTGAGCTTCGCCTGGGCGGCGGTCAGCGTGAAGTTGCGGCCGAGGTCCTTCTCCCGCGCGGCCTTGTAGACGAGCAGGCGCGCGGCCTCGATCTCGGTCGAGAGGTCCGCGAGCTTCGCCTGGATGGCCTGGAAGCTCGAGATCGGGCGCCCGAACGCCCGGCGCTCCTTCGCGTAGGCCAGCGCCTGGTCGAGCGCCCCCTGGGCCAGGCCGACGCCCATCGCCGCCACGCCGATCCGCCCGATGTCGAGCACGTGGAGGAACTGCCTGAAGCCCTCGCCGCGCGGCCCGACGAGGTTCTCCTCCGGCACGCGGCAGTCGGCGAAGGTCAGCGGCCGGGTGTCCGAGGCGTTCCAGCCCATCTTGCGGTAGGGCTCGCCCGGCTCGTAGCCCGGCGTCCCGTTGGGGACGAGCAGGTTGGAGATCTCGCGGTGCCCGTCGCCCTCGCCGCCGGTGAGAGCGGTGATGACCACCACGCCCGAGATGTCGGTGCCGGCGTTCGTGATGAACTGCTTGGCGCCGTTCACGACCCACTCGCCGCCGTCGAGCTCGGCGCGCGTCCGCGTGTTGCCGGCGTCGGAGCCGGCATCCGGCTCGGTGAGGCCGAACGCGCCGAGCACCTCGCCGGCGCACAGCCGCGGGAGCCACGCCGCCTTCTGCGCCTCGGAGCCGAACAGGTAGATGGGCTGGGTCCCGAGCGAGGTGTGGGCGCACAGCGTGATCGCCACCGAGGAGTCGACGCGGGTCAGCTCCTCGACCGCGAGCGCGTAGGCCAGGGAGTCGCCTCCGGCGCCGCCGACCGACTCCGGGAACGGGATGCCCATCCAGCCGAGCTCGCCCATCCGGCGGACGATCTCGTAGGGAAAGCGCTTGTCGCGGTCGAGCGCCTCGGCCACCGGCGCGACCTCGCCCTCGGCGAACTCGCGGACGGTGGAGCGGATCAGGCGGTGGTCGTCGGAGAGGTCGAAGTCCACGCGCGGCAGTCTGCCAGAGCGCCGCGGGCGCCCCGGAGCGCTACCAGGTGCCGCCCACCGGGCAGCCGCCCTTGCCCGCAGGGCTGCAGGTCCGGGTGATCGCCCCGGCGCTCGAGCGCGTCACGGTGAACGTCTCGGTCGGGTTCGACGTCGAGTCGCTGGAGATCGTGTAGCTGTCGATCGTCCCGCTCACGGTCAGGTTCACGGCGTTGGCGAGCGCGGGCTCGATCCCGCGCAGCGTCGCCGCATCGGTGTCGTAGCTCTTCGCGTCGGTGTAGTAGGTCTCGATCGCCTGCTGGGCGGTGCGCCCGGCGACCTTGGCCGCCGCGTCCCGGCTCTTGCCGCTCTGGCTCAGGAACGAGGGGATCGCGATCGCGGCGAGCACGCCGATGATCATGACGACGACGAGGATCTCGATCAGCGTGAAGCCGTGCTCGCGACGGAGGCGGGACATGTCCGGCTCATCGGCAGCGGGCGGCGAAACCTGAGCCCGGGGCCGGGGGGCCCGGGCGCGCGGTGCGGCCGGCGGGCGTCTACCCGCGGCGCGTCAGGCTCTCGGCGAGCGCGACGAGCAGCCGCACCCCGAAGCCGTTGCCGCCCTTGGCGGCGTAGGGCCGATCGGCGTCCCAGGCGACGCCGGCGATGTCGAGGTGCGCCCACGGCACCTCGCCCGTGAAGCGGCGCAGGAACTCCGCCGCGGTGATCGACCCCGCCTCGCGCTTGGCCGGCGCGTTCGTGAGGTCGGCGTAGCGCCCCTCGACGCGGCGGGCGTAGTCCGGGTGCAGCGGGAGCCGCCAGACCGCCTCGCCGCTCGCGGCGGCGGCGGCGAGCACGGCGTCGGCCCAGGCGTCGTCGTCGGCCATCAGGCCGGCGTAGGTCGAGCCGAAGGTCGTCGCGATCGCCCCGGTGAGGGTGGCGAGGTCGAGCAGGCGCTCGGCGCCGGCGCCGGTGGCGTGCAGCAGGCAGTCGGCCAGGACGAGGCGTCCCTCGGCGTCGGTGTTGTCCACCTGGATGCTCGTGCCGTCGGCGGCGAGCACGACGTCGCCCGGCTTCACGGCCCGTCCGCTCGGGCAGGTTCTCGGTCGCCCCGACGACGGCGAGCAGGCGGATCGGCAGACCGAGCTCGGCGACGGCCGCGACGGCCTCGAGCACCGCCGCTCCGCCCGACATGTCGAACTTCATCTCCGGCATGCTCCGCGGCGGCTTGAGCGAGAGCCCGCCGGAGTCGAAGGTGACGGCCTTGCCGACCAGGCCGACGAGCGGCCCCGTCGCGCCGGGTCCCGCGTAGCGCAGCTCGATGAGCCGGGGCTCGGTCTCCGAGCCCCGCGCCACGGCCGAGAACGCCCCCATCCCGCGCTCTTCGATCCCGTCGCGCCCCAGCACCTCGACGCTCACGGCGTCGTGGGCGGCGGCGATCTGCCGGGCGCGGTCCGCCAGCGCGTCGGGCGTCAGGTGGTTGGCGGGCGCGTTCTGGAGGTCGCGGGCCCGGTTCTGCGCGGCCGCCACGATCGCCGCCCGCCGAACCGCCGCGCCGACGTCGTGGTGGGCCGACAGGAGCACGGCCTCGAGGTCCGCCCGCCGGTCCTCGGGCGGGCGGCGGAACCGGTCGAAGCGGTAGGCGTGCAGCGCGGTCCCCTCGACCAGGCCGCCGACGACCCCGTCGCCGACGTGATGGGGCACCTCCCAGCAGAGGGTCCGCGCCCCGAGCTCCCGCGCCCGGCCATGGACCGTCGCCGCGGCAACCCGCGCCCGCTCCGGATCGAACGCCTCGCGCTCGCCGAGGCCGACCAGGATCCAGCGCCGGCCCTCGGCGTGGGCCTGGGCGAGCGCGCGGAACGCGGGGCGCGCCTCACCGGCGTCGACGAGCGCCTGCAGCGTCCCGGCGGCGACGTCGTGGGCGACCGGCTCCCCGGCGAACACGCCCGACGGCGACGGTGTCGGCGGCGGTGTCGAGCGGAGCCTTCGGTGGTCGCCTCGAAGCGCATCGGCGGCGCAGGCTACCGCGCGGGTTCTTCTAGCATGGTCGGCCCGCCCGACCCCGATTCCCCGGAGCCGACATGCCCACCACCGTGATCCTCTCCTCCGCCCGCACGCCGATCGGCAAGCTCGGCGGCGGCCTGGCCGCGCTCGACGCCCCCGAGCTCGGCGGCGTGGCGATCGAGGCCGCGCTCGACCGCGCCGACGTCGCCCCGGACGCGGTGGACCACGTCGTGTTCGGGCAGGTCCTGCAGGCCGGACAGGGGCAGATCCCCTCACGCCAGGCCCAGATCAAGGGCGGGATCCCCAAGGAGGTCTCCTCGGAGACGATCAACAAGGTCTGCGCCTCGGGGCTGCGCGCCGCGCGCGATCCTCGACCAGGCCATCCGCGCGGGCGACGTCGAGGTCGGCGTCGCGGGCGGGATGGAGTCGATGTCGGGCGCGCCCTACCTCCTGACGCAGGCGCGCTTCGGCTACCGGATGGGCGACGCGAAGGCGATCGACGAGATGATCAACGACGGGCTCACGAACCCGTTCTCCGGCAAGCACATGGCGCAGGAGGCCGCGGAGGTCGCCGCCGAGCTCGAGCTCACCCGGGCCGGACATGGACCGCTGGTCGCTGCGCTCCCACGAGCGCGCGCTCGCCGCGATCGACGAGGGCCGGATGGCCGACGAGGTCGTGCCGGTCACCGTCAAGGGCCGCAAGGGCGACACGGTGGTCGAGATCGACGAGGGCCGCGGCGCGACACGTCCGCTGGAGTCGCTCGCCGCCCTGCCGCCGATCGTTCCTGAAGGACGGCAGCCACACCGCCGGCAACGCCCCGGGGGTCAACGACGGCGCCGGCGCGATCGTCGTCGCCAGCGACGAGTGGGCGAAGCGCAACGGCCGGGCGGCCCTGGCCACGATCGTCGCCCAGGCCGCAGTCGCCGACGACTTCCCCTACCTCGCCCGCACGCCGGCCCTGGCGGCGACGAAGGCGCTCGAGAAGGCGGGCCTCACCGCGCAGGACATCGACCTGTGGGAGATCAACGAGGCGTTCGCGTCGGTGACGCTCAACTCGATCCGGATGCTCGGGCGTCGACGAGGCGAAGGTCAACGTGAACGGCGGCGCGATCGCGCTCGGGCACCCGATCGGGGCCTCCGGCGCCCGGATCCTCGGCGACGCTCGTCCACGAGCTCCGCCGCCGCGGCGGCGGCCTCGGCTGCGCCGCGATCTGCTCCGGCGGCGGCCAGGGCGACGCCGTCATCGTGCGGGTGACATGACGGGCGCCCGGGGGGTCCTCCGCACCTTCCCGTCGACATACCGGGGAAACGTGCGGAGGTCCGGCCGGCTCGAGTCGCCCGGGGCCGGTGACCCCGGGGTCACCGAGCCCGCGCGACGTCGACGGCGACGGCGACGGACGCCGCGTCGAACGGCGTCCGCCGCCTTCTTCGACCTCGACCGGACCCTGATGGAGGGCTCGTCGGCGTTCGCAGTTCGGGCGCGCGGCGTACCGGGCCGGGCTGATCTCCCGCCGCCAGCTCGCCGCGCGACGTCTGGGCGAACGTGCGCTTCCGGCTCGCAGGGCTCGACGGACGAGGGCACCGACGAGCTGCGCGAGCGGGTGCTCGAGGCGATCGCCGGGCAGCGGGCGAGCGCGACCTCGTCCGGCTGGCGCCCCGAGGTGCTGGCCGGGATCCTGCCGCCGCTCTACCCGCAGATGCTCGAGGTGGCCTTTCGCCACCAGGACGCGGGGCGCCGGTGTTACATCGTCACCGCCGCCTCGCCGGAGATCGCCGAGCTGCTCGCCCACGTGCTGACCTTCGACGGCGGCATCGGCAGCCGGTCCGAGGTCGTCGACGGAACCTACACCGGCCGTCCCGGCGGCCCGTTCGTCTATCGCGAGGGCAAGGCGGAGGCGATTCGCACGCTCGCCGCCGCGCGAGGGCATCGACCTGTCCGCCTCCTACGCGTACTCGGACTCGGAGTCCGACCTCCCGATGATGCGCGCCGTGGGTCACCCCGTGGCCGTGAACCCGGACGCCGCGCTCGCGCGGGTGGCCCGCGAGGAGGAGTGGGAGGTCATGCGCTTCGAGACCCTGGGGCGCCGGCTCAAGCTCGTCGGCGCGGTCGGCGTCGCGCTGGCCGTCGGCGGGATCGGCCGCGTCGCCTCCCGCCGCCCGCGCCCCCGGCGCGGCGCCGGCTCCCGAGGCCGTCGCTGCCGGCGGGCGGCGGGCGGCGATGAGCACCCACCTGCTCGGCGACCTCGCGCGCTGACACCGCCGACCCGCCCGCCGTCCTGGCCGCACGGCCAGGATCGCCCTACACTCCGCGTCCATGGCCGTCGAGCCGTCCTCCACCGCCGGCGACCTCGAGCGCTGGGAGCGAGAGTCCTACGCCGCCTCGCCGGAGCGCGACGAGCGCTTCACGACGCTCTCCGGTGAGCCGGTCAAGCCGCTCTACACGCGCGGCCGACCTGCCCGCCGACCCCGACGCCGCCATCGGGCTGCCGGGCGAGTCCCCGTTCACGCGCGGCGTCTACCCCTCGATGTACCGCGGCCGCCTGTGGACGATGCGCCAGTTCGCCGGCTTCGGCACCGCCGAGGAGACCAACGAGCGCTTCCGCTACCTGCTCGACCACGGGCAGACCGGGCTCTCGACGGCCTTCGACATGCCGTCGCTGATGGGCCATGACTCCGACCACGCGCGCTCCGCGGGCGAGGTCGGCCGCGAGGGCGTGGCGATCGACTCCACCGACGACATGGAGACGCTGTTCGACGGCATCCCGCTCGGCGACGTCTCCGTCTCGATGACGATCAACGCGCCGGCCGCCGTGATGCTCGCCTTCTACGTCGTGGCCGCGGAGCGGCAGGGGACACCGCCGGACGCGCTCGCCGGCACGATCCAGACCGACATCCTCAAGGAGTACATCGCGCAGAAGGAGTGGTGCTTCCCGATCGATCCGGCGATGCGCCTGGTCGGCGACATGATCGAGTGGTGCTCGCGCGAGATGCCGCGCTGGCACCCGGTCTCGATCTCCGGCTACCACATCCGCGAGGCCGGCTCGACGGCGGCCCAGGAGCTCGCCTTCACGCTGAAGGACGGCCTCACCTACGTCGAGCAGGCCGTGGCCCGCGGGCTCGACGTCGACGACTTCGCGCCGCGGCTCTCGTTCTTCTTCAACGCGCAGATCGACTTCTTCGAGGAGATCGCGAAGTACCGCGCCGCGCGCCGCATCTGGGCGCGGGAGCTGCGCGACACCTTCGGCGCGCGCGACCCCCGCTCGTGGCTGATGCGCTTCCACACCCAGACCGCCGGGGTGTCGCTGACCGCGCAGCAGCCGTTGAACAACATCGTGCGCACGGCGATCGAGGCGCTGGCCGGCGTGCTCGGCGGCACGCAGTCGCTGCACACCAACAGCTACGACGAGGCGCTCGCGCTGCCCACCGAGGAGGCGGTGCGCATCGCCCTGCGCACCCAGCAGATCATCGCCCACGAGACCGGCGTGACGAACACGATCGACCCGCTCGGCGGCAGCTACTTCGTCGAGGCGCTCACCGACCGCCTCGAGGAGCAGGCCGACGACTACTTCCGCCGGATCGACGAGCTCGGCGGGATGGTCGAGGCGGTCAAGCAGGGCTTCCCCCAGCGCGAGATCGCCGACGCCGCGTTCGCGCTACCAGCAGGAGATCGAGGCCGGCGAGCGCATCGTCGTCGGCGTCAACGCGTTCACCGACACCGGTACCGAGGACGGCATCCCGATCCTCCGCGTCGACCCCACGCTCGAGCGCAAGCAGATCGACCGCCTCCAGACCCTGCGCGCCGCGCGGGACGGCGCGGCGGTGGAGGGAGCCCTCGGGGCGCTCTCGGCGGCGGCGGCGACCGACGCCAACCTCATGCCGCCGATCCTCGACGCCGCCCGCGCCGGCGCGACCGAGGGCGAGATCGTCGCGGCCCTGCAGCGGGTCTTCGGGACCTACCGCGAGGCCCCGCAGTTCTGATCCGGGGCGACCGGCCACGGCGGCGAGGCGTTCTCTAGCATGCCGTCCGCCGTCCGCCCCCGGCGGCGCGCCCGCGAACCCATGAGCGTCACCTCCGAGAAGAAGATCCGCGTCGTCGTCGCCAAGCCCGGCCTCGACGGCCACGACCGCGGCGCGAAGATCATCGCCCGGGCGCTGCGCGACGCGGGCATGGAGGTCATCTACACGGGCCTGCACCAGACGCCCGAGCAGATCGTCGAGACCGTGATCCAGGAGGACGCCGACGCGGTCGGGCTCTCGATCCTCTCGGGTGCGCACATGACGCTCGTCCCGCGGGTCGTCGAGCTGCTGCAAGGGCCAGGGGATCGACGACGTCGTGGTCACGGTCGGCGGGACGATTCCCGCGGACGACATCCCGGAGCTCAAGGCGCTCGGCGTGGCCGAGGTGTTCACGCCCGGGCGCGCCGACCCAGGAGATCATCGACTTCATCCGCGGCGCCGTAGAGCGAGTAGGCATCCGTGCCGTCGCCGGGTCCCGCCCGGACACGGACCGGGGCCCAGCCTTCCGATTGACTCGTCAGTCAACCCTGTAGGATCGAACACCCGTTTGTCTTGTAAGGAGGCCGAAAGTTGAAGATCTGCGTCCTGGTCAAGGAGGTGCCGGACGCCGCCGTCGAGAAGCGCATCGACCCCTCGACGGGGCGCATGGACCGCAGCGGGGAGAAGAACCTCAACCCGTATGACACGCACGCCATCGAGGCGGCGATGCAGATCAAGGAGGGCGGCGCGGTCCCCGTCGAGGAGATCGTCGCCGTCACGATGGGCCCGGAGACCGCCGTCCGCGCGCTGCACAAGGCCGTCTCGCTCGGCGCCGACCGCTCGGTCCACCTCGACCGACGAGGCGCTCGCCGGCTCCGACGTCGCGGCCACCGGCTACGCGCTGGCCAAGACGCTCGAGAAGGAGTCGCCCGACCTCGTCCTGCTCGGCCAGCAGTCCGACGACGGCGAGTGCTACACGATCGGCGCCGTCGTCGCCGACCACCTGCAGATGCCCTCGCTCACGCAGGTCATCAAGATGGACGTCGACGACGGCAAGCTGCGCTGCGAGCGCCAGGCCGAGTACGGCTACGACACCGTCCAGGTCGAGCTGCCGGCCGTGATCTCGGTCGGCGACGCGATCAACGAGCCGCGCTACCCGTCGCTCAAGGCGATCATGGGCGCGAAGAAGAAGCCGCTCGACACAGCTCGGCGCCGGCGACGTCGGCATCGACGCCTCGCATGGTCGGCGACGACGGCTCGCCGCGTGCAGTGCGGCGACTTCAAGGCGCCGCCCGCCAAGGCAGGCCGGGCAGATCATCGAGGACGAGGACACGAACGAGACGGTCGAGAAGATCGTCGCCTGGCTCGACGAGAGGAAGCTGATCTAGATGGCCGACATCCTGGTCTACGCGCTCCACTACGAGGGCGCGATCAACAAGAACTCGCTCGGCGCCGTCTCCGAGGGCGCCGAGCTCGCCGGCAGACTCGGCGGCGAGTGCGCCGTCGTCGTGGTCGGCGGCGACGACCTGACCGACGACCTGCTGCGCCGCGCTCGGCACCTACGGCGCCACGAAGGTCTACCGGGCCGAGGGCCCCGAGGGCCTCGCGCAGCCGGTGGTCGACGTGATGGCGAAGGTGATCGGCGAGGACGGCTACGCCTACGCGCTGTTCGGCGGCGGCCTGCTCGGCTTCGAGATCGGCGCCGGCCTCGCCGCGCGCCTCAGCGCCGGCGTGACGATGGAGGTCACGGCCGTGACGCGCCGAGGACGGCGAGCTCATCGCCGAGCGCCCGATCCTGCAGGACTCGCGATCTCGGACTCCCACTACCAGGGCGACCTCGGGATCATCATCGGCC
Organism: uncultured Solirubrobacterales bacterium; assembly: GCA_963735885.1. Classification (GTDB taxonomy): domain Bacteria; phylum Actinomycetota; class Thermoleophilia; order Solirubrobacterales; family Solirubrobacteraceae; genus JBBSBL01. The sequence goes on along the minus strand of CAVTMP010000010.1, from coordinate 29,496 downwards.
GCCTCAACGCGTTCGAGGTCCGCGAGTCCGGCACCGGCGCCGGCCGAGGTCGTCGACGTCGACGTGGAGTACTCGCCGTGGTCGACGCAGGCGACGATGGTCCAGCGCGGCGAGCAGCGCGGCGCCGACGTGAACATCGAGGACGCCGACATCCTCGTGGCCGGCGGCCGCGGCCTCGGCAAGGCCGAGGGCTTCGAGCTCTGCGAGGAGCTCGCCGGCGCATTCGGCGGCGCGGTCGCCGCGACCCGCGCGGTGGTCGACGCCGGCTGGTACCCCTACGCGGCGCAGATCGGCCAGACCGGCAAGACGGTCGCGCCGAAGCTCTACCTGGCCGCCGGCATCTCCGGCGCGATCCAGCACAAGGTCGGCATGCAGGCCTCGGAGAACATCGTGGCGATCAACAAGGACGCGAACGCCCCGATCTTCGAGTTCTCCGACCTCGGCATCGTCGGCGACCTGAACAAGATCCTGCCGAAGCTCACCGAGGCCGTGAAGGCCAAGAAGGGCGGCTAGCCGATGGCGGTCAGAACGGCAACGGCCACGTCGCGCCGAGCGAGTTCCCGCCCCCGGTCGACTCGCCGAGGGAGTTCGTCAAGCGCGGGCTCGACGCGAGGACGAGCGGATCGAGGTCGGCGTGGCGATCGTCGGCGGCGGCACCGCCGGCCTCGCCTGCGCCAACCGCCTGCTGCAGCTGCTGGCCGACGACCCGGAGACGCTCGGAGCGCCTCGGCGAGGTGCCGGTCGCGGTCATCGAGAAGGCGAAGACCTGCGGCGGCCACAACCTCTCCGGCGCGGTCATGCGTCCCGGGCCGCTGCAGGAGCTGTTCCCCGACATGACGCCGCGAGCAGTGGCGCGAGGAGGGCTTCGCCTTCGGCGAGGTCGAGAAGGAGGCGATCTACCTCCTGCCCAACGGCAAGCACGAAGATCCGCATCCCGCCGCCGCCGCCGCAGCGCAACCACGGCAACGAGGTCGTCTCGGTCGCCGCGCTGTGCCGCTACATGCAGGCGCCAGGCCGAGGAGGCCGGCGCCTACATCCTCACCGAGACCGCCGCGACGCAGCTGATCGTCGAGGACGGCGCCGTCCTGGGCGTGCGCTCGGGCGACAAGGGGCGCGGCAAGGACGGCGAGGAGCTCGGCAACTTCGAGCCCGGCACCGACATCGCCGCGCAGGCGACCGTGCTCGCCGAGGGCTGCTGGGGCCACCTCACCGGCGCCGCGATCCGCGAGTTCGACCTCGCCGAGGGCCGCGAGCCGCAGGTCTGGGAGCTCGGCGTCAAGGAGGTCTGGAAGGTCCCGAAGCCGCTGGACCGCGTGATCCACACGCTGGCCGGCTGGCCGCTGAAGATCTCGGCCAAGTACCACCAGATCGGCGGCTCCTGGATCTACCCGATGAAGGACGAGAAGACCGGCGAGGACCTCGTCTCGATCGGCTTCGTCATCGACCTCGACTACGCCGACGCGACGACCTCCGCCCACGACCTGCTGCAGCAGTTCAAGACCCACCCGCTCGTGCGCAAGATCCTCGAGGGCGGCGAGCGGGTCACCTGGGGCGCCAAGGCGATCCCGGCCGGCGGCTACTGGGCGATGCCGAAGCTCTCGCGCGCCGGGCGCGGTGCTCGTCGGCGACGCGCGCCGGCATGGTCAACCTGGCCGCGCTGAAGGGCGTCCACTACGCGATCCAGTCCGGCATCCTCGCCGCCGAGGCGATCTACGCGCAGCTCACGGGCCGGGGCAACGGCTTCGCCGACTACGAGGCCCGCGATCGAGGAGTCGTTCGTCGGCTAGGAGCTCTACGAGGTCCGCAACACGCGCCAGCCCTTCCAGAAGGGCCTCATCAAGGGCGGCCCGCTGGTCAACCTGATGATCGCCACCAAGGGCCGGTTCCCGGGCGGGCGGTGGACGCTGCACCGCAACGACGTCCAGCCGATGTTCGTCGGCAACACGAAGGACGGCTACCCGAAGCCGGACGGCAAGCTACACCTTCGACAAGCTCTCCAGCGTCTTCATCACGCGGCAACGCGACCCGCGACGACGCGCCGAACCACATCCGCGTGCAGAAGCGCGTGCCGCGCGAGGTCGCCGAGACCTGGCAGTGGATGTGCCCGGCCGGGGTCTACGAGATCCCCGAGGACGCGCCCGAGGAGGGCGTCGTCGACGTGATCGTCAACTACACGAACTGCGTCCAGTGCGGCGCGATCACCGCCAAGGGCGGCCGGCTCACGACGCCCGAGGGCGGCGACGGCCCGCTGTACCAGATCACCTGAGCCACGCGCGGGCGGCGGCGCCCACGCCTCACCGGAACGCAACTTCCGGCGTGACGCGGGGTTAGAGGAGCGGATCATGCAGCGCCCCGTCTCCATGCTCGTCGCCGCGCTCGCGGTGCTCGCCCTGCTCGCGCCGGCCGCGGCGCAGGCCCGGCGGCTGCCGCACTCGGCCAGGCTCGTGGCCTGCCAGCGCTCGGCCGATCCGGTCGCCCGGCTGCTGACCGTCCGCGCCGGGCTGCGCGCGGTCCCGCGCGCCAGGCGCCTCGGGCTGCGCTTCGACCTCTACAGCCGCTCCGGCGCCGACGGGTTTCACCGCGTGACCGGGGACGGGCTCTCCACCTGGAGCTACTCCGACCGCGGCGTCGGGGGCTACCTCGTCCGCAAGACGGTCAACAACCTCCCGACCCCGGCCACCTACCGCATGGTCGTCGGGTTCCGCTGGCTCGACGCCCGCGGCCGGGTCCGGCGCGTCGCGCAGAAGATCACCGCGCCGTGCGTGCAGGGCGACCTGCGGCCCGACCTCGCCGTGCTCGGCGTCGCGGTCCGCGCCGGCGAGCACCTGGGCGTCTTCCGCTACGTCGCGGTCGTGCGCAACCTCGGGCGGGGCCGCTCGAGCGCCACGACGATCTCGCTCGAGGCGGGGGGCGCCGCGCTGGCCACCAAGCGCCTGGGAGCCCTCGGGCCCGGCCAGCAGGACGTGGTCCGCTTCACCGGCCCGGCCTGCGACCCGGCCGCGCCCCCGCGGGTCGTGGCCGACCCCTCGGGCCTGATCGCGGATCCCAACCGCGCGAACAACGCCCTCGCGGCCACCTGCCCCGCCTGAGCGGCGGGCCCGGGGTCGCTCGCTAGACTGGCGTTCGAGAGCCATGAAGACCGAGATCCATCCCGAATACGTCGAGGCCCACGTGCGCTGCACGTGCGGCAACGAGTTCACGACCCGCTCGACCCAGGCCGAGATCCACGTCGAGATCTGCTCGAACTGCCATCCGTTCTACACCGGCAAGCAGAAGCTCGTGGACACCGGCGGCCGCGTCGAGCGCTTCCAGCGCCGCGCCGCCAAGCGCCAGGCCGAGAAGGCCGCCGGCTAGCCGGCGGCATGGTGGGCGCTCCGTGATCGCCCGCGCCGAGCGCGCGGACGCGGGGGCATCGGCGAACGGGGCCGGCCCCGCGACGGCCGACGCCCCTCGGACCGTCCTGCCCGACGGGCGCCTCATGGCGCAGCGCGACGCCCCGGTCGGCGGCCAGGCGGTGCTCGAGGGCGTGATGATGCGCGGCGTCTCGACCTGGGCGGTCGCGGTGCGCACGCCGGCGCCCGACGACGCGCCCGGAGGGCGTCGCCGGCGAGATCGAGGTGACCGCGAACCCGCTCGTGGCCTGGGCCCGGCGCCACCGGGTCTTCCGCTGGCCGGTCATCCGCGGCGTCGTCGCGCTCGCCGAGTCGCTCTCGATCGGCTTCAAGGCGCTGGGCATCTCGGCCAACGCCCAGCTGCCCGAGGGCGAGGAGGAGATCTCGAGCGGCGCCTGGGTGGGGACGGTCGTCGTCGCCCTGCTCTTCGCGGTCGGCCTGTTCTTCGTCGTGCCGGTCGGGCTGACCTCGCTGATCAAGGACCAGCTCGACTCCGCGGTGCTCTTCTGGCTCGTCGAGGGCATCGTGCGCACGGCGATCTTCCTCGGCTACCTCGTGCTGCTCTCCCGCCTGCGCGACCTGCGGCGGGTCTTCGAGTACCACGGCGCCGAGCACAAGGTGATCGCCTGCTACGAGGCCGGCGACACGCTGACCCCCGAACGGGCCACGCTCTACTCGCGCCTCCACCCGCGCTGCGGGACGAGCTTCCTGCTCATCGTCATGATCGTGGCGATCTTCGTCTTCGCGCCGATCGGCCTCCCGGCCTGGTACTGGCTGCTGTTCTCGCGCATCGTCGGCGTCCCGCTGATCGCCGGCCTCTCGTTCGAGATCATCAAGTGGGCGGGTCGCAACCGCCGCAAGCGCTGGGTCCGCGGGGTGATGTGGCCGGGCCTGCAGCTCCAGAAGCTCACCACGCGCGAGCCCGACCCCGAGCAGCTCGCCGTCGCGATCGCCGCGCTCGACGCCGTGCTCGCGGTGGAGGGGCGACCTGCACTCCGACGATCTCGTGGGCGTGGAGGTCGCGGCGTAGGCCGGATGTCGTTCGGGGACCGCGCGCCATGGCGTGAACCGGCGCCGCGCCGGCTTCAGGCGGTGCCGCGACGCGCCGATAACCGAGGCATGTCGGCCCCGCGGACCTGGCTCTGCCCCACCGAGGCCGACCGCCGCCGGCTCCTCGACATGGATCTCCGGATCGGGCCCACGCGCCGTCTGGTGATGGTCACCCTGGCCGCCGCGCTGCTCGTGGCCGGCCCCTGGCTCGGCTTCTGGACCCTGGTTCCGCTCGTCGTCGCGGCCCTCGCCTTCACGATCGCCGATCACGACATCGAGCTCGCGCGCCACCCCGAGTACCGCGCCGCGGCCTCGTGGGGGATCTCCCAGGCCTGCATCGCGGTGAGCGTCGCGCTGACCGGTGGCCCGGGGAGCCCCGCGGTGGCCTGGCTGGCCATCCCGGCCGTCACGCTCGGCGCCCGCTTCAACCGGCGCGGCATGATCGCCGGGCTCGTCTACACCGCCGCGCTCATGGTCGCGGTGACCGTCGGCGTCGACCCCGCGAAGGTCGCCGAGGAGCCCCAGCGGCTGATCTTCCCGCTCGCGCTGCTCGGCGGCGTCGTGATGCTCACCTCGGTGCTCATGGCGTCGGACGTCGAGCACCGCGACGACGCCGTCCACGATCCGCTCACCGGGCTGCTGAACCGCAAGGCGCTCGGGCCGGTGTTCGACGAGCTCGCCCACCACGGCGAGACGAAGTCGCGGGACGTCGGCATGATCATGGCCGACATCGACCACTTCAAGCGGATCAACGACACGCGCGGGCACGCCGTCGGCGACGCCGTCCTCAAGGAGGTCGCGGAGATCCTCGAGGGGTGCGTGCGCGACGGCGACGCCGTGTACCGGATGGGGGGCGAGGAGTTCCTCGTGCTGCTGCCCGGCACGCCGCTCGCGGGTTGCACGCTCGTGGCCGAGCGGATGCGGGAGGAGGTCGGCGCCGCCCGGCCCGCCGGCATCGACGTGTCGATCTCGCTCGGCGTGAGCGTCGCCGACGCCGTGCCGGTCGCGCTCGAGCGGGCGCTCGAGTCGGCCGACGTCGCGCTCTACTCCGCCAAGGAGCAGGGACGCGACCGGGTCGTCGTGGCCGAGGCCGCGGTCGCGGCCTGAGCCGCCGGAGCCGGGACGGCCACCGCACCTAGACTCCGCCGGGTGATCGAGCAGCTCGTCGAGCAGATCGAGTCGCGCTTCGCGGAGCTGGAGCGGGAGCTGACCGACCCCGAGGTGATCGGGGACCGCGAGCGCTACGCCGCGACCGGGCGGGCCTACGCCGAGCTCGAGCCGGCCGCCAGGCTCGCGCGGGAATGGCGGCGCGCGGTCGACGACGAGCACGGCGCGCGGGAGCTGCTGGAGGAGGGGGACGCCGAGGACGCCGAGGTGCGCGAGATGCTCGAGTCCGCGCGCGAGCGCCAGGAGCGCCTGGACGACGAGATCCGCCTCGCGATGGTCGAGCGCGACCCCAACGACGAGAAGAACGTGATCGTCGAGATCCGTGCCGGCGCCGGCGGCGAGGAGGCCGGGCTGTGGGCCGGCGACCTCTACCGGATGCTCACGCGCTACGCCGAGTCGCGCGGCTTCGGCACCGAGCCGATCAGCGCGGGCGACGGCTCCTACACGTTCGCGGTCAAGGGCGAGGGCGCCTACTCGGTGTTCAAGTTCGAGGGCGGCACCCACCGCGTGCAGCGGGTGCCCGAGACCGAGTCCCAGGGCCGCATCCACACCTCGACCGCCACCGTCGCGGTGCTGCCCGAGGCCGAGGACGTCGACGTCGAGCTCGACCCGAACGACCTGCAGATCGACGTCTACCGCTCCTCCGGGCCGGGCGGCCAGTCGGTGAACACGACCGACTCGGCGGTGCGCATCACCCACAAGCCCACCGGGATCGTGGTCTCGATGCAGGACGAGAAGTCCCAGCTCCAGAACCGCGAGAAGGCGATGCGCGTGCTGCGCGCGCGGCTCTACGAGCGGGCGCTGGCCGAGCAGCAGGCGGAGCTGGCGGCCGACCGCCGCGCGCAGGTCGGCACCGGCGAGCGCGCGGAGAAGATCCGCACCTACAACTTCCCGCGAGCGGCGCGTCACCGACCACCGCATCAAGCTGACCGTCCACAACCTCGACGAGATCCTCGCCGGCGAGCTCGACGAGCTCACCGCGGCGCTCCAGGACGACGAGAAGCGCCGCCGCCTCGAGGCCCAGGCCGTCGCGGCTGAGACGCCCGGGGCGACCGTCCGCGGCGGCGCTGCGCGGCGGCGCGGCGCGGCTCGGCCGTGCGCCGGCTGCCGACGCCGCGCCTCGACGCCGAGGTGCTGCTCGCCGACGTGCTCGGCGTCGAGCGCTGGCGCTCGTCGGCGACGCGACCGCGCGCTCGACGAGGCGGAGGCCGCGCGGTTCGCCGCGGCGATCGCGCGCCGCGCCGCGCGCGCGAGCCGGTCGCCTACATCATCGGCCGGCGGGCTTCCGCCACCTCGAGCTGACCGTCGATCCGCGGGTCGCTCGTGCCGCGGCCCGAGACCGAGCTGCTCGTGGAGGCGGCGCTCGAGCTCGCGCCGCCGGCGGCGCGGGTGTGCGACGTCGGGACCGGCAGCGGGGCGGTCGCGCTCGCGCTCAAGGACGAGCGCCCCGACCTCGAGGTGCTCGCGACCGACCTCAGCGCCGACGCGCTGGCGGTCGCGCGCGCGAACGCCGCGCGGCTCGGGCTCGACGTCGGCTTTGCCCAGGGCGACCTGCTCGACGGGGTCGACGGGCCGCCTCGACGCTCGTGCTCGCCAACCCGCCCTACGTCGCGGAGGCCGAGCGCGACGGGCTCGCGCCCGAGATCGCCCGCCATGAGCCCCGCGTCGCGCTCTCGCGGCCGGCCCCGACGGGCTCGACGCGATTCGCCGGCTCGCCGCCGAGGCCGCCGAGCGCGCCGTGCCGTGCGTCGCGCTGGAGGTCGGCGCGGGCCAGGCGGCGGCGGTCGTGGCGCTCCTGCGGCGCGCCGGGTGGGCGGACGCCGCGGTGCGGCCGGACCTCGCGGGCATCGAGCGGGTCGTGACGGGACGGCGGTGAGCGGCGGAGTCGCGCTCACCGCGGACGACGCCGCGACGTTCGAGCGCTGCATGCGCGTCGGCGGGGTGGCGGTGTTCCCGGCGGACACGGTCTACGGGCTCGCGTGCGATCCCGACGACGAGGGCGCCGTTCGGCGCCTGTACGCGCTGAAGGGCCGCCGACCGGACCGGCCGGCCGCGGTCATGTTCTTCGCGCGCGACCTCGCGCTCGCCGCCCTCCCCGAGCTCGGCCCGCGGACGCGCGCGGTGCGCTGGGCCGCTCCTGCCCGGCGCGGTGACGGTGCTGCTGCCGAACCCGGCGCGCCGCTTGCCGCTGGCGTGCGGACCCGATCCGGGCACCCTGGGGCTGCGCGTGCCGCGGCTCGACGGGCCGCTCGCCGCGCTCGCCGGCGTTCGCTGGCCCGTGCTGCAGTCGAGCGCCAACCGGGCGGGCGGGCCCGACGCGCGCCGCCTGGCCGAGGTCCCGGCGCCGATCCGCGCGGGCGCCGACCTGGTGCTCGACGGCGGCGAGCTGCCCGGCACGCCCTCGACGGTGCTCGACCTGCGCCGCTTCGAGGTCGAGGACGCCTGGGCGATCGTGCGGCGCGGAGCGATGCCGGAGGCGGCGATCCGCGATGCGCTCGCGTGACGCCGGTCCGGGCCGAACGCCGCCAGGACCCGTTGGTATCGTCGGCGGGCCGCCGACCGCCTCGAGTCCGAGCCCCGGAGGGCCAGACCGCGATGACCGAGCTCCCCGACCTACTTCTCCCGCCCGCTCGCCGAGGTCGACCCCGAGATCGCCGAGGTGCTGCGCCTCGAGCTCGACCGCCAGCAGCGGACGCTCGAGATGATCGCCTCGGAGAACTTCGTGCCCCAGGCCGTGCTCGAGTGCCAGGGCTCGGTGCTGACGAACAAGTACGCCGAGGGCTATCCGGGCCGGCGCTACTACGGCGGCTGCGAGTTCGTCGACGTCGCCGAGCACGCTCGCGATCGAGCGCGCGAAGGAGCTGTTCGGCGCCGAGCACGCCAACGTCCAGCCGCACGCCGGCGCGCAGGCCAACACCGCCGTCTACCACGCGCTGCTCGCAGCCGGGCGACACGATCCTCGGCCTCGAGCTCGCCCACGGCGGCCACCTCACCCACGGCATGAAGCTCAACGTCTCGGGGCGGCTCTACGACATCGCGGCCTACGAGGTCGACCGCGAGACCAGCCTCATCGACATGGACGAGGTCGCGCGCATCGCGCGCGAGCGCCGGCCGAAGCTGCATGCTCGCCGGCTGGTCGGCCTACCCGCGCCAGCTCGACTTCGCGCGCTTCCGCGAGATCGCCGACGAGGTCGGCGCCTACCTGATGGTCGACATGGCCCACTTCGCCGGCCTCGTCGCCGCCGGCCTGCACCCGAGCCCGGTGCCCTACGCCGACGTCGTCACGACGACGATCCACAAGACGCTCGGCGGCGCCGCGCGGCGGCATGATCCTCTGCCGCGAGGAGCACGCGAAGAAGATCGACTCGGCCGTGTTCCCCGGCCAGCAGGGCGGCCCGCTCGAGCACGTCATCGCCGGCAAGGCGGTCGCGCTGAAGATCGCCGGGACCGAGACCTTCCGCGAGCGCCAGCGGCGCACGATCGAGGGCGCCCAGGTCGTCGCGGCGGGAGCTGCTCGACGCCGGCGAGCGGCGTGAACGTCCTGACCGGCGGCACCGACGTCCACCTCGTGCTCGTCGACCTGCGCGACTCCGACCTCGACGGCCAGCAGGCCGAGGACCGGCTGCACGACATCGGCATCACGGTCAACCGCAACGCGGTGCCCGTTCGACCCGCGCCCGCCGATGGTCTCCTCCGGCCTGCGCGATCGGGACGCCCGCGCTGGCCACCCGCGGCCTGCAGGCCGACGACTTCGCCGAGGTCGGGCGCATCCTCGCCACCGCGCTCACCGCCGCGACTTCTCCGAGCGCGCGCGACGAGCTGGCCGAGCGGGTCGGGGCGATCGTCGAGCGCTACCCGCTGTACGCGCAGCTCGGGGCGCCGGCGGTCGTGTAGACCGCCGCGCCGGCCGGCGCCGCCCGCCGAGACCGCGGCGCGGTCGGCGGCGGCTGCCATGCTTCGCCGCCGACCGCGATGTCCGAGCTCGACGCGCTCTACGCCTTCCTCGTCGCGGGCGCCACGTCGGCGCTGCTGACCCCGCTCGCCGCGCGCCTCGCCGGGCGGCTGGGCGCGGTGGACCAGCCGCGGGACCGGGGCCTCTCCGACCGCCCGACGCCGCGCCTCGGCGGCCTGGCGATCCTCGCCGGCGCGCTGCTGGCCGGCGTGCTCTTCCTGCCCGTGGGACGGCGAGACGCGCGGGATCCTCGCCGGCGCCGCGATCATCGCCGCGGTCATGGCCGTCGACGACGTCGTCGACCTCGCCCCGCAGTGGAAGCTCCTGGGCCAGGTGGCCGCGGCGCTCGTCGTCGTGCTGAGCGGGGTCCAGGTCGACAACGTGACCCTCCCGTTCATCGGTCCGCTCGACCTGCACGGCGTCGGGGGGCCGCTGACCGTGCTCGGGCCTCGTGGCGCTGATGAACGTCGTCAACCTCTGCGACGGGGTCGACGGCCTCGCCGCCGGCGTGTGCGGGATCAGCGCGGTGGCCTTCTCGATCATCGCCTTCGACCTCTCGCGGACCGCGGCCGGCGTCCTGGCGGCGCTCACCGCCGGCGCGGCGCTCGGCTTCCTGTTGCACAACTTCCCGCCGGCCTCGATCTTCATGGGGGACACCGGCGCCAACCTGCTCGGCCTCCTGCTCGGCGCCGCCGCGGTGCAGGGCGCCCTGAAGACGAACGCCGTGATCGCCCTCGTCGTGCCGCTCGTCGTGCTCGCCGTCCCGTTCCTCGACACGGGCTTCGTCGTGGCCAAGCGGATCAAGTACCGGCGCAAGGTCTACGAGGCCGACGCCAACCACTTCCACCACCGCTTCGCGCGCATCGGCTTCTCGCCAGCGGCGCACCGTCGCCTACCTGTACGGCTGGACGGCGGCGCTGGCCGGCGTCGCCGTGGCGCTGCGCTTCGTGCCCTACTCGGACGACGCGGGCCACTTCCGGACGGGCTGGTCGATCCTCATGGGCGCGCTGCTGCTCGGTGCGCTGGCCGCGAGCGTCTACGTCGTGGCGACGCTCGAGATCCTCAAGTTCGGCCGGCTCCGGACCTGGCAGCTGCGGCGCGCGGACCCGGACACGTCCGAGCACGAGATCGCGCTCGAGGTCCGCCGCGAGCTCGAGACGGGGGAGTGGGAGGCGGTGCCGCCCCGCGCCGAGGGGCCGGAGCCGCCGCCCGCGGCCCCCGACCGCGAGGCGCCCGGCTACCCGGCCTCGCGGCCGTAGATCGTCCCGATCCAGACCGCCGCGAGCGCCTCCGGGAGCGCGTCGTCGAGCAGCTGGCCCTGAACCAGGCTCTGGTAGCACGTCCGCTCGGTCATCCAGCACAGCGCGAACGCCGTCGGCTCGGGCGGGATGCCGGGTCGCGCCCGCCCGCCGGCCTGCTCGGCCTCGATGCGCGCGGTCGTGCGGGTCACGAAGCGGCCGATGAGCTCGCGCCAGAAGACCGCGACCTCCCCGTCGTAGGCCGAGGTCTCCACGACGGCGCGCAGGGCCGGTCCGTGCTCGCGGTGGATCCCGACGATGCGGGCCAGCGCCGGGGCCAGCTCCTCGGGCCCGGCGTGGCCCTCCAGCCAGCCGACGGCCTCGCCCTCGAGCCGGGCGGCGACGTCCTCGGTGACCCGCATGAGGAGCTCCCGCTTGTCGCGGAAGTAGAAGTAGAACGCGGTGCGGGAGATGCCGGCCTCGGTGGCGATCCGCTCGACGTTCAGCTCCGCGTAGGACGTGCCGCCGGCGAGCAGCCGCTGGGTGGCCTCGATCACGCTGCGCTCGATCTGGGCCCGGCGGGCGCTCTGCGGCTCGGTCCGCCGGCTCAACGAGGCCATGTGCGCGGAGCGTATCGAGGGCATGTTTGACACAGTGTCAAGCCTGTGGGATCCTCGCCGCCCCGTCCGTCCAGCGCCTCCGGAGGCCCCGCATGCCGACGCTCCTCGACCTCACCCGCCAGGGCGACGTCGCCACGATCAGCGACGACTCCCAGCTCGCGAAGGTCAAGCTCATGGACCCCCAGCAGCTGTACGAGCTGTGGGAGCGCCAGCCGTGGTCGGCGCACGCCATCGAGTTCACGCGCGACCGCGAGGACTGGTTGGCGATCCCCGACGCCGACCGCGACGACATGGTGTGGTCGCTCTCCTCGTTCTTCGTGGGGGAGGAGCGCGTGACGACGCAGTTCTCCGGGCTCGTCATGGCCTACGAGGACCAGGGCGAGGAGGCGTTCCTCACGACCCAGCAGGTCGACGAGGCCCGCCACGTCCAGCACTTCAATCGCTTCTACGAGCAGGTCCTCGGCTACGACGGCTCGATCGACGACCGCCTCGCCCGCGTCCGTGACGACCTCAACGACGCCTTCGTCGAGCTGTTCGACCGCCGGCTGGTCGAGGCCGGCGAGCGGCTCGTCGCCGACCCGGGCGACGTCGAGGCCAAGATCGACTTCGTCGTCACCTACCACATGGTCATCGAGGGCACGCTGGCCCTCACCGGCCAGAACTTCATCACGCTGACCTTCGAGGAGCGCGGCATCCTGCCGGGCTTCCTCGAGGGGTTCCGCCGCATCAGCCAGGACGAGCACCGCCACGTCGCCTACGGGACGTGGTACCTGCAGCAGAAGGCGAAGGATCCGGCGCACGCACGGCGGATCGAGGCGCGGCTGATGGAGCTGCTGCCGATCGCGCAGGGCGTGCTCGTCCCGGCCGGCAAGGACCCCGCGGGCGACTGGACCCTGCTGGGCCGCTCCTCCGCCGAGATCAACGAGTTCGCCTTCACCGCGCTGAGCCGGCGCCTGAAGGTCATCGGCGTCGGCCTCGGCGTCGCGGCGTAGCTCCGGCCCGCGGCGCGGCGCGCTACCGTCGCGCCGTGCAGGTCGCGAACCTCGAGACGGTCGAGCCGTTCACCACGAAGGACGGCTCGACGATCCGCGAGCTCGCCCATCCGGCGTGGACCGCGGCGCGGCACCAGAGCCTGGCCGAGGCGACGCTGCCGCCCGGCGGCGCCACCGACGAGCACTACCATCCCGTCGCCGAGGAGCTGTACCACCTGACCGCCGGGTCCGGGCGCCTGCGGCTCGGCGACGAGGAGCGCGAGGTGCGCGCGGGGGATTGCGTGGTGATCCCGCCCGGGACGCCGCACAAGCTGTGGAACACGGGTGCGGAGGAGCTGCGCCTGCTCTGCTGCTGCGCCCCCGCGTACGCGCACGAGGACACGATCCTCACCGGCCGGTGAGCGCCGCCGGCGAGCACCCGGTCCTCGCGGGGCCACCGATCGGCTGGCGGGAGCTGCCGCGCCGGATCGTCCGCCGCGTCCCGATCGATCAGCTGTTTCGCGAGCAGGCGGGAGCCGGTGCGCCGGTCGGCGGGAGCGCGGTCGTCGGCCTCCGGTCGGCGAGCGGGTACCTCGGCGCGTTCGTCCGCGCCTCCTCCCGCGTGTCCGGGCTTCCGGCGCCGCCGGCGGCGTGGAAGCTGCGGCCGCCGCGGCCCCGCCGCGGCGGGTGGTTCAGCCCGGGCAGCCGGTTCGCGGTCGGCTCCTGGGTCCTCGGGTCGATCGGGTTCGGGATCCACGTCCAGTGGTTCGGGCGCCACGACGCGACCTACGGCGCGGCGGCCGGGGCGGGCGTCCTGCCGGTCTGGCTGTGGCTCTCGAACCTCGCGCTGCTCGCCGGCCCGGTCGTCGACGACGAGCTCGGCCGGCGCCCCGACCACGCGCGCGGGTCGCCGCGGCCGACGCCGGCCGGCGACGACGCCCGTCCTCTGGGCTCCGTCCGGTGACGAGCCCGCCCGGCTCCCGCCTCGCGACCGCGCTCGTGTGGGGCGTGGCCGGGGCGCTCCACTTCGTCGTGCCGAAGCCCTACGAGGCCATCGTGCCCCGCTCGATCGCCCGCTGGCGGCGCGAGGCCGTGTTCTGGACCGGGGTGGCCGAGCTCGGCGGCGGCCTCGCCGTGCTTCCGGACGCCACCCGCCGTGGCGCCCGCTGGTGGCTGCTCGCCACGCTGGCCGCGGTCTACCCGGCCAACATCCAGATGGCGCTGTACCCGGAGCGCCACCCGCACATCCCGCGGGCGCTGCTGTGGGCGCGGCTGCCGCTTCAGTTCGTCTTCGCCGCACTCACCTGGCGCGGGACGCGGTAGGCGCAGGGCGGGGCGCGGTGGCGGCCGCGCCGGGCGGGACGCGGTGGCGGCGCGCCGGGCGGGACGGACGGCATCGGGAAGGCCGCAGGCGCGCGCGAGAGACGGGAGCGGCATCGAGGAAGGCACCGCCGGCCGCGGGCCGTCGGCAGCCGGGAAGCGGGCGGCGCGTCGATCCCCCGCATCCTTCCGCCCTTGACCGCGCATATCGCGGTCAATGACGCAAGCATCAGCCGGAGACGGGAGTCGTGCTCCGTTTGGGTCCTGGCGGCGCGACGAGCCCTCGGGCTATCCCCAGATGCCGTTCGTCCGACCCGGCAGGGCACGGACGGGCGGGCCGCGTCGTGCGCGGATGCGCGGGCACGGGTCGTGGGGCCGCGCTACGCCGCGACCGCGACCGCGTTCAGCGCCTCGCCGGTGGCCGAGGCCATCCGGGCGATCTCGTCCTCGGTGACCACGAACGGCGGGGAGAACTGGAGCGCGACCCCGCGCACGCCGCGGGAGAGCACGCCGCGCTCACGCAGCGCGTCGACGAGTGGCTGGAGCCGCCCCGCCCCGAGCGCCTCGGCGGTGAGCTCGACCGCCCCGAGCAGTCCGACGCCGGCGCGGACCTCGGCGACGAGCTCGTGCTCGGCGAGCGGGTGCAGCGCCGCCGCCAACACCGGCTCGAGCGCCGCGACGCGCTCGACCAGCCCCTCGCGCTCGACGATCTCGAGGTTGGCCAGCGCGACGGCGCACGAGGCGGTGTGGCCCGAGTACGTGTAGCCGTGCCGGAAGACCTCGCTCGCACCCTCGCGCCAGTAGGGCTCCGCCACGCGCTCGCCGACGAGCACGGCTCCGAGCGGCGCGTAGCCCGAGGTGAGGCCCTTGGCGGTGGTGATCATGTCCGGTCGCAGGTCGTAGCGGCCCGAGCCGAACCACGTCCCCAGCCGCCCGAACGCGGTCACCACCTCGTCGGCGACGAAGAGGACGTCCCGCTCGCGGCAGATCCGCTCCGCCTCGGCGAGGTAGCCCTCGGGCGGGGCGATCACCCCGCCGGCCCCGATCACCGGCTCGCAGAAGAAGGCCGCCACCCGGTCGGCGCCCCGCCGATCGATCGCCGCCGCCAACGCGCCGGCGTCGTCCCACGCGACGTGTTCGACGGACTCGACCAGGGGGTGGAAGGCCTCGAGGTTCGATGGGATGCCGGCCAGCGACGTGCCGTAGGCGTTCATGCCGTGGTAGGCGTGCTGGCGGGAGACGAGCACCTGCTTCTCCGGCTTCCCGACCGCGCGCCAGTAGGCGCGCGCGAGCTTCGCGGCGGTGTCCACCGACTCCGACCCGCCGGAGGTGAGGAAGACCTTCGTCCCGGGAATGGGGGAGAGCTCCGCGATCCGCGCGGTGAGCGCCTCGACGGGGGGCGAGGTGTAGCGCTCGAAGGTCTGGTAGGCCGCGAGCGCCCGCATCTGCCCGGCGGCGACGTCGGCCAGCTCCGTCCGGCCGTGCCCGACGTTGCAGTACCAGAGGCTCGCCATCGCGTCGAGGTAGGCGGCGCCGTGGTCGTCCCACACCGTCGAGCCCTCGCCTCGCACGATCGTCACCGCCCCCTCGCGCGACAGCGTCGCCATGTTCGCGAACGGGTGCCAGAAGCTCGTCGTCGTGGTGCCGCTGCTCATTCCGCCGCTCTCCGGGTCGGGGTCTCGCTGCCGCCGGCGCGGACGATAGCCGCGGCGGCCGGGAGCGCGGGGGCGCGAATCGCGAGCACCGGTTGGCCCCCGTGGCGCATCGGGGGAGGCCGGGCGCCCCGGCCGTGCCTGGCCCGGCCGAGCCTGGCGCCCGGCCGAGCCTGGCGCCCCGGTCTCCGCCGGGGCGCCCGCGTCGGCCGGATCAGCGCGGCGAGAACGTGCCCGCGAGGTGCCAGGAGCCGGTGAACCCGTTGAACGGGCCGCCCGTGATCCTGCTCCTCCAGACCAGGACGAAGGCGCGGCTCGCCGGGTCGTAGGTGCCGGTGACCCGCGGCGCGGAGCGGCCGGGCTTCGGCGCCCCCTGGTTGAAGTACTGGTTGTTCCACTCGGCGGTGAGGCTCGGCAGCCGGCCGCGGATCCGGCCGCCGGTCGCGGTGAAGCTCGGGGCCGCGGCGGCGCGGCCCGACTGCGGGTCCCGCGGCAGCGTCGCGAGGCTGAACTTGACGCCGGCGAAGCGCTGCGGCCGGATGATCGCCCGTGCGCGCGCGTTGCCGGAGCGATCGAATACCCGGGACGGGTGCGGCTGGAAGCGGCCGGTGACGAGCCCGCCGGCGCTGCCGGGCGAGACGAGCGTGAACGTCTTGTTCCTCGCCCGGGAGTCGGGGTTGTTGAAGTACCGGGTGGGCCCGGGGAAGATCATCCGGAAGTAGGAGCCGCTCGCCCGGCCGTTCCTGAACCGGCCGGCCGCGAGCCGGAACGTGCCGGCCAGCGCGGTCGTCCGCGGCGCCGGGGACGCCGGCGCCGAGCCCGCCGCGGACCCGCCGCCCGCCGCGGCCGCGGACCCGCCCCCCGCGGCGGCTGCCGCGGTCGCGGCCGCGCGCTTCCGCCGCTTCGTCCGGTGCGCGCGACGCGAGGCGCGCTTGGCCTTCGCGGCCTTCCCGGCCTTCGCCTTCCTCTTCGCCGCCGGGGCGCTCGACGCCGGCGTCGTGGTGGGGGGCGGCGTCGCGGCGCCGGGGGCCTGCGTGGCCGCCGCCCGGTCGGGCTCCTTCGACGACGAGCCGCCGCAGGCGCCCACGCCGAGGGCGAGGCCGCCGAGGGCGAGCGCGATGCCGAGCGGGCGCGCGGTCAGGCGTCGGGACATGTGGAGGATTCCTCTCTCGGTCGGTCGAATGGGCGCGGGTCGATCAACCGGCGCGGAAGGTGCCCTCGAGGTGCCAGACGCCGGTGAACCCGTTGAACGGGCCGCCGCTGATCGTGCTGGACCACTGCAGGACGTAGGCGCGGGTCCTGGCGTTGTAGGACCCGGTCAGCGCCCGCGTCAGGCCGGGACGGCGACCGCCCGGCTTCGGCGAGCCCTGGTTGAAGTAGAGCTTGTTCCACTCGGCCGTCAGCGCCTGCACCTGGCCGCTGAGCCGGCCGTTCCGCACCGTGATGCTCGGAGCCGGAACGCGCCGGCCGCCCGGCTGCGCGCGCGATGCGGTCGACAGGCCGAAGAGGCGGCCGGCGAACGCGGTGGGGCGGATGATCCGCGCCGCGCGGGAGTCGCCGAGCGGCGTGAACGCGACGCCCGGCCGGGGCTGGAACGCGCCGGTGCGAAGCCCCCCGTCGGTTCCCGGCCGGATCGGCGTGACGCTCTTGGTCTTCGCGGACGAGTCCGGGTTCGCGAAGAACTGGCCGCGCGCGATGCTTCCGCCCGGGAACACCATGCGGAAGTACGAGCGACGGGCGGAGATCTTGAAGAGGCCGGTCAGCGTCTGGGGCTTGGCGGACGCGGCCGGGGCGGCCGCCCCGGCCGGCGCGACCGTCGCGGCCGTGGCCGCGACCGCACCCGCGGCCAGGAGGCCGGCGGTCCGGCGGGAGATGGGACGGCGAGTCATGGTGCTCCTTCGGATAGGGGGGAGGCGAGGTCGCGCGCCGGCGGCGCCGGCACGTCGTCGGCGCGCCGCCTGCGGCGCGGTCCGGCGAGGAATGCGAGACCGACCGCGATGAGGCCGGGCAGCACGAAGAACCAGGGGAAGAGCGGGAACGGCGGGAGCGCGGCGACGGCGTCGTAGTTGCCGACGTTGTCGCTCATCGTGCCGATCATCGGCGTCATGTCGTTCAGGACGTGCGTCCACTGGTCGTTGAGCGTCGTGACGGCCGGGAACTGCGCCGCCACCTGCGCGTCGCTCAGTCCGGTGGCCTGGAGGGCCGGCGCGATCTCGAGGCGCACGGCCCCCTGCCCGACCGCCATGTCGCCGAAGTAGCCCTGGATCGTCTCCACCCGCCGGTGGGTCTCGATCGTCCTGAACGCGTCGACCATGCGCCCGCCCTTCGGGGCGCGATCGAACATCTGGAAGGCGGCCGGCGCGAGGGCGACGCCGACGCCGAGCGCCGCGACGACCCAGCGGACCGTCCGCCACGAGGCGGGCCGCAGCGCCGCCAGGCCGACCAGCAGGAGGAGCAGCACGCCGGGCAGCACGAAGAACCACGGGAACAGCCGGAAGTCGGGCAGCGCCGCGACGGCCTCGTAGTTGCCGCGGTTGTGCTGGATCGTCGTGAGCATGCCGCCCATGTCGGCGTAGATGCGAGGCCAGCGACCCTGGAAGTCGACGAAGGTCGGGAACCGCGCCGCGAACGGCCGGTCGCCTTGCGCCAGCCTGGCGGCGGCCCGCGTGCGCACCTCGCGCACGCCGGCGTCGATCTGGCGCATCTCGGTCTGGTAGCCGGCGAGGCGCTCCTTCGTCATGTACGGCTGGAAGGCCGTGATCATCCGCGCGCCCTTCGGGGCGCGCTCGAACATCTGGAAGATCGCGGGAGCGGCGATCAGCCCGGCCCCGAGGACCGCGAGCGCGATCAGCGCCCAGCGCTTCGGCCGGCGGGAGGTCATGCGCCTAGCCGGCGTGCGAGGGGCCGAGGGCGAGGTCGTTGCACCGGTCGCAGACCTCCTCGGGGATCACCCCGGCCCGCATGAGCAGCGCGAAGATCTTGCACCCGAGGCAGTACCCGAACACCGATTCGAGCGTCGCCGCCGCGACCAGGCACCCGAGCAGCACGTTCGCCGGCGTCCATGCGCCGAACCCGAAGACCAGCACCGCGGCGGTGACGGAGAGCACGGCGCCGATGCCCTGGGCGAACCGCTTCGGCGGTCCGGCGACCGGCCGCTCGCGCAGGTGCAGGCGCGGCGTGATCGCGCGGGTCACGAGCTGGCCGAGCGGGCTGAGCGTCGGACCGGTCAGGACCCGCGCCACGAATCCGTAGGCGATCACGGCGACGATCCACTTCTCCTGCGACGCGAGCGCCGCGAGGCTCATCAGCACCACCCCGCCCGCGACGAGGCGCGCCGAGACCTCGTTCACCGGGTTCGGGAACGAGAACAGGCCTGTGGTCGGGGCGGTGGCGACGGTGCTCACGAGGTCTGCTCCGGCATAACCAGCTAAAACAAGGCGACTTTCACGCAATTTAGCACGGCGCGTCGAACCGACGTCCTCGCCCGCGGCGATGGCGGGGGAAACCGGCCCTCGCGCCCGCTGTCACAAAGTTGTTACAAGGGCCGGCGATTCCATATACTCCGGCGCCCGCCATCGTGCGCGCCGACGTCCCGGTCGGCGCCCGTGTCGCCCGCGCGGTGCGCGGGCGTTCGCGTTCCGATGGCGGCGTCATCGCATGCCCGACACCCGCCCCGCCCCCGATGAGCCCCGAGCGCCCCGGCCACCGCGCCGGCGCCACCGCCGGCTACACGCTCGTCGCGACGATCGTGCTGTGCGCCGGGATCGCGGCGGGCATCGGGGCGCTGGCCGGCAGCGTCGGGCCGTTCGTGATCGGCGGGGTCTTCGTCGGCGCCGTCGCGGGGGTGGCCCTTGTCATCACACGCTTTAGGGACCTCTGAGCCGATGACCATGACCGTCCTGCGCTGGCTGGACATGATCGTCCTCGCCCTCTCGCTGCCGGTGTTCCTGCTCGCCGGATGGCCGCTCGCCGGGTGGGGGGCCGCCGCCGCCGCCTGGGTCGCGCAACGCGGCATCCAGGTGTGGGCGACGCGCCGGGCGACGGCGGCCGAGGACCCCCGCGTCCTCGTCGGGATCCTCACCGGATCGATGATCGGACGCGGATGGCTCGTAGCCCTTACGATCTTCGCCGTCGGGACGGCCTCCTCGTCCCAGGCCGGCCTCGCCGCCGCCGTCCTCTCGATCGCGCTCTTCACCGTCTACTTCACCGTCAACATGATCCTGCGCCCCTTCGAGGCGGAGCGTCCGTCGTGAGGGCCCGGATCCTCGCGGCGCTGACCCCGGCGGCGCTGCTGCTCGCCTCCCCGGCGGGCGCCTGGGCGATCGAGGTCAACCAGGACTTCAAGCCCCAGAACGAGTTCAAGCTCGATCCGTGGATCCCGATCAAGCTCGGCGGGATCGACCTGTCGATCAACAAGGCCGTGCTGTACGTCGTGCTCACGTGCCTGTTCACCGTCGGGGCGATGCTCTACGTCGCCAACCGGATGCAGGCGAAGCCGAACCGGGTGCAGACGGCGGTCGAGTCGGCCTACGTCTTCATGCGCGACAACATCGCCGGCGGGAACATGGACCCGAAGACCGCGAAGCGCTGGTTCGCCTTCGTCGCCACGCTCTTCCTCTTCATCTGGTTCTCGAACCTGCTCGGCTACATCCCGCTGCCGACGAACACCGAGCACAAGGTGGACGTGCTCGGCGTCAAGCTGCCGACCTTCGCGCTCTACGCCGCCACCGCGAACCTCGCGGTCCCGCTGGTCCTGACCCTCATGGTCTGGTTCAGCTACCACTACACGGGGATCCGCCAGAAGGGCCTGGTCCGCTACCTCAAGGGCTGGGTCCCGGCGGGCGTCACCGGCCCCGCGGCGATCCCGATCTTCATGATCGAGGTCATCTCGCACTTCGTCCGGATCGTGTCGCTGTCGGTCCGGCTCTTCGCGAACATCCTCGCCGGCCACCTGCTGATCCTGTTCATGGGCGGCGGCCTCGTCGTCCTTCTCGGGTCGGCCGTCCTCGGCATCTTCACGCTGCCGATGGCCATCGCCTTCTACATCTTCGAGGTGGGCCTGGTCGCGACCCTGCAGGCCTTCATCTTCGCGACCCTCGCGTCCATCTACTTCGGCGGCGCCGTCGCCGAGGAGCACTGACCTTGCCAGCCAACAGCGCCCCCAGGAGGAGCTGAGACACCGTGGACCTCTCGATCGTCACCCAACTCGCCGCCAGCGTCGCGGAGAACGAGGCCATCGCCCGCAAGGGCCTCAAGGCCATCGCGCTCGGCGTCGGCGCCGGCCTCGGCACCATCGGCCCGGGCATCGGCGTCGGCTACATCTTCGGCAAGGTCATCGAGTCGGTGACCCGGCAGCCCGAGATGCGCGACGAGATCACGAGCATCCAGTGGCTCGGCTTCGCCCTGACCGAGGCGATCGTCTTCTACGCCTTCATCTTCGGGCTCATCGCCTTCTTCCTCTCCTAGGCCATGCCCCTCGTCACGGCAGCCAAGGAGGAGAGCGGCAACTTCCTCGTCACGCCCGGGATCGGGCTGATGATCTGGACGCTGCTCGCCTTCGGGATCACGCTGTACATCCTCAAGCGCTACGCGTTCCCGCGCATCCAGGACGCGCTCGACCGCCGCCAGAAGGCGATCGACGACTCGATCGACGCCGCCGAGCGGACCCGTCAGGAGGCCGACGAGCTGCTCGCCGAGTATCGCGAGCGGCTGGCCGAGGCGCGCCAGCAGGCCGAGGACATCGTCGCCCGGGCGAACAAGGCCGGAGAGCAGTCCCAGAAGGACTCGCTCGCGGCCGCCCGCACGCAGCGGGAGGAGCTGATGGAGCAGACCCGCCGCGACATCGAGGCCGAGACCCGGCGGGCGATCGGCGAGATCCGCCGCGAGGTCGGCGACCTCACGATCGCCGCCACGGAGAAGGTGACGCGCAAGTCGCTCGACGAGGACGATCAACGGCGGCTCGTGGAGGAGGCGCTGGCGGAGCTCGACTTCACCGCGCTCTCCGGGGAGCATCGGCGCTAGCCGTGGAACAGATCGCCGAGGTCTACGCGCGCGCGCTCTTCGAGGTCGCCTCCGAGCAGGGGAAGCTCGACGAGGTGCGGGAGCAGCTCGGGCAGGTCGCCGACGCGCTCGACGCCGACCGCGACCTCGCGCTCTTCTTCTTCTCGCCCTACTTCTCGACCGAGGAGAAGAAGTCCGGGCTGCGCGGGATGCTCGACGGCGCCGAGCCCGCCCTGGAGAACTTCCTCGAGGCGCTCGTCGAGCGCAACCGCATGCCGGCGATCTTCCGCATCCGCCGTCGCTACGAGGCGCTCTGGGAGGAGGCGAACCGGCTGCTTCCGGTGCAGCTCACCTCGGCCGTCGCGCTCGACGCCGCCACCGTCGAGAGCCTCGGCAGCCGCATCGGCGAGCAGACCGGCCGTCGCGTGGACCTCACGAGCACGGTCGATCCCGACATCCTCGGCGGCATCGTCCTGCGGGTCGGCAACTCGATCCTCGACGCCTCCATCCGCAGCCGCCTGGACCAACTCCGACGCAACGTCGCGCAGGCGTAGGCCGCGCGCCACAGGGAGCCCGAACACCCATGCAGATCAACCCCGACGAGATCACCAGCATCCTCAAGAGCCGCATCGAGGGGCTCGACACCGGCGCCGCCGAGCTGACCGAGGTCGGGACCGTGCTCTCGATCGGCGACGGCATCGCCACCGTCCACGGGCTCGACAACGGCATGTCCTTCGAGATGCTCGAGCTGACGCACGACGTGACCGGGCTCGCGCTCAACCTCGAGTCCGACAACGTCGGCGCGGTGCTGTTCGGCGACTGGCAGCGGATCGTCGAGGGCGAGACCGTGAAGCGCACCGGTCGGCTGCTCGAGATCCCGGTCGGGGACGCGCTGCTCGGGCGCATCGTCGACCCGCTCGGCCACCCGCTCGACGGCAAGGGCCCGGTGGCGACGACCGAGCGGCGGCCGGCGGAGTTCAAGGCGCCGGGCGTCGTGCAGCGTCAGCCCGTGAAGGAGCCGATGCAGACCGGCCTGAAGGCCATCGACTCGATGATCCCGATCGGCCGCGGGCAGCGCGAGCTCATCATCGGGGACCGCCAGACGGGCAAGACGACGATCGCCCTCGACACGATCATCAACAACAAGGACACCGGCGTCGTGTCGGTGTACGTCGCCATCGGCCAGCGCATGGCCACCGTCGTCCAGCTCGCCGAGACGCTGGCCGAGAACGGCGCGCTCGACAACACGATCATCGTCGCGGCCTCCGCCGACGAGGCGGCGCCGATCAAGTTCATGGCGCCCTACGCGGGCTGCGCGATGGCCGAGCACTTCCTCTACAACGGCGGCGCGGCGCTCTGCATCTACGACGACCTGACCAAGCACGCCTACGCGTACCGGCAGATGTCGCTGCTGCTCCGGCGTCCGCCGGGTCGCGAGGCCTATCCGGGCGACGTCTTCTACCTCCACTCCCGCCTGCTCGAGCGCGCGGTGAAGCTCTCGGACGACCTCGGCGGCGGCTCGCTCACCGCGCTGCCGATCATCGAGACCCAGGCCGGCGACGTGTCCGCCTACATCCCGACGAACGTCATCTCGATCACCGACGGGCAGATCTTCCTCGAGCCGAACCTCTTCTACTCGGGCGTGCGGCCGGCGATCAACGTCGGGATCTCGGTCTCGCGCGTCGGCGGCAACGCGCAGATCGCCCCGATGAAGAAGGTGGCGGGCAAGATCAAGATCGAGCTCTCCCAGTACCGCGAGCTCGAGGCGTTCGCCCAGTTCGGGTCCGACCTCGACGCCGAGACCCAGCGCACCCTGGCGCGCGGCGAGCGCCTGGTGCGGACCCTGAACCAGGGCGAGCGCGCGCCCCTGCCGGTGGCCGACCAGGTCGCGCAGATCTTCGCGGCGACGAACGGCTACCTCGATCGGATCGTGGTCGAGAAGGTCGAGGAGTTCCTGACCGGGCTCACCTGCCGCTTCCGCGCCGAGCAGGCGGAGCTGCTGGAGAAGATCGACGGCGGCGACTGGTCGGACGACATCCAGGCGGCGCTCGACGCGGCCGTGAAGGAGTACGCCGACGACTTCGGCTTCGACCTCGACGAGGAGGGCCAGCCGATGGACGACGGCGAGCCCGAGCTCGCCGCGAGGACGCGCGAGGTCGAGGCGCCCGCGCGGGACGCCGAGCGCGAGCTGGAGGAGACGGCGGCCGCCTAGCCGCGGCGCCGACCCCGTCATGGCCTCCCAGCGCGACGTCCAGACGCGGATCGCGTCGGTCAAGAACATCCAGAAGATCACGCGGGCGATGGAGATGGTCGCCGCCGCGCGGCTGCGTCGCGCCGAGCAGCGCATCGCCCACCTGCGGCCGTACGCGGGGGCGATTCGCCGGATGACCCGCCAGGCGGCCGAGGCGGCGGGCAACGTGCCGAGCCTGCCGATCCTCTCCGAGCACGAGTCGGTCGACAAGGTCGGCCTGCTGCTCGTCACCGGCGACCGCGGGCTGGCCGGCGCCTTCAACTCGCAGATCATCCGCGCGGGCATTCGCGGCGCCACCGAGGCCGAGGGCGGCGGGCGCGGCGTGGTCTGGTACGCGAGCGGGCGCCGGGGAAGCTCGTCCCTGACCTTCCGCGGGAAGGATCTGGCCGCCTCCTTCGTCGGCTTCTCGGACCGCCCGGCCTACGCCGACGCGCGGGAGATCGCCGAGCGACTCATGGCCGACTACGTCGACGGACGCGTCGATCGCGTCGAGATCTTCTACAACGGCTACGTCTCGGCGCTCTCCCAGGTCGTGCGCCGGGAGACGCTGCTCCCGCTCCAGCAGGCCAGCATCCTCGCCGACGGCGAGGAGGAGGGGGACGGGGGCGGCGGCGCGGCCGGGGAACCCCACCACCGCGCGCTCGTCGAGTACGAGCCCGACCCGGAGGTCATCCTCCACCGCCTCGTCCCCGACTACGTCGAGATCTCGGTCTACCGCGCGCTGCTCGAGTCCACGGCCTCGGAGCACGGGGCCCGGATGACCGCGATGCGCAACGCCTCGGAGAACGCCGGGGACGTCATCGAGGACCTCACCCTGGAGATGAACCGCGCCCGCCAGGCGGAGATCACCCAGGAGATCATGGAGGTCGTCGCCGGCGCCGAGGCGCTGAGCTGACGGCCCCGCCCGACCCCGTTCCGCGAACGAACACCCAGGAGATCCAGACACCAGTCATGTCCGCCACCACCGAGAAGCGCAACGTCGGCCGGATCGAGGAGATCAAGGGCGTCGTCATCGAGGCCGTCTTCCCCGACGACCTGCCCGAGATCAACCACGCCCTCGTGGTGCACCGCGGCGCCGGCTCGACCCAGGGCGAGGAGCAGCCCGGGATCAACGTGACCGAGGAGGACGCGGGCGACCTCGTCTGCGAGGTCCAGCAGAACCTCGGCGACGACCGCGTCCGCGCGGTGGCCATGGACACGACCGACGGCCTCGCGCGCGGCGCGGAGATCGTCGACACCGGCGGCCCGATCACCGTGCCCGTCGGCCAGGCCACCCTCGGGCGGATCTTCAACCTGCTCGGCGACCCGATCGACCTCGCCGGGCCGATCGAGGTCGAGGAGCGCTGGCCGATCCATCGCCCCGCGCCGGACGTCGAGTCGCTCACGCCGACCACCGAGATGTTCGAGACGGGCATCAAGGTCATCGACCTGCTCGCGCCCTACGCGAAGGGCGGCAAGGTCGGCCTCTTCGGCGGCGCCGGCGTCGGCAAGACCGTGCTCATCCAGGAGCTGATCCACAACATCGCGCAGGAGCACGGCGGCCTGTCCGCGTTCTGCGGCGTGGGCGAGCGCTCCCGCGAGGGCAACGACCTCTGGCTCGAGATGAAGGAGTCGGGCGTCATCGACAAGACGATGCTCGTCTTCGGCCAGATGAACGAGCCGCCCGGCGCGCGCATGCGGGTCGCGCTGTCCGGCCTGACCATGGCGGAGTACTTCCGCGACGAGGGCGGCCAGGACGTGCTGCTCTTCATCGACAACATCTTCCGCTTCGTGCAGGCGGGCTCCGAGGTCTCGGCGCTGCTCGGCCGCATGCCCTCCCAGGTCGGCTACCAGCCGACGCTGGAGACCGAGATGGGCCAGCTCCAGGAGCGGATCACCTCGACCCGCGCGGGCTCGGTGACCTCGATCCAGGCCATCTACGTGCCGGCGGACGACCTCACCGACCCGGCTCCGGCGTCGGTCTTCGCCCACCTCAACGCGACCACGACGCTCTCCCGCGCGATCTCCGAGAAGGGCATCTACCCGGCGGTCGACCCGCTCGACTCGACCTCCACGATCCTCAAGGCCGACATCCTCGGCGACGAGCACTTCGACGTGGCCAACCGGGTCAAGGAGATCCTCCAGCGCTACAAGGAGCTGCAGGACATCATCGCGATCCTCGGGATCGACGAGCTCTCCGACGAGGACAAGCTGATCGTCGGGCGCGCGCGCCGGATCGAGCGCTTCCTCTCCCAGCCGTTCAACGTCGCCGAGCAGTTCACCGGCACGCCCGGCCAGTACGTCCCGATCGCCGAGACGATCCGCGGCTTCAGCGAGATCCTCGAGGGCAAGCACGACGAGCTCCCCGAGCGCGCGTTCCTGCTCAAGGGCACGATCGACGACGTCGTCGCGGCGGCGAAGGGCTAGCGGCTCGCGATGGCGCGCTCGAAGTTCCCGGTCGAGGTCCTCACGCCCGAGGGCGAGGTGTTCAACGACGAGGTCGAGATGGTCTCGACGCGGACCGCGACCGGCTCGATCGGCGTGCTGGCCAACCACACGCCGCTGCTCGCGATGCTCGATCCGACCGAGCTGCGTCTCTACCGCTCCGCGGACGACGTCGTCCGCTTCGCCCAGGGCGAGGGCTACCTCCAGGTGGGCGACAACCGGGCGCTGATCCTCGTCGAGGACGCCGTCGCGCCCGAGTCGCTCGACCGTGCCGACCTCGAGGATCGCCTGCGGCGGGCCGAGGAGACGCGCGAGCGGGCCGACGCCGACTCCGAGGAGGCGCGCGTGGCGGCGCGCGACGCGCGCCGCTGGACGGCGTTCCTCCGCGTGGCGGGCGGCGGGGAGTAGCCGAGCGGCCCGGCGGCGGCGGGCGCGCCGGCTCGGGGCGCCGGGCCCCTCGCCTATCCTTCCCCACCGAATGGTCGACGAGACGACGCTCGCCGAGCGCCTCATCTCCTACGACACCTCGCGACCGGAGGGTCTCAGCGCGGCCGCCGCCTTCGTCAAGGGCTGGCTCGAGTCGCGCGAGATCGACGTCACCGAGCGTGTGCACCGCGGGCTGCCCGTGATCCTGGCCCAGGTCGGGCCGCCGGACGCTGCCTGCGTCGTGCTCCACGGGCACCTCGACGTCGTCCCGGGCCGCGAGGAGCAGTTCCGCCCGCGGGTCGAGGGCGACCGCCTGATCGGCCGGGGCGCCTACGACATGAAGGGCGGGCTCGCGGCGATGATCTGCGCGCTCACCGACGTGGCCGGCGAGGGCGCGGTCCGCGTCCGCTTCGTGTGCGTGCCGGACGAGGAGTCCGAGGAGGTGGACGAGCGCTCGACCGACGCGCTGGTCGCCGAGGGGACCCTGGCCGCCGACTTCGCGATCACCGGCGAGCCGACCGACCTCCACGTCGGCGTCCAGGCCAAGGGCGTGCTCGCGATGCGGGTCGAGGTGTCGGGCCGCGCCGCGCACGGGTCGACGCCGTGGCTCGGCGACAACGCCGTCCTCAAGGCGATCGACGTCTTCCGGCGCATCGAGTCGCTCCCGTTCAGCCGGGAGTCGAGCGAGCTGTTCGACCGGCCCTCGATCAACCTCGGGCGAATCAGCGGCGGTGACGCGGTGAACAAGGTTCCCGACCGCTGCGAGATGGTCGTCGACGTGCGCTATCTCCCCGGACAGGACCCGGGGGACATCCTCGCCCAGGTGCGGGCCATCGAGGACGTCGCGGTGACCCGCACCTTCACCCGCCCGCCCGCCAACGTGTCGCCGCGCAACCCCTACGTGCGGGCGCTCAGCGCCGCGGCGGCCCGCTCGGTGGAGGGCAAGGCGATGAGCGTCGGGCGCGACGGCGCCTCCGACGCGGTGTCGTTCCTCGACGCCGGGATCCCGTGCGTGGAGTTCGGCCCGGTGGGCGGCGGCCACCACGGGCCCGACGAGTGGGTGTCGATCGCCTCGCTCGCGGCCTACCGGGAGGCGCTGGGCGCCTTCCTCCGCGCGCTGCCGGCCAGGCTGGCGCGGGAGGCGGCGGGCCCGGAGGACGGCGAGGGTCCCGGGCTCACGGCGATCGACGGCGGCCTGGCGTGAGCGTCGCCCCGGAGCCGGCACCGCGGGTCGGGCGAGCGATGTGGAAGCGGTTCGCCGCCGGCATCCTGACCATCGTCGTGCTGACCGGCGCGGCGACCGCGACCGCCGGCCTCCTCGAGGTGCAGAACATCGTCGACGACCTGAACCTCGGCCAGAAGATCAAGGCCGGCAAGGGCGTCATCACCCCCGCCGAGGCGGGCGATCCGCAGACGATCCTCGTGCTCGGCTCCGACAAGCGCTACCGCTCGAACGGGCCGCGGGACGCGCGCTCGGACACGATCATGCTGCTGCGCCTGGACGCCGACGCCGCCGGGACGACCGCGCTGAACATCCCGCGCGACCTCAAGGTCGAGATCCCCCGCGGCAAGGGCGTGGTGCAGACCGACAAGATCAACGCCGCCTACGCCGTCGGCGGGCCGGTGCTCACCGCGAAGGTGGTCAAGCGGCTCCTCGGCATCCGGATCAACCACATCATCAACGTGAACTTCGGCGGGTTCCGGCGGGCGATCGACTACCTCGGCTGCGTGTACGCGGACATCGACCGCCGCTACTTCAACGACAACGCCGGCGTCGCGCCGAGCCAGGGCTACGCGACGATCGACATCATGCCCGGGTACCAGAAGCTCTGCGGGCAGGACGCGCTCGACTACGTGCGCTTCCGCCATCTCGACACCGACATCGTCCGCTCCGCCCGCCAGCAGGACTTCCTGCGACAGGTGCGCCAGCAGTACGGCGCCTCCGCCCTGGTCTCCAACCGGGATCAGCTGGCCCGCATCTTCGGCCGCTACACCCAGAGCGACGAGCAGCTCCACTCCAAGGAGGCCGTGCTCAAGCTGATGCAGCTCGTCGCCTTCTCGGCCCAGAACCCGGTCATCACCGTCCCGTTCCCGGCGATCCTGCCGAACGACCCGAAGGACCCCTACGTCACGGCGCGCCCGGCGGCGATCCGCCGGGCGGTCCGGGTCTTCCTCGGCCGGGCCCGGGCCCGGGCCCGGGCCCGGCCGCGGGCGCGCCGCCGTGCGCCGCGCACCCGCGCGCCGGGCTCCGGCGGAGCCAACCTCACCCCCGACGTCCTCGCGGCCCAGCAGCAGGCGGCGGCGCTGCGCGGCGCCGGCATGCGCGTCTACTACCCCCGGCTGCGGGAGCCGCGCGGGATGTACAAGGGCATCGTCCCCGCGGTCTACCCGCGGGCCTACCGGATCCACGACAAGCGCGGGCGGCTCCACCCGGCCTACCGGATCACGGTGGCCGCGAGCTACGACGGGTCGGGCCAGTACTACGGGATCCAGGGCATGACGTGGAAGGACCCGCCGATCCTCCGCGACCCCTCCGAGTACCGCCAGGTCGGGCGCCGGAAGCTCGAGCTGCACTACGACGGGCGCAAGCTCCGCCTCGTCGCGTGGCGCACGCGGCGAGCCGTCTACTGGGTCGCGAACTCGCTGAACCTGGCCCTCACCAACCGGCAGATGATCGGCATCGCGGCGTCGCTGACGCCCGCCGGACGCTGAGCTTCGCGGCGCCCGGGCCGCGGCGCTCGACTCGCTAGGGTTCCCGCCCCATGAGCTCCGCGCGCGAGACGATCGCCGTCATCGGCACGGGGTACGTGGGCCTGGTGACGGCGGCCGGCTTCGCCGAGCTCGGCAGCGAGGTCTGGTGCGTGGACGTGGACGCGGAGAAGGTCGCGCGCCTGCAGGCCGGCGACATCCCGATCTGGGAGCCGGGCCTCACCGAGTGCGTGGAGCGCAACCGCGAGCGCCTGCACTTCACCACCGACCTCGTGCCCGCCCTCGAGCACGCCCGGCTCCTCTTCGTCGCCGTGGGGACGCCCC
>CAVTMP010000009.1:0-8483 GCA_963735885.1 uncultured Solirubrobacterales bacterium | reverse complement strand
CCACCCGAGATCCTGGCGCAGCGAATTCGGAACTCCCCGGTGCCGCGACCGCTGCTGAGCGGACGTGACCCCGTCGCCGCGATGCGCAACCTTGCCTCGACGCGAGCCTCCTTCTACGAGCCAGCGCTCCGGGTGAACGGCATCGTTGGCCTGGCCGGGATCGTCGAGACGCTCGAGCGGCACCTGGACGACGCGCTCCCCGACGCCACCCTGCTCCTGCGCGCGACGACCGCCCTCGGCCGCTACGAGCTCGGCGACGGGACGGCTGCGGCCGGGGTCGAGGCGGCCATCGGGCGGCTGGAGGCGCGCCGCGCCATCCTGGTCTCCGAGCCGCGCGCCTGGGAGGTGGCCGGGTCCGCGCTCGCCGGCGCGCTCGCGGCGGCCGGGATCCCGACCGAGCGGATCCTGCTGCCGCGCGGCGAGGACGCCAAGCGCCTCGGTGTCATCGAGGAGGCGGCGCGCGAGCTGGCCCGCCTTCGGGCCGAGCGGACCGACCCGATCGTCGCGATCGGCGGCGGGGCCCTTGGCGACGCGGCCGGCTTCCTCGCGGCGACCTGGCTCCGTGGCGTCCCGCTCGTTCATGTCCCGACGACCCTCGTCGCGCAGCTGGACAGCTCCATCGGTGGCAAGACGGCGGTGGACCTTCCCGAGGGGAAGAACCTGGTCGGTGCCTTTCACCAGGCGGTCGCCAACATCTCGGACATCCGGTTCCTCCGGACGCTCGATCCGCGGGAGCTGCGTGCTGCGCTCGGCGAGGCCGTCAAGATGGGCACGCTGGGCGACGAGCGACTCCTCGAGCTCCTCGAGGCCGAGGGTCCGGCCCTCGCGGCGGGCGATCCCGCCGTCTTCGCCTCGGGCGCGATGGCCGAGCTCGTGGAGCGCTGCGCGACGGCCAAGATCGAGGTCGTGACGGCCGACGAACGCGAGCAGGGCGGCCGGATCTCGCTCAACCTCGGGCACTCGCTGGCGCACGCGATCGAGACCGTTGCTGCCTTCCGGGGGATCCTGCACGGCGAGGCCGTCGCGTACGGGCTTCGGGCCGCGCTCCGAGTGGGGGTCACCGTGGGGGCGACGCCGCCCGAGCGAGCCGAACGCGTCGAGGCGCTGCTGGACCGCCTGGACCTCGGCTGCGCCGAGCTCCCCTACCCGCCCGACGGGGTCCTCGACGCGGTCGCGACCGACAAGAAGCATCACGACGGCCGGCTCCGCTGGGTGCTCGCGACCGCCGGGGGCTGGACCGTCCGCGCGGATGTTCCCGACGACGTTGTCGCAGCGGCCGCCCGGAGCGTCCTGGCCGGCACGCCCGCGGCGGCGAACGCATGAGCGCGGCCGAGCCCGCACGTGGGGCGGCACCGCGCGTGCTGCGCGTGCTCGTCCTCAACGGCCCGAACCTGGACCTGCTCGGAACGCGAGAACCGGCGATCTACGGGCGCGAGACGCTTGACGAGGTCAACGCGGGGATCGCCGCGCGAGCCGTGGAGCTCGACGTGATGATCACCTTCTTCCAGTCGAACCACGAGGGAGCGCTGATCGACCGGCTCCACGCGCGCGACTTCGATGCGGCGATCGTGAACGCGGCCGGGCTCACCCATACGTCGGTCAGCCTTCGCGATGCACTGCTGGCCGTGGAACGCCCGTTCGTGGAGGTGCACCTCTCCGATCCGTCGACGCGGGAGCCGTTCCGCCGGGTCAACTTCCTGGAGGACATCGCCGCGGCCCGATTCGTGGGCCTGCAGGCGCGCGGCTACACGCTGGCGCTCGAGGAGCTCGCGAGGCGCTGGGTCGCGGGCCTGATCCCGGCGCACGCCGGGGACGCGGAGGCCTCGAATGGGTGAGCGTCGGAACGAGCTGGCTGGCGACGAACCGGCGGCCGGCACGGGCTCGGGGGCCAGGACGCGCTCGACGGCCGCCACTGGCTCGGCGGCCCAGGCTGCCTCACCGGCCGACCCCACCGCCGTGGCGCTCGCTCCGCTCCGGGACCGGATCGACGCAATCGACCACGAGATCGTGGCGCTCCTCAATGAGCGCGCCCAGATCGCGCTCGAGATCGGCCGCGTCAAGCAGGAGACGGGACGGCGAACCGTGCGCGACCCTGCCCGTGAGGCCGAGGTCCTCGAGCGCGTCACGAGCGCATCGGCGGGGCTCTTCCCGGACCCGGAGCTCGTCGCCCTGTACCGGAAGCTGATCGCGGCGACGCGGCGCGTCCAGCACGCGCAGAAGCGGGTCGGGCGACCGGACACGGTCGGTGGGGTCGAAGATGGACAGAGGGGCGCCGTCGGGGAGGCACCTCGAAGCCGATGATGCGGAAGAAGCGTCAGTCCGCAGGCACGACGATCGGTGGAATCCTCGTCGGCTTCGACCAGCAGGTGTTCAGGACGGTGCCGCCGGCCGTGGAGAGCGTCCACCACGCGCGCCCCGACGACCCTGTTCCCACGAAGGACGGGGGGCTGGTCGTGATCCTCCTGCCGGAGCTGCAGACTGCCGAGGGGCGACGCCGTAGAGGGCCGGATTCGGCCGGGTGAAGTGGCTGGTCCGCATTCGGGTCCAACCCGAACGTGCGCGGCCGCTCACCGCCTCGGAACGCGCCGGACCTGCCCCACCGTCAGCGCGCTGCCGCTGCCCGTAACAGGCCGACCAGCCGGCCGAGCCCGGCGGTACCGCGCCCGTCCGGGCCCAGCGCATCGATCAGGGCGGATGCCACGATGACCCCGTCGGCACCCGCCCGGACGAGCGCACGGACGTGTGCCGGGCGCGAGACGCCGAACCCCACGGCCACGGGCACGGGACTGGCCGCCTTCACCGCACGGACGTAGCGGCCGACCTCCGGCGGGAGGCTGGTCCGCGCGCCGGTCACGCCGACGAGCGACACGGTGTACAGGAATCCGCCGGTCCTGGCCGCGATCGCGGCCCGCCGATCGGCCGGCGTGGTCGGCGCGACGAGGTACACGAGCGCGAGGCCGGAATCCCGGCAGGCCGACTCGAACGGGGCGCCTTCGTCGGGCGTCAGGTCGGCCACGATCACGCCGGATGCGCCCGCGTCGGCGAGCCGCCGCACTGCGGTCGCGCCGCCGCCCCCGGCGAGGAGCTGGTTCGCATAGCACATGGGGACGAGCGGGACGCCCGGGCGGGCGGCCGCGATCTCGGCGAGCAGCGCGACGGATCCGTCCAGGGTTGCGCCGGCGCGGAGCGCAACGCCGGACGCCCGCTGGAGCGTGGCGCCATCGGCGAGCGGGTCGGAGTACGGGAGGCCGACCTCGAGGAGATCCGCACCGGCGTCGATCGCCGTGACGGCCGCCGCGAGGCTGCCGGCCGCGTCCGGGTAGCCGGCCACGATGTACGGGATGAGCGCGGCGCGATTCGCGGCTCCGGCGCGCGCAAATGCGTCCCCGATGCGGGCCGCACCCGGCGTCGACCCGGTCCCCTGGGTGGGACCCGCGATCGTCGCGCGGTTCCCGCTGGCGGGTGCGGCCGGCGCAGGGCTCATTGCGACGTCCCCTCCCGCCGATCGAGCGCGGCGAGGTCCTTGTCGCCGCGGCCAGAGAGGCCGAGGAGAATCACCGCGTCGGCGGGGAGCGCCACTGGCGGAAGCGGCCCGTTCGGCCCGCGGGTGCGCCCCAGGAGGATCCGTGGGAGCGCGGCCAGCGCGTGGGCGGGTTCGAGGGCGGGCAGGATCCCCTCCGCGCGCGAGAGGTCCCGGATCGCGGCGACGGCGTCGTCGTCGGTCGTCGAGACCACCTCGAGGCGGCCAGCCTCGTAGAGTGCCGATACCTGCGGCCCGACGCCCGGGTAGTCGAGCCCGGCCGAGAGCGAGTGCGCCTCGGTGACCTGCCCGTCCCGGTCCTGGAGCATGTACGACCGGGCGCCGTGGAGGATGCCCGGCGTGCCCCCCGCGAGGGCCGCCGCGTGCCGGCCCGTCGCGATCCCCTCCCCCGCCGCCTCGGCGGCGACGAGCCGGACGGACGGCTCGCCGATGAAGCGCGAGAAGAGGCCGATCGCGTTGGAGCCGCCGCCCACGCACGCCGCGACGAGGTCGGGCAGCCTGCCCTCGACGGCGTGGAGCTGGGCCGCGGCCTCGTCCCCGATGACGCGCTGCAGGTCGCGCACGAGGGTCGGGTACGGGTGGGGTCCCATCGCGCTGCCCAGGACGTAGTGGGTGGTCGCGACGTTCGTGACCCAGTCGCGCATCGCATCGTTGACCGCGTCCTTGAGCGTCGCCGTTCCGGACGTGACGGGACGCACCTCGGCGCCCAGCGCTTCCATTCGCAGGACGTTCGGCCGCTGGCGGTCGATGTCCACCGCGCCCATGAACACGACGCAGGGCAGGCCGAGGAGCGCGCAGGCCGTGGCGGTCGCGACGCCGTGCTGGCCCGCGCCCGTCTCCGCGATCACGCGCGACTTGCCCAGGCGCCGGGTCAGCAGCGCCTGGCCGAGGGCGTTGTTGATCTTGTGGGCTCCCGTATGCGCGAGATCCTCGCGCTTCAGGTAGATGCGGAGGCCAGCCGGCAGGTCGGCCGCGGCGTCGAGCTCCCGAGCCCGTCGCAGGACGTCCGCGGCGAGACGGTCGGCGCGGTAGACCGGGGTCGGCCGGCCCGCGTACGTCGCAAGGAGCGCCCGCAGCTCGGCCCAGAAGACCGGGTCGTCCCGCAGCTCCCTGTACGCGTCCTCCAGCTCGCGAAGCGCGGTGACGAGCGTCTCCGGGACGTAGCGGCCACCGAACGATCGGTCCACGCCCCAGCGGCCGGCGGCGTCGGCCGCCAGGAGGCCCGGGGCCACGGGTTCGGGACGGACGGGCGCGTGCGGCCTGTCGAAACGCGCCGCGCGGGCACGCTTCGCGAAGAGCGCCACGGCGAGCGGATCCTTTGCGGGCCGCTCCCCGGCCAGGCGGGGCCGTTCGACCCCGGAGGCGACGTCCACTCCGATGGCGGGCACGGTGAGGAGCGCCGCCCCGACGCTCACCGGGTTGAGCCCGCCGGCCAGGATGACGGGAATCTCGCGGGCGACCGCCGCGGCGACCGTGGCGTCCGCTTGCGTGCCCGTGCCACCCGGGTGCAGGCCGCCCGCGGTGTCGAGGAGGATCCGCTCCGCTCCTGCGGCGAGGAATCGCCGTCCGTCCGCTACGACCGTCGCCGCGATGTCGGCCGCCATGTCGCCCGCGTCCGCTGGCAGGTGGAGCACCTTCCAGGCTGGGCGCGGCGAGGCGGCAATCCACTCCGGGGACTCCCCGCCCGCGTACTGGACGGCATCCGGGTCGACTTCGCGGACGATCGCGCTGAGCAGGGCGGCGTCCGCGTCCGCGGTGATCGCCACGATGACCGGGCCAAGGCCGCCCGGGGCCGCCCAACGCGCGCGGCGCGCCAGGGCAGCGCCCTCGGCGAGCGACAGCAGGCGCGGAGTCCCAGTGACGAAGTTGAGGCCGATGCCGTCGGCGCCCGCGACGAGCGCCGCCTCGATGCCCGCCGCATCGACGATCCCGCAGATCTTGACGAACGGGACCCGGGCGCAGGCTCCCGGATCGTCCGGGACCGTGCCGGCATCGACGAACGATGCCGCCGCCGCACGCGGATGGGCCGCGCGCATGAGGGTCTCGCCGACGAGCGCGGCGTCGTAGCCCGCGGCGCGCCAGCGGCGCAGCGTGCCGGCGTCCCGGACGCCGGACTCGGCGATCGCGATCCGGTCGCCCGGCACCAGCCCCCTGAGGCGGATCGGGCGGTCGGGGTCCACTTCGAGGGTTCGGAGGTCACGGCTGTTGACGCCGACCAGGCGCGCCCCGCTGGCCAGCGCGGCATCCAGCTCTCGCTCCGCGTGGATCTCGACGAGCGGCTCCATGCCGAGGTCGAGGGCACGCCGCACGAGGTCCGCCAGCCGCCGCGCGGGGTGGAGGGCGGCGAGCAGGAGCACGAGGTCGGCGCCGGCCGTGCGCAGGACGGGCAGCTGGCGGGGATCGACCACGAACTCCTTGGCGAGGACGGGGATCGCGACGGCGGCACGCACCGCCCAGAGATCCGCGACCGTCCCACCGAACCAGTGCGGCTCGCAGAGGACGGAGATGACCGCCGCCCCACCGGCCGCGTAGGCGCGGGCACGCGCGACGACATCCGTCGCCGGAGCGACGTCCGCCGCCGGGGCGATCGCGCCGGCCGACGGCGATGAGCGCTTGACCTCGGCGATGAGGTGCAGGCCCGGGGCGGCGAGCCGCTCGGCGATCGGGCGCGGGGCGGGCGCGGCGCGGGTCGCGCGGACGAGCGCCGCGTACGTGGCATCGCCGAGATCGACGGCGACGTCGTGCGCGCGCCGGGCGGCGATCTCGGCGAGGATCCCACCCCGGCGGGCCCGTGGGCCGGTGGTGGCCCGGGCCGTGGCGCGGACGTGCGGCGTGACCGTGAGTGTCATGCTCGAGCCTCCGACGATGGCGCGGGCACGCGCACGGCGTCCGGCGCCTCGGCTGCACCCGCCCCTTCGCCCGCACCCGTTGCCCCAGCCGCGTCGGCAGCCAGCCGCTCGGCCCGGAGTTGCGCCAGCAGCCGGGTCGCGATCCCCGAATCGACGACTGCCGCCGCCTGCGAGATGCCATCGGCAAGGTCCATCGCGCGGCCGGCCGCGATGAGCGCGGCACCCGCATTGAGGAGGACGACGTCGCGCCGCGGCCCGCGCTCCGTGCCCGCCAGGATCGCCTCCACGAGCGCGGCGTTCTCGGCGGGCGAGCCGCCCGCGAGCTCCGACGTCGCGGCCCGGGCCAGCCGGAGCGCGGCCACGTCCACCTCCCGACGCACGACGCCGCCGGGCGTCACGTCGTGGATGACGCCACTCCCGTCGAGCGGCAGCTCGTCCACCCCGGCGCCGTGAACCACGAGGGCGCGCTCCGTCCCGAGGACACGGAGGACCTCGGCCAGCTTCGGCGCGGCCACCGGATCCCCGACCCCGACGAGCTGTCGCCGCGTCCCGGCCGGGTTCGTCACCGGGCCGATCAGGTTGAAGGCCGTCCGGACGCCGATCTCGCGTCGGGTCGGCCCTGCGTGCCGCATGGCCGGGTGGAAGCCGGGGGCAAAGAGGAACGCGAAGCCGATGCTCCTGAGCGCGGCGGCGGCAGAGTCCGCGTCGTGGTCGATCCGCACGCCGAGCGCGTCGAGGACGTCCGCGGACCCGGATCGCGACGTGATCGCCCGGTTGCCGTGCTTGGCCACGGGCACGCCGGCCGCCGCGACGATGACGGCCGCCGTCGTGGAGATGTTGAACGTGCCCGAGCGGTCGCCACCGGTCCCGACGATGTCCATCGCCCCGGCGGGCGCCTCCACGCGGAGGACGCGCTCCCGCATCGCGCTGGCGAACCCGGTCAGCTCATCGACCGTCTCGCCGCGCATCCGAAGCGCCACGAGCAGCGCGGCGAGCTGCGCGGGCGTCGACTCGCCGTCCATCACCGCGCCCATCGCGCGGTAGGCCTCGTCACGGTCGAGGGTTCCACCGTCGATCACGGTCGCGAGGGCGGCGCGGACGGCGTCGCTCACGGGATCGCGCCCACGGCGGGGGGAGGCGGGGTCGGTGGCAGAGACCGGGCGGCCGGACGAGGCGACACGGCCGGGCGAGTCGGGTCGGCCGGCGCCGCCGCAAGGCCCTTCGTCGCGAAGGTGCCGGAGGCGTCGTCGAGGACGCCGGCGTCACCCTCTCCGGCGAGCCGCAGGAAGTTGGCCAGGAGGTGCGGACCGTCGAGCGTGAGCACGGACTCGGGGTGGAACTGCACGCCCTCCATCGGCAGCGTGGCGTGGCGGAGCCCCATCACGACGTCGTCATCGAGGCTCCGAGCCGTCACGAACAGCTCCGCCGGCAGCGTGGCGGCATCCACGCACAGGGAGTGATAGCGGGCCGCGCGGAACTCCTCGGGCATGCCGGCGAGCAGCCCGGCGCCGTCGTGGGCAACGGTGGAGGCCTCGCCGTGGACCAGCGTGGGGGCGCGCACGATCGAGGCGCCGAACGCGGCGGCCATCGACTGCATCCCGAGGCACACGCCGAGCAGCGGGATCCGGCGCAGGGCAGCGAATTGGACGGCCGGCACCGAGACACCCGCGTGGTCCGGGTCCGACGGCCCGGGCGAGATCACGATCCCCCGCAGCTCCGCCTCCGGATCGTCGGCGAGTGCGGCGAGGCCCGCGGCGTCGATCGCGTTGTTCCGCACGACCCGGACGGCCGCGCCCGCGACCTGGAGGGCCTGGACCAGGTTATAGGTGAAGCTGTCGTAGTTGTCGATGACGAGGATCACCGCGACCCTCCCGCCGAGACTGGACCCGCCGGATCGGATGCAGGCGCCGTGTCGGCCTCGCCGGCCGTGTCGGCGGCCGGCGCGGCATCGGCGCCGGCCCGCGTGGCTGTTCCGCCCCGTCCGGCCCCGGACGCGAGCTCGAGCGCCCGGCGCAGCGCCGCCGCCTTGTGCTCGGTCTCCTCGAACTCGCGCTCCGGCACGCTGGCTGCGACGATCCCGGCGCCGGCGTGGA
>CAVTMP010000008.1:0-419332 GCA_963735885.1 uncultured Solirubrobacterales bacterium | reverse complement strand
ATCGAACGCCTGTTTGACCAGTATCAGGAAGCGGGCGGCGAGTTGCTGGTCTGCCCGATCTGCGTGAAGGCGAGAGACATCGACGAGACGCAGTTCGTCGCAGCATGCGCGCGTTGGCGGTGCGACCCCGCTCTGGGACTGGATCGGCGACGGCGCAACGGTCTTCAGCTACTAGGGGCGCCGCGCGGCCCGATGAGCTGGTAGCAGGTCATCCGGCCCTTGCCCTTCACCTCGACGGTGCCGCGGGGGACGAGCTCGTAGCCCTCTCGCAGACGTTCGTAGGTTCGCTCGGTGACTTGGATCGTGCCAGGCTGCGCGTGAGATTCCATGCGACTGGCGGTGTTGACCGTGTCTCCCCAGAGGTCGTAGATGAACTTCGCCCGGCCGATCACGCCGGCGACGACCGGTCCCGTATCGATCCCGATCCGCACCTGGAGCGCCGTTCCGGTCTCGGCCGCCAGGCCGGCGAGTGCGGGGCCCATCGCGAGCGCGGTCTCTGCGATCGCCTCGGCGTGATCCTCGCGGGGTAGCGGGATGCCGCCGGCGACCATGTAGGCATCGCCGATCGTCTTGATCTTCTCGACACCGTGCGCGGCGGCGAGCGAGTCCCAGCTGGCGAACACGCGGTCCAGCAGCGCGACCACATCCGCGGCGGACAGCCGTTCAGACAGACGGCGTGAAGCCGACGATGTCGGCGAACAGCACGGTCACGTCCTCGCGGGCGTCGGCGATGATTCCGCTCGTCCTGCTTGAGCCGTGCGGCCACCGGCTCCGGCAGCACGTTCAGCAACAGGCGCTCGGACCTGGCCTGCTCGCACTCCCGCTCCCGCACGAAGTACTGCAGCAGCACGTACGCGGTGCTCGCCACGCCGACGATGTTCAGCGCGAAGAAGCTGATCACCACGCCGCTTGGGATGTAAGGTGCGCCGGCGGCCAGCGTGGAATCGATCGCCGCGGACACGCCGACCAGGCCGACGAACGCGACGAACCACGAAACCGCTCGACGCGCACCCACGAACAACAACGCCCCCAGCGGAGAGGTGAACCCCCACAGGCACACCGCCGAGGAGTTCCGAAAGCCGCCGAGGCTCCACTGCAGAACGAACGGCAGGACCAGGCTCATCCACAGCTGGCTCTGTCGGAACAACAGGTACCGGCGCGTGCGCGCGAACGTGTAAATGCTCGCCGCCGACGCCAGCTGATAGACGAACGGAATCGCGGCCGACACCCACAGGCCAAGCACCGCATACGTCACCACCCACACGCACGACAAGCTCGCCATCAACGTCGAGGACAACACCAAGACCGCCTTGCGAATCCGAAGCTCCTCCGAATCCGACGGCAGTGCGCCGATCCCCACGAGCCGCTTCAACCAGCCGGGAAGCCGCCCCGAGATCCACCGAGCCCGCAGCTCTCATCACGACGTGAGCATAGGGGCGCCGCTCGCAGGGCGACAGTGCGCCCCCCGGGACTCGAACCCGGCCCGCCGGATTAAAAGTCCGGTGCTCTACCCGATGAGCTAGGGGCGCGGCCGGATGGTCGCACAGGGTCGCGCGGGATCCTCGACGCGTGGGACACTCGGCGCGATGCCCCGGATCGTCCCCGTCCCCGGCATGCGCGTGCGGATCCACACCCTGGGCTCGGCGCACGAAGCCCGGATCGACGAGGTGGCCGAGGACGGTCGCGCCCTGCGCGTCGGCGACGAGTGGTTCGACCTCCACCGCCTCACCGCGAAGTTCGTGCGGCGGGGGGAGCCGTACTACGGCGCCCGGCTGGTCTTCCTCGACGAGGCGGAGGACGGCGGGTGAGCGTCCCGACCCCGTCGCGCGCCACGCCGGAGGCTCCGGCGGACGCCCCGGACCCGGCCGCCGGCGGTCCCGAGCGGCGCGGGCGCGCGCCCGTCCTCCTCGGCCTGCTGCTGCTCCCGATCGCCGGGGCGGTCGTGTTCGTCGTGCTGGTCCTGCTCCTCTCCCAGGTGGCGAACGACAGCGACGCCCTCGCCTGGATCGCGCTCACCGTCAGCGTGCTCGGCCCGCCGATCGCCACCGCGACCGTCGGCATCCGCCGCGGCGCCCCGGCGCTCGTCGTCGCCGCACTCACCGTCGGCTGCGCGGTGATCACGTTCGTCCTCGTGCTGGCGATCATCGGCGCGAGCCTCGCCGCCACTTCTGGCGGCGGATCGCTGACGATCGCCTGAGGACCGTCCACGCGGCCCGCCGCCCGGGCCGCCGTAGAATCGGTCGCGATGCCCGCCCCCATGGTGTAGCGGTCAGCACGCCAGCCTTTCACGCTGGTAGCGGGGGTTCGATTCCCCCTGGGGGTACTACCTGACTGAGATCTGCGTGCGCCGCCGCCTCCGGGTCGACGTCGACCAGCGCCGACGCCGGCTCAGGCCGCGGCCGGCCGGTGCCGGCCCGCGAGCGCCGCGCACCAGACGGCGAAGCAGGCGATCGCGAGCACCGCGCCGAGCCAGTGGGCGCCGAGCAGGGTCGCGAGGCCGCTCGGAACGCCCGCCAGCGCGGCGCCGAGCACGGCCGGCACCAGGGGAAGTCGCACGACGCGGGCGGTCACCGCCGCGCAGGCGAACCACGCGCCCGGACCGGCGAGCCAGCCCCAGTCCTCGAAGAAGGCGTGGGGGAGGGCGAGGCCGAGCACGAGGCCGAGCACGGCGACGCCCAGCGCCTGGACGAGCGCGGCGCGCCACAGGACAGAGCGATCGACGTCGGTCATGACGCCGACGATTCTCGCAGGCCCGCCCGGGCTACCATCGCTCTCGGGCGGTTAGCTCAGCTGGCCAGAGCGCCTGCCTTACACGCAGGAGGTCGCAGGTTCGAGCCCTGCACCGCCCATGGGAGGAACTACCTGCTAAGCGGCCACTTCCTACGACATCCGAGGACAAGCTGGGCTCGGCGTGCTCGGTGGGTACCGCGTTTGGGTACCAACGGACGCGAAACCGGGCGGAGACCATGGGTCACGGGACCCCGGCGCCGGCCGACGACCCCCCACGCCGTCGCGCGTCCGGCGGGTCCCGTCCGGGGAGGAATCCGGGCTCGTGCGGGGGCTGCGACCCCGGCACGGGTGAGCGAGACTTGCGACGGCGGGGACGCCGTCTGGGCGCGCAAGACGCCGCCGCTGAAGGCCGCCGAGTGTTGGGAGCCAGACGTCGGGGCGCTGGTACTCGAGCTCGTTATCGGCGCGCTCGGAGCACGGGTAGTCCTCGCCGCCTACGACGGTCGCTGAACCCACATCAAGCCTCTAGCCGGCGGCGAAGGGCGGCGGAAGCACCGGATGTGGAGGGGATGGAGGAGGGGGCGCATGGCGGAGCACCGAGCGGGCGGGCCGGCCCGCGCCGCGGCGGGCGGCGCGGGCCGGAGGGGCTCGGTTCGATCAGGCCACCTGGTCGCGAACGGGCGCGGCGATGGCTGGCCCGGGGAACCGGAAACCGGCGACCGGGCCGATGGGGCGACAGGTCCCGGCGACCGGGCTGCCGGGCCGGAAGGCGACATCGCCGATCGGCGCGGGCCGCTTCGCGCCGGCGCAGACGTCGCGGCGGCGCACGGTATGGCCGTCGATCTGCTCGATGTTCCAGCGGATGCGCGGCATGGTGCCTCCTTGGCTTGTGGGCGGGATGCCCGATGAGCGGGTACGCCCTGGACGGGGAGACAGCGCGCGTTCTTCCCGCCGGGTCCGGCGCGGGTCAGGGGTTGGCCGAGAACGCGGGGAGGCCGGCGCGAACGCCGGCCTCCTGCGGACCGTCGGGGTCGGCTCGCGCCGCCTACGGCACGTAGCACCACACCCCGTGGCGTTGGACGTCGGAGGCGAAGGTCGGCTCGACGTAGTTCCAGTCCTCGCCCCACACCTCGATCGCTCCGAGGAGATAGAAGCCCTTGCCCGAATCGACCGGCGTGACCCGGGCGTAGCCCACCGGCGTGGACCAGGCGTCGCTCTTGGCCAATGCGTCGTCGGCCTGCCCGATCGGCCCGTAGTAGCCGCCGTTGCCGCCGTCCACCCAGCCGTACCCGGTGGCGTCGCTGTAGTACAGGATCCACGGCCGCCAATACGACCGGGCCGCGGCGCCACCGTGATAGTTGATCTGGAAGACGTAGCGGTAGTAGTCGCCGACGGGCGAGATGCGGCATTCCGAGTTCCAGCCGAACATCGTCCACCACTGCCCCGAGGCCGCGCGGGCAAGCCGTCGCGGCGGGGTGACCAGGAGCGTGTCGGTGCGACGTCCCCCCCCGTCGCGCACGGTAACGACGGCCGTCAGCAGGGACATCCGCCGCACGCGGCGCAGCGCCGGCGCCGGAATGCGGACGCGCGCCACGGCCCGTCCGGCGCGGCAGCGGAAGCGCGCCGAGCCGAGCGCGAGCCCGGTGAGCCGTCCCGGGCCACCGGCGATCAGCGACACGCGACCGGCGCGCCGGCAGGTCAGCTTCACCGTGACGGCTCCGCGCGAGATCTTCGAGCTGCGCGACCGCAGCAGCCGAGCGCGTGGCTTGGGGGACGGGAACGCCGGCTTGGCGGGCGTCGTTTCGGCCGTACCCTGGGCACGCGGCGGGATGGCGCTCGTCTCGGGCGCCGGCGTCCCGAGCGCCGGGGGGGCGCCAACCTCGGCGGGAGGCCCGGAGAGCGGCGGCGGCGCGGCCGAGGCCGGCGAAACGACGATCAGGGCCGCGGCCGCCGGCACGATGGCGGCGGCGATGGCGAGCGGGCGGAAGGCGGTGCAAGAACGAGGTGCCACGGTGGTCCTCCTTTGGAAGCGGGCGAGGCGCCCGTTCGGTTGACACCCTCTCGACGGCCGGAGCCGCCGGAATCTTCCCGGCCGCTCTCCTACGCCACGTTGGAGGCGAGTCGGGCGCGCAGCGCCGCGACGAGCTCGGGGCGAGGCTCCAGGCCCTGGGCGGCGAGGGTCGCGCGGGGATCCGCCGCCGCGGCCGCCCGGAACGCGGCGTCCGCCTCGAGCAACGGCTCGAGCGCATCGATCTCGCGCCGGGCGGCGGGGAGCTCGCGCGCCGCCTGCGCCCACCCCACCGGGGCGGGCGGCAGGGCGGCGATCAGCTCGCGCAGTCGTTCCTCGTCGTAGTGCGCAGTCATCCTGCTCCTCCAGACGGCGCGGGCGCGGGGGATCTTCCCTCGAGTCGCTCGCGCAGCCGGCCCAGGCAGCGGGAGATGCGGCTCGCCACGGTGCCGCCCGCGATCCCGAGCGCGGCGGAGATCGTGGCGTAGCTCTCGTCCCGGGCGAAGAACCGGTCGAGCACCTCCTGGCAGTCGCCGGACAGGCCGGCCATCGCGTCGCGCACGTCGAGCGCCTCGTCGAGGCGCGCGAGCGAGGCGTCCTCCTCTCCCCGCTCGGGCAGCTCGCCGGCGGCCGGCGCCTCGCGACCCGACGCGCGCAGGCGGTCGACGCACAGGCGTCGGGTCATCTGCCCGAGCCAGGGGCGGATCGCCGTGTCGTCGCGGAGCCCGTCGAGATGCGTGTAGGTCCGCGCGAAGACCTCCTGGAAGACGTCCTCCGCGTCCTGCGCCCCGAGCCGGTATGCCTGGGTGGCGATCGCGAACACGTAGCGCGAGAAGCGGTCGACCAGCTCCCCCCAGGCCGCCTCGTCTCGCGCGCGGCAGCGCCGGACGAGCGCGGCGTCGTTCGCGACTGCGGGGTCCGACGCGTGAGAGGCCGCGGGGCTCACCGCCAGCTTCCCGCGTCACCCGCCGCGGCTCCGGCCACCGCGACGGCACGACGCGCGTGGGCGAGCCGTTCGCTGTCGTCGGTGGTTCCCAGGTTCACGGCGACCAGGTGCTCGGCGGCGCGGGCGGCGGCCTCGGCGAGCGTCGCCGCGCACGCGGCATCCGGGCGCAGGTCGTCGGCCGCGTGGCGCCCCACCTCGGCCGCCAGGGTGGCCACGTCGGCGGCGGCGGCCGCCAGGAGTTCCGGCACGGCCGCCGCGTCGTCGAGCGCCGACCCCAGCTGGAAGTCGCGCCGCTCGTCCCCGCCGCCGCCACGGGCCGCCAGCGCCTCCCGCGCCGAGCTCAGCACCTCGGTCGCCTCGGCGCCGAGCCGGACGGCCCGGCGCTCGAGCGCGGCGGCCTGCGCGCGCATCCCGCCGGCGTCGCCCCGCCCAATAGCGGCCATCCGGGTCAGCGCCGCCGCGAGGGCGACGACAAGCGCGGTCGCCGTCCCGGCCGCGGGGGCGCCTGGCTCCCGTCCGATCGCCGCAAGCAG
This sequence comes from uncultured Solirubrobacterales bacterium, assembly GCA_963735885.1. Taxonomy (GTDB): domain Bacteria; phylum Actinomycetota; class Thermoleophilia; order Solirubrobacterales; family Solirubrobacteraceae; genus JBBSBL01. The sequence continues at coordinate 413,115 of CAVTMP010000008.1, read as the reverse complement.
GTCGGGGAGGGACCTCGACGTGAGCTCCTCCCCGGGAACCGCGGATTCGCGGAACGCTGCCTCCACCAAGGGCCGAACTTACCCCACGGCGCGCGGCGCGTGCGGTTTTTCGGCCGTCAGGTCACTCACCCTTGCCCGCCAGCGACCACAGGGGTACCCGCTCCCGGCGGCCCCTCACGCCATCGCTGCCGAGGTCGAGGAGATCGGCCGGCGGCCGAGCCATCCCCGCTTCAGCGTCGCGGGGCGAGGTAGCGGCGACCGGCCCTCACGGTCACCGTCCTGCGGCGCGCGAAGTCCTGGACCGTGACGACGCCGCTACGGACCACCACGAGCGTCCCGTCCGGCCCGTCCTCGGTGAGCCACTCGGTGCCCCGCACGGCGGTGGCGCCGTAGTTGCCTCGAGTCCCGAACCTGCCTCGGCCCTTGCCCCACAACCGCCGGCACCGCTTGCCGCGCCGGCGGTCACGGCAGGCGCTGCGTCGCGAGCCGGACATCGACGCCACGGCGACGGTGTTGCCGCGGGGACGCTGGCGGACGACAAACCGACCCTCGGAGAAGGCGAGGCGCTGGACGCGCCCGCGCCCGTTGGTGTCGGCCGCCATCACGATCCGGCCGTCTCGCGCGTCGACCTCGCTCCCGACCCGCACCTGCTCGGGCGCCACGATCGGACGAAATCGCCGGTCACCGGCCGGACGCACTCTCAGCCGGCCGCGCTGAGGGTCGAGGTTGACCGTCTCGCCGGTCTCGGGCGGCGGCAGGACGGCAACCGGCCGTACGCTCGCCGCGTTATTCGCGCCGGCGGGATCGGCCTCGTTCGCCGAAACCGAGGCCCGCAGCGGGAGCGGCCCGCCGACGCGAGGGGCGACGATAATGGTCACCCGCGTCACATCGCCGGCCGACAAGGGTCCGAGATCGCACGTGACCACGTCCGAGGCGTTCCGGCACGCGCCGTCGAACGGCGTGGCGGAGACGAAGGGCACGAATTCTGGCAGTTCGGCGCGGAGCCGGACACGCGTCGCGGGCCCGGGGCCGAGGTTGCGCACCTCGGCGATATAGCGCAACCGTCCTCCCGCCACCGGCGCGCGCGACCCGGCGGCGAGCGCGACGGCGAGGTCGGCCTGTGGCGGGGGATCGACGGTGATGGCGTCCTGCGCGGCGTTGTCCAGGGTGACGGCGTCCTCCTGGTCGGAGCGCGCCACCAGTGAGGCGGCTCCGATCCCGGCGGCGACGGCCCGCGCCAGCACCGTGACCGTCGCCGCGCCCTGATTGGGCAGGTTCCCCAGCGCGCAGCTCACGGCCGCGCCGGCCGGCTGGCAACCGCCGGCCGTCGCGGTCGCGGACTCGGCGCGCAGGAAGGCGGGTAGTGCGAGGTCGGCCTTCGCGCCCTGCGCTGCGGCCGGGCCGAGGTTGCGGACGGTCGCCGTGTAGGCCACGGCCTCCCCGACCCGCACGCGGAACGGCGAGCGCTGCAGCGACACCGCGACGTTCGCCCGGTAAGCCTCACCAGGCGTCGTGCGCCGGCAGCGCGAGAACTCGGAGGTGTTGCCGCCCGAGTCGGTCGCGGTGGCCGTGACCTGCTTGCCGAACGCGAGGTGCGGCAGCGCCGTGGCGAAGCCGGCTCGTCCGCTCGCGTCGGTGCGCACCGTCAGCCCGGCGAGGAACTCCTCGCCCTCGCCGTTCCCCGACGGATCGCACTGTCCCGAGACGAACAGCTCCACGCGGTAGTCGGCGTTCGGTCGCGAGTCGAGCGTGCCGCTGACCAGGGTGGCGCCGGGCTCGACCCGGGCCTCCACCAGGGCGGGATGGTTCTGCCCCTCGTTGGCGCCGCCGTCGAGATCGAGCGGGTCGTTCGCGAGGGGCTGCCCGGACGGGGTGAAGAAGTCGGAGAGCGAGATGCCGAGGAACTGGCTGGCGGCGATGCGGTTGCCCAGGAGCCGGTTGCCGGCGCTGCCCGCGTCGACGACGACGCCGGTTCCGAAGCCGGTGATCGCGTTCGCCTCTCCCGGGAGAAGACCGCCCACCGTCGTGTCACGCCCCCCGATCCGGACGCCCGCGCCGGGCAGCACGCCGCGGGCGCCGCCGGGGCCGATCGTGTTGCCCTGGATGACCGTCCCGGTGGCCTCGGCCGGATTGCCCGGCTTCTCGATCCGGATCCCGGTGAGGTAGCCCGCGATCCGGTTGCCGCTGCCCGGCTGGTCGCCGCCGATCACCGTTCCCGCTGCGCCCGCGACCCAGACGCCGACATCGCCGCCGTCGTCGTTCGGCGCGATGACGGAGGTCCCGGCCGCGTCGAGTCCGAGGACGTTGCCCCGGACGGCGACGCCGGAGAGCGGCGTCGCGAGCGACCCCTGGACGAGGACCGTTCCGCTGATCACGTTGCCCTCACCGGGCAACGACCCGCCGACCACGATGTCCGGCGCCTCCACGGCGACGCCGTGCGCGCCGCGGGCGCCGACCGCCTGGCTCCCCGTGCGATCGACGCCGATGTAGTTCCCCTGCACGACGCTGCCGGGGCTGGAAAGCCTGACCGCGGCGCCGAAGTCGGCATCCGAGGCGATGACGTTGCGTTCCGCGGACGTGTCTCCACCGACGACGAGTCGCCCGGCACCGGAGGCCCGCACCCCCGAGCCGGCCGGCGTCGAGCCGTCGAGACGCAGGCCGAGGTGGTTTCCGGCGAGCGTCACCGTGCCGGCGTCGGCCCACACGGAGGGTCCACCGCTCACCGCGAGCCCGCGAACGCTGCTCGCGCCCGTCGCGGAGAAGCGCAGGGCAGGGTTCGGCGCGCTCTCCACGATCTCGACGACGGGCCGGCCGTCGTATCCCGGCTGGGACGTCCCGTCGAGATCCACTGGGCGCTCGACCGTCAGCTCGCCCGCCGACGGGCTGACGAGGTTGATCGTGTGCGGCCCCGCTCCCGGGATGGAGAAGGCGATCCGATCGGCGTCGACCGTCGCGTTGGCCGCCGCAACCGCCTCGCGCAGCGTGCAACCCCCCGGACCGGGATCGCAGGTCCCGACGCCGGACGGGTCGGCGGTACTCGTGACGTTGAACGTCGCGGCCGTCGCGGCCCGAGGGCCGAGCGCCAGCACCGCGGCGCACGCCGCGACCGCGATCAGGGCGTGGTGCGTGATCCTGGGCATGTCCTGTGGGCCTCGGGGCGCCGAGCCTAACCGGCGCAGGGGGAGTCGTGCGCAGGTCTTGGCGCGGGACGGGCCCTGTCTTCCCGGCGCCCACCCGTGCCCACGGCCCGGCGCTCGGCGTCGTCGAGTCAGTCGTAGCGCGGATCGTCCGGGATCGAGCATCCCGCGCAGCTGGTCGCACACCGCGTCGAGGTCGAGCGTTCCCGGTCACGAGCATGGCCTCGATGTCCGGCCCAGTGCCGCGTGCGGTCGAGCATGACCTTGGAACGCGGCGAGCTCGATCCGTCCGAGCACGAGCATCTCGGACCGGCGGTTGGCACGGTGCGGCGTGGAGTCGCTCGCTCCACGCGGGTGGCGCGTCCAGGTCGTGCCCCTGTCGCCCCGTCCCGCGGCGCTCGCCCGCGCGTGCGTGGAAGCAACTGCACGGCGCGTGAAGCAGTCGATAGTCGATCGCGTCGTCCGCGCACCGCACCTCATGCGGCTGCCGTACGTCGGGACCGTGGTGAACATCTAGTAGGGATCGGTGGAGCCGCCGGGCGCCCCGCGCTCCCCTCCTGCGCCCCCGCACGGCAGGCTTGCTTCACCTGGGCCGCGGCGGGGCAGGGTTGACCGTGGCCGCTTGTCTTCGGATTCGTGAGGCTGTCGTCGTCTCGACGATCGTCGCGTCGCTGGGAGTCCTGTCGGGTGACGTGTGGGCCGCGTCGCGGACGCACACGGTGGAAGGGCCGGGTGCGCGGGGGGTGCTCACCAAGCGAGCGGCTCGGGACTGGCCGCTGGCGAAGCCGTCGAGCGCCACGCCGGAGAACCCGACGCTCGCGCCCTCCGCGCCGGGCGAGAAGGACGGTGCGCCCGGCCTGCCGCAGGAGCCGGGCCCCGCGCTCGTGCAGGCGCCGTTGCCCGCCAGGCGAAGCGGATCGCGCGCGACCACGGCAGCGCCACGACCCCCGACCCGGGCTTTCACGTCACCCGACGGGATGCCCCTTCGCCCAGCGGGCGATCGCCCCCGAGCCGCTGACCACCTCACCATCGTCGGTGACGAGCACGGGGACGTTCTCCTGCCCGGAGATCTCGCGGATCGCGTCGCGCTTGCCGCGTCGGGTCCACGGGAGCAGCCGATAGCCCCCAACCGTCTCGATCTCGATCGAGTGCCCAGAGTCGCGGAGGGCCTTCGCTGCGCGCCCGCACGGATGACCGAGCGCCGCGCCGTGTTCGGCCTGGCCACAGGTGTAGAGCTTCATGAGCGCACCATACCCGCGGCAACCGCTTCCGCGTCGGCGAATCGCCGACCGGGCATACGGCCGGCTGCCGCGCGGCTATCGGCGGCTGGCGATGACGGTCGTGGCGATGACGAGGGACGCTGCGACGAGCGCGCCGAGCGCGCCGAGCCAGTTGATGCCGGTGGTCTGGCGGACGTGGTCGGCGTAGGCGACGAACCCGATCGGGACGGCGACGGACAGCGCGAGCAGGGCGGCGCGCAGCAGGTCGCGCCTGGTGCGGCCGCCATCCTCCCCCTCCCCACCGGCAGCGCTCGCCGCCTCGGCGCGGGCGGCTTCGCCGCCGTAGTGGCTCATCGTGCGGTGGCCGAGGCTGCGGGCGTGCGTCTCGCAGCCCCAGGCCATCGCGATCATGAAGCTGACCGGGAAGCACCCAGGTGATGACCCAGATCGTGCCGGCGACCAGGAAGCCGACCGTGGCCTTCAGCCGCCAGTGAGCGTCCTTGTCCTCCTCGTCGGAGGGGGCGGAGAGGAACCCGCCGAAGATCAGCAGCACGTAGACGGCGTGCACCCAGGTGCGCAGCGGCCGCCGCGCGGCCGGCTTCTCCGGCAAGCGGGCGTCGCGCACCTCGAGCAGGGCCGCGTGGGCCGCGTCGACCGTCGGGTGCACGCCGCGCAGGACCAGCACCCGCGCGGAGGTCTCCAGCTCGCGCGGGTCGTGGCCGTAGAGCGCGGCGATGCGCCGCTCCATGACCCCTTCCTGCCAGAGGTAGGCGAGGTAGCCGGGGACCAGCGCGATCAGGAACGGCGTCCCCGAGACCGCCCCGTCGATCCGCGCGACCTGCGCGGTCTGGATGCGCAACTCCTCGGCGATCACCCCGCGCGGAACGTCCGGGCGCTCCTGGCGGACGCGACCCGCCCACTCCAGCGACGGCTCGCCGAGGTGCTCCGAGCCGTACAGCGTCAGCCGCTCAGCGACGTGCTCAGGATCGCGGTAGGCGATTCGCGCCAGCCGCCGCCACCCCGCCAGCGTGTGCCGGAGTCGCCCGGAGGCTCGCGGCGGCTCGACGCCGTCCGACGACACCTCGTCGCCCGCGGTGGAGGACATCCGTGCAACCTACTCGCCCGGCGTCCCGCGGCGCGAGGCGCTCGGCCAGGTCCTGGGGGGTTCCGTGCAGCGGGCAGGAGCGGCGCCCGCCCGCCCGAACGCCCACTGATGCCCGACCAGCGAGCAGGGCGCCCCGGCCGGCTTGGCCGTCTACGCCGCCGCCGCGAGACGCGGCTCGAGCTGGCCGAGCGGATCGGCGACGCCTACGGACTGGTCCTGGTCCTGATCCTCGTCACGTTCGTCGTGATGATGACGCTGCCGCCCGAGGGCTGGGGCGGCCGCGTGGCGGCCGTCGCGGCATCGGGGCTGACCGCGATCGTCGCCTTCACCAGCTCCGACGTGCGCCGTCCGCGGGTGCGCCTCGCGGCGGTCGTCGCAGCCGCCGCCGTCGTCGCGGCGCTGATCGCCGAGAGCATCCCGTCGGACCGCCTGCTCGGCGTCGCGTTCGGCGCCGCCGGGATCCTGCTGGCGATCGCGGCCGTCACGATCCTGCGGCGCGTCATCGTCGGCGCCAGCAAGGTCGACTTCCGCACGATCCTCGGCGCGATCAGCGTCTTCACGCTGCTCGGCCTGCTGTTCGCTTTCCTCTATCTCGCCTTCGGCCGCTGGAGCCACAGCGCCTTCTTCACCGGCGTCGCCCATCCGCGCGCGAGCGACTACCTCTTCTTCAGCTACACCACCCTCACCACGACCGGCTACGGCAACCTCGTCCCGGCCGGGACGGTCGGCCAGTCCTTCGCGGTCTTCGAGATGCTCGTCGGCCAGATCTTCCTCGTCACGCTCGTCGCCGGACTCGTGAGCCTCTGGCGCCCCGGCGGCACGAAGGCCCCGGCCGACCAGGCCGACACCTGAGCTGATCACGGCGGTGACCGGCGCTTCAGCCGGTGGTGCCGTCACCCCCGTCCGCACCCGGGTCGCTCGCCTCCCACGAGGTTCCCGACCGCTGGGCCCTCCGTCAGACTCGGGCGCTTGACCGTGTTCGCCTCCCGACCGCAGCGCTGAGCAGGACCGCGAACGGTGCTGCGGGCGGCCGGTGTGGCGATCTCGGTTGGCCTGGCGGATTCGCTGAACCCGAGCACCGTCGCGCCGGCGCTGTACCTGGCCACAGGGCACAAGCGCGTCCTGCGCGTGACGCAGTTCACGATCGGCGTGTTCGCCGTGGATTTCGCCGTCGGGCTCGTGCTGACCATCGGGCCGGGGAGGTTGCTGCTCGGGCTGGTCCCGCATCCCCAGCGAACCGTCAGGCACGTGATCGAGCTGGTCGCGGGCGTCATCCTGCTGGTCGTCGCGGTGGCGCTCTGGCGGGGGCGGCGGAGCCTGGCGCGCCGCGAGCTTCCGATGCGCAGCGGCGGTGGCGGCTCCGCGTTGTTCGCGGGCGCGTCGATCGCGACGGTCGAGCTGCCGACCGCCGTGCCGTATTTCGCGGTGATCGCGGGGATCGTGGCCTCGAGCGCGAGCCTTCCTCAGGAGATCGGGCTGTTGGCCCTCTACAACGTCGCGTTCGTCCTGCCACTGGTGGCGATCATCGTGATCCTGCTCGTGGCCGGTGAGCGTGCGAACCCCCTGCTGCAGAAGGGCGGGGCGTGGCTGCAACGGCGGTGGCCGGTGGTGCTCGCCACCCTGCTCCTGCTCGTCGGAGCCGTCCTGACCGTGCTCGGCGGCGCCGGCCTCCTCACGCAATAGCGCGACGCCGCCGGGATTCAGCTACGCGACGTGCCTCTACGCTTCGTGCCATGAGCGTCGAGGCGCCGCTGCCGGCCTTGCCGCTGGTGGCGGCCCCCGCCGGGTTGCCTCCGGCGGAGCGCGAGCGTCTGGTCGGCCGGGCGCGGCTGCTGGCGTGGGTCGGTCTCGGCTGGCACGCGGTCGAGGCGGCGGTGGCGATCGGCGCGGGCGTCGTGGCCGGGTCGGTGGCGCTGGTCGGCTTCGGCGCCGACAGCCTGATCGAGGCCGCCGCGGGCATCGTGGTGCTGTGGCTGATGGGCGGCGGTCGCTCGGCCTCGCCCGCTGCCGAGCGTCGCGCGCAACGGCTCATCGCCGCGTCGTTCGTGCTGCTCGCCGCCTACGTCGGGGTCGAGGCCGTGCGCGATCTCGTCGCGGGCCATCGGCCGGAGGCGAGCTGGGTCGGCGTCGGCCTCTCGGTCGTGACGCTGGCGGCGATGCCGCCGCTGGCGATCGCGAAGCGGCGCGTCGGCGAGCGCCTGGGCTCCTCGGCGACGGCGAGCGAGAGCCGCCAGACGATGCTCTGCGCCTACCTGTCGGCCGCGCTGCTCGTCGGTCTGCTCGCCAACGCCGTGGCGGGCTGGTGGTGGGCCGACCCGCTCGCCGGCCTGGTGATCGCCGGCGTCGCCCTGCGGGAGGGACGCGAGGCCTGGCGCGGCCGGGCGTGCCGCTGCTGCGCGCCGTGACCCTGGGAGCGTCTACCGACGCCACCACGCCGCGGATCGCGCGCGACCGGTGCCCCCGCCGAGCAGGGGCGCGCCGGCGCTGACGGGTCCCCCCGTGCCGGTCACGACGCCGGGGTTGAGGAAGAGGTTCACGACGCCGGTGTTGGCCGGGAGGCCGCGGACGCTCGCCCCGTGCGCCGTGAGCGTGACCACCGTGTCGTTGGACCGGGTCGTCGCGCCCGAGAGGGGGAACGTCTGCGGTGGGGAGCCGGCGGCCGCGACGAACGCGAAGCCGGGCGTCCCGCGACCGACGCGCAGGCGCAGGGACGGCGGCAGCGAGACCCGGAGCGGGCCGAGCCCCACGGCGGCGGACACGCGGATCGCCGTGGACCGCCCCGGGCCGCCGACGAGCCGCGCCGCGAGGCGGCACGGGGCGAGCACCATGCCGGTCGTGGCCGCGGCCCCGTCGGCGCGCACGCGCAGCGTGACGCGGCCGTCGGCGAACGCGCCGAGCGTCCGCGGCGGGACGGTCGCGCCCGAGCGTCCTGCGGCGACCGTCCGCCCGTTGATGGCCACCGACAGCGAGCGGGCGCCGCGCACGACGACGGCGAGCGGGTCCGTCGCGATGGTCGGCTGCCCGCCGCCGATGCTCGCCGTGCGGCCGCCGACGCGGAGCCGCGCGGCGACCTGCACGGTGCGGCAGGTCCGGCGGCCGACGAACGAGCCGGGCAGGCCGGTGAGCGACCGCGGCTGGATCGGCGCGGTCGCCGGCGAGGTCACCGTCGCGCTGCCGACGGGATTCGACGCGACCACCCGGCAGCGGATCGGTCGGCCGATGTCGCGGTCGGAGGGCACGTAGACGGCGCCCCGGGCGCCGGGGACGGTCGCGTCGCCGCGGAGCCAGGAGAACGCGAATCCGGTGTCCGCGCCGAACCCGCGGGGCACGCAGGTCAGGCGGCTCCCCGCTCGTGGGGTCCCGGAGACCACCGCGCTGCCGGCCGGCGAGATGTGGCCGACGCCGGAGAGGCCGACGGCGGTGACCGGGCTCGACTGGTTCGAGATGACGAAGATCGACGCCTCGGCCAGGCCGGTGCGCGTCGGCGTGAACCCGATCGAGAAGGTGCAGGAGCCGCCGGGCGGCAGCACGTGGCCGGCGCACCCGTCCGCGCCGAGGGGGAAGGCCTGCGGGATCCCGGTCACGACGAGCGCCTGCTGGACCTGGAGCGGGCTGTCCCCGGCGTTCGTGACCGTGATGACCTGCGGCGTGCCGGCCTGCCCGACGGCGACGTCGCCGAAGGAGTGGAGGGTCGGCGTCACCTGCGTCACCGGGCCGGCGAGCGCCGTCGCGGAGACGGGGACCACGAGCGGGCTCGAGCCGGAGTCGGAGGGGACGACGAGCTGCGCCGTCCTGGTGCCCGGGCCGGTCGGGTTGAAGCTGAGCCCGAGGTTGCAGGACGAGAACGCGTTGAGCGTCGCGTTCGCGCAGTTGTCGTAGGCGAAGGAGAAGAACGAGGCGTCGGCGCCGGTGATGGTCGGGCCGCCGAGCTGGGTGCCGGCGCCCTGCGACTGGATGTTCACGCCCTGCTGCGAGGACCCGTAGTACCACGGCTGCGGGTTGAAGGCGATCGGGTCCGGGGACGCCTGGAGCGTCCCGGTGATCGCGGTCGCCGCGAGCGCGCTGACGGCGTCGCCGCTCGGGCTCGGCACCGTGAGCTGGGTCGACTTCGCGCCCACGCTCGTGGGGGCGAACGCCACCTTCACGTCGCATGAGGCGTTGGGCGCCAGGGTCCCCGCGCCGGCGCAGCCGTCCCCGACGATGGCGAACTGACCCGGGTCGGTCCCGCCGAGCGTGGCCGCGCCGACCGCGGCGTCGGAGAGGTCGAAGTTCGTGACGGTGACCGTCAGCACCGGCGCCTGCGGGCCGTGCAGGTCGATCGATCCCCAGTCGAACGAGAACGGAGACGGGGTGACGGCCGCGGCGGAGGCGGGCAGCGCGCCGAGCGCGGTCACGACGAGGGCCGCCGCGAACAGTCCGGCGACCCGGCGGGAGGGAGCGATGGTGGGCATCGGACAGCCTTCGCGGGCGCCGGCCGAAGTCCTTGTGAGGGCGGGACGCGCCTCGGGCTACTGCGCGTCCCCGTTCACGAGCCACTTGCCGTCGACCTTCTTCATCTCGGTGGGCTTGCTCTGTCCGCCGAAGTCCGGCGTGGTGTCGACGGTCGCGGTGTCGCCGTTCACCTTCACCGTGTCGACCTTGATCTTCCGCAGTTGCTTGGCGGTCTGCGGATTGACGAACGTCTTGACCACCTGGCCGAGGGTCTTCTCGCACGAGCCGCCCGCCGCGCCGGCCTGCTGGGCCAGGCGCTGCTTGGCCTGCTCGGTGAGCAGCGCGCACGCGGCCGAGGCGTCCTTGTCGACGAAGGCCTGGACGTAGTCGGTCACCGCGGTGCGGATCTGCTCCTCGTCCTTGCCGGCGCCGCCCCCGTCGGAGCCGCCGCACCCGCCCGCGGCGAGCGCCACGACGGCGGCGAGGGGGATCAGGCGACGAAGTCGGGTCATGCGGCGGCGGGCTCCTCGGGAGGACGGGGTCGGCGCAGCGTAGCGGGAGCCGCTGCGCGCAGCGGCGGATCTGGCCGCATCGGCTACCAGCGCCGGCGGAGGTGTGCGGCGAGCGCGTCGGCGGTGGGGGTGGCCGGTCCGGCGACCTCGACCCGGCAGCGCGGCCAGGTGCGGTCGGTCCGCATCGACGCGACCTCGGTGAAGCCCGCCTTCTCGACCGCACGACGCGACGGAGCGTTGTCGTCGCCGACCTTCGTGACCAGGGTCCGGAGGCCGTCGCGGCGCAGCGCGCCGGCGACCACCGCCCACGCCGCGGGCGCGATGCCCTGGCCGCGGAAGGTCTCGGCGGTCACCGAGTCCTCGAGGCAGGCGACGCCGCCGGGCAGCGTCAGCCACCCGTGCCGGGCCGCGCCGACCGGGGCCTCGCCGCGCCAGGTCCAGCAGGAGAAGGCGGGCCGGCCGTCGCGGAAGGCGAGCCACAGGGTGCCGCCGCGGGCGAGCAGGCCGAGGGCGCGATGGACCCCGGTCGCCGGGATGCGGTTCAGCAGGTGAACCTCGTCGGACATCGCCTGACGCACCTCGAGGCCCTGCGGCGTGGCCGGGGCGGGGGTCCCGGCGAGGTCGAGCTCGTACCAGACGTGCGTCTCGTGCAGCGACAGCGCCGGCCCGAGGGCGGCGCGGGCGGCGCCGAGGCCGAGCCGCGCCGTCTCCACCGGCCCGTGGCGGCGCAGGACGCGGCTCGCCTCGCCGAGCCGCCCGGGGTCGCGGCGACCGCGGGCGTCGAGCTCGACGGTGTCGGAGCGAAGCTCGACGGTCACGCCCCGGATCTTCGACGCGACCGGCGGCGGTCCCTTCCCGCGGGGCGCGGGGTGGCCGGACGTTCGGCGCCGGCGTCGGTCGGGGTGTCGTCTCACGCCGTCCACCGACCCGGGGCGTCGAGGAGCGCCCGCTCAGGCGCGGGCCCCGGCGACCTCCGGCTCGGCCGGGACGCTCCCCCCGGCCTCGGCGGGGGCGCCGGCGAACTGCCCGCCCGGGCAGGTCTCGGCGGCCACCCGGCGGCGCGGGTTCACGATCCCGACCACGGCCAGCACCCCGCCGAGCGCCACGAGCCCGGCCGCGACCCCCATCGCGACGTGGAAGGCCGCGACCGAGGCGTCGTCGACCGCCCGCTCGAGCCGGGGCCGCTCGGGCGCGGGGACGCGGACCGCCGCGACCGGGGCGAGCGGCGCCGCCTTCGCCGCGACGACCGCCTCCCGTCCGGCCGGTGAGAGAGGGGCGCCGCCGAGGCGGTCGTCGAGCGCCCCGGCGAACTGCGCGGCGACGAGCGCGCCGACCGCCGCGGTCCAGATGAGCGAGGCGACCCGGGCGATCGCGTTGTTCGTCCCCGAGGCGATCCCGGCGTTGCGCTCGTCGGCGTCGGCGAGCACCGTCGCGGTGAGCGGCGCGACCGTCATCGAGAGCCCGAGGCCGAAGAGGACGAGCGCCGGCAGGAGGTCGGTGACGTAGTTCACGTGCGTGCCCAGCGTGGCGAGCATCGCCGTCCCCGCCGCCGCGACGAGCGGCCCGCCGCCCATGAAGAGCCGCGGGCCGTGGCGGTCGGCCAGGGCGCCGAAGCGCCGCGAGAGCCCGAACATGATCACGGTCACCGGCAGGCTCGCCGTGCCCGCCGCCGTCGCGGAGTAGCCCGCGACCTGCTGGAGATAGAGCACGAGGAAGAAGAACTGGACGCCGAGCCCCCCGTACATGAGCAGGGTCTCGGCGTTCCCGATCGCGAAGTTGCGGCGCGAGAAGAGCGAGAGCGGGAGCATCGGGGCCGGGGTGCGCCGCTCGTGCGCGACGAAGCCGATCAGCAGGCCGGCGCCGGCCACGAGCGGACCCCAGACGCCCGGGTCGCCCCAGCCGCGCAGCGGCTGCTCGATCAGGCCGAAGGTGATCCCCGCGAGCCCGCCGGCGCAGAGCGCGCCGCCCGCCCAGTCGACGCGCGCGGTCGCCTCGCGCGGGCGGTCCGCCGGCATGGCCCGGGCGACGAGCAGCAGCGTGCCGAGGACGAGCGGGACGTTGATCGCGAAGATCCAGCGCCAGGAGGCGCCGTCCACGACCTGGCCGCCGACCACCGGCCCGATCACGGTCCCGATCGCGCCCCACGCCGTCCACGACCCGATCGCCCTGCCGCGCTCCTCGGGCTCGAACGTCGCGACGATGACCGCGAGGCCCGCCGGCGTGAGCAGCGCGCCGCTCACGCCCTGCAGCGCGCGCGCCGCCACGAGCACCTCGACCGTCGGCGCGGCGGCGCAGAGGATCGAGGTCGCGCCGAACCCGCCGACGCCCAGCATGAAGACCCGCCGCTCGCCGAAGAGGTCGCCGAGCGACCCGCCGACCAGCAGCAGCGAGCCGAGCGTCAGCAGGTAGGCGTTGGCCACCCACTGCTGGCCGGCGAGGCCCCCGCCGAGATCGCCGCGGATCGCCGGGAGCGCGACGTTGACGACGGTCGCGTCCACGGTCGTGACCGTCGTGCCGAGGATGCAGGCGACGAGGATCAGCCGCTTCTGGCCGGCGCTCATCAGATCTCCAGTCTGGCGTCCTCGAGGTCGAGGTCGCGCTCGACCCGGCGCATGATCTCGTCGTTGATCAGCCCGCGGTTGCGCATGCGGATGATCTCGGCGCGCTCGGCCTCGAGCACCTCGCGACGCAGCCGCTGGAACGCGAGGCTCCGATCCTCCAGCGCGCCGTCGTCGCCGTCGTCGAGGCGCGCCGTGAAGCGGCGGCGCCGGTACTCGTAGGCGCCGCGCATCCGCTCGGCGGAGTCGTCGCGCACCCACCCCTCGGCGGCCAGCTCGTCGATCCGGGCGATCGCCGCCTCGGCCGCGCGCAGCCGCGCCTGTGCCTCCTCGAGCCGGCCGTCGTGGTCGTCGGTCTCGACGCCGAGGCGGCGGATGAGCGCCGGGAGGCTGAGGCCTTGCGCGACCAGCGTGACGAGGATCACCGCGAAGGCGCAGAACACGATCAGCGCCCGGTTCGGGAACGGCGCGCCGCCGTCGGTCTGCAGGGGGATGGCGAGCGCGGCGGCGAGCGACACCGCCCCGCGCATCCCGGCCCAGGAGATGATCGCGGGGAGCTGCCAGGGCGGGGAGGGATCCCGCTCGCGGATCCGGCGCGAGAGCACCCGGGGCAGGTAGGTGAGCGGGAAGACCCAGGCGATGCGCGTGAGGATCACCGCGGCGGAGATCGCGGCGGCGTAGCCGAGCAGCGTGCCGGTGCCCACGTCGCCCAGCGCGTCGAGCACGGTCGGCAGCTGCAGGCCGACGAGCATGAACAGCATCGAGTTCAGCACGAAGACGAGGCTCTCCCAGAACGCGAACGCCTGGATCCGCGTGGCCGGCGTGATGAGCTCCGGCGAGTGCCACCCGAGGTAGATGCCGGTGGTCACGGCGGCGAGGACGGCGGAGGCACCGACCGCCTCGGCCGGGAGATACGCGAAGTACGGCGTCACGAGGGAGACGAGGATCTCGGTCGGCGGATGGTCGATCGTGCGCCGCAGGGCCACGACGAGCCATCCGATCACGAGGCCGATCGCCACGCCGCCGACGGCCGAGGCGAAGAACTCCCCGCCCGCCTCCAGGGCGGAGAACGAGCCGGCCACGACCGCCCCGATCGCGACGCGGTAGAGGACGAGCGCGGTGGCGTCGTTCACCAGGCTCTCGCCCTCCAGGATCGTCACCACGCGACGCGGCACCGCGAGGCGCCGGGCGATGGCCGTCGCGGCGACCGGGTCGGTGGGGGCGACGATCGCGCCGAGGACGAACGCCTCCGCCCAGCCGAAGCCCAGCAGCGCGCGGGCGACGAGCGCCACCGTGACCGTGGTCGCCAGCACGAGCCCGACGGCGAGCAGCGAGATCGGCCGCAGGTTGGCCCGCAGGTCCTGCAGCGAGGAGAAGAACGCCGCCGAGTAGAGCAGCGGGGGCAGCACGACGACGAGCACGAGGTCCGGCTCGAGCACCACCCGCGGTCCGCCCGGGATCAGGCCGATCGCCAGCCCGCCGACCACGAGGAAGATCGGGTAGGGGACCCGCAGGCGCACGGCGAGGACGAGGCAGGCCGCCACCGCGGCCAGGACGACGAGCAGGACGAGCTCGGTCTCGTGCACGCCGTCAGTGTGGCGTGCCGCCGGCGGTGCCCCGCGTCCGCGCCCTGCCGGGTCGTTCGGTAGGCTCGCCCGCCGATGGGGGAGACCACCGCCGCACTCGCGCCGCTCGCCTCGGGGACGTCCCACACGGCGTTCTACGTGGCCGCCGGGGTCCTCGCCGGGTGGGCGGTGCTCGTCTCGGTCATCGGCTTCTCGCGCCACGGCTTCCCCTCCTCGCTCGGCGGCGAGCGCGGGGTCATCACGATCAGCGCGCTGCTCGTGGCGGCGACGATCGGGACGGCGATCGTCACGGCGAGCTTCCCGGAGAATCCGACGGGGCGCCCGAAGCAGAGCCTCGGGGTGACGCCGCCGGTCGGCGCCCCGGCGGCGGGCGGCGCGCAGGCCGGTGGGGGCGCGGCCGGCGGTGGGGGTGCGGCCGGCGGTGGAGGCGCGGCCGGCGGTGGAGGCGGAGGCCAGGCCGGGGGCGGCGCGCCGGCGCCCGGGGCGAAGATCTTCGCCTCGAGCGGCTGCGGCAGCTGCCACACGCTGGCCGCGGCGAAGTCGAGCGGTCAGATCGGGCCGAACCTCGACCAGGTGAAGCCGGCCGCGGCGGTGGTGGTCGCGCGGGTGACCAACGGCGCGGGCGCGATGCCCGCCTTCAAGGGTCGGCTCACGCCCGCGCAGATCAAGGCGCTCGCGGCGTACGTCTCGAGCGTCGCCGGCAAGTAGGCCGGGGGCGGCTCGAGCGTCGCCGGCACGCCGGCCGCGCCGGCGGTTTAGCCGCGCTTAGGAGCCGATTGCGCAAGGCTTGACGGTCGCGCGGGAGCATGGCTCCCATGCATCGCACGACCGACCCCAGTCATCCGCTCCTCGCGCCGTTCCCGCTCACCGTCGCCGCCGTGGCGGCGCTGCTCGTCGCGCTCTCCTACGCGGCGACCGCGCTGCAGCTGTAGCCGCCGGCCTCAGGCGGCGATCAGGTCCGGCACGCCGCGGGGCCGCACCGTCATCTCCAGGCCGCCCCGCGGCGAGAGCGTCGGCATCTGCCGGATGAGCATCTGGCGCCCGGGCACGAGCTCGAGCCGCGCGCACCGCAGGAGCGTCGTGGCGATCGCGCGGATCTCCATCTCGCCGAAGCGCATCCCCAGGCACGTGCGCGAGCCGCCGCCGAACGGGACGTAGGCGCCCTTCGGCAGCGCGGCCCGGACCTCGGGCGCGAAGCGCTCCGGCCGGAAGGCGTCGGGCTCGGGGAAGACGTCGGGCAGCCGGTGGCTGGCCCAGGAGACGTAGTTCACGGGCACCCCGCCGGGCACGGCGACCCCCTCCAGCTCGAAGGGCTCGACCGAGCGCCGCGGCCCGATCCACGCCGGCGGGTAGAGCCGCAGCGTCTCGTCGATCGCCATCGTCAGCTCCGGCAGCCCGTCGTGGAGGTCGGCCGGCGTGGGCGGCCGGTCGCCGAGCACGCGGTCCTGCTCCTCGTAGATCCGCGCGAGCACGGCGGGATGGCGCGCGAGCTCGTAGAGCAGGAAGGTGACCGTCGAGGTCGTCGTGTCGTGGCCGGCGAACAGCAGGGTCATGATCTGGTCGCGCAGCTCGCGGTCGCTGAACCCGGCCCCGTTCTCGTCGCGGGCGGCGAGCAGCAGCCCGACGAGGTCCTCGCACCCGGGGCCGTCGTCGGCGCGCCGCTTGGCGATCTCGGCGTAGATCAGCGCGTCGAGCCGCCGGCCCGAGCGCCGCAGCCGCGCGAACGGCGTGCCCGGGCCGCGGAGCAGCTGGCGGAAGTAGTCCTTCGAGTAGTAGGAGAGCGCGCGCTCGAACTGCTCGGCGACCTCGCCGTCGCGGCCGTCGGGGTCGAAGCCGAAGAGCGCCCGCATCGCGATCCGCAGCGCGAGCTCGCGGGTCCAGCGGTGCACGTCGATCCGCGCGCCGGGCGCGAGCCGGGCGACGGCGCCGGCGGACTCGTCGAGCATCACGTCCGCGGCCGCGAGGATGCGGTCGCGGTGGAAGGCCGGGAGCATGATCCGGCGGGCGCGGCGGTGGTAGTCGCCGTCGGTGGTCAGCAGCCCGTCGCCGAGCAGCGGGATGAGGTCCCCGAGGCTGCCGTCGCGCCAGCGGAAGTTCTCGGCGTGGGAGACGAGGACGTAGTGGTTCGCCGCCGGGCCGAGCATGAACACGACCGGCACGTGCATGATCCGCAGCGTGAAGACCGGCCCGAACTCGGCGTAGCCGTCGAGCAGGTCGGGCAGGGGGTAGCGGGCGAAGCGCTGGGTGCGGGCGAGGTCGTAGTCGAGACGGCCCGGCGGGTAGGGCACCGAGCGGCGCCGCTCGGCCGCGCGCTCGTCCACGAGACGCCGCCACGGGTTGAACGACACGGGCGGCGGCGCGGCGGCTGACACGCCCGCAACCCTAACTGGCCGGCCAGCCAGGGCGAAGCGGGTTCGGCCGACGGGGGCGCCTCCCGGCGCCCCCGTCGGCCCATCCCCGTGGGGCGCGGCCCGCTACCCCTGTTGGTTCTGGTCGGCCGGAGCCTGCTGCTGGTTCTCGCCGGCGTCCTCGGCCGGCTTGGGCTCCTGCCGGACGACGCGCTCGCACGAGCCGTTCGGCTTCGCGGGGGTCGCGTCGAGGATCACGTCGACCGTGTCCGCCTGCACGACGTCGAACCCGGGGCCGCAGACGATGCGGTCGGCCTCGCCGTCGCGGGTGTGGAACCGGTCGCGGCCCGGCCCGCCGTCGAGGTAGTCGGCGGTCACGTCGCCGGGGCCGGTCACGTCGCCGCGGGCGAGCGCCCACAGGTCGTCGTTGCCCTCGCCGCCGTAGGAGCGGTCCACGCCGAGGTTCGCGTAGATCGTGTCGTTGCCGTCCCCGCCGTAGGCGACGTCGTCGCCGCTCCCGCCGGCCATGCGGTCGCGGCCGCGGTTGCCGTAGAGCTGGTCGGCGTCGTCGCCGCCGTAGACGCGGTCGGCGCTGTCGCCACCGATGAGCACGTCGCTGCCGGGGCCGCCGAAGACGAGGTCGCTCCCGCCGACGCCGTTGCCCGGGACGTCGCCGCGCACGAAGTCGTTGCCGGCGTTGCCCCACAGGCGGTCCGCGCCGCGGTAGCCCTCGATCTTGTCGTTCCCGTCGTTGCCGTGGACGCGGTCGTTCCCGCCGTCCCCGGCCATCTGGTCGTCGCCCTTGCCGCCGACGATCCAGTCGGCCTGGTCGCCGCCGAAGAGGCGATCCGCGCCGTCGCGTCCCGCGATCCGGTCACGGCCCGGGCCGCCGGCGACGAAGTCGTCGCCCGCGCCGGCGTCCACGCGGTCGCGGCCGAGGCCGGCCCGCACGGAGTCGGCGCCGTCGAGGGCGCGCACGCGGTCGTTGCCGCCGCGCGCGTCGATGCTGTCCGGGGCGTTCGTGCCCCGCAGATACTCGCTCCGGCCCGTCCCGGTGATGACAGCGGCCATCGCCACCGCCGCGGAGAGCGCGACGGCGCACAGCGCCATTCCCAGGACCGCCGGGAGTCTGAACTTGCGATCCATGCCGCTCGTCCTCCCGCTCGGTTGCTTGCGCTGAAGGGAAACCGCCTCGGTCCCCGGAGTTGCGCCCGATCGTCGAGATGTCCGCGCGCCGACGAGCGCAGCGGGCTTGCCATACTGCGTTCCCCGTCCCGGGGGCGTAGCTCAGTTGGTTAGAGCGCCGGCCTGTCACGCCGGAGGTCGCGGGTTCGAGTCCCGTCGCTCCCGCTCCCGGGTCTCCCGCTCCTCGCCCGCGAGGAGCTCCATGAGCAGGCCGTCGTGCCAGCCGTCGCCGCCGCCCGCGTCGCGCTCGTAGCGCCGCATGACTCCCACGGGCCGGAAGCCGGCCTTCTCGTAGGCGCGGATGGCGGCCGCGTTCGTCGCCGCCGGGTCGATCGTGATGCGGTGGTGGCCGCGGTCCTCGATCAGGTGGCGGACGATGCGCCGGACCGCCTCGGTTCCGAGCCCCTGACCGTGCAGCGCCGGGTCGAGGAACAGGTCGACGGTCGCGTGGCGGTAGCGCGGCTCGCGTTCCTCCCAGAACTCCACGAGGCCCGCGATCGCACCGTCGACCTCGATGACCAGGCGGGTCGACTCGGGCTCGTCCCAGGGAAAGGCGTCGTCCGGCAGATCCCACCAGCGCGCGACCTCGGGGGTCCGGTGGATGCGCCGCAGCTCCGCCTGGTCGTCATCGACCAGCGGGCGCAGGCGCATCGTCTGGCGCGGCTCGGGCACGTCGTGAAGGATGGCGACCCGAGGCGCGGCGGCGAGAACCTCGGAACGAGCGGGTTCGCCGTGGCGCTCCGCCGCGGCCCGCCCGGCGCCTCCATAGCCTCGCCCCCGTGAGCCACACGGCCGACGCCGGCCCGATGTCGCCGATCGCACCCGCGCCGCGCCCGCGGGCCGCGAGGCGCAGCGTGGGCATCGACCTCGTGCTCGACGGGCGCGGCGACGGCCCGGACGTGCTCGCCGACCGGATGGCCGGCGTGGCCGCCGAGGGGCTCGAGCCGGGGACGATCGCCCACCGCGGCGTGGAGGTCGGGCCGGGTGGCGTCCCCGACCCCTCCGGTGCCGACCACTGGCGCTGCCGGTTCCTCGGGCGGGACGGCGGGGCGGTCGGCCCCGGGGAGATCGTGGCCCTGCTCCACGCCGTGCGGACCGCCGGGCTCGAGGTCGTCGCGATCAGGACGCTGCGCTCCGAGGATCGCCCGGCCGACGGCCGCCGATTGTAACCATGGGTTGCACTATCGGTCGAACCATGGTTGACTAGAGAGCGTGTCGGCCGCCACGCGATCCCGGGTACGCAGTCCGCGCCGCGTGGCGCGCCGCGACCGTGAGCGCGAGATCGTGCGAGCCACCCGGCTGCTGTTCGACGAGCGCGGCGCGCAGGACGCGCGGATCGATCGCATCGCCCACGCCGTCGGCGTGAACAAGGCGATCATCTACCGGAGCTTCGCGTCGAAGGACGAGCTCTTCGCCCTCACCGTGACCGACTACCTGCGCGAGCTCGCCGGCCGGCTCGACGGCCTCGACGCGGGCGACGACCCGCGCGCGGCGCTCCGCGAGGCGTGCGAGCGCTACACGGCGTTCTGCCTCGAGTACCCCGCCTTCCTCGACGGCGCGCTGTCGCTCGCCCGCCACCCGGCCGAGGAGCTGCGCGCGAGCGTGTCCGACGACGTCTGGCTGCGCCTCGGACGGGCGATGGCCGCGTGCCTCGGCGTCCTGGAGGCCATCCTCGCGGCGGGCGTGCGCCGCGGGGACTTCACCGTCGACGACCCCGACTTCGCGGCCAACCGCCTCTACGCGCAGGTGCTCGGCAGCATGCACCTCGCCCGGGTCGGCGTCGGCGTCCGCGCCGCCGCGCCGGGCATCCCCGAGACCTTCGCGCTCGACCCCGAGCGGGTCCGCGCCGCCTGCGTGGAGGACGCGATGGCGATCGCGGGGGCCGCGTGATGGCCGCCCGCGCGCGCCGCCCCGACGCCCGGCTCGACCGCCGTGCGCGAGGAGAGCGTCCTGCTCCACGGCCACCGCTACGCCTACCGGATCGCCGGCTCGGGGCCGGCGCTCCTCCTCGTCCACGGCATGGCCGGGGACGCGGACAACTGGCGCGAGGTCATCGGTCCGCTCGCCCGCAATCACACGGTCATCGTCCCCGACCTTCCCGGCCACGGGGCGTCGGGCTCCGGCGGCGGCGACTTCTCGCTCGGCGCGATGGCGACGGCGCTCCGCGATCTGCTCGTCGCGCTCGACATCGACCGCGTCACGCTCGTCGGCCACTCGCTCGGCGGCGGCGTGGGGATGCAGTTCTCCTACCAGTTCCCCGAGCGCTGCGAGCGCCTCGTGCTCGTCTCGAGCGGCGGCCTCGGGCCGGAGGTGAGCGCGGTCCTCCGGGCGGCGGCGCTGCCCGGCTCCGAGCTCGTGATCGGGCTGAGCGCGGGCGTCGTCGGCTTCGCCCGCGCCACCCTGGGTCGCGGGCTGAGGCTGGCCGGCCTCGGGCCCTCCGCCGACCTCGACGAGGTGGCGCGCGGCTACGCGACGCTGACCGATCCCGAGCGGCGCGCGGCCTTCCTCGCCACGCTGCGCGGCGTCATCGACCCGCGCGGCCAGCGCGTCGACGCGCGCGTGCGCCTGTACCTCGCCCAGGCCGTGCCGGTGCTCATCATCTGGGGGGCCGAGGACTCGATCATCCCCGCGGCCCACGCCGAGGAGGCCCACGCCGCCCTCCCGGGCAGCCGGCTCGAGGTCTTCCCCGACTCCGGGCACATGCCGATGCTCGAGGAGCCGGAGCGGTTCGTCGCGGCCGTCGAGACGTTCGTGGCCGAGACCGAGCCGGCCCCGTTCGATCCTGAGGGGTGGCGGCGCCTCATGCTCGACGGCGCGGCGGCGTAGGGCGCGCGGCGGCGCGACCCGCGACCCGCTCACCGGCATCGCGCGAACGCCTCGAAGAAGCGCGTCCGCGCCACCGACGTGAAGCCCGGCGGCGGGGTGTTGTCCGACGGCAGGGCGCCGCCCGAGAGGGCGTACCGGCGGAAGGGCAGCCCGCCGTCGACGTCGCCGAACACGGTCACGGCCACGCCCGCCGCCAGCGGCGGCCCGGCGGGCCGGGCCCGCACGTCGCGCTCGCCCGCGTCGAGGTGCCACCGCGCCGCCGGCACGAGCCGGAAGGTCGGGAAGGTCACCGGCCCGCAGCGTCGCGCGGAGCGGACCGGGGGAGCGTCGAGCAGCCCGACGAGCGCGTCGTGGGCGTCGCGATCGAGGCGGACCTCGCGCGGGAGCTTCCCGGCCGGCCCCCGCGCGAGGAGGCCGACGGCGCCCAGCACGACCGCGACGGCGGCGAGTGCCGCCCAGGCGCGGCGCGCGCGCGATCCGGCCGGCAGGTCGAGGAAGCCGAGCAGCGCGTAGCCGGCGAACAGGGACAGGGCGGCGGCCGGAAGCAGCAGGTAGCGCGGGAGCACCGAGAGGTCGAGCAGGCCCAGGCCGGCGATCGCGACCGCCCCGGCGCCGAGAAACGCGAGCGGCACGGCGAGCGCGCGCGGACCGACCCGCCGCCAGGCGAGCGCCAGGCCGAGCAGGCCCGCGAGCGCCACCGGCGCCCGGGCCGCGCCGCCGAACAGCGTCGTGACGGCCACGCGCGCCGCGCCCAGGCCGGTGTCCTTCTGGGGCTCGATCTGGAGCGTGCGGGTGGCCGCGAGGGAGAAGAGCGCGTCGCCGGTCGCCGCGAGGTCGACCGCCATCCACACCAGCGGCGCGGCGAGCACGCCGGCGGCGAGCCACAGGCGCGCGCGCGTGTCGGCGCGGCGGCCCGCGTGCAGCCCGTACCCGGCGGCGAGGAGCCACGCCTCGGGCCGCAGGAGACCGGCGAGCACGAGCAGGCCCATCACCGCCCGGCGGGGGGCGCGTCGCTCGGCCGCCAGCACGCCGGCCCAGACGGCCAGGGCGAGGAACCACACGTCGACGTAGGCGCGGAGCGCGTAGAGCAGGACGGTGAAGCTCGCGGCCAGGAACACGCCCGCGGCGACGCCCGGCCACGGCGAGCGCACGGTCGCGGCGGAGAGCCGCACGAGGCCCCACGCGAGCGCGGCGAGCGCGCCGAGCGTGAGCAGCACGAGGACCCGGTCGCCGGCGCCGCCGGCCAGCGACGCGAGCCCGCCGATCGCCACGTAGAGCGGGTGCTCGGTCGGGGCCGCGTAGGCCTCGAAGGAGGGGAGCGCCCCGTGGAGCAGCTCCCGGCCCCAGAGCAGGTGGTAGTAGGCGTCGTAGTTGGGATAGGTCGGCGCGACGAGGAAGACCGCGAGCGCCGCGATCGCCAGCCCGCCGCCCGCGAGCGCCGCGCGCCGCCGGCGGTCGCTCACGCCGCGACGGTCCCGGGCGCGGCCGTCCGCCCCGATCCGCGCGACACCGGCCCGCGCGGCGCGCCGGCCAGCGCCGACCCGATCGCGAGCAGCGCCCAGGCCAGCGGGTCCTCGAGGAACGCGGCGTAGACGAGCGTGTGGACGACGAGCGCGACGAAGGCCGCGGCGATGGCGGTGCGCGCCGTCGCCCCGCGGGCGCCCGAGAAGAGGCGGGCGAGCGCCGCGGCGAGCAGCGCCAGGTAGGCGAGCAGGCCGACCACGCCCTGCTCGGCGGCGATCGTGATCGGGATCGTGTGGGAGGCCGACACGGCCTGGGCGGCGGAGCCCCTCCGGCGCTCGCGGTAGGCGCGCGCGAACGAGCCGGACCCCCAGCCGAGCACGGGGCGCTCGGACCACAGCGTCAGGCCGCCGCTGACGAGGTCGGCCCGCCCGCTCGAGTCCGCGTTGAGGCGATCGAAGGAGCGGAGGTGGATCCCCGTCACCGACGGGGCGAGCGCGACGAACGCGACCCCGGCGGCGGCGAGCGCGGCGCCGGCGGCGAGCACCCGGCGCGGGGGCCAGCGCAGGGCGGCGAGCACGGCGAGCCCCGCGAGGAGCCCGACGAGGCTCGACTGCGACAGGGTCAGCACGAGGCCGCCCCACAGCACGGCGAGCGCCGCGAGGATCGCCGCGACCACGCGCGGACGGCGGGCGTCGAGCAGCACGGCGGCCAGCAGCAGCATGACCACGACGAGGAAGCGCCCGAAGATGTTCGGATCGAAGAACACCGAGTTGACCCGGAAGTAGGCGTGGAAGTCGTTGGAGACGAGGAGCTTGGGGTTGAGCAGCAGCGTCTTCGTCGCGTACTCGAAGAACCCGATGCCCGCGAAGACCAGGGCGAGGCCGGTGAGCAGCAGCAGGCAGCGGCGCAGCAGCTCGCCCGTCCACGACACCCGCCGGAGCAGCACGAAGAGCACGGCGAAGGGCACGTAGAAGAAGACGACGTTCTGCAGCGCCTTCGAGAAGTCCGGAGACCAGGCGGCCGCGATCCCGTACAGCGCCAGGTACGCCGCGAGCGCCCACTCGAGCGCGCCGGGTCGCGGGGGTGGGGCGACGGGCGCCGCCGGGTCCGTCCGGGCGACGTCCCACAGCCAGCCCGCCGCCGCCGCGCCCACCACGAGGTAGAGCGGCAGCAGGAGGTTCGCCGTGTCGCCCGCCGCCTCGATCGGGACGCGGAACGGCACGGTCGCGACGACGAGCAGGGGGAAGAGCGCCGGCCGGCGGCGCATGAGCGCGGCGAGGGCCCCGACGAGCGCCAGGCCGGCCGCCGCCAGCGCGAGCGCGGCGAGCGGGCTGCGGTGGGCGAAGCGCAGCTGCGGCGAGTCCCAGACGTCGGCCAGGAGCAGGGCGGGGGCGAGGACGAGCGCCCCGCCGGCCGCGGCCGCGCGGGCGCGCTCGGAACGGACCACGAGGGCGCACGCCGCGAGCAGCGCCGCGGCGACGACGCCGGCCTCGGGCAGCGGCCCGGCGAGCGCGGGAACGATCGACACGGCGCGCGGAGTCTACGCGCGGGCGAGGCCGGCGCCGCCCGGCACGCGGGCCGCGCGGTCCGGACCGCGGCGCCCGGGCGTCGGCTACCGTGTCGCGCCGTGACCGCCCGTCCGCTCGCGCTCGTCCTCGTCGCCGGCGTCCTCGTGGCCGGCTGCGGCAGCAGCCGCACGCCGGAGCAGTCCGGGGGGCCGAACGCCGTGCTCGGCGGCGGCGCGCGGGCGACGCCGTACGACCCGCGCACGACCCCGCTCGCGTGCATGCGGGCCAAGGGCCTTCCCGCGGCGATCGACGGCGCGGACGCCATCCGGATCGGCGCCGGTCCGGGCGCCCCGCGCGCGGTCTTCGCCCCGGACGGCGGGACGGCGCAGGGCACGCAGATCCGCGGGGATGCGGAGGGCGCGGAGGTCATCGGCAGCGCGCTCCTCTACACCAACGGCGGCGGCGACACCGTGCTCGGGAAGATCGAGAAGTGCCTCGGCAAGATCGTCGGCTACTGAGCGCGCCTCCGCGCGCGATCCCCGGCCCGCGCGCCGTCCTGTAACCCCGCCTGCGGGGGTGCGTAGACTGTTGCGACCCGCCGCGACGCGCGTGGGACTTCGTGTGCGCGGTCGCGGCGCTCCACGACGTCCGGCCCCCGGGGCCCGTGCCGGCCACGCCGGCCGGTCCTCGCTCGAGACTTTCCATCACGCCCGCACGCCCTTCATGAACCGTCTCCTCGCCGGCCGCCGATCCACCGCGCTGCACGTCGCGCTGTGGCTCGTCCCGCTGGCCGCGGTGGTCTGGTGGGCGACCAAGCAGCAGGCCCCGACCTTCCCGGACAGCGCGACCGCGCTGGGCTGGCTGGCCGGCGCGCTCCTGGTCTACGCCGTCGCGACGCTCGCCCGCGGCGAGCGCTGGGATCGGATCCTGCGCCGCTCCGACGTCAACGTCGGGCGCGTCGACGCCTACGGGATCACCGTCGTCGGCTACGCCGGGAACAACGCGCTTCCCGCCCGCGGCGGCGAGCTGCTGCGGGTGTTCCTGATGAGCTCCCGCACCGGCGCCAAGCGCCGGACGGTCCTGGGGACGATCCTCGCCGAGCGGGTGCTCGACGCCGTCGCGCTCGCGCTGATCCTCGTGGTCGTCGCCTTCAGCCTGATCGAGAAGCTCGGGTCGCCGACCCCGGGCGAGCTCATCATCGTCGGCATCATCGCGCTCGTGGCGGTGATCGTCGCGCTCGTGGCCTGGTTCCGCTATCGCCACCACGTCGACCGGGTCATGGCCGCGCTGCGGCCCGTGATCGCGCCGGTCAAGACGCTGTGGAGCCCCGCGGGCGCCGGCCTGCTCGTGCTCTCGATCGTCATCTGGACGCTCGAGGCGGGCGTCTACCTCATGATCGGCGAGTCGGTCGGCATCCACCTCGGGCTGGCCGGCGCGATGTCGGTCGTCGCCTTCACGAACCTCGCCGCGCTGATCCCGGCCGCGCCCGGCTACATCGGCACCTACGACGCCGCGGTGATCTTCGCCACGCGGACCGTGACGGACGCGTCGAAGAGCACGGTGCTCTCCTTCCTGCTGCTGCTGCGCTTCACGCTCTTCGTGCCCATCACGGTCGTGGGCTTCGCGCTGCTCTTCTTCCGCTACGGCGGCCTCGCCCGCCTGCGCGAGGCGCGGGAGGCGGCGCGGGCGTCGGCGGCGGGGTCGGCGGAGCCGGCCCTCGCCGAGATCGTGGCGGCCTCGGCCGGCCGGTCCCGGCCGATCCGGCCCCGGCCCCGGCCGAGCCGGCGAAGGCGCCGGCCCCGGCCGAGCCGGCGAAGGCGCCGGCCTAGGGCCGTCCCGCCGCAGAGCCCCATGCCCGCCTCGACCGCGCGACCCGGCTCCGTGCTCCGGCGTCCCGCCCTGAGCCGGCGGTCGCGCCCCCGGCACGGCGCGTACCGCCGGACGATCTCGCTCCCCGGGACGCCGGCGCGCGTCTACACCCTCCTCGCGCTCGCGGCCGTGGGACTCGGCGCGCTCTCGCTCCTGCTGCCCTCGACGCCCACCTACGACCCGTGGTCGTGGATCATCTGGGGCCGCGAGGTCGCGCACCTCGACCTCGTCACCACCGGCGGCCCGTCGTGGAAGCCGCTGCCGGTGCTGTTCACGACCGTGTTCTCGCTCTTCGGCAGCGTGGCGCCCGACCTGTGGATCGTCGTCGCCCGCGCCGGCGGCTTCATGGCGCTCTTCATGGCCTTCCGCCTCGCCGCGCGCCTGACCGCGCAGGTCGGCGGCGCGCCCGGCGGCCGGTGGGGGATCGCGGGGTGGCTGGCCGGCGTCGTCGCCGCCGCCGGCGTCCTGACCCAGACCGACTTCCTCCGCGCGGTCGCGCTCGCCAACTCGGAGGGCCTGCTCATCGCCCTCGTCCTGTGGGCGATCGAGCGGCACCTCGACGGCAACCGCCGCCAGGCGCTCGTGCTCGGCTTCCTCGCCGCGCTGCTGCGGCCGGAGACGTGGCCCTTCCTCGGCCTCTACGGGCTCTGGCTCTGGTTCCGCGACCCCGAGCAGCGCCGCCTGCTCGTGATCCTCGGCCTGCTCGTCCCCGCGCTCTGGTTCCTGCCGGAGTACTGGGGCTCGGGCAACTTCAACCGCGCCGCGGACCGCGCCGCGAAGCCGAACCCGAACTCGCCGGCGTTCGCCGACAACCCGTTCCTCGAGGTGCTGCGCGACGCCCGCCCGGTGCTCGCCGGTCCGCTCAAGACCGGCGCGATCCTCGGGGTGCTCGCCTCCGCCTGGGCACTGCTCACCCGGCGGCGCTGGGCGCCGATCGGGATCGTCGCCGGGGCGAGCGCCTGGATCCTGCTCGTCGCCGGGATGACCGCGGCCGGCTACTCCGGCAACCCGCGCTACGTCCTGCTCGGCACGAGCCTCTTCGCGGTGATCGCCGGCGTGGGCTTCGGCACGGTGGCGCACCTCGCGGCACGCGGCGCCGCGCGGGTGCGCCCGACCCTCGCCCCGCTCGCCGCCGGCCTCGTCGCGGTCGTCGTCGTCGCCGGCGTGTGGCACTGGGGCGTCAACTCGCGCGTGCGCAACTTCGAGCGCATCGGCCGGGCGCTCGACTACCAGGCGGACCTCCGCACCGCCCTGCCCGGCGCGATCGCGGCGGCCGGGGGCCGGGCCCGCGTCGTGTCCTGCGGCCCGGTCGGGACCGGCAAGTTCCAGGTGCCGATGGTGGCCTGGAACCTCGAGACCCACATCCGCGGGGTGGGCCTCGCCGCGGCGCCCACCGGCACGGTCTTCCAGGCCCGCGCCTCGCGGCGCTCGCCGCTCGACCCGCCGCCGCCGCTCCCGCCCGAGCTGCGCGAGGCCGCCCGCTCCGGTCCGTGGATCGTGGTCCAGCGCTGCCCCGCCCCGACCCGCCCCGGAGCGTAGGGGTCCCGGGGTATCCTGCCCGCGCCATGGCCACGGTCGCCGCCCCCCGCAAGGCCCCGCCGACGACGCGCGTCGGCCTGCGCCGCCTCGCCGACAGCCCGCTCGCGATCGCGGCGTTCATGGTCTTCCTGCTCGCCGTCTCGCTGTGGTGGCGGACCCGCGCGATCGGCGGCTCGTTCTGGATGGACGAGGGCCTCTCGGTGGGCATCGCCTCGCACGACCTGTCCGCCATCCCGGGCGTGCTGCGCACCGACGGCTCCCCGCCGCTCTACTACGTGCTGCTCCACTTCTGGATGGGGCTCGCCGGGCGGTCGGAGACCGCGACGCACGCGCTCTCGCTGCTCGCCTCGCTGAGCGCGATCCCGGCCGGCCTGTGGGTGGGCTGGAGCCTGTTCGGCCGCCGCGCCGGGGTCATCCTCGCCTCGCTGTGCGCGTTCAACTGGTTCTTCACCGCCTACGGCCAGGAGACGCGGATGTACGCGCTCATGGGCCTGTTCGGGCTGCTCGCGACCGCGTGCTACCTCCACGCCTTCGTCTTCCGCCGGCGCGCGTACCTCATCCCCTTCGCGTTCCTGCAGGCGCTCATGCTCTACACGCACGGCTGGGGGGTCTTCTTCGGGATCGCCTGCGCGGTGGCGCTCGTCCCCGTCCTGCGCGCGAGCGACGAGCGACGGCAGGTCCTCATCGACGCCGCGCTGGCCTTCGGCGCCGCCGCGCTGCTCTTCCTGCCCTGGGTGCCGACGCTGATCTACCAGCTGCAGAACACCGGGGCGCCCTGGGGCCGCGCGCCGCGACTCGGGGCCCCGGTCCAGATCGCGCGCGGCCTGCTCGGCGGCGACCGCGTCGGCGCGGCGCTGTTCATCGGCGCCGGCATCGGCCTGTGGCGGACCTTCCGCGCCGGGCGCCACGCCGGCGGGGGACGCGGAGGAGACCGCTGCCGCCCGCGCGGACGCGGACGACCGCGAGGGCGCCCGCGGGCCGAGGCTCGACCGCCGCAGGCTGCGCACGGCCGCGATCGTCCTCATCGTCATCCCGGTCTTCACGCTCGTCTTCGCCTGGGTGCTCTCGCAGTTCACCCCCGCCTGGGTCGTCCGCTACTTCGCGGCGGTCGTCGGGCCGATCCTGCTGCTCGGCGCCTTCGGGCTCGCCCGCGCCGGGCGCATCGGGATCGCCGCGACGGTCGTCGTCTGCCTGCTCACGCTCGACCCCCAGCTCAACAGCGGCCTGCGCAACAAGAGCGACGTGCGGGACCTCGCCGCGTCGCTGCGCACCGACCTGCGTCCCGGCGACCTCGTCATCGTGGGGCAGTCCGAGCAGGTGCCGGTCAACTGGTACTACCTGCCCGGGGGCCTGCGCTTCGCCACGCCGCTCGGGGCCACCAAGGACCCGCGCGCGATGAACTGGGTGGACGTCGTGAACAAGCTCAAGGCGGCGAAGCCCCGTGAAACCCTGGAGCCCCTGCTTGGTAGTCTCAGACGCGGCCAGAAGGTTCTGTTCATCCGCCCGTTGACGGTCGGGATCGAGAACTGGGAGGCGCCGTGGACGAGGCTCGTCCGCCGCCGCTCCGCCCAGTGGGGCCGGCTGCTGCAGGACGACCGGCGCTTCACGCGCACCGCCACCGCCCCCCGGTTCTACAACTACTCCTCGACGGTCGGCAACAGCGCCGTCGTGTACCAGAGGCGATAGGCGGGCGGGCCCCGAGCCGCACGAGAGACCGCGACCGAGAGCGACCAACGCACATGAGCCAGACCGAGTTCCAGCCGAACCCCCCGATCTCCGAGGAGCACCCCGTGCTCGTCCTCGGCGGCGGCCCCGCCGGCCTGACCGCCGGCTACGTGCTCGCCAAGCGCGGCCAGCCGGTGGTGATCGTGCTGAGAGCACCTCGCAGGTCGGCGGCATCGCCCGGACCGAGGTGCGCGACGGCTACCGCTTCGACCTCGGCGGCCACCGCTTCTTCACCAAGAACCGGGAGGTCGACGACCTCTGGCACGAGATCATGGGCGACGAGTTCCTCAAGCGCCCGCGCCAGTCGCGCATCTACTGGAACAAGAAGTTCCTCGACTACCCGCTCGACGGCACCGACGTGATCCGCAAGCTCGGCCCGGTCGAGCTGACCCGCGCCGGGCTCTCCTACCTGTGGGCCGCCGTCAAGCCCAAGGGGCCGGAGGACACGTTCGAGCAGTGGGTCTCCAACCGCTTCGGCAAGCGCCTGTTCAACCTCTTCTTCAAGTCCTACACCGAGAAGGTCTGGGGCGTCCCGACCTCCGAGATCCGCGCCGAGTGGGCGGCCCAGCGGATCAAGGGCCTGTCGTTCTTCTCGGCGGCGAAGGCGGCCTTCTTCGGCAACCGGGGCAACAAGGTCAAGTCGCTGATCTCCGAGTTCAACTACCCCCGCTACGGCCCCGGCCAGATGTGGGAGAAGATGACCAACGACATCGAGAAGCTCGGCGGCGAGGTGATCGCTCAACGCGCCGGTGACCTCGCTGAAGGTCGAGGACGGCCGGGTGGAGCAGGTCGTCGCGGGCGGCGAGATCGTATCGAGCCGAGCGCACGTGATCTCCTCGCTGCCGCTGCGCACGACGGTGGGACTCGCCGACCCGCCGGCCGACGCGAGCGTTCGCGCCGCGGCGCGGGCCTGCGCTACCGCGACTTCCTCACCGTCGGCGCTCGTCATCGAGGGCGAGGACCTCTTCCCCGACAACTGGATCTACATCCACGAGCCCGACGTGCAGGTCGGCCGCATCCAGAACTTCCGCTCCTGGAGCCCGTGGATGGTGCCCGACCCGAGACGCAGAGGCCTCGTCGGCCTCGAGTACTTCTGCTTCGAGGGCGACGAGCTGTGGACGATGGCCGACGACGACCTCGTCGAGCTCGGCAAGCGCGAGCTCGCCGCGCTCGGCCTGGCCGACGCCGCGAAGGTCGAGCAGCGGCTTCGTGGTGCGCGTGCACAAGGCCTACCCGATGTACGACGCCGACTACTCCGAGCGCGTGGACACGATCCGCGAGTGGCTCGACGACGGTGCCGAACCTCATCCAGGTCGGCCGCAACGGGCTGCACCGCTACAACAACTCCGACCACTCGATGCTCACCGCGCATGCGCGCGGTGGAGAACGTCGCTCGACGGCGCCGGGCACGACATCTGGGCCGTGAACGCCGAGAGCGTCCTACCACGAGGAGGCGCGAGACGAGCCCTACCGCAAGGTGCCCGACACCCCGGCGATGGAGCAGCCGCTCAAGTCGGAGGTGTAGGGACGGGCACGCCCGGCGCGGCGCCGGCCACGGCCGCGGCCAGCGCGCGCACGGCCGCCGGGATCGACGGCTCGGGCAGATTCGCGTACCCGGCGAGCAGGACGGTGTGGCCGCGCCGCTCGCCCGGGGCGCGCCGGCGGATCGCGAGGATCCCGACGCCGCGACGCGCGGCGCCGGCGACGAGGGCCGTCTCCTCGCGCGCGTCGGGCAGGGCGAGCGCGAGGTGCAGGCCGGCGGGCACCCCGAGCGCCCGCGCCGCGGGGAGGTGCTCGCGGACCGCGGCCAGGAGGGCGTCGCGCCGCGCGCGATAGACGCGCCGCATGCGCCGCAGGTGGCGGTCGATCTCGCCGCGGCGGATGAGGTCGGCGAGCGCGAGCTGGTCGAGGCCCGGCGACCCGCCGTCGGCCCACGCCTTCTCCTCCGCCACGGCGCGCCGCAGCGCCGCCGGGGCGATCACCCAGCCGAGGCGCAGCGCGGGGGCCAGCGCCTTGCTCGCCGACCCGAGGTACGCGACGCGCTCGGGGTCGAGGCCCTGGAGCGCGCCGACCGGCGCGCGGTCGTAGCGGTACTCGCCGTCGTAGTCGTCCTCGACGATCACCGCGCCGGTGGCGGCCGCCCAGGCGAGCAGCGCCGTGCGCCGCTCCGCGCTCAGCACGGCGCCCATCGGGAACTGGTGGGCGGGGGTGAGCAGCGCGGCGCCGACGCCGGTCGCCGCCAGCGTCTCGACGCGGACGCCGTCCTCGTCGACGGGCACCGGCACGGGCTCGAGGCCGTGGCGCCCGAGCAGCATCCGGTGGATCGGGAAGCCCGGCTCCTCCACGGCGATCCGCCGGACGCCGCGCGCGGCGAGCGCCCGGGCGAGCAGGCCGAGCCCCTGCTGGACGCCGGCGGTGACCACGACGCCGCTCGGCGCCGCGGCGACGCCGCGGGTCCGCCCGAGGTAGGCGGCGAGCGCGCCGCGGAGCTCCGGCGCGCCGCGGGGGTCGCCGTAGCCCGAGGCCGACAGCGGCGCGCCGGCGAGGGTGCGGCGGAGCGCGGCGAGCCAGACGCGCCGCGGGAACGAGGCGAGGTCGGGACGGCCCGGGCGGAGGTCGTGGCGGACCGGAGGCCAGGCGTCCCACGGGCGGTCCTCGTCGTCGGCGGTCGCGCGCACGGCGGCGACGCGGGCCGGGGCTCCGGGGCGGGTGACGAGGTACCCCTCGGCCGCGAGCTGTGCGTAGGCCTCGACGACGACGCCGCGCGAGACGCCCAGCTCCCCGGCAAGCGCGCGGGTCGAGGGCAGCGCGGTGCCGGCGTGCAGCCGCCCGTCGTGGATCGCCGCGCGCAGCTCCCGCTCCAGCGCGGCGCGCAGCGGCCGGCCGCGGCCGCGCTCGAGCCCGACGAGCAGCTCGGGACCCAACTGGTCCATCTCGGCGGCCATGAAGTGGACCTTACAGACGATCCAGCGGCGGGCTAGGCTGCGCGGCATGAGCGCGCTCTCGTCCTCCGCCCGGGGCTCGGCCGGCACCGGTCCCGGCGTCACCCGCGACGGCGGCGCCGGGGGCCGCTCCGACGCCGTCGGCCACGCCGGGCTCGTCCGCGCGGGTCTCGTCGCCCTGGCCGCGGTGCCGGCGGTCATCGGCGTCTGGGCGCTCGCCGCCCCGAAGGGCTTCCACGCCGCGTTCCCCGGCACCGGAACGGGGTGGGTCGCCGCGCTGGGGCCCTACGACGAGCACCTCGTCCGGGACGTCGGCGCGCTGAACCTCGCCCTCGCCGTGCTCCTGCTGCTCGCCGCGATCCGGATGACGCGCTCGCTCGTCGAGGCCGCGCTCGTCGTCGCCTTCGTCGCCGGCCTGCCGCACGCGATCTACCACCTGACGGAGACCGGGCGCCTGCCGCTCGCCGACGACGTCGTCAGCAACGCCGGTCTCGTGCTCGTCGTCGTGCTGCCGCTCGCGCTGCTGTGGGCCGCCCGCCGCCCCGCCCGCCCCGCCGAGGAGCAGGGCACGCCATGACCCGTCTCGCCCCCGTCCCCCCGGGCTCCGGCGGCCCGCTCGTGCGCCTCGGCCTCCGCCTCTCCGGCCGCCGGCTCGGGCAGGTCCCCGCGTCGATGGGGGTGACGGCCCATCACCCGCAGGTCTTCACCGGCTACGCGGCCTTCGAGTGGTACACCGACCGCGCCGGGACCGTCGCCCCGCTCCTCAAGGACCTCGCGACGCTCAAGGTCGCCTCGGTCGTCGGGTGC
Source organism: uncultured Solirubrobacterales bacterium (assembly GCA_963735885.1). GTDB lineage: Bacteria > Actinomycetota > Thermoleophilia > Solirubrobacterales > Solirubrobacteraceae > JBBSBL01. The sequence goes on along the minus strand of CAVTMP010000008.1, from coordinate 380,353 downwards.
GCGTGGTGCCTCGACCTCGGCTCGGCGGTGGCCCGGGCCGGCGGGGCGAGCGAGCGCCAGATCCTCGAGCTCGCGGGCCATCGCGAGAGCGACGCCTTCGACGACGAGCAGCGGCTCGTCCTCGACTACGCCGAGGCGATGTCGCGAACGCCGCCGGAGGTGGACGACGAGATGTTCGCCGCGCTGCGCGACCGGTTCGACGAGCGCCAGATCGTCGAGCTCACGTCGCTCGTCGCGCTGGAGAACTACCGCGCGCGCTTCAACGACGCCGTCGGCATCGAGCCGCAGGGGTTCTCCGCGGCGGCGTGCGCGCTGCCCGAGCGGCGCGGCGAGGCCGTCTCGCCCGCCGGCGAGGACCGCGCTCAGCGCGCGGCGAGCACCGCCCGCGCGGCGGCCTCGCCGGAGCGCACGGCGCCGTCCATGTAGCCCGGGTTCTTCGTCGCGTACTCCGCCCCGGCCCAGTGGATCGGCCCGACCGCCGGCCGCAGCGCGGGCCCGTACTCCGTCCACACGCCGGGCGGCAGGATGGCGCCGTAGCAGCCGCGCGTGAAGCGCTCGGCCGACCAGTTGCCCTCGATGTAGCGGGTCGGCTTCGCGGCCTGCGGCCCGAACAGCCGGGCGAAGCCGTCGAGCGCCAGCCTGCGCCGCGCCGCGACCGGCGCCCCGGCGTACCGGCGGGCGTCGGAACCGCAGATGAAGCTGATCAGCGCGCCCTGCTTCCCGCTCGGCGGCGAGTTGTCCCAGGTGACGCCGATCGGCCGCACGTCGGAGTTCGTGTAGCCGCTGCGGCCGGCCTTCCGCCAGAAGGGGGTGGGGTACGTCGCCTCGACCTTGATGATCGAGCCCGCCGGCGTGCGCTGGGTGAGCTGGTCGCGCAGCGCGGGCAGGATCGGGTCGTAGTCGAGGCGGCCCGCGAGCGTCGGCGGCAGCGCGACGACGACCCGGCGGCCGGTGAAGGTGCCGGCGTCGCTCTCGACGAGGACGCGGGACCCGCGGCGGTGGATCGCGTGGACCGGCGCCCCGAGGCGGACGCGGCGGCCGAGCGCGCGCGCGACCCGCTGGGAGATGAGTTGCGAGCCGCCGACGAAGCGGCTGTCCTGCGCGCCGCCGGGCGTGCTCGCCAGGTACGTGAAGCCCCCGCCGGCGTTGCCGTAGAAGAGGAAGTGGAGGAAGGAGACGTCGCGCGGCTCGCACGCGTAGATCGACTGCACGGTGAGGTCGATGAGGAACTTGCCGCCGTCGTGGCGGAGGTTCTGCTGCTTCCAGGTCTCGACGGTCATCGCGTCCCACTCGCGCGCCCGCGCGGCCGTCCACGGCGCGTTCGCCGGCACCTGCTTGGCCAGGGTCTCGAGCTCGACGAGCTTCTGGACGAACTCCGTCGCGTCGGGCTCCGGCAGCGGCGGGATGAGCCCGGTGAACTCGGTGCGCTTCCCCTGGTACTCGAAGGTCTGGGTGCCCGTGAAGTACGACTTGAACGTCTTCACGCCGACCGAGCGCGCGAGGGCGAGGACGCGGTCCTGGCCCGGGCCGACCCACTGGCCGCCGACCTCGAGCACGTCGCCCCCGCCGATCGACTCGTTGCGCGTGCGGCCCCCGACGCGGTCGCGGCCCTCGAGCACGATGACCGAGCGGCCGCGGCGGGCGAGGTCGCGCGCGGCGGTGAGCCCGGCGAGCCCGGCCCCCACCACGATGACGTCGGCGCGACCGCCGCGGCGCGGCGCGGAGCGCCGGCGCGGGGCCGCCGCGGCGCCCGCGGGGAGCGCGGCCGCGGCCGCGCCGGCCGCCGCGGCGCCGATCAGCGTCCGCCGCGTGAGGCCGCCGGGGATCGCGGTGGCATCGGCGTCGTCGTCGGATCGCGCGCGCTGGTCGTTCACGGCGGGCGAGGCTAACAGCGCGCGCCGCCCGGCGCGCCGGGTCGTGGCGGCCGGCCGCTGGCGCTCCCCCGCGGGCCGCGCTACCAGGCGAGCGTGCCCGGGCCGCCCTTGATCGGCCCGGCGATGTCGTCGGTGATCCACCCGCCGTAGAAGTCGCCCGGCTGCGCGCGGACGACCTCGTCGTCGAGGCGGCAGCGCTCCATGCGGCCCGGGTAGAACGCGACGTGGTCCTTCAGCGCGGCGTACCGCGCGGCCGGGTCGGGATAGGACCACGCGGCGACCGGCGCCCGCCGGTCGCCGGCGACGACGTCGAAGTAGCGCGCCCGCCCCTTCCACTCGCAGAACGAGCGGCCCGCGGCGCTCGCGAGGCAGCCGGGATCGACGTCGCCGGGCGGCACGTAGATCGTCGGCGGATGGCTCGTCTCCAGCACGCGCAGCGCCGCGCGGGAGTCGGCGATCAGCCGTCCGCCGAGCTCGACCCGCACGCGGCGGCGGCAGGGCTCGAGCGCCGGCGGGCGGGGGTAGTCCCAGACGGATTCCACGGGAAGGGATACGCGGCGTCGCCGGCTCGCGGTTCAGCGCGGCCGGGCACCGTCCGCCGTCCGGCCGCGGCCGGGAGAATCCATCCGCGCCAGGTTCGTCGTCCGTACCCCCGGGGAATGGAGTCCACGGCACCGTCGCCCTCCGCTCGCCTCGGCCCGAAGCCGGCGCCCGCGCCGGCGCCCCTGCGCCGGCCTTCGCGCCCGGAGCGACGGATGGCCGCGGGGCTGCGCGCGCAGGACCCGCGCGCGCTCGAGACCGCCTACGAGGAGTTCGGGCGCGCCGTCTTCGGCTACCTGCGCCAGGCCGTGGGGGATCACGGCGCCGCAGAAGACATCCAGCAGCAGGTCTTCACCGAACTGTGGAGGCGAGGACCGGCGTACGACCCCGAACGCAGCTCGATCCTCTCCTTCCTCATGACCATCGCCCGCAGCCGTGCCATCGACCACCTCCGCCGGCGCGTTCCCGAGCCGCGCGATCCTTCGACCTCCGCCGAGCTCGCGGACGGCGGCGTGACCGCGCCGGCCGACGCGCTCGTCGAGCGCTGGCGGGTCGCGCACCTGCTCTCGCGCATCCCGCGCGAGGAGGCCGACCTGCTGCGCCTGCGCTTCTACGCCGGCCTCTCCCAGCGCGAGATCGCCGAGCGCACGGACATCCCGCTCGGCACCGTGAAGATGCGGATGGTCGCCGCGCTCGGGCGCCTGCGCGAGCTCATCGACGCCGAGGAGGCGCTGCCGGCATGAGCCGTTGGCCCGTCTCGCCCGTGGACTACCTGCTCGGCGAGCTGCCGCCCGCCGAGCGCGCCGCCGCCGAGCACCTCGCCGCGGCCGACCCGGCGTTCCGGGCGGAGGTCGAGCGGCTGCGGCCCGTCGTGGCCACCCTGGACGCGCTGCCCGACGAGGCCTGGGCGCCGGCGGATCCCCCGCCGCTGCGGACACCGGCCGGGCGCCGCGAGCGGGCGCCCCGCGCGCGCCGCCCGCGGGGCGAGGGTCTCCGCGACCTGCTCCGCCGCCGCCTCGTCCTGCGGCCGGCGGTCGCGCTCGCGGCCGGCGCCGCCCTCCTCGCGGGCGGCGCCGGCCTCGGCGTCGCGCTCTCCGGCGGGCGCGACGGTGCCGGCCCGGTCACCGGCGCGTCGGCGAGCCTGGGCGCCCTGAGCCAGCCCGGGGCCCGCGGCGAGGTGCGGATGACCACCGGCCCCGACCAGCGCATGGAGATCGTCGCCGCCGGCCTGCGCCCCACGCGCGCCGGCGACTACTACGAGCTCTGGCTCCTCGACGGGCCGGGGAGGATGGTCCCGGTCGGCACCTTCCGGGTCACGGGCTCCGGGCGCGCGGACGTGCGCTTCCAGGCGCCGGTGCCGACGTCCGCCTACCGCTTCCTCGACGTCTCCCTGCAGCACGCCGGCGCCGGCCCCGCGCACTCGGGCGACTCGGTCCTGCGCGCCCGCATCGCCTGACGCCCGCCGCCTCGGGCCGCGGCCCGGCGGATGCGAAGATGGAGCGCGGGCCCGCGCCGGGCCCCGCCCCGTCCAAGGAGACCGCACCGCATGCCCGCGAACAGCTTCGACGCCCGCGCCACGCTCGAGGTCGGCGGCCGGGAGCTCGAGATCTTCCGCCTCGACGCGCTCCAGGCGCGCTACGACGTCGCACGGCTGCCCTTCACGCTGAAGATCCTGCTCGAGAACCTCCTGCGCAACGAGGACGGGGAGGCGGTCCGCGCCGCCGACGTCGAGGCGCTCGCCACGTGGGACGCGAAGGCCGAGCCGGCGAGCGAGATCGCCTTCACGCCGGCGCGGGTGGTCATGCAGGACTTCACGGGCGTGCCGGCCGTCGTCGACCTCGCCGCGCTGCGCGACGCGATGGGCGCGATGGGGGGCGACCCGGGCCGGATCAACCCGCTGGTGCCGGCCGAGCTCGTCATCGACCACTCGGTGCAGGTGGACGCCTACGGCACCCGCGCCGCCTTCGCCCGCAACGCCGAGCTCGAGTTCGAGCGCAACCAGGAGCGCTACGCCTTCCTGCGCTGGGGGCAGGAGGCCTTCGACGGCTTCAAGGTCGTCCCGCCCGACACCGGCATCGTGCACCAGGTCAACCTCGAGTACCTCGCCCGGGTCGTCTTCGTGGCGGACGGCCGCGACGGCGGGCCGGCGCAGGCCTACCCCGACACGCTCGTCGGCACCGACTCCCACACGACGATGATCAACGGGCTCGGCGTGCTCGGCTGGGGCGTCGGCGGGATCGAGGCCGAGGCGGCGATGCTCGGCCAGCCGATGTCGATGCTCATCCCGCAGGTCGTCGGCTTCCGCCTCGAGGGCGCGCTGCCGGAGGGCGCCACGGCCACCGACCTCGTCCTGACGGTCACCCAGATGCTGCGCGAGCGCGGCGTGGTCGGGAAGTTCGTCGAGTTCCACGGCGGCGGCCTGGCCCGGCTGCCGCTCGCCGACCGGGCGACGATCGGGAACATGTCGCCGGAGTTCGGCTCGACCTGCGCCTGCTTCCCGATCGACGCCGAGACGCTGCGCTACCTCGAGTTCTCCGGCCGCCCCGCGGCCCAGATCGAGCTCGTCGAGGCCTACGCGCGGGCGCAGGGCCTCTTCCACGACGCCGACACCGAGACGCCGGCCTACTCGGACGGGCTCGAGCTCGACCTCTCGACGGTCGTGCCGAGCATCGCCGGGCCGCGCCGGCCGCAGGACCGGGTCGCGCTGACCGAGGCGAAGGCGTCGTTCCGCCTCGCGCTCGAGGGCTTCCTGCCCGAGGACGACCGCGAGGACGACGCGATCGAGGACACGTTTCCCGCCAGCGACCCGACCGCCGCCCAGGACCCCTCGAACGGCGACGGCGCGCGCCCGGCCGACGGCGCGCCGTCGGGGTCGGGCACCGGCGGCGTCCAGGTCGCCGAGCGGCGCAGCGCGCGGGTCCCGGTCCGGCTCGCCTCCGGCGAGGAGGCGGCGCTCGACCACGGGCACGTCGTGATCGCCGCGATCACCTCGTGCACGAACACCTCGAACCCCTCGGTGATGCTCGGAGCCGGGCTGCTCGCGCGCAACGCCGTCCGGCGGGGCCTGAGCGTGAAGCCGTGGGTCAAGACCTCGCTCGCCCCCGGCTCGAAGGTCGTGACCGAGTACCTCGATCGCGCCGGGCTCACCGAGCCCCTCGAGGCGCTCGGGTTCCACCTCGTCGGCTACGGCTGCACGACGTGCATCGGGAACTCGGGGCCGCTGCCCGAGGAGGTGGCCGCGGGCGTCCGCTCGGGCGACCTCGCCGTCTGCTCGGTGCTCTCGGGCAACCGGAACTTCGAGGGCCGGATCAACCCGGACGTGAAGATGAACTACCTCGCCTCCCCGCCGCTCGTCGTCGCCTACGCGCTGGCCGGGAGCCTCGACGTCGACCTCTACGACGAGCCGCTCGGCCTCGACGAGCGCGGCGAGCCGGTCTACCTCGCCGACGTCTGGCCCTCGACCGAGGAGATCGCGCGGACCGTCGAGGACGCCGTGCGGTCGGACATGTTCCGCCGCAGCTACGGCGAGGTGTTCGACGGCGACGAGCGCTGGACGGGGCTCGAGGTGCCGACGGGCGACACCTTCGCCTGGGAGCGGGACTCGACCTACGTCCGCCTGCCGCCGTTCTTCGCGGACCTGCCGCGCGAGCCGGCGCCGGTCGCCGCGCTCGAGGGGGCCCGCGTCCTCGCGGTGCTCGGCGACAGCGTGACCACCGACCACATCTCGCCGGCCGGGGCGATCAAGCGCGACGGGCCGGCCGGCCGCTACCTGCAGGAGCACGGCGTCGCGCCGAAGGACTTCAACTCCTACGGCTCGCGCCGCGGGAACCACGAGGTGATGATGCGCGGGACGTTCGCGAACATCCGGCTGCGCAACCGTCTCGCTCCCGGCACCGAGGGGGGCGTGACGCTCCACCTCCCCGGCGGCGAGCCGATGCCGATCTACGACGCGGCGATGCGCTACCAGGCGGAGGGCGTGCCGCTCGTCGTGCTCGCGGGCCGCGAGTACGGCTCGGGCTCGTCGCGCGACTGGGCGGCGAAGGGAACGAGCCTGCTCGGGGTCCGGGCGGTGATCGCGGAGAGCTTCGAGCGCATCCACCGCTCGAACCTCGTCGGGATGGGCGTCCTGCCGCTCCAGTTCCGCGCCGGGGAGAGCGCGGACTCGCTCGGGCTCACCGGGCACGAGACGTTCTCGATCCCGGAGCTCGCCGGGGTGGCGGAGGTTCCGCGCGAGGTGACGGTGCGCGCCGACGAGCGCGAGTTCGGCGTCACGGTGCGGATCGACACGCCGAAGGAGCAGCGCTACTACCGCCACGGCGGGATCCTCCCGTTCGTGCTGCGCGGGCTGCTGGCGCGGTAGTCGCGTCGAGCGTCAGATGCTCGCCGGCGCGACCGGCAGCCCGGCGAGCTCCGAGCGGCCGCGGAAGAGCACGCCCTCGCCGGTGGTGATCGCCACCTCGTGGCCGTCCGGACCGCCGAAGGCCAGGCTGCTGACGAAGCCGGCCGGCACCTCGACGATCCCGTCGAGCGCCCCTCCGGGCGTGAAGCGCGCGACGCCGGCGCCCGTGCCGAGGGCGATCCACACCCCGCCCTCGACGTCCACCGCCAGGCCGTCGGCCGAGCCGCGCGGGGCGCGGGCGAACGCGGCCGGCTCCCCGCCGGCGGCCGGGACGGCGTGGACGACGCCGGTCGCGAAGTCGTTGACGTAGACCGTCGCGCCGTCGGGGCTGTGGCCGATGCCGTTGGGCCAGAGGATCCCGCCGCACAGGATCCCGGCCTCGCCCGCGGCGTCGAGGTGGCCGACCTCGCCCGGCACCGGGTCCTCCCCGGCCATCGGGCGGAAGCGCAGCGCGCCGACGAGCACGCGACCGTCGGGCAGCGTCGCGAGGTCGTTGAAGCCGCCGACCCCGTCGACCTCCCCGAGCAGCACGCGGTCCTCGTGGCCCGGACGGATGTGGCGGACGTCGCGGCCGGTGACGACGACCCCGCCGTCGGCGTGCGGGACGAGGCCGCCGATCCCGCGGCGGCGCTCGAGCAGCGTCTCCAGCGTCCCGTCCGCGGTGACGCGGTGGACGCCCCCGTTGGTCACGTCGGAGAAGAGCAGCGAGCCGTCGGCGAGCGGCCGCGGCCCCTCGAGCAGGCCGCCCTGGCGCCCGGCGAGCGCCGCGACGGGCGCGAGGTCGGCGAAGGCGGGCGCCATCCGGCCGACGATAGTCTTCCGCGGCCGTGTCCGCCCCCGACGTCCTGCGCGCCCTCATCACCGCTCCCGGCCCCTCCGGCTACGAGGGGCGCGCCAGCAGCGTGTTCCGCGCGGCGGCGGGCGAGTTCGCCGAGGTCGCCGGCGACGTCATGGGCTCCTCCGTCGCGCGCGTACCCGGCACCGCCGGCGGGCCGCTGCTCGCGATCGTCGGGCACATCGACGAGATCGGCCTGATCGTCTCCCACGTCGACGACGAGGGCTTCCTCCGCTTCGCCGGCGTCGGCGGCTGGGACCCGATCGTGCTCGTCGGCCAGCGCGTCGTCATCGCGACGCAGGACGGCCCGCTGCCCGGGGTGATCGGCAAGAAGCCGATCCACCTGATGAAGGACGAGGACCGCAAGCAGGTCCCGAAGGTCAAGGACCTCCACATCGACGTCGGGGCGAAGGACGGCGAGGAGGCGCGCGGGCTGGTCCGGATCGGCGACGTGGCGGTGATCGCCGGCGACCCGGTCGAGCTGCGCGGCGGGCGCCTGGCCTCCCGCTCGATGGACAACCGCCTCGGCTGCTACGTGGCCTACGAGGCGGCCCGGCTCGTCGCCGAGTCCGGCGGCGCCCCGGGCGAGGTCGCGGCCGTCGCCGCGGTGCAGGAGGAGATCACCTTCGGCGGGTCGCGGACGACGGCCTTCTCGCTGCGTCCCGACGTGGCGATCGCCGTCGACGTGACCTTCGCCACCGACCAGCCCGGCATCGAGCTCGGCGAGCTGACCAGGCACGGCCTCGGCTCGGGCGCGGTCATCACCCGCGGGTCCACGCTCCATCCGGGCGTGACCGAGGGGCTGATCGCGGCGGCGGAGGCGGAGGACATCCCGTACGTCATCGAGTCCTCGGCGCGAAGCACCGGCACCGACGCGGACGCGATCCACCTCAGCCGCGCCGGGGTCCCGACCGGGCTCGTCTCGATCCCGCTGCGCTACATGCACTCGCCGGTGGAGCTCGTCGACCTCGCCGACGTCGAGGCGTGCGCCAGGCTCATCGCCGCCTACGCCCGGCGGCTCGAGCCCGGCGTCTCCTTCGAGCGGTGAGCGCCGGCCCCCGGCCGCCGCTGCTCCTGCTCTTCGACATCGACGGCACGCTGCTGCGCCGGGCGGGGGCGGCCCACCGGCGGGCCATCGAGGGGGCGCTGGGCGAGGTCCACGGGGTGCGCGGCGCCGACGTGGGCCGCGCCGAGCCCGCCGGGCGCACGGACCTCGAGATCGTGCGCCGCCTCGCGCTGGCCCACGGGGTCGCCGCCGAGCGGATCGACGAGCGGATGGACGACGTGCGGGAGATCGCCTGCGCGACCTACGCGCGGATCGTGGAGGACGACCTCTCGGCGGCGGTGCTGCCCGACGTCTTCGAGCTGCTCGCCGACCTGCGCCGTCGCGAGGACGTGCGCCTCGGCCTCGTCACCGGCAACTTCGAGCCGATCGCCCGCATCAAGCTCGAGCGGGCGGGGATCGGCGGCTTCTTCGCGCCCGGCGTCGGCGGGTTCGGCTCGGACGCCGAGGACCGCTCGGAGCTCCCGGCCCTCGCGCGGGCCCGCGCGGGCGGGGCCGCGGCCCCGTGGCCCCGCGAGCGCACGCTGATCGTCGGGGACACGCCGCGCGACATCGCGTGCGCCCGTGCCGACGGGGTCGGCGTGCTCGCCGTCGCCACGGGTCCCTACGCGACGGAGGACCTGGGCGGCGCCGACGGGGTCGCCGCCGGCGCGGGCGGGCTCGCGCCGCTCATCGCCGCACGGGCGTGAGCGGTGTGCGCCACCCCTTCCCCGGCGCCGGGAACCGGGTCGTGAGGCCGCTCAGCCCCGAACGAGCCGCTTGTACGTGATGCGGTGGGGGCGGTCGGCCTCCTCGCCGAGCCGCTCGTGTCGCCAGGCCTCGTAGGCCTCGAAGTTCCCCTCGAACCACGTCACCTGCGAGTCGCCCTCGAAGGCCAGCACGTGGGTCGCGATCCGGTCGAGGAACCAGCGGTCGTGGGAGATCACCACCGCGCACCCGGCGAAGGCGAGCAGCGCCTCCTCGAGCGCGCGCAGCGTGTCGACGTCGAGGTCGTTCGTCGGCTCGTCGAGCAGGAGCAGGTTGCCGCCGCGGCGCAGCAGCTTGGCCAGGTGCACGCGGTTGCGCTCGCCGCCCGAGAGGTTCCCGACCTTCGCCTGCTGATCGGATCCCTTGAAGTTGAAGCCGCCGACGTAGGCCCGCGAGGCGACCTTGCGGTCGCCGACGAGGATCTGGTCCTCGCCCCCGGAGATCTCCTCCCAGACGGTCTTCTCGGGGTCCAGGGCGTCGCGGTTCTGGTCCACGTAGGCGAGCTCGACGGTGTCGCCGAGGCGCAGCGCGCCCTCGTCCGGCTGCTCCTCGCCGGTGATCATCCGGAAGAGCGTCGTCTTGCCGGCGCCGTTGGGGCCGATGACCCCGACGATGCCGCCGCGCGGGAGCGAGAAGGAGAGGTCCTCGATCAGCAGGCGCTCGCCGAAGCCCTTGCGCACGTGCTCGGCCTCCACGACGACGTCGCCGAGCCGCGGCCCGGCCGGGACGTGGATCTGGACGGAGCCGAGGTCGACGTTGCGGTCCTCGGCGAGCAGCGCCTCGTAGCGGTTCAGGCGGGCCTTCGGCTTGGCCCGTCGGGCGCTCGCGTTCATGCGGACCCACTCGAGCTCCTGGGCGATCGTGCGCCGGCGCGCCGACTCCTGGCGCTCCTCCTGCTCGAGGCGCCGCTGCTTCTGCTCGAGCCAGCCGGAGTAGTTGCCCTCGTAGGGGATGCCGCGGCCGCGGTCGAGCTCGAGGATCCAGCCGGCGACGTTGTCGAGGAAGTAGCGGTCGTGCGTCACCGCGACGACGGTCCCCGGGTACTCCGCGAGGTGGCGCTCGAGCCAGGCGACGGACTCGGCGTCGAGGTGGTTCGTCGGCTCGTCGAGCAGCAGCAGGTCGGGCTGGCCCAGGAGCAGGCGGCAGAGCGCCACCCGGCGGCGCTCCCCGCCCGAGAGCGTCGTGACGTCGGCGTCGCCGGGCGGCAGGCGCAGCGCGTCCATGGCGATGTCGAGCGTGGTCTCGAGGTTCCACGCGTCGGCCGCGTCGATGCGCTCCTGCAGGCGCGCGAACTCGTCGGCGCTCTCCTCGGAGTAGTCGGCGGCGAGCGCGTTGAAGCGGTCGAGCAGCGCGCGCACCTCGGCCACGCCCGCCTCGACGTTGCCGCGGACGTCCCTGGCGGGGTCGAGGACGGGCTCCTGCTCGAGCAGCCCGACCGTCGCGCCCTCGGCCAGCCGCGCGTCGCCCCGGAAATCGGTCTCGACCCCCGCCATGATCCGCAGCACCGTCGACTTGCCCGCGCCGTTGTAGCCGAGCACCCCGATCTTCGCCCCCGGCAGGAAGGCGAGCGTGACGTCCTTGAGCACCTCGCGATCCGGCGGGTAGACCTTCGTGAGGTGGTGCATCGTGTAGATGTAGGCGGCGCTCATCGCGCGGCTGAGGATAGAGCGCGACGGTGCGTCCGCGGCCCTCGCCGCGGCTCCCTCGCCTCGCTACCGTTGCGGGTTCATGTCCGCGACCACGATCCTCGATCTCGAGCAGGCCCTGCTCCTCCTCGAGCTCGAGGCGCCGTTCGACAAGCGGGGGGTCCAGCTCGCGCGACGCCGCATGGCGAAGCGCTGGCATCCCGACATCGCGCCGCCGGGGAAGCAGGCCGAGCACGAGCGCCATCTCCAGGCGATCAACCGCGCGGCGGACCAGCTCGAGCGGCTGGCCGAGCAGTCGCGGGGCGGGCGGGTCAGCCGCAACGCGGTCAAGGTGTCGGCCGCGGCGGCGCGCGAGGCCCGCGCGGAGGCGGGTCGACGGGCCTACGAGGCCGAGCAGCGCGCGGCGGCCGCCGCCCAGGACCGCCGGCGCCACGATCCGTTCGGCGCCCGCGTGCCCGACCACTCCGTCGTGCACCGCTACGCCCGCTGTCGCAGCTACCCGGAGTGGGGCGTGGGCAGCGTCGCCGGGATCTACTTCTCCGGCGACGGGGAGGACGTGCAGCAGTGGGCGCGGATCGTCTTCGGAGTCGGCATCCGCACCGTGCCGGCCGGCTCGCTGCAGTTCGTCGACTTCTCCACCCCGGACCCCGCGGCCGAGCGGGTCGAGCGCTTCATGACGGCGGCCCAGCACGCGCTCGCGGAGGGCGACGCGGCGCTGGCCGCGCAGCGGCTGGTCTACGCGCGCGACGCCGACCCCCGGAACCCGGTGGTCCTGCGCCTGCTGACCGTCGCCTTCTGGCAGTCGCGCAACCTGCCGGCGGCGGCGCGGGCGGCCCGGGACTGGGCGCGCGTGGAGGGCGGCCGGCCGGCGCCGCACCGCTACGCGTCGCGGATCTACGAGGACATGGGCGCCTTCAGCCAGGCGATCGACTCCGCCGCGCGGGTGGCGGAGCGGGCCCCCGCCGACGCCGCGGCGTGGGAGCGGCTGGGCCGCCTGCGCCTGCGCGTGGGCGACCGGACCGGCGCGCTCGCCGCCCTGGAGCGCGCCCGCCTCGTCGGCCCGAGCCTCGAGGGGCTGCTCGACCTCGCGCTGGCCCATCAGCTCGCGGGGGATCTCGGCGCCGAGGTGTCGGCGTGCGAGGCGGCGACACGCCTCGCGCCCGAGGCGCCGGCGGCCTGGAGCCGCTACGCCCACGCGCTGGCCCGGACCGACCGCACGGCGGACTGCCTGGCGGCGTGCGAGCGCGCCCTCGCGCTCGGGGAGGACCGGGAGGTGCGCGACCTGCGCACGGCCGTGATGGCGCGGCGGCCGCGCGAGCTGCCGGCCGAGCACGCGGCGTGAGCGACCGCGCCGCGACGGGCGCGGAGCGGCTCGTCGAAGCGCTCGCCGCCGCGGGCGTCGAGGTCGTGTTCGGCCTGCCGGGCGTCCACAACCTCGCGGCCTGGAACGCCCTGGTCTCCTCGCCGATCCGGCTCGTCGGCGTGCGCCACGAGCAGGCCGCGGTCTACGCCGCCGACGGGTACGCGCGCGCGACCGGCCGGCTCGGCGTCGCGCTCGTCACCACCGGGCCCGGAGCGGCGAACACGCTCGGCGCGACCGGTGAGGCCTGGGCCGCAGGCTCGCCGGTCCTCGTGATCGCCACCGACATCCCGGCCGCGCTGCGTCGGCCCGGCGTGCATCGCGGGGTGCTGCACGAGTGCGTCGACCAGCCCGGGATGTTCGGCCCGGTGGTGAAGGCGGCGCTGGCCGCGGGGCGGGCGGGCGACGTCGGCCCCGCCGCGGCTCGGGCGGCCGCGCTGGCGCTCTCGGCGCCTCGGCGCCCGGTCTACCTCCAGGTGCCGACCGACCTCCTGGACGGCGACTCGCCGCCCGCGGGCGGGCCCCGGGCGGGCCCGCCCGCGGGCGGGCCCGCCCGGCCGGCGCCGGGGGCGGTGGGAGACGAGGTCGCGGCCGGCCTGGCGGGCGAGTTGCTCGCGGCGGCCCGCCGCCCGCTCGTCTGGGCCGGCGGCGGCGCGGTGGCCGCGGATGCGGGAGCGGCGCTCGCCGCGCTCGCCGAGCGGCTCGCGGCCCCGGTCGTGACCACGTTCCTCGGCCGCGGGCTGCTGGCGCCCGGACACCCGCTCGACGCCGGGCTCCCGCCGCACGTGCCGGAGTGCGGCGCGCTGTGGGACGAGGCGGATCTCGTGCTCGCCGTCGGCTCCGACCTCGACGGCACGAGCACCCAGAACTGGGCCATGCCGCGCCCGGAGCGCCTCGTCGCGGTGAACGTCGACGCCGAGGACGCGGCGAAGGCCTGGCCCCCCGACGTCGTGCTGCGGGCCGACGCGCGGGTCGGCTGCGCCGATCTCGTCGCCCGCCTCGGGCCGCCGGCGGATGCGGAGGCCCACGCGGAGCGGGTCGCCCGGGTGGGCGCCCGCCTCGCGGGCGCGCGCGTCGCGGCGCGCGCGCGCCTGGCCGGCGAGCAGTCGGCCGAGGTGGCGTTCCTCGACGCGTTCGCCGCCGCGGTTCCCGACGACGCCGTGGTGCTCGCCGACATGTGCATCCCGGGCTACTGGCTCGCCGGCTTCCGCCGGCCGGCCGCGCCGCGGCGGATGCTCTACCCGATGGGCTGGGGCACCCTCGGGTTCGCCTTCCCCGCGGCGCTCGGGGCGGCGTGCGCGGCCGCGGCCGGGAGCGGTTCCGGGCCGGTGGTCTCCGTCTCGGGCGACGGCGGGTTCCTCTTCGCCTGCGGGGAGCTGGCGACCGCCGCGCAGGAGCGCCTGCCGCTGACCGCGGTCGTCGTGGACGACGGCGGGTACGGGATGCTGCGCTACGACCAGGCCCGCCGGGGCGCGGACCCGGCGGGGATGGATCTCGTGGCGCCGGACTTCGAAGCGCTCGCCGGGAGCTTCGGCGTGCGGGCCGAGACGGTCGACGGGCTGGGCGGGGCGTTCGCCGCGGCGCTCGCCGGCCAGGTCGCCGACCCCGAGCCGACGGTGCTCGTCGCCCGCGCCGCGCTCACCCCGCCGCCGACGACCTCGCCGCGGTGGTACCGGCTGGGGCGGGGGTAGGGGCGGCGGGGTCTCGGCGGTCGCACGGTCCGCCGGGGAGGCCCCTACCCGTCCAGCCGGAACCCCCGCTCGGGCTCGAGCGCCGCGGTGTCCATCTGGGCCTTCTGGAGCCGGCCCGCGTAGTCCCAGTTCATCGCCTGCCAGCGGGTGAACTGGTCGAGCACCCAGATGCCCGACTGGCGGCTGCCGTTCCCCGAGCGCCCGTTGCCGCCGAACGGGAGGTGGGCCTCGGCGCCGGAGGTCGAGTTGTTGACGCTCACCATCCCCGCGCCGACGCGGCGGCGGAACTCGAACGCGGCGCGCGGCTCGGACGTGTAGATCGCCGCCGAGAGGCCGTATCCGTGGGCGTTCGCGAGCTCGATCGCCTCGTCGAAGTCCTCGAACCGGGCCACGCCGACCAAGGGCCCGAACGTCTCGGTGTTCGCGAGCTCGTCGTCGACGCGGACCCCGGCGACGATCGTCGGATGCACGTAGAGCCCCGCCTGCGGATCGCCGCCGACGAAGCCCGCGCGCGGGTTTGCCGCGGTGATGCGCCCGGTGCCGCTCGACCCGTGGACCGTGTGATGGGGGCGGACGAGGTCGAGCCAACCCGCGAAGCGCTCGGCGAAGCGCTCTCCGATCATCGGCCCGTAGAGCACGTCCTCGCGCGGGTCGCCGATCGCGGCGCCCTCGGTCGCCGCCGCGAAGCGCTCGAGGAACGCGTCGTGGAGCTCGGCGTGGACGATGGCGGTCCCGAGCGACGTGCAGCGCTGGCCCGCGGTGCCGAAGCCGCTGAACAGCGCGCCCTCCACCGCGAGGTCGAGGTCCGCGTCCGGCATCACGACGAGCGGGTTCTTCCCGCCGAGCTCGAGGCACGGCGACTGGAGGTGGCGGCCGCAGAGCGCGCCGATCCGCCGGCCGACCGCGGTCGATCCGGTGAAGCCGACCTTGTCGACGAGGCCCGCGTCGAGCGCCGCCTCGAGGCCCGCGCCGGTCTGCCCGCCGTCGGCGTGGACGACGTTCAGCACTCCGGCCGGCAGGCCGCCCGCGAGGAACAGCCGGCCCAGCGCGTCGCCGAGCGCCGGCGCGTACTCCGCCGGCTTCCAGACCACGGCGTTCCCGGCGACGAGCGCCGGCACCAGGTACCAGCTCGGCACGGCGACGGGGAAGTTGCCCGCGGTGACGATCGCCGCCACGCCGACCGGGGCGCGGAAGGTGAAGAGCTGCTTGTCGGGCATCTCGCTCGGCACCGTCTGCCCGTAGAGCCGCCGCCCCTCGGAGAGGAAGAAGTCGCAGGTGTCGACGATCTCCTGCACCTCGCCGAGCGCCTCGGCGCGCGGCTTGCCGATCTCCCGGGTGACGAGCGCCGCGAGCGCCTCGCGGTTGGCCTCGACGAGCCGGCCGATCTCCCCGATCGCCCGCCCGCGCACCGGGGCCGGCGTCGCCGCCCAGCCGGGCTGCGCGCCGCGCGCGGCGCGGCAGGCGGCGACGAACGTGCCGGCGTCGCCCATCCGGGCCTCGCAGACGACGTCGTCGAGGCGGGCCGGATTCGTCGAGGGGACCACGCCGCCGGGGGCGCTCGTCGACGGCCCGCCCGGCGACGAGCGACGCGACGGTGCGGGTGGCCGTGGCGCTCACGGCGCTACCGTAGCGCCGCGCGGACGTCGTGATCGTCGGCGCGGGGGTCTTCGGCGCCTCGCTCGCCCGCGCTGATGGCGCTTCCGACAACGTCTCGCCGTCGCCTTCCGCCCGCCCGTCGATCAACCTCCGTCGAGCCGCGTGGCGCCGCGCGAGGGGGTCACGGCGACGGCATCGGCCGGCGGCGGGACGCCGGGCGGGAAGAGCCCGACCACGGCGCCCCCGAAGCCGCCGCCGGTCAGCCGGGCGCCCGCCGCTCCGGCGGCGCGCAGGCGGGCGACGGTGGTCTCGACGGCCGGCGTGGAGACCTCGAAGTCGTCGCGGAGCGACGCGTGCCCGGCGTCGAGCAGCGCGCCCGCGCGGGCGCCGTCGCCGGCGCGGAGCGTGAGCACCATGTCGTCGACCCGGACGTCCTCGCGCACGACGTGGCGCACCCGGCGGTCGAGGGGCTCGGGCAGCCGGTCGGCGTCGGCGAGCGTGGCGTCGCGCAGCGTCGCGACGCCGAGCGCGCCGGCCGCGCGGCGGCACTCCTCGCGCCGCCTCGCGTAGCCGGAGTCGGCGAGCGCCCGCCGCTCGCCGGAGTCGGCCAGCGCCAGGGTCCATCCATCCAGGCGCCACGGGACCGCGCTCCAGCGCAGCACCCGGCAGTCGAGGCGGATCAGCGATCCCGGACGGCCGAGCTGGGAGGCGAGCGGGTCGAGCAGCCCGGTCGGCGCCCCGACCCAGTGGTGCTCGACGGAGCGGCAGAGCTCGGCGAGGGCCACCGGCGCGGGCGCGGGCGCGTCGGCCAGGGCGGTGAGCGCGAGCGCCAGGGCGACCTTCAGCGCGGCCGAGGACGCGAGCCCGGCGCCGGCCGGAAGGTCGCCGTCGATCGTCACCCGCGCGGGCGGAACGGCCACGCCCAGGCCTCCGAGCTCCGCCACGGTGCCGCGGACGTGGGCCCGCCACCCGGCGGCACCGGGGCCGTCGGCTGGCGGGCCGGCGGCACCGGTGCGGGGCGCCAGGGCCGGCGAGAAGCGATCCTCCTCGCCGGTCAGGCGCGAGCGCACCACCACGACGCCGCCTTCGCCGCGCTCGGCCCGCACCGTGATCCCCTGCGCCACGGCGAACGGCAGGCAGAGCCCGCCGTTGTAGTCCGTGTGCTCCCCGATGAGGTTGACCCGCCCGGGGGCGAACGCCGCGGCCCGCTCCGCCATGCCCGGACCGTAGAGCCCGGGGCGGCCTCAGGCGCGGCCGGCCGCGGCCTCCGTCACGCCCTCGCGGTCCCCCTCGCCGAGCCCGATCCGCGCGTGGAGGCGGCGCAGCGGGCGCGGGGCCCACCAGTTCCAGCGGCCGAGCAGCGCCATGAGCGAGGGCACGAGGAACGTCCGCACGATGAACGCGTCGATCAGCACGCCGGCGGCGGTCCCGATGCCGACCTGCTTGATGAACACGATCTCCGAGACGACGAACGCCCCGATCGCGACCGCGAGCAGGACGGCCGCCGCGGTCACGATGCCGCCGGTGCGCTGCAGCCCGACGGCGACCGCCTCGCGATCCGCCAGCCCGCCGTCCCGCGCCTCCTTGATCCGGGCGAGCAGGAACACCCCGTAGTCGGTGGAGAGGCCGAACACGAGCGCGGCGAGCAGCACGAACTGCGAGGAGTCGATCCCGCCCTGGCTCGTGTAGTCGAGCGGGCCCTCGAGGCGCCCGTCCTGGAAGACCAGGACGAGCAGCCCCAGGGCGGCGCCGACGGTGAGGGCGTTCATCAGGATCGCCTTGATCGGCAGCACCACCGACCCGGTCATGAGCCAGAGCACGAGGAGGGTGGTGGCGACGAGGATCCCGACGGCCAGCGGCAGGCTCCCGGAGATCGCCGACTGGGAGTCGCGGAACTGGGCGGCGACCCCGCCGACCTCCACCGGGAACGGCCCGGTGCCCGCCCGGACCTCGCGCACGACCCGCTGGGCGTCCGCGCCGATCGCCGAGCCGCGCAGCTTCGCGTCGAGGAGCCACAGCCCGGCGTCCAGGGGCCGGGGCGTGCCGACGGCCAGGACGCCGTCGATCCGCGCCAGGGAGCGGGCGTAGCCGGCGACCCGGGCCCCGTCGCCTCGCGGCGCCCGCACCGCGAGGACGAGCGGCGCGGCGTCGTTGCGGGGGTAGTCGCGATCGAGCGTGTCGCTGACCACGCGCGCGCTGTGAGAGGCGGGCAGCGTCTTCGCATCGACGCCGACCCAGTTCGCGCCGAGCGCCGGCAGCGCGACCGCCACGAGCACGGCGCCGGTGACGAGCGCGATGGCGCCGGGCCGCCGCATGACCGCCTGGGAGAGCCGGTACCAGCGGTCCTCGCTGCCGGTGCGGCGCTTCGGGCGCCCGCGGAGCCGCTCGCCCCACAGCGCGAGGAACGCGGGGGTGAGGGTGATGGCCACCGTCGCGGCGACGAGCGCGCACACCGCCCCGCCGATGCCCATGGACTTGAGGAAGTTCAGCGGGAAGACGATGAGCGAGGCCATGGCCGCGGCCACGGTGATCGAGCTGAAGAGGATCGTTCGCCCGGCGCTGCGCAGCGTCGCCGCGATGGCGTCGCGTCCGGGTCCGCGCCGGTCGAGCTCCTCGCGGTAGCGGTTGACCATGAACAGCGAGTAGTCCACCGCGAGGCCGAGGGCGAGGCCGATCACCAGGTTGAGGGCGAAGATCGACAGGCCGTGCACCTCGTTGACCCCGCGCAGGGCGAGAAACGTCCCGAGGATCGTCGAGAAGCCGATGACCAGGGGCAGGACCGCCGCCCGCGCGCTGCGGAAGAAGAGCAGCGACAGCAGCATGAGCAGCGGGAAGGCGATGAGCTCGGCCGTCGCGAGGTCGGTCGTGATCTGCTCGGACATCTGCGACGAGGCGACGGCCGGGCCCCCGAGCGCGACGTCGCGGCGCCCCGCGAGGCCGGACTCGAGCCGCTTGGCGACCTGGTCCTCGTCCGCGGCCGCGGCCAGGGTGGCGGCGACGTAGGTCGAGCGGCGATCGGAGGCGAGGAAGCGCGGGTCGCGCGTCGTCGCGTAGGAGTCGACGGCGGCGACGGCCGGGTCGGCCCTCAGGGTCCGCGAGACGTCCGCCACCGCCCGGCGGCCGGCCGCGGAGCCCACCCCGCCCGCCGGCCTGACGAGGGCGATGACCCCGGGGGCGACCTGGCGCCCGGTGGCCTGCTCGATCCGCTCGCGGGCGGCGATCGACTGCGAGCCCGGATCGTCGAAGCCGCCGGTGGACTTCAGCAGCCCGGCGACCGGGCCGCCCAGCGCGGCGGCGAGCAGGACGACGGCGAGCGCGGCGAGCAGCCAGCGCTTCGGGCGGCGGCTGGTGGCGTCGGCGAGACGGGAGAACATCGCGGCGGACCTCCGGAGCGGGGAAGGTCAGGGCTGGACGGCTGTAAACCTACACGTCGATCTACGCTTGTCAAGCGATCGTTCCCGCCGGTAGGGTTCCTGGCGTGTCCACCGCCTCCGGCCGCAAGCCCGCCGCCCGCAAGGGCCAGAACCCGCGCGGCCAGGGCGACCTCCTGCGCGAGCAGCTGCTCGACGCGGCGGGCGAGATGCTGCTCGAGCACGGCGACGAGGGACGGCTCACGATCCGTGGCGTCACCCGGCGGGCCGGGGTCTCGCCGATGGCGTTCTACCTCCACTTCCCCGACCGCGACGCGCTGGTCCTCGCGGTGCTCGAGCGCGGCTTCAACGAGCTGCGCGCCGGGATCCTGGCCGCCGAGGCGGAGGCGCCCGACCCCGCCGCGGCCCTGCGCGCCGCCGGCCGCGCGTACATGCGCTTCGGCCTCGAGCGCCGGGGGCACTACCGGCTGATCTTCTCCCTCGCCCTCCCGGAGCGCCGGCGGGACGTGCCGGCGGCCACCGCGGCGTTCGACGATCTCGTCCGCCTCGTCGGCGCCTGCATGGAGGCCGGCCTCGCCCCGCGGACGGACCCGTGGTCGATGGCCACGAGCGTCTGGTCGGCCCTGCACGGCATCGTGACGCTGCGCCACACCTCGCCCGACTTCGGGTGGCCGCCGCTCGACGAGATGCTCGAGCGCGTGTGCGTCGGCATGGTCGGGCTCGCCCCGGCGTAGCGGGCTCTCCGAGCGGGCTCCCGGGTTCCGGGTCCGCGCCCGCGGCTAGGCTGCCGCCCATCGTGCGCCTCATCGTCGCCCGCTGCGAGGTCCGCTACACGGGCCGGCTCACCGCCCGGCTGCCCATGGCGCTGCGGCTGCTCATGCTCAAGTCCGACGGCTCGGTGATGGTCCACGCCGACACCGGCGGCTTCAAGCCGCAGAACTGGATGACCCCGCCGACGGTGATCGAGGAGGACTCCGGGCCGCCGCCGCGCCTCGTCGTGCGCAAGCGGGCCGGCGCGAGCGAGGATCGCCTGGAGATCGAGATCGCCGAGGTGCTCGCCGACGTCACCCACGACATGGGCGAGGCCGCGACGCTGGAGAAGGACGGCGTCGAGCGCGACCTGCAGGAGGCGCTGGCCGCCGCGCCGGCGTGGTGCGGCGAGGGCCTGCGCCTGGTGCGCCGCGAGTGGGGCACCGACATCGGTCCCGTCGACCTCATGTGTCGCGACGCCGAGGACGGCTGGGTCGCGGTGGAGATCAAGCGCGTGGGCACGATCGACGCGGTCGAGCAGCTCACCCGCTACCTCGCGCGGATCCGGCTGGACCCGGCGCTCGGGGCCTGCCGCGGGGTGCTCGCGGCCGAGGCGATCAAGCCGCAGGCCCGCGTCCTGGCCGAGTCCCGCGGGATCGCGTGCGTGGAGGTCGACCTCGCGGTCGTCCGCGGCGAGCGCGCGCCCGACCTGACGCTGTTCGCCGGCTGAGGCCGGACCGCGTCAGGCCGGCGAGACGACCGGCAGGCCGTGGGCCTGCGCCGCGGCGACCAGCGAGCGGTCGTAGGTGACGAGCGCCTCGAGCCGCTCGCGGATGCTCAGGGCGGTGCCCAGGTGGATGGCGTCGAGCGCGCGCTGGGGCGGGTCGTGCGCGAGGCAGGCGAGGTCGCGGATCCGTTCGGAGAAGGGGACGAGCTCGATCCGCCCGACGATCGCGTTGGCGCGGCGCAGTCCCTCGGGACCGTCCCCGCGGCGGTGAACCGCGCACGCCGCCTCGACCGACAGCAGCTCCGCTGACGCGAAGCTGCCGCCGCGGTCGAGCCAGGCGGTCAGCGCGTCGCTCTGCGCCTCGGGACGGATGAGCTTCACCGCCGCCGACGCGTCGAGATAGAGCGTCAACGATCCCCCTTCACCCACTCGAGGGCCTCGGACAGCGGGTACGGATCGTCCGGATCGTACGGCGGCATGTCCCGGATCACGTCGAGCAGGTTGCCCCGGCTCGGGCGCGCCCCGTGCACGCGGCGCAGCCACTCGCGGTCGTCCTCGATCTCCGGGGCGGGCTCCCCGACGTGGGCCGCGCCGATCAGCGCGAGGGCGCGCACCTGGGCGGCGCGCGAGCGGCGCGCCTCCGGCGGCAGCCTGGCCTTCGAGCGCGCCAGCGCCCGCTCGAGCTCGGGGTCGCAGGTCACGCCGATGCGGGGATGCTTCGTGGGCACGTCGGCGACTCTAGACACCGGGCGAGTGTGGCACAAGAGGTGTAACACCTCGACCCGCGACGGTCGCGGAACCCCGCCGCCCGCCGCCCGAATATGGTCCCGCGCCATGACCGACGAACCCGCCGTCCTCACCGAGCGCCGCGACCGCGTCCTGCTCGTCACGCTCAACCGTCCCGACCAGCGCAACGCCGTGAACGCGGCGCTCGCCGCCGGCGTCGCCGCCGCGCTGGACGAGCTCGACGCCACCCCGGAGCTCACGCTCGGCATCCTCACCGGCGCCGGCGCCGGATTCTGCGCGGGCATGGACCTCAAGGCGTTCGTCGCCGGGGAGAGCCCCTACGTCGAGGGGCGGGGCTTCGCGGGCATCACCCAGCGCGCGGCGCGCAAGCCGCTCATCGCCGCGATCGAGGGGTTCGCGGTCGCCGGCGGCCTGGAGGTCGCGCTCTCCTGCGACCTGATCGTCGCCGCCCGCGACGCCCGCCTCGGCATTCCGGAGGTCAAGCGCAGCCTCGCGGCGGCGGCGGGGGCGCTCATCCGCCTGCCGAAGCGCATGCCCTACCACCTCGCGATGGAGCTCGCGCTCACCGGCGATCCGATCGGCGCCGAGCGCGCGGCGGAGGTCGGGCTCGTCAACCGGCTCGCCGATCCCGGTCGGGCGGTCGAGGCCGCCCTCGAGCTCGGCGCGCGGATCGCGAAGAACGGGCCCCTGGCCATCGACGCCTCCAAGCGGGTCCTCGCCTCCGCGCTCGACTGGACCGAGGCGGAGGCCTGGGAGAAGCAGGCCGCGATCGTCGGCCCGGTGTTCGGGTCCAAGGACGCGCAGGAGGGCGCGAAGGCGTTCGCCGAGAAGCGCGACCCGGTCTGGCGCGGGGAGTAGGCCCACCGGGCGACGGGCGGCCCCGCGCCAGACGCGCGGGGAGTAGGCCCCGCCCACCGGGCGCAGCGGCGGCCCCGCGCCAGACGCGCGGGGAGTAGGCCCCCGCCCACCGGGCGCAGCGGGTCGCTACAGACCCGCCGCCGCGGTGCCGATGGGAGCCGGGATGCGGTCCCTGCCCGCCCGCCCCGCGATCCTGCGCGCCGCCGCGGGGCTGTTGCTCGCGGCGCTGCTGGTCCACGTCGCGCACAACGTCGCCGGCCTCGGCCGCCCCGGCGGCGACGCGGCGAACGACGTCGTCCACCACGCGCTGATCTTCGCGAGCGCCGCCGTGATCCTGTGGCGCGTCCTGCGCGTCCCCGAGGACCGGGCCGCGTGGATCGCGATGGGGCTCGGGGTGCTCTCGTGGTCGATGGGCGAGCTGCTGTGGACGCTCGTCTACGTGAAGATGGATCCGCAGCCCTTCCCGTCGGTGAGCGACGGCCTCTGGCTCGCGGCCCTCCCCGCCTGGTACGCCGGCCTCGTGCTGCTCGTGCGCGGTCGAATCGATCGCCTCCCGCGCACCGCCTGGCTCGACGGGCTCATCGCGGCCCTCGCGCTCGCGGCGGTCGTCGCCGCGCTCGTCTTCCCCTCGATCGAGGCGACGACCGGGGGCACGCCCGCGACCATCGCGACGAATCTCGCCTACCCGATCGGCGACGTCGTGCTCCTCGCGCTCGTGCTCTACGCCTTCGCCATGGCGAGCTGGCGGCCGGGGAGGGTGTGGCTCCTGCTCGGGGCCGGCTTCCTGCTCGTCGCGGCCGCGGACCTCGCCTTCCTCTATCAGCAGGCGACCGGCACGTTCGAGGAGCAGCACTGGGTCGACGCGCTGTGGCCGGCGGGCTTCACGCTGCTCGCCGTCGCGGCGCTGGTCCCCGCCGGTCGCCCGGCCCCGGCGCGCCGCGATCGCCGCACCCTCGTCGTCCCGCTCGGCTTCGCGGCGGCCGCCGTCGCGATCATCGGGCTCGACCAGTTCGAGCGGCAGAACCGGGTGGCGGTCTTCCTCGCCCTCGCCACGCTGGGCGCGATCCTCGTCCGCACGTGGCTCACCTTCCGCGAGAACCAGCGTCTGCTCGACGGCTCGCGCGAGGAGGCGCTCACCGACCCGCTGACCGGTCTGGGCAACCGGCGCCGGCTCCTGCTCGACCTCGACCGCGCCCTGCTCGCCGCCGCGGGCGGGACGCCGCGGACGCTGGTGCTCTTCGACCTCGACGGCTTCAAGAGCTACAACGACGCCTTCGGCCACCCGGCGGGGGACGCGCTGCTCCAGCGTCTCGGGGACAAGCTCGCCGCGGCGGTGGCCGGCCACGGCACCGCCTACCGCCTCGGCGGGGACGAGTTCTGCGTGCTGCTCGACCGGGCCGGCGACGACGCCGAGCCGGTCGTCGCCGCGGCCGCCGGCGTGCTGACCGAGGAGGGCGACGCGTTCAGCGTCACGTGCTCCCACGGCGCGGTCACCCTGCCCGCCGACGCCGCCGACCGCGCCGACGCGCTCCGCGTGGCCGACCGTCGCATGTACGCGCAGAAGGACTCGCGCCGCGGCTCGGCCGGGCGGCAGACGAGCGACGCGCTGATGCGCGCGCTCAAGGAGCGCGACGCCGGACTCTCCGGCCACCTCCTCCAGGTCGGGGAGCTCGCGCGCGAGGTCGGCCGCGCGATGGGCCTCGACGCCGAGGAGCTCGACGAGGTGGCGCGCGCGGCCGAGCTGCACGACGTCGGCAAGGTCGCGATCCCCGACGCGATCCTCGAGAAGCCCGGGCCGCTCACCGAGTCCGAGTGGCGCTACATGCACCGCCATACGCTGATCGGGGAGCGCATCCTCTCGGCGGCGCCGGCCCTCGTCCCCGTCGCGCGGATCGTCCGCGCGTCGCACGAGCGCTGGGACGGCTCCGGCTACCCCGACCGGCTCGTCGGCGAGGACATCCCGCTCGGGGCGCGGATCGTCGCCGTCTGCGACGCCTTCCACGCCATGACCTCCAACCGCCCCTACCAGCGCGCGGTGCCCGTCGAGGCGGCCCTGGCCGAGCTGCGCCGCTGCGCCGGCGTCCAGTTCGATCCGCGCGTCGTGGAGATCTTCTGCACCACGGTCGCGCGGGGCCTCGCGGCGGCCGTCAGCCCGGCCCGCCGCCGAGGGTCAGCGTGAGCGACCGCGGCCCGCCGCGGTCGCGAAGCTCGCACAGATAGATCCCCTGCCACGTGCCGAGCGCGAGCCGGCCGCGCGCCACCGGCACCGTCAGCGAGGGCCCGAGGAGCGACGCCTTGACGTGCGCGGGCATGTCGTCGTCGCCCTCGAGCGTGTGGGTCCAGTACGGCGCGCCGTCGGGAATCGCGCGGTCGAACCACGTCGCGAAGTCCCGCCGCACGTCCGGGCTCGCGTTCTCGTTCAGGGTCAGCGCGGCCGAGGTGTGGCGGATGAACACGTCGAGGAGGCCGGCGTCGAGGTCGCGCAGCTCGGGCAGCGCGGCGACCACCTCGCCGGTGACGAGGTGGAAGCCGCGCGGCCGCGGATCGAGGGTGAGGTCGCGCGAGAGCCACATGGCGCCGGATGATGGCGGCTCGGGGTCAGTCGCGCAGGCGCGCCACGCGGAGATCCACGCGGCCCGCGGCGGTGAACGGGACGCCCTCGGCCTCGAGCCGCCGCCGCTGCTCACGTCCCGCGGCCAGCGTGCCGTCGGCGCGCACGATCCGGTGCCAGGGCAGGGCCTCCTCGTCGGCCGCATGCAGGACCGCGCCGGCGAGGCGGGGAGCGCCGGGCGACACGTCGCCGTAGGTCCGCACGAAGCCGGGCGGCGTCTCGCGCACACGGGCGAGGATGCGGCGGGCGCGGGCATCGGCGAGATCCACGGGCGCCGAGGATAGGAAACGCGCATGAACGGGGGTTTCGACCGGACGCCGGCGTTCGGTTGACGGTGGGTGCTCCGGGCGTCTATGGTCGCTGCATGCCGCCGGTCCCCCACCGTGGCCTTCGCCGCCTCGGCGCTGGGCTTGCGGCCACGCTCGTCGCCGTCCTGGTCGCCGCGAGCCCGGCCGCCGCCGCCTCGTCGCTCACCCTCTCCGTGGATGCCGGAGGTTCGGACCCGAGCGGGTACGCCGTCACGGTCTCCGGCTACCTCGATCCGCTCGATGTGCCGACCGACCCTGACACGGGAGAGCCGATCGGTCAGGGTCCCGTGACGTTGGTCCGGCTCAACGGCGACGTCGCCTGCCCCACCGCGGACGCGGCCGGCGCCGGAGGCTCGGCCGAACCCGGGAGCTTCTCGTACGAGCTCGCGGTCCTGTACCGGAAGACGGCGGCGTATGCCGTGACGCTGTGCGCGGGCTTGTTCGCTCCGACTCCGGACGGCGCCTGGCGGGTCGTCGCGACCGCCCGACGCGTGGTGCGGGTCCCCGCCGCCACCGCTCCGGGTTCCGGCGGCGAATGCACGTCCCCATCCACGACGGGCTGCGGGAAGCCGAAGCCGAAGCCGCCCGCGGTCCACCGCGGTCGCGGTGGCAACCCGCTGTGGGGCGCGCGGTTCTTCGTCGACGACGAGTGGGGCCTCGCGCCGCGCGCCTACCGGTACGCCTCGCGTCGCAACAGGCGCTGGCTCAAGATCATCGCGGACCAGCCGGAGACCAAGCGCTTCGGCGACTGGACCGACGATCCGGCCGGCGAGCTGAGCACGCTGCTCGACCGGGTGCAGGCAGACGCTCCCGGGACGACCCTGGCCATGGCCACCTATCGCCTGAACCACAAGTCGGGCTGCGGCGGGCGCTCGGACTCGCGGGGCGAGGCCCGGGCGGTCGGGCGCTGGTACGACGCCCTGGCCCGCGGGATCGGCGACGGCGACGCGGTCGTCTTCGTGGAGATCGACGCGCTGATGACCGCGCACTGCCTGAGCCGTCACGGGAGGAGCGTCCGCGCCGGCGAGCTGCGGCACGCGATCCGCGCGCTCAAGCGCGGCCGGCACACGAGCGTCTACGTCGACGCGGCGGCCGGCAACGGGCCGATCTCCGCCGGCACGGCGGTCGGCATGCTGCGGGCCGCGGGCATCTCGCGGGCCGACGGCTTCTTCGTCAACGGCACGCACGCCGACTGGCTCGCGGCGGAGATCCGCTGGGGCAACCGCCTCTCCCGCCGCCTGGGCGGGGCGCACTTCGTCGTCAACACCGCGGTCAACGGCCGCGGCCCGCTCGTCCCGCGCGACGTCGTTCGCAACGGCAACGAGGTGTGGTGCAACCCGCCCGGCCGCGGCCTCGGCCACCGCCCCACCACGAAGACCGGCCACAAGCGCGTCGACGCCTACATGTGGATCGGGAACCCCGGTCGCTCGGCCGGCGACTGCAACGGCGGCCCCGCGCACGGGCGAGTTCTGGGTCGACTACGCGGTCGGCCTGGCGCGGCGGGCGCGGCTCGGCGGCTGACCAGCCGCCCGGCCCTACCGCTCGCCCGGCAGCTTCTTCGGGTACATCGCCACCGGACGGCCGAGATCGAGGGCCGTGCTCACGATCCGGTTCTGCTCCGCGCTGTGCGCGACCGGGTAGCCCTCGCCCGGGCTCGCCCGCTCCGGGCGACCGATGTAGCCGAAGGACAGCTCCTCGGGCAGGATCTGCATGAGGCGGGGCGACATGTGCGCGCGCGGACCCATGTTGCGCGGCTCCTCCTGCACCCAGACGACCTCCTCGAGGTTCGGATAGCGGCCGACCACCTCGAGGATCTGACCCTGCGGGAAGGGATAGAGCAGCTCGACCCGCGCGACCGCGACGCCGGGGTTGTCCTTCCGCGACGCGTGCCCGACGAGGTCGTAGTAGATCTTCCCGGTGCACAGGACGAGGCGCGTCACCGCCTGCTCGTCGACGCGCGGCTCGGCGAGCACCGGGAAGAAGCGGCCCTCGCTGAGGTGCTCGATGCGGTTCGTGGCCTGGGTCAGCCGCAGCAGGCTCTTCGGCGTCATCACGATGAGGGGCCGGAGCTTCGCGATCTTCGCCTGACGGCGCAGGAGGTGGAAGTACTGCGCCGGCGTCGTGGGGTTCGCGACGCGGATGTTGCCCTCGGCGGCGAGCTGGAGGAAGCGCTCCAGGCGCGCCGAGGAGTGCTCGGGCCCGGACCCCTCGTAGCCGTGGGGGAGGAGCAGCGTGAGCCGCGTCGTCTGCCCCCACTTCGCCAGGCCGGAGATGATGAACTGGTCGACGATGACCTGCGCGCTGTTCACGAAGTCGCCGAACTGCGCCTCCCAGAGCACGAGGGTCTCCGGGCCCTCCTGCGAGTAGCCGTACTCGAAGCCGAGCGCCGCCGTCTCGGACAGCGGCGAGTTGTGCAGCTCCATCGAGGCGAGCGCGTCGGGGACGTGCTGGATCGGGCAGTAGGCCTGCCCGGACTGCGCGTCGTGCAGCACGAGGTGGCGCTGAGAGAACGTGCCGCGCTCGGTGTCCTGCCCGGTGAGGCGGATCGGCGCTCCCTCGACGAGCAGCGAGGCGAAGGCCAGCGACTCCGCGTGGGCCCACGTGATGCCCCCGTCGGCGCCGAGCGCGGCCCGGCGGGCCTCCAGCTGGCGGGCGAGCTTCGGGTGGACCGTGAACCCGTCGGGGACGCGGAGCAGCTGCTCGTTGAGCTCGCGCAGGCGCTCGGCCGGGACCGCGGTGTCGAGGTCGGGGCTCGGGGTGCGGTCGAGCTGGTACTCGCCGGTCTGCTGCTCCGGCGTCTCCGCGCGCTCGATCGCCGCCTTGAGCTCCTCGTGGTCGCGCGTGAGGATCTGCCAGACGTCGTCGACCTCCGCATCGGCCTCCTCCTGGGTCACCACGCCCTCGCCGACGAGCTTCTTGGCGAACAGCTCGCGGACCGACGGGTGCTTCTTGATCCGCGCGTACATCTCGGGCTGCGTGTAGGCGGGCTCGTCGGCCTCGTTGTGGCCGAAGCGGCGGTAGCCGATGAGGTCGATGAGGACGTCGTGGCCGAACTCCTGGCGGAAGGCGAACGCGAGCCGCACGGCCTGGATGCAGGCCTCGACGTCGTCGGCGTTGACGTGGATGATCGGGACGTCGAAGCCCTTGGCGAGGTCCGAGGCCCAGCGGGTCGAGCGCCCGTCGTCGGGATCGGTGGTGAAGCCGACCTGGTTGTTCTGGATCAGGTGGAGCGTGCCGCCGACGGTGTAGCCGTCGAGCGCCTGGAGGTTCAGCGTCTCGGCGACGACGCCCTGGCCGGGGAAGGCGGCGTCCCCGTGGAGCACGATCGGGATCGCCGCGTTGCGGTCGTGCTGGGCGACCGGGCCCTCGCGGTCGGTCTGCGCCGCGCGGGTCGCACCCTCGACCACCGGCGAGACGAACTCGAGGTGGCTGGGGTTCGACTCGAGCCGCACGTGCATCGGCTCGCCCGACGGAAGCGGGTAGCTCCCGCGGAAGCCGTGGTGGTACTTCACGTCGCCGGTCCCGCCCTGGGGGATCGTCGTCACCGCCTCGAGCGTGGAGGCGCCCTCGAACTCGGCGAAGATCGTGTCGTAGGGCCGCCCGAGGTTGTGCGCGAGCACGTTGAGCCGGCCGCGGTGCGCCATCCCGATGACGACCTCGCGGGCGCCGACGCCGCCGGAGAGGACGATCGTCTCGTCGATCATCGGGACGGTCATGTCGAGCCCCTCGATCGAGAACTGCTTCTGGCCCAGGTACGCCTTGTGCATGAACCGCTCGAGGGCGTCCACCTGCGTGAGCCGGTGCAGCAGGGCGCGCCGCTCCTCGGGCGGGAGGGGCCGGCGGAAGACCCCGGACTCGATCCGCTCCCGCAGCCACATCCGCTGGCGGTGCGAGGCGATGTGCTCGATCTCGTAGGCCATCGTCCCGCAGTACACGGCGCGGAGGTTCGGCAGCGCCTCGGCGAGCGTGTCGCCCGGCACGTACATCCGCAGGATCCGCGCGGGGATCTGCGCCATCAGCTCCGGCGTGAGGTTGAGCCGCTCGGGATCGAGCGCCGGGTCGCCCTCGGGCTCGGACTCCAGCGGGTCGAGCCGGGCGGCGAGATGGCCGTGCGTCCGGTGGGCCTTGACGAGGGAGGTGGCGGCCTGGACGGCCTGCAGGAGCTCCTCGCTCGGCGGCGCCGCGGCGGCCGGCGCCGGGACGGCGGCGGCGGCCGCGGCCGGGCTCGGCCGTGCGGGCAGCGGCGGCAGGGCGACGCCGAGGTCGGAGAAGACGCGCTCGTAGAACTCGCCCTCGCCCCGGAGGTAGGCCTCGATCCGCTGGAGGAAGCGGCCCGACTCCGCCCCCTGGATGATCCGGTGGTCGTAGGTCGAGGTCATCGTCATGACCTTCTCCGCGCCGATCCCCTCGCCCGCCTCGCCGAGGCCGGCGGGATAGGCGATCGACCCGGTGGCGACGATCGTGCCCTGGCCGACCATGAGGCGGGGGACCGAGGCGATCGTGCCGATGCCGCCGGGGTTCGTGAGCGTGACGTTGCCGCCGGTGAGGTCGTCCGCGGTCAGCGAGTTCGTCCGCGCCTTCTCGACGAGCGCGTTGTAGGCCTCGAGGAACGCGGCGAAGCTCAGGCGCCCGGCGTCCCGGATCACCGGGACCATGAGGGTCCGGCTGCCGTCCTTCTTCTCGACGTCGACGGCGAGACCGAGGTGCACCGCGCCGTCGTCGACGCGGTGGGGCTTGCCGCCGACCTCGGCGAAGTGGTTGGCCATCACCGGCATGTCGTCGGTCGCGGCGCGCGCGATCGCGTGGGCGATGAGGTGGGTGAAGCTCACCTTCTGCCCGGCGGCCTTCAGCGCCTTGCGCCGGGCGTCCAGGGTGGTGACGGTGAGGGTGCGGAACGAGGTCGCGGTCGGGATCTGGCGGCTCTCGTCCATGTAGCGGGCGAGCACCGCCGCGCCGCCCTTGATGAGCGTGGCGCCCGCGGGCGCGGCCCCGGCGGCCGCGGGCGCGCCCGCCGGGGCGGCGGCACGCGCGCCGTTGCCCTGGGCGGCGGCCTCGACGTCGGCCTTCGTGATGCGCCCGCCGCGCGCGGTGCCGGCGACGCCGGCGAGGTCCACGCCGAGCGCGGCGGCGGCGCGGCGGGCGACCGGCGAGGCGTTGGCGTCGAGGTCCGTCGCGCCCGGTGCCGGCGGGGCGGCCGGCCCGCCGGCGGCCTGCGGCGCCTCGGACGGCTGCGGCGCGGCCACGCGCGGGGCGTCCGCCCCGGCGCTCATCCGCGCGAGCACCTGGCCGACGGCGACGGTCTCCCCGGCCGCGGCGAGGATCTCGGTCAGCGTGCCGGCGGCCGGGGAGGGGACCTCGGCGTCGACCTTGTCGGTGGAGATCTCGACCAGCGTCTCGTCCGCGGCGACCGCGTCGCCTTCGGCCTTGAGCCACTCGAGGATGACCCCCTCGGTCACCGACTCGCCCATCTGCGGCATGGTGATCTCGACGACCCGCCCGGCGGCCGGCGGGGCCTCCGGAGCGGCGGCGGCCTCGCCGTCGTCCGTGGGCGGCGACGGAGTCGCGGCGCCCTCGCCGTCACCGGCGGCCGTCGCGCCCTCGGACGCCGGGTCGCCGGGCCCGTGGCCGCGGCGGGGGGCTCGGCGCCGTTGCCCGCGGCGGCGCCGTCGGTGGCGATCTCCGCCAGCAGCGCGCCGACCTCGACGGTCTCGCCCTCCGCGACGTGGATCTTCGCCACCGTGCCGCCGGCCGGGGCCGGCACCTCGGCGTCGACCTTGTCCGTCGAGATCTCGACCAGGGTCTCGTCGGCGGCGATGGGCTCGCCCTCCGCCTTGAGCCACTCGAGGACGATGCCCTCGGTCACCGACTCGCCCATCTCGGGCATCACGACCCGGACCGTCGTGTTCACCGCCATCTGCCTGAACCTTAGCGACCGCGCCCAGGCCGGCCGGTGGCCGGCGACGCGCCGTTCACGCGCCCGCCGCCGGCGCGGTGCGGGGGCCTCGCGCGCGGTGGCGCCGGCGGTCCTCCGCGAGGAAGCCGACGGTGCCCGCGAACGGCCCGAGACCGCCGACGACGGCCACGAGGACGGCCAGCCAGAGCGGGATGATCCGGCGCCGCGCGGCGACGAGGACGAGCAGCGTCATGAGGATCCAGAGACACCCGTGGGTCCAGCCCAGCACGGTCCTGGCCGCGGGCGCGGAGTCGCTCAGCCAGCACCACAGCAGGCCGGCGTAGACGCCGGAGGCGAGGAAGGACAGCGCCTCGAGCCGACGGAAGGTGATCATGCCGCCGCCAGCACGCGCGCCATCGCGCGGAGCGGCGCGTCGGCCTCCTCGGGCCAGCGATCGACGTCCGCCGGCCACCAGGCGTGGGCGTCGTGCTCGTGGTCGGGGGTCACCTCGGCACCGTCCGGCAGCCACGCGAGGCCGACGACGAGCACGAGGCCGCTCGGGACGCGGGTCAGCGCCTCGACGCTCAGCCGCTCCGGTGCGACCGACCACTCCTCGACGAGCTCGCGCGCCAGGGTGTCCGCCGGGTGCTCGGCGACCTCGACCGAGCCGCCCGCGCCGAGCGCCCAGCGCCCCGCCCACGAGGCGACCCACGGCGCGCGGCGGCCGGCGAGCCAGCGCCCGTCGGCGGC
Organism: uncultured Solirubrobacterales bacterium; assembly: GCA_963735885.1. GTDB lineage: Bacteria > Actinomycetota > Thermoleophilia > Solirubrobacterales > Solirubrobacteraceae > JBBSBL01. The sequence continues at coordinate 348,587 of CAVTMP010000008.1, read as the reverse complement.
GCGCACGACGCACAGCGCGCTCAGGCTCTCGGCCGCCCGCTCGGCGACGAGGCGCAGGGCCCAGCGCGCGGGCTGGAGCTCGAGGGCCAGGCCGCCGTTGCCGGCCTCGTAGGAGGCCAGGCGCGCCGCGAGCCCGTCGTGGCTCGGAGAGCCGCGCTCGCGCAGGGCCGCCAGCGCGGCGTCCGCCGCCGCCGTGGTCTCGGCCGGCGGCTCGAACGCGGTCTCCCGCCACGTGGCCGAGACGTCCTCCGGGCGCCACGGGCCGCGGGCCAGCAGCGCGGCTGGGGGGCTCGTCGGGCTCATGTCGGTCAAGGGTACGCGCCCGTATGCTCCGCCGACGCATGGTGGAGCGGCAGCGCAAGCACTGGGGCTGGGGCTTCGCCGACGAGCAGCCGGCGCCCGCGGAGGTTCGGGCCACGGCGGCCACGATCCGCTCGCATCTCGGCTTCGGCGCCGAGGAGGTCGAGGACCCGGTGCCGCTCGAGGACGTCGCGCTGCCGCCCGCGCGGCTGAAGCCGCCGCCGCCGCTCGCCGGAATCTGCTCGACGTCCGACCGCGACCGCGCGGTGCACGCCTACGGGGCCTCCTACCGCGACGTCGTCCGCGCCTTCCGCGGGCGCTACGACCACGTGCCGGACCTCGTCGCGCGGCCGCGCGACGAGGCGGAGGTCGCGGCGCTGCTCGCCTGGGCCGCGGAGGCCCGGGCGGCGGTCGTCCCGTTCGGCGGCGGGACGAGCGTCGTGGGCGGCGTCGAGCCCGCGGTCGGCGACGGCTTCGCCGGCACGGTGACGCTCTCGCTCGAGCGGCTCGACCGGGTGCTCGAGGTCGACGAGACCTCGCTCGCCGCGCGGATCGGCGCCGGCGCCACCGGGCCGGGCCTCGAGGCGCAGCTCGCCGCGCGCGGCCTGACCCTGCGCCACTACCCGCAGTCGTTCCAGTTCTCGACGCTCGGCGGCTGGGTCGCGACCCGGGCGGGCGGCCACTTCGCGACGCGCTGGACGCACATCGACGACCTCGTCGAGTCGGTCCGGGCGATCACCCCGGCCGGCGCCTGGGAGTCGCGACGGCTCCCCGGGTCCGGCGCGGGCCCGAGCCCGGACCGGATGCTCCTCGGGTCGGAGGGGATCCTCGGCGTGATCACCGAGGCGTGGGTCCGGGTCCGTCCGCGCCCCGCCTCCCGCGCCCAGGCCTCCGTGCGCTTCCCCGATCTCGCGTCGGGCGCGGCCGCGATCCGCGCGATCGTCCAGGACGGGCTCGCGCCCGCGAACTGCCGGCTGATCGACGCCGCGGAGGCCCGGACGACCGGCGCCGGCGACGGCACGCACGCGCTGCTCGTCCTCGGCTTCGAGGCCGCGGCCCGACCGGTCGCCGGCGAGTTGCGCCAGGCCCTCGACGCCTGCGGGGACCACGGCGGCGAATGGGACGAGCCGAGGCTCGGCGCGCCCTCACGCGAGGGCGCGGCCGGCTCGTGGCGCGAGGCGTTCCTGCGGGCGCCCTACCTGCGCGACACGTTCGTCGCCATGGGCGTCCTGTCGGAGACCTTCGAGACGGCGATCACGTGGGAGCGCTTCCCCGAGTTCCATGCGCGCGCGACCGAGGCGGCGACCGCGGCCGTCCGGGCGGCGTGCGGCACCGGGACGGTGACGTGCCGCTTCACCCACGTCTACCCGGACGGCCCGGCGCCCTACTTCACGATTCTCGCCCCGGCCCGCCGCGGCGAGGAGCTCGAGCAGTGGGCGCACGTCAAGGCGGCGGCCTCGGACGCCGTGATCGCCGCGGGCGGGACCATCACCCACCACCACGCGGTCGGGCGCGATCACCGGCCGTGGTACGACCGCCAGCGCCCGGAGCCGTTCGCCGACGCGCTGCGCGCGGCGAAGTCCGCGGTGGACCCGGCCGGCATCCTCAATCCCGGCGTGCTCGTCGATCCGGCGTGAGTCGCCGCGGAGAGCCCGGACGCGCGGTCTCGTGCTGAGCGCGCGGCCATGAGCGTCGCCGTCCTCGGCGTGGGCGGCGTCGGCGGGCTCGTGGCCGGTGCGCTCGCGCGCGTCGCCGGGGACGTCACGGTCGTCGCCCGCGAGGAGACCGCCCGGCGCGTCGCCCGCGCGGGGATCGCCGTCCGGAGCCCGCTCCTCGGGGAGTTCGTCGCGCGGCCCGCCGCGACGGCGGCCCTCGGGCGGCCCACCGAGGTGCTGATCGTCGCGGTCAAGGCGCCGGGGCTCGATGCGGCGCTCGACCGCGTCGCCGTGGCGCCCGAGGTCGTCGTCCCCCTGCTCAACGGCATCGAGCACCTCGACCGGTTGCGCGCGCGGTTCGGCGCCGATCGCGTCGCGGCGGGCGTGATCCGCGTGATGTCCTACCGCCGGGGACCTGCCGAGGTCGAGCAGGTCTCGCCGGACGCGCGCATCGACCTCGCGGCCGCCGACCCGGATCTCCGCCGCCGCCTCGCCCGACTGGCCGAGGGGCTGCGCCAGGCCGGGCTGGACGTCCGCCTCGGCGCCGACGAGGCGGAGGTCATGTGGTCGAAGCTCGCCCGGCTCTGTCCGCTCGCCCTGACGACGACGGCCTACGACGCCCCCGTCGGCGAGATCCGCGCCGACCCGATCCGCCGCGCGGAGCTCGAGGCGGCGGTCGACGAGGTCGCGCTCATCGCCCGGGCCGAGGGCGCCGTCTCGGTCGACTCCGCCGTGGCGCGGGCGGAGCTGGAGTCGGCGCCCGAGGCGCTGTCGAGCTCGATGCGCCACGACGTGGCGTGCGGCGTCGAGCCCGAGCTCGACGCGATCGCCGGGGCCGTGCTGCGCGCCGGGCGCCGCCACGGGCTCGTGGCGCCGACGGTGCGCCACCTCGCCCTGCGCGTCGCCTCGCGCGCCGGCGTCCAGGGCCCGCCGGCCTGAGCTCCCACACCCGATCGCGGCAGCGCTCGAGCGTCGAGTTCGCCGGGTCGGGCCGGTCCCGCCGTGCGACAATCGTCCCCGTGAGCCTCGAAGCGGAGATGCTCGCCTTCATCCGGGGCGGCCTCGATCACCACAACGCGACGTGCCCGATGCCGGCCGAGGCGATTCTGCTGAACCCCGGCAACCACGAGCTCTTCGGCTGGGACGAGCTGTGGGGCATCCCGGTCATCCCGGACGACCGCGTGCCGCCCAAGCGCTTCCGCATCCAGTGCGGCGGCTCCGCGTTCGGGATCGAGGACGAGGTCGAGGCGCTGACCTCGGAGCCGGCGCGCGGCGACCCGGTCGAGGTGCCGGCCGGGCCCGCCGAGGCGCCCGGCGGGCCGGCCGAGGCGCCCGCGCCCGCCGAGCGGCCGGGTCCGCGGGCCTGCTCCCGAAGCCCCACGGCCCTCGGCGCCGCTCCCCGATCGGTGTAGAACGCCGGTCTACGACGACGTCGTCGGCGAGCCGGACGCCAGCACGTGCAGGCGCTTCCCGAAGGCCCGCTCGAACAGCTCCGCCTGCCCCTCGGCCCCCCAGACGGCGATGCTCGCGTCGCCGTCGCACTCCAGGGCCAGACGCACGCCCTTGCCGTTCGGCTCCAGGCGCGCGTGGCGCACGACCTGGTCCCGGCCGCGCTCGAGGTGCTCGGCCAGCCGCAGGATCGCCGAGCAGCGGACCAGCATCTCCTCGTCGCCGTCGCGCATGAGCGGCGCGAGCGGGCCGGCGATCGGCGAGCCCTTGCGGTGGTAGCGCGCCATCTGGGCGATGAGCGCCACCTCGCGCGGCGCGTAGCCCGGGAGTCCGGCGCCGAGGATGAGGTAGCGCGAGTGCTTGTGGTGGTCGTCGTAGTCGACGGCCTTGCCGACGTCGTGGAGCATCGCCGCCGCCCACAGCAGCTCCCGCTCCTCGCCCTTGCCCACGCGCGTGCCGCCGGCGCGCAGCGAGTCGAGCATCTCCAGCGAGAGGTCGGCGACGTGGGTCGCGTGCCCGATCTCCTGCTGGAACTGGAGCGCGAGGTTGCGCACGCTGGCCCCGCGGACGTCGGGGAACAGCGGCGGGTCGGCGGGCGCCAGGAACTCGCCGAAGAAGACGCCCTCGCGGAGCCCCGCCTCGGTGACCTCGAGCGCCTCGTAGCCGCCGGCGTCGAGCACCGTCGCGATCACCACGGCGCCCGCGAGGATGATCTCCCCGCGACCCGGCTTGATCCCGTGGACCTCGCCCCGGCGCGAGGGCGGCAGCGCGGCGAGCTCCTCGATCAGCGCGTCGAGCGCACCCCGCGTGAGCGTGAAGCCCTGCACGCCGAAGGAGGGCAGGTCGGCGGCGAGCTCGGCCGCGGCCGCGAGGTTCCGGACCGTCCCGCCGATCCCGACGATCCGCCCGCGGCCCTTGGCCAGCCAGCCCTCCTCGGCGAGCGCGTCGCGGACGTGCGCGCGCAGGGCCTTCAGCGCCTTGCGCGTGGCGGGCTTGTCGGCGCCGTTCAGGTGGTGCTCGGTCATCCGCACCGCGCCGAGCGGCCAGGAGCGGCAGCGCCGCGCGCGACGCTCGCGGACGTCGACGAGCTGCAGCGAGCCGCCGCCGAGGTCGAGCACGGCGCCGTCCTGCAGCGTCGTGGAGTTGACCGCCGCGACGTAGCCGAGGTGCGCCTCCTCCTCGGCGCTCAACACGCGGATCGGGACCCCCGAGACCTCCCGCGCCCGGGTCAGGAACTCGTCCCGGTTCGCCGCGTCGCGGATCGCGCTCGTCGCCACCGGGTGGACGTCCTCGTCGGCCACGCCGAGGGCGCGTCGGAAGTGGTCGTACAGGCGCAGGGTGCGCAGCGCCCGCTCCATCGCCGCCTCGGACAGGCGCCCGGTGGCGTCGAGGCCGGCGCCGATCCGCACCGTCTCGTAGACCTCGTCCGAGCGCGTCCACCAGGCCCCCGGCCGCCACGAGTAGACGACGAGGCGGAACGAGTTCGACCCGAGGTCGACGACGACGCTCTGGCGCTCCTCGGGCACGGCCGCCCGCCGACTACCCGCCCGGGCGCTCGATGAGCTCGATCCGGTAGTCGTCGGGGTCGCGCACGAAGCACAGGCGCGACCCGCCGTCGCTCACGGTGTAGGGCTCCCGCTCGGGCGCGATCCCGTGGGCCGCGAGCCGGGCGAGCGTGCCGTCGAGGTCCTCGACGGCGAGCGCGATGTGCCCGTACCCCGTGCCGAGGTCGTAGGGCTCGTCGCGATCGCGGTTCCAGGTGAGCTCCAGCCGGGGCTCGTCGCCGTCGCCGGGCAGGTTCATGAACACGTTGACCGCCTCGTCGCGGATCGGCAGGCGCCCGATCTCCGCGAACCCGAGCGTCGAGTAGAAGGCGACCGAGCGGTCGACGTCGAGGATCCGGTAGCAGGTGTGGAGGAGTCGCATGAGGTGAGCGTACCCGGCGCCTCCGGCGTCACTCCCCGCGACGCGGCCACGCCCGCGCGCCGCCGCTAGCATCGCGTCCCATGATCCTCGAGCGCTCGATGGCCGACCAGTGGCTGTCCAACACCTACCTCGTCGCCGACGAGCCCGGCGGGACGGCGGTGCTGATCGACGCCGGCGGACCGGTGGCCCCGCTGCTGGCGGCGCTCGAGGCCCGCGACCTCACCCTCGATCGCGTGCTGCTCACCCACCACCACTACGACCACGTGGCCGAGCTCGACGCGGTGCTCGCCGCTCACCCCGGCACGCCCGTCCTCATCCACCCCGCCGAGCGCGAGCACGTCCCCCAGGCCACCGGGACGATCGAGCCGGGCGCGGTGATCGAGGCGGGCGGGCTGCGCATCGAGGCGATCCACACGCCCGGCCACACGGCCGGGATGCTCAGCTTCCTCGTCGACGGCAGCGATCTCTTCACGGGCGACACGCTCTTCCGCAACTCGGTCGGCGGCGTGCGCGCGCCCGGGCACACGACCTACGCCGACCTCAAGACGTCGATCATGGAGCGCATCCTCAGCCTCCCGCCGCAGACGGCGATCCATCCCGGGCACACCGACCCCACGAGCGTGGCCGAGGAGTGGGAGGGCAACGCCTTCGTCCGCGTCTGGCGGGGCCTCGATCCCGAGGGCGCCGAGGCCTGCACCGCGCTCGGCGAGCCCGCGACGCTGGTGCTGCTCGGCGACGACTACGACGGCGGGCACAAGGCGTGGGTCCGCTGGCCCGACGGCTCCGACGACATCGTCCCGGGCTCGCAGGTGGAGCGCACGGGGTAGTCACCGGCACCGGAGCGCTCCGGCCCGGTGCCGTCGTGCCGCCGCGGGCCTACGATGACAGGCCGATGGCGCGCGACGAGATGCCGACCTCCCGCCTGCGGCGCACCGCGAAGCTCGGCGGCCTGGCGGCCGAGCAGGCCGTCCGCCAGGCCGGGACCGCCGCGGCCAACCTCACCCGCGACGAGCCGGCGCGTCGCCGGGCGCTCGACGAGCGCAACCTCGAGGCGGCGGAGCAGATCGTCGCGGCGCTCGGCACGATGAAGGGCGCGGCGATGAAGATCGGCCAGGTCATGTCGTTCCTCGACATGGGCCTGGTCCCCGAGGAGCGCCGCGACGAGTTCCAGGCCAAGCTCGCCGCGCTGCGGGACGCGGCGCCGAAGGTCTCGTTCGCCGAGATGCGGACCGTCGTCGAGGAGGAGCTGGGCGAGCCCGTCGGCGAGGTGTTCGCCGACTTCGACCCCGACCCGATCGCCGCGGCGTCGATCGGCCAGGTCTACCGCGCGACGCTCCACGACGGCCGCCGCGTCGCGGTGAAGGTCCAGTACCCCGGCGTCGCCGCGGCGGTCCGCGCCGACCTGCAGAACCTCGGGCTCATCCTGCGCATCGTCAAGCGCGTCGCCCCGGGCCTCGACGCGAAGGCGATCGGCGGCGAGATCCGCGAGCGGATCGGGGACGAGCTCGACTACGAGCTCGAGGCCCAGAACCAGCGCGCGCTGGCCCGCATCTTCCGCCGCCACCCGTTCATCTTCGTCCCGGACGTGGTCACCTCGCTCTCGCGCGAGCGCGTGATCGTCACCGAGCTCGTCGAGGGCCTCGGGTTCGAGGCCGTGAAGTCCCTGCCCCAGGCCGATCGCGACCGGGTCGGCGAGATCGTCTTCCGCTTCTACTTCGGCTGCCTCTACCGCCATCGCCAGTTCTCGGGCGACCCGCATCCGGGCAACTTCATCCTGATGGCGGACGGGCGGGTGGCGTTCCTCGACTTCGGCCTCTTCAAGCGCATGGAGGCCGACGAGGTGGAGCTCGAGCTCGACTGCCAGCGGGCGGCGATCGCCGGCGACGCGAAGCGGCTCAAGGCGCTGCTCGCCGCCTCGGGCTTCATCGCCCGGCCGAAGCGCTTCCCCCCCGAGCGGCTCCTCGCCCACTTCCGCGACGCGACGTGGTGGTACTCCGACGACGACGAGGTCGAGCTCGTGCCGGAGATCGCGACGCAGGTCATGATCGACATGTCCGATCCCCGGTCGGAGTACTTCGACCAGATGCGCCACGAGACCCTTCCGCCCCAGCACCTGTTCGGGCGCCGGATGGAGATGCTCACGCTCGCCGTGCTGGGGCAGCTGCGGGCACGCGCGAACTGGCACCGGATCGCGCGGGAGTGGATCTTCGGCGACGAGCCGGTGACCCCGCTCGGCGCCGCGGAGGCGGCGTTCTACGGCGGCCGGGCGGCGGCGTGACGTGGGTCCGCGGACGCGGCTCGCCCTGCTCGCGCTGGCGGTCGGCGGCGCCTTCGCCGCGCTCGCGCTGAGCGACGCCCTGTCGGCGGATCGGGTCCGCGACTGGGCGCGGTCCTTCGGGCCGGTGGCGCCGATCGCGTTCGTCTTCATCTCGGCCGGGCTGACCTGCGCGCTCTTCCCGGGCCCCCTCCTCGCGGCGGCGAGCGGGCTGCTCTTCGGGGTGGCGCTGGGCACGCCGGTGGCGATCGTCGCCGCGACGCTCGGGGCGACGATCGCCTTCCTCATCGCGCGCCGCTTCGGCGCCGCCGCCGTGGAGGAGATCTCCGGGGGTCGCCTGCGCCTGTGGCAGGAGTGGATCGAGCGCCGGGGGTTCCTCGCCGTGCTCTATGCGCGGATCGCGCCCGCGGTGCCCTACAACGTCGTCAACTACGCCGCCGGCCTCACGCGCGTTCGGCTGCGGGACTTCTCGCTGGCCACCGCGATCGGCATCGCGCCGCGGGCCTTCGCCTATGTCGCGCTCGGCGGGAGCCTCGGCAACCTCGGCTCGCCGGAGTCCATCGTGGCCGTGGCGGTGCTCGCGCTCATGGCGATCGGCGGCGGCCTCTTCGCCTGGCGCGAGCGGGCCCGGGAGCGGGCGGCCGGGGAGGTGCCGCCCGCGGCGTGACCGCCGAGATGTCGAGGGAGGCGACCGCGGAATCGCTCACGGACGATCCGCCCGCAGGTCGTCGAGCACGTCCTCGGAGGGCGGGGCGCCGGCCGGGGGCCTACGCCGTCTGGATCTGGAACAGGCTGGTCGTTCCGGGGCGCCCGCTCGGGAGCCCGGCCGTGATGCCGATCCGGTCGCCGGCCCGGACCCAGCCGCGCTCGCGGGCGATCCGGGCGGCGTCGGCGATGAGCTCCTCGGTGACGCGATGCTTGCGCTGGGAGGCGGCCTCGACGCCCCACATGAGCGCGCAGCGGCGCACGGTCTCCCGGCCCGGGGAGAGCGCGTAGATCGGGACCTCGGGACGGTGGGCGGAGATCAGCCGCACCGAGCGACCCGACAGCGTCGGGATGACGAGGGCGGCGAGGTCGAGGTTCCGCGCCGCCTCGCAGGCGGAGTGGGCCACGGTGTAGCTCGGGTCGCGCTCGTCGCGGCGCACGCGCTCCTCGTTCCAGCGCTCGTAGGGCAGCGCGGGCTCGGTCGAGCGCGCGATCGCGTCCATCATCGCCACGGCCTCGACCGGGTGGGCGCCGATCGCCGTCTCCTGGGAGAGCATCACCGCGTCGGTGCCGTCGAAGATCGCGTTGGCGACGTCGGCCACCTCGGCCCGGGTCGGGCGCGAGGCGGAGACCATCGAGTCGAGCATCTGGGTGGCGGTGATGCTCGGCCGCGCCAGGGCGCCGGCCAGCGCGAGGATGCGCTTCTGGACGACCGGGACCTCCTCGAGCGGCAGCTCGATCCCGAGGTCGCCGCGTGCGACCATCACGCAGTCCGCCGCGTGGAGGATCGCCTCCGCGCGCTCCACGGCCTGCGGCTTCTCGATCTTCGCGACCAGCGGCAGGCGGGTGTGGTCGCGGACCATCGCCACGTCCTCCGCGCTCCGGACGAAGGAGAGCGCGACGATGTCGACGCCGATCTCCTCGCCGAAGCGCAGCAGCTCGAGGTCGTCCTCCGGGACGGCCGGCAGGGCCGTGGTCTCGCCGGGCGTGTTGATCCCGCTGCGCGTCCCGACCGGCCCCCCGATCTCGACCCGCGTCTCGATGTCTCCGTCGCGGAGCGTCTCCACGCGCAGTCGCACGCCCCCGTCCGCGAGGTAGACGGTCGCGCCGGGCTCGAGGTGCTCGGCGAGCTCGGGCCAGGACACCGAGACCGCGCGCGCGTCCCCCTCGAACTCCTCGCCGCAGCGCAGGTCGAGCCGGTCGCCCGGCGCGAGCTCCACCACCCCCGCGGCGATCGGGCCGATCCGCAGCTTCGGGCCGGGGAGGTCCTGCAGCACGGCGACCGAGCGCCCGGCCCGTCCGGCCGCGTCGCGGATCCGCCGCACGTTCTCCGCGTGCTCCTCCCGGGTGCCGTGGGAGAAGTTCAGGCGGGCGACGTCGAGCCCGGCCTCGACCATCCGGACGAGCGTCTCCGGCTCGCGCGAGGCGGGCCCGATGGTCGCGATGATCTTCGTCCGGCGCACGAGCCGGACGCTACCGCGGCCGCGGGAGGATCACCGTCTCGCGTCCGGCCGCGCCCCCGGCGGTCGGAGGCCCGTCCGGGCTGCGCCGCCACGCTCATGACGCCGCGCGCCGTCGCCGATGCGCTCCGCCGGGCCACCGTCGCCTCTCGGGCCCGCGCCCTCCATGTCGCCCCGCCCGCTGCCCGCCCCCGGTCGCCTCCTCGTCGTGCTCTCGGTGCTGCTCGCGCTCGGCGGCGGATCGGCGGCGGCCGCCGGAGCCGGCCCGGCCCGGCGAGCGGAGCATCGCCCGGCCGGCCCGGTCGCGCGCGCCCACGTTCCCGGCGCCGCCCGCCGCATCGCCCACGTGCCCGGCCCGGTCGCCCGCCGCGTCGCCCGCGCGCCGGCGCGATGCCGCCGCCTCGCCCGCCGTGCCCGCCGTCGCGGCGGGCGAGCGCGCGCCCGCGACGCCCGTTGCCGCCCGAGGCACCGTTCCCGCGCCCGCCGCGCTCCGGCACCCGCCCGCGCCGGGTCGCCTCCCGCGCCCGCGCCCCGCCACGAGATCGGCCGGGAGTTCTTCGCGGTCAACGCGGCCCAGATCTTCCAGCGTCCCGACACCGCGGCGAGCGCCGCCGACGCCCTGGCGGCGGCGTCGGCCGAGGGCGTCGCCGCCGCGCGGGCGGACGCCTACTGGCACTGGAGCGAGCCGGCGCCGCCCGTGGACGGCGAGCACACCTACGTGTGGCGGCGCACCGACCAGGTCGCGCTGGACCTCGCGCGTCACGGCATCCGCTGGCAGCCGCTCGTCGCCTACAGCGCGGAGTGGGCCTCCGCCGTGCCCGGCACGCTGGCCGCGCCGCCGGCGCCCGGGCGCGTCGGCGACTTCGCCGCCTACGCCGCGGCGCTCGTCCGGCGCTACGGGCCCGGCGGCAGCTTCTGGGTCGAGCATCCCGAGGTCCCGGCCCGGCCGGTCCGCGGCTGGGAGATCTGGAACGAGCCGAACGCCCTGAACTTCTGGCGCAGCGGCCCCGACCCGGCCCGCTACGCCGACCTGCTGCTGGCCGCGAGCGCGGCGATCCGCCGCGCCGACCCGTCGGCGCGCGTCCTCGTCGGCGGGCAGGCGCCGGACGGCGGTGCGTTCGTCCGCGCCGCGATCCGGGCGCGCCCCGCGCTGCGCGACGCCGTGGACGCGGTGGCCTACCACCCCTACGCCGCGGACGCCGAGGGGGTGCTCGCCCAGGTGCGCGCCGTCCGCGCGACCCTGCGCCGGGGCGGGGTGGGGGGCCGTCCCCCTCGACCTCAACGAGCTCGGCTGGCCCACGCGCGGCGACGACCTCCCGGCGGTCCCCGACCCGATGCGCGCGTCGCTCCTCGCCCACGCCGTCACGGCGCTGGCGTGGAGCGACTGCGGGGTCGAGGGCGTCGCGCCCTACACGTGGATGAGCGCCGAGGACGCGCCGGCCGACGCCGATCAGTGGTTCGGCCTCTGGTCGCCGCGCCGCGGGCTCACGCCGGCGGGCGCCGCCTACGGGCGGGTGCTCCGCGCGGAGGTCGGCCGGCGGAACGGCGGCGCCGCGCCGCTGTGCTCGGCGGCCGACGGCCTGACCCGCACCGTCCGCGGGTCGGCGAGGGCCGCGGCGGCGCGGGCCTCGTAGGGCCGTCTCGTCCTCGGCGCGGCGGTTCTCAGGCGTCCCGGGCGATCCGCCCCAGGCGGCGACCGAGCGCCTTCACTCAGCCGGGCCGCGCTCAGGCGGTGGCAGCTGGACCACGGCGGCGTGGTACGCGCCCCTCCGCGTCCCCTCGCCGCCGCCCGTCGGCGGCTCAGGGCGCCTCGACGTCCGGGAAGTGCTCCGCGCAGTGGCGGCGCAGCGTGTCGCGGATCCAGGCCCGCTCCTCCTCGGAGGCGAAGCGGAACCGGGCGAGCAGGTCCTTCTGGCCCTCGATCGGCGCGCCCGCGATCACCCAGCGCACGGCGAGCCGCTCGAACAGGAACTCGACCGCGCGCTGCCACGCGTCCTCGCGCGCCGCCGCCGCGGGGCTGCGCTCGCCCGCCCGGACGGCCGCGTACTCCCGCCGCGTCGCCGGGCTCAGCGCCCCGCGCAGGGTGAGGACGTTGCCCTCGGTGTCGGCGTAGTCCGCCGTCGGGGCCGCGGGGCCGTCCGCCGCGCCCCGCCGGCGGCCCCGGCGCCCCACGGCTAGATGGCCGGCGGCGCGGCCGCGGTCGCGCCGCTCATCGGCTACGTCGTCGCGGCGGCGGTCTCGAGGGCGGAGCGCACGTCGCCGCGCAGCGGGTCGGCGTGGCCGGGCCACGCCGCCGCGGGCTCGAGCGCCGCGAGCTTGCGCACGCTCGCGCGCGCCTGCTCGGTGTCCTGGTTGAACGCGTCGTGCGGGAGGCGCGGCGGGCCCTTGCGACCGGTCTGCGGGTCGAGCGTGTAGAAGCAGTCGCTGGTCAGGGCGACGCGGTCGCCCTCGCGCCACAGCCCGATCATGCCGGGCGCGTGGCCGGGCAGGTGGATCACGCGGAACCCGGCGACCTCGTCGCCCTCCTCGACCGTCCCGGCGATCTCGACCGGCCCGCCGTCCCAGGAGCGCAGCAGCGGCGGCATGAGCCGGCGACCGATCGGGTTCAGCCGCTCGAAGTGGAAGTAGTGCATCCCGCCGTCGCCTTCGGCGTCGGCCTGCTCGGCGGGATGGCAGTACACCGGGGCGCCGAGCCCCGCGGCCGCCCCGCGGTGGTCCGCGTGGCCGTGCCCGAGCACGACGCGACGGATGCCGCCGGCCCGAGCGCCGGCCGCCGCGACGGCGTTCGTCATCGCCCTGATGCCCGCGTCGAACACGGTCAGCTGCCCGTCGTCCTCGATCAGGTAGACGTTCATCGTCTTCAGGGGGAACCCGCCGCGGATGAGCCACACGCCGTCGGCCACCGGCTCGAGGTCGGACGCGATGTGGCGCTTGGCCCGCGTCCCGCGGTTCATGAGCGCGGTCATCCGCTGCTCCTGGGTGCTGCCCGCGGCGGGCAGGACCCCGAGCTGCCGCGCGAGGTCGGCGCCGTCGAGGAACGCGTCGTTGCGCGCGATGAGCCCGTCCTCCACCGTGAGCAGGTCCAGGCCCTCGATCGCCACGCGCGCCCCGGTCGGCTCGATGCCCTGGAACGGCGCCCCGGCGAACGTGCCGGTCGCGGCCCAGCGGACGGTGCAGCGCTCGCCGGCCTCGACCCGGTCGAGCACCTCGATCGTGAAGTCCGGGAACGCGGCGAACACCTCGCCGAAGTACGTCCGCAGGCCGGCCGGCACCTCGAGGTCCTGCTGGCCGACCAGCCGGTCGAGCCCGCCGGGCTGCCAGCACGCGGACATGCCGTCGATGTCCCGGGCGGCGATCGCCGCGAAGTAGCGGTCGACGATCTCGGCCGAGCCGGCGGACCGGCCCTTCCGCTTGGTGATCTTCGGCGTCTCGGCGGCGGGCATGACGTTGATGTTCCTTCCCTCGGGTGGACGGCAGTCTATGACGGTTCCCGCGCCCACGCGGTCATCCGTCCACGCGACGGCCGTCCGGCCCGCACTATCTTCCCGGCGATGCCGACCTCCGCCCGCCGGCGCGAGCTCGGGCGCGGCGAGCGCGTGCTCGCCGGCCTGTGGCGCCTGCGCCTGCCGCTGCCGTGGCCCGGCGTGCCGCACGGGAACGCGTGGGCCATCGCGGCCGGGGACGGCATCGTCCTCGTCGACACCGGCATGCACGAGCCGGGCTCGCTCGCGCAGCTCGAGCGGGCGCTCGACCAGGCGGGGCTGCGGCTCGAGCACGTCCGCCTGCTCGCCTGCACCCACGCGCACTCCGACCACTACGGCCAGGCGGCGCCGATCATCGCCCGCGCCGGCTGCGAGCTGTGGATGCACCCCGACCACGCGCACGTGACCTCGCAGGCGGGCGACCCGGAGCAGGCGCTCGACCGCCGGCTCGAGGTCGCCCGGGCGAGCGGCGTCCCCGAGGCCGCGCTGCGCCGCTACCGCGAGCAGCGCAAGGGCCAGGGCTACGGCATCGCCGAGATCGTCCTGCCCGATCGCGACCTCGTCGCCGGGACGACCTTCGAGACCGACCTGGGCACGTGGATCACGGTCGAGACCCCCGGCCACGCACCCTCCCACGTCGCCCTCTTCCAGCCCGAGCGGCGGCTGCTGATCTCCGGCGACCACCTGCTCGGACGGGTGTCGCTCTACTACGACTACGGCTGGACGCCCGACCCCGCCGGGGAGTTCCTGACCTCGCTCGATCGCGTCGATGCGCTCGACGCCCGCCTGTGCCTCGCCGGCCACGGGCGGCCGTTCACCGACGTCCGCGCGCACGTCGAGGCCAACCGCGCGCTCGTCGGCGAGCGCGTCGCCGCGGTCCACGCCGCGCTGGCGGGAGGGCGGCGGACGGCGTTCGAGATCGTCCCGGAGGTCTACGGCGCGCCGATCACCGAGCTGAACGCGCACTGGTGGCTCTCGGAGACGCTCGTCTACCTCACGCACCTCGAGGCGACCGGCCGCGCGCGGCGGATCCTGGCCGAGGGAGAGCCGGAACGCTGGGAGCCGCGCCCGGACGCCGCCTAGACTCTCCCGTCGATGCGCATCGACGACATCATGCGCGCCAGCGAGGACCCGATCTTCTCGTTCGAGTTCTTCCCGCCCAAGACCGAGGCGGGCGAGCGCAACCTGTTCGAGGCGATCGCCGCGCTGCGGCCGCTCGAGCCCGCCTACGTCTCGGTGACCTACGGCGCCGGCGGCTCGACGCGGGACAAGACGATCGAGGTGGTCAACCGCATCCGCGAGGAGCACGGGCTCGAGGCGATGGCGCACTTCACCTGCGTCGGCGCCACCGTGCCGGAGCTGCGCGGCACGCTCGACGAGCTCACGCGCATCGGCGTCGACAACGTGCTCGCCCTGCGCGGCGATCCGCCGCAGGGCCAGGAGGAGTGGACGAAGACGGAGGGCGGGCTCGAGTACTCGCGCGAGCTCGTCGAGCTGATCCGCGGCGACTACCCGTTCGCGATCGGCGCCGCGTGCTTCCCCGAGACCCACATCCACGCCACCAGCGCGGAGGACGACCTGCGCCACCTCAAGGCGAAGGTCGACGCGGGCGTCGACTTCCTGGTCACCCAGCTCTTCTTCGACAACGCGGCCTACTTCGACTTCGTCGAGCGCGCGCGGGCGATCGGGATCGAGACGCCGATCGTGCCGGGGGTGCTCCCGATCACCAACATCGCCCAGCTCACCCGCATCACGTCGATGTGCGGCGCCACGATCCCGCCCGGCCTGATGGGAGAGCTCGACCTCCGGGCCGAGGACCCCGACGCGGTCCTCCAGCTCGGCGTCGCCTACGCGACGCTCCAGTGCGCCGAGCTGCTCGCCGGCGGCGCCCCCGGGATCCACTTCTACACGCTCAACCGCTCGCCGGCGACCCGCGCGATCCTCTCGGCGCTGAAGCTCCGGCGGCCGTGGGAGCGCCGCGCCGGCGTCGAGCCGATCGGAGCGACGGCCGGCCCGTAGCGGCCCGCCTTTCCGGCCACGAGCCTTCCGCCCTTGACCGCGGTATGCGCGGTCGAGGGCGGTCGCTTCTCCGCCGAGGCCCGTGCACGCCGTGCTCGGGGGCTACACCTCGGGCGGCGAGCCCGGGCCCGGGCGACGGTCCCGGCGACGGGCCACGAGCGCGCCGAGGGCGAGCAGCAGCAGCGGCGTCGCGATCAGGAGGGCGGTCGGCACGCCGTCGTCGCCGCCGGAGCGCCCACCGCCGTCCGAGCCGCCGCCGGGCGGGCTCGCGGCGATGCGCAGACCCTGGCCGGCCGCCAACGCGCGCACCGCCGCCGTCGCCGCGGCGGCCAACCGGTCGGGCTCGGGGCCCGCGGGCGGTCGGAGGCGCGTCGCGGCGCGCGCGCGCCGGGCGGGAGCGCGGCGGTGCCGAGGCCGGAGGGCGTGACCACGAGCAGCGGCACGGCCTCGTTGAAGGCGATCTCCCGCTCCAGGAACGGCGCGTAGGCACGCGGGCGCGTGAAGAACTGCGGGACGGCGCCGAGGTCGGCCCGCGACGCGACCACCGCGACCTTCAGCGGCAGGCCTGCCCGTCGCGCCGCCTTGACCACCCCGATGAGCTCCGCCGCCGGCGCGGGCGAGACCGCCGTCGGCGGATAGGGCAGGTACACCGGATCGGAGAGCAGGAAGTCGCTCGGCGGATCGGCGTCGGCGTGGGCGTCGGGCGGACGCCCGGCGAGCGCCGCGAGCGCCAGCAGCAGCGCGACCGAGCGTGCGACGAGCGCGGCCGGCCCGCCGCGGGAGAGGCCGGTCACGGCGTCCCCGGGAACACGTAGCTTCGGTGAGGTGGCACGTACCCGCCGGTCTCGACCACGACGACGGCGCCGGGCCGCAGCGGCATGGCGGCGGGAGAGCGACGCCAGCGCCGGCCGTCCAGCCACGCCGCGACGCGGCCGCGGAACGCGCCGAGCCGCCGCGCGGACAGCGCCTGGCCCCACACGGCGAAGAACTGGCCGAGCGTCGTCCGCCGCGCGGGGTCGAGCCGGACGAGCCCGGTCGGCTCCTCGGTGACCGCCGGGTAGCGGCAGCGCCCCCCGCGCACGTAGGCGCCGTCGCGGCGGCGGGGCGGGGCGATGCCGATCCCGGCGGGAACGCGCACGACGCGTCGGCCCGCGAAGGCCTCGACGTGGGCCATCCCGGCGGCCGCCGGCGCCGGCCCGCAGCGGACGCCGGCCACGGGCCGTCCCCGCGCGGCCGCCCGGCCGAGGGCCGGCGGCCGGTGGCCGGCCGCGCGCCCCGGCGGCACCGGAACGGCGCCGGCGGGGACGGCGGCGCTCGATCGGGCCGCGGACACCTCGGCGGTGGGCCCGAGCGCGGGGCCCGGTGCGTCCGCGCCGCCACCGGCGCCACCGCCACCCGCGGCGCAACCGGCCAACGCCGCGACGGCCAACGCCGCGAACGCCGGCCCCGCCGCCGGCCCGAGCGTCGCGCGCACCTCAGACCCCGACCGGATCGCCCACCGCGACAGGCGACCTACCCGGCCGCCGCGGCCTCCGCATCGTCCGGCGGGGCCTCGAACGGCACGTCGTGCGCGACCATCGGCCGGCCGTCGAGCGTGTGGCGGAGGTCGATGACGTCGTTGCGCCGGTAGGTGCCGATCCCCCACGCCCCGAGGAACCAGCGCCAGAAGCCGAGCCGCCCCTCCTTGACGAGCGCGGCGCGAAAGACGATCTCGCGCCCGCGCAGGTCGTAGTCGGCGCCCTCCGTCTGCCGGACGCCGTTGCGGAAGACCTCGAAGGGCGGCCGCACCGCGGCGGGGAGGGGGACGCGCGTTCCGCCGGCCATCGCCCGCATTATCCTCGGCCCGTGTCCCGGACCGTGCCCCCGGGCGGCGAGGTGCCGCCGCGCGCCGCCCCGGCGGTCCCGCCGTCGCCGATCGTCAACGTGCTCAACCGCGAGGTCGGGCGCTACCACCGCTGGTGCACGCCGTCGGTCCTGCCGCAGGAGCGCGTGGAGGACTTCTACTCCTCCGACGTGTCGATCTCGGCCGGCTTCTTCGGCACGCTCGTCGACCACACCGGGGTGTTCGGCGAGGCCGAGGAGTTCGCGGCCACGGCCCAGGGGGCGGACCGCTCGATGTTCTCCGTCCACGGCTCCTCGGGGTCGAACTTCGTGGTGCTCCGGATGCTCGCGCTCGAGCGCTCCGACGCGCTCGTGCTCGTCGCGCGGAACATCCACCACTCGGTGATCAACGCGCTGAAGGCGTTCGGGCTGGACTTCCGCTTCATCCCCACGCCCTACGACGCGCGCTTCGAGGCCCTGCTGCCGCCGAGCCCCGACGAGGTCCTCGCGGCGCTCGAGCGCTACCCGGAGGCGCTGGCGGTCGTCTACACCGCGCCGACCTACGAGGGCGTCGGCGCGCCGAGCCGCGCGATCGTCGACGCCGTCCACGCCGTCTCGGCGCACGCGATGGTCATCGTCGACGAGGCGTGGGGCGGCCATCTCGCCTTCCACCCCGACCTGCCCGAGTCCGCGATGCACGCCGGCGCCGACGTCTGCGTCCAGTCGACGCACAAGCTCGCCGGCGGCCTCCAGCAGACGGGCCTCATCCACTGGCGCGAGGGGCGGGTGGACTCCGAGCTCATGGAGGAGGCGTTCCGCGAGTACGTGACCACGAGCCCGAGCTACCACCTGCTCGCCTCGGCGGACGCCGCGTCGCGCTCGCTCGCCGCCACCGGTCGCGTCGCGCTCGACGCCTGCCTGGATCGGATGGCGCGCTTCGCGGCGCTGGTGCGCGAGCGCCTGCCGCGCCTCGAGCACCTCGGCGAGGCGCCGTGGCGCGAGGACTTCGCCGACCACGTCGGCGGCCTCGACGCGACGAGGCTGACGGTCGCGCTCTCCGGCTACGACGTCGCGGGGTTCGCGGTCGCCCAGTCGCTGGTCGATCGGGGAATCGTCATCGAGAAGGCGGGGATCAACACGCTGACCTTCATCGCCACCTTCCAGCTCGAGGAGGCCGCCGTCCCGGAGACGGTCGCCGCGCTGGAGGCGGTCCTCGCCGGCCGGGAGCTGCCCGGCGACGAGCGCAAGCCCGTCCTGTCCAACCCGTTCTCCGCCGTCGACGACCGCCCGGTCATGCATCCCTACCACGCGCGGCGCTACGCGAAGTCGATCGGGCGCGCGGTGCCGCTCGCCGAGGCGGTCGGGTCGGTGTCCGCGGAGAGCGTCGAGGTCTACCCGCCCGGCGTCCCGGTCGTGCTCGAGGGCTTCCGGGTCTCCCGGGCCGCGGTCGACTACCTGCTCGAGACCCGCGCCCAGGGCGGCACGATCGTCGCGCGTGACACCGCGCTCGAGACGCTGCGCGTGCTGTAGCCGCGGCGACGCGCGGTAGGCTCGCCCGCAGTGCTCAGGTTCATCCTCAACATCATCTGGCTCGTGTTCGCCGGGTTCTGGCTCGCCCTCGCCTACGTCCTCGCCGGGATCGTCATGTGCATCCTCATCATCACGATCCCGTTCGGCCTGCAGGCCTTCAAGCTCGGCGGCTTCGCCCTCTGGCCCTTCGGCCGCACGGTCGTGAAGCGCGCGGACGCGGGCGCGCCGTCGCTCATCGGCAACGTGATCTGGCTCGTCCTCGCCGGCTGGGAGCTCGCCCTCGCCCACCTCGTCACGGGTCTGGCCCTGTGCATCACGATCATCGGGATCCCGCTGGGCATCGCGAACTTCAAGCTCGTGCCGGTGGCGCTGTGGCCGTTCGGGCGCGAGATCGTCTCGGTCGAGGAGGCCGAGGCGATCGAGGCGGCGCACGCCGTCGCGGTGCCGAGCTCCTGGTAGCGGCTCGGGCCGGCCGGGCCGCTTCGTAAGGTGACGCGGGCATGGACTCGTCCGCTCCGAGCTCCGGGGAGATCCCCTACGTCGTCCGGCGCTCCGACCGGGCGCGACGGGTCCGGGTCAGCGTCCACGAGGACGGCGCCGTGGAGGTCGTCCTGCCGCGGCGGGCGGCCGAGCGCGAGGCGGCGGCCGCCGTGGCCGGGTTCCGGCCCTGGATCGAGCGGCGCCGCGCCCATGCGGCACGGGCTCGTGCGGCGGTGTCCGAGCGCGGCGGGACCGTGCCCTACCTCGGCGCCCCGCTGCGGCTCGTGCCCGAGCGCGGCCGGCGGCGCGTCCATCGCCGCGGCGACGATCTCCTCGTGCCCGCGCGCGAGCGGGCCGAGGCCCTGGAGCGCTGGTACCGGCGCCAGGCCAGGGACGAGATCGGCGCCCGGCTCGACGCCGCGACGGCGGCGGCCGGCACGCCGTACCGGTCGCTGTCCATCCGTGGCCAGCGCACCCGCTGGGCCTCGTGCTCGCCGGCCGGCGCGATGAGCTTCAACTGGCGGCTGCTGCTCGCCCCCGAGGAGGTGCTCGACTACGTCGTCTGGCACGAGGTCTGCCATCTCGAGATCCTCGACCACTCGCCGCGGTTCTGGGCGCTCGTCGGGCGGCGCTGCCCGGACTACCGCCGCTGGAAGGGCTGGCTGCGCCGCCACGGCGCGACGCTCGTGCTGTAGCGCACCGTCGTCGGCGTGTGCCCTACCGCTCCGCCCCCCCCAGCGCCCGGCGCAGCGCCCGCCACGGCGCCTCGCCCGGCTCCGGCGCGATCTCGGCCCGCTCGGCCCCGCCGACCCACGGCGCGACGCTCGCGTCGGCGTGCACGTCCATGCCCGCGCGGACCTTCGGCAGCCACCGCTGGGGCCCGCGGAGCTCGATCCGGGCGACGACGATCTCCTCGGCCTCGAAGCGCCGCACCCTGAGGTCGACCGCCCCGCGCCGCGGGCGGCCGGCGAGCATCACCGCGCGCGCCTGGGCCTCGTCGAGGGCGGCGTCCAGCGTCGAGAACGTCGCGCGCTCGACGCGCGGCCCGTCGCGGACGGTGATGCGCCAGGTCTCGGCCATCGGGCCGGAGACTACGAACGGGGCGCGGGGCCGGCCACGCCGCCGCGCGACCTACGCCGCGAGGTCGACGACCAGCTCGCCGACGCCGTTGGCCACGTGCGCCTCGCGGAGTCCGGCGGCGATGCGGGCCACGAGGCGCCGCACCGCGTCGTTCTCCTCGAGCACCGTGGCCGTGAAGCGCCGGATCCCGCGCGTGCGGGCCTCCGCCGCGAGGCGCTCGGCGATCGCCGAGCCGAGCCCTTCGCCGTGGACGTGGTCGCCCACGACGATCGCGAACTCCGCCGTGTCCGGGTGCGCCGGATCGCGGACGAAGCGCCCGACGGCGGCGACGCACTCCGGGTCCGCGGCGAGCAGGGCGACGACGGCCACGTGGTCGTGGCCGTCGACCTCGGTCAGGTAGGCGAGATCCGACCGCGAGAGATGGTCCTTCGGGGCGAGGAACCGGCGCCGCACGGACTCGTCCGAGAGTCGGGCGAAGCCCCGCATCAGCCGGGGCTTGTCGTCGGGACGGATCGGACGGATCCAGGCGCTCGCGCCGGTGCGGAGCGTGACGAACATGTGTTCGAGAGGCTACGCCGCCCGACCGGCCGCACTGTGAGCGCCGTCACCCGGCAACGGGGTGTTCACCCGACCCGGCGCGCGGGCGGCCGCCCGCGCGCGGCGTCTCAGCGGCCGTGGATCGGCACGTACTCCCGCTGGCGCTCGCCGACGTAGAGCTGCCGCGGCCGGGCGATCTTCTGCTCGGGATCCTCGATCATCTCCAGCCACTGGGCGATCCAGCCGCTGGTGCGCGGGATCGCGAACAGCACCGGGAACATGTCCACCGGCATGCCGAGCGCCTCGTAGATCAGGCCGGAGTAGAAGTCGACGTTCGGGTAGAGCTTGCGCGAGACGAAGTACTCGTCCTCGAGCGCGATCTTCTCGAGCTCGACCGCGATCTCCAGCAGCGGGTTGACGCCGGTGACCTCGAAGACGTCGTCGGCGGCCTGCTTGATGATCTTCGCGCGGGGGTCGTAGTTCTTGTAGACGCGGTGCCCGAAGCCCATCAGGCGCTCGTTGCCGGCCTTGACGCCCGCGATGAACTCCGGCACCCGGTCGCGGGACCCGATGCGCCCGAGCATCCGGAGCACGGCCTCGTTCGCGCCGCCGTGGAGCGGCCCGTAGAGCGCGGCCACCCCGGCCGCCACCGCCGAGTACGGATCGACCTGCGAGGAGCCGACGGCGCGCACGGCGCTGGTCGAGCAGTTCTGCTCGTGGTCGGCGTGGAGGATGAACAGGACCTCGAGCGCACGCTCGAGGCGCGGATCGGGCTGGTACTTGAGCTCGGCGATCTTGTAGAGCATCCCGAGGAAGTTGCCCGGGTAGCTCAGCTCGTTGTCCGGGTAGACGTAGGGCATCCCGCGGTTGTGGCGGTAGGCGAAGGCCGCGAGCGTCGGCATCTTCGCGATCAGCCGGATGATCTGCTCGAAGCGGACCCCGGGGTCGTGGATCCGGTTCGCGTCCGGGTAGAAGGTGGAGAGCGCGCCGACCGAGGCGAGGAGCATGCCCATCGGGTGCGCGTCGTAGCGGAAGCCCTGGATGAAGCTCTTGACGTTCTCGTGCACGAACGTGTGGATCGTCACCTCGTGGACCCACGCGTCGAGCTCGGCCTGCCCGGGGAGGTTCCCGTGGATGAGGAGGTACGCGACCTCGAGGTAGGTCGAGCGCTCGGCGAGCTCCTCGATCGGGTAGCCGCGGTACTCGAGGACGCCGGCCTCGCCGTCGAGGTAGGTCACCGCCGAGCGGCACGACGCGGTGTTCATGAACGCCGGGTCGTAGGAGAGCATCCCGAAGTCCTCGTCGCGGACCTTGATCTCGCGCAGGTGCGTCGCGCGGATCGCGTCGTCCTCGATCGGCACGTCGTAGCGGCGGCCCGTGCGGTTGTCGACGATCGTGAGCGTGTCGCGCGCGGCGGCCGCCTCGGCGACGCCCGCCTGGCCCTGGGACTCCGCTGCCATCTCGTGCTCCTCTCGTCTCGCGCTCCGGGGCCAGAACTGTACGCGGGCACCGAGCCCCGGAGCGTCGGCCGGGCGCAGGCGCGCCCGGCCCGGCGGCCACGACGCCGGCGGCCTCAGCGCCGGCGGCGCCACCCGCCGCCGAAGAAGCGGCGCAGCCGGCCGGCCCGGACGTCGGCGTGGAAGATCGGCGCGCCGGGCTCCGGCGGACCGAGCGCCCGCGCCTCCGCGGCGGGGATCGTCAACGTCACCCGGCGCTCCGCGATGCGCTCCACCTCGTGCGCGTCGACGAAGCGCTCGGCGTCGTCGGCGTCGCGGAACACGATGCCGTCGAAGATGTTCTCCCGCGCGTTGTCGAGCACCCGGGCGACGCGCCCGACCTCGGCGCCGTCGGAGCCGTGCACGGGGGTGCCGGGCGACAGGGCGAGGTAGGAGATCGCGTAGCCGTCGTCGTCGCTCACGTCCGTCCTCCCTCGTAGCGGCTCTCGGTCGCCTCGACCTGGCCCTGGTAGTGGCTGCCCAGCCCCTCGCTGCCGTACGGCCGACGCGCCGGGGCGTCGAGCGCCATGAACGAGAGCTGCGCGATCGGCAGGCCCGGGTAGAGCTTGATCGGGACCCGGGTGAGGTTGTTGAGCTCCAGCGTCAGCGTCCCCTTCCACCCCGGGTCGCAGAACCCCGCGGTGGCGTGGACGATGAGGCCGAGGCGGCCCAGCGAGCTCTTCCCCTCGATTCTCGCCACGATGTCGTCCGGCAGCTCGACGCGCTCCAGCGTGCGCCCGAGGCAGAACTCGCCGGGGTGGATGACGAACGGGTCCTCGGGCGCGACCCGCACCTCCTCGGTCAGGTTCGCCGGCGGCTCGCGGAGGTCGATGGCCGCCGCCCGGTGGTTGTGGAAGACCCGGAAGGAGTCGCCGAGCCGCAGGTCGACGCTGGCCGGCTGGACGTGGCCCGGCTCCCACGGGTCGATGCGCACGCGCCCGGCGGCGACGAGGTCGAGGATCGCGCCGTCGGAGAGGACCGAGTGGAGCTCGGGTGCCATGCCGGCGGCAAGTCTGCCAGCCGGCCCGGATCGGCGCGCGGCCCGGTGGGGCGCGCGATCAGCGCTCGACCGGCCGCCCGCGCAGCGTCGTGATCCGCACCCGCGGGGGCGGCAGCGCCACGGGCGTTCCGTGGGGCCCGCGCCGCGGCAGGCGCGGCAGCGGCGCCCGCGGATGGCGGCGGCGCAGGCCGCCGTCGTCGTCGGCGGAGCCGGCGGCGGGCTCCGCCTCGGCGTGCACCGCCCACCACACGATCCACAGGAGCGCGATGATCGGGATCTTGAGGACGACGAGCAGCCAGATGAAGGTCCAGGTCATGGCCGCGCGCGATGCTACCCGCGTGCGTGGCGTCTGTCATCCGATCGGGCGCGGCGGCGCGCCGGGATGACCGGGGCGGGCCGCTCCGCGCCCGGCACCGGCCTCTTCGGCCCCGAGAGCGTCACCTGGACGGTCAACCGCGAGCTCGATGCTGCTCGCCGGCGGCGGCCGGGCGCTGCTGCTCCAGGTCGCGCATCCGTCGTGGCGGCCGGGGTCGTGCAGCACTCCGCCTTCCGCGAGCGCCCGTGGGATCGGCTCGTCGGGACGCTCGACCTGACGACCCGGATCGTCTTCGGCGGGCGCGGAGGAGTCCGAGCGCGCGGCGCGGCGTCTGCGCGGCCTCCACGTCAAGGTGCGGGGAACCACGCCGGACGGCACGTCGTACGACGCGCGCGATCCGGCGCTGCTCGTCTGGGTCTGGGCGACGCTGGTCGAGACCGGGATGCTCGTCTACCGGCGGTATGTCGGTCCGCTCGGCGCGGCCGACGCGGCGCGCTACCACGCCGAGCAGCTGCGCTTCGCGGAGGCGTTCGGCGTCCCGGCCGGCACCTGCCCGGCCGACCTGCCGGCGTTTCGTGGACTACTACGAGCGCACGATCGCCGAGGACCTGCGCGTGAGCGACGATGCGCGGGAGATCGCCGGCGCGGTCCTCTCCCCGCCGCTGCCGGCTCCGCTGCGACCGCTCGCCGCGCCGGTCGCGCTCCTCACCGTCGGCCTGCTGCCGCCCGTGCGCCGGGAGCGCTACGGCCTCGACTGGGGCCCGGGCCGCGAGCGCCTGCTCGGCGCGGCGGACGCGGCCGTCCGCGCGGCGCTGCCGCTGCTGCCCGACGCGGTCCGCGACTTCCCGGCCGCGCGCCGGGCGTGGGCTCGGGCGGCGTGATCCGCCGACCGCCCCGGGCGTGACCGGCGACGCGCGCCGGGCGGCTACGCCCGCAGCGTGATCGGCCGGTCGGCGAAGTGCGTGATGCGCTCGAGCTCCGCCACGCGCTCGGTGATCTCCACCGCGGTGAGCCGCGCCACCCGCTCGGTGCCGAACTCCTCGACGTTGAACGAGGCGAGCGCGGTCCCGTAGGCCATCGCCCGCGTGAGCAGGTCGGAGGAGAGGTCCTCGCCGGCGTGGGCCGCGACGTAGCCGACGAAGCCGCCGGCGAACGTGTCGCCCGCGCCCGTGGGGTCGACCACGGTCTCCAGCGGATAGGCGGGCAGCGCGAAGAAGCGGTCGTCGGTGAGCAGCGCCGCGCCGTACTCGCCCTGCTTGGCGACGACGACGCCGCGGCCCCCACGAGCGCACCTCGGCGGCCGCGCCGACGAGGTTCGGCTTCCGGGTGAGCTGGCGCAGCTCCGCGTCGTTGAGGATCACGCAGTCCACGCCCTCGATCGTCCGCACGAGCGAGTCGCGGGCGATGTCGATCCACAGGTTCATCGAGTCCAGCGCGACGAACCGGGCGTCCGCGCACTGCTCGCGGACCGCCGCGCTGGAGGTCGGGCTGGATGTTGGCGAGGAACAGCGACGTCGGCGGCGCGCCGACTCCGGACGAGCTTCGGCTCGAAGCGCTCGAAGACGTCGAGCCGGGTGTCGAGGGTCTCGCGCGGAGTTGAGGTCCCACCCGTACTCGCCGGCCCAGAAGAACGTCTTGCCGCCGGCCACGCGCTCGACGTCGTCGGTCGCCGTCGCCGCGCGTGCGCAGCACGTCGTAGCGCGTCGTCGCCGAAGTCCTCGCCGACCGGGCCGACGACGCGGACGTCGTCGAAGAACGAGGCCGCGAGCGCGAAGTGCACGCCGCGCCGCCGAGCATGCGCTCGCGCTCCCCGAACGGGGTCTTGACGGCGTCGAAGGCGATCGATCCGACGACGGTCAGGGCCATGGCGGCGGCGAAGGCTAACGCCGCGCGCGGCGCCCGCGCGCCGGCGTCTAGCCTCCCCGGCCGATGCGGGCGATCCAGATCAGCGAGTTCGGCGGCCCCGAGGTCCTGCGCCTCGTCGAGCTGCCGGTCCCGGAGCCGGCCGAGGGCGAGGTCCTGATCAGGGTCGCCCGCGCGGGAATGAACTTCGCCGACACCCACCAGCGGACGAACTCCTACCTGGCGAAGGCCGAGCTGCCCCTCGTCCCCGGCGGCGAGGTGGCGGGCGTGCGCGAGGACACCGGGGAGCGCGTCGTCGCGCTGACCGGCACCGGCGGCTACGCCGAGTACGCCACGGCGCCCGAGCGCCTCGCGTTCCCGATCCCCGACGACCTCGACGACGGCACGGCGCTCGCGCTGCTGATCCAGGGGCTCACCGCCTGGCACCTCTACCGCACCTCCGCGCAGCTCCGTCCCGGCGAGTCGGTCGTCGTCCACTCCGCCGCCGGCGGGGTCGGGTCGCTCGCCGTCCAGCTCGGCCGGCCGCTCGGCGCGGGCCGGGTCATCGCGACGGCCTCCACGCGAGGAGAAGCGGGCGCTCGCGCTCGAGCTCGGCGCGGACGTCGCGGTCGACGGCGACCCCGACGGCCTGGCCGACCGGCTGCTCGAGGCGAACGGCGGCCGGCCGGTGGACGTCGTCTTCGAGATGGCGGGCGGCGCGGTGTTCGACGCCTCGCTCGCCGCGCTCGCCCCGTTCGGGCGCCTGTGCGCCTACGGGATCGCCTCGGGCGAGCAGAACGAGGTGCGCACCGGGTCGCTCATGCGGCACTCGCGCGCGGTCGTCGGCTTCTGGCTGATGCACTGCCTCGAGCGCCCGGAGATGCTCGCCGACGCGCTCGAGGACCTCTTCGCGCGCGCGGCCCGCGGCGAGCTGCGGACCGTGATCGGCGGCACCTACCCGCTCGCCGAGGCCGCCCGGGCGCAGGTCGACCTCGCCGGGCGGCGGACGACCGGCAAGGTCCTGCTCGACCCCGCGGCGTAGGCCGCCCGGGCTCGGCGCCCGCCGCCGACTACCCTCCCTACCGGTGACCGACACGACCTTCGACGACCTCGGGCTCTCGCCCGACCTCCTGCAGGCGCTCCGCGACGTCGGCTACGAGTCGCCGAGCCCGATCCAGGAGCAGGCCATCCCGCCGCTGCTGGAGGGCCGCGACGTGATCGGCCAGGCGCAGACCGGCATCGGGCAAGACCGCGGCCTTCGGGCTGCCGATGCTCCAGTACGTCGACCCCGACGAGCCGGAGGTCCAGGCGCTCGTGCTCACGCCGACGCGCGAGCTCTGCATCCAGGTCACCCAGGCGATGCGCGCCTACGGCGCAGCCGCAAGGGGATCGACGTCGGTCGCCGTCTTCGGCGGCGCGCCGATCCGCACCCAGCAGGCCCAGCTGCGCGCCGGCGGCCAGGTCGTGGTCGGCACCGTCGGCCGCGTGCTGCGACCTCATCTCCCGCCACTCGCTCGTGCTGCACTCCTGCCGCTTCGTCGTGCTCGACGAGGCCGACGAGATGCTCGACCTCGGCTTCCTCGAGGACGTCGAGAAGATCCTCGCCCTGACCCCCTCCAGCCGCCAGACCGCGCTCTTCTCGCGCGACGATGCCGCCGGAGATCCGCCGCCTCGCCGAGCGCCTACCTCTACGACCCGGTGACGATCAAGGTCGAGGCCGCCACGCTGACCATCGACACGGTCGAGCAGTTCGCGCTCGAGACCGCCGCCCGCGACAAGGCCGACACGCTCGTCGAGGTGCTGCGCGCCGAGCGGCCCGACCAGGCGATCGTCTTCGTGCGCACGAAGATCCGCTGCGACCAGCTCTTCCGCACGCTGCGCGACCGCGGCCTGAACGTCAAGGCGCTGCACGGCGACATGTCCCAGGGCCAGCGCGACGGCGTCATGCTCGCCTTCAAGAGCGGGCGCCTGCCGATCCTCGTCGCCACCGACGTCGCCGCCCGCGGGCTCGACATCTCCTCGGTCACGCACGTGATCAACTACGACGTCCCGACCTCGCCCGACGTCTACGTGCACCGCATCGGCCGCACGGGCCGCGTCGGCCGCTCGGGCCGGGCGATCACCTTCTACGAGCCGCGCCAGGCGCGGCGAGCTCGAGGCGATCGAGCGCCACACGAAGACGAAGATGTCGCCGTGGGCGAAGGGCGCGCACGTCGCGCCCGTCCGCGCCGAGGCCCGCCCGCGCCGCCACCGCAAGCCGCCGCGCGAGGATCGCCCGGCGCGCAACGGCGGCACGACGCCCGCCGGGCGAAGCTCATCGCCAGCGGCGGCCGCGCCGCCGGGATCGAGCCGAAGGACATCCTCCGCGCGCTCACCGCCTCCGGCGTCCACGGCGACGACGTGCGCAACGTCCGCGTGCTCGAGCGCTTCGCCTTGCTCGACGTGCCCGAGGCCGACGCCGACCGCGTCGTCGGCGCGGTCAACGGCACCGACGTGCGCGGCCACGAGCTCCGGCTGGAGCGCGCGCGGGGCTGAGGCCCCGCCCGCTACCCTGGCCGCCATGTCCACCGCCACGATGCACACCAACCAGGGCGCGATCGAGGTCGAGCTGTTCGACGACGACGCGCCGAAGACCGTCGAGAACTTCCGCAAGCTCTCCGCCGACGGCTTCTACGACGGCCTCGTCTTCCACCGCGTGATCCGCGACTTCATGATCCAGGGCGGCTGCCCGGAGGGCACGGGCACCGGCGGCCCCGGGCTACAAGTTCGAGGACGAGTTCAACGACCACAAGATCGTGCGCGGCGCGCTGGCGATGGCCAACGCCGGGCCGAACACCAACGGCTCGCAGTTCTTCATCGTCACCACCGACGCCGCGCCGTGGCTCGACGGCAAGCACACGGTCTTCGGCCAGGTGACCGCGGGAATGGACGTCGTCGACGCGATCGAAGGCGCTCCGACCGGGGCGGGCGACCGGCCGGTGGAGGACCAGCGGATCGAGCGCGTCGAGCTCGCCGACTGAGCGTCCGCGGGCCCGCGACCGCTGCGGTAGCCTCCGGGCACGGACCCGAGGCGAAGGAGCGAGGCAGATGGCGAGCGTCGAGCAGACCGAGGCCGTCGCGCAGAACGGCGGCGCGCCCGACGGCATCCCGGTCGAGAACCCGGCCACGGGCGCGATCATCGCGACCGTTCCGAAGCTCTCCGCCGAGCAGGTCGCCGAGATGGCGGCGCGCGGTCGCGCCGCGCAGCCCGGCTGGGAGGCGCTCGGCTTCGAGGGCCGCGGGGAGATCCTGCTCCGCGCCCAGAAGTGGGTCATGGACAACGCCGAGCGGGTCATCGAGACGATCGTCTCGGAGACCGGCAAGACCTACGAGGACGCCCAGCTCGCCGAGATCGCCTACGCCGGCAGCGCCTTCGGCTTCTGGGCCAAGAACGCGCCCGAGTACCTCGCCGACGAGAAGCTCCGGACCTCCTCGGTGTTCGTCAAGGGCAAGAAGCTCGTGATCCGCTACGCGCCGGTCGGCCTCGTCGGCGTCATCGGGCCGTGGAACTTCCCGCTCACCAACTCGTTCGGCGACTGCATCCCGGCGCTCGCGGCCGGCAACGCCGTGATCCTCAAGCCGAGCGAGGTGACGCCGCTGACCTCGCTGCTGATGGAGCGAGGCGCTGCGCGAGTGCGGTCTCCCCGAGAACGTCTTCCAGGTCGCCACCGGGGACGGCGAGACGGGCGGGGCGCTCGATCGACGAGGTCGACTTCATCATGTTCACGGGCTCGACGAAGACCGGGAAGAAGGTGCTCGCCCGCGCGGCGGAGACGATCACCCCGGTGCAGCTCGAGCTCGGCGGCAAGGACCCGATGATCGTGCTCTCCGACGCCGACCTCGAGCGCGCCGCGAACTCCGCCGCGTTCTACTCGATGAACAACGGCGGCCAGGTCTGCATCTCGATCGAGCGCGTCTACGTCGAGGCGCCGGTCTACGACGAGTTCGTCGCCAAGGTGACCGACAAGGTCCGCGCCCTGCGCCAGGGCGAGCCGACCGGGCTTCGGCACGGTCGACGTCGGCGCGATGACCTTCCCGCCGCAGCTCGACATCGTCGAGCGCCACGTCGCGGACGCGAAGGCCAAGGGCGCGAAGGTCCTGGCCGGCGGCAAGGCGAGGCGAGGGGCGCGGGCGCTACTTCGAGCCGACCGTGCTCGTCGACGTCGACCACACGATGGACATGCATGACCGAGGAGACCTTCGGCCCGACGCTGCCGATCATGAAGGTGGCCGACGCCGAGGAGGCGGTGCGCCTGGCCAACGACTCCCCGTACGGCCTCCAGGCCTCGGTGTTCTCGAAGGACACGGCGCGCGGCGAGGAGATCGCCCGGCGCGTGGAGGCGGGCGCGGTCACGGTCAACGACGCGCAGCTCAACTACGCGGCGCTGGAGCTGCCGATGGGCGGCTGGAAGACCTCCGGCCTCGGGTCGCGACACGGCGCCGGCGGGATCCGCAAGTACACGCAAGCAGCAGACGATCCTCGTCACGAAGCTCGCGCCGAAGAAGGACGTCCACATGTTCCCCTACAGCCCGCGCAAGTCGCGGGCCCTGGGGCGCGTGCTGAAGCTGCTCTACGGGCGCGGGAAGCGCAGCTGAGGTAGCGCGCGTCGCGGCGGGCCGGGCGGCGCCGCCGCCCGCCGCCGGCCATGCTCGCGATCGCCTCCGCGCTGACCTCGTCGCTGTGCTGGGGGCTCGCCGACTTCGTCGGCGGGCTGCAGAGCCGGCGGCTGCCCGTGCTCGTCGTGCTGCTCGTCTCCCAGGGCGCCGCGCTGATCGGCGTGCTGGCGCTGGCGCTCGCGTCGGGGGCCCCGTTCCCCGCCGCCGGCCGCGTGGCGGTCGGCATGGCCGCGGGGGCGGCGGGCGTGCTGGCCCTCGCCTGCTTCTACCGCGGGCTGGCCATCGGCACGATGAGCATCGTCGCCCCGATCGCCGCGACCGGCGCGGCCGTCCCGGTCATCGTCGGGATGCTCACGGGCGAGCGGCCGTCCACCGCGCAGCTCGTCGGCATGGGCGTGGCGATGGCCGGGGTCGTGCTCGCCTCCCGCGAGATCCACGAGGACGCGCAGCGGGCCGCCGACGCCCGCCTCGCGGTGATCCTCGCGCTCCTCACCGCGCTGGGCTTCGGGCTCTTCTTCGTCGGGATGGGGCGGGCCGCGGAGGGCGGCGTGCTCTGGGCGCTGGTCACCGCGCGCGTCTCCTCGGTGGCCTGCGTGAGCCTGCTCGTGCTCCGCTCTCGGCCCTCCTTCGCGGGCGTCCGCCCGGCGCTGGCGCCGCTCGTGCTCATCGGCCTGCTCGACGCCGGCGCGAACGGCCTCTTCGCCTTCGCCTCGACCGAGGGGCTGCTCAGCGTCGTCGCCGTGCTCGGCTCGCTCTACCCGGTGGTGACGATCCTGCTGGCCCGCGCGGTGCTCGGCGAGCGCGTGCGGCGCATCCAGGAGGTCGGGATCGTGGGCGCGCTGGCCGGCGTGGCGCTGATCGCGGCGGGGTGAGTAGCGTGTCGCCCGTGACGCCCGCGTGGACCCTCATCGGCGCGCCGCTCGACTCCTCGGGCGCCGACCGCGGCGACGGCCGGGGGGTGGCCGCCCTGCGCGCCGCCGGGCTCGCCGCGGCCGTGGGAGCCCGCGACGCGGGGGATCTCGACATCGCGATCGACGACTCCGAGCGCGATCCGGCGACCGGTGTCATCGGCTACGCCCAGGTCGAGGCGGCCACCCGGCGCCTGCGCGCCGTGGTGGCCGAGATCCTCGCCGCGGGCGAGCGCCCGCTCGTCGTCGGCGGCGACTGCACGCTGCTGCCGGGCACCCTCGCCGGCGCGCGGGACCACGCCGGCCGGCTCGGGCTGGCCTTCGTCGACGGGCACGTCGACGCGCTCGACGGCGGCTCCTCGCCCACCGGGGAGGCCGCCGACATGGACCTGGCGATCGTCACCGGGCACGGCCCGCCGGGGCTCGCCGGCGCGACCGGCGGCGCGACGATCGTGGCGCCGGGCGACGTCGTCGTGGTCGGCCCGCGCGGCGACGCGCCGGCGGACGTCGTGCTGCCCCGCGGCGGCGGCGCCGTGAGCGAGGCCGACGTGCTCGACCCGGCGGTGACGCTGATCGACGCCGAGACCGCCCTCGCCCGCGGCCCGCGCGAGGTGGGCGCCGAGATCGCGGCGCGGGTCGGTCGCGAGGGCCGGGCGACCTGGCTCCACCTCGACCTCGACGTGCTCGACGAGGACGTCATGGCGGCGGTGAGCTATCCGCAGCCCGACGGGTTCGAGTGGGACGACCTCGAGGAGCTGCTCGCTCCGCTCGTCGCGATGCCGCGCCTGCTCGGCGTCGACGTGACGTGCTTCAACCCCGACCGCGACGCCGAGGGCGGCTGCGCGGCGAGGATCGTCGACGTCCTGGGTCGCGCGCTCGGCCCGGCCGGCTGAGCGCCGGTCCTAGGACTGCGTCGGGAAGCCGTAGTCGACGCCCGCGGCTCGCTTCGGCCACCGTTCGGTGACGACCTTGCCGCGCGTGTAGAACAGCACGCCCTCGCGTCCGTGCACGTGGAGGTCGCCGAACAGGCTGTGCTTCCACCCGCCGAAGCTGTAGTAGGCCATCGGCACCGGGATCGGCACGTTGACGCCGATCATGCCGACGCTCGCGCGGCTGCGGAACTCCCGCGCGGCGCCCCCGTCGCCGGTGAAGATCGCGGCGCCGTTGCCGTACTCGTTCGCGTTGACGAGCTCGAGCGCGGCCTCGAAGGACTCCGCCCGCAGCATCACCAGCAGCGGCCCGAAGATCTCGTCGCGGTAGACGCTCATCTCCGGGGTCACGTGGTCGAGCACCGTCGGGCCGACGAAGAAGCCCTCCTCGTGCCCCTCGACGACGAGCCCGCGCCCGTCGAGCGCGACGCTCGCCCCCTCCTCCGCGCCGCGGTCGACGTAGCCGGCGACCCGCCGCTGCGCGTCGCGCGTGACGAGCGGGCCCATCTCGCTCCCCGGATCGGAGCCGGCGCCGACCTTGAGCCTCCGCGCGCGCTCGACCACGGCGGCCGCGAGCGCCTCCGCGGTCGGCTCGCCCACGGTGACGACCGCGCTGATCGCCATGCAGCGCTGGCCGGCGCTGCCGAAGGCGGCCGAGGCGATGGCGTCGGCGGCCACGTCGAGGTTGGCGTCGGGCAGCACGACGGCGTGGTTCTTCGCGCCGCCCAGCGCCTGCGCGCGCTTGCCGTGCCCGGTCGCGGTCTCGTAGATGTGCCGCGCGACGGGCGTCGAGCCGACGAACGAGACGGCGTCGACCTCGGGGTGGGTGAGCAGCGCGTCGACGGCGACCCGGTCGCCCTGCACGACGCTGAAGACGCCCGCGGGCAGGCCGGCCTCGGCCAGCAGCTCGCCCATGAAGATCGCCGCGGAGGGGTCCTTCTCGCTCGGCTTGAGCAGGAACGCGTTCCCGCACGCGATCGCGAGCGGGTACATCCACATCGGGACCATGGAGGGGAAGTTGAACGGGGTGATCCCGGCGACGACGCCGAGCGGCTGGCGGTAGCTCGTCGAGTCCACGCGCGTGGAGATCTGCTCGGAGCCCTCGCCCTTCATCAGGTGGGCGATCCCGCAGGCGAACTCGACGACCTCGAGGCCGCGCTGGACCTCGCCTCGGGCGTCCTCCACCGTCTTGCCGTGCTCGGAGGTCACGAGGCGCGCGAGCTCGCCGGCGCGGGCGGCGAGCAGCTCGCGGTAGGCGAACATCACCGCGGTGCGCCTGGCGAGCGAGGTCGCGCTCCAGGGTCCGAAGGCCTCGCGCGCGGCGCGCACGGCGCGGTCGACGTCGGCCTCCGAGGCGAACGCCACCCGCTTCGTGACGCGGCCCGTGGCCGGGTCGTGGACCTCGCCGAAGCGCTCGGCGGCGAGGTCCGGGGCCCCGGCGATCCAGTGGCCGACGGTCTGCAGGTCGACGGGAGCGAGGGTCATGGCACCGCAAACTACCGCCCGACGCACTGCGGGATGCGCAGCACCCGCCAGGCCCGGTCCTCGTCGCGCGCGAGCGGGGCGGTCTCGCGCGCGAGGCGCTGGAGCGCCTGGACCGGATCGCCCCCGCGGCGGACCTGCGCCACCGCGACGAGCGCGGCCCGCTGCTGGCGGCGCACGAGATCGACGGCGTTGCGATAGACGGGCTCGAGCCGCTTCGATGCCCTCAGCCGCTCGAGGTCGGCCAGCCGCGGCGCGACGGCGGCGGTGCCGCCGGCCAGGAAGCCCGGGATCTGGCCCGCGGCGGTCGGCGTCGGCACCCGCGCGGTGGCCTGCTTCTCGTGCGCGCAGATGTCCCCGGCCTGCCGGCGCAGGTCGTCGTCGCCCAGCCGGCCCCCGCCCCCGCAGCCGGCGAGGGCCGCGGCGGCCAGCGCCGCGGCGCACCACGCGGCCGCCCTCACGCCAGCGTCACGGCGAGCACGCGCTCGAGCTCGGCGATCGTGTCCGGCGCGCGCACGTGGTGGACGACCGCCATCCCGAGCTCCCGCGCCGGCTCGAGGTTGAACGGCAGGTCGTCGACGAAGACGCAGGCCCCGGGCGGCAGGCCGACGCGCTCCGCGCCGAGCGCGTAGATCTCGGGAGCGGGCTTGCGCATGCCGACCTCGCCGGAGATCACGACCCCGTCGAAGAGCTCGGCCAGCACGTCGCGCGGGTAGCGGCGGGTGCCCCACGAGTTCGAGACCAGCCCGGTGCGCACGCCCGCGGCGCGCGCGGCCCGCACGGCGTCGAGCATCGCCGGCTCGGCGGCGGACCCGGCGAACATCCGATCGACCAGCCCGTCGGGCGCCACGCCGAGGATCGCGGCCAGACGCGGCTCGAAGTCGGCCTCGGACAGCCGGCCCTCCTCGAGCGCGACGAGGCTCTCGCGAGCCGACGCGTCGTGGCGGAAGGCGTGGCGCAGGCGGTCGGGGTCGAGGCCCTCGGCCGCGCAGAACGCGGCGAAGGAGGCGAACAGGTCGGTGGTCAGCACGCCGCCCCAGTCGACGAGCAGCCCGCGGCGCGGGCCGCCGCCCTCGATCTCCGGGCCCGGCCCCGGCGCGGCGGCGCCGAGCGCGGCGTCGGCCGACGCGCCGCCCCGCTCCTCAGATGCCGTCACGCGTCACCCGCACGGCGCGGTCGGCCAGCTCGAGCACGCCCTCGCCGAAGGAGCGCAGGAACGGGTCGTCGGTCGTCCCGGCGACCGCGCGCTTGTAGTTGCCCTCCATGAAGACGATGGACTTCCACAGCGCGAGCGCCATGTACCAGCGCAGGTCGCGCATCGAGCGCCCCGAGCCCGCCTCGTAGCGCGCGATGAGCTCCGCTCGCCCCGGGAAGCCCTCCTGCCGGGTGACCGCGGAGAGCTCGAACATCCCGAGCGGCGGATCGTCGCGGTCGACCCACAGCGTGCAGAGGTAGCCGACGTCGGCCAGCGGGTCGCCGATCGTCGCCATCTCCCAGTCGAAGATCGCGACGAGCCGGGCCGGCGCGCCGTGGGCGAGCATCGTGTTGCCGAGGCGGTAGTCGCCGTGGACGATCGTCGCCGCCCCGGATTGCGGGAGGTTGTCGGCCAGCCAGGCGCCGACCTGCTCGACGGCCGGGATCTCGCGCGTGCGGTTGTGCTCCCACAGGCCGGTGAAGCGGCGCAGCTGGCGCTCGAGGTAGCCCGTCGGCTTGCCGAAGCCCTCGAGCCCGGCGGCGGCCCAGTCCACCGCGTGGACCTCGACGAGCGCGTCGACGAGCTCCTCGCCGATCCGCCGCTTCTCCGCCGGCGCGTCGAGCGCGGACGGGACCTCCGCGGTGATCACGTCCCCGTGGATGCGCTCCATGACGTAGAAGGGCGCGCCGATCACCGCCGCGTCGTCGCCGGTGGCCAGCACGCGCGGCGTCCGGGCCGGCGTGTCCGCCAGCGCCGAGAGCAGGCGCGCCTCGCGGAGCACGTCGTGCGCGCTCGGCGGCAGCGGCCCGCGCGGGGGGCGGCGCAGGACGAACTCCGTGCCGTCCTCCCGGGTGACGAGGTACGTCACGTTCGAGTGCCCGTCGCCGACCGGGACGGCCTCGAGCGACCCCGAGCCGAGGCCCCGGGCGTCGAGGAAGGCGACGAGCGGGTCGACGACGAGCAGCGGCTCGCGCTCGTTCGCGGCGCCCGCCTCGTGCGTGGCGACGATGTCGTCCGGCGCGATCGCGTGGACCATGGCGCGGAAGCCTAGAGTCCCGCCGGTGCTGCTGGTCGTCCACCACGAGGACTGCCTGGCCCATGACACCGGGGAGGGGCTCTTCGAGGCCGGCCCGCACCCGCTGATCGCCGATCCCGAGCCGCATCCCGAGGGCCCGCGGCGGCTGCGCAACGTGCGCTCGGCGCTCGAGCGCGGGCCGCTGGCGGGCGGGCTGGAGTGGCGCGTCGCGCGCCCGGCGGGACCGGCGGCGCTCGAGCGGGTCCACTCCCCCGCGCACGTCGCGCGCGTGGCGGCGCTCGCCGACCTCGACGGCGTGACCGCGATCGGGGACTCCTCGACGTTCGCCTCGCCGCGCACCTGGGACGCGGCCCGCGCCGCCGCCGGGTGCGCGCTCGACGCCGTCGACGCCGTGCTGGACGGGGAGGCGGCGCTCGCCTACGCGCTCGCCCGGCCGCCGGGCCACCACGCCGGTCCGGCGACGATCGACGGCTACTGCTTCCTGAACAACGTCGCGCTGGCGGCCCAGCGGGCGCTCGACCGCGGCGCGCAGCGGGTGGCGATCGTCGACTGGGACGTCCACCACGGCAACGGCACCCAGGCCTGCTTCTGGTCGCGCCCCGAGGTCCTGACGATCAGCCTCCACATGGACCACCGCGCCTGGGATCCCGTCACGCATCCCGAGGCGGGGACGCCGGACGAGGTCGGCGCGGGCGCCGGCGCCGGGCGCAACGTCAACGTCGCGCTGCCCTTCGGCGGCGGCGACCGCGCCTACGCGGCGACGTTCGAGCGCGTCGTCGCGCCGGCCCTCCGCGCCTTCCGCCCCGACGTGCTGATCGCCGCCGCCGGACAGGACGCGAGCCAGTTCGACCCCAACGGCCGCATGTCCGTCTCGATGGCGGGCTTCCACGCGATCGGCACGGCGTTCGGCGCGCTGGCGGCGGAGCTCGGCGGCGGCCGCGCCGTCCTCA
This sequence comes from uncultured Solirubrobacterales bacterium, assembly GCA_963735885.1. Classification (GTDB taxonomy): domain Bacteria; phylum Actinomycetota; class Thermoleophilia; order Solirubrobacterales; family Solirubrobacteraceae; genus JBBSBL01. The sequence goes on along the minus strand of CAVTMP010000008.1, from coordinate 312,058 downwards.
CCCAGGAGGGCGGCTACGGCCCGACGTACTCCGCCCTCTGCCTGCTCGCCACGCTGGCCGGCGTGCTCGGCCGGCCGACCGGGGTGGACGACCCGCTGGCCATCTACCCCGACCACGACGCCGGCCACGACGCGGCGATCGCCGCGACGCTCGCGGCGCACGCCGGGCTCGGCCTGCTGCCGGGCCGCTGAACGCGGACTCTCCGCCTGCCCCCTGCGGCGGAATGCGGGCGCGCGCCGCGGAACCGGGGGGTAGGCTGCGCGCGCGATGCCCCGCCAGCTCTGGCTCCTGCGCCATGGCGACGCCGAGCCGCACGGCTCCCGGCCTTCCGACGCCGACCGCCCGCTCACGCCCCGCGGGGAGGCGCAGGCTCGTGCCGCCGGCGGCGCGCTGGCGGCCCTCGGGCTCGAGTTCGACCTCGTGCTCACGAGCCCGCGCGTCCGCGCGCGGGACACGGCGCGGCTCGCCTGCGAGTCGCTCGGCGCCGAGCCCGCCGTCCACGAGCCGCTCTCCTCGGGCTTCGACGCGCGCGAGGCGATGGCGCTCGTGGCCGGCCAGGCCGAGGACGCGCGGGTGCTCGTCGTCGGGCACGAGCCCGACTTCTCGACCGTGGTGCACGACCTGACGGGCGGCACGGTCCAGATGAAGAAGGGCGGCATCGCCGGCGTGCGCGTCGGGCCGGGCGCGGGCGAGCTGCTCGCGTTGCTGCGCCCGCGCGAGCTGGCCCGGCTCGCGGGGCAGCCGGACACGGGCTGAGCGACGCGCGTGCCGCCGGCGGGGGCCGGCGGCACGCGGGGCGGGCGCCGCGGCTTGCTACGCGGCGACCGCGAGGCCCGGCGCGACGACGGCGTCGTAGCCGTCACGCGGGGCGGCCTCGGGGCGGGCGACCGTCCCGACGACGGCGGCACCGGTGCGGTCGGAGATCGCCGTGATGAGCTCCGCGAGGCGGTCCCGCCGCCAGCGTCCCTCGGCTGTCTCGTCCCACGCCCACGTGCGCTCGTCGCCGTCGAGGACGATCGTGACCCGCTCCGGGTTGAGACCGGAGACCTCGTCGATGAGGTCGAGATCGAGCTGCGGCTGGTCGGCGATGGCGAGGATCGTGTTCATGGGACGCACCCTCTCCCACGGCGATTAAGGCGGCATGAACCCGGAGGAAAGGGTTCGTCAACCCGCCCCGGCGGCCCGGCCCAGCGGGCTGGGACGGGCCGCCGGGGCCCGGTCCAGCGGGCTGGGACCGCAAGTTTGCATGACGGGTGCAAGAAGTTCGCTACGGTTCGCGCGATGACCACGACCGCTCCCGACGAGGCCGGCGAGCGCCCCGACGGCCGGAGCCTGCGTGCCGAGCGCACGCGCTCGGCGCTCGTCCAGGCGCTGCTCGACCTGCTCGACTCCGGGGAGGTCCGCCCGACCGCGGAGACGATCGCGGCCCGCGCCCGCGTCTCGCCGCGAACGGTGTTCCAGCACTTCCCGGACCGCGACGGGCTCGTCGCGGCGGCCGCCGCCGCCCAGGAGGAGCGGGTGCGCGCGATGATCGTCCCGGTCGATGTCGCCCTGCCGCTGCCCCGGCGCCTCGACGCCTTCCTCGATCAGCGGGTCGAGGTGCTGGAGACGGTGTCGGGCATGCGGCGGGCGGCGATCCTGCTCGAGCCCTTCTCCGACGTCGTGGCCGGGAAGCTCCGGCTCGTCCGGGCGGCGGCGCGGGCCGAGGTCGCCCACGTGTTCGCCGCGGAGATCGCCGCGGTCCCCGGCCGGCAGGGCGAGGAGCTGCTCGACGCGCTCGCCGCGGCGGCGGCGTGGCCCTCCTGGGATTCCCTGCGCCGCCACCAGGGGCTCGACCCCGTCGGCGCCCGCGCCGTGGTCCGGCGCACGCTCGCGGCGCTGCTCGGCGTCTGAGGGCGCGCGCGGCGTCGTAGCCTGGAGGCGTGCCCGAGCTTCCCGAGGTCGAGATCACCGCCCGGCGCATCGGCGAGGCCGTGGCCGGGGCCGGCGTGGAGTCCGCGCTCGCCCCGGGGCTCAACGCGCTCAAGACCTACGATCCGCCGCTCTCCGCGCTGGAGGGTCGGGAGCTGACCGGCGTCGGCCGGCGGGGCAAGATGCTCGTGGTCGCCGCCGGGGACCTGGTGCTCCTCGTCCACCTCATGTCCGCCGGGCGCCTGCAGCTCTTCGATCGCCGCGCGTCGCTCCGGGACCGGACCTCGCGCCTGCTGCTCCGGCTCGACGGCGAGCGCGAGCTGCGCCTGCGGGAGTTCGGGACCAGGCAGGCCGCCTGGGCCCGGCTCGTCGCCGCCGAGGCGGTCGACGCCGAGGAGGCCGTGGCGACGCTCGGGCCCGAGGCGTGGCCCGACCCGCCGGATGACCTCGCCGCGCTGCTCGACCAGCCCCGGCCGCTCCACGCCCTGCTCCGCGACCAGCGGGTCATCGCCGGCATCGGGCGCTCGTGGGTCGACGAGATCCTGCACGCGGCACGGCTCTCGCCGTTCAAGCGGGGCGCCGACCTCGAGCCCGACGAGGCCGCGGCGCTGCGCGCCGCCACCGTCGAGCGGCTCGGGGCCGCGCTCGACCACTACGAGGACGTGGTCACCCTCCCGATCCCGGACAAGCTCCCGATGCCGCTCGCGGTCCACCGGCGCCAGGGCGAGCCCTGCCCCCGGTGCGGCGACCGACTCGAGGCGGTCCACTACGAGGACTACGTCATGACCTACTGCCCGGCCTGCCAGACGGATGGGCGGCTGCTCAAGGATCGCCGGCTCTCGCGGCTGCTCAAGTAGGTCACGTGACGGCGCCGCCTCCGTGACGAGATCGCCCGGCGGACGACCGTCTGCGGAGATCCGTGGTTGGCTGACGACCCGTACCGCATCCGACCGCGAGCCACCGAGGAGCCCGACATGCTGAAGGCCGGCGACGCCGCCCCCGACTTCACCCTTCCCGATCAGCACGGGGAGCCGGTGCGCCTGTCGGCCCTGCGCGGCGCGCCCGTCGTGCTCTACTTCTATCCGCGCGCGGACACGCCGGGCTGTACGACGCAGGCGTGCGGGATCCGCGACCACCGCGCCGACTACGCCCGGGCCGGCGCCGTGGTCTGCGGCGTCTCGACGGACGCGGTCGAGACGATTGCGGCGTTCGACGAGAAGCACGACCTCGGCTTCCCGCTCCTCTCCGACCACGATCACGCCGTGGCCGAGACCTACGGGACGTGGGTCGAGAAGTCCATGTACGGGCGCACGCACATGGGCGTCCAGCGGGCGACCTTCATCATCGGGCCGGACGGCACGATCGCCCACGTCATCCCCAAGGCGACCCCGAAGACGCACGACGCGGCCGTGCTCGCGGCGCTGGAGGACGTTCCGGGCACGGCGTAGCGCGCGGCCGCCGGGGGCCCGGTCCGATCCGAGGCCGGAGCGCGGCTCAGTCGGGCGCCGGCGCGGTCGGGGCCCCGGGTCGCGCCGTTCGCGGCGACCGCCGGGCCCGCCCGAGGTTGCCGACGATGAGCGAGACGAGCGTCACGAGGTAGAGCTGGCCCATCAGCGCCTCGGCGACGGCGAGGGAGCGCCCGACCCCCGTCGCAGGGGTGAAGTCCCCGTATCCGACGGTGGTGATGGTGATGTAGCTGAAGTACAGCCGGTCCGCCCCGCTGCCGTCGGTGCCCTGTGCGAAGAACGGGCCGGACCCCAGCGACGCGACGATGCCGTAGAGGGCCGCGAAGAACGAGCCGAGCAGGAGATAGACGGCGAGAACGCCGAACACGGTGCGGAGCGTGATCTCCGGATAGCGAACGAGGTCGCGCAGGATCGCGACCGGGGCGGCGGCGACGAGCGCGGCCTGCACGATCCGCACGGCGTCCTCGGCGACGTCGGCGCCCGAGAGGAGCCCGATCGTCGAGCCCAGGATCGCGACCGCCACGACGACGGCGGCGGCCCGGAAGCGGCGGGGCCGGACGCGGGCGACCCAGAGCGCCATCAGGAGCGTCGAGCCGCTGATGACGATCGACACGCCCCGCGCCCAGGCCTCGTCCGGGGCGGCGAGACTGAAGATGATGAGGACGAAGACGAGGACGAGGACCAGGGCGTAGGTCGCCTCGCTGCGGGCGCGCTCCGCCATGGCCTCGGCCTCGTGCGCGACCGCCTCGACCTCGGCGACGAACCCGTGTTCCTCCTCGGGGCGGGAAGGCTCGTTCGGCGGCTCGGCCACGACCCGCGAGGCTAACGCCGGCCCCGGTCGGTTCGGCCGGGCCCGCGGCTCAGGCGGTGCGCGCCGCCGTGCCCACGACGAGCGGGCGCACGAGCGGCGGGGCCTTCGCCATGCGTGTCCGCAGGACGTCCTGGTCCAGGGCCAGGCCCGATCGCGAGATCGTGCCCACCGTGTCCCGGTTGCAGTGGCAGCCCACGCCGACCAGGCGCCAGGGGGTCTCCAGCCGATCCTGCCATCGGGCGAGCGCCGGGTCCTCGGCCCGCACGTGCTCGAGGAACAGCAGCCGCCCGGCCGGTCGCAGCACGCGCCGGACCTCGGCCAGCGCCCGCTCCGGGTTCGTCACGGTGCAGAGCACGAGGGTCGAGACCACGGTGTCGAAGCTCTGATCCGCGAAGGGCAGCGCCTCGGCGCCCGTCGCCACGATCTCGGCCCCGGGCCGCGCCGCCGCGGCCTTCGGCGCGAGTCGCGCCGCCATGTGCGGGCTCGGCTCGGTGAGCACGAGGCGGGCGACGGCGGCGGGATAGTGCGCGAGGTTCGCGCCGGTGCCGGCGCCGAGCTCCAGCACGTCCCCCCGGGCCCCGGCGAGCAGATCGGCGCGCCGCTCGCGCAGCCCCGCGTCCTCGGGGCCGGCCACGCACCGGTCGTAGAACGTGGCGAAGAGCCGGCCCCATGTCGCCTCGTACACGCGTCCGGGCACGAGGGCCAGCGTACCCTCCTGACCGTGGACGTGCCATTCGCCCCGCTCGCCACCGGGTTCCTGAGCTCGGTGGCGGACTTCTTCGCGAACCTCGCCGACGTCAGCCCGGTGCCGCTCGTCCTCGGCCTCGCCTGCTTCGGGGTGTACCTGACGGTGCGCTCCCGGGCCTACTTCAACGTGCTGCGCGCGGCGTACCCGGCCGAGCCGATCGCCTTCCGTCGGATCTGGGGGGCCTACGTCGCGGCCTACGGATTCAACAACGTCGTGCCCGCGCGCGGGGGCGACGTCATGAAGCTCTTCCTCGTCCGCTCCTCGGTGCCGAACTCGAGCTACCCGGCCGTCGCCTCGAGCTTCCTCGTCGAGGCGGTCTTCGACCTGACGATGGGGATCCCGGTGCTCGCCTTCGCGTTCACCCAGGGCGTCTTCCCCAAGCCGCCCGACTTCTCGGACCTCGGGGCCTTCGACCTCTCCTACCTCGCCGCCCATCCGCAGTTCACGCTGTTCCTCCTCACCACCCTCGGCGTGCTCCTCCTCGCCCTGTTCGCGTTCCTCTCGGTGCGCGTGAAGGCGTTCTGGGCCCGCATGCGCCAGGGCGTGACGATCCTCTTCGACCGCGGGCGCTATCTCCGCGAGGTCTGGCTCGTCCAGTTCGGCGCGTGGCTCTGGCGCTGCGCCGCCTTCTGGTTCCTGCTCGAGGCGTTCAACGTCGGCGGGTCGGTGCGCAACGTGCTGCTCGTCCTCGGCTGCAACGCGGTCGCGGCGGCGGTGCCGTTCACTCCCGGGGGCGCGGGCGTGCAGCAGGCGCTGCTCGTCAAGGTGTTCGAGGGCAGCGCGGCCGCGGCGACCGTCGCGGCCTTCAGCGTCGGCCAGCAGATCGCGATCGGCGCGTTCTCCTTCGCGCTGGGGTTCGGGGCGCTGGTCGGGGTGTTCGGCTTCCGCTCGTTCCGCGAGGTGCGCGTGATCGGGAAGGCCGATCGCGAGGCGGCGGAGCAGGCGCGCCGCGCCGCGGAGCGCGAGGAGGCCCGCGCGCCGGTGGGGTAGGGAGCCGAGGGCGCGGCTACTGCAGGCCCTGCCGCGCCTCGCGCACGAGGGTCACCGCCTCCGGGAACACGACGGCCATGACCGAGCGGATCTGCTCGGCCTGCTCGGCGGTCGTGCCCTGGATGTTCACGCGGTTGATCGCCGCCACGGTGAGGTCGACCGCGAGCTTGATCGCGTTGTCGGCCCACGCGAGCTTCTGCGCGCCCTGCATCTGCTCCGCGAACTCCGCCATGCGGCGCTGCAGCTCGTCGGGATTCCCGAAGATGTCTCCGAAGCCTGAGCCTTCCATGCCGTCATCGTAGCCGCCCGCCTGAAGGCGACCTCAGCGCGCGCGGCTACGCTCCCGGCGGTGTCGCACGTCCCGGGCCTCGGGGTGGACCTCGCCGTCGCGCAGGAGGGCGACGGTCCGCCGGTGCTGCTCGTCCACGGGATGGCGGCCGACGGCGCGACGTGGGAGCCGGTGCGGAGCGCCCTGGCCGGCGCGGCGCGGGTCATCACCTACGACCGCCGCGGCTACGGTGGCTCCGGCGCGCCCGAGCCCTACGAGCGAACCACCGTCCAGGAGCAGGCGGAGGACGCCGCGACGCTGCTCGCGGCGCTCGACGCCGCCCCCGCGGTGCTCTGCGGGGCGGACTTCGGCGCGCTCGTCTGCCTCGACCTGCTCGTGCGACACCCGGCCGCCGCGCGGGGCGCGGTGCTTCTCGGCCCGCCGCTGCTCTGGCTCGTCGCGGGCGGCAGCGAGGCCCTCGCCGTCGAGCGCGAGGCGCTGACGGCCGCGCTGGAGGCGGGGGGCCCGGCGCACGCGGTCGAGGCGTGGCTCGGCGGGATCGGCGGTCCCGCCCGCGCCGAGCGCGCGGCGGCCGCGCACCGGGCGTTCTTCGCCGACTGGGCCGGACTCGCGACCGGGCCCGCGGGCGCGCGCGAGCTGCGCGGGATCGCCGCGCCGCTGACCGTGCTGGACGGGGAGCGCGCCTCCCCGGAGATCGTGGCCGCGGCGGACGCGCTGGTCGGGCTCGTGCCGGGCGCTCGCCGCCGCGCGGGCGCCGACCCCGTACCGGAGCTGCGCGCGATGCTCGCCGGCGGCTGAGCGGCGCGGTCGTCGCCCCGAGGCGCGGGGAGACCACGTCGCGCTGGCCCTCCGTCGCTAGCTCGTGCCCTCGACCTCCCAGCTCAGGCCGTGCGCCTCGAGGTGGGCGAGGAACGGCTCGGGGTCGTAGGCCTGGGAGGGGGCGAGGACCCCGGTGGGGCCGTCGTCGCCGCGCCCGGCGAGGAGCAGCGCGCCGTGGGCGACGCAGACGGCCGTCAGCCCGTAGACGTCGGTGCCCTCCACCCGGCCGCGCCCGACGGAGCCGTCCTCGCCGTGGGCGACCGCGCAGATGGTGAAGGCGGCCGCCTGGCGCGCTTCCTCGCCGGGGCCCTCGGGCAGGCGCTCGATCCCGGCCGACAGCGCGAGGCGCAACGGCGAGCGAACGGCGAGCGCGAGCCCGGGCGTCGTCACCGGCACGGTCGGCGCCAGCGCGGGGTGGGGGGCGAAGGTCCGCGCGGTGATCAGCGACGTCAGATTGCGCGTGCGGACGTGCCGCGGGACCGTGAGCACCTCGCCCGACGGGTACTTCGTCATCGCCTGGCGGCCGATCGGCTCGGGGAAGGCGAAGCTCGCCCGCATCGGCCCGTTCCCGGCCGGCACCCAGTCGCCGTCGCGGTAGGCGAGGTCGCCGCCGCGCAGCATCTCCAGCGCAGAGAGCATCGTGCCGCGCGTCGCCACGAGCCCGCGCACCGCATAGGCGAGGACCAGGTCGCTCAGCGGCTCGTGGCCGCGGGCGACGAGCCCGCAGAGCAGGTCCCCGGGCAGGTAGTCGAAGCCCATCGCGGGAACGACCGCGACCTCGGCGGCCCGCGCCGGGTCGTCGAGCGCGGTGAAGAGCCGCTGCATGTAGACCTGCTCGCCGGTCGTGTCGACGTAGTGCGTGCCGGTCTCGACCGCGGCCCGGACGACCGGCTCGCCGTTGTGGGCGAACGGACCCGCGCAGGCGATGACCGCGGCGCAGTCGCCGATCACGTGACGCAGCGCGGAGCGGTCGTCGAGCGCGGCGGGACGGATGCTCGCGCCCGCGAGGCCCGCCGCCTCGGCGGCGGTGTGGAGCCGCTCCGCGTTGCGGCCGCTGATCACGACCTCCGCTCCGCGACGCGCCAGCTCGGCGAGGACGAGCTTGCCCGTGTAGCCGGAGGCGCCGTAGACCGCGATCGGCCCGGCGGGCATCTAGCCGCCGCGCGAGAGGAAGTAGAACTCCGGCAGGTTGGCGCGCGTGACCTGCGTCGTCAGGTGGCCGGCGAGCTCGAGGTCGCCGGTGCGCACCGCGAGGTCGTCGAGCGTGACGATGCCGGTGAGGCGCGCGCCGTCGAGCACGGGAAGCCGGCGGATGCCGTGACGGATCATGAGCTCGGCCGCCTCCTCCAGCTCGGCGCCCGGGCCCACGGTGACGACCGGATGGGAGGCGTGGTCGCCGGCACGGTCGCCGGGGTCGCGGCCGTCCGCGAGCACGCCCACGGCGAGGTCGCGGTCGGTGAGCAGGCCGACCGGCGAGGAGTCGTCCACGAGCACGACGCTGCCGACGTTCCGCTCGCGCATGAGCTCGGCGACCTCCCGCACGGTCGCACCGGGCGACGCCACCACGACGCTCTCGGTCATCACCTCGCGGATCGTCACGTCGCCGAGTGTATGGCCTCGGCGCGCCCCGGCGACAGCGGCGCCCAGCCGATCTCCGCCTCGGCGTCGTCGGCGATCCCGGCGAGCCGCTCGCGGATCTCCTCGGCGATGCCGGGATCGGGCACGGACACCTCGAAGACCATCACCGCCTCGTCGCCGGTCGCGCGCGCCGCGCCGAGGTTCGTGACGGTCACGCCGTGGCGCGCGAGCGCGGTCGAGACCGCGTGGAGGATGCCCGGCCGCCCGTGGCTGCGCACGGTGGCGACGTGCGTCGTCTGCGGCGCGGGCGCGTCGTCGAGCGCCGGCACCTCGCGCGCGACCGCCGCCTCGAGGCCGAGGCGCTCCCGGACGCCGTCCAGCGCCCGTTGCAGGGTCGCGGCGTCGACGTGGTCGCCGCCGGTCGCGAGGAACGTCACCGAGAAGTGGCCGCGGAGGATCGCGCCCCGCGCATCGACGACGTTCATCACGTGATCGGCGACGACCTCGGTGATCGCCGCGACGATGCCGGGACGGTCCGGGCCGAGGGCTGAGACGGCGAACGTCCGCACGCGGCTAGCATACGGCTCTCCGTGAGCTTCCCCGACCACGTCCAGGAGGAGCGGCGCCGGCGCCCCTTGGTGGTCGCGGTCACCGCGCTCGCCGCCGTCCTGCCGCTCGGCGGGACGCTGCTGCAGCAGTCCGCCTACGCCAACCTCGGAGACAGCGCCCCCGCGCTGCTCATCGACGTGAACGCCAAGGCGTCGAGCCTCCTCATGGCGTCGATCCTCGTGGGGCTCGGCGCCGCGCTGGTCTCCTACACGCTCTACTACCTGTTCGAGGCGACGAAGGCGCGGCGGCCGGAGCTGCCGGGGGTGGCGCGGATCGCGGCGATCTTCGGCGGGATCGCGACGGCGATCTCCGGCATCGCGCTCCAGGTCCTGCTCGGGGCCGGGGCGAGGAACTTCGTCGACGACGGCGGGCTGAGCTACGACCAGGCCAAGCGGGTCACCGGGTCCTCCGCGCTGCTCGTCGTGCAGACGCTCGGGTTCGCCGCGCGTCTCGCGCTCGCCTTCGCCTTCGTGATGATCGCGCTCAACGCCATGCGCGCCGGCCTGCTGACGCGGTTCATGGGCTACATCGGGATCTTCGTCGGCGTGTTCCTCGTGCTGCCGATCCTCGGCGGCACCAACGTCATCGTCCAGTCCTTCTGGCTCGCCGCCCTCGCCTACCTGCTCTCGGGGCGCTGGCCGAGCGGGGTCCCCCCCGCCTGGGAGGACGGAAAGGCGCATCCGTGGCCCTCGATGCAGGCCCAGCGCGAGGCCGCCGCGCAGGCGCGCGGGGAGGGTGCGTCCCGCCGGGAGGCGGCGGCCGCCCGCCCGCCGGAGCCCGCGGAGGACGATCGGCCGGACGGCGGGGACGGCCGCCGGCAGGTGCCGGCCGACCCCGGGGCGGCCCGGCGCAAGCGAAAGAAGCGGAGATGATGAGGTCCACCCGGTCCCCCCGGCCCGCGCTCGCCGCGGGCGCCGCCGCGCTCCTGCTCGGGCTCGCGCCCGCTTCTGCGTCGGCCGATCGCGCCTCGCTCGCGCGTGCGCCGGGCCCGCGCCCCGGGCCCGCGATCCTCTACCGGACGCCGGCCGTGGCGCCGCAGCTCACGAACGCCGGGATCTGGCGCGCGGCGCCGATCCTGATCTCGGGCGCCAGCGCCTATCGCCGCGGCGAGTTCCTCTACCAGGACTTCCTCTACGACGACCACGGCGCCCACGGCGCCAGCCGCGACCCCGGCGACCCGCGCAGGGGCGGCGACCTGTTCTCGCCGCCGAACGGGACCTACACCTACCCGGCCGCGGCGGCCTACGCCGGCAACGCCGCCGACCTCGTCGAGGTGCGCATCCGTCCGCTGCCGAGCGCGACCGCCTTCCGGGTCACGCTCAACACGATGCTCGATCCCTCCCGGGTCGGCATCGCGCTGGCGCTCGGCACCTCGGCCGCGCCGCGCTCCTTCCCGCACGGCGCGAACACGACCGCGCCGGCTGCGCGGTTCGTCACGGTGCACGGAACCGCCGGCGACGTGACGGACGCCGCGAGCGGCGCCGTCCTGGGCCGGCCCGTGGTGCGGATCGACCGTCGCCGCCGCCAGGTCGAGATCCGGGTGCCGCGCGCCGCCTGGGATCCCGGGCGGCGCCGGGAGCGGGTGGTCGCGGCGACCGGGCTGTGGGATCGGGGCGCCGACCGCTGGCTGATCCCCGGCGCGGCCGCCACGCCCACGCAGCCCGGCGGGGCGTCGGGACTCGCGCGCCCGTCGGCGTTCTTCAACGTCGCCTTCCGGTTCCGTGAGCCCACGCAGCGGACGAGCGACGTCGAGGCGCTGACCAGCGCGGCGTGGTGGCGCGACAAGGCCCAGGGAGCGGCGCTGGCGCGTGGCGACCTCGCGCCGTTCGGCGTCACCGTCGACTTCGGCAAGCTCGCTCGGGGCGTCACCGACGAGCGGGGCGTCCCGCGCACCGGTGCGATGAATCGCATCCTCGCGAGCCACAGCGAGACGAAGCAGGGCGTCGACTACGCGCCCGCGCAGCTCTGCCTGGCGGCGAAGGCCTGCGTCGGGGAGCTCCGTGGGCGCCTGCAGCCCTACACGCTCTACGTCCCTCGCCGCCGGCCACGCTCGGGCCGCTACGGCCTGACGCTCCTGCTCCACTCGCTGACGGCGAACTACAACCAGTTCACGGCCACGCGCAACCTGCGGGACTTCGGCGAGCGCGCGCCCGGCTCGCTGGTGGCCACGCCCTCGGGCCGCGGGCCCGACGGCTTCTACCGGGATGCCGCCGGCGCGGACACGTTCGAGGTGTGGGCCGACGTCGCGGCCCGCTACCGGCTCGACCCGTCGCTCGCCGCCGTGGCCGGCTACTCGATGGGCGGGTTCGGCACGTTCCGGTTCGCGGCCCAGTACCCGGATCTCTTCGCCCGTGCCCAGCCGACGGTCGGGACGACCGGCTTCGATCTCGGCGCCGGGCCGCGGCCGCAGGTGGCGCAGCTCGCCTCCGTCCGGTGGGTGCCGTTCCTCATGTGGAACGCCCGCTACGACGAGCTCGTCCCGCCGGCGGCCTTCGAGCCCGCCGCGGCCGAGCTCCGGCGCCTGGGCTACCGCTACGAGCTCGACGTCTTCGACCGGTTCACCACCACGCTGCCGCTGCCGACCCCGAACCACCTCCAGCTCGCCGTCAACGACGCCTGGCGCCCGCCCGCCGCCTTCCTCGGCGCCGCCCGCGTGGTCGTGGACCCGCCGCGCGTCACGTTCGCGGCGAACCCGCGGATCGACAGTCCGCGGCTGGGACTCGTCGCCGACCACGCCTACTGGGTCTCCGGGATCCGGGTGGCGAACCGGGCGCGACTCGGGACGGTGGACGTCCGGTCGGGCGGCTTCGGCCGCGGCGATGCCGCCCCGTCGTCGCTGGGGCGCGGGTCGGGCTCGTTGCGCGGCGGCGTCATCGGGCCGCGTCCGTTCGTGAGCGAGCGGCGCACGTGGGGCGCGGCGCCGCGGGTCCGACGGCGTGACGTCCTGGCGATCGACGCGGCGAACGTCCGCGCGCTGACGATCGACGTGCGTCGCGCGCGGGTGTCCTGCCGGGCACGGATCACCGTGCGGTCCGCCTCGCCGGTCCGCGTCCGCCTGGCCGGCTGCCGGGCCGGCGCGCGGACGCTCGGCGGGTAGCCGGCTCGCGCGCCTGGGGGCCGGCGCCGTCCGCGCGGCGGGCCCGCGGCTCGCGCGCCGGGCGGCGCGCCGTGGCGGCCGGCCGCGCGGCGGGCCGGCGTCGCCGGAAGGCGGTGCGCCGTGGCGGCTTCGGCCTCGACGGCGGGCATCGAGGGGCGTCGGCCGGGGAGGCTTCGGCGTCGGTGGCGGCTTTGAGGGTTTGCCTCACGTGCTCGCGAGCGGGAGCAGCGCGGTGAGGCCGGCGGCGACCTCCCCGGGTCGGTCGCGGAGCTGGCGCCAGGTGAAGCGGACCACCCGCCAGCCGGCGATCTGGAGGGCGAGGTCGCGGATGCGGTCTTCCTCGAATTGGCGGCGGGTGGCGTGGGTGGCGAAGCCGTCGACCTCGGCGATCAGGCGCTGGGCGCGCCACAGCGCGTCGACCTCGTAGCGGTGCCCTGGCACGTGGATCCTGGCGTTGAGCTCCGCCGGGGGGAGGTCGTGATCGGCGAGGAGCTCTCGGAACCGGTGTTCCAGTTCGCTGCGGATCACGGCCGGGCCGGGGTCCAGGGCGGCGAGCACGGCCCGCAGCGCCGGGGCGCCGTGGCGGTGCGGGTGGCGGTCGAGGAGGGCCGCGAGCGCGCGGCCGTCGAAGACTCGCTGGACCTCGGCCTCGTTGACCGTCCGGGCGAGACGCCGGCGGTCGAGGACGCTCGCGAGGTCCAGCAGGGTCCGCGCCGGGGTGGTGACCGGAATCCCGTCGCGGACGGTGCGCTCGTCGGCGGCGAGGGGGACATGACGCACGCGGATGCCTCGTCGCTGACGTCGGTGGTGGGGCACGATGACCTCCACGACGGAGGACGGGTCCGCGCCCAAGGCCCAGGCGGCAGCGGCGGACCGGTGGCTCAGGGTCGCTCCCGGGCCTGCGGCGATCAGCGCCGCGAACCACGCTCCCCGAGGCGACACGAGGCCGTGGCCGACCGCGTACACGCCCCGGTGCAACGGGACGAGCTTGCCGGCGAGAAGACGATCCTCGATCCGGCCGGCGCCGAGGCCGAGCCGGCGCAGCTGCCCTCTCCCGACCACGCCGTGCTGCCGCTCGGCGAGCCGGCCGATGCGCCGGTCGACGCGCTCTGCTTCACGTTTCCCCGGAATATCAGCGGAAACGTGCGGAGGACCATCCATGCCGGCCATTCTCGGGAACAACCCGTGACACGTGGCCGCGCGCTCGGTGACAAACCTCCGCCCCGACCGCCACACGATCCCGCGCTCCCTAGGCCGCGCGCTCCTCGATGCGCCGTGCTGCCCGATTCCGCGCTCCGGCCGGTGCTCCTCGATGCGCCGTGACGCACGACCCGCGCTCCGGCCGGGCCGACACCCCCGACCCGCCCCCCGGCCGGCGCGCCGGCGACACCCCCGACCCGCCCCTCGGCCGGCGCGCCGGCGCCACCCCGAGCGCCCACGCGCCAGAGCGCCGTGGTCGCCCAACCGCCGGACGCCCGCGGCACGGAGTCCGCCGCGAACGCTCGTCCCATCCGTCCAGGAGGTCATCGCATGTCCCGTCGTCTCGTTCTGCCGCTGCTCGCGGCCCTGGCGCTCTTCGCGCTCGTCCCCGCCGCCGCGTCGGCGCATCACGGAAAGACCACGCGCGCGGTCGTCGTCGGTGGCGGCACGACGCTCGCGCTCGACCCCGGCGCCGCCGGAGCGCTCGAGTCGCTCGGCGTCGCCGCCGCGCCGATCGCCCCGGCGAAGGCCACGCGCGAGGGCCTGCGCTTCCCGATCACCATCGGGCTCGTCAACGCCAAGACGCTCGCCGGCCAGATTCGCCACAGCGGCGGGATCTCGCTGACCGCGGGCAGCACCCGGGTGGAGCTCCGGCGCTTCTGGATCAACATCGACGCCGACCCGGACCTGACGGCTCGCGTGGGCGACGCCCGCGTGTCGATCCTCGAGCTCGACCTCTCGCAGGCGAAGATCACGCGGCAGGGCCTGCGCGTGAAGATCGCGAACGTCGGGGCCACGCTGACGAAGGCCGCGGCGGATGCGCTGAACGGCGCCTTCGGCGTGAGCGCCTTCACCGAGGGCCTCAAGCTCGGCACCGCGACGGTGCGCGCGTACGCCATCCCGCTCTGGTAGCCCCGCGCCCAGACCCCGCGTTCGCGTGACGAGGGGCGGCCGATCGGCCGCCCCTCGCACGTCCGGGCCCGTGAGCGGATAGAACTTGCGCCACACCGAGCGAGAGGGGCACGGACCATGGCGGAGTCGGGGCAGGTGGGCGGCGAGGCGCTCGAGCAGCAGCTCGAGCGGATGCTGGGGCAGGAGACCTTCCCGCCGCCACCGGAGTTCGCCGCGCGCGCGCTGCTGCGCGATCCCGAGATCTACGCGCGGGCGGCCGCGGATCCGCTCGCCTGGTGGGAGGAGCAGGCCCGGGCGCTCGACTGGTTCGAGCCCTGGGAGGCGGTGGTCGACGAGTCGAACCCCCCCTTCTACCGCTGGTTCACCGGCGGGAAGCTCAACGCCTCGCACAACTGCCTGGACCGCCACGTCGCCGCGGGCCTCGGCGACCGCGTGGCCTTCCACTGGCGGGGCGAGGAGGGGGAGGAGCGCGACCTCACCTACGCCGACCTCCACCGCGACGTGCAGCGCTTCGCCAACGCGCTGCGGGACCTGGGGGTCGAGGCCGGCGACGTGGTCGGCATCTACCTGCCGATGATCCCCGAGGTCGTCGTCGCCATGCTCGCCTGTGCCCGGATCGGCGCGCCGCACAACGTGGTCTTCGGCGGGTTCTCGGCCACCTCGGTGCGGGAGCGCATGGAGGTCAGCGAGGCGAAGGCGCTGATCACGGTCGACGGCGCGCGGCGCAAGGGCCGCACGGCCCCGATCAAGCAGCAGGTCGACGCGGAGCTGGAG
This sequence comes from uncultured Solirubrobacterales bacterium, assembly GCA_963735885.1. Classification (GTDB taxonomy): domain Bacteria; phylum Actinomycetota; class Thermoleophilia; order Solirubrobacterales; family Solirubrobacteraceae; genus JBBSBL01. The sequence goes on along the minus strand of CAVTMP010000008.1, from coordinate 296,854 downwards.
GGCGTCGGCTCGCTCGAGACCATCGTCGTCGTGCGCCACACCGGGGCCGACTGCGAAATGCGCGAGGGCCGCGACGTGTGGTTCGACGAGGTCCTGGCGGCCGCCGACCCGGACTGCCCACCGGCGCCGCTCGACGCGGAGCATCCGCTGTTCATCCTCTACTCCTCCGGCTCCACCGCGAAGCCGAAGGGCATCCTCCACACCACCGGCGGCTACCTGACGGGCGTGGCCAGCACCCATCGCTACGTCTTCGACCTGAAGCCCGAGGAGGACGTCTTCTGGTGCTCGGCGGACGTCGGCTGGGTCACCGGGCACTCCTACATCGTCTACGGGCCGCTCATGAACGCGGCGACGAGCGTGATGTACGAGGGCGCGCCGGACTACCCGCACAACGGCATCTGGTGGGAGCTCGTCGAGCGCTACCGGGCGACGATCTTCTACACCGCGCCGACCGCGATCCGGGCGTGCATGAAGTGGGGCGCCGAGGTCCCGGCGCGCTTCGACCTCTCCTCGCTGCGCCTGCTCGGGACGGTCGGCGAGCCGATCAACCCGAAGGCCTGGCTCTGGTACCACGTCGTCATCGGCGGGGAGCGCTGCCCGATCGTCGACACCTGGTGGCAGACCGAGACCGGCCACATCCTCATCACGCCGCTGCCCGGCCTGACCGCGACGAAGCCCGGGTCGGCGACGACGCCGTTCCCGGGCATCGACGCGGAGGTGGTCGACGAGCGCGGCGGGGAGCGGGTCGCCGGCGGCCAGGGGCTGCTGGTCATCCGCCGGCCGTGGCCGGGGATGCTGCGCACGCTGCTCGGCGACGACGAGCGCTTCGTGGCCACCTACTTCGAGCGCTTCGGGAAGACGACCTACCTCGTCGGCGACGCCGCGCGGCAGGACGAGGACGGCTACTTCTGGGTCATCGGCCGCATCGACGACGTCGTGAACGTCTCCGGCCACCGGCTCTCGACCGCCGAGGTCGAGTCGGCCATCGTCTCCCACGAGAAGGTGGCCGAGGCGGCGGTCATCGGGCAGTCCGACGAGCAGTCGGGCCAGTCGATCTGTGCGTTCGTCACCCTGGCCGGCGGCCTCGAGGGCGACGAGGCCCTGGAGGCCGAGATCCGCGAGCACGTCGGCGTCCAGATCGGCAAGTTCGCCCGGCCCAAGCGCGTCGTGTGGAGCGACGACCTGCCGAAGACGCGCTCGGGGAAGATCATGCGCCGCCTCTTGCGCGACGTCGCCGAGGGGCGCGCGCTCGGCGACGTCACGACGCTGCGGGACCCGGCGGCGATCGACGCGCTGGCGGCGAAGGTGGCCGAGGAGCAGGACGAGGAGGGGTAGGGGGCGGCGCCGGGCTACGCCGCCGCCCCCGCCACGACGACGGCCACGAGCACCAGCCCGGTCGACCAGGCGATCGCCGCCGCCGCGACGCCGCGGTCGAGCCCGTAGGTGTCGGCGACGAGGATCGTGTTGACGCCGCACGGCATCGCGGCCTGCAGCAGGTAGGCCTGGGGGACCCCCGGCACGAGCACGGCGAGACCGAGCATCACGCCCGGCATGACCACGAGCTTGCCGGCGACCGCCAGGCCGACCGGCGGCGTCAGGCGCAGCGCGCGCTCGTGGGCCAGCGTCACGCCGACGACGAAGAACCCGAGCGGCGCCATCGCGAGCAGCGCCACGCGGCTGGCGTCGAGCAGCGGGTCCGGCACCAGCCACGCGGGCGCGAGCAGCCCGGCGACGGCGGCGAGCAGGGGCGGGTTGCGGGTGAGGAACGCCGCGGCGCGGGCCCGGCCGCCGGCCGCCCGGGTCCCGAACGCCGCGCCGATCGCGAACGCGCCGACGAACAGCGAGGTGGCCGAGACGATCGCGTCGAAGGCCACCGCGTCGGGGAGGTCGTCGAACCCGAGCAGGGCCGCGGCCACGGGGAGGCCGAGGTAGCCGGTGTTGCCGGCGACGGCGGCCGCCATCACGGCGCCGAGGGTCGGCCGGGGGAGGCGCAGCCCGCGGCTGCCGGCGAGCCAGGCCACGGCGCCGCTGGTCGCCGCCGCGAGCAGCCCGAAGGCGAGGCCCGCGCCCACCGCCGTGGTGAGCCGGAGCCGATCGAGGTTGCAGAAGACGATGAACGGCAGCAGCCCGAAGAGGATCACGGTGACGATGCGCCGGGCGAGCCGGTCCGCGGCCGCGCCGCGCCGCCGCTCGTCCGCGACGCCGACCGCGGCCGCGGCGAGCGCCGCGAGCGCGACGAGCAGGACCGGCACGCGCTGGGCCGCCCCGACCGGGGCGGCCTACCCGCCGGCGCGGGCCTGGGCGCGCAGCTCGGAGAGGATGCGCTCGAGCCGCGGCTCGGCGGTGCGGTCCACGTGGACCATCGCCTCGGCCACCGCGGGATGCACGCGGCCGATCTCCTCGAGCATCGCCAGCGCGACCGCGCGGTAGGACGGGTGGCCCTCGCGGCCGGAGCGCAGCTCGACGAGCTGCATCGCGGCGCGCGCGTTGAGGTCGAGGACATAGCGGATCCGGTAGGAGAGGCAGAGGGCGTAGGGCGCCTGCGCGCGGAGCCCGGCCGAGGCGAGCCGCGCGTACTCCGTGGCCGAGGCGGCGAGCGCGCGGCGGTAGGCGTCGCCCTGGCCCGCGCGGTCGACCTGCTCCGGCACGCCGGCGCCGAGGTGCGGCGTGAGCGCCTGCCACTGGACGGTGAGCATCCGGTGGCGCTGCAGGTCGCGGAACGCGCCGTAGTCGGAGACGATCTCGAAGCGGTAGCGCAGCGCCTCGAGCCCCCGCCCGGGCCGGTGACGGCGGTTCGCGCGCCCGCCGAGCAGGTCGGCGAGCAGCGCGGCCCGCTCGTCCCCGGCGAGGGCCTCGACCGCCGCGCGCACCTCGGTCTCGGAGACCCCGGCGGCCTCGAACAGCAGCGCCGCGAGGAGGTCGTCCTCGTCCCCCTCGGCCCGCAGCAGGCGCACCGACGGGGCGTCGCCGCCGTGCTCGTCCTCCGCGATGTCCAGGCGCTCCGCCCAGCGGCGCCCGGCTTCCTCGCGGGCCGCGAGGAAGCCGACCCACTCGCCGCCGCGCTCGGGTCGCTCGACGCGCGCCACGAAGCTCGGCATGACCGCCTGGACGGTCTCGAGGATCATGCGGCCGTAGCGCCGCGCCTCGGGGAGCGGGTGGGCGAGGAGGTGCAGGACGAGCTGCTCGTAGGTCTGGCCGGTGGCGAAGATCCCCATGTGCGAGAGCGACGCCGCGGGGAGCAGGCCGCGCAGGAGGTCGAGCGCCTTCGCCCGCACCGCGCGGGCGTGGGCGGCCTCCGGCTCGTCGTCGCTCCGGGGGTAGGTCTCCGCCGCCCACGCGGTCACGGCCGGCAGGGCCTCCGCGTAGGTCCGGAAGAGGCCGTCCATCGTGGCCGTGTACTGCGGCCCGAGCTCCTCGTCGCGGTAGTAGCGGAAGGCGCCGTCGGGCATCGGGGCGTCGTAGGCGAGGTAGCGGGTGGACTGCTCGAGATAGGCGGCGGGCCGGGGTCGCTGGAGGACCTTCGTCACCACGTTGGAGACCCACTCGCACGCGACGTGCGCGCCGCCGAGCTGCGCCACCGAGTCATCGCCGTAGCCGAGGAAGATCCGCTCGTAGAGCTCCTTCGCGCGGCGACCCTCGGCGGCCTCCCACGCCGGCCCGCCCGGCGGCAGGGAGTCGGCGAACTCGTCGAGGAACAGGCGCCGCAGCGTCCCCTGGTAGCGCGAGTAGCGGGCGAACAGCGCGCCCTTGACGGTCTCGGGGAGGTTGACGAGCGCGAAGACCGGCCGGTCGAGGTTCGTCACGTGCGGCGCGAGCCGCGCCGCCTCGGCGGGGGTGAAGGTCTCGACCGGGTAGCGCACGGGCGGGCGATGCTAGCGCCGCGCGCGGAGGGCGCCGCGCCGCGGGTGCCGGCCTCCGGCCGGATCCCCACGGGACGAAGGAGCGGGCGCTCGCGGCGGCGGGCCGCGCCGGCTAGAAGATCCCGCCGATCGCCCGGCCGGCGTCCGCGGCGAGGTGGAGCAGGGGACTCGGGACGATCCCGAAGACGATGCTCGCGGCGGCGAAGAAGACGGCGACCGCGACGACCTCCGGGCGGGCGCGCGGCTGGGTCGGCCTCGGGCGATCCGCCGGCGATCGCCGGCCGCGCCGCGCCGGGGCCGGCGCCGGGAGTGGAGCCCGCCGGGACCACGGCGTCGTCCGCGGCCGGCGCCATCCACATCGCGGCGATCACGCGGAGGTAGTAGCCGAGCGAGATCATCGAGCCGATGACGATCACGACGCCGAGCCAGGTGTAGTCGCCGGCCACGAGCGCCTGGATCAGGTAGAGCTTGCCGATGAACCCGGCCGTGGCCGGGATCCCGGCGAGCGAGAGCATCGCGATGGTCATCGACCAGGCCAGGACCGGCCGCGTGCGGCCGAGGTTCGCGAGCCCCGCGACGTCGTCGCCCTCGCCGCCCTCCTGCTCGCGGGCGACGATCACGGCGAACGCGGCGAGGTTCATCGCCAGGTACACGGCGAGGTAGAAGACCATCGCCTCGAGGCCGAGCCGCGTGCCGACGACGATGCCGCCGAGCATGTATCCCGCCTGCGCCACCGACGAGTAGGCGAGCATCCGCTTGAGCGAGGACTGTCCCAGCGCCCCGACGTTCCCGACGATGATCGTGATCGTCGCCAGCGCGGCGAGCGCGGGCGCCCACACGTCCTGCTCGGCGATCACCGCGACGTCGAAGAAGCGCAGGAACACCCCGAAGGCGGCGGCCTTCGTCGCCACCGCCATGAAGGCCGTGATCGGCGTCGGCGCGCCCTCGTAGACGTCCGGGGTCCACTGGTGGAAGGGCGCGACGCTCGCCTTGAAGGCCAGCCCGACCGCCGCGAGGCCGATGCCGGTGAGCAGCAGCGGGTCGCCGAGGATCCCGGTGCGCCCGATCACCCGGCCGATCACCCCGAACTGCGTCGAGCCCGTCGCGCCGTAGATCAGCGCGAGGCCGTAGACGAGCGTCGCCGAGCCGACGCTGCCGATGATCAGGTACTTGAGCCCCGACTCGAGCGAGCGCTCGGTCCGCAGCTCCGCCGCGCAGAGGACGTAGAGGCTGATCGACAGCACCTCGAGGCCCACGAACAGCGTCACGGTGTTCGTCGCCGCGACGAGCACGAGCATGCCGAGGACCGTGAACAGCAGCAGCGCGTGGTACTCGCCGTGGCCCATCTCACGGGGCGCGCGCTCGCGCCAGGAGAGCAGCACCGCGGCGAGCGCGGCGGTGCAGAAGACCAGGCCGAGGAACAGGGCGAAGTCGTCGACCCGCAGCGCCCCCGAGAAGATCGACGCGCTGTCGTCCCAGCGCCAGATCGTCAGCCCGACGGTGGCGAGCAGGGCGGCGACGGTGAGCAGCGGCACGACCTGCTCGCGGATCGCGCGCGCGCCGAGGAGGCCGACGAGGAGCACGACGATTCCCCCGCCGACCAGCGCGAGGAAGGGCGAGAACGCCGCCCAGTCGATGTGGGGGGCCTTCACGGCGGCGGCGATCACGGCGCCCGCCCGATCAGGTTGGCCGGCGCCTCGCCGGGCTTCGGCAGCGGCACCGGCCCCGCTCCGCGCGCCGCGGCCACCGAGCGCACGGCGCTGCGCTGGGAGCGCTCGAGCGCCGCCTGCGGGTAGACGGCGAGGATGAGGATGACGACGACGACCGGCACGAGCGCGGCGGCGTCCCCCCAGCGGAGGTCGCGCGGCTCCACGCGCTCCCCGACCCGGTTGTGCATCGAGCGGATGTACATCCGCAGCATGTAGACGGCGGCCATGATCACGCCGGCGAAGGCCACCACGGCGATCGCGAGCTTCGCCTTGAAGACCCCGAGCAGGATGAGGAACTCCCCGACGAAGTTCGCCGAGCCCGGCATGGCGAGCGTGGCCAGCGCGACGATGAGGAAGAGCACGGCGAGGATCGGCGCGCGCGTCGCGATGCCGCCCATGTCCCGCAGGTCCTCGCTCCCGCGCGAGCGGGCCGACAGCAGGCCGACGATGAGGATGAGCGGCACCACGACGAGCGCGTGGTTGAGCATCTGGAGCAGCGCGCCCTGCGCGCCGTCGCCGCGCAGCGCGAAGACGCCGAGCAGGATGAACCCGAGCTGGGCCACCGACGAGTAGCCGAGCACGAGCCGCGCCTCCGTGGTGGTGAAGGCCATGACCGACCCGTAGAGGACCGACGCGAGCGCGATGAGCAGCATCAGCTCCTGGAAGTGGGTGCTCGCGCCCGGCATGATCGGCAGCACGATCCGCAGGAACCCGTAGGCCGCGACCTTCGAGAGGATCGCCGAGAAGATGGCGAGCGCCGGCAGCGGCATCGCCCGGTAGGCGTCCGGCATCCAGCCGTGGAAGGGGAACGCGGGCATCTTCACGAGGAACGCCGCGGCGAAGCAGAGGAAGATCCACTCCTGCGTGTCCTGGCTCAGCGGCAGGCGCTGCAGCTCGGAGATGACGAACGTCACCGGACGGCCGTAGTCGCCCGCGGCGGTGATCCCGAGCGCGATCGCCCCGGCGAGCATGAAGAGCGAGCCGACGAGCGTGTAGATCACGAGCTTCGTCGTCGCCCGCACCCGCTCGCCCGACCCCCACGAGCCGCAGAGGAAGTAGAACGGGATGAACATGAGGTCGAAGAAGACGACGAAGAGGATCACGTCCTGGGCGAGGAAGGCCCCGAGCACGCCCGTCTCGGCCAGGCCGAGGTGGAAGTAGAAGAGCTTCGGGCGCTCCCAGTCCCGCAGGTTCGCGGCGATCAGCGCGATCGCGAAGAGGAACGCGGCGAGCACGACGAGCGCGAGGTTCAGCCCGTCGATCCCGAGCTTGTAGTGGAGGCCGAGCTGGGCGATCCACACCCGGTCGGTGACGAACTGCAGGCGCCCCGAGGCGCCGAGGTCGAACCGCGCGAGGAACGAGATCGCCACGCCGAGGGTGACCAGCGAGCCGAGCAGCGCCACCCGCGGCGCGGCCTTCGCCGTGGTGAGCGCCGCGAGCAGGCCGACGGCGAGCGGGAGCCAGAGGAGGATCGAGAGCGTCACGTGCTCGACACCAGGAAGTAGAGGGCGACGCCGGCGAGGCCGAGGAGGAGCAGCGCGACGTAGGAGCGCACGAAGCCGTTCTGGATCGCGCGGACCGCGGCCGAGGAGGCCCGCACCACGCCGACCGGCGCGCCGACGAGCGCGCCGTCGACCACGACCCGCTCGAAGGTCTGCTGCGAGAACCGCCCGACGGCGAGCGCGGGCCGCACGACGAGGACGTCGATGGCGTCGTCGAAGTACCACGCGTTCACGAGCAGGCGATGGATCCCGGGGAAGCGGGCGATGAGCCGCGCGGAGGTCCCGGGCCGCTTGACCCAGATCCACCAGGCCAGCGCGATCCCGCCGCCGGCGACGGCGATCGACAGCCCGTAGCCGAGCAGCGTGATCCAGTCCGGCTCGGCGAGGTCGAAGCGACCGTCGTCGGCGAAGGCCGGCGCGAGGAACGTCGAGATGGCGTCGGTGAGGTTCGGGACCTCGAGGATGCCGGCGATCACGGCGAGGACCGCGAGGATCCCCATCGCGACCTTCATCGCCCACTCGCGCTCCGCGATGACGTGCTCCGGCCCGGGGAAGCCGACGTCGGTGTCCTCGACCGATCCGTCGGCCGGGTTCACCGGCTGCTCGGCGTGGTGGAGGTGCCCGCCCTCGAGCTCCGTCGCCTCGGGGCAGGGCTCGCCCCAGAACGCGCGGAAGATCATCCGGAAGGTGTAGATCGCGGTGAGGAACGCTCCGAGATACCCGCCGGCGTAGAGGATCCAGCGCCAGCCGCCCTCGCTGGCGAGGAACCCGAGCAGGTCGTCCTTGGAGAAGAAGCCGGAGAGCGGCGGGAAGGCGGCCAGCGCGAGACCGCCGACCACGAAGCAGGCGAAGGTGAAGGGCATCGCCCTGCGGAAGCCCGACATCCGGTCGAGCGACTGGACGCCGGCCATCGCCCCGATGATCGACCCGGCGGCCATGAACAGCAGCGCCTTGAAGAAGGCGTGCGTCATGAGGTGGAACATCCCCGCCCAGTAGGCCCCCGCCGAGACGGCCATGATCATGTAGCCGATCTGCGACATCGTCGAGTAGGCGATGACCCGCTTGAGGTCGGTCTGGGCGAGCGCGATCGTGCCGGCGACGAGCAGCGTGACGAGGCCGACGACGGCGCCGACGTCCCCGGCCGACGGGGCCTGGAGGAACAGCGGGTGGCAGCGGGCGATGAGGTAGACCCCGGCGGTCACCATCGTCGCCGCGTGGATCAGCGCGGAGACCGGCGTCGGGCCTTCCATCGCGTCCGGGAGCCACGTGTGCAGCGGGATCTGGGCGGACTTCGCGAACGCGCCGACGAGCAGCAGGATGCAGGCGGCGACGAGCGCGCCGTCGTCGTGCCCGTAGACCTCCGGCGCGCGCCGGAAGACGGCGAGGAAGTCGACCGCCCCGGTGTCCTTGAGCAGGATGAACGTCCCGAGCACGAGGCCGACGTCGCCGACGACGTTGATCACGAACGCCTTGATCCCCGCCCGGGTCGCGGTCGTGCGCCGGTACCAGAACGAGATCAGCAGGTAGGACGCCGCGCCGACGAACGCCCATCCGACGATGAGCAGGAGGAAGTTCCCCGCCAGGACGAGGAGCAGCATCGAGAAGACGAAGAAGTTGAGGTACGCGAAGAAGCGCGAGTACCCGCGGTCGGCGTCGAGGTACGCGGTCGAGTACAGGTGGATCAGCGCCGAGACGCCGGTGACGACCAGGATCATCAGCACCGAGAGCGGATCGACGAGGATCGAGAGCTGCGCGTCGACGCCGATCGTCTTCGCGTAGTCCCACAGCGACGAGGTGAGCTGGCGCTGCTCCTCCGGGCGGTCCTCCAGCCGCAGGTAGGTCACCACCGCGAAGGCGAAGCTCAGCGCGATCGCCAGGGTCCCGACGTACCCGGCGGCGCGGCCGCGCCAGCGCCGGTAGCCCGCGCCGACGACGATCGTCCCGGCGAGCGGGCAGGCCAGGACGAGCCAGGCGGACGTCGTTCCGCTCACGGCCTCATCCCTGCAGCTCGCGCAGCTCGTCGACGTCGACCGGCAGGTTGCGGCGGTAGATCGCGACGATGAGCCCGAGGCCGACCGTGACCTCGCACGCGGCCACCACCATCACGACGATGGCGAAGATCTGGCCGTCGCCGTTGCCCCACATCCGCCCGAAGGCGATCAGCGCGAGGTTGGCCGCGTTGAGCATGAGCTCCAGGCACAGCAGCACGACGAGCGGGTTGCGCCTCGTCAGGACCCCGGCCGCTCCGATGCAGAAGACGAGCGCGGAGACGACGAGGTACCAGCCGATGTCCATGCGCTACCAGCCGCCGCCCGGGCCGGCGGGCGTCGGGGTCTGGCGATCCTCCTCCTCGTCCTCCGCCGCGAAGCGCCGATCGCCGACCGCCTCCGCCATCGTGCCGGTGTAGGTGGGCCGCGCCGTGCGGAAGGCGTCCGGGTCGACCGGCTCGTCGGCGAGGTCGAGGCCGCGGCGGCGCCGCGCGAGCGCGACCGCGCCGACCGCCGCGACGAGCAGCAGGATCGAGGCGAGCTCGAAGGGCAGCAGGAAGCGGGTGAGGAAGAGCTCGCCGATCTGGCCGGGCGACCCGTAGCCCGCGCCGAGCTTCGCGCCGTGGGTGTCGATCGCCTTCAGGCCGGAGCCGAGCGTCGCCACGATGAGCTCGACGAAGAGGACGCCGGCGAAGATCGGCGCGAGGACCCGCAGGGTGCCGGTCGTCTCGCCGAGCGAGGCGTCGTCGCCGCCGACGTAGGCGACGACGAAGACGTAGAGCACCATGACCGCCCCGGCGTAGATCACCACCTGCGCGGCGGCGACGAACTGCGCCTGCAGCAGGAGGAAGAGCGCGGCCAGCGCGAGCAGGTGGCCGACGAGCGAGAGCACCGCGTAGAACGGGTTGCGGAGGGTGATGACGCCGATCGCGCCGGCGATGGCCATGGTCGCCGCGAGGAAGAAGATGACCGCGGACATCGGGGCGGCAGGCTACTCGCCCTCGGACCGGAGCGGGGTTCGCTCCAGCGACTCGGCGAGCAGCATCTCCTTGGTGAAGATCAGGTCCCCGCGGTTGTAGTCGGAGAGCTCGTAGTCGTGCCCCATCGTGATGGCGTCGAACGGGCAGGCGACCTCGCAGTAGCCGCAGAAGATGCAGCGCGACATGTTGATCTCGTACACCGCGGCGTAGCGCTCGCCGGCGGAGACGCGGTGCTCCGGCGTGTTCTCGGCGGCGACCACGCGGATGCAGTCCGCCGGGCACGCGGCGGCGCACAGCGAGCACCCGACGCACTTCTCCAGGCCGGTGTCCTCGAAGCGGTGGAGCTTGTGGCGCCCGCGGAAGCGCGGGTAGACCGGCACCTTCTCCTCCGGGTACTGGATCGTGACCGGCCCCTCGACCACGCGGGCGAACGTGGTCTTCAGGCCGCGCAGCGTCTCGCCGAAGGCGCGGTAGGCCCCGCCCAGCGGCCCGGGACGCGGCCCGCGCTGCACCTCGACGACGTCGTCGCCCGGGCTCCAGGCCATCAGGACACCACCACGATCGCGGTCACCAGGGTGTTGAGCGTCGCGATCGGCAGGAGGATCTTCCAGCCGAGCGACATCAGCTGGTCGTAGCGCAGGCGCGGCAGCGTCGCGCGGACCCAGATGAAGAAGAGGATGAAGACGAACATCTTGGCCAGCACGACGAAGGGATCCACCCACTGCGGCGGGTCGATCCCGAACGGCAGGTTCCAGCCGCCGAGGAAGAGCGTCGTCGCGAGGCCCGAGACGACGATCACGTTGAGGTACTCGGCGAAGTAGTAGGAGGCGAAGCGCCCGCCGCCGTACTCGGTGTTGTAGCCCCCGACGAGCTCGGCGTCGGCCTCGGTGAGGTCGAACGGCGCGCGGTTCGTCTCGGCGAAGCTCGCGACCATGAAGACGATGAAGCCGACGATCTGCGGGACGACGTACCACATGCCCGCCTGGTGCTCGACGATGCGCACGAGCGACAGCGTCCCGGCGGTCATGATCACGCCGACGATCGCCAGGCCCTGCGCGACCTCGTAGGAGATGAGCTGCGCGGCGGCGCGCATCGAGCCGAGGAACGAGTACTTCGAGCCCGAGGCCCAGCCGCCGAGCATGAGCCCGTAGAACGCGATCGCGCCGAACGCGAAGGCGTAGAGGATCCCGATCGAGACGTCGAGCCCGTAGAGGCCGACCGGCGTGCCGCAGATGTCCACCACCGGGCCGAACGGGATGATCGCGAGCGTCGCGATGGCGGTGAGCATCGAGATGGCCGGGGCGACGGCGTAGAGGAAGCCGATCGACGTCGTCGGGCGGAACTGCTCCTTGATCAGCAGCTTGACGATGTCGGCGATCGGCTGGATCACGCCGAAGGGGCCGACGCGGTTGGGCCCGTAGCGGCCCTGGAAGCGCCCGAGGAGCTTGCGCTCGGTCATCAGGACGACCGGGATGAGGTTCAGGCCGATCAGGAAGATGACGAGCGACTTCACGATCATGATCCAGACCGGCTCGGCGTAGCCGATCTCGGCCAGGACGGGATTCGGCACGTCGCTCATGGCGCCGGCCGGACCTCCACGAGACCGGCGCCGTCGCCCTGCGAGCGCGGTCGCCGACCCCTCGGCCAGGCCCGTCTCGAGGAACACCGCGCCGACCGGGCACGCTCGCGCGCAGCGCGGCGCTGGCCCGCACGCGGGTGCCGTTGCACCCGACCTCGACCGTCTCGCCGTCCGCGACGCCGAGGCGCCTCGCGTCGGCCGGCGCGAGCTCGGCCTGCGGCGCGCGCGCGAGGAACTTGAGCGCGGGGGAGACCTCGACCTCGGACGCGGCCCAGATCGAGCGGAACGTCCCGAGGCGCAGCGCCCCGTTCGCGCCGCCGGCGCGCCGGCGGCTCGTCGAGCTCGAGCGGCGCGCTCGCGCCGGCCGGGGCGGCCGACGGCCGCGTCGCGCTCGGGCCAGCGCACGCCGCGGCCGCCGATCTCCTCGAGCGTCACCCCGGCGTAGAACGGGACCGCCGCGACGAGCCGGGCCGTCGCCATCGCGCCGGTGAGCACGCCGGTGTCGAGCCCGGCGCGCCGCGCGACCTCGGCGATCACCTGCCACTCGGCGCGTACGTCGCCGGCGTGGCCGATCGCGGGGCGCAGTCGCTGCAGGCGACCGTCCGGATGCGTGACCGTGCCCTCCTTCTCGGCGTAGGCCTCGGCCGGGAAGACGACGGTCGCGTGCTCGCGCACGGTGTCGGTCATCACGGACTCGTGCGCGATCACGAGTCCCGCGCGCGCGAGCGCGCGCCGCCAGCGGCCCTGGTCCGGGTGGCTGCGCAGCGGGTCGGCGTGCAGGAGCTAGAGCGCGGTGATCTCCCCGTCCTCGGCCGCGCGGGCGATCGCCGCCGCGTCGCGGCCGGTCGCCTCCGGCTCGGCGAGGCCCGGCCCCGCGGTCGGCAGCGCGCCGGCCTCGCGGGCCCCGCGGCCGTTCGCGGTGGCCGGCACCTCGAGCAGGCCGGCGCCCGCGCGCCCCGTGTCGAGGCCGAGGCGGTGCGCGACGTTCAGCAGCGCGCGCAGCGCGTGGGGCCCGCGCGGGCCGGCGCCGAGGCGCTCGCCGTAGACGATCACGACGTCCTCGCCCCCGTCGCGCAGGGTCGCGGCCAGCGACGCGACGGCCTCGGGGTCGAGGCCCGCGGCGCGCGCGCGGGCACCGGCGTCGCCGGGGCCGCCGAGCGCCGTGTCGAGCGCGGCGAGGAAGGCCTCGCCGGCCCCGGGCGCGTGGCGCAGGGCGTGGCGGGCGCCGGAGTCGAGCGCCGTCGGGCGGGCGCTCGCCACCGACAGGGCCACGCCGTGGCGCCGCACCCCCTTGCGGATCCGCAGGTCGAGGACCGGCGCGTCGTCGATCGGGTCGCAGTCGACGAGCAGGACGCTGTGGGCGAACTCGAGGTCCGGCACGCTCGCCTGGCGCGCGGGCGCGGCCAGCGCGCGCTCGAGGTCGAGCGGCACGGCGCCGCCGACCCGGCTGTCGAGGTCGTTCGAGCCGAGGCCCTCGCGGAAGAGGCGCTGCAGCAGGAAGGCCTCCTCGTTCGTCGTCTGCCCGCCGACGAGCGCGCCGGCCCGGCCCGCGTGGCGCGCGATCCCCGCGGCCGCGTCGAGCGCGCGCTCCCACGAGACGGCGCGGAGCGCGTCGCCCTCGCGCACGAGCGGCTCGGTGATGCGCTCCTCGACGTGGAAGGACTGGTAGGCGAAGCGGCCCTTGTCGCACAGCCAGCCGTCGTCGACCCCGGGGTTGCCGTCGTCGTCGCGGCTCAGCACGCGCAGCACGCGATCGTCGCGCACGGTCAGCGTGACGTTGCACTGCGCGGGGCAGAGCGTGCACACCGAGCCGGCGCCCTCGATGTCCCACGGCCGCGCGCGGAAGCGGTAGGGGCGCGAGGTCAGCGCGCCGACCGGGCACAGCTCGACGATGTTCCCGCTGAACGGCGCGACGTAGGGGTGGCCGTCGAAGGTGCCGACGTAGGTGTGGTGCGCCGCGCTCGTGCAGGATGAGCTGGTAGTCCTCGGCGACCTCCTGCGAGAAGCGCACGCAGCGGTAGCAGAGGATGCAGCGCTCGCGGTCGATCGCGATCAGCGGGCTGAGCGCGAGCGGCTTCTCGAAGTGGCGCTTGGGCTCGATGAAGCGGCTCGTCCCGCCGCCCCAGCCGAAGGTGATGTCCTGCAGCGGGCACTCGCCGCCCTTGTCGCAGACCGGGCAGTCGAGCGGGTGGTTGATGAGCAGGAACTCGACGACCGACTCCTGCGCCTCCTTCACGCGCGGGCTCTGCGTGTGGACGACCATGCCGTCCTTCACCGACGTGGAGCAGGCGGTCTGGAGCTTCGGGATCCCCTCGATCTCCACCAGGCACATGCGGCAGGCGCCGACGGGCTGGCCGAGCTTCGGCTCGTAGCAGAAGTACGGGATCTCGACGTCGCCGTGCTTGGCGCCGTCGACGAGCATCGTGCCGTCGGGCGCGCGCACCTCGCGACCGTCGATGGTCAGCGTGACGAGGGTCGTCTCGGGCCGCGGCATCGGGCGCTATCCGGCCAGCGCCGGCTGCGGGGCCACCGCCGACGGGATCGCGGTGCCGAGCCCGTGGCGCTCGCGCGCGGCCTCGATGTGCGCCTCGAACTCGTCGCGGAACTTCGCGACCATCGATCCGATCGGCATCGCCATCGCGTCGCCGAGCACGCACAGGCAGTTGCCGATGATCTGCTCCTGGACCGAGGCCATGATGTCGAGGTCCATCGGCGTGGCCTCGCCGGCGTCGATCCGCTCGAGCATCTTCACGGTCCAGTTCGTGCCCTCGCGGCACGGCGTGCACTTGCCGCACGACTCGTGGCGGTAGAACTTCGCGAGCTTCAGCGCGACGTCGACGACCGGCGTCGTGTCGTCCACGACGATGATCGCGCCGGAGCCGAGCATCGAGCCGGCCTTGGCCAGCGTGTCGAAGTCGTAGGGGAGGTCGAGGTCGTCCTTCGTCAGCACCGGCGAGGATGAGCCGCCGGGGAACCAGAGCTTGACCTCGCGCCCCTCCGCCGGGCCGCCGGCGAGGCCGTAGATGAGCTCGCGCGAGGAGGTGCCGAGCACGATCTCGTAGTTGCCGGGCCGCCGGACGTGCCCGGAGATCGAGACGAGCTTCGTCCCGCTCGAGTTCTCCACGCCGATCTTCGCGTACGCCTCGCCGCCCATCCGGACGATCGCGGGAACGGTCGAGAGCGTCTCGACGTTGTTGATCAGCGTCGGGCCCTGGTAGAGGCCCTGGTTCGCGGGGAACGGCGGCTTCAGCCGCGGGTTGCCGCGCTTGCCCTCGAGCGAGTCGAGCAGGCCGGTCTCCTCGCCGCAGATGTACGCGCCGGCGCCGCGGTGCAGCACGAGCGAGAGCGAGTGCTCGGAGCCGAGGATCCGGTCGCCGAGATAGCCCGCGCGCCGGGCCTCGACGATCGCCGCGTCGAGGATGTCGGCCTGCTGCGCGTACTCGCCGCGGATGTAGATGAACGAGCGGTTCGGCCTCGGCCGCGTAGGCGGCGATGATCATGCCCTCGATGAGCTGGTGCGGGTTCTTCTGCATCAGCTCGCGGTCCTTGAAGGTCCCGGGCTCCGACTCGTCCGCGTTGCAGACGAGGTACTTGTCCATCGTCCCCTTCGGCAGGAACGAGGCCTTCTTGCCCATCTCGAAGCCCGCCCCGCCGCGGCCGCGCAGGCGGGAGGCGAGGAGCTGGTCGAGCACCTCGTCGCGCGAGCGCTTCAGCGCATTGCGGAGCGCCTGGTAGCCGCCGCGCCGCTCGTAGACCTCGAGCGTGTTCAGGCCCGGCTCGTCGATGTCGCGGAAGAGGATCTTGTCCATCGGGCTCAGGCCTCCGCGCCGGCGCCGGGGGCGGCGCCGGCACCGGCGTCCGCGTCGCCGGGGGCGTTCGCGCCCGGGTCGGCGCAGCGGCGCCGGACGAGCTCCTTCTCGGGCACCGGCGGCCGGCCGGCGCGCACGTCGGCGACGATCCGGTCGGCGTCGGCGGGCTCGAGCGGCCCGACGTAGACGCCGTCGACCGACGCCATCGGCGCGATGTCGCACGCCCCCAGGCACTCGAACGCGCGCACGTTGAAGCTCGCGTCGTCGCCGGCGGCGGCGAGCATCGCCTCGTACAGGTCGTCGGCGCCGCGCAGCGAGCAGGAGATGTTCGTGCACACGTACACCGTGTGGGCGCCCACCGGGCGGGTCTCGAACATGTCGTAGAAGGTGGCGACGGCGGTGAGGTAGCCCGGGGTGAGCCGCATCACCGCGGCCGCCTGCGCGATCGCCTCGGGCGAGCACCAGCCGTGGTGCTCCTGGGCGGCGTGGAGCGCCGGGATCGCGGCCGAGCGGGGGTCCGGGTAGCGGGCCATCGCCGCCTCGATGGCCTCGCGCAGCTCGGCGGGGACCTCGGTCGTCGCCGGGTCGGGAACGACCGGCCGGCTCCTTCTCGAGGTCGGCGGCGTCGTCCCACCCGGGGATCCGCGACCCGTGGCTGAAGCGGGCGACCTCGGTCACCGGTCGATCCCCCCGAGCACCGGGTCGAGCATGGCGAGCGTCGCGATGAGGTCGGCGATGTAGGCGTCGCGCACCATCGGCGCGGTGGCCTGGAGGTTCACGAACGAGGGGTCGCGCATGTGGACGCGCGCCGGCTTGGCCGAGCCGTCGGAGCGCACGAAGCAGCCGAGCTCGCCGCGCGGGCCCTCGATCGGGAAGTACGCCTCGCCGGGCGGCGGGCGGAAGCCCTCGGTCACGAGCTTGAAGTGGTGGATCAGCGCCTCCATCGAGGTCGCGAGCTCGTGGCGGGGCGGCAGCGAGAACTTGCGGTCGGGGGTGATGAAATCGCCCTCCGGAAGCCCGTCGAGGGCCTGCTCGATGATCTTCACGGACTCGTAGATCTCGGCGTGGCGCACGCGGTAGCGGTCGTAGTTGTCGCCGACGGTCCCGACGGGGACCTGGAAGTCGAAGTCGTCGTAGCTCGAGTACGGCTGGGCCTTGCGCAGGTCCCACGGGTTGCCGGTCGCGCGCAGCAGCGGCCCCGTGACGCCGAGCCCGAGCAGCGTCTCCTCGTCGAGCGGGCACGTGCCCCGCAGGCGCTGGAGCACGATCTCGTTCTTCTCCAGCAGGTCCGCGTACTGGTCGGCGCGGCCCGGCATCGTGCGGCAGAACGCGCGCACCTTCTCCGCGAAGCCGACGGGGATGTCCTCGATCACGCCGCCGACCTGGATGTAGCGCGTGTGCATGCGCTGGCCGGTCGACATCTCGAACAGGTCGAGGATCGTCTCGCGCTCCCGGAAGCAGTACCAGAACATCGAGATCGCGCCGAGGTCCAGCGCGCTCGTCCCGAGCCACACGAGGTGGCTCATGATCCGGTTGAGCTCCAGGTGGATCACGCGCAGGTACTGGGCGCGCGGGGGCACCTCGAGGTCGACCAGCGTCTCCACGGCGCCGCAGAACGCCATCGCGTTGAAGAAGTAGGCGAGGTAGTCCATCCGCTCGATGCACGGGATGGCCTTCCAGTAGGGCTTGTCCTCGCAGGTCTTCTCGATCCCCGTGTGGACGTAGCCGATGATCGGCTTGATGTCGCGCACGACCTCGCCCTCGAGCGTGACGAGCAGGCGCAGCACGCCGTGCGTCGCCGGGTGGTGGGGCCCGATGTTGAGCGTCAGCAGCTCCTGCCCGGTCGGCTCGGCGGGCTCGAGCGGCGAGAGCGTGATCGACTCCTCCATGCGCCGGTAGTCGGAGAGGCTGCTCACTCGAACCACCTCGGGACCTTGTCCTCGTTGTAGGTGAAGAGGATCGGCTCGCCGCCCATCGGGAAGTCGCGCCGCTGCGGGTGGCCCTCGTAGTCCTCGGGCATGAGGATGCGGCGCAGGTCCGGGTGGCCGGCGAAGACGACGCCGAACATGTCGTAGACCTCGCGCTCCTGGTGGTCGGCGCCCGGCCAGAGGTCGACGACGCTCGCCACCTCGGGCGCCTCGACGGGCACGCGGGTCTTGACCGAGATCCGGTCCACGGCGGCCATGTCGAGCAGCTCGTAGACCACGCCGAGCCGCGGCTCCTCGGGGTGGTAGTCGACGCCGTGGACCGAGGCGAGGGCGGAGTACCCGCGCGCCTTCAGGCGCTCGAGCGCCGCATGGGCCGCCGCGGGCGCGACGAGGATCTCGGCGCGCTCGCGGAACCAGGTGGTGTCGAGCACGGCCTCGGCGTCCGCGTCGCGCAGCTCGCCGGCGATGAGCTCCAGGCCGGTCCGGTCAGGCACGGTGGGCGTCCTCGCCGAAGACGTTCACCGCGTCGTCGTCCTCGTGGGCGGGCAGGACCTCCTCGGTGCCCTCGGCGCCGTAGCGGGCGCGCCAGCCGGCGCTCGGGTCGCCCTGCACCAGGTCGCGGAGCTGGAGGATCCCGTGCATCAGCGCCTCCGGGCGCGGCGGGCAGCCCGGCACGTGGACGTCGACCGGCATGAACTTGTCGGCGGGCACGATCGCGTAGTTGTTGAAGACCCCCTGGGAGGAGCAGCAGGCGCCCATCGCGATCGACCACTTCGGCTCGAGCATCTGGTCGTAGATGCGCCGCACGACCGGGGCCATCTTGATCGACACCCGCCCGGAGAGGATGAGCAGGTCGGCCTGGCGGGGCGAGGCGCGGAACGCCTCGAAGCCGAACCGCGCGACGTCGACCCGGCCCGCGACGATCGACATCATCTCGATCGCGCAGCACGCGAGCCCGAAGGTCATCGGGAAGAGCGAGTTGCCCTGCGCCCAGCTCGTCGCCCGCTCGAGCGTCGTGGTGATGATGCGCTCCTGGACGTAGGCCTCGAGGTCGCCCTCGTCGAGCTCTCCGCGCAGCAGGTCGCGCGCCCTGAGCTGGCGCGCGCGGAAGTCGTCGCCGTCGCCGCCGAGCTTCTCGCGGGTCAGCGCCATTCGAGCGCGCCCCGGCGCCACACGTAGGCGAAGGCGACGAACAGCAGCGCGACGAAGACGACGGTCTCGACCATCGCGAAGGTCCCGAACGCCCGGAGCTGGACGGCGACCGGGTAGAGGAAGACCACCTCGATGTCGAACAGGATGAACAGCATCGCGATCAGGTAGAAGGAGATGCCGAAGCGGAACCCCTGCTTGATCTCCGAGGGGAGCCCGCACTCGTAGGGGTTGTGCTTGGACTCCGTCCGGCGCCGGGTGCGCGGGCCGAGGTGGCTGTTCAGCACCGCGAACGTCGCGCCGATCCCGCCGCCGAGGAGCAGAAAGACGATCGCGGGGAAGTAGGTCCGCAGCACCGACACGGCGTTATATCACCGAGGGAACCGCGCTTGTGACAACTTGTTACTTAGTGTCCGATCGCACGAGGCGACCCGCGTGACCGCCGTCTACGAAGGGGTCTGCGTGGCGATGAGCGCGGTCGCCCTGGCGGCGGCAGCGTGGGGCGCCGCGGACTGGTGGCGTGGGCGGCCGGGCACGGTCTTCTGGCCCCTGGCCCGGGCCGCCCAGGTCGTGGTCCTGCTCGCGGCCGGGCTCGGCGCCGTGCTCCTGCTGGGTGCGGGGGAGAGCGGCCGGGGGCTCCAGTACGCCTACGGGCTCATCGCCGCGGCCGTCTCCTTCGCGGCCGAGCAGCTGCGCGTCGCCTCGGCGGAGACCGTGCTCGAGGCGCGCGGCTACGCGAGCGCCGCCGACGTGGGCGGCGAGCCCGAGGCGGTCCAGCGCGAGGTCGTGCTCGCCATCGCCCGGCGCGAGCTCGGCGTGATGGCCGCGGCGATGGGGGTCGTGGTCGTGCTCGGGCTCAGGGGCGCGGGGGTGCTGTGAGGGCCACGTAGGCCCCCCGGTACCAGACCAGCGGACCCGCGCCCGGCTCGCCGGCGCCCAGCGCCGCCACCTCGCCGATGACGATCGTGTGGTCCCCGCCGGGCGTCACCTCGCGGAGGTCGCAGACCGCCCACGCCAGCGCCTCGGCGAGCACCGGGACGCCGCCCTCGGCGCGCTGCGGGACCCCGGTGAGCTTCTCGCCCTCGGGGACCTTGGAGGCGAAGCGCCGCGCGAGGGCGTCCTGGCCGGCTCGCAGCACGCTCACCCCGAAGCGGCCCGCCTCCCGGACCAGCGGCAGCGTCCGCGCCTCGTTCTCGAAGCACACGAGCACGAGCAGCGGGTCGAGCGACAGCGAGCAGACCGCGTTCGCCGTCATCCCGCCGGTGCCGGCGGGGGCGGCGGCGGTGATGACCGCGACGCCGGTGGCGAAGTGGCCGAAGACCTCGCGGAAGTCGGCGGGGCTCGGCGGGGCGGCGGTCCGCGCGGGCTCGGCGGGCGGCATGGGCGCGGATCATCGCAGCCGCCCGTGGGCGCCGGCGGGGAGGCTGGCCCCGGCGCCGGCTTCGGTTGCCGCCGTGTCGGGAGCGCTTGCCGGGACCGAGGTCACGAAGGGCGAGCGCCCCGTCAGCCGGCGCCGGGGAGCGCTCCGGAGTTCGCCGGCGCCGGGTGGGTTCCTGCCCCGGCATCCGCGCGTGTTCCTGCCCGGCATCCGTGCGGGACCATCGCGTAGTATGCGCGCCCGCATGCACCGGCCGGTCAAGACGCTCGCCGCCGTCGTGGGCACCGCCGCGCTGGCGGCCGGCCTCGCCGCCTGCGGCACCCGCGACATCGAGGTCTCCCAGACCCAGCCGGTCGCCTACCGGGGAGCGGAGCTCTTCCAGCAGCGCTGCTCGGGCTGCCACACCCTGACGGTGGCCGCCTCGAACGGATCGGCCTCGAACGTCCGGACGCGGCTGCGCACCAACGGCCCGAACTTCAACGTCCGCAAGGAGTCGGTGCAGCGCGTGAAGTACGCGATCGAGAACGGCGGGTTCTCCGGGGCGATCATGCCGCAGAACATCGTCGTCGGCGCGGACGCCGACGTCGTGGCCGCGTTCGTGGCCAAGTACGCGGGCCGGGACACGAAGACACCGGTCGGACCGCCGCCCGCCACCGGCCCGACGACCACGGCGCCGTCGGCGGCGACCCAGGCCGCCGCGGGCGCCGCCGTCTTCGCCAGCGCGGGCTGCGGGGCCTGCCACGTGTTCGCCCCGGCCGGCTCCAAGGGGAAGGTCGGGCCGGACATCACCACGATCGGCCAGGACGGCGCGGCCGCGGTCCGGACGGCGATCGTCAAGCCGAACGCCGAGATCGTGAAGGGCTACCCGCCGAACCTGATGCCGAAGACCTACGGCCAGTCGCTGTCGAAGGAGCAGCTCGACCAGCTCGTCGCCTACCTCCTGTCGGGCAGCAAGTAAGCCTCCGCTGGGGGCGCGGGCGTGCTCGACCTCAAGCTGATCCGCCGCGATCCCGACGCGGTGCGGGCGGCGCTGGCCCGGCGGGGTGAGGAGGTCGCCGCCGCCGTCGACCGGGTCCTCGCCCTCGACGCCCGCTGGCGGGAGCTCACCGCGGAGCTCGAGACGCTCCGGGCCGAGCAGAACGCCGCGAGCCGCGGGCGCGCCGGGGCCCCGAGCCCCGAGGAGCGCGAGGCGCTCGCCGCGCTCGCCGCGCGGGGGCGGGCGCGGAGCGACGAGGAGGCCGCCGCGAGGCGCGAGCTGCGACGCGGCCCTCGCCGCGCTGCCGAACCTCCCCGACCCCGGGGCCGCGGCCGAGGACGCGGTGGTGCGCGAGGTCGGCGAAGCGGGCCGCACCGGTCGCGACCACCTCGAGCTCGCCGGGCCGATGATCGACACCGAGCACGCGGCGGCGCGCCTGTCCGGCGCCCGCTTCGCCTACCTGCGCGGGGACCTCGTGCTCGTCGAGCTCGCGCTCGTGCGCTACGCGCTCGACGTCGTCGGCGAGCACGGCTTCGAGCCGGTCATCCCGCCGGTGCTCGTGCGCGAGAGCGCGCTCTACGGCACCGGGTTCCTGCCCGACACCGAGCAGCAGATCTACCGCCTCGCCGACGACGACCTCTACCTCGTCGGGACGAGCGAGGTGGCGCTCGCCTCCCTCCACGCCGGGGAGATCCTCGACGCCGACGCGCTCCCCGCCCGCTACGCCGGCTTCTCGCCCTGCTTCCGGCGCGAGGCGGGCGCCGCCGGGAAGGACACGCGCGGGATCTTCCGCGTGCACCAGTTCGACAAGGTCGAGATGTTCGCGTTCGCGGCCCCGGACGAGTCCGCGGCCGAGCACGAGCGACTGCTGGCGATCGAGGAGTCGATCCTCCAGGCGCTCGAGATCCCCTATCGCGTGGTCAACATCGCCGTCGGCGACCTCGGCGCCTCCGCGGCGAAGAAGTACGACTGCGAGGCGTGGCTGCCCGGCCAGGCGCGCTACCGCGAGCTGACCTCGTGCTCGAACACGACGGACTTCCAGGCCCGGCGGCTCGACGTGCGCTTCCGGCCGGAGGGCGGCGGGCGGCCCGAGGTGCTCCACACGCTGAACGGGACCGCGGTCGCGGTCGGGCGGACGATCATCGCGCTGCTCGAGAACGGGCAGCGCGACGACGGGACGGTGGCGCTGCCCGACGTGCTGGTCGAGCGGGGCGCCCCCGCGGTGCTGGGCGGCTGAGCCCGTCCAACGACGCCGGTTCACGGCTCAACCCCGCGCGCCCGGCACCCGACGAAGAGGGCATGCGCTCCTCCGGCTCGACCGGCCGCGGCCTCGCCCTGCTCGGCGCGCTGATGCTCGGCGGCGGCCTGTGGCTGCCGTGGTACCGGCTCGACATCCCGGCGCGAGTGCTCGACTCCATCGGCCAGGCCTCGTCGCAGTTCGGGAGCTTCGGCGGCTTCCTGCGCGCGGGCGTCGCTCAGCTGCGCGCCTCCGGGCCGATCGAGCTGACGGCCTGGCAGGCCTTCGACGGGCTCGACGTCGTCTTCCTCGGCCTCGCGCTCGCCGCCGCCGCCATCGCGCTGCTCGAGCTGACCGGGCGCCGGCTGCTCGCCGCGGTCGACGACGGGACGGCGCTCATGCTGCTCGGCGTCGCGGCCGCGGCGCTCGTGGGCTACCGGATGGCCGACCGGCCGGGGCCGAGCGAGGTCCTGGCGCTCGCGAACGGGATCTACGTCGGGCTCGCCGGCGCGGGCGCGATCTTCGCGGGCGGGCTGCTGTCGCGCAGCGCGGCCGCGGCCGGGCCGGCGACGCAGGCGCCGACGCCGCGCCGGACGGCGGGCTGCCGCCCGCGGCGCCGAGCGCGTGGCCGGCGACCGGCTCGGTGCCGCCGCCGGGGGCGTAGGGCGGAGCTCGACATCGCCGACTCCGCGCCCGGTCTCGACGCGTTGCCCGAGTGAGCGAGGCTCGGGGGGAAGTCGTCGTCACGTTCGTCGCGGAGCCGTCGGGAGTCGTCGGCGGCTTCGCGCGCGGGATACTGGCCGCGTCATGTCGCAGGAGAACGTCGATGTCGTGAAGGCGATCTACGCCGCCTGGGCGGCCGACGCCTCGGCCCGGGATCTCATCGCGGACGACGTGGAGTACGTCAACCCGCCGGACGCGGTGGAGCCCGGGACGCTGCGCGGGCGCGCCAGCTTCGCGAAGGTACGCGACGTCTTCCCCGACTTCCGCGTGGAGCCCGAGCGCTACATCGACGCCGGCGAGGACGTGGTCGTGATCGTGCGAGCGCGCGGTCGGGGAGCGAGCGGGATCGAGACCGCCTGGCGCCAGGGCTACGTCTGGACGGTCAGGGACGGCAAGGCGATTCGCTTTCGCTGGTTCAACGACCCCCAGGACGCCCTCGCCGCCGTGGGGCTGACGGAGTAGAGGTCGGCCGGCTCCCGCAGGAGGTTCGCGGGCAGGAGCGCGAGTCCGGAGGGGCCGGGACTCGAACCCCTCGGGACCGGTCGCCCGGCCCGGCTTTCAAGGCTGCGCGCCGTCTGCCGCCGCGAGGGCTGTCAGCGCCCGCCGCGGCGTGGCGTGGCGCTGGTGTCGATCGCGGTCGGCACGGCTGCGAGGCGTGTGAGTGCGGCGCGGTAGGCGGGCCGGACGATGCTCGTGGCGGCCTGGGCGTCTTGGTGCCGTAGGCGGTCGTGCAGGTCAGCTCGCTTGACGATCCGGGCGAGGCGGCCGGCCGGTCCGGGGGTTTCGGCGATCAGCGCGATGTGCGCGTCGTACGCTGCCTCGTCGGCGTCGGCGTCGGCGTCGTGCGCGGGTCAGGAGCTGGACCGCTGCAATCTCGTCCTCGCTGGCCCCGGCGGCTCGCAGGTCCTGCGCACTGGCAGCCGCGTACTCCAGCACCTCGTGCAGCCACGCGACAGTCCGCGCCTCTCGCGGCACCGCGGCGGCAACCCGACGCACGTGATCAAGCAGCGCCGCCCCGTAGCGATCCGGCGCATCGCCATGGACCCGCTCGGCGAGCCGCCGGGCAGCCAGCCCAGTCATCACAAGACCGCGCTCCCGCGTGTGGACACGGCGCCGACGCTACGCGACGGCGAACGGGCTGCGCAACCGATCAAACGACGGGACCCGCCTGCGTGGCTCGCCGCAGTCGGTGCGATCGGCGCCGCAAGTACCAGCGCGCAACGGCGCTCAGACGCACCCCGCGAGTTCGGCCTCATGGAGGCGCACAAAGGCTCGATGCCCAGAGCTGCGGCCGATCGTCCGCGCATGTATGGTCCGTCGCGTGGACACCAACGACGTTGGGAAATGGGCCGATCGTCAAGTCGACGAAGCGCTCGTAACGATCGCGACGGGGGCCAGTGTCCTCTACCTCCGCCGGGTTGTGCGACGTCAGCTGCCCAAGGTGGCGGTCGGCGCGGCCGTGCTGGCGGTGGTCGCGCTTGTCGCTGCGGCCGTCGCCGCCGTTACGGGCATCGTCGCTGCGGGCGGCGCCGCCGCGTGGTGGCGAAGCCGAAGGCGAGCGCAGCGGCCCGCTTCGACGTCGGCCGCCTTTGGCGGAGCGGGCGGCGCGCAAACCGGGAGTGACGTAAGCGCAGCCGCCGCGGGGCCAGACACTCAGGCGTGACGGCCCTCGTGACCGCGGAGGTCATGCGGTCGCTCGACGTCTAGGGCGCGTCCACCCCGCCGACGGCCTGGATGGCGGCGTCGATCGTCGGGTAGGACGCGGTGAGGTCGCTGTCGCCGGTGGTGGACCGGAGCACGTCGCGGACCTGGCCGACGTTGCGCGCGAGCACGAGCCGGACTCCGTGCGTCTCGAGCTCGTCGCGTGCGTCGGCGAGCATCCGCGCGGCGCTGACGTCCACGAACGGGGTGGTCTCGGCGTCGAGGATCACCGCGCTCACGCCCTCGCGGGCGGCGGCGTCGAGGATGCGCGAGCGGATGGCCTCGGCGTTGGCGAAGTACAGGCCGCTCTCGATCCGCAGGACGACGACGTCGTCGGGTGGCCGGGCGTCGCTGTGGCGCTCGATGTCGCGGTAGGTGCCGTCCGGGCCGGGCGTGCGGCCGAGCACGGCGACGTAGGGCCGCGAGGCACGGTAGATCAGCAGCAGCAGTGAGACGCCGATGCCGAAGAAGAGCCCGCGGAGGGTGCCGAGGACCGTCACGCCGAGCAGCGCGGCGATCGCGGCGATGAAGTCCGGGCGCGCGACCCAGCCGTACTGGCGGCCGAGGCGCTTGGTGTACGTGTGGTAGAGGGCGACGAGCGCAGCCACGTCGATCAGCTCGATGACGGCGGCGATGACGATCGCCGCGAGCGTCGCCTCGGGGAGGTCCTCGAAGAGCCCGGTGAGAAACAGCAGCGCGACGATCGTGAGTCCCGCGGCGAGCAGCGCCGAGAGCTGCGTGCGCGCGCCAGCGGAGACGTTCACCGCGGTCTTGGAGAGACTGCCGCTGACCACCATGCCGCGGCACAGGCCCGATGCGATGTTCGCGCTGCCGAGCGCGACCAGCTCGCGGTTGGCGTCGATCTCCTCGTGGTTGCGGGCGGCGTAGGTCTTCGCGGCCCCCAACCCCTCCGCGAACGCGATGAGCATCACGCCGATGCCCCCGGCGGCCAGCCCGCCCGCGTCCCCCAGTCCGATGTGGGGCAGACCGAGCGATGGCAAGCCGCTGCTGATCGACCCGACGGTCGGCACATCGAGGCCGAAGGCCTTGACGGCGGCTATCCCGAGCGCGACAGCCACAAGCGAGCCGGGGATGCCGGGGGCCAACCGGCGCAGACCGATGATCAGCGCGAGCGAGAGCGTGCCGACCAGCAGGGTGAGCCCCTGGGTGTCCCCCAGGTGGGTGACGAGATGCCAGGCCTGCTCGAAGAAGTCTCCGGTTCCTCGACTGATCCCGAACAGCTTGGGCAGTTGGCCGATGATGATCGTCAGCGCCAGGCCGATGATGAACCCCTTGAGCACCGGCTGGCTGATGAAGTTGGCCAGAAAGCCGAGGCGCAGCAGGCCCGCGAGCAGCGCGGCGATGCCGGCGGTGATCGCCAGCCCGGCCGTGAACGCAGCGAAGCGGCCGTCCCCGGCCGGAATGAGGTCGGCGACCGTGGCCGCCGACAGGACCGCGGTCGCCGCCATCGGCCCGGTCACCAGGTGCCTCGAGCTTCCCAGAGCGGCGTAGAGCACGAGTGCCCCGGGGGCGGCGTAGAGGCCCACGACCGGCGACACGCCCGCGATGCTGGCGTACGCCAGCGCCTGGGGAACCAGGATGGCCCAGACCGTGAGGCCCGCGATCAGATCGCCCCGAAGCCACGAACGCTCATAGCCGCGGAGCGAGGGGAAGAAGCGCGCTGCATACGACGCCGGGCGGCGGGTAGCCGCGGGGTTGGCGCCGCGCGGAGGGATCGGAGAAGCCATGGCGCGAGGTCAACCATTAGCCCATGCCCCTCGGACACAGCGCCTTCCCTCTCGTCGGGGGTCGCGTCTAAGGTGCCGGGGAACTCGTGTGGACGTAGCTCCCCGGGGGGGGGGAATGCTAGGCGGCGATCACCTCCTCGGTCCGGTGCTGGGATCAGCGCAAGCGACCCAAGCCTGACCGCCCACTCAGGCGTCCGGGAGAGGACTGGGGCCCATTACGGACGCCCGGAACGCCGATCGTGCTGGGGGGACTGGTTCTTGTCCGTCGTTGTTCGGCTCGCATTCGTCCCCCTCGGACGGGCGCCTGTGGGGCGCAGGGAGCCGCCGCCCGCATCCGGTTGACGATGCGGGCGGCGAAGGAGTCCCGGGCGTCAGCCGGTCGAGGCCCGGCCGCGGCCGCCGTAGGCCGCGAGGCCGTAGATCACGAGCAGCGAGAGCGTGAACAGCACGAGCGCCCACCACGGACTGGCGGGGATGAAGAACAGCGCGAAGATCGCGTTGAGGCTCGCGATGAAGACGCCGATCCAGCGCGACCACTGCCCGCCGGTCCAGATGCCGAACGCGACGAACAGCTCAATCACCCCGATGATCAGGACGATCCACCCCCAGGAGTGCAGATTGTCGATCACGTACTTCTGGTCGCCGATCCAGAACTTCGAGTCCGAAATCGCCGCGATCCCGCGGATCACGTTGAAGACGGCGAGAATCATGATCATCACGCCCGCGAACGTCACCCACCCCGATCCCTGCTCGCTCACTTCCGTGCCGCTGCTCATGCGGTGAACCTCCTCGATCGAACGTTAACAGCGACCTCACATCGCTGTTTGCTCTTCGCTTCGTACCGCGCGCTCAACGTATCGTGCGCGCGGCGCGCGGCATCGGGGTCATCCCGCAGCCGAGTTGCGGCATCACCTCCCCCTTGCCGCGTTGCCCGTCGGCCGCGTCGGTCGCGCGCTGCGGGCTGGACGCCAACTCGCTCCCGCAGCGGGTCATCGTGGTGGTCGACCCGAAGGTGACGACGAGGTCCCGGGCTCGGCACTACACCGACCAGGCTTCGCCCGTGCGGGCGCCGCGCAGGCCTCGCCGGCCGCGGCGCGGCGCGGCGCTGGTGTCGATCGTGGTCGGCACGGCTGCGAGGCGTGCGAGTGCGGCGCGGTAGGCGGGCCGTACGACGCTCGTGGCGGCCTGGGCGTCTTGGTGCCGTAGGCGGTCGTGCAGGTCAGCTCGCTTGACGATCCGGGCGAGGCGGCCGGCCGGTCCGGGGGTTTCGGCGATCAGCGCGATGTGCGCGTCGTACGCTGCCTCGTCGGCGTCGGCGTCGGCGTCGGTGTCGCGGGTCAGGAGCTGGACCGCCGCAATCTCGTCCTCGCTGGCCCCGGCGGCTCGCAGGTCCTGCGCACTGGCAGCCGCGTACTCCAGCACCTCGTGCAGCCACGCGACAGTCCGCGCCTCTCGCGGCACCGCGGCGGCAACCCGACGCACGTGATCAAGCAGCGCCGCCCCGTAGCGATCCGGCGCATCGCCATGGACCCGCTCGGCGAGCCGCCGGGCAGCCAGCCCAGTCATCACAAGACCGCGCTCCCGCGTGGGGACACGGCGCCGACGCTACGCGACGGCGAACGGGCTGCGCAACCGATCAAACGACGGGACCCGCCTGCGTGGCTCGCCGCAGTCGGTGCGATCGGCGCCGCAAGTACCAGCGCGCAACGGCGCTCAGACGTCGTGAACACACGGCGCGGGGCGGGTCGACACCGGAGCGATCGCAGCCGTCAAGAGCGCGAGCCCGACGGAAATCATCCCGACAGGAAGAAGCAGTAGTCGCTCGTCTCCCTGCTGGTGTTCGTGATCGTGGGCAGCCTCACCATCGCCGGGCCGGTCGTCTACTACCTCGTCGGCGGCGACGACGCCGAGACCCGGCTGAACGAGATGAAGGATTGGCTGGCCATCCACAACAACGCGGTCACGGCCGTGGTGTTCCTCATCTTCGGCGTCGACCTCATCGCCAAGGGCCTGCCCCCGCTGACGTAGTCCCAGTGGATCGCCGCGGGGTTCCCGGCTGCCGAGGCGCCGTCGTCGGGAGCTACGGGCCGCCTTCGGCGGCCAGCTTCTGTTGGGCGTCTGCGATCGCGCCCTTCAGGGCGTTGACGTGGTTGCCTTCAGCCTCTCCGACGGCCCTTTGGACGGCGCGGGTCACGGCGGCCTCGACGGGCTCGGCGTGTTCGTGGTGGTAGGCGACGATCAGGCCGGCGCCGCCGATCGGGATCGTCTCCCCCGCCTGCTCTCCCAGTTTCTCGGCGGTCTTGTGGTGCAGGAGCTTGCCGGCCCCGGCGCCCATGACGGCGCCGATGGCGGTGGCGGCGAGCAGTGGCGGCGCGAACAGCCCGACGGCGAAGCCGACCGCGCCAAGGCCTGCGGCGCCCTCGGCGACCATGTGATCGGTCTGCTCGACGGACAGGTTGCCTTCCAGGTCCTTGCTGACGACCACCGCGCCGAGGAGGTGCGCGCCGCAATCGAGCACGGCGTTGTAATCCTCCTCGGCGGCGTCCTTGGACAGGTAGCCCCCGATCAGGACGTCGATCGTCTCGTCATCAAGCGTCATCGGACCTCCCGGGCGCGGGCGTTCGACATCATGCCGTGAGCGCGTGTGCGGTGTGCCCGTGGTGTTCGGCCGTGTGGAGCTCGTGAGCCTCCTCGGCCGAGGGGTGCGGATTGACGTCGAACACGACCTTGTTGATCGTGCCGGTGAACGCGAACGGCTTGCGGTCCTCGTATGACCGATCGACCACGCCCCCGTTGTCGCGGCCGATGTCCATACCGGCATAGCCGGAGAAGCGGACCGGGACCGTGTGATCCATGCGGCCGCGGCCGACGGGCCGGTCGTCGATGAACAACGTCACCTCACCGCCGGTGGCCGGCTTCGCGGCGTCGGCGGCGAACTCCATGCGCACGGTCACCGCTCCCTCAGGCAACGACTCCTCGGCCTGCTGACGGAAGACGAAGACGCCCATCATCGAGTAGGTGTGCGTCAGCTTGCCGCCGTCGACGAACAGCGAGAAGCCGCCCAGATGGTCGGCCTCGGCGACGATCACCCCTTCGGCGCCGCCCGACGGGATGACGAGGTCGGCGCTG
The DNA here is from genome assembly GCA_963735885.1 of uncultured Solirubrobacterales bacterium. Lineage (GTDB taxonomy): Bacteria > Actinomycetota > Thermoleophilia > Solirubrobacterales > Solirubrobacteraceae > JBBSBL01. Next base: position 267,458 of record CAVTMP010000008.1, on the reverse strand, counting down.
ATCGCGTACGAGTGGTTGTAGATCCGCGGGATCATCCCCGAGAGGACGTTCTGGACGTCGCCGCGGAACTCGTGCTTGGTCACCGCGGGCAGCGGTGGCAGCATGCCGAAGAACCCTGCGAGCGGCGCCATCAGCGGCAGCACCTTGTACTTCTCGGCTTCCTCCCAGAACAGGTCCTTGAGCTCCTGGACCTTCTCGGGGTGCTCGGCGGCGAGATCCCTCGCCTGGCTGAAGTCGTCCGGCAGGTAGTAGAGCTCGGCAGGGTCCTCGTCGGGGTTCCAGACGCCGGGGGCGTAGGGCTTGATGGCCTCCGGTGTCAAGACCCAGGGAATGCGTTCGGTCTTCATCGCGAGCCACCAGCCGTCCTTGTACATCGCCCGGTTGCCGATCGTCTCGAAGTACTGCTGGGTGTGACGCTCCGGGGCCTGCGCGTCGGTCAGCGAGTCCGCGAACGTCGCGCCGTGCATCGGCTGCTGCGCGATCCCGTCGACATGCGTCGGCATCGGGATGCCCGCGATGTCGAGGATCGTCGGACCGATGTCCGTGACATGCGTGAACTGCGTCCTCAGGGCACCGTTCTCGCTGATCCTCTCGGGCCAGTGGGCCACCAGCGGATTGCGGGTGCCGCCCAGGTGCGATCCCACCTGCTTGCCCCACTGGAACGGCGCGTTGCCCGCCCACGCCCAGGCGGCCGAGTAGTGGGGGTCCATCATCTGGCCTCCCCACGCCTCGATCCCGCCGTAGCGCTCAGCGAGCTGCAGCTGCATCTCGTCCGTCAGCGGGATGCCGTTCTGCATCGTCAGCTCGTTGAACGAGCCGGTGATCGTGCCCTCCATGCTCGCGCCGTTGTCACCCCAGATCCACAGGATGAGCGTGTTGTCCAGCTCGCCGAGCTCCTCGATCGCGTCGATCACCCGGCCGGCGTTGTAGTCGGCATTCTCGGAATACCCCGCGTACACCTCCATCTGGCGCGCGTAGTAGGCCTTGAGCTTGTCGGGAACGTCGTCCCACGCCGGGAACGCCTCGTCACGCTCCGTGAGCTCGGCGTCCGCCGGGATCACGCCCAGCGCCTTCTGCCTGGCGAACGTCTCCTCGCGCAGCTTGTCCCAGCCCTGGTCGAACCTGCCCTTGTACTTCTCGGCCCACGCCTCGGAGACGTGATGCGGCGCGTGGCTGCAGCCCGTCGAGAAGTACGCGAAGAACGGCTTGTCCGCGTCCTGCGCACGAATCGCGTGCAGCCACTCGATCGTCTTGTCCGCCATCGCATCTGGCAGGTAGTACGGGCTCTCCTCGTCGTAGAAGGCGTCCGGCGTCCCGATGATCTTCTGGTTCTCGGCCAGGCACGGATCCCACTGACTCGCGCCCCCGCCGAGGATCCCGTAGAAGTAGTCAAAGCCCCAACCCACCGGCCAACGGTCGAACGGTCCGGAGGGACCCTGCTGGCCATCCGGTGTCAGATGCCACTTGCCGAACGCGGCCGTGCTGTACCCGTTGTCGCGCAGAATCCGCGGAAACGGAACGCAGTCGTCCGGCACGAACGCCGTGTAGCCGGGAAACCCGGTCGAGAACTCCCCAACCGACCCAAAGCCGACGCTATGGCTGTTGCGCCCGGTCAACAGCGCCGCGCGCGTCGGCGAGCACAGCGCCGTGACATGGAAGCGGTTGTAGCGCAGACCCTCCTCCGCGACCCGCGTGTAGTTCGGCGTATCGATCGGCCCACCGAACGTGGCCGGATTGCCGAACCCCGCGTCATCGATCAGCACGACCAAGACGTTCGGTGCACCGTCGGGGGGTTCGACGTGACCGATCGCTTCCCAGTCCGGTCGCGAGCCGTCGAGCGTCCTGTTCGCCACTCCCGCGAACGGCTGCCTGGGGATCGGGAGCTTGCTTCGATCGTGCTGGCTCATCAAGCGACCTCCAGAAGTTCGGCGCCGGCGAACCCATGCGATGCCCGACGCCCGGGACGGCGCCAGATCCTATACCCGCATCAGCGACCGAAGCCCACGCAGGGCAGCAAGCCAGTCGATCGGCCGCAGCGGGCGACCAGTCATCCGCCATCGTCGAACTTACGCCAGGGCAACACCGCGACGATGCCGCGCGGTTGACTGACGGCGGGCTGCCACCGCGGGACGACCCGCAGCTCTCGCGTGACAGGCTCACGCGCGGTCCGGTACGGTCGCCCGATGGCGAAAGGCGCGGCGAAGACCACGAAGCAGGCGAAGCGCGAGGAAGGCCGGGAAGCGCGCTCGCGGCGTGCTCGACCTTCCGAAGGCGATCGAGGAGCGCCTGGCCGAGGGGCGCGCCGAGCGCGAGGCGGTGCCGCTGGAGGCTCACGGTGAGTGGGCGGCGCCCGACGGACCGTCCGGATCCGGTCGGCATCCTCGAGGAGCAGGACGCGACGCGTGTGCCCGAGCTCGTGCCGATCCGGCACGGGCGGATGATCGTCTCGCCGTTCACCTTCTACCGCGGCGGCGCGGCGATCATGGCGTGGGATCTCTCGCGCACCCCGACGACGGGGCTGCGCGTGCAGTGCTGCGGCGACGCGCACCTGTCGAACTTCGGCGTGTTCGCGGCGCCCGATCGGCGCATGGTCTTCGATCTCAACGACTTCGACGAGACGCTCCCGGCGCCGTTCGAGTGGGACGTCAAGCGCCTGGTCGCGAGCTTCGTCGTCGCGGCGCGCGACAACGGCCACCGTCCCAAGAAGCAGCGGGCGGCGGCGCGCGCGGCCGCCGCGGCCTATCGGACGACGATGGCGAAGGCGGCGACGATGCGCTTCCTGGACGTCTGGTACACGCGGATCGACGTCGAGCGAGCTGCTCGCCGAGCTCACCGCCGACCGCGGACAAGGCGACGCTCAAGGCCGCGCAGAAGAACCTCGCCAAGGCGCGCACGCGGACGAGCCTGGGCTCGCTGGCGAAGTTCGCCGAGCGGGTCGACGGCGGCTACCGGATCAAGCAGCAGCCGCCGGTCATCGTGCGCCCGCCCGAGACGATGCGCGGCGAGTTCGAGCAGATCGTCCGCCAGGGGCTGATCGACTACGCGCGCTCGCTGACCCCCGACCGGCGCGTCGTGCTCGACCACTACCACTACGAGGACTTCGCGCGGAAGGTCGTCGGCGTCGGCTCGGTCGGGACCGAGGCGTTCATGATGCTGCTGATGGGCGACCGCGAGGACGACCCGCTGTTCCTGCAGATCAAGGAGGCGACACGTCGGTGCTCGCGCCGTACGCGGGCGCCAGCGAGTACGAGCACCAGGGCGAGCGGGTGGTGCAGGGCCAGCGGCTCATGCAGGCGGCGAGCGACGCGTTCCTGGGATGGGTCACCGGCACCGGCGAGCGGCACCGCGAGTTCTACGTCCGCCAGCTGCGCGACATGAAGGGCTCGGCCGCGATCGAGACGATGTCGCCGGAGCGCCTGGCGCGCTACGGCGAGATCTGCGGCGCCGCGCTCGCCCGCGCGCACGCCCGCACCGGCGACGCCGCGAAGATCACCGGCTACCTCGGCGACGACGACACGTTCGACCGCGCGCTCGAGCGGTTCGCCGTCGCCTACGCCGACCAGAACGACGCCGACTACGCCGCGTTCACCCACGCCGCCGACGAGCAGCGCATCGCGGTCGAACGCGGCGTGTAGCCCAGCGGTCGCGCCCGTCCCCGGGAACGAGCGACGGCGTCGCCGCCCGCGCCCTCGCCGTGGTCGATCGAAGCCGTCGCGGGATCGGAGCGCGCTAGGTCTGCTCGTCGGTGTCGGCGATGCCGGGCGGCGCGACCTCGCCGCGGTCGATGTCCTGTGCGAGGCGCTGCTTCTCCTCGAGACTGCCCGGTCGTGAGCACCCCGGAGCCGGCCGCGCGGGCGATCGGGTCGCCCGCCGCGGCCGCGCAGGACGTAGGCGCAGCCGACCGCGATCAGCGCGCCCGCGATCGGCCCGAGCGACGTACACCCAGTAGCTCGACCAGTCGCCGCTCACGAGGGCCGGCCCGAACGAGCGCGCCGGGTTCATCGACGTGCCGCTGACCGGCGCGGACCACAGGCCGGCGAGCGCGATGTAGCCGCCGACGCCGAGCGCGGCGATCGCGCCGACGTTCTGCGCGGCCGACGCGGTGCCGAGGATCACGCTCACCAGCCCGGCGGTGAGCACGATCTCCATCAGCAGCGCCTGCCAGTCCTTGTAGCCGGGGCCGGGGAGCGTCGCGCCGAGGTGCTCGACGTTCCCGAACACCGCCAGCAGGAACAGGCACGCGAGCGTCGCGCCGACCAGCTGGACGATGATGTAGCCCGGCACGCGCTTCCACGGGAAGTCGCCGCGCAGCGCGAACGCGAGCGACACGCCCGGGTTCAGATGCGCGCCGGAGACCGCGCCCATGAACAGGATGATCGCGAGCACCATCAGGCCCGGGTGCGACGACCGCCGCGGCGAGGCTGATCTGCCCCTTCCCGACGAGAATCCCGCCGCCGGCCGCGACGAGCACGAGGAAGAACGTCCCCAGCAGCTCCGAGAACAGCCGCCGCCACTCCAGCCGCGGATCGTCGAAGTCCTCGCGGTCCCCGAACTCCAACATCAACCGATGCGTCAGGCGCGGCGCGAACGGCGACCCGGCCGCAGAGCGATCAGCGTGGTCGGCGTCCCCGGCCGGCGCGGCCGACCGCTCACCGTCCTTCGTCGTGTCACGACTCGATGCTCGACCCGTTCCCTCCATCGCGCGTCCTCCTCTTGACCCGACCGGCGCATCATGGCAGCGCGCGCGGGCGGGTTCCCGTGCATACGGGTCAGGCTGTGACCGGCGCCTCGGTGGGTGGCGCGTTCGGCTTGGCTTCGGCGCCGGGCTGGATGGTCGGGATGCCGCGGGTGAAGAGCAGCGCGAGCAGGCTGATCAGTGCGAGCACGGCAAGCGCGGAGCGCAGGCCGGCGATCCGGGCTTGCGCGTTCTCGTCGACGGCCGCGTTCGCCGCCTCCGGCGGGACGCCCGCGTCGTCGAGCGCCTTCGTCAGGTCCTTGTCGGACACGAACGGCACGCCGGTCGCCAGCTGCGTCTGTGCCTTGACGGTGAGGTTCTCGGGGATCGCCGGGTTGTCCTGGATGCCGCTGAAGAACGAGGCGGTCAGCGCGGAGATGAGGATCGCGCCGGCGAGCGCGGTGCCGATCGACGCGCCGAGCTGGGTCCCGGTGTTCTGCAGGCCCCCGACCTCGCCGCTCTGCTCGTCGGGCACCGCGGAGACGGTCACGCTGCCCAGCTGCGAGGCCATCGCGCCAAGTCCCGACCCGGCGAGCAGCAGCGGCCCGGTGATGATCTCGGGCCCGGCGCCGACGTCGAGCAGGCCGACCAGCAGAACCAGGCCGGCGAACAGCAGCAGGAAGCCGGCGTTGACGACGCGCCGCGGGTTGGCGTCCGGCAGGAGCTTCGGGACCCCGACGGCGAACAGCAGCAGCGTCAGCGACATCGGCAACAGCCGCACGCCGGTCTCGATCGCCGACAGCCCCAGCGCCACCGACAGGAACAGCGGCACCACGAAGAACGTCCCCGCCTGCACGAGGAACATGAACAGGAACGAGATCACCCCGGAGCGCATCTGAATGTTGCGCAGCAGCTTGGGATCGATCAGCGCGCCCTCCCCGCGCCCGATGCGCCGGCTCTCCCAGCGGAGGAACAGCGCCAGGACGACGCCGCCGCCGAGCAGCAGCCAGATCACGGGAGAGAGGCCGATCCAGTGCGGGGCCTCGGGCTTGGGCTGCACGACGCCCCAGGTGCCGGACTTCAGAATGCCGAACACGATCAGCCCCAGGCCGAGGGCCGACAGGAAGGTGCCGAAGAGATCCAGCTTCACACCCTCCTCGGGCGGCGTGTCGTGCACGCGGCGGGCGAGCACGAGGATCACCGCGACGATCAGGACCTCCCCGGCGAAGACGTAGCGCCAGGAAGCGTAGGTCGTGAACGCGCCGCCGATCAACGGGCCCAGTGCCGCCGCGATCGCGCCCGCCGCGGCGACGAGCCCGTAGGCGCGCGGGCGCTCCGGCTTGCCGAAGTTCGACGCGACCAGCGCCACGATCGCCGGCATGATCAGCACCGCTCCCAGGCCCTCCAGACCCGACCAGCCGATCATCAGCACCGTGAGGTTCGGCGAGAGCGCCGTCGTCAGCGACCCGCACGCATAGACGACCGCACCGATCGTGAACGCCCGCTTGCGACCGATGATCTCCCCGACCTTCCCGCCCGTGATCATCAGCGACGCCATCACCAGCGTGTACATCGTGATCGCCGTCTGAATCCCGGTCACCGTCGTGTCGAGATCGTCGGCGACCGTCGCGATCGCCGTGTTCATGACGGTCGTGTCGAGCGCCATCACGAACTGGCCGGCGGCCAGGGTGAGCAGCACGACGCCGGTGGCGCCGGCCGCTCGACTACGCGTGTTCGTCATCGGTGTCCCTCACGGGCGCGTTCGCGGGCGGCGCACGGGATGTCCCCGGGCGCCGCGTGGGTGACCTGAATCGTCGGCAGTCGGTCGAGGGTCTCGCTCATCCGGTCGAGTCTGCCTCGCTCTCGAAGAGCGTCACGCCGAGCGCGCGTCCGGCCTCCCGGTCGCCGAGCACGAGAACCTAGCGAAGACCTTCCAGTCCTGCCGGCGGATCGCCCGGCTGCGACGAGCCCGGAGCGCCCCACCAGCGCCCGGCCGGCCGGGCGGCAGCGCCGGGAAGGGCCCCTGGGCGTCGAAGGCCGAGAAGTCCGGGACGCCGACGTGAGCCTCGTAGTACACGCGGGTCGGCGGCTCGAAGTCGGCCCTCAGGTTCGCGCCCTCGGGGCTTCAGAGGTACAGCAGCCGGGGATTGACGAGCAGGCGCTCGGCGAAGTAGGCGAGCACGTCCTCGAGGAACGCCATCCGGCCGGGGCAGCGACGCGGTCGGCTCGTAGTTCTCGCGTGTCTCCAGGACGTGCGCGGCCTCCCAGCACGCGATCCGCAGCTCGCTGACCGGCGAGGGCCAGCCCGGTGCTCATCCGCCGGGCTCGCGCCACATCGTGGTGACCGGCGGCCCTTGGTCGGGAAGCTCGAAGCCGCCGCGCCGCGCGAACCGCAGGCGCTCGTAGCGGGCGTTGTTACTCGGGTTGGTCGACTCCAGGTAGGCGGGCATGCCGGCGGCGTCGATCGCCGCCAGGTTGTCCGCGAGCAGCCCCATGCCGATGCCCCGACCGCGGTGGTCGGGATGAGTCCCGAGCAGGCTCAGGTAGTAGTGGGGAGGCTCGGGTGGATGCGCCTCCTCGAACTCCCCGAAGCTCCTGAGCACCAGCTCGGCCTGCTTCGCCCCCAGCAGATCCTCGAGCAGCGGCTCGAGCCGGGCCTCGTCCGCGGGCGGCAGCTCGGGGCAACCGGGCGGCAGCCAGAGCGCCGCCGCGCCGCGGTCGGCGGTCAGCCAGACCCAGCCGTGGGGCTGCGCACCCTCGACGAAGAGTCGCCAGAACTCGGCGTGCTGGGCGCGCCGCCGTTCCGGGTCGGGAAACGCCCAGGCCCAGACCGGATCGCGGTAGAACGCCTCGACGAAGATCTCGGTGACCCTCGTCGTGTCGTCGCCGCTTGCCATCAGCGGCTTCGCCCGGCCCTCCACCGAGGCCGAGCCTAACCCCTCGACATCCCCGTGTCCACGCTCTACGAGCAGCTGCGACTCGGGGGCATCCCAAGCCTTCCGCGGCTCGAGCCTTCGCGCGCGTCCGGCGGCCGCGAACCGACCAACCCGACGGCTGGGATCCCCGCCAACGCAAAGGATCTCCCGTCTACAGCGGAGGGGGAGGGATTCGAACCCCCGGACCGGGTGGACCCCGGTCAGCGGTTTTCAAGACCGCCGCAATCGACCACTCTGCCACCCCTCCACTCGCGGATGCTAGGAAGCGCTGGTCAGGGCGCAGCGCAGATGACGTAGGTCGTGGGGGCGAAGACGTCGGGGCTGTCGTCGAGCGCGCGCCAGCCCGTCGGCGTGCCGCTCGTCGGGTTCGGCCGCGAGTAGAGCATCTTCGTGCCACCCGACCCGAGCACCGCCCCGCCGCCGACGGCGCGCTCGCCCTGGAGGCAGTTCGCCTGACCGGCCACGCCGGTGCGGACCGTGACATTCGTCGCGCCGGCCTGGCCCGGCGCCCCGGCCGCGCCATCGGTTCCCGGCGCGCCGGCCGGGCCGGCCTGCCCCTCGGCCCCGCGCAGCCCGGCGACCCCCTGCGGCCCCACCTGGTTCCAGGTGATCAGCCGCTCGCGCCGTCCGCAGCGCCTGCGGCTCGCGAGCAGCCGCATCGCGCCGGTCGACTTCGCCACGCAGGCGCGGTAGGTCCGCCCGCGCGCCGCGGCGCCCCCGGTCACGGCGTACGCACCGCCGCCGAGGGCGAGGAAGAGTGCGAGCGTCGCCGTGACGTTCGCATAGGTCAGCCGCTGGCGCATGTCGGTCCTCCGGGTCGCAACCCGTCGGCGCCGTCCGCCGCGGGTCGCGCCGGACGATCCCGCTCGCCCCGGACGGGGTCAAGGCTTCGCGCCCGTTGTGAACAAGTGTTGGGTCGCGATTGCGGGCCGCCGACCGGCGGAGTAGCGTCGCCTCCCGTTCATGGGGGGTACGTCCACGCGTGGAATCCGCACCCGACGGCACGCGCTGCCGGCGCTGATCGCGCTCGTCGCCGGCCTCGGCCTCGTGCTCCCCTCGGCCGCCGCGGCCGCCGACGTGACGATCGGCTTCGACGACCTCGCCGCGGGCACCGCGGCGACCACCCAGTACCGCGACACGGGCGGGGCGAACCGCGGCGTGGAGCTCGGGCTGGGCCCGCCGTTCGGCGCGGAGGCGGGCTCGACGTGGACGATCGCGAAGCCGGCGCCCGCGCTCGCGCACTCGGCCCCGAACGTCGCGGCGGCGAGCGCGTGCCCGCCGCCGCGGGTCTACCGGCCGCGCGCGTGCGGCAGCGACCTCTGGGCCCGGTTCCCGTTCACGAAGCAGCGCGTCTCGCTCTACGCCGGCTTCGGCGAGCCGCAGGCCACCCCGGTCGGGGTCGTGCTCGAGGCCTACGACGGCGCGGGATCGGTGCTCGCGACGGCGTCGGCGACGGTGCCGTCGGGCGCGGGCGTCGTCGCACCCCTGTCCGTCACCCGTCCCTCGGCGGACATCGCCTACATCCGCGTGCGCGCGTCCGACAGCCGCGCCGTCGCCGTCGACGACCTCGTCTTCGACAACCCCACGACGCCGCCGCCCCCGGACTTCAGCTTCAAGGACCGCCCGCTCCTGCGCTCCGACGGGCTGAACGGCAACGACATCGTCCAGGGGGAGTCGCTCGACATCCCGATCGACGTCGCGCGGGTCAACGGCTCGAACGGCCCGGTCAGCTTCTCGGTCGGGAACCTCCCGTTCGGGCTCACCGGCAACGTCGAGCCGCAGGCGGTGGGAGGCACGGGGACCTCGACCGTCCGCCTCCGTCTCGCCGCCGCGAGCAACGCGATCCCGGGGACGACGAGCCTCCTCGTGCGCGGTGCGCCGCAGACCGCCGGGGTCGGTCCCGCGCCGCACGACCGCTTCGTCCCGATCCGCGTGCTGGCGAAGGACCTCTACGACGCGCGCGTCATCGCCATGGAGGTGACGCAGGGCATCCAGTACGAGAACGGCGTGCAGGGTCAGCGCCCGCTCACGCCCTCCGCCGCGGTGCCGTACGCCGGCGTGCCGCTGGCGCGCGACGGGAAGACGATCGTCCGGGCGTGGGTGAACAACGGAAGCCCGATTCCGGTCGACGGCTTCGCGGCGGACGTCGTCCTCTACGGCACCGACCGCAACGGCGCCGCGCTGCCGGGCTCGCCGATCCTCCCGATCGCCGCCCCGAAGAAGGTGGTTTCCGGGCCGAGCGGCCTCAGCGCGGCCGAGCGCGCGAAGCCCGACAGCGCGGTGGAGTTCGTCCTGCCGTGGTCGTGGTCGCGCGGGCGGATCAACCTGCGCGCGGTCGCCACCGGACCGGACACGCCGACGCTGCGCCAGTGCGACGGCTGCGCCGGCAACGACGGGCTGACCGTCAGCGGCGTGCCCTTCACGCCGATGCGCACGCTCGAGCTGCACCCGATCTCCTTCAACGACAACTTCAGCTACCCGGCTCCGGTCGCCGAAGGTGTTCGCCGGCTCGCACAACCTCTTCCCGGTGCCGATCGACGACGGCGGCTACTACGACGTGAGCTTCGAGGGGACTCCGTACGCCAACATCGCCGACCGCTCGAAGCGCTCCTCCGCGGTGGCCAACGCCGTCGGCGACTGGGAGTCCGACCACCCGAACAACTTCGGCAAGCAGATCCCGGTGGGGGTCGCCGGATTCGACGTGGGCGTGACGGTCGGCGGCGACAAGGTGGCGATCGACGGCCGGCTCGACGGCCAGAACAACAACTTCCCGGCCGACGGGAACGTCTTCCGGCCGCTCACCTCGATCGGCCACGAGCTCGGCCACGTCCTCGGCCGCCCGCACGCGTCGGGGTGCAACGGCGGGAACTCCAACGGGCAGAGCGGGGAGGACTGGGCGCCGGACCAGCAGGGCTGGATCCAGGGGATCGGGATCGATCGCACCGGGGCCGGCGCGAGCAAGGCCGGCTTCCTGCGCATGGTCACGCTGCCGGGCCCGAACCTCGCGAAGCTCGGGTACATGGGCAACCCGGCCGGCGCCTCGGACGAGCACTGGTTCGACTTCATGTCCTACTGCGCGTTCGGCGGTGGCGGCGACCCGAACTCGTGGACCTCCGCGCGCGGGTGGGCGGACGTGTTCAACCGCTGGTCCGCGGGGGCGGCCGGCGCCTCGGTGTCGCGGAACGGGAGCGCGGCCGCGGCGGCGAGCGCCGCACCGCCGCGACGGCTCTTCTGCTCGGTCGCCGATGCGGGCAACCGCCTGGCGCCGGCGGCGGGCGGGCGGGCATGGACGGGCGCGACCGCCGCGCGCGCCCCGCGCGTCGTCGCCCGCGCCGCCGCCGGGAAGACGCTGAAGGTGGCCGGCTACCTCGACGGCGGGCGCTTCGTGATCTCGTGGCTGAAGCCCGGTCGCGAGGCCGCCCGGTTCGCCCGGGGCGGCCCGTACCAACTCGTCACGCGGAACGCCGCGGGCCAGGTCGTCGGGTCGGCGCCGCTCGGCGCCGAGTCCGGGCACGGCGACCGCGCCGGCGGCGTGACGGTGTACGAGGGCGAGGTGCGCTCCGCCGGCGCGGCGCGGCTCGACGTCACGACGCCGGGCGGCCCGTCTCTGGCGACGGTGACCCGCAGCGCCCACGCGCCCCGGATTCGCCTGCTCTCCCCGCGCCGCGGCGCGCGGGTCGGCGGCCGCCGCGGGGTGACCGTGAGCTGGCGGGCGAGCGACCGCGACGGCGATCGGCTCAAGGTGTACGTCGAGTACTCGCGGAACGGCGGGCGTCGTTGGGAGACGATCTCGATCGGCTCGAACCGGGGCCGGATCCGGCTGCCGAGCTCCTACCTCGGTCGCTCGCGCAACGCGCGGCTGCGGCTGCGCGCGAACGACGGCTTCAACGAGACCCCGGTCGTCTCGGCGCGGTTCTCGGCGCTCGGCGCGCCGCCGGTGGCGGCGATCTCGAGCCCCGCGCCGCGCGAGGTCCTGCGCGGGGGCAGCGTGCTCGCGCTGGCCGGCCAGGGGCACGACGACACGGGCGCGCGGCTGCGCGGGCGCGCGCTGCGATGGCTGTCGGGCCGGACGCTGCTCGGCACGGGCGAGCAGGTCGCGGTGGCGACGCTGCCGCCGGGCGCGCGGAGCGTGACGCTCGTCGCGCGGGACCGCTATGGGCGGACCGGGCGGGCGACGGTCGGCGTGCGAATCCGCCCGGCGGCGCCGGTCCTGCTGCGGGCCTCCGGGCCGCGCCGCCTCTCGCGCCGCGCGCGCAAGGTGACGATCGTGCTCGCCGTCGCGCCCGACGCCGTCGCGACGATCGGCGGCCGGCGGTTCCGGGTCGGGCGCCGCGCGCGGCGGCTGAGCGTCAAGGTCAGGCCGGGACGCACGACGCTCGTCCTGCGCCTGCGGGTGACGAGCGGCGGCCGGAGCGTCACGCGGACGCTGCGGATCCCGCGCCGCTGAGCCCGTGCGGTCCGGGCCCGCGTGGGCCGGAGGCCGCGGCCGGACCTCTACACTGGCCTCGCCCGGAGAGGTGGCCGAGTGGCTTAAGGCGCTCGCCTGCTAAGCGAGTTGGGGGTTTGAAGCCCTCTCGCGGGTTCGAATCCCGCCCTCTCCGCTACCGCCGCCGCGCCGGCAGGAACTCCCAGCGCAGCAGGACCTCGATGCCGGTGAGGCCGCTGCCCTCCGCCCGCGGTTCGCCGGCGCGGGTCAGCGGGTAGAAGAAGCCGGAGATCGCGTTGCCGGTGGTGTAGCCGCCGAGTCCGCCGCCGACGCGCAGCGGCAGCGTTCCCCGGCCGACGGCGCTGAGGCCGACGACGTCGTTCGTCTGCAGGAGCGCCTGGCTGTCGACGCTGCGGAAGACCCGCATGTTCACGGTCACGGTGGTGACCCGGTTGGCCCGCGGCCGGAACGCGCGGCTGAAGCGCCGCGCGGTGCAGCACGTGAAGGTGTTCTGCAGCGTGCCTCCGCCGCCGTAGAGGCGCGAGCTCGACTGGAGGATCGTGAAGCGCAGCGGCGCGGGGTTGCGCCCGGCGCGGACCTGGATCCGCCGGATGACGCCGTTGCCCGGCACCGTCCCGAACACCCCGATGCGGTTGAAGTACCCGAGCGGCCGCCAGGTGCACGTCCGCCGGCCCGACGGGGCGAACGCGAAACCGGACGGCGAGAAGGTGTCGAACACCGGGGCGGTCTCGCAACCGAAGTTGACGTTGGCGGGGCGGCGCAGGCTGGAGCCGAAGAAGCGAGCGGACGCGCTCGCGGGGAGGGCGAGCGCGGCGAGCGCCAGGACGAGCGGTGCTCCGAGGCGGACGGACACGGGCGAGATCATCCGCGCTTTCGGTGTGAGTCGCGTAGGTCAGCCCCCGCCGCGAGCGGGTCCTGCCAGCGGACCTCCGGGAAGCGCGCGAAGTCGGTGTCGGCGCTGCACACCATGAGCCCGTGTTCGAGCGCCAGGGCCGCGAGGTGGGCGTCCGGAATGAGGTTCCCGCGCACGTCGTGCCGCGTGACGAGCTCTCCGAGGAGCGGCCCGTGACCGACACCCGGCTCCGGCGCCCACACGACCGGAACGGCCAACCAGTCTTCGACGTGCCGCCAGGCGTCGCGCGGGTCGAGCGGCCGGGGAAAGACGCGCGGGTGGGTCGAGATGCGCAGGAACGCGATCAAGCTCGTCCAGGCGATGCCCACCCGCCGGCCCCCGTTGAGCCGGGCGGTGAGCCACTCGGCCGCCGGCGGGTGCCGCGGGTCCGCCGAGTTGGTCGCGTAGAGCAGCAGGTTGGCGTCGACGAGCATCAGCGGGCGGCGGGCCCGTCGAGCGTCTCGAGCGCCTCGGCGACGTTCGCGATGTCGATGCGCGGCGGCCCGAGATCGTGGGTCCGCTGGCGGAAGGACGTTGCCGGAGGCTCGGCGGCCAGGCCACGTCGCACGAGGTCGTTGACCGCCTCGCTCACGCCGACGGAGCGTTCGCGCTGGACCCGCTCGACGGCCTTGGCCACGTCGTCGGCGAAGGTGATGGTGGTGCGCATGTGCTCATGCTAGCGCATCATGATGCGCCTGCTGCCGGGGGCGGCGCCGGTCTAGGCTCCCCTGGCCATGCCCGCCCTCGCCGACCTCGACCTCCCCGAGCTCGACTACATGGACCCCGAGCTGCGCGGTGCGCGGTTCCACGACGCGATGCGTGAGCTCGCGGACCGGCACTGGCTCGTGCGGGCGCCGCTCGCGACGATCGTGCTCGACCGCGCCGCGGGCGACTTCTTCCTGAAGACGAAGTCCGCGATCTTCCCGGGCCTGAAGATCGCCGAGCTCTTCGGGATCACGCAGGGGCCGCTCCACGAGCAGATCGTGCGCAACATCATCAACGTCAACGGCGCCGACCACCGCCGCCTGCGCCAGCTCGTCGGGCCGGCGCTCTCGCGCGGGGCGGCCGACCGCTACCGGCCGGCGATGCGCGGCTTCCTCGAGGAGCTCTGGGCGCCCGTCGCGCCGGCCGGCGGGTGCGACTTCGTCGAGGCGGTCGCGAAGCCCTACCCGGCGCTCACGATCGCGACGGTCATGGGCGCGCCGCGCGAGGACGCGCCCCGGCTGCACGACTGGTCCATGTGGATCCAGCGCCAGTTCGATCCGGTCGCGCTCACCGACCCGCCGACCCTTGCGACGATCGACGCGAAGGTCGCCGAGTTCTACGCCTGGGTGCGCCCGCTCATCGCGCACCGGCGCACGACGCCCGCCGACGACCTCATCTCCGCGCTCATCACCGCCGAGGAGGAGGGCGACCGGCTCTCCGACGTCGAGCTCGAAAACCTCGTGCTCAACGTGCTCGTCGGTGGGGTGGACACGACGCAGAGCCAGCTCGCGCAGGCCGTCGCGCTCCTGGCCGAGCGGCCGGACCAGTGGGCGGCGCTGCGCGCCGACCCCGAGGGGCTCGCGCCCGCGGCCGCCGAGGAGGCGCTGCGCTACGAGCCGATCACCCCGTTCACCGCCCGGATCCTCGTCGAGGAGGTCGAGTACGACGGCGTCACCTTCCCGGCCGACACGGTGCTGATGGTCTGCGCCTTCACGGCCAACCGCGATCCCGGGACGTTCGCGGCGCCGCACGACTTCGACATCGCCGCCGAGCGGCCGACCACCCGGATGCTCACCTTCGGGGCGGGCGTCCACTTCTGCCTCGGCGCCAACCTCGCCCGCGCGGAGCTCCAGGAGGGGCTGGCGTTCCTCGCCCGGCGGATCGAGACGCTCGAGCTCGCGGGCGAGCCGCAGCGCCAGGGCGTGAGCGGGATCTACGGCCTCGACGCGCTGCCGATCCGGTTCACCCCAGGCGGCTGACCCGACGCGGTCACCGCTCGGCCTCGCCGGCCCAGCGGTCGACCCCCGCCGACCGCGGCGCCATCAGGTCCTCGTCCGGCGGCAGCTCGAACACGCTCGCCCCGAGCTGCTCGGCGCCGAGGGGCCGGGCCGAGCCGGGCGCGACCGCTGCGGAAGCCGGGCGGATCCTCGACGTCGTGGGCGGGCTCGGCGTCGGCGACGTTGATAGAGCGCATGGGCCGGAGCCCACACCGGCCGCGGCTACACTGGGCCGCCCTGCGCCCGTAGCTCAGCTGGATAGAGCGTCGGTCTACGGAACCGAAGGTCACAGGTTCGAATCCTGTCGGGCGCGCTTCACGACTCGGAAGATCGTCTATTGGTGCCCGTCCCGTGGCGCGTGGCGTTCGGGGTGCGTCGTGATGGAGCTATCGTGCGGGCAGTGTCCGTTACGCGGGAGGCCGAGCCGGTCCTCCTCGACGGCTACCTGCCCGCGTACGACGTGAGCGAAGCGCACGCGTGCGTGGTGAACGCAGACGTGGAGACGACATGGGCCGCGGTCCGCGGCGCCGACCTCTCGCAGATCGGCCTGGTGCGGTGGCTGCTCATGCTGCGCGCCGTTCCCGCGCGCCTGCGGGCCCGTGCGCTCGGCGAGCCGGCGCCGCCTGCACCGCCCTTCACGTTCGCCGACATGCCGCGGGTGGGCTTCCCGTTGCTCGCCGAGCGTCCTGCCGAGATCGCCTTCGGGTCGGTGACCAGACCCTGGAAGGTCGGCGACGAGCAGCCGGTCGCCATCGGGCCGGACGCGTTCGCGGCCTTCGACGAACCCGGCTACGCGAAGATCGCGTTCGCCATTCGCGCCGACCGGTACGGACGCGCGCGCACGCTGGTGACGACCGAGACGCGCATCGCGACGACCGACGCGCGCAGCCGGCAGCGGTTCGCGGCGTACTGGCGGGTGGTCGGGCCGGTCAGCGCGCTCATCAGGAGGCTCATCCTCCGCCGGGTCAAGGCGCAGGCCGAGCGCAGCAGGCGGTCCGGGCCCGCTGCTCGAGGCGGCTGACCGATGGCCACCGCGTGGGTGCTCTACGCCCCCCAACCGTGGGGACGTCCCGGCCCGCTCCAGGGCGCTTGAGGCTCGTCCAAGATCTCCTGCTCCCGACGTCTGCCCATGCAGCGGATCAGCGGTGCCATCAGCCTGTACGAGCCACGCGGCTCGAGATTCCACGCCCAGCGCCTGCGCGTCCCCTCCTCCACCCATCCAACACTCGGCACAGCCCGCCGGACCAACGGACGGCTCCGCTAGCGCCGGGGCAGTGGCTGCCAGTCGAGGCTGCCGGGCAGGCACCCGCGGGTGGTGATGGAGAAGTTGCAGAGGCTCGGGCGCTTGCGCAGGATCATGTGCAGCCGCGAGCCGTCCGGGCGGGCGGTGTAGGTGCCGTTGCGCCCGACGAGTGCGATCCGGTGGGCGTCGGGTGACCACGCCGGGTGGGTTCCGGAGCGAACGATGAGCCGCCTCCGTCCTCCCGGGCGCAGCGTGCACAGCCACCGGTCGCAGACGTAGGCGAGCGTGCGCCCGGAGGGGGTCCAGGCGGCCGACGTGCCCCCGGCTCGGGTGACCGCATGGAGGTCGCCCCCGTCCGGCCTGACCATCCAGATGTCCGGGCGCATGGCGTGGCTGGCGAACGAGTAGCGGGTGAATGCGATCCAGTTGCGCGTCGACCAGGCCGGATCCCTCCCCCAGTAGCCCAGGTGGGTGACGAGCCGCAGGTCGCTGCCGTCCTCGCGCACCGTGTAGAGGTCGTTCACCGCGGGGGTGACAGCGTCGTTCGAATACCTGAACACCAGACGGCGGCCGTCCGGTGACCAGGACGCCCGGCCCCACACAGCGACGGCGGCCCCCCCCCTTCCGCTGCGCCGAAGCGCGGGTCCCGGGGCGAGAGGACCGTGCGCACCGCCCCCGATGCGACGTCACCGACGACCAGCTCATTGACCCACCACTCGCAGAGAACGTCGGTGACCTCGCAGCCCTCCCGCGAGGGCACGGTCGGCCGCAGGAACGCGATCCGGCGGCCGCCAGGCGACCAGACGGGATCGGACCCGTCCCAAGGCACCACCGTTTGGTACTGCCCCTTCGGGACGTTCCGCGCGAAGATCCGGCGCAGCTGCGTGCCGTCGCCGCGCACGCGGTAGAGCACAGGCCCCGGCTCCACGCTCGGGCAACCCGGGTCGCCAGGGAACTCCGCCGCCCCGGGGTTGCACGGTGGGACGTGGTAGGCGAGGTCGCCGTTGGCGCCCGGATACGCCGCACCGGCATCCCCAGGCAGCGCCAGCACGAAGCCGACGACGGCCGCCAGCAGCCCCGCGCGGCGTCGCACGCTCATCGCGCTCGCCTGCGTCTCGCGACCGTGCAACCCGATCCGCTCCATCGCCCACCGCCTCCGATCGCGCTCGGTCCCGGACCCCGCACCAACCCCGGACAGTGATACCCGCTGAGACCGAGCCCAACAGGACAGCACCACTGCACAACAAGCGTCAAGCTACGGCCCCGCATCGCTGCTTATCCCCGTCCGGCGCGGGGAGGAAGGGCCGCCGCTCGTGGCCGGAGCGGCTGCCAGCTCGGCGAGTAGCTCAAGGAGGAGAGGCCTGGCGAGCTGCCGGGGCCGTCGGTGCGGCCGATCCCTTCGCGGTTGCGGGCGATCGCGTGGGCGTGGGTCCCGTCGGCCCGGCCGACGTAGATCCCCGGATTGGCGCCGTATCGGTACCAGGCGAGCAGACGGCCGTCCGGCGACCAGGCCGGATACTGGGCGTTGGTCGCTGCGAGCGGGCGCGTGCCGCGGCCGTCGGCGCCCACGACCACGAGCCGATGCAAATTCCACGAGGTGTAGACGAGCCGCGAGCCACCGGGCGAGAAGTCGGGGTCCCGCGAGAGCTCCGTGGGGGTCCCGCCGGTGCGGCGGCTAACGGCGTGGGCGTGGGCGCCGGAGGTCCGCGACACGAAGATCCGCGAGCCTGCGGGAAGGGCACGGCGCTCGAACGCGAACAGCCCGCGGGCCGACCACGACGGGTTCGACGCGGAGGCCACGACCCGCCGCGGCCGCCCACGACCGTTGGCCGCGACTACGTACAGGTCGCGCACCGAGCCCGCGGTGCGCAGGCTGTCGAACGCGATCCGACCGCCCTTCGGAGACCAGGTCGGGTTCCCCGGGTCCTTCCCGGCGGCGGGGAGCAGGCGACGCCCGGTCCCGTCCACGCGCACGACCCCGATCCGCCGCTCACGCGAGAACTCGTCGCCGGTGTCGAACGCGATCCAGCGCCCGTCGGGCGACAACGCGGTCGACGAGTAGTCGCAGCTGGCGCGTGACCGGGGGGGAGATGGGGCGCAGCCGATCACGTTCGCGCGCGTCTGCGACGGGCTCCGGTCCGCGCGCAGCAGCCCGATCCCTGCCCGGAACGGCCCGATCCTTTCGGGGTCGCCTTCGAAATACGACACGGCGATCCTCCCGTTGCGCCCCGGGAACGCCGCGGGCGTGGGCGCCGCGAGGCCAAGCACGGCGCTCGCGGCGAGCGCCAGGGCGGGAAGAATCGGCAGAAGTCCGCGGCGCACTGGACGTTGCTCCTCGGAAGTTCCAACCAAGCGTCACACCACGCGCGTCGCCCGGCATCCGGGGACGCCGCGCAGCCACCACCGTGGTCGCCCGCAGCCCCGCGGACAGGCGCTACAAGAACGGATCCGGGCTCACTGCCCAACCGGGCGAGTGGCAGGGACGGCCACAGAGGTGATGTCGGGCTCGCAGCCCATCTCGAGCACGGCCTGCCCAACCTACGTTCTCCCAAGAGCCCCTGTCCAGGTGTGCCCGACGCCAACTCCGCGCCCGGACACCGACGCCGGGACCCTCGCCGCGCAGTTACATCCCAGGAGGTTGTGCGTGGCCGCGATGAGCCGCCATTCCGACCGGCAGGCGGTCCTGCCGCGGCGTTGGAAGCGTCTGATCATGCGGTTGAACTTGGTCTGGCCGAACACCGGCTCGATCGTGATCTGCCGCTGTCGGTAGAGCGCGCGGCCCTCCGGGGTGGCGAGCACGCGGCGCGTGAAGTCATAGAAGCCGCCCGTCCATCCAGCGTCGGGCGGGACGAGCACCCGCATGCCGTCGCTGACGACCGCTTCGATCTGGCGCTGATGCCAGTAGCCGGCATCGGCGAGCACGACGTCGGGGTCGGCGAGCTCGACGACGCGCAGCTCGCGTTGGGTGGCGCGGACCATCGGTTCGAGGTGGCCGAAGTCCGGTGACTCGGTGGTGATCTCGGCGGCGACGACGACCTGCTGGTCGTTGACCGCGAGCTGGGCGTGCTGGCCGCGGCGGAACCTACGACGACCACGGATCTGACGCTACCCCCGCGACGCTCCGTAACACGTCGGTAGCTCTCACGATCCGCCTGCGGGTTTCCCCCGGAGTCAAGTCCCGCGGGTGAAGGTGGGGTTTTCCGGTTCTCGGGCCGCGACCGTCCTGGCGCGCCTGCCCTGAATCCGCCCTGACCCGTTCCTCGCGCGCCGAATCGAGACGCTCGAGCTCGCCGGCGAGCCCGGCGACAGGGCGTGAGCGGGATCTACGGGCTCGAGGCGCTGCCGGTGCGGTTCACGCCGGGGCGCTGACCGCGCACGCACGCGAAGGGGATCCGCTCGAACCGGACGCGGAACCGCCCGGCCTCCGGCCGCGTCGCGGTCGCCAGCTCCGCCGCGTCGCGACCCACCGCCACGCGCTCGAACGCACGACGATCGAACACCCGGCGCCCGTACTCGAGACACGCGGGTACCCGCAGGACGTGGAGCGCGCCGGCGTGGCCGGCGAGCAGGGTGTAGGCCTGCCCGGTCCCCAGCTCGACGTAGATCGGCGAGGACTTGAACAGGAGCCCGCGGGCCCGCTGGACCAGCGGCTCGTCGAGCAACTCGATGCGCGCCGCGAGGATGTCGCGGGGGCCGACCCGCGGTACCGGCGTCGAGGTCCCGAACGGGGCCCGCGCCGTCGCGACCGGCTCCGGCGCCCCGCAGCGGTCCGGCCCGCGCCGGAGCACCTGCCAGGCGCCGAACCGCGCCACCTCGCGGTAGCGGCAGATCAGTGCGAGCACATACCCGGGGGACTCGAACCGCGGCAGCCGACCGCCGATCGCCGCCTCACGGCGCAGGACGTACTCCGGTCCTCGCCGCACGAGGAAGTCGGCGTTCAGGCGATCCAGCTCGGTCGTGTAGGCCGAGTAGCTCTGGAACACCGGCGGCGGACGCCAGCGGAGCTCCGGATAGGCGTAGACGAGCGCGATGTCCCACGGGTCCACGTGGACCGTCCGGCCACGGAGCGCTCGCAGGACGGCGGGGGGCACCGGGTAGGCGAGGCGCAGGGCCTCACGGCCACGATCTCGGATCCTGCGTCGCTCCCCGGGCGAGACGACGGCGCGTACGTTGGCCGCGAGCGACTCGGGGAACGGAGTCACCACCCGCTTGACGTCCAGGTCGGCCACGACCCAGCAGGCCCCGAGGAGCGTGACCAGGGTGACCGTCGCCAGGCGCCAGGCGTCCGGCCGGACGAACGCGGCGGCGACGACGATGAAGGGGGGCGCGAAGTAGAGCAGCGCGTTGCCACCCACGTGCGCCGTGAAGCCCTGGCGAAAGCCGAGGTACAGCAGGGCGGCGAGCATCAGGACGACGACCGCCCGAACGCCGCGGGGGTGGTCGCGCGCGCCGCGGATCCCGACGGCCAGCACGAGCGCCGCGGACAGGGCGGCCAGGGCGTACTCGCCGCCGCGTCCGGGCTCCTCCGCCGCCTGGGCGGCGGGATAGCCGCCGGCGATCTCGGCGGCGTGCCGCAGCCACGTCGGGAGATCACCCAGGTGCTGCCCGGCCACGAGCCACAGCGCCACGACCGCCGCCACGTAGGCGCCGGCGGCGATCGCCAGGCTCCGGGCGGCAGCGCCGCGCGGCGTCCGTCCGTCGACCCAGGGCACCGCGGCGGCGAGGGCGAGCGCGACGAAGGCGACGACGCCGGCGCTGAGCTTGACCAGAAGCAGCGGAGCGGCGACGACGGCGAGACCGGCGAGCGGCACCGCGGTCCCGTGCCGCCGCTCGCCACGCACGAGGGCGAAGAGGGCGCAGAGCGCCACGACGGTTCCCTGATAGCGCTCGGGAAACGGCACGCGATGCACGACGACCTGCGCCGCGACGAAGAGGGCGAGCGCCGCCACGGCGATCGGCCAGGTGCGCCAGGCCGCGCGCGCGATGAGCCAGAGCGCGGCGAGATACACCGCGGCGATCGCCAGCGTCGACAGCACCAGCGTGTCCTCGTAGAGGACGGAGGGGAAGCCCAGGAAGCCGAGCGGTCCGTAGGTGAAGACCAGATCGGGCCCGAAGCGCACGCCGTCGTGCGCCGCGACGATCAAGCCGATGATCCACGAGCCGTCGAGACTCGCGCCGGGGACGCCCAGCGTGGCGGGCCACGTCAGGCCGGCGACGACGAGCGTCGCCGCGACGCAGGTCGCCTTGCGGGCGCCTTCGCTCAGGGCCGCCGGTCCCCGCTCTCGCCGTCCCAGTAGTCCACGGCGCTCGCGCGGGGGGCCATGAGATCCTCGGCCGGATCGCCCGTCCAGACTCCGACCTTGCCGCTGTCGGGATACGCGGTCGCCGTCGGGTAGGCGACATTGGAGAACATCAGGATCCGCACGGTCTCGTCGGTGTCGTTGCGGATCGCGTGCGCGCCGTCCCGCCCGACCGGGAAGCAGGTGACGTCGTGGGGCGCAAGCCGCTCGCTCCCGCCGGGGTGGCGGACGGTCGGATGCCCCTCGAGGACGACGAGCCATTCCTCCTCGCCGTACTCGTAGTGGTACGGGCAGACCGCCTGGCCGGGAGGCAGCTCGTAGACGCTCGCACCCAGGCTCTTGGCGCCGAGCGGCGGGCCGAGGCGCGCCCGGCCCGAGCGAAAGCCGGCCGGGTCATCGGTGTCGTAGACGATCTCGGCGTCGGCGAGGTTGGTGCGGCGCATGCCGGGAGCGTACGCGCCGCCGCGCCCGCGCTCGACCGCCCTGCCCCGGGCTCAGTCTCGACAAGGCGTCGGTCTACGGAACCGAAGGTCAGAGGTTCGAACCCTCTCGGGCGCGTGACAGAACAGCCCCTTCGTCAGTCGGCGTGGCCCGCCTGGCCGACGGGGGTGACCGTCGGCTGGTCGACGTCGGCCGGGCCGTGCTCGACCCGCCGCTTGAGATTCTGGAACTGGCGCATCTGCATGATCCAGTGCGAGGGCTCGAGGAACACGAAGCTCGCCAGCGGCAGAAGCCACGCCGGTCGCAGCGCCCAGTAGCCGCTGACGACGAGCCGGGTGCGGCCTCCCGGGAGCTCGTCCAGCAGGAATCCCCAGAGCGAGTCGGTGTAGGAGTGGGGCCGGCTGGTCGCTGCCGGGTCGAAGGGGCGCCCGCGAAGGTCGAGCGACACGCGAAGCCCGAGGAACCGCGCGGGCTCGAGCGCCGCCACCTCCCATGACTGGCTGCCGTCCGGGGTCCCGGCGAAGCGATCGCCGACAGAGATCTCCTGCCACTCGGGATGGACGCGCTCGGCGCTCGCGCGGCCCCAGTTGTCGAGGCGGTCCCAGCTGTACCAGCCGCCGCGATCGGTGCCCATCTGAACCAACCACTGCCAGACCCTCGCCGGTGGCGCCTCGATCGTGACCGCCATCGTCGCGCCTCGCTCGCCGCCCGGAATCAGGTCGGCGCCCGGGTAGTCTCGGTTGACCTCCTCGTCCGTGGCGCCCCAACGAAGCATGCGCGGACGCACGACGAGCGCGTAGGCGCCGACGAGGCCGAGAAGTGGGGCGAGCAGCCTGCGAGCGATCGTCATCAATGCGTGATCATCGCGGGTGAGGTTCTGGAGACCCGATGACCGAGGTGCAGATCCCGACTCCTCGCGGCGAGATGCCCGCCTACCTGGCCACGCCCGCCGGCGCGGGGCCGTGGCCGGGAGTCGTGGTCATCCATGACGCGTGGGGCATGAGCCGTGAACTGCACAGCCAGGCCGATTGGCTGGCGAGCGAGGGCTTCCTGGCCGTGGCGCCCGACCTGTTCCACTGGGGAAGGAGATGGACTTGTCTGATCTCCTTCATTCGCGACTGGACACGACCGCTCAGCGACCTCGACGTGGCCCGTGCCTGGCTCGCCGAGCGAGATGACTGCACGGGGAAGCTCGGCGTGATCGGCTTCTGCATGGGCGGCGGCTTCGCGCTGATGCTGGCGGCCGGCCATGGCTTCTCCGCCGCGAGCGTCAACTACGGCGGGCTGACCGAGGAATCCGAGCGGGGCCTGCCGCGGGCGTGTCCGATCGTCGCCAGCTACGGCGCCAAGGACCGGTGGCCCGGAGTGCGCGAGACTCCCGATCGCCTCGAGCCGGCGCTCACCGCGGCGGGCATCGACCACGACATCAAGCGGTATCCCGACGCCGGGCACGGCTTTCTCAACGACTACCACCCGGGCGAGCTGTCGATCCCGACCCGGGTGCTCGCGAAGATCGTCGCCGCCGGCTATCACGAGCCATCCAGCCGTGACGCCCGCCGCCGGATCGTCGACTTCTTCGACACCCACCTCAAGCCCTGACGGCATCCGAGCGACCGCTCGTGCGGGAGCTTCCGCGTCTTCCCGTTCGGGCGCTCGGCGGCGTCCCCGGCCGCGCCTTGGAGGCGGGTGCGCGGCCTCGGAAGGGGGCGTCTCGGCCGTGGTAGCCTGCCGGGCTCCGCGTTCGAACGTCGGAGGCAGCGGGCACTCCCGCCGCCTGGCGAGACCCGCCACGGAGCCGAAGGCCAGAGGTTCGAATCCTCTCGGGCGCGCTGCGGAACCCCCTTCTCGCCAAGGGGGTTTCGCGCTGTTCGGGATGGCCGCGCCGCGCGACGATCGGGTCGCGGCGTGTCGGGTGTTGCGCGGCCGCCTAGCCGTACTCCGCGGCCGCGAGGAAGGCGCGTTCCGGCGCCCATCCGAGGCGCTCGCGGGCGCGGGCGTTCGAGGCGCCGCGCAGCCGCGTGAACCACGCGACGCCGTACTCGCCGGCCGCGATCCGGGCCACCGCGGCGGGCACCCGGCGGGGCGGCTTCGCGCCGAGCCGGCGCGCGTAGGCCGGCAGCCACTCCGCGACGGTGGGCGGAGCGTCCTCGCAGACGTTGAACGTCCCCCCGGCCGGCGCGGCGAGCGCGGCGACGAACGCCGCTGCGGCGTCCTCGACGTGGAGGAACGAGGAGACCGCGGTACCGCCGCCGACCAGCGGCAGCCGGCGCGCCCGCACCCCTTCGGCGAAGGAACCGTCCGGCGCGAAGGCGGTGCCCGGGCCGTGCAGCTGCCCGAGTCGGAGCACGACGCCGCCGGCCGCGCGTGTCCGGCGCTCGAGATCGAGCACCGCGCCGAGGACCGGCGCGAACTCGCGCGGCGGGCGCGCCCACGTCGGGTCGTCCTCGCCGGCCAGGCCCGGCCCCGGGTCGTAGAGGAAGGCGATGCTCTGACCGAGATGTCGCGCCCCGAGGGCCGCGTCCAGCAGGTGACGCGTGCCCTCGGTCCGCAGCCGGTTGGTCAGGGCGAAGTCGCGATCGAGGTGCCTGGGATCCACGCGTGCGGGAATCGCCGTGAGCACGTTGATCACGGCGTCGGGTCGGAACGCGGCGACGACCTCCGTCACCGCGTCGCGGTCGAGCGCGTCGGCGGCGTGCACCTCGCGGCCGTTGCCGCGTCGTGAGAATCCGGCCGCCTCGTGGCCCGCCGCGCGCAGCCCGGCGAGCAGCGGACGTCCGAGCACGCCGGTCGCGCCGGCGACGAGCACGCGCATGCCGACATGATGAAGAAGCCGACCCCGGATCAGGCCGACCATCTTCGGCGCGGCGCCGCGGCGCCGCGCCGATCGCGGCGGGTAGGGTTCGCGCGGTGACGCCGCCCCGTCCACTCGCCGCCGGCGCGGCTCTGGTCGCCGCGCTCGCGCTCGTCGCCTGCGGATCCGGCGGTGGGAAGAAGACGACCGCCACGACGAGCGCCGCGGCGCCGGCGACCCCCCCGAGCGCGGCGGCGCCGCCGGCCATCCCGTTCCCGTCGGGCGCGGCGCCGACGCGTCTCGTCGCCCGGGACCTCAAACGCGGCACCGGGCCGGTGGCGCGGCCCGGCCAGACCCTGACGCTGAACTACGTCGGCGCCGGCCTGAGCGACCGCCGCGTGTTCGACTCCTCCTACCGGACGGGCCAGCCCTTCTCCTTCGCGCTCGGCTCCGGGCAGGTGATCCCGGGGTGGGACCGGGGGCTCGTGGGGATGCGCGTCGGCGGCCGGCGCCTGCTCGTCATCCCGCCGAGCCTCGGCTACGGCGCCCAGGGCTCCGGGCCGATCAAGCCGAACGAGACGCTCGTGTTCGTGGTCGACCTGCTCGGCGTCCAGGGCTAGCGGCAGGGCCGGGCCCTCCGGGGCCCGCAGCCCTCTACCCGCCCGCGAGCGCGAGCGGGACCCGCACCACGGTGGCTCCGCTTCGCACGACGAGCACGTGGGCGCCCCCGGGGGCCGGGCTGCGCACCGCCACCTCCCAGGCGGCGCCGAGCGAGAGGCGGGCGCCGATCGTGGTGAGCACGCCGGCCGGGGCCGAGCGGCGGGCGAGCGAGACCGTGACGCCGCAGGCCCGGCGCCCGGCGGCGCACCAGTAGGTGCCGAGCCGCGTGCGCCCGCCGCGCTGGCGGAGCGGGGGCGGGGCGAAGACGAGCGCGCCGATGCGGCGGCCGGGCACGAGCGCGACGCGCAGCGTCTGCGTCCCGGTCCCCCGGCCGGCGGCGGAGACCTGGAGGCGCGCGACCGCGAGCCGCGGCCGGCCCCGCAGCCGGGCGGGGACCGGCAGGACCACCCGGGTCCCGCGGCGCACGCGGAGCCGCACCACGCGGCCGGCCACGGCGGCCGAGGACCGACCGGTCACGAAGCTCGTGCGGATGGTGACGCCGCACACCGGGGCGGAGACGCAGCGCGCGGGCCCGAGGTCCACCCGGTGCCCCATGACGGGCGCCGGCAGGCCGCTCCGGGAGTCGAAGGTGATGCGCGCCGTGCCGGTCGCCTCCGCGGACGCTCCGCCTTCGCCGGTGAGCGGGGCGCTGACGATCCCGGCCGCGTCGTTGGTGGACACGCGCAGGCTGGCGCTGCGGACGCCCGGGTCGTCGGGCGCGAAGCGCACGCGTGCGGTGCACGACGCCCCCGGAGCCACCGGGGCGGCGGTGCAGCTCTCGCCGGCGAGCTGGAACTGGCCCGCATCGGTGCCGCCGACGGTCACGTTCGCAACCCGCAGGGCGGCGTCGCCGGTGTTGTCGATGCGGAACGAGCGCGCGGCGCCGCGCGTGCCGGGGGCCTGACGCCCGAAGTCCGCGCCGCCGGGCGTCAGGACCGCGCGGGCCTGGCGCCCGCTTCCGTGCAGGCGCACGACCAGCGGCTGGCCGTCGCCCTGGATGACCAGCAACCCGGCCTCCGCCGCCCCGAGGCGCAGCGGCGAGAAGCGCACCGAGAGGTCGCAGCCCGCGTTCGGGGCGAGCGCCTGCAGCGAGCAGCTGTCGGCGACCACGCGAAAGGCGCCGACGTCGCCGCCGCTGGGCAGGGCGACGATCGTCTGGAACGGGATGTTGCCGACGTTGCGCACGTGGACCGTGCGCATGGCCTCGGCGCCCACGTCGACCGTGCCGAAGTCGAGCTCCGCGGGGTCTGGCTCCAGGCGCGAGGAGCCCCCGATGCCGGTCAGCGGGACGACGACCTGCCCGTCGCGGCCGCCGACGCGCAGGGCCGCCGTGTAGCCGACGGGGTCGTTCGGGTCGAAGGAGACCTGGACGTTGCAGTTGGCCCCCGGCTGGAGCGTCGAGCCCGGGCAGTTCGTCCCGTCGATGCGGTAGCCCCCGGCGCCCGTCCCTTCGATCACGGCGGTGTCGATCGAGATCGGCGAGCCGCCCACGTTCTGCACGTTGACGGAGCGGCTCGTGGAGCCGCGGTCGACCTCCATGACGCCGAAGTCCAGCGCGCCGGGCTGCGCGCTGAGGCTCGCCGGATCGGCTGCGAACCCGGCCAGCGAGGCCGGTGTCACCGACGGGACGGCGGTGTCGAAGCCGAGGCTCGCCGTTCGGTTCGGGCTGCCCCCGCGGGCCGGCGGGTGGAACCGGACCTGGACGGCGCAGGAGTCGGACGGCGCGAGCGTCGCGGCCGCGCAGCCGTCCTGCTCGATCACGAAGGAGTCGGTGTCGGGCCCGCTCAGCGACGCCGGGCCCGGCGTCCCGTTCGCGTCGCCGACGTTCTTGACGTTGAAGCTCTGGGTTGCGCCGTCGGTGCCCACCGTGGCCGTGCCCGCGTCCCACGACGACGGGCTCAGGTCGAGCTGCGCGGCGGCGCGAGCCGGCCCGGCGACCCCGAGCGCGAGCAAGCCGGCGACGGGGAGCGTGGCGGCGAGCCGCCGGACGGGACGGGTGAGCACGGTGGGGGCTCCTGCGGGAGGAAGGACCGCGCGCCGCGCGGCCCCAACGGGCGGGACACGGGTTCATCGGCGGCGGCGGGCCGCGTCTTGAGCCGGCGGCAGGCCTCGACCTTCGGCCATTGACGCCACGGGGCCGCGGCGGATAGCGTCGAGCTCGTGCCGTCCGTCCGCGGGCGCGGCCCCTCCCGCGTCCTCCCAGCGCTGCTCGCCGTCCTGCTCCTCGCCATCGTCGCGGCGCGGGTGCTCGACGCTCGCCGGCAGCGACGCGGTCGAGACGCAGCCGGCCACGAGCCCGGCCGGCACCGCCCAGGCCTACCGCGCGACGGCGACCGGGAGCGGGAGCCTCGACTGGCTGCCGGTCTACCTCGACGACGCCTCGACCTCGAAGCTGCTGGTCGCCGGGATCTACACCGACAGCGGCGGGCACCCGGGGGCCCTGCTCGCGAAGGGCACCGTGACGAATCCGGCCGCCGGCGGCTGGAACATCGTGAAGATCACCGGGGGCCCGACGCTCGCGCAGGGGACGCCCTACTGGGTGGCGATCCTCGGGGCGGCCTCGGCGCCCGGGTCGCTCGTGTACCGCAAGCGCCTCGGCGGCACCGACCCCGCGGAGGCGAGCGCCGAGACGACGCTCTCGACGCTGCCGGGCACGTGGAGCAGCGGCGCCGCCTCGGCGACCGGCCCGTTCTCGGCCTACGCCTCCGCCGACGCGCCGCCCGTGCTCGCCGTCTCGCCGGCGAGCCTCGCGTTCTCGGCCACCCAGGGCGGCGCGGCGCCGCCCGCGCAGACCCTCGCGCTCGCGAACACGGGCTCCGGCGCCATCCCGTTCACCGCCACCGACGACGCCGCGTGGCTGAGCGTGGCGCCGGGGAGCGGCCTCGTGCCGCAGTCCCTCCAGGTCAGCGCCGACCCCGCGGGGCTCGCGCCCGGGACCTACACCGGCCACGTGACGATCACCGGCACGAGCCCCAACGTGGCGACCGGCTCCCCCAGGACGGTCGACGTGACGCTGACCGTCAACGCGGCGCCGAGCGGGGGCGACTGGCTGCAGGTCGACCACGACCCGGCCCGGACCGGCTTTGCGCCCGACGAGGCCGCGATCGACCCGACCGCCGCGGTGCATCTCAAGCCCGACTGGGCCACACAGCTCGACGGCAAGGTCACCGCGCAGCCGCTGTTCGCCGGCGATGTCCAGGTCGGCGGCGCGACGCGCGACGTCATCGTCGCCGCGACCTCGGCGAACTCCGTCTACGCCCTGCGCGCCGACACCGGCGCCCAGCTGTGGCGGCGCAACCTCGGCGCGCCCGGCAGCAACTGCGCGGTCCCCGGGGGCTTCGGGATCAGCGCGCCGCCGGCGATCGACCGGGCGACGGGGCGGATCTACGCGGTTGCGGACGACGGGCGCCTGTACACGCTCAAGTTGACCGACGGGACCGATGCGGCTGCGTCGCTGGCCGTCTTCGAGGGCCCGACGCGCAACAAGCTCTGGGGCGGGTTGACCCTGCTCGGCAACTCCGTCTACGCCGCCTCGGCCAGCGACGGCTGCGACACGCCGCCGTGGCGCGGGCGGGTCCAGCGCGTCGACGTGTCGGGCGCCGCCCCGGCGCTCGCCCAGCGCTGGGACGTCGTGCCCGGCATTCCGGCGCCGAACGGCGGCGGCGGGATCTGGGGCTACGGCGGCGTGTCGGCCGATCCGACCACCGGCCGCGTCTATGCCGCGACGAGTGCCGACTCGAACGAGCAGTACACGCCGTACGCGCTCCGTCTCGCCGCACTCGGGTCCGACCTCTCGCTGCTCGGCTCCTACGAGCCGCCGCACCCCCCGCCGCTGCCGTGCACGGGCGACCCGTGCGACTCCGACTTCGGCGCGACGCCCCTGGTCTTCACGCCCGCGGGCTGCCCGACGCTCGTCGCGGCGGGCAACAAGGACGGCTACCTCTACCTGATGCGCGCCGGCGACCTCGCGGCGAGCGGGTCGGTGCTCCAGCGCCTGCAGCTCAACGCGGGCAACGACTGGCTCGGCAGCGGCGGGGTGGGCGGCGTCCCGGCCTGGTGGCCGCAGGGCGGCATGGTGTTCGTCACCGACGCCGGGCCGGGCATCGGCTCGACCCAGGGGGGCGTGGTCGGCCTGCGGGTGAACCCGGATTGCACGCTCCAGGTGGTCTGGAGCCGGGCGCTCGGCGGCGCGACCCAGCCGAACTCCACGCCGACCGTCGCCAACGGCGTCGTCTACGTCAACGAGGGCAACGGCGGCTTCGTCCACGCCTACGACGCCACCACCGGCACCCCGCTGTGGACGAGCGCGGGGTCGGGCGGCGCCGGCTATGCGGCGCCGATCGTCGCCCGCGGCCGCGTGTACGCCGGGTCGTGGGACGGCTTCGGCTCCGGCAGCCCCGGCAGCATCCGGGCCTGGAAGCCCGTGCCCCCGACCGGCGGCGAGCAGACGCTCGTCGGCGACGAGACGGTCGAGTCCCAGGTGGACCAGAACGGCAACGGGAGCGCCGAGGCCTTCGAGGCGACGGCGACCACGACCGGGACGGTGCGCAAGCTCACCGTCTACCTCGACCCGGGCTCGACCACGAACCAGCTCACCGCCGGCCTCTACACGAGCGCCGGCGCGCACCCGGGCGTGCTGCTCACGCAGGGGACGAAGGCGGCGCCGGGCGCCGGCGCCTGGGTCACGATCGACGTGCCCGACGCCACCGTCACGGCGGGGACGACCTACTGGATCGCCATCCTCGGATCCCAGGGCGGGACGGTGAGGTTCCGCGACCGCTCCGGCGGCTGCCGCAGCGAATCGAGCGCCTCGTCGTCGCTGACCGCGCTGCCCGGGACCTGGTCGACCGGCTTCACCTTCACCGACTGCCCGCTCTCGGCCTACGGCCGCGGGCCCGCCGGCTGAGCGGCGCGGTCAGTCGTCGCCCGGGAGCCGCCGGCCGCCGCGCGGCCGGGTCTGACAGCTCCGGCCGGCGCAGCGCTGGAGCACCCGCAGGCGGCGGCGGAGCTCGGCGCGGATCTTCGCGTAGGCCGGGTCGCGATGGCGGCTGCGCAGCTCGAAGGGGTCGCGCACCAGGTCGTAGAGCTCCTGCTCGCCGGTCGAGTACTCGACGTACTTGAAGCGCGGCGTGCGGACCGCCGAGTAGTTCGCGCGGGCGGCACCGGCCCCGGTCTCGAGCAGCAGGTCGCGGTGGGTCCGCAGTCGGGCATTGCGCGCGATCGGCAGGAGCGAGCGTCCGTCGAGCCGGCGCGGCGGCCGGGCGCGCGCGGCGTCGAGGATCGTCGCGGCGAGGTCGACGTTGGCCACCAGCGCGCCGCGCCGCTGCCCGCGGGGGATCCCCGGGCCGGCCAGGAGGAGCGGGACCCGGACGGAGGGCTCGTAGACGAGCACCTTGCCGTTCGGCCGGCGGTGCTCGCCGTGGAAGAACCCGTTGTCCGAGGTGAAGACGATGACGGTGTTGCGCAGCTGCCCGCTGACGCGGAGCGCCTCGTGGATGCGCCGGACGGCGTCGTCGACGGCGAGCAACGTCGCGCGGCGCGCGCGCCAGCTCCGGGCGATGCGGTTCGTCACCGCCGGCGTGAAGCGCGGCTGGGCGCGGAAGACCGCGGGCTTGTCGGACATGTCGGCCTCGTCGAAGCTCGGCGGACGCGGGAGCGGCACGCCGGCGAAGGCGCCGGCATGGCGCGGCGCGGGGGCGGGGAGCCCGATCGCGGCGACCCGCCGCCGCTGCCGGCGCTGGCGCTGCGTGAGCGGCTGCCCGGTGTTGCCGGCGGCGTCCTCCTCGGCCTGCCCGTTGGAGCCCGTCCCGTTCCGCCCCAGGCCCGAGTGCGGGGCGAGGAAGGCGACGCTGAGGTAGAACGGCCCGCCGATGCGTGCCTCGCGGCGGATCACGCCGTCGGCGAGGCCGGCGTAGACGTCGGTCTGGTAGTCGGCGTCGGCGGTCCCGTAGGTTCGCCGCTTCCCGTTCACGTTCAGGGTGTAGTTCCAGTAGCGGTAGGTCGACGGGTCGATCGAGCCGCGCCAGTCGGTCCAGCCGGGCGGCACGGTCGCCGGCACGTCGCGGCCGTAGCCGTTGAGGTACTTCCCGATGTGGATCGTCCGGTAGCCGGCGCGCTGGAGCGCGACCGGGACGGTGCGGTCGGCGCCGCGGAAGCGGCCATAGCCCCCGAACGGCGGCCTGTTGCCGCGCACGCCGTGGTTGTGCGCGTACTGGCCGGTGAGGAAGGTGCTGCGCGAGGGGCAGCACAGCGGATAGCTGGCGAAGCTGTTGGTGAACGTCACGCCCGCGTCGCCGATCAGGTGCCGGACGCGCGGGAGCACCTTCATCGACTCCATCGTCTGGTCGTCGGTCATGAGGACGAGGACGTTCGGGCGCGCGGCCGCCCCGCCGGCCGCGGGTGGGTTCCCGCCGTCGTCGGCGCCGGCGCTGCCGACCGTCATCCCCGCCGCGAGGGCGGCGAGCGCCGACAGGGCGATGACGGCGATCATGCGGTTCCGCAAGGCTGCTCCTCGAGTCCGACCGTGCCGCGCGACGCGCGGCGAGTCCCGGTACCTTCGCAACACGGGCGCGCGGCCTAGGTTGCGGCCGCCGGCCGCTCGATCTCCCGCTTGAGGATCTTGCCCGTGGGTCCCTTGGGCAGCTCGTCGACGAACCACACCCGACGCGGGTACTTGTAGGCCGCGACCTGGTCCTTCACCCACGCGCGCAGCTCGTCGGCGGTGATCGTCGCGTCCGGCCGGAGGGCGACGGCGGCGGCGACCTCCTCGCCGAGCTCCCGGTGGGGCACGCCGATCACGGCGGCCTCGAGCACCGCCGGATGCTCGTAGAGCACCTCCTCGATCTCGCGCGGGTACACGTTGAAGCCGCCCCGGATGATGAGGTCCTTCTTGCGGTCGACGATGAAGAAGTACCCCTCGTCGTCGACCCGCGCCATGTCGCCGGTGTGGAGCCAGCCCTCGCCGGTCACCGCCTCGGCGGTCGCCTCGGGCCGGTTCCAGTAGCCCTTCATGACGTTGTGCCCGCGGATCAGGATCTCGCCGACCTCGCCGGCCGGGAGGTCGGCGCCGTCCGCATCGACGACCTTCATCTCGACGCCCGCGATCGGGGTGCCGATCGAGCCCGGCTTGCGCTCGCGGTCGGGGTGGTTGAACGAGGCCACCGGCGAGGTCTCCGAGAGCCCGTAGCCCTCGAGGATCCGGCAGTCGAACGCCGTCTCGAAGGCCCGCAGGACCTCGACCGGCATCGCGGCGCCGCCGGAGGCGCAGACGCGGAGGCACGAGGTGTCGAAGCGTTCGCGCTCGGGGTGGTTGAGCATCGCGGCGTACATCGTCGGCACGCCCTCGAACACGGTGACCCGGTCGCGCTCGATCGTCGCCAGCGCCACGCCGGCGTCGAAGCGCGGAATGAGCGTCAGGCACGCGCCGGTGGCGACGGCGGCGTTGAGTCCGCACGTCTGGCCGAAGGAGTGGAAGAGCGGCAGCGCCCCGAGGACGACCTCGTCCTCGCTGAGCCCGAACAGGCCGATCGCCGCCTCGACGTTGCGGCCGAGGTTCGCGTGGGTGAGCTCCGCGCCCTTCGGCTTCCCGGTCGTCCCGGAGGTGTAGAGGATGACGGCGGTGTCCCCGTCGTCGCGATCGACGACCTCGGGCGCCGGCGCCGCGGCCGCGACCAGCGCCTCGAACTCCGCGGGCGCGACGAGCACGCAGCCCGCGCCGACGTCGGCCGCCCCGGCCTCGGCGGCCTCCGCGAAGTCGTGCCAGGCGAAGACGAGCTTCGCCTCGGGGTCGCCGAGGTAGAAGGCGACCTCGCGCTCCTTCAGCAGCGGGTTCATCGGGACGACGACGCCGCCGGCGCGCAGCACCCCGTAGTAGACGACGGGGAAGGCCGGGACGTTCGGCAGCATGATCCCGACGCGGTCGCCGACGCCGACCCCGCGCTCGCGCAGCAGGCCGGCGAGCCGGGCGGTGGCGGCGTCGAGGTCGGCGTAGGCGGTGTCCGTCTCGCCGAGCCGGATCGCCGGGCGCCCACCGTGGGCCGCCGCCGTCGCGGTCAGGTTCCCCGCGAGGTTGCTCACGGCGCGCCCGTCCACCCCGCGGCGTAGCACGGCTTCGCGCCGCAGACCTCGATCAGCTGCCCGCCCGGCCGCATGAACTCGGCGATCTGGCGCCGGATCCGGGCCTCGGACTCGATCACGAGGTCGTGCGGGTCGACGCCGATCGCCGGCGGCGTGTTCGTGCTCGGCGGCGAGGGCGTGCCCTTCTGCTCC
This sequence comes from uncultured Solirubrobacterales bacterium, assembly GCA_963735885.1. Lineage (GTDB taxonomy): Bacteria > Actinomycetota > Thermoleophilia > Solirubrobacterales > Solirubrobacteraceae > JBBSBL01. The sequence goes on along the minus strand of CAVTMP010000008.1, from coordinate 233,823 downwards.
CCGTTCTCGGTCCGCAGCGGGCCGATGTCCCAGGCGATGAAGGCGTTGCCGCGGCTCAGCGGCAGGCCGCCGAGCGTCGGGATGCCGAACTGGTCGGTCACCTCCGGGGCGCGCCCGGGGTCGAGCGAGGGCCGCCGGACCTTCGCGCCGATCGTCCGCGCCTCCACCTCGGTGGTCACGTTCGCCACCTGGTGATCGCCGTAGCTCATCTCGATCAGGACCGTGTGCCTCGGCGTGTTCGGCAGCGGGTCGCTCGTCATGTGGGCGGCGTAGCCGTTCGGCTCGCCGCGGTCCCACATGAGCTGCATGAGGGCGAACGTCAGCGGGCGCTGCCCCTCGTCGCGATAGGCGTAGTAGAGGAACGTCGCGTAGTCGGAGAAGTCGACGCTCCGGGTGAGCAGCGTCGAGTAGTTCATCCCCGGCACGTAGAGCACCGAGCGGGTGAAGTCCGGGGCCAGCGCGGTGAGCGCGCCGCCCATGATCCCGCCCTGGCTGTTGCCGTAGTAGCCGAGCTGGGTGGTGTCGACGATCGGCTGCCCGTCGACCTGCAGCTCCGGTGCGGTCACGAGCCCCTGCGGATGGGACAGGGCGCGACCGAGGTAGAGGAAGTTGAGGAACCCCTGCTGGTTGCGATCCGCGAGGCTCGGGAACTTCGAGAGGTCGAACAGGATCCCGGCCACGTTCGGGACGTCCTCCTCGGACATCCCGCTCCAGTCCGAGGCGCAGACCAGCACGCCGTTCTCGTTGCCGAGCTGGCGCACGTTGCGGCTGTTCACCTCGAAGGCGTCGCCGAGCAGGCCGTGGCCGTAGAGCGCCGGGCGCAGCTTCCGCACCGCCCCGTCCTGCACGACGGACCGGGGCACGTTGCAGACGAAGCGCGCCTCCATCACGTTCCCCGGGGTGCGCGTCGGCAGGCCGTCCGGCCCGAGCGCGAACTTCGCGCCGGGCGGGCAGCCGGGCTGGTCGAGGTAGCACGGGACCTCGACCGTCCCCTCGACCCGGCGGCGGATGTCCGGGTCCTCTCCGGCCTGGCAGCCGTCGTTCCCGCACGGCGCCCAGTCCGTGACCTTCGTGATCGCGAACTTCGGCGCGCGGCCCGTGACCTTCCGGTCGGCGAGGTTCGTGTCGCCGAGCTGCGCGAAGGCGTCGTCGCGGATCTTCAGCATCCGTGACGAGAGGCTGCGGCGGCTCGCCACGGTGAAGTCCCACGCGAGGTAGAGGTCGTCGCGGCGCACGCCCGCCCGGCGGAGGCGGGCGAAGACGTCCTCCATGTGCGCGCGGCGGGCCTCGATCTCCGGTTGGTCGCCGACGACCCGGTCGCGGTAGAGACGGAAGGCGGTCCCGGGCTGCAGGAGCCTGCCGTCGGCGTCGCGCAGACGGCGCAGGGCGACGATGAAGCGGTGACCTTCGCGCAGGTTCCGGCCCGGGCGCAGGATGAGGTTCACGTCCTCCGGCTTGGCGGCGAGGCTGTCGAGCTCCGCCCAGATGAGCTGCCGTCTCCCGGTCTCCGCGTCGATCAGCACGGCCGGCTGGCGGCGGTCGTAGGCGCGGGCCATGTCGGTGATCGGCACGAGCCCGGTCCGCGCGAAGGCCTGCGGGTTGTCGAGCCCGGGCACGTGGGTGACGATGAGGTTGCCCGGGCTGAACCCGTCGAAGCGGTCGATGTCCGTGGGGTCGATGTGCTTGCCGACGTTGTTCGTCGGCATCGCGTCCTCGCGCAGGGCGAGGCGGCGGCCGGTGTCGGTCCCCGGGTCCCGGACGGTGAAGAGGTCGTTGGGGAAGGGATGGAGGCAGTCGGATCCGTCGAGCGGATCGCAGCCCGCCGTGACGTCGATCACGGGCGCCTGCGCGCGGCAGCGCGCGCTGTCCAGGTAGAGCGGGTCGGCGTCGCGCGCGCCGCCGCCGCTGGCCACGAGCACCGCGGGCCCGCAGGCGGCGATGCGGTCGCGGCCCCGCGGCGTGAGGGGCAGGGTCGCGTGGCCCTCCGCGTGCCGCACGCGGACGAGGCCGGCGGCGACGAGGCCGCGGTGGCGCAGGCGCACGCGGACGCGGACGAGGCGCCGGTGGGCGGCCCGGACGCGCACGCGCACGCCGCCCGCGCCGAGGATCGCGCGCTGGCTCGGGGCCGTGAGCGCCAGCGAGCGCTCGTGGCGCCAGGCCGACGCGCCCGGAGCGAGCGCGAGCAGGGCGACGACCGGCGCGACCAGGGACAGCGATGCGGCGACCCGGCGCCGCCACGACGTGGTGCGACCCATGTCTCCTCCTCGTCCGTTCGAGACGGCGCCAGCCTAACCCGTGCCACGCGGTGCGTGCGCCGCGTCGGCGCTCGCGGTGTCGAACGTTCGTCGTTTGCAGGGGAAATGGCTCGCGGCCGGCCGGGACGCGACCGATGGGAGCGTCGAGGCCCCCCATGCGCCACGCGCTCGCCCTGCCGGCCGCGCTGATTGCCCTCGGCGTGGTCCCCGATGCCGCCATCGGGGCGACGTTCTTCGTCGACCCGGCTGGGTCGGACGCGGGCGCGTGCACGGACGTCGGCGTGAAGGCGTGCGCCACGCTGTCCGGCGCCGTCGCCCGGGCCCGCGCGGCCGGCACCGGGCCGCATCTCGTCCGCGTGGCCGCGGGCACCTTCGTCGACAGCCCCGCGATCCCCGCGGATCCCAACCTCGACGGACTCACCGTGACGAGCGCCGGGGCGGGCGGCCGGGCGATCGTCGCCCAGGACACCGGGCAGCCGCGCGCGGTGATGGCGATCGCCGCCCGCGACGTCACGCTCGACGCCCTCGACGTCGAGGCCTCGGCGGACGACCGGGCCGCGATCGCGATCTCGGGACCCGGTGGGACCGTGCTGCGCGGGGTGCACGTCCTCACCCGCCAGGGGCTCGTGACCCAGGGCGGCCCGGCGCTCGAGGTCCGCGCCCCCGCCGTGACCGTCGCGCGCTCCGATCTGGAGTCGCGGGTGGCCGGTGCGCCCGCGCTCCTGGCCGACGAGGCGGCGACCGGGCTCGCCGTGGCCGACTCGACCCTGCGGCAGTCGGCGACAGTCGCGCCGACGGTGCCCGGCGCGGTCCTCGCGGCCGCCGCCGAGCTCCGGCGCTCGCAGGTCCTCGCCCCGTCCGCGTCCCCGCGGCCGGCCGTCGCGCTGAGCTCGGCGACCCCGACGCACACGGTGATCTTCGACAGCTCGCTGCTGCTCGGCGGCAGCGCCGCGGTGGGGATCGCCGACCGCGCCGGCGTGCCCGCCGGGCAGCGGGTCCTCGTCCGCAACAGCACGCTGGACGCCGGCGCGCCCGGCGTCGATGACGGGCCGGCCGGCGGTGACGCCATCCGGATCACCCTCGTCGACGGGGGAAGCGCGCCGACGGTGACCGCGACGAACGGGATCCTGGTCGACCCGCCCGGGACGGTCGGCACCGGCACGCCGTCGATCGACTGCCGCTACTCGGACGTGCCGGCCCCGGCGGCGGCGCGGGCCGCCGGCGTGTCCTGCGACGCGGGGACGTCCGGCAACACGAGCTCGGCGCCGGTCGCGCTCTTCCTCGGCGGGGTGCCCGGGGTCGCCTGGGACCATCGCCTGCGCCCGGCCTCGCCCGCCATCGACTCGGCCGATCCCGCCGGTCTCGCGGCGGATCAGTCGACGGCGGACCTGGAGGGCTTCGCCCGGATCCTCGCCGGCGGCGGTGCGACGTGTCCGTCCGGGCGGCTCGACCGGGGCGCCTACGAGTTCCACGGCTTCTCGTGCGCCGACCCCGGAGGCGGGCCGGGCGCGGGCACGCCGCCCGCCGACCCGGGCGGCGGCGCCGGGGGCGGCGAGGACCCGCAGGGCACCGCGCCCGAGGATCGCGTGGCGCCCTGGTTCCGCGCGCGACTCGCCGCACGCCGCCTGCGCCGCGGGGGCATCGGGACGATCCGGGTTCGGCTGTCGGAGTCGGCCCGCGTCACGGGGCGCGTGACCCGCCGCGAGGCCGGGCGTCGCGTGGGCCGGGCGTGCCGGCCCGGCGCGCGCCGGGGACGCCGCTGCGTCCGGGCGCGGTGGGCCGGCGGGGTGTACTTCGCCGCCGGAGCCGGCCCGGCCCGCGCGCCCCTCGGCACCCGCCGCCTGGTCCCCGGCCGCTACCGGCTCACCCTCGTCGCCGAGGACGACGCGGGCAACCGCTCCCGGCCGGTGCGGCTGGACTTCGTCGTCGTTCGCGCTCGCGGTCGCCGACGCTGAGCATGGTTCGCCCGTCCGTCCAGTCGTGTTGTCACGCGCCGTCGCGCCTCCTACCGTCGCCGGTCATGCGCGCCGCGGTCGCCGCCTGTCTCGCCCTGGCCGGATCCGCCCTGCTCCCGGCGGGCGCGCCGGCCGCGGACTTCTACGCCGCGAAGACCGGCGCGAGCGACGCGAACCCGTGTACGAGCCCGGCCGCCCCGTGCAAGACGATCGCCGGGGCGATCGCCCGGGCCAAGGCGAGCGCCGCCGGGCCGCACGCGATCCACCTCGCGGCCGGGACCTACACCGAGAACCCGGCGATCGCGGGCGACCCTCGCCTCGACGGCCTCCTGCTCACCGGGGTCGGGGCGGCCACCCGGCCGAAGATCACCCAGTCGGGCGGCGGCTCCGGCGGCGTCGTGACGATCGGCCAGGCGCGGGTCGTGGTCGAAGGGGTCGAGGTGGAGTCGAAGTCGGGCAACGCGCCCGCGATCCAGGTCGCGGGCTTCGGCTCGACGCTTCGCAACCTGCGCGCGGTCGCCCGCCCGAGCGGTTCGGCGGCGGTGGTCGTCGCCGCACCCGGCGTCACCGTGCTCGGGGGCGATCTGGAGGCCCAGGCCGCGGACGACCCCGCGCTGCTGCAGCGCGACGACAGCCCGGTGTTGACCATCGCCGACAGCACCCTGCGCAACACGGTCGGACCGAGCACCGGCGTCGTCCGCCTGGGCGCCGGCGCCGCCGTCGTACGCGACCGGGTCACGGCGCCGCCCTCCGGGGACGGCGCGCTCGTCGAGGTGCACTCCGACCTCGCGCCGGCCGCGGCGGTCACGCTCGACTCGCTGCTGCTCACCGGGGGCGCCGCCGGCGTGGCGGTGACCGAGGGCACGCAGGCGGCCAACGAGACCGTGACGGTGCGCAACACCACGATCGACACGCTCGACCCCGGTCTCGACGACACCGTCGCGGGCCACGACGCCGTGCGGATCGCGGTGACGAAGGGCGGGTCGCCACGGGTGGCGGTGTACAGCTCGCTGCTGTTCGACGCGCCCGGGATCATCAAGGCCGGCGACGTCGGCGCACCCACGATCGCCTGCGCCTACACCGACGTGCCGGCACCCTCGCTCGGCCGGGCGAACGGCGTCGGCTGCACCGCCGGGGTGGCCGGGAACACCACGACCCAGCCGGAGTCGCTCACCGCCGGTGAGACCGCCGCCGGCGGCTGGGACTACCACCTGCGCGCGGGATCGCCGGCGATCGACAGCGGAGACCCCGCCGGCCTCGCGCCCGGGCAGTCGGCCACCGACCTCGAGGGTCAGGGCCGCGTGGCCGCCGCGGCGGTGACGGCGTGCCCGGGCGGGCGGCTCGACCGGGGCGCCTTCGAGGTGCACGGGTTCACCTGTCCGCCCGCCCCGGTGCGCGATCGCACCCGGCCGATCCTGCGGATCGCGCTCGCCGCGCGCGCGGCGAGCGCCGCGCGAGGGCTCTCGCTGCGGGTCTCGCTCTCCGAGGCCGCGCGGCTGAGCGGCAGCGTCATCGGGAGCGTGCGTGGCCGCCGGGTCGGCCGGCGCTGCCGCACGCGCGCGCGCCGCGGGCGACGCTGCACGCTCGCGCGGCGGGTCAAGCGCGTCGCGCTCTCGGCCAGGCGCGGGCGCTCCACGGTCCGCGTCGGCCTGCGAGGGGTCAAGCCGGGCCGCTACCGCCTGGCGCTCGTGGCCACCGACGCGGCCGGCAACCGCTCGCGGACCGCCACGGTGCGGTTCACCGTGAGCAAGCCGCGAGTGCGGGCGAAGCACCGGGCGCGTCGCCGACCCGCGACGAAGCGCCGCTGAGACTCCGGCCCTCGACGCTTGGCGCCCGAGCCCGCCGAGCCTCCGGCGCTCAGCGCCCGAGGGCCCGCAGCACCTCGCGGGCCGCACGCTCGCCGCTCTCCACCCCGCCGTTGAGGTAGCCCTGGCTGTGGGTCGAGGTGTGCTCGCCCGCGAAGTGCAGGCGGCCCTCGCGCCGGCCGAGCGATCCCCACCAGCGGGTGTACTGACCGGGGAGGAACGCCGCGTAGGAGCCGCGGGCCCACGGGTCGTCCACCCACGAGTCGAGCCAGGCCCGGCCGTTGTAGCCCTCGCGCGCGCCGGGCGCGAAGCGCTCGAGCCGGCGGAGCTCCGCGGCGACGACGCCGGCCGGAGCCCGCGCGTGGGCGCGCGCGGCGGGGTAGCGCGTGCCGGCGCGCCCGCCGGTGAAGACGGTGACCAGCCCGGAGCGGCCGGGCTGGGTCAGGGAGCTCTCCCACGCCGACCCGACGGGGTCGTCGCTCGAGAGGTCGCCGTTCCAGCCGCCGTAGGTGCCGGGTCGGTCGCGGAACTGCACCAGCAGCTTGGCGTTCGTTCCCATGCCGAGCTCGCGGATCGCGCGCAGGCGCCCCGTGCTCAGCCCCGCGCCGGCGAGGTCGACGCGACGCAGCGCGGTGAACGGCAGGGCGAGGACGACGCGGTCGGCGCGCACCTCGCCGCGCACGCCGCGGAAGCGAAGGCCGTAGGCGTCGCCGCGGCGGCGCAGCGCGAGCAGCGGGGCGCCGAGCCGCACGCTGCCGCGCGGCAGTCCGGCGGCGAGGCGGGCGGGGATCACGTCGTTGCCGCCGCGCAGCTGGTAGCGCTCGTCAGCACCCTCGTACGGCACGACGAACGCCTCGATGAGGTTGATCGCGCTCAGGCGATCGACGTCGAGCCCGAAGAAGCTCACCTGTGTCGAGCCGATCGCCTGCCCGAGCAGCGATCGGGAGCCGCCCGGGACGTGCGCGTCGAGCCAGTCGGCGACCGTCATCTCGTCGAACGCGCGCGCCGCCCGCCCGGCCCGGCCGGCGCGGTAGTCGCCGATGCGCTTCGCCTCGGCCTCGAGGCGCGCGAGCAGGCCGGCGAACGGCCGGTGGATCGCGGCGCTGTCGCGCACCGCGCCGTCGAGCCAGAGCACGCTGTGCTCGCTCGGCCGCGCGTCCTCCGCGGCGAAGCGATCCTCGAGGCGGAGGCCGAACTCGCGCGCGAGGCGGCGGATGTGCACGTGCCGCGTGTCGATGAACTCGCCGCCGTGCTCCGCGACCTGCCCGTCGGCGAAGCCGCGCGCGGTCCAGCACCGGCCGCCCACCCTCTCGCGCGCCTCGAACACGGTCACGTGGACGCCGCGCCGCGCGAGGCGGTGGGCGCACGCGAGGCCGGCGAGGCCCGCGCCGACGACCACGACGCGGGCGTCGTGGGCCGTCGCGCGACGGGCGATGGTCGCCGCCGGGGCGGCCAGCACCGCGGCGCCCCCGAGCGCACCCGCGCGGGCCAGGACCTCGCGACGCGAGAGTCCGGGGTCCGGCGGCGGAGCGCCGCCGACCGCGGCCCGGCGCGCGCCGGCGCGGCGCCGGAGCTCCGCGAGCAGGGGGGAGGTGCGACCCGGCACGCCTAGCCGGGCGACCCCGCGGCCGTGCGCGCGGTCATGGGATCGGGCATCTCAGAGGCCGTCGCCGGAGGGCCGCGGGGGTGCGGCCGGCGGCACGCCCGTCGGGGCCGCCGCGGCACCCGGAGCGCCCGGAGCGGCGCCGTGGGCGGTCGCCTCCTGCGCGCGCTGGGCGCGTTCCACCGCCGCGACGACGGCGCTCGGGTCGTTGACCCCGACGAAGGCGAACTCGAAGTCGTCGGACCCCGCGGTGTCGAACTCCACCCGGCCGACGCGCAGGAGACGGTCGACGGCGGACTGCGCCGTGTTGACGTTCTGCACCCGCTCGAGACGGGTCTGCTGCTCCCGCTTGGCCAGGATCCCCCGGCGGATGTGGAGCCGCTGGTCGGTGATCGTGTACGTCGTGGTCACCCGGATCACGAAGCCGGCGAGGACCACGACGCCGAACGCGACGAGCGCCGCGAGGACCACGACCGGCACGTTCACGCCGCCGCCGATCGCCGTGACGAGCGCGGCCACGGCCGCCACCGCGACCAGCGCCACGAGCCCCTTGAGGTAGAAGGCCATGATCGACCGCCACGACGGGTGGCCCTCGAACACGACCCTCTCGCCGGGGTGGAGCTCCACGGCGGCAGCGTAGCGCGACGGCCCGGCAAGGCCGACTTCTCGAACCTCACCTTCACGATCAACGACTCCGTGTTCCGCTACGGCTCGTTCCTCAACGCGCTGATCGCCTTCGTCTCGATCGCCGCGGCCGTGTTCTTCTTCGTGGTGAAGCCGGTCAACGCGATCCAGCGGCGACGCGGCGCGCTCGAGGAGGAGCCCGAGAGCGAGGCGGACCTGCTGGCCGACATCCGCGACATCCTCAAGGCCCGCGGCGGCGAGCCCGGCCGGGGCTGAGGCTTCGCGCCCGCGCCCGCTGCGGCCCGACCACCGCCGCCGGGTCGGCGGCCGACTGGCGCCCGGCCGCCATCACCGACCAGCGCATGGCCAGCGAGCCGCCGAGCAGCAGCGCGCCGCCGGCGGCGGCGCCCGCGCGCCGGCGCCCGGCGAGCGCGAGCGCCGTCGCTCCCCCCGCCGTGAGCGCCCGCGCGGTCCGCGCGAGGCGTCCCGCGGCTCCCTCGCGGTAGGGCGCGCCCACCGTGAGCGCCGAGTCCGCGCACCATCGCCTCGGTCGCCACGAGCTCCGCCACGGCGGCGGCCACGCCGAGGCGCCGCGCGGGGGCCGCGTCGGCGGCCGGCGTGACGATCGCCGCGGCGCCGCCCGGCGGAGGCCGCCGCGCCGGCGGCGAAGGCGAAGGGCAGGGTCCGCCGCGCCTCGTGCCACGCGGGGACCGCGGTGTTCGCGACGAGCACCGCGGTGTAGGTCGTCAGCGGCAGCCCGAAGAGCGCCGCCGCCCCCTGCGCCGCCGGGCCGAAGCGCGGCAGGCGGCCGGTGCGGTCGAGCACCGTCGCCGCGGCGGTCGCCGCGCCGCCGGCGGTGAGGATCCACGAGCCGACGCTCATCGGGGACGTCGGCTTGACCAGGCGCAGCATGTTGAGGAAGCGCTCCGGCCGGCCGAGGTCGGAGATCAGCAGGGCGGGGCTGGCCGACAACGCGCCGAGCGCGACCGGCCACGTGCGACGGGCGAGAACGTCGTGCCCGGCGTGTCCCGCCGCGAAGGCGAGGCCGGCCGACGCGCCGGCGAGGCCGCCGGCGAAGAAGTACGCCGGCACCTCCCACGTCCACACCGGCGCCTTTAGGACGGGGCGGCCGTGATAGGAGGCCGGCGCCCCGTCCCCGGCGGCGCCCGGGCGGCGCCCTCCCACGCGGCCGTGCTCACCGCCCCCGCCTCCCGGCGAGCACCGTCGCCGCGAGCCCGGCGGCGAGGGCCAGCGCCGCCGCGCCCGCCGCGGTCCACTCCTCGGCGAGGTGGCGGGTGGCGGAGACGGGGTCGGGCGGCAGCCCGTACACCTCCGGGGCGTCGAGCAGGAGGAAGAACGCGCCGGCGCCGCCGACGCCGTCGCCGGGATCCTCGCCGTAGAGCCGCGCCTCGGCGACGCCCTCCGCGTGCAGCGTCTCCACCCGTCCCCGTGCCGTCTCGCGCAGCTCGTCGAGCACGCCGAACTGGATCGAGTCGGTCGGGCAGGCCGTCGCGCACGCCGGCTCGAGGCCGCCCTTGAGCCGGTCGTAGCAGAGCGTGCACTTGAAGGCGCGCCCGTCCTCCTCGCGGCGGTCGATGACGCCGAACGGGCAGGCCGGCACGCAGTAGCCGCACCCGTTGCACACGTCGGGCTGGACCACCACGGTCCCGAACTCGGTGCGGAACAGCGCGCCGGTCGGGCACACCTCCAGGCACGCGGCGCCGGTGCAGTGCTTGCACACGTCGGAGGACATGAGCCAGCGCATGCCCTCCGGACCGTCGACGTCGTCGGCCGGCCGCTCGACGAAGGCGACGTGGCGCCACGTGCTCGCCCCCAGCGCGCCGGTGTTGTCGTAGGACTCCCCGGTGAACTCGAGCCCGTCCTCCGGCACGTCGTTCCACGTCTTGCAGGCCACCTCGCACGCCTTGCACCCGATGCAGACGCTCGTGTCGGTGAAGAAGCCCACGCGCGGCCGCGCCTCCTCGCCGTACCACCGCGTCAGCGGGAGCTCGGGCGCGCTCACGGCTCGCCGCCGCCGTGCCCGTCGTCCGCGATCCCGGCCCGCCGGCGATAGGCCTCCACGAGCGCCCGCCGCCCCGGTCCGCGCGGGCGCCGGCCGGCGACGACGTCGCAGGTCGCGGCCTTGTACTCGCCGATGTGCACGTTCGGGTCCGTGACGATCGAGAGCAGCTCGTTCGCGGGATCGCCGCGGGCGACGCCCGCCGAGCCCCAGTGGAAGGGCAGGCCGACCTGGTGCACCGTGCGCCGACCGATCCGCAGCGGCGCCATGCGCTCGGTGACGAGGACCCGCGCCTCGATCGCGCCGCGCGCCGTGACGATCGTCGCCCACCCCGCGTTCTCGAGCCCGCGCTCGCGCGCGAGCGCGGGGGAGACCTCGACGAACATCTCCGGCTGGAGCTCGGCCAGGCGCGGGAGCCAGCGCGACATGCCGCCGGCGGCGTGGTGCTCGGTCAGGCGGTAGGTCGTGAAGACGAAGGGGAAGACCTCGGCGCCGGCGTGCCCGCCCGAGGGGTGGTAGGCGTTGTCCGGGCGCGCGGCCGTGCGGCGCACGGGATTGCGCCGCTGGGGATAGAGCGCGTTGGGGACCGGCGACTCCTCGGGCTCGTAGTGCGCCGGGAGCGGCCCGTCGACGAGCCCGCTCGGGGCGAAGAGCCACCCCTTCCCGTCCGCCTGCATGATGAACGGGTCGTCGCCGGCCAGCGCCTCGGGCCCGGTGGCGTCGTCGGGCGGACGGTGGCCGGGCGCCGTGCCGAGCGGGAAGTCGACCTCGTCCTCTCCGGTCCACGTCCCGGCGGGGGCGTCCCACCAGACCCAGCGCTTGCGCTCGGACCACGGGCTTCCGTCCGGCGCGGCCGACGCGCGGTTGTAGAGGATCCGGCGGTTCATCGGCCACGCCCAGCCCCACTCGGGCGCCGCGTGGCCCTGCTCCGCCCCCGGGCGGCGCCGGGCCGCCCGGTTCACGCCGCCGGCGGTGACGCCGGAGTAGATCCAGCAGCCGCACGCGGTGGAGCCGTCGGCCTCGAGCTGCGCGTAGCCGTCGAGCGGCCGGCCCTCGGCGTCGACGCCGCCGATCTCCCGCAGCACGTCCTCGGGGTCGGGCTCCCGCCGCGGGCCGTGGAGCGGGTAGTCCCACGTGAGGTCGAGCACGGCGCGGTCGCGCGGGTCCTCGGAGCCGGCGAGCCGCTCCCGCACGCGCCGCCCGAGATGGACCATGAACCAGAGCTCCGAGCGCGCGTCGCCCGGGGGCTCGACGGCCTGCTCGCGCCACTGGAGCAGCCGCTCGGTGTTCGTGAACGTCCCGGCCTTCTCGGTGTGCGCCGCGGCGGGCATGAGGAAGACCTCGGTGCCGATGTCCTCGGGCCGGGTCTCGCCGTCCTGCACCTCGGCCCCGTCGCGCCACCAGGTGGCCGCCTCGATCTCGCCCATGTCGCGGACGACCATCCAGTCGAGCTGCGAGAAGGCGAGGCGGTGCAGGCGGGAGTTCGCGGTCCCGACGAGCGGGTTCTCGCCCATCACGAAGAACCCGCGCACCTTCCCGTCGAGCATCTCGAGCGTCGTGCGGTAGTGGGAGTGGTCGGCGCCGATCCGCGGCAGATGGCCGAAGCCGTAGTCGTTCTCCGCGGTCGCGCTCTCGCCCCACCACGCCGTGAGCAGCGAGATGGCGTAGGCGTCGACCCCGTGCCAGAAGCCCGCCTCGGGGCGGTTCTCGTCGAGGTAGCGGGCGAGGGTGTCCTCGCCGTCGTCGCGGGCGGGCGGCATCGGCAGGTAGCCCGGGAGGATGTTGTAGAGGGTCGGGATGTCGGTCGAGCCCTGGATCGACGCGTGTCCCCGCAGCGCCATGATCCCGCCGCCCGGGCGGCCGACGTTCCCGAGCAGGAGCTGGAGGATCGACGCCGCGCGCACGTTCTGGACCCCGGTCGTGTGCTGCGTCCACCCGACGGCGTAGGCGATCGCGCTCGTGCGCTCGGGCCCGCTGTTGGCGATCAGCGCGTCGGCGACCGCGAGCAGGCGCTCGCGCGGGACCCCGCAGACCTCCTCGACCATCTCCGGCGTGTAGCGGGCGAAGTGGCGGCGGAGCACCTGGTAGACGCAACGGGGATGCCGCAGCGTGTCGTCGCGCTCGCCGTCTCCGCGGAGGTCGGCGGCGTGCGCCCCGTGGGCCTGCTCCCCGACGGCGCCGCCGGCCGTGCGGTCGCCGACGGCCGGGGTTACGCGGCCGCCCCGGTAGGCCCAGGACGCGGGGTCGTAGCCCCCCCGCGCCGCGTCGAAGCCGGAGAACCGACCGTCGAGCTCGTCGGTGTCCAGGTAGTCCTCGCGGAGGATCGTGGCGGCGTTGGTGTAGGGCACGACGTAGTCGCGGAAGATCGCGTCGCGCTCGATCACCTCGCGGATGAGCCCGCCGAGGAACGCGATGTCGGTCCCGGCGCGCAGCGGCACGTGGAGGTCGGCCAGCGCGCTGGTGCGCGTGAACCGCGGATCGACGTGGATCAGGCGGGCGCCGGCCGTCTTGGCCTCGACCACCCACTGGAAGGCGACGGGATGGTTCTCGGCCATGTTCGAGCCGATGACGAGGATGCAGTCGCTGCGCGCGAGGTCACGCGGGAACGTCGTCGCGCCGCCCCGGCCGAAGGAGGTCCCCAGACCGGGGACCGTGGAGGAGTGTCATATGCGCGCCTGGTTCTCGATCGCCACCGCCCCCATGGCCGAGAAGAACTTCTTGATGAGGTAGTTCTCCTCGTTGTCGAGCGTCGCCCCGCCGAGGTGGGCGAAGCCGAGCGTCCGGTTCACCCGGCGTCCGAGCTCGTCGGTGTCCTGCCAGCCCTCGCGCCGAGCCGCGATGACCCGGTCGGCGATCATGTCCATCGCGGTGTCGAGGTCGAGATCGGTGAAGTCGGTTGCGCCCGGGGCGCGGTAGCGCACCCGGGTGAGCCGGTCGGGGCGGGTCACGAGGTCGAGCGACGCCGCGCCCTTCGGGCAGAGCCGCCCGCGCGACACCGGGGAGTCGGGGTCGCCCTCGATCTGGGTCACGCGCCCGTCGCGCACGTACACGCGCTGGCCGCAGCCCACCGCGCAGTACGGGCACACCGACCGCGCCACCCGGTCGGCCGACTCCGTGCGGGGGCGCAGCGCGGCGGAGCGGGGCGATCTGGCCGCGGGCCCCAGGCCCAGGGAATCGCCGCGGAGCTGGCGAAGCAGCGGAAGCGACGGGAGCCGGGGCACGGCGGGACACTCTAGGGCGGCAGGAGCCTCGTCCCCCGTCGCCGGTCCGGATGCCCCCGATGCGCCGGAACGGTTTGCCACGCGGAACCCGGCGTTCTGTAGGGTCGGCGGAACTCGCACGAGCGACGCGTCCCGGACAGAGGAGGAGAGAGTGATTCTGGCAACGACGAGGGTCGAGGATGTCGATCGCTGGTTGAAGATCTTCTCAACCACGAGCCTCGAGAAGCGAAAGCAGCACGGGTCCAAGGGTTGCACCGTCTTTCGCGATCCCAACGAGGACGACCGCGTCTGGGCGCTCTTCGACTGGGACGCGGCCGGCTGGCAGAACTTCGTCTCCGACCCCGAGGTCCCGCCGATCCTTCAAGCAGCCGGGCACAAGGGCAAGCCCCAGATGGCGGAGCTCGCCGGCCAGTACGACGCTTAGCCCCAGACGCGAATCGGACCCCCGGGAAGCCGCTGGGCGGCACCCGGGGCGGGCGGCGGCGACACTCCGGCCGCCGCCCTCTCTGTCGCACGAGCATCATGACATCATCGGCGATGATGCTATGATGCGCGCTGATGCGGACGACCATCACGCTCGATCCCGATGTGGAGCAGTTGCTCAGGCGGGCCATGAAGGAGCGCGGCATCACGTTCAAGCAGGCGGTGAACGACGCGATCCGTGGCGGCGCGGCCGGCCGGGTGCCGGCTCGCAAGATCGAGAGCCCCACGCACGACCTGGGGCCGCCGCTCGTCGACGTCACCAAGGCGCTTCGGCTCGCCGGGGAGCTCGAGGACGAGGAACGCGCCCGCCGGCTCTCCACCGGCAGCTGACGCGATGCTCCTCGTCGACGCGAACGTGCTGCTGCACGCGATCGACCGTGGCGCTCCCCGGCACCGCGCCGCGCGCCGCTGGATGGTCGCCGCGCTGGGCGGGGCCGAGACGGTCGGCTTCCCGTGGATCGCGCTGCTCGCCTTCCTGCGCCTGGCGACCCACCCCTCGATCTTCCCCCGGCCGTTGAGCCCGGCCGATGCGGTGTCCGCGGTCGAAGGGTGGCTGGGCGCCCCGGCCGCCATGACGGTCGACCCCTCGCCGCGGCACCTCGCGCTCCTCTCCGGCCTGCTGATCGAGGCCGGCACGGCCGGGAACCTGGTCAACGACGCGCATCTCGCCGCGCTGGCGCTCGAGCACGACGCGACCATCGTCTCCTTCGACCGGGACTTCGACCGCTTCTCGGGCGTGCGGCGGCGCGTGCCGGAGTAGCGCCGCCGGCCTCCTCAGGCCGGCGAGTCCAACGGCGAACCCCCGATCACCACGTGGCGGACCTCGCGCGCGCCGCGACCGCGGCGACGACGCCCGGGAGATCAGGTCCGCCGGACACCCGCGCGCGAACGGCCGCGGCCCGCCTCAGCGCGGGATCCGCAGCGTCTTCGTCGCGGCCTTGCGGCCGGCGCTCAGCCGCAGGCCGAGCGCGAGCGTTCCGCGCCCCGGCCTCACCCGGACCGTGACGGTCCGGCCCCGGCGCGAGAGCGCGTACCGGCGCCCGCCGGCCCGCAGGACGGAGGCGACGTTCGTGGCGAGCTTCAGCCGCACCGAACGGGCGCCGCGGGCGAGCCGCCGCGGTGCCGAGAGCGAAACGAAGAACGGCCGCACGGCGGTCACCTGGACGCGCACCGCGGCGCTGCCCTCACGCCCCGCGCGGTCGCGGGCGACGAGGCGGATGACGTGGCTGCCGGGCGTCAGCCCGCTCACGCCCACGCCCTCGCCGCGGGCGAGCACGCGGCGGCCGGTGGCCCAGCGCAGGCTGCGGCCGCGCAGCAGGCGGAACGCGTCGTCGAAGGCGTGGCCGCGCAGCGCGAGCGTCGCGTCGGCCGGGATCCGCAGACGCCGGCGGGAGGGCTCGATCGTCACCGCCGGCGGAGACCCCACCGCGCGCAGCGGCCCCGAGACGCCCGCGGTCTCGTTGAACCCGTCGTTCACGCGCACCCGCACCCGCGCGCGACGGGACCCGGTGAAGAGCCCGCTCGAGAGGACCGCACGGCCGCGGTTGGGGCCGATCGAGACGGTGCGCCAGCGACGCCCGCCGTCGGTCGAGTAGTCGACGTAGGCGCTCAGCGCGCCGCCGTCGGCGTCGGTCGCGCGCCAGCGCACGACGACCGTGCGGCCGCGGCCGATCGTCCCGCGCCGCGGCGCCAGGAGCCGGACCCTCGGGGCGCGGGCGCTGCGGCTCGCCGCCGTCGCCGGGCTGCCGTCGCGGATGATCTCCAGCCGCTGGGCGCCGGTCGCCGGCACCACGCCGTGGAAGGAGGCGAACGGCGTCGAGGGCTGCCCGCGTCGCCGGGCGTCGAGGTGGCCGTAGGTGACGAACAGCGGGACCGACCCGACCACGCCGCCGCCCGTCCCGCGCGCGACCGCCCGGAAGGCGGAGCTCGCCGGGGCCGCGGCGATCGAGGCGGCCGCCCCGCCGGCCGCCGGCGCGACGTGGCTGAGGTGGGTGCCGGTCCCGTCGGCGTATCCGCTGACGTCCAGCCCCGGCCCGGCCGCGGGACGTGCGAGCGTCCGGAGGGCGGCGCTCGCCGTCGCGCGCTTGAGGAAGAAGATCCAGTCGCCGGCGACGGTGTCCCAGTTGTGCGGCGAGAGCCAGGAGTCGTCGTCCGGGTAGTTGTTCGTGCAGTAGGACATGATGTCGTACTGCTCGCTCTTCTGGCCCGGCAGATCCGGCGAGAGGATCCGGTAGGGCTCCGTGGTCGAGCCGCCCGAGCCGGCGTGGCGGTCGAGCCCGATGCCGCGCAGGTGGCCGCGCGAGTCCGGCTTGCCCTCGCCGTTGCCGCCGCAGCCTGACGCGCTGTTGTCCGCGTGCGGGCGCCCGAGGTCGTGGAACATCTCGTGACCCACGGAGGTGAGCGGCCGACCGGCGTCGACCTGGGAGACGGGGTGGACGTCCTCGGTCTCGCAGATCGCCCCGCCGTTCGCGTTCTCGTCGCACTTCCCGGGCCAGCTCGAGTACCCGTTGATCTGCGAGTACCCGGAGTGGATGCCGATCGTCATCGACTTGATGAGCGAGAGCGGCGCGACCTTGTTCGCGTTGTACCAGTTGCCGATCAGCCCGCTCGCCGCGCCGTTGGGGTCGTCGCAGCTCTTGTCGGCCGCGGACGCCTTCTTGCACTTCGTGATCGAGTCGATGTCGATCGTCGCCTGGTAGGGCGAGGGCAGCACGGCGACCGGCGAGAGGTTGATGGCCTGGTCGAAGAGCTTGGAGGGCGACGCGAGCGGAGGATCGGCGCTCGGCTTCATGGCCACCGAGCGGATGATGAACAGACCGGTGTTGTTGAACTGGAGCTGGCCCGAGCCGGTCTGCTGGTTGAGCTTGCAGTCGAGCGTGTCGCACTGGGCGTCGAGCCGGGCGCCGACGAGGGTCGGCGCGGCGAGCAGGGCGAGGTTGCCCTGCGTCCAGCTGTCGGGCAGCGTGAAGGTGAACACCGGAAGCGTGCCGTCGGCCGGGCTGTAGCCGATCCGCATCGCGTGCGTCGTGAACGGCGGGCCGGTCGGCACGGTCAGCGGGCCGGTCTGCGAGAGCAGCGGGCTGCCCGGCAGGTCCTGGCCGCCGTTCACGCCGTACAGCTTCATCTGCACGTTCGAGACCGACTTGCCGTTCGGCGCCTGGATCGCGGAGGCGTAGACGCGCACGATCGTCTTGCCGCCCTTCTGCATCCAGGTGATCCGGTTGTCACGCGGGTTCTGCTGGTCGTTGTCGAGGGCGAAGAGGCGCTTGAACAGCGCGCCGCGGGGTGAGGCGCCGCCGCGCAGCGAGACGAGCGCCTTCTCGAGTATCGAGATGCCGCCCGGCCGCGGCGGGTCGGGGACGACGCCCTGGGAGACGTCGATGCCGACCGCCCGGACGTCCGTCGTGAAGAACTTCGGCAGGTAGATCTTCTCGGCGGCCGCGATCGCACGCCGGTCGCCGCACCAGAAATGCTTCAGCGCGACGTACGGGTTGGCGTTGACCTTGCCGCCGGCGGATCGCGCCGGCGCGGTCCGCACCCCGGCGAGTCGATTGACGTTGACCGTCAGGCGCGTCGTGCTCTCCTGGCCGCGCTGGTCGGTGACCTTGAGGCCGATGACGTGGGAGCCCGGCGTCTCGAACGCCTTGTACGCCACCGGCGTGGACGGCGGGCAGCTCCCGGCGAAGCGCCCGGAGCCGTCGAGGTCCCACTTGATCGAGCTCAGTGGCCCGCCGACCGCGACGGACTGCGTCGGGTCGAGCGCGAGGACACGGCCGGCGACCGGCTTCGGGGTGGCCAGCACGACCTTCGCCGTCGGCGGCGGCGTGGTCCCCCCGCCCGGCGCGAGCCGCCCCACCTTGCCCGCGTTGGGCTCGGTGAACCACAGTGCGCCGTCGGGTCCCGCGGCGATGCCGGTCGGCGAGGCGTTCGCCGTGGGGACGTCGGACTCGGTGATCGCCCCGCTCGTCGTGATCCGGCCGATCTTGTTCGCGCCCTCCTCGGCGAACCACAGCGCGCCGTCCGGGCCGCTGGTGATGCCCTCCGGCTGGCTGTTGGCCGGCGTCGGGAACTCGACGATCCCCTTCGAGGCGGGGTCGATCCGGCCGATCCGCTGGCCGTCGCGCTCGGTGAACCACATCCAGCCGTCGGGCCCGCGCGTGACGCGATCGGGATAGCTGCTCGCATTGGTCAGCGGGAACTCCTCGATCTGGACGTACGGCCCGTTGGGCCCGTCGGCCAGGCTCGCCCGCCCGACCGCGTTGCCGGCCCCCTCGGCGAACCACACGGCGCCGTCGGGGCCCTCGGCGATGCCGCGGGCCTCCGCGCCTGGCCGCTGCATGCTGGTGCAGAGGGAGGCGTTGACGTCGAGGCTCGGGTCGATCCGGCAGACCTGATCGCTGCCGTCGGTCTGGTTGGTGAACCACACCTTCCCGCCCGGGCCCGCCGTGACGCCGCGCGGCCCTTCGACGGAGTTGCCCGTATCGATCAGCCCGAAGCCCGTGTCGAGGCGCAGGAGCCGGTTGGCGCCCTGGTCGGTGAGCGACATCGCGCCGTCCGGGCTCGGCGCGACGTCGAGGGGGTCGACCGCGGAGGCGATCGCGTGCGTCTCCACGGCGCCCGCCGTCGAGATGCGGCCGACGCCCGGTTGGACGCCGCCTCCGCCCGGGTCGGTGAACCACAGCTTGCCGTCGGGTCCGTTGGCGATGAAGGTCGGGCGGTGGCCGGCGCCGACGTCGTACTCGGTGATCGGCGCGCCGGCGCCGGCGGCGTCGACCGGGGCCGCGGCGATCCCGGGCGCGGCGGCGAGGCCGGCGATCCCGCAGAGCGCGACGATGAAGCGGCGTGTGCGGCGCTCCCCCCTCATGGCCGCCTCATCGGCGCGATGCTACCCGCGCACACCTCATCGCACCAGGCTTCCTCATGGACGTTTCTCCGTCGGCGATGGGGCGCCGGACGGCCCGGCCGGGCCGGGGCGCACCGCCTCGGGCTCCGGGCGCGGCCCGGCGCCGACGACCCGCTCGACCTGCAGCGCGCGCACCTGCCGCCCGCGGACGTCCTGACGCGCGGCGGCGATCATCTCGCTCATCAGCCCGAAGGTGAGGAGCTGGACGCCGACGACGATCAGCAGCACGCCGAGGATGAGCAGCGGCCGGCGCGAGAGCGACTCGCCGCCGATCCACTCGATCGTCAGCCAGGTCGAGATCACGAGGCCGAGGAACATGCACCCGAGCCCGAGGGGGCCGAAGAGGTGCAGCGGCCGGTACTGGTAGCGGCCGATGAAGAGGACGGTGGTGAGGTCGAGGAAGCCGCGGAGGTAGCGCTCGATCCCGAACTTCGAGCGGCCGTGGCGCCGCTCGCGATGGTTCACCGTGAGCTCCGTGATCCGCCAGCCGCGCTGGAAGCCGATCACCGGGATGAAGCGGTGCTGCTCCCCGTAGAGCTCGAGCGAGCGTGCGCACGCGCCGCGATACGCCTTGAGCCCGCAGTTGAAGTCGTGCAGCGGGAGCCCGGAGAGCCGTGCGGTGACCCGGTTGAAGAGCCGCGACGGCGCCCGCTTCTCGGTCGGGTCGCGACGCTCCTTCTTCCATCCGGAGACGAGGTCGTACCCGTCGTCCACGATCGGGGCGATGAGGCGCGGGATCTCCGCCGGGTCGTCCTGCCCGTCCCCGTCGAGCGTGACGATGACCTCGCCACGCGCGTGCTCGAAGCCGGCGCTCAGGGCCGCCGACTTCCCGAAGTTCCGGCGCAGCCGCACGAGCCGCAGGCCCGGGTGGGACGCGATCAGCGTCTCGACCAGATCGCCGGTGCCGTCCGTCGATCCGTCGTCGACGAAGAGGATCTCCCACGGCGCCCCGGTCGGCGCGCAGCCCGCTTCGATCTCGCCGAGCAGCCCCTCGACGGACTCGCGCTCGTTGTAGACGGGGACGACGACGGTGCCGAAGGGCGGCGGCGCGGGCCGACGCTCTTCGGTCCCGGGGTGGGAGGGGGCGAGCTCGGTGGACATCGCGTGTGCGGCCGAGGGTAGACCCAGCGGGTGGCGAGCACGTATGTCGTGTTGCAGGCCCGCCCGGCTGCGAGGATGGCGCGCGTGGGCGAGATCGCCACGATCGGGGTCTACGGCTTCACGGCCCAGGCGTTCGTCGAGGGCTCTCCGCGACGCGGGCGTGCGGCTCGTCGTCGACGTGCGCCAGCGCCGCGGCGTGCGCGGCAGCGAGTACGCCTGGGCGAACTCCGCGCGCCTCCAGGCGATGCTGGCCGACGCGGGCATCGACTACCTCCACCGCACGGACCTCGCGCCGACGACCGAGCTCCGCCACGTGCAGTACCGCGAGGACGACCGCGCGGGCGTCGGCAAGCGCTCCCGCGCGGCGCTCGCGCCCGAGTACCGCCGCCGCTACGTCGCCGAGATCCTCGACGCCGTCGATCTCGACGCCCTCCTCGCGGAGCTGCCGCCCGACGGCGTGTCCGCCCTGCTCTGCGTCGAGCGCGACCCCGAGGCCTGCCACCGCTCGCTCATCGCCGAGCGGCTGGCCGCCGACCACGGCCTGCGCGTGCTCGACCTCCGGCCCTGAACGGGGCGCCGCGCCGGTACGATCCGAGCTTCCCGGGCGCGTAGCTCAGCGGGAGAGCGCTCGCTTCACACGCGAGAGGTCGCTGGTTCGAGCCCAGCCGCGCCCATATCGCGAGCGCCGCCGTCGAGCACGGAGATCTCGGTCAGTAGCCGCTGCGGCCCGGCGTCGTCTGCGCCGGTGTCGGTGCGCCGCCGCCGCGGGTGGTCGAGACGGCGTTCCAGGTGCCGACGTCCTTGATGCCCTGGCCCTTCGCGTCGGCCGGCTTGCGGTCCTGCGCGAACGTGTAGAGCGGCATTCCCCGGAAGGTCACCTGCAGGGTGCCGTCGGGACGCTTGATCGTGCCCAGCGACTCGACGGTCCCGCTCGGCGCGGCCCGCGAGCTCGCGGCGAGCGGATGCCAGAGCTTGGTGCACGACCCGGTGCAGATGAACTTGCCCGCGCCCTCGCCGCTGAGGCGGTAGAGCGTCAGGCCGTGCGCGTCGACGAGCACCCGGCGGCCGAGCGTCGGGTTCGACGCCGTCGTGACGATCACCGTGCCCGTCGTGGTCGTGGACCTCGCGGCGGATGAGCTCGACCCGCTCCCGCACGCGGCCACGAGCACCGACACCGCCACGGCCGCGAACGCCGGCGTGAGGACCCTTCGCATCACTCGCTCCTTGAATCGATGAGCCGGCCTGACGGTACGTCCGGCGAGCCAACCTCGGGCGAAGCCATCGTCAACGCCGGGTAAACCTCGCGACGAGGGTCCGGCGCGGCGTGGGACGAGGGAGTCACGGTCGTGCCTCTGGGGTGACGGTTCCGAGGGCGGGGAGATCAGGGCTGGGAAGCCGGGGGACTGGGAGGAGCTAGAGGGCTCGCAGGTGATCGCGCAGGCCCACGCCGAAACGGGTCGGGGTGCCGTGGTAGCTCTCGATCAGCGCCGGCCCGCTCCCGCACTGCCAGCCACCCGGCGTCACGGCGTCCCAGGCCCAGCCCAGGTACGAGATGCCCTGGCGGTCGGCCCATGACATGAAGTCGTCGATGTATCCGTGCGCGCAGTCGTACTCGCCGATCTCGCCGGCGACCACCGGATGCCGGCGGGCGATCCGCGCGACCACGCGGCGGCAGGCGCTGAGGCAGGGGGCGGCGTGAAAGGCGGTGGGCGGGCCGTACGTGTGGAGCGAGGCGACGAGCTGCCGGGCGGGATCCCTTGGCCGGTAGCGGAGCCAGCGCGACAGATCCCGGGCGAACACGAGGCCGCTGAGGAGCACCGGCTGGCGAGCGCCGGTCGAGCGCAGCGAACGCAGGAGGCTCTGCATCCCGGCGGCGCGGTAGGCCGGGTACGGTATGTGCCGGTTCGGCGACCGCCCACCCGGCACGCGACAGCCGTGCAGCCAGCAGCGCCAGCCCACGCCGTGCGGCTCGTTGTAGAGCTCGAACAGGACCCCCGAGGTGCGGCGGAAGTGGCCGCCGACCGAGCGCCAGAAGGCGGGCGAGTGCTCGGCCGCGGGCATCGGCAGCAGGTCGCGGGCCGCGCGTCGACCGGGCGCGCTCACGTGGTCCTCGAGGATCACGTAGAGGTGATTG
The DNA here is from genome assembly GCA_963735885.1 of uncultured Solirubrobacterales bacterium. Classification (GTDB taxonomy): domain Bacteria; phylum Actinomycetota; class Thermoleophilia; order Solirubrobacterales; family Solirubrobacteraceae; genus JBBSBL01. Next base: position 211,719 of record CAVTMP010000008.1, on the reverse strand, counting down.
CGGCGGAGCAGCCCGACGAACCGCGCGACCGCGCGGCGGTAGTGGCGGGCCCACTTGCGGAGGCCGCCCACGCCGAGCCAGCAGCTCTCGTTCAGCGGGACGCGGACGGCGTTGATGCGCCAGGTCCGCATGGCAGCGACCGAGCGCTGATCGTGAGGGCCGTCGAAGACGTCGCCGAAGCCGCCCGTGCACATGTACTCGGTTCCCGAGCGGTTGACGCCGAGCAGCCGCACCACCCGGCCGTGGTCGACCAGATGGGCCCCGCTCACGTGCAGCCCCGCCGTCGCCGATGGGGCGCACAGCAAGCTCAGCGCAGTCAGGGCCAGCAGGATGCGGCCCAGGCGGACGACCCTCAGATCGTCACCGCTCGCAGGTCGCAGAGCCAGATCGGGGCGGCCGCCCGGACGGTCAGCGACGCGGTGTAGACGCGCGTCCCTCCCGAGCCCGGCCCCTGCGCGGTACCGCCCGCCGATGGCGACCGAACGAGCGGGCCGCAGAGCGCCGGCGCGGTGGTCTCGCCCTGCACGGCGGCGTCGATCTCGCTCCGGTCGAGCGTCCCGTCGTAGATGCCGTTGCTGTTGTAGTCGATGCCGTGGACGACGATCACGGCGTTGTTCCTGCGAACGAAGCGGGCGGCCGCCGCATTGAGTCTGAACGTGCGCTCGTAGGTGATGTTCCCGGTCGCCGGGTAGCGCGGGAAGGCCAGGATGCTCGCCGCGCTGGTGTCGCCCCTGGTGGTCAGCGAGGTGCGGGGCTTGCCGTAGGACAGCAGGCCGTTGGTGGTGCTGATGGCCAGATTCCCGTTGTGCAGCCGCGCGGCCGACGCCGACGGGCACTGGCCGAGCGCACCCGAGTGGATGTGCATCAGATGGGGCGCGCTGTTGAGCAGCCCCTTCGTGTCAAGGGTGACCGTCGCGACATTGCCCTTGAGTCGGACGGTCGCATTCCCGCTGCCGGTGACGCGGTTGGTGGGCACGGGCGCCAGTCTCGCCTGCGCCGGCTCGCCGAGTGACGCCTTCTTCGAGGAACTGCTCAGGATCACCACCGCGGCGATGCCGCAGGCCAGCGCGAGGCCGGCCGCCACCGCCCATCGGTGCCTGGCGAGCCATCCCGGGCCGCGCGAGCCGCCCTCGTCCCCTCGACCCGTCTGCTGGCCTCCGACCGGCGGCTGCGACGGCGGGGCCACGGCACCCTGGGAGCCGCCCTCGTCCGCGCGACCCGTCTGCTGGCCTCCGACCGGGGGCTGCGAGGGCGGGGCCACGGCACCCTGGGAGCCGGCCTCGTCCGCGCGACCCGTCTGCTGGCTTCCGACCGGGGGCTGCGAGGGCGGGGCCACGGCACTCCGGGTCTCGTCCGGCGCCGGTTCCCCGGGAGCGTGCGTGGGTGCCGCGATGAACACGTCGTCACGGCTGGCCGACGGGATCGTCAAGCCGGCCCCGGCGGCCGTCTGGCCGAACGGTCCGGTCGGCCCCGTGCCGGTCTCCCCGATGACGCCACCGGCGAGCTTGGACTTCTGCTCGGCGATGGCGCGATGGACCGCGGCGGCGAGTTCGGAGGGCTTGGAGTACCGCTGGTCCGGATCCTTGGCGGTCGCGCGCGCCACCACCTCGTCGAAGGCCTTCGCGAGGTCGGGGCGCTTCATGCTCGGCGGGGGCGGGGAGTCGGTCACGTGCGCCCACAACTTGGCGACGTCGGCGTCCCTGGGGAAGGTGACGCTGCCGGTGAGCATCTCGTAGAGCACGCAACCCAGGGAGTAGACGTCGGTGCGGCTGTCGACACTCCCGGCCTGGATCTGCTCGGGCGCGACGTAGTCCGGCGTTCCGACCCAGGTTCCGGTGCGGGTGAGGCCGCCCTCCGATCCCAATCGCTTCGTGAGCCCGAAGTCGGTGAGATAGACGTGCTCGTGCTCACCCTCGCCGCTGATCAAGATGTTGCCCGGCTTGACATCGCGGTGCACCAGGCCGCGCTCGTGCGCGGCGTCGAGCGCGTCGGCGACCTGGGTGATGATTCGATCGATCCGGTCCATGGCCAGCGGGCCCCGGTCGATGACCTCGCGCAGGTTGGTGCCCGGCACCAGGCGCATGGCCAGGTAGAGGACGCCGTCGAACTCCCCGCCGCGGTGGATGGGCACGATGTTCGGGTGCTCGAGCGAAGCCGCCAGCCGGGCCTCGGACTTGAAGCGCGCGACCGCCTCCGCGTTCTGGGTGTACTCGGGCGCGATGATCTTCAGCGCCACCGTGCGATGCAGGTCCACATCGGTGGCCTTGTAGACGACGCCCATCCCGCCACGGGCGAGCAGTCCTTCGATGCGATAGCCCGCGAACAGCGAGCCGGCTTCGAGTCTCGCCAAGTGTCCGGAGGTCTCACCCACGATGCCGCACCATTGGCCCCATGCTAGACCCCGCCGGGGGAACGAGGCAAGGGGGAGCCCGAGGCCCACCTCTCCCGGCACTGCGCCCAGGTGCCCAGCGGCTCGAGCGCCGGGCCCGCCGCGCCGACCTCGAGCCGCGCCCGGGCGCCCGAAGCCGGGTCACAGCTTCGCGATGGCCCCCAGCGCAGCGACCATGCCGACGGCGAGGATCGCCAGGGCGGCCAGGGCGATACCCCAGCGAAGCGCATCGGAGCCGGCGCGCGGGCGGTCGGCATCGGCCTCCTTGCCGTTGGCGCCAGACGCCGGCTCGCGGGAAGGGGATGGTCGCGGGGCGGCGCCGAGCGCCGCCGCCTCCCCGGTGGCGACTCCGGACTCCGGACCCGCCCGCCGCAGCCCGTCCGCGGCGGCGAGCGCCGCTTCCCCCAGGTCGCCCGCCGACGGATAGCGCTCGCGTGGTTCGATCGCCATCGCTCGGCGTACCACCTCGTCGAACTGGCTGGGCAGGTCGGGGCACAGCTCCACGGGCGAGGGGCGCGGGGCGTTGAGGTGGGCCAGCATCGCCGGGCCCTCCCCCTCCCATGTGGCGAACGGCGCCTCCCCCGTCAGGGCCTCGAAGAGCAGGCAGCCGAGCGCGTAGATGTCGGTGCGTGCGTCGACGCGATCGTTCGTGATCTGCTCGGGCGCCGCGTACTCGACGCGCGCGAGGATGGATCCCTGCCGCGTCAGCCCGCCGACCGAGGCGGCGCGCTTCGCGAGCCCGAAGTCGCTGAGATACACGTGGTCGGCGCGCGCGAGCAGCACGTTGGCCGGCTTGACATCGCGGTGCACCAGACCGCGCTTGTGGGCCGCGTCGAGGCCGGCACCGACCTGGCGGACGATGCGCGCGGCCCGGAGCGGATCGATGCGCCCTTCCGCGTCGATCAGCGCACGCAGGTCGGTCCCCTCGACGAGGCGCATCGTGATGAAGAGCGCGCCATCCTCGTCGCCCGCCTCGAGGATGGGAATGACGTTGGGGTGGTCGATCGAGGCGGCGACCTTCGACTCGCGCCGAAAGCGCTCGCGAAAGTGCTCGTCCTGCGAGTACTCGGGGAGGATGAGCTTGAGGGCGACCCGGCGCTGGAGCGCCAGCTCCTCGGCCCGGTAGACGACCCCCATGTCTCCGCGGCCGATGACCTCCTCGACACGGCACCCGGCGAAGACGGAGCCCGGCGGGAGGTCGGCGGCGGCGACCCGCTCCCGGTCTGCCGGGGCCTCCGGGGCGGGTTGCGGGCGTGCCGGGGCGGGTTGCGGGCGTGCCGGGGCGGCGTGAGGGCTGGCCGCGGCGCGGCGCGGGCGTGCCGGGGCGGGGCCGGCGGGCGCGGGGCTGGCGGGCCGCGGGCCCGGGCTCCTTCAACTCCAGGGTCGTCCCGCCGACCCGTACCACGTCGCCGGCCTTCAGCGCCTGCGCGCTCGCGCACGCGCACGCCGTTCACGAACGTCCCGTTCGCCGACCCGAGATCCTCGATGGTCAGCCGGCCATCGGCGTCGCGGGCGACGCGGGCGTGTCGGCGCGAGAGCTCGGGATCGTCGCCCAGCCTCCCCTCTCCCCGCTCCGTGCGCCCGATGACGAACTCGTCCCCCAGCGTGAGGCGGCGACCCTTGGCGCTGCCGTCGGTGACCCACAGCTGCGCCCCGGCCCCGGCGGCCACGCCGGCGGGCTCGTCGGCGACGACTCCCCCTCGCACTCGCGTCTGCTCCGGGACGCCACCCGAGGCGTCGGTCACCTGCAGCACCGTCTGGCCCACCCTGAGGATGTCGCCCAAGTCGAGCGTTCGCGCGGCATCGATGCGCTCGTCGTTCACGAACGTCCCGTTCGCCGACCCGAGGTCCTCGATCGTCAGCCGGCCATCGGGGTCGCGGGCGACGCGGGCGTGGCGGCGCGAGAGCTCGGGATCGTCGCCGAGCCTTCCCTCCTCCTCGGCGGCGGCGCGGCCGATGAGCAGGTCGGTCTCCACCTTCAGCGGCTTGCCGCCCCCCGTGTCGTCGGTGAACCGCAGCTGCTCGCCGGCCATCGGCCCGGACCCTACGCCTTTCCCGCCGCACCCGCCAGAGTGTCACTCGGGTGAGGACACCCGCCGTAGACTCCTGGCGTGCGCGCGTGTCCGAACTGCGGCGCGGAGGGGCCCGAGGGGGCGCGGTTCTGTCCGGGGTGCGGGATGGCGCTCGCTCCCGCGACGCCGGCGCGCCAAGAGCTCCGGAAGGTCGTGACGATCGTGTTCTGCGACCTCTCCGGCTCGACGAGCCTGGGCGAGAGACTCGATCCGGAGTCCGTGCGGCGGCTGATCACCCGCTACTTCGATGCGATGAGGGACGCGCTGGAGCGCCACGGGGGGACCGTCGAGAAGTTCATCGGGGACGCGGTCATGGCCGTCTTCGGCATTCCCACGTTGCGCGAGGACGACGCGTTGCGCGCGGTGCGGGCGGCGGTCGAGATGCGGACCGCGCTCGGGGAGCTCAACGAAGAGCTCGAGGCGCGATGGGGCGTGCGGCTGCGGGTTCGAACCGGCGTGAACACCGGCGAGATCATCGCCGGCGATTCCTCGCGGGGTCACGGCTTCGCGACCGGGGACGCGGTGAACGTCGCTGCCCGGCTCGAGCAGGCCGCGGCGGCCGGCGAGATCCTCATCGGCGAGCACACGTTCGAGCTCGTCCGCCATGCGGCGCAGGTCGAGCCGGTGCCGCCACTGGACCTCAAGGGGAAGAGCGATCCCGTCTCGGCCTTCCGGCTGGTCGACGTCGCGGATCCCGCCGCGGGGCTCGACCGGCGCCTGGGCTCGCCACTGGTGGGACGCGAGCGCGACCTGGCCGGCCTTCGTGAGGCCTTCGAGCGCACGGTCGCCGAGCGAACCTGCGAGCTCGTGACCATCCTGGGGCCCGCCGGGATGGGAAAGTCCCGTCTGGCGAACGAGTTCGCGGGATCGCTTCGCGGGGCGGCCACGGTCGTCGTCGGCCGGTGCCTCTCCTATGGAGAGGGCCTCACGTTCTGGCCCCTGCGCGAGGTCGTCGAGGAGCTCGCGGGGACCGACGACAGCGAGAGCTCCGAGGAGGCACAGGCCAAGATCGCGCGCGTCCTTCCGCCGGACGACGACCGGGCCTCCATCGTCGAGCGCGTGGCCGGGGCGCTCGGGTTGTCCGACGCCGCCGCGTACCCGACGGAGACCTTCTGGGCCGTCCGAAAGCTCCTGGAGGCGGCCGCCGGTCAACGGCCGCTCGTCGTCCTCTTCGAGGACGTCCACTGGGGTGAGCCCACCTTCCTCGAGCTGATCGAGTACCTCGCGGGGACGATCCGGGGGGTCCCGATCATGATCGTGGCCATCGCCCGGGCCGACCTGCTCGACGCCAGACCCGACTTCGCCGGCGGCCTGGCCGGCGCCACGAGGATGGAGCTCCAGCCGTTGAGCGGTGACCAGAGCCGCGCGCTCATCGAGCACCTGATCGGCGACGCCGGCGTGGCCTCCGATCTCTCGAAGCGGGTCTTCACCGCCGGCGAGGGAAACCCGCTGTTCGTGGAGGAGCTCGTGCGCATGCTCGTCGACGAGCGTGACCTGAAGCGAGACGAGACGGGCGTCTCGTGGGTTCGGGAGCCGTCCGGGATCTCGGTGCCACCCACCATCCACGCCCTGTTGGCGGCGCGACTCGACCGGCTCGATCCGGCCGAGGGAGCCGTCGTCGAGGCCGCCGCGGTCGTCGGGAGCTCGTTCGGAGCCGGAGCCGTCCTCGAGCTCGTCCGCGGCGACGACCGGCCTGAGCTCGATCGGCACCTGCGTGCGCTCGTGCGCAAAGACCTGATCCACCCGGACGGCGGGCGCTTCGCGGGCGAGCGGACCTTCAGCTTCAAGCACATCCTCGTTCGCGACGTGGCGTACCGGGGGATCCTCAAGGAGTTCCGCGCCGACCTCCACGAGCGCTTCGCGGACTGGCTCGAACGCACGGCGGGAGAGCGCGCGAGCGAGTACGACGAGATCCTCGGGTACCACCTCGAGCGGGCCCATCGCCACCTGACGGAGCTCGGGCCCGTCGACCAGCGAGGCCGCGAGCTCGCCGCCCGGGCCGCCGCTCGACTCGGATCGTCCGGACGCCGCGCCCTCGCCCGCGGCGACATCGCCCCGGCGGTCAACCTGCTCGAGCGGGCGATCTCGCTCCTGGCCGAGGACGATCCGGCACGGCGGGATCTCACCCTCAAGCTCGGGATCGCCCTGGCCGAGACCGGCCAGCTGACCCGCGCCGACGCGCTGCTCCACCATCGAATCGAGGCCGAGCGGCGCGGTCGCAGCTTCGTCGTCTTCCACGACGGTCACGGGAGCCAGCACGTCGTCGACCTCGACGCCGAGGCGTCCACGATCACCGTTGGCCGGCGGGTCGACAGCGACGTCGCGCTCACCTGGGACAACGAGATCTCGCGCCGCCACGCCGAGCTGCGCCGCGTGCCGGAGGGCTGGACACTCGTCGACGGCAGCTCTCGCAACGGCTCCTACCTCAACGGCCAGCGCGTCAGGGGGCGCCATCCGCTCCGCGACGGTGACGTGCTCCGTTTCGGTGACACGGTCGTCCTCTTCCGAGCTCCCGCCCCGGACGAAGCGGGACGGCCGGAGGTCTCGGCGGAGCCTGACCAGCTGACGTCCCTCGGAGAGCGCCCCACCCACATGCCGGAGCGGGCCGAGACCGACTCCGACTAGACGATCTCGGGCGGCCCCTCTGTCCACGCAGGCGGGCGCAGGCCGGCTCGACGGCGGTAAGCTCCCCGTCGACGATGGGCGTGTCCGCGAATCCTCCCGCCGGTGCCCAGTCCATCTCCGAGATGAAGGCTCGCATCGAGGCGGAGCGCGCGGGCCGGCCGTTCCTCCTCTACCGGGACGGCGACGACAAGCAGCAGCTCTTCACCTTCGAGCCCGGCCTGGCGCACGCCTCGGTCGGACGCCGGCCGTCGTCGGACCTCGTGCTCGACTGGGACGAGCAGGTCTCCCGCCTCCACGCCCGGTTCGAGCCGGTCGAGGACGGCTGGACGGTGGTCGACGATGGCCTGTCGCGCAACGGCACGTTCGTCAACGACGAGCGCCTGAGCGGCCGGCGTCGCCTGAACGACGGCGACAGCGTGCGCTTCGGCGCCATCACCGTGACCTTCCGTTCTCCCCGGGTCGACGAGCAGGCGGGGCCGGTCGGGGACGAGACCCCGGCCACGGTGGACCTCTCGACCACGCAGCGCCGCGTGCTGGTGGCGCTGTGCCGTCTCTACTCCAAGGGTGGGAACGCGTTCGCCGGCCCATCCGTCGACCAACAGCTCGCCGACGAGCTCTTCCTGTCCGTCACCGCGGTGAGGACGCATCTCCGCGTGCTGTTCGCGAAGTTCGGCGTCGAGGAGCTGCCCCGGGACCAGCGGCGGGTCCGTGTGGTCGAACGGGCCATCTACGCCGGCCTGATCTCGGAACGCGACCTCCAGTAGGCGCCGTGCTCTCCCCCGGATCCACCTTCGCGGGATACGAGGTCGAGGCGGTGGTCGGCTCGGGAGGGATCGGGATCCTCTACCGCGCCCGCCAGCTGCGGCTCGACCGGCCCGTCGCACTCAAGCTGGTCGAGCCCGACGTGGCGAGCGAGCCGGTGATCCGCGAGCGTCTGCGCCGCGAGGCCAGGACGGTGGCCGCGCTCGACCACCCCAACGTCGTCCCGCTCTACGAGGCCGGCGAGGAGAACGGAACCGTCTACATCGTCACCCGGTGGGTGGACGGCACCGAGCTCGGCACCCTGATCCGGCGCGACGGTCCCCTGGAGCCGCGACGGGCGGCGCGGATCGCCGCGCAGATCGCCTCGGCGCTCGAGGTGGCACACGAGAAGGGACTCGTTCACCGGGATGTCAAGCCCTCCAACGTGATCGTGACCTCCGAGGATCACGCGTACCTGACGGACTTCGGCCTGACCAAGCGGGCCGGGTCGGCGGCCGGGCTGACGGGGACGGGGTGGCTGCTCGGGACCATCGACTACGTGGCGCCGGAGCAGATCGAGGGCAGCGAGCCCGGCGCGCGGGGCGATGTCTACGGGCTCGCCTGCGTGCTCTTCGAGACGCTGACGGGCGCGGCCCCCTTCGCGCGCGAGAGCGGCGGGATGGCCAAGATGTGGGCCCACCTCAACGCCGAGCCGCCGTCCGTGCGCGAGCAGCGGCCGGACGTGCCCCAGGCGCTCGACGACGTGATCCGGCGCGGGCTGGCCAAGACTCCCGACGCCCGTCCCTCGGCGGCGGACTTCGGGGCGGCCGTGCTCGACGCGGTGGGCGAGGCGCCGTGAGCCCTACGAGCAGGAGTCGAGGGCGCTCGTTGTGAGCATGATCCGGCCGAGCGCCACCCACGCGGCGCCGTAGTAGGTGGGCGACCGCCGGTCGAGCGCCTCGGCGGCGTCGAGCAGCCGGCGCTCGTCGCCGGACTTGCCGGCGGCACCGGCCGCCGCGGCTGCGGCGACGAGCACGACGGGATGGAGGCTGCCGCCGGCCGGCCGGCCGGCGAGGTCGTGCTCCACGACCAGCTTGGCCGGGTCCTGTCCCTCGAAGACGGGCCACGCCCTGGCCGCGAGCCGCGGGCCCGAGGGGTCGGGGTCCTCGGCCAGCCGCACGAGCGTGCGCGGGGCGTCGAAGGTGAAGCGCGGGGGCGACTGCGGCTGGTCGGGCGTGCCGATCGGCACGGGCCTGCCCCCCTCGAGCCTGGCCCAGTCCGGTGGCAGGCGGGAGGGAGGTTGCAGGAGGGTGTCGACGATCGAGCGAGAGCTCGCCGACATGCTGCCCCACCGGCCATCGCCCGTCGCGGCGCCCAGCGCCGCGAACGTGGCGGGCGAGAAGTAGCTGGGGTTCACCGTGATCGGCGCCTTGCGGGCCCACGGGCCGGCCACCAGGACCCGGGAGCCGTTGGCCGAGACGGTCTCCCGGGCCATGATGGCGCGGCCCAGGTCGACCGCTTCCCTGCGCAGCGCGGGCTGGTTGAAGCGGCATGCGGCGACGAGCAGCGCTCGCGCGGCGTCGACGTCGGCGTCGGAGGCCGCCTCCGGATCCTGGACGCGCCCGTCGCGCCACAGGAACGAGATCAGCCCGTCGGGGCGCCGCATGTTGCGCTTGGTCCAGCTCCAGATGGCGTCGAAGCGCTTCGAGTCTCCGACGGCGGCCGCGATCAGCATGCCGTATGCCTGTCCCTCGCCGACGGTGTCGCCGCCCTGGTCCAGCCGCTGGACGCGCCCGTCGGACGTGACGTAGCGGTCCAGGAAGCGCTGGGCCGCGGCGTCGGCTGGCTTCTGCCGGGTGGTCGACGGGCTGCTGGAGCTCGACCCCCCGCAGCCGACGACGAAGAACAGCGCGAGGCCTCCCAGCGCCAGCGCGACCGTCACCACCGCCAGCTCAGGCACGCGGCGTTTCACGTGGCGACCTCGGCGGGCTCGAGCGCCTCCGCGGCCGGGGCCGGCGGCTTCTGGAGGGCCGCCCAGCACCCGGTGAGGAGGACCGAGACATGGAAGGCGGCGAAGGATACGTTGTTGATCGTGGACGCGTCCGGGTTGCGGATGAGCCCGTAGACGCTGGCGCCGACCAGCACGGCGACGGCCGCGAGCGCCGGCATCACCGCCCCCGGCTGGCGTGCCTCGGCCCCCTTCTTCGGAGTCACGACGAAGGAGCCCGAGCGGCGCAGCACCGTGAACACCGTGGCGAGCACGTGGATCCAGAAGTTGGCGGCCGCGAGCGCGAAGGCCGCGAAGGTGTAGGAGCCCGCGCCGGCGAGCGCCGCCGTGGTCAGCGCCACGGCGAAGTAGGGAGCGAAGTGGAGCAGGAACTCGGGCGCGTTGATGCCCCCGATCGGCTGGCCGCCGCCGAGCAGCCGGATCACCGGGAAGCTCATGTAGACGAGCACGGTCCAGCCCGAGAGGAAGTACAGGCCCGAGAGCAGGTACTGCGCCTTCAGGCGCAACGGGAGCTTCGCGCGCAGCGCTCGCGGGACGCCCGACAGGCAGCCCCTGGCCCAGCGCTGCTGCTGGGAGACGTAGGCCGCCGTGTCCTCGGGCGCCAGGCCGCGCGCCAGCACGTCCGGTATGTAGGCCGAGTGCCAGCCCCGCTCGTGCAGGCCGATCGAGAGCTCGAAGTCCTCGGTCAGCGAGTTGGTGGGGAAGCCTCCGACGCTCTCGAAGGCCTCGCGGCGGAACAGCACGTTCGTCCCGCAGCAGAAGACCGCGCCGAGCCCGTCCTTCCCTCGGGCGATCGCGCCGAAGAACAGCGCCTGTTGCGCCCAGGACGCCCCGGCGATGCGGCTGGTCTGCGCGTTGGCGTAGTACTGCGGGGTCTGCACGAACGCCATGCGGGGGTCGTCCATCCACCCGAGCGTGGCCTCGAGAAAGCCGGGGTCCGCGACGTGGTCGGAGTCGAAGACGGCGATGAACGGCGCGGAGGTCTTGCCGAGGGCGTTGTTGATGTTCCCGGCCTTCGCGCCGGTGTGCTCGTCGCGCCGCAGGTAGCCCACGCCGTGGCGCTCGGCGAGGTCGCGCATCGCGTCGTCGTTGCCGTCGTCGAGCACCCAGACGCGGACCTCGGCGCCCCGCAGGCCGACGGCGGCGGCCACCGTCAGGTCGACGATGTCCGTCGGCTCCTTGTAGACGGGGATGAAGACGTCGACCGCCAGCCACTCGCTCGGTGCTCGCTTCTCCCGCACGCGCTCGTTCCCGCACGTCCACCAGAAGCCGAGCGCCTGGGTGAGGTTGAACAGCTCGGCCGCGATCAGGATGGCGTAGAGGTAGGGGGTCCCGACGCGGTCCGGGTTGAGCAGCCAGCCGAAGTACCAGACGGCAAAGGGCAGCCCGAGGAGGGCCATGATGCGCACACGCCGCCGTACGCTGACCGTGGCCGGCACGGGTTGCCATGCCACGCGCCGCAGACGGACGTCCCAGGGCAGACTGCTCATCGGAACTCCACGACGAGCGTCTGTGGCTTCTTGACGCGTCGCACGCGCTTTCGGAAGAAGTCGAGCTGCCCGATCACCTTGTTCGTCCTGTTGAAGAAGAGCCGATTGTCCTGGAAGGAGGCGAGAACGAAGACGGGGCTTCCCTCACTCCGCTTGGGCAGTCCGAGACGGAGGGGTCGCCGCCGCAGCTCGGGCGCGTAGTACTCGAGCACGTAGCGCATGTCGGGCGGCTCGTAGAGCACGAGGCTCTTCGGCCCGGCGTCCGCGCGGATCGCCTTGATGGCGCCGCGGAAGTCGAACAGCCGGGGGTTGCCGTCGTCCAGCTGCTGGTCGGCCAGGCCGAGCAGCAGGGTGAGGATGACGCCGCCGGCGACGAGGTAGCGGCCCGCCGGTTTGCGTATCCACCCGGTGACGAGCCTCGCGACGAGGAGGAGCAGCAGCGGCACGGCGACCAGGAAGTAGCGCACCTCGAACAGCTCCCGGTCGAACGCGGACACGCCGAGGAGCAGCACGATGGGGGCGATCGCGGCGACGGCGAGGATGATCGTCTGGCGCGAGCCGCCCCGGCCGAGCAGGAGCAGCGACAGGAGCAGCAGCAGCGGCCACATCGCGGCCAGGAGCTCGGTGATCCAGTCCGGGTGGTAGCCCCAGAGCGCCCAGGCCATGTTGGCGACCACGGCGTAGAAGGACAGGGCGTCGTAGGTGCCGCTCGGCGAGCCGAGCGCCGCGTTGGTCGACTCGAACTGCTTGTGGGCGAACACGGCGAGCGGCACGAGCTGCATGGCGAGCACGGCGAAGGAGTAGGCGAAGCCCATGGCCAGGGACTTGACGGGTTCCCCCGTGCGCCGCCGGTGGATCAGGACGCCGACGAAGATGAGCTGCTGCACGCCGATCAACAGCAGGCCGAAGTAGTGGGACCACAGGAGCGCCGCGGTGGCGAGGATGTAGGCCGCCCAGTTGAGCATGCTCCCGTTGCGGATCACCCGGAGCTGCGTCAACAGGGCGAGCAGGCCGAACAGGGTCACGAACGCGTACATCCGCGCCTCCTGCGCGTACCAGATGAGCAGCGGGGAGGCGGCGCCGAACGCCGCCGCGATCAGGCCGGTGCGGCGGTCGTAGAGCTCGCGTCCGAGCGCGTAGAGCGCCGGGATCACGAGCGTTCCCGCGATCAGCGACGGGAGCCGGACGGCCAGCTCGCCGTCGCCGAACGCGCGCACGGTCAGCCAGAGCGCCAGGTGGTGCAGGGGCGGATGGCGGTCGCCGTAGTACAGGTCGTGGAACAGGTCGTGGAGCCCGAGGTGGGCCTGGTGAACGCTGATCGCCTCGTCGAGCCACAGGCCCCGCGGGACGGCCAGGCGCAACCCCAGTCCGGCGAGGGTCACCCCGGCGAGGACGAGGAGGGCCACCTTGTGGCTCGTGTCCGGCTCGCCACGCCGGGGGAGCCTGCCGCGCGGGCCGAAGAGCTCGGCCTCGCGAGTGCCGCGGAGGCGCGGCAAGAGCGTCCGCCATGAGCTCGCTTCCCGCGGCTTGAGGGTTTGCACCGGACCAGCGCCTCTCGCTCGAACTGACTGGCGCGCGACTCTACGGGGTCCGCGGAGGCCGCTCAAGGAGCACCGCCGCCGGGGCGCTCGCGCTGCCGTCTCCCCCCGGTTAGGCTTCGGCGCGTGACGACGGTCCACGTCGAGTTCCCCGAGGACCTCGGGCGGCTCGCGCTCTTCGCCGACCTGGCGACGGCCGAGCTCGAGGCGATCGCGCGGACGTGCGAGAAGGTGTCCTTCGGCGAGGGCGAGTGGATCATCCGCGAGGGCGACGCCCCTCGGGCCCTCCACATGATCCTCGAGGGCGACGTGGCCACCGTGATCGACGATGAGGACCGCCGCATCCTCTCGAAGGGGAGCTTCTTCGGGGAGGTCTCCGTCCTCCTGGAGGAGCCGGCGAGCGCCTCGATCGTCACCCGGACGCCCGTCACCTGCCTCGTCGTTCCCGGCCCGGAGGTCCAGGCCTTCCTCCTCTCTCACCCGCAGGTGATGTACCGGGTCCTGAAGGCCGAGGCCCGAAGGCTGAGAACCGCGTCCGAGTCGAGCACCTGATGCGGGTCCAGCCGGAGCCGCTCGCCCGCCCGGATGCCTCGCTCCCGGGCTACCTGCCGATCGCCGAGCACGGGGTCATCGGGGACCTCCACACGGCGGCGCTCGTGGGCACGGACGGGACGATCGACTGGTACTGCTGCCCCCACTTCGACTCGCCGAGCGTCTTCGCGCGCGATCCTCGACCGGGAGCGGGGCGGCTACTACCGCATCGCTCCGGCCGACGAGGGCTGGACGCCGAAGCAGCTCTACTTCCCCGACACGAACGTCCTCATCACGCGCTTTCTCACCCGGGCCGGCGTGGGCGAGGTGCAGGACTTCATGCCGATCCACGAGTCGCCGGGGAGCGTGTATCGACATCGCCTCATCCGGCGCGTCATCGGCGTTCGGGGCCAGCTGACGTTCCGGATCGAGGTCGAGCCGCGCTTCAACTACGGGCGAGATCCGCACACGGTCGTCTTCCACGACAACGGGGTCGTCTTCCGCTCGCCGGACATGTCGCTGGCGCTCGAGTCGGCGACGCCGCTGACGCTCAGCGAGACGGGCGTGACCTGTGAGATCACGCTGCTTCCCGGCCAGAGCGCGACGTTCGTCCTCGAGCGGGTGCCGGAGAGCTACGTCCCGCGTCCCTATTCGGAGGACGAGACGCGAGACGCGCTCGACCGCACCATCGAGTACTGGCGCCGGTGGCTCTCGAAGTCCCGGTATCAGGGCCGCTGGCGCGAGATGGTGCACCGCTCGGCCCTGACGCTCAAGCTGCTCACCTTCCGACCCACCGGCGGGATCGTCGCGGCACCCACGACGAGCCTCCCGGAGCATCTCGGCGGCGTTCGCAACTGGGACTACCGCTACACGTGGATCCGCGACGCCGCGTTCTCGCTGTACGCCCTCCTGCGGCTCGGCTTCACGGACGAGGCCGCGGCGTTCATGGATTGGCTGCGCGACCGCTTCAGCGAGGACCGGCCGGGCGGACAGGGACCGCTGCAGATCATGTACGGGATCGACGGCCGCTCCGAGCTCGAGGAGGAGGTGCTCGAGCACCTCGAGGGCTACGGAGGCTCCGCACCCGTCCGGATCGGGAACGGCGCCGCGAGCCAGCTGCAGCTCGACATCTACGGGGAGATGGTCGACTCCGTCTACTTCTACACCCGCCACGGTTCGCCGATCGACCACGACTCGTGGGTCAACCTCACTCGTGTCATCGACTGGATCTGCGACAACTGGGACCAGGCGGACGAGGGGATCTGGGAGGAGCGCGGGGGGCGCAAGCACTACACCTACTCGCGGCTCATGTCCTGGGTCGGCCTCGAACGCGCGGTGAGAATCGCCCTGGAGCGCGGGCTTCCGGCCGAGCTGCCGAAATGGCAGGCGGCCCGCGACCTGATCTACCGCCAGATCATGGCCAAGGGCTGGCACCCGGAGCGCGAGGCGTTCGTCCAGCACTACGACAGCGACTTCCTCGACGCGGCGGTGCTCCTCATGCCGATGGTGAACTTCGTCGCGCCGACCGACCGGCGGTGGCTCTCGACGCTCGATGCCATCTCGAGGGAGCTCGTCAGCGACAGCCTCGTCTACCGGTACAACGTCGAGGCCTCACCCGACGGGCTCGAGGGGGAAGAGGGGACGTTCTCGATCTGCACGTTCTGGTACGTCGAGGCCCTGGCCGAGGCGGGCCGCCTCGACGAGGCGCGGCTCGCGTTCGAGAAGATGCTGACCTACGCGAACCACCTCGGCCTCTATTCGGAGCAGATCGGGCCGACCGGCGAGGCGCTCGGGAACTTCCCCCAGGCGTTCACCCACCTCGCGCTGATCAGCGCCGCCTTCCGCCTGGATCGGGAGCTCGGCTAGGCGAGTGGCGGCCCCGAGCGTCAGCCCCCTGGCCGGCCGCCTGCCGGATCCATCGAGCCTGATCGACGTGGATCGCCTCGTCAGCGCCTACCACCAGGATGAGCCGGACCCGTCGGTGGCCGAGCAGCGGGTGTCGTTCGGCACCTCCGGGCACCGCGGCAGCTCGTTGGCCCGCACGTTCAACGAGGCGCACGTGCTGGCCATCAGCGAGGCGGTCTGCCGGTACCGGGAATCGCGGGGGATCGACGGGCCGCTGTTCCTCGGCCGTGACACGCACGCGCTGTCCGAGCCGGCGTTCCACACGATCCTCGAGGTGCTGGCCGCGCATGGCGCCGACGTGATGGTCGACGCCGACGACGGCTTCACGCCGACGCCGGCGATCTCGCACGCCATCCTCGGGCACAACCGCGGGGGCGGAGAACGGACGGCGGACGGGATCGTCGTGACGCCCTCGCACAACCCGCCCGAGGACGGCGGCTTCAAGTACAACCCGCCGCACGGGGGGCCGGCCGGCACCGACGTCACGTCCTGGATCGAGCGCGAGGCGAACGGGTTGCTGGACGCGGCGCTCGAGGGAGTGAGGCGCATCCCGTTCGAGCAGGCGGTCGAGGCCCCCACCGTGCACGGCCACGACTACGTGTCCTCCTACGTCGGCGACCTGCCCGCGGTCGTCGACCTCGACGCGATTCGCGACAGCGGACTGCGGCTGGGGGTGGACCCGCTCGGCGGCGCCTCCGTCGCGTTCTGGGCGGCCGTGGCCGAGCGCCACGAGCTCGATCTGACGATCGTGAACGACGCCCTCGATCCGACCTTCGGGTTCGTGCCCCTCGACTGGGACGGCAGGACCCGCATGGACTGCTCCTCGCCGTACGCCATGGCGCGC
This sequence comes from uncultured Solirubrobacterales bacterium, assembly GCA_963735885.1. Lineage (GTDB taxonomy): Bacteria > Actinomycetota > Thermoleophilia > Solirubrobacterales > Solirubrobacteraceae > JBBSBL01. Next base: position 195,576 of record CAVTMP010000008.1, on the reverse strand, counting down.
CTCACCGAGCTGAAGGATGACTTCGACGTCGCCTTCGCCAACGATCCCGACGCCGATCGGCACGGGATCGTCACCCCCGGCGCCGGCCTGCTCAACCCGAACCACCAGCTCGCGGCCTGCGTCGCCTACCTGCTCGGCGGCAACCGGGACTGGTCGCCGGGGGTCGGTGTGGGCAAGACGCTCGTCAGCAGCAGCATGATCGATCGCGTGGCCGCCGATCTGGGGCGCCGACTCGTCGAGGTACCGGTGGGCTTCAAGTGGTTCGTCGACGGGCTGCTCGACGGCTCGCTCGGATTCGGCGGGGAGGAGAGCGCCGGCGCGTCGTTCCTGCGCCGTGACGGCTCGGTGTGGACCACCGACAAGGACGGGCTGATCCCGTGCCTGCTGGCGGCCGAGATGACCGCGCGCGGCGGCGCCGACCCCGGGGAGCTCTACCGCCGGCTCACCGAGCGGTTCGGCGCGCCGGCCTATCGACGGGTGGACGTCGCCGCCTCCCCGCGGGAGAAGCAGGTGCTCAAGGATCTCTCCCCCGACCAGGTGAGGGCCGGGCGGCTCGCCGGCGAGCCGATCCTCGAGGTGCTGACCGCCGCGCCCGGCAACGGTGCCCCGATCGGCGGGGTCAAGGTGGTCTCCGAGCACGGCTGGTTCGCCGCGCGACCATCCGGCACCGAGGACGTCTACAAGGTCTACGCCGAGAGCTTCCGTGGCCAGGAGCAGCTCGAACGCATCCTCGCCGAGGCCGAGAGCATCGTGCACGACGCGCTCGAGGGCGAGCCGTAGGTCGGAACGACGGCGCCCCCGAGGGGCCTATATTCACCCGATGGCGCAGGTCTCGATCGGCTCGGTCTTCGCCGGCTACCGGATCGAGGGCGTGGCCGGGGAGGGCGGGATGGGTCGCGTGTACCGGGCGACCCAGATGGCGCTCAAGCGGCAGGTCGCGCTCAAGCTGATCGTGCCGGAGCTCGCCGACGACCCGGGCTTCCGCGTGCGCTTCGAGCGCGAGTCCGAGCTCACGGCGTCGATCGAGCACCCCAACGTGATCCCGGTCTACGAGGCGGGCGAGGCCGAAGGGCGGCTGTTCATCGCCATGCGCTGGGTCGAGGGCACCGACCTGCGCTCCGTCATCTCGAGCGAGGGGAGGCTGGACCCGAACCGCGCGGTGGCGATCGTGGAGCAGGTCGCGGCGGCGCTCGACGCCGCGCACCGGGGCGGGCTCGTGCACCGGGACGTGAAGCCCGCGAACGTCATGCTCACCACGACCCACGGCGAAGAGCACGTGTATCTCACCGACTTCGGGCTGACGAAGAGGGCCGCGTCCGCCACGGCGCTCACGAAGACCGGGCAGTTCGTGGGCACCCCGGACTACATGTCGCCCGAGCAGATCAAGGGTGAGCGAGCCGACGCACGCGCTGACGTCTACGCGCTCGGGTGCGTCCTCTTCCACGCGCTCACCGGCCGGGTCCCCTACGAACGGGACAGCGAGGTGGCGAAGATGTACGCGCACCTCAACGATCCGCCGCCCAGCGTGGTCGAGACCGTTCCCGGGACCCCGGGTGGCCTCGACGCGGTGATCGGGAGGGCGCTCGCCAAGGACCCCGATCAGCGCTACCCCTCCGCGGGCGACCTGGCCCGCGCCGCCCGCGCGGCGCTCAGCGGCGACGACCCGTCGCAGCCGGAGCGCAACCTGGCGACCGGGCTCGCCGCGCCGGTGCCCGCCGACGTCCCGACGGCGCTGGCAGCGGGCGCGGCACCCGCGACACGCGCCCCCGCGGCCACGGCGGCCGCGTCCACCCCGACGGCGCTCGCTCAGCCGGCCGCCCCGACGCCCCCCACGGCGGCTCTTCCCCGCGAGCGTCGGCGCCGCCGGGCGCTGCCGATCGCACTCGCCGCGCTGCTGGTCCTCGGCGCCGGGGGGATCCTCGCGGCGGCCGGGGTCTTCTCCGGGGGCGGCAAGGACGAGTCCGCCTCGACCTCCGGCCACTCGGCCGGGAGCACGACGCCGAGGGTGGTCGCCACCATCCCGGCGGGCAACGGCCCCGACGGCGTCGCCGTGGGCGGTCGCACCGTCTGGGTCTCGAATTCCGACGGAGCCGCGCTGACGCGACTCGACAGCGAGCGCAACCGGCCGATCGGCGAGCCGGTGCCGGTCGGCCGCAACCCGGACGAGGTGGAGGTGGCGGACGGCGTCGTGTGGGTCGCCAACACCGACGACGGGACCGTCACCCGCCTCGAGGCCGATCCACAGCCCGGCGCCCAGAGAACCATTCCGGTCGGCTCCGGGCCCGAGGGCCTCTCGCTCGGAAAGCAGCTCCTGTGGGTGGCGAACGGCGGGAGTGACAGCGTGAGCCGCATCGACCGTGCCTCGGCGACCACGGTCGGGCCGCCCATCGGCGTGGGGGGCGACCCGATCGGCATATTCGTCGGCCGGGACACCGTCTGGGTGACCAACAGCTTCAGCGGGACCGTGACTCGCATCGACCCCTCGTCGGCCCAGGTCGTCGGCCGGCCCGTGCGCGTCGGGAAGAACATCCGCACCGTGATCGAGGGGCTCGGCTCCGTGTGGGTCTCGAGCGTCTACGACGACACCGTCACCCGGCTCGACCCCGCGTCCGGGAAGGTCGTCGGCCACCCGATCCCGGTCGGGGATCGCCCGAAGGGCATGGCGGTGCTGGACGGCTTGCTCTGGGTCGTCAACGAGGGCAGCAACTCCGTCAGCCGCATCGACCCGAAGGCGGGCACGGAGGTCGGCTCGCCGACCCGGGTCGGGAGGAAGCCGGTGGACATCGCGGCCGGAGCCGGTTCCCTGTGGGTCACCAACAACGCGAGCGACACGGTCACGCGGATCGATCCGTGAACCCCGTCGGCACGGCCGTCGACCCGGCCGGGCCGACCGCCTACGTCAGGCGAGCGCCTGCACGATGAGCGGCACGGCCTCCTCGACCGTCAGCATCACCTTGCTGTCGTACTCCACCCACTGCGTGTAGTTCTGCAGGTTCGCGTACGCGCCCGCGACATCGTCGGTATCGGCGATCACCAGGCCGTGGCTGCCGTCGGCCGCCACGTAGTGCGCCGTCGTGCCGGGGCCGGGACCCGCCTTGGCGAAGACCTCCAACAGCTTCTTGGTCTCCTCGTTGCTGAGGTACGGCTTGATCTTGTACGTCGTCACGAAAAGCACGCTTCCCCCTCGTCTGTTGGACGTGTGGCGACCCTATAGGAATCCACCTCCTCGGCGGCAACACCAGGAGAAGGGCCATGGGGACAGGAGACTCGGCCGGCGCTCACAGCCGCACGGCGAGCAGGCCCACGGCGAGCAGCACGAGCGCGAGCGACAGCGCGGAGAGCGCGCGCTCGAGCGGCCGGGCGAGGGCGGGCGCGGTCAGCTCGACGCGGCGCCCGTCGCCGAGCACCTGCTCGCCTCGCAGGGTCGCGGTGCGACGGCGCAGGTCGCGCACCGGCGTGCTCAGACACCGCTGCGCGACGCTGAGCAGGCAGCAGGCGAGCGCGACGAGCAGCCCGGCGACGTCGAACGCGAGCGCGTTGACCCAGAAGCCGGTGAAGGCCGGGAACGCTCCCCAGGCGACCGCGAACCACGCATCGGTGTGGAAGCGACCCGCGAACAGCTCGAGGTTGTAGGCGAGCGCGAGGAACGCGCCGACGGCGACGAACGGCAGCAGCGTCAGCGAGACCGTCACGACGCCCGCGATCCCGATGCCCACGGCGCCGCCGAGGCCGGCGATGGCCAGTGCGAGCAGCGTCCGGCGCGAGAGCGCGGTCCCGAGCGGGCGGTCGTGGTACTCGTCGAGCGCGTGCGCGCCGACGCCGACCGCGAGGAAGAACGCGCCGAGCGCGGCGCCGAGCCGGTCGGCGTGGATCACCGGCGCGGCGGTCGCGCCGAGGACGACGTAGCTCAGGTGCCAGGCGGTGTACGGCGGGTGCAGCAGGGTGACGAGGTCCCGCCAGCCGCCGGGGCGCAGCGCGTAGAACGCCGGGCGGTCAAGCTCCGTGCGGGCCGCGATCACGGACTCCGGTCATGAGGACCCCCGCGCCGAAGCTCATGGGTCGGATCTCGACCTCGTCGATCCCGGCCGCTCGCCAGATCCCGCGGAGCCGGTGTGGCGGATGCTCGACGTCCCACCGCTCGATGCTCGGCCCGAGGAACCGCCCGACGTCCACCCACGCCGGCGAGGCCGCCCGCCCGAGCGCCGGCAGCCCGACGCGGGTGTAGGCCCGCCACAGGGCACGCGCCGGCGGGCGACCCGGGACGCCGAACTCGATCGACCCGATCCGTCCGCCGGGTCGCACGACGCGCGCGAGCTCGCGGACCGTCGCGGCGGGATCGTCCACGTAGCGGAGCAGGTAGGTGAAGGTCAGCGCGTCGAACTCCCCGTCCCCGAACGGGAGCCGCTCCGCCTCGCCGCGCACGAGCTCGATCGACCCGGTGGACTCGCGGGTCCGCGCCCGCGCGGCGTCGAGCATCGGCTCGCTCTGGTCGAGGCCCACCACCGCGGCGCCGCGCCGCGCGAGCGCCCGGGCCACCAGCCCGGTGCCGGTCGCGACGTCGAGGACCCGCTGCCCCGGGCCCGGGTCGACGGCGGCCACGAGCGCGCGACGCCACCGCGGGTCCTGCCCGAAGCTCAGCAGCGCCCCCATCCGGTCGTAGTGGCGCGGCAGCCCGGCGAAGAGCTCCTGCGCGCCGACCTTGCGCGCGGAGCGCGAGGCCTCCGGCGAGCGCGGCATGGGCTCATTGTGCGCCGAGGTCGACGTCGCCGCAAGGCGGGGCGCGGGGCGGGGCGGGAGGTTCGACGTCGTGCGGCGCGTCGCCGCCGGGCCCGAGGGGCCGACGGCTCAGGTCAGCGCGCCGGCCGGCAGGACGTACCGCAGCGGCGGGCGGGACGTCGCTCCGCCGCCGTCGCTGATCCGCGAGCCGTGCAGCCCCGACCGGGCCGCCGCGGGCTGCGGGGCCTCGGGAGTCCCGGCGTGGGCGACGATCCAGGCCACCACGGCCGCGGAATCGGCCCCCTCGGCGAGGATCGCGGCGCGCTCGATCACCTCGCCGCCGGAGGGGTGGGCGCGCGACAGACGCGTGACCAGAGCACGGATCGCGTCGTCGTTCACCCGTCCGACACTAGTCGCTCTCGACGCGAACACAACCAACCCGCCGGCGCGCGCCGTCCCGGTGGGTGCGATTCTGTGGGACATGAGCTCGTTGCCGCCGGGTCCGGCGGAGTCCCCGGCCCGGCAGACGGCGCGGTGGCTGCTGCGGCCGATCGCCTTCATGGAGTCGTGCCGGCGTCGCTTCGGCGACGCGTTCAGCGTGCGGTTCCTCGGCTTCGAGACGCCGCTGGTCATGGTGTCCGATCCGGAGGCCGTTCGCGCCGTGTACGCCGGGCGCGAGCACGGCCTGCCGCCCGGGCGCACCGCGGCGCTGCGGCCGATCATGGGCCCGCGCTCGATCCTGCTGCTGGAGGGTGCCGAGCACCTCGCGCGGCGGCGGCTGATGCTGCCGCCGTTCCACGGCGAGCGGATGCACGCCTACGAGGACGCGATCCGCGAGATCGCCGAGCGCGACATCGAGCGCTGGCCGCTCGCGGAGCCCTTCGCGCTCCACCCGCGGATGCAGGGCGTGACCCTCGAGGTCATCCTGCGCGCCGTCTTCGGCGTCACCGACCCGGGGCGGCGCGAGCGCCTGCGCCGGCTGCTGCCGCGGCTGCTGGCGGACACCTCCTCGGCGAGCCTGCAGGTTCGCGTCCTGCTGGCCCGGCGGGTCAACCGTCCGGGGCCGCTCGCACCGCTGCGCAGGCTGACGCGCGAGATCGACGAGCTGCTGCTGGCGGAGATCGCCGAGCGGCGTGGCGACCCCGCGGCCGCGGAGCGGGAGGACATCCTCTCGCTGCTGACGACGGCACGGTTCGAGGACGGCAGCGCGATGGACGACGGGGAGCTGCGCGACCAGCTCGTGACGTTGCTGCTCGCCGGCCACGAGACGACCGCGACGGCGCTGGCGTGGACGGTCGACCTGCTGCTCCGTGCGCCGGCCGCGCTGGAGCGCCTCACCGCCGAGCTCGACGCCGACGCGGGTGACGCCTACCTGCGGGCGGTGATCCAGGAGTCGCTGCGCCTGCGGCCCGTCGTGCCGCTGGCCGGCCGGCGCCTCGCCTCCGAGCTGCGCGTCGACGGGCTGACGCTCCCGGCGGGCACCGACGTCACCCCGGCGATCTGGCTGACCCACACGCGACCCGACCTCTACCCCGAGCCGCTCGCGTTCCGGCCGGAGCGGTTCCTCGAGCGTCCGCCGACGACGTACGGCTGGATCCCGTTCGGCGGCGGCGTGCGCCGCTGTCTCGGCGCCGCCTTCGCCGAGCTCGAGATGCGCGTCGTGTTGCGCGCGATGCTGCGCCGCCGCGTCCTGCGCGCCGCCGGCCCGAAGGCCGAGCACGCCACCCGCCGCAACGTCACGCTCTCCCCGCGGCACGGCACCCGAGTTCACGCCGCGCCGCGCCCCACCGCAGCCGGGGATCAGCCGCCGTCACGCCTCCCCGGTCGCCCGGCCGCGGCGTCCACTCCGGGGACCGGCCGGCCGTCCTCGAGGTAGACGCAGCGCGTCGAGGCGGCGGCGGCCGCGACCCGGCGCGCGATCGGCCCGCGGAGGAGCGTCGCCGCCTCCGGCAGGGGCACGAGGCGGTGCTCCTCGATCTCTCCGTCCTCGAGCCGGATCGCGGCGAGCTGCTCGTCGCGGAAGGCGCCGCAGTCGAACAGGAACCGCACCCCGCCGGGCCGGCCGCGCTTGGGCGGCCGGACGTCGACGGCCGCGAGCCGGCCGCGCTCGACGTCGAGTCCGCACTCCTCGCGGGTCTCGCGCCGGCACGCCGCCCACGGCGATTCCCCGTCCGCCTCGATCCGGCCGCCCGGGATGGTCCAGCCCTTCTTGTAGTTCGGCTTCAGGATGAGCAGCCGCCCCGCCGCGTCGAAGATCAGGGCGCCGGCCGACGCCGGGATCCGCGGGATCTCGACGGCGGGCGCCCGGCGGGCGGCCGCCAGCGCCCTCGCCGCCGCGCGTCCGGACGCGATCGCGCCCTCGATGTAGCCGCCGCTCTCCGCGTCGAGGTCGGAGCCGGCGAAGTGCAGGCGGCCCTCGGGGCGGGCCAGCTCGGGAACCACGTCGGCGCCCCAGCCGGGGCGCCGGGAGAGCCATGCGCCCTTGGAGAACGGGTCGGCGTTCCAATCGTGGCTGTCGGCGACGAGGACCTCGGCCGACGGGGCGAGGACCCGGAGCGCGTCCTGCACCTCGGCGCGGTCGTTCGGATCGCGCAGCGTCCCCAGGCCGTCGAACCCCGTCACGAGCGTCCCGCCGTCCACGGCGTACATGCCGACGACGCCCTGCAGGGGATGGCCCCATGCCCACGCGAGGGTGCCCTCCTCGACGCCGCGGGTGATCGTCAGGACCTTCGTCGCGGTGCCGGGATGTCGCTGCCGCGAGGTCGCCCGCTTCACCGGGTGCAGGGGCGGGTCGAACGCGACGTCGCCGAGGCAGTTCAGCGGGAGCGCCACGACGGCGGCGTGCGCGTCGACCGCGAAGCCGTCCGCGGTCGTCACGTGGACGCGGTCGGCGCTCTGCCGGACCCGGGTGACCACCGTCCCGGTCCTGATCGCTCCGCCCACGTCCCGCGCAAGCGCGTCGACGAGGCCGGCGGTCCCGTCGCGGAACGTCTCGCGGAGCTGGTCGAGGGTGTCCTCGACGCCGAGCCCGGAGGACGCGAGCTCCTCGATGAGGACGAGGATCGACTGCTCCCGGGGGTCCCCGCCCCCGAACGCCGCCATCCAGGCGAGGAGGGCCTCCTTCGTCTCGACGGGCGCGTCGAGACGCTCGATCCAGGCGTCGGCGGGGACGTCGAGCTCGGCCGGCGGGCCGGCACCCGAGGCGTGCGCCCGGCGAATCGCCTCCACGGCGGCGTCGATCGCGGGGCGGGCCGGGGCGAACAGCGGCCCGAAGACCTCGAGCGGGTCGGAGCCCTCGCGCCGGCCCCGGCTCCCCGCCCACAACGCGTGCCGGAACTCCCCGCTCGGCCGGACGTCGAGGCCGTAGCGCGCGATCTCCTCGGCGATCGCCGGCTGGAGGCGGCGGCTGAACCACGTCCCGCCCATCTCGGCGCGCACCTCGGTGCCCCGCAGGCGCCGGGTCCAGGTCCGGCCGCCGAGCCGGTCCCGCGCCTCGAGCACCATCACGGCCGCGCCCTGCTCGCCCAGGTCGCGGGCCGCGACGAGGCCCGCGATCCCGCCGCCGAGGATCACGACGTCGAGCTCGGGGCGGTCGTCCGTCATCTCCCGACCACGGGCTCGCCGGTCGCCAGCAGCCGCTCGATCAGCGTCGCCGCCTTCACGCGGCCCGGTTCGGCTCGCACGCGCGCGCCGATGGCCTCGAGCCGCTGCCGCAGCGCCCGATCGGCGAGCAGCGCCGCGATGCTCTGGCGCAGCTCCGCCTCGTCGAACGCGTACGTCGCCAGGCGCCGGCCGATCCCGGTGTCCTCGGCGCGCTGCGCGTTGTCGTACTGGTCCCAGAACAACGGGAGGTGGATCGACGGCAGGGCGAAGTGGAGCGCCTCGTTGAACGTGTTGTTCCCGCCGTGGGTGATGAGCAGGTCGCACTGCGGCAGGATCGACGGCTGGGGGAGGAACTCGCGCCCGTACATGCGCGCGCCGAGCCGCAGCTCCTCGTGCAGCGTGCCGAGGCTCACGACGACCCGGTAGGGCATCCGGTCCAGCAGGTCGATCAGGCGCTGCATGAGGCCCGTGTCCAGCGATCCCAGGCTGCCGAGCGACAGGTAGAGCACCGGCTCGTCGCCGGGCAGCTCCGCCGCCACGTCGAACGGGGCCTCGGCGGTCCGCACCGTGGTGTCGAGGCGATGCCAGGTCGGCCCGAGCGGCGTCCCCCGCGAGTAGTCGACCTCGGCGGCGTAGAGGTACATGTTGAGCCACGGCGACTCGTACTGGAACTCGAGCTCCGGCAGCGGCCCCGCCCCGTGCGCGAGGCAGAACTCGGCGAAGCTCGCGTGCAGCTCGCGATGCGTCTCGGCGTACTCGCGGCGGAACTCCTCCCACCCGTCCCGATCCAGCGCCGAGTACCCGGAGAAGGCCGGGGGCAGGTCCGGCGCGCCGGCCTCGAGCGGATTGGCGGACATCATCCGCACCCACGGCACGCCGGCGGTCGACACGGCCGGGAAGGCGGACACGTTGTCGACGACGATGACGTCGGGCCGGATCTCCGCGAAGATCTCCTTCAGGCGCTCCTGCGCGTAGGCCGCGCCGGAGACGAGCTCCTCCCAGATCGGCCTGATGACCGTCGTGAGCTGCTCGATCGTGGGCTTGCGGAACTCCGGCGCGGTCGTCCGGATGTACTCGACCCACACCTCGCCGACCCGCTCGTCGCCGTCCGCGGGCGGCGCGCTCATCCGGATGAGCCGCTCCTCGTATCCGCGCTGCTCCAGGAGGCCGGCGAAGCTCTCGTCGACGACGAACACGACGCGGTGGCCGCGCTCGGCCAGCACCTCGGCGACCGCCACGCAGTTGTTCGTCGGTCCCCACGCGCCGGGCTCGGGGAGGAACGCGATGGTGCCGGGGCCCGCCATGCCGGGAGCATGATCGCCGTCGGGGGCCACCGGGGCAAACGCGCCGTCACGCCCGTTGAGGGCGCCTGCCCCCTGTGGGAACCTGGACGGCATGGCCGACGGACGCGAGTTGCCTGCCGGGGTGATCTCGTTCGTCTTCACCGACATCGAGGGCTCGACGCGGCTGCTCCGGGAGTTGGGCGGTGCCTATGACGCCCTGCTGGACCTCCATCACGAGGTCATGCGCGCCGCCTGGGACGCCCACGCCGGGCACGAGGTGGGCAGCGACGGGGATGCCTTCCTCGTCGTGTTCGCGGACCCGGTGGACGCGATCCGCGGCGCCGTCGCGGCACAGCGGGGACTCGGAGCCACGGAGTGGTCGACCGAGCTGCCGGTCCGCGTCCGCATCGGCGTGCACACCGGCTACGCCCGCCCTCACGACGGCGACTACCGCGCGCTGGTCGTGAACCAGGCCGCCCGGATCGTCGACGCCGCGCACGGCGGGCAGATCCTGGTCTCCGCCGACACCGTGGAGCGGATCGGCTCGCCGCCCGAGGGCGTGCGCCTGGAGGATCTCGGCCGCTTCCGCGTCCGCGACTTCGACACTCCCACGTCGCTCTACCGCGCCGTGGCGCCCGGCCTGACGCCGCGGGTCGCCAGCCCCCGGGTCCGGCCCGCGGACGGCCACAACCTCGTGCGCCCGACCACGTCGCTGCTCGGTCGCGGCGGCGACGTCGCGGCGCTGGCCGGGCTCGTCCGGCCGGGGGCGGCCGTCACCCTCCTCGGCTCGGCCGGCGTCGGGAAGACACGGCTCGCGATCGAGGCGGCGCTCGAGCTCGCGGACCGCTGGCCGGATGGGGCGTGGTTCGTCGACCTCGCGCCGCTGAGGTCCGGCGAGGTCGTGCCGGGAACGATCGCCGACGCCATCGGCGCGACCTCGCATCCCGGGACCGAGGCGTGGCTGGAGGTCTGCGATCACCTGCGCGAGCGCGAGGCGCTGGTGATCCTCGACAACTGCGAGCACCTGACCGCGACGGTCGGCGCTCGCGTCGCGGAGCTGCTGGAGCGCTGCCCGCGCGTCGGGGTGCTCGCCACGAGTCGCGCACCGCTCGGGCTCCGGGCCGAGCGGGTTCACCGGGTCGACGCCCTGCCCGCCGACGGCGTGGACGCGCCCGCCGTCGCGCTCTTCCTCGATCGCGCCACCGACGACGCCCGCCGGGACGTGCGCGCGGTCGCGGCCCTGTGCCGCGAGCTCGACGGCCTCCCGCTGGCCATCGAGCTCGCCGCCGCCCGCACCACCGCCGTCGCCCCACCCGACATCCTGCGGCGACTGCGCACGTCGGCCTCGGTGATCCGCAGCCGGGATCCCAGCCTGCCCGATCGCCAGCGAACCCTCGACCGCCTGCTCGACTGGAGCTACGACCTGCTCGAGCCCGCCGCCCGCACGGTGCTCCGGCGGCTCACCGTGTTCGCGGGGAGCTTCGACCTCGACACGGCCGAGCGGGCGTGCGCCGACGCCGAGGTGCCCGTGGCGGACGTGCCGGAGCGGGTCTGGTCGCTCATCGACCTCTCCCTGGTGACCCGCGAGGAGGCGGCGGGCGCCACGCGGTTCCGTCTCCTGAGCACCGTGCGGGCGTACGCCGCGGAGCGCACCGACCCCGCCGAGCGGGAGGCGGCGCTGCGCCGCCTGGCGGCGTCCTACCTCGAGCGGCTGGGGCCGGGGCGCGTCACCGATACGGCGTGGGCCGGCGAGATGGCCGTCGAGCTGGACAACGTGCGCCAGGTGGTCGGCGACCTCGGGGACCCTGAGGCCGCCCAGGCCCTCGCGGCGTCGATCGGGCTCTACCACGATCTCGTCGACGCGTTCCGGACCGGCATCGAGGAGATGTCGCGCTGGACCCGGCAGCTCCCGGCCCCCGGCCCGAATCGGGTCGCGCTCCTCACGCTGCTCGCCTTCCTCCACCTCCGGGTCGCGGAGCTCGACGCGGCGGAGCGCGTGCTGTCCGAGGCGTCCGCGCTCGCCGAGCGCGTCGGCGCGCCGGACTGGGACGACGCCGGACTGGCGCGCACGCACGGCGAGCTCGCGCTGCGCCGCGACGACCCCGCCGAGGCCGCCGCGGTGGCGGAGCGCGCCCTCGGCGAACCGCACTCGCCGCGCGGGCAGGCCCGCCTCTTCAACCTGCTGGGCATCGCCCGCACGACGCTCGGAGATCTCGGCGGCGCGGCGGCGGCGTTCGAGCGGGAGCTGTCGGCCGCGTCGGCGTGGGGGATGGAGGGGCTGCTCGCGACCTCGAACGGCAACCTCGCGGAGGTCCACCTGCGGCTCGGCGACGACCTGGCCGCCGCCCGGCATCAGGGCATCTGCCTGGAGCTCGCGCGCGAGCAGCACCAGCCGGTGCTGATCGCGTTCTCGATGATGATCGCGGCCCGGCTCGCCGCGGAGCGCGACCGCTTCCGCCAGGCCGTGATGTTGCAGACGGCCGCCGACCGGCTCCTGACGAGCGCGTCCTATGCGCTCTATCCCGACGACGCGCAGACCCGGGCGGGACTGATCGGCGCGGCCCGCCGCCGACTCGGAGACGAGGCCTACGAGGCCGCGACGGCGGACGGTGGCCGCCTGGACGAGTTCGCGGCAGCGGATCTCGCTGCGTCGGTGCTCGCAGAGGTAGAGTCGATCGCAACCGAGGTGGGAGAGGTGCCGCCATGAGCGAGCCGGGCGGTCGGTCGGGCACCGCGCAGGGCGACGGCCGGACGCGGCGGCCGCGCTGGTCCGACCGCGTGGCGCTCGCGCCGTCCGGGCGCTTCGCGTACGTGCCGGACCGTCTGGTGGTGCGGGTCGGGGACGCCGAGACGCGCGCGCGCGCCCTCGCCAAAATCCCGGCCAACGTGCCGGTCGAGCGGACCGACGGCGGGCCCGGTGCCTGGACGCTCCTGACCGGGGTGAAGGATCCGCTCGACGTCATCGCCGTGCTGCGCGCCGAGGGGCTGGATGCGCAGCCCGACCACGCGTTCTTCGCGCACTGCGAGGGATGCCCATGCCCGCCGCACCCCGCGCTGGCCTACGACCTCGTCGATGGCGTCCTCGGCGCCGATCCGTTCCGCGGACACCCGTTCCGCGGCCATCCCTTTCGCGGGCACCCCTTCCGCGGACACCCGTTCCGCGGCCATCCCTTCCGCGGGCACGAGGTCCCGGAGAGCACCGCCGTGCCCGCGCCCGGGCGCGAGTTCCCGGTGCGCGGTCTGGCCGGCGCCGGACACCACCCCCGCATCGTGATCCTCGACACCGGGCTGGCCGGCGGCATCGACGACGGCGGCAAGGTCGATCCGGATCATCAGCGCCCCGCGCTGTTGAACGCGGCGGCGGCCGGGGCCGGCGCCGCCGCCACGGACCGCATCACCGGGAGCGATCGAGCACGCCGACAACCTCATCACCACGACCTCGGGCGCGGCCTTCCCGCCCGACGGCTACCTCGACCCCGTGTCGGGGCACGGCACGTTCATCGCCGGCCTGATCGAGCAGCTCGCGCCCGGCTGCGAGATCCGGGTCGAGCCGCTGACCTCGCCGATGGGCGACGTCAGCGAGTTCGCCGTCGCCCAGGCCATCTTCAACGAGGCCGATCCCCCGCCGCCTCGGCAGCGGCCGGACATCATCTCGATGTCATTCGGCGGCCCGGTGATGGAGCACCCGGGCCTGCTGCGCTCCGCGGTCGCCGCGGCGAACCTCGCCGGCATCGTCCTCGTCGCCTCGGCCGGCAACGACGCGACATGCGAGAAGCAGTTCCCCGCGGCGCTCCCCCACGTGCTCGCGGTCGGGGCGGTCGGGCCCGAGGGCCCGGCGCCGTTCACCAACTACGGGGAGTGGGTCGACGCCTCGGCGCCCGGGGTGGACCTGGTCAGCGCGTTCTTCAAGGCCTTCGACGGCAAGTACCCCACGATGAACACCGTCGACCCCGACAAGTTCGCCGAGTGGGCGGTGTGGAGCGGCACATCCTTCTCCACCCCGGCGCTCGTCGCCGCCCTGGCCCGCGCGTGCGTGGAGGGGAACTGCACGGCCCGCGTCGGCGGTCGATCGCGTGGTCCGCGCCCCCCACCTCATGCGGCTGCCGTGGCTCGGGACGGTGGTGAACGTGTAGGCCCTGGGTCGGAGGCGCGTTAGTGCGATCGTGACGCGGCTGATCGCCGGACGATGCAGCGCTCAGACTCGTAAGCGTTCAGTCCCTTGGTGCTGGTCAGGCGAGCAGCGGGGCGGGATCGCCGCGGGTGTGGGCGGCGAGCGCGTCGACGAGGTAGTCGTGCAGCGGCCGGCGCTGGAGGCGGCAGGTGGTGTGGACCGAGAGCAGGCGCTCGATGCGGCGCTCGCCGTCGTGCGGACTGGCTGCCGAGGCTGACAGCTTGCGGTAGATGACCGCGCCGCGCAGCGCGCGTTCGGCGTGGTTGTTGGTCGGCTGCACGCCGCGGTGGTCGGCGAACGTCCACAGCGCTGGCCAGACCTTGAGCAGGTTGCGCGCCATCCCGCGCGTGTAGCTGTAGCGGGCCTGCTTGCCGGCGTAGGTGCGCAGGATCGGCTTGAACTCGCGGCGCAGCGCGCCGGATGCGCCGGCGTGAGCTCGCTGCGGTCGCGGGTGTGCTGGTAGATCTCCCAGCTCCAGAACAGCTCGTCGCAGATCCTGCAGGCCGGCCTCGCCGAAGGCCTTCTCGGCGGCGAGGCCGTCGGCGTGGGCCTTGAAGTCGCGGCGCAGGTGCGCCCAGCAGACCTGGCGGCGACGCAACGGGCAGGTGGCTGTAGGCCCACCAGCGATCCGACGTCACGATCGCGGCGGTGTCGGCCAGCAGCGCCTTGGCGTGGTCCTCGTGACGATCGGCGCGGACGCGCAGCACGGCGTGACGGTCGGTGAACGCGCCCCACAGCGCGCGCCGCTCGCCGGCGGTGCGCCAGCCGGTCTCGTCCATGTTCAGCGCCTTGGCAGCACGGACGCGCGTCCAGCAGATCGGCGTCGGGCTCCTCGAGCGCGTCGGCGACCCGCTCGAGGATCGCGTCGACCGTGCCGCTGCTGATCCGCGCGCCGAACAGCTGCTCGCAGCACTCGACGACGTCGCGGCGCGAGACGCGGTTGCGCACCGACAGCACCGCGACGGCGGCGTGAAAGCGCGGCCCGAACGCGCTGGCCGCGACGTCGGCGGGCAGCGCGGCGCGGCTGCGCCTGCCGCAGCCCGGGCAGCGCACGCGCGGGCACTGATGCTCGGTCACCGTGACCGCCAGCCCGGCAGCTCCTCGACCTGATGGCGCGCCGGCTCGCCGACCGCGACCAGCTCGCCCTCGCCGAACACGATGCCCGCAGCCGCACACCGGTCGGCCAGTGCACGATCACCTCGTCGACCGCCGAGGTCGGCAACAGCTCGCGGCCCTTGCCCTCATGACCGGGCTGGGCGCCGTGCTTGCGCCCCGACGGATCCTTGCCGCGCCGGGCGGCGACGCCGGGCGGATCAGCGCTCGGCGGCTGCGACGAGTTGCGCGAGTCGCGACCCAGCCGCCGCTCCAGCTGCGCGATCCGCTCGTCCTGCTGCGCGACGCGCTTCTCCAGCCGCTGGATCTGCTCGTCCATCCGCACCAGCACCGCGACCACGACGTCCTTGCCCTGCTCGTAGATCGCCTCCGCCTCAGCCCGCTCCACCCCACGAGAGTTCGACGCCGCCCGGTTATGTCCCCCAGACCAACTGAACGCTCTACTCAGACTCAGCCGGGTGCACGGCTTCTGGCTCCTGCGCCATCGCCCCGCCGATCACTCGCTCCACCTGTAGCGCGCGCACCTGCTTACCACGGACGTCTTGGCGGGCGGCAGCGATCATCTCGCTGACCAGGCCAAAGGTCACGAGTTGCACGCCAACGACGATGAGGACAACGCCGAGAATCAGCAGTGGACGGCGCGAGAGGGACTCCCCTCCGATCCACTCGATCGTCAGCCAGACCGAGATCACGAAACCGAGGAACATGCAGAAGAGGCCGAGCGTTCCGAACAGGTGAAGCGGTCGGTACTGGTAGCGGCCGATGAACAGCACGGTCGTGAGATCAAGGAACCCGCGGAGGTAACGCTCGATTCCAAACTTGGACTTCCCGTGCTGGCGCTCTCGGTGGTTCACCGCGAGTTCGGTGACCTTCCAGCCGCGTTGAAAGCCGATGACCGGGATAAAGCGATGCTGCTCCCCGTACAGCTCCAGCGAGCGGGCGCAGGGGCCCCGGTACGCCTTGAGTCCGCAGTTGAAGTCGTGGAGCGGCAGCCCGGAGAGCTTGGCGGTGATCTTGTTGAACAGGCGCGACGGGATCCGCTTCTCGGCTGGGTCGTTCCGTAGCTTCTTCCAACCCGACACGAGGTCGTAGCCCTGTTCGAGGATCGGGGCGATCAGCCGGGGGATCTCGCTCGGGTCGTCCTGGCCGTCGCCGTCCATGGTCACCACGACCTCGCCGCGCGCCTGCTCGAAGCCCGCGCTCAAGGCCGAGGACTTCCCGAAGTTTCGGCGCAGGCTGACGAGGCACAGTTGCTCGTGACTTACGATGAGCTCCTCGATGAGGTTCGCTGTGCCGTCGGTGGAGCCGTCGTCGATGAAGATGACCTCCCACGCCCTGCCCGTGAGCGCGCAACCAGCCTCGATCTCCGCCAGCAGCGCCTCGACAGACTCCACCTCGTTGTAGACGCGGATCACCACGGTCCCGGAGGGCGGCCGTGGAGGGCTCCATGAGGGGCCATGAGGTCCTGGTCTGCGAGCTGCGGGCGGCTTCATCCGCGTCCGCGAACCGCCGCCCCCAGAGCCGATCCGGCCCGGCGTGAGCTGCGACCTTAGAGGCTCTTGGCGACGAGCGCGTTCGAGCGCCTGGCCCGCTACGGGACGCCACGCTCCCGGGCCGCAAATTGTTGCGGCGCGCTCGCCTGGGGATCGGCGTGCCGTCGAAGGCGGGGACCCCGTCGAGCCTGGACTCGCGTGCTTCAAGGCTTCGGCGGCGGATTCCACGGCCATTTGGCGACCCTGTCGTCCGGAGTCCCTGCCGAGTGGCACGACAGTCACTGGCCGCGTCGATCATGTACTCGGCATTCGGAAACTCGCGGCGATCCTGGATGTCGATCGGTGGGCCGTGACGGCCTCCCTGCTAGCTTGCGCCGCGATGTCCGCGACCAGCTCCGCCGGCGAGCGTCACCGGCGACACGGTGGTCGGTGCCATGGGTGCTGCAGCCCCACCCTTCCGCGCGGCTGTCGAGCGCCTCGGCTCCTCGGAGGTGTTCTGGTGGTCGCCTCCGGCATCGCGGCGATAATCGCCGCGATCGGCGCGATGCGCGCCTGGCGCAGTGACTTTGGCATCCCGTTTTGGTCGGACGCCGACGCGCTCGGTCAGCAGTATGGCGATCAAGGCATGCTCGAGCACGGTTGGGTGCTCCGAATCCCGACCTTGGCGCACCCTTCGGGCAGGACCTGTACGACTTCCCGCTGTGGTCGATCGCGCTGCCCACTCTCGTGATGGAACTCTCGGGATCTTCCTGCGGGCGTCGGGCCTGTCGTCAACGCCTACTACCTGCTCACCTTCGGCCTGTCGGCGTTCACCGCGTTCCTGGTCCTGCGGCGTGTTCGGCGTGTCGCGCCCGCCGTCGGCGGTGCTGTCGATTCTCTTTGCGCTCGTGCTGGTACGGCCTTGCCCACGCCGAACTTCACCTACCGCGTGTTCTCTCCCCACACTGTCCCCCGAGCGCCTCCGCCGTCGATCATCCGCGGCGACGCGCTGTTCGCCTGGCGCGCCGGTGGTCCCGCAGCACTGCGTCTCGGGCATCGCGCCGGACGTTGACCACACTGGCCCTATGCGTCTATCGCGCCGACGGACGCGTACGACTCGGCGTTCACGGTGGTTCTTGGCTGTCACCTCACTGGTGGTGTCAATCGGCGCGCGGTCGTGGGTGGCGCTGCGCAGTGGCGCGGCGATCGTGCTCGCGATCGTCGCCGTCGCTGGGGCTCGCTGCGACGCCGGTCATCGCCTACCGGATCTCCAACGGGGCAACTGGAGGCCACGCAACGCAAGCCCGAGGACTCCGTACAGAACAGCACGAACATCACCCAACTGGTGCTGCCGGCCGAGGGCTAGCCCATAGAGAGCGTGATCCGCATCCAGGAGAAGTACCGCCAGGGGGCCATCCTGTTCCAGGAACAGACGCCAATTGGCCTCATCGCCTCCTATCGGACTCTTCCTGGCTCGGCCTCGCAGCCCCGGTGCCGGGCCGCAACGGCAGGGCGAAGACCGGCGACCGCAGACAACCGGCAGAAGAACCTCGCCGGCTGAAGATCCCCACGCTCGTTCTCGCCACGAACGCCGTGCGGCCTGTCGGCGTTGATCGCCGACCCGCCGTCGCCCATGATCCGCGACTGGGTGCGGATTGCGCCCTTCATCGCCTTCTTCGCCTTGGCCGCGGTGGGCCTGCTGCTGGTACTGCGGCTACCGGCGCGCGAGTGGGCGGTGGCGTGTCTCGATGCTCGGCTTCGGCGGCCGCGCTCGCCCGATCCTCGTTCGCCGGTTCTTCGACCAGGCGACGATGCGCGCGATCCCCCGCATCTTCGACCGGCGAACGCCGCGCGGAGGATCGACGATCGCATCGTGCGCAGATCGAGGGCGATCCTGGCCGTTGACGCGATGAATTCGAGCTCCCGTACGCGCCGTTTCCTGAGTCCCCGACGATCGGCGGCAGGTCGACTTCTCGCAGGCCCGTCCCTACCTGCACTCGGAGCGCTTGCGCTCGCTCACGGCGCGATGCGCGCGGGCGGCCCGCGGACTGTCTGCCGCGCTCGACAGCCGGCCGCTTCAGCGTCGTCGCCCAGGTTTCCGCCGCCGGCTTCCAGGGGCTCCTCATAGATCGCTCCGGATACGCTCATCGGCAAGGCGGTGGAGCAGCGGCTCGCGGGCATCGTCGGCGCCCCGCCAAGCTTCGTCTCGCCGAACGGCCGCATGAGCTTCTTCGATCTGCGTCCATTCGACGCGCGGTTGCGACGTCGTCTGAAGCCCGGCGCAGATCCAGCGGTCAGCCTCAGCACGCCCAAACCCGTCCGGCTTGAGTACACCGACGCCTTCGGCGAACGCGAGTCGAGCCCGACGCCACTCGGCCGTGGTCGGAATCCCCGAGCGGCGGGGTCACACTTCTGAATCCGCTCGTCGTCCCGCCGCACCCGCGGATCCATGGTCATCAGTCGCCAGCCCGGCCTCGTGAACGTCCGCTATCCCGACGGACGAGCCAAGCCGTGACCATCACGCCCAAGGGCCCGGTGCCCATCACCCGCGAGGTGATCCTCCCCCCGGGCGACAGCTTGCTTGAGCTGAGCACGCCCTCGGGCAAGTTCTACGCGCCCGGCTATTCGAGGACGCCGTACTTCCAGGTAAACAGCCTCCAGCTCGACCTCATCCTCGGTGGTGATGCTTACACCCGTCGGCTAACCGCGCGGCGTGGCGGTTGGACACCGCCGGACTCAAGCCCTCGGCCACGACTCCGCCCGACTGCGTGGCCTCAACGAGCGGAAGAAATAACCTCCGCGGTCTACGGCGCCCTTCAGGCGCCGCCTCGGTTCGCTGGTCTCCGGCTGGAGGCGCCGCGTTCGTCCGGCCACGACGCCCTGCCAGGGGAACGCCGAGAACCAGCGGACGGGACCGCCCGTTTCCCGCTCGACCAGGCGGGTGAGCCCGCGCGCCCCAGGTGCTCTGGTGGCCGGGAGTCGAGCCGAGGCGCGCACACGTAGCGCCCGCGCGCGAGGTTGCCGGCGCGGAAGAACGGCTCGCTGCGGGACCGTGAGCAGGACGTGCCCTGCGCTCACGCGGGCCATCTCGCGCAAGCGCGCGCTCGGGTGCGTCGAGGTGCTCCACGACCTCCGTGGAGATGACGAGGTCGAACGCGCCGTCGGCGAACGGCATCGCATAGAGGTCGCCGGCCACGCCGTGAGCCGCGGCTGGTCGCGATGGCGGCGGGCGAACTCCTCGAGCGCGTCCGCGCGGGCCTCCAGCCCGTGACGCGGGCGGCCGGCAGCGCCTCGGCGACCCAGCCGGCGACGACCCCCTCGCCGCACCCGGCGTCGAGGACCGTGGCCGGGGCGAGCGCCGCGACCCTCGGCGAGCACCCGTCGCCCGAAAGCGCCGAAGCAGCCGCGCCTCGATGCCGGTGGAGCGCTCCCACTTCTCGAGGTTGTCGGTCTCCTGGTGGGTCTCGACGGGGGTCACGAGCCCTACGAGAGTAGAGATCTCGAGCACGCAACGGAGAGGGAGGCGATCCGCCTTCCGCGAGGCCGCGGCGCTCAGCTCGGGTGCAGAACCGCCTCGATCTCGGCACCGCCGCCCGCCGGGAACGCACCGAACACGAAGCGGTCGGGACGGATCACCGCGACGGCGCGGCGGCGGTGGCGGAACCAGCGGCCGAGCGTCCCGTCGGCGTCGGCGACCCACGCGGGACCGTCCTCCCCGCCCGGCAGCGTCCGGCCGGCGGGAGCGACGGCGACGAAGCGGGCGCCGCCGGCGGCGAGCGCCGCCGCGGCGGCCGGGTGCAGGACGGCGCGCGGGTCCTCGCCGACCGCCACGGCGGCCCATCCGGGTCCGAGCGCGTCGTCGAGTCGCACCCGACCGCCGTCGCGGGTGCCGACCGTCGGCTGGGGGAAGAGCGTCCCCGCGGGATCGAGCGGGCGGCGCCGGCCGCCGGCCAGGAGCCCGGCGCGCAGCGTCGCCGCCGGCTTCACCCCGAGGCGGCGCAGCCAGGCGGCGAGCGGCGGGACGGCCTGGGCGGCCCGCCCGACGGCGTCCCGCATGCGGGCGCGGCGGGGATCGGTCGTCTGGATCACGCTGCCGAGCCCCACCGCGAGGCGCATGATCGCCTCAGCGTGCGGCCGGCGCTCGGCCTCGTAGCTGTCGAGGGCCGCGTCCGGCAGCGCGCCGCGCACGGCGAGCGCCACCTTCCACCCGAGGTTCCCGGCGTCGCGCACGCCGGCGGAGAGTCCCTGCCCGGCGAACGGCGGCATGAGGTGCGCCGCGTCCCCGAGGAGGAAGACGCGGCCGTCCCGCCAGCGGTCGGCCGTGCGATCGTGGAAGGTGTAGACGACCTGGCGCTCCACCTCGATCGGGCAAGGCGCGAGCGGCGCGGCGAGGTCGGCCGCGACCTCGGGCAAGAGGAACGCCGCGGGGTCCTCGCCCGGATGCAGCATGAACTCCCACCGGTGCCGGCCGCCCGGCATCGGCACGCTGACGACCGGTCGCGCCGGGTCGCAGGTGAATTCCACCCGTGGCTCGGAGCGCCCCGACGCCAGCCGCGCGTCGACGATCAGCCACGGCTGCGGGAACGTCTCGCCCTCGAAGTCGAGTCCAAGTGCCTTGCGGATCGTGCTCCGCCCGCCGTCACAGCCGAGCAGGTAGCGCGCCCGCACGGTGATCGGCGCCCCGCCGCCGGTCTCGCGGGCGGCGACGGTCACGCCGCCGGCGTCCTGGGAGAAGCCCGTCACCTCGTGGCCCGGACGCACCTCGACGCTCGGGAAGCGCGCGACGCCCGCGCGCAGCGTCGCATCGAGCCGCGGCTGGTAGAAGCAGAGGAACGACGGCAGGCCGGACGGCGACCGGCGCAGGACGAAGTCGACCTCCCCGATCGTTCGCCCGTCGGCGCCGGCGTAGCGGACGGGCGCCTCGACGAGGCCGTCGGCGAGGATCTCGTCCACGAGGCCGACGGCCTGCCAGATCCGCAGCACCTCGTCGTCGGTGGCGATCGCCCGCGTCTCCCCGGGCGGCTGCTCGTCGCGTTCGAGCACGACCGTCCGGATGCCCGCCTGCCCGAGGAGGTTGGCCGCGGTCATGCCGGTGGGACCGAAGCCGGCGATCGCGACCTCGGTCTCGACGGTGCTCACGCCCCGCGCGCCGCCGGGACGCACGGGGCGCGGAACCGGCGCGGCGGCAGGCCGCCCCAGCGGCTGATGCTCACCGGGCGCACGGGCCAGTTGCGCGGGGTGTAGGCATGGCCGGGGCCGATCCGCGCGAGGTCGGAGCAGTACTCGACGAGCGCGCCCGACGGCTCGGCGAAGTAGACGAAGTGGTTGTTGCCGGGGCCGTGGCGGCCCGGGCCCCAGACGAGGCGCATCCCGCGATCGGCGAGCCGGTCGGCCGCCGCCCCGAGGGCGTTCAGGTCCGGCAGCGTCCACGCGTGGTGGTGCAACCCGTCGCGCAGGTTGCGCTGGAGGGCCATGCCGTGGTGGTCGGAGTCGCAGTGCCACCAGCTCGCCAGCGGACCGATCCGGTCGGAGAAGCGGAAGCCGAGCCCGTCCTGCAGGAAGCTCTCCATCGCCTTGGGGTCGCGGCACTTGAGCGAGACGTGCTCGAAGCGGCTGGGGCGCACGCCGCCGGTCTCGTAGTCGGCGGGCTCGCTCTCGGCCATGCCGTGGAAGAGCTTGAAGACGTGGCCGCCCGGGCCGCGGACGAGCAGGCCCGCGGCCACGCCCGGCTCCGTCGGCGCGTCGCCGAGGATCGTGCCGCCGAGGCCCGGGAGCGCCGCGCGGGCCCGGTCGAGGTCGGCGTCGTCGGCCACCTCGAGGCCGATGCTCTCGTACGCGGGCGCGCCCGTCGCGAGCACGAGCTCGTGGTGGCGGGCGTTGCAGGTCAGGTAGGCGCGATCGGCGCGGCGATCGCTGACCCGCAGGCCGAGCACGTCCTCGTAGAAGGCGACGGCGCGGTCGAGGTCGGGCACGCGGAGGGTCATGTGTCCGATTCGGGTGACCATGGGGAGAACTGTATGTTCTCCTCGACCGGAGTTCTCGCCCATGCGCCTGAAGACCGTGACCCTCGCCGACGGCGGCACGTCGACCGCCGTGCACGACGTCGAGCGCGACCGCTGGGTTCCGCTCGTGCCCGCGCTCGCCGCGGCGAAGGAGGACGACGATGCCCTCTCGGCCGGGGCCCGCGACCTCGTCGCCTTCCTCGCCGGCGGGGCGGCGGCGCGCGAAGCGGCGGCGGCGCTGCTCGACCGGACCGCCGGGGAGGACCTCGCCGCGAGCTTCGACCCGACGCCCCGCCTGCCCTTCCAGCCGCGCACCCTGCGGGCCTTCTCGCTCTACGAGCGCCACCAGATCCAGGCCGGCCGCGGGCTCCTGCGCCGCTACCTCCCGAAGGTCTTCCCGCTCGCGACGCGCTACGAGTCGCTCACCGGCCGCACGTTCCCGCCGCTGAAGCCGAAGCCGCTGTTCTACGCGGAGCCGATCTTCTACATGGGCAACCCCCTGACCTTCCACGCCGACGGCGCGCCCGTCCCGTGGCCCTCCTACAGCCGCGACCTCGACTTCGAGCTGGAGCTCGGGGCGATCCTGGCCACGCCGGTCGCCCCCGACACGCCGGCGCGGGAGGCCGCGGCGGCGGTGGGCGGCTTCGTCGTCGTCAACGACGTGAGCGCGCGCGACACGCAGTGGCGGGAGTTTCGCGAGGGCGTGTTCGGGCCGGTGGTCAAGGCGAAGACGTTCGCCAACGCGATGGGCGCCGAGGTCGTGACGGCCGACGAGATCCTGCCGCGGATCGAGTCCCTGGGCGGGACGGTGACGGTCAACGGCGAGGTCTGGTCGCGCACGTCCACCGCCGGGATGCAGCACTCGCTCGGCGCGATGGTCGCCCACGCCGCCGCCGGCGAGCCGCTCCAGGCGGGCGAGCTGCTCTCCACCGGCACGCTCCCGAACGGCTGCGGTCTCGAGCTCGACCGCTGGATCCGGCCGGGCGACGAGGTCGAGCTCGCGATCGAGGGCGTGGGGTCGGTGCGCAACCGGATCGGCTGAGGCCCGCGCGGCGCGGCGCCGCGGGCGACCGCCCTATCCTCCGTGCGGGCTCCTCCGGGGCCCGTTGAGCCCGTCTTCATCGAGCCGTCGGAGGATCCCCCGCCCATGTCGCAGAGCAAGGACAAGGAGGCGCGCCGCGCCGAGGCCCAGGCGCAGCGCGAGGCGAAGGAGCGCGCCGAGGCCGCGAAGGCGCAGCGCGGCAGGCGGCTCTGGATGCTCGGCGGGCTCCTCGTGCTGGCCGCGGCGATCATCGTCGCGATCGTCGTGGCCACGGGCGGGGGAGACAAGAAGGTCGACACGGCGAAGGCCCCGGTCGGCGTGACCGAGACGGCGACGCTGCTCACCGGCATCCCGCAGCAGGGCAACGTCCTCGGGAAGCCGGGCGCGCCGGTGACCCTCGTCGAGTACGCGGACCTGAAGTGCCCGATCTGCAAGGAGTACACCGCGAGCGCCTTCCCCGAGATCGTCCGTCGCTACGTGCGCACCGGCAAGGTGAAGATGGTGTTCCGCGCCCAGCACTTCGTGGGCGAGCAGGAGAATCCCGGGGACTCGCTGAGCGCGGCGCAGATGGCGATCGCCGCCGGGAAGCAGAACCAGCAGTGGAACTTCAGCGATCTGTTCTACGCCAACCAGCAGGACGAGCTGACCCGCTACGTCACGCCGGAGTTCCTGCGCTTCATCGGCTCGGGCGTGCCGGGACTCAACGTGAACACCGCGCTCGCCCAGCGCACGAGCCCCGCGGTGGCCGCCGCGCTGGCGAAGGACGACGCGGCGTTCCGCGCCGCCGGGTTCACGGGGACGCCGTCGTTCCAGCTCGGCAAGACCGGCGGGGCGCTGCAGCCGCTCAACGTGCAGTCGTTCGACGCGGCCTCCTTCAGCGGCCCGATCGATCAGCTCCTCGCGTCGTGACCGATCGCCGCCTGCGCCGGGTCATCGCGGTCCTCGCGCTGGTCGGCGTCGGGATCGCGGGGTACCTGACCTGGGTCCACTACGCCGGCGACCGGCCGCTCTGCCTCACCGGCGGCGGCTGCGAGAAGGTGCAGACCTCGGAGTGGTCGAAGCTCGCGGGCGTGCCGGTGGCCCTGATCGGGCTGATCGGCTACCTCTCGATCCTTCTCTCGCTGCTCGTCCGGGGCGAGCTCGGGAAGCTGCTCGGCGCGGGCATGGCGCTGATCGGGTTCGGCTTCTCCGCCTACCTCACCTACCGCGAGCTGTTCACGATCGAGGCGATCTGCCAGTGGTGCGTGGCGAGCGCCGCGGTCATGACGCTGATCGCCCTCGCCGCGGTGTGGCGCCTGCTGCGGATCGACCCCGCCGAGGTCGAGGCGCCGGTGGGCGCGGACGCCGGCGTGGTGTCCTGAGCGATGTCGCCCGTCTGGATCGTCATGCAGGCCGCGATCGTCGTCTTCGTCCTCGCGGGCATGATCATCGCCCTGACCAAGCTCCTGTGACCGGCCGGTGATCGGGCGCGCGCCGGCCCGAGCGCGGGGATATGCTCCGCGGCGGCGCACGACCCAAGGAGGAGCCGGGGCATGTTCGAGCGGATCGTGGTGGGGACCGACGGCTCCGAGACCGCGCACGAGGCCGTGCGGCAGGCGAGCGACCTCGCCGGGACCGTCGGCGCGTCGCTGCAGATCGTGAGCGCGTACGAGCCGGTCTCGGGCGGTCGCCTGCGCGAGGAGGCCGTCGAGGTGCCCAAGGACGTCGAGTGGGCGGTCAACCCGCGCGAGGACGTCGACGCGACGCTCGAGGAGGCCGCCGGCCCGGCGCGCGAGGCGGGGTTGAGCGTCGAGACCTTCGCCCGGCAGGGCGACCCCGCGGACGCGATCCTCGACGTGGCCGAGGAGACGAAGGCCGACCTCATCGTCGTCGGGAACAAGGGGATGACCGGCGCGAAGCGCTTCCTGCTCGGCTCGGTGCCGAACAAGGTCTCCCACCACGCGCCCTGCTCGGTCCTGATCATCCGGACGACGTAGGCGGGGTCGGCCGCCGCGGCCGCCGCGGCCCGACGCCTACCGGCGGGTGGTCGCGGCGGCGCGCGCGGTCGCCGCGCCGGCGTCGATCAGGCCCGCGCCGTAGCGCCGGGCGGCGCCGAGCCGCTGCGCGGTCGACTTCAGCCGCCGCTCGATCGCGTCCGGCGAGGGGTTGCGGCCGATGACGCCGCTGGCGACGACGAGCGCCGCGACGCCCGACACGTGAGGCGTGGCCATCGAGGTCCCGTCCTCGGCGTCGTAGGAGAAGCGCGAGATCGAGTCGACGAGCGTGAGCTGGACGATGTCGCGGCCCGGAGGGTCGTCGGGGCGGCAGTTCGGGTCGCCGGGAATCGCCGCGTCGGGCCCGCCGCCCGGCGCCACGAGGTCGAGGCCGGAGCCGTCGTTGGAGTAGTCGGCGAGGCAGCGGTGCTCGGTCGTCGCGCCGACCGCCACCACGCCGCCCGCGCGCGCCGGATAGGCGACCGTGCGCCCCGACTCGTTGCCGGCCGCCGCGGCGATGAAGGCGCCCTTGCGGCGGGCGTAGCGGACCGCGGAGAGGATGTCGGGGATCTCCTCCGCCCGGACGCTGGAGGGGAACTCCAGGCTCATGTTGATGATCTTCGCCCCGCGGTTCGCGGCGTAGCGGATGCCGCGGGCGATGGTCGCGGCGTCGCCGTTGCCGAAGCGGTCGAGCACGCGGACCGGGATCACCGTGGCCCCGTAGGCGATGCCGGCGAGGCCGATGCCGTTGTTCGTGGACTCGGCGATCGTCGAGGCGACGTGGGTCCCGTGCCCGTTGCGGTCGAGCGCGAAGCGGCTGCCGCCGACGAAGTCGTACGGGTTGGAGAACGCGGTGCGCGCGAGGTCGGGCGACCGGCGGAAGCGGCCCCAGTTGCGGTAGGCCACGCCGGTGTCGAGCACCGCGATCCGCACGCCCCGCCCCCCGGGACGCCCGGCGGCGATGACGTTCGCCCAGCCCGCGGGGGCGTCGATGCCGGCGGCGGGGAGGAAGTTCCACTGGGTCTGGCGCCAGCCGCCCCGGACCCCGCTGCGGCCCGGGTCGTTCGGCGAGAAGGCGGCGTGGGCGACGACGTTCGGGACGGCGTAGGCGACGTCGGGGTCGGCGCGCAGCCGGGCGATCGCCGCGGCGGTCGACTCGCCGGGGCGCGCCTGGACCACCCGGGTCGTCGGCGTGACGGCCTCCTCGGCGGTGGCGCCGGCGCCGCGGGCGGCGGCCACCTGCGCCGCGTGGCCGGTCCCGGGCGCGTAGCCGACGACGACCTCGCCGCGCGCCGTCGCCGGCGCCGCCGGGGCGGCACCGGCGGCCGGGGCGGTCGCGGCCCCGACACCGGCCGCGAGCGCGGTCGCCGCCAGGGCGGCGGGCAGGCGTGATCGGCGGGGCGCGGGTCGGGCCATGGCGGGAGGGGAGCGGGCGACATCCTTGCGCCCACCGGATAAGACATGATCGGCGTCCGGAAGTTGCTCCTGAAACCGAAAGGATCGCAGGCCGGACCCCGGTGCGCCCCCGGTTCTTCCCCCGTGACGAGTACTACATGCGCCTCGCCCTGCGCGAGGCGGAGCGGGCGCTCGAGCACGACGACGTCCCGGTCGGCGCCGTGGTCGTCCGCGAAGGCGAGGTCGTGGGCGCCGGTCACAACGAGCGCGAGGTGCGCCAGGACCCCACCGCGCACGCCGAGATGATCGCGCTGCGCGAGGCCGCGCGCGCGGTCGGCTCCTGGCGGCTGCTCGACTCGGTGCTCTACGTGACGCTCGAGCCCTGCGCGATGTGCGCGGGGGCGGTCGTGCTCGGACGGGTGCCGCGCGTGGTCTTCGGGACGAGCGACCCGAAGGCCGGCGCGGCCGGGAGCGTGATGGACGTGCTCGGCGAGCCCCGCCTCAACCACCGGCCGGAGGTCGCGGGCGGCCTGCTCGAGGGGGAGTGCGCGGCGCTGCTGACGGAGTTCTTCGGGGGGCGGCGGTGAGGGGGGCCGGCGACTCTTCGCGGTCACCTCCGGCGCCGCCGGACCGCCGGCACCGGCTCGCCTACCGACGGTCCTGTTCGCCGGAGGCGGACGACCGTCACGACTGTCGCGCCGTCCGGGAAGGTACCGTCGCGACCGCGCCAGCGCGAAGCCGGGAGCATCCCCGGCCGCGGCGACGGGGCGGCGACTCAGCGAGCCGGACCGCCGGGGACCTCGTAGAGCGCGGCGCAGCCGTGGACTCCGACCGCCCGGGCAGCGCGAGCGAGCGCGGCGCGCAGGGCCGGGCGGGACTCGCACCCGGCGAGCACGAAGCCAAGCCCCGTCGCCCGGATTCGGGGGATCAACGCGTCGACGCCGTTGAAGTACAGGTACGCCGCCAGGTCGCGTCCCGGAGGGGTCCAGGCCGGGTGCCCCACGAAGCTCTGGCGCCCTGTCCGCGCGGGAATGCTGAGCGCCAGCCCCGGTGGGGCGAGGACCCCCGCGCTTCCCGGTTGCTTCGCGAGGTCGTCGAGCGTCGCCGCATCGTCCGCGGCGAGTGCGTACTCGTCGCGCAGCGGGCCGTTCGCGCTCTGGCGGAGCTGATCGAGCTGCGAGGCGGCACTCGGCAGGGTCACGACCAGCAGCGCGGCGACCGAGACGGCGGCCGGGATGCGGAATCGGGACCAGCCACGCACCGCGAGGACGGCGAGGGGGAGGGTCACGCCACCGAGCGCGTGCACGACGTGCGTCGGGCTGACGAGCAGCACGAGGGTCGCGGCCGCCGGCCACAGCAGCAGGATGCGCTCGCCGTCGTCCCGTGCGCGGGCCCGGGACACGCCGAGCGCCGCAACCGCGGCGAGCGGGAGCAGCGCCGCGGCGAGCGCCCATGGGCGCGGGAACGCCCGTCCGATCCGCTCGCTCGCGGACTGCCACGCGGGATCGAGATGTCCCAGGAGGAAGTAGTAGAGGAGGGGGAGGGCGGTGGCCGCGGCCAGTCCACCCAGCAGGAGCAGCCCCCGGCGCTCGCGGCGCCATGCGGCCAGGCCGACGCTGATCGCGATCAGCGTCGCCCCCTGCCACGGACGGAGCCAGGCCACGAGCAGGCCGGCGGCCGCCACCGCTCCGACGAGGGCGGGCCGCGCCCCGGGCCGGTCCCTCGCGAGCAGGCGCTCGAGGCCGAGGAGGAAGACGGGCACCAGGCCGAAGGTGATGGCGGCGTGCAGCTGGCCCCAGGTCGCTCCGGCGGGAAAGAGGTTGTTCGTCACCAGGGCGAGGTCGAAGATGCGGGAGGGGGCCCCGACGTGGCCCCAGTGGATCAGCGCGTACGCCGGCGTGAGGTAGAAGAGCGCGAGGACGAGTGCCGCCAGGGCCTGCCGCCGGCTCGCGAGCCGGCGCTCGGTGTAGGCCGCGAAGCCCGCGACCAGCACGATGACGGCCACGGGCTTCCACACGAGGTACGCGACCTGCACGCTGACGCCGAGTCGCATGAGCAGCCCGGAGAGGGCGTACATCGGATGGAGGAACGTGTGGTGCAGCGCCCCGGTGCCCCAGAGCGAGGCCGAGAGCCAGTGTCGGCTCGCGTCGCTGATCCAGGCCATGTACTGCAGCTCGTCAACGGGGGTGAGCCCTGCGGCACCGGTCGGCGACCGCTCCGGCGCGTACTTCAGCACCAACCAGAGGAGCGGAGCGAACGCCCAGACCGCGAGCGCGACGCCGACGAGCGCCGGCCCCACACGCCTCGAAGCCAGCCTCATCTCGATACGGGCTGGGGGAGCGCCGGCACCGGGCGCCACCCTATCGACCGGGAGGTGGGGCGCGCCCCATCACCGCACCACCGGTCTTCGAGCCGCTCGGATGCAGGGTCAGGCGTGATCGTTCGCGTTCCGGGCCGGTGGATGCTGCCCATCGAGCGCGCTGCTCGCCCGTACGGGTCCGTGACGTGCCGGATGCCCGCCCCGGCTCGTCGGCGTCGACGGTGATCGCCGGCAGGGTCGAGCGCCTGCGCTGCGGCTCGGAGGCTCGTCGGCCTCAGTGCGGTCACGGCTCGGTCGGCGTGAGTAGGCGTGCGTCGCGCCCGCCGAGCAGCGGTCTGGCACCCGTGCGGCCTGGACCAGCACGCCGAGCCGTTGCAGGCGGTCGACGATGACGTCGCCGAAGCGTCTGCGCCCTGCGCCGACTCGTCAGCGAGGCTGCCGATCGGCCGTGCGTGGAGCAGCTCGCGAGTCTCGGCTCGCGCCGGCGCTCCCCTTCCTGCTCACGGCCGCCGACACGACGGCGATCTGCTGCGGATCGGACGGTCAACCCGCCGGCCGCCGTCGCCGAGCCGACCCACGTCCACCCGCTCCAGGAGACTCGCGCCGAGGTCATCTCCGGCGCGCTGCGGCGATCGTCGACGGCCACGAGCGGCTGCTCGGGCCGAGGCGAGGCGATCACCATCCCCGCCGGAACACCCCACCGCTACGGCGACACGGACGCCTCGCCATCCGGGTGGCTCGCCCAGCATTGCGCACGCCGAGTTCTTCGAGACGTACTTCGACGCCGGCTCGGCGACGAGGAGCACGAGACAAGCCCTCGCTGCTAGCGCTTTGCCGCCTGGGCCCGGCGTTCAGCGCGAGATCGGCGCACGGCGAGGCCGATGAGCGCGCCGGTCGCCGCCGGCGACCTCGCACACGCCGATGAGCGTGTATGGGCCGGGGGCGATCCCGAGGCGGTCGCGCGTCTGCATCGTGTGGGGGTCCTTGCGGAACTTCAGGATGGCCGCGGCGAGGAAGATCAGCGCGGTCAGGACGGTGACGACGACGGTGAGGATCGTCATGCGGCGCGGACCGGGTTGGTGACGGCGCCGAGCCCCTCGACCTCGACGCTGACGGTCTGCCCGTCGCGCAGGAAGATGCCCTTGAGGCCGCCGATGCCGGCGGGGGTGCCGGTGGCGATGATGTCGCCGGGCCTCAGCGTCATCGTCCGCGAGAGCCAGGCGATGGTCTCGGCGACGCCGAAGATCAGGTCCTTCGTCGAGCCCTGCTGGACGACCTCGCCGTCGATCAGCGTGCGCAGGGTGAGATCGCCGAGGTCGCCGGCCTCGTCGAGCGTGACGAGCGCGGGGCCGCAGGGGGCGAACGTGTCGATCGCCTTGCCGCTCGTCCAGAGCGGGTTCTGGAGCTGCAGGTCGCGGGCGCTGACGTCGTTGAGCGGCATCGCGCCGGCGACGTGGGCGAGCGCGTCGGCCTCGGGGACCAGGTGGCACTCGCGCCCGATGACGACGGCGAGCTCGGCCTCGTAGTCGACGAAGTCGGGGTGCGCGGCGGGGAGGACGATCGGCTCGCCGTCGCCGATCAGCGAGTTGGCGAACTTCGCGAACCAGCGCGGGTGCTCGGGGATCTCCTGGTGGGCCTCCTCGGCGTGGTCGCGGTAGTTGAGGCCCAGGCAGATGATCTTCTCGGGGTCCGGCACGGGGGCCAGGAGCCGCACGCCGGAGCGCGCGAGGCGCTCGGTGCTCGCGGCGGCCCGCTCGCCGAGGGCGGCGAGGCCCTCGGCGTCCAGGGCCTCGAGCAGGCCCTTCACGGAGTCCGCGGGCGCGCCGAGCGCGGCGGCGGGGACGATCTCGTCGCCGGCGAGGACGCCCGCGCGGGCGCCGTCGCCGGCGTCGTAGCGTGATCGAGCGCACCGGGTCAGCCTTCGGTGGGGATGTCGACGGGCGGGGCGGGCGGCGCGAACTCGCCGGCCATCGCGCGCTCGTGGATGCGCTCGAAGGATCTCCCCGCCGGCGGCGGCGTCGGCGACCTTGGCGGGGTCGACGAACACGCCGATCGGGTTCTGGTGGAAGACCTCGCTGGTGCGCATGTACTCGCTGGACTTGGCCCAGTCGCCGAAGGTGTCGACCTGCAGCTCGACGAAGTTGCCGTCGGGGTCCTTGTAGTAGTAGGAGAACGTCATCCCGTGGTCGAGGCAGAGGTCGGGCTCGATCCCGGCCTCGCGCAGCCGCAGGTAGCTGGCGTTGAGGTCCTCGAAGCTGTCGTACTCGAACGCGCTGTGGTGCAGCCCCGTGCGGGTGTCCTTCTCGGGGTCGTCGACGAACCCCGGGAACGCCAGCAGCGCGATGCGGTGGTTGGCCGCATCGTTGGACAGCCACGCACCGACATCGTCCTGGAACAGCACATCGGCACCGACCACGACCGAGTACCAGTCGATCAACTCCTGCAACCGCGTCGTCTTCAGGTTGAAGTGATGGAACTTCGGATGGATCAAGGACACGGACATCGGACAGCGCTCCTCGGAGCTAGGCGTGGACGGGGACGGGACGGGCCAGGACGGTGCCGAGCGCGGCGGCGAGCTCGCCCGCTGGGTCGGCGGCCGGCGCCGAGGCTGCGCCAGGCGACGAAGCGGTCGGGGCGCACGAGGATCGCCCCGTCGGGACCGATCTCGCGGTGGCGCAGCCAGGTGCAGCGCGGGTCGAAGAGGTCGCCGTTCATGTGGCCGATGCGGATCGCGTCGAGCGGCACCCCGGCGGCGCCGGCGACGTGCTCGGCGGCGTCGACCCAGGCCTGCCCCTCCTCGCCGGCGATCAGCACGAAGCGGCCGGGCGGGACGAGGTCCTTGATCGGGCGCCGGACGCCGTCCTCGTCGTCGATCCACGCGTGCGGGCAGCGGCGCGCCGGGCCGGGTGGAGGGCTGGTAGATCCGGATCTCGTCGGGGTTCTCGGGCTCCGGGCTGCCGTCGGGGACGATCGCGGCGGAGCGGTAGGTGTAGCCGTATTCGACGTTGTGCTCGCTGAACTCCATCGACTGCGAGCGGATGGCGCGCAGCGCGGCGGAGCGGTACTCGGCGTCCTCGGGCTTGCCGCTCCAGAGGCGGCGCAGGTTGGCGAGGTTCTGCTCCTCGGTGTTCTCGTGGGTCACGCCGAGCGCCACGTTGATGACGCCGAAGTGGTTGACGGCGTTCTCGAGCGAGCGCTGGGCGTTGCGCTCCAGGGAGGAGCGGCGCTCTGGCTCGTAGGTGTCGAGCAGCTCCGGCCCGGCGTGCCCGTCGAGGACGGCCGCGAGCTTCCAGGTGAGGTTGTGCACGTCCTGGATGGCGCTGGTGAGGCCCAGGCCGCCGGTCGGCGGGTGGCGGTGGGCGGCGTCGCCGACGAGGTAGACGCGGCCCTCCGAGTAGCGGTCGGCCATCACGGCCTCGACCGACCAGCGGGTGATCTTGTGGATGTCCAGCGGCAGGTCGCCGATTCCCAGGGCGGCGCGCACATCGGTCTCGACGCGCTCGTCGGAGACCTCCTGCGGGTCGTCGGCGGGGTAGTTGAGGTGGATGACCCACTCCTCCGAGCGGGTTCCCCAGCGCTCGGGGCCCATCGGCACCATCACCACGCCGACGCCCGCCTGCGGGGAGACCAGCCAGCGGATGAGCACGTCGTCGTCCCGGGCGAGCCCGGAGAAGTCCGCGGACACGTGCAGGGTCGCCGTCTGGGTGACGACGCCGAGGCCGACGTGCGTGATGCCGACGAGCCTGGGAACGGTGCGTCCGCCGTCGGCGCCGATGAGGTACTTGGACCGGACGGTGTAGTCGGTCCCTGCCTCGCGGTCGCGGACCGTGGCGGCGACGCCGGCGTCGTCCTGCTCGAGCGCGGTGAGCTCGTGGCTGAACCTGATGCGCCCGGGCGAGAGCGCGTCGGCATGATCCTTCAGCACCGGCTCGAGCCGGATCTGCGGCAGGTTCAGCTGGCGCCAGGCGCTCGCCGCGCGCCAGTTCTCGTCGTCCTCGCCGGCGCCCCAGCACTCGAGCTTGGCGATCAGCCGGCCGTGATCGTCGGACTGGCCGGCAAGGCCCGCGTAGAACGCCGTCGCCGCCATGTTCTCGGGCGGCGTGCTGCGCTTCGCGATCGCGTCGGCGCACCCCGCGTCCTCGAGGATCTCCATCGTGCGCTGGTTGAGGACGTGGGCCTTGGGGAGGACCGAGGTGGTGGGCAGTGAGCTGACGAGCAGGTGGTCGACGCCGAGGTGGTGGAGCAGCATCGAGGCGGTGAGACCCGCCCCGCCGCCGCCGACGATCAGGACGTCGACCTCCTCCGTCGCGGCCCGAGGGGACTGAGCTGAGCTGGTCATGGCGCGGCACCGTACCAGGAGGTGAACAAATGTTCAAGTCTGGCCGACAGTTCAGTATCATGTCGAGCGTGACCGACCGGACCACGCCCGCAGAGCGCCGCGACGCCACTCCGCGACGCGGTCGCGTGGAGCGGCGCAAGGCCGAGACGCGCGAGCGGATCGTCGCCGCTGCGCGGCGCCTCTTCGCCGCCCAGGGCGTCGAGCAGACGACGATTCGCGAGATCGCCGCGGAGGCGGACATCGCGCTCGGCGGCTTCTACAACTACTTCGAGACGAAGGAGGCGGTCCTCGCCGCGCTCCTGAGAGAGACGCTCGACGAGCAGCTCGAGTTCCTCATCGTCCGCCAGGACCAGGTCGACGACGTCGCCGAGCAGGTGAGCATCGCCCATCGCCATCTG
This sequence comes from uncultured Solirubrobacterales bacterium, assembly GCA_963735885.1. Lineage (GTDB taxonomy): Bacteria > Actinomycetota > Thermoleophilia > Solirubrobacterales > Solirubrobacteraceae > JBBSBL01. The sequence goes on along the minus strand of CAVTMP010000008.1, from coordinate 161,749 downwards.
CTCGCCGCCGTTCGCGAGGACCCGGACTGGGGCTGGCTCCTCGTCCGCCTGGAGGCCGAGCACCACTTCGTGGACTCCGCGCTCGGCGCGCGCGCCGCCCGCGACCTCCGCCGGGGCCTGAAGTCCGGGCGCTTCGACGTGGCCAACCCCCTGCTCGCACTCCGGGGCAGCGGCGGGGCGCTGGTCGGGGTCATCCAGGGCGTCCTGCGCGGGGAGTTCACCGCCCGGGACGACTGCGCGCACGCCGAGGCCGTCCTGCGGGCCTTCGGCGTGCCGGCGAAGGACGCCGCCGAGATCGCGCGGCGTCCGCTCCCCACGCCGCCCGCGAGCGCCGCGGCCGGATGACGGACGCTCCCGAGACCCGCGTCCCGCCGGCGCCGAGCCCCACGCGGCTCGACCGGCTGAGCGCCGTCGTCGCGCCGCTGAGTCGGGTCCTGCAGCCGAAGCTCTACGGCGTCGACCGGCTCGAGGGGCCCATGCTGCTCGTCGGGAACCACACGCTGTACGGCCTCATCGACGTTCCGTTCATGATCACCGAGCTCTGGACCCGGCGCGGGATCGTCGTCCGCGGTCTGGGCGAGCACGGCCACTACTCGATCCCCGTCTGGCGCAACCTCCTCGAGAGCGCCGGCATGGTGCGCGGCACGCGGGCGAACGTGCGCTCGCTCATGCGCGACGGCCAGAACATCCTCTGCTTCCCCGGGGGTGCCGGGGAGGTGCTCAAGCAGCGCGGCGAGCGCTACACGCTGAAGTGGAAGGAGCGGATCGGCTTCGCGAGGCTCGCATTCGAGTTCGGCTACCCGAACGTCCCGTTCGCGGCCATCGGCGTCGAGGACATGTTCGACGTCGTCACCGACGAGGACACCCCGATCCTCGGCCGGGCCTCGCGGCTCATGCGGCGCCTGGTCGGGATGCCGACCCCGCCGCTGAGCGTCGGCCTGGGGCCGATGATCCCCCGCCCGGAGCGCCTGTACTTCTGGTTCGGGGATCCCATCGACCCGGCCACGATCCCGGGCACCGGCGACGACGCCGCGCGCGAGCTTCGCAACGCGACGCGCACGGCCGTGGAGAGCGGCATCCGGCTCCTGCGGGCCGAGCGGGAGGCCGACCCTCGCCGCGGTCTGTCGTCGCGGATCGTCGGCCGCGATCTGCGCGAGGACGCCTCGCCGGGAGATCAGCAGTCCTGTTCGTGACGACGGCGCTGAACGCCTGGAACCTGGCTGGCGCCGGAGGGGCCGCGCCATGGCTGGCGCCCCGGGTCGTTCTCGAGGATCCCCCCGGCTGGCCGGGCGAGTCGACCTGGCGCGGGCGCGCCGCGGTGGTCGAGCGCCTCGACGAGACGACCACGGGGCTCGGCGCCCACTGGGCCGAGGTCGTCCGCACCGAGTCGCAGGGCGACGACGTGGTCGTCGAGCTGCGGCTGCGCTCGTCGGGCGCCCGACCAGCATCCCCGTCGCAACGTTCTTCCTCGTCGTCCGGGTGCGTCGCGGCGAGATCTCGCACCTCCGGGTCTTCCTCGACCGGGCGACCGCCGCCGAGGCGTCATCCGGCCGACGGGCTGACGCCCAGCGCCATGCGGGCTCTCGATGAAGGCGCGCGGGCAATGCGGCGATGCCCTGCAGCGTGTTGTTCATGAGCGGCTTCGGCGTCCCGGCCTCGATGCGCGCGACGCGCGGGACCATCGCGCGCAGCAGCGCCTGCATCTCGAGCTTGGCGAGATGGATGCCGACGCACGTGTGCGGTCCGTTGCCCCACCCGAGGTGGGTGGCGCCGTCCCGGCGCAGGTCGAAGCGGTCGGGGTCGGGGAAGCGCCGCTCGTCGCGGTTGGCCGAGCCGTAGAGGATCGCCACCCGCGAGCCCTTCCGGAGCGGCGTGCCGTCGACCTCGGTGTCGCGGGCGACGTAGCGGGTGAACGCGCGCACCGGCGCGCCGAGGCGCACGGCCTCGACGACGGCGGCCGGGATGAGCGACGGGGTCGGCGCGCAGCGCCTCCCACGCCTCGGGGATGCCGGGCGAGCATCAGCAGCAGGTACGCCGAGCCGAGGATCGTCGTGTCCAACGCGGGCGCGACGAAGTCGATGATCAGCGATCGCGCCTCGGCGGTGCCGATCTCGCCGCGGTCTCGGGCGTCGAACACCGAGGCCGCCCAGCTCCCCGGGGCGACGCTCTTGCGGGTCAGCCGGCGGGTGTAGCCGTAGAGGCCCAGCGCGGTCCGCATCCGGGCCCGGCCACGCCGGTTCGTCGGACCGAGCGCGTCGAACGTCGCCGCCGCCCACTCGAGCATGCGCGTGTGGTCCGCGCGCACGCCGACGAGCGTGGCCACCACGGCCACCGGGAGCCCGGCCCCGAAGTCGGCGACCGCGTCGAACGACTTGCGGGCGACGAGGTCGTCGATGAGGCGCTCGGCCTCGGCGTCGATGGTGCCCTGCACCTCGGCCAGCGCCTTCGCGCCGAGGGAGCGCATCAGGATCCGGCGGCGACGGTCGTGGACGTCGCCGTCGCTGTTCAGCGTCGTGCTCCGGCCGAGCCGGTTGGCGATCGGATTCGCGGCCACCCCGCGGCCGCTGATGAAGGTCGCGTCGTCGCGCAGCGCAGCGCGCACGTCGTCGAAGCGGCCGATCGCGTGGAGCCGGTTGGGCGGCAGCCACACGACGGGTCCGGCGTCCCGGATCCGCGCGAACAATGGGCGCGAGTCGCGGATCGTCTCGTCCGCGTAGAGGTCGCCGTCGACCGACGGGATCGCGGCGACGCCGCTCACGTGGCGCGCACCGCCGTCGCCGGATGCGCGTCGGGCGCGATGCGGTTGGTGAGCGTGCCGATGCCGTCGATCTCGAGCTCGACGGTCTGCCCGGGCGCGACCCAGCGCTCGAGCTCCAGGCCGCAGCAGCCCGGCATCGTGCCCGTCGAGATCACATCGCCCACCCCGAGGACCTCGCCCTTCGACGCGTAGGCGAGCATCTCGCCGACGTCGTGCGCCGGGCCGGCGGTCGTGCCCTCGCACCACAGCTCGCCGTCGACCCGGACGCGCCCCGTCTTCGCGGTCCAGTCGCCGAACGCGTCGTCCGTGACGACGTCGCAGCCGATCGAGTTGGCGAACGTCTTGGACTTGATCACCGGCCCGAAGACGTTGCGTCGCGCGTCGTCGGCCTGCACGTCGCGGGCGCTCCAGTCGTTGAGGACGAACCAGCCGCCGACCGCCTCGCGCGCCTCCGGCGGCGTCGCGTCGGCGAGCGGCCGTGCGAGCACGAAGGCGAGCTCGAGCTCGAAGTCGAGGGCCCGGGTGTGCGAGGGCCACCACATGTCCTGGCCGTCGGAGAGGACCATCGTGTGGTTCGCGACGTAGAAGGTCGGCGCCTCCCAGAACCGCTCGTTCGGCTTGAGCTTCGGGAACGTGCGCCCGGTCCGCTCGAACGTGCTGCACGAGCTTCCACATCGGCGCCGGGAAGAAGTGCTTGACGAGCATCCGGCTCGAGGCGATGACGTGCGATTCCCAGAGCATGAACGCCCGCATCGAGCGGGGCGTGAACGGCAGGCCCGCGGACGACGGGTCCGCCTCGTCCGCGTCGGCGGAGGCGGCGACGGCGGCCGCCCGCTCGCGGGCGGGCTCCCCCTCGGCCAGGAACGCGAGCAGGTCGCGCTCGCCCGGGAGGACGACCCAGCGATCGCGCTCCGCGTCGTGGGCGATCAGCCCGGCCGGCGTCGTGCGGAGCTTCACCGGGTCAGCCTTCGGTGGGGATGTCGACGGGCGGGGCGGGCGGCGCGAACTCGCCGGCCATCGCGCGCTCGTGGATGCGCTCGAAGCGACTCGCCCGCCGGCGGCGGCGTCGGCGACCTGGGCGGGGTCGACGAACACGCCGATCGGGTTCTGGTGGAAGACCTCGCTGGTGCGCATGTACTGGCTGGACTTGGCCCAGTCACCGAAGTTGTCGACCTGCAGCTCGACGAAGTTGCCGTCGGGGTCCTTGTAGTAGTAGGAGAGCGTCATCCCGTGGTCGAGGCAGAGGTCGGGCTCGATCCCGGCCTCGCGCAGCCGCAGGTAGCTGGCGTTGAGGTCCTCGAAGGAGTCGTACTCGAACGCGCTGTGGTGCAGCCCGGTGCGGGTGTCCTTCTCGGGGTCGTCGACGAACCCGGGGAACGCGAGCAGCGCGATGCGGTGGTTGGCCGCATCGTTGGACAGCCACGCGCCGACGTCGTCCTGGAACAGCACCTCGGCGCCGACGACGAGCGAGTACCAGTCGATCAGCTCCTGCAACCTGCGTCGTCTTCAGGTTGAAGTGGTGGAACTTCGGATGAATCACAGCTTGGGACATCGAGTACGCACTCCTGGGTCGGTGGTTCAGGCGGCCCCGCCGGCCGACAGGCCGAGCCGCTCGCGCAGGTCGTCGATGAGGGCGGGCAGCTCCGGCGTGCGGAGGCCGCGCTGCCGAACACGTAGAGGTCGGGCCGTACGAGGACCGCGTGGGCGCCGTGCTCGTCCAGCCAGCCGGTCGTCCGCCCGTCCGCGTCGCGCGCCGCGTCGAGGCGCACGACGGCGACGCCCAGCGCGTCGAGGACGGCGCGGCGCCCGGGGTCGAGCGCGTCGAGCTCGGCGCCGTCACGCGCGATCAGCGTGAACCCCGGACCGGTGTGGTCGTCGAGCCGGGCCTCACGACCGCCGAGCTCCAGCCGCCCCTGGAGGGCGAGCTGTCCCGACAGGGCATCCCCGTCGCGGCGCAGCGCGCCCTCGAGCGGGGGCAGCCCGATCTCCGGCGGCGGCCCGGCGGCGCGGACGGTGCGGTCGCGCTCGGCCGCCGCCTCGGGATCGAGCTCGCAGAGCACCTTGCCGAGCTGCACGGCGAAGCCGATGATCCAGTCGTTCTGCGGCTGGCGCTCCTCCGTGACCGTGTCGAGCAGCGCATCGGCGGCCAGGCCGCGCAGGACGAGGTCGAGCTTCCACGCGAGGTTCGCCGCGTCGCGCAGCCCCGAGCACAGGCCCTGGCCCAGGAACGGGGGCGTCAGGTGCGCCGCGTCGCCGACGATCAGGCAGCGCCCGTCGCGCACGCGCTCGGCCACCATCGAGCGGAACTCGTAGACGGCGTGGCGCAGGAGCGTCGCGTCGTCGGGGGTGATCCACGGGGCGAGCAGCTCCCACGAGCGTGCCGCGTCGAAGTCCTCGGCGCGCTCGCCGTCGAGCAGCATGAACTCCCAGCGGCGGTGGCCGACGCCGCTGTGCACCTGGGTCGTGGGCCGGCGCGGATCGCACCACTGACAGGCGTCGGGCAGGTCGAGGGCGTCGGCGTCGTCTGGGCGCGACGTCGACCACGAGCCATCGCTCCTGGAAGCCGAGGTCGCGCCGAGGGATGCCGAGCGCCTCGCGGACGAACGAGTTCGCTCCGTCCGCGCCCACCACCCAGCGGGCGCGCACCGTGCGCAGCTCGCCGGTGGGCGCCGCAACGCCCTCCTCGGGCTCCTCGACGCGCCGCAGCGTGAGCGTCGCGCCGCCCGCGTCCTGCTCGAGCCCCTCGGCGGACCAGCCGCGCTCGACCGTCACACCCGGGAACGAGCGGGCGCGCGCGTCGAGCGCCTCCTCCAGAAGCGGCTGGAAGAAGAGGTAGTCGGGATCCCAGCCGGACAGCGCCGGGCTCGCGGGCCGCAGGGTCATCAGCTCCTCCCCGTCGGCCCCGAACCAGCGGTACTCGTCGAACGAGACCATCTCCGGCTCCAGCCCCTTGGCCACGCCGAGCCGATCCAGCAGCCGCATGACCTCGTGGTCCAGATGGACGGCGCGCGGCAGCCGGTAGATCTCGCCGAAGCGCTCGAAGCACGCGACGCGGTGACCGGCCTCGCCGAGTGCCACCGCCAGGGCCTGGCCCACCGGGCCGAAGCCCACGATCGCGACGTCGACGTTGTCCGAGGAGCCCTGACCCGAGGCGCTCATGGACGGCACCGTAGGGCCTAGCTGACTGTTCTGTCAAGTCTGACGAGCTTGTCATTATCAGGCGTCGTGGTCCATCATTGCGCCCATGGCCCGGGCCACGGCGACCTCCACTCCCGACCGCCACGCCCGGCGTCGCGCCCGCACGCGGGCGAAGCTGGTCGGCGCCGCGCGCGAGCTGTTCGCCGCCCAGGGGGTCGACGCGACGACGATCGCCGAGATCGCCGAGCACGCCGACACGGCCCACGGGTCCTTCTACAACCACTTCTCGACGAAGGACGAGATCCTGGCGGCGGTCTTCGAGGACGCGCTCACCGACCAGCTCCGGCTGCTGGAGGAGCGCCGCGCGGCGGTGACCGACCCCGCCGAGCGCGTGGCGGTCGCCCACCGGCACCTGCTCGCGGCCGTACGCGAGGACCCCGAGTGGGGCTGGCTGATCGTGCGCCTGCCGCTGCCTCTCACGGTCGTGGCCGCCGTTCTGGGGGACGACGCGGGCGCCGACCTGCGCGACGGCCTCGCCGCCGGGCGATTCCGCGTCGACGACCCGGCGGTCGCGCTCCACGCGAGCGGCGGCGCGCTCCTGGGGATCATGGTCCTGATCCTCGAAGGCGGCGCCGGGCAGGACGCCGACTCGGCGCACGCGGCCGGCGTCCTGCGGATGTTCGGGCTCCCGCCCGACGAAGCCGCGAGGATCGCCGCCCGCCCGCTCCCGGGAGGCTGACGCGCGTCGTGTCCCGTGACGCTGCGCCCTGAGGGCCCGACTCCAGGCCGAGGCCGGCGAGGACGGGAGCCATGGTGTCTAGAGTCGCGGTCGATGGCGTCTGGCCGCCGTGTGTCGATCGTTCTTGGTGCCGGAGGCGCGCGCGGATACGCGCATATCGGCGCGATCGCGGTCCTGGCGGAGCGCGGTTACGAGGTCGTCGCCGTCGCGGGCTGCTCGATGGGCGCGCTGGTGGGCGGGATATTCGCCGCCGGCGAGCTCGACGGGTTCGCGAAGTGGGCCCTGGGCCTCCACCAGCGCGACGTCGCTCGCCTCGTCGACGTCGCGTCGCCCACCGAACCCGGCGTGGTGCGGGCACGGCGGGTCGTCGACCGCGTCCGCGAGCTGGTCGGCGAGCGGCGCATCGAGGATCTCGCGCTGCCGTTCACGGCCGTGGCGACCGACCTGCTCGCGCGCCGCGAGGTGTGGTTCCAGCGCGGGCCGCTGGATGTGGCGATCAGGGCATCGATCGCGATGCCCGGCATCTTCACCCCGGTCATGGTCGACGGCCGGCTGCTCGCCGACGGCGGGCTGCTCGAGCCACTGCCCGTCGCGCCGACCGCCGCGGTGCCGGACGATCTCACCGTCGCGGTTGCGCTCGATGGCGGGCGGCAGGCGTCGGGGCCCGTCGCCGTGGACGAGGCGGAGGGCCCGGACGTGCTGCCCACGGGCCTCGGCAAGTTCGACGTCATGACCTACGCCCTGCAGGCGATGCAGGACGTCATCGGCCGCGTTCGCCTTGCGAGCTTTCCGCCGGACGTCCTCGTCGAGGTCCCGCGGGACGCGTGCGGCACGCTCGACTTCCACCGTGCCGAGACGATGATCGAGCTGGGTCGGACGCTGACGGTCAAAGCACTCGACGAGTTCGAGGCGGGGCCGACGTCCACCCCCGCGCCTGCGGACGCCTGAGCCAATCGGGGAGCGGAAACGACGCCCGCGGGATCCTGGCCTAGACCGGGGGAAGTCCATCGAGACTTGCCGGGGAGTTGCGCGTGAGCCGACCTGCGCACCGTTTGCGCAGCGGCCAGCAGAGCGAGCGGAGGGGGAGGGCTTCGAACCCTTCCCGGCGCCCCCGGGATCTGGCTCCCGCCGGAGGCGACGGCGCGCCGAGTCTCAGCGTCGGCGGCGGCAGGCCGCCGGCGATCGGTTGGCCTTCAGGAACCGCTGGAGCGCGACGGGCCGCGCGGACATGATGCCGTCTACGCACAGGCCGACGAGCTTCTTCCACGTCGGCGGCGCATCCGGGTCGCGGTCGCCGAACCAGACGTGCCAGGCGTAGCCGGCCGCGTGCGCGGCGTCGATGAACGGGGCGCTGGCCACCGTCACGAGGCCGAGTCCCGGGTAGTCGTAGGTCACCGGAAGTTGGAAGACGACCGAGCCGCGCGTGGGGCGGACCTTCTCGAGCAGGAAGTCGGCGGAACCGGTGATCCCGGGCGCCAGGGGGATCTTCGGCGCGAGCCGGTGGAAGAGGTCGACGGCCTCCTGCTTGAAGGAGACCACGATCAGGTCGCGACGCGGGCTGCTCTTCAGCAGCCGGGCCAGCACGCGCGCGTTGTACAGGTACTCGGCGAGATCCTCCCGCTTCGTCCGGCCCTTGATCTCGATGTTGATCGGCGTCCGCGGGAACGCCTTCATGACCTCCTCGAGCGTCGGGACGCGGAAGTCGGATGCCCGATAGCCCCTCGGGGGCGTGCGCTTGCCGGTGGCGATGCCGCGGAACGGGTAGCTGCGGGCGGGGCGTGTGCGGTCGTAGTGCGGCGCCCGGGGCGAGAACCAGTAGGCGCCGTCGAGCCTGCGGATCTGCCGGAGGGTGAACGAGCGCACCTCGCCGCGGCCGTTGGTCTTGCTGTCCACGGTGGTGTCGTGCATGACGATCACCCGGTTGTCGCGCGTCACCCCGATGTCGAGCTCGAGCATGTTCGCGCCGGCCCGGACAGCCCGCTTGAACGCGTACATCGTGTTCGAGGGGAACTCGTCCTCGCCGCCCTGATGGGCGATGTTCAGCGGCGGCGTGGCGCGCCAGTTGCGGGCCGTCGCGGATGCGGGCAGGACGGCGGCGGCGAGCAACGCCGCGACCGCAATCGGGAGCGAGAGGTGGCGGGGCATCACGCGATGGTATAGGTGTGGGTCGGACGCAGCTCCAAGTTCGAGAAGACATCTGCCTGGAACCCGCGGCGCGCTCGCCCAACTGCGCCACCAAATCCTCCAGCGGGCCCAGGCGGCGACCAACCAAGGCGACTTCGGCGCCCGTCGCATGCGCCTGCCTGGCGGTTTCGGCTCCAAGGCCGCGTGCGGCGCCGGTGATAGGCACTGTGTGGCGGTGAGGTCAGGTCGAGGGGGCGCCTTTCGAAGGGCCGACTACGGCCGGATGGGAGCCGCGTCCCTGATCTTGAGCGGCTTCACCGGAACGCCGTCGCTCCACCGCCCGAGGGAGCGATGTTCGCGGGTATTGCCGAGCGCGTAGCGACAGTCAGTGTCCGAGATCGCGCAGCTACGCAGCGCGTCCCAGACCTTCCAGCAGAACTTCCAGTCGTAGGCGTTGGGGGGGCCGTAGCTGAAGCCCGGCTGTGAGCTGGTGGCGCATACGCCGTGGATGGCGGCTAATGCTGGGGTGCCGTGGTCGTCGGTGTGGGTGAGCACAATGTTCTTGTTCTTTGGCGGGACGGAGGTCAGCTTCGGGAAGACGGCATTGCAGCTGCCCTCCACTCCGCCCTGGCTGGCCTCGCTGAAGACGCCTTCGGCGCCTGCGTGGCATTCCACGAGCGTCGAGGACGGGATGCCAGCAAGCGAGTCGTCGAGCGCCGGCTCGCCGAACCCCGTGAGCGCGCCGTCATGCGGGTCGTCGAGGAAGATCGCCCGTGGTTTCGGCAAACCGAGCCCGCGGTAGCGGTTGGCCATGTTCGCCGTGATGATGCCGCCGAAGGAGAAGCCGAAATAGCTCGCCTTCCCGAGCTGCGGCTGCACTCGGGACGGGTCCTCCCGCAGGTACGCGAGCGCGCCCTTGATGCCGTTGACCGCCGAGTCGATGCACGGCTGGATCAAGTAGGGCCCCGGACACGGGGTCGCGATGGCAGTCTGCCAGCGGGGGTAGATGGCGATGCTGCCCTTGCGAACCGTGTGTCGGATAAGGGCGGACATCGTGGCGTAGCCGGAGTACTCGCCGTAGCCGTGCATCATGACTGCGACAGGCGCCTTCTTCGGGCGCGGTCTTGTCGGCTCGAAGACGTACCACGCGTCGCTGCCGCTACCACCGGCATGGACGCGGAACCCGTGGGTGTAGTTGCTACCACCCGGGCCGGACTTCGGTTGTGGCGGTTGCTTGACGACGATCCCCCCCGCCGCGCGGTCGGCCCCGCCGACGGCGCTGACGAGCGCCGACAGCAGGCCGACCACCAACACGCCCGCGACCGCGACCGTGAGGCGTCGTGCCCTCATCAACAAGGCACGTTCACTGGCCGGGACCAGGCGCGAACTGAGGGAACGTTTCGGTCGGGCAGGCAGTCTTCGTCCCCGCGTCCAGCTCCGCCTGCAACGCGGGGTAGTCGCCGGCGATCTGCGCGCGGGGGAGGCCGTCGAGAGCGAGGATGGAATCGCCGGCGGCAAGCACCTGAGAGCGCATCTGGCCGAAATCGATCGCCTTTCGTCCGAACACCGGGTCATAGAGAGACCACGGCCCCGAAATCATCGCCAGCGTCGGGACCAGGTTCGGGTGGAAGAAGTTGCCGAGGCCGCCCATCGAGCAGATCGGTGGCGCTTGGTTCGGGTTCGGAACCCCGAGGCCCTTGAGAACCGCGGTCCGGGGGAGGTGTCGGCGCTTGGTCGCCGCGACGGCCGTCTGGCGCAGCGCATCGCTGTCGCCGGCGCCAAACAGAGCCGGGTCGGCGATGCCAGTGAACTCCAGATGCCGGTTGGCGCCGTCGCCGGTCGGCAGGATCTCGCGGGTACCGAGGTGCTCGATCGCAAACCCAAACGCAGTCTTCTTCTTGTCCAGGAGGTGATGCTGTAGGCCGTCGTTGCGGAACCCGTCGTGAGCGCTTGAGAACACCAACTCCAGCGTGCGCGGATGGCAGGCCTTCGGCAGGTTGGCGTAGTAGCGAGCGAACGCCAGCATGCCGATGACGCCGTCTTCCTGGACCCACGAGTTACCGTCGGTGTTGGCCACGAGGACGATCTTCTCCGAGCTCTGCCCCGGAAGCGTGGCGATCAGGTTCCGGGTCTTCTTGCGAGCGACCTTGGCACGGACCGTCACGCGGGCAGAGCTGCCCTGTGCCGCGAGAGCCTTGAGCCGGGTGGCCTGGGCGCTGCCGACGAAGACCGCCGGCACCCTGTAGAGCGTCCCCACGTGCGGGTCGTAGTAACCGCGAACCTGCTTGCCCGGAACGTCGAAGGTATAGATGACCCCCGCCGCCCCGGCCAGGCTCGCGTCCATCAGGTCGGTGTGGGCATTCGGGCTGAGGTAGGGCCGGTTGTAGTCGGTGTAGCCCTCGAGGTCGGGCGTCAAGTAGAGCCCGAGGAGCGGACCTACAGCGCCGAAGGGAAGCGAACCGATCTGGAAGTCGCGGATGACAACCTTGCCGGCAGAGCTCTCAGCGGTGATCGGCTGATCGGCCGGAAGGTAGACGAGCTTGCCCTTGGCCCCGCCCTTCCTTGAGGTCGGCTCGGACCAGTGAACGGCTCCCGCGTCGGGAACGTTCACCCTCGACCCATCGGGTCGGGTGACGCTGAGCCCGCCCGCGGCGCCGATGTCGAGACCGGGTCGGTGCAGGAAACGCGTGCGAGGCAGCCAGGCGTAGGGCCGGAACGGTTCCGAGTGGACCCTGAGTCCAATCCCGCGGGCCCTGTCCTCAAGCCAATCGATCGCCTTGTTGTGGGCCGAGCTGCCCAGCACGCGCGGACCGAAGCTGTTGAACTTCGCGGTCAGCTTGTACAACTGCGCTTCGCTTGCGAAGTGAGCGGGATCGACAACCTGCGGGCAGGACGCGGCGCTGGCTGCAGGCGCACAGGCAAGCCAAATGGCTATCGCTCCAGCACCCGCCAGCAGACTCCTCATCCGAACCCGCCCCACTTTGCGCTCGCACCCGCGGGCGCTCCGCGGCTGCAACGTCTTCGGCAGCATGTTCTCCCTCTCTCCTCCTGCAGGCGGGCCTGTCCTACCGACCAGCCGCGCTCTTTCCGCAGCTTAGGATAAACCCGACCCCCAACGACATATCGTCTCGAGCACCGTCAAGGACCTCGTCATCGGGTCCGGGATCGCGTTCGCGCCCCGCGGGACGCATGCACTGAAGGGCGCCCCCGGAGAGTGGGCGCGGTTCGCCGTCCGGGACGCCACGGAGCCGACCGGCGAGCCGGCCACGGCCGAGCTCGCCCCCGTGCGCCCCGACCTCGGCGATCGCGTCGCGCGAGCCGTCGCCCGGCGCGCGCCCGGCCTCGCGCGCGCGAGCGTCCACATCCGCGGTAGCCGGCACGCGTCCGGCGGCTGAGGCACCGCGTCAGCCGCCGATGCCGACTGTCGCCCGGGACTAGTCTCGCGCGAGAGCCCAACGAGTAGCTGCGCGACAGTCCGCGCGACAGTCAATCCGCGCCAACACGGCCGAGGTGCTGGCACATACCGCAGGACAGCCTCACCCCACGCCCCGATCGTTGGGCCACGAGGGCGGCCAAGCCGCGAGGCGACCATTTAGCCAAGACGTGCAGGGGAGTTTGCGCGTGAGGCGACCTGCGCCGTCCACGCAGCCGCCAGCAGAGCGGAGGGGGTGGGATTCGAACCCACGGTGGACGAAACCGCCCACAACGGTTTTCGAGACCGCCCCGTTCAACCACTCCGGCACCCCTCCGGGACGAGCACGGAGGGTAGCGAGCCTCGCGTGCCCGGCCGTCCGGTTTCCCTCGCGCGCCGGCCGCCCTCTACCGGCGGATCCGGAAGGTGATCCGCAGCGGCTTCAGCCGGCGGCCGCCGACCCGGGCGGTGATCGTCGCGCGGTAGGACCCGCGCGCGAGCTTGCGCTTCTTCACGCGCTTGACGCGGATCAGGTTGCGTCCCTTCTTGAGCTTCGCCCTGACCACGGCCACGCGGCGGAATCGCGGTCTCGCTGCCGCGGAGGCACGGCGCGCGAGCCCCGAGCGGTCGATGGCGATCGTCGCCGTCCCCGCGCCCGAGGCCTTGACGACGAACGTCACCCCGCGGGACGTCGTCGCCGTGCCCTGGATCCCGACCTTCAGGGCCGCCTTCGTCGACCCGGTCGAGGGGGGCGGCGTCGTCTTAGCCGGGGACGGCGCCGGGCCCGGCTGCGCCGGGGGCTGGGGGCTGCTCAGCGGGTTGCCGTACGTCGACACGGCGAGCGACTGGACGTTGTTCCCCGTGGAGAGACCCCAGACGTAGGCGACCCGCCCGGTGTCGTCGATGGCCAGGTCGAGCGGGGCCGCGTCCGCTGGGACGCCGTCGATCGTCTTCGGGGTTGACCACGCCGTGCCGGCCCCGGGGCCTCGCAGCGCGTAGCGGTTCGCGCTGCCCGTCGCCGTCCACGCGGCAAGGGCCCGTCCGAAGGCATTGGACGCGACGGTCAGCGGGCCCAGGAAGGTCGTCCCGTCGCCCGGGTCGATCGCCACCGGCGTCGCGGGCGCGGCCCACGTGCCGGTGCTTTCGGCGCGGTACGCCGTCAGCACCTTCTTCCCGGCCAGCCAGACCGCCGTGACGAGACCGGTGCCGTCGACCGCGGCGCGATCGAGCTCGCCGAGGTCCAGGCGCCCGGCGGTACCGCCGGAGATCGGCACGGCCGCCGGCGCGGTCGCCCAGGTCGCTGCCCCGGAGCGCGTTCGCGCGGCCAGCGGCGCGGAGAGATCCCCGTTCTGCCAGAACACCGTGGCTGCGCCGCTGCTCGGCGCCACGACGAGGTCGGAAACGTTGTCGGCGATCAGCCCGCCGGCGATCGGCGTGGCCGTGCCCCACGGACCGCTGTTCGGGCGGTCGACCGCGTAGAAGGAGCGGGAGCTCGTCCCGACGTCATGCGTGTAGGACACGGTCACGTCGCCGGCGGTGTCGCCCTCGATGTGCGACCGGTAGGACCAGGTGGGCGAGATCGTCTCGATCGTCGACCACGACCCGCCGAGCGTGCGGCGGGCCGTCTTGATGACGGAGGTGTCGATGTACCCGTCCTGCCAGACCGCCGTCGCCGTGCCGTCGGACGCGACGAAGAGGTCGGGCTTCCCGCCGGCGGCGTTCGGGATCTCCTGGCCCGCCGTCCAGGGCTGGCCGGGCGCCCTGCCCGCCCAGAGGATCTTGTTGCCCGCGCTCCACACCGCGGTGATGCGCCCCTGCGGGTCGACCCCCACCGCCGGCTGGAACGCGTCAGCGGCGCCCGCGGAGAGCTGGGTCGACGGGGACCAGGCGCCGTCGGGCTGGCGCACCGAGGCCCGCACCGTCGTCCGCGGTGTGCGGCCGTTCGCGAACTCGTTCCAGGCGAGCACCGCGACTCCAGGCGAGTTCGTGGCCAGGTCCGCGCTGTCGTTGTAGGTGCCGGTCCGCGACAGCGTCTCGGGCTGGAGCCACGCCTCCGCCGCGTGCGCCGCGCCCGGCGCCGCCCCGACCAGGACAACAACCAACAGCGTGCCGGTGAGCCGGCGCATGGCCGCGAGCCTACTCCCGCGTCGCGTGCTTTCCTAGAGGTGCTCGACGCCATGTGGCTGCGCGTCGACGAGTACGTCCACGTCGACGACGACCGCCTCGTGATCGCGATCACCTTCGGCGGGCGGGGACGCCACACCGGCATCGAGGTCGAGCTGCATCCGCTCCACGTTTTCACGGTGCGCGATGGCACGATCGTCCGCTGGCAGGTCTCCCTGGAACGGGAGCAGGCCCTCGAGGCGGCGGGGCTGCGGGAGTAGGTATCTCCAGGCCCAGGACCGGGCACTCGGCCACGTGCTCAGGCGGGCCGGCGCCGGGCCTGGCCCGGGATCGAGGGACGCCCCGTGACGTCGGTCACGCGCCGCTCGTCGGCGCCATCGTGCGCAGGCCGGCGAGTCGGGCGGCGGCGGCCTGGCGCGCGTCGTAGCTGACGAAGGCGTCGATCGGGCCGACCGCGAGGGCGGCGGCCAGGTGGATCGCGTCGAGTGCGCGGAGCGCCGGCTCTGCGAGAGCGCCCGCGGCCGAGAGCAGGCCGCGATCGAGCGGGAGCAGCGCAACGGCGTCGAGCAGCTCGCCCGCCTTGGCGCGGAGCGCATCGAGCGGCAGGGTCGGATCGTGGGCTCCGGCGCGGGTGATCGCGCGCGGGATCTCGGTGACGACGAGCTCGCAGGTGATCAGGTCGGCGTCGCCCACGAAGGCGCGCAGCGTCCGGCTCTCGGGCGCTTCGCGAACCAGCTTGACCAGGGCCGAGGCGTCGGCGTAGTAGAGCGGCACTCAGCGCTCGCCGCGGATCTCGTCGAGCGCGCGGCTGAGGGCCCGGGGATCGCCCGTGAGCTCGAGTGGCTCGGGCAGCCCGCGGCGCACGGGACGCGCCACGCGTCCCTCGGCGATGAGACGGTCGACGGCCGAACCGGTGCTCGGCGGCGGACCGACCTCGGCCACGGGCCGGTTGCGATCCGTGATCACGAGGCGCTCACCGCGTTCGACCCGCCGCAGGTAGCGGCTGAGGTTCCGTCGCAGCTCGGCAACGCCCACCGTGTTCATGTACATGAAGGTAGCATCGACGTGGATCGGTCCGGCCGGCCCCGGGGAGCCGCGGACGCTCCGCTAGGGTCGCCCCCATGCCCGAGATCAACCGCCGCTTCCTCCTTCGAGAGCGTCCGACCGAGCGCATCGGACCCGACACCTTCGAGCTCGTCGAGGAGGAGGTTCCCGCGATCGGCGAGGGCGAGGCGCTCGTGCAGACGCTGTGGATCTCGCTCGATCCCACGAACCGCACGTGGATCAACGACACGCCGACCTACCTGCCGCCGGTCGGGATCGGGGAGGTCATGCGCGCGCTCGGGCTCGGGCGGGTCGTCGCCTCCAAGCACCCCGCGTACGCCGAGGGCCAACTCGTCCAGGGCCTGATCGGCTGGCAGGAGTGGGCGGTGGCCTCCGACGCGGCGCCGCTGCTGCCCGTCGTCGAGGTCGAGGGCGTCGCGCCGAGCGCCTACCTCGGGGCGCTGGGCATGACCGGGCTCACCGCCTGGATCGGCATGAAGGAGATCGGCCGTCCCCAGCCGGGCGAGACCGTCGTCGTCTCGGCCGCCGCGGGCGCCGTCGGCTCGGTGGCCGGGCAGCTCGCGACGGCCGCCGGGGCGCGGGTCGTCGGCATCGCGGGCGGGCCGGAGAAGACCGCGCTCCTCGTCGCCCGCCTCGGCTTCCACGCTGCGGTCGACCATCGCGCTCCGGACTGGCACGAGCAGCTGAAGGCCGCGACGCCCGACCGCATCGACGTCGACTTCGAGAACGTCGGCGGCCAGATCATGGAGGCGATCTTCGGGCGCCTGAGGATCGGCGCGCGGATCGCGCTGTGCGGGCTCATCTCGAGCTACAACGACGCCGAGGCGCGCGGGCCGCGCGGGTTCGAGAACCTGCTCATCCAGCGCGCGAGGCTCCAGGGCTTCATCGTGCTCGACCACTTCGACCGCGCGGCGGAGGCCGCCGCGGAGATCTCAGGGCTGATGGCCGACGGGCGGCTCGAGGCGCTGGAGACCGTCGTCGAGGGGTTCGAGCAGCTGCCGACGGCGATCAACATGCTCTTCGACGGCGCGAACACCGGCAAGCTCGTCGTCCGCGTGAGCGACGGCTGAGCCGAGGCCGGGCAAGCCGACGACCAGGGGCCGGTGGCGATGGGCCCGACCCTCCCGACGCGGGCGCGGCCACCCGTCCCGCCCGGCCCCTACGTCGTCGTCGGGCGCGGCCGGGCGGGCGCCGCCGCGGCGGCGGCGCTCGCCGCGCTGGCCGGGCCCGGCGCGGTGAGCGTGTGGGACGACGGTGCGCGCTCGGCCGACGGCGCCGGGCTGCCCGCGGGCGTCGAGATCCTCGCGACCGACGATCCGGCCGCGATGCTGCGGCTCCGCCGTCCCGGCGCCCTGGTCAAGAGCCCCGGGGTGCCCTTCGACGCCCCCGTCGTCCGGGCCGCGGGCGCCGGGGGCATCCCGGTCCTGGACGAGCTCGAGCTCGGCTGGCGCCTCGTGCCCGGGCCGCTCGTCGCGGTCACCGGCACGAACGGGAAGTCGACGACCGCGGCGCTCGTCCGGGCGGCGCTCGCCGCCGCCGGCGCCGAGGCCCCGCTCGCGGGCAACACCGAGACCGGCGTCCCGCTCTCGGCGCTGGCCGGCCGGCGCCCCGGGCCGGTCGTGTGCGAGGCGTCCAGCTTCCAGCTCGAGGGCTGCCCCGAGCTCGTCGCCGACGCCGCGGCCTTCCTCAACCTCACCCAGGATCACCTCCACCGGCACGGGTCGATGACCGCCTACGGGGCCGCGAAGGCGGGGCTGCTCGTGCGCGAGGCCCCGGTCGCGGCGGTGAGCGCGATCGACGTCGACGACCGGTTCGGCCGGGGCCTGGCCGTTGCGTGCGAGCGGGCGGGTGGACGCGTCGTGCGCTTCGGGCGCGGGCCGGAGGCCGAGTACCGCCTGCGCGGCGCCGAGTGGGACCTCGACGCCGGGACCATGGAGATCGACGCCCCCGGCGGGCGGCGCCGGCTCCGCACGCGACTCCCGGGGGAGCACAACGCGCGCAACCTCACCGCGGCGATGGCGCTCGCGGACGGCCTCGGCCTCGACCCCGCCGCGACCGACGCCGCGCTCGAGCGCGAGCCGGGCGTGCCCGGCCGCTTCGAGCGCATCGACGCCGGCCAGCCCTTCGACGTGCTCGTCGACTTCGCCCACAACCCGGAGGCGGTCGCGCAGGTCCTCGGCACGGCCCGCGCGGCCCTGAGGTCGCGGCCCGGCGCGCGCCTGCGCGCCGTCGTGTCGGCCAGCGGGGGGCACGACCGCGGCAAGCGCCCGCTCATGGGCGCGGCCGCCCGCCGGCTCGCCGACGACCTCGTCCTGACCGAGGACAACTGGCGTGGCGAGCACCGCACCGGGCCGCTGCGCGACCTGCTGGACGGCGCGAGCGGCGTGCGCGGCGGCCGGGTGGCGGTCGTGCCGGAGCGTCGCGCGGCGATCGCGGCCGTGCTGCGCCGGGCCCGGCCCGGCGACGTCGTCGTCGTCGCGGGCCGCGGCGCGATGCCGCGGCTCATCCAGGACATGGCGGGCAACGGCCCGGACTTCGACGACCGCCGGGTCACGCGCGAGGTGCTGCGCGAGCTCGGCGGCGACCGGCGGCCGTGAGGCGCGGTCGAGGGCCCTTCGGGCCGCCGGCGCGAAACGTTCCGCCCGCCGGGCGGACGGTCAGCCAGCACCCCGCGGCCACCGGGCCGCCGACCCCAGGAGCCGAACGTGCCGATCCCCGACGCGATCCAGCAGTTCATCGACCAGCTCGTCGACGACGCGCCGACCGCCTACGACGACCTGCGCGCCGTCGTCTTCAACGGCTCGCTCAAGCGCTCACCCGAGCCGAGCCACACCGACGGCCTGCTCGCCATCCCGCGCGGGATCATGGAGCGGCTCGGGGTGGGGGTCGACGTCGTCCGCACCGCGGACCACGAGATCCCCGCCGGCGTGTGGCCGGACATGCGCGAGCAGGGCTACGAGCGCGACGACTTCCCGGCCCTCTACCGCGACCTCGTCGAGCCGGCCGACATCATCGTGCTCGCCGGCCCGATCTGGCTCGGCGACCAGAGCTCGCACACCCGGAAGATCATCGAGCGGCTCTACGCGTACTCGGGCGACCTCAACGACCGCGGCCAGTGGTCCTACTACGGGAAGGTCGGCGGCTCGCTGACCACCGGCAACGAGGACGGCGGCAAGCACGTCTCCGCGCAGGTCCTCTACGCGCTCCAGCACATCGGCGTCACGGTCCCGCCGCAGGTGGACTCCTACTGGGACGGCGAGGCGGGCCCCGGCCCCTCCTATCTCGACGCGGAGGGCGGCGGCGAGCGCAACGCCTGGACGACGCGGAACACCGTGTTCATGACGTGGAACCTCCTGCACTACGCGCGGATGCTCAAGGACGCCGGCGGCGTCCCGGCGTACGGGAACGCCGCATCGGACTGGGACCTCGGCCACCCGGACCACCCGAACCCGGAGTACCGCTGAGGGACGGCGCCTACTGCTCGTAGCCCTCGACGGTCCCGGCGTCGCGGGGCGCGCCGGCGTCCTCGGGGTCCAGCCCGGCCTCGGCCAGCGCGCGGCGGCGGCGGAGCAGGTCCCACGTGCGATCGAGCTCGATGCGGATCGCCTCGAGGCGCTCGCGCTCCTCTGCGCTCGCCGGACGCTGCGCATCCGCCTCGAGGGCGCGCAACGCCTCCTCCTCGGCGACGAGGGCCTCGATGTGACGGCCGATGTCGGGTGTGCTCACGGGACGCTCCTCTGCTCGCTTGACGGCGCCGCCGAAGAGTACGACGGCCTCGGTCCCGGTCCGGGGCGAAGGACGGGCTCGTGGTCCGGGCGCTCGGCGCTTCACGTGGCAGGGGTCTCTTCCCTGCCCAGAACCGGCCGGGGCGTCACCTGGACGGGCGGTTCGCGGCGCAGCGCGAGCGACTCCGCTGCCCCGGCGCCGTCGCCGAGGGTGCCGGTCCCGGCCAGCGTGGCGTAGCGCCCGCCGCGCGCGACGAGCTCCTCGTGGGTTCCGCGCTCGACGATCCGCCCGCCGTCGAGCACGAGGATCTGATCCGCCTCGCGCACCGTCGAGAGCCGGTGGGCGATGGCGATCGTCGTCCGTCCCCGGGCGAGCTCGTCGAGCGCGGCCTGCACGGCGCGCTCGGTCTCGGTGTCGAGCGCGCTCGTCGCCTCGTCGAGGATGAGCACCGGCGGGTTGCGCAGCATCGTGCGGGCGATCGCGATCCGCTGCTTCTCGCCGCCGGAGAAGCGGTAGCCGCGCTCGCCGACCGGGGTGTCGTAGCCCTCGGGCAGCGAGACGATGAGCTCGTGGATCTGCGCCGAGCGGGCCGCCGCCTCGATCTCCGCGTCCGTCGCGTCCGGGCAGGCGAAGCGCAGGTTCTCGCGGATGCTCGCGTGGAAGAGGTAGGTCTCCTGGGAGACGAGGCCGACGTTCGCGGCGAGCGAGTCGAGCGTCACCTCCCGGATGTCGGCGCCGTCGATCGTCACGGCCCCGCGCTGAGGCTCGTAGAGGCGCGCGACGAGGTAGGCCAGCGTCGTCTTGCCGGCGCCGGTCTCCCCGACGATCGCCGTCCGCGTGCCCGCGGGCACCTCGGCGTCGATCGTCTGCAGCGTCCACGGCGCCGCCTCCTCGTACCGGAACCAGACGTCGCGGAAGGCGACGTCCCCGCGGACGCGGGTCAGCGTCCGGGCGCCGGGGCGCTCGGCGATGTCCACCGGGAGGTCGAGGTACTCGAAGATCCGCCCGAAGAGCGCCAGCGAGGTCTGGACGTCGAGGCCGACCGAGAGCAGCGACTGAACGGGGAAGAGCAGCCGCGTCTGGAGCTGGGTGAAGGCCACGACCGTGCCGATGCTGATCGCGGCGCCGCCGTCGCCGAGGCTCTGGCCCGCGAACCAGTAGACCGCGGCCGGCATGATCGCGAAGCTCATCTGGATCGACGCCATCCGCCAGCGGCCGGCCATCCGGCTGCGCACCTCGAGGTCCGCGAGCTCGCCCGACTCCCGGCCGAAGCGCCGGACGAGCTCCGGGCTGCGGCCCATCGTCTTGCCGAGCAGGATCCCGGAGACCGAGAGCGACTCCTCGACGAGCGTCGACATGTCGGCGAGGCGACCTTGGCGCACCGAGGTGATGCGCCGCCGCTCCTCGCCGACGCGGCGCGTGAGCCAGACGAAGAACGGCAGCAGGCAGAGCGAGAAGGCCGCCAGGCGCCAGTCGAGCACGACCATCGCGACGACGGTGGCGACGACCGTCGTCACGTTCTGGACGATCGAGGTGGCGGTGCTCGTCACCACGCTGTCGATCCCGCCGATGTCGTTGGCGATGCGCGACTGGACCTCGCCCGTGCGCGTGCGCGTGAAGAAGGCGAGCGACATGCGCTGGAGGTGCGCGTAGACGCTCGAGCGGAGGTCGTGCATGACCTTCTGGCCGACGACGTTCGACGCCCAGGTCTGCGCGACGCCGATCACGCCGGTGAGGATCGAGATCGTGATCATCCCCAGGACGAGGAGCGTCAGCAGCTGCGTGTCGCGCTCCGGGTAGGCGGTGTCGAGGATCGCCCGCAGGAGGAACGGGTTCACGATCCCGAGGCCGGCCGAGAGCAGGATCAGGCCGAGCAGCCAGGCCAGGCGCCATCGGTAGGGCCGGAAGAGCGCGACGACCCGGCGCAGCGGAACCGGCGTCTCGGGGAGGTCCTCGGGTCGGAGCTCGCGCCGCGGCCGCCGACCGCCGCCCTCGCCGCGGAAGGTGCTCACGCGGGCGGGGCGACCACGCCGGCGATGAAGGGCTCGACGCGCTCGGCGACCGCGTCGGGCGCCTCGAGCATCGGCCAGTGCCCCGAGTCCGGAAGGTGGGCGATGCGCGCGTGGGGGAAGAGATCGCGTGCCCGCTCGGCGTGCTCGGGGCCGATGAACGGGTCGCGATCGCCCCACACCACGAGCGCGGGCCGGTCGAGCGGCGCCAGGATCGGCGCGGCCTCGCGCGGCAGCGCGCCGGGGTCCGCGACCGACCGGTAGAGCTTCAGCGCGGCCCGGCGGGTGCGCCGGTCGTCGTGCCGCCACATCCGGTCGATCTCGGCCACGGGCAGGCGCGGGTTCGTGCGTCGCAGCGTCGCGCGGAAGGTCGCCCCGGTCGTCGTCGCCTGCATCGCCGCGCCGAGGCCGGGGGTGCGCAGCGCGCGGGCGAAGCCGTGCCAGCGGTAGGTCCGGGAGAGGCCGCCGGCGTTGATCGCCACGAGGCTGGCCAGGCGCCCGGGATGGTCCGTGGCCCAGCGCACGCCGATGTTGCCGCCCCAGTCGTGGACGACGAGGTGCGCCTGCTCCACCCCGAGCGCCGCGAGCGCGGCGTCGAGCCAGGCGGCGTAGCCGGGAACGGTGTAGGGGAGGTCGTCGGGCTTGTCCGCCTCGCCGTAGCCGGGGAGGTCGGGGGCGATCGCGCGGGCGTGGGCGCCCAGCGCCGGCAGGAGGCCGAGCCAGTCGTGGCGGGAGCCCGGGTTCCCGTGCAGCAGCACGACGGCGTGGGAGGCGTCCGCCGCGCCGGCCTCGGCCACGGGCGAGCGGTGGCCGAGCGCGACGATCTCGTGCTCGCGGACGGGCATCCCCCGAGGATAGGAGGCGGCCGGCAGGCGGGAAGCCGTCCCGCGACGGCGCTAGCTTCGTGTGAGAGATGGATGTCCGGCTCCCCACCCTGGCTCTCGCGCTCGCCGTCGTTGGCGTGCCCGTGGGCTGTGGCGGTGACGGCGGCGGCGAGAAGAAGGGCGCCCGACGGGAAGACCCTCCCGCTCGACCCTCATCCCGGGATCCGCGAGACCGTCGGCTTTGCGCCGATCGAGAAGCAGAAGGCACGGAGCGTGGCAGTGGGCGGTCGTGCCGACGGCGTCGATGCGACTGGCCACACGCCACCCCGCAGGCCCGTTCGCCTCTCCGCCGTGCTGCGGGCGACGCCGGGCGCACGATGAGCGTGACGGTCACCTTCCCGGACGGCACTCGCCGCGCTACCGGGCGACCGGGCGTCTGCCCGCTGCGCCGCTGCTTCGACCTCGGCCCCGAGGGCGGCGTCATCCGCTTCTCGACCACCGCGAAGCCGGCGCGGGTCCCGCCGGACCCGCGCCCGCTGTACTTCCAGGTCCGCAACGCCAAGCTCACCGGGGCGAGGTGAAGTCGCCGCGATCGGGTCGCCCGGTGCCCGTGCGGATCGGGCATCGGCATCCCGAAGCACGGCGCCGGAGGGCGCTGTAACTCTGGCGGCGGAGCGGGTAGGGTGGCGGATGATGGCGGTCCTCGACGACGACCTCCGGGCCCTCCTCACCGGACGCAGCTTCGGCCACGTCGCGACCCTTCTGCCCGATGGTGCGCCGCACAGCGTGGCCGTCTGGGTCGGGCTCGAGGGCGAGCACGTCGTCTTCTTCACGCAGGAGACCTCGCAGAAGGCCCGTAATCTCGCGCGCGACCCGCGGGTGGCGATCTCGCTCGTGGACCGCGAGAACCCCTACCGCACCGCCCGTCTGCGCGGTCGCGTGGTCGACACCGTCGTGGGCGATGCGGCGCTGGAGATCATCGACCGGCTCGCGATGCGCTACACCGGCGCGCCGTTCCCGATGCGCTCGGGGATCGTCTTCCGGATCCAGCCGGAGCGCGCCGCGCTCATGGAGCTGCCCTTCCGCGATCCGGAGGACTAGCGGCTCGATTCCACGACCCCGCGCTTCCGGCGCCGCGGCCGGTAGGGTCGCGCCGGTGCGCCTCGACGTCGGCAACGGGATCCACCTCCACGCGGCCGAGGCCGGTGACGGCCCGCTCGTGCTCATGTGCCACGGCTTCCCCGAGCTGTGGTGGTCCTGGCGCCACCAGCTTCCGGCGCTCGCCGCCGGCGGCTACCGGGCCGTGGCCCTCGACATGCGCGGCTACGGGCTCTCCTCGGCGCCCGGCGCCGACGACGCCTACGACATCGTCGCGATCGCCGGCGACGTCGTGGGAGCGATCACCGCGCTCGGCGAGGAGCGCGCCGTCGTGGTCGGCCACGACTGGGGGGCGGTCGCCGCCTGGAGCGCCGCGCGCCTGCATCCCGAGCGGGTCCGCGGGGTGGCGGGCCTCAGCGTCCCCGCCACGCCCCGGCCGCCCTCGCCCCCGGCCGCGCTCTTCCGCGAGCACCTCGGGGAGGACTTCTACTTCCTCTGGATGGCCGAGCCGGGCACGCCGGCCGCCCTCGCCAAGGACGTGCGGCGGACGATCGCCACGACGAAGGTCTGGAACGCGACGTGGGCCGCGGAGGAGGGCGACCACCCGCCGACGCCGGCCTTCATGACCGACGCGGACCTCCAGGTCTACGTCGACGCCTTCGAGCGGACCGGCTTCGAGAACCCGCTCCGCTGGTATCGCAACCTCGATCGCAACTGGGAGCTCACCGCCGACGCGCCACCCACGATCGACGTGCCCGCGATGTTCCTCACCGGCGAGCGCGATCCGGTCGCCCGGTGGATGCCGCCCGCCGTGATGACCGGCCTCGTCACCGACCTGCGCGAGACCGTCACGGTCCCCGGCGCGGGCCACTGGGTCCAGCAGGAGCGCCCGGCCGAGGTCAACGCCGCGCTGCTCGGCTTCCTCGAGGGGCTCGGGGACTGAGCTCAGCCCGCGCGGCGGGCCCGGTGCTCGGCGAGCGACGGGAGCGCGACCGCCGCCGCTCCGCCGGCCTCGTCCTCGCGCCGCGCGGCCAGCTCGGCGCGGAGCGCGTCGACGACCCGCGGATCGAAGTGCCGCCCGGCGCAGCGGCGAAGCTCGGCCTCGGCCTGGTCGGGCGGGAGCGCCGCGCTGTAGGGCCGCCGCGCGGTCATCGCCGAGTAGGCGTCGCAGGCGAGGATGATGCGCGCGCCGAGCGGGATCTCCTCCCCGGCGAGCCCGTCGGGGTAGCCGCGGCCGTCCCAGCGCTCGTGGCTCGAGCGCACGAGGCGCGCCACCGGCGCGAGCGCCGGCGCGGCCTGGAGGATCCGCTCGCCGACGACCGTGTGCTGGCGGATGAAGGCGAGCTCCTCCGGACTCAGCGGCCCCGGCTTGTGCAGGACCGCGTCGGGGACGGCGATCTTGCCGACGTCGTGCAGCTCCGCCGCGCGGGCGAGCACGCGCCGCTCGTCGGCGTCGAGCCCGAGGCGCCGTCCGACCCCCGCCGCGAGCCTGGCCACCTCGTCCTGGTGCGCGGTGAGGTCGGGCTCGCGCTCGGTGAGGATCTGCAGCAGCACCGCGCGTGACTGCTGGTGGGCCGAGGCGCGCCGGTCGTCCTTGTTCGCGTAGAGGCGCCGATCCGCCGCCTGCAGCGCCTCGGCCGCGCTGTCGGCCTCGCCCCCGAGCTCGACCGCTCCGTAGCTGCTCGTGACGGAGAACCCGTCGCCGCTCTCGGCCAGGGCCGCGGCGCCCGCCGCGGCCGCGCGGGCCGACGGGCCGCGACCGCCCGGGACCAGCGCGCAGAACTCGTCCCCGCCCATCCGGAACGTGCGCTCGGCGCCGAGCGTCGCGGCGAAGCGCCCGGCCAGGCGACGGAGCAGCGCGTCCCCGGCCGGGTGGCCGAAGAGGTCGTTGTAGTGCTTGAAGCCGTCGAGGTCGTACATGGCGAGCGTCCAGGGCTCGCCCGCGGCGAGCCGGCCGTCGAGCGCGCGCATGAGCGCCCGGCGGTTCGCGAGGCCGGTCAGCCCGTCGGTCAGCGCCTCCGCGCGGCTCGCCGCGAGCAGGTCGCGGCTCGCGCGCACCGCCACCGTGGAGCGAACCATGAGCGCGACGATGGTCGCCGCGGCGAAGGCCGCGGCCACCGGCCCGACCGTGCCCGGGGCGATCGCCGCGCCGACGAGCACGGCGAGCGAGAACAGCGAGAAGACCGAGGGGGCGAGCAGGGTTCGCGTCCGGTCGTCGCGGGCCCGCGCGGAGCGCACCTGGAGCGGCCACCACGTCGCGGCGCCGAGCAGGAGCGCCGAGGCGACGTAGAGCGTGTCGACGAGGCTGCCGCGCGCGAAGGTCCCCGCGGCGGTCGCCTGCACGAGCGCGACGTTCCCCGCGGTGTTCATCACGATCCCCGCGCACATGAAGCCCCAGCAGCGTCCCGGGCGCCAACCGGTCAGCCCGAGCGTCGTGACGACGTAGGCGAGGATCACGAGGTCGAAGAGGAGGAAGACCCCCGGCGGGCCGGCCTGCCGGCCGGCGTGGGCCCCGCCCTGCGGGAAGAGCAGGACCGCGGCGAGCGCGGCGACGGCGAGCCCTCCGATCAGCCCGTCGAGCAGCAGGCCCGCGTCGAGTCCGCGCATCCGGCGCCGCGAGAGCAGGACGATCGTCGTCGCGGCGAGCGTGAAGGCGAGCGCGAGCAGCGCCTGGGTGAGCTGGGGGTACGGTGCCGCGGGATCGGGCTCGAGCAGGCGGTAGGCGCCCTCGCCCGCCCCCCACAGGAACACGCCGGCCGCCGCGATCGCCCACGCGGTCCGATGACCGGGGTCGATGGCGGCGCGCCGGGCGCAGGCCGCCGCGGTGAGGAGGAAGAGACCGACGTAGAGGACGTCGGTCACGAGGGCCCCGCCGCCCGTCAGCCGGCCGGCCGCGTGCAGGGCGTGGATGGCGAGGCCGCCGAGCGCGAGCACCGCGAACCCGCCGCCGAGCAGGGCGGCGACCCCGGCCGGTCGGACGGTGGCCGAAGCCGCGGCCGGCGCGGACGGGATGACGCTCACGGGAGGCTGCCGCATCGGCTCTCCCCCGTGTCATCGGCGGCGGGCGGGCCGGGCGTGAGCGTCGCGGCCGCGCGGGCGGGGTGGGCGGGCCGGGCGTGAGCGCCGGGGCCGGCGGGCGGGCCGCGGGCGCTGGTAGCGTCGCCGCGCGGTGCCGGACGCCCCGCTCCTCCGCCGCCTCGTCATGCCCGCCCTGCGGATCGACCGCTCGGGCCTCGAGCCGGCGACCGCGGCGCTGAACACCGTCGGCATCGTCGCGCCCCTCGCCTGGGGCGTGGCGGTCGGCGAGGCGCCGACCGGCCTCTCCGTGGCCACCGGCGCGCTGATCACCTCGTTCGCCGGGCTGGGCGACCCGCCGCGCGCCCGGGCCCGGGCGATGCTCGCCGCGGCCCTCGCCGGCGCGGCCTCGACCTTCGTGTCGATGCTGACGGGCGGGACGGACTGGCTGGCCGTCGTGCTCATGGCGGCCTGGGCCTTCGGCGGCGGCCTGCTCGTCGCCCTGGGCCGGACGGCCGGGCTCGTCGGCGCGTCGATCGTGCTCGCCTTCATCCTCGTCGCCGAGTTCCCGACCGACGCCGCGGGCGCCGCGGTGCGGGCGCTCGCCGTGCTCGGCGGCGGTCTCCTGCAGACCGCGCTGACGGCGGCGGCCTGGCCGCTCGAGGGCGATCGCCCGCAGCGACGGGCGCTCGCGTCGGCCTACGCCGGGCTCGCGGCCTTCGCCCGGCGGCCGCTCGGCTCCCCGCCCTCGACCCCCATCGCCGCCCCGATCGCCGCCGCCGACGCGGCGCTCGCGCGCGCCGACAGCCGCGCCGCGGCCGGCACGCCCGCCGGCGCGGCGCGGCGCGGCCTGCTCGACGAGGGCGAGCGGATCCTCGGCGAGCTCGCGGCCGTCCGCCACCTCGGCGCCGAGCTCCCGCAGGGGGAGGTGCGCAACGCCGTCCGCGACGGGCTCGACCGCGTCGCGGCGTCGCTCGAGGCCGTCGTCGCGACGCTCCGCCGCGGACGGCCCGCTCCGGCGCCCGAGCTCGCCGGCCCGTCCTCGGCGAGCCCGCCGGTGCCGATGCCGCCCGCGCCCGGCGAGTCCGCCGGCGCGCGCGCCGAGCTGCGCCGGCGCGTCGAGGCGCTGCGCGGCGAGCTGCGCGCGGCCGACCGGCTCGCGGCCGTGGCCGCCGGCGCGCCGGGCGCCTCGGCGGCCACCCGGCCGGAGGCGCCGGCCCCGCCGGGGCTCTCCGCCCGCGCGGCCCTCGCCGCGAACCTCACGCTGCGCTCCGTGGCCTTCCGCCACGCGCTGCGCCTCGCCGGCGCCATGGCGTTCGCCGTCGCGGTGTACCGGATCGCCGACGTGCCCCACGGCTTCTGGATCCCGCTCACCGTGCTCTTCGTGCTGCGGCCCGACTTCGGCTCGACGTACTCGCGCGGGCTGATGCGCGCGGCCGGGACCCTGGCCGGCGCGGCCCTCGCCGCGGCGCTCGCGGCGGCCGCCGGCGAGGACCGCTGGCTGATCGTCGCGCTCGCCGCGCTCGCCGCGTGGACCACGCTGACCTTCCTGTTCGCCAACTACGTCGTCTTCACGACGGCGATCACCGTGCTCATCGTGCTGGTGCTCGACCTCGTCGGTTTCGACGCCGACCTGCTCATCCGCGAGCGGGTCGTCGCGACGGCGATCGGCGGGGCGATCGCGCTCGCCTCCTACGCCGTCTGGCCGACGTGGAGCGGGCCGCGGCTGCCGCAGCTGACCGGCGACTACCTCGCCGCCGAGCGCGCGATCCTGGATGCCGCGCTCCGCGGCGCGGCGCGCTCCGAAGCGGTCGGGGCCGAGCAGTGGCTGGCGCGCCGGCGGGCGGTGTGGCTGGCGCGCGGGAACGCGGAGGAGGCGCTGCGCTCGGCCTGGAGCGAGCCCGTCGGGCACCGCGGCCCGGTGGACGCGGCCGAGGGGGTGCTCGCCGCCGGGCGGCGCTCCGGGGCCGCCGCCCTCGCGCTGGTGGCCGCCTCCGGCGACGGGCCCGCGCGGCCCGAGGTGACCGGCCTGGCCGGCCGGGTGGCCGAGGCGCTCACGACGCTCGAGCGGTCCGTGCGGGCGGGAACCCGGCCCGGGCCGCTGCCGGATCTGCGCGCGGCCTGGAAGCCGGTCGCCGCGGCGGGCGGCGACCCGGCCGTGGCGCGCGAGACCGACCGCGTGGTGGACGCCGTCGACACGATGGCCCATGCCCTCGCGGACGCGCGCCGGTAGGCGCCCGACGCGGACCAGGGCGCCGACGATTTCTCCGCACGGAGCGGGTTCGTTCGCCGCGTCGTTCTTGCCAGCCGCGGTGGCCTCGCCTACCTTCGCCGAAGACGCGGGAACGAGCCGCGAAGAGCGAGGCCATCGGGGTGCGAGGCCGTGCCGCCGGAACCGCCGGCGCCGTCCTTCGGGACGCGCGACAGCGGGAAAGGCTCCCCAAGCGGCTCGGACCCGCGTCGTCTTTCTCTCCCGGGACGGGCGTCGCCCAGGCGCCGGCCCTGGCGAGCGATCGGCCGGAATGGGTAGGGTCCGCCCGCATGGATGCCGCCACGCTCCAGCGCTTCGCGGACCTCGTCGTCCGCTTCGGCGCCAACGTCCAGCCGGGCCAGGTCGTGTCCGTCGGGTCGGAGATCGGCAAGGAGGACGTGACCCGCGCGGTCGTCGCCGCCGCGTACCGGCAGGGCGCCCGCTTCGTCGACGTCGGCTACTTCGACCCCCACGCCAAGCGCTCGCGGATCCTGCACGCCGACCCGGAGACGCTGGACTGGGTGCCCCCGTGGTACGGCCAGCGCATGCTCGCGCTCGGCGCGGAGCGGGCGGCGCGCATCGGGCTCACCGGTCCGGTGGAGCCCGAGCTCATGGACGATCTCGACCCGGCGCTGGTGGGCCGCGACCAGCTGCCGTTCGTGCGGGAGGTCGGCCAGGTCGTCAACGAGCGCACGACGAACTGGACCGCGGTCCCGGCGCCCACGCGCGGCTGGGCCGTGCTGATGCACCCGGAGCTCGAGCCCGAAGCGGCGTTCGAGCGGCTGTGGCGCGACATCCTCCACGTCTGCCGCCTCGACGAGGCCGACCCCGTCGCGGCGTGGGAGGCCCGCATGGACGTGCTCGACACGGCCGCCGCCCGGCTCGACGAGCGGCGCTTCGACGCGCTGCACTTCGAGGGTCCCGGCACGGACCTGCGCGTCGGCCTGCTGCCCTCGTCGCACTGGATCTCGGCCCGCTTCTCGACGGCGGCCGGGCTGCGTCACCAGGCGAACCTGCCCTCGGAGGAGATCTTCACCACGCCCGACCCGGCCCGTGCCGAGGGCGTCGTCCGGGCGACCAAGCCGCTCGTCACCGCGGGCACGACCATCGAGGGGCTGGAGGTCGAGTTCGCGAACGGACGGGCGGTGCGCATCGACGCCGAGCGCGGCGCCGGCACGCTGCGCTCCCTGGCCGAGCGCGACGAGGGCGCCGCGCGGCTCGGCGAGGTCGCCCTCGTCGACGGCGAGGGGCGCATCGGCCCGATCGGCCGGCCGTTCTACGACACCCTGCTCGACGAGAACGCCGCGAGCCACGTCGCCCTCGGCAGCGCGTACGCGTTCGCCGTCGACGAGTCGGATGCCGAGCGCGTGAACCGCAGCGCGATCCACGTGGACTTCATGATCGGCTCCGAGGAGATGGAGGTCACCGGGCTCACGGCATCCGGCGAGCGGGTGCCGGTGCTGCGGCGGGGGGCCTGGCAGCTCTGAGGAGCCGAGGCGCCGCCGGGCGCCTCGGGCTCGGGGGCCGGGCCTCGGCCCCGACCCCCGGAGGCCGACCCCCGGAGGCCGACCCCCGGAGGCCGACCCGGCGCTACCCTTCCCCGGCCCGGAGAGGTGCCGGAGCGGTTGAACGGGCACGACTGGAAATCGTGTGACGGGGGTCAACCTCGTCCGAGGGTTCGAATCCCTCCCTCTCCGCTCACCTCCGCCGAGGCCCCGCGGTGGCGCGCGTACATCTCGGCCACCCACGCGCCCCCCGGGCGCGCCGCGAGCTCCTCGCGCAGCTCCTGGACCGCGGGGGGGACGACGGCGGGTGCGTAGGGCCGTTCGGGCGGCGCGAGCACCGGCGTGAACAGCGAGGCCGCCGTGAGGTCGGCGACGGAGAAGCGCTCGCCCACCTGGTAGCCCGACGGCTCCAGCTCCGCCTCGAGGCGGTCCATCGCGGCGACGATCGCCGCGCGAGCCCGCGCGGCGCTCTCGTCGTTCACGTCGTAGTCGGCGCGGACCAGGCGCGAGGACAGCGGCGCGGTGGCGCGCAGCAGCCGCTCGCGGCGGGGACTCGGCGTGGTGAAGAGCGCGGCGGCGGTCGCGTCGGCGTCCGGGAGCGTGTGATGCCAGACGAAGCGCCGCAGCGTGGGCCCGAGCTCCTCGTCGTAGCGGTCCTCGAGCGCCAGCGCCCGCGCGCGGTCGGCGGGATCGGCCGGGTAGAGCGCGGGCTCCGGCCGGTGGCGCTCCAGCGCCGCGATGATCGCGGTGGAGTCGCCGATGTGCCGCCCGTCGAGATCCAGCACCGGCAGGCGCCGCTGGGCGCCGCGCGTGAGCGTCAGCGCGCGGATGCCGTGCAGGCCCGGCATCGGCACCCGGCGCTCGTGCGGGATGCCCTTGTAGTCGAGCGCCCAGCGAGCCTTCTCGTTGTAGTGCGAGAGCTCGATGTGCCAGAGGACGACGGCCACCGTCCTTCCGACCCTACACCCCGGCCGGCGCTCGCCCGTCCGGCGGGTCCCGGGTCGAATACCGTGCGACCCGTCCACTGTCGCCGCGCCCACGCGCGGCCGCGACGTCGGGAGGGGGCGTGGAGGGCGGGACCGGGGGGCGGGTCACCTGGGTCGGGCATGCGACCGTGCTCGTCGAGCTCGGCGGCGTCCGCCTGCTCACCGACCCGGTGCTGCGGGACCGTGTGGCGCACCTGCGGCGCCGCGGGCCGAGGCCGGCGGCCGCGGCGCGGCACGGCCTCGGGAGCGTGCTCATCTCCCACCTCCACCTCGACCACCTCGACCTGCCCTCGCTGCGATCGCTCGGAACGGGCACGCGCCTCGTCGTGCCGCGGGGCGCCGGGCGCCTCCTCCGGCGTGCCGGCTTCCACGCGGTCGAGGAGATCGGGGTCGGCGAGTCGCTCGAGATCGGCCGGGTCACGGTCACGGCGGCCCCGGCGGCGCACGACGGGCGGCGCGGCCCGTGGGGCGATCGCGCGCAGGCGCTCGGCTACCTCGTGGAGGGCGGGGGCCGGCGCGTCTACTTCGCCGGCGACACGGACCTCTTCCCGGAGATGGCGGCGTTCGCCCGACCCCGCGTCGACCTCGCCCTGCTCCCCGTGTGGGGCTGGGGCCCGACGCTCGGAGCCGGCCACCTCGACCCGACCCGCGCCGCAGACGCCGCCGCGCTCGTGCGCCCGCGGATCGCGGTGCCGATCCACTGGGGCACGTTCTTCCCGGTCACCCTCCACCGCTTCCGGCCGCGGGCGCTGGCCGACCCGCCCCACGCGTTCGCCCGCGCCGCGGCCGCGGCGGCGCCCGGGGTTCGCGTCGAGGTGCTCCGGCCGGGCGGCAGCCTCGCGCTCTGACCCGCCGGGCGGGCGGGCCCGGGCCGGCGCGGGAGCCGGGCCCGGCGCCCCGCCCGCTCAGTCCCCGTCCGGGGGCGGCGGGCCCAGCGCCGCGGAGGCGGCGTGCTCCGGCGCGGCGGGGCGGCCCTCCGCCGCGACCCGCGCCGCCGCGCGCTCGTGCACCGCCCCCATCGCGGCACGCTGCTCGGCGCGCTCCTCCGCCTTGCGCTGCTCGACCTCCCGGGTCGAGCGGCCGCCGACCGCGTCCCGGAAGGCGCTCATCCAGCGCTCGTGCCGGCTGCCGGGGCCGAAGCGCCGCTCGGCCTTCGCCTGCCTGGCCGGGCGCCGCTCGCCGTAGAAGCGCTTGGCCCACGGCGAGGAGGGCTTGCCGACCCGGATCGCCGCCGGGAGGGCGAGCACGGGCAGGAAGAGGCCGATCGTCCCGAGCAGGACCTTCTCCTTGAGGAAGCAGACCGCGCAGATCAGGAGCGTCGTCACGGCCCCGACGATGATCGACGAGGCCGACCGGGTGTCGAGCTCCAGCGGCCGGCTCCCGATCAGCACGAGCAGCATGAACACCGTGGCCAGGGCGACGGCGTCGATCGACTTGCGTCCCTGCTCGGCCCAGTAGACGTCGCGCAGGTACACCCACAGCGCGAACTCGTCGAGGGTGAGCCCGACGCCGACCCCGAAGGCCGCGGCCGCCAGCTCCGGCGCCAGGCCCCGCGCGGGCAGCGCGAAGGCCAGCGTGCCGGCCACCATCATCGTCGCGATGCCCCACACGAGGTGGTGGAGGTGCACGCCGGAGTCCGTCACCACCCCTCCCGGCCACCACGACACGCTCCGGGTCAGGCGGGCGCTCGTGCGGATGAAGCCGAAGGAGACGAGGAAGCCGAGCAGCAGCAGGAAGATCTGCTGGCGATCGTGCCGGACGATCTGGTCCTGCCAGAAGTCGCCGAGGATCCAGGCGGGGACGGAGATCACGGCCGCCGACCGCGGTCCGGCGCCCGGTCAGCCCTGCCGGCTCGGCCGCCGGCGCGGGGCGGTGCCGAACACGTGATCCCAGAAGGGCGCGCTGACGCCGAACCCCGTCGTGTGGTCCTGGAAGTGATGCCGCATGTGAAGCTGGCGCAGCAGGCGGCCGAGCCGCGTCGTCGGCCGGTGATGGTGCACGTGGTAGTGCAGCATGTCGTAGGTCAGGTACCCGGCGAGGAAGGCCGCGCCGAAGACCATCCAGGCCGGGCTCGGCAGCACGGCCCAGAACAGCAGGAGGAACGCCGCGGCGAGCGGGACGCTCGCGCCGGGCGGCATGACCAGGCGCAGCGGATCGTTCGGATGGTCGTGGTGGACGCCGTGGATGATCCAGTGGAGCCGGCGCCCGATGCCCGCGTCGGGCTCGAAGTGGAAGACGACCCGGTGCAGCCAGTACTCCGTCAGGGTCCAGAACAGGTAGCCGCCGGCCGCGTAGGCGACGATCGCGCCGGGGGACATGTACCAGGCTCCGGACAGGAACAGCAGGGTGATCGCCGGGACGAAGATGATCACCGGCACGATCGGGTGCACCCGCGAGAGCCGGTCGAGGAGGTTCGACTCGAACATGCGCGGCGAGGCTCGCAGGACATCGCTGCGCGGGGCGTTCTCGAGCGGCTGGGCGTGGTCGACGGCCATGGGAGAGTCGTGCCAGAGGGTAGCGATCCCCGGGGCGGGGCGGTAGGCGAGCCCGTCAGGGCGCGGTGAGGTCGAAGCCACCGCCGCGGCGCCGCGGCGAGGCCCGCCGTGAGGTGACGCCGAGGGTCACCGAGGACTCGGTGGGTCCGGTGAGGTCGCGCATCGTCACGATGAAGGACCGGGTCCGCGCGGCGGCCCGCGGCGTTCCGGAGATCTCGCCGGTCGCGCGGTCGAAGCGCAGGCCGCGCGGAGGCGTCCCGAAGATCGCGAAGCGCGGCCGTCCGGTGTGGCGGACCTGCGGGCGGACGATCATCCGCGTCCCGACGCGGCCGTGCACCGACCGGTAGGAGACGCGGCCGGGCCCGAATCCCCACAGCACCCCCGCGCCGGAGACCGCCATGTCCGGCCGCCCGTCGTGGTTCACGTCGCCGGCCCCCGCCACCGAGGCTCCGGCGCCGGGCCCGATCAGCAGGCTGTCGGGCTCCGCGATGGCCGTGACGGAGACGAGCTCGCGGTGGTGTGCGCCGCTCACCAGGTAGGCCGCGCCGGTGAAGCCACGGGCGCTGATCGCGGCCGGGGCACCGACGAGCAGGTCGGCGCGGCCGTCCCCGGTGACGTCGCCGGGGCCGGCGACCGCGGAGCCGAGCCCGTCGAGGCCTCCGTCGCCCTCGAGGTGGAAGCCGCGCACACCGGGCAGTCCGAGGTCGATCGGCGCCGAGTCCGTCTTCCCCTCGACCACGAACACGGCGCCGGCGCCCGCCTCGCCGTCGGCGGCGGTCCGGTCGGGCAGCCCCACGGCCACGTCCCCGAAGCCGTCCCGGTTGGTGTCGCCGAGCCCGGCGACCGCCCGGATGGGCTCGGCGCCCGGGGCGATGATGCGCAGCCCGGCCCGGCCGAGCCGGTCGAGGTCGATGACGCGCGGCCAGGCCCGGCGCCGGCCGAAGACCACCCACGCCTGGCGTCCGCCGGCCACGACGAGGTCGGCGCGGCCGTCGTCGTTCACGTCGCGTCCCGCCGCGACGGTGTCGACCGTGCCGCCCGAGCCGCCGACGAGCCGGGTGACGCCGGCGCCCGCGAGGTCGAGGCGCGCGCGGCCGAAGCTCAGGGCCCGGCCGAACAGGACGTACGCCGCGCCGCGACCCCCGCGCGCGCCCGGGGCGGCGACGGCGAGGTCCGGCCGGCCGTCCCCGTCGAGGTCTCCGGGACCGGCCACGGCGGCGCCGGCCCGGTCGCCGGCCGCCACGCCGGAGACGCGGATCACGCCGGCCGCGGCGCCGTCGTCGAGGTCCACCGCCTCGCGCGAGCGCCGGCCGCGCAGGAGGTACACCGCGCCACCGTGTCCGGCGCCCGGATCGCCGAGCACGACGTCGGCGAGGCCGTCACCGTCGAGGTCGCCCGCGCCCGCGAGCGCCGAGCCGAAGGCGGGGGAGCCGCGGCTCGTGCCGACGAGCATCGCGCCGCTCCGCCGCCCGCCGAGGTCCGTGGTCCCGCCGCCGAGCCGCCCGAAGACGATCCAGGCGAGGCCCTCCCCGTCGGACACCGCGAGGTCGTCGCGGCGATCGCCGTTGACGTCGCCGGCTCCCGCGACGACGCGCGGGCCCGGGACGACCCGCAGGTTCGTCGCCCCGCGCAGGTCCGCGAATCCGTACTGCTGCGCCAGCGAGGCGTGCGCCGGCGACGCGGCGAGGCCGCAGGCGAGCGCACCGAGCGCGCACGCGACGGCGCGCGTGGACGCCGTCCGCGGGCGGGCGAGGTCGTGGAAGGCCATGGGACATCATCACCGTACGGGGCCGGGGGATGCGCCGACAGACCTTCATACCGCCCGGCTCCGGGCCCGCCGGCCGGCGGCGAACGCGGCTCCGCGAGATCGCCCGCCCGGCGAGATCGCCTCGCGTCAGCCCTCGGCCGGCATGGCCAGGACGATGTGCGACCGCGCCAGTGCCACGAACGGCAGGCGCTCGGCGGCGCCGGGGCCGTCGAGCGGCGCGATCTCGACGTCGGTGAGCGCGATGAAGTCGCGCTCACCCGCGTTGAGGTAGTCGGTCAGGCGGCTGCGGTAGCCGTCGGCCGGCAGGTGGAGGGTCCCGGAGATCCGGTGGCGGTCGGTCTCGACCAGGATGCGCTCGTCCCGGTGGTCCACGACGCCCAACCGTAGTGCCTCCTCGGCCGCACGCGGGCGCGCGGGGCCCGGCATCCGGCTCGCCGCGCCCGGATGCGCGGCGGGGCGGGGCCGCCACGGCCCCGCCCCACCCGGAGCGTTCGATCGTCGCGCGGCGCGCGCTACGCGCGGACCCGGAAGGCCCGTGACGTGTGGTGGGCGGTGCCCGCGGCGTCCACCGCGGTCACCCGCACGACCACCGTCACCGTGCGGTGCCGGCGCAGGGCGCGCTGCAGGGCGGCGCGGCCCGAGCGGCTGAGGCGGACCCGCAGGCGGGCCTTGCCCGCGCCGGCCATGTGCGCCGAGGCGCGCGCCCGGTAGCGATGCCGGCCGACGCGGACCTCGACGACCGCCCCGACGCGCGCCGCGGCGCCGACCGAGGTGGAGACCACGAAGCCCCCGCCGTCGCCGGTCGCCGCGAGCAGCCCGACCTTCGGGGCGACGGCGCTCGGCGCGGCCGAGGGGGCCGGACGCTGCGGGACGACGACCGTCGGGATGATCACGTCGTCGTCGTTGTCGACGATCGTGAGGACGGCGGTCGACGGGGTCCCGAGCCGCGCGCCGGGCGCGGGGTCGGGTCCGCTGAGCGTGAGGTTGACCGTCTCGTCCGGCTCGTCGAGCGTGTCCTCGGTGATCGGCACCGTGAAGGTGCGCTCGGTCTCGCCGGCGGCGAAGTTGAGCACGCCCTGGGCGGGGTCGTAGTCCTGCCCCGCGGTCGCGGTCCCGTCGCTCGTGGCGAAGTGCACCGAGGTCGCGCCGGTGGTCAGGCCGGTGCGCTTGACGGTGATCGTCGCGGTGCCGGCGCCCTCGTCGACCGTGTAGCTCTCGACCGAGAAGGCGTGCAGCGAGTCGTCGTCGACGATGCTCAGGACGGCGTGGGTGCGCGTCCCGAGGTGTCCGTCGCCGGCCGGGCCGGCGTTGGAGAGGTCGAGGTTGACCGTCTCGTCGCCCTCGATGAGGCCGTCGTCGAGGATCGCCACCGTGAAGTTCTTCTGCTGCTCGGCGGGCCCGAAGGTCAGCGTGCCGTTCGTGGCCGTGTAGTCGAGCCCCGCGTTCGCGGTGCCGTCGCTCGTCGCGTAGTCGACGTATGGCGTGGTCCCGGACCCCGTCCGGTCGACGCGGATCGAGGCGAACGGCTCGAACTCGTTGACCGTGTAGTTGTCCTGGTGGAAGCTCATCGCGTGGCCCTGGGCGGCCGCGGGCGCGAGCAGCGCCACCGACGCCGCCGCGGCGAGCACGCTTCCGGCGCGTCGCGTCGTGGGAATCCTCATCAGTCCTGCGCCTCCTTCTGCGGTTCCGGTGACCGAGCGGTCACCACGGGCCGCTCCGAGCGTCGGCCCACGCGTGCCCGCGGTTGAGCGGGGCAACGGCGATCGGACGAACGTCGAGCCCGCGCCCGCGGCCGGTCGGACGAACGTCCACCGCGGTCCGGCGGGCGTCGGTCGCCACCCTTCAAGGCCGGTCCGGGGGCGGCCGTCATAGGCTGTGAGGCGCAACCCGGAGCGAGAGGACGAACGGCGACGTGCGGGCGATGGTGACGGGCGGCGCGGGGTTCATCGGGTCGAACCTCGTGGACGCCCTCGTGGACGAGGGCGACGAGGTCGCGGTGCTCGACGACCTCTCGACCGGTCGTCGCGAGAACCTCGCCGCCGCCCTCGCGGCCGGGGCCCGCCTCCACGAGGCCGACGTGGCCGATCCGCGTGCGGTCGGCGAGGCGTTCGCGGCGACCCGCCCCGAGGTCGTCTTCCACCTCGCCGCGCAGATCGACGTGCGCCGCTCGGTCGCCGACCCGGCGTTCGACGCGCTCGTCAACGTGGAGGGGACGCTCGCGGTGCTCGACGCCGCCCGGGCGGCCGGGAGCCGGCGGGTCGTCTACGTCTCCACCGGCGGGGCGATCTACGGCGAGGCCCCGGTCTTCCCGACCCCCGAGGACGCGCCGATCGCGCCGCTCGCGCCCTACGGGCAGAGCAAGTACGCCGCCGAGGGCTATTGCGCCCTCTACGCCCGGCTGCACGGGCTCTCGACCGTGACGCTGCGCCTGGCCAACGTGTACGGCCCCCGCCAGGACCCGTTGGGGGAGGGCGGGGTGGTCGCCATCTTCTGCGGGCGGCTGCTCGCCGGCGACCGCGCGACGGTGTACGGCGACGGATCCCAGACCCGCGACTACGTCTACGTCGGCGACGTCGTGGAGGCGGCCCGCTGCGCGGCCGACGCGGAGACCACCGATCCGCTCAACGTCGGCAGCGGCCGGGAGACGAGCGTGCTCGAGCTCGCGGAGGCGATGGACGGCCTCGGCGCCGGGACGCTGTCCGCCGGCCACGCCCCGCCGCGCCCGGGCGAGGTCCAGCGCAGCTGTCTCGATCCCGCACGGGCGAGCGCCGCGATCGGCTGGCGGCCCGGCACCGAGCTCCCGGACGGGCTGCGGCGCACCCTGGCGTGGCAGCGGGGGTAGGGCCGGTGGCCGAGCGGATCGAGTGGATCACGGCACCGGAGCGCATGGCGGAGCTGCGCGACGCGTGGGACGCCCTCGATCCCGGTCCCTTCGGCCAGCACGGCTGGTACGGATCGTGGTGGGAGGCCTTCGGCGTGCCGGGCGCGCTGCGCGTCTGCGCGCTCTGGCGCGGCGACGAGCTCGCCGGGACGCTGCCGCTCGAGGCCCACCGCCGCGGCCTGCGAGCGCTGGCGAACGTGCACACCCCGTTCCTCGACGTGCCCCACCGGGACACCGCCGCGCTCGAGCGGCTCTGCGACGCGGCGCTGGAGCGCTCCGGGGAGCTCGTGCTGCCCGCGGTCCCGACGACCGGCGCCCTGCGCGACGTGCTGCGTCGCGCCGCCGTGCGCGAGCGGCGCTGGGAGCTGCCGGCGCCCAGCCACATCTCCCCGATCGTCGACACCGACGGCGACGCGGACGCGTGGCGCCGCGCGGTGAAGCCCCGGTGGGGGGCACCGCTCGAGCGCTTCCGGCGAAAGATGACGCGGGAGAACGGCGCGGTGTTCCGGCTCGCCGCCGTCCCGGAGGACCTCGCGGCCGAGCTCGCCGCCGGATTCGCCGTGGAGGGCAGCGGCTGGAAGGGGCGTGAGGGCACCGCGATCGGCTCGAGCCCGGAGACGCTGTCCCTCTACCGCGGCGTGGCCGCCGCCTGGGCGGCCACCGGGCGCCTGCGGACCTCGAGCCTCGAGCTCGACGGGCGGCTCGCCGCCTGGGACCTCTGCGCCTTCCACGCCGACCGCCTGTTCCTGGTCAAGACCGGGTTCGACGAGTCCTTCCGCAAGCTCGCGCCCGGGCTCGTCCTGCGTCTGTCGGTGATCGAGCACTGCTTCGAGCACGGTCTGCGCGCCCACGAGCTCCTCGGCGACCGCAGCGAGTGGAAGGCGAAGTTCGCCACCAGCGAGCGCGACCACGTCGTCCTGCGCTCTCTGGCCCGCCGGCCGGGGGCGGCGCTCGAGGTCGGCTACGTCCGCCACGCCAAGCCCGTGCTCAAGCGGGTCTACCGCGCGACCGTCGCCCGTCGCGAGGCCACCGCGTGAGCGGCGAGGCCGCCGTCCGCCTGCTCGGCCCCGCCGAGCGGGAGCAGGCCGCCGCGGCGTGGGCCGCGCTCGAGACCCACGGGCCCCCCGGGCTCGCCTGCTCCTGGTGGTGGACGGAGACGTGGCTGCGCCACTACGGCGACGCGGTGCCGCACGCCTTCGCCCTCGTCGAGGCGGACGGCCGGCCGGTCGGCGCGGCGCTCGTGACGTGGAGCGCGCGGCGCGTCGGGCGCTTCCCGGCCCTGCGGGCGATCCACGTCGGGACCGCCGGCGAGCCGCCGCGCGAGACCGTCCACGTCGAGCGCAATGCCCTGCTCACCGTGCCCGGGGCGCGGCCGGCCGCGGCCCGGGCGCTGCGCCGCGGCCTCGAGACGCTCCCCGGCTGGGACGAGCTGCGGCTCGACGGCTTCCTGCCGGAGGACGCGCGGGCGCTGCTCGGCGAGGCCGTCGCCGAGGTGCGGCGCGAGCCCTGCCCCGTCGCCGACCTCGCCGCCATGCGCGACCGCGGCCTCTCCGCTCTCGAGGGGATCGGGGCGGGCGCCCGGCGCCGGGTGCGCCAGGGGCTGCGGCTGCTCGGAGAGGTCGAGGTGGAGTGGCCCCAGGGCGAGGACCACGCGCTCGACGTGCTCGACGAGCTGGTCGCGCTGCACGAGGCGCGGTGGCGCCCCGGGGTCTTCTCCGCGCCGCGCTTCGCCGCGTTCCACCGCGATCTCGTCGTCCGCAGCGGCGGCCGGGCGCCCGTCTGGCTCCTCCGGGCGCGGGCCCGGGGGCGGGTGATCGGCTGCCTCTACGGCTTCGTCGAGGACGGCGCCGCGCTCTTCTACCAGTCCGGGCTCATAGCCTCCGACGACAACCGGGTGCGCCCGGGGCTCGTCACCCACGCGCTCGCGATGCAGGCGTGCCTGGACCGCGGCCTCGCCCTCTACGACTTCCTCGGCGGCGAGAGCCGCTACAAGCGGGAGCTCGCGACCGGGAGCCGCGAGCTCGTGTGGGCCCGGGTTCCGCGCGCGACGTTGCGTGGCCGCGGCCTGCGGCTCGTGCGCGACGCGCGCCGCCGCGTGCGGGCTCAGCCGGCGAGGACCTCGTGATAGAGCGCCGCGTAGCGCTCCGCGACGACCGCCGGCGCGAAGGAGGCCGCGACGAGCTCCGGTCCGGCGGACCCGAGCCGCGCGGCCAGCTCGCGGTCCTCGAGCACGTGGGCCAGCGCCGCGGCCAGGGCGCGCGGATCGGAGGGCGGGGCCAGCAGCCCGGTGCGCCCGTCGACCACGACGTCCGGCACCCCGCCGACCGCGGTCGCGACGCACGGGAGCCCGGCCCGCATCGCCTCGAGCACGCTGAGCGGCAGGCCCTCGTGCCGCGAGGGGAGGCAGAAGACGTCCGCTGCGGCCAGCAGGTCGGCCACGTCGGGCCGGCGGCCGAGGAGCGCGACGCGGTCCCCGAGCCCGAGCCGGGCCACGAGGGTCGTGAGCTCGCCCTCGGCGTCGCCGCTCCCGGCGACGGCCACCCGCGCGGCGACGCCGCGGTCGCGCAGCAGCCCGGCCGCCTCCACGAGCTCGGCGATGCCCTTCTCCGGGTGCAGCCGGCTGACGCACAGCACGAGGCGCTCCTCCGCGCCGACGCCGAGCGCGCCGCGGGTCGCCTCGCGGCCGGCGGTCGGTGCCGCGGCCGCGGCCGGCGGGTTGCCGATCACCCGCATCCGCGCCGCCGGGATGCGCCAGCGGGCCGCGTAGGCCCGCGCGATCGTCTCGGTGGGCGCCACGAGGCGGGTGGAGAGGCGGCTGGTCCACCCGTCGAGCAGCGTGTGCCGCGGGAGGTCGTGGGCCTTCGGTCCCGGAATCGTGTGGATCGTCGTGAGGTGGGGCAGGCGCAGCCCCCGCGCAACGAGTCGCGAGGCGATGGTGGCGGTGGAGAGGTGCGCGTGCACGACCTGCGCCCGCGCGGCCCGGGCCGCCCGGCCGAGGCCCCGGAAGAGGGCCGGCTCCGCGAGCCGGCGCGTGCCGAGGCTGACGACCCTCGCGACCGCCTCGACTCGGGCCCGGAGCTCCGGGTCCGCGTCGTCGGCGCTCGGCACCACCACGGTGAGCTCGGCCGCGTCCGCGGCGTGGAGCTCCTCGGCGAGCGACGCGAGCATCCACTCCGCGCCGCCGGTGCGCAGAGAGTCGATCGCCTGCAGCACCCGCACCCGCGGGCGGCTCATCCGCCCCTCGCGCGGGGCGGATGGCGGAGGCGGGGCTGGGGGCGCAGGGCGGTCACGGCGAGGGCCGCGGCGGAGGGGGGAGGCCGCGCCCGGCAGCGGCACGATCGAGGAGGTACCGCATGAGGGTCGCGATGGTCACGCAAAGCTACCCGCCGGTGATCGGCGGCGTCCAGCGGCTGGTCCAGCGCGTCGCGCCGCTGCTCGAGCGCCGCGGCTGCGAGGTCTTCGTGGTCACCCGCCGCTGGCCCGGAACGGGAACGCCGCCACTGGCCCGGGAGCCCGGCCTCGAGGTCCGCCGGGTGTGGGTGCCCCGCTCGAAGCTCGGCGCGTCGGTCGCCTACTCGGCGGGCGGCGCCGCCGCGGTCGTCCGCTGGCGCCCCGACGTGATCCACGTCCACGACCTGCTGTCGAGCGCGCTGGTCGGGGCCCTCGCCCGCGGGCCGGCGCGGGCGCCCGTGGTGGCCACCGTCCACTCGGCCGGCGCGGGCGGCGACGTCGACCGGATGCTCGGCCGCCCGCTCGGCCCCCGCCGCGTGGCGCTGCTCTCGCGGACCTTTGCGGCGATCACCTGCCAGACCGAGGCCTCCCGGGCCGAGATCGTGGCGGCGGGCTTCCCCGCGGAGCGCATCCACCTGGTCCCCTACAGCGTCGACGCCACGGTGTTCCGTCCCCCCTCGACGGAAGAGCGGGCGGCCGCCAGGGCCGCGCTCGGCCTGCCGCTCGACGAGCAGGTCGCCCTCTACGCCGGGCGCTTCGCCGACGTCAAGCGGCTGGACGTGCTGATCGCGGCCTTCCGCGCGGCCCCGGGGCACCTGGTGCTGGTGGGCGACGGCACCGAGGCGGCGCGCCTGCGCGAGCTTGCCGCCGACCGGGCGCTCGGCGGCCGGGTGACGGTGCGCGAGCCCGTGGAGGACCCCCGTCCGCTGTACCACGCCGCGGACCTGTACGTGAGCGCCTCGCGGACCGAGGGGATGTCCGTCTCGGTCATGGAGGCGATGGCGAGCGGGCTCGCGGTCGTCGCGGTCCCCGCGGCCGGAATGCCCGATCTGCTCTCCGACGGCGCGGGGGTCGTGGTCGACGGCGACAGCCGCGACGCGATCGCCGCCGCCGTCACCGCGCTCGCCGCGGACGAGGAGCGCCGCGCGGCGCTGGGGGCCGCCGCCCGGGCGCGGACGATCGAGCGCTTCGGGCGGGAGCGGATGGCCGACCGCTGGCTCGAGATCTACCGCGAGGCGGCCGGGCGATGACCACGACGCGGCAGCGGCGCGCGGCGGGCTGGCTCGACCGGACGGGCTTCGGCGACGCGCTGCGCCGAATGCCGCTCTGGCACGGCGTCCTCGTCCTCAACTACCACCGCGTCCTGCCCGACGCCCGGGACCTCCTGGACCCCGGGGTGTGGGCCGCGACGCCCGAGAGCTTCGACGCGCACCTGCGCTTCCTGGTCTCCGACGCCGACCTGATCGCCCCCGAGGATCTCGACTCCGCGCTGGACGCGCGCCGTGGGCGCCGGGTGCTCATCACCTTCGACGACGGCTACCGCGACAACGTCGAGCACGCCCTGCCGGTGCTCCGCGCCCACGGAGCGCGCGCCGCCTTCTTCCTCGCCACCGGCTGTCTCGATCGCCCGCGGCTCGCCTGGTGGGACGAGGCCGCGTGGATGCTCGCGCGCGCCGAGGGCGAGCGCCTGCCCCCCGGCCCGTGGGGAGCGGCGCTCGACCTGCGCCCGGAGCCGCTGCGCCGACCGCTCGGCACGGTGCTCGCGGCCTACAAGGCCCGGGCCGGCGCCTTCGGCGAGGCGTTCCTCGACGCGCTCGGGTCCGCCACCGGCGCCGGTCGCGCCCCCGAAGGCGCCGCCGCGGGCCTGTGGATGGGGTGGGACGACGCGCGCGCCCTCCGCGACGCGGGCATGACGGTCGGCGGCCACACCGTGAGCCACCCGGTGCTCGCCACGTTGTCCGAGCGCCGCCAGGCGGAGGAGATCTCCGGCTGCGCCGAGCGCCTCGAGGCCGAGCTGGGGACGCCGATGCGCTGGTTCTCCTACCCCGTCGGTCAGCGCGACTCGTTCGATCGCGTGACCCAGGGGCTCCTTCGCGACGCCGGGGTCATGCGGGCCTTCAGCTACTACGGCGGCGTGGCCCGCGGACCCGCGCTCGACCCCTATGACGTGCCGCGGGTGAGCGTCGTGCCCGACACCGATCCCGCCGCCCTGCGGGCGATGCTCGCCCTCCCCGGGATCTTCGGCCGCTGGTGAGCGGGCCCGCGACCGTAACGGCGGCCCCGTTTCGGGGTTCCAGTCGGTGGATGACCCACGCACGGACGCGAGCGTCCCGGTGAGTTCACCGGGGGCCTTGGCCCTGGGCGTCAGCATGCCCCTCCGGGCACCGGAAAGCGGCGGAATCGCCCGGCCTGACGGGACCTACGGCATTCATACGCGGCCCGTGTTGACTAGTTGGAGTCGGACCCCCACGGGGTCCGACCGCGCGTCGGGGGGTCGACGCGACATGACCGGACCACGACGGCACGAGAGGCACGCGGATGGCGCGGATCGAGACGACCGAGGCGCGGGTGGACGAGCGCGCCCGACGTCCTGCTCGTACGTCCGTGGACC
Source organism: uncultured Solirubrobacterales bacterium (assembly GCA_963735885.1). Taxonomy (GTDB): domain Bacteria; phylum Actinomycetota; class Thermoleophilia; order Solirubrobacterales; family Solirubrobacteraceae; genus JBBSBL01. The sequence goes on along the minus strand of CAVTMP010000008.1, from coordinate 117,989 downwards.
ACGGTCTTGCACCGTTGCAGCCGCCACCCGGCTCCGCCGATGGGCGGGACATGCAGGCCCCGTTCCGTCCCGCCTCCGAGTGGGCGCGTGAGTTCGCTCCCGACGCCGGCGGCGAGGCGGTCCCGGTCGTGACGATCCAGTCCGTCCGCCCGGTCGCCCGCCGCAGCTTCGCCGAACGCGCCACGACTCCGGCGCTCGTCTGGGCCGCGGCGGCGATCGCGGCGCTCGTGCTGGCCGCCGCGGTGGGGTCGTGGGCCGCGGTGGCGGCCGCGGCCGTCGGCGCGCTGGTCGCCGTCGTCGCGCTTCGCGGGCGTCCCGGTCCGATGGCCCTCACGGCGTTCGCGCTCGTGCCCGCCGCGCTCGGGCCGTCGGCTCCGGCCTGGACCTGGGTGCTCGCCGGCGGCCTCGTCGCGCTCGCCGTGAGCCGCGGCGGTCGGGTCGTCGCCGTCCACATGAACGACCTCGAGCGTCACCTCAGCTGGTCGCGGCGCCGCGCCGAGCGGGCGACGGTGCTCGTCGCCCGCCTCGGTCCGAGCGACGTCCAGGATCCGGTCGCGCTCGTCGAGTCGTTCCGGATCACCGACAGCGTCTCCCTGCGCCGCACCCCACGCGGCTACGACCTCCACGCCGTGCTCGACGAGAAGGGCCTCGACCGCGAGGCCGTCGAGCGGCGGATCACCGATCTGGCCGCGCCCGTCGGAGGCTCCCCGCCGCGCTACGGCTGGGCCACCTTCCCCGACGACGGCGTCACGCTCGACGTGCTGCTCGATCTCGCCCGCCGCGGGCTGGACGGGAGCCGGGAGCCCAACTCGCCGTCCCGCCCGCGCCTGGTCGCCGTGCCCAGTGGCGAGGCCGAGCCGACGGACGGCCACGGATGAGCGCCCACGAGGCGGCGGGCAACGGTCGCGGCGGGTCCCGACGCGTCCTCGTCACCGGCGCCGCGGGCTTCCTCGGCTCCCACCTCTGCGAGCACCTCGTGGCGGACGGGCACGACGTCGTCGGCGTGGACTGCTTCACGGACTTCTACGCGCGTCCCCTCAAGGAGCGCAACCTCAGCGGGCTGCTCGAGGGCGAGCGCTTCGTCTTCCACGAGGTCGACCTGAGCGTCGATCCGCTCGAGGGGCTGCTCGACGGCATCCACGACGTCTTCCACCTCGCGGCCCAGGCGGGGGTCCGCGGCAGCTTCGGCGAGACGTTCGGCGTCTACCTGCGCCACAACGTGCGGGCGATGCAGCGGCTCCTCGAGGCGGCGAGCGCGCGGGAGGTCAAGCGCTTCATCTACGCCTCGTCCTCGTCGGTCTACGGGAACGCGGGTGCCGGCCATCCGACCGACGAGGCGACGCCGCGCGAGCCGGTCTCGCCCTACGGCATGACGAAGTGCGCGACGGAGGACCTGGCCGGTGTCTACGCCCGCACGCGCGGCGTCCCCGCCATCGGGCTCCGCTACTTCACCGCCTACGGTCCGCGCCAGCGACCCGACATGGCCTTCAACCGGTTCCTGCAGCGTGCGCTGGCCGACGAGCCGATCAACATCCTCGGCGACGGGCACCAGTCTCGGGACTTCACCTACGTGGGGGACATCGTCAGCGGCACGGTCGCCGCGCTCGACGGGCGTCCCGGCACGATCTACAACCTCGGCGGCGGCAACCCGGTCGAGCTGCTCGACGTCGTCACGCTCGTGGAGCAGCTCCTGGAGCGTCGCGTGCGGGTCGAGCACCGGCCCGCGGTCATGGGCGAGGCGCGGGTGACCGCATCCGACTGCGCCCTGGCCCGCGCGGAGCTCGGCTACGAGCCGGCGACCACGCTGGCGGACGGGCTCGCGGCGCAGCTCGAGTGGTTTCAGTCGGTGACCGGCTCGGCCGGCCCGGTGCGCCTCAACGGCCGCGCGCGCGGCCGGCGCACCGCCGCCGAGCGCTGAGCGCCCCGGCGCCGGTCGGCCGCTCGCGGGACGGGCGCCTCCGGCGGCGGACGTAGGATCCCGCCGCCATGCGCCCGCTCGTCTATCTCGATCAGGCGTACTGGCGCGACGGCGACGCCATCTGGGCCCAGCGGGCGTTCGTGCTCTTCCTCGGGGCGCTCGCCGGCCGCTGCGACGCGCTCACGCTGCTCGGCCGGCTGAGCCCCGCCGCCGAGCAACGGCACTACCGGCTGGACGACCGCGTGCGCTTCGCGCCGCTCCCGGGCTACGCGAGCGCCGCCTCGCCCCTCGCCGTCGCGCGCGCGGTCCCGGGCTCGCTGCGGGTCTTCTGGCGCGAGGCGGGGAGCGCGGACGTTGCCTGGCTGCTCGGCCCGAGCCCGCTGGCCATCCTCTTCGCGCTGACGGCGCGCCTGCGAGGCATCCCGGTGGTGCTCGGCGTGCGCCAGGACCTGCCCGGCTACGCGCGCGGGCGCCATCCGGGTCGGCGCGGCGCCCATCTGGCGGCCGACCTCATGGAGCACGCGTTCCGCCGGCTCGCGCGCCGGCGCGGCGCGATCGTCGTCGGGCCGGACCTCGCCCGCCGCTACCGGCGCGCCGCGCGCGTGCTGCCGATCGCCGTGTCGCTCGTCCGTGCGGACGACGTCGTCGCCGAGCGCGACGCCCTCGCGCGCGACTGGAGCGGGGACCTCGTCGCGCTGACCGTGGGCCGCCTCGACGCGGAGAAGAACCCGCTGCTGCTGGCCGACGTGCTCGCCCGGCTCGACCCGCGCTGGCGGCTGGTCGTCTGCGGGGAGGGGCCGCTGGCGGCGGCGCTGGAGGCCCGGCTGGCCGAGCTCGGGGTCGCCGGCCGCGCGGATCTGCGCGGCCACGTCCCGCTCGACGCCGGACTCGTGGGGCTCTACCGCGCGGCGCACGCCTTCGTCCACGTCTCCTTCACCGAGGGGGTGCCCCAGGTCCTGCTCGAGGCCTTCGCCGCCGGGACGGCGGTGGTCGCCACCGCGGTCGGCGGGGTCGCGGAGATCGCCGCGGGTGCGGCCGAGCTCGTCCCGCCCGCGGACGCCGGCGCCGTCGCCGCGGCGCTGTCCGGCCTGGCCGGAGATCCGCGGCGGCGAGAGGCGCGGATCCGCGCGGGCCTCGACCGTGTGCGGGGGCTCACCCTGGAAGCGGAGAGCGCCCGGGTGGCGGCGTTCCTGGCCGCCGCGGCGCGACGCTGAGCGTTCCCGGCCGCCGGCCGCCGGCCGCCCTGCCGGCTGCCGGCCGAGAACGACGAACGGCCGGCTCGACGAGCCGGCCGCAGCCGATCGGTTCGACGTGTGCGCCGGGTCAGGCGCCCTGGCGCGTGCCGGTGAACCGGCGGAGCACCAGACCGGCGCCCAGCAGCAGCACGCCGGCACCGAGCACGATCCCGAGATCGAGGCCCGTGAAGGGAAGGCTCGAGTTGGTCGTCGTGACCGTGCTCGAGGGTCCGCTTCCGGACGTGATGCCTGCGACGTTGGAATAGCCGTCGCCAGAATCCTGCGCAAACGCCGTCGATGGGACGGCGAGCGCGACGACCAGCATGACAATCAGAGTGAGCTTCCTCACGGACCCTCCAGATCCTCGAGGTTCGAACAACGACCACTCTAGCCCAAGTTCGACGGACCGGGGCGCGTCTGCCGCTGCGTCATACGCCCGGCATACGCCGGGTCGGGCGCGGGTTTCGCGCGCGAAACCCGCGCCAGGGGGCTCAGGCCGGCTCGGCGAGCACCTCGCGCGCCACCGCCGCCGGGTCCGGTGGGCGGCCCGCGAGCGCCGCCCGGCGAGCGCGCCGGGCGATGGGATCACGGGGATTGCGGGCCACCGCCGCGTCGAGCTGCGCGAGCCCGGCGGCCCGGCGCCCGGCCCGGGTGTCGAGCAGGCCGAGCTCGAGGCGGGCGAACCAGGAGGAGGGATCCCGGCGGACGGCGGCGGCGAACGCGCGGCGCGCCGCCGGCGGCCGATCCGCCCGCAGGGCGACGAGGCCCTCCGCGATGGCGGGGACCCCGGCCAGCGGGTTCCAGTCCTGGGCGCGCCGGAGGTCGGCGAGCGCCGCGGCGGGATCGCGGCGGGAGACGGCGAACGCCCGCTCGGTGAGGCGGGAGGACACGTACACCGGCAGCGTGGCCGCGGCGACGACCACGAGGACCCCGGCGAGCGCCGCCGAGCCGGCGCGGCGCCGCCGTGGCGCGGCGCCCGGGGCCGACCCGTCCCCGGCCGGTCCGCCGGCCGACGCCGCCAGGCCGAGCGCCGGGACGACCAGCGCGCCGAACGGGGCGAGCCAGTCGGCCGACCCCTGGACGATCAGCGCGACGAGGGGGAGGCCGGCCGCGGCGACGAGCGCCCGCTCCCGCGCCCCGGCGCGTCGCATGGCGCGCCCGAGGCCCGCGAGGGCGCCCCCGACGAACGCGAGGAGGGCGAGGATGCCGGGGAGGCCGAGCCCGCCGAGGGTCCCGAACCAGGCGCTGTGCGCGTAGCGCGGCGCCTTCGGCACCCGCCGGCGCTCGAGATAGGGGGCCGCGAAGTTCTCGGCGCCGGTCCCGAGCAGCGGGTGCGCGGCGAACAGGTCCACCGACACGCGCCAGTAGTCGTAGCGGTTGGAGCCCAGATCGCCGGTGAACCGGGTGTCGGCGGTGTCGAGCGCCTGGTAGTCGGCGTGCTTGAAGCTCGCCCAGCGGTCCTGCGCCCAGGCGGCCGGATCCCCCTCCACCGCCACGAACGCGGCCAGGCCGCCGACGAGCGCCAACACACAGGCGGCGCCGGCCGCCCGCGAGAGGCCGCGCGACACGCGTGACGACACGGTGGTGCGGCGGTCGAGCGCGACGTAGGCCAGCGCGACGACCGCGAGGCCGACGGCCAGGAGGAGGAGCGCGAGCGCGGCATCGTCCAGGGCCGGCCCGGCGCGGCCGTCCAGCGCCGCGCGCCGCACCCCGAGCAGGGTCGGGGCCGCGAGGGCCACCCCGGTCGGCGACGAGCGCGGTCGGCAGCAGGAGCCGGGTGCGCCCCGGCCCGACCGCGAACGCGGTGAGCAGCCCGGCGACGGCCGCGGCCACCGCGCCGCGGCTCTGCGTGAGGAGCGCGACGCCGGCGAGCGCCCCGGCGAGGGCCAGCAGCGCGACCCGCAGCGCCGGCGCCCGCTCCCGGCGGGCGCCGAGCACGAGGGCGGGCAGCGCGCCCATGACGCACAACGCGCCGGTGGCGTTGGCGTAGCCGGCCGGCGCCTGGAGGCGCCCCTCCGAGAGCCCGGCGGGATCGACGAGGGCGGGCACCAGGCCGGCCACCGCGCCGCAGGCGACCGCGACCGGGAACGCCGCGGTGCCGACGAGCAGCGCGCGGCGGGTCGGCGGCCACAGGGCCGGCAGGGCGAAGGCGGCGACGGCGAGCCACGCGCGGCCGGCGCCCTCCCAGGCAAAGCCCTTCTCGTCGGCCCACAGGAGCGAGAGCGACGACCAGGCCGCCAGCGCGACGACCCCCGCGAGCCCGACCGCGCGGGCCCCGCGCAGGGGCGGTCGGGGCAGGAGCACCGCGAGCAGGACGGCCACCACCGCGAGGTAGGCGAGGCCCGGGACCCAGACCGTGGCCGGGTAGGCCCCGCGCCAGCACGCCCACCAGGTCCAGAGCGGAACCGAGAGCAGCAGCGCCGGGCCCTCCGCGATCAGCGCGCCCGCTCGCGCTCGGCCGGCGGTCGCCGTCATCGCCGCTCGAGGCGATTGGAGATCTCCTCGACGATGCGCCCGGCCACCGCGTCCCAGGTGAAGCGGGCCTCGAGCCGGGCGCGCCCGGCGACGCCCATCGTCCGCGCGCGCCCGGGGTCCGCGGCGAGCGCGCGCAGGTTGGCGGCCAGGGCGGAGGCGTCGCCCGGCGGCGCGAGCAGGCCCGTCTCCCCGTCGACGACGATCTCGGGCATGGCGCAGCCGTCGGCGCCCAGGCACGGCAGCGCGTAGGCCATCGCCTCCAGGAAGGCGATGCCGAACGGCTCGTAGAGGGAGGGAAGGGCGAAGGCGGTCGCCTCCGCGTAGCGGCGCCGCAGCTCGGCCTCGCCGGACGGCGTGCGCCGGTCGACGAACCCCAGCCAGCGTTCCCCCGGCGCCGCGTCCGCCGGCGCATCGGGGCCGACGAGCCACAGCTCGGCCGCCGGGTGGTCGGCCCGCAGCGAGGCGAACGCCGCCCGCAGCTGCGGACCGCCCTTGCGGGCGAACTCGCCCTTGCCGACGAAGAGGATGCGCGGGGTGGCGAAGTGCTCCGGCGCGCGCGCGGGCGGGTCGGGGAGCTCGTCGAGGTTCGCTCCCGCGCCGACCGTCACGACCTTCCGGGGGTCCTGCCCGAAGTCCTCGACGAAGGCGCGCGCGAGCCAGTCGCTCATCGGGAGGATGAGGTCCATGTCGTCGTAGACGCGCCGCTCTCCCGCGAGCGCCCGGCGGACGGCGCGGGAGCCCGGGTCGAGGACGACGTCCGGGCGCCGCAGCAGGGTCGCGAGGTTGCCGTCGTGGTAGGAGCAGCACAGCCGCCCGCCTGCGGCCCGGCGGAGGTCGTACCAGGCGCCGACCTGCAGGAGGGCGTCGGCGGGGCCCGCCCGGTGTGCCCGCCGGGCGGCGCGGGCCGTCCGCGCCCGGCGGATCGGGCCGGCGAGCGCGAAGGTCCCCCCGGTGTAGCGCTGGCGCCAACGCCGCCGGTCCGGCGTGAAGCTCGCCGCCTGGCCGAGGCGCGCGAGCGACGGCGCGTGCGCGTCGATCGCGCCCGCCAGGGCGCCGCGTCGGGCGAGCGCGCGGAAGAGGCCGCGGCTCGACCCCGACCACGTCGCGGGATCGTAGGGCGCGCCGTCGATCACCCCCAGGATCCGCGGCGGAGGAGGGGCCGTCATGGCGGGGTCAGTCTACGAATGGCACGGATAGCATCGGGCTCCGCCGCCATGGCCTCGACCGCTGAGACACCCCGGTCACCCGACGCGCCCCCCCGGGGCGGCGGTGACGTGCTCATCCTCTGCTACCACGGCGTCAGCCCGACGTGGCCGGCCACCGTGTCGGTCGACCCCGCGGCGCTCGAGCGACAGCTCCGCTCGCTCCTGCGACGCGGCTACCGGGCGACCACGTTCCGCCAGGCGGTGCTGGCGCCCCCGTGGCCGCGAACCCTGGCGGTGACCTTCGACGACGCGATGCGATCGGTCGCCGAGCTCGCCTTCCCCGTGCTCGAGCGGCTCGGCGTGGCCGGATCGGTGTACGCCCCCACGGACTACGTCGAGGCCGGCGAGCCGATGGCCTGGTCGTGGATGGAGGAGTGGGTCGGGAGCCCGCACGAGCACGAGCTGCGCCCGATGAGCTGGGAGGCGCTCCGCCGGCTGGCCGGGGCGGGATGGGAGGTCGGCTCCCACAGCTGCTCCCATCCCTGGCTGACGCGGGTCGCCGACGACCGGCTCGAGGCGGAGCTCGGCCGCTCCCGGGCGGTCTGCGAGGAACGGCTGGACCGACCCTGCGACACGATCGCCTACCCCTACGGCAACGTCGACGCGCGCGTGGCTGCGGCGGCGCGCCGAGCCGGCTACGTCGCCGGCGCCGCCGTCTCGTCGCGGCGGCGGGCGTCCGCGCTCGACTGGCCGCGCGTCGGCGTCTGGCGCGGCGACGCGGGCTGGCGGTTCCGCGTCAAGGTCGCCGGCGGCTTCCGGCGGGCGCGGCTGCGCGAGCCGGCGCTCATGGCGGGCTGAGCTCACCCCGGCAGGTCGCGCACGGCGATGACCGGCGGCTTTCCGCCGTCGATCCCGCGGAACGAGGGGTCCCGCCGGGCCCGAAAACCGAGCCGCTCGAGGTCCGCGACGCAGGCCTCGACGGTGTAGGGCTCGTGCACCTCCACGGTCATCGCGCGAACCCGCTCGGCCCAGCCGGTCCGCTCGGTCAGCACGGCCGCCTCGGCGCCCTCGATGTCCATCTTCACGTAGTCCACCGTCTCGCCGGGCGTGTGCGCGGCCAGCACCGTGTCGAGCGAGAGCGCCCGCGCCGAGTGGGCGCCGGCGCCCGCGCCCCCGTCGGCCTCGCCGTCGGCGCTGACGTGGTAGCCGACCGACGCCGCGGGCTCGCCCGTGAAGGCGATCTCCCCGTCGTTCGTCCAGGCGGCCGCTTCGATCACCGTGCAGCGCTCCGCCCAGGGCGCGACGTTGCGGCGGCAGAGCCGGGCGTTCTCGGGCTCGAGCTCGAGCCCCACGATGTGGGCGCGCGGGCAGGAGATCGCGAGGTGGGCCATGCTCACCCCGATGTTGGCTCCCAGATCCCAGACGGTGCGGATCGCGCGGCGGTCGAGCTCCGGGGGCGGGAGGTGATTCGGCGGCAGCAGGGTCGTCGCCACCGCCCAGGCGTCGGCCGTGGACGGGCGCATCGCGATCTCGCCGCCGCCGAGCTGGCGTAGCCGGATCGCGGCGGGGCGGCCCACGCCGCCGCGGAACTCCATCCACGTGCGCCAGCTCGCCCGGTCCGAGGTGAGCGCGGCACCCTGGAGCGCCCACGCGACCCGGTGGGGCAGACGTCCCCGGACGTCCTCCCAGCGAGGCGAGTTGGCGATGCGCTCGGCCAGCAGAGTCCGGGCAGTCTAGTCACCGGCCGGGCCCCCTCCTCGGGGCGACGCAACGTCCGTCCGCGGATCGGACGGACGTCCAGAACGCCGAGCCTCGGGTCCCGCCGCGGCGCGCGGGCGCCGACTCCCCCAGTGGACCGGAACACGGGGTGTTGCGACCTCCCGGCCGTCCCGATCACCGCCCGCCGCGAGGTGGGCGACACCGCCAGGGGTCTCCCCGCAGACAGCCCGGCTGCCCACGGAGCACCGTGACGACCCGCCACCACGAACGCGCCACCCGACTCGCCGCCGCCGTCCTCGTCGCCGGCGTGCTGCTCGCGACGGCCCTGCTCGGCACGGCGGCGCGCGCCGCCGCCGGCCCCGCGACCCGCGGCGTCGACCGCGTCGACCGCGTCGGCTCACCGTCTCGCCGGGGCGTCCGGCCACCGCGCGGCCCGCCGCCACCGCGCGGCCCGCCGCCACCGCGCGGCCCGCCGCCACCGCGCGGCCCGCCGCCGCGGACACCGGCGCGCATCCCGGGGCCATCGGCGCCGCCGCCCCGTCGCGCGCGACGCGCGCGAGTCCCGCCGGACCCTGGCGGGACTGGTCGCGGGCGCCGAGAGCCGGCCCGTCGTCGACTTCGGGGCGGTCAGCCCCTTCCGCCAGCCCTACCGCATGGGCGGCGACCGCGCCGGGGCGTTCAACGAGCCCATCCCGGCCGGCACGAGCACCGACCCGGCGTCCGGGGCCGTCGTCTCCAGCATGGTTCGGAGCATGAGCCGCGAGCGCGTCGCCCTGCTCGACCACGACGGGGTGCCGGGCATCTACGTGGCCGACCCGTCGGATCCGGTCTACGACGTCGTCGCGGACGGGCACCACCTCCGCTGGCGCATCCCGGCCGAGGCCACGCCCGGCGGGCCCGTCTCCGGCGACGCCCCGCTCGACGTCCAGGATCCGAGCAGCCTCGACTTCGGCCCCCGGGTCGAGCTCCGGCTCTGGAAGGCGCGCATCGACCGGGCGGCCCGGCGGGTCACCGCCTCCGGCTTCGGCGTCTTCCGCCTCGGCCGCGACAGCGACGGCGCCCCGCTGGTGGGCTACGGCACGGGCAGCGGACTGCCGTGGGCGGGGCTCATCCGCGCCTGGGAGGTCCGAAGCGGCGAGATCGAGCACGCCCTGCGCTTCGCGGGCCCGATCTCGGGCGGCTTCCGCGCGCCGGCCGTCAAGAGCGACCAGTCGGGGAACGAGCCCCTCGACATGGGCATGCGACTCCAGCTCGACCCCCGCGTCGACTGCGACCGGCGCACCGTCCCGGGGCGGAGCCCGAGCGGCCCCGAGACGCGCTACCTGCGCATGATCTGCCGTGCGCTGCAGCGCTACGGCGCGATCGCCGTGGACGGCAGCGGCGGGCCGGATCTCTACTCGTTCATGATGGAGCTCGACCGTCGCTACGGCGGGACCGGCGACTGGTCGAGCGCGGCCGGGAGCCCGCCGGCCGGGTACTGGGGGAACCTGATCCGCGACGCCCGCGCCGACGCGACCCGCGACGGGATCGATCGGCGCCCGAGCGACGGCATCCCGTGGGACCGGATGCGGGTGCTGTCGCGCAGCGTGTTCTCGTCCTGAGGGCGCGGTGTCGGCCCCGGGCGCCGCGGTTGCGCGGACGTGGTCACGGCCGCCAGGAAGGGTGAGTGGTCGGGGCCTCGGCGCCGCGGTGTGGCTCGGGCGCCGAGACGGCGGCCAGGAAGGGTGAGCGGTTGGGGCCCGAGCGCTGCGGTGTGACTCGGGGCGCCGGGAGGCCAACACCTCGGGGCGCCCTGATGATGCGGCTGCGATTCTGCCCGCTATGCGGTGCAAATCGCAGCCGCGTCCGCCGGCAAAGCGATGCGGACGCGATCTTGCCCGCCAGGCGACGCTAATCGCGCTCCGCGTCGTCCGGCGCGGCGGCTCGACGGCCGTCCCGAGTCCGTCACGCGGGTGGCACAACAGCACCCTTCCCTGCCGCCGTTGACGCCCGCACCCTCGCCGGGGCCGTCAACCGCCCCGTTCCCTGCCGCCGTTGACGCCCGCACCCTCGCCGGGGCCGAGAACATCGGAACGCCGCCCTCACACCGCGGGCAGGTCGCGGCCCCGGCCGCGGAAGAGCGGGCGCAGCACCGCGACGGCCTGACCCCGGGCCTCGGCGAGCGCGCCCGGCGCGAGGAGGCGGAGCGCGAGCAGCCCGCCGGCCAGGCCCGCGGCCGTCCCGGCGATCAGCGGGCCGACCGCGTTCGCCGGCCAGGCGAGCCGGACGGCGCCGGCGCCCAGCGCGACGCCGAGCGCCCCGGCGGCGCCGGGCCAGCACGCCGCGGCCACGCCCCGGAGCCGGACGTCGAGCAGCCGGGTCGCGAACCACACGATCGAGCCGGTGAAGAGCGCCATCTCGGCGGCGCGGACCCAGGACACGGCCACGATGCCCTCGTCCGCGACGAGCACGATGGCCCCGATGAGCAGCGGCAGCTGCACGATGTTCAGGCCGATCAGGACCCGCTGCCGGCCGAGCGCCTTGAAGACGTCGCCCAGCGGATAGGCGATCGACGAGATCCCGACCATCACGGCGATCGCCGACATCACCCCGCCGGCCTCGGTCCACTTCGGGCCGAAGAGCACGACGATGAGCGGCGTCGCCAGCACCGCGAGCCAGGTGGCGAGCGGCGCCGCGTAGAGCACCTGGTAGCGCGCGATCCGCATCGCCGCCGGGCCCATGCCCTCCTGATCCGCCATGCGCTTGCGGGCGAGGGCGGGGAAGGCGACGATCGAGACGTTCCAGGCGACGTTCTCGATGAGCAGCTCGGGGATCCGGTAGGCGATGGTGTAGAGGCCCAGCGCCGTCTCGCCGAGCACGCGGCCGATCGTCACGACGTCGATCCGGGTCGCCACGACGGCGATCACCTCGAGCGCCGAGGCGGCTCCGCCGTAGGTGAGCATCGGCCGCACCGCCCCCCGCTCGATCTCGCCGCTCGGGCGGAAGCCGGTGATGACCCAGAGCACGGCGCTCCAGACGAGGGTGCCGACGAGCATGCCGATCACCAGGGCCGCGGCGCCGAGCCCGGCGATCGCGAGCGCGATCGAGACGAGCGCCCGGACGACCTGGCCGCAGAGCTGGCTGACGATGCGCCGGTTGAAGGCGAGCTCGCGCAGCAGCAGCGCGTCGTGGATGTTGGCCGAGCCGCGGAACAGGAGGTTGAGCGCGGCGAGGCGGAACAGGTCCGTCTCGCCCGGCACGCGGAAGAAGTCGGCGATCAGCGGGGCGGCGGCCACCCCGATCCCGCACAGGATCACCGACAGCCCGAGATTGAGCGTGAACGCCGTCTGGACCCGCGGGGTGACGCCCTCCTCCTGCTCGTACTGGACGGTGGCCGCGAGCCCGACGTCGCTGATCAGCTCGAGGAACTGGAGATAGATGAGGATCGCCGCGACGACGCCGAACTGGGCCGGCACGAGCAGGCGCGCGAGCACGATCGTCGTGACGAAGGTGAGCGCCTTCCCCGCGACGAAGCTCGTGGTCGACCAGGCGATGCCGCTGCGGGTGGCCCCTCCCCAGTCCTGCTCGCTCACCGAACGGGCTCCCAGCGGGCGGTCTGACGGCCGCGCAGGCCGCGGAGGACCCCGGCGGCCACGGCCGCGTTGCCGAGCAGGAACTGGCCGGCGGCCCGGGCCGCGCGCCCGGCCGGCCCGGGCGGCGCGGCGCCGGCGAGCGCCAGCGCTCCGGCGCCGTACACGGTCACCTGGGCGCCGGCGAGCAGCCCGTACGGCGGACGCCGGGCGAGGCCGAGCGAGGACCCGAGCGCGCCGAGGAGCAGGAACGGGAGCGCGAGGCGGCCGTGCTTGTGCGAGACCAGCCGCCAGGCGAACCCCGGCGGGAGCCCGCGAAGCTCGCCGAGCAGCATGAGGCGGCCGGCGCCCATCCGCGAGCGGCGGGCGAGCTCGCCGCGGGTCGCCACCGCCGGCTCGAGCGAGGCGGCCTCGGGCTCGTACACGACCCGGCCCCCCGCCCGGACCAGGGCGCAGAGGAGCCAGAGGTCGTCGTTGACCACGTCGGCCGGGAACAGCGGGAGGCGCTCGCGTCGAACCGCCATGAACTCGCCGCTCATCGCCGCCACGTCGCCCGAGCGCGTCTCGAGGCGCCGGAGCGCGTCCTCGTAGCGGTCATAGGCGCTCCCGGCCTCGCGGCGGGCGCCCGCCACGCCCCACACCGCCGGATCGGCGAAGTGGCGCAGGGCGGCGCGCAGGCTGCCGGGCTCGAGGACGTTGTTCGCGTCGGTGAGCACCACGACCTCGCCGTCCGCGACCTCCGCCGCGCGGTTGAGCGCGGCCGCCTTTCCGCCACGCTCGGCGGCGAACAGGACGGTGGCCTCCGGCGCGCTCGCGCGCGCGACGTCCGCGGTCGGCGCATCCTCGTCGACCGCCACGACGACCTGGACGCGGTCGGCCGGGTAGTCGAGGTCGGCGAGCGCGGCGAGCTTCGCGCCGAGGGCCTCGCGCTCGCGGAAGGCCGGTACGAGGATGCTCACCGGCGGAAGGGCGCGCTCGTCCGCCCGCCACGGGCGGCGGGGGAGGAGGGCGAGCGTGGCGGGATACCCCCCGAGGACCCAGGCGGCTCCCGCGGCGCTCGCCGCGAAGCAGCCGGCCAGCGCCCTCACGCCGCGGCCTCGGACGCCCGCTCCGGCGCCGCCGGCTTGCGCGCCTCGAAGAAGATGCCGGCGACGAGGAGGTCCTCGTCGCCGAGCCCACGGAACTCCGGCGCGAGCCGGGGACGGATCTCCGCCACCGCCGCCACGCTCTCCGGGGGGACGTCGCGGCCCGGCTCGAGCGTCTCGCGGTGGGGGACGAGCTCCTCTCCCACCCCGGCGACGTGGGTCGCGAGGATGCGCGGCTCGTAGCCCAGCCGGCCGAGGACGCGGCGGTAGGTGTCGCGGCGACGCCGGTTCAGCCCGTCGCTGTTGCGCCCGGTCCAGCGGAAGACCGGCTCGCGCACGGTGAGGAAGGTCAGCGGGTCCATGCCCGCGTCGGTGAACATCCCGTGGTCGCGGAAGTCGACCTTGTGCAGCATCGTGCCCCCGGGGGCGAGCAGACGGTCCATGACCGCGAGCGAGCGCTCGACGTCGAGCACGTGCTCGAGCACCGCGCGGGAGACGATCAGGTCGAACGACGCGGGTGGAAAGCGGCGGTCGGCCTCCTCGATCGCGATGCCCTCGATGAACTCGAGCCGGTCCGATCCGGGGACGAGGTCGCCGTCGGCGGTGACCACGCCCTCCAGCCGGGCGCGACCGGCGGGCTCGAGGCCCTCGACCACGGCGCGAAGGATCTCCCGCTGCTGCGCGGGGTCGCGCCAGAGCAGGAAGCGGTCGACGCACACCACCCGCGCCGCCCCCGCGGCGAGGAAGCGCAGGGCGACGCCCGGGTTGTCGCCGGGACCGACCTCGAGCACGCGCAGCCCGTCGAGGTCCTCGGCGGTGAGCGCCGAGTAGCGCAGGTAGTCGCCGAAGACCTCGTCGATGTAGGCGACGCTCTGGGCGAGGTCGAGGTCCTCGTGCGTGGCCCCGCCGTGGGCGCGGTGGCGCCCGAGGCGGGCGCGCGCGCCCACGACGCGGTCGCGCAGCACGTTCCACGCGACGATGCCGCGCGGCGAGCGCATGAACACCTCGCGGACCGGCGCCTTCGCCCTCACCCCGGTGCCTCCCGCGCGTCGCCCGCCCGGCGGCCGAGCGGCCCGGCCGCCCCGGCGAGGGCCATCACGGCGCCGACGAGCATGAAGAGCAGCCGCAGGAGCCCGGCGTGGAGGAACAGGCTGCCGAACATCCAGGTCGCGCACGAGATCAGCATGGCCCGGCCGAGCATGCTGTCCCAGATGCCGCGGGCCCAGGCGAAGCGCACGACGACGAGGATCGCCCCGATCCAGCCGATCAGGCCGACGATCCCCTGCTCGGCGGCCAGCTGCAGGGGCAGCGAGTGCGGTTCGCGCTCGACCCGGATGTCCTCGCCGATCTTGCGGGCGTAGTCGCGGTAGAGGACGGGGTACTGCTCGGGGCCGACCCCGGCGAGCGGGTGGTCGCCGAACTGCGCGACCGCGATGAGGTTCTCGGTCGCCCGGCCCGAGACCGTCCGGCCGGTGGAGGACTGCACCTGCGCGCCGAAGAGCGGGAACATGACGAAGGCGACGGCGAGCACGGCCAGCGCGCCGAGCCGCACCTCGCGCCGCCCGGCGGCCAGCCCGAACGCGGCCACCGCGAACCCCGCGGTGAGGAAGCCGCCGCGCGAGCCGGCGGCGAAGATCCCGGCCAGGATCGCCGCCGCGGACGCGAAGCCGAGCCAGCGACGCCAGCCGACGCGGCTGACGTTGTAGATCGCGACCGGCAGGAGGGCGGCGAGGGACAGGGCGAAGAAGTTCGACTCGCCGAACGGCCCGGCGGCCCGCGTCGCCTCGACGCCGGCCTGGTCGATCTCGACCGGGAACAGCCCCGAGGGTCCGATCAGCACCGAGGAGGCCGCCCCGAGGCCGAGGAAGATCGCCACGAGACAGAGCGCGATCGTCAGCCGGTCGATGTCCTTCCGCGTCTGCATGCCGAGCGCGACGATGAGCAGGAAGGAGAGGTTCTTCAGCGCGTCGGTGGGCATCGAGAAGCCATTGGGCGAGAGCAGCGCGGTGGCGAGCAGGGGGAGCGCGATGAACAGGCAGACGAAGAGGGCGTTGGCCAGCAGCGCGGGTCGCCGCAGGCCGCGCCACAGCGCCACCACGAGCAGCACGAGCCCCCCGATCTCGATCGGGGAGATGCCGCCGAACTGCGACTGCTCGATCGAGGTCCAGGTCAGCGCGGCGAAGGCCGGGAAGATCCAGGCCGAGTTCCACAGCAGGATGAGCCCCGTGGAGATCGCGATGAGCATGATCGGGAGCAGCTCGGGCCGGGTGTTGAGGCTCCGCAGGAGCGTGATCGCGACGGCGGTCGCGATGATCGCGGCGCCGGCGGCCACCAGCGTGCCCGCGGCCGTCGCCTGCGGGACGTCGACGGTCACGTCCCCGGCGGTCGTGGCCAGGGTCACGCCGGGGCGGTCCGGCTGGTCCTCCTCGGGGCCCGGGCCGGTGGCCTCGGTCGCCGGGAGCGGCAGCGGGTGGTAGACGTCCGGCACGACCTGCAGCTCGTAGACGAGCGGCGCCTCCGCGTTGAAGATCGCCTTCGGGATCGCGTAGGTGGCGGCCCATCCGGGCGGCCGGGGCCCGGCCTGCGGCGGCTCGTCGTCGCCGATCGGGAGCGGGGTCAGGCGGGCGACCCGCGTGCCGTGATGGACGAGCAGCGTCGGCTCGGGCAGCAGGCGCTCGTCGGGACAGCCCCACCGCCCGCGCACACGCAGCAGGCGGCTCCGGCCGGTGTCGGCGACGTGCTCGAAGCCGTCGAGGTCGAAGTGGACGGGCGGCGTCGGGGGCACGGCCCCTCGACTCTCAGTCGTGTCGGCCCGCGCCGGTCAGCGCCGCCGCACGCGGGTCGTCCCCGCCCGACTCGTCCAGCCGGGGCGCCGGGGCCGAGCCGCGGGGGCTGGCGTCGAAGCCGACGAACCGGTTGAGCATGACGAAGACGAAGAGGCCGCCGAGCAGCGCGAGCAGCAGCGACGCGCCGAGGATGAGCGCCGTCGTGGGCCCCGTCTTCTCCGGCGGCTGGGCGCCCTGGAGCAGGCGGATGTTCCACGCGTCGTTGATCTCGGACTGGTTCGCGCGGACGACGTCGAGCACTCGCACGAGCCCCGGCTGCACCTCGGCCTCGCCGCCCTGGGTGCAGACGTCGATCACCCGCGTGTCGGGCACGCCGCGCACGCCGAGGTCGACGTTCGGCGACCCGGCGCGCTTCAGCGTGTCCGCCGAGGCGATGTACTCGACGTAGGTGCCGATCGAGCCGGAGTTGTTGAACGAGCTCGTGAGGTTGCCGATGTCGGTCGGGTTCTTGAGGGCGGGCACGAGCACGACCGCCGAGCAGCTCTTGTACTTCTGGGTTCGCACGAGCGCGTACCCGCAGCCGGCGACGAAGATCACCAGCGCGACGGCGCCGGAGACGAGGAAGGTGAGACGGCGGTTCATGCGGTTCCCGTTCGCTTGAAGACGACGCCGACCGTGGCCACGAGGAGACGCAGCTCCCGGAGGATCGACGGGCGGCGGAAGAAGGAGATGTCGAGCCGGCAGCGCTCGTCGAAGTCCATGGAGTCCCGGCCCCACACCTGCCACGGGCCGGTCATTCCCGGCCGGTAGTCGAGGCGGCCGGTGTGCCAGAGGTCGTAGGTCGTGACGTCGAAGCTCGTCGGCCGGGGTCCCACGAGCGTCATCTGACCGCGCAGGACGTTGATGAGCTGGGGCAGCTCGTCGATGCTCGTCTTGCGCAGGAAGCGGCCGACGGCGGTGACCCGCGGGTCGTTCTCCACCCGGAAGTCCGGCCACGGCACGAGGCTCCGGGCCCGCAGTTGCTCCTTGAGCTCCTCGGCGTTGCTCACCATCGTGCGGAACTTGAGGACGTCGAACTTGCGGCCGCCCTGGCCCGTGCGGTTCTGGCGGAAGAAGACCGGCCCGGCGGAGTCCTCGATCTTGATCGCCGCGGCCACCACGAGGAAGAGCGGCGCGAGCAGCAGGAGGAGCGTCGCGGAGACGACGATGTCGAGCGCACGCTTGACGATCCAGTAGGGCTGGTGGGTGTTCGGCATGAGGAAGGCGGGAGCCCGGGACGCGCGGACGCCCCGTGAGGACACAGTCGGCAGCCGACGGCCAATGGTAAAGACCCCGCGTTGCACCGACTCCGATATTCGGCCCCCGTCACGGCGTCTCCTGCGCGCGCCGCGGGTCGCCGGCCCCCGGTCGGTAGGATCGCGGGTGGACCGTGCTAGGCGGGGAGGTAGCGGTGCCCTGAATCCGCAATCCGCTCTAGCGGGGCCGAATTCCCCCCCGAGGGGCGTCGGCTCCGGGGTCGGCGCGCCGCCCGGGGCGTCGATGGCCCGGTCCCGAGCGGTGGCGGCCCGTGAACCAGGTCAGGTCCGGAAGGAAGCAGCCTTAAGCGGCCCCCGCCAGGCGCCACGGGATCGCCGGGCCGGAGTCGCGGGCGACGAGAGCCACCGGAGCCGGAGCTTCGACGGGGGGTGCACGGTCCGCCTTCCTCGCCGCGCCAACGCCGGCGGGCCCGCGCCCGGTCGCGGGCCGGGCTCCGTCGCGGGCCGGGCTCCGGGTCCGTGGGTACACTCGCCCGGCCGCCGATGT
Source organism: uncultured Solirubrobacterales bacterium (assembly GCA_963735885.1). Classification (GTDB taxonomy): domain Bacteria; phylum Actinomycetota; class Thermoleophilia; order Solirubrobacterales; family Solirubrobacteraceae; genus JBBSBL01. The sequence continues at coordinate 100,254 of CAVTMP010000008.1, read as the reverse complement.
CCGCCCCCTCGCTCTACCGCCGCCACCGTCCCCGCACGTTCGCGGAGGTCGTCGGCCAGGAGCCCGTGGTGCGCACGCTGCGCCACGCGGTCGAGCGCGGGAAGGTCCACCACGCCTATCTGTTCGTCGGCTCGCGCGGGACCGGCAAGACGAGCATGGCGAAGATCCTCGCGGCCTGCCTGAACTGCGAGCGGGGTCCCACGGTCGAGCCGTGCGGGGTCTGCGAGTCGTGCCGGGCGATCGCCGCCGCGACGTCGCTCGACGTGATCGAGATGGACGCGGCCTCGCACAACGGGGTCGACGACATGCGCGACCTGCGCGAGAGCGTGGCCTTCGCCCCGGTCTCCGGCCGCCACAAGGTGTACATCCTCGACGAGGCGCACATGCTCACGCCGCAGGCGTGGAACGCGTTCCTCAAGACGCTCGAGGAGCCGCCGCCGAACACGATCTTCGTCCTGGCCACGACCGAGCCCCAGAAGGTGCTCCCGACGGTGGTCGACCGCTGCCATCGCTTCGACTTCGCCCGGCCCGGCGCGCACGAGATCGCGATCGTCCTGCGGCGCACCGCCGACGCGGAGGGCATCGAGGTGCCCGACGCCGCGCTCGCGCTCGTCGCCCGCTCGGCCGCCGGGTCCTTCCGCGACGCGCTCGGCACCCTCGAGCAGCTCGTGACCTACAGCGGCGACGCGGGCGGCAGCGCGGCGATCGCGATGGAGGACGTCCTCGCCGTGCTCGGCGTGGTCGACGCGGAGCTGCTCTCCGAGACGCTGGACGCCGTGGCCGCCCACGACGCGCCCGCCGCCCTGCGCGCCGCCGCCCGGGTGGCCGAGGCCGGGCGCGACGTGACGCGCTTCCTCGGCGACCTCGAGGCCCACGCGCGCGGCCTCCTGCTCGTCCGGATGATCGGGGAGGTGCCCGCCGAGCTGCGCGTCACCCCCGAGCAGGACGAGCGCCTGGCCGCCCAGACCGAGCGGCTGGCCGCGCCGGATGTCGTCCGGCTGCTCGACCTCGTCTCCGCCGCCTTCGAGGCGATCAAGGACGGCTCGGAGCCCCGCGTGCAGCTCGAGCTCTGCCTCGTGAAGGCCGCGGCGCCCGAGGCCGACCCCTCCGCCGCGGCCCTGCTCGCCCGGATCGACCGGCTGGAGGCGCGCCTGGCGGGCGCGGCGCCGGCGGTCCCGCCGGCGTCCGCCGGCGTCGGGGACCGCGACGGGCCGGCGCCGCCCGCGCGCCCGCCCACCCCGGAGCCGCCGACCGCCCGCGCCGCCGCGCCGCTGGGCCGCGGCGCCACCGCCGTCGCGGCCGAGCCCGTTCCGGACCCACCGGCGCGGGCCGAGGAGCCGGCGCCCGCGGCGACCCGCGGCCCCGCCCCGAAGCCCCGTCCCGCGCCCGAGCCGGTCGCGGCGCCGGAGGACCGCCCCGACCTCACCGCGATGCGCGCCCTCTGGCCCGCCGTCCTGGAGACCGTCCGGGCCGACAACGCGATGGTCGCCGCGCTCTTCACCGGCGCCCGCCCGGTGGCCGTCCGCGACGACCGGCTCGAGGTCGCCTTCGCGCGCGCGGCCGCCTTCCAGCGCCGCAAGGCCGACAGCGCCGACTGCCGCGAGATCGTGGGGCGGGCGGTGCGCACCGTGACGGGCCACCCGCTGGCGCTCGCCTATGTCGAGGCCGGTGACGGCGCCGGGGACGAGGTCGAGCCCGCCGATCCGTCGCTCACCGAGGAGGAGCTGGTGCGGCGGCTCGTCGCGGAGTTCGGCGCCGAGGAGATGCCCGACGACGACGAAGGGAACGGCGCCTGATGCCGCAGCCGAACATGCAGCAGATGCTCAAGCAGGTCCAGAAGATGCAGCAGGACATGGTGGCCGCGCAGGAGGCGCTCAAGGACGAGGTCGTCGAGGCCTCGGCGGGCGGCGGGATGGTCACCGTCGCGGTGAGCGGCGACCTCGCGGTGCGGTCGGTCTCGATCGACCCGGAGGCCGTCGATCCCGACGACGTCGAGATGCTCGCCGACCTGGTCCTCGCCGCCACCAACGAGGCGCTGCGTGGCGCCCAGGACCTCGCCGCGAAGCGGATGGGCGCCATCACGGGCGGCCTCGGCGGCGCGGGCGGGCTCGGCGGGCTCGGCGGGCTCGGCCTGCCGGGCACCTAGATGATCGATTCCACGACCGTCTAGGCCGCGCCACCACCCGCCATGCACGCCCCGCCCGTCCAGCGGCTCATCACCGAGCTCTCGAAGCTGCCCGGCATCGGCGGGCGGACCGCCCAGCGACTCGCGTTCCACGTCCTGCGCTCCAGCGACGAGGAGGCGCTCGCGCTCGCCGAGGCGATCCGCGAGGTGAAGGCGAGCGTCGGGCTCTGCGAGGTGTGCTTCAACCTCGCCGAGGGGCCCCGCTGCCGCATCTGCGCCGACGAGCGCCGCGACGCGGCGCTCATCTGCGTCGTGGAGGAGCCCCAGGACGTGATCGGCATCGAGCGGACCGGCGAGTACCGCGGCCGCTACCACGTGCTCGGTGGCGCGCTCTCGCCGATCGACGGCGTCGAGCCCGAGGACCTCAAGCTCGCCGAGCTGCTCGCGCGCGTGGACGCCGGCGGCGTGCGGGAGGTCGTCCTGGCCACGAACCCGACGACGACCGGCGAGGCGACCGCCCACCACCTCGCCGACGCGCTGCGCGAGCGCGCGCCGGCCGTCACGGTCACGCGCCTGGCCAGCGGCCTGCCCGTCGGCGCCGACCTCGAGTACGCCGACGAGCTGACGCTCGGCCGCGCCTTCGCGGGCCGCCGGGCGGTCTGAGCCGCGGGCCGCCGGGGCGCCGGAGGGGGCCTCGGTACCCTGGCCAGCCGATGAGCAGCGACACCGTGGTCATGAAGTTCGGGGGAACGAGCGTCGCCGACGCCGAGCGGATCCAGAACGCCGCGCGCCGCATCGTCGCCAGCGCGAGGCCGGCAACCGCGTGGTCGCGGTGCTCTCCGCACGCGGCCAGACGACCGACGAGCTGATCGCGATGGCCGAGGAGGTCTCCCCGAGTCCCGACCCGCGGGAGATGGACATGCTGCTCTCGACCGGCGAGCGGATGTCGTGCGCGCTCTGCGCGATGGCGATCAACGACCTCGGCCACCGGGCGATCTCGCTCACCGGGTCCCAGGCCGGGATCGTCACCGACACCTCCCACACGCGAGGCGCGGATCGTCGACGTGCGCGCGCGGACGGATCGAAGAGGCGCTGGAGGCCGACAGCATCGTGCTCGTCGCCGGCTTCCAGGGGGTCTCGACCGCCTACGACGTGACGACGCTCGGCCGCGGCGGCTCGGACACGACCGCGGTCGCCCTCGCCGCCGCGATCGGCGCCGACGTGTGCGAGATCTACACCGACGTGGCCGGCGTCTTCAGCGCCGACCCCCGCCTCGTGCCCGACGCGCGCAAGCTCGCCGCCGTCTCCTTCGAGGAGATGCTCGAGATGGCCTCCTCGGGGGCGAAGGTCCTGCAGCTGCGCTCGGTCGAGTACGCGCGGAACCACGGCGTGCGCATCCACTGCCGGTCCTCGTTCGGGGACGGACCCGGTACCGTCGTCCTCGGCGAGGACGAGACGATGGAGCACCCCCTCATCACCGCGGTCACGCACTCCAGCGAGGAGGCCCGCATCACGCTGCTGGGCGTTCCCGACGAGCCCGGCGTCGCCGGGCGCATCTTCGGGGCGCTGGCCGAGGCGAACGTGAACGTCGACATGATCATCCAGAACGAGCCGGAGTCCGAGGGCCACGGCGCCGACCTCTCCTTCACCGTCGCGCGCGAGGACCTCCGCAACGCGCGCGCGACGCTCGACCCGCTGCTCGAGGAGCTCGGCATCGGCGGGGTGGCCGAGGACCCGGAGATGGGAAAGGTCTCGATCGTCGGGGCGGGCATGCGCTCGCACCCGGGGGTCGCCGCGACGGTGTTCCGCACGCTCGGCGACGAGCGCATCAACATCGAGATGATCTCGACCTCGCCGATCAAGATCTCCTGCGTGATCCGCTCCGCGCAGGTGCCGGACGCGGTGCGCGCGCTGCACGGCGCCTTCCAGCTCGGCGACGGGGGCGTCGAGGCCGAGCGGCCCTTCGCGGACCCGCGATGAGCGCCGGCGGCCGACATCGCGTCGCGGTCGTCGGGGCCACCGGCCTCGTCGGCACGGCCATGCTCGAGACCCTGGCGGCGCGCGGGTTCCCCGCGGCCGAGGTCGTCCCGTTCGCCTCGGCGCGCTCCGCCGGCCGCGACCTCGGCGGCGGGCGGGTGGTGCGCCCGCTCGCGGACGACGCGATCGAGGGCTTCGACCTGGCGATCTTCTCCGCGGGCGCCACGGTCTCGCGGGAATGGGCGCCGCGGTTCGCGCGCGCCGGCGCGGTCGTGGTCGACAACTCCTCGTGCTGGCGCACGGACCCCGAGGTCCCGCTCGTGGTGGCGGAGGTGAACCCGGACGACCTCGAGGGCCACCGGGGCATCGTCGCGAACCCCAACTGCTCGACGATGCAGCTCATGGTCGCGCTGCGGCCGATCCAGCTCGCGGCCGGGATCGATCGGCTCGTCGTCTCGACCTACCAGTCGGTCTCGGGGACCGGGCAGGCGGCGGTCGACGAGCTCCAGGGCCAGAGCCGGGCCGTGCTGGCCGGCGAGCCGCCGCCGGCCCCGAGCGTCTTCCCGCACCCCATCGCGTTCAACGTGCTCGGCGGCGCCGGCCAATTCGCCGAGGGCGACGACCACACGAACGAAGAGCGCAAGATGATGTTCGAGACGCGGAAGATCCTCGGCGACGAGTCGATCCGGGTCAGCGTCACGTGCGCCCGGGTCCCGGTCGTCACCGGGCACTCGGAGAGCGTCAACGTCGAGACGCGCGCGCCGCTGTCGGTGGCGGCGGCGCGGGAGCTGCTGGTCGGGGCGCCGGGGCTCACGGTGGTCGACGACCCCGGCGCCGACGCCTACCCGACCGCGCTCGACGCCACCGGCCGTGACGACGTGCTCGTCGGCCGCATCCGCCGCGACCCCTCCCACGAGCGCGGCCTCCAGCTGTGGGTCGTCGCCGACAACCTCCGCAAGGGCGCCGCGATCAACGCGATCCAGATCGCGGAGGCGCTCCACGCTCGGGGTCTCGTGCGGGTGCCGGCCGACCGGCCGCTGCGCGGCAGCGTGACCTGTCTGGCCGGCGACGAGGCGCTGATCGCCCCGATCGACGAGAGCTGGAGCGCCGAGCGACCCTGACGCCGCCCCGACGTCGCGCAGGCGCTACCCGCCGCCGCCCGGAGCCCCCGCCACCACCGCCGTCGACCAGTCGATCACCGAGGTCGGCTTCACGATGTGGCGGTCCATGCCGAGCGCCTTGGGCTCGAGCCCGAGCGCCAGCCCGACGAGCTGCGGGAGGTGGAGGACCGGCACCCCGAGCGTGCGGCCGACGGCCTTCTCGGCCAGCGGCTGCTGGAGGTCGAGGTTCAGGTGGCAGAGCGGGCACGGGACGACGAGGCAGTCGGCGTCGGCGTCGACGGCGTCCCCGAGGTGCGTGCCGGCCTGCTCGAGCGACTTCTCCTTGTTCATCGTGATGATCGGGAAGCCGCAGCACTTGTAGACGCCGGCGTAGTCGATGACCGTCCCGCCGAGCGCCTCGATCACCTGGTGCAGGTAGCGGTCGCGGGGGTGGTCGGCGTCGATCCCCAGCCGCGGCGTGGGCCGCACGATGTAGCAGCCGTAGAACGGCCCGACCTTGAGGTCGGTCAGCGGCCGCGTGACCTTCGCGCGCAGCGCGTCGAGCCCGATCTCCTCGACGAGCAGCCAGAGGAAGTTCTTGTTCGTGAGCCCGCGCTCGTAGCTCAGGCCCTCGCCCGAGTCGGCGAGGTTCGCGTTGATCTGCTCGCGGTACTCCGTGTTCGCGTCGAGGCGCTCCTGGCACTCGCTCTGCGCGCCCTGGCAGGTCGAGCAGATGTTCATCATCAGCTCGGTGTCCGTCTGCTGCGCGAGCGCGAAGGTGCGGGCGTTGAGCGTGTCGGCCAGCTCCTGGTAGTGCTCGGAGAGGACGCCGGCGCCGCAGCAGGCGGCGCGGTCGAGCTCGACCAGCTCGAGGTCGAGCAGCGGCGCGACCGCCGCCATCGAGCCGTGCAGCTCCGGGGTGAAGCCGCGGCTCACGCAGCCGGGCCAGTAGGCGACCTTCACGCCGTCTCCTCGACGGCCGGCGCGTCGGCCAGGTCGTCCTCGCTGCCCGAGATGTAGAGGTTCAGCTCCAGGCGCTCGTCGCGCCCCTCGACGATGTCGTAGATCTGCTTCACCGCCGGCTCGGCCTTGTGCTGGTGGCGCAGGGCCTTGGCCGGCGTCACCTTGCCGCGCTGGAGCGCCTTGAGCACGACCGGCAGCGAGCTGACGAGCTCGGGGACCGCGCCGCGGGTTGAACTTCCCGCCGTAGGAGTCGGGCAGCAGGTCGGCCTCGTGGAGGAGCCCGTTGCGGCGGATGTTCTCCACGAAGGCGTGCTCGTGGCGAAGGCCGTTGTTGCGGTCCTCGATCTCGAAGTCCGAGCCGGCGCGCCGGCGCAACCGCATGATCTGGCTCATCGGCGCCACCGCCCTTGGGGCAGGCCTCGATGCAGTTGAAGCAGTGGGTGCAGTCGTAGATGCCGTGCTGGTCCTCGGCGAGGTCCTTGAGCCGCTCGTAGGGCTCCGCGTCGCGCGGGTCGCCGACGAACCGGTAGGCCTTGGCCAGCGCGGCCGGCCCGATGAACAGCGGGTCGACCTCCATCGAGAGGCAGTCCGAGACGCACGCGCCGCACTGGATGCAGGCCATCGTCTGCGTGACGTCGACCATGTTCTCGTGCGGCACGATGTACTCGCGCTCGGGGATCGGCTCCCGGTTCAGCAGCCACGGCGTGACCCGGCGGATCTTCTTCCAGTGGACCGCGTCCATGTCGACGATCAGGTCCTTGATCACCGGCATGTTGCCCATCGGCTCGACCTCGATGACGCCTTCGCCGGAGTGGTCGCGCCCCAGCGCCTCGTCGAGATGCGTGTGGCAGGCCAGGCCGGGCCGGCCGTTGATCCGCACGCCGCAGGAGCCGCAGATCGCCGCCCGGCAGGAGCAGCGGATCCCGATCGTCCCGTCCGTCTCGCCACGTGCCTGGAGGATCCCCTCGAGCACGGAGCGGTGACCCTCGAGGTCCACCGTGAAGTCCTCCCAGTACGGCGCCTGGCCGGAGTGGGGGTCGTAGCGGCGGAGTCTCAGGGTGTAGTCGGGCATGGGCGGGGGTGGGCTCCTCGGGCTCGGGCCGGCGGGACCTTAGTAGGTCCGCTCCTGCGGCTGCCACTGGGTGATCGTCACCGGCGAGTAGCTCACGTGCGGCGTCTCGTCGCCGTTGCGCGAGATGTCGATGTGCTTGAGCCACTCGGCGTCGTTGCGCTCCGGGAAGTCGGTCCGGTACTGGGCCCCGCGCGACTCCTTGCGCTCCTTCGCCGCGACCACGATCGACTCGGCGACGTCGAGCATGTAGCCGAGCTCGATCGCCCCGAGGACGTCCTGGTTGAAGACCGTCCCCCGGTCGTCGACATGGGCCGTCGCCGCCTCGTCCTTGAGCCGGCGCACGACCTCGTGGGCGGTGTCGAGGCCCGCGGCGTCGCGGAAGACCGCGACGTAGCGGTTCATCGTCTCGCCGAGCTCGGTCTTGATGTCCGAGATCCGGCGGCCGCCCGGCGGGCGGGACACGATCGCGTCGATCCCGGCCTGCGTGTCGGCGACGCGCGCGCCGGAGGTCGAGGGCATCGGGATCCGGCTTCCCCGGTGGGCCGCGTGCTCGCCGGAGCGGCGCCCGAAGATCAGGGTGTCGAGCAGGGAGTTCGCGCCCAGCCGGTTGCCGCCGTGCACCGAGACGCAGGCGACCTCACCCGCGGCGTAGAGGCCGGCGATGGGGGTCTGGCCGTCGACGTCGGTCTTCACCCCGCCCATGATGTAGTGGCACCCGGGCTTGATCTTGATCGGCTCGCGGGTGATGTCGACGCCGGCGAAGTCGCGGCCGATGTTCACGATCTCCCGCAGCGCCTCGAGCGTCCGCTTGCGCGGGACCTTGGTGATGTCGAGCGAGACGGTGCCGTCGGGGAAGCCGCGCCCCTCGTTGATCTCGGTCTGCTCGGCCCGGGACACGACGTCGCGGGAGGCGAGCTCGAGCTTGTTCGGCGCGTAGCGCTCCATGAACCGCTCGCCCAGCGCGTTGTAGAGGTGCGCCCCCTCGCCGCGCGCGCCCTCGGTGATGAGGAAGCCGTTCTCGGCGAGCGTCGTGGGGTGGTACTGGATCATCTCCATGTCCATCAGCGGCGCGCCGATCCGGTAGGCCTGCGCGATCCCGTCGCCGGTGCAGATGAGCGCGTTCGTCGTCGGCCGGAACGCCTGCCCGGCGCCGCCCGAGGCGAGGATCACCGACTTGGCGTCGAAGACCTCGAGCCGGCCGTCGCGGACGTTGCGGCAGATCGCGCCGACGCACGCGCCCCGCTCGTCCTGCAGCAGGTCGGTGGTGAACCACTCCTCGAAGCGGTCGACCCGCTCGTGATAGCGCATCAGCTGCTCGTAGAGCACGTGGAGGATCGCCTGGCCGGTGATGTCGGCCACGTAGTAGGTCCGCGCCTGCGAGGCGCCCCCGAAGGCCCGCGTGCCGAGCGTGCCGGTCGGCGAGCGGTGGAACGTGACGCCCATGTGCTCGAGGTGGAGGATCTCCTGGGGCGCCTCGCGGCACATCACCTCGATCGCGTCCTGGTCGCCGAGGTAGTCGGAGCCCTTCACCGTGTCGAAGGCGTGAGACTCCCAGCTGTCCTCGGGGTTCAGCGCCGCATTGATCCCGCCGGCCGCCGCGACGGAGTGCGAGCGCACCGGATGGACCTTCGAGATGATGGCCACGCTCGCGCCCGCGTCGGCGGCGGCGAGGGCGGCGCGCTGGCCGGCGAGGCCGGCGCCGATGATCAGGACGTCGTGAGCGGGCATGGCTTCGATCCTACCCTCCTACGGACGCCGGAAGCCGGCCGGCCCAGCCCCGCCGAGCGGCGGCGCGACGGGTTCGCCCCGGCCCTCGCGGGCCCGGCCGCTCAGGCCGCGTCGCCCGCCGCCTGGAGCGCGCGACGCACCTGGTCGACGTTGACGACGCCCCGCAGCACGCCGTCCCCGTCGACCGCCATCAGCGCCCCGTGGCGCCGCAGCGGCTCGGAGCCGAGCAGCGCCTCCAGCGGGGCCTCGACGTCGACGCGCCAGTCGCCCGCCGCCTCGGCGTCCATGACGTCGCCGACGGTCACGGTCCGGTCGCCGGCGCGCGCCGCGCCGCGCACGCGCTCCTCCTGCGCGAGGCCGACGAAGCGCCCGAGCGCGTCGACCACCGGGAACCACGACCAGCGGTAGCGCAGGAAGAACTCGTCCTCGGCGCGGACCACCGGCAGGTCCGCCGGGACGCTGACGGGGTGCTCGTCCATGATGTCGGCCACGGTGACGCCGTCGATCTGCTCGGTGAAGTGCGTCTGGACCACCGCCCCGCGCGCCGCCTGGCCGATGAAGAAGGCGAGGAACAGCCACCACAGCCCGCCGAGGTCCCCGCGCAGCAGGTTGTAGAGGCCGAACCCCGCCATGAGCCAGGCGAAGAGCTGGCCGAGCCGCCCGGAGAACCGCGTCGCCCGGCCGCGGTCGCCGGTGACCCGCCACGCGATCGAGCGGGCGATCCGGCCGCCGTCGAGCGGGAAGGCGGGGACGAGGTTGAACAGGAAGATGACGAGGTTCATCGTCACCAGGAAGCTGAGGGCGAGCTCCACCGGGGTGACCTGGACGGTCGTGCGGAGCAGGGCGGCGTCGGTGAACCGGTCGTACCCCTCGAGCCCGGCGCCGAGCGCGAAGCAGCCGGCCGCCAGCAGCAGCGACACCAGCGGCCCCGCCGCCGAGATCCTGAACTCCTCGCCCGGCGTCCGGCTGTCGCGCTCCATCCGCGCCATGCCGCCGAGCAGCCAGAGGTCGATCTGGGGGACGCGGATCCCGGCGCGCCGGGCGGCCCAGGCATGCCCGAGCTCGTGGAGCACGAGCGAGCCGAAGAAGAGCAGCGCGGTCACCACCGCGGTGGCGAAGGCGGTCGTGTCGGAGCTGTCGAGCACCCGCCGGAAGGACTGCGACAGCCAGAAGATCGCCAGGAACAGGATCAGGAACCAGCTGAGGTCGACCCCGATCCGGATCCCGAAGACGGTGAACAGCTTGATGGTGCCTCCGCGGCCCGGCATGGTGAGATGCTCTCACAGCGGGGAGCCGCCGCCCGGTCCCTGCCCCGCGACGACGACGAGAGGACGCCGGTTCGATGGGAACGAGCGTGGAGGTGCTGCGCGCGCGCCTCGCCGAGATCGAGGACCTGAACGCGACCGCCGGCCTGCTCGGCTGGGACCAGCAGACGATGATGCCGCCCGCCGGAGCCGGGGCGCGCGCCGAGCAGCTCGCGACGCTCCAGCGGGTCGTCCACGAGCGCCTCGCCGATCCCGAGCTCGGCCGCCTGGTCGACCTCGCGGCGCGCGAGGTGGACGTGGCGGATCTCGACGACGACGACGCGGCGCTCGTCCGCGTCACGCGGCGCGACCACGACAAGGCCGTCCGGGTGCCCGCCGACCTGCGTGCCGAGCTCGCCCGGGCCGCGGCGCACGGCCACGCGGCGTGGGCGCAGGCCCGCGAGGAGGACGACTTCGCCGCCTTCCTCCCGCACCTCGAGCGCAACCTGGAGCTCGCCCGTCGCCACGCCGACTGCTTCCCCGAGGCGTCGACCCCCTACGACGCGCTGCTCGACGACTACGAGCCGGGCGCGACGGCCGCCGAGCTCGACGTCCGCTTCGCCGAGATCCGGGCCGGGCTCGTGCCGCTCATCGCCGCGATCGCCGAGCGCCGCGACGCGCTGGACGACGGGCCGCTGCGCGGCGCCTACCCGCCCCGGCGCCAGCGCGCCTTCGTCTGGCAGGTGATCTCGGCGCTCGGCGCCGACGCCTACGCCTGGCGGCTCGACGACGCCGTCCATCCGTTCGCCTCGGGCCTCGCGCGCGGCGACATCCGCCTCACCACCCGCTTCAACCCGGACTACCTCGGCACGGCGCTCTACGGCACCGTCCACGAGTTCGGCCACGGCCTCTACGAGCACGGCGTGGCGGCCGCGCTCGAGCGCACACCGCTGGGCAGCGGGACGTCGCTCGGGGTCCACGAGTCCCAGAGCCGCCTGTGGGAGAACGTGATCGGGCGCTCGGAGCCGTTCTGCCGCTGGCTGCTCCCGCTCGCCGCCGCGGCCTTCCCGGAGCGCCTCGCCGGCGTCGACGCGGGGGCGCTCCACCGGGCGGTCAACCGGGTCGCCCCGTCGCTCGTCCGCGTCGAGGCCGACGAGGCGACCTACCCGCTCCACATCGTGCTGCGCTTCGAGCTCGAGCGGGAGCTCGTCGAAGGCCGGCTCGCCGCTCGCGACCTGCCCGAGGCCTGGAACGCGGGCATGGCGGACCTCCTCGGCGTCGAGGTGCCGAGCGATCGCCTCGGCGTCCTGCAGGACGTGCACTGGGCCGAGGGCCTCGTCGGCTACTTCCCGACCTACCTGCTCGGGTCGGCGATCTCGGCCCAGCTCTGGGCCGCGCTCACGGCGGACGTCGCCGACGTCGACACGCGGATCGCGGCCGGCGACTTCGGCCCGGTGCGCGAGTGGCTCGGCGACCGCGTGCACCGCCACGGGCGCAAGCTCCTGCCGGCCGAGCTGCTCGAGCGCGCCACGGGCCGGCCGCTCGACGTGGCCCCGTACCTCGACTACCTGCGCGGCAAGTACGCCGCGCTCTACGACCTCGACGCGGGCGGCGGCGCCGCCGCGTAGGGGGGCGCGTCCGACCCTCAGGCGGTCGGCGCGTGGCGCGCGACGATCGCGCCGAAGTCCGTCCCCGCCGGGAGCGTTCCGAAGGCGAGGCCGGCATCCCCGCCGAGGCGCGCGGCGCAGAAGGCGTCGGCGACCGCCGGCGGGCTGTGGCGGACGACGAGCGAGCCCTGGAGCGCCAGCGCCATGCGCTCGACCACCCGCCGGGCCCGCGGCTCGATCGCCTCGAGGTCGGCGAACTCCGTTCTGAGGGCCGCGACGTGCGCGTCGAGGCGGGCGTCGGCGCCGGCCGCCTCCTCCACCTCGGCGAAGAAGGCGTCGAGGGTCTCGGGCGCGCGCGCCAGCGCCCGCAGGACGTCGAGCGCGATGACGTTGCCCGACCCCTCCCAGATCGAGTTCAGCGGCGCCTCGCGATAGAGCCGGGGCATCCCCGAGTCCTCGACGTAGCCGGCGCCGCCGAGCACCTCGATCGCCTCGGCGGCGTGCGGGGGGCAGCGCTTCGTCGTCCAGTACTTCGCCACGGCGGTGGCGAGGCGCTTGAAGCGCTCCTGCTCGGGGTCGCCGGGAGCCTCGTCGTAGGCCCGCGCGAGGCGCATGGCCGTGAGCGTCGCGGCCTCGGACTCGATCGCGAGATCGGCGAGGACGTTGCGCATCAGCGGCTGATCGCTCAGCGACCGGCCGAACGCGGCGCGGTGGGAGGCGTGGTGGATCGCCTCGGCGACGGCCATCCGCATGCCGGCCGCCGCGCCGATCGTGCAGTCCAGGCGCGTGTGCCCGACCATCTCGATGATCGTCGGCACCCCGCGCCCGGGCTCGCCCACCATCCGGGCCCACGCAGCGTCGTACTCGATCTCGCTCGAGGCGTTCGAGCGGTTGCCGAGCTTGTCCTTCAGCCGCTGGATGCGGATGCCGTTGCGCTCGCCGTCCGGCGTCCAGCGCGGGACCGCGAAGCACGAGAGCCCCTCGCCGGTCTGGGCGAGCGTCAGGAAGAGGTCGCACATGGGGGCCGAGCAGAACCACTTGTGCCCGTCGAGGCGGTACTCGGCGCCGTTCCCGCCGCCGTTCAGCGGCCTCGCGGTCGTGAGGTTGGCGCGCACGTCGGAGCCGCCCTGCTTCTCGGTCATCGCCATGCCGGCCAGCGCCCCGGGCTTCTCGCTCGCCGGGCGGTTGGCGCCGTCGTAGGCGTAGGCGGTGAGCCGCGGCTCCCACTCGGCGGCGAGCTCCGGCTGGGCGCGCAGCGCGGGCACGACCGCGTAGGTCATCGACACCGGGCAGCCGTGGCCGCCCTCGGCCATCGAGAGGGTCATGAACGTCGCGGCCCGCGCGACGTGGGCGCCGGGCTGGGGCTCGGCCCACGGCAGCGCATGGAGGCCGTGCCCCGTGGCGAGGCGGAGGAGCTCGTGCCACGCCGGGTGGAACTCGACCTCGTCGACCCGGTTCCCGTAGCGGTCGAAGGCGCGCAGGACGGGCGGGTGCTCGTTCGCCAGGCGGCCGGCCTCGAGCGTCTCGGCCGCGCCGGCGATCGCGCCCACGGCGACGGCCCGCCGGCGGGCCCATCCGGCGCCCTCGCGCTCGAGCGCCTCGTCGAGCGGCCGGTTGACGGTGAAGAGGTTGAGGTCGGCGAGTGGCGGGGGCTGGTTCGGCGCGCTCAGGCGGGGATCGGCGGCGGCGGTGTCGGTCGTGGTGGCCATGTCCGCAGTGTCGCATGCGAGTGCGGGCGCGGCAGCTCGCGCGCGGCGGCTCGGGCGGTCGCCTCGCCGCGACGTCCCCGTCACTAGCATCCGGCGCGCGCCACGCCCCAACCGCCAGCGAGAGGACCGGAGCCCACGCCATGCCCCACGACGTCACGCTGATCCCGGGCGACGGGACCGGGCCCGAGCTCGTCGAGGCCACCCGGCGCGTGCTCGAGGCCACCGGCGTCGAGCTCCGCTGGGACGAGCAGCCGGCCGGCGAGGACGTCTACGCCGCCGAGGGCACGCCGTTCCCCGAGCGCACGCTCGAGTCGATCCGCCGGACGACGGTCGGGATCAAGGGCCCGACCACCACGCCGGTGGGCTCGGGCTTCCGCTCGGTCAACGTCCTGCTGCGCAAGGAGCTCGACCTCTACGCCTGCGTGCGCCCGTGCAAGGCCTACGCGGGCGTCCGCACGCGCTTCCCGGAGACCGACTTCGTGATCGTCCGGGAGAACACCGAGGGCATGTACGTCGGCATCGAGTTCGAGATGGGCACCGAGCCCCAGGCCGAGCTCCGCGCCACCGTCGAGCGGCTCGGGTTCACCGTGCCGGCGGACTCGGGGATCTCGTTGAAGTACATCTCGGTCGCCGGCTCCGAGCGCATCGTCGAGTACGCGTTCGAGTACGCGAAGCGCCACGGGCGCCGCAAGGTGACCGCGGCCCACAAGGCGAACATCATGAAGTTCTCCGACGGGCTGTTCCTCGAGGTCGCACGGCGCGTGGCCGAGCGTCACCCCGAGGTGGAGTTCGAGGACCGCATCATCGACAACCTGTGCAATCAGCTCGTCTCCCGGCCGGACGAGTACGACGTCGTCGTGCTGCCCAACCTCTACGGCGACATCGTCTCCGACCTCGGCGCCGGAATGATCGGCGGCCTCGGCCTCGCCCCGGGCGCGAACGTCGGCGCCGACGCCGCGATGTTCGAGGCGACGCACGGCTCCGCCCCGAAGTACAAGGGGCAGAACAAGGTGAACCCGACCGCGCTGATGCTCTCCGGCGTCCTCATGCTCCACCATCTCGGCGAGCACGCGGCCGGTGACCGGATGGAGACGGCGATCGCCGCGGTCATCGCGAAGGGCGAGCGGGTGACCTACGACCTCAAGCCGACGCGCGACGACCCGACGGCGGTCGGCACCTCGCAGTACGCGGACGCCGTCATCGAGCAGCTCGCCGCGAGCCCCGCCCGACCCTGATCCCAGACCCCAAGGAGCCAGATCCGTGCCCACCAAGCCCCCCGTCCGCGTGGCGGTCACCGGCGCCGCCGGCGCCATCGGCTACGCCGTGCTGTTCCGCATCGCCTCGGGCCAGATGCTCGGCCCCGACCAGCCGGTCGAGCTCCGGCTGCTCGAGATCCCGCAGGCGGTGGGGGCGCTCGAGGGGGTGGCGATGGAGCTCGACGACTGCGCCTTCCCGCTCCTCGCCGGGATCGAGGGGACCGACGACGCGAAGGCGGCCTTCGAGGGCGTGAACGTGGCCATCCTGGTCGGCGCGCGGCCGCGGACCAAGGGCATGGAGCGCGGCGACCTGCTCGAGGCCAACGGCGCGATCTTCACCGGCCAGGGCGAGGCGCTGAACGCCGGCGCGGCGGACGACGTGCGGGTGCTCGTCGTCGGCAATCCGGCGAACACCAACGCCCTCATCGCGATGCACAACGCGCCCGACGTGCCGAACGACCGGTTCAGCGCGATGACCCGCCTCGACCACAACCGGGCGATCGCCCAGCTCGCGAAGAAGACGGGCGCCGGCGTCGAGGAGATCGATCACATGACGATCTGGGGCAACCACTCCGCCACCCAGTACCCGGACCTGTTCCACGCCCGCGTCCGCGGACGGGACGCCGCCGACGCGGTCGGCGACCAGGCCTGGATCGAGGGCGACTTCATCCCGACCGTGGCCAAGCGCGGCGCCGCGATCATCGAGGCGCGGGGCGCCTCGAGCGCGGCCTCGGCGGCGAACGCGGCGATCGCGCACGTGCACGACTGGGTGCTCGGCACCGCCGAGGGCGACTGGGTCTCCGCGGCGATTCCCTCGACCGGCGCCTACGGCGTCGCCGAGGGGGTCCTCTCGAGCTTCCCGGTCACGAGCGACGGCGGCGCCTGGCGCGTGGTCGAAGGCCTCGAGATCGACGACTTCTCGCGGGGGAGGATCGACGCCAGCGTGGCCGAGCTCGGCGAGGAGCGCGACGCGGTGCGGGAGCTCGGGCTGATCGGGTAGCGGGCGGCGGCCGCCGCCCGCTACCGCCCGCCGCCGCGCCCGGCGGTCGGCCGGGGCGCCGGAGCCGGGAGCGGCGCCCGCGTGCTCACCCCTTCGGGTGCCAGCCCTTGCCGTCCTTGCGGACCAGGCCGTCGGCCTCGAGGGACGGCAGGATGCGGTACAGGTAGTTCGGCTTGATCTTCATCGCGTCGGCGAGCTCGGGGATCGTGATCCCGGGCTGGGCCCGGACGAGCTCCAGCGTCTGGTTCGCGCGGGTCGCGCCGCCCCGGCGGCGGCGCCGGCGGCGAGTCCCCGTGCCCGACCCGGACCCGGGCGGCCGGCCGCGACGCCGTCCGTTCCGCGGCGGGGCCGCCGGGGCGCCCTTGACGCCCGAGAGCGCGGCCTGCGCCGCCTCGAGGCGCTGATACTCGTCGACGAGCGGGCGAAGCTCCTTCAGCCGCGCGTCGATCTCCTTCAACTTCGCGTCGAGAAAGTCAACCATCGGTGGGAGATCCCCTCTGGCCCGAGTGTCGGACCTTGCGGTGTGGACACGTCACAGTAACCACATTCCACCGCGGGACACGTGCCGGTGTGTTCCTCGGCTTGACGGTGAGTGGCGCGATCGTCGGCGTGAACGCGGACGGTTAACTCCTGTCCTGCTCGGGTTCGCTCGGACGTCACCCTTCGAGCAGCCGCTTGAGCTTCCGCAGCGAGGCGTTGGCCTCGCGCTCGGGGACCCCGCCGACCAGCACCCGGCCGGCGACGGCGCCGAGCGGCCCGCCGGGCGGGCGGAACTCGTTCACGTAGTCGAAGTGCGTGCCGCCGTCGGCGTTCTCGGTCAGCTCGTAGCGCGTGCTGGCGCGCGAGTGCGCGGGCCCCCGGCCCTCCCAGACGGCACGGCGCGGGGCGTCGAGGACCGCGACCGTCCAGTGCACCGTGAAGTGCGCGCCCCGGATGCGCAGCGTCTGCGTGAGCTCGGCGCCGCGCTCGAGCGCGCCGTCGGGCGCCGAGCGCAGCGCGTGGTGGATCGTCACCCAGTCGGCGAGGCGCCGCGGGTCCATCACCACCGCCCACACGCGCTCGGGCGGCACGCCGATCTCGATGCCGGCCTCGACGACGCTCATGGTGCGGACGAGCGGCTCACCGGGCGGCGAGCGGCTCGACGGCCTCCCAGTCGCGCAGGGCGCGCTCGACCGCCGCGTCGAAGCGGTGCCGGCGCACCCCGAGGAGCGGCGCGGCCGCGGCGTCACGCGGCAGGAGGTCCTCCCCGAGGCTCTCCATCAGCGGGCCGACGAGGCCCGGATCCTCCCCGGCGATCACGGCCGCCACGCGGCTCGCGACCGGCGTGATGCTGATCGGCAGGGCCACGGCGGGCCGGCCGATGAGCATGAGATCGCGGATCCGCTCGATGATCTCGCCGTAGGTGAGCACGTCGGGCCCCGCGACGTCGAGCGAGCGCCCGTCGGCCGCCGGGTCGACGGCGGCCCGGGCCAGGAGCTCGACGACGTCGCGCTGGTCGATCGGGGCGGTGCGGTTCGTCCGCCACGGCGGCAGCGCGAGCGCGGGCAGGCGCTCGACGAGGTGGACGAGGAAGCGGAAGGAGCGCGACCGGGCGCCGATGACGATCGACGCCCGGAACGCCGTCGAGCCGGGCAGGTCCTCGAGCAGGCGCTCCTCGACCGCGAGCCGGCTGGCGAGGTGGGGGGAAGGGCGCACCGCCGCGGGGAGGAGGCCGCCGAGGTAGACGGTCTTGCGCACGCCCGCGCGCCGGGCCGCGGCGACGAAGTTCAGCGTGGCCCGCCGCTCCCGCTCGGGGAAGGTGCCGTTCGCCGCTCCCTCCATCGCGTGGATGAGGTAGTAGGCGACCTCGACGCCGGCCATGGCCGCGTCCAGTCCGGCCCCGGTCAGCGCATCGCCCGTCACCACCCGGACGGCGGCCCGCACGCGGGCGGGGTCCCGAGCGAAGCCCACGACCTCGTGGCCGTCCGCCGCCAGGCGCGGCGCGAGCGCGTCGCCGACGAAGCCGCTGATGCCGGTGAGGAGGATCCGCATGCGTAGGGGTACGTGGCCGGCGCCCGCCGAGCGCTTCGCCCGGGCCACGGGACCGAAGTCTGCGGAAAATGCGGGGACGTCGCGCTCCGGCGGCGGCGAAACCGGTCACGAGCAGGGGTTTCCCCCGGGGTTCCGGAAGTTCCAGCGTTTTGCGGCATTCGACGTTGCACCGGGTTCGGCGAGCCGCTTTGATGCCGCCGTCGCTGGAGGCGAATGACCGGGGAGGTCGGGAGCGAGGATGGCGAGCGGGCGCAAGACGGGGATGACGGGCGGGCGCAAGACGACCGCCAAGGTGACGTGCGAGGACTGCTTCTTCCGCCAGAACCTGCTCTGCGCGCTGAGCACGCCCGAGCCGTGCGCGACGTTCCGGCCCGCCCACCCCGACGGCCTTCGGCCGCCGAGCCAGCTGCGCTTCACCTTCCGCCAGGAGCGTCGTACGCGGGCGGCGTGGGCGTTCCCGACGGCTCAGGAGCAGGCGGCGCTTCACGCCTGACGCGCGCCTCGTGGCGCGCGAGCCACTCCGACCCGGGCGTGTCGCTCAGCCCGTGGAGGATGATCGAGAAGAAGACCGCGAGCGCGGCCAGGTTGAAGAGCTGGTCGCCCTCCGGCCCGAGCCGGGTGAGCACGAGGATCGAGAAGGCCATGGTGGCGACCCCCTTCGGCCCGAACCACGCCATGAAGCCCTTCGTCGCGCGGTCGAGGCCCGTGCCGGCCAGCGCGGTGAAGACCGCGGCCGGGCGGGCGAGGAACAGCGTGAACAGGGCGATCGCCACCGCGGTCCAGCCGTCCGCGAAGAGGCCGTCGACGGTGAGCAGCGCCCCGAACACCACGAAGATCCCGAGCTTGACGATCTCGACGATGTCCTCCGCCCGCGACTCGAAGGTCGCGCGCAGGTCGGGACGCAGCAGGCCGAGGGCGATCGCGGCGACGAACACGGCGATCAGCCCGTTGCCCTCCGGGGGGAGGACCGCGACGCCGTAGGCGGCGAAGGCGGCGCCGAGCATGTAGAGGGACTTCTGGTGGGCCGGGATGCCGCGCTCGAGCGGGTCGGCGGGCATGAGCCGGGCCGTGACCCACGCGACGACGAGGCCCGTGGCGAAGCCGATGCCGACGTCCTGGAGGACGAAGCGCCACCAGACGAAGTCGCGGGTCCCGTCGAGCGCGAAGGTGAAGGCCAGCACCGCGGGCAGGGCGAGGCCGTCGTTGAGCCCCGACTCGAGGTTGAGCGAATGGCGCACCACCCGCGGGACGCGCGGGTTCGTGACCACGCTGGACGAGAGGACCGGATCGGTCGGGGACAGCAGCGCGCCGAGCAGGAAGGCCTCCGTCCAGGACAGGTCGGCGAGCGCCTTGGCCACGAGCGCGACGAGCGTGGCCGTCAGCGGCATCGCGAGCACGAGCTTGCGCAGCGGCAGGTGCCAGGCCGCCTGCAGCATCTCGCCGTCGACCGCGAGGCCGTCGCGGAACAGGATGACGATCAGCGCGACGACCGCCAGCTCGTTGACGAACGGCGAGGTCGGGGAGAGGTCGACCACGCCGAGGCCCCCCGCGCCGACCGCGAACCCGGCCAGGACGTAGAGCGCGGCGAGCGACAGGAAGCTCCGGCGCGCCAGCCCGGAGACGAGGGCACCGACCATCAGCAGGCCGCCGAGCAACAGCGTCGTCGCGTCGAACGAGCCGGGCATCCCGAGGGCGATGGGGACCGCAGGGTCGCTCACGCGGTTAGAGTCTCCCACCTCGGGCGGCTCATGAGGGGGCGCCCCGGGAGAGGGTCGAACGGTGCGGATCACGGTGCTCGGAAAGTCGCCGTCCTGGCAGGACGCGGGCGGCGCGTGCAGCGGCTACCTCGTCGAGGAGGAGGGCGTGACCGTCCTGCTCGACTGCGGCAACGGCGTGTTCGCCAAGCTGCGCGAGCACGTCGACTACGTGGCGGTGGACGCGGTCGTCATCTCCCACCTCCACGCCGACCACTTCCTCGACCTCGTCCCCTTCGCCTACGCGCTCACCTACGCCCCGCGCCAGCAGCCCGTGCCCGTCGACCGCTGGCCCGGGACCGACCGTCCGGCGCGGCCGGCCCTGCACGTGCCGCCCGGCGCGCGCGAGACGTTCCGCCGCGTCGTCGGCGCCTGGGGTCCCGAGAACCTGATCGAGTCGGCGTTCGACCTGCGGGAATACGACATCGCCGCGGCGCTCGAGATCGGGACGCTGCGCATCCGCTTCCACTCCGTGCCGCACTACGTGGCGACGCAGGCGGTGGAGTTCGCCTCCACCAACGGCGGTGGGCGCTTCACGTTCGGCGCCGACTCCAGCCCGAGCGACGACCTCGTGGACTTCGCGCGCGACACCGACCTCCTGCTGATCGAGTCGACCCTGCCTCGGCCGGAGCGCGCGGGCATGCGCGGTCACCTCACCGCCGCCGAGGCCGGCGAGCACGGGCGGCGGTCCGGCGCCCGGCGACTGGTCCTCACGCACATGTCGGACGAGCTCGACGCCGAGCTCCTGCGGCGTGCCGCGGAGCAGAGCTTCGGCGGCCGCGTCGAGCTGGCCGTCGAGGGCGCCGTCTACGACGTGTAGGCGACCGC
Organism: uncultured Solirubrobacterales bacterium; assembly: GCA_963735885.1. Lineage (GTDB taxonomy): Bacteria > Actinomycetota > Thermoleophilia > Solirubrobacterales > Solirubrobacteraceae > JBBSBL01. Next base: position 79,860 of record CAVTMP010000008.1, on the reverse strand, counting down.
CGGCGCCGGCGGGGGCCGGCTCACGGCGCGATGCGGGCTAGCATCCCGCCCATGGCCGGCGAGCGCCACGTGCTGTCGAACTTCGAGCGGATGCGCCGCGAGATGGACGAGCTCTTCGGCGACGTCTTCGAGCGCACCGGGGTGGCCCGGCGCCAGGCGACGTTCGCGCCGGCGGTCGACGTCTTCTACGAGGGCGACCCGCCGCGCGCCGTCGTGGTCGCCGACCTCGCGGGCATCGATCCCGACGAGCTCGGCCTCGAGATCCAGGGGCGCGAGCTCGTCATCGCCGGCCGCCGGCGCCCGGCGCCCGCCGAGGGCCGCCTCTACCAGCAGGTCGAGATCGGCACCGGGCCCTTCCGCCGCCACGTCGCCCTCGGCGCGGACGTCGTCGCGGCCGAGGCCCGCGCCGTCTACGAGGACGGCATCCTGCGCATCGAGCTCCCGCTCGCCCAGCCGGCCCGGGCGCGGAGCGTCCCGATCGAGGTCCGGGGCGAGCCCCGGTGATCGAGGTCGGGACGCCCGGCGACGGCGCGGTCGAGGTCGAGGTCACACCCCAGCGGCTCGTCTCCGGCACGCTGCCGGTGCTGCCGCTGCGCGAGGCGGTCCCCTACCCGGACACCCTCATCCCGCTGGCGGTCGGGCAGGAGCGGTCGATGACGCTCGTCAACGACGTGCTCGCCGGCGACCGGACGCTCGTCATGGTCTCGAGCCGGGATCCCGCGGTCGAGGAGCCCGCGCCCGAGCAGCTCTACGAGGTCGGCGTCGTCGGGTCGGTGGCCCGCATGCTCAAGGTCCCCGACGGGACGCTGCGCATCCTCGTGCAGGGCGCGCAGCGGGTGCGCATCGACCACTGGGTGCGCGCCGAGCCCTACCTCGTGGCCGAGATCTCCGAGCTGCGCGACGAGGACGTGGAGGAGAGCGCCGAGCTCACGGCGCTCGTCCGCAACGTCCAGTCCGCCTTCGGCTCGATCGTCGAGCAGGTGCCCTACCTGCCCGAGGAGATGCAGCTCGCCGTCGCCAACCTCGACGACCCGGCGGCCCTCTCGCACCTCGTCGCGGGGGCCCTGCGGATCAAGGGCGAGGACAAGCAGGCGCTGCTCGAGGAGCGCGACGTGCGCAAGCGCCTGCGTCGCCTCTCGGAGCTGCTCGCGCAGGAGCTCGAGGTCGTCTCGCTGGGCTCGAAGATCCAGTCGCAGGTCCAGTCCGAGCTCGACCGCACCCAGCGCGAGTACGTCCTGCGCCAGCAGATGCAGGCCATCCAGCAGGAGCTCGGCGAGGTGGACTCCTCGCAGGCCGAGGCGAACGAGCTGCGCGACCAGATCGCGGCGCTCGAGCTTCCCGAGGCGGTCCGCACCGTCGCCGACCGCGAGCTCTCCCGCCTCGAGCGGCTGCCGGCGGCCGCGGCCGAGCACGGCGTCATCCGGACCTATCTCGAGTGGATCGCGACGCTCCCGTGGAGCACGGCGACCGAGGACAACCTCGACCTCGCCCACGCCCGCGAGGTGCTCGACGCCGACCACTACGACATCGAGGACGTGAAGGACCGCATCCTCGAGTTCCTCGCGGTGCGGCGGCTCAAGCCGGACGCGCGCGGGTCGATCCTCTGCTTCGTCGGGCCGCCCGGGGTCGGCAAGACCTCGCTCGGGCGCTCGATCGCCCGCGCGCTCGGCCGGCGCTTCGAGCGGATCAGCGTCGGCGGCGTGCGCGACGAGGCGGAGATCCGCGGGCACCGCCGCACCTACATCGGCGCGATGCCGGGGACCATCGTGCGGTCGCTGCGCGACGCCGGGGCGAACAACCCGCTGGTGATGATCGACGAGATCGACAAGCTGGGCGCCGACTTCCGCGGCGACCCGGCGAGCGCGATGCTCGAGGTGCTCGATCCCGAGCAGAACCACGCCTTCCGCGACCACTACCTCGACCTGCCGTTCGACCTCTCGGCGGTGATGTTCGTGACCACGGCGAACACGCTCGACACGATCCCGGGCCCGCTGCGCGACCGCATGGAGGTGATCCCGCTCGCCGGGTACACCGAGGAGGAGAAGCTCGAGATCGCCAAGCGCTACCTCGTCCCCCGCCAGATCGAGCGCAACGGCCTGACCCGGAGCCGCCTGCGGATCTCCGACGCGGCGCTGCGGGCGATCATCGCCGGCTACACGCGCGAGGCCGGCGTCCGCAACCTCGAGCGGGAGATCGGGAGCGTGTGCCGCAAGGTCGCGCGCCGCGTCGCCGAGGGCAGCGCCGAGGGGCGGGTGTCGATCTCCGAGAAGGCGGCGCGCGAGCTGCTCGGCAAGCGCGCGCTTCTTCTCCGAGGCGCGGCGACGGACGCGCGAGCCCGGCGTCGCCACCGGCCTGGCCTGGACCGCGGCGGGCGGTGACGTCCTGTTCGTCGAGGCGTCGGCCATGCCCGGGTCGGGCAAGCTCACGATCACCGGCCAGCTCGGCGACGTCATGCGCGAGTCGGCCCAGGCCGCCCTCTCCTACGTGCGCAGCCACGCGCACGAGCTCGCGCCCGAGGTCGCCGACGACTGGTTCGCCGACCACGACCTCCACGTGCACGTGCCGCCGGGGCGACGCCCAAGGACGGCCCCAGCGCGGGCATCACGATGGCCACGGCCCTCGCCTCGCTCCTCTCCGGCCGGCCGGTGCGCGACGACGTCGCGATGACGGGCGAGATCACGCTGACCGGCCAGGTGCTGCCGATCGGCGGCCTGAAGGAGAAGGCGCTGGCCGCGCAGCGCAGCGGCGTGCGGACGGTGATCGCGCCGCGGCGCAACGAGGCCGACGCCGACGAGGTGCCCGAGCACCTGCGTCGCGACCTCACGTTCCGCTTCGTGGACGAGGTCGGCGAGGTGCTCGACGCCGCGCTCGAGGCGCCGGGCGCGCGCCGGGCGGCCGGCGCCCGCCGGCGGGCCGCCTGAGCGGGCCGTCCGGCTCGTGTGCGTGCGACTTGCGCGCAGCGGGTATCCTCGGGCGGCACGTCAAGCGGATCTCGAGGGAGCGGCATGGCAGCAGCAGACAAGACGGCACGCATCGCCGCGGCGGCGATCGCGGTCAAGAACAGCCCGGCGGTCCAGCGGGCGATCCAGGACGCGGAGCTGCGCGAGAACGTGCGCATCGCGCTGACGTCGGCGCGGGACGCCTACGGCCGGCTGAACAACGGCAAGCCCGTGGGGAGGGTCGTGTCCGACGACAAGAAGTTCCACAAGGACGTCCGCGAGGCGACCTTGCGCCTGCGCGAGGCCGGCGAGGCGCTGCGCGAGGGCCCCAAGCGCCGCCGCAAGCGGCGGCTCGGCCGTGTCCTTCTGGTCGGCATCGTCGGGGCCGGCCTCGCCCTCGCGCTGAGCGAGGGCCTGCGCAACAAGGTGCTCGACGCGCTGTTCGGCGCCGAGGAGGAGTTCGAGTACACGTCGACCACCACGCCGGCGCCCGCGCCGGAGCCGGTGGCCGCCGGCTCGTAGCGGGCTCGCGCGACGACTCGTCTTCCGGTGAGGGCGCCCCGCGGGGCGCCCTCACCGCGTTCGGAGGGCGCCGTGCCCACCCGGCCTCGACCTAGCTGGCCGGCCAGCTAGGATCGGCGCGATGGAGGCGACCACCGCCCGCCGCCGGGAGCTGACCGGCGAGAAGGCCCGGCGCATCGTCGAGGCGATGCGCGCCAGCGTCGCCGTCCGCGGCGCCGCCGGCTCGACCTTCGACCACGTCGCCCGCGAGGCCGGCGTCTCCCGCGGGTTGCTGCACTACTACTTCGGCTCCAAGGAGCGCCTCCTGCTCGAGGTCGTCCGGCGCGACTCGGCCATCCGGCTGGAGCTGCTCGACCGCGCGCTCGAGGGCGCGGGCAGCGCCGGCGACATCATCGACGTGCTCGTGCGCAGCCTCGAGACGCTGGTCCGCGAGGACCCGGGCTTCGTGGTCCTGAACTTCGAGCTGTTCACGCTCGCGCGCCGCAACGAGGAGATCGCGGCCGAGATGGCCGACCTCGGCCGTCGCACCCGGGGCCACGTGGCCGACCTGCTGGGCAGCAAGGAGGCCGCCGGCGTGCTGCGGCTGGCCGACGAGCCCGAGGCGGTCGCCGGGGTGCTCTTCGCGCTCGGCGACGGGCTCGCGCTGCGGATGCTGGCCGAGCCGGACCTCGACGCGCGGCCGGTGCTCCACGCCGCCCTCGCGGCGGCGCGGGCGCTGCTCGCCGATCCGGACTGAGCTTCCGCGCTCGGGTCGCCCGGCCCTCCGCAGGCACCGATCAGGCGGCGAGGCCGAGCCGCGCGATCGCGTCGGGGACGCCGGTCTCCGCGCTCGGCCAGCGGGGGGACCAGCCGAGCTCGTGCTTGAGCCTCGCGTTGGACGAGCGGGCCGAGCGGGTCATCGCGAGCACGGGATCGCGCCCGCCGGCGAGCCGCGCGACCCACGCCGGCACGCGGCGCGGGCGCCCCACGCCGAGGGCCTGCGACGTGAGCGCCATGAAGTCGTAGGCGGTGATCGGCGCGTCGTCCGCGCAGTGGTACAGCGAGCCGGCCGGTGCCCGCTCCGTGGCGTCGGCCAGGGCGCGCGCCACGTCCTCGACGCGGACCACGTCCCACAGGTTGTCCCCCTTCCCGATCACCGCGACGCGGCCCGGCTTTCGCAGCCGGGAGACGAGCTCCTCCGCGTACCAGCCGCCCGGCCCGTACACGTGGGAGGGCCGGACGATCACGGACTCGAGTCCGCTCTCGCGCACGAGGCGCTCGCCCTCCTGCTTGGACGCGCCGTACGCCGTCTCCACGGGGAGGGCGGACTCCTCGGTGAGGAGCGCGCCGTGCGCGTCCCCGGTGACGACCGTCGAGGCGAAGACCACGCGCCGCGCGCCGGCGGCCTTCGCCGCCTCGAGCAGCCGGGCGGTCCCCTCGACGTTGACCTCGTGGATCCTCGCGGCGTCGCGCTGGGAGGCGATCTCCGCCGCGAGGTGGACGACGGCCTCGGGGGCCGCCTCGCCGAGCGCGCCGGTCAGTCGGCCGGCGTCGGTCAGGTCGCCGGCCACCGCGCGCGTGCCCGCCGGCTCCGAGCCCGGTCGCCGCACGAGCGCGGCGACCTCGTGTCCCCGCTCCGCGAGCGTGGCGCACACCGGGCCGCCGAGAAAGCCGCTCGCGCCGGTGACGAGGATGCGCACGGCGGCGAGACTAGCTCGCCGGTGATGGGCGCGGCGACCGGGCTGAGCTGCCTTCCGCTTGGCTCAGTCGAAGATCCGCGGCATCCGCGCGAGCAGCCGCAGGCTCCCCTTCGGCCGGATGCGGCGGGTCAGGAGCAGGCGGCGCGGGTCCTCGCGGCCGGCCGTCATGTCGACCCAGTCCTCGAGCCGGCAGCGAAAGGTGAGGTCGGGCGTCTCGACCCGCCCCGCCTGGGCGCGGGTGGCGCCGTTGTCCATCCGCAGGTGCCACGGCTCGGCGTCGACGAAGTCCCACTGGATCGTCGCCCCGCCGGGCGGGACGTGGGCGTGGTTCACCGCGCGCTCCATCCCCTCGAAGAACATCGCCATGTCCGCGTGGTCGCGCGAGACCGACCCGAGCTTCTCGCCGAGGTAGTTCGCCCGCAGCAGGGCGAGCCCGCGCCGCGCACGCTCGCGCGGCGCGAGATGGGTGTCGAGCGGGATCCGCAGCTCGTCGGGGTCGAGACCGGCGGCGTGCAGGCGGAGGTCGAGCGCGGTCGCCCCCTGCTCGTAGACGTCCTCGAGCGTCGCCCCGAAGCAGGTCACGTACGACTCGTCCCAGTTCGGCGGCACGAACACGGCGACGGTCCACGGCAGGACCTCGCGCAGCAGCTCCCCGATCGCGTCCTGGCACTCCGGGTCCTCGCGCACGAGGTCGCGGATCAGCTTCACGCCGAAGCCGATGTGCCGCTGCTCGTCGTTGGAGACGTGGCCCATGCCCTCGCGGAAGCCGGGGAGGATGTCGCGGTCGACGAGGTAGGCCTCGATGAAGTGCTGGCCGGGCTGGGCCAGGCTCGCCTCGACGACGAGGTGGTACATCGCCACCGCGGCCGCGAGCTTCGGCTTGGAGCGGTCGCGCCGCAGCTCGTCGGCGATCGTGTCGAGCCGGTGGAAGGTCTTGCGGAAGCCCCAGGTCAGCTCCGGCCGTGTGGCCGCGAGGTTCGCGGCGACCGAGTCGCCGCCGACGTCCACGACCTCGCGCATGAAGCGGGCGAAGAGCAGGGCGTGGCGCGCCTCGTCCACCTGCTGGGTGGCGAGGAAGTACTTCTGCTCCTCGCGCGGCGCCGCGTCGATGTAGGGCGAGAGGTTGTCGGCGACCGAGTCCTCGCCGTGGAAGAACAGCGAGTAGTTCCACAGCGCCGCGCGGCGCTCGAGGTCGGTGAAGACCTCGTTCCACTGGCGGCGGTCCTCGGCGAAGTCGATCTCGGTGGAGCGCCAGTTGCCCTTCTCCCAGCGCTCGTAGAGGTCGGTGTAGCTGATCTTGTCGGCGGCGACGACGGTGGCGCTCATGCGTCTCCTCGCTTCCTCTGAGTTCCTTCCCCGCTCGTGAGCGTCCAGCCCGGCGGGAGAGGGAAGTGTGACATCGCGCACAGCTCAGGCGGCCGCGAGCTTCGGGCTGTGCCACTCGGCCCGCAGGCGGCGCTCGAGCTCGTCGGCGAGCCCGCCGATCGGGTGGCGCTCCTGGGCGAGCGAGTCGCGCTCGCGCACCGTCACCGTGTGGTCCTCGAGCGACTGGTGGTCCACCGTCACGGCGTACGGCGTGCCGATCTCGTCGTGGCGGCGGTAGCGCTTGCCGATCGACCCGCCTTCGTCGTACTCCGCCGGGAAGCGCTCGCGCAGCGCGCGGTGGATCTCGCCCGCGAGCTCGGGCTGGCCGTCCTTGCGCACGAGCGGGAGGACGGCGGCCTTCACCGGCGCCAGGCGCGGGTGGAGCCGCAGGACGGTGCGGGTCTCGCCCTCGACCTCCTCCTCGTCGTAGGCGTCGACCAGGAAGGCGAGCGTCGCGCGGTCGGCCCCGGCCGCCGGCTCGATGACGTGCGGGACGTAGCGCTCCTTGGTCTGCTGGTCGAAGTACTCGAGCTTCTCGCCGGAGTGCGCCGCGTGCGCGGTGAGGTCGTAGTCGCCGCGGTCGGCGACGCCCTCGAGCTCCGACCATCCGATGGGGAACCGGTACTCGATGTCGCTCGTGCGCGAGGAGTAGTGGGAGAGCTCGTCGGCGTCGTGGGCGCGCAGGCGCAGGCGGTCGGGGCGGATCCCGAGGTGCGTGTACCAGTCCATCCGCTGCTCGCACCAGTGCTCGAACCAGCGGGCCGCCTCGCCGGGGGGGACGAAGTACTCCATCTCCATCTGCTCGAACTCCCGCGTGCGGAAGACGAAGTTCCCGGGCGTGATCTCGTTGCGGAACGACTTGCCGACCTGGGCGATGCCGAACGGCGGGCGGCGGCGCGAGAACTGCAGGACGTTCTTGAAGTTCACGAAGATGCCCTGGGCCGTCTCGGGGCGGAGGTAGACCGTCGCGCCGTCCTCCTTCACCGGGCCGACGGTCGTCTCGAACATGAGGTTGAAGTCGCGTGCCTCGGTGAGGTCGCAGTCGGGCGTCTCGCCCGGGTGCCTGGACGGCTTGCGGCCGCACGCGAGCTGGTCGAGGTGGTCGGCGCGGAAGCGGAGCTTGCAGGTGCGGCAGTCCACGAGCGGGTCGGTGAACCCCTTGAGGTGGCCGCTGGCCTCCCAGACCTTGGGCGACTGGAGGATGGCCGAGTCCAGCGCGACGATGTCGTCGCGGTCGCGCAGCATCGCCCGCCACCACGCGTCCTTCACGTTGCCCTTCAGCAGGACGCCGTAGTGGCCGTAGTCGTAGGTCGAGCCGAGCCCGCCGTAGATCTCCGAGGCCGGGAAGACGAAGCCCCGCCGCTTGCACAGCGAGACGATCTTCTCCATCGAGACGGTGTCCTGGGTCACGGCCGCGGACTCTATCCGCCGCTCACGCTGGCACTCGCGCCGCACGAGTGCCAGGACCGCCGGGCGCCCGACCTATACTCAGCCGCGCGATGCCGATCTACGAGTACCGCTGCACGAAGGGGCACGTCTTCGAGGTGATGCAGCGGATGAGCGACGACCCGGTCGCCACGTGCGAGACGTGCGGCGCCTCCGTCGAACGCGTCTTCCACCCGATCGCGGTCCACTTCAAGGGCAAGGGCTTCTACAACACCGACTACGGGACGAAGAACCGCCAGCGCGAGCTCAAGGAGTCCGGCAAGGGCGAGGGGAAGAAGGACGGCGGCTCGGGCTCGGGCGGGGACTCGGGCTCCGGCGGGGACTCGGGCTCCGGCGGCGACTCCGGGGGCTCGGGCGCGGGCTCGGGCGGCTCCGACGGCAAGGCGGAGAAGAAGAAGGCGGAGGCCAAGAAGGACGCCAAGCCGGCGTCCTCCTCGACCGGCTCGTGACGCCCCCCGGCGCGTGACGCCGCGGCAGGCCGCCCTCATCGGCCTCGTCGCCGCGCTCTGGGGCTCCTCGTACCTGCTGATCAAGTACGCGCTCGAGGACCTGTCCCCCGCGGAGGTGGTCTTCGGGCGCGTCGCGGTCGCGGCCCTCGCCCTGTGGCTCGTCGTCCGACGCCAGGGACCGCCTCGGCGGGAGGTGCGGGCCGAGCTGCGCGGGCGGGCCGGCCTCGCGCTCGGGCTCGGCGCGGTGTCGATCGCCGTGCCCTTCCTGCTCATCGCGGTCGGCGAGCTCGAGGTGCCCTCCGGGCTCACCGCCATCCTGATCGCGCCGGTGCCGCTGCTCGTCGCGGCGCTGGCGCCGCTCCTGGATCGCAGCGAGCGGATCGACGGGCGCCAGTGGCTCGGGCTCGGCCTCGGGCTGGGCGGGATCGGCCTGATCGTGGGCGTCGAGTCGATCGACACCCTCGCGCAGTTCCTCGGGGCGATCGCCGTCCTCGCCGCCTGCCTCTGCTACGCGGTGGGCGGGTTCGTCGTGAAGCGCGGGTACCGGGGCGTGCCGTCGCTCGTGAGCTCGATGGTGGCGCTGCTCGCCGCGACGGTCATCGCCGTCCCGCCGGCGCTCGCCACGGCGCACCTCACGGCGCCGGGGCCGCGGGCGATCGGAGCCGTGCTCGTGCTCGGCGTGGCGAACACCGCGCTCGCCTTCGTCGTCTACTACCGCCTCATCGGCGAGCTGGGCGCGGGCGGCGCGGCGCTCGTGACCTACATCGCCCCGGTGTTCGCCCTGGCCTACGGCGCGATCTTCCTGGGCGAGGCGATCACGCCCGCGGCGGTCGGCGGGTTCGGGCTCGTGCTCGCCGGGGTGTGGCTGGCCTCGCGTCGGCGGGCGGGCGGCGCGGCGGCGGCGGACCCCGCTATCCATCCATGAAGCGGCGGATCTCGCGCCGCTTCTCGCCGTCGGACACCGTCACGCCGATGCCGCCGTCCGCGGCCTCGACGCCGTCGGGCTTCAGCACCTGCGGCGGGGGCGAGCCCGCGATCGCCAGCCCCGCGCCGACGCCGAGCAGCGAGAAGCCGCCCATGTCCGTGCGGATCGCCTGCGGCGCCGTCCACGCGACCCAGGGCAGCCGGAAGAACGTGGTCGGGGAGAAGAGCGCGCCCTTGATGCCGGCGAGGATCTGCTGCTGGCGCCTGGCCCGGGTCAGGTCGTTCTCGTTCGGCGCGCACCGGTTCTTCCGCGTGCGCGCGAGCGCGAGCGCCTGCTTGCCGTCGAGATGGTTCTCGCCCTTGCGCAGCCGGAGGCTGTACCCGCCGTTGCGCGTGCCGCCGTTGATGTCCGACACCACGCACCCGGTGGTCACGTCGACGCCGCCGAGCGCGTCGATGAACTTCGGGAAGTTCTCGAAGTTGACCTCGACGACGTGGTCGACGTCGACGCCCGTGTAGCGCTCGACCGTCTTGACCGCGAGCGCGGCCCCGCCGAAGCCGTAGGCGGCGTTGATCTTGTGGCGTCCCGGGACGCCGGGGACGTCCACCACCGTGTCGCGCGGGATCGAGAGCTTGTTCGCCTGGCCCCCGCCGGCGCGGACGAGCATCATCGTGTCGGAGCGCTTCCCGGCGGTCGCCGCGCCCGGCTCCTTGGAGCCCTTGGGCCGCGCGTCGGAGCCGAGGACGAGGATCGTCGTCGCCGTGAACGGCGGGAAGCCCCCTCCGGCCACCGCGTTCTTCGTGACGTCGGGGACCTTCGAGGACTCGATGTAGGCGCTGACGAGGAAGAGGACGAGCGAGAAGGCGAGCCAGCCGGCCACGGCGAGGGCGACCCACTTGAGCACGCGCTTCGGGGTGACGGGCGCCCGGCCGCCGGGTCGGCGCGGCCGCCCGCGGCGGCGCCGGCCGCCGCCGTCACGACCCGGCTCGGCCAGTCCTCCCTCCTCCCCCTGCAGGCGCTCGCGCAGGCCGCGTGGCTTGCTCCGGTACAGGGTGTAGCCCGGCCCCTCGCCGTCCGCCGGCCGGCTGCCCTGGCGCGGTGCGCCTCGCGCCGCGGGAGGCGGGTCGGGCCGGCGCGCCCGGGACCGCCGGCCGGAGCCGTAGACGCGGTAGGAGGGCGGCGGATCCTCGGGCTCGCGCGGCTCTGAGGGGTCGGCCATCGCCGGTGTATGGTGGCGCGGGTGGCGGCGCGCTGCGTCATCGGCGCCGACCTCGGCGGTACGAAGCTCCTCGTCGGCGCCGTCGATGCCGACCTCCGGGTGCACGTGCGCGCGCACCGCGACGTCGCCGGCCTGGAGACCGCCGAGCTGCTCGCGACGGTCCTCGACGCCGTCGAGGAGGTGCGCGCCGGCGCGCCGGAGGAGCCGGTGGCCGCCGGGTTCGGGATCGCGTGCACGATCGACCGGGCGCGCGGCGTGGCGGTCGCCTCGCGCCACCTGCCGCTCGACGGCCTGCCGTTCCACGATCTGATGGCCGAGCGTCTCGGCCATCCCGGTGGCCGTCGACAACGACGGCAACGCGGCGGCGGTGGCCGAGCACCTCCACGGGTCGGCCCGCGGCCACCGCCACGCCGTCGTGCTGACGATCGGGACCGGCATCGGCGGCGGCCTCGTCCTCGACGGGCGCCTCTACCGCGGCGCCCAGGGCGCCGCGGCGGAGCTCGGGCACGTCGTCATCGCCGAGGACGGCCCCGCGTGCCCCGGCCGCTGCCCCGGCCGCGGGTGCCTGGAGTCCCTCGCCTCGGGCAGCGCGCTCGGCCGCGAGGGCGCGCAGATCGCCGAGGAGCGGCCGGACAGCGGGCTCGGCCGGGCGGCCGCGGAGGGGCGCGAGGTGACCGGCGCGCTGATCACCGAGCTGGCCCACGACGGCGACCTCGCGGCCGTCGAGGCGCTGCGCCGGGTCGGCGCCCATCTCGGCACCGGGATCGCCGGCTTCGTCAACGTCTTCAATCCCGAGGTGGTGGTCGTCGGCGGGGGCGTGATGGCCGCGGGCGACCTGCTCCTCGACCCGGCGCGCGACGTCGTGGCCGAGCGAGCCCTGGCCCCGGCGCGGGACCTCGTGCGGGTCGTGCCGGCCCGGTTCGGCGCCGAGGCCGGGATGATCGGCGCCGCCGCGCTGGGCTGGGAGCACCTCGCGGAGCGGGAGGCGGAGCGGTGAGCGGGCGGCTCGTCGTCTGCCCGACGCCGATCGGCAACCTCGAGGACGTCACCCTCCGGGTGCTCGCCGCCCTGCGCGATGCCGACGTCCTCGCCTGCGAGGACACGCGGCGCACCCGGACCCTGCTCGAGCGCTACGGGGTCGACGCGGCGCTGGTCAGCTACCACGAGCACAACGAGCGGGAGCGGTCGGCCGAGCTCGTCCGCCGCATGCGCGCGGGCGAGGTCGTCGCGCTGGTCTCGGATGCCGGGATGCCGCTGGTGAGCGACCCGGGATACGTGCTCGTCCGGGCGTGCGTGAACGCGGGCCTGGCGGTCGAGGTCCTGCCCGGGCCCTCGGCCGCGCTCGCCGCCCTGGTCGCCTCCGCGCTCCCGGCCGATCGGTGGCGCTTCGCCGGGTTCCTCCCGCGTCGCCGCGGCGAGCTGGAGCGGCTCCTCGCCGGGAACGAGGAGACGCTCGTGGCGTTCGAGTCGCCGCAGCGCGTCGGCGCGACCCTCGCGCTGCTCGCCGGCCTCGATCCCGCGCGCCCGGTCGCGCTGTGCCGGGAGCTGACCAAGGTGCACGAGGAGGTCGTGCGGGGACGCGCGGCGGAGCTCGCGGCCCGCTACGCCGGGCAGGCGCCGCGCGGCGAGGTGGCGCTCGTCGTCGGCGGCCGCGACGCGGCGCCCGGAGGATCTCGGGCCGGCGCTCGAGGCCGTGCGGCGGCTCGTCGAGGCCGGCGCGAAGCCGCGCGTCGCGGCGCGCGTGGTGGGCGAGCTGACCGGGGTGCGGGCGAACGCGCTCTACCGGGCGGTGGCGGCCGGGTCGTAGTCCCATCGACGACGCCCGCAACGCGACGGAGTGAGCACGCGTCCGTGTCGAATCACGCACGCCGGGGCGGCCGGCCCGGGCGGGCGGCTAGCGTCGCCGTCCCGTGCTCCCCGCACTCGTCCTCGCCGCCGTCCTGAGCGCCCTCTGGGCGCCGATCCCGGTCGCCGCCGCGGCGCCCTGGTCGTGGCCCGCGCGCGGCCGTCTCGCCGCGCGCTTCTCCCTCGGGCCCGACCGGTTCGCGCCCGGCCAGCGGCGCGGCATCGTCATCGCGGCGCCCGCCGGGACGGCGGTGCGGGCGGCGTGCGGGGGCACGGTCACCTTCGCCGGGCACGTCGGCGACAACGGCGTCACCGCCGCCGTCGCCTGCGGGCCGTTGTCGGCCACCTACGTCCATCTCGCGGCGTTGACGGTGCGTCGCGGGGCGAGCGTGATCCGCGGCGAGCGCATCGGCACGGTGGGGGCCAGCGGGCGCCCGCGCGTCGCGGGGCCGCAGGTCGGCCTCGGCGCGCGGCGCCGCGATGCGACGGGGGCCTACGTCGATCCGCTGCGCCTGCTCGGCGACCCCGACGTCGCGCGACCGCCGGCGCCCGTGGCGCCGCCGCCGGTCCGACGGCCCGCCTCGCCGGCGATCCCGTCGCCGCCTTCGGCCGTGCCGGCGCCACGGCGCGTCCCGGCGCCACCGCGTCTGCGGCGCACGTGCCGGCGACACGGCGTCTGCCGGCGACACGGCGGGTCCCGGCGCCCGAGCCCGGCGGCGCGCTGCCGCTCGGCCGCCTCTGGCTCCCGGTCGGCGCCGGGCTCCTGGCGGCCTCCCTCGGAGCGGCGAGCCTCGGTGGAGGGGCGCGGGTGGCCCGCCGACGGGGTCGTCGCCGGCGGAGCGGAGCCCCGCGATCGTCGCGGGCGGCGGCCGGGCGGTAGTTCGGGGGCAGGCGCCCCGGGAAGACCATCCCGTCGCCGATGCGCGCCCTCGAGCGCGCGGGCCGTGCCGCGGGATCGGTCATCTAGCCTTCGGCGCCCGTGGCCTACTACGTCACCACGCCGATCTACTACGTCAACGCGCAGCCGCACCTCGGGCACGCGTACACGACGATCGCCGCCGACGTGCTGGCCCGCCACCAGCGCCAGCGCGGCGAGGAGGTCTTCTTCCTCACCGGAACCGACGAGCACGGGGAGCCCGTGGCGGAGGCGGCCCTCGTCGAGGGCGTGTCCCCACGCGAGCTCGCCGATCGCAACGCCGCGCGCTTCGAGGCGCTCATGCCCCGGCTCGAGGCGAGCAACGACTTCTTCATCCGCACGTCCGACCCGCGGCACGAGGCCCGGGTGCAGGAGGTCATGCAGCGCATCCACGACCGCGGCCACGTCTACCGCGGCCGCTACGAGGGCTGGTACTGCCCGAAGTGCGCCGACTTCAAGACCGATCAGGAGATCGGGCCGGACAACACATGCCCGATCCACCACATCCCGCTCGTGCGCGAGGCGGAGGACAACTGGTTCTTCCGCCTCTCGGCGTTCCAGGAGCCGCTCGAGCGCCTCTACGCCGAGCGACCCGACTTCGTGCTCCCGTCCGAGCGGCGCAACGAGGCGCTCTCCTTCATCCGCTCCGGCCTGCGCGACGTGTCGCTCTCCCGGGCGTCGCTCACCTGGGGGGTCCCGGTCACCTGGGACCCCGAGCAGGTCTTCTACGTGTGGTTCGACGCGCTGCTCAACTACTACACGGCGCTCGGCTTCGCGCGCGACGGCGAGGATCTCACCGCGCGCTTCTGGCCGGCGACGTGGCACCTCATCGGCAAGGACATCCTCAAGTTCCACGCCGTGTACTGGCCGGCGATGCTCATGGCCGCGGAGCTCGCCGTGCCGCGCCACCTGTTCGTCCACGGCTACCTGCTGATGGACGGCGAGAAGATGTCGAAGTCGCTGGGCAACGTGCTCGATCCGTTCGCGGTGATGGACCAGTTCGGCACCGACGCGCTGCGCTACTACTGCCTGCGCGAGGTCTCCTTCGGGCAGGACGGGTCGGTGTCCACGGCGGGCTTCGAGGCGCGCTACGAGAGCGAGCTGGCCAACGACTACGGCAACCTGGCGAGCCGGACGCTGGCGATGATCGCCCGCTACCGCGACGGCGCGGTTCCGGCGGCGACGCACGACCCGGCGCTCGCCGCGGACTTCGACGGCCTGGCGGACGAGGTGGCGGAGCGGCTCGACCGGGTCGAGCTGACCGCGGCGCTGGAGGCGATCTGGACCCGGGTGCGGCGCCTGAACCGCTACGTCGAGGAGCGGGCCCCGTGGCAGATCGCGAAGGACCCGGCGGCGGCCGGCGAGCTCGACCTCGTGCTCGCCTCGCTCGCCGAGGGCCTGCGCGTCGTGACGGTGGCGCTCCACGCCTACATGCCCGACACCACGAGCCGGCTGCTCGCCGCCCTGGGCCGGCCCGACACCGGCTGGGCGGCGGCCGCCTTCGCGGCGCAGGGCACGGGCGGCGCCGCCACGGCGCTCGATCCGCTCTTCCCGAAGCGATGATCGACGCCCACACCCACCTCGACGTCTGCCGCGAGCCGGCCGCCGACCTCGTGGCCGAGGCGGACCGCCAGGGCGTGCGGCGGCTGCTGACCGTCGGCACCGACGGGACCTCCTGCCGGGCCGCCCTCGCCCTCGCCGAGGACTTCCCGCAGGTCTTCGCGGCCGTCGGGCGGCATCCGAGCAGCGCCACCGGCTTCGACGACGCCGACCTCGCCGAGCTCGAGGCGCTCGCCGCGCACGAGCGCTGCGTGGCGATCGGGGAGACCGGCCTGGACTTCTTCCGCGATCGCGCCCCGCGCGCCGACCAGGAGCGCGCCTTCCGCGCGCAGATCGGGCTCGCGCGCGCCACCGGCAAGCCGCTCGTCATCCACACGCGCGCGGCGGCCGAGGAGACGATGGCGATCCTCCGCGCGGAGGCGAACGGGGTGCGCGTGATCCTCCACTGCTTCTCGCTCACCGAGCACGTCGAGGAGTGCCTGGAGCGGGGCTGGTGGCTCTCGTTCGCGGGCAACGTCACCTACCCCGGCGCCGACGGGCTGCGGGACGCCGCCCGCCGGGTCCCGCCGGAGCGGCTGCTGGTGGAGACCGACGCGCCCTACCTCACGCCGCAGGCCGTGCGCAAGGAGCGCAACCGCCCGGCGAACGTCGTGCTCACCGCCGAGGCGGTGGCGGAGGAGCGCGGCGCGGACTACGCCGACCTCGACCGCGCCCTCGACGCGAGCGCGGCCGAGGCCTACGGGTGGTGAGCCCGCCGCGGGGTCGCCCGGCGGGCGCGGCCGCCGCGCCCGCCGCGCCCGCCCGCGGGCCGACCCAGGCGTCGCTGCGCCGGTTGCGCGCGCACGGCATCCGGCCGAACCGCGAGCTCGGCCAGAACTTCCTCGCCGACTCCAACCTGCTCGGGGTCGTCGCGCGCGCGGCGGCGCTCGATCCCGCCGACGTCGTGCTCGAGATCGGCGGCGGGCTCGGTGTCCTCTCCGAGCACCTCGCCGCCCGCGTCGGCCACCTCCACGTGGTGGAGATCGACGCGCGGCTCGCGCCGGCGCTGCAGGAGGCCCTCGAGCCCTTCGAGAACACGACGCTCCATCTCGCCGATGCCCTGGCGCTCGACCTCGGCGGGCTCGATCCCGCGCCGACGAAGGTCGTCGCCAACCTGCCCTACGGCATCGCCGCGACGGTGATCCTCTCCACGATCGCCGACCTGCCGGGCGCCCGGCGGTGGGTCGTCATGGTCCAGCGCGAGGTCGGCGAGCGGCTCGCGGCCGCGCCGGGGACCTCCGCCTACGGAGCGCCCTCGGTGCTCGCGCAGCTCGCCTGCGCGGTGCGGGTGCTCCGGCCGGTGTCGCGCCGAGTGTTCGTGCCGGTGCCGAACGTCGACTCGGTGCTCGTCGGGCTCGACCGGCGCGGACCGGCGCCCCCGGCGGAGGTGCGCGCGCTCGTCCGGGCCGCGTTCGCCCACCGGCGCAAGGCGCTCCCCCGCTCGCTCGCCCTCGCGCCCGGGGCGGCCCCGGACGTCCGCGAGCGAGCGCGCGCGTCGCTGGAGCGGCTCGGCCTGCCCGCCGACGCCCGCGCCGAGCGGTTGGCCCCGGCCCAGTTCGCGGCGCTGGCGCGGGAGCTGGCGACGTGAGGCTCGTCGCCCGTGCCCCCGGCAAGGTGAACCTCTCGCTGCTCCTCGGCCCGCGGCGGGCCGACGGGTACCACGCCCTCGCCTCGGTGGTCGAGGCGACGTCGCTGGCCGACGAGGTTCGCCTCGCTCCGGCCCCCGAGGGGATCGAGGACGACCTCGTCGTGTGCCCGGGCGTCGACGGCGAGAACCTCGCCGCGCGCGCGCTCGCCGCCTACCGGGAGGCCACCGGCCGGCGGGGCCCGCCGGTGCGGCTGGACATCGACAAGCGCATCCCGGTCGCCGCCGGCATGGGCGGGGGCTCGTCCGACGCCGCGGCCGCCCTGCGCCTGGCGGCGAGCGCCGCCGGGCGCCCGCTCGAAGGGCTCGGGCCCGCCGACCGCGCGGCGCTCGATGCCGTCGCCTTCGGGCTCGGCGCCGACGTCCCCGCCCTGCTCGCCCCCGGCCTGGTGGCCGTGGAGGGAGCCGGCGAGCGGGTGCGCGCCCTCGCCTCGGCGCCCGCCCACGGGATCCTCGTGCTGCCCTCGCCTCACCGCCTCGCCACGGCCGACGTCTTCGCGGAGGCCGACCGCCTCGGCCTGGCCCGCGGGGCGGCGGAGCTGCGCGAACGCCACGAGCGCGCGCTCGCCGAGCTCGCCGACGGCGCCCTCCCGGCGCCGGACGCCCTGGTCAACGATCTCCAGCCCGCGGCCGCCGCGCTCTGCCCATCGATCGGGCGGGCGCTCGAGGGCGCGCTGGCGGCCGGCGCGGACCACGCGATGGTCAGCGGCTCGGGGCCGACGGTGTTCGGCCTCTTCCTGGGAGCGGACGGGCCCCGCCGGGCCGAGACGGCCGCCGTCGCGCTGGCCGGTCGCGATCCCGCGCCGGTGGCCTGCGCGCCGGTCGACGCCGCCTGGGCGGCCCCGAGGCCGGCCGCGGAGGAGCCGGCGTGAAGCCGTTCCCGCTCGGGGTCGCCGTGGTCCTCGCCGCGCTGCTGGCCTGGCGCTGGCGGCGATTCGGCTGGGAGGGGCGCATCCTCGCCCTCGTCGCGATCGCGGGCTTCGCCGTCTACGGCTCCGGCCTCGTCCATCCGCCGAACCTCGAGAAGCTCATCCGCGATCTCGGCCAGACGCTGGGCACGTGGACCTATCTCCTGGTCGGCGTGCTCGCCTTCCTCGAGACCGGGGCGTTCGTCGGACTCGTCGCCCCGGGCGAGAGCGCGGTGATGGTCGGCGGGCTCGTGGCCGGGCAGGGCGAGATCGACCTCTTCGTGCTGATCGCGATCGTCTGG
Organism: uncultured Solirubrobacterales bacterium; assembly: GCA_963735885.1. Taxonomy (GTDB): domain Bacteria; phylum Actinomycetota; class Thermoleophilia; order Solirubrobacterales; family Solirubrobacteraceae; genus JBBSBL01. The sequence goes on along the minus strand of CAVTMP010000008.1, from coordinate 62,101 downwards.
TTCGCCGCGGTGGCCGGCGATGTCACCTCCTACTGGCTGGGGCACCGGCTCGGTCGCGACGTCCTGCTGCGCTACGGACGAGGGCTGCAGATCACCCCGGCCCGGCTCGAGTCGGTCGAGGGGTTCTTCGCGCGCCACGGGGGCGCGACGATCCTCATCGGGCGCTTCATCGGGCTCGTGCGGGCGCTCGCCCCGTTCGTCGCCGGGGCCTCCCGGATGCCGTTCCGCCGCTTCCTGCCCTACGACGTGATCGGCGCCGGCCTGTGGGCGACGACGTTCAGCGTGCTCGGCTACGTGTTCTGGAAGTCGTTCGACCGGCTGCTCGCGTTTGCCAAGCAGGGCGCGTTCGCGTTCGGGACGGCCGTCGCGGTGGTGGTCGGCGCGATCGCCGCCTACCGCTGGCTGCGGGTGGCGGAGAACCGCGACCGGCTCGGGGGGATCCTCGACGCCTGGGAGCGACGGCCCCTGCTCCGCCCCTTCGTCCGGGCGGCGCGCGCGGTGTGGCGGCGGGCCGTGCTCCCGGCGGCGCGGGCGCTCGAGGGCCCGGCCCGGTTCGTGCGCGACCGGATCACGCCCGGGCACCTCGGCCTCGAGCTGACCACGCTGCTCGCGGTCGGCGGCGTCGGGCTGTTCGGGTTCGTCGCCTGCGGGGTCGCCGTCGCGGAGGGACGCACGCCCGTCGGCGACACCGCGGCCGCCGACCTCGTCGCCCGGGTGCACACCTCGTGGGGCATCGATCTGGCCAAGCTCGTCACCGCGCTCGGGCTGACCGTGGTCGCGCTCCCGGTGGCCGCGCTGGCCGTCGCCTGGCTCGCCGGCCGCCGCCACGCGCTCGAGGCCTGGGCCCTCGGGGCGGGCACGGCGCTGGCCTTCGCCCTCTCGCCGCTGGCCAAGACCGCGTTCGGGCGCGAGCGCCCGCCGGACGGTCTCGTCGAGGCGGCCGGGGCGGCCTATCCGTCCGGGCACGCGGTCCACTCCGTCGCGTTCGTGGCGGTCGCGGTCGCCCTGCGCCATGCCGTCCCGGGCCTGGCGGCGCAGACGGCGACGATCGTCGTGGCGCTCGTCCTCGCGGCGGCGGTCGGGCTGTCCCGCGTCTATCTCGACGTCCACTGGCTCTCGGACGTGCTCGGCGGGTGGGGTCTCGGCGCCGCGGTGTACTCCGGTTGCGCGATCGTGGCGCTCGTCGTCGCCTTCATGCGTCAGAATCGCGAGGCCCCGGCATGAGCAACACGGCGATCACGAACCTGGTCCTCGCCTGCGCGGCCGTCTTCGGCCTCGCGGCCTTCGCGTGGCTCATCGTCGTCCCGGCCGCGCAGTCGTACTCGCGCGTGTGGGAGCGGCTCGCCGCCGGGTTCCTCTCGCTCTACGTGCTCGCCGCGGTGCTCGGCATCGGCGTCGCCGCGGGCGGCGCCGTCATCTACTACTGGCCGCAGGTCTTCGGGTAGGCCGAAGGGGCCCTCGAGGGCGGCGACGCCTACTCCGGGCGCCCCGCGGCCTCGAAGGCCTGCTGGCGGCCGAGGAACATCTCGAGTCGCGCCAGCTTTCCGTCGCGGAGGCGATGGACGTAGAAGACCTCGAAGTCCATGTCGATCCCGCTCTCGCGCCCGCGTCCGCGGTGCCGCGTCACGCTGACGTACACGTCGCCGCCCGCGTCGACGACCTCCAGGAGATCCATGCGGAAGTCCTCCCACTGGGCCGGCCAGTCCGCCATCGCCTCGGCCATCGCGGTGGGACCCTCGTAGCGCTTGGCGTCGGGGACCTCGGGCGGCTGAACCATCACCACGTCCGGGGTCATGAAGTCGTCGAAAGCGGCCAGGTCGCCGCTCAGCACCAGCTCGAAGCCGCGCTCGATCAGGTCCACGCCCTCCTGCGACATCGCCGGACGAGTATCCCCCAGGCCGGCGCGGTGCGGCAAGCTCCCGTCGCCCGGCCGCCGGCGGTCCGTCGTGAGCGCCGGGCGCGCCCGCGCTCGTACACTGGGCGGTCATGTCCCCGCCCGCCGGCCCGCCCGCCCACGTGCCGGATCTCGACGCGCTGGAGTCCATCACCAGCGCGGTGGAGGACGGCGCGGGCCTGCCCGAGGTGGTTCGCGCCGCCGCCCGCGCGCTCGACGCCAGCCTCGTCCTGATCGACCACACGAGCGCGGTGCTCGCCGTCGCCGCCCGGAGCCCGGCGGACGAGCGCTCGCTCATGCGCGACGGCGACGACGTGCGCACGATCGAGCTGCGGGTGGCCGAGGCGGTCGTCGGGCAACTCCGGATGCGCTGCCGCTCCGGCGAGCCCTCTCCGGCGGTCCAGCGTCTCGTCACCACGCTCGTGGCCTCGGAGGTCGAGCGGGTGCGGGCTCCCGAGCGTGCGTCCGCGGCGGCCGCCACGGCGTTCCTCCGCGCGGCGCTGGCGGGCGGGATCCCGGACCCCGCCGACCTCGTGGCGCGCGGCGAGGAGCTCGGCCTCGACCTCGGGTCCGGAACGAGCGTGGTCGTGGCCCGCGCCCATCCGCACGTGCCCGCCGAGGACGACTGGCGCCCGCGCCTGCTGGCGATCGCGGACCGGGGCGCGCGCTCCGCCGCCCCGGGAGCGGTGAGCGCGCCGGCCGAGGAGGACGCCGGCGAGATCACGATCGTCGTCCCGGACCCCGACGGCGAGGCCGGCCGGCGCGTCGCGCAGACCGTGCTCCGCGAGCTCGAGGCGGGACTGCCCGGCTTCTCCTTCGCCATCGGCCGCAGCCGCCACGCGGCCGATCCGGCGGAGCTTCCCCGCGCCGGCAAGGAGGCGCTGCTCGCCGCGAACGTCGTCGAGGGGGAGGAGGAGCGGGCGCTGCTGGCCTTCGAGGACACCGGGGCCTACCGCCTCGTCCTGCGGGCGATGAGCGAGGACCCGGCCGAGCTGCGGCGGTTCTACGCCGACACGGTCGAGCCGCTCGTCGCCTACGACGAGCAGTACGAGACGAACCTCGTCGGCACCCTGGAGACGTTCCTCGACTGCGACGGCAACGTGCAGGCCACCGCCGCGAAGCTCTTCACCCACCGCCACACCGTGCGCTACCGCCTCGAGCGGGCGCGGGAGCTCTCGGGGCTCGACGTCGGGTCCACCGACGGTCGCGAGAAGCTCTCGCTCGGGCTCAAGGCGATGCGCGTGCTCGGCATCGCCGCGCCGCGCGGGCCGGCCACCGAGAAGGGCGCCGAGGCCGGTCGCGTCCCGCGCGAGCGGCCGTCCGGCCGCGGCTGACCACGGTGCCCCGGGCGCCGGCGCAGCGCACCGTGGAGGTCGGCGACCCGCTGCCGGGCGGGCTCCGGCTGCTGGCGGCTGACGGGTCGCCCGTCGCCCTCGGCGCGTTCCGCGGCGAGGCGACGCTGCTCGTCTTCCTCCGTCATCTCGGCTGACTGCCCTGCCGCGAGCACCTCGTGGAGGTGGCTGGGCGACGGGAGGAGCTGGCGGTGCGCATCGCCGCGATCGGCTTCGAGCCGCCGGAGGTCCTGCGGCGCTACCGCGACCGGCTCGGTCTCGAGGTCGAGCTCTACACCGACCCCGAGCGCGCCACCTACGCCGCCTTCGGCTTCGCGCGCGGCTCGGTGGCGCGGGTCTGGCTCGATCCGCGCGTGTGGGCGCGCTACGCGGATCTCCTGCGGCGCGGGCGGCGGATCGAGCGGATCGGATCGGACACCCTGCAGCTCGGCGGGGACGTCGTCGTGGCCGCCGACGGGCGGGTCCGCTGGATCCATCGGAGCACGGGCCCCGGCGACCGCCCGTCCTTCGCCGCCGTGCGGGCCGCCTGCGAGGATGCCCGCCGATGAGGTACGTCGACCTCTCCGCCACGATCGAGGCCGGCCCGGCCGAGCTCCCCGACCTCCTGCGCACGGACCTCGAGTACGCCGATCACGCGCGAGGCGCCGCGGACGTCGAGACCCTGCTCGGCGTCCCGCGGGCGCTGCTCCGCGACGGGGAGGGCTGGGCGGTGGAGACCTTCACGCGGCTCGGGACGCACAACACGACGCACGTCGACGCGCCGTGGCACTACAACTCGACGGTCGAGGGCGCGCCGGCCGCGACCATCGACGAGCTCCCGCTGGCCTGGTTCCACGGTCCCGGCGTCGTGCTCGACGCGACGGCGAAGGCGGACGGCGACGCGCTCACGGTCGCGGACGTCGAGTCGGAGCTCGCGCGGATCGGCCACGAGCTGCGCGCCGGCGAGATCGTCCTCGTGCGCACGGGGCGCGACGCGTTCTACCGCGAGCCGGACTACGTGGCCCGGGGCCCTGGCGTCAGCGCCGAGGCGACGGTGTGGCTCCACGACCGTGGGATTCGGCTCATGGGCATCGACGCGTGGGGCTGGGACGCGCCGCTGCACCTCCAGGCCGAGGCGGCGAAGGCGGCCGGGACGCCGGGCGTGTTCTGGGCCGCCCACCAGTGCGACCGCGCCTACTGCCAGATCGAGCGCCTGGTGAACCTCGGCGCGCTGCCGGCGCACGGGTTCGAGGTCGCGGCGTTCCCGCTCAAGGTCAAGCGGGGGAGTGCCGGCCCGGCGCGCGTGGTCGCGATGCTGCCGGAGTAGCTCCGGGCCGGGCGCCCGGGCTCGGCAACACGACGCCTAACGCGCGAGCACCGGGCGGACGACGCCGTGCGTCCCCGCCCGCTCGCGCGTCGGCAGCTCGACCGCGAGCTTGGTGACCCGCACCGTGAAGCGCCCGTTGCTCTTGCGGTAGTAGCGCGCGTCGCTGCCGAGCAGCTCCACGCGAGCGACGTGCCCGGCCGGGAAGCGGTAGCCGTTCCCGTTGAGCTGGAAGACCAGCGCGCCCCGCTGGTTGTCGCGCAGGCGGTACACGCCGCGGGCCACGAGCAGCCGCCGGCCGCCCGCGACGTCCCACAGGCGCGCGGCGATCTCGCCGTAGCGGCCGCTCGTGCGGATCTGGGCGCGGACGGTCGGTCGGCCGAGCAGCGTGAAGCCCCGGCTCCGCGCCTGGGCGACCGCCGTCCCCGGCTCCCGCGCGTCGGCCACGGTGGTGCACGCGTCGGTCGCGCCGGTGTCGCTCGTGCCGGTGATCGGGTCGAACACCTTGGCCACCGACGGATCCCCGCCCGCGGAGTCGATCGTCTGCCCGCCGCGCGCGCCGAGGCGCACCGCGCCCGGGTGGAGCGCCGCCCAGGAGCGGGCCACGAACGGCGTGCCGGCGGGCGCGGGCTTCGGGCAGGTCTGCAGGCCGGCGCTGACCTCGCCGTCGCGCGGGCCGCCGCGGCGGCCACGCAGGACGCGGTCGAGGAAGGCGATGCCGCGCCGCTGGTCGAAGGTGCCGGTGTCCGCCTTGTTCGAGCCCCGGTTGTGGCCGAGGTCGCCGAGTTGCAGCGACACGAAGTCGCGGCGCTTCAGGCCGCGCACGTAGTTGTAGACCTTGACGCCCTCGGTGCTGGGGAAGAGGTCGTCGGTCCAGCCCTGCTCGATGAGCAGCGGTGCCGGACGGCCGCCGATCGCGTAGGCGCCGTGATAGCGGTAGATCTCGTCGAGCGCGCGCTTCGCCGCGGCGGTGTAGGGCTCGCCGGCGGCGGTCAGCTGCCGCCAGCCCGCGAGGTCGGCGCGCGGATCGACGCCCGCCGCGGTGTAGTAGCCCTTGGTGTTGCCGAGGACGTAGAGGCCGTCGATGTAGCTCACGATCGGTACCCCGACCGGCCCGCGGCTGTCGCCGGAGCCAAAGGGGCGGAAGTCGACGAAGCGGCCATTGGGCGTCAGCGCGCTCACGAGGTCCGACCACGGCCAGCGCGGCCAGGCCGCGGCGATGCGCAGCCGGACACCCTTCGGGCTGCGCCACGGCGCGAAGCGGCCGTTCGGCAGCCGGATGCGGTCACGCAGGAAGGCGAGCTCCATGCTCTGGCCCCCGCCGTAGGAGATCCCGGTCGCGGCGAGCGCCGACGGCTTGGCGATGCCCTCGTCGACGAGCTTTCCGAGCAGGGTCTGCACGTCGCGCGCCTCGTAGCGCTGGTCGGCGAGGTGGACCCAGCCCTTGGCGCAGCCGGGGCTGGTCCGGAAGTCGCCGCCGGTCTGGCCGCACGAACGGCCAAAGCCGCGGGCGGTGAGGTTGAGCACGGCGTAGCCGCGTCGCGCGAAGCCGGTGTTCGAGTAGTCCCCGCCGTGCTCGAAGTCCGTCTTGGTGTTGCCGTAGCCGTGCAGCATGACGATCGTCGGCCAGGGGCCGCGGCCGCTCGCGGGGAGCGTCACGTCGGCGTCGATCGGCGTGCGATCCCAGGTCGGCACGCGCTGCGCCAGCGTCGTCGCCGGGCAGAAGCGCACGCCGCCCTGCGGGCCGCAGGCGTTGCCGAACGGGGCAAGCGTCGTGCCGGCGAGCGCGGTCGGCGCGGCGGCCAGCGCCACGGCGGTGGTGGCGGTCAGGGCGAGGACGTATCGGCGCATGCGGGCATCGGGCTCCTGGGGCGGGGAGTCGGGCGCGGGCACGGTATCCGACGTCGCCGGTCGCGCGCGCCGGTCGCGCGCCGGCGGCGCGCGCGATTCAGGGCGCGGCGCGTGTCGGCAGCGTGATCTTCACGTGCGAGACGTCGACCGCGAACGCGCTGTTGCTCTTGCGGTACTGCCCGGCGTCGTTGGGGGCCAGCTCCATCCTGATCGTGTGGCCCGCCCCGAAGCGATAGCCGTTGCCGTTCAGCTGGAAGCGGATGCGGCCGTGCTGGTCGTCGCGCAGGCGGTAGATCCCCCGGCTGATCAGCCGCTGCTGCCCGTCCGCGACGTCCCACAGCCGCGCCGCGATCTCCCCGCCGGAGCCCGTCGTGGCGACCCGAGCGCGGACCTCGGGCAGGCCGAGCATCAGCACGCCCGGGCTCGTCGTCTCGTAGGTCGCCGTGCCGGGCGACAGCTGCGCGGGGATCACCTTGCAGGCGTCGCTCGTGCCGAAGATCGGATCGAAGGCCCGGCCGATCAGCGGGTCGCCGCCGGTCGAGGGGATCGTGCGCACCGAGCCGTCCCCGAAGGCGATCTCGCCGTCGGCGAGCCGGCCCCAGGAGCGCGCGGTGAACGGCCCCTCCTCCGGCGCGGGGTCGGGGCAGGTCTGGGCGAAGGCGCTCACCGATCCCGCCGCCGGGCCACCCGGGATGCCGCGCAGCCAGCGGTCGAGGAAGGCGGTTCCCTGCGGGCGGAACTCCGCGCCGACGTTCGCACGCGAGGAGCCGCGCGAGTGCCCGAGATCGCCGAGCTGCAGCGACACCGGGAACCCGGGCCCGAACCGCCGGCGCAGGGAGACGTAGGAGCGCAGCGACTCTCGCGGCGGGAAGAGGTCGTCCGTCCAGCCGGACTGCAGCAGGAGCGGCGCCGGGCGGCCGGGGATGCCGTAGCCGCCGTGGAAGCGCGCGATCTCGTCGAGGTAGCCGTTCACCTGCGGCCCGAACGGCTCGCCGGCGTTCACCGCCTGCTGCCAGGTGGTGAGGTCGGCGCCCGGGTCCACGCCCTGCGGCGCGACGAACCCGCGCGCCACCGCCGAGAGGTAGAGGCCGTTCGTGTAGCTCTCGATCGGCACGCCGACGGGGAAGCGGCTCAGCCGCGCCGTGCCGGGGCGATCGTCGAGGAAGCGGCCGTTGGGCACGAGCGCGCTGACGAGGTCGGACCACGGGAGGATCGGCCACGCCGCGGCGATGCGCAGCGGATGGCCGTCGGGGCTCCGCCAGCGGCGGAAGCTCCCGTCGGGCAGGCGGATCCGGTCGCGCAGGTAGGCCAGCCCGAGGCTCGTCCCGCCGCCGTAGGAGCCGCCGGTGGCGCCCGCCGACCAGCGCACCAGGCCCTCGTCCGCCAGCAGCCCGAGGAGGTGCTGCACGTCGCGCAGCTCGTAGCGCTGGTCGCCGAGGTGGGTCCAGCCGCGGTCGCAGCCGGGGCTCGTCCGGGACTCCGGCGTCCCGCACGAGCGACCGAAGCCGCGCATCGAGAGGTTGAGCACCGCGTAGCCGCGCAGGGCGAAGCTCAGGTTGTCGTAGCCCGCCGGCGTGGTGCGTTCGTACGCCCCCTTGTTCCCCGCCCAGCCGTGGATCATCACGATCGCGGGGAACGGGCCTTCGCCCTCGGGCGGCAGCGTCACGTCGACGTCGATCGGCGTGCCGTCCCAGCTCGGGACGCGGTCGGCGAGGTCGACGGTCGGGCAGAAGCGCACGCCGTCCTGCGCGGTGCACGGGTGCCCGAACGGGGTGTGGGCGCCGGCCGTCGCGGGCACGGCGGCGAGGGCGAGGGCGGACAGCGCGACGGCGAGGGCGAGGCGGCGCATGGCGGGACGGCTCCTCCGTGGCGGCGACGGGACGAACGGAGCCTATCTACCATGGCGCGTTGTGCGCGCGCGGCCGGTCGGAGTCGTCACGGGGTCCGGGACCTACGCGCTCCCCGACTTCGAGGACGCCGAGACGGGCGAGGTCGAGACGCCGTTCGGCGCCGTCCGGCTCACCGCGGGACGGCTCGCCGGAGCCGACGTCGTGCACGTCTCCCGCCACGGGGAGGGTCACGCGCGGCTGTCGAACCACGTGACCTTCCAGGCCAACGCGTGGGCGCTGGCCGACGCGGAGGTCGGGGCGGTGGTCGGCTGCACGGCGTGCGGCGCGGTCGACCCCGCGCTGCCGCTCGGCTCGATCGTGGTGTTCGACGACCTCCACTTCCCGGTCAACCGCCTGCCGGACGGCTCGGTGTGCACGATGTTCGCGGCGCCGGGCGGGCCGGGACGCGGCCACTGGATCCACGACGGGCCGTTCTCCGCCGGTGTCCGGGCGGCGCTGCTCGCGGCCGGCGAGGAGGCCGGCGTCACGGTGCGGGACGGCGGCGTCTACGGGCACGTCGACGGCCCGCGCTTCAACACCCGCAGCGAGATCGCGCAGCTCGCCGCGGCGGGCGTGAGCGCCGTCTCCCAGACCGGCGGGCCCGAGACGGTGCTCTTCGGGGAGCTCGAGGTGCCCTTCGCCCTCGCCGGCTTCGTCACCGACTATGCCAACGGGGTGCGGCCGGAGGAGCCCACGCCGGTCGAGGAGCTCGTGCGGCTCATGGGGGAGAGCACCGCCGCGTTCGCCGCGCTGCTCGCCGCGGCGTCGCCGGCGCTGGCCGCCGATCCCCCGGCGCCGCCGGGGCTCGTGTACCGCTTCGACGCGTCGTGAGCGATCCTCCGGCGGCGGCGCTCGTCATGGCGCGGGCGCCCCGCCCGGGCCCGGCGAAGCCCCGCCTCGAGCCGCTGCTCGGCCCGGATGGCTGCGCGCGCCTCCAGGCGGTGCTCGTCGCCCGGGCGGCGCGGTGGGCCGCCGACGTCGCGCCCGGGGCCGCCTACGTGGCCGTCGATCCGCCCGACGCCCTCGGCGAGGTCGAGGCGCTCGCCCCGCCCGGCGTTGCGCTCGTGCCGCAGGCGGGGGAGGACCTCGGCGCCGCGATCGCCACGGCGGCCGAGCGGGTCCACGCGGCGGCGCCGGCGCCGCTGCTCGTCGTCGGCACCGACCTGCCGGCGCTCGCCCCGGCGCACGCCGCGGCGGCGCTGGCCGACCTCGCGGCCGGCTGCGACGTCGCGATCGGCCCGGCGCTCGGTGGCGGCTACTACCTCATCGCCCTGCCCGCGCCGCGCCGGGATCTCTTCGCGCTGCCGCCCGGGGCCTGGGGCACCGACGAGGTGATGGCGCTGACGCTGGGCGTCGCGCGGCAGGCCGATCTCGCGGTCGGCCTGCTGCGGGCCGAGCGCGACCTCGACACCCCGGCCGACGCCGCCGCCGCGCTCGCCGATCCGCTCACCCCGGCGGCGATCCGCGGGGCGCTGACCCCGGCCACACCCTGAGGCGCGTCAGGCCGGGCGGAGACCGGACGCCGCCCGCGCGGCGCTGACGTGCGCGGTCATCCGCCGGCTATGGCGGATGGGCGCGCCGGCCGAGCGGCCGGCGCGCCACGCCCGCCGAGCCCGCGCCGCCCGGACACGACCCGCCGGACGCCGATCACCGGCGGCATCCCTTCGCCGGGATAGCCGCGGAAGCGCGGATCGGGCCGCGCGTCGAAGCCGAGGGCCGCGAGGTCGCGTATGCAGCGGGCCACGGAATAGGGCGGATGCACCTCGACGGAGATCACCCGCACGCGCCGCGCCCAGCCGGTGGCCTCGGTGAGGAGGACGGCCTCGGCGCCCTCGACGTCGAGCTTGAGGAGGTCGACCGCCTGGCCCGACGGCGCATGGGCGGCGAGGAGGGCGTCGAGCGAGACCGCCGGTGCGGTCACCGTGCCGCCGCGCGGCGTCTCCTCGGCACCGTCCGCGACCCGGAAGCTCAGCACGTCGGTGCGCGGGTCGAAGCTGACGCGGCCGTCGTGTGGCCACGCCGCGGCCTGCACGACCGTGCAGCGGTCGGCCCAGGGCGCCACGTTGCGTCGGCACAGCCGGGCGTTGTCGGGCACCATCTCGACGCCGATGACGCGGGCCCGGGGGTGCCGCTCCGCGAAGTCGGCCATCGTCAGGCCGATGTTCGCGCCGATGTCGAGCACGAGCCGGGCGTCGGCCGGGACGAGGCCGGGCGGCGGTCGATGGAGCGGATGCAGCAGCGCGGACGCCAGGGCCCACGCGTCCGCGGTCTCGTTGCGCAGCAGCATCGGCGCGCCGCGCAGGGGGCGGGCGCGGATCACGGTCTCGCGGCCGTTCCCGCCGCCGGCGGCATCCCAGCGGCGGGCCCCGAGCCACGCGCGGTAGCTCGGGCGATCGGCCGCGATGGCGGCGCCGTCGAGCGGCCAGTGCACGCGGGTCGGCAGCCGGTGGTGGAGGGCGTCCCAGCGGCTCGGCTCGCCGAGCCTGAAGCGAAGCGGCATCGCGTCATCACACCAGATTCTCGACTCGGGCCGCGGCCTCGTGTTCCGCGCCTGACGATCGATCGCGTTCGAACGGGACCGGCGATTGGCTTCAGGACCCGCGGCGCCCTGCGGGCATCCGGCACTCCGCTTCACGTTTCCCGTGCATGTCAGCGGAAACGTGCGGAGGACCACCCGTGCGCCGCCGGGTCGTTCGCTCCACAGTTGGGGGGCAGGGACTCGAACCCCGATAGCCGGCTCCAAAGGCCGGAGTCTTGCCGGTTAGACGACCCCCCAGGGCCACCGCGATTCTAGGCTCCGGCCGGGCGCCTCCCGGCCCACCCGTCTACGATCCGTCCGTGGCCGCGCCGGTCGTCATCGTCCTCGCCGCGGGGCAGGGCACGCGCATGCGTTCGGCCACGCCGAAGGTGCTGCACGAGATCTGCGGGCGGCCGATGGCGCTGTGGCCGGTCGCCGCCGCGCTCGAGGCCGGCGCGCGCCGGGTCGTGCTGGTCGGCGGGCCCGAGCGCGCGCTCGCGCCGATCCTGCCCGACGGCGTGGCGCTCGCGGTCCAGGCCGAGCCGCGCGGGACCGCCGACGCCGTGAGGGCGGCCGCCGACGAGATCGATCCCGCCGCGCCCGTCGTCGTGCTCGCCGGCGACGTCCCGCTCGTCCGCGCGGCGACGATCGCGAGCCTCGTGTCGGCGCACGAGGCGGGCGGCGCCGCGGCCACGATGCTGACCATGGAGCTGGACGACCCGGCCGGGTACGGGCGCGTGCTCCGCGCGGCCGACGGCTCGGTCGAGCGCGTGGTCGAGACCAAGGACCCGACCGACGCGACGCCGGAGATCCTGGCCCTGCGCGAGGTGAACACCGGCATCTTCGCCTTCGCCGGGTCGGCGCTGCTCGCGGCCCTCGACGAGGTCCGGGCCGACAACGCGCAGGGCGAGTACTACCTGCCGGACGTCCTGCCGGTGCTGCGGGCCGCCGGCCACGCGGTGGCCGCGACCAGGACCGACGACGCGGCCGTCACGCTCGGCGTCAACGATCGCGCCCAGCTCGCCGAGGTCCGGGCCCTCGCGCAGGCGCGGATCTCGGCCCGGCACCTCGCGGCCGGCGCCGGGATCGTCGACCCGGCGGCCACGGTGATCGACGCCGGCGTCGAGATCGGCGCCGACGCGGTCATCGAGCCCTTCACCGCGCTCCACGGCACCACCCGCGTGGCGGGGGGCGCGCGGATCGGGTCCTTCTCCACGCTCCGCGACGCGCTCGTCGGGGAGGAGGCCACGGTCCGGCACTCCCACCTCGTCGAGGCCGAGGTCCACGCCGGCGCGAGCGTCGGGCCGTTCGCCTACCTCCGCCCCGGCACCGTGATCCACGAGGGTGCGAAGGTCGGGACCTTCGTCGAGGTGAAGAACTCCGACGTCGGCCGCGATACGAAGGTCCCGCACCTCTCCTACCTCGGCGACGCCGACGTCGGCGAGGGCTCGAACCTCGGCGCCGGGACCATCACCGCGAACTACGACGGCGCCCGCAAGCACCGCACGACGATCGGCTCGGACGTGAAGGGCGGGGTCGACGTCTCGCTCGTCGCGCCGGTGGAGGTCGGCGACGGCGCGTGGACCGCGGCCGGCTCCGTCATCACCGAGGACGTCCCGCCGGGAGCGCTCGGCATCGCCCGCGAGCGACAGGCCAACGTCGAGGGCTTCGCGGAGCGGCGCGCGCGCGAGGCCGAGGAGGCGCGCGGCGCGTGAGCACGACCCGTCCCGAGACGTCACCCCCCCGGCGTAGACTCGCCGCGGCGATGAGCACGCTCGAGCCCCGTCCCGTCCGGACCCACCTGGACATCGGCTACGACAAGCGGCTCATGCTCTTCTCGGGCCGCGCGAACCCCGCGCTGGCCGGCCGGATCGCGGGGAAGCTCGGCGTGGAGCTCGGCGGCGTCACGCTGAAGACGTTCTCCAACGGCGAGGTCTACTGCCGCTACGACGAGTCGATCCGCGGGTCCGACGTCTTCATCGTCCAGCCGATCTGCGGCAACCCGGCGCTCGGGCTGAGCGCGAACGACGCGCTGATGGAGCTGCTCGTCGATGATCGACGCCGCGATCGGCGGCTCCGCGCACCGCGTCATCGCCGTCACCCCGTGGTACGGGTACTCGCGCCAGGACAAGAAGTCCGCGCCGCGCGAGCCGATCACGCGCCCGGCTCGTCGCCCGGATGCTCGAGGCGCGCGGGGATCGACCGGATCCTCACGATGGACCTCCACAGCGGCCAGATCCAGGGCTTCTTCCAGAAGCCGATGCGACCACATGACCGCGCTGTTCATGCTCACCCAGTACTTCGCCGACCAGGGGCTCGAGGACCTCGTCGTCGTCGCGCCGGACGCCGGCCGCGTGAAGCTGAACAAGAAGTTCGCCGCGAAGATCGGCGCGGAGCTCGCGATCCTCAACAAGGAGCGCCCGGCCCAGCAGGTCGCCGAGATCGGCTACGTGATCGGCGACGTGAAGGGCAAGACCGCGCTCATCGTCGACGACCTCATCGACACCGCCGGCACGCTGCGAGGCCGCCGCGCAGACCGTGCTCGACGAGGGCGCGCGCGCGGGTCTACGCCGCCGCCACGCACGGCGTGTTCTCCGGCAACGCCTGGGAGAACCTCGCGGCCGCCGGCTTCGAGGAGATCGTCGTCACCGACACGATCCCGCTGCGCGACGGGCGCGCCCGACAACGTCCGCGTGCTGTCGTGCGCCGAGCTGCTGACCAACTCGATCCGCCAGATCTTCACCGACGGCTCGGTGTCGCGAGGTCTTCGGCGGCGAGAACCAGCTGTTCTGAGGCCGCGTCCGCGGCGTGGCCGATCCGGCTGCGCCACGCCGACGAGCGCGCGGAGCTGATGGACCTGCTGGGCCTGAGCGACGACGAGCTCTGCGCCGACGCTCGACGTCGACCCGCTGACGCTGCTCTCGGGCCAGCTCGACCACCGGCCGCGAGCTCGCCGATCCTGCTCGACGCTGCTCGCCGAGGCGCCGAGGAGCGCGCCGGCGCGCCCGTGCTGCGGCGCTGGGTGCGCGCCGGCGGGCCGGCCGGCCGGCCGGTCGACGCTGCTCACGGCGCGGGACTTCGCGGCCTTCGAGGACGCGCTCGGCGAGCTGGCCGAGCGCGGGTTCGTGCTGCGCGGCGGCGGGGGCGGGGCGGCGTGAGCCCGCGGGCGTCAGGCCGCGGCGGCCCGCCCGCCCCCGGCCTCGGCCGTGTCGGCCAGGAAGCCGCCGATCGCCTGCGCGAGACGGTCCGGCTGGTCCTCCATCACGAAGGTCCGGGCGTCCGGGATGCTGACGCTCCGCGCGTGCGGGAACGCGGCGGCGAGGCGCTGGGCCAGGGCGGGCCGGAAGACGATGTCGTCCGCGCCCCACGCGATGAGCACCGGGCCCTCATAGGCGCCGAAGCGCTCCGCGGCGGCCTGGGTGTGGCGGCGACTCACGCCGTGGGCGAAGCGGACGAGGTCCCGGCGGGTCGCCGGGCGGCGCGCCGCCGCGATCCAGCGGTCGGTCACGGCGTGCGGGATCGTGCGGTGGGTCAGCAGCCCGAAGGCGATGGGGAGCCGTCGCAGGGCGCGGATCCGCATCGGCTCCAGGGCGAGCCACGCCGTCGGCCCGGTCGACATCGCCCAGAAGAGCGGCTTCACGACCGCCGGAGGAAAGGCCTCGAACGCGTCGCAGTTCGTGAGCACGAGCCGCGCGACCCGCTCCGGGTGGCGCGCGAGGAGCACCTGGCTCATGGCGCCGCCGGTGTCGTTCCCCACCACGGTGACGCGCGGCGCCTCGAGCGCGTCGAGCAGCGCCGCAAGGAGATCGGCGATGCCGGGCGGGCTGAGGTCGCTGGTGGCCGGCATCGGCACGACGTGCGCCCCGAGCGGCAGGTCCGGCACGAGGCAGCGATGTCCGGCGGCGGCCAGCGGCGGGACGACGCCCCGCCAGAGGGCGCCGTCGACGAGCGCGCCGTGCACGAAGAGCAGCGGGTCGCCGTCCCGTGGACCGGATTCGCGCACGCGCAGCGTTCCGAGCGGCGTGGATACCTCGTGCGCGGGGCCGAGCGCGGCGTCGAGCTCGTGGTCGAAGGCGGTGGGGGCGGCGGTCATGTGCGGTCTCCGAGGCCGGGGTGTACGTACAGGCAGAATGTATCTAACATACAGGGCGTATGACTGTCAACCGCGACGACCCGCCACCGAGCCGCCAGGCCGCGCAGTCCGCCGCGACGCGGACCGCGCTCCTCGCCACCGCCCGCTCGCTCTTCGGCGAACGGGGCTACGCCGGCGTCGGCACGGAGGAGATCGTCCGCGCGGCCGGGTTGACGCGAGGCGCGCTCTACCACCACTTCGCGGACAAGCAGGACCTCTTCGCGGCGGTCTACGAGGATCTCGAGCGGGAGCTCGTCGACGACCTCGGCGCGATCGCGGCCGGAGCCCGCGATCCGGCGCACGCCCTCCGGCTCAGCGCCGGCGCGTTCCTCGACGCCTGCCTCGACCCGGCGATCCAGCGCATCGGCCTCATCGACGCCCCCGCCGTGCTCGGGTACGAGCGCTGGCGGGAGATCGCCGAGCGCCACGGCCTCGGCATCATCGAGGCCACGCTCGGCGCGGCGGTCGAGGTGGGCCAGCTCCCGCCCCAGCCCGTCAAGCCGCTCGCGCACATGCTCCTCGGCGCGCTCGACGAGGCCGGGCTGTTCGTCGCCCGCGCCGACGACGTCGTCGCCGCGCGCGCCGAGGTCGGGGCGTCGCTCGATCGACTGCTCGACGGCCTGCTCGCGACCCCGCCTCCGCGCCGCCGGCGGACGGCCCGCCCGGCCTGACTACCGCTTCAGCGTCTTCTCCAACCGCTTGGCCGCCTTCTCGGCGTCCTTGCGGTCCTGCTCGGCCTGCTTCTCGGCGCGGGTCTTCTCCGGCCACACGCCGAAGAAGCGCTGGAAGCCCGACGCCGTCGCGCGGTCGACCGCGGCCTTGGTGGCCGCGAACGTCGCGCCCTCGAGCGCGGCCGCGGCCACGACCTTGGGCACCGTCGCCTCGCCGCTGCGCGGCGACGGCGGGCCGGGCTCCTGGGCCGCGGACGCCCACAGCCGGTCGACGAGCTGCCGCGACAGCCGGCCGGCCACGATGCCGGCGACGATCCCGAACGGCATGTAGAGGAACTTGCGCACGCGGCGGCAGCTTACCCGGGGCGCCGCCGGCCGGAACCGCGCCCCCGGCGCCCGGCCCGCCATCATGCTCCGCCGTGTCCCGCCCGGCCCGCATCGCCGTGATCGTCACCGTCGGCGTGCTGTTCGTGCTCGTCAGCGCCGGCGTCGCCCGGGTGTTGAGCGCGAACGCCGCCGAGCGCAGCGAGGTCGAGCACCTCGTCGCGGCGCAGGCCGCCGGGGACGTCGATGCCGCCGCCGCGGCGGTCGCCGGCTGTCGGGCGCAACCGGCCTGCGTGACGCGCACGCGGGCCATCGTCCGCCGCGTCGCGACGCCGGGCGCGGTGCGAATCCTGCGCCTCGACCCCTCGACCACCGCGGCGCTGGGTGCGACGACCGGCACCGCGCGCGTCGCGTGGCGGGCGGGCTCGCGCCTGCCCGTCGTCCAGTGCGTCCGCGTGGAGCGCGAGGGCGACCTCGTGTCCGGCTTCACCGTGCGCCTGCGACGGGTCGGCGCGCCCATCCCGCGCCAGTCCGCCTGTCCCGCGCGCTTCTGACCCGCCACCCGGCCTGGCCGCGACCGGGCTCCACGACGCCGAACCTGCGGGGTCCGGCGCGACTTGCGCCTACCCTGCCGTGTTCGATGTCGCGGCCGATGCGATCACGTCGCCATGCCCTCGCCGCCGCCGGCGCGCTCGCGCTGGCCCTGGCCTGCGCGGTGCCCGCCCCCGCGGCGACCCCGCGAGGCCCGGCGCCGAGCGTCCCGCGCAAGGGCCCGCTCTTCGTCGACGGCCCCGACGGACGGCGCCTGCTCGACGGCACGTGGCTCTTCCGCCGGGACGACGCCCGGATCGGCACGCGGGACCGCTGGTACGCCCAGGGCGGCACCGCGGGGTGGTCACCGGTCACGGTGCCGAACGCCTGGAACGCGAACGACGACTCGGCGGCGAGCTTCGCCGGCACCTTCGCGTGGTACCGCAAGGACTTCCGCCTGCCGGACGCGCGCGCCGCGCTGCGCTGGGCCGTGCGCTTCCAGACGGTCAACTACCGCGCGCAGGTCTGGCTCAACGGCCGCTCGATCGGCTCGCACAACGGCGCCTACACCGCCTTCGACCTCCCGCTGACCAGGGTCTCGCGGCGCGGGGTCAACCGTCTCGTCGTGCGCGTCGACAACCGGCGCGTGTCGGAGTCGCTGGTGCTGCCGGAGGAGTTCGACACGGGCGGGCAGCCCGCGGGCGGGTGGTGGAACTACGGCGGCCTGCTCCGCGAGGTCTACCTGCGCCGCATCGACCGCCTCGACGTCGGCCCGGTCGCCGTGCGCACCCGCCTGCCCCGGCCCACCGGGGCGGCGACCCTCGACTTCGAGGCGAAGGTCCGCAACGTCACCACGATCGCCCAGCGGGCCCGCGTGACGGGGCGGTTCGGCCGCGCGGCGCTCACGCTCGGCCCCGACCAGGTGATCCCGCCCGGCGCCACGGCGACGTTCACCGGCACCCTGCGGGTCGCCCGCCCGCGCCTGTGGTGGCCGGGCCGCCCCCAGCTCTACCGGACCCGGATCGCCGCCTCGGCCGCCCCCGCCGCCGCGCGGCTCGGCACGCGCGCCGCACGGCGCACCCCGGCCGGCGGCTTCACCCTGCTCTCCGGGATCCGGACGGTCAAGGTCGACGGCCGCGGCCGGCTCCTGGTCAACGGACGGGTGACGCGCCTGCGCGGCGCGGCGATCCACGAGGACGCGAAGGGCCTCGGCGGCGCCACCGACGTCGCCTACCGACGACGGACCATCGCGCTGCTGCGCGACCTCGGCGGCAACGTCCTGCGCGCCCACTACCCGCTGCACCCGCAGCTCCTGGAGCTCGCCGACCGGGCCGGGGTGCTCGTCTGGAGCGAGATCCCGGCCTACCAGATCGACGAGCCGCGCCTCGGCAACGTCGCGCTGCGCGACGTCCTGCACCAGACGCTGGCCAGCGAGATCGACGACCTGCGCAACCACCCGTCGATCTTCACCTGGTCGATCGCCAACGAGCTCTCGCCGGCCGTCGGACCCAACCAGGCCGCGTACATCCGCGAGTCGGCCGCCATCGCGCGCCAGGAGGACCCGACCCGACCCGTGGGCCTCGCCGTGGCCGGAACGACGACGGCCGGATGCCAGCCGAGCTACGCGCCGCTCGACGTCATCGGGCTCAACGACTACTTCGGCTGGTACACCGGCCCCGAGGGCGCGATCGCCGACCGGGACCTGCTCGGGCCGTTCCTCGACTCGATGCGACGCTGCTATCCGCGCAAGGCCATCCTCATGACGGAGTTCGGGGCCGAGGCCAACCGGGACGGGCCGGTGGAGGAGCGGGGCACCTACGCCTTCCAGAACGAATTCATCACCTACCACCTCAACGCCTATGACGCCCGCCCGTGGCTGTCCGGCGCGCTCTACTGGACGCTCCAGGAGTTCAAGGTGCGCCCCGACTGGGATGGCGGCAATCCCTGGGCGCTGCCGCCGCTGCACCAGAAGGCGGTGGTGACCTATGACGGCGTCCGGAAGCCGGGCTTCGCCATCCTGCGCCAGCGCTACCGCGCGATCCCCCTCCTGACGCCGAGTCTCCGGGCCCGACGGTAGGCCGCGTCGTGGCCGAGCCGCCGCACGGCGCGCCCCCGCGTACCGCCGACGAGGAGCTCATCGCCGCCGACGTGCCGCTCGTCGCGGCCGACGCCGACGACGAGGCGCGGATCGAGCGCGTCGGCGCGCGAGCTGCGCCGCGGGCTTCACGGCGCTGGCGGACCTCGGGCCGGCGGTCTCGGTCTTCGGCTCGGCGCGCCGCCGTCGCGAGGACGCGCCCGGGTACGCGCCGGCGCGCGAGCTCGCGCGCCGCCTCGGCGAGGCGGGCTTCGCGGTCATCACCGGCGGCGGGCCGGGCGCGATGGAGGCGGCCAACCGCGGCGCGCGGGATGCCGGCGTGCGCTCGGTCGGCCTGAACATCGAGCTGCCGTTCGAGCAGGCGCCAACCCCTACGCCGACCTCGCGCTGCGCTTCCACTACTTCTTCACGCGCAAGCTCATGTTCGTCCGCTACGCGAGCGCGTTCGTCGTGCTGCCCGGCGGCTTCGGGACGCTCGACGAGCTCTTCGAGGCGCTCGCGCTCGATGCAGACCGGCAAGATCCGCCACTTCCCGATCGTCCTCGTCGGGCGCGGCATACTGGGCCGGCCTGCACGGACTGGATCCGCGAGCGGCTGGTGGCCGGCGGGTTCATCGCGCCGGCCGACCTCGACCTCCTCCAGTCACCGACGACCCCGACGAGGTCGTCGACCTCGTCCGGCGCGGCGCGCGGCGTCAGGGCCGCGCGCCGGCCGCCTCGATCGGCACGCGGTCGGGGTAGCGCGCCCGCACGTCGTCGATGAACGCCGCGAGGCGGTCGGCCAGCGCCGCGTCCCGCACCTCGAGGACGTTCTCGGCGTTGCGCTCGCCCGCGTGTGAGAGGTTGAAGGAGCCCGACGAAGATCGTGTCGTCGGCGACGGTGACCTTGGCGTGCATGAAGTCGCGCACGCTGTCCGGTCGGTAGGGCGTCGAGCGCTTCCCGGAGAAGTCCCCGAGGCCAGGATCGCCCGCAGCGAGGGGATCTTCCAGTGCGACTGGGGGTTCTCGGCCCACTGGTCGAGGACCCGCGCGGCCTGCGTCGCGTCGACGACGCCGGCGAGATCCACCCGCCGGTCGGCGACCATGTCGGCCAGCGTGCCGAGGATCGGGCCCGCGGTGAGCACCGGCGAGGCGATCCGGACCCGCGTGCGCGCCCGGCCGATCGCCGTGGCGATCCGCTGCGAGAGCTCCGGCCGCGGGCGGGCGAGAACCAGGCGCGGGCGACCGCCCCGCCGACCTCCACCGGGCGCGGCTCGACGTCCCCGCTGTCCTCCACCCGCCGCGTGGTCCAGAGCTGGTCGAAGTCGTGGCGTACGCCGCCGCGATCCCCGGCGCCCCCTCCGCCACGACGATCACGTTCTCCTGCCGCTCCCAGGAGTCCAGGGTCCAGTTCGCCGAGCCCGTCCACACGTCGACGCCGTCGCGCACGACGAACTTGTGGTGCATGAGGTCGGGCTCGCCGGGGACGGCGCGGGTCGCGAAGGGGAGCGCCTCGACGCGGTCGGGCTCGGTGAGGGGCGGCGCCAGCCCGCCGGGCCGGTTCGCGTCGTGGTCGTCGACGTTGTAGGCGAGCCGCACCGCGACGCCGCGGTCGTGGGCGTCGCGCAGCGCCCCGGCCACGGCGTCGCCGACGGCGCCCGGGAGCCGCACGTCGTAGAGCGCGAGGTCGAGCGAGCGCCCGGCGGCGGCCAGGAAGGTCCGCACCGCCTCGCCGATCTCCTCGGCGCGCTGGCCGCCCTGGACCAGGGTGCGGACGGCGATCGCCACCGTGACGGCCGCTAGCGGCGGGCGCCGCGGCCTCGGCGCGCCGGCACGGGTCCCGCCGGATGCCGGACGGGCTCGTGGCCGGGGCGCCGCGCGGGTCGTCCGACGCCGCCGGCGAGGGTCGCCGGCCCCCGCAGGCGGACCCGGGCCGGCACGGCGTCGGGAAGCGGCAGGCCACCGCCGCGTGGCCGATCGGGCGCCCGTGGGCCCCGGCGGTCGCTGCCGCCTCCGCCGCCCTCCTCGCCGTCGTCGTGGGCGGGCCGCGCGGCGAGCGGGTCGGAGCGCAGGCAGACCAGGATGAGCGCCCCGGCGAACACGAGGCCGACGACGTGAAGGGCCCCGACGAGGACGAACATCTTGGCGTCCGCCGGCACGTCCGTGAGGGTATCGCGCCCGGCCGGTCGGGCGGGGCGACTTCGCTACCATCGTCGCCGCCCATGGCCGCCGCCGACACGACCAGCCTCGCCGTCGCGACCCGGGAGGAGACCGGGTCGCGCGCCATCCGGCGCCTGCGCCGCACCGGCCAGGTGCCGGGCGTCCTCTACGGCGGCGACGGCGACACCGTCACGTTCTCCGTCGATGCGCGCGTCCTTCGCCACGCGCTCGCCTCGTCGGGCGCGATCATCGAGCTGTCGATCGACGGCGCCGGGGGCCAGCCGGTGCTCCTCAAGGACGACCAGCGCCACCCGGTGAGCGGCGCGGTGATGCACGTCGACCTCCTGCGCATCCGGCTCGACCAGACGATCCAGACCACGGTCCCGCTCGAGCTCATCGGCGCCGAGGACACCCCCGGCATCACGGAGGGCGGCGTGCTCGAGCACGTCACCCGCGAGGTGACGATCGAGGCCCTGCCGAGCGCCATCCCGGACGTCATCACGCTCGACGTCTCGCAGATGGAGATCAACGACTCCCTCAACCTCGCGGCGGTCGTCGCCCCGGCGGGCGTCGAGATCCTCGGCGAGCTCGACGAGGTGACGGTGGCGACCGTCACCCCGCCGCGCCTGGTCCTGGAGTCCGAGGAGCTCGAGGAGGAGACCGAGGTCGTCGGCGAGGGCGAGGAGGGCGCGGAAGGCGAGGCGGCGCCCGCCGAGGACGGCGAGGAGCCCGCCGCCGCCGACGACGGCGAGTAGCCGGCCGTGCGCCTGCCCGGGCGCGGCGGCGGGGTCGCGCCGGTCGACTGGCTCGTGGTCGGGCTCGGGAACCCGGGCGCCGAATACGCCGGGACCCGCCACAACGTCGGGTTCGAGGCCGCGAACGTGCTCGCCGCCCGGTGGGAGCTGCCGCGGGCGCGGAAGCGGTTCGCGGGCCTGGTCACGGACGGCCGCACCGGCCCGGGCGGCCCGCGGGTCGCGGTCCTGTTGCCCCAGACCTTCATGAACGACGCCGGGCGGTCCGCCGGGCCCGCCCGCGGCGCCTACGGCGTCCCGCTCGAGCGCGTGCTCGTGCTCCACGACGAGATCGACCTGCCCTTCGGGGAGGTCCGCACGCGCGTCGGCGGCGGCCTGGCCGGCCACAACGGCCTGCGCTCGCTCAAGCGCGAGCTCGGCGGCCCGGGCTTCGCGCGCGTCCGGATCGGCGTCGATCGCCCGCCGACCACCGACCCCGACCGCGTCGCCTCCTACGTGCTCGGCCGATTCCGGGAGCCGAAGGCCGAGGTCGAGCTGCTCGTCGAGCGGGCGGCCGACGCGGCGGAGCGGATCGTGCTGGGCGAGACGGAGGCGTAGGGCGGTATGACCCGGTTATACTTGGCGTCATGAAGACCGCCATCTCCCTGCCCGACCAGACGTTCGCCAAGGTCGAGGAGGCCGCCGCCCGGTTGGGCGTCTCGCGCAGCGAGTTCTTCGCTCGAGCGGCCGAGCGGTGGCTTGCCGAGCTCGACGAGGAGACGACCACCGCCGCGATCGACGATGCCCTCGAGGGCGTCGAGCGCGACACCGAGTTCGTCGAGCAGGCCGCGAGCGCCGCGGCGCGCGCGAGCGAGTGGTGATCGCCCGCGGAGAGATCTGGTGGGCCGATCTGGGACTCCCGCGGGGATCGGCCCCGGCGCTTCGACGTCCCGTGCTCGTCGTCAGCGGCGACCGCTACAACGCCTCGCGGCTACGGACGGTCACCGTCGTCGTGCTCACGGCGACGAGGCGTCTGGCCGCGCTTCCCGGCAACGTCGCCGTTGCGACGGAGCTCTCCGGGCTGTCGAAGGCCTCGGTGGTCAACGTCACGCAGTTGGCGACGATCGACCGCGAGGTGTTGGAGCAGCGCGTGGCGACGCTGCCGCCCTGGCTGATGTCGCAGGTCGACGACGGTCTCCGCCGCGCGTTGAACCTCTGACGCGGCCAGGGAGCGGCGCCCGACCCCCTCGTAGACTCGACCACGTCCCCGGCCGCGCGCGTGCGCGGTCGAAGGCCGTGCCCGACCACCCGTGCTCCGCCCGCTGCTCTCCCACGCCGACGACGATCCCGGGATCGGGCGGCTCGCGCGTGAGGGCGGCGAGGCGTTCGTCTCCCCGTCGCTGCGGGCCTACGTCCTCGCCGCCCTGGCGGAGCGGGACGTCGGCCGCCCGGGTCTCGTCGTGGTCGGCGACGACCGCGCCGCCAGCGACCTGGCCGCCGACCTGGCGGCCTGGCTCGCACCGCGTCGCGTCCGCTACTACCCCTCGCGTGGCGTGGCGTACGAGTCCCATCTCGCGCCGCCGCCCCACCTCGTCGGCCTCCGGGTCGCCGCGCTCGATGCGCTGACCGAGCACGCGAGCGGCGACGGGGATCCCCCGGTCGTGGTCGTCTCGGCCGTCGCGCTCTCGGAGAAGGTCCCCGACCCCGCGCTTCGCCCGCACGGGTTCACCCTGCGCCGCGGCGAGCTCCTCGACCTCGACGAGAGCGCCGCCGACCTGGTGGCCGCCGGCTACGAGCGGGTCGAGCAGGTGGACGACCGCGGGCAGTTCGCGGTCCGCGGCGGCCTGCTCGACCTCTACCCGGCGACCGAGGACCGCGCCGTTCGCGTCGACCTGTTCGGCGATGAGATCGAGTCGCTGCGCTGGTTCTCGACCTTCACCCAGCGGTCCCTGGGGGAGGCGGATGCGGTGGAGGTCGCGCCGGCGGCGGAGCTCGCGCCCGAGCATCGCGAGCTGGCCGAGATCGCGGCGCTCGAGGCGCCGGAGGACCGCCCCGACGTGGCGGAGCTGCTGCCCGTCGAGCGCTTCCATCCGCTGCTCGACCTGCTGCCCGACGCCGCGGTGACGCTCGCGGCCGAGGAGGAGATCCCCCCGGCGCTCGCCGACCACTGGGCGGACGTCTGCGCCGCGTTCCACGACGCCGACGCGCACCACCTCTACGTGAGCCCGGACGACGTCGCGGCGGCGTTGGCCGCGCGCGCCCGGGTCAGGCTCTCCGGGCACGACCGTGCCCAGGACATCGCCCTGCGCGGGCAGGCGGCCGACGTGGCGGCGAAGGGCATCGGCGAGGCCGAGCCCGAGCTCGAGAAGCTCGCGCGCTCGGGCTATCGCACCGTCGTCGCCTTCGCCCGGCGCGGCGACGGGGAGCGCGCCGCGTACAACCTCGCCCGCGTCACCCCGACCTGGCTCGACGGCGAGAGCGGTGCCGCGCCCGGCGCCGTGGCCTTCGCCGCGGCGCGCCTGCGCGACGGGTTCATCGCCCCGCAGCTGCGGCTCGCGGTCATCCCCGATCATCGCCTCTTCCGGCGCCGGCGCGCGGCGGCGCCGGGGCCGCGGCGCCGGGGCCGCGGCATGCTGCGCGCCTTCTCCGAGCTGCGCACCGGCGACTTCATCGTCCACGAGGACCACGGCGTGGCGCGCTTCGCGGGCTTCGACACCAAGACGGTCGGCGGGGTGACCCGCGACTACCTCGAGCTCTCCTTCCAGGGGGCGGACCGCGTCTTCATGCCGGTCGAGCAGCTCGCGAAGATCTCCCGCTACGTCGGGGCGGGCGCGGGCGAGCCGACGCTCTCCAAGCTCGGCGGGAGCCGCTGGGACCAGACCAAGGCCCGGGCGCGACGCGCCGCGCAGGAGCTCGCCGGCGAGCTCCTGAACCTCTACGCCGAGCGCCGCCGGCGCGCCGGCCTCGCCTTCGAGCCCGACACCGACTGGCAGCGGGCGTTCGAGGACGCGTTCCCGTGGCGGGAGACCGCCGACCAGCGCGACGCCATCGAGGCGGTCAAGGCGGACATGGAGGCGCCGCGCCCGATGGACCGCCTGATCTGCGGCGACGTCGGCTACGGCAAGACCGAGGTCGCGCTCCGCGCGGCGTTCAAGGCGGCGAACGCCGGCAAGCAGGTCATGGTGCTCGTGCCGACGACGATCCTCGCCCAGCAGCACTACGGCACCTTCGCCGAGCGCCTCGCGGACTACCCGTTCTCGATCGAGCACGTCTCCCGCTTCCGGTCGGCGTCCGAGCAGCGGGCGGCGATGGCCGGCTTCGCCGACGGCACCGTGGACATCCTCATCGGGACCCACCGCCTGCTCTCCCGCGACGTGCGCCCGAAGGACCTGGGTCTCCTCGTCGTCGACGAGGAGCAGCGCTTCGGCGTCAAGCAGAAGGAGCTGCTGCGCCAGCTGAAGCTGCGGGTCGACGTCATCGCCATGTCCGCCACGCCGATCCCCCGCACGCTGCAGATGTCCCTGGCCGGGGTGCGCGACATCTCGGTGATCGAGACGCCGCCCGAGGGGCGCCGGCCCGTGCGGACCTACGTCGGCGAGTACGACGAGGCGCTCGTCAGGCAGGCCATCCGCCGGGAGCTCGAGCGGGGCGGCCAGGCCTTCTTCCTGCACAACCGGGTCGAGACGATCGAGGAGACCGCGGTCCGCGTGCGCGGCCTCGTCCCCGACGCCGGCGTGGAGGTCGCGCACGGGCAGATGGACGAGTCACGGCTCGAGGAGCGCATGCTCCGGTTCCTGCGCGGCGAGGCCGACGTGCTCGTCTGCACGAGCATCATCGAGTCGGGGATCGACATCCCGCAGGCCAACACGCTGATCGTCGAGCGCGCCGACCAGTTCGGCCTCGCCCAGCTCTACCAGATCCGCGGACGGGTCGGCCGCTCACCGCGAGCGCGCCTACGCGTACCTGCTCTACCCCTCGGCGGCGGCGCTGACGCCCGAGGCCGCCCAGCGGCTGGCGGCGCTCTCCGACCACACCGAGCTCGGGGCCGGGTTCCGGATCGCGATGCGGGATCTCGAGATCCGCGGCGCCGGCAGCCTGCTCGGCGACGAGCAGTCCGGGCACGTCGCGGCGCTCGGGTTCGAGCTCTACCTGTCGATGCTCGACGAGGCGGTCGCGGCGGCGGAGGGCGAGGGCCGCGAGGACGAGCCCGAGCCCGTGCGGCTGGACGTCAACGTCCACGCCTACGTCCCGGCGGACTACGTCCCCTACGAGCAGGCGAAGGTCGACGTCCATCGGCGCATCGCCGGCGCGCGGGAGGTGGCGGAGCTGGAGGCGCTCCGCGCCGAGCTGGAGGACCGCTTCGGACCGGTGCCGCCGGCGCTGGACAACCTGCTCGCGCTCCAGCAGGCCCGGATCAAGCTCGGCGAGGCGGGGGCCCGGGCGGTGACCTTCCGCGGCGGCCGGCTGTCGGTGACGCCGGTCGACCTCGACGCGGCACGGGCCCGGCGCCTGCGCGAGGAGATTCCCGACTCGACCTACGAGCCCGGCCGCTCGCAGCTCTCCGTTCGCGTGCCCGACGATCCGCAGGAGCGGTTCCCCGCGGTCGTGCGGGCGGCCGACGCGCTCCTGGCAGTGACGCGGGCGGCGGCCTGACTCCGCTACCATCGCCGCTCCCCGTGTCTCTCAGGCTCAAGGTTCTCCCGGCGCTTGGCGCCTTTTTCGTGTCCGCGGCGCTCCTGGCGGCGTGTGGCGGCGGCATTCCCGGCAACGCCGTGGCCACCGTGGACGGCACGTCGATCACCAAGGACGACTTCAACCACTGGCTCGGGATCGCGGCGCGCTCCTCGCAGCAGGCGCCGGGTCAGAAGGCGGTGGCGCCGGTGCCGCCGGACTTCACCGCGTGCATCGCCGCGAAGCGTGCGCAGCTCCCCAAGCCCGCCAAGGGCCAGCCGAAGGTCTCCGACACGCAGATCAAGGCGCAGTGCCAGAGCGAGTTCGACCAGCTGCGCGATCAGGTCATGCAGCTGCTGGTCTCCTCCCAGTGGATCCAGCAGCAGGCCGCGGACCTCGGGATCGAGGCCTCCGACGCGGACGTCCAGAAGCAGTTCCAGAAGACCAAGAAGCAGGCCTTCCCGAACGAGGCGGACTACAAGAAGTTCCTCGCGCAGTCCGGGCAGAGCGAGGCGGACATCCTCTTCCGCGTCCGCGTCGACTACCTCTCGAACAAGATCCGCGCGAAGGTGACCAAGGGCAAGGACCAGGTCACCGACGCGCAGGTCGCCGCCTACTTCAACAAGAACAAGTCCCAGTACGCGCAGCCCGAGAAGCGCAACATCAACGTCATCCTCACCAAGACCAAGGCCCAGGCCGAGGCGGCCAAGGCCGCGGTCGAGGGCGGGCAGAGCTGGGCGGCGGCGGCCAAGCGGTACTCGACCGACCCGCAGAGCAAGAACTCCGGGGGCCAGCTCAAGGACGTGACCAAGGGCCAGCAGGACCGGGCGCTCGACAGCGCGGCGTTCAGCGCGCAGAAGGGCCAGATCGGCGGGCCGGTCAAGGGCTCCTTCGGCTGGTACATCTACCAGGTGACGAAGGTCACCCCGGGCCGCCAGCAGACGCTCGCCGAGGTGAAGCCGTCGGTCCGCCAGCTGCTCGTCTCCCAGGGTCAGCAGAAGGCGCTGAACACCTTCGTCACCGACTTCCAGAAGCGCTGGAAGGGCAAGACCGACTGCCGCGAGGGCTACGTCGTCGAGAGCTGCAAGAACGCGCCGAAGCCGAAGGCGACGACCGGGCAGGTTCCCGGCCAGGCGCCGCAGCAGCAGGTCCCGCAGCAGCAGCAGACGCCGCAGCAGCAGACGCCGCAGCAGCAGGCCCCGCCGCCGTCGCAGGCGCCCGCGCCCTGAGCGGGCCCGCCGAGGCCGCGGCCGCGCTCGAGCGGCTCGACGCGCTGACCCGCCGGCTGCGCCGCGAGTGCCCGTGGGATCGAGAGCAGGACGAGCGCTCGATCGTGCCGCACACGGTCGAGGAGGCCTACGAGCTGGCCGACGCCGCCCAGGCGGGCGACGACGCGAAGCTGCTCGACGAGCTCGGCGACGTCCTGTTCCAGGTCCACTTCCTCGCGCTCCTGCTCGAGGAGCGGGGCGCCGGCGATCTCGCGGCGGTGGCCGAGCACTGCCGCCAGAAGCTGGTCCGCCGGCACCCCCACGTGTTCGGCGACGTCGAGGCGGCGAGCGCCGGCGAGGTCCTGGCCAACTGGGACCGGGTCAAGGCCGCCGAGCCCGGCCGCGAGCCGGGCGTCTTCGCCGAGGTGCCGGAGAACCTGCCGGCGCTGCTCGGAGCCCGGAAGGTCCAGCGGCGCGCCGCCTCCAGCGGGTTCGACTTCCCCGGGGTCGAGGGACCGCTGGCCGCCGTCGAGGGGGAGCTCGAGGAGCTCGAGGGGGCCCTCGCCGCCGGGGACCGCGACGGGCTCTTCGGCGAGGTCGGCGACGTGCTCTTCGCCGTCGTCAACGTGGCGCGGAAGCTGCGCGTGGACCCCGAGCTCGCGCTCCGGGCCTCGAGCACGCGATTCCGCGGCCGGGTCGAACGCGCCGCCGACCTCGCCGCACGACGCGGCCGCGAATGGAACGATTGCTCGCCGGACGAGCAGCTCGCCTACTACGCGCGAGCCCGCATGGAGACCGACGAAGGAGCCGATCCGCAGCCATGAGCGCCATCGAGCAGGTCCACGCCCGCCAGATCGTGGACTCCCGGGGCAACCCGACCGTCGAGGTCGAGGTCGCCCTCGCCACCGGCGCGTGGGGCCGGGCGGCCGTCCCGTCGGGCGCGTCGACCGGCGAGTTCGAGGCCACCGAGCTGCGGGACGGCGGCGAGCGGTGGCTGGGCAAGGGCGTCACCAGTGCGGTCGCGAACGTCAACACCGAGATCGCCGAGGCGGTCACGGGCCGCGAGGCGGGCAACCAGGCCGGCCTCGACCGGGCGCTCATCGAGCTGGACGGGACGCCGACGAAGTCGCGCCTCGGCGCCAACGCGATCCTCGGGGTGTCGCTGGCGACCGCCCACGCGGCGGCGGCCGAGGAGCGCGTCCCGCTGTGGCGCTACCTCGGGGGCGAGGTCGCCCACGTCCTGCCCGTGCCGATGCTGAACGTGCTCAACGGCGGCGTGCACGCCGACAACAAGGTCGACTTCCAGGAGTTCATGATCGTCCCGTGGGGCGCGGCGAGCTTCTCCGAGGCGCTGCGGACCGGCGCCGAGGTCTTCCACACCCTGAAGGCCACGCTGAAGGACCGGGCGCTCTCCACCGCGGTCGGGGACGAGGGCGGCTTCGCCCCCGACCTCGTCTCCAACGAGGCCGCCCTCGTCGCCCTGGTCGCGGCGATCGAGACCGCCGGGTTCGCGCCGGGCGAGGACGTCGCGATCGCGCTCGATCCGGCGACGAGCGAGATCGAGCGCGACGGGCGGTACTACCTCGAGGCCGAGGGCCGGTCGCTGAGCGCGGAGGAGCTGGTCACCTACTGGACCGACCTCTGCGCCCGCTATCCGGTCATCTCGATCGAGGACGGGATGGCCGAGGAGGACTGGGCCGGGTGGGCGCGGCTCACCGCCGCCATCGGGGACCGCGTGCAGCTCGTCGGCGACGATCTGTTCGTCACGAACACGGAACGCCTGCAGCGCGGCATCGACGAGGGCGTCGCGAACTCGATCCTCATCAAGGTGAACCAGATCGGCACCCTCACCGAGACCCTCGAGGCCGTCCGCACCGCGCGGGAGGCCGGCTACACCGCCGTGATGTCCCATCGTTCGGGGGAGACGGAGGACGTGACGATCGCCGACCTCGCGGTGGCCACCGGCTGCGGCCAGATCAAGACCGGCGCCCCCTCGCGCTCCGATCGCGTGGCGAAGTACAACCAGCTGCTGCGGATCGAGGAGGCCCTGGGCGACCGCGCCGCCTTCCCGGGACGCGGGGCGTTCCGGGCGCACGGCTGAGGGGGGCGACGAGGCGCCGCGGCGGCTGACGCCGGGGCGCGTTGGGCGCCGGGTGCGGCTCGGGGGTCTTGTGGGGCCTTGGCGTGCGGGAGCCGGCGCGAGGGAAGTGCGGCTCGGGGTCTGGCCTCGGCGGCAGGGAGGGGTGTGCTCCTGCGGCGTGCCGATTCGTTGCGCTTGTGGTGGCCATTCGTTGCGGGCGTGGGGTCCCGTGGCCCACGTTCACCGCCAAGATCGGGCCATGCCCGATGCTTCTGCCGTTGACCGCGGTATTCGCGGTCAAGGGCGAGAGGATCATCCGGATCGCGTGATCCGCCGGTTGGCCGAGGCCCAGCACGGCGTGGCGGCTCGGCGCCAGCTCGAGGCCACCGGCCTCAGCCCGGATCAGATCGACCGCCGGGTGTCCCGCGAGGCGCTCTGCCCGCTTCACCGTGGCGTGTACGCCGTCGGCCACGGACGGGTCTCCGCGGAGGGGCACTGGTTGGCGGCCGTGCTCGCGGGGCCGCCGGACGCGGTGCTGAGCCATCGGTCGGCGGCGGCGCTCTGGGGCATTCGCCGGGCCGCGGTGACGCGCACCGACGTGACGACCCGCGGGTCGCGGCGGCCACGGCCCGGTCTCCGATTCCACGCGGCGCGGCTGCCCGACGACGAGCGCACCGTTCGCGACGCCATTCCCGTCACGACGCCCGCCCGGACCCTGCTCGACCTCGCCGCGGTGCTCGACCGCGATCGGCTCGAGCGAGCGATCCACGAGGCCGAGATCGCCCGCCTCTACGACGGCCGGGCGATCGCCGCGCTGCTGGACCGGTACCCGCGACGCCACGGGGTACCGCAGCTGCGGTCCGTCCTCGCCTCGCTCGACGCGGGCACCACGGTGACCCGCAGCCGGTTCGAGGCCCTGTTCCGGGCCTTCGTCCGCCGGCGCGACGTGCCGGCGGCACGCCTCAACGAGCGCGTCGCCGTGCCGGGCGACTGCGTGGAGGTGGACGCACACTGGCCTGCGCACCGGCTCGTCGCCGAGCTCGACGGCCGAGACACGCACCTCACGCGGCGGGCCTTCGAGGAGGATCGGCTGAAGGACCTGCGTCTCCAGGCGGCCGGCTGGCGGGTGGTCCGCATCACGTGGCGCCGGCTGCACGACGACCCGGAAGGGCTCGAACGCGACCTGCGGGTGCTCCTCGACGGCCGCGGCCGATCCGATGTCGTCCCGTGACCGGGGCTGCTCGACTCGAATCGATGCCGCGCCGCCGGATGCGCGGCGCGCTCAGCTCCTCGGCGGCGCGACCACCTCCCGGGCGGTGCGGCCACGCCCTGCTCGGTCCGAGAGGCGAGCGCCCGAGGTCCGTCTGCACGCCGGCGCGCGGCCTCGTCCCGCGCGGCCGCGCACGCGCCGGGGGTCGAGGCCCCGCTGCACGCCGGCGTGCGGCAGGAAGGAGCCGGGCGGCGGCGAACGAAGGGCCGAGGGATGGAGCCCGCTCGCCGCCGACGACCCCAGCCTCGCCGGACCGCGCCCCGCGTGCCGGCGCGCCCGCGCGCCGTGCCCGACGTCGGCGCCGCGGCCCTCCGCGTGCGCTGGGACCGCGTCGGCCGGGTGGCCCTGCTCCTGAGCCTCGTCGTCGTGGCCGCGCTCTACATCGAGCCGCTGACCTCGTGGGTCTCGGCCTGGCAGGAGTCCGGCCAGGCCCGCACCACGGTCCAGCGGCTCGAGCGCGAGCATCGGGCGTTGCTCGCGCAGCGCCGCGCGCTGGACGACCCCCGGGTGCTGACCCGCGAGGCCCGGCGCCTGGGGATGGTGCTGCCGGGTGAGATCCCGTACGTCGTGACGGGGCTCCCCGGGTCGCCGCGCTGACGCGGGCCCGGGCGGCGCTACCCTTCCCGCCCTCGTGGCGAGCTTCCAGACGGCGATCTTCCAGTGGGAGGAGGGCGAGCGGCGTCTGCGGGCCGCGGCGCCGGATCGACGCGCGATGCTCGAGCGGGTCGTCGAGGCCGTGGTCGACTCCCTGCGCCGCCGCCTCGGCGGGCCCTTCACCGCGGCGGAGCTCGCCGACCTCTACGCCGAGGGCACGGACTGGTGTCTCGACGTCGCCGTCCGCGTGGCGCCCGAGACGCCTGAGGCCTGGGAGGCGGGAACCGTGGCCGACGCCGCGTTCTACCGCTACCTCCGCGAGGCCGAGGACTACGCGGGCGGACGTCGCATCGCCTAACCCGCCGAGGACTGCGCGGGCGGACGTCGCATCGCCTAGCGCCGGCGCCCCGGGGCGCGAGCGGGCAGCGCCGCTACCCGCCCGCGCGCACGAAGGCCCAGCGCCGCGCCGCGGGCACGAACCCGAGTCGCCGGTACCAGCCGCGCGGCCAGTCGTGCTCGTCGGCGAGCAGGTACACGAGGTCGCGATCCTCCTCGCGCGCCGCCTCGAGCGCGGCGCGGACGACCGCGCCGCCGAGCCCGGATCCCCGGGCGTCGTCGAGCGTGCCCACGTCGTCGATCTCGGCCAGTCCGGGCCCGTCGCGGTGCAGGCGGCACGATGACAGCAGGGCGCTCCCGTCGCCGGGGGCGGCGAAGCGCCGTGTGGCCGCCACCCGGCCGGTCAGCTCGCTCTCGCCGACCAGCTGCCGCACGGTCTCCTCGTCGCGAACCTGAGGCATGCGCCGCAGCAGCCGCTCGAGCAGGGGCCGCAGCTCCGCCAGCGAGGCCTCGCGCGCGACCGGGCGGCCGGCCTCGGCGGACCCGACGGACGCGCCGCCGGCGGGGCGCGTCGTCCGCGTGTCGGCGGACGCGAGCGGCGCGGCGCCGGCGGGTCGCGTCATCACGACCAGGCGCTCGACCGACCAGCCCAGCGCGGCGAGACCGGGCGCGAGGCGCTCGCCGAGCGCGTCGTCGGCGACCGTGATCTTGCGATGCGCGAGCCCGGCGTCGCCCATCAGCCGGTCGGCCTCCGCGGCCAGTTGCGCGGCCGCGCGCCGCCGCGGCGCGGCGTCCACGCGGACGAAGTTCAGGTCCCAGACCCGCGGCAGCCGCTCGACCAGCAACGCCGCGCCCCAGGGGAACGTGACGATGTGCTCGGCCCGGCGGTCCTCGCGGCGCCGGAGCGCCGCGTCGATCCGCGCGCGGTCGCGCGCGGACGCCGACGACTCGCGGTCAGTCCTCGTCGCCGTCGTCCCCGTCGGGGCCGGCGCGCCGGATGACGATCTCGTTCTCCTCGATCGTGACCTCGACCGGCCGGTGTCCGGCCCAGTGCTCGGCGTAGGTGGGGTCGTCCTTGACCGCGGGATCGAGCCAGAGGCCGTAGCCCTCCTCGCCGTGATCGAACGTGCCCTCGAGCGTGCTGCGACCACCCCGGCGACGGGTTCGCCCGGTTCCGCCGCGTCGCCCGCGGCGGCGGCGCGGCGCGGGCGCCCCGGCGTCGTCCGCCCCGGCGTCGTCCTCCTCGTCGTCCCCCGCCGCCGCGGGCGCCTCGGCGGCCCGCACCTCGGCCTCGGCGGCGGCGCGCTCGGCCTCCGCCTCGAGCTCCTTGGCGATCAGCGCGTCGTCCTCGGCGCGGAGGTCGATCTCGTCGTCGAAGTCCGTCGCGGCCTCGCCGTTCACGTCGGGAACGAGCCCGTTCTCCCGCTTGAAGCCCTGGATCTGCTGGACGGTGACCTCCAGCTGATGGGCGATCCAGGCGTCGGTGCGCCCCTGGCGGACCCACGTGCGGATCTGGTTGAGCTGGGGGCGCAGCGATCGGCGGGTCATCGGCGGCGGAGACTAGCGAAACGGGTCGTGGGAGCGGCGGGCGCCGCAGGATGTGGGCGGCCGATCCCGGAGGTTGCGCGGCACCCACGCGCCTGCTTAAGTGGCGCCCTCCCGCGGCCAGAGAGGCGCTCCGCCATGCTCGTCCTCACGAGGAAGTCGAATCAGAGCATCATGATCGGCGACGAGGTCGAGGTGAGCGTCCTCGCCATCATGGGTGAGAAGGTCCGGATCGGGATCTCCGCGCCACGCTCGGTGCCGGTGTTCCGCAAGGAGGTCTACGTCGAGATCCAGCGCGACTCGGCGGCCGGGCCGCCGGAGTCGGTCACCGCGACGGCCTCGCCCGACGGCGCCGCGCGGGAGGAGGTCGACGCCGCGTTGCGGCGCCTCACGGGCGACGAGCCGGGCGCGTAGGCGTCGGGCCTCAGCCCAGCGCGATGTAGAGCACCTGGAACATCGCCACGGTCACACCCACGGCCGTGCCGACGATGGCCAGGACCAGGAGGATGAAGCGGAACGTCCCGGCCTTCTGGATGCGCTGGATCTGGCGCCGGCGCGAGCGGGCGGCGGCGTCACGGCGCAGCCGCTCGCGCCGGTTGCGCTCGAGCTGCATCTCCTCGTAGAACGCTTCCTCGAACGCCGCGTTGTCCTGGCGCATCCGCATGCCGAGAGCAACCCTACCAGCGGGTCCGGGTTTCACCCGCCCCCTGCCAGGGGGCCTCACCCGCCGGTCGGGCAGGCCCCCCAACGGCCCGCGGCGCGGTCCTGGGCGTCCCGCTCCAGGCGCGCGAACTCGCCCGCGTGAGCGGTGTTCGGGGCGATCTCCAGCGTCTCCGCGTAGCCCTCGCGGACCAGCGCCGCGTTGACGAACAGGCCGTCGGGGCGACGGTAGACGTAGGCCAGCAGGCGCCCGTAGCGGTCGCGGCGCTCGGCTCCGAGCCGCAGGCTCACCGGGCGGCCGCCGACGAGCTCGGCGTTGCGCCGGGAGGCGGCCTTGGCGAAGCACTGAACCGGCGTGCCGGGCTTGACCGACTCCGGGGTGTCGATGCCGATGTAGCGGACCTTCTCGCGGTCGCCGCCGGGGAGGCGGGCGACGACGGTGTCCCCGTCGACGATCCGGACGACCCGTCCCTCGACCGTCCCGCCCGCGGGCGTCGCGTCGCGGGACGATCGCCGATCGCAGGACAGCGCGACGACGGCGACCGCGATCAGCGCGACGAGGGCGATGGCGCGGGGCCAGGTCACCCGCCCAGGCTAGGTGGCGCCCGCGACGGACCTCGCCGGCGCGCGCCCTTCGCGCCATCGGCGCCGTGGATCCGTCACGAAGCCGGGCTCGGGCGACGGGCGCCCGCGGCGCACGCCCCCGCACGTCCGCCGCCGCGTGGGCGCCGAGACCGCCCGCTCAGGCGACCGTGACCTCGTCGGAGAGGTAGACGTCCTGGATCGCGTGCAGCAGCGCCACGCCCTCCTCCATCGGGCGCTGGAAGGCCTTCCGCCCGCTGATCAGGCCCATGCCACCGGCCCGCTTGTTGATCACCGCGGTGCGCACGGCCTCGGCGAGGTCGCTGTCGCCCGAGGAGGCGCCACCGCTGTTGATGAGCCCCGAGCGCCCGAGGTAGCAGTTGATCAGCTGGTAGCGGGTCAGGTCGATCGGGTGGTCGGTGGTCAGCTTCTCGTAGACGAGCTTGCTCGTCTTGCCGTACGACCCGTTCTCGTTCATCGCCGGGTAGCCGCCGTTCACCTCCGGCAGCTTCTGCTTGATGATGTCCGCCTCGATCGTGACGCCGAGGTGGTTGGCCTGGCCGGTCAGGTCGGCGGCGAGGTGGTAGTCCACCCCGTTCGACTTGAACGCGGGGTTCCGCAGGTAGCACCACAGCACGGTGAACATCCCGAGCCGGTGCGCCTCGGCGAAGGCCTTCGAGACCTCGACGATCTGGCGGCTGGACTGCTCGCTGCCGAAGTAGATCGTCGCGCCGACGCCGGCCGCCCCGAGGTCCCACGCCTGCCGGACCTCGGCGAACATGATCTGGTCGAACTCGTTCGGGTAGGTCAGCAGCTGGTTGTGGTTCAGCTTCGCGATCAGCGGGATGCGGTGGGCGTAGCGCCGCGCGACCGCGCCGAGGACGCCGAGCGTCGAGGCCATGGCGTTGCAGCCGCCCTCGATCGCGAGCTCGAGCAGCCGGCCCGGGTCGAAGTAGGCCGGGTTCGGGGCGAAGCTCGCGCCGGCCGAGTGCTCGATCCCCTGATCGACGGGGAGGATGCTGAGGTAGCCGGTGCCGCCCAGGCGGCCGGTGTCGTACAGCGACTGGAGGTTGCGCATGACCTGCGGCGAGCGGTCGGTCTCGGCGACCACCCGGTCCACGAAGTCCGGCCCGGGCAGGTGGAGGCTCGAGGCCGGGAACGTCTCGCAGGCGTGGTTGAGGAGGCCGGCGGCGTCCTCGCCGAGGAGCTCCTCGATCCGGCTGGTCGTCAGCTCGGCTACTGCGGCCATGTCACGTCGCTCCTGGGGTTCGTCGGTCCGGTGTTCTCGGGGCCTGAGTCTACGCGGGATCGGCCACGCGGCCCCGGTCGGCTTCGCGATCCATACCCGCGGGTAGCCTTCCGCGCCCATGGAGGAGAACTTCACCGGGCCGGCCTTCACGCTCGGCGTCGAGGAGGAGCTGATGATCCTCGACGCCGAGACGCTCGACCTCGCCAACGCGATCGAGACGATGCTCCAGGAGCCGCCGGTGGGGGAGGTCAAGCCCGAGCTGATGGAGTCGGTGCTCGAGGTCGCCACCGAGCCGTGTCGCGACGTTCGGGAGGCGGCCGCGCAGCTCCACGAGCTGCGCCGCGCGGTGCGGACGACCGCCGCGGGCAAGGGCCTGGCGATCGGCTCGGCGGGCACGCATCCGTTCGCGATGTGGGAGGACCAGCGGATCGTCGCCCGGCCCCGGTACCGGGACCTCATCAGCGACCTGCGGTTCGTCGCGCGCCAGGAGCTCCTGTTCGGCATCCACGTCCACGTCGGCATCGACGGCCCCGAGAAGGCGATCCACGTGGCCAACGGGATGCGCGTCCACGTTCCGCTGCTGCTCGCCCTGTCGGCCAACTCCCCCTTCTGGCGCGGAGACGCGAGCGGCCTGGCCTCGACGCGCACGCCGATCTTCCGGGCCTTTCCGCGCGTGGGCATCCCGCCGACCTACGCCGACTGGGAGGACTACGCGCGGCGGATCGACTTCATGGTCCGCGCCCGGGTGATCCAGGACTACACCTACCTCTGGTACGACGTCCGGCCACATCCCCGGCTCGGGACGGTCGAGGTCCGCTGCATGGACGGGCAGACGCGGGTCGAGCACACGCTCGCCCTGGCCGCGCTCGTGCAGGCGATGGCGAAGGAGCTGGCCGAGCACTTCGACGCCGGCCGGGCGCTGAGCAAGTACCCCTACGAGATGCTCGACGAGAACAAGTGGCTCGCCGCGCGCCACGGGCTCGAGGGCGCGCTCGTCGACCTGCCGAGCACCGACAAGGTCGGGACCCGGGACCTGACGCGGCGGGTGCTCGACCGGGTCCGCGAGCACGCGCAGGACCTCGGCTCGGCCGACGCGCTGGAGGGCATCGACGACCTCCTGGAGCGCGGGAACGGGGCCGCGCGGCAGGTCGTCGTCTACGAGGCGAACCACGACCTCCGCGAGGTCGTGCGGGAGATCGTCGAGGCGACGGCCGTCTGACGCGCCGAACGGGCGGGACGGCGCCGGTGACGAGCTACGATCGAGCCGTGACCTCCGGCGGGCCGGACCTCTTCGTCATCTGCAAGAGCTGCGGCGCGGAGGTGAGCCCCTACATCACCGAGTGCCCCTACTGCGGCAGCCGCCTGCGCAAGCGGGCGCCGAAGCTCGACAAGGAGGGCCGCCCGGCCGAGAAGCCGCGGCGCCGGCGTCCGCACGCCCCGTCGCTGCCGCGGCTGCGACCCGGCGAGATCCCGGGGATCCGGCCCGAGTCGCGGCCGTGGGCCACCGCGGCGATCCTCGTGGCGAGCATCGTGCTCTCGGTGCTCGCCCGGGGCGGCGCGATCCGGCTGTCCGAGGTCGCGATCGTCGGACCGCTCGACGGCGACTGGTGGCGCCTGATCACCGCGCCGCTGGCCTACGCCAACTGGGGCTATGCCTTCGCCGCCCTGCTGGCGATCGGCGTCTTCGGGTGGCTGCTCGAGCAGCGACACGGCCTGGTCCCGGTGGCGCTGCTCGCGCTCGCGGCCGGGGCCGGCGGGATGGCCGTCGAGGTGGCGACGGCGACGATCCCGATCGCGCTCGGCGGGAACGGCCTCGGCCTCGGCCTCGCCGCCGCCTGGGCCATCCCCGACGTGCGCGACCTGCGGCGCGGACGGGAGATCGAGGGCGACCTGCTCGGCGTGGCGGTGATCCTCGTCGTGCTGCTCCTCATGCCGCTCGCCGACGACGAGGCGAGCGCGGTGGCCGGCGTGACCGGCCTGCTCGTCGGGGTCGTGGGCGGGCTCGGGCTCTCGGCCCGGCGCGCGGCGTAGGGGACGCTCAGCCGACCCGGATGGTCCCCGCCGGGCCGGCGGTCAGCCGGCCCACCACCGCGCCCGGCACCTGCGCGGCCCGGTCCGGCGGGACGGCGGCGAGCAGCCCCCCGGAGGTCATCGCGTCGGTCACCAGACGCCGCCGCCACTCCGGGACGGCCGCGGCGAAGCCGGCGAACGCCTCCGCGTGGACGCGGTTGCGCCGGCTGCCGCCGGCCGTCGCCCGCTCCCCGGCGAGCAGGTCCTCGACCCCGTCGATGGCCGGTACGGCCGCGGCGTCGAGCTCGGCGGCCAGCCCGCTCGCGCTCGCCAGCTCGTGGAGATGGCCGAGCAGGCCGAAGCCGGTCACGTCGGTCAGCGCGTGGGCCCCGGCGGCCCGTGCCGCCCGCGCGGCGTCCGCGTTGAGCGTCGCCATCACCGTGACGGCCCGGGCCAGGAGGGCCGGATCCACGAGACCCCGCTTCAGCCCGGTGGCGACCGCGCCGGCGCCGAGCGGCTTGGTGAGCACGAGCGCGTCGCCGGCGTGGCCGCCGGCGTTGGTCAGCACCGCGTCGGGGTGGACCGTCCCCGTGACCGCGAGCCCGTACTTCGGCTCCGGGTCGTCGATCGTGTGCCCGCCGACGATCGCCACCCCGGCGCGGGCCGCGACGTCGGCGCCGCCGCGCAGGATCTCCGCCAGCACGTGCGGGCCGAGCGTCTCCAGCGGGAAGGCGACGAGGTTGAGCGCCGTGATCGGCTCGCCGCCCATCGCGTAGACGTCGGACAGGGCGTTGGTCGCCGCGATCCGGCCGAAGTCGTAGGGGTCGTCGACGATCGGCGTGAAGAAGTCGGCGGTGGAGACGAGGGCGAGGTCGCCGCGCACGCGAAAGACTCCGGCGTCGTCGGCCAGCGTGGGCCCGACCAGCACGTCGGGATCGGCCGAGCGCGGGAGGCCGGCGAGGATCGGCGCGAGCGCCGCCGCCCCGATCTTGCAGCCACAGCCCGCGCCGTGGGAGAGGGAGGTGAGGCGCGGTGCCACGCCCCTATGATGCCCGGCGGTGCCCGCCCGCGAGTTCACCGACGCCGAGGTCGAGGCCGCCGTGGCGGCCCTCTCCCAGGACGGACGGCTGCGGGCGGCGCAGGACCTCGTGACGCGGGCCGCGCCGCAGCTCCAGGGCGTGCTGAACGCGGCGCTCGACGACGGCGGCTGGTTCGGGCCCGCCCACGACCAGGCCGTCGGCGAGGCCGCGACCGCGGAGGCGATCGAGGACCGGCGCCGCGCGGTGCGCACGCTCGTCGCCGAGGAGACACGGCTCGGGATGCTCGTCGGCGTCGCCGTCGGCTTCGAGCTGGCCCGCGAGCTCGGTGACCCAACCCAGGAGGCCTGAACGACATGGACATCCACTTTCTCGGCCACGCGGCGGTCGCCCTGGAGGAGGGCGAGACCACGGTGCTCATCGACCCGTTCCTCACCGGCAACCCGAAGGCGGCCGCGACGGCGGACGAGGTCGCGGCCACCACGATCCTGCTCACCCACGGCCACGTCGACCACATCGGCGACACGGTGGCGATCGCGAAGCGGACGGGCGCCACCGTGCTGGCGATCGTCGAGCTGGCGGGCGAGATCGGCGCGGAGGGCGTCGCGGTGGTCGACCCGAACCTCGGCGGGACGGTGAGCTTCGACTGGGGCTCGGCGAAGCTCGTGCCGGCCTGGCACACCTCGACGACGCCGAAGGGCACGGTCAACACGCCCGCCGGCCTGCTCGTCGAGATCGGCGGGAAGTCGATCTACCACCTCGGCGACACGGCCCTGTTCTCCGACCTGCAGCTCGTCGGGCACGGGGGGCGGATCGACGTGGCGCTCGTCCCGATCGGCGGCCACTACACGATGGACCGCTTCGACGCCGTCGAGGCCACGCGGCTGATCGGCGCGGACACGGTCATCCCGATCCACTACGACACCTTCCCGCCGATCGAGACCGACGCGCAGGCGTTCAAGGCCGACGTCGAGGGTGCCGGGTACGCCGGCGTCGTCGTGCTCGCGCCGGGCGAGCGGTACACGGTCCGCTGAGAGCGACGGGCGACGCGCGTCTTCTTCCCGCCGGGCGGGATCAATCGGCCGTTCGACCGGCGACGGCCCCGGCGAGGGCCAGCGCCCGGCCGAAGGCGTCGGCCGCGTCGTCGTAGGTGAGCCCCCGGGCGGCCTCCCGGCCGGCCGTCCCGAGGCGCTCGCGCCGAGCGGGATCGGCGAGCAGGCCGCCGAGCGCGCCGGCCAGCGCCGCCGGGCTCGCCTCCGGCACGACGAGGCCGGTCTCCCCGTCGCGGACCAGGCCCCCCGCCACCGCTCCGACGGCCGGCGTGGCGACCACCGGGCGAGCCTGGAGCATGGCCTCGTTGCAGACCAGGCCCCACGGCTCGAGGAAGCCGCGCGTCGCGACGGACGGCACGGCGACCGTCGCCGACGCGGCGTAGAGCGCGGCGAGGTCGTCCCGCGGCACGGGCCCGAGCACCCGGGTGCCGGGCGTCGCCGCCGCCGTGGCGGCCAGCGGCCCCTCGCCGGCGAGGACGAGGGTGGCGGCGGGGCGGTCGGCGCCCCGCCAGGCGTCGAGCAGGGCGCCCACGCCCTTCTCCGGGACGAGGCGCCCGGCGTAGAGGACGAGCGGGTCCTCGCCGAGGCCGTGCGACGCGCGCAGGGCGCCGATCTCCTCGGCCCCCACGTCGCGGCCGAACCGCTCCTCGACGCACTGGGGCGCGACGACGACGTCGTCGTCGCGGCCGCGCAGCCGCCGCACGAACCGGCGCACGTGCTCCCCGTAGGCGACGACGGCGTCCGCCTCGCGGTGGATGCCGCGCACGAGCGGCCAGGCGAGCGCGTGGCGCGGCGTCCGGGGCCGGGTCCAGATCGAGGCCCACAGGACGAACGGCACGCCGGCCCGGCGCGCGCCCGCGTAGGCGGCGGGGAGCATGGCGCCGCCGGCCACCGGGGCGATGATCGCGCGATGCCGGCCGCCGGCGTCGAACGCCTCGCGCACGGACGCGATCCGGCGCGCGGGGAACGGCGCCGCCGCGATCTGCGCGTCGAGATCGCGGAACCAGGAGGGGACGTAGGCCGCGTCGCCGCCGAAGCAGAGGATCTCGACGTCGTACCGCGCCGCCAGGCGCGCGTACAGCGGGATCCGGTAGCCCGCCAGCACGTTCGTGAGCAGGGCGACCGACACGGCGCGGCACGATACTGCCGTCCTCATGCCCTCCCGCGTCATCGAGCCGCCGGCCCCGCCGCGCGTCCTGCTGCTCCACAACCGGTACCGGTCGGCCGGCGGCGAGGAGCGCGCGGTGGCCGAGATCGCGGAGCTGCTCTCGGCGCGCGGGCACGTCGTCGAGGTCCTCGAGCGACCGAGCGCGGGGCTCTCGCGCGCTCGCGCGGGCCGGGCCATGCTGCGCGGCGGCGAGGACCCGGCGGCGGTCGTCGCGGCCGTCCTCCGGCTTCGGGCCGACGTCGTCCACGCCCACAACGTCCACCCGCGGCTCGGGGCGCGCGCGCTCGCGGCGGCGCGGGCGACCGGCGCGGCGGTCGTCCTGCACCTGCACAACTTCCGCCTCTCCTGCGCGATCGGGGTCGGCTACCGCGACGGGACGGTCTGCTTCGCGTGCCGCGGGCGCGACACGCGCCCGGGGCTGCGCCACCGCTGCCGCGGCGG
The DNA here is from genome assembly GCA_963735885.1 of uncultured Solirubrobacterales bacterium. GTDB lineage: Bacteria > Actinomycetota > Thermoleophilia > Solirubrobacterales > Solirubrobacteraceae > JBBSBL01. The sequence goes on along the minus strand of CAVTMP010000008.1, from coordinate 20,769 downwards.
GGCCGCGGAGGCGGCGACCTACGCCGCCGCGCTCGCCCTGCACCGCGCGGCGCTGCTCGCCGCGACCGACCGGTTCGTCGCGGTCAGCGCCGCGACGCGCGCGCGGCTCGAGGCCCTCGGCCTGCCGCCCGGGGCGACCGAGGTGATCCCGAACGCGCTCGGGCCCGAGGCCTTCGCGCCGGACAGCGCCGCCGCGTCGGGCCGCTACGCGCTCGTCGCCGGCCGCCTGGCGGAGGAGAAGGGGGTCGATCTCGCGATCGCCGCCGCGCGGGCGGCGGGGGTGCCGCTGCGGATCGCCGGCGACGGGCCCGACGGGCCGCGCCTGCGCGCGCTCGCGGTGGGCGGGGACGTGACGTTCCTCGGTCACCTCGAGCCCGGCGCGCTCGCCGCCGCGCGGCGGGGGGCGGCGTTCGCCCTCGCGCCCTCGCGCTGGGAGGAGCCGTGCCCCTTCGCCGTCCTCGAGGCGATGGCCGCGGGCCTGCCGGTGCTCGTCGGCGACCGCGGCGGGCTCCCGGAGCTGCTGCCCGAGGGCCAGGAGCCGTTGGCGGTCGGCGATCTCGAGGCGTGGACGGACGCGATGCGCCGCTGGTGGGAGGACCCGCCCGCGCGGGCCGCCGCCGGGGCACAGGCCCTGGCCCGTGCCCGCGCGCGCTTCACCCACGAGGCCGTCGCCCCGGCGCTCGCGGCGACCTACGCGCGGGCGCTCGCGGCCCGCCACCGGACGATCGCGCGCGCGGCCGCGCCGGCCGGAGCCCCGGCGTGAGGCCGGTGCTCGTCCCCGCCCTGCTCGCCGCGGCGCTCGCGGTCGGCTGCGGCGACGACGGCGGCGCGCGCGACGGAAGCACCGCCCCGGCCACCGCGGGCCAACCCGGTGCCGTCCCGACGGCCACGGCGCCCGAGGCGGGAGCGCCGCCGACCGACGCCCCACCGGATCGCCCGACGCCGTCGACGTCCGTCCCCGGACCCGAGAGCGCCCGCGCGCCGGTGGACCTCGTCGTCTCCGCCGGGCGCGTCGCGCCGGCGCAGGTGGCGGTGCCCGGGCGGGTGCCGCTCGACCTCACGGCGCGCAGCGCCGACCATGCGACCCACGTCCTGCGCCTGCTCACGCGGCCCGCCGTGCGGGTGGAGGTGCCGGCCGCCGGGCGTGCGGCGACGCAGGTCCCGGCGCCGCCGCGCGGCGCCTACGCGATCACCGTGGACGGCCGGCGCGCCGGGCGCCTCATCGCCGGCGGCGAGCCCGGTCCGTAGCCGCGCGGCGGCCCCGGGCCGCTCAGGCGATCCGGTCTCCCGGCGCCACGTCCTCGTCGGGGCGCAGCAGGACGACGCCCTTCGCGTCGTCGAGCGCCCCGAGGACCAGGCACTCGGAGCGGAACGGGCCGATCTGCTTTGGCGCGAGGTTCACGACCCCGACCACGAGGCGCCCTTCGAGCGCCTCGGCCGGGTAGTGGGCGATCTGGGCGGAGGAGCGGCGGACGCCGACTTCCGCCCCGAAGTCGATCGTGAGCTTCCACGCGGGCCTGCGCGCCTCGGGGAACGCCTCGACCGCGGTCACGCGGCCCACGCGCAGGTCGACCTTCTCGAAGTCCGCCCAGGTGATCTCCACGGCGGCGGCAGCATAGGCGCCCGGCAGCGCCCGGCGGGCCGCTTCCGGCGCGGGACTAGGGTCCGGCCGGCGTGGCCGGGCCGCTGCCCTGGCCGGAGCCGCCCACCGGGGTTCCGGGGCCAGACGGCGTCCCGTCGGCCGCGGGGGGCGCGCCCGGGGCGGTCGGCGTGGTGGGAACCGTGCCGGGTGGCGCCGCGTCGGCCGGCTCGGTCGGGGTCGGGTCGGCGTTCGCGCCGGAGTCGGGGCTCGAGGGCAGCGTGGTGGTGTCGGACGCGGTCTGGGTCGGGGCGGCCGGGGCGGGCGCGGCCGGGACGGCGGGCTGCGGAGCGACGTACTGGCTGTTCCCGGCGCTCGGCTGGCCCGCGGCGACCGGGGCGGCGGACCTCGCGGGGGCGGTGCGCGCCGAGGCCTCGGTCGGAGCGGCCGCGGACGTGGACGTGACCGAGGCCCGCTTCGCCGCCGGCTTGGCGGCGACCGGCGAGTGCCGCGGCCGGGCGGGCGCCGCGGGACGCGCGGGCGCGACGGCGGCCCGCGGGGCGGTGCGCGTCGAGGGCGCGCTCACGGTGCGCTCGACCTCCACCGCGCCGACGGTCACCGCGGCGGCGGCGGCCAGCCCGACAGCGGCCTTCGTGGCCACGGCGCCGAGGCCGGCGGCGGCGAACCCGCCGCCCGCGGACCCGGCCGCGGCGACGCCCGTCGCGGCGGCGCCGGCGGCGCCCCCGGCCGCCGCGGTGGTGCCCGACGCGCCGGCGCCGGCGCTCGCGCTCGTCCCGAGGTGGGCGAAGAACAGGCTCTTGAGCGCGAGCAGCGGCGCGACGGGGAGCATGGCCGCCAGCGCCTTGTTGGTGTCCTTGAGCTGGCGCTTGAAGGCCGAGCACCGGTCACAGGTCTTGAGGTGCCGGCGCACCGGCGGTGTGATGCGCCGCTTGATCCCCTCGGCGATCTCCCCGAGCTCGAGCCGGACGTCCGCGCACGAGAGCTCGCGCGACTCGGCCATCTCCGCGAGCGAGACGCGCGCGCGCACGAGCAGCGACTTCACGCTCGGGACCGTGGTCTCCATGGCCTCGGCGATCTGGTCGTAGGAGAGGTCGTCGATCTCGCGCAGGAGGAGCGCGGTGCGCTGGGTCTCGGGCAGGACCGTGATGTCGTCCATGAGGAGCCGGAAGTCCTCGCGGCGATGCACCTTGTCGGCGGTGGTCTGGCCGTGCTCGGAGAGGTGGACGTCCATCGAGTCCACGCCGATCGGCTTGGCCCGCCGCAGGTGGTTGAGGCTCCGGTTGCGCGCGATGCGGTAGAGCCACGGGCGCACGTGGACGTCGCGGTCGTCGGCGAGCAGGGCGTTGAACGCCGCCGCGAACACCTCCTGCAGCACGTCTTCGGCGTCCTCGCGACTGCCGAGCATGTGGCGGCAGAAGGCGAGCAGACGGGACTCGTAACGGGAGACCAGCACCTCGAAGGCGCCGTGGTTCCCGCGGCGCACCAGCGTGACGAGACGCTCGTCGGACTGGAGCCTGAGCAGGGGCGACCGCCCGTGCAGGCCGGCTGCGCCGGCGTGTCTGAGTGCCGAGACTTCCACGCGCGATTCGATCTCTCCCTCCAAGCGACACCATAACCGGGGGAAAGTTGCGTTTCGGCCGGTCCGCACCTACGGCATCCTCGTCGTTCTCGACACGAAGGAGCGCACATGGTCATCGGGATCATCGGAAGCGGCCGGATCGGCGGCACGCTGGCCTCCCGGCTGAGCGGTGCGGGCCACCGGGTCACCGTCGCGAACTCGCGCGGCCCGGAGAGCCTGGCCGACCTCGTCGCCGGCCTCGGTCCGAACGCCCGGGCGGGCACCGTGACCGAGGCCGCCGGGGCCGACGTGGTCATCGTCGCCATCCCGCTCGCCCGCGTCGACGCCCTGCCGGCGGATGCCGTGCGCGAGGGCGCCGTCGTCGTCGACGCCAACAACTACTACCCCGACCGCGACGGGCGGATCGCCGACCTCGACGAGGAGCGCACGACGAGCAGCGAGCTCCTGGCGGCGCGGCTGCCGAGCGCCCGCGTGGTCAAGGCGTTCAACACGATGTTCTGGGAGCGCCTGCGCGACGAGGGCCGCCCGGACGCGCCGGCGGACGAGCGGCTGGCGATCCCTGTCGCGGGCGACGACGCCGAGGCCAAGCGGCGGGTCGCCGGGCTCATCGACGACCTCGGCTTCACGGCCGTCGACCACGGCGACCTCGCCGCCGGCCGCCGCCAGCAGCCCGGCACGCCGGTCTACAACCGGCCGCTGACGCCGGCCGAGGCGCGCGGCGCGATCGAGCGGGCGGGGTGAGGTGCCCGGGGTGGGAGTCGAACCCACACGTCCCGTGGGGGACAGCCGGGTTTAAGCCGGCCGCGGTTGCCAGTTACGCCACCCGGGCGGGTGCGCGGAGTCTAGGGCCGGGCCGCGGCGCGATCACGCGCTCAGCAGGCGGGTCGCCGCCGCCTTCCACGTCGCCGCGACCGGCACGCCCGGGCGCAGGCCGAGCTCGCGCACCGCGGCGCGGGTGACCTCCGCCGAGAGCGGCTGGGGGCCGGCGAGGCCGATCCGCGCCCGGGAGCCGATCTCGGTGACCGAGACGACCTCGGCCTCCACGCGGTTGCGGGCAGAGCCGCCCCCGCCGGCGCCGGGCGCGGCGAGCGACACGTCCCAGGGATGGACGCTGAGCGCGACGCGGCCCGTGGCGCGGTCGGTGCTCACCGCCTCGCCGCCGCCGTCGAGCCGCACGAGCGTGAGGCCGTCCGCGCCCGGCGAGGCGATCCCGGTGAGCACGACCGCGCCGGTGAAGTCGGCCACGAAGGCGGTGGCGGGTTCGGCGGCCAGCGCCGAGGCGCTGCCGCGCTGGACGATCCGTCCGGCGTCCATCACCGCGACCTCGTCGGCGAGCCACGCGGCCTCGGCGAAGTCGTGGGTCACGAGGATCGCGGGCACGTCGGCCGCGCGGAGCGCCGTGGCCAGCTCCCGGCCGGCCGCGGTGCGGGTCCGGGCGTCGAGCGCGGAGAGCGGCTCGTCGAGCAGCAGGGCCGCCGGCTCCCGCCCCAGCGCCCGGGCGAGCGCCACCCGCTGGCGTTCGCCCCCGGAGAGGTCGGCCGGATGGGCGCCGGCCCGCGCCGCGAGCCCGAAGCGGTCGAGCAGCGCGAGCGCCCGCGCGCGCCGCTCGGCCCGCGGCACGTGGCCCAGCCCGAAGGCGACGTTCCGCCACGCGCTCAGATGGCCGAAGAGCGCGTAGTCCTGGAAGACGAGGCCGCAGCGCCGTCGCTCGGGCGGGAGGTCGAGGCCGGCGCGCGTGTCGAGCCACGTCTCGGGCCCGCAGCGCACCACGCCCCGGGCCGGGCGGCGCAGGCCGGCGACGATCCGGACCACGGTGCTCTTGCCGGCCCCCGACGGGCCGGCGAGCGCGAGGCAGGCCCCCGTCGGCACCTCGAGGTCCACCGCGAGCTCGAGCGTCCCGAGGCGGTCCGCCGCGTCAGCCGCGAGCACGGCCGAGCACCTCCGGCCCGGCGACGAGCTTGACCCCGAGGAGGATCGCCCCCGAGGCGGCGACGAGCACCGCCGAGAGCGCGAGCGCCGCCGTGAAGTCGGTGGAGAAGCGCTCGTAGATCGCGAGCGGCGTCGTCTGGGTGACGCCGCGCAGCGACCCGGCGAACACGAGCGTCGCGCCGAACTCGCCGAGCGCGCGCCCCCACGCGAGCGCGAGGCCCGCCGCCAGGCCGGGCAGCGCGGCGGGGATCGCGACCCGCGCGAACGCGCGCGGCTCCCCGGCCCCCAGGGTGCGCGCCGCCTCCAGCCAGGACGGGTCGACCGCGGCGAACGCCGCCTGGGCCTGGCGCAGGTAGAACGGCGCCGAGACGAACGTGAGCGCGACGACCACGCCGGCCGTCTCCAGCACGAGGCGGACGCCGGCGTCGGCCAGCCTTCCCCCGAGGATGCCGGCGGGACCGAGCGCCGCGAGCAGGCCGATGCCGGCCACGGCGGGCGGGAGGACCAGCGGCAGCTCGACCAGGGTCACCGCGAGCGCGCGCCCGCGAAAGCGCCGGGTGGCGAGCAGCCACGCCGCCGGCGTGCCGACGCCGACCACCAGGACCATCGCGATCGTCGAGGTCTCGAGGCTCAGGCGCAGCGCGTCGAGCGCGGCGGGATCGTCGAGGCTGCGCACCAGGTCGGCCGGACCGGCGTCGGCGAAGATCGCCACGACGGGGAAGGTCAGGAAGCACAGCGCGAGGGCCAGCGCCCCGACGAGCAGCGCGGCGAACCCGCGCGACCCGGTCATCGCGGCGGCTCGAACCCCGCCGCCCGCAGCGCCGCGGCGCCGGCCCCGGAGGTGAGGCCCGCCACGAAGGCGGCCGCGGCCTTCGGCTGCCCGGCGCCCGCGACCACCGCGGCGGCGTAGCGGACGCGCGGCCGGAGCGCGGGCGGGATCGCGACCGCGCGCAGGCGCCCGCTCGCGCCCCGCACGTCGGTGACGTAGACGAAGCCCGCGTCGACCGCGCGCTGGGCCACCTTCGCGACGACGCCGCCGACGTCCGGCTCGCGCGAGCGGACGTTCCGCTCGATGGCCGCGCGCTCGGCGGCCGGCAGTCGCGCCAGCACGGCCTGCGCGTAGCTCCCGACGGGGACGCTCGGCGCGCCCGCGGCGATCGTCACGCCGGGCTTCGCGAGATCCGCGAGCGAGGCGACCCGGGTCGTCCCGGAGGGCACGGCGATGACGAGCCGGTTGCTGGTGAAGACCACCGGCCGCCCGACGAGGCCCGCCCGGTGCAGGGCGTCGGGCAGCGTCGTGTTCGCGGCGGCGTAGACGTCCGGTCGCACCCCCTGCCGGATCTGCGCCGCGAGCTCGTCGGAGCCCGCGAACTGGAGGCGGACCGTCGCGGCCGGAAACCGCGCGCCGTACGCGGTGAACGCGCGCTGCAGCGAGGTGGCGGCCGAGACGGTGAGCCGCGGCCTCTCGCCGGAGCCGCCGCCGCTCCCGCACCCGCTCACGAGGACGAGGACCGCCGCGAGACCCGCGGCGAGCGCCGGCCGGCGGCTCGTCATCCGCTCCGCTCCACCATCACCGAGGTCGCCTTCACGGCCGCGGTCGCGGCGACGCCCGGGGCGAGCCCGAGCTCCTCCACGCTGTCGCGCGTCACGGCCGCGGTGACGCGGAACGGACCGGCCTCGATCTCGACCAGCGCCATGACGCCGTCGACCTCGACCGAGCGCACGACGCCCGGGAACCGGTTGCGGGCCGACAGCGTGGCGCCGGTGGCGTGTCGCCGCGGCCGGCGGCTCAGCCGCTCGACCTCGGCGCGCGACACGCGCCGGCGGTTGCGGCCGTCCCGCGTGGTCCGCAGCCGCCCCGCGCGATCCCAGCGGCGCAGGGTGTCCGCGCTGACGCCGAGCGCCGCGGCGGCCTCGCCGAGGGAGAGATCGTCGGAATCGGGCACCAGGTGCCTAAGCATTGCATAGGCACGACCGGCTTCGCACGAACCCGCCGCGCTACGCGACGTCCGCGCCTCCGCGCGCCTACGCCACGTCCGCGGCTCCCCGCCGCGCCGCCACGCTCGGCTCGAGGCCGTCGAGCAGCGCCGCGACGAGGCCGGCGTCCCCCTCGATCTCGAGCGCGGAGCGGTCCGCCGCCGGGCCGAGCGCGGCGATCCAGGCGCGCTCGGTTCCGGCCACGCGGGCCTCCGCGTCGGGCGCCTCGCACTCCTCGACGGTCACGGCGCCGGCGGTCAGCCGGAGCGCGTAGCGCCGGCTCCCGCCGTCGCGCGAGCAGCCCGTGACCGTCGCCTCGACCGTTCCGCGCAACCCGCGACGCGGACTCACGAGCCCGGGTGCGAGGCGGAGGATCGCGCCGACGTCCACCCACTCGGTCGGCCGGGGCTCGCCCCAGGCCCACGACTGCCCCCAGCGCGCCAGCGCGGTGAGGACCGGGAAGAGCTCGCGGGCCCGCTCGGTCAGCTCGTAGTCGACCCGGGGCGGAACCTCGCGATAGCGCTGACGGGTGAGCAGGCCGTCGGCCACCATCCGGTTGAGCCGCGAGCGGAGCTGCTCGGTCGAGATCCCGGGCAGCGTGCGCTGGAGCGCGACGAAGCGGCGCGGGCCGGAGGCGAGGTCGCGGACGATGAGCAGCGTCCACTTGTCGCCGACGAGGTCGAGGGCGCGTGCGTCCGGCGCCCATTGGGCGTAGGGATGGCGCTTGGGCGGCGGCGGGGACGACATCGGCGCGGGGCTCGTGCGCAGCCTATCCCGCGGACCGGTCGCCGTCCCGCCGGTCCCGCCGTGGACGGATGGCGGATGTCGCGTGGTGCGGGGTTCCCGTTCGCCCGTCGGCGGTCGATGCAGGCCGGGTCATGGGCGACGTCATCGATCTCGCGCGCCATCGGGGCGCGCGCGCCCGGCGCGCCGCCGGCGAGGCCACGACGCGCGGCGCGCCCGCCGGCGAGCCGGGCCAGGCCGGCGAGCGCCCGGTCTTCGCCTTCGACCTCGCCGACCCGGCCGCGTACCTCGCGCTCGAGCGGGTGGAGCGCCGGTTCCCGACGGCCCGCTGGACGCCGATCGCGGGCGACGCGTTCCATGGATCGTCCGCCTGGCGCTCCCTCGCGGCGCACGAGGCCGCCCGCCCGTCGGTCGAGGCCCGGGCCCGGGCCCTGCGGCTCCCGCTCGCCTGGCCGGACGCGCCGCCGCGCGGCGGCCTCGCCGCCCAGCGCGCCACGGCCCTCGCGGCCGAGTCCGGAGCGGGCGCGGCCTTCGCCGTCGCCGCCGGGCGCCTCGCCTGGTGCGGCGGCTTCGACCTCGACGCCCCCGACCTGCTGATCGAGGCCGGGGCCGCCGCCGCGCTCGCGCCCGACGACGTCCTCGGCGCCGCGGCCGACGGTCGGCGCGACGCCGCGCTGGCGGACACCGCGCGCGAGCTCCGCGTCTGCGGGGCCGACCGGCTGCCCGTGCTCGTCGCCGCCGGGCGGGCGTACTGCGGCGAGGAACGCCTCGCCGAGGCCGTGCTCGCGCTCGGCGCGCCGGCCTGGCCGGGCACGCCCGCCGCCGGCTGAGCGCCGCGCCCGCCCGGCGCGGATTCGGGGCGCCGCGCGGCGCCGCCTGGCGCCGGTCCGCCGGTCCCGCCACAATCGGCGGAGTGATCGATCGGCTCACGACCGGCGGGTACCGCCGCTACGGTGGGCGCTACCCCCTGATCGCCCTGGCGCTGCTGTTCGCCGGCGCGCACCTGGTCGTGCTCGTCGGGGTCCTGCTGCTCAGCGTGTACCAGCCGATGAGCACGGGGGAGTTCTGGGCGGCGGTCGCCGTGGCCGAGGTGCTGCTCCTCGTCGAGAACACGCTGGCGCTGCGCGACGCACGCCGCCGGCTCGCGCCCGCGGAGCCCTGGCTCTCCGGCGACCGTCGCGAGGCCACCGCCGCGCCGGCGTGGCGCGCGCTCGCGGGGTACGCCGCCGCCTCGTTCCACCTGCTGTGGTGGCGCTGGTACGCGATCGAGATCATCCCCTTCTGCGGGTTCGTGACCTGGCTGCTCGGCCTCGGCCCGGTCGAGTTCCTGCTGCTCGTCGCGGGCGGCACGCTCGTCCTGCTCTACGGCTTCTTCCTGCGCTTCTTCGCGATGGAGGCCGCGCTGCGCCCGGTGCTCGACGACGTCTCGCGCGACGTCGCCGACGACGCGGACCTGAGCGCGCCCGCGCTCCCGGTCCGCTGGAAGCTGCTCGCCGGGCCCCCGGCGATCGCCGTGATCACCGGCGTGGTGGTCGCCGGGCTCTCGCAGGACGGCCAGGCCGGGATCGACGCGTTCGGCCTCGACGTGCTCGTCGCGCTGGTCGTCGCCCTCACCGTCTCGCTCGAGCTCTCGCTGCTGCTGGCCCGCTCGCTGCTCTCGCCGGTGCGCGACTTCATGGCGGCCACGAGGCGGATCCGCGGCGGCGACCTGACCGCCCGCGTCCCGGTCGTCTCCGCCGACGAGATCGGGACGCTCGCCCGGTCGTTCAACGAGACCGTGGCGGGGCTCGAGGAGAAGGAGCGGCTGCGCGAGGCCTTCGGCGCCTACGTCGACCCCGAGGTGGTCGAGCGCGTGCTGCGCGACGGGACGGTGCTCGAGGGCGAGGAGGTCGAGGTCAGCGTGCTGTTCCTCGACATCCGCGACTTCACGGCGTTCGCCGAGCGCTCGAGCGCGCGCGAGGTCGTCGAGCGGCTGAACGCGTTCTACGAGCAGGTCGTCCCGGTCCTCGCCCGGCACGGCGGCCACGCGAACAAGTTCGTCGGCGACGGCCTGCTCGGGGTGTTCGGCGCGCCGGACCGCCGGCCGGATCACGCCGACCGCGCCGTCGCGGCGGCGATCGACATCGTGAGGCTCGTCCGGACGCGGTACGCCGACGTCCTGCGCGTCGGCGTGGGCGTGAACTCGGGGCCGGTGGTCGCCGGGACGATCGGCGGCGGCGGCCGGGTGGAGTTCACCGTGATCGGCGACGCGGTCAACACCGCGGCCCGGGTCGAGGGTGCGACCCGGGAGACCGACGACGACGTGCTCGTCACCGAGGCCACGCGCGCGCTGCTCACCCGCGAGACCCCGGGCGGGTTCGTCGAGCGGGCGCCCGTGCCGCTCAAGGGCAAGACGGAGCGGGTGCGGCTGTGGTCGCCGCGCGCGCTCGCCGCGCGCGCGGAGGACGATCCGGGCGACGACGGCCGGCCCGCGGCGATCCGCGCCGCCCGGCTCCCCGGATGACCCGCCGGATCCCGCGCCCGGTCCGCCGGTTCCTCGCCGAGGCCTTCCACGCGAACGTCACCGGGCTCTCGGCGATGCTCGCCTACAACCTGCTGATCTCGGTGTTCCCGCTCGCCGTGCTCGGGCTCTTCATCGCGGGCCAGATCTTCGACAGCGCGGAGCTCGAGCGGGCGGTGCTCCGCGACCTGCGCGATCTCTTCCCCGGCCCGGCCGACACGACGGTGAGCTCGCTGCTCGACCAGATCCGCCGCGGCTCCACGGAGCTCGGCGTGATCGCCCTGCTGGCCAGCGTCTGGACCGGCATGTCGGTCTGGGGCGCGCTCGACACGGCCTTCCGCGACATCTACCACCCGCTCGAGAGCCGCTCGTGGCTCGCGCAGAAGCGCTTCGCGCTCGCGATGCTGCTCGTCGTCTTCCTCTTCGTCGTGGCCACGATCGCCGTGCCGACGCTCCAGGGCGTCCTCGCCTCGACGGCGAGGGACCTGCCGTTCGGTCTCGACCACTTCCGCGGGACGACGCTCGCGGTCTCGCTGGCCCTGTCCGTCGCCCTGCTCTTCCTCACGCTCTGCGTGATCTACCGGCTCGGCCCGAACGAGCGCGTCTCGTGGCGGGCGATCTGGCCGGGGGCCCTGGCCGTCACGGTCGCGATCACCGTCATCGACTACGTCTTCCCCTACTACCTCACGCACGTCTCGAGCATCTCCCGCTTCGGGACGACGCTCGTCTTCGTCCTCATCGTGCTGCTGTGGTTCTACGTGATCGCGTTCCTCATCCTGCTCGGCGGGGTGCTGAACGCGATGCGCGTGCCGGTCCCCGTCCCGCCCGAGACCCGGGGAGAGCCCGATGCCGACCGTCCGCTACGAGACGGGCGAGCGGATCGCCCGCGTGACGATCAACCGCCCGGAGGCGAGGAACGCGATCGATCCGGAGACCCATCGCCGGCGGTGGGCGACGTGGGAGCGCTTCCGCGACGACGCTGACGCCGACCCTACCCGACGAGGTCCGACGCCATCTCGGCGAACACGTCGACGTAGCGGTCGACCGCCTCGTCGGTGTGGGTCACCGAGAGCGTCCACTCCTCCTCGCGGCCGGGCGTCATGTAGATCCCGCGGTTCATGTTGTAGAGCCAGGCGAGGTCCGCGAGCTCCTCGTCCTGGTTCGCCTTGAAGGTCTCGTAGTCGATGATCTTCTCGGGCGAGAAGGTGACGCAGCCCTTCGACCCGACGCCGACGGAGTACCCGGGCAGGTTGTGCTGCTCGATCACCCGCCGGCAGCCCGCCAGGATCCGGTCGTTGAGGCGATCGAGGTGCTCGTAGGCCGGCGGCGTCATGACCTCGAGCAGGTTGGCGCGCGCCGCCGCCATGCCGAGCGGGTTCCCGTTGTAGGTGCCGACCTGGTAGACCCGGCCGTCGGTCACGCAGGCCATCGCCTCCTCGGTGCCGCCGATCGCGCCGATCGCCGTCCCGCCCCCGAGCGCCTTGGCCAGCGTGACGAGGTCCGGCTCGACGCCGAAGCGCTCGGTCGCGCCGCCCGCCGCGATGCAGATGCCGGTCTTCACCTCGTCGAAGATGAGCACGATCCCGTGCCGGCGGGTGATCTCGCGCACGGCCTCGAGGTAGCCGGGCTCCGGGAGCACGACCCCGAGGTTCATCATCGCCGCCTCCATGATCACGCAGGCCGGCTTGCGGTCCTCGGCGATGAGCCGCTCGATCCGCCGCTCCATCGCGCCGGCGTCGTTGAACGGCACGGCGATCGTGAGGTCGACGATCGCCTGCGGGATCCCGGCCCCGTAGGGCAGCGAGGCGAGGTTCTCGTGGTCGCCGATCTGGTCGTACTCGATCCCGATCGAGACCATGACCGCGTCGTGGTGCCCGTGATAGGAGCCGAAGATCTTCACGATCGTGTCGCGGCCCGTGGCGCCCCGGGCGATCCGGATCGCGTCCATCGTCGACTCCGAGCCGGAGTTCGTGTAGCGCCACAGCGGGAGCTCCCAGCGCCGCTGCAGCTCCTCGGCGACGACGATGGCGTCCTCGGTGGGCGCGGCGAAGTGCGTGCCCTTCGCGTAGCGCTCGGCGATCGCCCTGCCGATCGCCGGGTGGGCGTGGCCCTGGACCATCGAGCCGAAGCCGTTGTGGAAGTCGTAGAACTCGTTGCCGTCGACGTCCCACACGCGCGGGCCGTCGCCGCGCTCGAGATAGATCGGCCACGGGTCGCGGAGCTGGTAGGAGGACGCGACGCCGCCGCTCAGCACCTTCTGGGCGCGGGCGTAGGTCGCCTTCGACGCGGGCGTGCGCTCGTTGAGGCGCGCCTCCTCGCGCTCGGTGAGCTCGCGGATGCGCTCGCGGTCCAGCGATACGGGTGCACTGACGGCCATGGGTCCTCCTGATCGGGTGGAGCCATTGTGCCGGGTCGGACGGGCCGCCGCCAACGGCCGGCGCGGCTGAACTATTGTCCGGCGCATGTCCACCGAGACCGAGCAGCAGACCCAGCTCCACGGCGGCCGCCTGCTCGCGCGCCGTCTGCGGGCCCACGGCGTGAGCAAGCTGTTCACCCTCTCGGGCGGCCATCTGTTCTCGATCTACGACGGCTGTCGCGCGGAGGGGATCGACCTCGTCGACGTCCGCCACGAGTCCTCGGCGGCCTTCGCCGCCGAGGGCTGGGCGAAGGTGACGCGCGAGCCCGGCGTCGCCGCGCTGACCGCCGGCCCCGGGGTCACGAACGGCATGAGCGCGATCGCCTCGGCGCAGGCCAACCACTCGCCGCTCGTCGTGCTCGGCGGCCGCGCGCCGGCGATGCGCTGGGGGCAGGGCTCGCTCCAGGAGATCGACCACGTCCCGTTCGTCCGCCCGCTCACCAAGCTCGCCGCGACGGCGGACGCGACGGCCGAGATCCCCGGCCTGATCGACGAGGCGCTCGGGACCGCGCTCGCCGCGCCGTCGGGCCCGACGTTCGTCGACTTCCCGCTCGACGTCGTCTTCATGCAGGCGCCGGACGCCGCGCCGCCGGAGCCCCTGCCCCGGCCGTGGGACGGGCCGGGCGCCGACGCGGCGCAGATCGAGCGCGCCGCGGCCCTGCTGCGCGACGCCGAGCGCCCCGTGATCATGGCCGGGACGAACCTCTACTGGGGGCGCGGCGAGGACGCGCTGCTGCGCCTCGTCGAGGCGCTGCGGATCCCGGTCTTCCTCAACGGGCTCGCGCGCGGCTGCGTGCCCGCCGACCACGAGCTGTTCTTCTCCCGCGCGCGCGGCGCCGGCCTCACGAACGCCGACGTCGCGCTCGTGATCGGCGTGCCGATGGACTTCCGCCTCGGCTTCGGGGCCGCCATCGGCGAGGACACCGAGATCGTCGTGATCGACGTCGCCGAGCCGGTGCGCGACCATCCGCGCCCGGTCGGCGCCGAGCTCTACGGCGCGCTGCCGGCGACGCTCGACGGCCTGCGCGAGCGGGCGGCGGGCGCCGGCGGATCGGCGCCCGCGTGGATCGAGCAGCTCCGCGGCGTCGAGGCGGAGAAGCGCGAGGCCGAGGCCGCCGAGCTGGCCGACGACCGCGCGCCGCTGCATCCGATGCGCCTCTACCACGAGCTCGCGCAGGTGCTCGACCGCGACGCGATCGTCGTCGGCGACGGCGGCGACTTCGTCTCCTACGCGGGCCGCGTGGTCGACAGCTACGCGCCCGGCTGCTGGCTCGATCCCGGTCCGTTCGGGTGCCTCGGGTCGGGGCCCGGCTACGCGCTCGCCGCGAAGCTCGCCCATCCGGATCGCCAGGTCGTGCTGCTGCTCGGCGACGGCGCCTTCGGCTTCAGCGGCATGGAGTTCGACACGCTCGCGCGACACGGGGTGAACGTCGTCGGCGTGATGGGCAACAACGGGATCTGGGCGCTGGAGAAGCACCCGATGGAGTTCCTCTACGGCTACTCCGTGGCCGCCGAGCTGCGGCCGGAGACGCGCTACGACGAGGTCGTCGCCGCGCTCGGCGGCCACGGGGAGCTCGTCCGCACGCCGGCCGAGCTGCGCCCCGCGCTCGAGCGCGCGCTCGCCGCGGGGCGCCCGGCGCTGGTCAACGTGCTGACGGACCCGACCGTCGTGTACCCGCGGAAGTCGAACCTGGCCTGACGAGAGAAGCCGCCCGCGTCGTGCGGGCGGCTTCTCGTCAGGGCTCCGTCCGCACGGGCAGGGGGTCGCCGGACGGAGCCGGGCCCGGGCGGCGGGAGTGCCGCTCGCGCGGCTGCGCCCGGGCTGAGAGCCGACGACGAGCGGGCACGTCGCAGGACGCGCCCGCCAACCCCCGGCCGGGCCGATCCTCCCCGGTATGAACGTCTGCGGACATCGAACAAGCGTCCGCGTCGCGTGCGCCGGAAAGCGGTGCGAAGATGCCGCGCGCCGCGCGGGGGCCGCGCGGGGCGGGTCGGAGCCGGGCCCGTCAGCCGGCGCGCGCCGCGTAGCGCAGCGCCTCGCCGCGCAGCAGGTCCGCCTCGGAGGTCTCGAAGCGGTCGAGCCCGAACCCGCGCACGACGGCGGAGAGGATCACGACGCCGGCCACGATCGTGGGGGCGCGATCGGGGTGGAGGCCCGGCACCGCGCGGCGCTCGGCGTCGGTCATGCCCGCGAGCCGCGCGAGGACGGCGTCGCAGGTCGCGAGCGAGACCACGTAGCCGTGAACCCGGGCGGGGTCGTAGGGCTCGAGCGCCTGGTCGATGGCGGCGATCGAGGTCGCCGTGCCGGCGACGCCGATGGCGTGCTCCACGCCGGCCCGGGCCGCCGCGGGCACCGCGGCGGCGAGGATCGCGTCGACGTCCTCGGCGAGCGCCGCGATCTCGGCCGCCGCGGGCGGGTCGGCGTGGAGGTGGCGCTCGCTCTGGCGCACGACGCCGGCCCGCGTGGAGACGTGGAAGGCCACCTCGCCCCCCCGGCCGACGACGATCTCCGTCGACCCCCCGCCGACGTCGATCACGACGAGCGGCCGGGCGGCGTCGGGCCGGCCGGCGGTCGCCCCGCGGTAGGTCAGGTGCGCCTCCTCGTCGCCGGAGATGGTGCGCACGTCGAAGCCGTGGCGCTCGCGGACCTCGCCGACGAACGCCGGGCCGTTGGCCGCCTCGCGCACCGCGCTGGTCAGGACGCCCGTGGTGCCGGCGACGCCGATCTCGTCGACCTCGGTGCGGTAGGAGCCCAGCACGCGGTGGACCCGCTCCATCGCCTCGTCGCCGAGCCGGCCGGTGCGCTCGAGGCCGTGCCCGAGGCGCGTGACGTTCGAGTGGCGGGCCAGCTCCGTGAAGGCGGGCGCCGTGCCGCGCGCGTCGCCGACCTCCGCGATCAGCAGCCGGGTGGAGTTCGTCCCGATGTCCACGACGGCGACCCGCACCGCGCTCATCGTGCCGGAAACGGCATGGGGTCGCCGGCCAGCGCGGCGAGCAGGTTCTCGACCGCGCGGTCGGCCATGCGGGCGCGCGTGCGCTCGGTGGCCGAGCCGAGGTGGGGGAGCACGAGGAGGTTCGGCGCGCCGAGCAGCGGGTCGTCGGCCGGGAGCGGCTCGGGATCGGTCACGTCGAGCGCGGCGCCGGCGATGATGCCCTCGCGCAGCGCGGTGCCGAGCGCCGCCGAGTCGACGATCGGTCCGCGCGCGGTGTTGACGAGGTAGGCGGTGGGGCGCATCCGGCGCAGCGCGCCGGCGCCGATCAGCCCGCGGGTCTCCGGCGTCAGCGGGCAGTGGAGCGAGACGAAGTCGGCGCGCTCGAGCACCTCGCGGAGCGACGGGCCCGCGGCGCCGGGCCGGCCGGTGGAGAGCACCTCCATCGAGAAGCCCTCCGCCCGCCGCGCGACGGCCCGCCCGATCCGCCCGGGGCCGACGACGCCGAGCGTCGCGCCGTGGACGTCGCGCCCCAGCAGCCAGTCGGGCGCCCACGGGCCCCAGCGGCCGTCCCGCACCGCGGCGATGCCCTCCGGCAGCCGCCGCGCGGCGGCGAGCATGAGCGCGATCGCGAGGTCGGCCGTCGAGTCGGTGAGGACGTCGGGCGTGTTGCCGACGGCCACGCCCCGCGCGGCGGCCGCGGCGAGGTCGACGTTGTCGACGCCGACCGCGTAGTTGGCGATCGCGCGCAGGCGCGGCGCCCCGTCGAGCAGCGCGGCGTCGATCGTGTCGGTCAGCAGGCAGAGCAGCCCCTCGGCGTCGCGGACGCCGGCCCGCAGGGCCTCCGGGGGCGGCGGCTCCTCACCGGGCCAGAGCTCCACGTCGTGGGCCGCGGCGAGCCGCCCGAGCGCCGTTCCGGGGAGGCGGCGGGTGACGAAGACGCGGGCCATGGCCGGGCATCATCGCCGGTAGGAGCGGCGTAGGAGTCCGCGCCCGCCGCCCCGGCCGAGGCTAGGCTCCCTGCGCCGGGAATCAAGGAGGACGACCGTGACGAGCAGCCCGAGCAGGCGAACGACGACGGCGGCCGGGGTGGCCGCGCTGGCCCTCGTGGCCCTCGCCGCGCCCCACGCCCAGGCCGCGGCGGCGACCGGTGACGCTCACGCCCGCGCCGCGAAGACCCTGCGCAGCTCCGGGGGCTTCAGCGTCCGGGCGCCGAGCGGCTTCCGGGTGAAGCGCTCCGGCGGGGTCTACACCGTCTCGAACGGTCGGGTCGCCTTCGGCTACGCGCGCGTGCGCCCCGCCGGCTCGGCGTCCGGGTCCGGCCGCGAGCTGGCCCGCGCGCTCGGCGCCCGCATCACGAGCAGCCGGGGGAACGCCACGCGCTGGCGGGCGAGGCTCTCGGTCGGCGGCCGGCTGCAGGTGATCGCGTTGCGCCGCGCCGGCGGCGCCCTCGTCGTGACCCGCTTCCGCGACGCCAAGGGCGCCCGGGCCGCCGCCCGGCCGCAGGCGCGCGCGGCGCTCACCGGCGCGCAGCTCGCGCAGCTCGAGCGCATCGCCGGCACCGCGCGCGGCGGCGCCCCGCAGGTGCTGAGCGACTCCCTGCCGCTCAAGACGTTCGTCGCGCCCGACGGGCGCTCGCGCGGCCTCGTGCCGGACGGCCCGGGCTGGCAGTACCAGGGCGGCGGCGGCCAGCTCATCGCCGGCCATCCGCAGCTCGGCGGCGCCTCGCTCGGCCTGCCCTTCTTCATCCAGTACCCGGACGCGATCGGGGGCAAGTACCCGCAGTACCCGATCGCCAACTACACCCCGGACGCGGCCGTCGCGGTGGAGCAGGTCTTCCCGGACTACTTCCGCCGCCAGGGCAGCGACGTGCGCAGCATCCGCTTCGTGCGCGTCCTCGCGCGGCCCCCGAGCGCGCTCGGGTTCGCGGGCAGCGGCTCGAGCGTCTACGGCGTCGTCGCCGTCGACATCGGCGGCAAGCCCTTCCAGGGCCTCATCTACGCCTCGGTCGGGCGCGACGACAGCATCTTCGGCTCCTACGCCTACACCTCCTACATCATCGTCCCGGCCGGGGTGAGCCCGCGCGTGTTCGTCGCCCTGCTGAAGATGTGGCAGAGCTGGGACCCGAGCGCCGACCAGAAGGTGCGGCTCGCGCAGACGCTGAACACGCTCGCGAGCATCGACTACGGGGGCGGAGGGATCGACCCCGAGGTGTTCGACGAGGCCGCCGCGAAGTGGGACGCCTACATCCGGTCGTAGTCGCGCGGGACGGGCGTCGGCGCCGGTTCTCGCAGTCGGGCTGCGAACACTGGTAGGGTCCGGGAGCCGCCCGAGGAGGAGAGCCGCCGATGAGCCGTACCCGTATCGCCGTGCCCGCCGCCGTGCTCGCGGCGCTGCTGGCGGCGCTCGTGCTCGCCGCGCCGGCCGGGGCCGCGCCGAAGCTCCTCACCTTCAAGGCCGGGCCCTACCCGGTGAGCGCCTACTCCGTGCGGCTGGGCAACGACTGGGGCACGATCCCGACGCCCGGGCGCGACGGCTGGATCACCCGCATGGAGGCGGACGTCGTCGACGTGAAGACCGGCAAGGTGGTCCCGATCAACCGGATCATGCTCCACCACATCGTCTTCTGGAACCTCGGGCCGGACCTCAAGCAGCGCCAGGCGTTCTACGGCGACGGCGAGGAGCGGGCGAAGATGATCCTCCCGCCGGGCTACGGCTACCGGGTCGAGAAGGGCGACCGGTGGGGGTTCGTCTGGATGCTGATGAACCACCGCTGGCGCGCCGACAGCGTCTACATCCGCTACCGCGTGTGGTTCGACACGGCCCCGAAGAAGGAGGTCATCCCGATGGCGTGGGACACCTCCCACGGCCGCCAGGGCCTCGTCTTCGACGTCCCCGGGACGGGCGGCCCGGGCGCGCAGGACGTGCGGATCAGCCAGTACCGCGCGTCCGTCGCCGGGCGCCTCGTCGCCGGGCTCGGCCACGTGCACGGCGGCGCGACCGACCTCAGCCTCGGCCGGCCGGAGTGCGCGGACGACCGGGCGCTCGATCTACCGCTCGCGCCCGACCTGGGGGCTGCCCTCGAACGCCTTCTACCAGGTGCGCCCGGTGCTGCACGAGCCCGGCCCGATCAACATGAGCCAGTTCAGCTCGGCGGCCGGCGTGCCGATCGCGAAGGGCGAGCTCGTCCGCGTGACCTCGCGCTACGACGACACCCGGCCGCACACCCGGGCGATGGGGCTCATGCTCGCCTACCTTCATCCGGACCCGAGCGTGACGAGGCCCTGCGGCGACCGTCCCGCCGACTACCGCGTGCTCAAGACCTCCACGGCCGGCCGCTCGCGGGCGCCGAAGGTGGGCGTGCACCTCTACGCGTACGCCAGCACCGGGCGGGTGAAGCGTGTCGCGGGGCCGCCGTCGGCGTGGACGCAGCTCGCCGGCAAGCGCCGTCGTCACGGTCTTCGACTACGGCTTCCGCGCGGGGAACCTGTCCGTGCCGCGGGGCGCCACCGTGCGCTGGCGCTTCAACGGGCGCCGAGCGCCACAACGTCACCGTCGCCAACGGCCCGGAGGGCTTCAGCTCGGACCGCCTCACGGCCGGGGCCACGTTCGAGAAGACCTTCACGCGGCCGGGGACCTACAGCTTCTTCTGCGAGCTGCACCCGGTCGGGATGATCCAGCGGATCGTCGTGCGGCCCGGCTGAGCCGGCCCCGCCCGAGCCCGCCCGGGCTTTTCCGATCTCCTGGACACCGTCGAGCGCACGGGTGAAACGGTGGTGGTCGAGCGCCGTGGCCGCGCGGTCGCCGCGATCGGGCCGGCCGTCGACTCGTCCGGGCGTGCCGTGAAGGCCCTGCTTCGCGACCACCGCCCCGATTCCGCCTGGGCGGTGGAGCTGCGCGCCCTGCGGCGGGACCTCGGCACGCAGGACCGGGACTGGAACGCCTGATCCTCGACACCACCGTGCTGGTCGCCGCCGAGCGCGCCGGCCCCGGCCTCGACGCGGTGATCGGGGATGACGACGACGTGGTGATCGCGGCCGTGACGGCCGCCGAGCTCCTCGTCGGCGTCGAGCTGGCCGACCGCCGCCGCGCGTCCCGCGGGGCGTTCGTCGAGGCGGTGCTCGGGACGGTGCCCGTGGAACCGTACGACCTCGAGGTCGCCCGTCACCATGCCGGCTGCTCGCCCACTGCCGCCGCGCGGGGCGGATGCGCGGCGCTAACGATCTTCAGATCGCCGCGACCGCGGTCGCCCGGCGGCGGACGGTCGTCACCGCCGACGCCGCGGGCTTTCGCCGACCTCCCGGGCTGCGAGGTGCGGATCGCCGGCGGGGGTGGCTGAATGGGTGACATTAAGTCTCACGTTCGTGCCCGGCGTAGCGCATTAGCGTCGGCCGGTTGCCTTCCGTCGCGCCGCCTGGGACGATGGCCACGTGAGGCGGCGTGCGCGCAGCCCGGCGGTGCTCATCGGCGCCGTCTTGCTCGCGGTGCTTTGCGCACCCGTGGCGGCGCCCGCCGCGACCTCGCCCGGCACGCTCGCGGAGCGGCTGCTCGGGAAGGACCAGTCCGCCGCGACGCGGGCAGCCGAGGAGGCGCTGACGCGCGGCGGCATCGCGATCAGACGCGGCCGCCTGATCGTGCGCCGCGCGGCCCGGCCCGCCGCCCGGATGACCTCGACGCCGTTTGAGGCCTTCAACCTCGCGCTCGACGCGCGGCGCGGCGGCCGCGCGACGCTCGCCCAGCTCGCGACGACGTGGAAGCGCCTGCGGGTGATCCGCCGCCGCGGCTCCGCCGCCGACGCGCTGCGCGGCGGGCTGCGCGTATGGGTCCGGGCCGCCCGCCGGAGCGCGCGCGATCCGCAGGCCTTCGCAGCGCTCCTTGTGGCCGAGCTCGCCAAGCGCCGCAGCGGCGCCGACCTCGCGTCCGGGCGCTATGACCCGCGCCAGGTGCGGATCGGGCTGCTCGAGGTGCAGCTGCTCAGCGCCGCGTGGCTGCGAGTGCCGCGCAGCGGCGTCGTCGTCCGGGGCGCGGCGCAGCGCACGGCCGCGAAACCCCGCCGCCGCGCCCGGGCGGCGACGGAGATCGACGGCTGCTCCG
>CAVTMP010000007.1:0-828610 GCA_963735885.1 uncultured Solirubrobacterales bacterium | reverse complement strand
GGTGATCGACGTGCCCGGGCCACGAGGTGCGGGTTGCCCGCCGCCGAGGCGAAGGTGTGGACGTGCGGACGTCAGGGTGGCGAAGGTGGCGAGCCAGTCGGCCCGGTGGCCGCTGTGGCGAAGACCTCGGTGAAGCGGGCCCGGAGGCGGGCCAGGCCCCCGTCGTCCCCGGCTCGGGCTCAGCGACCCGTCGGGCCACGCCTCGGGCCCGGCCAGCCCCAGGCCGGTGAGGCGCAGACGTTCTCCTTCGGGCGCGACGACCCGGTCCAACGACACGGTGGTCACGCTCACGGCGCACTGGGCGAGTGTCCGCGGCCTCCCGGCCAACACCGGGCGCTGTTCGTGAACCTCTTCCTCAACCCCGGCGTCGTGACCGGCACGGGGGTACCCGTCAGCGCCGGCGCGGCCCTGCTCGGCGGGGGCACCGGTCGCGCGCGATTCGCGGCGTGGTGGCGTCGGTAGGCGCTCCCTTGCTCACGGCGCGCAGCAGCGGCACGCCCGGCCGCGCCAGGCCTCGCGTCCCTCCCGCAGGGCGACGCCGGCGATCACCAGGCTGGTGAGCGGGTCGGCCCACCACCAGCCCGCCACGGCGTTGGCGAGCAGACCGAGGAGCAGCGCGGCCGACAGGTAGGCGCAGAGCATCGTCTGGCGGCTCTCGCTCGCCGTCGCCGAGGAGCCCAGGCGCTCGCCGACGCGCCGCTTCGCGATCGCCAGCGGCGGCATCGCCGCCAGCGTCACGACCGAGAGGCCGACGCCGACCCAGCCGCCTTCGGCCTGATGGCCCGTGACGAGATCGCGCGCCGCCTCGACCCAGACGTAGGCGGCGAGCGGCGCGGAAGGCGGCACAGCGATCAGCCGTCCCGCGACGCTCGGCGGCGGGCGAGGCCGGCCAGCCGCCCATCAGCCACAGCGCCACGATGCCCACGACGGCCTCGATCAGGCTGTCGGCGCCGAAGCCGACCACGCCACCGACCGGCCACGACGCCCGCGCCGATCGCCACCGCCTCGACCACGTGCCAGCCAACGACCCACGCCAGCGGCCGGCGCCGGTGGACCAAGCGCTCGCGCTCCACCAGAGCGACCCGCTGGGGGCCAGGGCCCGCGGCAAGGCCGAGGCCGCGCCTCGACGCCATGGCGCCGAACCCTGAGGCGCGTCGCGTGGCTGCGAGACCAGCGATGGATGATCAACCAGGTCTACGCCGAGGACCTGCCGGTGGCCCGCCGCGCCGAGGCCAGGCCGACGACCACGTCCGCCCGACGGTCGCCGCCTGATCAGCTCAGGTGTCGACCTCGTCGGCCCCAGCCTTCGTCGCGCGCCAGAGGCTGGCGGGTGCGCAACAGCGTGGCGAGGAACTGGCCGACGAGCATCTCGACCACGAACTGGCCGACCGTCCCGGCCGGGACAGGTTGCCGTAGCCAGTCGTGGTGAGGGTGGTCTAGCTGAAGAAAGGTCGTCGCTGGCGCGCGGATCGGCGACGCCGGTGAAGAAGGCGCTATCGCTCCAGCGGCCGAAGGCCAGGTCGAGGAACGCGAACAGCAGGCCGGCCGCGTGAAGACGCTGACCACGCCGAGGATCGTGCGGAAGACGACCTTGCTGGCGCCGACGATGACGCGCCGCAGGATCTGACGGCCGCGATCGCCAGCAGGATCCGCGGCGGCGCGAACGCGACGCCGAGCAGGCGGTCCGACGGGATGCTCTCGGCGATCAGCGCCGCGACGACGGCGGCGGCTGCGACGACCGCCGCAGCGCACCGCGGACGGCGGACGTCGGAGCTGATGAAGGCGACGATCGCGGTCAGCCCCGATGCCGCGACGGCCGCCACGCGGCCGCCCCAGCCCTCGGGCGGCGGCGTCATCATCACGACGAACGTGACGAGATCAGGACCAGGACCAGTCCATAGGCGTCGCCGATCCGCTCGGCCAGGTCGGCCGCGTCTGGCGGCGGCCGCGTAGACGGCCAGCCGGCCGGGGCGCTCTGCTCGCTGGTCGGCACCCTCGGCGTTCGGGCCGGCGGCGCCGCTCCTGCCGCTGGACGGAACCCCCCAGGACCGGAGAGCGCCTGGCGCCGCGGACGCCGGGGCGGTCAGGTTGCACCAATACCTCCACCGCGGCGACGAGGTGCTGGTCGGACAGCGTCGAGCCTCCGGGCGAACCGGGCGACTCCGGCGCACGCTGGCGGGATGGCGGCGGCTGGCGCGGATCGCCTACCGCGACCCGGAGCACGTCGCTGAGCGGCTCACGCTGTACGGCGCGCAGCACCTCGGCGAGCCGTCGCTGGAGTGGGCGAATCGCGTGCGCGACGCGCGCCCGGACGTCCCGCGCGCGGTGATCGCCGAGGAACTGCGCACGCAGACCGCGCAGGTCGCGCGGATCGACGGGGCGGTCGCCGGGACGCCGTTCCTGATCGCGCTCGTCCCCGGCTATCTCGCATACCTCTGGCAGGAGGGGCGCATGGTCCTGCGCACCGCCGCGCTCTACGGCCGCGACCCGCGCGAGCTCGAGACCTCCGCGGGGGTGCTGGTGCTGCGCGGCGTGCATCCGACCGTCGACGCGGCCCGCGCGGCGCTGCTCGAGGTGCGCGACCTCCCGCTGCCGGAGAAGCCGGCCGCGCGGCGGCCGCTGCGCACCTGGGTCCGCGCCGTCTACGTGCTGCTGATCTTCGGCGGGTTCCTCTCCGCCCCCTCCGACGAGGAGGACAAGGACGCCCACTGGCGGCTGAAGGCCACGGTCGGCTTCCTGGTCGGCGGCACGATCTGGGTGATCACCTGGGTGCTTCCCGTCAGCTTCATGATCGCGATGGCCTGGGGCTGCGAGACCCACGCCCGCAGCCTCGGCCGCCGAGCCATGAGCTTCTACGACGGCGAAGCCGACCGCGCCGAAGGCCGCGAGCGCCGCGGACGAGGAGCGAGGACGGCGGCCGAACCAAGCGCGACCTGCTGCGCGCCGCCCTGCTCGCGCTGTCCGTCGCCGTCCCGATCGGGTTCGTCGCCTACGCCGACCACGTCCGCCAGAGCACCGGCATCAACTGGCTCGGCGCGCTCGGCGCGCTCGTCGCAGCGTCCCTCGTCATCGCCACGACCGTCATCGCCAGCCGGCGATAGCCGCGCGGCAGCCGGCAGGACGGAGCGGCGGTGGGCGGTCAGCTCCCCGCGGGCGGGATCGGCGGCGGACTCAGCTCAGCGCCCCGCAGTGCGAGGCGCCCTGGCTGCCGGGAGGGCGAAGCCGCGACGTGGAAGAGGGCGGATGAGCGCTGCCCTGCGAGCGGGCCTGCTGGAGTCGGCGCGCAGTCGCCCGCCGCGGGTATGGTGCGCTCATGAAGCTCTACACCTGTGGCCAGGCCGAGCACGGCGCGGCGCTCGGTCATCCGTGCGGGCGCGCAGCGAAGGCCCTCCGCGACGCTGGGCACACGATCGAGATCGAGATGGTTGGGGGCTATCGGCTGCTCCCGTGGACCCGACGCGGCAAGCGCGACGCGATCCGCGAGATCTCCGGGCAGGAGAACGTCCCCGTGCTCGTCACCGACGATGGTGAGGTGGTCAGCGGCTCGGGGGCGATCGCCCGCTGGGCGAAGGGGCATCCCGCCGGGTGACGTGAAAGCCCGGGTCGGGGGTCGTGGCGCTGCCGTAGTCGCGCGCGATCCGCTTCGCCAGGCGGGCGCTGACGTCGGCGTAGCGGCTGCGACCGGGGCCTTTCCACGTTGGACGCTCGCCGCGTACTCGACGGTGGCGCCCGTTACCCCATCGACGCCGGGGCGACCAGCGAGCATGCACCAATCGTCGTTGTTCGCTGTTGCGGTTGGGTGAGCGTCTTGCGGGCCGAGCGGTTCGCGGGGGGCGCACTGGTGGTCGTATGGGTGTGTTTGCGGTCAGCCTGGCGCCGGGCCGGTTGCGCCGCTCGTCGGCAGCGGATCATCGTCGTCGGCGGGGTCGATGGCGACTGCCCGCGTGGGGGCGACGGCGTCGGTGTTGCCGAGCGGCAAGGTCCTGATCGCCGGCGGGAGCCGGGGCTACAACAGGGAGGAAGCCCCCCGTGACTGCGGAGCTGTATGACCCGGCGACGAACCGGTTCTCTGCGGCGGGGTCGATGCCGGGGGAGGTCCCCGGGGGCGCGACGACGGCGTCGGTGCTGCGCAGCGGCAAGGTGCTGTTCGCGGGCGGTCCCCTGCTGTTTCAGCGGCTCCCCCCCTCGGGTATCTGAGTGCAGAGCTGTATGACCCGGCCACGAACGCGTTGTCCCCAGCAGCGGGATCGATGGAGCCCAACCGCTGGTGAGCGACGGCGTCGGTGCTGGCAAGCGGCAAGGTCCTGGTCGCCGGCGGCCCGGGGGATCGGTGGCGCGCTGGCGAGTGCGACGCTCTTCACGGAGCCATCCGGCTGAGGATCTCCGCCCTGCGCGTCTCCCCCAGCCGGCTGCGGGTCGGCACGCGCGCGAGCATCCGCTCACGCTCTCCGAACCGGCCAAGATACGGATGCGCGTCGACCGCGCCCTCGCGGGCAAACGCCGCGGCCGTCGCTGCGTCAGGCCGACCCGCACGCTGCGCCGCGCCCGCTCCTGCACCCGCTACGCGCGCGCGGGCACGATCACCGCCAACGAAAGCGGGGCGCCAACCGCGTGCGCTTCACCGGCCGCATCGGCCGCCGCGCGCTCTCCCCCGGCCGCTACCGGCTGACGGTCACCGCCACCGACCCCGCCCGCAACACCACCAAGAAGCCCAGCACGACGACGTTCACGGTGCTCGCCCGCAAGACCCGGCGACACTAGATCCAACCCTCGACCCGGCAAGCCGGGCCTCCGACCACAGCGCGTTCCCGGGCAGCGCAGACCCCCGCACCCGTGCGACCTCCTGCGTGTAAGGCCCTCCGGGGGGAGGGGCGAAACTCCCCGTCCTGCCTGCTAATGCGGCGTTTCTGGCGGTTCCGTTGGGCCGGTGGATTCCCGTGGATTCGGCCCGATTGCCCGCGACGAGGGCGAACGAGAGCGCTGTTCGCCCTCCTGCGGGCGCTCACTTCCCGCAGGCGTCGCGCCACGGGTCGCTCCCGGGGTCGGGCCCGCAGCCAGCCTTGAGGACGGCAAACGTCTTGCCGTCCTCGCTTGCGCGCAGGCGAACTCGGATCGTGACGCCCGACCTGTCGAGCGAGCAGTCGAACGTGCGCGGCCCGCTGCCCTCGGCGCAGTCGCCGGGCGGTGCCGGGTCGCCCGCCGCGTAGTGCGTCGCGGCGTTAGCGGTGCCGGCGGTAGTGCAGCCCGACGGTCCCGTTGCTGAACTCGGTGCTGGAGACCAGGTCGAGCCGGTAGGACTTTGGGACGTCGTCGAACAGCCGGGTACCCTCGCCCGCAACGTAGGGGTGCAAGTCCAGGCGGAACTCGTCGATCAAGTCGAGTTGCATGAGTGACCGCCAGAAGCCAACGCCGCCCCAGACCACGATGTGGCCGTCGCCGCCTCGCCGGAGCTTGTCGATCTCTTCCGTCGTGTCACCAGCGGCGATGGTGGTGTTGGCCCACTCGGCCGTCCTCAGAGTCCGGGAGAAGACGACCTTGCGCGCGGCGTTCATGACGCCGGTGAACGGGTGGTCGGCCGTCGGCAAGGCTCGGGACATGCCCTCGTAGGTGGTGCGGCCCATGATGTGCGCGTACGCGCCCTCGAAGACGGCGAGTTTCTGCTTCTGTTCCGCCGGGTCGACGGGCGGGCCGAAGCAGAACTGCCAGTACTCGGTGCCCTCGTCGGCGAGAAGGCCATCTAGCGAGTACATGAACGCCCACGCAATCAGCTTCCGCATGATCCAGAACTCCATGGTCTCGGGTCGTCTGGCGGGGCGACGCCCCGCGGGCTTTGAGGTGGTCCTCGCCGCCCTCTGGACGACGAGACCCCCGCGTTAGCACCGTCGCCCTTGACGAAGACGAGCGCTTTCCAGCCCGCTGATGAGCGCCTCCACGGCGCGAAGGCTCCCGTGGCGTCCGGACGGGGCGAAGGGACCGCCGCAAGCTCCTCTCGGGATAGGCTGCCGCCGCGTGCCCGTCCCGGATTACCAGTCAGATGCCGTTGCACAGCCCAGTCCGCGGCGATTAGGATGGCGGGGCCAGCGAAGAGGACCGAGTGCGGAGGAGCCAGCCGACCATGGGGCGCTTCGGCTTCGATATCACCGAGACCAACGTAGCTGTCGAGCGACTGCTCGAGGTCACTGAGAACCCGCGGCATCGGTATCTGCTGGAGGCGTACAACCGGCACCGCTACCTGGAGATGGCCGGGCGCTATCGGGAGATCTTTGCCCCGGACATGACGGTCGAGCATCCGGTTTACCGGTTCGATCTGATCGGCCAGCCCCGGTTCACCCTCGACGGCCGCGAGCAGGTCGAGGCGATCTATCACGACTGGACCGAGACGGACCAGTGCATCTTCTATGCCGAGGACGAACAGCTGGCAGTCGGCGACGACATGATCATCAGCCGATCGATCCTCCACCAGCAGATCCTGGGCTCCGCGCTCGCCGAGCTCGGCCTCGACGTCGACGAGGATGCCATGTACCTCACGAAGTCGAACATCGCGATGATCTGGCCTTACGACGAGCGCGGGCGGATGATCGGCGAAGACGTCTGGGAATACGAAGAGACCGGTAAGGACATGATCAAGCTCGCCCCCGCCGATGTGCTCACCGCCGACCAGGCCGGCGAGCTACTGGAGCCGTTGATCAGGCCGCTGCCGCCGTTCCCCGAACCGGTGCCCGGTCGCGCCTGAGGCGCCGTCGCGCGAATCGTTGAACGCGTGCGTCGGCCACCGACGGCTCGTTTCGTTCAAACGCCCAGCAGCGACCGGGGGCCATCGCACGCTCGCAACCAACACGATCCCCGAGCCCGGATTCCTCCGCGAATGGGACCCGGCGGACGCGCGAGGGGGTGGCGGGGTCGTGGGCCGGCGTCCGGTCCCGTAACCGAGGTCTCCGCCCGGTTTCGCGCCCGTTTGGTACCCAAGCGCGGTACCCAAGCCCCCCTACGCCCTCTATGCCGACTGGTGTGGATCGGCATAACATGCTGATTACCAGCGACTTCGCCCGATGGGCGGTGCAGGGCTCGAACCTGCGACCTCCTGCGTGTAAGGCAGGCGCTCTGGCCAGCTGAGCTAACCGCCCGAGAGCCATGGTAGCCCGGGCGGGCCTGCGAGAATCGTCGGCGTCATGACCGACGTCGATCGCTCTGTCCTGTGGCGCGCCGCGCTCGTCCAGGCGCTGGCCGTCGCCGTGCTCGGCCTGGTGCTCGGCCTCGCCCTCCCCCACGCCTTCTTCGAGGACTGGGGCTGGCTCGCCGGTCCGGGCGCGTGGTTCGCCTGCGCGGCGGTGACCGCCCGTGTCCTGCGACTTCCCCTGGTGCCGGCCGTGCTCGGCGCCGCGCTGGCCGGCGTTCCGAGCGGCCTCGCGACCGTGCTCGGCGCCCACTGGCTCGGCGCGGTGCTCGCGATCGCCTGCTTCGCCGTCTGGTGCGCGGCGCTCGCGGGCCGGCACCGGCCGGCCGCGGCCTGAGCCGGCGTCGGCGCTGGTCGACGTCGACCCGGAGGCGGCGGCGCACGCAGATTTCAGCCAGGTAGTACCCCCAGGGGGAATCGAACCCCCGCTACCAGCGTGAAAGGCTGGCGTGCTGACCGCTACACCATGGGGGCGGGCATCGCGACCGATTCTACGGCGGCCTGCGCGGCGGGCCGCGTGGACGGTCCTCAGGCGATCGTCAGCGATCCGCCGCCGGAGGTGGCGGCGAGGCTCGCGCCGATGATCGCCAGCACGAGGACGAACGTGATCACCGCGCAGCCGACGGTGAGTGCGGCGACGACGAGCGCCGGGGCGCCGCGGCCGATGCCGACGGTCGCGGTGGCGATCGGCGGGCCGAGCACGCTGACGGTGAGCGCGATCCATGCGAGGGCGTCGCTGTCGTTCGCCACCTGGGAGAGGAGCAGGACCAGCACGACGAACACGACCGCCCCGGCGATCGGAAGCAGCAGCAGGCCGAGGAGGACGGGCGCGCGCCCGCGCCGCTCGGGACCGCCGGCGGCCCGGTCCGGGGGGTCCGCCGGGGCCTCCGGCGTGGCTCGCGACGGGGTCGGGACGCTCACCCGCCGTCCTCCGCCTCGTCGAGGAAGACCAGCCGGGCGCCGTAGTACGGCTCCCCCCGGCGCACGAACTTCGCGGTGAGGCGGTGGAGGTCGAACCACTCGTCGCCGACGCGCAGGGCGCGACCGTACTCGGCCACCTCGTCGATCCGGGCTTCGTGCGCCGAGCCCAGGGTGTGGATCCGCACGCGCATGCCGGGGACGGGGACGATCCGGGGCATCGCGCCGAGTGTCCCACGCGTCGAGGATCCCGCGCGACCCTGTGCGACCATCCGGCCGCGCCCCTAGCTCATCGGGTAGAGCACCGGACTTTTAATCCGGCGGGCCGGGTTCGAGTCCCGGGGGGCGCACACCTACTCGGTTCGTTGCGCCGAGCTGATCGTCGTGGTCGGCCGCTCGCAGCAGTGCTTCCACGAGCCAAGCCCTCACTCGACGGGTGGCGGGATCGCCGCGCTCCTGCCCTACGGTCGCTTCGCTGGGCGGCCGGTCCCGTACGGCCGCGGCTACCCGCAGAACGCGATGCGGGCTCGAGCGGTCCGCGCGCAGCGGCTGCCAGGCGGTGCCGCCCGAGACGAAGTCGAACGGCCCGTCGGTGTTGCGGGCGGTGAGGCGGCCGCCGGCGCCGCCGGACCGTGAACAGCACGACCGCGCTTCCGTACCGGTCGTATCGCGCGCCTGCGATCAGGCGGCCGTCCGGCGACCACGCGGGCGAGCTGGCGTCGCGAACGACACGGCGCACGCCCTGTCCATCGGCCCGCGCGAGGCAGATCGCACGCGGGTAGCCCGGCGGCGAGGGATCACAGGTGAAGGCGAGCGCGCCCCCGTCGGGCGACCAGTCCGGCTCAGAGACCTCGAGCCGCTTCGTCTTCGCGACGATCGGACGCTCGCGGCCGTTGCGGCGCGTCCACAGCGAGCCATCGCGGACGAACGCGATCACCCCGCTGCGTGACCACGACGGCTGCTCCCCTCGGCCAAGCGTCCGCTGACGACGCCCGTCGCGCGAAACGACGACCAACTCGCTCGCGGAGCGGCGGACGCGGGTCATCACGAGTCGGCCGCCGTCGGGGGCCCACGCCGGGTCCGACCATTCCGTGCTCGCGCCGTCTCGTCGCAGGCGTCGGGGTCTGCCGCCACCCGCCGCCATCAGCGAGACGCCCAGCGACGCGCTCTCCTCCGACGCCTTGTGGAAGGCCGTCTCCTCGAACGCGAGCGTGCGCCCATCCGCAGAGAACTCCGGTGCCCGACCACTCCCACCCGGGAGCGCGACCGGCTTGCGCCCGACCCATGATCCATACAGCTGGAAGGCATCGCCGTGATCGGGATCGCCCGTAAAGGACGTCGAGCGGACCCCATTCGCAACACCATGCACCGACCGGGGACCGCGATCATCCGCCCGAACCGCGCCCCCACCTCGGTCGTATCTACGGCCCCCAGGCTGGCCGCCCGTCGGGATCACCTCCGCCCCGGTGCGGGGCGCTTCTTCCTACTAGCGGCGGGGGCCGACTACGCCATCGGGTCGTGGGGAAGACCCTGGAACCCGGTACGCCGCACCCTCCGTACTCGGCCCCTCGCCGCTCCCGCGCACTGCCCCTGGTTGCGTCGATCCGCGGGCCGCGTCGCGGGCGCGTAGTTCGCGGCAGGCGCCCGCGGACCACGCACGGATGCCCCAGCACCAGGGCGGGTTCAGGATGCCGGGCATGCGCCGGGTACTCATCCTGCTGGGGTCTGCGGTCGCGGTGCTGCTTGCCATGCCAGGGGTGGCGTCGGCGACGTTCCCGGGCCGCAATGGCCGGATTCTTTTCACCGCCAGGGAAGGACGGGGATAAGGCCGGGCAGTCTCGCGCCCTTCTCTGTCGATGCGCGCGGCGGGGATCTGCGCCCGATGCCCCCCCTGCCATGGTTCGCCGTGCAATGGTTCGGCCGCTACTCGCCGGACGGACGGCACCTCGTGTTCGACTTCGGCCAGAGGAGCCCGGCCCTGGTGGTTGGCGCGGCCGACGGCGCGAGCGGAATTCGCCTCGTGATGCCGCTCTCCCGGCTCGGCTGCCCCGACCCGTTGCACGGGAACCAGTCGGGTCAGGCTGTCGGGCGGGGAAGATCGCCCTGCTCGATCCGGTGTGGGCGCCGGACGGACGCCACATCCTGTTCGGGACGCAGGACGCCTGGCAGAGCGGCTGGGGCACGCACCGCGACGGCCTGTTCGTCGTCGACACCGCCGGTCGCGGCCTGCGGCGCGTGGTGACGGTCCCGGACGGGCTGTTCTACCAGGGATCGCGCGGCTGGGGACGGTCGGCATGGTCGGCGCGCGGCACGATCGCCTACGTGGTTCACGGCACGATCTACACGGTGCGGCCCGACGGAAGCCACCGGCGGCGGCTCGTCTCCGGCTCCGCTCCGACGTGGTCGCCGACCGGCCGAACGCTCGCCTATGTGCGCGGCGGGTCCGCGCGCGAGCTCGACACGGTCCGCTCCGACGGCCGCGGCCGCCGCACGGTGCTGACCGGCGCCGTGGCCGACCCCGTCTGGTCGCCCGACGGCCACACGATCCTCTTCCACGGCTCGTTGACGCACGACCGGCGCTCCGGATTCCGCTCCGGGCTCTTCACCATCGCGCCGAGCGGTCGCGATCTCCGCCTGCTCGTCCCCGAGACGCAGAACTTCGACCCACGCAAAGCCGAATGGCAGCCGCTGCCCTAGCCTAGTCCGCCACCGGCCGGCTGGCCCCGACCCGGGTAACCGAGTTGGGCTCCCGCGTCGCGAACGCACACGCGCGCTCGCGACGCGCGACGAACGAGAAGACCGGCCACGCCGCGTCCGCGAGATCGCCGCAGGACTCTCCGCGGGTTCGAGTCGCGGGGGGCGCACGGTCGCCGTGCGAGCGGGGACCTATGCTCGCGCCGTGATGGAGCTTCGTGGGCGTCGGATGGTGGAGCGCCTTCCGGGTTCGTTGCAGCGGCTCGTGGGGATCGGCGCGCTGCCGTCGGACTCGGAGGAGCTTCGCGTTCGCAAGGCGGTCCTGGTCCTCTCGTCGGTGCTGATGGCCAGTCTTGCGCTGGTCTGGGTCGTGACGTACGCGGTGCTCGGGCTCTGGGTGTCGGCCGCGATCCCGTTCGCGTACCAGCTCGCGTCGGCGGTGAGCATCGTGACCTTCGCGCGCACGCATCGCTACCGCCTGTTCCGCGACAGCCAGTTCTCCATGACCCTGGTCCTGCCGTTCGTGCTGCAGTGGAGCCTGGGCGGCTTTGAGAACTCCTCGGCGGTGTGCCTGTGGGCGTTCACATCACCGTTGGGTGCTCTGCTGATCGTCGGGGCGCGCAAGGCGCTTCCCTGGTTCGTGGCCTTCGTCGGCCTCGTCGCGTTCTCCGCCGCCATCGATCCCGCCCTCGCCTCCGAGGCGCCCGACATTCCCAACGGCGTCGTTGTCGCGTTCTTCGCGCTGACCATCCTTGGCGTCGCGACGACGGCGTATGCGCTGTTGCAGTACTTCGTGCGGGAGCGGGAGCGAGCACTGGCAGAGCTCGCCGGCGAACATCACGCGCTCGAGCTCGAGCAGGCCAAGTCCGAGCGCCTGCTCCTCAACGTCCTACCTGCGCCGGTGGCCGAGCGCCTGAAGGAGCACGAGGGGATCCTCGCCGAGGATTGTCCCGACGTCACCGTGCTCTTCGCCGACATCGTCGGCTTCACGCCGCTCTCCGAGCGACTCTCCGCGTCGGAGCTGGTGTCCCTGCTGGACCGCGTGTTCGCCCGCTGGGACGCGCTGGTCGCCGATCTCGGCGTGGAGAAGATCAAGACGATCGGCGACGCCTACATGGTCGCCGGTGGCATTCCGCTCCCGCGGGATGACCACGCCGAGGCGATCGCCGACCTGGCGCTCGCGATGGGACCCGAGCTGGCGCAGTGCTCGGCCGACACCGGACTGCCGCTCGAGGTCCGGATCGGCATCGACACCGGCCCGGTCGTCGCGGGTGTCATCGGGCGGGCGAAGTTCATCTACGACCTCTGGGGAGACACGGTGAACACCGCCAGCCGCATGGAATCCCACGCACTGCCCGGCACGATCCAGGTCACCGAGCGCACATGCCAACGTCTCGAGCACCGCTTCGACCTCCGCCGACGCGGCAGCCTCGAGATCAAGGGCAAAGGTCCGATGACCTGCTACCAGCTCATCGGGCCGCGCGGCGCCCCTAGTAGCTGAAGACCGTT
Source organism: uncultured Solirubrobacterales bacterium (assembly GCA_963735885.1). Classification (GTDB taxonomy): domain Bacteria; phylum Actinomycetota; class Thermoleophilia; order Solirubrobacterales; family Solirubrobacteraceae; genus JBBSBL01. Next base: position 816,315 of record CAVTMP010000007.1, on the reverse strand, counting down.
GCGCCGTCGCCGATCCAGTCCCAGAGCGGGGTCGCACCGCCAACGCGCGCATGTGCGACGAACTGCGTCTCGTCGATGTCTCTCGCCTTCACGCAGATCGGGCAGACCAGCAGCTCGCCGCCCGCTTCCTGATACTGGTCAAACAGGCGTTCGATCGGTGGGCAGCCCTGGCAGGCGACTCCGGTGGCATGGCCTGGAAGGGCCAGGCGCACGGCGTCCTTGGTGAGGAACATCGTGACCATGTGTCCCTTCTCGGCGGCGGCGTGTGCGACGAGGAACGCGATCGTCACGCGCTCGGCGTCCTCGAGTCCGGTGGCCAGGTTGACGACGACCTTCTGCTCGGCCATTGCTCTTCCCTTCGCGTCGCGCGCTCGCGGTGTTGATCGGTTCGCCGCAGCGTATCCCTCCCCGGGGCGCCGAGCTCGAGGCAGCGTTCGCAGGTCTCGCCGACCTCGTCGCGATCGTCGGCGAAGACCGCGAGGTGAGCGCACCGACGAGCGGCCGCTCCCGCGTGGGTCGGCGCCATCCCCACCGGCGGGCCGTTGGGATGGACCCTCGCAGCCCGCCCGTCTAGGCTGCGGCCGTAACGGCGCCGGCGTCCGCGGGACCCGGTCGCCGATGAGCGGACGGCGCGCCGCGCCGGAGAGGGGAGCCCACGTGCAGCTCGGGATGATCGGACTCGGCCGGATGGGCGCGAACATGGTGCGCCGCCTCATGAAGGCGGGCCACGACTGCGTCGTGTACGACCCGAACGCCGACGCGGTGAGCGCGCTCGTGAGCGACGGCGCGACCGGCGCCGACTCCGCGGCCGACCTCGTCGCGAAGCTCGCGGCGCCGCGGCACGTCTGGCTGATGGTCCCCGCGGGCATCGTGGACCGCGTGCTCGACGACCTCGTCCCCCACCTCGACGCCGGCGACGCGGTCATCGACGGCGGCAACTCCTACTACCACGACGACCTGCGCCGCGCGGCGGCGCTGGCGGAGCAGGGCCTCGAGTACCTCGACGTCGGCGTGAGCGGAGGCGTGTGGGGGCTCGAGCGCGGCTACTGCCAGATGATCGGCGGCCCCGACGACGCGGTCGCGCGCCTCGATCCGATCTTCGCGGCGCTCGCCCCGGGGATCGGCGACGTCGAGCGCACCCCGGGCCTGAGCGGCGACCCCGGCCCGGCCGAGCAGGGCTATCTGCACTGCGGCCCCAACGGCGCCGGGCACTTCGTGAAGATGGTCCACAACGGGATCGAGTACGGGGTCATGGCGGCCTACGCCGAGGGCCTGAACATCCTGCGCCACGCGAACGCCGGGGCCGTGGCCCGCGAGGTGGACGCCGAGACGACCCCGCTGCGCCACCCCGAGCACTACGCCTACGACCTCGACCTGCCCGACGTCGCCGAGGTCTGGCGGCGCGGCAGCGTGATCGGGTCCTGGCTGCTCGACCTCACCGCGATCTCCCTGCGCCGCGACGCGACCCTGGGCGACTTCTCCGGCCGGGTCTCCGACTCCGGCGAGGGGCGCTGGACGATCGCCGCGGCGGTCGACGAGTCCGTCCCCGCGCCGGTCCTCACGGCCGCGCTGTACGAGCGCTTCAGCTCCCGCGGCGAGGCCGACTTCGCCGACCGGCTGCTCTCCGCGATGCGGTTCGAGTTCGGCGGCCACCACGAGAAGTCCGAGGGCTCCGGGTGAGCGGGCAGCCGACGCGCTCGGACGCGCTCGTCTTCTTCGGCGCGACCGGCGACCTCGCCTACAAGCAGGTCTTCCCGGCGCTGCAGTCGATGGTGCGGCACGGCACCCTCGACCTGCCGGTGATCGGTGTCGCCAAGGCCGGCTGGGACCTCGAGCAGCTCAAGGCGCGGGCCCGGGACTCGCTCACCGCGCACGGCGGGATCGACGCCGACGCGTGGGAGAAGCTCTCGGGACTCCTGCGCTACGTCGACGGCGACTACGCCGACGGCGCGACGTTCGCCGCGCTGGAGCGCGAGCTCGGTGACGCGAAGCGCCCGCTCCACTACCTGGCGATCCCGCCGAGCCTGTTCGGGACCGTGGCCGACGGGCTGGCGTCGGCGGGCGCGGCCGAGCCCGGCGCGCGGGTGGTCGTCGAGAAGCCCTTCGGCCGCGACCTCGCCTCCGCCCGCGAGCTCAACCACATCCTCCACCGCGTCTTCCCCGAGGAGGCGATCTTCCGGATCGACCACTACCTCGGCAAGGAGCCGGTCCAGAACCTCCTCTACTTCCGCTTCGCGAACTCGTTCGTCGAGCCGGTCTGGGGCCGCGACCACGTCGAGTCGATCGAGATCACGATGGCCGAGAGCTTCGGCGTGAAGGGCCGCGGGAAGTTCTACGAGGAGGCGGGCGCGATCCGCGACGTCCTCCAGAACCACCTGATCCAGACCCTGGCGATGCTCACCATGGACCCGCCGGTGGGCCACGACGCCGAGTCGCTGCGCGACGCGAAGGCGGCGCTGATCCGCTCGCTGCGCCCGCTGGGCGAGAAGGACGTCGTGCGCGGGCAGTTCCAGGGCTACCACGACGAGGCCGGCGTCGCCCCGGACTCCACGGTCGAGACCTACGCGGCGGTCCGCCTGACGATCGACTCGTGGCGCTGGGCCGGGGTCCCCGTGCTGATCCGGGCCGGCAAGGAGCTGCCGGAGACCGCCACGGAGATCGTCGTCGAGCTCAAGCGCCCGCCGCTCGACGTGTTCGACGACATCCGCCCCTCCCAGGCCAACCGCTTCCGCTTCCGGCTCGGCCCGGAGGTCACGATCGCGATCGAGGCGCGCGCCAAGCAGCCCGGCGGCGGGATGAACGGCGAGCCGGTGGCGCTCCAGGTCATGCACCACTCGCCGAAGGACCTGCCGCCCTACGAGCGCCTGCTCGGCGACGCCATGCGGGGCGACGCCACGCTGTTCGCCCGGCAGGACTCCGTCGAGGCCGCGTGGGCGGTCGTCGACCCGATCCTCGACGACGCCACCCCCGTCTTCCCCTACGAGCCCGGCACCTGGGGGCCGGCGGAGGCGAACGACCTCGCCCAGCCGGTCCACGGCTGGAACGACCCGCTGCCGACCGGGGCGGCGACGGGCGACGCCCCGGCATGAGCCCCGACGACGTCGTCTTCCTCTTCGACGTCGACAACACGCTGCTGGACAACGACCACGTCACGGCGGACCTGCGCCGCTGGCTCGAGGCGGAGTTCGGCCCCGAGTCGGCGGTCGCCTACTGGGAGATCTTCGAGGAGCTGCGCGACGAGATGGGGTACGCCGACTACCTCGGGGCGCTCCAGCGCTACCGGATCCGCCACCCGCACACGCCGAACATCCTGCGGGCCTCCTCGTTCCTCGTCGACTACCCGTTCGCGAACCGCCTGTTCCCGGGATCGCTCGACGTCCTCGCGCGCTGGTCGCAGCACGGCCCGACCGTCATCATGTCCGACGGGGACGTGGTCTTCCAGCCGCGCAAGATCGAGCGCTCGGGCCTCTGGGAGGAGGTCGACGGGCGCGTCCTGATCTACGTCCACAAGGAGCGCCAGCTCGCGGACGTCGAGCACCGCTTCCCCGCCCGCCGCTACGTGCTCGTGGACGACAAGCTCCGGATCCTCGACGCCTGCAAGCGGGTGTGGGGAGACCGGGTGCTCACCGTGTTCCCGCGCCAGGGGCACTACGCCCACGACGCGGAGGCCCTCGCCGCCCACCCGCCCGCCGACGTGACGGTCGAGCGGATCGGCGACCTCCTCGACCACGACCTCGACGACCTGCTCGCCGCGACCCCATCGGAGAAGAGCGCATGACCGCCAACCAGCAGCTCCACGACCTCGGCCAGAGCCTGTGGATCGACAACATCACGCGCGAGATGCTCGACACGGGCACGCTCGCGCGCTACATCGACGAGCTCTGCGTCACCGGGCTCACCTCGAACCCGTCGATCTTCGACAAGGCGGTCGGCGCCGGCTCGGACTACGACGACGACGTCCGCGCGCTCTTCGGAGCGGGCAAGCGCGGCGAGGCGCTGTTCTTCGAGATCGCGATCGCCGACCTCCAGCGCGCCGCCGATGAGCTCGCCGGCGTGCACGAGCGCACGAGCGGCGTCGACGGCTTCGTGTCGCTCGAGGTCTCGCCGAGGCTGGCCGACGACACCGAGGCGACGATCGCCATGGCCGCCGACCTCCACGCCCGCGCGGCCCGGCCGAACCTGTTCATCAAGATCCCGGGGACGCCCGCGGGGCTGCCCGCGATCACCGAGACGATCGCCTCGGGCGTGCCGGTCAACGTCACGCTGCTCTTCTCGCGCGAGCAGTACCTCGCCGCGGCCGACGCGTACATGAGCGGCCTCGAGCGCCGGCTCGACGCCGGGCTCGGGCTCGACGTGGCCTCGGTCGCCTCGGTCTTCGTCTCGCGCTGGGACGTGGCGGTCGGCGGGGACGCCGGCGAGGAGCTGCGCAACCGGCTCGGCATCGAGACCGGCAAGCAGACCTACCGCGCCTACCGCGAGCTGCTCGCCTCCGACCGCTGGCGGCGGCTCGAGGCGGCCGGAGCCCGGCCCCAGCGCCTGCTCTGGGCCAGCACCGGCACGAAGGACCCGAATGCGCCGGACACGCTCTACATCCACGAGCTCGCGGCGCCGGACACGGTCAACACGATGCCCGAGCCGACCCTGCTCGCGCTCGCCGACCACGGCGCCGAGGTGTCCGGGACCCTGCCCGCGGACGGAGGGGACGCCGAGGCGCAGCTCGCCCGCTTCGCCGCGGCGGGCATCGACGTCGGCGCGCTGGCCGAGCGTCTCCAGGTCGAGGGCGTCAAGGCGTTCGACGACTCGTGGTCGGACCTCCTCGCGGTCGTCGAGGCGAAGAGCGCGGCGCTCGCCGAGGCGGGCTGACGGGACGGGCGCCGGCGATGGCCGCCACCGTCCCCACGCCGCTGGCCGAGCGCGCCGCCTGGCGGGCGCTGCTCGAGCACGCCGAGCGCATGCGGACGACCGAGCTGCGCACGCTGTTCGCCGACGAGCCGCAGCGCGGCGAGGCGCTCACCGCGCAGGCGGCCGGGCTCCACCTCGACTACTCCAAGCAGCGGGTCACCGACGAGACGCTGCGCCTGCTCGTCGCGCTCGCCGAGGAGAGCGGGCTGCGCGGGCGGATCGACGCGATGTTCGCCGGAGAGGCGATCAACACGACCGAGGACCGCCCGGTGCTCCACGTCGCGCTGCGGGCGCCGCGCGGCACCTCGATCCGCGTCGATGGCCACGACGTCGTCCCCGACGTGCACGCCGTCCTCGACCGCATGGCGGCGTTCTCGGACCAGGTTCGCGACGGACGCTGGACCGGAGCGACCGGCCGGCGGATCCGCACGGTGGTGAACGTCGGGATCGGGGGATCGGACCTCGGGCCGGTGATGGCGTACGAGGCCCTGCGCCACTACCGCGAGCCCGGGATCACCTGCCGCTTCGTCTCCAACGTCGATCCCGCCGACGTGGCCGCCGCCACCGCCGACCTCGACCCCGCCGAGACGCTGGTGATCGTCTGCTCGAAGACCTTCACCACGCTCGAGACGCTGACCAACGCGCACGCCGCCCGCGACTGGCTCGTCCGCGGCCTCGGCGGCGACGAGTCCGTCGTGGCCCGGCACTTCGTCGCCGTCTCGACCAACGCCGAGGAGGTCGCGAGGTTCGGGATCGACCCGGCGAACATGTTCGGCTTCTGGGACTGGGTCGGCGGGCGCTACAGCTACGACTCGGCGATCGGCCTCTCGCTCATGATCGCCGTCGGGCCCGCGGCCTTCGGCGAGATGCTCGCCGGGTTCCACGCGATGGACGAGCACTTCCGCACGGCGGAGCTCGGCGAGAGCCTCCCGGTGCTGCTCGCGCTCACGTGGCTGTGGAACTCGAACTTCCTCGGCGCCGAGACGGTGGCCGTGCTCCCCTACGCCGACGACCTCCACCGCTTCCCCGCCTACCTCCAGCAGCTCGACATGGAGAGCAACGGCAAGCACGTCACGCTCGCCGGCCACGAGGTGGACTACGACACCGGCCCGATCGTCTGGGGCGAGCCGGGCACCAACGGCCAGCACGCCTTCTACCAGCTCATCCACCAGGGAACGCGGATCGTCCCGTGCGACTTCATCGGGTTCGCGCAGCCGCTCGAGCCGGTGGGCCGCCAGCAGGACCTCCTGATGGCGAACCTCCTCGCGCAGGCCGAGGCGCTCGCCTTCGGCCGCGACGAGGAGCAGCTCGCCGCCGAGGGCGCGCCGCCCGAGCAGATCCCCCACCGGGTCTGCCTCGGCAACCGGCCGACCAACGTGATCCTCGCCGAGCGCCTGACCCCGCGCGTGCTCGGCGCGCTGGTCGCGCTCTACGAGCACAAGGTCTTCGTACAGGGGACGATCTGGGGCATCGACTCCTTCGACCAGTGGGGCGTGGAGCTCGGCAAGGTCCTGGCCCGGCGGATCGTCCCGGAGCTCGAGGCCGCCGAGCCGCCGCCGCTCGACCACGACTCCTCGACCAACGCGCTGATCCGCCGCTACCGGGGGCTGCGGGACGCCTGAGGCGACCCGTCAGGCGCGACGAGCTCAGCCCGCCCCGCCTGACGCCGCCGCGTTCTTCGCGGGGGCCCTGCCATCCTCGGCGCCCGCGTCCACGCGCTCGACGCCCGGCAGGCGCAGGCGGAACTCGGCCCCGCCACCCGGCGTGTTCGCGGCACCGGCCGACCCGCCGTGCGCTTCAGCGACCTGCCGCACGATCGCCAGGCCGAGGCCGGTGCCGGGTCGGGCGCGGGACGACGCGCCGCGGTAGAAGCGGTCAAAGACGTGGGTCGCCTCGTCGGCGCCGAGGCCGGGGCCGTGATCGCGCACGCGGACGCCGTCGCGGTCGACGGCGACCTCGACCGGCGTGCCGGGCGGGCTGTGGGCCGCGGCGTTATCGAGGAGGTTGTTCACCGCCCGGCCGAGGCGGTCGGGGCGGCCGAGCACAGCCACCGGCTCAAGCTCCGCGTGAAAGGCGACGTCCGGCGCGTGGCGTCGGGCGCGCTCGAGCGCCGCGGCCACGAGCTCGTCGAGCCGGACATCCTCGGGCTCGGCGGCCGGCTCGTCGCCGCGCGCCAGCTCGATCAGATCGCCGACCAGCGCTCCGAGCTCGTCGGCCTGCTCGCGCACGTCCGTGAGCATCCGCTCGCGCTCGGCCGCCGGCAGATCGGGCCGGTCGAGCAGCAGCTCGACGTTCGTGCGCAGGCTCGTGACCGGCGTGCGCAGCTCGTGCGAGGCGTCCGCGACGAGCCGGCGCTGCGCGGCCATCGAGCGGTCGAGCGCGGCGCGGGAGGCCTCGAGGGTGTCGAGCATGGCGTTGAACCGCGAGGCGAGGCGGCCGACCTCGTCGTCGCCGGTCACTGCGAGACGCCGCCCGAGATCCTCGGTGGAGCCGATGTGCTCGGCGGCGTCGGTGACGGCCTCGATCGGCGCGGCGATCCGCCGGGCCGCGAGCCGACCGAGGAGCGCGGCCAGCGCGACCCCGCCGAGGCACAGCAGCGCGAGGACGACCCGCAGCCGGGACAGGACGTCGTCGGCCCCCGCCAGCGAGCGGGCGAGCACCACGGCGCCGCCCCGGCGCAGCGGCGCGCTGAGCACGCGCAGGTGCACGCCGCCGACCCGGGCGTCGCGGAGCGTCGTCCCGCCCCGGCCGCGCGCCGCGGCCCGCGCCGACGCATCGACCGGCGGGCTCCCGCGACCGCCGGCGACCTGCACCACACCGCCGCCGGGGGTGAGGAAGTAGGCGAAGCCGGCCGGCCCCTCGCGCGGCGGTGCCGGGATGCGGCGGATCCGGCGGAGCGCCTCCGCCGGCGGGGGCTGGGGCGCCGAGCGGACGAGTCGGGCCTGGGCGCGCAACGCATCGTCGACCTCGCCGAGCAGCGCGTCGCGCACGGCGAGGTAGCTCACCGCCGAGGCCAGCACGACGGCCACCGCGACGGCGGCCGCGGCCACCAGCGCGACGCGCCGACGGAGCGGCATCGGAGCCTCAGTCCTCACGCAGGACGTAGCCGACGCCCCGCACGGTATGGAGCAGCCGCGGCTCCCCGGCCGCCTCGGTCTTGCGCCGCAGGTAGCCGACGTACACCCCGAGCGCGTTGGACATCGGGCCGAAGTCGTAGCCCCACACCCGCTCGAAGATCACCTCCCGCGAGAGCACCCGGCGCGGATTGCGCAGGAAGAGCTCGAGCAGGAGGAACTCGGTCTTCGACAGCTCGATCGGGCGGCCCGCGCGCTCGACCTCGTGGCTGCCCGGATCCAGCGCGAGATCGCCGTAGCGCAGTATCGCCTCGGGCGGGTCATCGGCCCGGCGCAGCAGCGCGCGGAGCCGCGCCTTGAGCTCCTTCAGCGCGAACGGCTTGACGAGGTAGTCGTCCGCGCCGGCGTCGAGGCCGGAGACCCGGTCGTCGACGGCGTCGCGGGCGGTGAGCATGAGCACCGGCGTGCGGTCGCCCGCGGCGCGCAGGCGGCGGCAGACCTCGAGCCCGTCGAGATCGGGCATCGCGACGTCGAGGACGACGGCGTCGGCGGTCACCGCCCCGAGCAGGTCCAGCGCGGCCTGGCCGCCGTCGGCCGTCTCGACGTCGTAGCGCTCGAGCCGCAGCGCCCGCGCCAGTGAAGTGCGGACGGCCGGCTCGTCGTCGACGACCAGGACCCGCGTCACGCCGAGCTTCCCGGCCGCATCCCCGGCATCATGCCGCGTCCGCGCGTCACTGCACGGCCCCGCCGTCGGGGCCTACCGCGCCGGCGGGCGCGCCTCCGCCCATGCCGCCGGGCGGGGTGGGAGCGCCCTGCGGCAGCTGGGCGCGGCACTTCTGGATGGCGGATCGCACCTTCGGGTCCCGCGGGTCGAAGCCCGCCGGCGGACCGCCCTGGCCGCCCGCGGAGGGATCGGGCGCGGCGATTCCCTGCCGCTTCAGACACGCCGCGAAGGCCTGCAACGCGCGGCCCTGCTGCCCGCTCGGTGCCCCCGACCCGGGCGCCGCGGGCGGGGCGCCGGTCGCGGTGGTCTTCGCGCCGTCGCCGCCCCCGCAGCCGGCGATCGCCCCGGCCGCGAGGACCGGGAGGAGAGGATCGCGGCCATGCGCCCGCACATCACGCCACGCCCGCCTCGGCGGGCTCCGCGGCCGGGCCGATGAGCCGGCCGTCGCGCATCCGCACCAGCCGCGAGGCCGACCCCGCGATCTGCGGATCGTGTGTGATGAGGACCACGGTCAGCCCCTGGTCCGCGTTGAGCGTGCGCAGGAGCGCCATGATCTCCTCGCCCGTCGCGGTGTCGAGGTTGCCGGTCGGCTCGTCGGCGAGCAGCAGGTCGGGCGCGTTGGCCAGGGCCCGGGCGATCGCCACACGCTGCTGCTCGCCACCGGAGAGCTGCGAGGGCAGGTGGTCCGCGCGCCCGCCGAGACCGACCCGCTCCAGCAGCGTCCGGGTGCGGGTCCGGCGCTCCGCGGCGGGGGCGCCGGCCGGCGCGAGCGCGGCCTCGACGTTCATCGCGGCGCTGAGCGTCGAGATGAGGTTGAACTGCTGGAAGACGAAGCCGATCGTCCGCAGGCGCAGCGGCGCGAGCTCGTCGTCGCCCATGCGCTCCAGCGGCCGACCCTCGAAGAGGATCGTGCCATCGGTCGGGCGGTCGAGCGCCCCGAGGAGCTGGAGCAGCGTCGTCTTGCCGGAGCCGCTCGGTCCGGCGACGACGACGAGCTCGCCGCGCTCGATGCGCAGGTCGACGCCGGCCACGGCGGTGACCTGCGTCTCGCCGCCGCCGTAGGCCTTTGTCACTCCGCGCAGCTCGAAGAGCGGCACGGTAGGGGTGAGGGTGTCGGTCATGCGGTCGTCTCCTGGTGGTTTGGCGCGGTCAGTCGAGGTTGCGGAGCGCGTCGGCGGGTCGCAGGCGTGCGGCGCGCAGGGCGCCCGCGGCACCGGCCAGCAGGCCCCCGAGGACGGCGAGGCCGATGGCGAGCAGGACCAGCCCGGCGTCCACCGGGGCGTCGAGCTTCACGACCTCCGAGCCAGCCGCGATCGCGCCCTGGCCGAAGCCGCCGGGTCCGCCGGGCCCGCCGGGTCCGGCGCTCTGGGCGGCCGCGGCGACCGTCGCCTTGAGCTCGGGGCCAACCGCGCCGATGAGCGCCGCGCCGGCCACGCCGATCGCGGCGCCCATCACCCCGCCGAGGAGGCCATGGGCCAGGGACTCCCCCGTGACCTGGCGGACGACGAGGCGCTGGCGCCAGCCGATCGCCTTCAGCGTCCCGAGCTCCCGGGTCCGTTTGGCGACGGACGTCAGGGTGAGGAGCGAGGCGATAAGGATGGAGGCCGCCAGCGCCACGATGACAAGCACGCTGCCGAGCTTGTCCGTCAGGCTCTGGGCGTCGGCGAGCGACCCGCCGACGCGATTGGCGAGGTCCTCGGACGTGGTGACCGCGGCACCCGGGAAGACGCCCTTGATCTCACGCTCCACGGCGCCGACCCGGCTCCCGCTGTCCGCCCGGACGTTGACGAGGTTCGCGCGACCGGCGCGGCCGGCGAGCGTCTGCAGCTGGCCGAGCTTCACGTAGAGGTCGGCCGCGTCCCCGCCCAGCGGCGTCCGACTGAGCCCGATGACGCGGAAGTCCTTGCCCTTGACCGTCACGAGATCGCCGACCCCGAGGCCCTTGCGCCGCGCGTAGGCAATGCCCAGCACGGCCTCCGCGCGCTTCCCGGTCGAGAACCAGCGGCCGCTGGAGATCTGGCCGCGGGTCACCGGGGCCAGCGAGGGGCGGGATTGGTCCACGCCGGTGACGGTCCGCGACTCGAAGTCGATGTTCTGGGGCGGGCCGCCGCCGCTGCTGCCGCCGCCGGGCGCTCCGAATCCCCCGCCGCCGGTGCTCTTCGGCACCGTGCCGGAGACCGTGATCGCCGTGAGGGTCAGCGAGGGCGCCACCGCCTGGACGCCGTCGAGCTTGGCCAGGCGCGCCGCCTCGCTCGCCGGGAAGCTGAGGTTCGTCGTGGCGACGACGCTGTCGCGCGTGAACTTCTCGCCGGCCTTGCCGAGGTTCCCCAGCCCGAGGCGGGCACGGCCGTTCTCGTCCTGGAGCTTGCGCCGCTCGGCGGCCGAGAGGTTGGAGCCCGGTCCGATTCCGGTGGTCACCGCCTTGCCGTTACGATCGAGCTTTAGCGGCCGGGTGACCGAAAGGTCGGTTCCGACACCGGTGAGCGGCTTGAGCACCTCCTTCTGGGCCCGGTCGAGCCCGCTGGAGAGCGCGCTGACCGCGACGACGAGCCCGACGCCCACGCCGAGGCCGAGAGCCGTGAGGAACGTACGGCCCTTGCGGCGTCGCAGCTCGGCACCGATGTAGCTGAGGTAGAACACGTGGGCTCCTGGTCGCGTTCGTCGACGGCGGAAGGTGGACGCCCGGCGGTCGCGGGCTCCCCTGGAGTCGCCGGTCGCCCGGAGCAGAGAACCGGGCCCTCCGAAGCGCCGGGTGTGGAGCGCGTAAGAGTTCGCGAAGAGCGCGCGGCAACCGCGCCACGCCGGCGGGCGTCATCATCCGGCCCATGCGCGCCACCACGCTCGCCGCCGCCGGCGGACTCGGCGCGGCCGCCGCCTGGCTCGGACCCGGCCTCGCGACGCACGCGCCGCCGATCGCCGGCCTCCTGCGCCTGCCGCGGCGCCTGAGCATTGCGCGCGGCGTGGCGATCACCTTCGACGACGGCCCCCACCCGGTGGGCACCCCCGCCGTGCTGGAGATCCTCGCCGCCCGCGGGGTGACCGCGACGTTCTTCATGATCGGCGAGCAGGTGCGGCGCAGCCCGGCCCTGGCGGCCGAGGTGATGGCCGCGGGACACCGCGTGGCCGTCCACGGCGACCGCCACCGCAACCTCATGCGGCTCGGCCCGACCGCCCTGCGCGACGACCTCGACCGGGCGGCCGCCACCCTCGGCGAGACCCTCGGCGACGCGCCCCGCGACCACCGCGCCCCGTACGGCATCTACACGCCCGCGGGCCTGCGCGAGGTTCGGCGCCGGGGGTGGAGCCCGTGGCTGTGGTCCAAGTGGGGCGTCGACTGGAACGCACGTCGGACGCCCGCGCAGATCGCCGCCAAGGTGACCGAGGGCGGCCTGCGGCCCGGCGACGTCCTGCTCCTGCACGACGCCGACACCTACGCCGACGACGGCTCGTGGCGCAACACGGTCGCGGCGCTGCCGCGGGTGCTGGACGCCGTCGCGGCCGCCGGGCTCGAGGCGATGCCGGTCGGCTGAAGACAGCCGGAAGCCGCGCGCGGAGTAACCGGACGCCGCCTGATCCCGTAGTCTTTCCATCGTTCCGGGGTCCGGAACATCGACGGTGTACGCCCGGCCGCCGCGGGCACCGCTCGACGTCGCGTCGGTGGCCCATCGCCCGCCGAGGCCGGCCCGGCCGCTCGCCAACCGTTCACACAGGACCGCCATCTCGTGATGCCCGACACCAGGCCCGTCGCGTCCGCGACCCGCCCCGCATGAGCCTGACCGCCGACGGTCCCTCCGCCGCGCGCCCCGCCGCCGGGCCCGACCCGACGGCCTTCGCGATCGGCTTCGACCAGCGCGACCGTGCCCGCTACCACGCCCTCGTGGATCGCATCTTCGACTCGAACCGCTGGTCGGAGGGGACGATCCGCGACGAGTTCGAGGCCGCCTGGTCGACGTGGAACCGCCAGGACTCCGTGGCCACCGCGAACTGGACCGGCGGCGCGCTCGCCGCGCTCGAGTTCGCCGGCGTCCGGGGGGAGACGGTGCTGTGCCCGTCGAACACCTTCATGGCCACCCCGCTCGCCGTGCTCGAGGCCGGCGGCCGGGTGGAGTTCGTCGACTGCAACCGCGAGGACCTGTGCATGTCGTTCGCCGACTTCGAGGCGAAGGCCTCCCAGCACCGGCCCAAGGCCGTGTTCCTCGTGCACATCGGCGGCCACCTCGCCTTCGACGCCGAGCGCATCGCCGCCTACTGCCGTGAGCACGGGATCTTCCTGCTCGAGGACTGCGCCCACGCCCACGGGGCGAGCTGGGACGGCCGCCGCCCGGGGACCTGGGGCGACGCCGGCGTCTACAGCTTCTACGCGACGAAGACGATCAGCACCGGCGAGGGGGGCGTGCTGACCTCGCGCCACCCGGAGCTGCTCGAGTACGCCCGCACGTTCCGCAACTACGGCAAGCCCGACTACGACGTGCGCGGCCTCAACTTCCGGATGAGCGAGTTCGCCGCGGCGCTCGGCCTCGTCCAGGTCGAGCGCCTCGACGAGATCGTGGACTGGAAGAACCGCGTGGCCCGGGCGGTCCTCGATCCCGCGCACGCGGGCACCCGGCTGGAGTTGCCCGACGGGATGGTCTCCGGGCTCTACAAGTACGTCGTCTTCGAGCGCCTCGAGCGCTCCACCGGGCGCGTGTACGACGAGCCGTGCCACCGGATCATGGGCCACCACGTCGAGCTGCCGAACACCGACTGGGTCGCCCGCAACCACTCCTGCCCGCCGATCTACTACCACGGGCCCGAGCTGCCGGAGGGCGTGGCGTGAGGGTGCTGGTCACCGGCGGCGCCGGCTTCATCGGCTCCCACGTGGTCGACCGCCTCGCGGCACACGGCCACGAGCCCGTCGTCTACGACCGGCGCCGATCCCCGTGGCACGACGCCGCCGAGGTCGAGCACCGCCTCGGCGAGATCACCGACGTCGAGGCGCTGGCCACGGCGCTGGAGGACTGCGACGCCGTCGTGCACCTCGCCGCGGTCGCCGACGTGAGCGATGTGCTCGAGGCCCCCGTCCTCGCCGAGGAGATCAACGCGCGGGGGACCATCGCCGTGCTCGAGGCCGCGCGCCGCGCCGGGGTCGAGCGCATGGTCTACGCGAGCACGATCTGGGTGTACTCCGACTGCGAGCCGGACGTCGTCGACGAGGACACGCTGATCGCCACGCCGAGCCACCTCTACACGTCCACGAAGCTCGCCGGGGAGCTGTACTGCAAGGCCTACGCGGAGCTCTACGACGTGCCGTGCACGGTCCTGCGCTTCGGCATCCCCTACGGCCCCCGGGCGCGGGAGGCGGCGGTCGTCCCGGCCTTCGTGAACAAGGCGCTGGCCGGCGAGTCGCTCACGCTCGCCGGGGACGGCAGCCAGTTCCGGCGCTTCGTCTACGTCGAGGACCTCGCCGAGGGGGTCGCGCGCTCGCTCGTCCCCGCCGCCGCGAACCGGACCTACAACCTGGCCAGCGACGAGACGGTGACGATCCGCGAGATCGCCGAGCACGTGCAGTCGCTCGTCGGGAACACGCGGATCGAGTTCACGCCCGCGCGGCCGGGCGACTTCGGCGGCAAGGAGGTCCTCAGCGTCCGCGCCCGCGACGAGCTGGGCTGGACCGCCGCGACCCCGTTCGCCGAGGGCGTGCGGCGCTACGTGGCCTGGAAGACCGACCAGGCCGACGGCAACGGCGACGCGGCCGCGAACGGGCACGGCGGCGCGAACGGCGAGGGGGACGGCACGCGCGCCCGGACCGCGGAGGCGGCGGGCGACGGCGGGGACGGCGAGCCCCACCCGGCCGCCGCCCGCAAGGTCCTCGTCCTCTCGGCGGACATCGGCGAGGGACACGACGGGCCGGCACGCGCGATCGCGCGCGAGTTCGCGGAGGAGGAGCCGGGCACGCAGGTCTCGATCGTCAACGGCCTCGTCGCCATGGGCGGCCTGCTGACCTCGGTCATGCGCGACGGGTCGGTGGTCATGTTCCGCTGGCTGCCGTGGCTGTTCGACGCGCAGTACCAGCTCTTCATGCGCTTCCGGCCGACGCGGTGGGTCTCCCGCAAGCTGCTCGCGCTGCTCGGCTCCCGCCGGATGAAGCGCCTGGTCGCCGCGCACGACCCGGATCTCGTCATCTCGACCTACCCCGGCTGCACCGCCGTCCTCGGCGAGCTGCGTCGCCGGGGCAAGCTCGAGGTCACCGCGGTCTCGAGCATCACCGACCTCGCCGGCCTCCACTTCTGGGCCCACCCCGGCATCGACCTGCACGTCGTCACGCAGCCGGAGTCGATCGAGGAGGTCGAGGGCATCGCCGGCCCGGGCAGCGTCCGCTGGGGGCGCCCGCCGACCACCACCGGCTGCCTGCGCCCGCCGAGCCGGGCCGAGGCGCGCGCGGCGCTCGAGCTTCCGGCGGAGGGCCGCGTCGTCCTGGTCAGCGGCGGCGGCTGGGGCATCGGCGACCTCGACGGCGCCATCGCCGAGTCGCTGAGGAGCGAGGACGCCAGCGTCCTGTGCCTGTGCGGCCGCAACGACGCGGTGCGCGAGCGCCTCGCCGCGCGGTTCGCCGACGAGCCGCGGCTGCGGCTGATCGGCTTCACCCACCGCATGGCGGAATACCTCGCCGCCGCCGACGTCCTCGTCCACTCGACCGCCGGCCTGACCGTGCTCGAGTCGCTGATCGCCGGCACGCCGGTCATCTCCTACGGCTTCGGGGTCGGCCACGTGAAGGAGAACAACCGCGCGCTCGAGCGCTTCGACCTCGCCCAGGTCGCGACCTCGCGCGCCGCGCTCGGCCCGGCCCTGGACCGCGCGTTCGCCGGCTCGCTCGACCCCGACCCGCGCTTCGCCGCCCGGCCCTCCACGGCGGCGCTCGCGACCACCGCCCCGCGGCGCGCGGCGGCGCTGGCACCGTGGCGGCTCTCGCTGCAGCGCGCGGTCGCGGTCGGCGCCGGCGTCGTGGCCCTGGGGTTCGCCGCCCTCGGGACCGGTGCCGGCTACTCCGTGCTGGCCAAGCCGCTCCACCTGACGCCCACCACCGGGTTCTCGACCGACGCGCCGCAGGTCGGCGTGGTGGTCGACGCGCCGGCAGCGACCGTGGACCGCGTGGCCGCCGCGATGCGCGACCGCCACCTGCACGGGTCCTTCGCCGTCTCCACCGCGCCGCCCGCGGGCGACCTCGCCGAGCTGCAGGCCGCCGGCGACGACGCCGTGCCGAGCCTCGCGAAGGGCGGCGCGCTCGTGCGGTGGATGGCGACGAAGAGCCGGCTGCGGCGTACGGCCCGATCGCTCGGCCTCCAGGGCCGCTTCGTCTACCTCCCGCCCGAGCGCGGGTTCACCGCGGGCCAGTCCCTGCTCGCCCGCTCGGCCGGCGGACGCGCCGTGCGCGGGCGCATCACACTCGCTCCCGGTGGGACGATCGGCGCGCTGGAGCCCGGCGAGGTCATCGAGCTCCAGGTGCCGGACGCCATCGGCCGCACGATCGTGCTCGACGAGCTGCGCGCCGCGCTGCGCTCCCAGGGCCTCCAGTCCGTTCCGGTGACCCAGCTCTCGGGGTCCCGCGGGGCGCTGAGCGCTTCGGCGGGCGCGGTGGGTTAGCTGGCCTGACACCGGCGGTCGGCGTCTGGTTCAGCCAGGGCTTCGCCGGTCCCGCGGCATCAGGCGACCAGCAGACGCCGCAGGAGGTCGGCGACGCGGTCGGGCTCCTCGCGCAGGCGCCGCGGAGTGATGCGGACGACGCGCCAGCCGGCGAGCAGCAGGCGCTGGTCCTTGCGGCGGTCGCGCTCGAAGGCCGCAGCCGTGTCGTGCGTGGCGCGCGGGTCGAGCTCGGCGGCCAGGCGAGCGGCGGGCCAGGCGGCGTCGATCTCGACGCCGGGGCCTTCGCCGTCGTCGAGTGCCATCCAGAGGTTGGTCTGGGGGCGGGGGAGCTGGTGCTCGTCGAGGAAGGCGAGGAAGGCTTCTTCGCGCTGGCTCCGTGTGAGTCGGGCATCGAGGGGGCCGGCGGCGAGAAGCGCCCGCAGGGCGGGGCTACCGGCCCGCCGCGGGTAGCGATCGAGCAGTGTCGCGAGGGCACGCCGGTCGAGGCGGCGAGTGATCTCCGCGCGTTCCACGGCGCGTTCGAGACCGTGGCGGTCGAGCGTGGCGGCGAGGTCGAGCAGGGTGCGCGCGACGGTGGTGATCGGGAGGCCCTCGAGGGTCGTGTGCTCGTCGGGCGCGAGCCGCGCGCGGTGGGGCCGGATGCGGTCGCGGGGCCGCAGCGTCCGGGGAACCGTGACGTCGTGGCGTTGCTGCGAGGTGGCGCGGAGATCCCAGACCTCCGCCGCCGAGCCGTGGCTGAGGACCGCGCCAGCTCCGCAGGCCAGGATGGCGGCATGGCGCCACCCGACCGGTCCGATGGCGCGGTGCCCGACTGCGAAGACGCCGGGATGCAGCGCGGTCAGCCGCCCTGAGCCGATCGCGCGGTCCACCGCGCTCGAGGAGTGACCGAGCTCGATGAGCTGACCACGCGTCACGACGCCGCCCTGGCCGGTGGCCAGCGTCGCGACGCGTGCGTGGAGCGGACGCGGCTGCGATCCTCCCCGCCTAGCGACGCTGATTGCAGTCGCATTCTCCACGCGCCCATCCTGGCGGGCGTTTCCTGCCGCCGGAGCTCTCAATCGCGACAACAGTGCGGAGCGTCGGTGACACGAGCGTGCAGGGCGCCCTCGGGTCCGGACCGGCGGCCACCATGCCGCGCCGGTGCGGGGCGCGGCAGCGGCCGCCGGTCCGGACCGAGGCGCATGGGGCGCTTCGGGCGGGCGCTCCCGGCACCCACGCCCACGCTACCCCCCGGCCCCTCCCACCGCCTCCACCTCGATCTCCACGAGCAGGCGCGGGTCGAGGAGCGCGGCGACGACGACGAGCGTCGCCGCCGGCGGTGCGGCGCCGAACGCCTCCCCGTGCGCACGGCCGACCGCGTCGGCGTGGCCGGCGTCGGTGACGTAGATCCGGGTGCGCACGACGTCGGCGAGCGAGGCACCGGCGCCCTCGAGCGCCGCGCCGATCCCCGCGAGCGCGGCGCGAGCCTGCGCGCCGACGTCGCCGAGGCCGGCCACCTCGCCGTCCGGGCCGGCGGCGGTCGTCCCGGCGACGAGCACCCGGTCGCCGACGCGGACGGCGCGGCTGTACCCGTAGGCCGCCTCCCACGGCACGCCGGACCCGTACCGGTCGGCCGCGGTCACCGGCCGGGCCTCCCACGGCACGCCGGACCCGTGCCGGTCGGCCGCGCTCAATGGCGGAAGTGGCGGCGGGCGGTGAAGACCATGGCGATCCCGGCGGCGTCGGCGGCGGCCACCACCTCGTCGTCGCGCTTCGAGCCGCCGGGCTGGATGATCGCCCGCGCGCCGGCCTCGATCGCGAGCTGCGGGCCGTCGGAGAACGGGAAGAACGCGTCGGAGGCGAGCACCGACCCCGCGAGCGGCGCCTGCGCCTTCTCGACCGCGAGGCGGACCGAGTCCACGCGGCTCATCTGCCCGGCGCCGATCCCCAGCGTCGCCCCCTCGCGCGCGAGCACGATCGCGTTGGAGCGCACGTGCTTGCAGACCTTCCAGGCGAAGAGCAGATCGCCCCACTCCGCCTCGGTCGGGCGCCGCTCGGTGACGACCTGCATCTCGCTGCGGTCCTCGAGCCCCTGGTCGCGATCCTGGACCAGCACGCCGCCGACCACCGGCTTGAGCTCCTGCTCGACGAGGCTCAGGCCGCGGCGCTCCTCGTCGGCGAGGATGCGGAGGTTCGGCTTCGCGGCGAGCACGTCGAGCGCCGTCGTCGTCGTAGCCGGGCGCGAACAGCACCTCGACGAACTGGCCGGTGATCGCCTCCGCGAGGGCGCGATCGACGGGCCGGTTGAGGGCGATGACGCCGCCGAAGGCGCTCATCGGGTCGCAGGCGTACGCGCGCGCGTAGGCGTCGCCGGCGTCGTCGGCGACGGCGCAGCCGCACGGGTTGTTGTGCTTGACGATCGCGCAGGCGGGGAGCTGGAACTCGCCGCAGAGCGAGCGGGCGGAGCTGAGGTCGAGCAGGTTGTTGAACGACAGGGGCTTGCCGCCGAGCTGGCGGACCTGGGAGAGCACGTGGACCCGGGTTCCGACCTGCGCGTAGTACGCGGCGCGCTGATGGGGGTTCTCGCCGTAGGGGAGGTCGACCACCTTCTCGTAGGCGCGGAGCAGGAGCGGCGGGAAGTCGCCCTCCTGCTCGGCGAACCACCGGCTGATCGCGGTGTCGTAGCGCGCGGTGTAGGCGAAGGCCTCGGCGGCGAGGTTGCGGCGGGTCGCCGCGGACAGGCGGCCGCTGGACTCGCGCAGCTCGGCGAGGACCGCGTCGTAGCTCGCCGGACTGACGACCGGCGCGGCGAAGTCGCGGTTCTTCGCCGCCGCGCGGATCATCGTCGGCCCGCCGATGTCGATGTCCTCGACGACCTCGCGCTCCGCCACCCCGCGGCGCGAGGCGGTCGCCTCGAACGGGTAGAGGTTCACGCACACGAGGTCGACCCACTCCACGCCCTGCTCCTCGGCGGCCCGGACGTGCGCGGGGTCGTCACGGCGGGCGAGCAGGGCCGCGTAGAGCTTCGGGTGCAGGGTCTTGACCCGCCCGTCGAGGATCTCCGGGAAGCCCGTGAGGTCGGCGATCGAGCGGACCTCGATCCCGGCGTCCTCGAGCGCCGCGGCCGTGCCGCCGGTGGAGACGATCTCGATGCCGAGCTCCGCGAGGCCCCGGGCGAACTCGGCGATGCCGGTCTTGTCGGAGACCGAGAGGAGCGCGCGCCCGAGGCGAACCTCGCCGGGCGGCGTCAGCTCCGGCCCGCCGCCCTCGGCGGTGAGCGGCGGCTCGCTCGCGGTCGTGGCCTCGTCCATCGGTCGGGCGAGTCTAGTCGGAGGTGCGCGCCACGCGCACGCGGCGGGGGTGCTCGGGGTCGAGGCTCACCGAGCCGCGGGCGAGGAGGCGCACCGACTCCGGCAGCAGCGCGTGCTCGAGCGGCCGCAGGGCCCCGCGCACGGCCGCGGGGTCGACCGCGTCGGGGAGGTCGATCGCGCGCTGGAGGATGATCGGGCCGGTGTCGATCCCGTCGTCGACGAAGTGCACGGTGACCCCGAAGACCTTCACCCCGTAGTCGAGCGCCTGCTCGACCGCGTTCAGTCCCGCGAAGGCCGGCAGCAGGGCCGGGTGGACGTTGATCACGCGACCCGGGAAGCGGCGGAGGAGGGCCGGCGTGAGGAGCTGCATCCATCCGGCGAGCACGACGAGGTCGATGCCGCGCGCGGCGAGCCAGTCGCCGACCGCGGCATCCCGGCCGGCGCGGTCCGGGTACTCCTCCAGCGCGAACACCGCCGCCTCGACGCCGGCGCCCGCGGCGCGCTGCAGCGCCGGGATCCCCTCGGCGCTCGCGATCACACCCGTGATCTCGACGCCCTCGCGTCCGTGGACGCCGTCGAGCAGCGCCTGGAGGTTCGTGCCCTCGCCCGAGACGAGGACCCCGACGCGGAAGCGGCGCGGTTCGCTCACGGGCTGCTCCCGACGCGGAAGGCCGAGCCGCCGCTCACGCCGTGGCGAGCGTCGGGTAGCGCCCGCCGCTCGAGCGCAGCGACCCGGCGGCGAGCAGCGCGTCGACGCGGCGCAGGACCTCGTCGCCGGAGAGGTGCGCGAACGCGCCGTAGGCCGGCAGGCCGTCGTAGGCGTGGCGCAGCAGCGCCTTGGAGCGGCCGCCGCGCAGGATCTCGACGGCGCGCGTGCGGCCGACGGCGGGGCTCGCGGCGCCGACCACCTCGACGATCGCCGCGTCGAGGCTCTCGGGCGCGGCGCTCGCCGCGCCGCCGTGCCCGCGGCGCGCGGCCGGCGCCGGCACCAGGGCGGGATCGCAGACGTCGCAGCACGGCACGCCGGCCTGCGGAGACGGCGTGGAGCGGTCGCCGAAGTGGCGCAGGATCGCCTCCCGGCGGCAGCGATCGCCCTCGACGAAGGCCCAGATCGCCCGGTACTGGCGCCAGCGGATCGACTCCGCCTCCTTCGCCGCGGCGCGGCAGCGAGCCAGCGCGCCGCGGTCCATCGCCGCCGTCAGGGCGCCGGCGGCGCGGTCGGCCGGCGCGGGCGAGGGACGCAGCACGCCGGCCTCGACGAGATGGCCGACCACGGCCCGGGCACGGTCCACCTCGCCGCCCGCGGCGCCGGACAGGCTCCGAAGGTCGAGGTCGTAGCGGCCGTCCTCGCCCGTCGCCGCGGAGAGGCGCCCCGCGACGCCGCGGATCGCCGCCTCGTCGGCGATCGCGCGCTGGATGAAGAAGACGTGCAGGCCCTTGTCGCGACCCTCGGCGAAGAGCAGGCAGCGCGCGGGCTCCCCGTCCCGGCCGGCGCGGCCGGCCTCCTGGTAGAAGGCCTCGAGCGAGGCGGGCACGGTCTCGTGGCAGACCGTCCGCACGTCGGCCTTGTCCACGCCCATGCCGAAGGCGTTGGTCGCCACGACGACCTCCGCCTCCCCGGCCATGAAGCGCCGCTGGACTCCCGCGCGCTCCTCGCGCGCCAGGCCGGCGTGGTACGCGACGACCGCCACGCCCAGCTCCTCGCGGAGCGCCGCGGCGAGCGTGTCGGTTCCGGCCCGCGTGCCCGCGTAGACGATCGCCGGGCGAGCGGCCGGGTCGGCCAGCGCCGCGGCGATGCGGCGGTGCTTGTCGACCTTCGACCGGCAGCGGACGACGGCGAAGGAGAGGTTCGGGCGGTCGAAGCCCGTGGCGACGTGCGCGGGCTCACGCAGGCCCAGGCGCCGCACGATGTCGGTCGCGACCCGCGGCGTGGCGGTGGCGGTGAGCGCGACGATCGCCCGGGCGTCGAGCCAGCGCGCCGCGTCGGCGAGGCGGAAGTAGTCGGGCCGGAAGTCGTGGCCCCACTGGGAGACGCAGTGCGCCTCGTCGACGACGAAGAGCCCGAGCGGGACGTCGCGCAGCGCCGCGGCGAACCCGGGGGAGGCGAAGCGCTCGGGAGCGACGTAGAGCAGGCGCAGCCCGCCGTCGCGGGCCGCCTCGATCGCGGTGCGGTTCGCGGCGGCGTCCTGCTGGGCGTTGACGAGCGCCACGCGGCCGGGCGCGACGCGCTCGAGCGCCTCGACCTGGTCCTGCATCAGCGAGACGAGCGGCGAGACGACGAGCGTCAGGTCCTCGCGCATGAGCGCCGGGAGCTGGTAGCAGAGCGACTTGCCGGCGCCCGTGGGCATGACCGCGAGGACGTCGCGTCCCGCGAGCGCCGCGCGCACCGCCTCCTCCTGGCCGGGGCGGAACTCGTCGAAGCCGAAGTGGGTCAGCAGGGCGGTGTGGAGGTCGGGGGCGGAGACGGACATGGCGGGCGCTCGACCATAGCGACGGTCGCGGGCGGCTCCGGGCGCCGGCGCGAGGGACGCCGCAGGGTCGGGCGAGAGGAGTCGGCGAGCGTCGGTACGCTGCGCGCCATGGCGCCCGGGACGACGAAGGTGGTGGGCCGTCGCACGACGGCGTTCCTCATCGACCTCGTCCTGACCTGGATCGTGGCGATCCCGCTCTTCGGCGCGCTCGCCGAACGGCGCCCGCGCGGCACGCCGATCGACCTCGGACGCTTCTACGCACGGGTCACCAGCAACAACGACGTGTACTACGTCACCGGTGGGCGCGCGGCTGCGTTCTACGGGATCCTGCTCGTGCTCGGCCTCGGCTACTGGGTGCTGCTCCCCGGCGCCACGGGCGCGACGCTGGGCCAGCGCCTGCTGGGGGTGCGCGTCGTCGGCGAGGACGGGCGGCCGGCGGGGTTCGGCCGCAACCTCGTGCGACAGCTCCTGTGGATCATCGACGGGCTGCCGTGGTTCATCCCGTTCGTCGTCGGGTTCTTCACCGCGCTGCTCTCGCGCGCGAACCAGCGGGTCGGGGACATGGTGGCCCGAACATGGGTGGTCCGGGCCGGCAGCGAGGCGGTGCGCGACGAGGCGTCCGGGTTGCTGGCCTCGGGCCTCCCCGACCCGGCCGCGGTGCCGCTGGCCATCCCGGGCGGCGGGCCGTCCGGGCTGCCCGGAGCGGAGCACACGACACCGCAGGCCGCGGTGGGCGGGGCCGAGGCGGCCGTTCCCGTCGAGAGGACGCCGCCCGCCCGGGCCGTGCGCCCGGCGACGCCCGCCGCTCCGGGGCGCACGCGGGGCGGCGACCCGCTTCCGGCCCCTGGCTGGTACGCCGACCCGTCCGGCCGCACGCGGCTGCGCTGGTGGGACGGCGCGCGCTGGACGGACCACACGGCGGCCTGAGCGCGAGCCTCATCGCGCCCCCGTGATCGATTCGCCCTGCATGGCAAGGTCGATCGATCGCGCGGCAACCACCGTCAGCACGGCGGCCGGCCGCTGCGCCTGGTCATCGCCGTGCTGCTCGCGATCCTGCTCGCCCTGCCGGCCGCGGCCCCGCGGCCGGCCCGCGCGCGAGCGACGGGCTCGTCACCGCGGACGACCTGCCGGGGGCGAGCGGCGGAGCGTGTCCGCGAAGGTGTGGGTCGCGCTGCTGCCGGCGAGGTCTCGACGCGGCGCCAAGGCGGCCGCGCGCTGTCGGCCGGCCGGTTGGACTCGCTCGACGCCGCCACGCTCGGCGTGCGGTCCTCCGGGCTCGGCCGACCGCTGCGGCTGACGTGGCCCGCGCACGGGCGCGGGCCCCGATCACCTGAACCGGCGGCGGCGCCTCGGGCGCGCTACGCCCGCACGAGCGGCAGCTCGCCCTCGAGCGCGAACTTGCCGTTGGCCTCGTCGCTGCGCGCGAGCGGGTAGTCGCCGGAGAAGCAGGCGTCGCAGTGGGTGGCGCGATCGCCGCCGATCGCCGCGTAGACGCCCTCCAGCGAGAGGTAGGCGAGCGTGTCGCAGCCGAGCTCGGCGGCGATCTCCTCGACCGTGCGCCCGTGGGCGACCATCTCCTCGCTCGTGGACATGTCGATCCCGTAGTGGCACGGGTGGCGGATCGGCGGCGCGGAGATCCGCATGTGGACCTCGCTCGCGCCGGCGTCGCGGAGCATCTGGACGATCTGGCGGGTCGTGTTGCCGCGCACGATCGAGTCGTCGACCACGACGAGTCGGCGGCCCGAGACGATCTCCTCGAGCGGGTTGAACTTCATCCGCAGGCCGTGCTTGCGCAGCTCCTGGCCGGGCTGGATGAACGTCCGCCCGACGTAGCGGTTCTTCACGAAGCCGTCGTCCTGCGGCAGGCCGCTCGCGCGCGCGTAGCCGCGGGCGGCGGCGTTCCCGGAGTCCGGCACGGCGATGACGAGGTCCGCGTCGGCGGGCGCCTCGGCGGCGAGGATCTCGCCCATCCGCCCGCGCGCGGCCTGCAGGACGGTGCCGGCCATGCGCGAGTCGGGGCGGGCGAAGTAGATGTGCTCGAAGACGCAGAAGGCGCGCCGGGCGCCCTCCACCGCCATCCGGGTCTCGACCCCCCGCGGCCCGAGCGTGACGACCTCGCCGGGCTCGACCTCGCGCAGGTACTCGGCGCCGATGATGTCGAAGGCGCACGACTCGCTGGCCACGCAGTAGCGGTCGCCGAGGCGGCCGAGCGCGAGCGGCCGGATCCCGTGCGGGTCGCGGAAGGCGACGACGCGCTCGCGCGTCATGACGACGGTGGAGAACGCGCCCTCCAGGCGCGGCAGCACGTCGGCCACCGCGTCCTCGATCCGCTCCGCGGGGTGGGTGGAGAGCAGCGCGGCGATGATCTCCGAGTCGCTCGTGGAGCGGAACCCGACGCCGCGCTCGCGCAGCTCGGAGTGGAGCTCGACGGCGTTGATCAGGTTGCCGTTGTGGGCGAGCGCGACCTCGCGCGCGTCGGAGCGGTAGACCGGCTGCGCGTTCTCCCACGCGGAGGAGCCGGTCGTCGAGTAGCGGACGTGCCCGATCGCCATGTCCCCCTCGAGCGAGCGGAGCTTGTGCTCGTCGAAGACCTGCGAGACGAGGCCGACGTCGCGCAGGGTCATGATGTTCCCGCCGGCCTCGGCCGTGGCGATGCCCGCCGACTCCTGGCCGCGGTGCTGGAGCGCGAAGAGCCCGAAGTAGGCGAGCCGCGCGACATCGCGATCGGGAGCGAAGATCCCGAACACTCCGCACTCGTCGCGCGGACCGTCGCGGTGGTCGAGGGAATCGGTCATGGCCGGCCGTCGAACGTCGGCACCGAAGCGTGGCATCGCGGGCCTCTCGACCCGGAGGGGCCAGCGTAGCAGCGGGTCACGCGAAGACCGCCGCCAGACCACCGTCGCGGGCGGCGCGGAGGTCGGCCAGCGCGACGTCGAGCGCCGCGGCGCTCCCCTCTCCGGCGATCCGCAGCCGCGGCGCGGCGCTCACGCGGCCGATCGGGCGCGCCCCCGGTATCCGGGCGAGGTCCGCCTCGCGCCCCGAGACGACGAACCCGGCGCCCGGCCCCTCGCCGAACAGCGCGATGTCGTCCGCCGGCCCGTCGAGGGTGACCTCGGCGCCGAGGCCGGCCGCGAGGCAGGACTCGGCCAGCGCGACCGCGAGGCCGCCCTCGCTCACGTCGTGGGCGCTCACGGCGTGCCCGCTCCGCACGGCGCCGCGCACGGCGGCGTGGGCGGCGATCCGGGCGCCCGGATCGACGGCCGGGAGCGGCCCCTCCGGCGCCGCGCCGCGCAGCTTGGCGAGCTCCGACGCCGCGAGCGAGGGCGCGAACGGCCCGACGAGCGCGATGGCGTCCCCCGCGCGGCGGAAGGCGATCCGCCCGGCCCGGGTCGCGTCGGGCAGCTCTCCGACCATGCCGACGACCGGCGTCGGGAGGATCGGGCCGTCGGGGCCCTCGTTGTAGAGCGAGACGTTGCCGCCGACGACCGGGACGCCGAGCGCCTCGCAGGCCGCGGCGAGCCCCTCGACCGCCTCGGTGAGCTGCCAGGCGACGTGCGGCTTCTCCGGGTTGCCGAAGTTCAGGCAGTTCGTCAGCCCGAGCGGCTCGGCGCCGGTCGCGGCGAGGTTCGCCGCGCACTCGAAGACGGCCTCGGCCGCGCCGCGCCGCGGATCGGCGGCGACCCGACGCCCGTTGCCGTCGATGGCCACGGCGATCGCGGGACGGGACCCGTCGGGCTCGGTGGGCAGCAGGAGCACGGCGGCGTCCGCCTCGTCCGGGCGGCGGGCGGTGCGCGACTGGACGAGCCAGTCGTACTGCTCGAAGAGCGGTCGGCGGGAGGCGAGGTTCGGCGCGCCGAGCAGGGCGAGCAGGGTCGCCGCGGGGTCGCTGTCCGCGAGCAGCCGCGGCACCGGCGCCGGGTAGAGCGGCGCCGCGGGCGGGGCCGGGGCGAGGTCGTAGAGCGGGCAGTCGTCGACGAGCGCCGCGACCGGCACGTCGCCGACGACGCGCTCGCCGTGCAGCACGCGCATCGCGCCGCTGTCGGTGACCACCCCGATCGGCGTCGCCGTCGTCTCCCACCGCGCGCAGACCGCGAGCACGTCGGCCACCCGGTCGGGCTCGACCACCGCGAGCATCCGCTCCTGGGACTCGGAGACCATGATCTCGAAGGGCTCCATGCCGGCCTCGCGCAGCGGCACCGTGGCCACGTCGAGGTCGAGCCCGACGCCGCCCTTGCTCGCCATCTCCGAGGCCGAGGAGGTGAGGCCCGCGGCGCCGAGGTCCTGCAGGGCGACGAGCAGCCCGCGGTCGAGCAGCTCCAGCGAGCACTCGAGCAGCTTCTTCTCCGCGAACGGGTCGCCGATCTGCACCGACGGGCGCTTGGCCTCGTCGGCCTCGTCGAGCTCGGCGCTGGCCAGGACCGACGCGCCCCCGATCCCGTCGCGCCCGGTCAGCGCGCCGAACAGGACGACGACGTTGCCGGGCCCGGCGGCGGCGGAGCGGATCAGCCGGTCCTCCGCGACGAGCCCGACGCACATCGCGTTGATCAGGCAGTTGGACTCGTACGCGGGCTCGAAGTAGACCTCGCCGCCGACCGTCGGGACGCCGATCGAGTTCCCGTAGTGCCCGATGCCGGCCACCGCCCGCTCGAGCAGGTAGCGCGAGCGGGGGGAGTCCGGCTCGCCGAAGCGCAGCGAGTCGAGCACGGCGATCGGCCGCGCGCCGACCGCGAAGACGTCGCGCAGGATGCCGCCGACGCCGGTGGCGGCGCCCTGGAAGGGCTCGACCGCGCTCGGGTGGTTGTGGGACTCGACCTTGAAGGCGACCGCCAGCCCGTCGCCGACGCTCACCGCCCCGGCGTTCTCGCCCGGGCCCATGACGAGCCGCGGGCCGCTGGTCGGCAGCCGGCCCAGCAGCCGCTTGGAGTGCTTGTAGGCGCAGTGCTCCGACCACATGAGCGAGAACATCGCCAGCTCGACCTCGTTCGGCTCGCGCCCGACGCGCTCGACGATCCGCGCGTACTCGGCCTCGCTCAGCCCCAGCTCGCGCGCGCGGGCGAGACCCGGGCGCGTGCCCGCGTCAGGCGGGGACGGCGCCGGCAACGTGGTCGCGGATCGAGGCGAAGAGCCGCAGGCCGTCGGTGGAGCCGGTGAGCGCGTCGACGGCGTGCTCCGGGTGGGGCATGAGCCCGAAGACGTTGCCCTCGGCGCTCGCCACCCCGGCGACGTCGCCGAGCGAGCCGTTGGGGTTCTCGCCGGGCGCGTAGCGCAGCAGCACCTGGCCGCCGGCCTCCACCTCCGTCGGCGATCGGCGGCGGCGCCCACCAGCGGCCCGTCGTGTGCTTGACCGGGATCGAGAGGCGCTCGCCCGCAGCGCAGGCGCACGTGAACGCCCCCTCGGCCCGCTCCACGACGACGCCGACCTGGCGGCAGACGAAGCGCCGCGAGGTGTTCGGCAGCAGCGCGCCGGGCAGCAGGCCGGCCTCGCAGAGCACCTGGAAGCCGTTGCAGATCCCCAGCACGATCCCGCCCTCGCGGGCGAACGCCGCGACCGACTCCATGACCGGCGAGAAGCGGGCGATCGCGCCGACGCGCAGGTAGTCGCCGTAGCTGAAGCCGCCCGGCACGACGACGGCGTCGACGCCCCGGAGGTCCGGGTCCGCGTGCCAGAGCAGCGTCGCCTCGCCGGCGCGCTCGCAGGCGAGCAGGGCGTCGACCTCGTCGCAGGAGCCCGGGAAGCGGACGACGCCGAACTTCACGCGGCGTCCCCGTCGAGCACGATCTCGTAGTCCTCGATGAGCGGGTTCGCGAGCAGCCGCTCGCACATCTCGCCGAGGCGATCCGGGTCCTCGACGTCGAGCTCGATCAGCCGGCCGACGTGGACGTTCGCCACGCCGGCGAAGCCGAGCGCCGGCAGCGCCCGCTCGACGGCCTGGCCCTGGGGATCGAGGATGCCGGCCTTGGGGCGGACGAGGACGCGCGCCCTCACGCGGCCACCCGCGCCGTCCAGGCCGCGAACGGCTCGCCGGTGACGAGCTCGTAGGCCTGGACGTACTTCTCGCGCGTGCGCGCGACGACGTCGTCGGGGATCGGCGGCGCGGGCGGCGTGCGGTCCCAGCCGGTGCCCGACGCCCAGTCGCGGACGAACTGCTTGTCGAAGCTCGGCTGCGAGCGGCCCGGCGCGTAGCCCTCGGCGGGCCAGAAGCGCGAGGAGTCGGGCGTGAGCGACCTCGTCGCCGAGCGTCAGCGTCCCCGGCGGCGTCGAGGCCGAGCTCGAACTTCGTGTCGGCGAGGATGATCCCGCGCTCGCGCGCGTGCTCGGCGCCGCGCTCGTACAGCGCGATCGAGACGTCGCGCAGGCGCTCCATCAGCGCGCGGTCGCCGACGATCTCGGCGGCACGCTCGAAGTCGACGTTCTCGTCGTGGTCGCCCTCGGCCGCCTTCGTGGCCGGCGTGAAGATCGGCTCCGGGAGCCGCTGGGACTCCTCGAGCCCGCTCGGCAGCGCGATCCCGCAGACGCTCCCGTCGCGCCGGTACTCCTTCCAGCCCGACCCGGTGAGGTAGCCGCGCACGACGCACTCGACGGGCAGCATCTCGAGCTTGCGGACCGCCAGCGCCCGCCCGCGCGCCTCGGCGGGCACGCCCTCGGTGGCGGAGACGAGGTGGTTGGGGACGATGTCCCCGGTGCGGCCGAACCAGAAGACCGACAGGCCGGTGAGGACCGCGCCCTTGTCGGGGATCGGCGTCGGATGGACGACGTCGTAGGTCGAGATCCGGTCCGAGGCGACCATCAGCAGCCGGTCGCCGAGGTCGTACATCTCGCGGACCTTGCCCGAGGCGAGGAGGGGCAGGTCGGCGAGGGCGCTCACTTCGCCGATGGTAGCGGCGGGGTCGGAGGTTCGGAGGGCCCTACCGCACGACCACCGACGCCCGCGCCGCGCCGTAGCCGTCGAGGCTCGCGGTGCCCGTGGCGCGATAGGCGCGCGAGGGCTTCGCGACGACGAACGACGCCTTCCCGTCGCCGCCGGTGCCCGCGCGACGACCGCGGAAGCGGACGGTGGCGCCGCGCACCCCGGCGCCGGCGTCGGATGCCGTGAAGGTGATCCGCAGCCGCCCGCGCCCCGCCCGGGCCCGAACGCCCTTCAGCGACAGCGGCGGCACGATCTGCGTGTGCCAGGTGAAGGCGTAGGCCCCGCCCCGCGTGAGGTTGACGAGCACGTCGAGCTTGCCGCTCTGCGCCGCGGAGGCGCCCTTCCACGCGCTCGCCGTGCCGCGCGGGAGCGGCACGGCCACGAGGCCGCCGAGCTTCGAGACCCGCCGGTCGCTGCGCCGCGCGAACAGCCGCAGCCGTCCGCGCCGGTCCTGGCCGACCCAGGAGGTCCACATGCGTCCCTCCTCGTCGGCCGACAGCGAGAGCGTGCCGGACGCGTAGCCCGGGCGCAGCCGCGCGACGGTCAGGGTCTTGTTCGACTCGATCCGCCAGAGCACGATCCGGGTGGACGTCGGATAGCCGGACGGATAGGCGGTCCAGACGCGTCCCTGCCCGCCGGGCCGGCCGGCGATGGCGGCCCGTCCGACCGGCTGGAGGAAGGCGGCCGATCCCCCGTAGCGGGTCGTCGAGGCGGGGGCGCGATGGCGCGGCCCCGTCGCCGCGCCGCCCGGGCCGGCCTGCTGGACGAAGCGCCCCGGGTCGCCGGTCACGTTCGAGTCCCAGGCGACCCACACGTCGCCGTTGCGGCCGTCGGCGCCGACGTTGGCGTTGTAGAAGCAGCACCCGCCGGTCAGGAAGGTCGGCGGCAGCGCGCCGAGCGGGGCGACGCCGGGCCGCACCCGGACGCCGAACGTGCCGTCCCACGTGGACCACACCTGCCCGCCGCGGTCGAGCGTCGCCATGATCGGCGACTGGTAGGCCTGGAGGCTCTGGTTCACGCCGGCCGGGGCCGACCAGGCCGCGCCCGACGCGTCGGAGGTGTTCGTCACCAGCTCGTTGATCGGATCGCCGGGCGTCCGGCCGATCGCGCCCCAGAGCACGCGCAGGCTCGTGCCGCCCGGCGCGACGAGGGCGGGGGAGGAGATCGACCCCCACGTGAAGATCGGCGTCGCCGCGCCCACCGACCCGTTCGCGCGGATCCCGGTGTGCAGCAGCGTGTCCTGGGACGGCGTGTCGGCGCGCACCCACGCGACGTGCAGCACGCCGTCGTTCGTCCGCGCGAGGCCCACGGTCTCGAGCAACGAGCCGGTCGGGCCGCTCGTCACCTGCGTCCAGCGGCCGGGGGCCCGGCGTGCGCCGCCGGCGCGACGGCCGACGTGGCGGCGAGGACGAGCAGGCAGAGGAGCGATCGGCGGGCCACAGGACTCCTTCGGCGGTTGGCGGCCGCAGGCTACGCGGCGTCCCGGCGCCTCGACGGGTGTTGGGCCCCTCAGCCGATCGCGTCGAGCCGCCCGACGATCTCCGCCGCGTGCCGCGTGAACGCGCCGTGGTCGAAGATCGCCGCGGCGTCGAGCTCGGGATGCTCCGCCTCGACCAGGCCGCGCAGCGGCGTCCCCTCGTCCCACGCCCGCTGCGCGAGCCGCTGCACGATCCGGTAGGCCTCGTCGCGGCCCATGCCGCCGGCGACGAGGGCGAGCAGCACGCGCTGGGAGAAGAGCGCGCCGTGGGTCGCCTCGAGGTTCTGCCGCATGCGATCGGGATACACCGTCATGCCCTCCACGAGGCGCCGCGCCCGGTCGAGCAGGTAGTCGACGAGGATCGTCGAGTCGGGCAGGATCACCCGCTCGACCGACGAGTGCGAGATGTCGCGCTCGTGCCACAGGGCCACGTCCTCGAGCCCGGCCTGGGCGTTGCCGCGCAGGACGCGGGCGAGCCCCGAGATCTGCTCGGCCTTGATCGGGTTGCGCTTGTGGGGCATGGCGCTCGAGCCCTTCTGGCCGGCGCGGAAGGGCTCCTCGACCTCGCGGACCTCGGTTCGCTGGAGGTGGCGGACCTCGGTGGCGAAGCGCTCCAGGCCGGCGCCCGCCAGGGCGATCGCCGCGAGCAGCTCGGCGTGGCGGTCGCGCGGGACCACCTGGGTGGAGACGGGCTCGGCGGCGAGCCCGAGGCGCTCGAGCACCCGGCGCTCGAAGGCCGGGCCGGTCGCGGCGTAGGTGCCGACGGCGCCCGACAGCGCGCCGACCGCCGCCTGCGCGAAGGCGCGCTCCAGCCGCTCGGCGTTGCGGTGCGCCTCGAAGGCGAAGCCGGCGAGCTTGATCCCGAAGGTCGTCGGCTCGGCGTGGACGCCGTGGGTGCGCCCGACGCACAGGGTGTCCCGCTGCTCTCGCGCGCGCGACACGAGCGCGGCCGCGTAGGCGCGGGCGGCCGGCACGATGACCTCGCCCGCGGCGCGGAGCTGAAGGGCGAGCGCCGTGTCGAGGACGTCCGAGGAGGTGAGCCCGAAGTGGATCCACCGGCCGGCCGGGCCGGCCGACTCGGAGAGCACGTCGACGAAGGCGGCGACGTCGTGATCGGTCGTGCGCTCGCGCTCGGCCACGGCCTCGACGGTGAAGCTCGCGGCGCGGATCGCCGCGCGGTCCTCCTCCGTCGGCCCGTCCATCTCCTCGCAGGCGGCGACCTCGACCCGCCGCCAGGCCTCCAGGCGCGCGGCGTCCGTCCACAGCCCGCCGAGCTCGGGCCGGGTGTAGCGGGAGATCACGCGGCGGTCCCGTCCTGCCGGCGGCAGCGGGCGATCACGGCGCGGCGGTCCCGTCCTGCCAGGGCGCCGCGCTCTCCGGATCGGCGAACGGGGGCCGGCCGTCGGCCTCCTGCTCGGCGAGGTAGGAGCGCATCGCGGCGAGCGCCGCGGGGGCGGAGGCGACCGCGAGGAACTCGGCGCGCTCCGTGTGGAGGCCATCGGCCAGCGGACGCGCTCCGCCCTCGTACACCGCCCGCTTCAGCGCGGCGATCGTCCCCGGCGCCCGGCGCGCGTAGCGCGCGGCCGCCGCGCACGCCTCGTCGAGCAGGACGGCCGGATCGACGACGCGATGGACGAGCCCGACCTCCGCGGCCCGCTCGGGCTCGAGCAACGCGCCCTCGAGGATGAGGCCGAGCGCCCTGCGAGGAGCCGAGCGCCCGGGCCATGCGCTGCGTCCCGCCGGCGCCCGGGATCAGCCCGAGCGTCATCTCGGGCAGGCCGATCCGCCCGGCGCCGGCGGCCATGTAGCGGACGTCGCACGCGAGCGCGAGCTCGCAGCCGCCGCCCGTCGCGTTCCCGTTCACCGCGGCGACGAACGCGACGTCGGCCCGGTTCATGCGCAGGAACAGGGCGTGCAGGTCGTGGACCTCGACGAGGCCGCGGGCCGGCGTGCGGCGCAGCGCGTCGGCGGCCGCGGGGACGCGTCGCGCCGCGCCGACCACCCGCAGGGCGGCGGCGCCCACCCGCTTGGGCGGCGCCGCCGGGACGTCCTGCGCGCCGGCGACGATCTCGGCGATGTCGTAGTGCGTGACGAACGGGCCGCCCTCCGGCCCGGTGAGCACGACCGCGCGAACGGCCGGGTCCGCCTCGGCGCGGGCGACGAGCGCGGCGAGCGCGCCGACCGTCGCGCGGTTCATGAGGTGGTGCGGCGGGTTCGACAGCGTCGCGACGAGGACGCCGTCGCCGCGGTCCTCGACGGCGACGGCGGCGCTCATGCGCCGAGCACGCGCGCCGCGAGCACGGCGGCGTTGCGCGCGTTGTCCACGCCGACGCAGGCGACGGGGACGCCCGGCGGCATCTGCACGATCGAGAGCAGCGCGTCGAGGCCGCCGCCGATCGACGTGCGGCTCGTCAGCGGGACGCCGATGACCGGGAGGTCGGTGTGCGCCGCCACGACGCCCGGCAGCGCCGCCGAGAGCCCGGCGCCGGCGATGATGATCCGCAGGCCGCGCAGGCGGGCGTTCTTCGCGTACTCGGCCACGGCGTCCGGCTCCCGGTGGGCGGACATCACCCGCACCTCGTGGCCGATGCCGCGCTCCTCGAGCTCCCTGGCCGCCTTCTCCATGGCCGGCATGTCGCTCTTGCTGCCCATGACGATCCCGACGCGCGGCGCGTCGACCTCGAGCCCGTCGAACTGCTCGGCCACCTCGGCGAGGGCCTCCGGCGGCCCCGGGTCGGGGGTGGGCTCGCTCACGCGACGCGCTCCACCGCGCGCTGCGCGATGTCGGTCCGGAGCTGGCGACCTGGGAAGCGGACCACCTCGGCGGCAGCATAGGCGGCGTCGCGGGCGTCGCCCGGCCCGTCGCCGAGCGCGGTGAGCGCGAGCACCCGCCCGCCCGCGGTGACGAGGCGCCCCTGCGCGTCGCGCGCCGTGCCGGCGTGGGTCACCTCGATGCCCGCGGGCACGCGGTCGAGCCCCTCGATCACGTCGCCGGTCGAGGCGGAGCCGGGGTAGCCGGCGGCGGCGAGGACGAGCGTCACCGCGGTCTGCTCGCGCCACCGGGGCGCGGCCCCCGCGAGCCCGCCGGGCCGCGCGGCGGCGGCGAGCAGGTCGAGCAGGTCGGTGCGCAGCCGCGGGAGGACGGCCTGGGTCTCCGGGTCGCCGAAGCGGACGTTGAACTCGAGCACCCGCGGCCCGGCCGCGGTGAGCATGAGACCGGCGTAGAGGACGCCGTGGAACGGGGTGCCGCGCGCGGCGAGCGTCTCGACGACCGGCTGGTGGATCGCCGCGCAGAACGCCTCGGCCTCGTCCGCGCCCACGCCCGGGACCGGCGAGTAGGACCCCATCCCGCCCGTGTTGGGGCCGCGGTCGCCGTCGAAGATCCGCTTGTAGTCCTGCGCCGGGGCGAGCGGAACCGCGCGCTCCCCGTCGCAGAGCGCGAGCAGCGAGACCTCCTCGCCCTCGAGGTGCTCCTCGACCACCACGCGCTCGGTGCCGTGGCGCCGCTCGACCAGGAAGGCCTCGAGCGCACCGCGCGCCTCGGCGGCGTCCGCCGCGATGACCACCCCCTTGCCGGCGGCGAGCCCGTCGGCCTTGAGCACGACCGGGTAGCCGTCGATCGCCGCCATGCCGGCGTCCACCGTCTCCACCACGCGATGGGCCGCGGTGGGCACGCCGGCGGCGGCCATGACCTCCTTGGCGTAGGCCTTGGACCCCTCGAGCCGCGCGACCGCGGCCGAGGGCCCGAAGACCGCGATGCCGGCGGAGCCGAGCGCGTCGGCCAGGCCGGCGACGAGCGGCGCCTCGGGACCGACGACGACGAGGTCGACCCGGCGCTCGCGCGCCAGCGCGACGAGCCCGCCGACGTCCTCCGCCGCGACCGCCACGCACTCCGCGTCGGCGGCGATCCCGGCGTTGCCGGGCGCGCAGAGGAGCTCGGGCCGGCGCGGCGAGCGGCCGAGCGCGCGAACGAGCGCGTGCTCGCGACCGCCACCGCCGACGACGAGGACCCGGGTCATCCGGCCGACCGCGCGCTCAGAGCGCCGAGATGAAGTCGTCGATCGGGATGGCGGACAGCGTCTCGTACTTCGCCGTGCCGCGCGAGCCGAGCTCGAGCGAGATCCGGGCCATCGTCTTCTCGTCCGGCGCCTCGACCACGTTGACGAAGTCGAAGTGCCCGAGCGTCGCCCACTGCGCCTTGACGGTCGCCCCGAGCTGCTCGATCTCCCGGTTGACCTCCTTGATGCGCTGCGGGTTGTTCTTGACGGTCTGCACGCCCTCGGGCGACAGCGTCGAGAGCATGATGAACGTCGGCATGCGGCCTCCCCTTCGTCGCGGTGGACCCTCGGACGGGTTCTATCGCAGCGGCGCGCGCGACGGGAGCGCGGGGTACGCTGCCGCGCTCGTCCGAGTCACGGAAGCCAGGACCTCGATGCCGCTCCTCGCCACCCTCGCCAGCGTCGCCGCCGTCGCATCGCCCGCGCCCGCCGCGCCCGCCGTGCCCGCCGGCGCCGGTCCGGCCGGGCCGACGGTCACGCTCGGCCTCAGCTGCTATCCCCCGGTGTACCAGACCCCACGGCGGGCGCAGGCGCTCTACGCCGGCTTCACCCCCGGCGCGGCGCTGACCGTCGGGGTGGACGCGCGGATCCTCGGCCGGACCCGGGCCGACGCGGCCGGCGGCGGCGCGTTCGCCTGGAGCCCGCCCGTGGCGCCGGCGACGAGCCGCGGCGGCGAGGCGGCGCACACGATGACGGTCGCCGAGGGAACGAGCGTCGCGACGCGGCGCTTCAACTCGACGGCGTTCACCGCCGGCTTCCGGCCCTCGAGCGGCGATCCGCGCCGGCTTCGCACGCGGTTCTCGGCCTACGGTTTCGGCGCCGGCCGGACGTTGTACCTGCACTACGTCCCGCCCGGCGGCCGGCGCAGCGCGCTCGATCGCCCGATCGGCCGCCTCGGCGGCGCGTGCGGGAAGCTCCGCTCGGCGGCGAAGCGGCTCTTCCCGTTCAACCCGAAGGCCGGGCGCTGGGTGCTGCAGTTCGACACCCGGCGCGGCTACTCGCGGCGGTCGGTGCCGCGCTACGCGGTGAACTACCTCGTGATCATGGTCGTGCGGCGGCGCGGGTAGCGCCGAGCGCCGCCTCGACCTACGCCGCCGCCGGCTCCGTCGCGCCGACCTTCGCGAAGCTGAGCTCCCCGCCGTCGTTGTCGACGAGCACGGTGTCGCCCTCGGCGAACTCGCCCTCGAGCAGCTTCAGCGCGAGCACGTCGACCAGGCGCTTCTGGAGCACGCGCTTGAGCGGGCGCGCGCCGTAGGTCGGGTCGTAGCCGAGGTTGCCGATCAGCTCGCGGGCGGCCGGCGTCAGATCGATCTCGATGCCGCGCGCGCGCACGCGCCCGGCGACGCGATCGACCTGGAGCTCCACGATCTCCCCGATCTCGGCGCGGCTCAGCGGCTCGAACTCGACGATGTCGTCGAGGCGGTTGATGAACTCGGGGCGGAAGTGCGCCTCCGCGCCCTCCTTCCCGCCGGGGATGTTCGAGGTCATGATGAGCACCGTGTTCTTGAAGTCCACCGTGCGGCCCTGGCCGTCGGTGAGGCGGCCGTCGTCGAGCACCTGGAGCAGGATGTTGAACACGTCCGGGTGCGCCTTCTCGACCTCGTCGAGCAGGACGACCGAGTACGGCCGGCGCCGGACGGCCTCGGTGAGCTGGCCCCCCTCGTCGTAGCCGACGTAGCCGGGCGGCGCGCCCACGAGCCGCGAGACCGCGTGCTTCTCCATGTACTCCGACATGTCGATCCGGATCATCGCGTCCTGGGTGTCGAACATGAACTCGGCCAGCGCGCGGGCCAGCTCGGTCTTGCCGACGCCGGTCGGGCCGAGGAAGAGGAAGGTGCCGATCGGCCGGTCCGGGTCCTGGAGGCCGGAGCGCGAGCGGCGCAACGCGTTGGCGACGGCGTCGACCGCCTCGTCCTGCCCGATCACGCGGTCGTGCAGGCGGTCCTCCATGTGGACGAGCTTCGCCACCTCGGACTCCAGGAGCCGGGAGACCGGGATGCCGGTCCAGTTGCCGACCACCTCGGCGACGTCCTCGGCCGTGACCTCGTCCTTGAGGAAGCGCGTCTCGGCCTGGTCGACCTCCGCGGCCTCCTCGAGGAGGCGCTCGAGCTCCGGGATCGTCCCGTAGCGCAGCTCGGCCGCCCGCTGGAGATCGGCCTCGCGCTCGGCGCGCTCGGCGTCGGTGCGGGCCTGCTCGAGCTCGCGCTGGAGATCGGCGACCGCGCCGACGGTCTCCTTCTCCGCCTGCCACTGGGCGGTCATCGCGTTCGAGCGCTCGCGCCGCTCGGCCAGCTCGGCCTCGATCGCGTCGCGGCGCTCGGTGGAGGCGGCGTCGGCCTCCTTCTCCAGCGCCTGGCGCTCGATCTCGAGCTGCATGATCCGGCGGTCGACCTCGTCGATCTCGATCGGCTTGGAGTCGATCTCGATGCGGCGGCGCGAGGCGGCCTCGTCGATGAGGTCGATCGCCTTGTCGGGGAGGAAGCGGTCGGCGATGTAGCGGTCCGACAGGGTCGCGGCCGCGATGATCGCCGGGTCCTGGATGCGGACGTCGTGGTGGACCTGGTAGCGCTCCTTGAGGCCGCGGAGGATCGCGATGGTCGCCTCCACCGAGGGCTCCCCGACCATCACGGGCTGGAAGCGGCGCTCGAGCGCGGCGTCCTTCTCGATGTGCTTGCGGTACTCGTCGAGGGTGGTCGCGCCGACCGCGCGCAGCTCGCCCCGGGCGAGCATGGGCTTGAGCAGGTTCGCGGCGTCCACGGCGCCCTCGGCGGCGCCGGCGCCGACGATCGTGTGGAGCTCGTCGATGAAGAGGACGATCTGCCCGCCGGAGTCGGCGATCTCCTTGAGCACGGCCTTGAGCCGGTCCTCGAACTCGCCGCGGTACTTCGCGCCGGCGACCAGCGCGCCGATGTCGAGCGCGATGACGCGGCGGTCGCGCAGGCCCTCGGGCACGTCGTCGGAGACGATGCGCTGGGCCAGGCCCTCGGCGATCGCGGTCTTGCCGACGCCCGGCTCGCCGATCAGCACCGGGTTGTTCTTCGTGCGCCGGGAGAGGACCTGGATGACCCGGCGGATCTCGTCGTCGCGGCCGATGACCGGGTCGAGCTTGCCCTCGGCGGCGGCGGCGGTGAGGTCGCGACCGTACTTCTCCAGCGCCTGGTAGGCGTCCTCCGCGTTCTGGCTCGTCACGCGGTGGGGGCCGCGGACCTCCTCGAGCGCCTTGAGGATCCCGTCCCGATCGGCGCCCGCGCCCGTGAGCGCGGCGCCCGCGCCGGTCCCGCTCGCGGCGAGCGCGAGGAGCAGGTGCTCGGTGGAGACGTACTCGTCCTTCAGGTCGCGCGCCTCGTGCTCGGCGGCCCGGAGGACCGCCACGAGCTCGGATCCCGCCTGCGACCCCT
Source organism: uncultured Solirubrobacterales bacterium (assembly GCA_963735885.1). GTDB lineage: Bacteria > Actinomycetota > Thermoleophilia > Solirubrobacterales > Solirubrobacteraceae > JBBSBL01. The sequence continues at coordinate 778,393 of CAVTMP010000007.1, read as the reverse complement.
CGCCGCCCTCGCCCAGCGTCGGCGCCTCGTCGAGCGCGGCGTCCACGGCGCGGCGGACGACCGCCGGGTCGACCCCGAGCTTGCGCAGGACCGGCACGACGACGCCACCCTCCTGCTGCAGGAGCACGGCGAGCAGGTGCTCGGTGCCGACCTGCGGGTTGCGCCGCTCCTCGGCGAGCCGCTGAGCGGCCGCGAGAGCCTCCTGGGACTTGATCGTGAAGCGGTCTGCCTGCAAGGAAATCCTTCCGAGAAATCTCAGTCAGTAAGACTGAGATCGTGCCACATCGTCCGGCCGATCTCAAGCCCCGCGTCGCCGGCGGGCGCGCACGAGCGGCCCGCCTCGCTGGTAGGGGACGAGGTCGGCGCGGCCGTCGCGTCGAAGCGCCTCGAGGCGCCGCAGCTCGGCCTGCAGGCGCCGCTGGCGGCGCTCCAGCACCGCCAGGCGCGCGCGCGCCGCGGCGAGCTCGGCCTCGAGCGCGAGCACCCGCTCGACCCCGGCGAGGTTCAGGCCGAGCTCCGCCGTCATGGACTGGATGCGGCGCAGGCGCTCGACGTCCTCGTGCGAGTAGAGCCGCGTGCCCTTGGGCGAGCGCTGGGGCGTGATGAGGCCGCGCGCCTCGTACATGCGCAGGGTCTGCGGGTGCATCTCGGCCAGGTCCGCCGCGACGGAGATCATGAACACGCCGCGGTCGCCGTCGACCGAGACGCGGGCCGCGGTCCGGGCGCGTCGGAGGGCCATCAGGCGCCCGTCCCGGCCGCCGCCATCAGGTCGGCGCGCGGGTCCCCGTCGAGCGCGCCGGCGAGCGCCTCGGCCGCGGCGCGCTGCTCGCTGCTGAGATCGCGCGGCACGTCGATCGTGAAGCGGTAGTGGAGGTCCCCGCGTCCCCGGCCGCCGAGCTTCGGCGGGCCCTCGTCGCGCAGGCGCTGGATGGTGCCGTGCCGGGTCCCGGGCGGGACGCGCAGCGTCTTGCGGCCGACGAGCGTCGGCACCTCGACCTTCGCGCCGAGCAACGCCTCGGCCACGGTGAGCGGCACCTCGACCTCGAGGTGGTCGCCCTTGCGGCGGAAGACCGGCGAGTCGGCCACGCGGGTGACGACGTAGAGGTCGCCCGCCTCGCCGCCGCGCAGCCCGGCCTCGCCCTTCCCGGCGAGCCGGATCCGGCTGCCGTCCCGGACCCCGGCCGGGATGTTCACCCGCAGGCGCTTGACCGTCCGCCGCACGCCCGAGCCGCGACACGTGGCGCACGGCGACTCGATGATCGTCCCGCTGCCGCCGCAGCGCCGGCACGGCTGGGAGATCGAGAACAGGCCCTGGCCCTGCGCCTCGACGCCGCGCCCCTGGCAGACCGGGCAGATCTCCGGCGCGGTGCCGGGCTTCGCCCCGGACCCGTGACAGGTCGGGCACGGCTCGGAGGTCGGCACGGAGATCGACACCTGGCCCCCCTCGACCGCCGTGCGGAAGGGGATGCGGACCTCGGTCTCGAGGTCCCGCCCGCGCTGGGGCGCGGCGCCGCCGCCCGGCTGGCCGCGGCCGCCCGGGCCCCCGCCGCCGAAGAGGTTCGAGAGGATGTCGCCCATCCCGCCGGCGAACGACGACGGGTCGAACCCCTCGCCGCCCATCGCGAACGGGCCGGTGCCGCGGTCGTACTGCTTGCGCTTCTCCGGGTCGGCGAGCACGTCGTTGGCCTCGGAGATCTCCTTGAAGCGCGCCTCCGCGGCCTTGTCGTCCGGGTTGCGATCCGGGTGGTAGCGGCGAGCGAGGCGGCGGTAGGCCTTCTTGATCTCCTCCGCCGATGCGCCGCGGTCGACCCCGAGGACCTCGTAGTAGTCGGTGCTCGGCGACATCGGCGTCGCTACCCGGCCACCACGACGCGGGCCGGCCGCAGGACGGCGTCCCGGTGGCGGTAGCCCGGCTGGTAGACCTCGATGACCGTGCCCGCCGCGGCGCCCTCCTCGGGGCGCTGGGCCATGGCCTCGGCGTGCTCGGGGTCGAACGGCTCGCCGAGCGGCGAATAGGCCTCGATGCCCGATCGTCCCAGCGCCGCGAGCAGCTCGGCGTGGACGAGCCGGAACCCGGCCACGACCTGCCGCTCGGGCGCGTCGTCCGGCGCGTGCTCGACCGCCGCGAGCGCGTGCTCGAGGTTGTCGAGCGCCGGCAGCAGCTCCTTCGCCAGGCGCGAGAGGCCGCGACTCTCGGCCGCGGCGGTCTCGCGACCCATCCGCTTGCGGTAGTTCTCGAAGTCGGCCTGGGTGCGGCGGGCGAGGTCGAGGTACTCGTCGGCCTTCCCCGCGCGCTCGCGGAGCTCGTCGAGATCGTGCTCGACGAGCTCCGCCGCGTCCTGCGCCTCGACGGGCTCGGCCGTCTCGGCGCCGCCGGCTCGGGGGCCTCGGCCGTCCCGGCGGCGCCGGCCGGCTCGGGGGCCTCGGCCGTCTCGGGAGCCGCGGGCGCCGGGTCGGCCTCGTGGCCGCCCCGGCCCTGGGCGTGGTCGTTCGTCACGACTTGCCCTCGTCCACGACCTCGGCGTCGACGACCTCCTCCTCGGCGGCGGCGTCGCCGGCGCCGTTCTGCGCCTGCGCGCCGTCGGCGGGCTGCTCGGCCTGCGCCTTCTCGTACATGCGCTCGGAGACCTTGTGGAAGGCCGCGTGCAGCGCCTCGGCCTTCGCGTCGATCTCGGCCTTGTCGTCCGAGGTCAGCCCCTCGCGGACGTCCTTCACCGCGGCCTCGATCTGCTCGCGGTCGGCGGCGTCGACCTGGTCGCCGAGGTCCTTGAGCTGGCGCTCGACCTGGTAGGCGGCGTTCTCGGCCGCGTTGCGGGACTCGGCGAGCGCGCGCAGCCGCTGGTCCTCGTCGGCGTGGGTCTCGGCGTCGGTGACCATCTTGCGGATCTCGTCCTCCGAGAGCCCCGAGCCGGCCTTGATCTCGATCTTCTGCTCCTTGCCGGTGCCGAGGTCCTTCGCCGAGACGCTGAGGATGCCGTTCGCGTCGATGTCGAAGGCGACCTCGATCTGCGGCACGCCGCGCGGCGCCGGCGGGATGCCGGTCAGCTGGAACTTGCCGAGCGACTTGTTGCCCGAGGCCATGTCCCGCTCGCCCTGGAGCACGTGGACCTCGACGCTCGGCTGGTTGTCCTCGGCGGTCGAGAAGACCTCCGACTTGCGCGTCGGGATCGTCGTGTTGCGCTCGATGAGCTTCGTCATCACGCCGCCCTTGGTCTCGATGCCGAGGGTGAGCGGGGTGACGTCGAGCAGCAGCACGTCCTTCACGTCGCCGGCGAGCACGCCGGCCTGGATCGCGGCCCCGACGGCGACGACCTCGTCCGGGTTCACGCCGCGGTGCGGCTCGGACCCGGTGAGCTCCTTCACCTTCTCCTGGACCGCGGGCATGCGGGTCATGCCGCCGACGAGCACGACGTGGTCGATCTTGTCCGCGCCCTTGTCCTTCGCGTCCGCCAGCGCCTGCTTGACCGGCGCGACGGTGCGGTCGATGAGGTCCGAGGTCAGCTCGCCCAGCTTCGCGCGGGTCAGGCGCGTGTCGAGGTGCTTGGGGCCGCTCTGGTCGGCGGTGATGAACGGCAGGTTGATCTGCGTCTCCTGCGTGGTGGAGAGCTCGATCTTCGCCTTCTCGGCCGCCTCGTAGAGCCGCTGCAGCGCCATCGCGTCCTGGCTCAGGTCGATCGCCTGGTCCTTGCGGAACTCGCCCACGAGCCAGTCGACGATCGCCTTGTCGAAGTTGTCGCCGCCGAGGTGGTTGTCGCCCGCGGTGGCCTTGACCTCGAAGACGCCGTCCCCGATCTCGAGCACGGACACGTCGAACGTGCCCCCGCCGAGGTCGAAGACGAGGATCGTCTGGTCGGTCTCCTTGTCGAGCCCGTAGGCCAGCGCGGCGGCCGTCGGCTCGTTGATGATGCGCTTGACGTCGAGGCCCGCGACCTTGCCGGCGTCCTTGGTGGCCTGGCGCTGGTCGTCGTTGAAGTAGGCCGGGACGGTGATCACGGCCGCGTCGACCGTGTCGCCGAGATAGGCCTCGGCGTCGGCCTTGAGCTTCTGCAGGATCATCGCGCTGATCTCGGGCGGGCTGTACTGCTTGCCCTCGACCTCCACCCGCGCATCGCCGCCGGGGCCGGAGACGACCTGGTAGGGGACGATCGACTCCTCCTCGCGCACCTCGGCCTCCTTGCGGCCCATGAAGCGCTTGATCGAGAAGATGGTGTTCTTGGGGTTCGTGACCGCCTGCCGCTTGGCGACGGTTCCGACGAGGCGCTCCCCGCCCGGGGTGAAGGCGACGACGGACGGCGTGGTGCGCGCGCCCTCGGCGTTCTCGACGACGGTCGGCTCGCCGCCCTCGAGGACGGCCATGCACGAGTTCGTGGTCCCGAGATCGATTCCGATGGTCTTGGCCATGTGGGTCTGAGGCTCCTTTCGCCCCGGCGACAGGGCGTGACGTGACGTGCGCGCTTGGCGGTGGTGCCAACCGGCGCGGTAAGAAATCTTAGCGCGAGGCTAGCAGATCGTCGGGGAGGGCCGGCGGTCGCGACCGAGCGCCGCGCACCCATGTTCATCGTGAACTGAACACGGACCAGTCGCGGAGGCCCCCTACCCCCGCCGCGACGGGCACATCCGCCGCAGCGCGCACGCCGCGCAGCGTGGCGCGCGGGCGTCGCAGGTCCGGCGGCCGTGGCGGAGCAGGTTCACGTGGAGCTCGAGCTCGGCCCCCGGCGGGGTGAGGGCGAGCAGCGCGTCGTGCTGCTCGGCGGACCCGGCGGCGGGGCGCAGGAGGCCCAGGCGCGTCGCGACCCGGCCGACGTGCGTGTCCACCGGCACGTCGCGGCGGCCGTAGGCGAAGAGCAGGACGCAGGCCGCCGTCTTGCGGCCCACCCCGGGCAGGGCACAGAGGAAGGCGCGCCCCTCCGCGACCGGCGCCGTCGCCATCCACGAGAGGTCGAGCGGCGCGGCGGGATCGTGGGCCGCGGCGGTGACCGCGCGGAGGATCTGCTGGATCCGCGCGGACTTCACCTTCGAGATGCCGCCCGGCCGGATCGCGGCCTCGACCTCCTCGACCGGCGCGTCGCGCACGGCCTCCCACGCCGGGAGGCGCTCGCGGAGGCGGAGGAAGGCGACGTCGCGGTTGCGGTCGTTCGTGCTCTGCGAGAGCACCGTCAGGACGAGCTCGTCGAGCGGGCGGCGGTGCGGGGCCATGATCGGGATGCCGTAGACCTCGCGCAGGCGGGCCCGCACCCGGGACACCCGCTCCCGCGACGGCGGGGCCCACGCCGGCCCGGAGGGGCTCACCCGAACCGCTCGCAGACGAGGTCGACGAGCGCTTCTCCGAGGCAGAGGGCCGGCACTCACCCGAGCGTAGCCGGGCGCCGGGGACGAGCCCGGCCGGCTCCCGCGCCGCCGCTATCCTCGCCGCTCCGATGGCCCCGGGCGAGCACACCGCCGAGATCGACGGCACGCTCGCCTTCTGGCGGGACGCCCCCGCCACGGGGACGCCGACGCTGTACCTGCACGGCGTGCCGACGAGCTCGGACGACTGGCTTCCGTTCCTCGAGCGGACGGGCGGGCTCGCCCCCGACCTGCCGGGCTTCGGCCGCAGCGGGAAGCCCGGCAACCGGCGCTACGACATGGAGGAGTACGGGGACTGGATCGCCGCGTTCCTCGACCACGCCGGCGTCGAGCGGGTCAACCTCGTCGTGCACGACTGGGGGGTCGTGGGCCTCGTGTGGGCCCAGCGGGCCCCGGAGCGCGTGGCGCGGCTCGTCGTGTTGAACGCCGTCCCGCTCCTGCCCGGCTACCGCTGGCACCGGATCGCCCGCGTGTGGCGCACCCGGGGGGCCGGCGAGCTCGCGATGGGCGCCACCACCCGGTGGGGGCTGAAGCTCCTCTCGCGCGAGGCCGGCGGCGCGCCCGGCCCCATGCCGGCCGCGTTCCTCGACGCGACATGGCGCCACTTCGACCAGGGCACCCAGCGGGCGATCCTCCGCCTCTACCGCGCCTCGCCGCCCGATGCCCTGGCGCGGGCCGGCGCCCGCCTCGGGGCGCTCACGTGCCCGGCGCTCGTGCTGTGGGGCGAGCGGGACCCCTACCTCCCGGTCGACTGGGCCGAGCGCTACGCGGCCGCCCTCGGGAACGCGACGAGCGAGCGGCTGGCCGGCGCCGGCCACTGGCCGTGGCTCGACCGCCCCGAGGTCGTCGACCGCGTCGCGGCGTTCCTGGCCGGCGGGTCCGGGTAGCCTCGCCGGCGGCATGTCCGCCGTCGCCCCCCGCCCGCCCGTGCCGGCGCCGGTGCCCGCCGCGCGTCGCCCCGCGGGCCTCGCGCCGGTCATGGCCGGCGCCGTCCTCGTGGCCGCCGGCCTCGCCGCCCTCTACCTCGTGTGGGAGCCGATGAGCGCCGACCACGCGGCGCAGACCTACCGGGCCGGCCTGTTCGACCGCGAGGGACTGACGATCTGGAACGGCCAGTGGTACGCCGGCCACCACACGCCGGGGTACAGCCTGCTCTTCCCTCCCGTGGCCTCGGTGCTCGGCATCCGGCTGGCCGGAGCCCTGTCCGTCGTCGCCGCCGCGGCGCTGTTCGTCCCGCTCGCCCGCCGCCACTTCGGCGCGGGCGCCTGGCTCGGCTGCCTGTGGTTCGCCGCCGCGGCCGCGACGAGCCTCCTCTCCGGCCGCCTCGCCTTCGCCTTCGGCGTCCCGTTCGCGCTCGCGGCGCTCCTCGCCCTCCAGCGCGGCCGCGTCGCCCTCGCCGCCGTGCTCGGCGCGCTCACGACCCTGGCCAGTCCGGTGGCCGGGCTCTTCGTGGCCCTCGGCGGGGCGGCGCTGCTCGTCGGGCCGCGCCGGCGCGCCGGCCTCCTCGTGGCCGCCGCCGCCCTGGTTCCGGCCCTCGCGCTCGCGGTCCTCTTCCCCGAGGGCGGCACCGAGCCCTTCGCGCTGTCGGCCTTCCTGCCCGTGCCGCTGGCCTGCGGCGCGGCGCTGCTCATCCTCCCGCGCGAGGAGCGGGAGCTGCGGGCCGGCGTCGTGCTGTACCTCGTCGGGGTGACGCTCGCCTGGATCGTCCCGACGCCGGTGGGCGGCAACGCGGCGCGGCTCGGCGCGCTCGTCGGCGGCCCGCTCGCCGCGCTGGTGCTGTGGCCGAAGCGGCGGGTGCTGCTCGCGCTGCTCGCGGTCCCGCTGCTCTACTGGCAGTGGGTCGGCCCGGTGCGCGACGTCCTGCGCACCGACGACGACCCGGCGGTCCGCGCCGCCTTCTACGCACCGTTGCTCGCCGAGCTCGGGCGGCGCGGCGGGCCGCCGGGCCGCCTCGAGGTCGTCTGGACGCTGAACCACTGGGAGTCGGCGTACGTGGCGCCCCGCTTTCCCCTGGCCCGCGGCTGGGAGCGGCAGCTCGACGTGAAGTACGACGACCTGTTCTACGGCGGGGAGCTCGATGCGGCGACCTACCGTCGCTGGCTCGACGAGGGGGCCGTGCGGTGGGTCGCGCTCCCGCGCGCCCGCTACGACTACTCGGCGCGAGAGGAGGCCCGGCTCGTGGCTCGCGGGCTCCCCTATCTGCGGGAGGTGTGGCGCAGCCGCGACTGGCGTCTCTTCGCGGTCCGCCGTCCGGCGCCGCTCGCGACGGGCGCGGCCCGCGCGACCGGCCTCGGCGCCGAGTCGGTGACGCTCCGCGCCACCCGCCCCGGGCGCGTCGCCCTGCGGGTCCGCTGGACGCCGTACTGGGCGGTGGTCGCCGGGACCGGGTGCGTCGAGCGCGACGGGGAGATGACCGCCGTCACCGCCCGGCGGCCGGGGACGATCCGGCTGGCGCCGCGCTTCGACCTCGCCCGGGTGGGGGCCGACGGCCCTCGCTGCTCCGGGCGGTAGCATGGCCGGATCGTGATCGCCGCCTTCCGGTCCCTCGAGCGGCGCGTCTTTCCGCGCGGCATCTTCGACGCCGTCTGGCAGCTGGCGCTCTTCGCGGGCGCGTACGCCGGCTACCAGATCGTGCGCGGCCTCGTCGACGGCGAGATCTCGACCGCGTTCTGGAACGCGACGAAGGTCATCAACCTCGAGAACGCGACCGGGACCGTTCGTCGAGCCGAGCGTCCAGGCGTGGACCCAGGGGTCGAGCGTGCTCATGACGTTCGCCGACTGGATGTACCTGAACTCGCACTACGTGGTCACGCTCTCGCGCGCTCGTCTTCATCTACCTCCTCCGCAACTCGTCGTTCTACTTCGTGCGCAACATGTTCATGGTCGCGATGGGCGTCGCGCTCGTCGGCTACGCGCTCTATCCCGACGGCGCCGCCGCGCTTCATGCCGGAGTGGGGCTTCACGGACTCGGTCGGCCAACTTGACGGGCGTGCAGATCGACAACGAGAAGGCGAGCGCGCTGCTCAACCTCTACGCCGCCGTCCCCTCGATGCACGTCTGCTTCGCGCTGATGATCGGCAGTCGATGGCCCGGCTCGTGTCACGCCGCCCGTTCAAGGTCCTGTGGGCCCTCTACCCGCTGCTCATCACCTGGGTCGTGGTCGCGACCGGCAACCACTACCTGTTCGACGCGCTGCTCGGCGCCGCGACGGCGGGCGCTCGCCTACCTCGGCGCCCGCCGGCTCGCGCGGGCGCGCGCCGGCTGGACCTTCCAGCCGCGCCGCGCCGAGGCCGCGACCTGATGCCGGACGCCCGGACGCCGCGGCGCAGTCGCGAGGCGGCGGCACCGGGCCGGAGGGAGCGCGCCGCGGCGGGCGCCCGCGGCGGAGCCGCCGGCGCGCCCCGCAACGGCGCCGCGACCGCGCAGGAGCTCTCGGCGGTCGTCCGCAACCGCCTCATCGAGTCGCGCCTGACGCCGAACGCGATCTCGCTCACCGGGTTCCTCGCTGAACCTCGTCGCCGCCGTGCTCGTCTGGGAGCGCTGTTCTTCCTCGCGCGGGATCGCCTTCATCGTCGGCTCGATCATGGACACGCTCGACGGGCGCTACTCGCGCATGTCCGGCAAGGGCACGCCGTTCGGCGCGTTCCTCGACTCGACGCTCGACCGCCTCGAGGAGGGCATCGTGCTGACCGCCGTGGCCGCCTACTTCGCCGATCAGGGCGACGCGCTCGCGGTGGCCGCGTGCGTCGTCGCCGTGCTGTTCTCGCTGATGGTCTCCTACACGCGCGCCCGCGCCGAGGCGCTCGGCGTCGAGTGCAAGGTCGGGATCGCCACCCGCCCCGTCCGCGTCGTGATCCTCTCGATCGGGCTCCTGTTCGCCCGGGCGCCGGCGCTCGGCGACTTCGAGCTGCTCGCGCCCGCCGTCTACGTGCTCGCGGCGCTCACGCTCGTCACCACCATCCAGCGCATCGCGCACGTCCGCCGTGAGCTCAATGCGCCCCGCGCGCGGTCGTCCGCCGAGGGCGTGAGCCGCGCTGTAACCGGCCCGCGACCCCGGGGTTCGATTCCGCAGAGAACCTCGGAAGGAAAGCGACCAGCAGTGACCGCCCACCAACGGCAGCGCCGCCCGCAACGGCGCGGCGCGCTACCAGCACGACAAGGTTCGCGTCGCGATCGTCGGCGTCGGCAACTGCGCCTCGGCCTTCGTCCAGGGCGTCGAGTACTACAAGGACGCCGATCCCGACCAGCGACGTCCCCGGGCTCATGCACGTCGACCTCGGCGGCTACCACGTCCGCGACATCGAGTTCACCGCCGCCTTCGACATCGACCGCGACAAGGTCGGCAAGGACCTCGGCGAGGCGATCTGGGCCGGCCAGAACAACACGATGAAGTTCGCCGACGTGCCGAAGAAGCTCGGCGTCCCCGTCTATCGCGGCATGACGCACGACGGCCTCGGCAAGTACCTCAAGCAGAGGATCACGAAGGCGCCGGGCGAGACCGCCGACATCGTCAGGATCCTCGGGAGACGCAGACCGACGTCGTCGTCTCCTACCTCCCGGTCGGCTCCGAGCAGGCGACCAAGTGGTACGTCGAGCAGGTGCTCGAGGCCGGCTGCGGCTTCGTCAACTGCATCCCGGTGTTCATCGCCCGCGAGGACTACTGGGACCACCGCTTCGAGAAGGCCGGCCTGCCGATCGTCGGCGACGACATCAAGTCCCAGGTCGGCGCGACGATCGTGCACCGCACGCTCGCCCGGCTCTTCGCGGACCGCGGCGTGAAGATGCTCGCGCACCTCCCAGCTGAACGTCGGCGGCAACATGGACTTCTTCAACATGCTCGAGCGCGAGCGGCTGGAGTCCAAGAAGATCTCCAAGACCAACGCGGTCACCTCGATCATGGACCACGAGCTGCCGGCCGACGACGTCTACATCGGCCCCTCGGACTACGTGCCGTGGCTCACCGACCGCAAGTGGGCGCACATCCGCGTCGAGGGCCAGGCCTTCGGCGACGTGCCGCTGAACGTCGAGCTGAAGCTCGAGGTGTGGGACTCGCCGAACTCGGCGGGCATCGTCATCGACGCGGTCCGCTGCTGCAAGCTCGCGCTGAACCACGGCATCGGCGGCCAGATCGACGGGCCGAGCTCCTACCTGATGAAGTCGCCGCACACCCAGCGGCCCGACAACCTCGCGCGCGAGGCGACCGAGGCGTTCATCGCCCGCTACGCCGGCGTGCCGGGCACGAAGCCCAACGCCAAGAAGGCGAAGAAGGCCGCCGCGAAGGCCTGACCGCCCGCCTCCTGCCACCCCGCCGAGCGGCCCGCCACGTGCGGGCCGCCGTCGTTCGGGGCCCTATCCTCCGCCCTCGCCGTGCCCACCGCTCCGCTCGCCCTCGCCCAGGTCACGCCGTTCGCATGGGAGGCCGGCCACGCGGTCAACGACCAGGTCGCCGGGCTGGCGGGCGAGCTGGCCGGCCGGGGCCACCGGGTGACGATCGTCGCGCCGACCTCCTCGGCGGCCCGGGTGCGCGACACGCGCCGGCTCGTGCGCCGCGCCCGGGCGCGGCCCGAGGCGCTGCTGCCGGCGCCCGGCGGCGACCCGCTCGTGCTCGGCGTCGGCGAGGTGCTGCCCTTCGCCCCCACCCGGCGCCGCGTGGCGTCGTTGCCGCTCGACGTCGCGCGCACGATCGAGGACGCGCTCGCCGTGGCCCCGCTCGACGTCGTCCACGTCCACGAGCCCTTCGCGCCGAGCACGGCGAGCGCCGCGCTGCGCCACTCCCGCGCGCTCAACGTCGGGACCTTCCACGCCCCCACCGACCGGCTGCTCTCCACCCAGGTCGCGCGGCGGGTGATCGAGCTCTTCCTCGGTCGCCTCGACGCCCGGACGGCGAGCTTCGCGACGACCCGCGACCTGCTCGAGCGCTGGTTCCCCGCCACCTACGAGGTCGTGCCGCCGGGGGCCCCGCCGCCGCCCGCGGACGGCGGGAGCGCCGTCGAGGGCCCGGTGCGCATCGCCTACCTCGGCGGGGAGGAGCGCGCCGGCCTGCGCGTCCTGCTCCGCGCGCTGCGCCGGCTGCCCGCCGACCTCGACTGGCGGGCGACCGCCGTGCTGCCGCGCGGCGCCGGGGAGCCGGCGGCCCTGCGCGCCGGGCTGCGGGAGCGGATCACCTTCCTCGAGCCCGGGCCCGGGCAGGTGGAGCGCGCGCTGAGGGGAACGGCGCTCGTCGTGGCCGGGTCGAGCGGCGCCGCGCCGAACCCCGACGGCCTGGTCCGGGCCATCGCGGCGGGCGCGGTGCCCGTGGCCTCCCGCCTGCCGGTGTACGAGGAGCTGGCCGGCGACGGCGACCGCGGGCTGGCCTTCGAGCCCGGCGACGCCGACACCCTCGCGGCCCACCTCGCGCGCCTGATCGGCGACCCGGCGCGCCGCGCGCGGCTGCGCGACGCCGCCGCCCCGCTGCGGGCGGAGCTGACCTTCCCCCGGCTGGCGGACGACGTCGAGGCGATCTGCCGGCGGCTGACCGCGCGGCGGCACGACGACCGGGCCAACCCGCGCGTGCGGGCCCGGCTCGCCAGGCGCCCGCTGATCGACGTCGACCTCCACATGCACACCGACCACTGCCACGACTGCGCCACGCCGGTCGAGTTGCTGCTCGCCGAGGCGCGGGCGAAGGGCCTCGGCGCGATCGCGGTGACCGACCACAACGAGATCTCGGGGGCGATCGAGGCCCGCGCGAAGGCGAGCGGGATCAAGGTCATCGTCGGCGAGGAGGTCAAGACCGCGAGCCAGGGCGAGGTGATCGGCCTCTTCCTCGAGGAGAAGATCCCGCGCGGGCTGACGCTCGAGGAGACGATCGCCGAGATCCGCCGCCAGGGCGGCGTGGTCTACGTGCCCCACCCGTTCGACCGGATGCACTCCGTGCCCGACTACGAGCACCTGCACCACGGTGCTCGACGACGTCGACGCGATCGAGGTCTTCAACCCGCGCGTGGCGATCAGCGAGTTCAACGAGGAGGCGGCCCGCTTCGCGGAGAAGTACCGCGTGCCGGCCGGGGCGGGATCCGACGCCCACGTCGCCCAGGGGCTCGGCTCGGTGCGGATCCGGATGCGCGACTTCGACGGGCCCGAGGAGTTCCTCGAGTCGCTGCGCGACGCGGACATCGTCCGCCGGCCGGCGTCGCTGCTCTACGTCCAGGCGCTGAAGTTCCTCCAGACCAAGGCGACCCCCGCCCCGGCGCGGCGAGCCGTTCGCGAGCGGCGCGTGCGGCGGGCGACCCGCAAGTCCTGATGCACGGGCAGGGGGCGGCCGGGGACGCGTCAAAGACCCCTGCCGTGCCCGCGACCGACGACGAGATTCGCGAGAAGTACCTCGAGCGGGCCATCCGGGAGCTCAACACCTTCGCGCACGACCTCCAGGCGTGCGAGGGCTGCCCGCGCGGGCAGCTCATCCCGGTGCTCGGCTCGGGGCACCCGCAGGCCGACATCGTGCTGCTCAAGCACGGCGCGCGGCGCTCGGAGGTCGAGGAGGGCGTGGCCTTCTACGGGCGCGCCGGCACCGCGCTGCAGAAGTCGCTGCGCCGCCTGGACATCGATCCGCTGGCGGTCTACGGCACGCTGTGCGTGAAGTGCCCGGTGAGCGACCCGGCGCTGGCCGACCCCGCCTGCGTCGCCGGCCTCGTGCGCGAGCTCGACATCGTCCGCCCGAAGATCCTCGTCGTGATGGGCGAGGCCGCGCTCGAGGTGGTCAACGACCTCGGCATCCCGCTCGCGGAGCCGCTGCGGGCCGAGCCGGGCGTGATCCAGCGCCTCACGCCGGCGAGCGAGGCGCTGTACGTCCCCGACATCGACGAGGCGCTCGACGACGAGGGGGCCAAGCGCGCGTTCTGGGCCGCCTTCCGGGCGCTCGGCACGTGGTGGGCGGAGCTGCCGCCGTACTGAGCGGAGGTCGCGCTCAGGTGAGATCCAGCACGATCTTCCCGAGCTTGCCGCCGGCGGCGAAGCGCGCGTAGGCGGCGGCGACCTCGTCCAGGGGGAACGTGGCGGCGACCGGCACGCGGATCGCGCCGGCGGCGAGGAGCGGCAGCACGTGGCGCTCCAGCCGCCGGGCGACGAGGGCCTTCTCCTCGAGCGGGCGGGCGCGCAGCGTCGAGCCGCGGATCGCCGCGCGCCTGCCCATCAGCGCGAGCAGGTTGAGCTCCCCCTTGAAGCCGCCGCCGACGCCGATCACGCAGATGCGCCCGCCGGTGGCGAGCGCGTTCAGGTTCTCCGCGAGGTTCGACGCGCCCACGAGCTCGAGCACGACGTCGAACGGGCCGTGCTCGGCGAAGCCCTCGGGCGCGATCGCCTCGGCCCCGAGATCGGCGACGGCGTCGCGCAGGTCCGCGTTGCGGACCGTCGCGGTCACGGCGGCGCCCGCGGCCCGGGCGAGCTGGATCGCGGCCGTGCCGACCCCGCCGGCCCCGCCGTGGACGAGCAGGCGGTCCCCGCTCGCCAGGCCGCCCTGGGTGAAGACCGCGTCGTAGGCGGTGGCGAAGACCTCCGAGAAGCCGCCCGCCGCCGGCCAGTCGACCCCGTCGGGCAGCGGCGTGAGCACCCGCTCGTGGACCACGCAGAGCTCCGCCTGCCCGCCGCCGCCCACGATCGCGGTCACCCGATCGCCCGCGGCGAAGCGCGCCGCGCCGGGTCCGAGCGCCGCGACCTCGCCGGCGAGCTCGAGGCCGGGCACGTCCGGCGGCGAGCCGGGCGGCGCCGGGTAGCCGCCGCGGAGCTGGAGCTGGTCGGCGCCGTTGAGGCCGGCGCCGCGGACGCGGACGAGGACCTCGCCGGCCCCGGGCTCCGGGTCCGGGCGCTCCTGCACCCGGATCACTCCGTCGGCGATCACGGCGGCGCGCATGGGGCGCGAGTGTAGATGGGCGATGGCCGCCGGTCGGGCGAGGGTGTTCAGCAGGCCGTCGCGACGGCGAGCGCCGCCGGTCCGAGCGGCGGGTAGGAGAACGGAAGGAGCCGCGCGTCCGGGCACGTTCGCCGCCTCCGAACGTGCGAGGCTCGGCGTCGGAGCAATGTCCGTCCTGTCGCGCAACCCGCTGCGGATCCCGCCCCTCTGGGCCGAGGCGCGCGTCCCGGCCGAGCTCGCGGCCCTGCGTCGCCACCCCGTATGGCACGGCGAGCGCGTGCCGCGCGGCCGCGGCCGGCCGGTGCTGCTCATCCCGGGCTTCCTCGCCGGCGACGCGACGCTCGGGACCATGGCCGGCTGGCTGCACCGCGCCGGCTACCGCCCGAGCCGCGCCGGCCTGCGCTGGAACGTGGACTGCGCGGCACGGACGGTCGAGCGGCTCGAGACCCGGCTCGAGCGGCTCGCCGACCGGCACGGGACCCCGGTGGCGATCGTCGGCCAGAGCCGCGGCGGGTCGCTGGCCCGCCTGCTCGCCGTGCGCCGGCCGGAGCTGGTCTCCGGGATCGTCGCGCTCGGAGCGCCGCTCACCGACCAGCTCGCGGTGCACCCGCTCGTCGAGATCCAGGTGCGGACCGTCAGCCGGCTCGGGCAGCTCGGCCTGCGCGGGCTCTTCAGCCGCGAGTGCCTGGACGGGGAGTGCTGCGCCGAGATGCGCGAGGCCGCCGCCGCCCCGTTCCCGGCGGGCGTGGGGTTCGTCTCGGTCTACTCCCGCTCGGACGGGATCGTCGACTGGCGCTCCTGCCTCGACGCCGGGGCCGAGCCGATCGAGGTCCGGGCCAGCCACATCGGCATGGCCGTCCACCCCGAGGTCTACCGCCAGCTCGCGATGGCGCTGCCGCGGTTCGCGCCTAGGGCGAGGCCGGCCACGGCCGGTATCCGCGCCCCGGCGGCAGCGGCTCCAGCCTGAGGCCCGCCTCGTCGGTCAGGTACTCGTAGCCGATCGGCTGCAGCGTGCGGTCGGGATCGAGCCGCTCGTAGCGGCGGCGGCGGGCGAGGCGGTCCTCCGCCCGGAGCATGCGGAGGTGGTAGAGGACGAGGTCCGCCTGCGGGAACTCCTCGTCGGGGTGATCGTTCAGCGGGGCCCAGTGGCCGTGCAGCGGGCGCGCGTCGAACCGGTGGTCGGGCCGGGCCCGGAAGAGCGCGGCCTTGCGCTTGCGCCCGAACCAGCCGTCCACCCGGATCCGGTCGGGCGCGTCCCACGCCTCGCGGAAGTGGACGAAGCACGCGTCGTTCCCCTCGCGCTCCAGCCGGGCGATCTCCGCCGCGGCGCGGTCGCGGAACCCCTCCTCGACGCGCTCGTCGGCGTCGATCCCGAGCAGCCAGTCCGCGCCGTGCCGCCAACCCGCCTCGGTGAGGGCGCGGCGGAGCGGCCGCTCGTCCCATGCGTCGTGATCCTCCCGCCCGGAGCGGAGCACCTCCAGCACCTCCGGGCAGGCGGCGGCGAGCTCCACCGAGCCGTCCGCCGAGCGGTCGTCCAGCGCCACGATCCCGTCGACCTGTCCGCGCAGGTTCTCGAAGAGACCGGGGAGGAAGCGCGCCTCGTCGCGGAAGGCGACGAGGGCCAGCACGCGCGGTGCGCGGCGCCGCGCCGCGGCGGAGCCTCACGCCTCGGGCGGCGCGCCGCCGGCACGCTCGAGCAGCGCGACGCACTCGATGTGCGGCGTCTGGGGGAACATGTCCACCGGGCGCACGCGACGCAGCGCGTAGCCGCCGTCGGCGACGAGCTGCGCGGCGTTCGGCGCGAGCGTCGTCGGGTTGCACGAGACGTAGACGATCCGCTCGGCGCCCGTCTCGATGACCCGCCGCACGACCTTGCGCGAGAGTCCGGAGCGCGGCGGATCGAGGAGCAGCACGTCGGGGCGACCCGCCTCCGCGACGAGCTCCCGCAGGGCGAGGCGAACGTCGCCGGCGAAGAAGCGGGCGTGCTCGATCTCGTTGCGCCGCGCGTTGGCGATGGCGTCGGCCACCGCCGCCTCGGCGATCTCCAGGCCCCACAGCGCGCCGGCCCGCGGGGCGAGCGTGAGCCCGGCCGTGCCGATCCCGCAGTAGAGGTCGAACAGGCGCTCGTGCCCGCGCAGCGCGGCGTACTCGGCGGCGATGCCGTAGAGCCGCTCGGCCATCTCGGTGTTCGTCTGGAAGAAGGCCTGCGGCGAGATCCCGAAGCGCAGGCCGCCGAGCTCCTCCTCGAGGGTCCCGTCGCCCGCGAGCAGCTCGGTCTCGCCCCCGGCCGTCGTCTCGCCCGCGCCGGCGATCACCGTGCGCAGCAGGCCCGCGCAGGGCACCGCGGCGATCAGGCCGTCGGGATCGGGGAGGTCCCCCGGGGCGGTGACGAGCCGGACCTGGAGCTGCCCGGTCCGCCGCCCCTCGCGGACGACGAGGTTCCGGAGGAACCCCTCGCCGGAGCGCCGGTCGTAGGCGGCGAGGTCGTGCGCCCGGCACCAGGCGAGCACCTGCTCGCGGGCGCGGTTCCCGGCCTCGGAGGCGAGCAGGCAGTCCTCCAGCGGGTCGATGCGATCCCAGCGACCGGGCACGTGGAAGCCGCAGACCAGCGTGCCGTCCTCGGCCGTGCCGAAGGAGTACTCGAGCTTGTTGCGGTAGCGCCAGGTCGCCTGCGCCGGGACGATCGGCTCCAGGACGTAGCCGTCCAGGCGCCCGATCCTCCGCAGCGCCTCGTCGACCTGCGCGGCCTTGACCTCGAGCTGGCGCTCGTAGGGCAGCACCTGCCACGGCGCGCCCGGGTGGGCGGCGACCGGCTCGATGCGATCGGGGCTCGGGTGAAGGATCTCGACCGTCCGCGCCTCGGCGTAGGCGCGCTTGGCCTTCGTCACCACCGCCCGGACGCGGTCGCCCGGGACCGCGCCGGCCACGAAGACCACGAAGCCGTCGGTGCGGGCGACGCCGTTGCCCCCGAAGGCGAGCGCGGTGACGTCGAGCTCGAGCTCCTGATCGCGGACGGGGCGGGCGGAGCGGGACGGGGAGGCGGGGGCGGGCACGGGCGCGGGCATGCGCCCAAGCATGGCAGCCGGGTCCGCGCGGGCGCCGGCCGCGCGGTCCGGCTAGTCCAGCGCCTTGTCGACCGCCGCGAGGACCGACTTGCGGTTCGCGTGGCGCTGCTCGTACTCGCGCAGCTTGCGGAGCTCGGCCGGCGTGAGGTCGGGCAGCCGCTGGCGGACCTGGGCCACGGTCAGCTCGTCGTACCCGGCGATCGGGATCGACGGCTGGATCCCGACCGCGCGACCCGCCTTCACGGCCTGGTCCCCCGCCTTGCGGCGCGCGTCGCCGGCGGCGGTCTCGATCTGCTCGCGGCCGCGCCCGAGGAGCTGCTCGACGTCGCCGAGCAGGTCGCGGCTCGTCCGCCGCCCGCGGGACACGAGCTCGGCGACGAGATCGTTGGCGTCCTCGCGCGTCATCCGCCCGCGCACGACCGCCTCGTCCACCGACTCCTGGATCCGCTCCACGGAGAGCAGCACGAGCTCGAGCGGGCGCGTCAGCGTGTCACGCAGCCCGCTGCGCTCCTCCTCCTGCTGCCGACCGGCCTTGGTCCCCGCCATCACGCACCTCCCACGTGACCGTCGAGGCGAGGCTAGCGCACCGGGGAGGGCGCGTCCTCCCCGGCGACCAGCATCTCGAGGAGCGCCTTCTGGGCGTGGCGGCGGTTCTCGGCCTGATCCCAGATCCGCTGGCGCTCCCCGTAGAGGACGCTCGCGGTGATCTCCTCGCCCGGGTGCGCCGGCAGGCAGTGCAGCGCGATGGCCCCGGGCGCCGCCCGGTCGAGCAGCGCATCGTCCAGCCGGTAGGGCTCGAGCGCGGCCCGGCGGGCCGCGGCGCCCGCCTCCTCGCCCATGCTGATCCAGACGTCCGCGTACACCGCGTCGGCGCCGGCGACGGCCTCCGCCGGGTCGGTCGTGAGCTCGGCGCCGGCGATCGGCTCGATCGCGTACTCGGCGGGCGAGGCGATCGTCACCTCGACCCCGGCGGCGGCCCCGAGCACGGCGAGCGAGCGGGCGACGTTGTTGCCGTCGCCGACGTAGGCCAGCCGCAGGCCCTCGAGCCGCCCGAAGGCCTCCCGGAGCGTGACGAGGTCGGCGAGCGCCTGACAGGGATGGTGCCCCGCGGTGAGCATGTTGATGACCGGCACCGCGCTGTGGGCGGCGAGCTCCGCCAGCTCGGCGTCGTCGTGCGTGCGCACGCCGATGGCGGCGACGTGGCGGGAGAGGACGAGCGCCGTGTCGCGGGCCGACTCGCCGCGGCTGAGCTGGAGCTCGTCGGTCCGGAGGATCAGCGGATGGCCGCCCAGCTCGGCGACGGCGACCTCGAAGGTCACCCGGGTCCGCGTGGAGGGCTTGCGGAAGACGAGCGCCACGCTGTGCCCGGCCAGCACCGTGGAGCCGAGCGGGTCGGCCTTGAGCTCGAGGGCCCGGGCGACGAGCGCCCGGATCTCCGCCGGGGACAGCTCGGCGCCGGTGAGGAGGTGCCGTGGCACGGAGGCGGGGGAGTGTAGGACGATGCGCCGACCGTGAGCCGCCTGCGCGTCCTCACCTGGAACCTCTTCCACGGTCGGGCCGTCCCGCCCGCCGGACGCCCGCTCCAGCGGGAGTTCGCGCAGGCGCTCGCCGGCTGGGAATGGGACGTGGCCCTGCTCCAGGAGTGTCCGCGCTGGTGGCCGCCCGCGCTGGCCGCGGTGGCCGGCGCCGACCACCGCCTCGCGCCGACCTCGCGGACTCAGTGCCAGGCCCTGCGCCGCGCCGTGGCGGTTCGGGCGCCCGACCTCGCGAAGTCCGGCGGCGGCGGGTGCAACGCGATCCTGGTGCGCTCGCGCGGGATCACGGCCCATGGCATCCGCCGGCTGCGGCTCCGGCCCGAGCGGCGCGTCATGCACGCCGTGCGCCTCGGCGACGGGACGTGGGTGGCCAACCTCCATGCGCAGGCGCACAGCGCCGAGCGCGCGCACGCCGACCACGCGACGGCGCGCGAGGCGCTCGACCGCTGGACGGCGGGCGGCGCCCCGCTCGTCGTCGGCGGGGACCTCAACCTCCGGAAGGTCGAGTGGCCCGGCTACGCGCACGCCGCCGCGAGCGACGTCGACCATCTCTTCGCCCGGGGCGTGACGGTCGCGCGCCGCGGCGCGGTGCTTCACCACGGCCCGCTCTCCGACCACGCGCCGCTGCGCGCGGAGTTCGTGGTGGGCGGCGCGTGAGGGCCGGCGCGCGCTCGGCGGTCGATCGCGGCGCCGGCGCCGCCCGGGCTCGATCAGCGGATCGCCGATCCCGACCGCGGGCATCGAGGGACGCGTCCCCAGGGGCCGGGGTGATCCTCGGGGGGCCGGGACGGCTCGCCGGGGGCCGGGCCGATCCTCAGGGGGCCGGCACGGCTCGCCGGGGGCCGGGGCGATCCTCCTGCGCGTTGACCGCGCTATGCGCGGTCAACGGCGGACGCATCCCAACCTCCGGCAACGATCCGCACATCCGGCCACCGGCACGTCAAGAAACCGTGCCCCGCGGGCCACGAAGTCGCCAGTGTGGCTGAGGCCCCCCTCGATGCGGCCGTTTTCGCCCGGCATGCGCAGCACCGGACCGCAGAGCCCGGGAGCGCCCGAGCGGAGCCGGACCCCGCCACGTCCGAGCCGAACCCCACCACGTCCGATCCGATCCCCACCACGCCCGAGCCGACCCGCGCCCCTCCATCCCTGGCCGGTGTGCGCCCAGGCGCGCCCGCGGTGCCCGCCAAAGCGTCGGCCCCCGCCTCAGTCCCGGCGCGCCCGCAGCCCGAAGCCGCGGATCATCAGCAGCGCGCGCTCGCCGACGGTGCCGTGCTGGGGCAGGACGCCGAGCTGCGTCGCGGCGTCGTAGAGATCGAAGAACGCCCGGACCCGGCCGAGCAGGCCGTGACGGACCTCGCAGTAGAAGACGCAGTGGACGGTGATCACGCGGTTCGTCGCGGGCACGCTTCCGAGCGCGCCGCGGTTCGTGCCGCGCAGCCGGGCCGGGGCGGCGAGGAACTCCTCGTCGCCCAGCCGGCGGCCGCTCGCCTCGAGCGCGACGTCGGGGAAGGCGTCCCACAGGCGCCGGGCGTGCGCGACGAGCTCGACCGCGCCGCGGAGCGGCACCGCGGTCAGCGGGTCCTCGTAGTGGAGGTCGCCGGTGATGATCGGCCGGAAGGCCGCCGGGTCGCGGCCGCTCCACGCGGCCTCCCACGCGTCGATCAGCTCGTCGGCGCGCGTGGCCGGCGCGGTCTCGGCGCGCGATCCCGCGCCCGCGTCGCCCCCGTCCCCGGACCGCGCGGTCACGTCCCGAGGTCCGGTCGGCCCGCGGCCGGCGTCGACGCCTCGGCGTGCCGGCGGCGGGGGATCCGCCCCGCGCCGGCCGCGAGGCGACCGGCCTCGACCGCCAGGCGGATCGCCGTCGCCATCGCCACCGGATCGCGCGCGCCGGAAACGGCGCTCGCGCAGAGGACGGCGTCGCAGCCCAGCTCCATCGCCAGCGCCGCGTCGGACGCCGTGCCGACGCCCGCGTCGAGGATCACGGGCACGCCGGCGCCCGCGCGGATGATCGACAGGTTGTAGGGGTTCACGATCCCCATCCCCGACCCGATCGGCGAGCCGAGCGGCATGACCGCGGCACAGCCGACGTCCTCCAGCCGGCGCGCCAGGACGGGATCGTCGGTCGTGTAGGGCAGCACGACGAAGCCGTCGTCGACGAGCTCCTCGGCGGCGTCGAGGAGCGCCGGCGCGTCGGGCAGGAGCGTGCGGTCGTCCCCGATCACCTCGAGCTTGACCCAGTCGGTGGCGAAGGCCTCGCGGGCGAGCCGCGCGGTGAGGACCGCGTCGCGGGCCGTGAGGCAGCCGGCGGTGTTCGGCAGCAGCGTGACGCCGGCCTCGTCGAGCACCTCGAGCAGCGACCCCCGGGCGGCGGGGTCGACGCGGCGCAGCGCGACGGTGACGAGCTCGGCGCCGCTCGCGGCGATCGCGCCGGCGAGCGCCTCGTGCGAGGTGAAGCCGCCGGTGCCGAGCAGCAGCCGCGAGCGGAACGTCCGCCCCGCGAGGACGAGCGGGCCGCCGGCCGCGGCCGGGCCGGCCGCCGGAGCCCCGCCGACCCGAGCGTCGCCGGCCGGCGGGCCGCCGGCCGGATCGGCGGTCGCCGGGACCGTCGCGCCCCCGGCGCCGGACGGATGCCCGCGCGCCGCCACTCAGCCGCCGCCGATCGCGTGGAGGACCTCGACCCGCGCGCCCTCGGGCACCTCGCGCGCGGGCCAGTCGGCGCGCCGCACGATCTCGCCGTCCACGGCGACCGCGACGCCGCGGGCCTGCGCCGGCACGCCGAGCAGGGCGATGAGCGCCGACACCGTGGCGCCCGCGTCCACCTCCCGCGCCTCGCCGTTGAGCCGGACGTTCACGCCGCGGCTCCCTGGACGGCCGGCGCCGGCGCCTCGGCGAACCGCCCCGGCGCGACGGCGGCGAGCTCCGGCGGGGCCTCGCCGGCCAGCGCTCCGGCGACGAGCTCCCCCGTGAGCGGGGCGAGCAGGATCCCGTTGCGGTGGTGGCCGGTCGCCCAGTGCAGCCCGGGCAGGCTCCCGGGGCCGAGGATCGGCAGGTTGTCCGGCGTCCCGGGCCGCAGCCCGGCGCCCACCTCCTCGATCACGAGCTCGCTCGTTCCCGGCACGAGCTCCGCCGCCTCGCGCAGCAGCGCGAAGAGCGCGCCGGCGGTCACGGTCGTGTCGAAGCCGCGCTCCTCCATCGTCGCGCCGAGGACGTAGCGCCCGTCGCCGCGCGGCACGAGATAGGCGTCGGCCATGCGCACGATCCGCTCGAGCAGTCCCGGCCCCGCCGGGTCGCGAAGCCGCGCCCACTGGCCCTTGACGGGGCGGACCGGCACCCGCGCGCTCGCGGGCAGGCCGGCCACCTCGCCCGACCACGCGCCGAGCGCGACGACGACGCCTCGCGCGGCGAGGCGCTCGCCGCCGGCGAGGGCGACGCCGGCCACCGCGCCGTCCTCGACGACGACCCGCTCCACGGCGGCCCCGGAGCGGATCTCGGCGCCCGCGCCGCGGGCGGCGGCGGCGAGCGCCGGGGCGAGCGCGCGCGGATCCACGGCATGGTCGCCAGGGACCTCGAGCGCCAGCCGCAGCGTCGGCGCCAGCGCCGGCTCGCGCTCGCGCGCGGCGCTCGGGCGCAGCCGCTCCACGGCGAGCCCGAGCGACTCGCGCAGGGCCCGCTCGCGCTCGAGCGCCCCGGCCTCGTCGCCGTCGCGCGCCACCACCAGCGTGCCGCAGCGCCGGTAGCCGGGGTCGAGCCCGCTCGCCCCGGCGATCTCGGCGGCGAAGGCCGGCCACGCGGCCGCCGCCGCGAGGCCGAGCCGCAGGAGCGCCGGCTCGCGCGCGTCGGCCTCGGTCGTCGGCGCGAGCATCCCGGCGGCCGCGGCCGTGGCGCCCCCGCCGATCGGCCCGCGCTCGAGCAGGACGACGCCGAGGCCACGCTGCGCGGCCCGCCACGCGACGGCGAGGCCGGCCACGCCCCCGCCGAGGACGGCGACGTCGGTGGATCGGTGGTGTGCGGTCAGTGCGGCCTCCTCCCTGCGCCGGCATTACCCGGATCAGGTCGTGACGGTCGGCGACCCTCGGCCGCCCTCTCAGCCACGGTGGGCTCCCGTATCGCCTCGATGGTATCGCCGCCCGGACGCCGGGCGGCCGGGCCTGCCTGCGAGACTTGGCCGATGGCCGATCCGGAGCGCCGCGCGCGGCTCGCCGCCGCCCGCCTCTACCTCGTCTGCGACGCGCGTCCCGCCGGCCGGGAGCCCGGCGGGTTCCTCGCCGCGGCCCTGCGCGGCGGGGTGCAGGTCGTCCAGCTGCGCGACAAGACGCTCGGCGACGACGCGCTGCTCGCCGCGGCGCGCGCGTTCCGCACGGCCTGCGCGGCCGCCGGCGCGCTGTTCCTGCTCAACGACCGCCCCGACCTGGCGGCGGCCGCCGGCGCGGACGGGGTCCACGTGGGCCAGGACGACACGCCGGTCGCCGAGGCGCGACGCGTCGTCGGCACCGAGCGGATCGTCGGCCTCTCGACGCACACGCCGGCCCAGGTCGACGCCGCGAGCGGGGCCGACTACCTCGGCGTCGGGCCCGTGCACGCGACGCCGACCAAGCCGGGCCGCCCCGCGGTGGGCACCGGCCTCGTGGCCCACGCGGCCCGCCACGCCGCCGTTCCCTGGTTCGCGATCGGCGGGATCGCGCCGGACACCGCCGCGCCGGTCCTGGCCGCGGGCGCGCGCCGCCTCGCCGTGGTCCGGGCGCTGACCGAGGCGGCCGATCCCGAGCCCGTGGCCCGCGAGCTGCGCGCCCTGCTGCGCCGCGCGGAGGACGACGCGCGTGCCGCGTAGCCGCAAGCGGGGACGACGCGCGCCGGGACCGTCGGCCGGGGGCGAGGCGGTGACACCGGACCCCGGCGGCGGTGCCGCGCCGGCCCGCCGCGCCCGCGGCGAGGAGCGCAACGCGGAGGTCCGCGCCGGGCTGGAGCCCCTGCGCGAGGGCGAGCGCCCGGGCGCGGTGACGGTCGCCGCGATCGTCGCCGCCGCGCTCGCGGTGGCGAACCTCGGGCTGTTCCTCGCCGGGGTGAAGGTCCGCGGGCAGAACACCCAGGCCGGCGGGGTCATCCTCTTCGCGGCGCTCATGCTCGTCGCGGCCGGCGGGATGTGGCGCGCCCGCTACTGGGCCGTGCTCGGCTTCGAGGCGCTGCTCGGCATCTCGCTCGTCATCTCCGCGCTGTCGCTCGTCCGCGCCTCGAACCTCCTCGGCGTGCTCGTGCCGGTGACCGTGCTCTCGCTCGGCGGCTGGCTCTTCTGGAAGCTCGTCCGCGCGATGGCGCGCATCCAGATGCCGGAGCGGACGCCGGGCGGCGGCCGGTGAGCCTGCCCGAGCGCACCACGGCGTGGCCCTTCTCCTACGTGGACCGGGTGCGGTTCGGCGACCTCGACGCGATGCGGCACCTCAACAACGTCGAGTTCCTGCGCTTCTTCGAGTCCGCGCGGATCGCCTACATCACCACGCTGTTTCCCGACCACGAGCCGGCGAGCGGGAGCGGCTGGGGGCTGATCTTCGCCGAGGCGCACGTGAACTACCGCGCGCCGGCGCACTACGACGAGGACATCCGCACCTACGTCCGCCCCGAGGCCATCGTGCGCTCGAGCTTCCGCATGGCCTTCGAGATGCGGGCCGAGCGGGACGGGCGCCTGCTGGCCGAGGGCTGGGGCGCGCTCGTCGGCTACGACTACGCCGCCGAGCGGGCCGCGCCGCTGCCGGACGCGGTGCGCGGGCGGCTCGGGCGCGAGGCCGAGGCCGTCGTCGGCGGCGACCCGTGAGCGTCGACTTCGCCGACGAGGGCCTGCTCGACGGGCTCGACGAGCCGCGGGCGCGCGAGGCGCGGCTCCACCTGCTCGAGCGCCTCCACGCCGAGGGGGTGCCGGTCGAGGAGCTGCGCCGCGCGGTCGCCGAGGACCGGCTCGCGCTGCTCCCGGTCGAGCGGGTGCTGGCCGGCGAGGACGCGCCCCGCTACACCGGCCGCGAGGTCGCGGCGCGCGTCGGCCAGGACGTCGCGACGCTCGGCGCCTTCCGGCAGGCGCTCGGCTTCCCGGTGCCGGATCCCGACGAGCGCGCCTACGCCGAGTACGACCTCGAGGCCGCGCGGCGTGGCGCGCGCTTCGCCGCCGCGGGCCTGCCGGAGGAGGGTCGCCTCGAGGTCACCCGCGTGATGGGCCGCGCGATGGCCGAGCTGGCCGAGGCGATCCGCCGCCTGGCCACCGAGACGCTGGCGCGCCCGGGCGACACGGAGCTCGACCTCGGGCTGCGCCTGGCGGACTTCGCCCGCCGGCTCGGGCCCGAGCTCGGCCCCACGCTCGAGTCCGTGCTCCACGCGCACCTGCGCGACCAGGTCCGCCAGGAGGTGGTCGGCCAGGCCGACCTCGCCTCCGGCCGGGTGCGCGGCACGCGCGAGATGAGCGTGGCGTTCGCCGACCTCGTCGGCTTCACGCGGCTGGGCGAGCAGATCGCGGCCGACGAGCTCGGCGGCATCGCGGCGCGGCTGGAGGCCCTGGCCCGCGCGGCCGCGGGCGGGCCGGTGAAGCTCGTCAAGACGATCGGTGACGCCGCGATGCTCGCCGCCCCCGAGCCCGGGCCCCTCGTGGCCGCGGCGCTCGGTCTCGTCGAGGCCGCCGACCTCGAGGGCGAGGACTTCCCCCAGCTCCGCGCGGGGATCGCCGCCGGCGAGGTCGTGGCGCGGGCGGGCGACGTCTACGGGCGGCCGGTCAACCTGGCCAGCCGCCTCACCTCCCTGGCGCGGCCCGCGAGCGTGCTGGTCGGCGGCCCCGTCCGGGAGGCGCTGAAGGATGCGCCGGACCTGCGCTTCTCCTTCGCCGGAGAGCGCTCGTTCAAGGGCGTCCGCGGCGCGGTGCCGGTGTTCCGGGTGCGCCGGAAGGAGCCGGAAGACGTGCGCCCTCCGGGGCCGGAGGGCGTGCGATAGCGTAGATCGCATGGCCGCTTCCGCCTTCGATTGCGTCGTGATCGGCTCCGGCCCGGGCGGCTATGTCGCCGCGATCCGCGCCGCCCAGCTCGGCATGAAGACCGCGGTCGTCGAGAAGGACAAGGTCGGCGGCCGCTGCCTGAACTACGCCTGCATCCCGGCCAAGGCGGTGCTCCGCACGGCCGACGTGCTCGACGAGGTGCGTGACGCGGGCGAGTTCGGGATCACGGTGGGCGGCGAGGTGTCCGTGGACTTCGGCGCCGTGTCGGCGCGCCGGGAGAAGGTGATCTCGACGCTCGTCGGCGGGGTGAGCGGCCTGTTCAAGAAGAACGCGATCGAGGCGATCGAGGGCCACGGCGCGGTCACGGCGGACGGCAACGTGAAGGTCGGCGGGAACTTCGACGGCGACGAGCTCGAGGCGGGGACGGTCATCCTCGCCACCGGCTCGGTGGCCCGCCCGGTGCCGGGGACGGCGTTCGGCGGCCGGGTGGTGGGGACCGAGGAGGCGTGGGCGTTCGCCGAGGTGCCGAAGACGCTGGCCGTCATCGGCGCCGGGGCCTCGGGCACGGAGATCGCCTCGGCCTACGCGCGGCTCGGCTCGGAGGTGACGCTGCTGGAGGCGCTGGACCGCGTGCTGCCGACCGAGGACGCGGACGTCTCGAAGGCCGCCGCGCGGGGGTTCAAGAAGCAGGGCATCACGGTGAAGACCGGGGCGCCGGTCGAGGACGTCGTCGCCGGCGAGGGGTCGGTGACCTTCACCGCCGGCGGCGAGGCGGCCGAGGCGGAGTACCTGGTGATCGCGGCGGGGCGCGGGCCGGACGTCGAGGGCCTCGGCCTCGAGGACGCGGGCGTGAAGCTCGGCGAGGACGGCCTCGTCGCCGTCGACGGCGCGCTGCGCACGAGCGCGAAGGGCGTGTACGCGATCGGCGACCTCGTCCCCGGCCCGGCGCTGGCCCACAAGGCCTCCGACGAGGGGATCCTCGCCGCGGAGGACGCCGCCGGCCGGCCCACGCATCCGATCGACTACGTCGACATCCCGCGCGCGACCTTCTGCACGCCGAACGTCGCGAGCTTCGGCCTCACCGAGGCGGAGGCCCGGGACGCCGGCCACGACGTCGTGGTCGGGAAGGTCTCCTACGGCTCGGTCGGCGCCGGCACGGTGTACGGCGACCGCACGGGGATCGTCAAGATCGTCGGCGACGCGAGGTACGGCGAGCTGCTCGGGGGGCACATCTGCGGCGCGAAGGCGACCGAGCTCATCCAGGAGCTCGTCAACGCCAGGGCGCTCGAGGGCGGCTACCCGGAGGTCGCGCGGATCGTGCACGGCCACCCGACGCTCTCCGAGGCGCTCATGGAGGCCGCCCGCGCCGCCGACGGCTGGCTGATCCACGGGTAGGTGCGGGCGACGTTCCACTTCGACCTCGGCAGCCCGGAGTGCTGGATCGCGGCCGAGCGCGTGGTCGCCGTGCTCCCCGAGGTCCCGGTCTTCGTCCCGGTCGAGGCCGGCGCCCTCGCCGGCGGCCTGCCCGCGCCGGACCTCGAGGCCGTCGCGCGGCGCGCGCGGGAGCTCGGCCTGCTGCCGCTCCGACCGCCGTCGACCCTGCCGCGCGAGACCCGGCCCGCGATGCTGGCGGCCACCTACGCGCGCCAGGCCGGGCGGGTCGTCGCCTTCACCCACGCCGTGCTGCGCCAGGTCTGGGCCGGCGGCCGCGAGCTCGAGGATCCCGACACGCTGCGCATCGCCGGCGCCGCCGCCGAGATCCATCCGGCGGCGCTCGATCGCGGCATCGCCCTCGCGGGCACGGCCCGCGCGCTCGACGCCGCCACGGCCGAGGCCCGCGCCGCCGGCGTGACGACGGTGCCGACGCTCGTCGCGGGCGTCCGGCTCCATGCCGGCGAGGCGGCGCTCGAGGACGCGGCGGCGACGCTGTCGGCGCTGCGGTGAGCGCCCGCGCCGCCTACCGCCTGACGCGCGCCCGGGGCGGGACCGCACCCGCCGTGCTCGCCGCGCCCGACCGGGTGGACCAGGTCGAGGTCGTGGACATCGACACCGGCGAGGTCGTCCTGTTCTGGGAGGGCCGGCCGCGCGAGGCGGCCCGGCTGGCGAAGACGCTGCGCGCCGACCTCGCCCGCCTCGACCCGGCGGCCTTCGCCGCCGCGTGGCTGCACGAGGCGAGCGGCGGGTAGACCCGGCGGGAGCGTGCACCACCCGGGCACCCGACGTCCCGACGATCACGGGCATCCGCGAACGGCCGATCTCCTGGTGCGCCGATCTCCCGGCGGCTAAGGTCACCGGCGGAATGGCGGATCGCGTCGCCGAGGCGAGGAATGGCCCGCAACCGGGCGCCGACGACGCGCTGCCGGAGCCCGATGCGGCGCGGGAGTGGCTCGAGGCGATGGTCCTCATCCGCCGCTTCGAGGAGCGGGCCGGCGAGATGTACGCGAAGGCGAAGGTCGGCGGCTTCCTCCACCTGGCCATCGGCGAGGAGGCGACGATCGTCGGCGCGGCCCGGGCGCTGCGCGACGAGGACTACCTGATCTCGACCTACCGCTCGCACGGCCACGCGCTCGCCCGCGGCACCGCCCCCGAGGCGGTCATGGCCGAGCTCTTCGGGAAGGCCACGGGCTGCTCCAAGGGTCGCGGCGGCTCGATGCACATGTTCGACCTCTCGCGCCGCTTCCTCGGCGGCTACGGGATCGTCGGCGGGAACCTGCCGATCGCCGCCGGGCTCGCCCTGGCCTGCGACTACCGCGGGAGCGGGGAGGTCACCCTCTGCATGTTCGGCGACGGCGCCTCGAACCAGGGCACGTTCGGGGAGACGATGAACCTGGCCGCGCTGTGGCGGCTGCCCGTGGTCTTCATGGTGACCAACAACCAGTTCGGCATGGGCACGTCGCTCGAGCGCCACTCGGCCGTCACCGACCTGCAGGTCAAGGGGGAGGGGTTCGGCGTGCCGGGCGTGGAGTGCGACGGGATGGACGTCGTCGACACCCGACGGGTCGTCGCCGAGGCGCTGGGGCGGGCGCGCGAGGAGCGCCGGCCGGTGCTGGTGGAGGCCATCACCTACCGCTTCCGGGGCCACTCGATGGCCGATCCGGAGGAGTACCGGACCAAGGAGCAGGTCGCGCAGTGGCGCGAGCGCGATCCGATCACGAGCTTCGAGTCGCGCCTGCGCGGCGCGGGCCTCGCGGCCGACGGGGACCTCGCCGAGATCGACGCCGCCGCGGTGGCTCGCGTCGACGAGGCCGTGGCCTTCGCCGACCGGTCGCCGTTCCCGCCGCCCGAGTCGCTCTACGACGACGTCTACGCGCTCGGCGACCAGGTCCGCGGCTGGTACTCGCTGGACGAGCGCGGCGCCGAGGCCCGGCGCGGCGAGGACCGCCGGGGCGGCGGCTGACCATGGCGGTCATGCGCTACCGCGAGGCCCTGAACGCCGCCCTGCGCGAGGAGATGGCGCGCGACGAGGCGGTGTTCCTCATGGGCGAGGACATCGGCGTCTTCAACGGCGCCTTCAAGGTCACCGCCGGGCTGCTCGAGGAGTTCGGCGAGCAGCGCGTGCGGGACACGCCGATCTCCGAGAACACGATCGTCGGCATGGGGGTCGGCGCCGCGATGATCGGCCTGCGGCCGGTCGTGGAGCTCATGACGATCAACTTCGCCCTGCTCGCGATGGACCAGATCGTCAACCACGCGGCGCACATCCGCTACATGTTCGGCGGGCAGGTGTCCGTGCCGCTCGTCGTGCGGATGCCGCAGGGGGCCGGCCACCAGCTCGGGCCGACGCACTCGCACTGCTTCGAGACCTACTTCGCGCACGTGCCCGGCCTGCTCGTCGCGGTGCCGGCCACCGCGGCCGACGCGAAGGGCCTGCTCAAGGCCGCGATCCGCGACGACAACCCGGTGGTGTTCATCGAGCACGAGTACCTCTACGGCCAGCGCGGCGAGGTGCCCGACGACCCCGACCTCGTGGTCGACTTCGGCTCCGCCGCGATCCGGCGGGAGGGCGACGACGTGACGATCGTCGGCGTGTCGCGGATGTCCGTCACCGCGGAGCGCGCGGCGCAGACCCTGGCCGACGAGCACGACGTCGCGGCCGAGGTCATCGACCCGCGCACCCTGCGCCCGCTCGACCTCGACACGATCCTCGCCTCCGTGCGGCGGACGAACCGCTGCGTGATCGTCGAGGAGGGCTGGCCGCACTGCGGCCTCGGCGCGAACTTCGCGGCGCTCGTCTCCGAGCAGGCCTTCGACTGGCTCGACGCCCCGGTGGTGCGCGTCACCGGCGCCGACGTGCCGATGCCCTACACCAAGCCGCTCGAGGAGATCGCCTACCCGCACCCCGACCAGGTCGTCGAGGCGGCGCTGGCGACCGTGGGGAGAACCTGACGTGGCCGAGCACCGGAGCGGTCTTGCCTGACGTCGTCATGCCCCGCCTCTCCGACTCCATGGAGGAGGGCACGATCCTGCGCTGGCTCAAGGCGGCCGGCGACGAGGTCGCGCACGGAGACGAGCTCGTCGAGATCGAGACCGACAAGGCGAACATGGTCTACGAGGCCGACCAGGACGGGCCGCTCGAGATCGTCGCCCAGGAGGGCGCGACGCTGCCGATCGGCGCGGTCATCGCCCGCATCGGCGGCGGGGACGGGCCGGCCGCGGCGGCCGTCGCGCCGGCGGCGGCGGCCGTCGAGCAGACCGCGGGTCCGAAGCCGGCCGGCGGGGCGGCGGCCGGCGGCCCGGCGGCCCCGGTCGCGCCCGGAGCGGCCACCCCGGTGCCGGCCGCCGCTCCCGGCGGCGGGGGCAACGGCCGGCTGAAGGCCTCGCCGGTCGCGCGGCGCATGGCGCGCGAGCTCGGCCTCGACCTCGCCGCCCTCGCCGGGAGCGGGCCGGGGGGTCGGATCGTGAAGGCCGACGTCGAGGCCGCCGCGGCGGGCGGGGCGGCCGCCGCGACGCCGGCCGCGCCCGCCCCGGCTTCACCGGCGCCACCGGCCCCCGTCGCCGCCGGCATGGGCGAGCCGGGCGCCGCCAAGGGCGAGGTCACGCCCGTCGAGCTCTCCAAGACCCAGCAGGTCATCGCCCGGCGCATGGCCGAGTCGAAGGCCACGGTGCCGGACTTCACGCTCACGACCGAGGTCGAGGCGAGCTCGCTGGTCGAGCTGCGCTCACAGCTCAAGGCGCTCGGCGGCGAGACCCCGGTGCCCTCCTTCAACGACATGGTCGTCAAGGCCTGCGCGCTGGCGCTTCGCGAGCACCCGCGTGCCAACGGCGCCTACCGCGACGGTCGCTTCGAGCTGTTCTCGCGCGTGAACGTCGGGGTCGCGGTCGCCGCGGAGGACGCGCTGGTCGTGCCGACCGTGTTCGACGCCGACCGCAAGTCCCTCGGCGAGATCGCGCGGGAGGCGCGCGCGCTGGCCGAGCGGGTCCGCGCGGGCCGGATCACCCCGCCGGAGCTCGCCGGAGGGACGTTCACCGTCTCGAACCTCGGGATGTTCGGCATCACGCAGTTCAGCGCCGTGATCAACCCGCCGCAGGCCGCGATCCTCGCGGTCGGCGCGCTCCGCGAGGCGGCGGTCGTCCGCGACGGCGTCATCGCGGCCGGCCATCTGATGACGCTGACCCTCTCCTGCGACCACCGCATCCTCTACGGCGCCGCCGCCGCCGAGTTCCTCGCCGCGGTCCGCGGCAAGCTCGAGGCGCCGCTCGCGCTCGCGCTGTAGGACGAGCCGTCGGCCACCAGGTCCGCGGGCCCGCGTCGTCAATCGACGGCCGCGTCGCGCAGCGTCGAGTTCGGCGACGGCGAGGGGTCGACCCGGACCCCGGGCGGCCGTTGCGACGTGTCGACGTAGAGGCACAGTCGGCGGCGCGCCGTCCGCCCCGGGATGCAGGTGCGCCACAGGTCACGATCGAGCCGCACGGTGTCGGTCCGCGCGAGCCCGGCGTGGTAGGCGGGCGCGCTGGCCAGGACGTAGCGCTGGACGGCGGCCGCCTGCGCGGCGGCGGCGCCGCGCCGGGCGTCGAGCGCCGGGGCGTGGGCGAGGCCCGCGAGGGCGAGCCCGGCCGTGACGAGCACGATCAGCCCGGCACCGGCGTAGTCGCGCGCGACGAGCTTCGGCAGATCGGGCCGGCGGCGCCTGATCAGGATCGCCACCGCCGGCGCGAGGACCGCCATGGCGAGCAGATTGAGGAACCCGGCGAGCAGGAACGCGGGGACGAGCCCGGTGCCGTCGCCCTGGACCGGGTTGGAGTGGACGATCAGCGCGGCGACCGGCGTGAGGACGAGGAACGCCGGCCACATCCAGGCTCCGCGCAGGCGCCAGCGCAGCCGTCGCAGGCTCGCTCCGTCCATCGGCCAAGGGTAGAGCCGCGTGCCATCCTTCCGGACATGCCGGCGCGCCGGGACGAGCTGTGGACCTGCCATCTCGGCCAGGTGGAGTACCGCGAGGCGCTCGCGCTGCAGGAGGCGCTCCGCGCTCGCCGCCAGGCCGGCGAGATCCCCGACGCGCTCCTCTGCCTCGAGCACCCGCCGGTCTACACCCGCGGGCGCCGGACCGGCCCGGCCGACCTCCCGATGGGCGAGGACTGGTATCGCGCCCAGGGGATCGACGTCGTCGACGTCGATCGCGGCGGCGGCGTCACCTACCACGGGCCCGGGCAGCTCGTGGCCTACCCGATCGTGCGCACCGACGACGTCGTCGGCCTCGTCCGCGCGATGGAGCGGGCGATGATCGCCGCGCTGGCCGACGAGGGCGTGGCCGCCGGCGCGCCCGACGGGCTGACGGGCGTGTGGGTCGGCGAGCGGAAGATCGGCTCGATCGGGCTCCACGTCCAGCGCGGCGTGACGACCCACGGCTTCGCGGTGAACGTCGAGAACGACCTCCAGCCGTTCGAGTGGGTCGTCGCGTGCCGCGGCGACGGGGCGCGGGCGACCTCGCTCATCCGCGAGACCGGGCGCGGCGCCGGCGCGCTGCCGTGCTTCCGGCGGCGGGCCGCGTTCCGCCTGGCCGAGGCGCTGGGCCGCCGCCAGCGGCTCGTCACGCGGGCGCGGCTCGGCCTGCCCGCGCCGCCGGCCCCGGCCGCCCGCCGCGCGCCGGTCCCCGCCGGCGCGTGATCGCTCGCGCCCGGCGCGCCGCCCGGCGCCGCCTGGACCTCGCCCGCCGCCGCGGCGCCGACGTCCACTGCCCGGTCTGCGGCCGCGACTTCGACCGCTTCCGCGACGCGTGGAACCGCCCGCGCGCGATCTGCTGGAGCTGCGGCGCGCACGAGCGCCACCGCGCGTTCGCGCTGCTGCTCGGCGAGCGGCCCGGGCTCGTGCGGGGCCGCGAGGTGCTGCACTTCGCGCCCGAGTGGTGCCTGGAGCGCCGCATCCGCCGGCTCGCGCCCGCGCGCTACGTGACCGGCGACCTCGAGCCGGGCACGGCGGACCTCACGCTCGACCTCCAGGACCTGGCCCTCCCCGACGCGGCCTTCGACACGGCGATCTGCAGCCACGTGCTCGAGCACGTGCGCGACGACGCGGCGGCGATGGGCGAGCTGCGCCGGGTCGTGCGACCGGGCGGGACCGCGCTCGTCATGGTCCCCACCGACCTCGAGCGCGCGGCGACCTTCGAGGATCCGGCGATCGCCGCCGCCGCGGCGCGCGAGGCCGCCTTCTGGCAGCACGACCACGTCCGCCTCTATGCGCGGGACGTCGGCGCGCGCCTGGCGGCGGCGGGCTTCGCGGTCGAGCGCTGGAACGCCATCGAGGCCCGCGGCGAGGCCGCGGCGAGGCGCTTCGGGCTGCTGGCGTCCGACGACGTGTGGATCTGCACGCCGCGAGTCGCGGGCGAGCAGCCGTTCTAACCGCTTTCCGACGTCGCGACTGCGATGATGCCAGCGTGTTGCCGATGGGAGGCTGCGTGCGCGGAGAGGGAAGGACCGTCGTGGCGTCGCAGCGCGCGCTGCCCGTGCTCGTGGCGGTGCTCACCGCTCTCGTACTGCTCCCCGTCGCTTCCGCGAACGCCCGCTCGCGCCGGCTGCCGTCCTACCACTCACCCGGGTACAAGGGAACGCGCCGCGCGCCCGCGACCAAGCCCCCTCCGCTGCCGAAGCCCATCGCGCTCTCCGCCTCCGGGCTGAAGCCGAACGTGCTCGTCGACGCGGCGGGCACGGCACACGTCGCCTGGACCGAGGACGACGGCGTCGGCGCCGACGTCCTGCGCTACTGCCGGCTGCGCCGGGG
The DNA here is from genome assembly GCA_963735885.1 of uncultured Solirubrobacterales bacterium. Classification (GTDB taxonomy): domain Bacteria; phylum Actinomycetota; class Thermoleophilia; order Solirubrobacterales; family Solirubrobacteraceae; genus JBBSBL01. The sequence continues at coordinate 744,381 of CAVTMP010000007.1, read as the reverse complement.
CGCGAGGGGGTGCGACAACCCGTCCTCCACCCAGCGGCTCGTCCCCGACAAGCCCTACGGCCCCGGCGACGACCCGCAGTTCAACGTCGACAACGACGGCCCGCGGGTGCTCGCGGTCGGCGACCAGCTCGTGCTGATGACGCACCGCTACCCGACCGTCTTCCCCAAGCCGGACGACTCCGACGTGTCCAACACGACGCTGATCTGGGTCTCGGACGACGGCGGCAGCAGCTTCACCGGCCCGGCCGTCGTCGGCGACGGCCAGATCTCCGGCGGCGCGGTGGCGTTCGGGCCCGACGACGACCCGACGCTCGCGACGATCACCGACACCGTGACCGGCGGCACGTTCGTCCAGGCGATCCACCCCGGCAGCTACACGAGCGCCAAGGCGAACCTCCAGACCGGCGCCGACCAGGCCTACTCGGGCAGCCTCGCGCTCTCCGGGCGGCTGCCGGTCGCGGCCTACGACGACCTCACCAACCACATCTACATCCGCCGCTGGAGCGGCAACGAGCCGTTCAGCGACCCCGGCACCTGGTCGCCGCCGACCGTGCTCACGGGCGAGGACTCCCAGCTCGCCGGCGGCCCCCGCGGCCTCTTCATGATCGACCGTCCCGGCTTCGGCAGGCCCTACGAGGTGCGCCGCGTCGACGGCGCCTCCCCCGGGCCGCCCGTGACGGTCGCGACCAAAGCCGCGCCCGGTGTGCTCAAGAGCTTCTTCCAGGACCCGTCCGGCCGCCTCCTGGCGGCCTGGACCGATCGCGACTCCCGCGACGCGGGCGTGCGCCTGCGCACCTCCACCGACGGGCGGCGGTGGAGCGCGATGCAGACCCTGCTGCGCGGCGCGGGCGCGGGCCAGACCGACCTCGGCGCGGCGGCCGACGGCGGCGGCTTCGCCGTCATCAACACAACCGGCGGCGTCAACTCCGCCGGGCCGATCGCGGCCGTCGCATACGGCAGCTCCGGCCCCACCGGGCACAAGGGGCTCGGCGGCCTGACGGGCGGCAGCGGCGACCAGTCGGCCACCAGCGGCTGCCAGCGGCTCACGTTCGGGAGCGTCGTCGTGCGCGGGCAGTCCGGCTGCTTCCTGCACGGCACCGGCTCCGCCGCGCGGATGGACGTCACGACCGGGCCGCTCAACCTCAACGGGCTGCAGATCGTGCCCGACGCCGGGGTCAAGATCCTGATCGACCCCCGCGCGCACACGCTCGACACGACCGGCACCGTGTCGGTCGAGCTGAGCGGGGGCGGCGTCGGCCCGATCACGCTGTGGCACGGCGAGCTGCACGTGAAGCTCCCGAACGCGGGTCGGGGCCAGACGCTGTTCAGCTTCGACACCAGCCAGTTCGGTGTCGACCTGCTCGGCTTCGGCGTCCGCGGGCGCGTGGACGTGATCCTCGGCGCCGACAGCGTCCGCATCCCGATCTCGCTGGCGCTGCCGCCGATCCTCGGCGACATCCGCGGCCAGACCGAGCTGGTCGCCGACGGGAAGAGCGGGCTGCACCTCGACTCGCTCCACGTGCACGTGGGCAACGTGTTCGTGGGACCCCTCTTGATCGACTACTTCGACCTCGACTACTCGGGCGCCGGCGACGTCTGGCGCGGCGCCGCGGGCCTGCACTTCCCCCCGCCCGGGCTCGGCGGCGCCCTGAAGGCCGAGGTCGAGTTCGACATGGGCCGCTACAAGCACGGCGCGATCTCCTACGAGCCTCCCCCTCCGGGCGTCGTGATCGGCCCGTTCGTCTACCTCACCAAGATCGGCGGCGAGCTGGACCTCGACCCGACGCACCTCGCGGCGCTCGCGACCGTGGGCGCCGGGGCGGCGGTCAACGGCGTCTCCCCGGTCTCCGTCGACGGCCGCTTCGACATGACCTTCCCGCCCAAGCCGAAGCCCGTGGACTTCAAGATGAGCGGCACGGTCAAGGTGCTGTTCCTGGGGCTCGCCGACGGCTCGCTGGACTTCCAGGGTGACGGCTACGCGGCGTTCGCCGGGCACGCGGGCCTCGACCTCTCGGTGCTCTCGCTGGACGCGAACGTGAACGGCTTCGTCGACGGGTCCAAGGGAGCGTTCGGCGCCGCGGCGCGCGCGCAGATGTGCGTGGACGTCAGCTTCGGCCCGTTCTCGTTCCCGTGCGTCGCGGGCGAGCTGGCCATGAACAACACCGGCATGGCCGCCTGCGCGGAGGCCGACCTGCCCAAGCCCGTCGGCCATCAGAGCGCGGGGCTGGAGCTCCCGTGGAGCGACGTCTCCCCGGCGGTGCTCGTGAGCCCGCCGGACCTCGCCTACACCATCGCCAGCCACCTCGCGTTCCCCTGCCACACCGATGCCTATCGCAGTCCGCCGCGCGCCGCGGCGGCGCACCTGGCTGCCGAGGGCGACACCACGGTCACGGTGCCGGCCGGGGTGCCGACCGAGACGATCGCGCTGTTCGGCGACGGCGGCCCGCCGCGCGTGACGCTGCGCGGGCCGCGCGGCGAGGCGCCGGGCGCCGGCAGCGCGACGATCACCGACGCGCCGGCCGGGGCGACGTTCGTGAAGCTGAACGGCCCCGCCGCGGGCACCTGGACGATCTCCCTCGAGCCCGGCTCGCCGGCCGTCAAGCGGCTGCTTCAGTCCGACGGCTACGCCCCGGCGCGGGTGAGCGCGCGGCTGGGCGGCCGCGGGCGCGCGCGGGCGATCCGCTACTCGATCGCGGGCCTCGGCCACGGGCAGTCCGTCGTCTTCGCCGAGCGCGGGCGCTTCGGCACGCGTCTGATCGGGCGGGCGCGCTCGGCGCGCGGCCTGCTGCGCTTCGCCCCCGCCGACGCGCGCGGCGGGCGCCGCGCGGTGCTCGCGCTGGTGCAGCACGGAGGGCTGGTGACCGACACGGTGCGGATCGGCACCTACGTCGCGCCCGGGCCGCTTCGGCCTGCGCGCGTGCGCGGTGTGCGCCTGCGCCGCCGCGGTAACTCGGTCACGGCGTCCTGGCGCGGTGTGCGCGGAGCCGTCCGCTACCTGGTGCGCGTGCGCGGCTCGCACGGCATGCGCCGGCTGCGCGTGCTCTCCGCGCGCTCGCGGCGGCTGCGCGTCTCGCGCCTGGCGCCGGGCGACCGGCTCGCGGTGTCGGTCGCCGCGCTCTCGCGCGCAGGGCGGGAGGGATCGGCGGGCTCCGCCGCCGAGCGCGCCCCGCGCCGCAAGGCTCGCAAGCGCCGCTGAGCGCGCGCGATACGCTGGCGCCGTGAGCGCCACCCGCGAGCACAAGACCCGCTCCCGGGCGAACCCCGGCGGCATGGACGTGCTCGAGGTGCTCGGTCCCGACGTCGAGCCCTACCGCGGGCGCAAGCCGCCGTGGTTCAAGGTGCCGCCGCCGGGCGGCCCGCGCTACCGGGACCTGACGAGGCTCATCCGCGAGGAGAACCTCCACACGGTCTGCCAGGAGGCCGCCTGCCCGAACGTCGGGGAGTGCTGGGAGCGCGGCACGGCGACGTTCATGATCCTCGGCGACACGTGCACGCGACGCTGCGGCTTCTGCAACGTCAAGACGGGCCGGCCGACCTGGCACGATCCGCTCGAGCCGGCGCGGGTCGCACGCTCGGTGGCGCGGATGGGCCTGCGCCACGCGGTCGTGACGAGCGTCGACCGCGACGACCTGCCCGACTACGGCGCCTCGGCGTTCGTCGGCGTCATCCGCCAGATCCGCCGCCAGGCGCCGGGGTGCAAGGTCGAGGTGCTGACCCCGGACTTCCGCGGCGCCGAGATGCCGCTGGCCAAGGTCATCGCCGAGCGGCCCGACGTCTTCAACCACAACGTCGAGACCGTGCCGCGCCTCTACCCGGTGGCGCGCCGGGGGTCGCGGTTCGCCCGCTCGTGCCGCGTGCTGCGCAACGCCAAGGCCATGGGCGGCGCGGACGTCGTGACGAAGTCCGGCCTGATGGTCGGCCTCGGCGAGAGCTTCGAGGAGATGGTCGAGGCGTTCGGCCTGCTGCGCGAGCACGACGTCCAGGTCCTCACGGTCGGTCAGTACCTGCGGCCGACCGAGCAGCACCTGCCGGTGGTGCGCTACTGGCACCCCGACGAGTTCGCGGCGCTCGAGCGGGCGGCGTACGACCTCGGCTTCGAGCACATCGCCGCCGGCCCGCTCGTGCGCTCGAGCTACCACGCCGACCGGCACGTTCCCCAGGACCGCCCCGGCGTCGGGCCGCTGGCCGCGACGGGGTAGTCCTCGAGGCCTGAGCCCGGCCCGGCGTCGGCTACGGTCCCGCCGGTGGAGGTCCAGGACGCGATCCGCACCCGCCGGCCCGCCGGGGCCGACGCCCGATGGGTCGACTGACGCCGATCGCGGTCCTCGCCGGTGATCCCGTTCAAGGTCAACGTCCGCACCGCCCGCGTGCCGATCGTCACCGTCGCGCTGATCCTCGCGGCGGCCTTCTCGTGGTTCGCGCTGCAGGGCGGCGTCGCCGGCCGCCCGGCGGGCCTGGAGCGCGATGCGCTGCGCCACGGGGTCGTCCCGGCGCGCCTCGCCCACCCGGCCCGCGCCGTGCCCGGCGCGCCGGGCGCCACCGCGCCGTGGCTGACGCCGTTCACGGCCGCGCTGCTCAGCGCGTCGATCGTGCCGCTCGCCGTCAACCTGCTCTTCCTGTGGAACTTCGGCGCCTGCGTGGAGGAGGCGCTCGGGCGCCTGCGCTTCACGCTGCTCGTGCCCCTCTCCGCGCTCGCGGCGGCCGCGCCGCTGGCGCTGCTCGAGCCGGGCTCGACCGCCCCGCTGATCGGCGCGGCCGGCGTCGTCGCCGGCGTGATCGGCGCCGCCTTCGCGCTGTACCCGCGCCTGAAGGTCGTCGGCCTGAGCCTCGTTCCCGGCTTCGCGACGACGCTCGAGATCCCCGGCCCGGTGATGCTCGCGCTGTGGGCCGGCGCGCAGGGCGCCTTCGCCGCCCTCGATCTGACCGACCCGCTCGGCGGCGGCGGTGGGCTCGCGTGGATCGCGTACGCCGGCGGGCTGGGCGCCGGCCTGCTGCTCGGCCGCCCGCTGGCCCGGACCCGGCACCGCGCGTCGCCCGTGCGGGCGGCCTGATGCGCACGGCGGTCCTCGTGACGGCGCTCGCGTTCACCGGCCTGCTCGCGTTCCTCACCGTCGCCGCGGCGATCGAGTCCGGCCCCGACCCGCTGACCGTGCTCTCGCTGCTCGTCATCGCGCTCTTCCTCTCCGGCATCGTCGGCGCCCTGCGACATCCTCCCGACGACCGATGAGCCCTCCCGTGCTCCAGGGCGGTCGCCACCGGCGCGGTGTCGCCGGCCGGGTCGTGGCGCTCGTCGCGATCGCCGCGGTGGCGTTGGGCGCCGCGGCGGTCCTCCTCGCCGGCGGCGGCGACGCCCACCGGCGCGGCCTGCGGACCGCGTGGGAGGCGACGGCGGCCACCCCGGTCAACGGCCCGCCCACGGCGCCGGCGCGCGGCCCGTACGCGTCGGCGCTCGCCCCGCCGGGCCGTCGCATCGACCCGCACTTCCGCCGGCCGCCGCGGGCCGGCGTGATGTGGGACCTCCGCACCGGGCGGGTGCTGTGGCGCCGCGCGCCCGAGGCGCGCGTGCCGATCGCGAGCCTCACGAAGCTGATGACCGCGCTGCTCGCCGCGGAGGCGCTCGCTCCGCGCGACCTCGTGCCCATCACCCGCGCCGCCGTCAACCGGCCGGGCTCCAAGGTCGGCCTGCTGCCGAGGGGCCGCCGGGTGCGGGCGGAGACGCTGCTCTACGGACTGCTGCTGCCGTCCGGGAACGACGCCGCGATCGCGCTGGCGCAGAAGGTCGGGGGCAGCGTGCGCGGCTTCGTGGGCCGGATGAACGCCCGCGCCCGGACGATGGGGCTGCGCTGCACCCGGTTCTCCTCGCCCGACGGACTGGCCGACGCCGGGAACCGCTCGTGCGCCACGGACCTCGCCCTGCTCACCCGCGCCGTGCTCGCCGACCGGCGCCTGGCCCGGGTCGTCGCCACGCGCCGCACGGTCCAGCCCCTGCCGGTACGAGGCGGCCGGGTCTGGCTCTACAACAACAATCCGCTGCTCCGGCTCGCCTATCCGGGGGCGATCGGCGTGAAGACCGGGTACACCGACGCCGCCGGCCGGTGCCTGGTCGGCGCGGCCCGCCGCGGCCGGCGCGCGCTCGGCGTCGTCCTGCTCCACTCGGTCGACCCGCCGACGCAGGCCCCGCGGCTGCTCGAACGCGGGCTTCCGGATCCGGTAGAGCATCGTCTCTGCGGCCGCGCGTGCGCGGGCCGCCGGCTCAGCCGCCGGGGATCGTCCACAGGACCCGGCCGAGGCCCGGGAACTTCAGCGCCGCGGCGGCGGCGCCGGTGAAGTCCCACTCCCGCCCGGCGATGTAGGGGCCGCGGTCGATCACGGGCAGGCGGATCGCCCGGTCGCCGTAGCGGAAGATCACCATCGTCCCGCACGGCAGGGACTTGTGGGCGACCCCGAGCTGCTCGGGCCGCAGGCTCTTCGGGCTGCACGCGATCGGCAGGCCGTAGTCCGTGAAGACCGAGGCGACGCTCTCCTGCCACCCGTCGCGGGGGAGGCTGCCCGCTCCGATGAGCACGCGGGAGAAGTCGAGCGACGCGAAGTCGTACTTCGCCGCGGCGGCGTCGAGCTGGGCGAGCTCGCGGCGGACCTCCTCGTCGGAGGGCGGCGGCGGCACCGTGCCCTTGACCTCGACGGACGGCAGGTCCTCGGGCGCCGGCGCCGCGTCCTGCTCGGCGAGCGGCACCCCGGCCTGCGGCTCGACCGCCCGCGGGGGGTGCTTGCGCCGCGGGACGAGCAGCGGCTGAACCGCGTCGGCCCGGGCCGCCGCGCGCGGCTCGGCCCGGGCGCCGTCCCCGCCCGAGCGCAGCGCCCACGCCACCCCGCCGGCCGCGAGCAGCACGGCCGCGGCGACGAGCACGGCGGTGAGGCGGCGGCCGCGGGGCACCGCGGCAGTATGGCGCGCCGCCCCGCCGGCGCCGGCGGCTTCCCCTCCCCGCGGAGGCCGGGTACCCTGTCCGGAACCGATTGATTGGCCAGTCAGCCAGGAGGAAGGCGACATGGACCTGAACGACACGCCGGAGCAGGCCGAGTACCGCACGACGGTGCGCGCCTGGCTCGAGGAGCACCGCGCCGAGGCCCCCGTCCTCAGCGGGCCGGACGCGATCGCCGACGAGGACGAGATCGTCGCCGCCCGCCGGGTCTGGCAGCGGAAGCTCGCCGAGGCCGGCCTGGCCGGCGTGACCTGGCCCAGGGAGTACGGCGGCCAGGGGCTCGGCCCGCTGCACCAGGTGATCGTGAACCAGGAGATCTCGCGCGCCGGCGTGCCCGGCATCCTCGACGTCATCGGCGTCGGGATGCTCGGCCCGACGATCATCGCCCACGGCACCGAGGAGCAGAAGCAGCGCTACCTCGCCCCGATGCTCCACGCCGACGAGGTGTGGTGCCAGATGTTCTCCGAGCCCGCCGCCGGCTCCGACCTCGCCGGGATCCAGGCCCGCGCCAGGCAGCAGGACGACGGGTCGTGGCGGATCTCCGGCCAGAAGGTGTGGACCACGAACGCGCAGTTCGCGGCGTACGGCCTCGTGCTCGTGCGGACCGACCCGGACGTCACCAAGCACAAGGGCCTGACGATGTTCGCCCTGCCGATGGACGCCGAGGGCGTGACCATCCGCCCGCTGCGCCAGATCTCCGGCGAGCCGGAGTTCAACGAGGTCTTCATGGACGACGTCCACCTCGACGCCGACGCCGCCGTCGGGCCGGTGAACGGCGGCTGGGGGACGGCGCTGACCACGCTGATGTTCGAGCGCCTGACGATCGGCGGCGGCGGCGAGGGCTTCGGCTACCGGGCCGACCGCTTCGCCCGGGCGATCGCCGCCGACGAGGAGGCGGCGAAGGACCCGGAGGTGCGCCGCCGCCTCGGCGAGCTGTCGGTCGAGACGCTCGCGGTCCGCTACACCGGCTACCGCGTGCTCACGACGGTGCAGCGCGGCGGCATCCCCGGCCCCGAGGCCGGCCTCGGCAAGGTGACGCTGGTCAACGCGGCGATCGCCGCCGGCGACCTCATCGCCGACGTCTACGGGCCCGAGGCGCTCGCCGAGGGCAGCGAGTGGGCGTACCTCATCTCGTTCCTGCCGGGCCTGAAGTCCGCGGGCGGGACGGAGGAGATCCTGCGCAACACGATCGGCGAGCGCGTGCTCGGCCTGCCGCCGGAGCCGCGGCTGGACAAGGGCATCCCGTTCTCCGAGCTCCGGGCCAAGGAGCGCGAGGAGGTGAAGGCGTGAACTTCGAGCTCTCCGACGAGCAGGTCTTCCTGCGCGAGGCGGCACGCGACGCGCTGTCCCGGTTCGCCACGGTCGAGGCGGCGCGCGAGGCGCTCGAGGACCCCGCCGCCCTCCCCGACCTCTGGGCGACCGCCACGACCGCCGGCTGGACCGGTCTGCTGGTCGGCGAGTCGGCCGGCGGCGCCGGGCTCGGCGCGCTCGACGCGATGCTCGTGCTCGCGGAGTGCGGGCGGGTGCTCGCCTCGGTCCCGCTGCTCGGGCACCTGCCGGCCACCGCGATCCTCGACGCCGCCGAGGGCCAGGAGTCGCTGCTCGGCGCGCTGGCCTCCGGCGAGCGGCGGGCGGCCTACGTGCCCGCCCGGCCGCCGGGCGACCTCGAGGCCGGCTGGACGGCCGAGCCGGCGTCGGGACGGACCCGCGGGCCGGCGCCCGAGGTGACCGGCGAGACGATCACCGGGACCGTGTCCTGGGTGCCCGACGCGCCGGGCGCCGACGTCCTCGTCGTCGTCGCCACGCGCGGGGGCGCGCCGGTCGCCGCGGTCGTCGAGGCCGGCGCCCCCGGGGTGGACGTCGAGACGGTGAGCGCCTACGACGCGACGCGCCCGCTCGGGCACGTCCGGCTCGACGGCGCCGCGGCGACCGTGCTCGAGGTCGGCGAGGCCGCCCTGGCGAACGCGTGGTACCTGGCCCAGGGCCTCGTGGCCGCCGAGTCGCTCGGCGCCGTCGAGGAGGCGCTCGAGCGCAGCGTCGCCTACGCGAAGGAGCGCCACACGTTCGGTCGCGCGATCGGCTCCTACCAGGCGGTCAAGCACGCGCTCGTCGAGGTGCTGCGCCGCATGGAGAACGCCCGCTCGCTGATGTACTTCGCGGGGTGGGCCGGCGAGGACGCCCCGGGGGAGTTCCCGCTCGCGGCGAGCGCCTTCCGGGTCGGCGGGGGCGAGGCCCTCGACTTCGCCGCGCGCGAGCTCATCTCGGTGCACGGGGGCATCGGCGCGACGTGGGAGCACGACGCGCCGCTCTACTTCCGCCGCGCGCAGCTCTCGCGCCGCCTGCTCGGCGGGACGGCCGACGCGGCCGACCGGGTGGCCGGCGAGCTCATCGCCCAGACGCGCGCGGCGGCGTAGCACCGGCCCGAGTCGATCCGGCGCCGCGCGGCCGGCCGTGCGGGTCTGGACCACCGACCGCGTCGCCCTGACGATCGCGGCGCGCGCCGGGCGCGCCGCGTGCCGCCCGGCTCCCGGCTACCATGGGCTCGCCGCCGAGTTCCCGGAGTCCAGTCCGGGGAGCGGGGGAACCACGTTCCCGGGGCGAATCTCGCGGTGATTCCGCGGGAGGCGCACAAGCGCCAGCCCGACAGCTCACCTCGCAGGCGGCCGAGCCCGATCACCGGCCCACGAGCCGGACGACGACCATGCGCCGCCGTACCGATTCCGCCCCCGCTCCTTCGCCCCGTGGCGCCGCCCGCGCCGGGGCCCTCGTCGTGCTCGCGGTCGCGGCGCTCGCCGGGCCCGCGGCCGGGGCCGCGGCGGCGACCGGCGGCGGACCGTCCACCGCCGGCGCCGCTCTCACCGGCGGAGCCTCGCCGACCAGCGCGCCGCCCGCGTCCGAGGGGCTCGCGCGCAACCCGTGGCGCCTGGGCACGCGGACGCTGCGCCGCGGCGCCCGGGGCGACGACGTCCGTGCGCTCCAGTGGCTGCTCACGCGCCTCGGCTACCGCGCGGCCATCACCGGCACCTTCGACCGGACGACCGCGAGCGCGCTGCGCCGCTTCGAGGGCGACGGCGGCCTGCGGGTCGACGCCGTCGTCGACGCGCGCACCCGCCGGGCGCTGCTGAGCTCGAAGGGCAACCCGATGTCGCTCGCCGCGAGCAGCGGCTGGGCCTTCCCGCTGACGCCGCGGCGGCGGGTCCTCCCGTCGTCGACGTGGAGCACCGACCAGGGCGTCGACATCCCGACGCTGAACGGGGCGTGCGACCGCAAGGTCACGGTGCTCGCGGTCGAGAGCGGGACCGTCGTGCAGATCGGGATCAGCGGCTTCGGGCGCTGGGCCCCGGTGGTCAGGCTCGACCAGGGGCCGTTCGCCGGCCGCTACGTCTACTACGGGCACACGAAGCCGAACCTCGTCCGCAAGGGCGACCACGTGAGCCGCGGCCAGCCGATCGCCCGGATCGGCTGCGGGAGCGTCGGCATCTCCTCGGCGCCGCACCTGGAGATCGGCATCAGCGCGCCGGGCGGGCCGCCCTGCTGCCCGGGCTTCGGGGAGACCGCGCCGGTCGTCTCGAAGATCATGCGCGCGCTGTGGGCCGACGAGGCCCGCCGGGCCCGCGCGCGGCGCCGCTGACCTCGTAGCACGCGTGCTACGATGCGGTTTCGTGCCCCGCGCCATCACCCAGCGCGAGCTGCGCAACGAGAGCGGCGAGATCATGCGCGCGCTCGATCGCGGCGAGTCCTTCGTCGTGACCCGCAACGGCACGGCGGTGGGAGAGCTCGTCCCGGTCCGGCGGCGGCGATTCGTGGCCTCCGCGGCGGCGCTCGCCGCGTTCGCCGACGCCCCGGCGATCGACGCCGACGCGTTCCGGGCCGACGTCGACGCCGTCCTGGACCAGGATCCCGCGCCGCGTGGCTGAGCGTCAGCGGCCGCGCGGGCTCATCGACACCTCGGTCGTCATCGACCTCGACCGGCTCGACCCGGGGGCCCTGCCCGCGGAGCTGGCGATCTCGGCCATCACGCTCGCCGAGCTGGCGGCCGGCCCGCACGCGACGCGCGACCACGCCGAGCGAGCCCGCCGCCAGGACCGACTGCAGCGCGTCGAGGCGACCTTCGAGCCGCTTGCCATCGATGCGGACGTCGCCCGGGCGTTCGGGCGCCTCTACGCGGCCACGGTGGCGGCCGGGCGCAGGGCGCGCGGACGGCGCGCGCTCGACCTGTTGATCGCCGCGACGGCGCTGGCCGCCGACCTGCCCCTCTACACCCGCAACCCGGAGGACTTCCGGGGCCTCGGCCGGCTCGTCGACATCGAGGTCGTCCGCGCCGCGGGCTGACGTTCGGCGACCGTCCCCCGCCGTGCCGTCCCGGCCCGAGGCGCTCCGGTTCCGTCGGCGCAACGGCGGTCCACGGCCGGTAGGTTCGCCCCGGCATGCGTCGACGGCGGCAGACCGGGATCGGGCTCGTGGCCACGCTCGCGGTGCTGGGCTCCGCCGGGCCGACCGCCGCGGCGCAGGACGCCGATGTGCCCGGTGGGCACCGCTTCACGACCACCGTCAACCCGTTCACCGTCGGCCAGGCGCCGGACTGGCTCGACCGGCGCCACGTCGTCTACCACGCGCCGGCGGCCGGCGGCGAGGCCCAGGTCTTCCGCTCGACGCTCGCCGGCCGGGAGCGCCGCTGCCTCACCTGCGGGCTCGCCGGCCCCAACCAGGTGCCCGTCGTCCAGCCCCACGGCGGGCGCTGGATCCTCTTCCACTCCTGGCACGGCCATCGTGTCCGTGTCGGCGCGCCGGGGTTCGGCGGCATCGGCTCCGACCTCTGGGTCATGACCCGGGACGGGCGCCGCCGGACGGACCTCACGCCGGGCGGCGAGCTGCGCGACAACTTCCACGCCTACTGGTCGCCCGACGGGCGCCACGTCGCGTGGACCGCGCTGAACTGGGACTCCGCCACCGGCGGGACCGGGCGCTCGGACGTCCGGGTCGCGCGCTTCGACCCGAACGGCCCGCGCGGGCCGCGCCTCGTCGGGACCCACGCCGTCCGCCCGGGCAACGGCCACTGGTACGAGACGCAGTGGTGGGCTCCCGACGGCTCCGGGTTCCTCTACACCGAGACGGTCGACACCTCGCTCAACCCGGAGCTCTTCTTCTGCCGCCTGCCGGACGCCGACCGGGGCGCCTGCCGCCCGCAGCGCCTCACCCGCGACCCGGCGTGGGACGAGCAGGCCGTGTTCACGCCGGACATGCGGCGGATCCTCTTCATGTCGACCCGCGACCACGCGGGCGCCTTCGACAACTGGAGCCGGCTCGCGACGCTGCTGCGGCTGCCCGCCACCTACGACTACGCCGTGATCCTCCCGGTCTTCAACGAGGCGTTCCTGCGCCCGACCTTCCAGCAGGCGAACGACCTCTACGAGCTGGCCCTGCGCTGGAACCACGGGCACACCCGCTTCCGGCCGACCGGCCCGGCCCGGCGCCTGACCCGGTCCGGCCGCGGCGGCTGGATCATCCCGGAGTTCGCCTGGGACCCCGGCGGCCGGCGCCTGCTGTGGACCGAGAGCCGGCTGCGCGACCGGGTCGACGAGCCGGCCGTGCTCCGCCGCATCCGCCAGGGGATCGTCCGCCGGCTCGCCGGGATCCGGGGCATCGCGGACCTGCCGCTCGACATCGCCGACGAGGTGCGGCAGCAGGTCGGCAAGGTCCTGGTCGACCCGTCCGCGTTCGCGCGAGCCGGGAGCGGGCAGCGGGCTCCGGCGCTCGTCTCTCGAACGGTCGTCGGCCGCTACACGCGGTGGCGCTGAAAGCCCGGGAATCCGTTAGGGTCGGCGGTCCAGACCCGGGGGAAGGCTCATGGTGGAGGTACGGATGCTGCTGGCCCGCACGGTCGTCGTCGCGCTGGTCGTCCTCGGGGCGTCGGCGGTCCCGGCCGCCGCCGTCCAACCCGGCCCCAACGGGAAGATCGTCTTCGCCAGCGGCCGGAGCGACGGGATCTCGGCCCCGTTCACCGACGCGACCGCGCAGCTCTGGATCGTCGGCAAGCCGGGTGGCACGCCGACGCGCGTCACGCTGAACGCGGCCATCCAGCACCGGCACCCGAGCTGGTCGCCGGACCGCACGAAGATCGCCTACGCGGCGGGCCCGCCCGCCGACTACGACATCTACGTCCTCGACCTCACCAAGCCGGCGTCGGGGACCAACCCGCGCGACATCACCCAGAACCCCGGCATCTCCGACGACCGGCCGTCCTGGTCGCCCGACGGCACGAAGATCGCCTATGCCAGCGGCCTCGCGACGATCAGGAACATCTACGTGCAGAACGCCAACGGCCCGCAGATCACGCCGATCACGAACACCGCCGCGAACATGAACGCGGACAAGCCCTCCTGGTCGCCCGACTCCAAGACGCTCTACTACTCCCAGGACGTCGACCCGCTGGCCACGGTGAGCAACGACATCTACCGGGCGCCGGCCGACGGCAGCCAGACGGCCGGCACCCCGGTGATCACCGGCGCGACCGACGACTATCAGCCGGCGGTCTCCCCCGACGGGCAGGACCTGTGCTTCACCCGCGGGCCGTTCGGCACGACGAGCGCCACCGTCCAGCGGTCCGCCATCACCGGCGGGATCGTCACGCCCATCGCGAACACCGGGACGGGCGACTACAACTGCGTGTGGTCCCCCGACCGAACGAAGATCGCCTACGTGAGCGGGACCTTCGGCAACGGCGCACTGGTGATGAAGAACTCCGACGGCACCGGTGTCGCCAGCCCGGTGGTCAACGACGTGCCCATGCGCTTCGACGGCAACCCCGACTGGGCGCCCAACCCGTCGCCGACCTGCCAGGACGGAGCGGTGTCGACGCCGTTCGGCACGGCGGCCTCCGTCCCGCTCGGCTGTACGGACCCGGCCCCCGAGAACGACCCGACGACGACCACCATCGTCGCCGGGCCGGCGCACGGGACCCTCGGGGCGGTGCAGACGGGCGACCCGGCGCGGGTGACCTACACCCCGACGCCGGGCTTCTCGGGCAGCGACCGGTTCACGTTCCGGGCCAACGACGGCACCTCGGACTCGAACGTCGCGACGGCGCGGGTCACGGTCCGCCCCCGGCCCGACACGACCCCGGCGACGATCTCCTCGTTCGCGGTGTCGCCCGGCCGCTGGCGCCTCGGGTCGCTGTTGCCGCGGTTCTCGCGGGCGCCGGTCGGCACCACGATCTCGTTCCGCCTCAGCGAGGCGGCGACCGTCACGCTGAGCTTCGCGCAGGTGAGCACCGGACGGCGCGTCGGGCGGCGATGCGTCGCTCCGACCCGGGCGAACCGCCGGCGCTCCCGCTGCACGCGCTACGTCGGCAAGGGCTCGTTGAAGCGGCGGGCCAAGCGCGGGCGGAACCGGGTGCGGTTCCAGGGCCGGCTGACGCGGACGAGACGTCTCGGCCTCGGTCGCCATCGGGTCACGATCGGCGCCACCGACGGCGCCGGCAACCGCTCGCGGGCGCGCACCGCGTTCTTCACGATCGTCCGGCGGTAGCGGCCACCCGCTCCCGCCCGGCCGCTACCGCCTCACCGCCCGCGCACGACCAGGACCGGGCGCAGCGCCCCCGCCCACGCGGGCTTCCGCATCCTCCGCTGACCCCGGCGAGCGGCGCCCGAGGCTCAGCGGAACGAGTCCGCGGTGATCCGGTCGACCTCGACCACGACGTCCGCGGGGATGCCGGCCCGCTTGGCCGCCGCCACGATCTCGTCGGGCGAGGGAGCCTCGTAGAGGCAGTAGGAGCGCCGCCGGTCCGCGCTGAGGAACGAGAAGAGCCAGCGGACGCCCTCGTCCGCGTTGATCTCCTCCAGCAGCGTCACGTCCTCGCCGCTCAGCTGGAGCTGTTCGGCGAACTCCCGCTCGATGACGAAGAGCGGCATGGCGCCGATCCTACTCCCGCCGGTCGTCCCCGGCCAGGCCGCGTCGGTAGGCGTAGGCCGCCGCCTCCGTCCGGTTCGCGCAGCCCGTCTTGCGCAGGATGCTGCGCACGTGGTTCGCGGCGGTGTGCCCGCTGATGGTCAGCTCGGTCCCGATCTCGCGATTCGAGCGTCCGCGCGCGACGAGCCGGAGGATCTCGGCCTCGCGCGGCGAGAGCCCGTCCGGGAGCGGGGGAGCCGTTGCGCCGGCCGGGCCCAGCGCGGCGATGCGCGTGAGCAGCGTCGGGAGGCCGATCGCGGCGGCCAGGCCCGAGGCCTCGGCCAGCAGGGGCGCCGCGCGGTCCTCCTCGCCGGCGGCGAGCAGCGTCCGCGCGTACTCGTAGGCGGTGTAGGCGAGCCACGTCGAGGCGCCCATGCGCCGGTTGAGGTCCATCGCGGCGGCGAGGTGGTCCTCGGCCCGCTCCCGCTCGCCGAGCGTCGCGGCCAGCATCCCGAGGTATCGATCCGCGGCGCCGTAGCAGGCGACGCCGTGGCCGATCATCACGTTCGTGCCCGAGAGCGGGGCGAGCTCGGGATAGAGGAGCGCGGCGAGGTCGCGGTCGCCCACCGCGCTGCACGCGTCCGCGAGGTACGTCAGCGACGCGATCCAGAGGGAGGCGCGCAGGGGGTCGAGCCCCTCGCGGCGGACGCGCGCGAGCTCGCGGCGGACCTCGTCGTCCATCCCGAGCTCGGCGAGCAGCGCGGCGAGGCCCGGCCGCCACGCGCCGCCGTTCTCACCGGCCGCCAGGATGCGCACGACCGGGGCGAGCTCGGAGAGCCGGCCCTGTTCGCGCCGGACGCCGAACATCTGGATCCCGTAGACGCCGGACGCGTCGCGCCCCCGCAGCAGGCGGCCCCACTCGCGCGAGCGCTCGGCGGCGACCTCCGCCTCCGCCAGGCGGCCGCCGAGCAGCGCGAGCGCAGAGCCGTAGTGCTCGGACACGTGGAGCATGAACGGCTGTCCGGTGCGCTGGGCCAGCTCGTGCACCGCGGCGAGCTCGGTGCGGGCGCCGTCGATCTCGCCCAGGGCGATCAGCGCGGAGACGCGCCACTCCATCGCCTCCGCGCGGATCTCCACGTCGCCGATCTGCGCGGCGATCTCGACGGCCTCGGTGAGCATCGAGAGGATCTCCCGCAGGCTCGTCGCCTCCCGCGCCCAGTAGGCGCGCATGAGCACGCTGGCCAGTCCGCGGCGGTCCCCGCTGCGGCGGGCCATCTCGATCGCGCTCGTGCGGACCACGAGGGCGCGATCGTGGTCGCCCCGGAAGTCCAGGGCGCGGGCCAGACCGGCGAGAACGCCCACCCGCAGCGACGAGTCGTCGGGCGAGAGCGACGCCGATGCCTCCTCGAGCAGCTCGCGCGCGCCCTGATCCCGGATGCCGGGTCGCCAGCACGTGTTCTCGAATCCGATCGCCGCGCGGGCCAGCAGCTCGCCGTCGTCGAGCTCCCGGGCGATCTGCGCCGCCTCCCGGAACGCCTCCAGCGAGTCCGGCGTGCGGCCGGCCCGGTAGTGCGCGGCCCCGAGCGCGAGCAGCGCCCCGGCCCGGCGGCGCTCGTCCGCGATCCCGATGTCGAGCGCCGTCCGCAGGCGGTCGGCGGCCTCCTCGAAGGCCAGCGCGGCGTTCGCAGGCTCCGCGGCGAGGAGGTTGTACTCGACGGCCCGCTCGGGCGCCCCGACCGGCGCCGCGGCGGCGAAGTGATGCGCGAGGTCGGCGAGTCCTCGCCCCGAAGGGGCGGGCTCGGCCTCCGCGAGCGCCTCGCCGATCATGAGGTGGAGCTCCGCGCGGCGCAGCACGCTGAGGCGGTCGTACAGCGCACGCCGCACCAGCTCGTGCGAGAAGCGGTACGCGAGCCGCCTCGAGGAGACCTCCTCGATCATCCCGCTGCTCACCGCGGGCTCGAGCACGTCGAGCCGGTCGAGACCGCCGGCCGCCGCCCGGCGGATGACGTCGAGCTCGAACGCGAACCCGGCGACCGCCGCCAGCTCGAGCACGTCCCGGGTGGCGGGCTCGAGGCGGGACAACCGCTGGCTCACGACCTCGCGCACGCTCTGCGGCGTGGCGATGGCCGGCAGCGGGCGGGTGAGGCGAACGGCGCCCCGCTCGATCGAGAGCGTGCCGGTCTCGGCGAGCGTCCGCCACAGCTCGCAGAGCAGGAACGGGTTGCCGCCGGTCAGCGCGTGGAGCTCGCCGGCGAGGTCGTGGGGATCCCCGTCGACGCCGCCGGCGGCGCGGCGCACGAACTCCGCCACCTCGGCCCCGGTCAGCCCGCCGAGGTGGAGCCGCACCACGTCCTCGGAGCGGCGGAGGTCGGCGAGCGTCTCGGCCAGCTCCCCCGGCACGTCGGCCTCGGTGTCACGGAAGGTCGCCAGCACGAGCACGCGCGCGTCGGTCGCGGACCGGGCGAGGTGGCGCAGCAGGAGGAGCGTCGGCGTGTCCGCCCAGTGGCCGTCCTCCAGGACCAGGAGCATCGGCTGCCGTCGCCCGGCGTTGGCGAGGAGGTCGCCGACGGCCGTGTGGAGGCGGTGCCGCTCGGTGTCGGCATCGGCCGCGACGGGCTCCGGGAGCTCGCCGACGCGGTGGGCGAGATCCGGGAGCAGGCGCGTCAGCTCGCCGCCGCCCCCGCCGAGCTCGGCCCGCAGCGTGTCGGGGTCGGTGACGCGGGCGAGGTGGTCGAGCGCCTCGACGAAGGGGCGATACGGGGTGCGCACGACCGCGTCGCAGGCCCCGTAGAGCACGAGCGCCCCCTCGGCGTCGGCCTCGCCGGCGAGCTCGCGGACGAGCCGGCTCTTGCCGCCGCCCGCCTCCCCGCCCACGAGCGCGATCCTCCGGCCCTCCCCGTCCGCGCGCGGCACGAGGGTGCGCAGGGCCGCGAGCTCGCGCGAACGGCCGATGAAGGGGTGGGTGGGGGCCAGCCGGAGGGGCCCGGGAAGCGGGGTCACGTGCAGCGCATGGCGCGTCGACGTCCTGATCAGATCTGATTATCACCCCTTCCCGCGTGGGCCTCGCCCGCGGCCTGGAAGCGGGTCAGTCCGGGTCATGACATGGGCGCAGAGGCCCCCTAGCCTCGGGGCGAACCGAGGGCGTCGCGGCGTCCCGAACTCACTGCCAAGGAGGCGGAGATGAGCACGATCACCGGCGCGGCCGAGGCCGCGCGACGTGAGCTGGGAGCGGAGTTCGACGGGACGATCGTCGGGCCCGAGGACCACGACTACGACGAGGCGCGCACGGTCTACAACGCGATGATCGACCGGCGTCCGGCGGGCATCGCCCGGTGCACCTCGCCGGGGGACGTCGCCGCGGCCATCGGGTTCGCGCGGCGCCACGACCTCCTGCTCGCCGTCCGGGGCGGAGGCCACAACGGCGGCGGCCTCGGCGTGTGCGACGACGGGCTGGTCGTCGACCTCGCCGGCCTCGACACGATCGAGATCGACACCGACGCGCGCACCGTGCGCGCCGGCGGCGGGTGCACCTGGGGCCAGGTCGACGCCGCGACGCACGAGGTCGGGATGGCGACGCCGTCCGGGATCATCTCCACGACCGGCGTCGGCGGGCTCACGCTCGGCGGCGGGCTCGGCCACCTGACCCGCAGCTGCGGGCTGACGATCGACAACCTGCTCGACGCGGAGGTCGTCCTCGCCGACGGCTCGATCGTCCGCGCCGGCCCGGACGAGAACCCGGACCTGTTCTGGGCGCTGCGCGGCGGCGGCGGGAACTTCGGCGTGGTCACCTCGTTCCGCCTCCGCCTGCACCCCGTCGCCAACGTGCTCGCCGGCCCGACCTTCTGGCCGCTCGAGCAGACCCCGGAGGTCATGCGCTTCTACCGCGAGTTCCTGCCCGCGGCGCCGCGCGAGCTGTCCGGCTTCTTCGCCACGATGACGGTGCCGCCGGCGCCGATGTTCCCCGAGGAGCTGCACGGTCACAAGGTCTGCGGCGTGATGTGGTGCTACACCGGTGACGAGGCGAAGGCGGAGGAGCTGTTCGCCCCCGCGCTCGCGGTCGGCACCCCGGTGCTCCACGGCGTCGGGCCGATGCCCTTCCCGGCGGTGCAGAGCCTGTTCGACGGGCTCTACACGCCCGGCCTCCAGTGGTACTGGCGCGCGGACTTCGTGCGCGAGCTCCCGGACGCGGCGGTCGAGCAGCACCTCGAGTGGAGCCGGCGGCTCCCGACGATGCACTCGACGATGCACCTCTACCCGATCGACGGGGCGGCGCACGACGTGGGCGCGAGCGACACGGCGTTCAGCTACCGGGACGCGAACTGGGCGGAGGTGATCGTCGGCGTCGACCCCGATCCGGCGAGCGCCGCCACGCTGCGCCAGTGGACGGTCGACTACTGGGAGGCGACCCACCCGTACTCCGCGGGCGGCGCGTACGTCAACTTCATGATGGACGAGGGCCACGTCCGGGTGCAGGCGACCTACGGGGACAACTACGACCGGCTCACCCGGATCAAGGCGGACGTCGACCCGGACAACGTCTTCCGCGTCAACCAGAACATCGAGCCGGCCGCCGCGTAGACGATCGCGAGAAGCCCACGGTCTGGGAGTGGGTGGCGCGCCGGCGCGCCACCCACTCCGGATGAGCGCCCGTCGCCCGCCTGCCCTCAGGCGCGCTCGGCGACGCCCGAGCCCGCGTATGCTCAGGCGAAAAAGGGGAGGACGAAGCGATGGGCGAAGCACCGCGGACGACCGTCGACGAGGCCCGTCGGGTCGGCGACGCGATCGGCGTCGACTGGGACCGGTTCGACCTCGAGGAGTTCCGGTCCGGAATGGACGTCGAGTCCGAGCACGGAGCCCACGATCCACAGACCGACGTGACGGGTGACGACCCGATCCTGATCGGCAAGATCGCGCTCGCGCACCTGAAGGAGTTCCCGGACTACTACACGCGGCTGGAGGGCATGGAGCAGGAGGCCAAGCGGGACTGGGCCGCGAGACGCGCGACCGACGCGCCGTAGCCTCACTCCATCACGCGGAGCGTCGAGGCGACGTCCATGCGCCGCAGGCGGCGGCTCGTGAGCAGCGGGGCGAGCGCGCAGGCGAGGACGCCGATCGCCACGGCGGCGAGAACCGTCGTGGGACTCACGAACACGGAGAGCTCGAGATCGGGCACGGTCTGCGGGATGGTCGAGCGCACGATCCAGCCGACGACGAGCAGGCCGATGCCGAGCCCGACGACGCTCGCCAGGAGGCCGACGATCCCGTTCTCGGCGACCGACTGGACGAGGACCGTGCGACGCGGGACGCCGTACGCGAACATCGTCGCGTGCTCGCGGCGCCGCTCGTCGGCGTTGATCGCGGCGGAGTTGAACGCGACGAGCAGCGCGAGGAGCAGCACGAACGCCTCGGTCGCGTAGATGAACCAGAGGAAGCGGTCGATGCCCTTGTCGAAGGCGTCGAGCGGGGCGGCGGCGCGCTCGACCGAGGCCACGCCGGGACGGCCGAACAGCGCCCGCACGACCGCGTCCCTGCTCACCCCCGGCGCCGGCACCGCCACCACCTGGTTCGCCAGCCCGGTGAGGCCCGTCCGCCGCCCCCACGTCGCCAGCGAGGCGTAGGCGTACGGTCGCAGCGTGCCGCCGTGGATGCCGTCGACGCGGACGCGCGAGGTGACGAGCCGCACCCGTCCCGGCCCCTCCACGACCGGGTGGCGGACCGCGATCGTGTCGCCGATCCCGACCCCGAGATCGGTGGCCGCCTGGCGTGCGATGACGATGCCGGGGGTGCCGGCCCCGAGCCGCCCCTCGCGCAGGCTCGGCCGCCAGCCCGCGGTTCCGAGGTCGAGCAGCGTGAGCTGACCGTCGAGTGCGCTCCGGCCGTGCCGGAGCTTGACGGAGAGGACGTCCTGCGCCTGGGCGCGGGCGACCTCGGGCGTGCGGCGCACCGCCCGCACGGTCGCGCCGTCCACGGGCCGGAACCCGTCGAGGCTGACGACCAGGCGATCCGGGTCGATGCGCCGGATCTCGGTCCGCGTGCGCTCCAACGGCTGCACGAACGAGTCGATGAGGCCCGTGAACGTCACGACGAGCGACACGATGACCCCGATCCCGAGCACGGTGACGAGGGTCCGGCGCGGGGCGCGGACGACGTTGCGCAGCGGCATCTGGACGAGGCTGTCACCGGGGACGCGAAGCCGGGCGAGGAGCGGCGCGAGCCCGCCGCCCGCCGCCGCGCGGAAGCCGAGCCGGATCGCCTCGATCGGGCGCATGCGGACCGCCTTGCGCACCGGCAGCAGCACGCCGAGGAAGGGGAGGACGAAGCCCACCGCGGCGCCGAGGGCGAACTGCCCCGGGAGGAACGGCGTGTGCAGCACCGGGAGCGGCAGGAGGTTCACGAGCAGGCGGCCGAAGAGCCGCGAGAGCACGAGGCCGAGGCCGACTCCGAAGACGACGCCGAGCACCGCGATCTCCGCGCCCATGAGCAGCGGGCGGAGCGCCAGACGGGCGGGCGGCACGCCGAGCGCCATGCCGATGCCGATCTCGCGCCGCTCGGCCTGGATCGTCCGGCTCGTCAGGTTGTACGCCGCCAGCGCGGCGCCGACGAGCACGAGGAGCGAGAGGATGCGCCAGGTCTTCTGGTCGCCTTCGGCGTCGCGGTAGAGGAGCCGGTGGACCGGCTCCTCGGTCCCGCGGGTCAGCGTCACGCCCACCCCGGGCAGCACGCGCTCCACGGCGGCGCGCACGGCGCCGGCGAGCGTCGCGGCGCTCGTCCCGGGGCGCCCGCGCACGACGAGCTGGTTCACCTGCCCGGGCCGTCCCGCGACCCGCTGGGCGGTACGCAGCGAGGTGAAGACGACCGCGTAGGAGTCCTCGCCGCCCAGGCCGACGCCGCTGGTGCCCGGCAGGAGGTACTGCGGCTGGAAGGCCCACCCGACCGACCGCAGCCGTGCGCCGCCGGCGAGGCGCAGGTCGGTCGCCGCCGGCAGCGCCCGCGCGTTGGCGAAGCTCCGATCGAGCATCGCGAGGGGGCGCCCCTCGTCCGCCGGGGTCAGCACGCGCCCGCGGTTCGCCGCGAGCCCGTCGACGACCGGCCGCGCGTCGAGCCGCTGGCCCACGAGCAGCCCGGGGACGAGGATCGCCCGGCCGGCGCGCGACGCGTCGACCTGGGTCGGCAGCACGAGCTGCTCGCGGACCGCGGCGATCCCCCGGGCCTCGCCGACGGCGCGCGCGAGCCGGCCCGTCGGGGCGAAGCCGCCGTCGGGCAACGACACCCGGACGTCGTGCAGGCGCAGGAGCGCGAAGCTCGCGTCGTTCGCGTCGATCCGCCAGGTCTTGAGGCTCGAGAGCCCGGTCGCGAGCCCGGTGCCCAGGGCGATGACGAGGGCGATGACGACGACCTGCACCGGTCGGCGGCGGAGGTCGCGCCACGACCACATGAGCCAGAACCCCCAGCGCACGGCGCCTACCAGCGCAGCTCGGAGATGTCGGCGCGCTCTCCGGCGGACGGGCCGTCGGACACGACCCGGCCGCTGGACAGCTCGATCACGCGGTCGGCGACTCGCCCGATCTCGCGGTTGTGCGTCACGATGAGCACCGACGTTCCCTGCTCGTGCGTCTGGTCGTGCAGGAGCTGGAGGATCTGGACGCCCGTGCGGAAGTCGAGCTCGCCGGTGGGCTCGTCGGCGAGCAGGATCGGGTTGCCGGTGGCCAGAGCGCGCGCGATCGCCACACGCTGCTGCTCGCCGCCCGACAGCTCGTGCGGGAAGTGCGCCGTGCGCTCGCCGAGCCCCACGCGCTCGAGCATCCCGCGGGCGACGCCCACGCGATCCCGGCGCCCGGCGACGTCCGCCCCGAACTCCACGTTCTCGAGCGCGTTGAGCTCCGGGAACAGGTTGAACGTCTGGAAGATGAACGAGACCGTGTGCCGGCGGAACGCGAAGAGCTCGCGCCGGGAGACGCGGGTGATGTCCTGTCCCGCGATGACGATGTGGCCCTCGGTGGGCGAGTCGAGCGCGCCGATGAGGTTCAGGAGCGTCGTCTTCCCGCTGCCCGAGGGGCCGAGCACGACGATGAACTCCCCGCGGCCGACGTTCAGCGTCACGTCCTCGAGCGCGGTGACCACGTTGGCCCCGACCTGGAAGCGCCGGCTGACCCCGTGGAGGTGGACGAGCGGGCTGACGTGATCGTCGACCTCTGGCGCCGCCCGGGCAGCCGGGCGCAGGGAACCGTCTCCGGCGGTGGCCACAGACCGAGGCTACGGCGCGGCGGCGCGGCGGAATCCGTGCGGACTACGGTTCGGTGCCGGGCCGGGGTTCCGCCGTCCGGCGCGCGGATGCCCGCGGTTTGCGAGATCATCGCGCGGCGTGTCCGCGACCGTCGTGATCGACCACCGCTTTCGCGGTCCTCCGGACAGCGCGAACGGCGGCTACGCGTGTGCCATGGCCGCCCAGTGGCTCGACGGGCCGGCCGAGGTGACGCTCCGGACACCGCCTCCGCTCGGCACGCCACTGCACCTCCGACGTCGCGATCAGGTGATCGACCTGCTCGGCGACGACGACGTGCTGATCGCCGAGGCGCGGCCCGCCACCGTGTCGGTCGACGTCCCCGAGCCCGTGTCGTTCGATGCCGCCCGCCGCGCCGCTTCGCGGTATCCCTGGCGCGACCGGCATCCCTATCCGACGTGCTTCGTCTGCGGACCACGGCGGGACGCGGGCGACGGACTGAGGATCTTCCCGGGGCCGGTCGACGACGAGCCGCGGTACGCCGCGCCGTGGATTCCCGAGTCCTCGCTCGCGGATGCCCAGGGCACCGTCCGTGACGAGTTCGTGTGGGGCGCGCTGGACTGTCCGAGCGGCATCGTGACCGATCTCTTCGGCGAGGTCGGCCTCATCCTCCTCGGTCGGCTGGCCGCCGACCTCCGACACCCGGTGGCAGCCGGGTCCCGATACGTGGTCCAGGCGTGGCCGATCAGCCGCGACGGCCGCAAGCTGAACACCGGCAGCGCGCTCTTCTCCGCCGAGGGAGAGCTCTGTGCCGTCGCACGCGCGGTCTGGATCGAGCTGCCCCCGAAGGACTGAGCCGAGATGGCCGGCGCCTCAGGGGCACGGGTGCTCGGCGTCCAGCGCGGACCACGTCCCCCGCTCCAGCCCTGGCCGGATCTGCTCATCGAAGGCCGCACGTACCGCCTCGCGGTGCATGCCGGTAGCCAACCAGAACGGCCGGCAGCCGCGCCGGCGCCGGCGCCGCGTGGGGGACGAGCGCTCCCGGCCGAAGGCCCGACGGCGCTCAGGCCATCGTCAGTCCCCCGCTGACCGACAGCGTCTGGCCGGTGATGAACCCGGCCTGCTCGGAGCAGAAGAACGCGACCGCCGCCGCGACGTCCTCCGGCTGACCCAGGCGCCTCATCGGAACCGCGCGCGTCATCGACGCGATGACCTTTGCGGCGTCCTCGTGGTCGGCGGTGAGCTCCTCGAGCAGCGCGGTCTGCGTCGGCCCCGGGCAGACGACGTTCGCCGTCACGCCGACCCGCGCCGTCTCGCGGGCGATCGACTTGGAGAACGCGATGATGCCGCCCTTGGCGCCCGCATACACGGACTCCAGGGACGAGCCGACCCTTCCGGCGTCCGACGCGGTGCAGACGATGCGTCCCCAGCCACCGTCGATCATGCCGGGGAGGACTTCGCGCGTGACCCGCAGCGCGCCCAGGTAGTTGACGTCGACGATGCGCTCCCAGAACGCCTCGTCGGTCTCGATGAACGGGCGCAACTCGTCCCAGCCGGCGTTGTTGACCAGAACCTCGACCTCGCCGAGCCGGGACCGCACGACGCCGACGGCCGCGGCGACCGATGCGGCGTCGGTCACGTCGAGGTTCACGCCGACGGCGCGGTGCCCGGCCTGGGTCAGCTCGGCGGCGGTCCGCGTCGCGAGTTCGTCGCGCAGGTCCGCCACCGCGACGGCGGCGCCCTGCTCGCACAGCGCGCGGCAGACGGCAGCGCCGATGCCCCGCGCGCCGCCGGTCACGAGGGCCACGCGCGCGCTCACACCGACACCGATGCCCGGTAGGCGGCGAAGTCCGGGTCACGCTTCTCGGCGAACGCCGCGACGGCCTCGGCGGCCTCGGCCGAGCCCTCGAACTGGTGCAGCCCCGTGAACGCGACGCTGCCCACCCCGGCGAGGTGCTCCGTCTCGGCGTTGAAGGACTGCTTGAGAAAGCGCAGCGACGTGGGGGAGAGCGCGAGCATCTCGTCGGCCCAGCGGCGCACCTCGGCACGCAGCTCGCCGAGCGGGACGACGGCGTTCACCAGACCCCAGGACTGCGCTGTCGCCGCGTCGTACTGGCGACACAGGAACCAGATCTCGCGGGCGCGCTTCTCCCCGACGACCCGCGCCAGGTAGCCCGTGCCGAACCCCGCGTCGAACGACCCCACGCGCGGCCCGGTCTGACCGAAACGAGCATGGTCGGCGGCGATCGTCAGGTCGCACAGCACGTGCAGCACGTGCCCGCCACCGATCGCGTACCCGTTGACCGCCGCGATGACCGGCTTGGGCACCGCGCGGATCAGGCGATGCAGCTGATCGACCTCGAACAGACCGTACTCGGAGGGTCCGTAGTCGCCGGTCTCCGCGCGCTGCTTCTGATCACCGCCGGTGCAGAACGCCTTCTCGCCGGCCCCCGTCAGGCAGATCACGCCGACGTCGGGGTCGGCCCAGGCGCGCTTGAAGCACCGGATCAGCTCGTCGATCGTGAGCGCGCGGAAGGCGTTGTAGCGATCGGGCCTGGAGATCGTGATCCACGCGAGTCCATCCTCGACCGCGTAGCTCACGTCCCCCAACGCCGGCCCGTGTGCCATCGGATTCTGCTCCTGCATCTCAGCTCCTCGTCGTCGGGTGCGCCAGCACCCCGGAGACTCCCAGACGCCCGGTAGCCTCGCCTCCATGCAGCGCAACGTCTTCGATCCCGATCACCGCGACTACCGCGAGTCCGTGCGGCGGTTCGTCGCCGCTGAGATGGTGCCCCACATCGACGACTGGGAACGCGAGGGCATCGTCCCGCGTGAGCTGTTCGCCGCGGCCGCGGAGAAGGGCATGCTGGCGATGGCGGTCGGCGAGGAGTGGGGCGGCGCCGGCGTCGATGACTTCCGCTTCAACCAGATCCTCGTCGAGGAGTTCGCCTACGCCGGCGTCGCGGCCGCCGGCCTGGGGATCTCCCTCCACAACGACATCTCCCTGCCGTACTTCCTGGAGTACGGCACTCCCGAGCAGCGCGAGCGCTGGCTGCCGGGCATCGCCGACGGGTCGCTCATCACCGCCATCGCGATGACCGAGCCGGGCATCGGGTCCGACCTCGCGTCGATGACCACGACCGCGATCCGCGACGGCGACCACTACGTCGTGAACGGCTCGAAGACGTTCATCACGAACGGCATCAACGCCGACCTCGTCATCACGGCGGTGAAGACCGACCCCGGCGAGCGCCACAAGGGGATGTCGCTGCTCATCCTCGAGGCGCGGCATGGAGGGGTTCGAGCGCGGGCGCAACCTCGAGAAGGTCGGCA
This sequence comes from uncultured Solirubrobacterales bacterium, assembly GCA_963735885.1. Classification (GTDB taxonomy): domain Bacteria; phylum Actinomycetota; class Thermoleophilia; order Solirubrobacterales; family Solirubrobacteraceae; genus JBBSBL01. Next base: position 717,960 of record CAVTMP010000007.1, on the reverse strand, counting down.
TGCACTCGCAGGACACCGCCGAGCTGTTCTTCAACGACGTGCACGTCCCCGTCACCAACCGGTTGGGCGACGAGGGACTCGGCTTCACCTACCTCGTCGGCAACCTTCCGCAGGAGCGCCTGTCGATCGCGGTCGCCGGCGTCGCCGCCGCGCAGGCCGCGCTCGACTGGACGCTCGAGTACGTCAGGGAGCGCACGGCGTTCGGCCAGCCGATCGGCAGCTTCCAGGCCAGCCGGTTCGCGCTGGCCGAGATGAAGACCGAGATCGACATGGCGACCACCTGGGTCGATCAGGCCGTGCTCGCGCTGAACGCCGGCACGCTGAGCGCCGAGGACGCCGCAGCCGCCAAGTGGTGGTGCACCGAGCTTCAGGGCCGCGTGGTCGACCGCTGCGTGCAGCTCCACGGCGGTTACGGCTACATGCTGGAGTACCCCATCGCCCGCGCCTACACCGACGCGCGCGTCACGCGCATCTACGGCGGGACCACCGAGATCATGAAGGAGATCGTGGGGCGGTCGCTCGGGGTGTAGCGATGGGCCCGCCCGCGTTGAGCGGCCACGAGCGCACGCGGTCGTCCGCGCCACGCCTCCCCGCGAGACCTCCGGCCGGAGGCGGCGCGGTTTCGCCCGGCGCCGCGGGGGGCAAGCGGACAGGTGACCGGTACGCCGCACTCGAACGAAAGGAACATCGCGTGATCTCGCTGATCGTCACCCTGCTGCTCGCCGCGCTGGCCTACATCCTGCTGACCGCCCTGGGGCTCCCCTCCATCGTGGGGATCATCGCGGCGGTGCTGGTGCTGATCGGGGGCATCCCCCTCGGCAGGTCGTACGCCGGTCGCCGCGCGTGACGCCGTGGCGGCGGGCCGGTGCTACGTGGCCCGGGCCCGCCGCCGCGGCTGGTCGTCGAGCGGAAGCGTCGATCCGTGGGCGGTTCCTGATTCTGAGCCGTGGGCCCACGATGTGCCCACGCAGCGCTCCTGCCTTGCATGGGAAGCGAGAACGCCGGGTGCGCTGCCGCCTTCCATGAAGTTCGCGACTGCTTCGCGCTACCCCTCGACGAGGCCCAGGATCGTTTCGGGACGAACACCGTCGAACTTCATCGCCTCAGCCGCCGCCTCGGTCTTCAGGGCCGCCTCCCAGGCGGCGATGTCGGGGACCTCGACGATCAGCCCGACCCGGTTCGAGCCCGCCGGGTCGCGAAACGTGCGCGCTGTCATTCCCAGGGGCCCGAAGAGCTCCTCGCGCTTGGGTGAAGCGAGCCAGTGATCGACGTCATCCACCTCGTGGAAGACCAGCAGTGTCTCCATCGTCTCTTGTCCTTCCCGCAGCACGGCAGGGCTGCGATCTCGGTGTGCGGAGCTCGAGCAACCGTAACCGGATCAACACCGCCGTGCTCGGCCGGCGACTCGCCCCGAGCTCTCCCGCCGCACCCGCCTGCACAGCGGCCGCGGCCGTCGGCCCACCCTCAACCTGCGCGGACGCGACCGCGGCGCGCTGATCGTCGGTGAACTTCGCGGAGAAGGCCATACGAACTCGGAAAGCGGAACGGATTCTGGTGCATTCACCGGCGCTCCTCGGCCAAGGTCTTCGCGGCCCGCGCGAGCTGGCTGAACACGGGCGGAGCGGGACGGCCACCCCACCCGCGGGCGGTGCGGGTCCGGCGAGCTTGCTGCAGTGGAGCCAGCCGGGATCGAACCGGCGACCTCCTGCTTGCAAAGCAGTTGGGAGCCGTATGGTTGGCTCTGCCACGAGGAGGCCAGAGCGGTCCATAGCCCCGTCCTGAGTGGCGATCCCATGAGTTCGGTACCCAATGCGGTACCCACGCCAGACGCGGTACCCACGCTGGTACCCACGCTTGCGACGACGGTGGGCGGGCGCTACGGTGGCGCCGTCGACCCACAAAGAAGCCCCCGCGCGATGGTGGTCGCCGGGGGCCGGACACGCCGGAGGTAGCGGCATGCCAAGCGAGAACTCTACGGGCGCGCTGATCGTCCGCGAGAACAACGGTCGGCCCTTCTACGAGGGCAAGTGGCGCCACGCGGGCCGGCAGGTGAAGCGGCGCCTGGGCCCGGCGTGGCTCGAGCCCGACGAGGCGGGCGGCTGGCGCAAGCGCCGCGGTCGGTGCCCGGAGGATCAGCTCGACGCGCGGCGGGCGTGGGCGCGGCTCGCGGAGACGATGGGCGAGGTCAACGCGGACCTCGACCGCGCCGACCGGGAGGACGCTGCGCGTGCGGCGCGGCCGGTCACCTTCGCGGAGGTCGCGGCGGACTGGCTCCGGCATCTGCGCGACGTGGAGGGCGCGAAGCCCGCGACCTTGCGCGACTACGGCTACCTGATCCGCGAGGACGACGACGAGCGCCCGCCGGGCCGCCTCGCCGCGGCGTTCGGGAACCGGCCGGCCGTGGAGGTCACGCCGCGGGAGGTCTCAGAGTTCCTGCGCGGCCTCGACGCCGACGGAATGAAGCCGCGGAACGTGAACAAGCACCGGGCGGTGCTGCACGCGATCTACGCGTACGGGTGCGACGAGACGACCTACGCGCTGCCGCGGAACCCCGTCGCGGGCGTGAAGCGGCGCCGTGAGGCGGAGCCGGAGACGATCGACTTCTACGAGCCCGACGAGGTCGAGGCGCTGGCCCGCGCCGCCCGGGACCCGCAGGACGGCGGGCTCTTCCGCGTCGCCGCGTACACCGGCCTGCGGATGGGCGAGTTGCTCGCGCTGCGCTGGCGCGATGTGGACTTCGCGGCGGACGGCCTGACGGTCCGGGCGGCGATCTCGGCCGGGCAGGAGGTCGCGCCGAAGTCCCGCAAGGCCCGGCGGGTCGCGCTCTCCCCCCAAGCCGCGCAGGCCCTCGCCCGGGTTGGGCAGCGGCCGCCACTTCACCGGCCGCGACGACTACGTCTTTGCGAACCCGGTCGGGGACCGGCTCGACGGGTCCGCGCTGCGACGCCGCTACGTCGCCGCCCGCGACGCTGCCGGCCTGCGCCCGCTGCCGTTCCACAAGCTGCGCCACTCCTTCGCCAGCCTGCTCGTCCGCGACGGGCTCGACCCCGTCTCGATCCAGACGCCTGTGCGGTCACAGCGCGCTGCGGACCACCGAGCGGTACTTCCACGCCAAGCCCGCCGCCGACCTCGCCGCGCAAATGGGTCGAGCGTTCGAGCCCGCCGCGCGCCCGCGTAGCGGGAGGGTCTCCGGCGCCTCGGGTGGCCGCCGGAAAGGACGGCGGGCTCGGCCGCCGAAGGTGTGGGCAGCCAGCGGCGCCGAAGGTCGGGTCATGGCCCCTTTGACCAGGACTCGGAGCGGCGCTGGTGGCAGTGGAATGGATACGATCCGGCGTTCTTCCGCGTCGTTGACCGCCTGATGTCTTTCGTTTCCCCGGCCTTCCTGTGGTATTTCATGCCCGCCGTGCTGGTGGCGTTGTGGGTGTTGCCCAAGCGCGGGCGGAACGTGTTGGTGGCGGTGGCGAGCGTGGTGTTCTATGCGTGGGGGACGGGGGAGTTCGTCCTCGTGCTGCTCGGCGCGGTGGCGGTCAACTTCTTGGTGGGGTTGGCGTTCGACTCCGAGCGGGTCGGGGGGGTGCCGGCGCGACGCAAGGCGCTGTTGGTGTGGGCGGTGGTCTTCAACGTGTCGATCCTGGTGGTGTGGAAGTACGCGCCGTTCGCGTCGCGTCAGTTCCAGGAGCTGGTGCGGTCGCTGGGGCCGAACGTGGATTGGGCGGTGCGGATCGCGTTGCCGATTGGGATCTCGTTCTTCACGTTCCACCACATCTCCTACGTGGTGGACGTCTACCGGGGGGTGCGGCCGCCGCAGCGCAACGTGATGCGGTTCGTGGTCTACATCCTGATGTTCCCGCAGCTGATCGCGGGGCCGATCGTCCGCTATCACCAGATCGACGATCAGCTGCCGGTCGACTACCCGCGCGATCGTCTGGACGACTTCCGGCCGGTTCCGCGTTCCCGTTGGGCCTGTTCAAGAAGGTGGTGATCGCCGACGCGATCGCGCCGGTGGTGGAGCGGTCTACGGGTTGCCGGCGGGGGAGATCAACACCTCGGCGGCGTGGGTGGGGGCGCTGGCCTTCACGTTGCAGATCTACTTCGACTTCAGCGGCTACACCGACATGGCGCTGGGGCTCGGGCAGATCCTGGGGTACCGGTTGCCGGAGAACTTCGACCGCCCGTACCCGGCGGCGTCGTGACGGACTTCTGGCGACGGTGGCACATGTCGCTGACGCGCTGGTTCCGCGACTACGTGTACATCTCGATCGGCGGGAATCGCGGCACGACGGCACGGACGTGCCGCAACCTGATGTTCGTGTTCCTGCTCTCGGGCATCTGGCACGGAGCGGCGTGGACGTTCGTGGTGCGGGGGCGCCTACCACGGGGTGCTGCTCGTGATCGAGCGGCTCACCGGGTTGCGGGACATGCGCGATCGACGGTGGGAGCCGGTGCGCCGCGCCGTGGTGCTGTTGCTGGTGATCGTCGGGTGGGTGCCGTTCCGGGCGGACACCCTGAGCGAGGCCGGCACGATCCTCTCCGCCATGTTCGTGCCGGACCTCGGGCCGCTCCCGGCGGCCGTCTCCGCGCAGCTGACCAACGCGACGACGCTGATCTTCGTGCTCGCCGGGCTCGTGGTGCTGATCCCGCGCTCCTTCGTGCTCGGCCGCTACCTCGACGCCGCCCGCTCGCGGCTGGCCACCGCCGCCCGGTTCGCCTTCTCCGGCCTCGCCGCGCCGTACGCGGCGGTCCTCATCGCCGCTGGCACCTTCAGCCCCTTTCTCTACTTCCGGTTTTGAGCTGGGTCCCCGCCAACCGACGCCACGGCGCCGTGGTCGCGGGGCTCGCCGTCGTGGGAGCGATCTTCTTCCTCGCCCCCGCGCTCGCCTTTTGGCCGGTGATCGCGCGGAGCGCTTCGAGAACCGGGCGCTGGCCGGGTTCCCGTCGCTCAGTCGCGGCTTCGACTTCTTCGACGGCCTCAACCAGTGGTCGATCGACCACCTGCCGCTGCGCGCCGACGCCGTCCGGTTCCGCACCGACCTCTACCGCGACGTGTTCGACCAGCTCCCACCCCAGACGCTCGCCGCCGGCCCCGTATCCGACACCGGAGGCGCCGTCCGGCCGCCGAGCCCACCCTCGCCTCCGTGGCCCACCGCGACGCCGCGCGTGGCCGAGGCGGCGTTGGCGACCACGGTCGCGTGGATGAGGTTCGTCCGATAGGTCCCGCCGCCGCTCCCGCCCCCGCCCGCGTCGCCGCCGAAGCCGTCTCCACCGGGGCCTCCGGGCTGCCCGACGCTGTTCGCCTTCCCGCCGAAGCCGCCGAAGGCCACGCCGCCGTCGGCGCCGCGTGGGCGGGAACCAGAAGGCCGTTCGCGTCGACATGTTCACCGACAAAGCCCAGGCCCTCCAAGCCGTAGGGCTGCCGAAGTAGTTGGTGAGTTTGCCCGTCGTTTCGCTAGACCCTCGTCGGCGCGCCCGGCGCGGCCCCGTCGCGCAGCCGTCCGCTCCCCGGTGATCGTTCGAGCGCACCACCAGCGCCCCGCTCGTCAGGAGGCGACGTCATGCCGTAGAAACCGCGTGCCGGCCCAGCTTCACCCGGCGCAGCGTGCCGTTGCGGCCCCACTCGTAGACCGTGGAGACGGGGACGTCGAGGAGGTCGGCGACCTCCGCGGGCTTCATCACGTCATCCCGGGTCAGGGACCTGAGCGGTTCGGCGCTCACCGGGCCTCCCGTGCGACGACGAGCGACGCGGCCGCGGGCGGATGGCAGATCCGGCACACCCATCGGCCGGAGGTCGAGAGCCAGCCCTGGCCGGCGTGGCGCTCGTGGTCGACGCACTCGTTCATCGGCCGGTCGCGGGAGACGACCGGGATCGCCTCTGCGGGCGTTTCGTGCGCTTCTGTGCGCTTTCTCGGCGAGGGCGAAGGGGCAGGCACCGGCTTGGGGGTCGTCGGGCCTGGAAGCGTCGCCTGTGGCCGTCGCCTTCCGCGCGTCGCTCGCCCGGGCTCGGCAGGCGCTCTGGCAGTAGCGCTTGTCCTTGCGGGCGTCGGGCGTCCAGCGGTCGGTCGCAGTGCTCGCAGCGCCGCGGCGCTCATGTCGGGCCTCCCGGGGAGGAACCGGTGCGGCTGTCGGCTGCCGCGTGTCGCGGTGTCGTGCCGGTGGATGACCCCGGCGTCGACCAGCTTCTTCCGGTAGCCCAGGAACGTGCGCTTCTCCATCGCGTGGCCGGTGACCGCCCAGGTCCATGCCGGCCCGAACGTCTCGCTGAACATGACCGGCTCGGGGATGTCCCGCCGGGCGGAGAGCCAGCGGCGGATCGCGAACAACTGCGCGATCGCGTCGGCCACCTTGCGCATCGCCGGCTTCGCGTGGCCGGGCAGCGGCGGGAGCACGATCGGCGGGATCTGCTCGATGCCGGCCCGGTGCAGCAGCAGCACGGACCACTGCGCGAGCTCCAGGCGCTCCGGGCGCCGGTCGCACGATCCGTACGCCTGCATCGCGAACACGACCGGGAGCGACTGGAAGAACCCCTCGCCGCGCCAGCAGGAGTAGACGATCTCGTCGCGCTTCGTCCCGCGCCACAGGCGGGCGTCCCGGCAGCCTCGGTGGCCGGGCAGCACGCACGGGCCGGGCACGAACGGCGGCTCGGCCATCCCGAGGACGCGGGCGGCGCGGGCGGCGAGCCGCCGGTCGCCGTAGCGCTCGCGCGGCTCGACCTCGCGCGTGTCTGTAGAAGTGAAGCCCTCTCCCTGTTCGAGGGCGTAGACGGGGCTGTCGGCGCTACCGCTGCGGTCGACCTTCGTCGTAGCTGGTGCTTCACTTCTACCGACACGAAGCGCACGGTCGGCGAGGATCGGGCGGGCGTGCGCTTCGCGCCCGAGGAGCCGTCCGTGCGCACGGACTCCACCCTCATCGCCTCCCCGCCGACGGGTTCGGCGGATCGCGGCGGTCGCGCAGCGCGTCCAGCTCCGCCGCGGCCTCGTCGAGCCGACACGGGGCCAGATCGCCTTCGAGGAGACTGCGCGCGAGCTCCACCGCGCGATGCCGCGGGCGGCGCAGCGCCTCGGGTCCGATGAGCGAGACGGCGATCACGCCGTCCCCCGCGCGCCGGATCGAGCGGACGCCGACCCGCGCTAGGCGGGCCGGCGGGTCAGCGGGGCCGTCGGGGGGGTCCGACCCGGAGCGGGACGACGCCGGAGCGCCGGCGAGCACCGCACGCCCCGCGACGAGCACGGCCGGCCGGCGTCGCCGACCTCGGTGTCCGGACCCGCGGAGCGCGTCGGACGAGCGGCAGCGGACGGCCGCGCCGGCGGGTCTCCCGCGTCAGGACGAGCGCCATCTGCATCACGCGCGCCCGCTTCTCGGCGACCCGCTTCGCGACCCGCCGACGCTCCCGCTCCGCCCAACCCGCCGCTCCCGAGGCGATTCCCCGTGATCGTGACGCCGCTCACCGACGCCTGCCCGGCGGTCACGGCGAGCCCCGCCTCCGCCGCCCTCCCGCCTGCCCCCCACCGCCGCCGAAGCCCAGCCCGCCGTTGCCCCCGCCGGTCCCGCCGTTGCCTCCCTGGCCCTCGCCGCCGCCGGTGCCGCCGTCGCCGGTCACGTTGTCCGCGAGCGTGCTGTCTCCCCAAGGGCGCGAAGGGCGACCCCGGCCCGCGCGGGCTGCCGGGCGTCCAGGGCGTCCAGGGCGCTCGGCCAGCGTGGGCGCCGGGCGTCAGGGTATCCAAGACTGAGGGGCGATGCCGGCGGCCAGGGCATCCCAGGCATCCAGGGACTGAAGGGCGACAGGGGCGATCCCGGCACGACCGTCATCACGGGCGACGCAACGACGAACCTGGCCCCGTTCGCCGATCCACCCGCCTACGACGGGACGCCGATACTGGCGATCCCGAACATCGGCACGCTCGTCATCGATCTGGTGCCGGGACGTGCCCGATCGCTGGAGTGCGGGAGTTGCGACTCGGGATCGACAACACCACCGCTCACGCCGTTGTTGCGGCGTCGGCCCAGGCGCCGCCCTGCTTCGTGGCCTTCCGCGGTCCCGCCCCGCCTACTCATCCGTCATCACCGGCAGCCAGAGGCAGTCAGCGAGGGACCGGACCGCACCGTGGCCCTCGTCTACGGGTACGTCACCATCACGGCCGCACGACTGCGCGATCCACGCGAAGGCCGTCGTCTACAGCCATAGCGCGCCACCAACCCCCGGCATCCGGCGCTCTGTCTCGGCCGCGGCGCGGTGGGCTGAGCGCACAGGCGCCGCAGCGCGGCGAGGTTCTCCTCGGCGGGGGCCGCGAGGCCGTGGATCTGCGACGGGCGGTGGGTGAGCGGGAGGATGATCTTGTCGCTCTGGAGCGCCTTGCTCGTGCTGAGGTTCCGCAGCCCGCCGGTGAGTTTCGCGAACTCGTTGGGCTTGGAGGGGTCGAGCATGTCGAGCGCCTGGGCTTCGCGCTCTGCGGTCTGGCGCATGATGCTGCGGGCCATGCTGACGGCTTCGGCCTCGAGCTCCGGCGCGACCCGCTCGACGATCTCGCCGTAGCGGGTCGAGAGCTGCGGGTCGTCGAGCCAGCGGGCCAGCGTCTGGCGGCTGATCTGGACGCCGGCCGCGCGGAGCTCGCGCTCGGACGCGCGGAGGTTGCCGCCGTTCGTGCGCGAGGCAGATCAGCGCCGCCTCGATCTCCGCGGGCGCGTGACGGCGCGTAGACGCCGTTCGGCGTGCGCCCCCCGGTGATCTGCGCGTCGCGGATGGTCACCGACCCGGTCGGCCCCACGTCGATCACGGTGCGGTCGGCCGGTGCCTTCGTGCGGCGCCCGGGCGCCAGAGGCTCACGAGCCCGGCGACGAGCGTGACGAGGAAGATCTGGCCGACGAGCATCTCGAAGACCGCGAAGGACTGGCCGACCGTCCCGGCCGGGACGAGGTTGCCGTAGCCGGTCGTCGTGAGGGTCGTGTAGCTGAAGAAGACGTAGTCGCTGGCGCGCGCATGATCAACGCCGGTGAAGAAGGCGCTGTGGCGTCCAGCGGCTGAACGCCACGTAGAGGAACGCGAAGAGCAGGCCGAGCAGCGTGAACACGCTGACCGCCCCGAGGATCGTGCGGAAGTCGACCATGGCTGGCGCCGACGATCACGCGCCGCAGGATCGTGACGGCCGCGATCGCCAGCAGGATCGCGGCGGTGCCGAACGCGACGCCGAGCAGGCGATCCGACGGGATGCGCTCGGCGATGATCGCCGCGACGACGGCGGCGCCCGCGATCACGGCCGCCAGGCGCACCCGTGCGGGGCGCACGTCGGAGCTCGTGAACGCGACGATCGCGGTCAGTCCGGCGACCGCGACGGCCGCGACGCGGCCGCCCCAGCCCTCGGGCGGCAGGGTCATCATCACGACGAATGTGACCAGGATCAGGACGAGGACCAGGCCGTAGGCGTCGGCGATCCGCTCGGCCAGCTCGAGCGGCGTCTCGCGGCGGCCGCGCAGACGGCCCAGCCGGGTGCTGCGGCGCTCGTCGGGCATCCCTGGACGTTCGGGTGCACGCGCGCCGCTCCTGCCCGCTGCACGGAAACAGCCCAAGGCCACGCACGCGGCGCCTCGCGCCCCGGAGCGCCTCCGGCGGCTAGATTGCACCGATGGCGTCTTCTGATGCGGGCACCGAGGGGCCGCCGGACGGCGACGGGCCGCCGCGATCGTCCGGACGCATCCGGCGCGGGCTGTCGGCGGGGCGGCGGCTGGCGCGGATCGCCTATCGCGATCCGGAGCACGTCGCCGAGCGGCTCACGCTGTTCGGCTCGCAGCAGCTCGGCGAGGATTCCTTGGACTGGGCGGACCGGGTCCAGGAGGAGCGACCGGATGTTCCGCGCGCGCTGATCGCTGAGGAGGTGCGTACCCAGACCGCGCAGGTCGCGCGCATCGACGGGGCGGTCTCGGGGACGCCGTTCCTGATCGCGCTGGTCCCCGGCTACCTCGCGTACCTCTGGCAGGAAGGGGTCATGGAGCGGCGCATCGCGGCGCTCTACGGCCACGACCCGAGTGCGCTGGAGACGAGCGCCCAGGTGCTGGTGCTGCGCGGCGTCCACCCGACGGTCGACGCGGCGCGCGCGACCTTGGTGGAGGTGCGCGACAGCCCGGCTCCGGAGAAGCCGACCGCGCGGCGGTCGCTGCGTGTGTGGGTGCACAGCGTCTACATGCTGCTGATCTACGGCGGGTTCCTCTCCGCCCCCTCCGACGAAGCGGCGACAAGGACGCGCACTGGCGGCTGAAGGCCACACTCGGCTTCCTCGTCGGCGCCGCCATCTGGGCGATCACGTGGGTGCTCCCGGTCAGCTTCATGATCGCGATGGCCTGGGGCTGCGAGAGCCACGCCCGCAGCCTCGGCCACCGCACGATGAGCTTCTACGGCGGCGAGTCGGCCACCGCCGAAGCTGCGGCCGCCGCCGCGGGCGAGCGCGACGACCGCGGCCGCACCAGGCGCGACCTGCTGCGTGCCGGGCTGCTCGCGCTGTCGATCGCCGTCCCGATCGCCTTCGTCGCCTACGCCGACCACGTCCGCCAGAGCACCGGCGTCAACTGGCTCGGCGCCCTCGGCGCGCTCGTCGCGGCCTCCCTCGTCATCGCGACCACCGTCGTCGCCCGCCGCCGCTAGCAAGCGCCGCAACGGCGCGAGGATCGGGCGGCGTCATCGCTCACGAGCTGCCCCGTGATGCCGGACTTGACCTAGCATGCCCACCGGCTGCCGGCGATTCGCCCAGCGATCCCGACTCGCAAGTCATCAGCTGAACGCCGAAGGAGCAACTCGTGTCCGATCCCAACCTCGTGCTGTACGTCGCGTCGTACGCGGACCCCGACGCCGCGAACGAGGATTTCCAGGCACTGAAGGCCGCTCAGGCCGGCGGCGACGTCGCCGTCGTCGGTTCGGTCGTCATGCGCCGCGACGCCGAGGGCAGCGTCGACGTGAAGGAGCATGGCGCCGCCGGCGGCCAGCCAGTCGGCGGCGCGGCGATTGGCGGGCTTGGCGGGCTCGTTGTGGGACTCTTCGCCCCCCCGCTGCTGGCCGCCACCGCCATCGGCGCCGGGATCGGCGCCGGCATCGGAGAACTCACCAAGCGCCACGAGGAGAAGAAGCTCGGCGTCGACCTGGAGGAGTACCTGGCTCCCGGGTCGTCCGCGATCGTCGCGGTCATCGATGACGTCTACCTCGACGGGATCGACCGAGCGCTCGCCAAGTCCGACAAGAAGATCAGTAAGGCGATCGACTCCGGCGACTACGACAAGCTCAAGAAGGCGATCGAGGACTCCGGAGTCGAGGTCGAAGACGCAATCAACAAGTAGGCCAGGTCGGCGCAGCGAGTGGCCGGGATGCCAACTGCGCTGCTCCCGCCGTCGCGTCGCCCGTTGGTTCGGCGCTGATTGCCGCGCTTCCGCTTCGGACCCGGGGCGCGCGGCGGCTTGCGGTCAGGTGGGTGTGGATGCGGGGGTGCGGTCGCCGCGTTGGCGGAACATGACGATCACGGCGATCAGCAGGTAGCCGAAGGCGGCGACCTGCGGTGCGAGCAGCGCGAGGGCCAGGACGACGATGTAGAAGCCCATGCTCGGGGTCGTCAGCAGGGTTATGGCCTTGACGTCCGCGTCGGTGACGTCGGGTTCGAGCAGGTCCCGGTGCGCGGCGACGTAGCGCCAGAGCACGCTGATCAGGACCGAGATCGCCAGTAGCACGAGGCCGTAGAAGATGACCGCGGTGCGCTCGGCGGTTGTCCGGTGGATCGCCTCTGCGAGGAGCCTTGTGGGGAACGGGAGGAAGGAGACGAGCATGAGCAGCAGGATGTTGAGGCGCATGACCATGCCGTCGGCGCTCGCCAGGCGGTGGAAGATTCTGTGATGGGCGAGCCACAGGCCGCCGATCGTGATGAAGCTCGTCGCGTAGGCCAGGTACGAAGGCCACTGGTCGGCGATGCCCTTCCAGAGGTCGTCGAACGCGCTCTCGGGGACATTGATCTCGAGCACGAGCAGGGTGATCGCGATCGCGAACACACCGTCGCTGAACGCCTCGAGGCGGCTCGTGCTCCAGCGGTCGCGCACGCGGCGTAGTTCGACGCCACGCGCACCGTCCCCTTCGTAGGAACACCATGCCCGGCACCGAGGTCCGGGGCCGTCCGCTCGCCCAGATGTCGTCGCGTGACGGGCGGCGGCGCCACCACTGGACCGCCCCCCGGCGTGGGACGACGAGCGGTGGGCAGGGTGAGGCCCGCGAGACGTGGACGCGCCGGGCGCTAGCCAGGTTTCGCACGCCGGGGACCCACCGCATCGGCGCCCCCTCAGGCCGAGTGTCGCCCGTCGACACCAAAGTGGGTTATAGCCCCAGCACGAGCCCGGATTCCTAGCCGGATGGGACCCGCCGGACGCGCGAGCGGGGTGGCGGGGCCGTCGGCCGGCGCCCGGGTCCCGTGACCGACGTCTCCGCCCGGTTTTGCGCCGTTTGGTACCCAAACGCGGTAGCGACCCAACTCACGCCGAGCCCGGCTTGTCCCGGAAGTGGCCGCTTTGCAGGTACTTCCCCCCATGGAGCCAGCCGGGATCGAACCGGCGACCTCCTGCTTGCAAAGCAGGCGCTCTCCCATCTGAGCTATGGCCCCGCCTCGCCGCAGTGTAGGCACCGGGAACGGGGTTGGCATGGCCTTGGTCGGATGGGAGGATGGCCGAGGCCCGGGCCACCCGGCCGGGCCGCCGAGGGAGGCACCATGGAGGAGAAGGGCACGAGCGCGACGGCGCCGGCCGGCGACGATGGCGGCCCCGTCGACCGCGCCGCGCCGACCGACCACTCGCCGCGGGTCGTCGATCACCGCCCGCCTGACCGCCGCGGCGCGGAGCTCTCGAACTACGAGATCGTCCAGCGCTACTTCCACGCCGCCGCCGACCGGATCGCGCTGCCCGACGACGTCCGCGCCGTGATGCTCTCGTCCTACCGCGAGGTCCAGGTCCAGGTGCCCGTGCGCCTGGCCGACGGCGAGATCTCCGTCTTCTCCGGCTTCCGCGTGCAGCACAACGGGGCGCGCGGACCGTACAAGGGCGGCGTCCGATTCCACCCGGAGGTCGATCTCGACGAGGTCCGCGCGCTCGCGTCGCTCATGTCGTGGAAGACGGCGATCGCGAACATCCCGTTCGGCGGCGCGAAGGGCGGGGTCGACTGCGCGCCGGGCGAGCTCTCGGCGGACGAGATCGAGAAGGTGACGCGCTCGTTCATCTCCAAGATCGACAAGGTGCTCGGGCCGACGCGCGACATCCCCGCGCCCGACGTCGGCACCAACGCGCAGGTCATGGCCTGGATGATGGACGAGTACGGTCGCCAGCACGGGCACACGCCGGCGATCGTCACCGGCAAGCCGATCGCGCTCGAGGGGAGCTTCGGCCGGGAGTCCGCGACCGGCCGGGGCGTCGTCTACGTCTTCCGCGAGGCGGCCCCGTCCCTCGACCTCGTCCCGCGCCACTCGCGCGCCGTCATCCAGGGCTTCGGGAACGTCGGCTCGTGGGCGGCGCGCATCCTCCGTCAGCTCGGGGTGGCGATCGTCGGGATCTCCGATGCGTACGGCGCGATCCGCTCGGACGCCGGCATCGACGTCGACGCGCTCGCCGGGCACATGGCCGGCGGCGGGAAGCTCGCCGAGTTCGCGGGCGGGGGGATCGAGGCGATCCCGGGCGAGGACCTCGTGGCGGTCCCCTGCGAGGTGTTCATCCCGGCGGCGCTCGGCGGGATGATCCACGGCGGCAACGCCGACCGCCTCGAGTGCCGGATGGTGATCGAGGGCGCCAACAGCCCGACGACGCCCGACGCCGACGCGATCCTCGCCGACAAGGGCGTCGTCGTCGTCCCCGACGTCCTCGCCAACGCCGGGGGGGTGGTCGTCTCCTACTTCGAGTGGGTGCAGAACCTCCAGCACTTCCGCTGGGACGAGCGCGAGGTCAACGACAAGCTCGGGACGATCATGCGGCGCGCCTACCGCGAGGTGGCCGAGCGGGCGGCGCGGGAGGCGGTGCCGCTGCGGACCGCCGCCTTCGAGCTGGGGATCCAGCGGGTGGTGGAGGCGGCCGAGACCCGCGGGTACATCTGACGCGACGGAGGCCGGCGCCGGTCCGCTTAAGTGGGAAGAGCGCCCGTCCTTGAGCGCTCTCCCCGGCGTCCTTGCCCTCCGTGTGGCAAGCGCGCGCCGGCAGCGTGCTCGCTGTCCCGCGATCCGTCGCGTTGCCGGCCCGGAAGCAATCGGCCGAGAGCGGTAGGGACTGCAGCCCGCGGCGGCGCGCTGGACGGACGTCCCGGCCGCCGTCAGTGGTCGAAGTCGAAATCCTTCGGCGGCTTCTGCTCGAACCAGAGCCGGTCGTGCTCGGGTGTCTCCTGGAGGAAGTCGGGCGTCTCCTCGAGCACGTCCTCGTCCGCCTCCGGGGGGTCGCCCGCCGCCGGCTCGGGCGGCTCGTCGGCGAACGGCTCCTCGCCCGGCGCGAACAGGTCGCCGCCGGGCGGGGGCTCGGGAGCCTCCGCGCCCTCGTCGGCGATCGCGTCGAAGTGCTCGGTGGGCTGACCGGCGTCGTCGGCGTCGGGCTCCGGGACGGTCGCGTCGCCGACGGCGGGAGCGTCCTCCGGGGGGGCCGGCTCGACCGCGCCCTCCGCGTCCGCGTCGAAGGGCGCGGCGTCCGAGGGACCGTCCTCGGCGGCCGGTTCCGCCTCCCGGCGCGCGGGCCCCAGCGCCTCCGACTCCTGCCGGGCCACCTCGCTCGGGTCGGCGCCGTGGCGGCGCTTGAGGTCGAGGTGCTCCCGGATCGCGTCGTCGAGAAGTCCCATCGCTCGAAAGCGTACTGCGCGACGGCGGGCCGGCGCCGGGTCCGGACCGTGGTCGCGCGGCTACACTTCGACCTTCGGCGCAGGACCCTCCGGTCCCGCCGCCACGCGGGGCTATAGCTCAGTTGGGAGAGCGCCTGGATCGCACCCAGGAGGTCGGGGGTTCGAGTCCCCCTAGCTCCATCGCCTGGCCGGCGCGGCTCCTCCGGCGGAGGAGGAGCCGAGCCGTCCGCCGGATAGGCTCACGCGAGTGGCGGCGCGACCGAACGAGTCCACGCTCGAGATGAAGCGGGTTCTTCCTGCGGCTCGTTCGATCGTGTTCGCGGCCTTCGTCGACCCGGTCGAGTTGGCGAAGTGGTGGGGGCCGGAGGGCTTCACCACGCCGAGCTTGGAGTTCGACGCTCGCGTCGGAAAGCGCTACCGGATCGAGATGCAGCCGCCGGAAGGCGACCGCTTCCATCTGACGGGGGAGTTCCGCGAGGTCGACCCGCCTGCCCGCCTTGCCTACACGTTCGTCTGGGAGGACCCCGATCCCGACGACGTCGAGACCCTGGTCCGCCTGTCGTTCCGGGATCTCGGCGAATCGACGGAGGTCGCCCTCACGCAGGGCCCGTTCAAGACCGAGGTGCGCCGTGCGCTGCACCGGGCCGGTTGGACGGACGTCTTCGACAAGCTCGAGCGGCTCGTCTCCGCTCAGGCATGATGCGCTTCGCTCCGCCTGCCCGCCACCTCCTGCGCGCCAAGGACCTGGTCGACGTCCGCTACTTCGAGCCGCTGGACGTGGAGGACATGGCGCGCGGAGCGTCGGCTCGTTCACGACGGCGTTCACGCGGACCTACGGCGCCCGCCCCCGACCGCAGCGTTCCCGAGAAGACCGCGGCGCCGCGCCCCATTACCGCCTTAGCCGCGGACCCCCCCCCGACCCCAGGAGAGCCAGATGATCAAGCTCGAGCACGCCCAGCTCTCGGTTCACGACCAGGACGAGGCGCTCGCCTTCTACACGGAGAAGCTCGGCATGGAGGTGCGCGTCGACGCGACCATGCCGGAGATGGGCGGCTTCCGCTGGCTCACCGTCGGCCCGGTCGGGCAGCCCGACGTGGCGATCGTCCTGATGGCCATCCCGGGCCCGCCGGTCATGGACCGCGAGACGGCCGACCAGGTGCGCAGCCTGATGGCGAAGGGCCTCGGCGGGGCCATCTACCTGACCACCGATGACTGCTATGCGGCCTGCGAGGAGCTCGAGCGGCGCGGCGTGGAGTTCGTCCAAACCGCCCGAGGAGCGCCCGTACGGCATCGTCTCGGGCTTTCACGACCCCTCCGGCAACTACATCCGGCTCGCCCAGGGCCGTGATCGGGCGCCGGCCTGAGGCGGTCGACGAGGCTCTCGAGGCCGACGCGCTGCCGGTCGGGCGACGGCGCCGCCCCGGCCGTCAGGCCGCGAAGCGCTTCTCGGCCCGCTCCCGCCGCTTGGCCGCCTCGGCCTCGCGGTTCTTCGGCGGCGCGGTGGTGACGAGGTGGTCCAGCAGGCGGGTCGTCGCCTGCGCGACCTCGTCGACGGCGCGATCGAACGCCTCGGCGTTCGCCTGGGAGGGCTTCGTCGAGCCGCTGACCTTGCGGACGTACTGGAGGGCGGCGGCGCGAACCTCCTCGTCGGTCGCCGGGGGCTCGAAGTTGTGCAGGGTCCGGATGTTGCGACACATGCCGCGCAGGGTAGCGGCGCTCAGGCCGGCGGCAGCCCGTCGAGGAACGCGAGCAGCCGCGCGTGGAACTCGGTCGCGGCCTCGCGGTGCGGCCAGTGACCGGCGCCGTCGGCGATCATCACCTCGCACGGGCCGTCGAACGCCTCGGGCGAGCGGCGGAACGCCTCGGGCTCGATGAGGTCGGTCGTCCCGCCCACGACGATGGCCGGCATCGCGAGGCGCCCGAGGTCCTCCCGCCCGGCGTCGCGGTAGTAGGCGAGCGCCCCGTCGAGCACGCGCGGGTCGGCGAACGCCGCCTTCACGTCGCGCAGGCACGCGTCGCGCGCCGGGCCCGACCAGTTCGGCGCCCACCGGCGGATCAGCGCGTCGACGTAGGCGAAGTCGTCGCGCCGCGCGAGCCACGGCCCGCTCGGCAGCCGCAGGGTGAGGAAGTGCCGCGCCTTCCACGCGAGCGCGGGCGAGGGCTTCAGCATCCGGGGGTGCGGGATCCCGACGGCGCCGATCGCGCGGACGCGCTCGGGGGCCAGCGCCGCCGCGCGGTAGGCGATCGCCGCGCCCCAGTCGTGGCCGACGAGCACCGCCCGCTCGGCGTCGAGCGCGTCGAGCAGCCGCACGGCGTCCTCCCCGATCTCGGCGCCGCGGTAGCGGCGGCCCGGCACGATCGTGTCCGGGTGGTAGCCGCGCAGGTACGGCGCGACGGTGCGGTAGCCGCCGGCGTTCAGCGCCGCGCGGGTCTCCGCCCAGCCGGCGGGGGTGTCGGGGAAGCCGTGCAGCAGGACGACGAGCGGGCCCTCCCCGGAGTCCGCGTAGACGAAGCGCTGGCCGTGGGCGGTGGCGGTCGTGAAGTCCATGATCGCGGCGAGCGGCTCAGCGCGGACCGGCCGCCTCGGCGCGCGCGACGATCTGCTCGGCGAGCTTGCGGCTCGCCTCGTCGATCATCTCGCCGTCGAGCCGGGCGGCCCCGGCGTCGGAGGCGGCGAGCGCGTCGAGCACGGCGGTCGCGCGCTCGACCTCCCCGGGCGCCGGGGTGAACATCGCGTTCAGCGACTCGAGCTGGCTCGGGTGGATCGCCCACTTCCCGTCGTAGCCGAGCGCCCTGGCCCGCGCGGCCTCCGTGCGCAGGCCCTCGGCGTCGTCGATCGCGAGGTGGGGCCCGTCGATCGCCTGGAGGCCCGCCGCGCGCGCCGCGACGGCCAGCGTCCCGCGCGCGAAGTGCCAGCGGTCCTCGCCGGCGGACCCGGCGGGCGGCATCCCGAGCGAGGCGCCGAGGTCGGCGAAGCCGAGGATGAGCGCCTCCAGGCGCGGCGAGGCGTGGGCGATCTCCGCGGCGCGGGCGAGGCCCGCCGCGGTCTCGACCAGCGCCTCGAGGCCGAGCCGGCGGCCCCCGCCGGCGCGCTGCTCGGCCATGTCGAGCAGCCGGGCGACGACCTCGGCGTCGCCGGGGCTCTCGACCTTCGGGATCGTCAGGCAGTCGACGCGCCCCGCGGCCTCGGCCACCGCCACCACGTCGCGATCGCACCAGGGCGTGCCCACCGCGTTGATGCGCACGCTGACGGTGCGCGCGCCGAAGCCCTCGGCGAGCGCGGCGACGAGCGCGGCCCGGGCGCCCTCCTTCTCCTCCGGGGCGACCGCATCCTCGAGGTCGAGCACGAGCTCGTCCGCGGCGAGCGTGCGCGCCTTCGCGAGCATCTTGGCCGACGACGCGGGGACGGAGAGGCAGGAGCGGCGGGCGCGCATCGCGGGCGAGCATATCCCCGCGCGGGCCTCGGGACTGAGAGACTGCGCCGGCTTTGGGAGAGGCGCGGCACACCACGGTGGCGGGACCCTGGTTCGAGGACTTCGCGGTCGGCCGGGTCTTCGACCGCGCGCCCGGCCTGACGATCACCGACGGGCACGCCGCGGCCCACCAGGCGATCACCGGCGACCGCCTGCGGCTCGCCCTCGACGCGGCGCTCTGCCGCGCGGTGACCGGCGCCGAGCGGCCGCTGGTCCATCCCAACCTCGTCTGCGACGCCGCGATCGGCCAGTCGACCGGGCCGACCGAGCGCGTGCGGGGCAACCTCTTCTACCGCGGCCTCGTGCTGCTCCGCCCCGTGCACGTGGGCGACACGCTGCGCTCCCGCACCGAGGTCGTCGGCGCTCAAGCAGAACCGCCCGCGCGACGACGGCGCGGCGACCGGGCTCGTCGCGTTGCGCATCACGACCGAGAACCAGTCCGGCGAGCCGGTGCTCGACTTCTGGCGCTGCCCGATGATCCCGCTGCGCGACCCGACCGCCCAGACCGGGCACGCGGACCGCTTCGACGACATCCCCGAGGGGCTGGACGCCGAGCGCGTGCGGGCGGCGGTGCCCGCCGGCTGGCGGCTCGCGTCGCTCGCGGCGGCCGCCGGGGGCCCGGGCTTCGGCGCGCTGCGGGCGGGCGACGTCCACGTCGTCGAGGCGCGCGAGACGGTCACCGCCGCGCCGGAGCTCGCGCGGCTCACGCTCAACGTCGCGCGGGCGCACACGGACGCGGGCGGCAGCGCCTACGGGCGACGGCTCGTCTACGGCGGGCACACGATCTCGATCGCCGCCGCCCACGCGACCCGCGCGCTGCCCGCGCTGGCCACGATCCTCGCCTGGCGGCGCTGCGATCACACCGGCCCGGTGTTCGAGGGCGACGCGCTCCGGACCGAGCTGACGGTCGAGCGCACGGAGCCGCTCCCCGACGCGGAGGGCGGGCTCGTGGACCTCCGTGCGGTCGTCCACGCGGAGCGCGCCGGCGAGGACGAGCCCGCCCCGGTGCTTGACTGGCGGTTCGTCGCCCTGATGGGATAGGCGCGGGAGGTGGGCCGGTGACGGGAATCCTGGATGGTCTGCGGGTGGTCGAGGGCTCGGCGTTCGTCGCCGCCCCGCTCGGCGGGATGACGCTGGCGCAGCTCGGGGCCGACGTCATCCGCTTCGACCCGGTCGGCGGCGGGCTCGACCGGGCCCGCTGGCCGGTCACGAGCGACGGCACGAGCCTGTTCTGGGCGGGGCTGAACAAGGGCAAGCGCTCGATCCAGGTCGACCTCCGCTCCCCGCGCGGCCAGGAGCTGCTGAGCGCGCTCATCACCGCGCCGGGCCCCGACGCCGGGCTCTTCCTCACGAACTTCCCGGCCCGCGGGTGGCTCGGCTACGACGCCCTGCGCGAGCGTCGCGACGACCTCGTGATGGTCAACATCACCGGCAACCACGACGGCACCTCGGCCGTCGACTACACCGTCAACCCGGCGACGGGCTTCCCGTGGGCCACCGGGCCGCGCAACCTCGCGGTGCCCGTTCAACCACCTGCTGCCGGCCTGGGACGCGATCACCGGCACGCTCGCCGCCGCCGGCCTGCTCGCCGCCGAGCGCCACCGCACGCGCACCGGCGAGGGCCAGCTCGTGCGCGTCGCGCTCTCCGACGTCGCCTTCGCGATGGTCGGCAACCTCGGCAAGATCGCCGAGGTCCAGATCACCGACCACGAGCGCGCGAAGGACGGCAACTACCTCTACGGCGCGTTCGGGCGCGACTTCCTGACGCGCGACGGCCGGCGGATCATGGTCGTCGCGCTGACCCTGCGCCAGTGGGAGGGCCTCGTCGCCGCGACCGGGCTCGGCGAGGCGTTCGCGACGCTCGAGCGCGTGCTGGGCGTCGATCTCAGCGAAGGAGGGCGATCGCTTCGCCGCGCGCGAGGTGATCGGGAGCCTGATGAAGCCGTGGATGGTGGCCCGGACGCTCGACGAGATCCGCGAGGTGTTCGACGCGCACGCCGTGTGCTGGGGCCCCTACCAGACGTTCCGCCAGCTCGTGGAGCAGGACCCGCGCTGCTCGCCCGAGAACCCGATGTTCGCGGAGGTCGAGCAGCCGGGGATCGGCACGTACCTGATGCCGGGCTCGCCGCTCGACTTCGGGGCGCTGGAGCGGGTCCCGGTGCGCCGCGCGCCGCTGCTCGGCGAGCACACCGACGAGGTGCTGGCCGACGTGCTCGGGCTGGCCGAGCACGAGATCGGGCGGCTGCACGACGACGGCGTCGTCGCGGGGCCGACGCCGGTCGCCTCCTAGCCCGTCCGCCGCCGATCCCGCGCGGTGCACGGCCGCCGTGGACGTGGGCGTCGAGGGCGGATGGGCGATCCCACGGCGCGATCTACCGCGACACGGCCCGCCGGTAGCGCGCGATCGACAGCGTCGAGAAGACGGCGATCAGCCCGACGCTCCAGGCCACGGCGGCCCAGATGTCGTTGCCGGCCGGCGCCCCGAGCCACAGCGCGCGCATCGCGTTGACGACGATCGTGAACGGGTTGACCTCGGCGAAGGCCTGCAGCCAGTCCGGCATCGTGTCGACCGGGACGAAGGCCGAGGAGGCGAACGTGAGCGGAAAGACCGCCAGGAACCCGATCGCCTGCGCCGCCTCGGCCGAGGACGCGCTCAGCCCGACGAGGGCGAAGATCCACGAGAACGCATAGCCGAACAGGAGCAGCAGCCCGACGCCGGCGAGGACCTCGGGGACGCTCGCCGAGAACGAGAAGCCGACGATCACGCCCACGACGAGCATCACCACCAGGGAGATCGTGTTCGTGACGATGTCGGCCGTCGTGCGGCCGGCGAGCACCGCGCCGCGCGCCATCGGGAGGGAGCGGAAGCGATCGATCAGGCCCTTGCGGAGGTCGTCGGCGAGGCCGAGCGCGGTCACGAAGCCGCCGAAGGCGATCGTCTGGACGATGATCCCCGGCATCAGGAAGTCCACGTAGTCGTAGCCCGGGGTCTGGATCGCCCCGCCGAAGACGAAGACGAAGAGCAGCACGAACATGACCGGCTGGAGCGTGAAGCTGATCAGCAGGTCGGGTTGACGCGGGATCCGCAGCAGGTTGCGCCACGCCACGACGAGCGTGTCGGAGGCCGACAGGCGCAGGGCGCTCATCGCACGGCCTCCGCCACCCGGTCCGCGCCGGCGGCCTGCGCCGCCTCCTCCGCGCCGTGGCCGGTCAGGAGGAGGAAGACGTCGTCGAGCGTCGCCTCGTGGACCCCGAGGTCCGCGATCCCCACGCCCGCGTCGTCGAGGCGGCGCACCGCGCCGGCGATCGCCCCCTCGCGCGCCCGGAGCGGGATGCGCAGCACCCCGTCCTCGACCGTCGGCCTCGCGGCGGCCATCTCGGCCAGCGCCGCGGCGGCGGCCCCGGCCTGGTCCGGCTCGGCGAGGACGACGTCGAGGCGCTCTCCGCGGACCCGCGCCTTGAGCTCTGCGGGGGTGCCCTCGGCGATGACCTTCCCGTGGTCGATCACCGCGATGCGGTCGGCGAGTCGGTCGGCCTCGTCGAGGTACTGGGTGGTGAGCAGCACGGTGGTCCCGCCCTCGACGGCCGACTCGATGGTCCGCCAGAGGGCGAGGCGGCTCCGCGGGTCCAGCCCCGTCGTCGGCTCGTCGAGGAACAGGACCGGCGGCTCGGCGACGAGCGCGGCGGCCAGGTCGAGCCGGCGGCGCATGCCGCCGGAGTAGGTGCGGGCGAGCCGGCCGGCGGCGTCGGTGAGGTCGAAGCGATCGAGCAGCTCGCGGGCGCGGGCCTTCGCCCGGGCGCCGCCCAGGTGGTAGAGGCGCCCGACCATCGCGAGGTTCTCCGCGCCGGTGAGGTTCTCGTCGACGGCGGCGTACTGCCCGGCGAGGCCGATGAGCCGGCGCAGGGCGGTCGCCTCGCGCA
The DNA here is from genome assembly GCA_963735885.1 of uncultured Solirubrobacterales bacterium. Taxonomy (GTDB): domain Bacteria; phylum Actinomycetota; class Thermoleophilia; order Solirubrobacterales; family Solirubrobacteraceae; genus JBBSBL01. The sequence goes on along the minus strand of CAVTMP010000007.1, from coordinate 695,754 downwards.
CGACGTCGCGGCCCGCCACGCGCGCGGTGCCGCCGTCGGGTCGCAGGAGGGTGGTGAGGATCCGCACGGCGGTCGTCTTGCCCGCGCCGTTGGGTCCGAGCAGCCCGAGCACGGTCCCGGCCTCGGCGGACAGGTCGACGCCGGCGAGCGCGTGGACGTCGCCGTAGGACTTGGCCAGGCCGGTGGCCTCGATGACGGGGGCGGAAGCCATCGGCGCTCCACGGTAGCGAGGGCCCCGAAGCCGAGGGTGTCAGCGCGCGGTCACGCGCGGCGCGGTGGCCTCAGCCGGGTCGCAGGCGGAACATCAGCTCGTCCACGTAGCACCAGCTCCAATCCTCGCCGGGCTCCGCCGAGCGGATGATCGGATGCCCGGAGTCGGCGTGGTGGGCGGTGGCGTGGCGGCCCGGCGAGTTGTCGCAGCAGCCGATGTGGCCGCAGCTCTGGCACATGCGCAGGTGGACCCACCGCGTGCCGAGCGCCAGGCACTCCTCGCAGCCGGCGACCTGCGGCGGGAGGTCGATCACGGTGACGGCGTCGAGGTGCGAGCAGGCGTCGGCCATGGGCGCGGCCCGGGAGGCTACGCGCTCGGCGCCGCGGCTACTCGCCGGCCCCGCGCCGGCCGACGCGCGTCGCGTACTTCGAGACGCCGACCGGGACGATCGGGTTGCGGATCTCGCCGAGGCGGGCGACGAGCTTCGCCCACTGCCCCGGCTTGAGGATCGCCCGCAGACGCCGACCCGCCTTCCCGCTCGCCGACGGGTGGAAGCCGACGTGGATGTGGTCGTCGTGGTCGGGCAGCGCGAGCGTGTTGTCGGTGCCCGGGTACTTCATCAGGGTGATGATCTGGTGCGGCTTCATCGTGCCCTGGAGGAGCAGCAGGCGCCGGACGGCGACGTCGGTGATCGACCCCGCGCCCTGGTGCCCGAAGATCGGCGTGCCGTTGATCGCGGCGATGTCCACCGCGTTGCCGGAGGAGTGCTCGGAGACGTTGCCCGACGTCGTCAGGTAGGAGTGGCCGCAGCGCAGGGCGGTGATCGTGGGGCGCAGGCCCGAGGCCGACAGGTACTCGATGACGGCGAGGACGCGGCGGTCGATGAGTCCGGCGGCGATGTCGCGCCGGCCGCACGCGTAGATGTCGACGCGCGGATCGGCCAGCACCCGCCGCTCGAGCGCCTCCTTGGACATGAGCAGGATCTGCCCGACCGACGGGGTGCGCGCGTCGCGGCCGAAGAACGTCCCGCCCGCGGCCCGGTAGATCGCGGTCGCGTCGAGCAGGCGCCACCCGTCGAGGATCGGCTTCGGATCGATGAGCGGGGCGCCCCGGCCGGCGGGGCGGACGGAGAAGGTCAGGTGGGGATCGGCGGTTCCCGTGTGCCCGACCCGCCCGAGGATCGTCCCGGCGATGACCGAGGCGCCCGGCTTCAGGGGCCGCAGCTCGACCTCCTTCGGCGGCAGCCTGACCGGCCGCGTGAAGTAGGCCTTGAAGGTCTCGGCGCCACCGCCCGCCGGTGCTCCGGTGGCCTCGAGCTGCCGCTGCCCCCCGGCGCGGCGCGCCTCGGGCCGCCCCGGGTGGGCGAACAGGCGCTCCTTGCGCACGGGCTCGGCGGCCGGCCGCGAGGCGGGTGCGCCGGCGTGCCGCGGGGCGGGCGTGGAGGTGGTCCGGGCACCCGGGCCCGCTGCGCGGCGGACGTGCGCGATGACGCCGGGGCGGTGGCGGCCGGCGCTCGCCGGGCGCCGCGGAGCGGCGTCGTGGCGGGGCAGCCTCAGCTCGCGGGCCACCTGGGCATCGCTCAGCTTCTGCGGTCGCAGCGCCGGGTAGCGCGCCGCGAGCGTGCCGAGGTGGCCGTACGTGTAGCGGTTCCCGTACACGTCCTCCAGCGTGACCCACCGCCCGCGCCGCGCGTCCTCGCCCATCCCGGCGATCCGGCCGTCGCCCACCGCGATCACGGGGGCGCGGTCGGCGGCGAACACGTCGAGCGCCGTGCGGGTGTCGCCGGGGCCCTGCGGGGCCACCGCGGCCTTGCCCTTCCGGGCGCGGGCGAGGTCGACCTGACCCGCGTAGCTCGCGCGGGCCCCGACCGGGAAGAGCCCCTGCGTGAGGCCGGTGAGCGCGCCGATGAGGTCGCCCGGCAGCGCGGAGACGAGGCGGGCCCGCAGCAGCACCGAGTCGACGTACCAGCCGGCGTGGTTGTAGGCGAAGATCGCGCGGCGGAGGTCCTTCTGGCCGCCGGCGGCCTTGAGGTAGCGGGCGGCGGCGAAGATCGCGTCGACGGGGTTGTAGGGGTCGCGTGTGCGGTCGCCGTTGGCGTCGACGCCGTAGGTGGCCCAGGTGGCGGGCATGAACTGCATCCAGCCGAGCGCGCCGGCGGAGGAGACCGAGAGGTTGCGGCCGTAGTCGGTCTCGATCTCGTTGATCGCCGCCAGCACCTGCCACGGGATCCCGTACTGGATCCCCGCCGCCTGGTAGATCGACAGCAGGAACGGCGGGATCCGGAACTGGTCGATCGCCACGTTCGGGACGGCGACCGGCCCGAGCGCCGAGAGCCCCGCGGGGAAGGCCCCGGTGCCGCGCGTCGTGGTCGTCGTGCCGCCGCGCCGGGCGCGCGTCGTCGCCTTCGAGCGGCTCGTCTTGCGCCGCGCGGCCTTGTGGTGCCGGCGCGGGCGGCGACGGGCGCCGCCGGAGGTCGTCGGCTGACGGCGTGGCGCGGCGCGGCGCGGCGGCGCCTCGGGGGTCGGCGTGGTGGTCGGCGTGGTGGTCGGCGTCGTGGTCGTGGGAGGCGGGTCGCCCGGCGGCGGGCTCGCCGGCGGAAGGACGCACGACCGACCGTCCGGGAGCACGTGCGTCTCGGGGCAGTCCGGGGTCACGACCGGCGGTGGCGCGGCCTGGCCGGCGGTGGGCACCGTCGCGGTCGATCCCGGGACCGGGGGCGCCGCGGCGCTCGAGGCGGCGAAGGCGGCACCGACCGGGAGCGCGAGCGCCATCGCCGCCCCCGCGCCGACGAGTGCGGGACGCAGCCGCGTGGGGGCCGTGCGGCGACGCGCGGCCGGCGGCCGAGCGGCCTCGACGGGGGCCGGCAGCGCCACCGTCAGCCCGGCGTGGACCTCCAGCCCGAAGCGCGCGCCGGCCGCGTCGGCGAGATCCGCCGGCACGACGTAGGCGAGCCGCCAGGCTCCCGCCGCTCCGGCGGACTCGCCCTCCACGTCGACGGGCAGGAGGCGGACCCGGCCCGGGGGGGCGTCGACCACCAGCGCGCGGGCGAGGATGCCCGCCGGCGCACCGTGCGGCCAGCGCACGTTCACGCGGACGAGGATCTCGCCCCGCTCGAGCGGCTCACGACACACCCGGTCCACCTCGACGCCGGCGAGCGCCGCGGACAGGCGTCGCGATGCCCCCGGGGACGGGGGCCGGGCGCGGGCGGGACGGGCCGGCTCGTGGGGGTCGGGAATCGCGATCGCCTTTCTCGTGCCGGGGCGCGTCCGCCCGGGCGAAGCAACAGGAATCTCGTCGGCAGGAGCGGGCCGGTCCTTGAGGGACCGCGTCTCGCCCGCCGACTCCCCACCGGGCGACGAGCGCCTCGTCACGCCGACCTCGTGCGGACGACTACCCTGTCGGAACGCGCGACATGGCCGATCCCCCCGACAGCCCCCCGATCGAGGCCGAGCCCGCCGCCGAGCCCGCCGCCGACGTCGTTCTCGCCCCGCCGGCGCGCGCGGCCGTGATGTCAGCCGCGGGCGAGGCCCGTGTCGCCGCGGACCTCGACGACCGCTCGCTGTTCTTCAACCGCGAGCTCTCCTGGATCGACTTCAACGACCGCGTCCTCCAGCTCACCGAGGACGACGCGCTGCCGCTCCTCGAGCGGGTCAAGTTCCTGGCGATCTACACCACGAACCTCGACGAGTTCGTCATGGTGCGCGTCGCCGGGCTCCACGACCAGCTCGAGGCCGGCATCGTGGCCCGGGCCCCCGACGGCCTGACCCCGATCGAGGTCGTCGAGGCGCTCGCCACCCGCGTGCGGGAGCTCGGCACCCGCCACGCCCGCCAGTGGGAGCAGGTCGCCCGTCCGGCGCTGGCGGCCGAGGGCATCCGCATCGTCGCGCCCGAGGAGTGCGACGTCCATCAGCTCGCGGCGCTCGACCGGCGCTTCCAGGAGGAGATCTTCCCCGTCCTCACGCCGCTCGCCGTCGCCCCGGGCCGGCCCTTCCCCTACCTCTCCAACCTGTCGCTGTCGCTCGCCGTCCGGCTGCACGACCCAGTCGCCGAGGTCGACGCCTTCGCGCGCGTGAAGGTGCCCAAGGAGGTCGTCGAGCGCTTCGTCCCGGTCGGCGAGAACACCTTCGTCCCGCTCGAGCAGGTCATCGCCCGCCACCTCGACGAGCTCTTCCCCGGCATGGAGATCCGCTCCTGGGGCACGTTCCGCGTCACCCGCGACGCGGACTTCACCGTCTCCGACGAGGCCGACGACCTGCTGCAGGCGGTCGAGGAGGAGCTGCGCCGCCGCCGCTTCGGCGAGGTCGTGCGCATCGAGGCGAACGCCGACATGGAGCCGCGCCTGCGGCGCTGGCTCGTCGAGACCCTGGAGCTCGAGGAGCACCAGATCTACGACGTCCCGGGGATGCTCGACCTCGGCGACCTCTGGCAGATCTACGGCCTGCGCGGGTTCGACGAGCTGCGCGATCCGCCGTGGCACCCCGTCGTGCCGCCCGCGCTGCGGACCGAGAGCGGCGCCCCGGCCGACGTGTTCTCCGCGATGCGCAACGGCGACTTCCTCGCCCATCACCCGTACGAGTCGTTCGCGGGGAGCGTCGAGCGCCTCGTGACCCAGGCGAGCACGGATCCCGACGTCCTCGCGATCAAGCAGACCGTCTACCGGACGTCCAACGACGCCGCCCTGATCCCGGCGATGATCGAGGCCGCCGAACGGGGCAAGCAGGCGGTCTGCGTCGTCGAGGTCAAGGCGCGCTTCGAGGAGCGCATGAACATCGGCTGGGCGAAGACCCTGGAGGAGGCGGGCGCCCATGTCGTCCACGGGCTGCCGGGGCTGAAGACCCACGCGAAGGCGCTCATGGTCGTGCGCAAGGAGGGCGACGGCGTCCGCCGCTACGTCCACATCGGGACCGGCAACTACAACGCCAAGACGGCGCGCCTCTACGAGGACTTCGGGCTGTTCACCACCGATCCGGACATCGCGGACGACGTCACCGACCTGTTCAACATGCTGACCGGCTACGCGCGCCCCGGCGAGTTCCGCACCGTCGTGACGTCCCCCAACCACACCCGCGACACCCTGCTGCGCGAGCTCGAGGAGACGGTCGAGGCGCATCGCCGGGGGATCCCGTCGCGGGCCGTCCTGAAGATGAACGCGCTCGTGGATCGACGGTGCATCCAGGCCATGTACGAGGCCTCGCAGGCGGGCCTGCCGATGGACCTCAACATCCGCGGGATCTGCTGCCTGCGTCCGGAGGTGCCGGGCATCAGCGAGACGATCCGGGTGCGCTCGGTCGTCGGGCGCTTCCTCGAGCACTCCCGGATCTACCACTTCCAGCGCGGGGACGAGCGCCGCTACTACATCGGCTCGGCGGATCTCATGCCCCGCAACCTCGACCAGCGCGTGGAGCTGCTCGTCCCGGTGCGCGAGCCGGCCCTCCAGGCCGAGCTCCAGGACACCCTCGACCGCTGCCTCGCCGACGACACCTTCACGTGGCTGCTCCGCGAGGACGGCGGCTGGGCGCGGCTCGCCGGCGGCGAGCGCGGCGTGCACACCGAGCTCATGGCCGAGGCGCTGGCCGTGGCCGACGCCGACCGCAGCTAGCGCGGCAGCTCCTCGGGAGCCCGCAGGAGCGCGATGCCCGACGACCCGCAGGCCGCGGCGCTCGCCGAGCGGCTGGGCCGGTACGTCGCGGACCCGCGCGTCATCGCGGCGATCGCCGCCGTCCCGCGCGCGGGCTTCGTGCCCGGCGCGCCGGCCGACGCCTACGCCGACCGGGCGCTGCCGATCGGGGCGGGCCAGACGATCTCACAGCCGCTCGTCGTGGCGCGAATGCTCGAGCTGCTCTCGGTCGGGCCCGCGGATCGCGTGCTCGACGTCGGCACCGGCTCCGGCTGGCACGCCGCGCTGCTCGGCCGCCTCGGCCGCCGGGTCTGGAGCGTGGAGCGGGTCCCCGAGCTGGCCCGTTTCGCGAGGGCGGCCCTGAGCGCGGCGGGCGTGACGAACGTGACCGTGATCGAGGGGGACGGCGCCGGCGGCCTGGCCGACCACGCCCCCTTCGACCGGGTGAACGTCGCCGCCGCGACGCCGGAGCGGGCGCTGCCGGCGCTCGAGGCGCAGCTGGCGAGCGAGCGGGCGCCTCGTGGCGCCGGTCGTGGACGCCCGCGGCGCGCAGCGACTCCTGCTCGCGCGCCGCGGGGCCGACGGGGAGGTGTCGCGGGAGACCTTCGAGGCGGTGCGGTTCGTGCCGCTGGTCACCCCGGAGGAGCGCGGGCGGCCCGGCGACGACGGTGGCGGCGGCGCGTGAGCGCCCGCCCCTACCCCTCCGCCCCCAGCCGCTCGACCATCACGGCCACCGCCTGCGGGTTGCGGTCCACCAGCACGTAGCGCCGTCCCAGCGCGGCGCACACCGCACCCAGGGTTCCCGATCCGGCGAAGAAGTCCAGGCACCAGCCCCCCGGGCGCGAGGAGGCCTGGACCATCCGGCGCACGATGCCCTCCGGCTTCTGCGTCGGGTAGCCGGTGCGCTCGCGGCCGGACGTCGGCACGATCGTGTGCCACCAGACCGAGGTCGGGCGCTTGCCGCGCGCCGCCTGCTCGGCCGTCACGAGGCCGGGCGCCATGTAGGGCTCGCGATCGACGGCCTCGGCGTCGAAGTGGTGGCCGCCGGGCGTCCGCACGTAGACCAGGATCGTGTCGTGCTTGGCGGGCCAGCGGTCGCGGGGCTTGCCCCCGTAGTCGTAGGCCCAGATCAGCTCGTTGAGGAAGGCGTCGGCGCCGAAGACCTCGTCGAGCGCGAGCTTGACCCGGTGCGCCGCGCGGTGGTCGAGGTGGACGTACAGGGTGCCGTGCGCGGCGAGCAGGTCCCGCGCGCGCGCGAGCCGCGGCATCAGGAACCCGAGGTGGTCGGCCTCCGCGTCCGCGTAGGCCATCTCCGCGCCCGCGGCCGCGGAGCGGTAGCGGCGCCCGCCGAACCCGGTGCGGTCGCCCGCGGCCTCGTCGCGGGCGACCGTCAGCCGCCGGCCGCGTCGCGTGCGCCCGGTGCCCCACGGCGGGTCGACGACGATGCAGTCGAAGGCCGCCTCCGGCAGCCGCGGCAGCACGTCCGCGCTGTCGGCCTCGATCACGAGGTCGCGCTCGAGCGGGAGGCGTCGCCGCCCCGCGAGGTCCGCGGCGCCGATCCGGCGCGGAGGCGGGCGTTCCTCCAGCGGCGAGGATCGGGCGGCGGGAGCCGACGGCACACGGGTATCTTCCGGCGCGCCGCGGACGGGCCGCGGCGGCCGGCCGGCGAGCGAGGGAGGACAGGGCATGGACGTGGTGCGCACCCCGGAGGAGCGGTTCGCGGGCCTCCCCGACTTCCCGTACGCACCGCGCTGGCGCGAGCGCGACGGGCTGCGTCTCGCCCACCTCGACGAGGGCGAGGGCGCGCCGGTGGTGTTCTTCCACGGCGAGCCGACCTGGTCCTACCTCTGGCGCCACGTCATCCCCCCCGTCCGCGACGCCGGATTCCGCTGCCTCGCGCCCGACCACGTCGGGTTCGGCCGCTCGGACAAGCCGACCGACCTCGGCTGGTACTCCTACGAGCGGCACTGCGAGCTGACGAACTCGCTCTTCGAGGAGCTCGACCTGCGGGGCGCGACGGTCGTCGTGCACGACTGGGGCGGGCCGATCGGGCTGCGCGCCGCCGTCGACCACGCGGACCGGATCGACCGGATGGTGATCATGGACACGGGGCTCTTCACCGGGCACCAGCCGATGTCCGACGCCTGGAAGGCGTTCCGCGACTTCGTCGAGCGGACGGAGGACCTGCCGGTCGGCTTTCTCGTCAACGGCGCGACCGCGACCGACCTCCCGGCCGAGGTCGTCGCCGCCTACGAGGCGCCGTTCCCCGACGCCGCCTCGAAGGCCGGCGCGCGCGCCTTCCCGCTCATGCTGCCGACGACGCCGGAGATGCCCGGCGCGGAGGCGGGGCAGCGCACGCTCGACGCCCTGCGCGGCGACCGACGGCCGAAGCTCGTGCTCTGGGCCGACGGCGACCCGGTCCTCCCGCTCGAGGTCGGCCATCGCTTCGCGGAGGCGCTGGACACGGAGGTCGCGCACGTCATCCCGCAGGCCGGCCACTTCCTCCAGGAGGACCAGGGGCCGCTCATCGGCCGCCTCACCGCCGAGTGGCTCACGGCCTGAGGGCGGCGCCGGCGCCTCAGCGCGTGGGCACGATGTGGCGCACGGCGGCCGCGGCGGGTCGACGACTCCGGTGGTCGCGGATCTGCGCATCGGGACACAGCGCGGCGCGGCGGTCCGCGACCGGCCCTCGGCGAACCCAGATCGAGACGGCGACGTCGTTGAGACCGTGCCAACGTCGCTGCGCTCCAGTCGCCATGGACCGCCGTCGGGGCGGACTCTCGACAGCGGGCCGCTCTCCGGGCAGGACCGACCGCGCAACGACGACGCGCCGTGACTTCGCCGCATCGTCCCAGGCGCTCCCGACGATGATCGGCACGACCCACGGATGCGGCCGATCGAAGAAGATGACCATGCTGTAGAAGAGCGGCTGCCGGAGGCCGTAGAGGCGACCGTGTCGAGCTGGGCCACGGTGTCGTTCGGGCCCGGTGTGCCGATCGATCCATCGAGCGGCCAGATTCCAGGGCGGGCGTCGACCGTCGTCGCCGAGGGCCTTCCAGGCTCCCACGCCGAAGCCGGCGGCGAACACCGCAGCGCACACGAGGCCGGCCGCGCCGCGCAGGCGCGCGAACAGCGTGCCGACCAGCAGCATGATCGCCGGGAGGGAGGGAATGAGGTTCCGGGGGCTGTAGAGGTTCGTCCCGACGGCGCGGTAGAGGATCAGGCCCACCGGGAGAGCGGCCGCGAGGAGGCCGAGCAGCAGCAGCGGCCGGCGAAGGTCCGGTTCGGTCGTCCCGCTCACGGTCGCGGCGCAGCAGCAGCAGCGAGGCCCCCGCCAGCACCGCCAACCCCATCGCCACGAGCGCCGGCCGGCCCGGGAGGACCGTGCAGGTCCACGAAGGGGCTGCCGCCGAGCAGCCGGGCCACTCGGTTGGCATAGGCCTCGACCCCCGGGCCCAGGCCCGACGGGAACTGGCCCGCGACCGCTTCCACCCCCGGGTTCTTGCGCTGGTCCAGGTAGGCCGGTATCCAGGGCAGGAAGGCGAGCGCGACCGCGCCGTTGGCGGCGAGCAGGGCCCGCCAACGCTCGCGGTAGGCCACCAGCGCCCACAGCGCCTGGGCGGCGAGATAGATGGCCGCGGTGTAGTGGGTGTACAGCGAGGCGGCGCCCGCGGCGGCGAACAGCGCCCACCACCACGGGGAGGCGCCGGCGCTCAGGGCGCGAACGAGCGCGAGGGTGCCGAGCAGCAGGAGGAACGCGAGCGTCGCGTAGGCGCGCGCCTCGCTCCCGTAGAAGATGAGGAACGGCGAGAGCGCGGTGAAGCCGGCGGCGAGCACGCCGGCCCGCCGGCCGACCGTGCGCAGGCCGAGGAGGTAGACGAGCGGCACGACGGCCGCCCCGGCGAGCAGCGAGGGCAGGCGCACGGAGACCGGTGGGTTCCCGAGCTTCTGGCTGCCGTAGGCCAGGACGTAGTGGAGCGGCGGCGTGATCGACGTGTCGCGCACCTGCGCGAGGAGGTCGCCGAGACCGGTCCGCGTGACGATGTCGTAGGTGAAGAGCTCGTCGCCGTAGAGCGCCTGGTGGAGGCCGGGCAGGCGCAGCGCGAAGGCGAGGAGCGCGAGGGCGCCCACCGCGACGGCGGCGGGGCGGGGGCGATCGATCCAGGCGGAGCCGGCGGACATCGTGCGCGAGCGTACCCGCCTCCGGTCGCCTCGGAGTCGGCGGGTGTGCGGGGGCCGCGCGCCTCGCGAGCCGGCGCGCGTCTCGCCGACGCGGCCGGCCTACCCCGCCGGGGTCTTCTCCTCGTCGCCGGCCTCGAGCGCCTTCTGCCGCGCGCGCTCCTCGTAGGCGATCCGGGCCTGCGGGTTCGCGCCGGCGAGCACGCGGTCGGCCTTCATCGCGCGGCCCAGCGCCTCGCCGGCGCGACGGGGCAGCAGCGCGGAGCCGCGGATGACGCGCGCGTTCGAGCGCGGGACGTACACGTCGAACCGCGGGACCTTCAGCGCGTCGACGATCTCGGCCGCGACGTCCTCCGGGTTGACGTTCTTCACGCCGCGGGCCTGCTGCAGCCCGGTCGCGAGCTCCGTGTTGACGATGCCCGGCATGACGACCGAGACCTCCACGCCCGTGCCGCGCAGCTCGGCGCGCAGCGCCTCGGAGAGACCGACGACCGCGAACTTCGTCGCCGAGTACGTCGCGCCGCCCGGGAAGCCGGTCTTCCCCGCCATCGAGGCGATGTTCACGATGTGGCCCGCGCGCCGGTGCTCGAAGCGCCGCGCCGCGAGTTGGGAGCCGTGCCACACGCCGTAGATGTTCACGTCGATCTGCTTGCGCGCCGTCTCGGGATCCTCCTGGAGGAACGGTCCGAGCAGCATGATCCCCGCGTTGTTGACCAGCACCTCGAGCGGGCCGAGCCGGTCCTCCACGGCATCGAGGAAGGCGGCGAAGGAGGCCCGGTCGGTGACGTCGACCTCCAGCCCGACCGCCCCGGTGCCGAGGCTCTCCGCCGCCCGCTCGGCGTCGGCGAGCGCGAGGTCGCCGATCGCGACCTGGGCACCCTCCCGGGCCACCGCGCGTGCGGTGGCGAGGCCGATGCCGCGGGCGGCGCCGGTGATCGCGACGACCTTGCCGTTGAGGGAGCGGGGCTGCTTCGCCATGGGACTCGGACTCCTTGGTCGTGGGCGGCTCGACGGGGTGTCGAACCGTAGCGCGGCGGGGGCGCGGGCGCGGGCGGGCGGCCACGGGCGGCGCGGGCGCGGGCGTGGCCGGATGGCCACGGGTCACGGAGATGGACGGTCCTCCGCACGTTCAGCCTGACATACACGGGAAACGTGAAGCAGACCGCGAGAGCGACCCCTCGATGCCGTCGTCAAACGCCGGACGGGCGCGCCGCCGGGCGGCGCTGCGCGGCCCGGCCGGACGGGCGGCGCCGCCCCGGCGGGCCCTACCGCGCCCGCGCGATCTCCACGCGATTGTCGTTGAAGATCGGCGCGCTCGACACCGCGGTCAGGCGCTGCGAGGTGGTCGCCTGCGCGTGGAGGCCACCGGCGAGGGCATCGCGCGCCCACCAGCCCATCGGGGCCACGGCCACGCCGGAGCGCGCGTCGTCGCTCACCCGCGCGAGGACGAGGAACTCTCCGCGGTCGTTCCAGACCCGCACGCGATCGCCGTCGGCGATGCCGCGGGCGGCGGCGTCGTCGGGATGGATCGCGACGAAGGGCTGCGGTTGCGCCGCGTGCTGGCGCGCCTGGTCGGCGAAGGTCGAGTTGAGGAACAGGTGCGTCTTCGGGGTCAGCAGGCAGAGCGGGAAGCGCGCGGCCAGCCCGGTGTCGGCCACCTCGGCCGGCGGGTCGTAGCCGGGCCGCGGGTCCTTCCCCTTCTCCGCGAGCCACTCCGCGCGGACCTGGAAGCGCCCGTCGGCCGTGCCGAACGCGCCCTCGGCGTGGGGCGCCGGCCCCTGGCCGAGGTCGAGCTTCATCCAGCCGCGCGCGCGGAGCGCGGCGAGGGAGACGCCGCCCGGGTCGCCGGCGAAGAGCCGCTCGAGGATGCTCTCGTCGTCCTCGGTGAAGGCCTCGGCCGGCTCGAGCCCCATGCGGGCCGCGAGCGCGCGGAACACGTCGGAGGTGGGGCGCGACGCGCCTCGCGGCGCGATGGCCGGCTCGTTCCAGGCCAGGTAGTGCTGGCCCCACGAGTAGTGGGCGTCGCGATGCTCGAGCTGGGTGGTGACCGGCAGCACGACGTCCGCGTGGCGCGCGGTGTCGGTCATCACCTGCTCGAGCACGACGGTGAAGAGGTCCTCCCGGCGCAGGCCGGCGAGGACCCGTGCCTGGTCGGGAGCGACCTGCGCCGGGTTGCCCGACCAGGCGACGAGCGCGGCGACCGGCGGCTCGAGCGAGCGGTCGGTGAGCGCCGCGCCGACGGCGCTCATGTTGATCCGCCGCACCGGGCGCGGCCGCCACTCGGCGCCCTTGAGCGGCTCGGTGCTCAATGCCGAGGCGGCCGCGGTGGGGATGTAGGAGCAGCCGCCGCCCTCGTGCCGCCAGGAGCCGGCCAGCGCCGGCAGGCAGGCGAGGGTGCGGTAGGCGACCTCGGCGCCGGCGTGCCGCTGGGCGCCGACGCCGAGGCGCAGGAGCGACGGCTGGGTCGCGGCGAACGCGCGGCCGACGCGCGCGACGTCGGCGACCGGCACCCCGCTGACCCCGGCCGCCCGCTCGACCGGCCACTCCCGCAGAACCGCCAGCAGGTCGTCGTACCCCGCGACGTGCGCGCGGCACCAGTCGTCGGCGTGCAGGCCGGCGTCGACGATCGCCCGCATCATCCCGAGGCCGAGCGCGGCATCGGTGCCCGGCACCGGGCGCAGGTGCTCGTCGGCGACCCGGGCCGTGCGGCTGCGATACGGGTCCACGACGACGAGCCGGGCGCCGGCGCGGCGCGCGGCCAGGATCCGCTTCCACAGGTGCGGCGCGGTGGACATCGGGTTCCAGCCCCAGGCGACCACGTAGCGGGCCGCGCGGCCATCGCTCGGGGTCGACCTCCGGCGAGACGCCGTGCGCGGAGACCGTGCCGGCGAGGCCGGCGTCGGCGCAGATCGTCCGCTCGAGCTCGCTCGCGCCCAGGGCGTTGAAGAAGCGGTGGGGGACGATCCCGCTCTGCAGCACGCCCATCGTCCCCATGTAGGACCACGGCAGGACCGCCTCGCCGCCGTGCTCGGCGACCGCCTCGCCCAGGCGTCCGGCCACGAGGTCGAGCGCCTCGTCCCAGCTCGCCGCGCGGAACGCGCCCGCGCCCTTGGGCCCGCTGCGGATCAGCGGCCGCAGCAGCCGGCCCTCGCCGTAGACCCGATCGAGGTAGTTCGACACCTTCCCGCACAGGAAGCCGTCGGTGATCGGGTGCTCCGGATCGCCGGCCACCTTGATCGCGCGGCCGTCGTCGTCGACGGTCACGAGCATCGCGCAGCCGTCCGGGCAGTCGTGGGGACAGGCGGCGTGGACGACGCGCGGCATCGCCCGCCCACCCTACGCCGGAGCCGTGACACCGTCCATCGGGCGGATCTAGGATGGGCGGCCGAACCTCAGAGAGGAGCCGCATGGCCGTCACCGTCGTCCTGAGCGAGATCCAGCGCGCCACGCTCGCCAGCCTGTGCGACACGTTCGCGCCGTCGCTCGAGCGCGACGCCGACCCGGGCGGCTTCTTCGCTCGCAGCGCGTCGGACCTCGGCATCCCGGCGGTCGCGGAGCAGACGCTCGCCGGCCTGCCCGAGGCGCAGCTCGACGGGACGCGGGAGCTCCTCGACGCGTTCGCCGCACAGGGCTTCGGCGGCCTGCCCCTCCCCGGGCGCGAGCAGGTCGTGCACGCGATCGCCGACTCCTCGCCCGAGGCGCTGGCCGGCGTCCAGGCGCTCAAGGGCCTCGCGCTGCTGCTCTTCTACGCGCTGCCCGACGAGCGCGGGGCGCAACCCGAACTGGGAGGCGATCGGCTACCCGGGCCCGCGCGCGGCGCCGCCCGAGGTCCCCAAGCCGATCACCCCCGTCGTGCCGCGCGACGACGCGCTGACGCTCGAGGCCGACGTGGTCGTGGTGGGGTCCGGCGCCGGCGGCGGCGTCCTGGCCGGCCGCCTCGCGGAGGCCGGCCGGCGGGTCGTCGTGCTGGAGATGGGCGGCTACTTCAACGAGGCGGACTTCAACCAGCTCGAGCTGTGGGCCTACGAGAACCTCTACCGCGGCGGGGGCATCACGGCGACGGAGGACGGGTCCGTCGCGCTCATGGCCGGCTCGAACCTCGGCGGCGGGACGACGGTGAACTGGACGAACTGCCTGCGCACCTACCCCTGGGTCCGCGAGCAGTGGGCGCGCGAGTTCGGGCTCGAGGGCCTCGACGGGCCGGAGTACGACGCCTGTCTCGACGCCGTCTTCGCGCGCCTCGGCGTGAACGACGCCTGCTCGGACTACAACGGGCCCCATCAGCGGCTCCACGAGGGCTGCGAGAAGCTCGGCTACGCGTTCCGGCGCATCACGCGGAACGCGGACCGCGCGGCCTACGACCCGGACACCGCCGGACTGCTCGGGTTCGGCGACCAGAGCGGCTCCAAGCAGGGCACGCTCAAGACCTACCTCATGGACGCCGTCGACCACGGCGCCGAGGTTCTCGTGCGTTGCCGGGTGGAGCGGGTGCTGACCGAGGGCGGGCGCGCCGCGGGCGTGGAGGGCGTCTACGCGGACGCCGACGGGCGGCGGGCGCGGGTCGTCGTCCGCGCCCCCCAGGTCGTCGCGGCCGGCGGCGCGCTCGAGTCGCCGGCGCTCCTGCTCCGCTCGGGGATCGGCGGGCCGGCGGTCGGCCGCTACCTGCGCCTCCACCCGGCCACCGCCGTCAACGGCGTCTACGGGGAGCCCCAGCGCGGCTGGTGGGGCGCGCCGCAGACGGGCCTCTCCGACGAGTTCTCCGATCTCGAGGACGGGCACGGCTTCCTCATCGAGGGCGGGCACGCCTCGCCCGGCGTGGCCGGCTCGGCGGTGCCCTGGGAATCGGGGGCGCAGCACAAGGACGACATGGCCCGCAGCCCCGAGACCGCCGGCTTCGTCCTGCTCGTCCGCGACCGCGGCCACGGCGAGGTGACGATCGACCGCGACGGCAACGCGGTCCACCGCTACGCGCTGGCCGACGAGCTCGACGACCGCATCTTCCGCCGCGGCCTGGTCGAGCTCGTACGGCTGCACGAGGCGGCCGGCGCCGAGGAGATCTACACCCTGCACCGCCGGATCCATCGCTGGCGCCGCGGCGAGGACCTCGATTCCTTCGCCGCCGGCGTGCACGACGCGTCGCTGGCGCCGAACGAGCACGCGACCTTCGCGCTGCACCAGATGGGCTCGTGCCGGATGGGCGCCGACCCCGCGACGAGCGTCGCGAACCCGTGGGGCGAGCTGCACGACACGCCGGGAGTGTGGATCGGCGACGCGAGCGCGTTCCCGACGGCGTCCGGCACGAACCCGATGGCCACGGTGATGGCCCTCGCCGAGCGCACCGCCAGGGCCATGGCCGCCGCGTAGGGGGCGGGTATGGACGGCGCCTCCGGGCGCCGATCCGCTTGGTCCCAGACCATATGCTTCGGGCCATGCCCCACTTCGTCCGCGACGGTCACCGGATCGCCTACTCGGAGCACGGGACGGGGAGCCGGCTCGTCGTCCTCGTTCCCGGCCTGCTCTTCTCGCAGAAGATGCAGGAGCCGCTGGCCCGGGGGCTCGCCGCGCGCGGGAACCGCGTCGTGACCCTCGACCCGCTGGGCCACGGCGCGTCCGATCGGCCCGACGAGATGTGGCGCTACTCGATGGCGGAGTACGGGCGGGAGGTGGTCGCCCTGCTCGACCACCTCGAGGCCGACGAGGCCGTCGTCGGCGGGGCCTCGCTCGGGGCCAACACCACGCTCGAGGTGGCGTCGATCGCGCCCGAGCGCCTGCGCGGGATGATCATCGAGATGCCGGTGCTGGAGGCGGCGCTGCTCGGCTGCGCCATCGCCTTCACCCCGCTCATGTGCGCGCTCACCTTCGGCGAACCCGTGATGCGCGGCCTCGCCGCCCTCGGCCGGGTCACGCCGCGGCGCGGGGTGCCCTTCCTCGGCGAGATCCTGCTCGACTGGGTGAGCCAGGACCCGGCGCCGAGCGCGGCCGTGCTGCAGGGCCTCTTCTTCGGCCGGGTCGCCCCACATCGCGAGGAGCGGCGGACCTTCACGGCCCCGGCGCTCGTGGTCGGGCACCGCCGCGACCCGGTCCACCCCTTCTCCGACGCCGGCCTGCTCGCCGACGAGCTGCCGAACGGGCGCCTGCTCGACGCCGACTCGATCCTCGAGCTGCGGACCCGGCCCGAGCGGCTCACGGGCGAGATCGCGGCGTTCGTCGAAGAGTGCTGGAAGCCGCGGGCGCGAAGCGGCACCGGCCGGAGGCGGGCGGCGCCGGGCCGGCGGGCGGGCGGCGCGCGGCGTGCGGGCGGAGCCCGGCGGGCCGCGAGCGGGTAGCCGGCGCGGCCGTCCCTCCGTTCGGCCGGAGCGGCGGGCCGGCGCGCGGGTAGCCGGCGCGGGGGTCCCTCCGTTCGGCCGGAGCGGCAGGCCGCCAACGGCATCGGGGAAGGGCGGCCATCAGGTCGGACGAGCGGAGAGTGCCGCCGGGTCGCGGCACGAAGCCGCGAGTGTCGAGAACGGGTGAATAATCGCGCGGAACTCAACACTCGCGGTCGGCCGGGCGCGCGGGGCGGCCGGTCGGCCGGTCGGACGGCGGACGGCGGACGGGCGAGGCGGGACGCCCCAGGACGATCCTCGATGCGCCGTTCGTGCCTCCAGCGCGGATTGCGACCCGGCGCTCGCCGACCCGACCATCTAGCCTTCCCGGCCGATGGCGAGCCGGGCCGAGGAGAAGGAGCGTCGCCGCCGTGAGCGGCAGGCGCAGGAGGCGGAGGCCGCCCGCGCCACCGCCCGTGCGCGGCGGCTGCGGCTCGGGCTCGCCGGCGCGGTCGTGGCCGCGGCGGCGATCGCCCTCGTCGTCGCGGTCGTCTCCGGCGGCGACTCGTCCAAGCCCGCGGGCGGCAGCGGAGCCGGGGAGGTCGCCATCCCGGCGCGCAAGGTCACCGACCTCGCCACGGCCGCCCGCGCCGCCGGGTGCACCGTCCGCAGCTACCCGCAGGCCAACCGGTTCCGCAGCCACACGACCGCGAAGGTCGCCTACAAGACGAACCCGCCGACCTTCGGCAACCACAACCCGACGCCGGCGTCCGACGGCGACTACTCCGGCCAGGGCGCTCCGCCGAAGGAGCAGCTCGTCCACTCGCTCGAGCACGGCCGCATCCAGATCCAGTACCGGCCGGGCACGCCGAGGCGCGAGGTCGGCCAGCTCGCCACCCTGTTCAACGAGTCGGTCGGGAGCTACGGGGGCGGCGAGTACCTCCAGCTGTTCGAGAACCCGACGAACATGCCCTACGCCGTCGCCGCGACCGCGTGGGGCCACCTCCTCGCCTGCCCGCGCTTCGATCCCGGCGTGTTCGACGCCATCCGCGCCTTCCGCGAGACCTACACGCTCAAGGCCCCCGAGTACATCCCCCAGCCGGAGTAGGGCGCCGACCGGGCGGGGTCGGCGGTCGGGCCCCGGGCGCGGGCGCGGCGCGGGCCGGGTCGGCGCGGGGTCGGCCTCCCCCGGCTCAGCGCGGCGCCGGCGGGCCCGGCGGGTCGACGATGTCGCGGCCGGTCGGCCGCATCTCCGCGTCGAGCTCGAGCTGCCAGAAGTAGCGCGTGAACGTGCCGCCGGCGCGGAACTCGCCGACGTGCGGCTCGATCCGCTCCCCGCGCGCCATCGCGCACGATCAGCTCCGGGTAGGTGCGGCCCGGGCAGCGCGGCGTACGACCGGCGCCGGGAAGGCGCCGCCGAAGCGGGTGTTGACGTCGGTGATGCCGAGCCCGATCTCGCGGTCGCGGAACGCCTGCACGGTGCACGGGCCGCGCACGCCGAGCGCCTCCACGACGCGCGCGGCCGAGGTCGACCAGCTCGCGGTCGTCGATCACCGTGCCCTTGATCGACTCGCCGCCGCGCGACTCGAGCATCGTGCGCGGGATCGCGTTCAGGCAGCGGCCGTCGGGGTCGCAGAGGCAGTCGATCGAGAACTCCGGCCCGTCCATCAGCCGCTGCACCATCACCGGCTCGTCGACGTAGCGCGAGAAGAAGCGCGGCCTGCCGCGGCGTCGTGGGCCGGGTGGATCGAGCGGGCGCCCGAGCCCTGGCGCGGCTTGACCATCACCGGGTAGGCTCGCGACGCGGCTCGCCCGGGCAGCACGGTCGGCGGCGAGGGCAGCCCGAGCCGCTCGAGCAGCAGGTGCGTCTCGTACTTGTCGTAGGTCGCGGCGGCGACCTCGGGATCGGGCACGAGCGCCGGCAGCAGCGCCCTCGGCGCGGGCGTGGGCCAGCACCTCGATGTCGAGGTCGGTCAGCGGGACCACGGCGCCGACGCCGTGGCTCGGCGCACAGCGCCGCGAGCGCCGGCACGTAGCCGGGGTCGTCGATCCGCGGCACCGCGCGTGCGGACGTGGGCGGCGTACTGCGCCGGGCGCGAGCGGGTTGGGGTCCGCGGCGACGACGCGTGCGTGTGCTGGCGCGAACGCCGAGACGATGTCGTAGCGCTTGCCGACGCCGGTCAGCAGCATGCCGGCGGCCCGGCGTCGGGGAGCGGCGGCCGCCTCAGCGCCCCCAGCCCCCGGTCTCGCCCTTGTAGAGGCCGTGCCCGCCCAGCACCATCCGCGGCCGTGCGGGCGAGGATCCGCAGGTCGAGCGCGAGCGAGCGGTGCTCGACGTACCAGAGGTCGAGCTCGATGCGCTCGGGCCACGGCAGCGAGGCGCGGCCGTTGACCTGCGCCCAGCCGGTGATCCCGGGCTTGACCGCGAGGCGCCCGCGCTGGCGCTCGGTGTACTGCTCGACCTGGCACCGGGACCGTCGGGCGCGGGCCGACGATCGACATCTCGCCGCGCAGCACGTTGCACGAGGTTCGGCAGCTCGTCGAGCGAGGTGCGGCGCAGCAGCGCGCCGACGCGCGTGATGCGCGGGTCGCCCTCGTCGACGGCGAGCCCCGCCCCCATGTGCTCGGCGCCCGGCGACCATCGTGCGCAGCTTGTACGATCGTCGAACGGCGCGCCCGTCCGCGCCCGACGCGGCGCTGGCGGTAGATCGGGTGCCCGGGCGACTCGAGGCGGATCGCCGCAGCGCCAGCGAGCGCGACGAGCGGAGCGGCGCAGCGACCGAGCCCGAGCGCCGCGCGACGACGCAGGTCCAGGGCGCGGCGGCGCCATCAGCGCGTCCCCTCCGGCGGCTCCCAGCCCGCCGGCGTGCCGTGGCGCAGCCAGTCCCACAGCCCGGCGGCGAGCGAGGCCGTGGTCAGCACGTAGTAGCGCGCGACCAGCAGCGGCGCGCGCGCGGACGGCCGCGCGCGAGCAGCGCCGCGGCGAGCAGCGCGACCTGCAGCGCGAGCGCGACGACGTACACCGCGCCCGCCCCGATCGCGACCAGGGCGATGCTCGCCGCGAGCGCGAGCGAGGTGCAGGAACGGCGTCGCGTAGCGCAGCACGCGGTGGCGAGAGGATCATCAGCGCGTAGAGCGGCGGGTAGCCGCGCGGCGAGAGCATGCCGCCGCGCAGGACGATCGGCCAGGCGTGGCTCATCATCCGCCGCTTGCGCGCGAACTCGCCCTCGATCGTCGGGACCATCTTCTCGCTCGCCCGCGCGCGCCGGCGCGTAGACCGCGCGCCAGCCGCGCTTGACCATGTTGAACGGGAACGAGAGGTCGTGGCCCATGACCGGGTCGACCACGAGGTAGGCCTCGCGGCGGGTCGCGTAGATCGCGCCGTTGCCGGCGGTGACCGAGCGCAGCCGCGACTCCAGCGCCGCGCAGCCGCCATCTCGTAGCGCCAGTAGAGGCCCTCCTGGTTGGTGCCGCCCGCGTCGTTGACGAAGCGCACCTGCCCGCAGACGTAGCCGACGCGCGGGTCGGCGAACGGCGGCGACGAGCGCGCGCAGCGCGTCGGGCTCCCACAGCGCGTTGGCGTCGGAGAAGGCGACGATCTCGCCGCGGCGCGCGCTGCGACGGCGGCGTCCTGCGCGCGGACCTTGCCGCCGCGCGGCAGCTCGAGCACGACGTCGGCGCCGGCCGCGCGCGCGCGCGCCGGCGGTGCGCGTCGGTCGGAGCCGTCGCAGGCGACGATGACCTCGAGCCGCGTCGCGCGGGTAGTCGAGCGCGAGGGCGTTGGCGACCTTCGCCGCGATCACCGTCTGCCTCGGCGTAGGCGGCGACGATCAGCGAGACCGATGGGCAGCGCCCGCGTCCGGCGCCGCGACGGCGCGGCGCCGGACGCCGCGCACGCGCGCGAGCGCGGCCAGCAGCAGCCCGTAGCCGACCTGCGCGTAGACGAGCAGGCCGGCCGCAGACCCAGAAGGCGATCGCGAGCGCGGTCACGGCGCGGATCGCCGGCCAGCGATGCCGTAGAGCGCGAGGTGGTGCCGCGCGCGCGGCGTCCCAGGAGTACGTGCCGGCCGCGGCCGCCGCGCGGGCCGGCCGCGCCGCCAGCGCGCTCGCCGCCGCGCCGGGTCGCCGAGCAGCGCGCGCAGCGCCGCGCGCAGCGCGTCGGGTCGCCGGGCGGCACGAGCTGCGCGCGGCGCCCGTCGCGGCGACCTCGGGGAAGCCGCCGACGTCGCTGAGCAGCAGCGGCGTCCCGAACGCCAGCGCGGTCGAACAGCACCCCGGACTGGTCGATCTCGCGGTAGGGCAGCACGACGAGGTCGGCGCGGCGGAAGAACGCCGGGCAGCTCGGCGTCGGCGACGAAGCGCGGCACGAAGCCGCACGCCGGGCGGCGCGGCGGCGCGCAGCGGCGCGATGTCCATCCGCGGCATGCCGACGATCCACAGCTCGGCGTCCGCCGATCCCGCGCCAGGCCTCGCAGCAGCACGTCGATGCCCTTGTAGGGGCGCAGCAGGCCGAAGAACAGCACGACCGGGCCCTCGACCGCGGCGAGCTCCGCCGGCAGCGGCGCGGGTCGCGCGCGGCGCGGCGAGGTGCGCGAAGGCGCCGTGCGGGATCACGTGACGCGTCCGGCTCCGAGCCCGAGCTCGCCGACCAGGCGGTCGCGCCCGTGCTCGGAGTGCACGACGACCGCGTCGACGCGCGCGTACAGCCGGCGCTGGGCGCGCCGCTGCCCGGGCCGCGGCTCGCGCGGCAGCACGTCGTGGGCGGTCAGGACGACGGGCCGCGCGCGCGGCAGCAGGTGGACGTCGAGCGGCTGCACGGTCGAGCCACTGGAAGTGCACGACGTCGGCGCTCGCGCGCGGCGCGGCGGTAGCGCAGCATGTCCGGGACGTGCTGCGGCCAGCTTGGCGGCGCGGCGCGGCGCGCGACCCCGGCGCGCCCGGCTGGCGGCCGGTAGAAGGGCTCGCGACGGCGTAGCCCTCCGCGGGCGGGACCTCGCCGTAGCCGAAGCGGCTCGTGAGGAGCGTCGACGTCGGCGCCGGCACGGGCGAGCGCCGCGCAGAGCGCGTGGTCGTAGGGCGGCGTGTACGCCGAGGGGTCGACGACGTGGACGCGCACCGCACGCGCGGCATGATGGCGGTCCGGTGCGACGTCGAGGTCACCTACTGCATCGTCAAGACCGAGCAGCGCGAGCTGCTGCTCGCCTGCCTCGACGCCGTCGCGCGGGAGCGCGCGGCCGTCCCCTTCGCCACCGAGGCGCTGGTGCTCGACAACGCCTCGACCGACGGCTCGGCCGCCGCGGCGCGCGCCCACCCGGCCGTCGACGAGGTCGTGGCGCTCGACCGCCGCACGGGGAAGGCGGCGAACGACAGCCTGCTCCTGGAGCGGGCGCGCGGCCGCTTCGCGCTGCTGCTCAACGAGGACGCCGAGCTCCGTCCCGGGGCCACCGCGGCGCTGCGCGACGCGCTCGACGCGCACTCCGGCGCGGGCGCGGCCGGCGCCCGGCTGCTCACCCCGGCCGGCGTCCCCTATCCGTCGGCGTGGCGCTTCCCCGGGCTCGGCACGGCGCTGTCCGGGGCGCTCTTCCTCCACCGCCGGCTCACCGTGCAGAGCACCGGGACGAGCACCCGCGAGGTCGACTGGGCGCAGTCGGCCGCGCTGCTGGTGCGGCGCGAGGCGGCCGCGGGGGTCGGCTGGCTCGACCCGGCGTACTTCGTGTACTCCGACGAGGTCGACTTCTGCCGGCGCCTGCGCGACGCCGGCTGGGCCACGCTGTACGTGCCCGCCGCGGAGGCCGTCCACCACGAGCAGCTCTCGACGGGCGAGGTGCCCGAGCGGCGCATCGTGGAGATGGCCCGCGGGCGCGAGCGCTACCTGCGCACCCACCACGGACGCGCCACCGCGCTCGCCGTCCGCCTGCTCACCGCCTGGGCCTACGCGGTGCGCGCCCTCGCCGCGACCGTGCTGCCCGGCCACGACGCCGTCCGCTACCGCCGCCACGTCGCCGCGACCCTGCACCCCGCGCGCGGCGAGGGGCTGCGCGAGGCCGCCGAGCGGTTCAACCGCCACCGCGCGCCGGGCGCGCCCGGCGAGCCAGGCCCCTGATCTGCGCGACCTCCTCGGGGCGGAAGAACCGGGTGACGACCAGGAGGAGCGGCACGGCGGCGAGCGCCACGAGGCGCGCCGCGAGGCCCACGGCGCCCGAGGTGGGCAGCAGCAGATCGCCGGCCACCGCGACCCCCCCGGCCACGGCGACGACGTGGGCGATCCGGCCCCACTCGATCGGCACGACGAAGAGCCCTCGCGTGAGCAGGCGCATGACCACGAGCATCACGACGTAGGCGCCCGCGAGCGCGACGCCGGCGCCCGCGATGCCGAGCGGCGGGACGAGCGCCACCAGCAGGACGACGTTGACCGCCAGGCCGGCGAGCGCCGCCGGGAAGTTGCGCGTGGTGACGCGCGCCCGGCCCGCGATCACGACGAAGATGAGGAAGAGACCGTAGAGCGCCCAGCCGAGCGCGACCCACGGGATCGCCTCGTAGGCCGGGAAGTAGGAGGGCGCGGCGAGCAGGCGGACGAGCCAGCGCCCGAGCAGCGCCAGGCCGGCGACGACGACGCCGGTGACGAGCACGTAGTACGTCGTGACGAAGGCGTAGACGCGCCGCGCCTCGTCGTCGTCGGTCACCGAGTAGGCGAGCGGCGGCCAGGCGTACTGGAAGCCGCGCACCGCGAACACGACCACGCCCGCGAGCTTCACCGCCAGCGAGTAGAGCCCGGCGGACGCCGCGCCCTGCTGGTGGAAGAGGTACCAGCGGTCGACGAGGTTCAGCGCGAAGACGCTCGCGTCGGCCGGCACCGTCGGCAGGCCGAAGCGCAGCAGCGTGCCGAGATCGTGCGCGGGGGCGCCGCGCGGCACGAGGCGCCCGCGCAGCGCCCACCAGAGGCCGAGGAGGACGACCGTCGAGGCCGCGTAGTTGCCGAGCAGCAGGCCGCGCGCGCCCTCGTCGCGGAACACGACGAGCCACACCGTCAGGGCGACCGTCAGCAGCACGTTGGTGAGCGAGGCGATCGCGTAGGCCCGCTTGCGCTCCTCGACGCGGAGCAGGGCGTAGGCCAGTTCGAGGTTGGAGAAGGCCCACAGGCCGAGCACCGCGATCGAGAAGAGCGTCGCGTCGCGCCGGTCGAGGACGACCTCCGACAGCGGCCCGGCGAAGGCGAGCAGGAGGAGCGCGACCGCGCTGGAGACGGCGAGCAGGAAGCCCACCGCGCGGCGCGCCAGCGCGTTGCGACCCGCGTCGTCCGCCTGCTCGTAGTGGAAGCGGACGAAGGCCTCGCCGATGCCGAGCCGCACGACGATGCTGCCGAAGATCACCATCGCGATGAGCAGCTCCGCCGTCCCGTAGTCGGCCCGCGTCAGCTTCCGCGTGTAGACCGGCAGCAGCAGGACGGCGATGGGCTTCGAGACGACGTCGGCGACCTGGTAGGCCGCCGCCGTGCTCAGCAGGCGCTTGAGGTAGGCGGACACGGCGCCGGGGACGCTACCCGCGCCGACGGGCGGCGGGCCGTGGGCACGGGCGGCAGCCGGTAGCGTCCGCCGGCGTGGACGGTCCGACCGCGCTCCTGCTCCTTCCGCGCCGGCTCGAGACGTTCATCCTCGGCGACCTCGCGCGCGACCTCCTCCGCGCGCCGCGGGTCGCCGCGCTCGAGCCCGGGCGCGTCCCGTACGGCGTCTACGGGCGGATGCCGCCGCGGGCCGCGCGGAGCGTGGCGCGGGGCAGCGCGCGGCGGCTGCGCCTGGCGGGTGACCTTCGCGTCGTGGTCATGTTCCACCCCCTCCAGTGGCCGCTCGCCGCCGGGCTGCTCGAGCGCCACCCGCGCGCCGCGCTCTGGTACTCGCTGTGGGACCGCTACGACCACGCGCTCGACGCCCCGCCGCGACGCCGGGACCGGCTCGCCGCCTTCCACGCCGCCGCGGCGGACCGCGCGGACTGGACCTTCGCGGCGAGCGACGCCCTCGCCGACCTCGAGCGGGAGGCGGGGCGGGCGGCCGCCGTCGTACCGCCGCCGCACGACACCTTCCCGGCCCCGGACCCCGCGGCGGCGATCGTGGCCGTCTCGCTCGGTCACCTCGGCCGCCGGGTGGACTGGGCGCTGCTGCGCGGCGTGGCGAAGGCGATGCCGGAGCTCACGCTCCTGCTCGTCGGCGAGACCCACCCGGACGAGTGCCGCGCGGACCCCGACTTCGCCGTCTGCCGGGCGCTGCCCAACCTCGTCTGGCTCGGCCGCCTGGACGACGAGGCCGCGGCCCGGGTGATCCTCTGTGCCGACGTCGGCATCGTCCCGTTCCGCGCCGGCGACCCGTTCAACGACGCCGGCCTCCCGCAGCGGATCGTCAAGTATGCGCGGCTCGGACGGCGCACGATCGCGCCGATGCTGTCCGGCGTGCTGACCTGGGACCGCGCGGTGACCCGCTGCGCCGGCGTGGACGAGTGGGTCGCGGCGCTGCGCGCGAGCGCCGGTGCCCGGACGGCCCCCGATCTCGACCTGCGGGCCTGGGCGCTGGCGCAGACGGCGCCGCGGCAGGACGCGCCGCTGTGGCGGCGGCTGGAGGCCGCCGGGGTCGTCGACGCGGGCGACGTGCCGGCGGCCGCACGGGAGGCCGGCGCCGCGGAGGGCTGACGCCGGTCGAGCCGCCCGCGCGCTACTTCAGCCGCGACGCCGCGATGACCTGCGGCGAGTTCAGCCAGATGCGGAAGTACGAGGCGCTCGCGCGGTAGCCGTCGTCGACCTTCGGCTCGGTGAGCAGGCGCAGCGGCGTGAGGTCGCCGTCGAGCTTCGCCTTCCCCGCCGCACGCCGGAGGTTCCGCAGGTCCGCGGCGTCGAACCCGAGGCGCTTCAGCCGCGTCACGAGCCGGCGCGGCAGGCCGTCGCGGCGTACCCTGGCCTGGGCCTTCAGGACCGCCCGGCGCGAGGGGGCCCGGGCGAACTGCGGCGCACGACCGACCGCCCTCGCGGCCTTCGCCCGGAGGCCGGGGAGCGCGCCGAGCTGGCGGGCGAACGTCGTCGCGTAGCGCCGCGCGAGCCGGACCTGACGGCCCTGCCACGTGCGGTTCTTCGCCTTCAGGGCCCCGCCGGCCTTGTCGATCGTGGCGCCGAGCGCCTTCCCGGTCGCCGCGGCCGCGAGTTGCGCGGTGCAGCAGCCGGCCGAGCGCCGCCGCGCCGCCGCGCGAGAGGCCGCGCCCGAGCGGATCGTGACCCGCGGCGTCCGCTTGACCTTCGCGTACACGCGGAAGCGGCGGTCCGGCGGGTCCTTCTGCGCCTTGTCGGACGTCTCGACGATGTTCTCGCCGGCCTTGTAGAGGATGAAGCCGGTCGGCAGGATCACGACATTGTTCGCCCCAGGTCGTGCCCATCACGCGGGTCACCGGCTCGATGTCGAACGCAGCGCCCCGTTGTAGACGATCGGCAGCCCCACGCCGGTTCCCTTCACCGCGTAGCCGAGCAGCCCGCCGCGCCGTTCTTGCACGTCGCCGCGTTGTAGTAGAGCCAGTTGCCCCAGCTCTCGTCCTTCGTCGAGTAGTTGTAGGTGTTCAGCGCCGCGTGCGGCCGCGGCGGCTCGCGGCCGCGCCGGATGCGCCTCTTCTTCGCGATCGACGCCGCGTCCGCCGCCGCCTTCGAGCAGTCCGCGGCGGTCGGCGGGAAGGGGACGGTGTAGCCGATCGCGATCTTCGGCTGCGTCCCGCCGGAGCTCGCCGCGTGGTCGGCGTCCCCCGGGTAGCTCGCGACGAGGTCCGGCTGGTTGCCGGCCTCGAGGCCGCCCACCGGCGGGATCCACGTCACCGTGCAGGCGGACACGCTCCCGGACGAGGGCGTCGGCTTCAGCGTGCATTGGGTCCCGTAGCGGAAGCTCCCGCGGGTGCTGGTGAACGTCACCGTGCCGGTCGGGTTCGTGGGCGAGGACCCGCCGTCCCCGACCTCGACGGTGCACGCGAAGTCGTCGGTCGGCAGCGGGCCGCGGTTGCAGGAGACGCGCGTGCCGGTGGCGCGCTTCCCGCCCCCGCCCCCCGGTCCGGCGCCGCGGCGCTTGGCGCTCCACTCGTACAGGCCGGGCCCGCTGGGGCTCGTCGACCACAGGCCGGACATCGTGGTCCCATCGGCGGAGACGGTGCCGCGGAAGTAGGCCGTGTAGGTCGTCTCGCGGTACTTCGTCGTGACGCTGACGGCGTTCCCGGCGATCGTCCCCGCCATCGGCCAGGTGTAGCTGCCGCCCTTGCCCTCGCCCGCGAGCGTGCCGGTGCCCGCGGTGAAGGTCCACTGCTGCGCGACGAGGTTCCCGGTGATGTCCCACGTGCCCGTGATGTCGGCGGCCCGGGCCGCGCCCGGCGCGGCGAGGGCGAGGGCCGCGAGGGCCCACAGGAGGCCGGCGAAGCGCCGGGCGGGACGGGCGGGGCGCGTGGCGGTGTCCACGGGTCGCGATCCTCTTCACCACCCGGCCCCGGCGTCAACCGGGAGCCCGGCCGCTCCCACCCGCTCCATACCGGCCCGGGCACGCGCGTGAGGCCGACGTGGCGGCCCGTCGGCCGGGCCTCCCGGAATCAGCCGTCGCCGCGAAACGGAACGGCGACGTCGACCACGCGACGCCGCTCGCCGGCCGGGCCCACGAGGAGCTCCGCGTAGGGCTCGTCGAGCCCGTGGGCCCCGCCGAAGCCGAGCACGAGCTCCGGCCCGGTCACGGCCGCGAGCTCCGCCCGGACTCGGAGCAGGCGCGCGAGGTCCGCGCGGGCGATCTCGCTGCGGTGGGCGGCGAGCACGTGGGTCGCCTCGGCCAGCCGGTCCGCGCCGAACGGCACCAGGAGCGTCGGCCCCGGGAGCGTCGACCACAGGCTCCACTGCCACAGGCGCGGCCCTCCGGCGCCGCGGCGGGCCACCGCGTCGCGCAGGCCGGCGCCCACCGCGGCGTGGCGCGGATGCGCGTCCGACGGCGCCGGCCCGACCACGAGCGCCGGCGCGTGCGCGTCGAGCGCCGCGTCGATCCGGGCCGCCGCCCACGCGGCCAGACCGGCGTCGCCGGTCGTCGGGGCGTCGCGGGCGATCTCGAGCGCGAACCCGGCGCGCCGACAGGCCTCGAGGACCTCGGCCTCCCGCCGCGCCTCCTGCCCCGGCCGCCCGAGCCCGAGCGCGAGGTTCACGACCCGGTGCCCGGCGTCCCGCAGCACGAGCAGGGTCGCGGGCGCGCCGAGGGCCTCGTCGTCGGGATGCGGGGCGACGTGCAGCACGCAGGGCCCGGGCACGATCACCCTCCGCGCAGGATCGTCCATGCGCGGCGAACCAGCGCCTGGCTGTCCAGGTCGCGCCCCAGGCGCGCCTGGAACCCGGGGAGGCCGGTCCGGATCACCAGGCCGCGGCCCAGGCGCCAGGCGGCGATGATCGCCACGCCGGCCTGCGGGCCGGCCGCCGAGACGATCCGCCCGCCGCCGGTCACGGCGACCAGGCGCCGGCTCGCGGGCCACGTCCCGAAGCCCCCGCTCGTGCCGCGGAAGAGGCCGATCTCGTCCTGGTAGGCGAGCACCTCCGCCGGGCGTCGCACGAGCGGCCCGCTCCGCCCGCGCAGGGCGTCCACCGCGGCCGGCGGCGTGGGTCGGCGCAGCGCGCCGCCCGCAAGGAGCGCGGTGCGCCGGAGGTCCCCGACGCCGAAGGTGAGGATGCGCCCGCCGCGACGGGTGAAGCGCCGCAGCGCCGCGGCCAGCGGCCCCGTGAGCCACGGCTCCTCGCCGATCAGCGCGACCCCGGTCTGGGCGTCGAGGCGCGGGCCCTCCGCGCGCGCCAGCGCGGCGTCGGTCGTGAGGTCGTAGGGCAGGCGCTCGGCGTCGAGGAAGCGCAGCACCGGCGCGACCTGAGCCGAGACGCCCGGCGGCGTGCGGGCGTAGACGCGGTCGAGCGGCGCGGGGCCGCCGTTCGGCAGCGTGTTCGGGATGCCGTCGCCGTCGCCGTCGACCGGGTTGAGCGCCTGGAAGGTCATCGTCGGCACGACGACGAGCACCCGGGCGGCCGCGGCGCGCACCGCGAGCGGCACGGTGATCCGCCGCCCGGCCGCCGCGACCGTGAGCAGGTGAAGGCCGCGCGAGCGCCGCGGGAGGCGGAGGCGCAGGCGGTCCGCCCGTCCGGCCCCCCGGGCCAGCGCCCGACCGCTGCCCGCCCGGCGGAGCGCCCAGGCGTAGCGGCCGCCGCGCGCGTCGACCCGGAAGGTCGCCACCCGCCCGGCGCTCACGACCCCGGACGGCGCGGAGGCGCCGAGGCGCCGCACCGTGACCCCGGGGCGGGTCCGGATCTCGCCGGGGACCGGCGGCAGCCGGGCGGGGAAGGTGCCGGGGTTGCCGGCGCGATCGAGGAGGAAGAGCCCCAGCAGGTAGGTGCCGTCGGGCGCCGGGCGGCCGCCGATCAGGCCGTCCCAGGCGAACCGGCGCCGGTCCGCCCCCACGAAGATCCGGCGGACGACGCGCGCCGGGCGCACGTCGGTGCGGATCACGAGGCCGCGCGCGCGGCGGCCCTTGGTGCCCCGGAAGACCGCGGTGGCCTCGAGCCCCCCGTCGCGGGGGAGCAGGAGCGGGCCCGCGCCGTGCTCGGGTTCCACGCGGACGACCACCGGCCGGGGCGGGCGCGTGTCGAGATCCTGCGGGAAGGGCAGCGTGAGCGAGCGCCCCTGCCGGGCCAGGCCGACGCGGAAGAAGTACGCGCCGTCCGGGGCGCGGCGGCCGTCCTCGGTCCGGCCGTCCCAGCGGAACGCGACGCGGGTCCGCGCCGGCACGGCGCGGCCGTCCGCGAGGGTCCGGACGCGGTCGCCGCCGGCGTCCACGACGGTCACGGTCACGTCGTCGTCCCGCTGCAGGAAGAAGGAGACGTAGGTCGAGCGCTGCGCGCCCGCGCCGACCGGCGAGAAGAAGCCGAGCGTGCGCACGCCGATCACCACCGGATCGGTGGTCTTGAGGCGCTGGGTGACGAAGAACGCGCCGAGGGTGGCCGCGACGAGCAGCGCGAAGCCGGCCCGCGCGCCCCGGCTCACAGCCGGACGACGGCGGCGTTGGGGACGGCCAGCTCGTGGAAGGCGTCGAGGCCGCGGCGGTCGGCGCGGCACAGCGCCACGCGGATCGAGCCGCCGTGGCAGACGACGAGCGCGGGCAGCGGGCCGCGGCGGGTGACCTCGGCGAGGCCGGCGACGACCCGGTCGGAGTGCTCCGCAGCGACTCGCCGCCCGGGAAGCGCCAGCCGGCCCCGCCGCGCCGCCAGGCGGCGTAGCGCCTCCGGCTCCTCGCGCGGCGACGTCGTCCATCAGGCGCCCCTCCCACTCGGCCGCGGTCGCCCTCCGCGAAGCCGCGCGTCGACCACCGGATCGAGACCGAGGACGTGCGCCCACCGATCTCGGCGGTCTCGCTGCGCGCGGGTCAGATCGCTGCAGTACAGCGCGGCGATCTCCTCGCCCCGCACGCCGCTCGGCGAGCTCAGCCGCCTGCGCGGCGGCCGGTGGCGTTGAGCAGCGTGTCGCAGCCGGCCCTGGAAGCGGAGCGGCGGGACGTTGTCGTCGGTCTCGCCGTGACGGGCGAGCAGGATCATCGTCCGCCGGCGGGGGGTGGCTCCATCGACGCGGTGTCCGAGCGCAGCCCGAGGCGCAGCGTCTCCAGCGAGAGCACGTCGGCGGGCGCGATGTTGCCGAGGTTGACCTCGGACGCCGAAGCGGCGCAGGAACCACACCTGCTGCGCCTTGCGGGGCGCCTCGAAGATCATCCGGCCGGGGTCGACGGCGTGGGCGATCTCGTCGATCAGGCCCATCCGCACCTCGCCGTCGGCCCGGTAGATGCCGGCGGTGCCGGACTCCCGCGCCTCGGCGATCACGCGTCCAGGCGCCGGCCGCGAGCTCGGCCTCGATCAGCTCGACCCAGCGGTAGGGGGCCATGATCCGCTGCTCGTCCTTGCTCCCGACCTCGGAGAGCACGGTGAACTCCTCCGCCAGCCGCGCGATCAGCTCGAGCTTGCGCTCGTGCGGGAGCGCGATCGTGCCGTCGGAGACCTCGACGTGCGCGCAGCGCCGAGCTCCGGAGCCAGTCGACGAGGCCGTCGAGGCGGTCCTGGCGCGATCGCGAGCTCGGTGAGCGTGCCGCCGAGCACGACCGGGAGCCCGTGCGCGCGGTAGCGGGCGAGCTTGGCCTCGAGGTTCCCGGTCGCCAGCGCGGTGCCCCAGCCGAGCTTGACGAGGTCCACGCTCGCGCCGGCGACCTCGACCAGCCCGTCGACCTCGGCCACCGAGAGGCCGCTTGTCGAGCACGTGGGTGATCCCCGTCTCGCGTGGCTTCGCGCTCCGGGGTGGGAGGTCGAGGAACGAGGGGGGCATCGCGCCGCCGGCGCCCGGCGCCCGGCTCAGCCGGTCCGGTCGGACCCGACGGTGACGATCACCGCGGCCTTGCACGCCGCGGGCGGCGGGCAGGCCACGGCGCGCGTGTTCGCGTCCACCGGCTCGACGGCCGCCGCGATCCGCAGGGCGCGCGCCACCTCGGCCGCCTCCCGGCGGTGCCCGGGGAGGTAGGAGACCACGGTCGCCGAGCGCTGCTGGTCGGGCGCGTTGGTCACCGCGCCGCGGTTGAAGCCCCGCTGGACGAGCTGGCTCGCCACCCCGTTGGCGAGGCCGGCGACCGGCGTGCCGTTGAGGACCGACACCGTGACGGCGCCGCGCGAGAACGAGCCGCCCGGCTTGCCCTGGCGGCCGCCGCCCTTCACCTTCGCCGCCGGCGCGGAGCTCGACGAGTCGTTGGAGGACGACGAGGTGAGCTGGATCACGGCGAAGGCCGCCGCCGCGGCGACGACGAGGCCGGCGGCCACGAGCAGGATCGTGCGCCGCCGGGAGGATCCGCCGCCCGGGCCGCGCGGGGCCGGCGCGCGCCGGGGCGGGATCGTGGCGTCGTCCGGCAGCAGCGGCCCGTCGCGACGGGTCCGGGACGCCGCCGCACGGCGGGCGGGGGCCGGCGTCGGGGGCGGGGCGCCGCTCCCGTTCCCCGTCGAGGCGGGACGCGGCGGAGCCGGGACCACCTGCGTCGCCGCGGCCGCCGTGGCGGCGGCGGGCTGGACGCGCTGCGGCGCCGGCGCGGCCTCCGGCGGCGTCACCGCCGAGGCGTTCCGGCTCGTGGCGCCGGTGGCGCTCCCGGGGGCGGCGGAGGGCGGCGTGGGTGTGGGAGCGAACAGGGCGGGCGCGGGAGTCGCCGAGCCCAGCGGCGGCGCTCCGAGACGCGGCGCGGCGGCCGGCAGGGGCGGCGGCGGGCCGGCGGCGACCGGCGGCGGCGGGCGGGTCACGGTCGTCAGCTCGGCCGCCGACGGCGCGTGCGGCGCGGCGGCCGGGGTCGCGGGCGAGGGGACCGCGCGCCGGCGGTCGCGCGGCGCCGCGGCCGGCGACCGTGCCGCGGCCGCCGGCCGTCCGGCGCCCGCCGCGGCGGGCGCGGCGGCGACCCGGCGGGCCTCCTCGGCCTGGGCGATCACCCGCTCCTCGAGCTCCTGGGCCCGCTCCGGGGAGCGGCCGGCCCACTCGCGCAGCGCGCTTGACCTCGCGCGCCTGGGCGAAGTACAGGAGCGCGAGCACCGCGAGGCCGAGGATCGCGGCGAGCCCGGCGTAGGCTCCGGCGTCCTGGACGAAGCTCCGGAGCGAGACGGCGAGAACGGGGCCCATGGCGCGCCGGAGTCTAGGTGAGGCTGCGGGCGTCCGGCGCCGCCCCGCCGGGCGCGGCGACGCCCCGGGCGGAGCCGAGCTCCGCCACCCGCGCGGCGATCCCGGCGGCGTCGCCCTCGAGGGCGAGCAGGTTGATCTCGCCGAAGGTGTGCTCGACCCACGCCGGATCGAGGCCATCCGCGCTCGGCGCGGACGATCCGCTCGGCGGCCGTCGGATGGGGGCGCTCGTCCGGGTTGAACAGCTCCTCGTGGAGCTTCTCGCCGGGCCGGCGCCCGACGATCTCGATCGCGATGTCGCGCTCGGGCTCGAGGCCCGACAGGCGGATCATGGCCTCCGCGAGGTCGACGATCGCCACCGGCTCGCCCATGTCGAGCACGTAGACCGCGCCGCTGCGGCCGCTGAGCGATCCCGCGCGGATGATGAGCTGGACGGCCTCCGGGATCGTCATGAAGTACCGCGTCATCCGCTCGTCGGTCACCGTGACCGGTCCGCCGGCCGCGATCTGGCGGCGGAAGATCGGCACCACCGAGCCCGACGAGCCGAGCACGTTGCCGAAGCGCACGGTCGCGTACCGGGTGCCCGGGTGGCGCGTCGAGGCGGCCTCGACCGCCCACTCGGCCAGCGCCTTCGACGCCCCCATCACCGTGGCGGGCTTGACCGCCTTGTCGGTCGAGACGAGCACGAAGGTGCCGACGCCCGCCTCGCCGGCGATCCGCGCGACGAGCCGGGTGGCGAGCGCGTTGTTGCGCACCGCCTCGACGGGGTTGAGCTCCATCATCCCGACGTGCTTGTAGGCGGCGGCGTGGAAGACGACGCCCGGGCGGTGCTCGGCCAGCACCTCCCGCATCCGCTCCTCCTCCTTGCAGTCGGCGAGCACGGGGACCGCGAAGCGGACGTGGCGCTCCTCCTCGAGCTCGCGCATGATCTCGAACAGGTTGTCCTCGGCGTGGTCGAGGAGCACGAGGCGGCGCGGCCCGACCCGGGCGATCTGGCGCGAGAGCTCCGCGCCGATCGAGCCGCCGGCGCCGGTGACGAGCACGACCTGGCCGGCGAGGTACGCCCCGACCCGCTCGAGCTCCATCCGCACCGGGTCGCGGCCGAGCACGTCCTCCACCCGCACCTCGCGGACCTGGCCCATGAGCCCCGTGCCGCGCTGGAGCAGCTCGAACACGGTCGGCAGGGTGCGGACCGGGATCCCGCGCGCGCGGCAGGCGCCCACCACCGTGGCGCGCACCGTGCCCGGGGCGGACGGGATCGCGATGACGACCTCGTCGGGCTCGACCTCGTCGAGCACCCGCGGGAGGTCCTCCGTCGTCCCGAGCACCCGGAGGCCGTACTCGTCCTTCAGCCCCTGCTTGCGCGGGTCGTCGTCGATGAAGCCGACCGGTCGCTGGCGCAGGTCGGGATTGCGGACGAGCTCGCGGACCACGAGCCGTCCGCCGTCCCCCCCGCCGACGACGAGGACGTCGCGCGCGTCCTTCTTCGAGCGGAAGCCGCGCAGCCGGCGCTCGGCCACGGCGTGGACGGCGAACCGCGCCGCGGTGAGGAAGGTGAGCGTGAGCAGGAAGAAGAGCGCGACGACGCCCTTCGGCGGGCTGACCGGGGCGAGCGTCCCGCCGCGCGTGGCGATCTCCACCGGGTGGACCAGGGCGATGCTCCCGATCACCAGCACCGTGGCGACGACCACGGCCTTGAGCACGTTCTCGTAGTCCCGGCGGCCGACGAACCGCCACTCGCGCTGGTAGAGCCCGAACAGCGCGAAGACGACGACGCTGCCGGCCACGACCCAGGGGAGGGTCGTCTCGAGCAGGCGCTCGTAGCGCGCCGGCGTGCCCACGTCGAAGCGGAGCCGGTAGGCGAGGAAGTAGGCGAGCGCGACGAGCCCCCCGTCCACCAGGATCTGCGGGATCGAGTGGCGATGGACCGGGAAGGCCGCCGAGCGCAGACGTCGGCGCATCACGGAGATTGTAGGCCCGATCCGGCGCCTGGTTACGCGGCGCGGGCCGCCGCAAGGAACATGGCGGCGAGCACGTCGGGGTCACGCCTGACCCGCGCCTGCGGGGTGCGGTCGCGCTTGACGAGCTCGATCTGGTCGGCCGACTCCAGGCGGCGGAGCCGGCCCTCGGCGATGAGCCGCTCGTCCACCGCGCCGGTCCGGCCGGCGAACACCGTCCACACCGGCGTGCCGAGCGCCACCGCCTCGCGGTTCATCGTCCCGCCCGCGGAGACGACGAGGTCGGCCGCCGCGACGAGCGACTGGGCGTCGATCGCGTGCTCGGGCACGATCCAGCCTCCCGCCGCCACGAGCTCGGCGCGCTGGGCCGGCGTGCGGGGGAGCACGACGGCCTGGGCGCCCCGGAGGCGGGCGAGGACGGCGCCGAACAGGTCGTTGGCGAAGCGGTGGTAGAGCGACACGTCGGCGGGCGTGCGCACGACCGCGAACGGGCGGGTCGGATCGAGCCCGAGCGCCGCGGGCACGCCGGGGTCGGGCTCGAAGTCCGCGAGCGCGTACTCCTCCTTGAGGCCCGCGTAGCGCTGGAGCTTCCCGCGCGCGCCGTAGCGGTAGAGGCGCTCGGGGGGGATCGCCTCGGGCACGACGACGGCACGGGCCAGGCGGCAGTTGATCGTGTGCTGGACGGTCGCGAACTCGTAGTCGAAGCTCGTCGCGGACGGGATGCGCAGGAGCGCGGCGGCCACGGTGACGTCGTTGGAGCCGTGGCCGAGCGCGAGGTCGAAGCGCCGCCCGCGCGCCCAGCGGGCCAGGGCGCCGGAGCGCTGGGCGAGGCCGATCGCCTTCGCCGCCACGCGGCCGCCCCGATGACGGCCGATCACGGTGGGGGCGAGGCCGAGGCGGCCGCACAGCTCGAGCGTCTGCGCGAAGTCCCGCGCGGTGATCTCGACCTCGTGCCCGCGGGCCCGCAGGCGCTCGACGACCGGCCGGAGCACGATCACGTGCGGGCTGTTGGTCAGGTCGACCCAGATCCGCACGCGGCTACCCCGCGGCGAGCGCCGCGCGCACCGCGTCGGTCACCTCGGCGGCCTGGCCGGCGGTGAGCGCGGGGCTCATCGGCAGCGCCAGGTGCGTGCGGGCCACCTCGTCGGTCGCGGGCAGCAGGACCCCGTCGGCGTAGGGCCGCATCGCCGGCTGGCGGTGGACCGGGGTGCGGTAGTAGGCCTTGCTGCCGATCCCGCGCTCGCCCAGCGCGGCGGCGAGCGCGTCCGCGTCCGCATGCCGGATCACGTAGAGGTGCCAGGCGGGCTCGGCGCCCTCCGCCGGCGCGGGCAGCGTGACGAGGTCGCCGAGCCCGGCCTCGGCGTAGTGCCGGGCGGCCGACCGCCGCCCGGCCGCCCACGCGGCGAGGCTCGGCAGCTGGACGCGGAGGATCGCGGCCTGGATCTCGTCCAGGCGCGAGTTGTAGCCGACGGCCTCGAAGCTCTGCTTGTCGCGCGAGCCGTGGAAGCGGAGCATCCGCACCCGGTCGGCCACCTCGTCGTCGCCGGTGGTCACCGCGCCGCCGTCGCCGAAGGCGCCGAGGTTCTTCGACGGGAAGAACGAGAACGTCGCCGCGGCGCCGAGCGAGCCCGCCGGGCGCCCGTCGAGCGTGGACCCGGCCGCCTGCGCGGCGTCCTCGAGGACCGGCACGCCGAGCGCGCTGATCTCCTCCATCGGCGGCACGTTGCCGAACAGGTCGACCACGATCACGGCGCGGGTCCGCGGCGTGAGGGCCGCGCGCACGGTGTCCGCGGTGACGCAGAACGTGTCGGGATCGACGTCGCAGAAGACCGGCGTGGCGCCGGTCGGCGGGATCGCCTCGGCGCTGGCGTAGAAGGTGAACGAGGGCACGACGACCTCGTCGCCGGGGCCCACGCCCAGTGCCCGCAGCGCGATCGTGAGCGCGTCGGTCCCGTTCGCGACGCCGACGGCGTGGGCGCAGCCGACGGCCGCGGCGAACTCGGCCTCGAAGGCCCCGACCTCCGGGCCGAGGATGAAGCGGCCGCCGTCGAGCACGTCGCCCACCCGCGCGCGGATCTCCTCGCGCAGCGGCGCGAGCGGCGTCGAGGTGTCGAAGAGCGGCACCGGCACGCCGGGAACCGTACGGGACGGCGTCGCCGGCCGGCGTCGCGCCCGGCGTCGCGCCGCTACCCTCTGGCCGCGTGTCGACGCTCCTGCCGCTGGCCTCCATCACCGAGCCGCTCGTCAACTTCGTCACCGGCGTCGTCGGCGATCTCGGCCTGCCCGGGGTCTTCGTGCTCATGCTCTTCGAGAGCGCGTGCATCCCGATCCCGTCGGAGGCGACGATGCTGTTCGCCGGGTTCAACGTCTCCAAGGGGGACTACTCGCTGCTCGCCGTCACGCTCACCGGGACCCTGGCGAACCTCACGGGCTCCTGGCTCGCCTACGCGGTGGGCTACTACGGCCGTCTCGAGCTGGTCGAGCGTCACGGGAACAAGCTCCACATCAAGAAGCGCCACCTCGACCAGGCCGACCGGTGGTTCGAGCGCCACGGGGAGGCGACCGTGTTCTTCACCCGGATGCTGCCGATCGTCCGGACCTTCATCTCGCTCCCCGCCGGCGTCGCGCGCATGCCCTTCTGGCGGTTCTCGCTGTTCACGGTCCTCGGCTGCCTGCCCTGGGTCTTCGCGCTCGCCTTCATCGGGAAGCAGGCCGGCGAGAACTGGACGGACTGGAAGGACAAGCTCCACTACGTCGACTACGCGGTCGGCGCGCTCATCGTCGCCGGGATCGTGTACCTCGTCGTCCGCTACCGGCGCGGCCGCGGCACCGGCGGGTCGGCCGAGGCCGAGCCGGCCGCAGATGCCGGCCAGGGCTGAACTCGACGCCCGTCGCCTCGCCGACGCGCTCCTCCTCGGCGCCCTGCACGGGCCCGCGGAGCTGCTGCCGATCTCCTCCTCGGGCCACCTGACGCTGCTGCCCTGGCTGGCCGGCCGGGACCCGGAGGCCCGCGACCCGGAGGAGCGCAAGGCCTTCGAGGTGGCGCTGCACGCCGGAACCGCCGCCGCCCTGCTGCTCGTCCTGCGCGGCGAGGTCGCCGAGGCCGTGGTCGGCCTCGATCGTCGCCGGATCGGGCTCGTGGCCGGATCGTTCGTCCCGCCGGCCCTGGTGGGGCTGGCCCTCGAGCGCCCGATCGAGCGGCGGCTGGGCACTCCGGGCACGATCGCCGTGGGCCTGCTGCTCGGCTCCGCGGCGATGCTCCTCGCCGACCGCGCGCCGCGCGAGCGCGACGCCGCGGAGGCCGGGCTCGCCGACGCGCTCTGGCTTGGCGCGGCGCAGGCCACGGCGCTGATGCCGGGGATCTCGCGCGGGGGCGCGACGCTGGCCGCCGCGCGGCTGCGGCGCTTCCGCCGCCCCGCCGCCGGCGAGCTGTCGCGCCACGTCGCGCTGCCGGTCATCGTCGGGGCCGTCGCGCTCAAGGGCGTCCGGCTGCACCGGCGCGGGATGCCTCCCGGAGCCGGGCCCGTGCTGGCCACCGGCACCGCCGCGTCGTTCGCCTCGACGCTCGCCGCCGCCCGGCTCGCGCGGCGGATCGACCGCGACCGCTCGCTCGCGCCGTACGTCGTCTACCGGGTGGCGCTCGCCGCCCTCGCGCTGCGGCGCATCCGTCGCCTGCGGGAGAATCGCCCGCGATGAGCGACGCCTACGCCGACGCCGGGGTGGACATCGGCGAGGCCGACGCCGGGGTTCGGGCCATCGTCGACGTCCTTCGGACGATCGACCCCGGCGGCCCGTCGCGCGTGGTCCCGCTGCCGGGCCACTACGCGAGCGTCGTGCGGATCGCGGACGGCCTCGGCGTCGCGTTGTGCACCGACGGGGTCGGCTCGAAGATCGTCGTCGCCGAGCAGACCGGCCGCTACGACACCGTCGGGGTCGACTGCGTGGCGATGAACGTCAACGACCTCGTCTGCGTCGGCGCGGAGCCGCTCGCCCTGCTCGACTACCTCGCGGTGGAGCGCGCCGATCCCGAGGCGCTGCGCGGCATCGCGGCGGGCCTCAAGCGGGGCGCGGAGGCGGCGGGCATCGAGATCCCGGGGGGCGAGCTCGCCCAGGTCCCCGAGCTCATCCGCGGACACCCGTCGCCCCGCGGGTTCGACCTCTGCGCGTCGGCCATCGGCGTCGTCGCGCTCGAGGACATCGTCACCGGCGAGGCCATCGCCCCGGGAGACGCGCTGGTCGGCCTGCCCTCCACCGGGGTCCACTCCAACGGCCTGACGCTCGCCCGCCGCGCCCTGCTCGACGACGGCGGCCTCGGGCTCGACGACCGGCCCCCGGAGCTCGGCGGGGCCACGGTCGCCGACGCGCTGCTCGAGCCCACCGCGATCTACGTCCGCGCCGTCCGGGCGCTGCTCGGGTCCGCGGTGCCGGTCCACGGGCTCGCGCACCTCACCGGCGGCGGGCTGCTCAACCTCCTGCGGATCGGGCGCGGTGTCGGCTACGCGATCGACGCGCCGCTCGAGCCCCAGCCGGTCTTCGGCCTCATCGCCGAGCGGGGATCGGTCGACGCCGCCGAGATGCACACGGTCTTCAACATGGGCTGCGGGCTCGTGGCGGTGGTCCCCGCCGCGCAGGCCGGGACCGCCGCGGGCGTCCTCGGGGCGCACCACCCCGGGGCCCGCCCGATCGGGCGCGTCACCGGGGAGGCCGGCGAGATCGACGTACCCTCGCGCCGGCTCTCGGGCGGCGCCGGCGGGCTGCGTGCCGGGTAGCGGGCGGGCGTCAGACCGCGTGCCAGAGCTCGCCGGTGCCGCGCGGCTCGGGCCGCGCGCGCCACTCCTCGGCGAGTCGCCACAGGGCCGCCGCCGCCCGCGGTCCCGGGAGGTCGCAGCGCGCCGCGCCGAGCTCCCGTCGCAGCCGGCCCAGGGCAGGCTCCTGGCCCCACGAGTCCGGGCACGCCGGATCCGGCACGTACCGGAGGCGGACGGTGGACATCGGGGGCAAAATAGAGCGCGAAGGCCATGAGCACGCTCGTCGGCATCAACCTCGCCGGTCGCTACCGCCTCGACGCGCGGATCGGGTCCGGCGGGATGTCGACCGTCTACCGCGCGTTCGACCGGACGCTCGAGCGGCCGGTGGCGATCAAGGTCATGCACCGGGAGATCGCGAGCGACTCCGACCAGCTCGAGCGATTCCGCCGGGAGGCGCGTGCGGTGGCGCAGCTCAACCACCCGCACGTCGTCGGAGTCATCGACGCCGGCGAGGAGGACGGCCGGCCGTTCATCGTCTTCGAGCACGTCCAGGGCGAGACGCTCAAGCAGCGGATCCGGCGGCTCGGGCCGCTGGAGATCGCCGAGGCGGTCGCCTACGCGATCGAGATCGCCCGGGCGCTCGGAGCGGCGCATCAGCGCCACATCGTCCACCGGGACGTCAAGCCGCAGAACGTCCTCGTCGACGCCGAGGGGCGCGCGAAGGTGACGGACTTCGGCATCGCCCGCACCCTCGACGAGGACGGCCTCACCGCGGACGGTCGCGTGCTCGGCACCACCGACTACGTCGCGCCCGAGCAGGCGCTCGGCCACGACGTCACCGGGCAGTCGGACCTCTACTCGCTCGGGATCGTGCTCTACGAGATGCTGACCGGCGAGGTGCCGTACTCCGGGGAGAACCAGGTCGCGGTCGCGATGGCCCACGTCCGCGATCCCATGCCGGACGTGCAGGCCCGCCGCCCCGAGGTGTCGGCGGCGCTCGCCGCCGTGGTCGACAAGGCCACCGCCAAGGAGCCCGTCGACCGCTACCGGGACGCCGCGGCCTTCGTCGCCGCGCTGGAGGACGTGCTCGCGCTCGAGACGGCGCGGGCGGGCCAGGCCACCGGCGAGACGACGACCGTGCTGCGCACCCTGCCGGCGAAGACGAAGCGCCGGGTGCCGCTCAGCGTCCGCGTGCCGGGGTGGACGCCGCTCGTGTTGCTCGCGCTCGCCGCGGCGCTCGTGGCGGGGGCCATCCTCGTCTCCCAGAACGCCTCGACCGGGATCGAGGGGAAGGTGACGGCCCCGACGGGGCTGAGCCAGGTTCCCCTCGGCCAGAGCGCCGTGCGGGACTACGACCCACCGCCGGGCGACGGACGCGAGCACGCCGACGAGACCTCCCGCGCGCTCGACGGCGACCCGAGCACCGCGTGGTCGACGGAGACCTACGACGGCGGCACGCTCGGCGGCAAGCCCGGCGTCGGCCTCGCGCTCGACGCGGCGCCCGGCCTCGCCGCCCGCGCGCTCTCGCTGCGGACGCCCACCCCCGGCTTCACCGCGGCGGTCTACGGCGCCGGTGGGAGCGATCCGCCGACGGCCATCGGCGGCTGGACCCGGCTCGCCCCACCCCGCCGCGTGGCGGCGCGCACCCAGTTCCGGTTCACCACGCGCGGGCGCCAGTACCGCTGGTACCTGCTGTGGATCTCGACGCTGCCACCCGGATCGGGCAAGGCGCTGGTGTCGGAGATCGGGCTGTTCCGGTAGGGGCGCACCGCCGCCGTGCGCCGGCGGACCCGAGGGCTACTGCCGAAGGCCGGCGGCCTCCAGCGCCTCCTGGGGACCGGGGAACATCTCGAGCACGGCGAGCTTCCCCTCGCGGACGGTCCACAGGTGGTTGAGCGTCGTCTCGACCGGGGCGCCGGCGCGGCTGCGCATCGTCGTCGTGCCCAGGGCTGTTGGACGGCAAACGGACCTCGACGTCCTTGTGCAGGAACGGGTTCTGCTGCGACATCGGCGCCGCGGTATTTCGCGCAGCCGCGAGGAGAGCGGGTGCCGGCGCCGAGTGCCGGGCGCGGGTACGACGGGCGCCGCCGGTCGACGCATCGCTCGCGTGGCCTCGGCGCGCCACGGAGCAGAGGCAACGAAGGCGGCGGCCCGGGACGCGGGTGCGATTCTCGTCGCTATTCGACGCTGATTGCACCCGCATCACCGGGACGGCAGCTGCGGTGCGATTTCGGTCGCCCGGCGACGGAAATGGCGCCCGCTTGCGGATCGAGGCGCGATCGACGCGCTTCCCGGATGCCGTTCGCTGGCGTTGCCGCGGCCCCGGTGCCGCCATCCTGCCGCGACCACCCCGGTGCCGCCACCCCTCAATACACGTGCTCCCGGTCCGCCGTATGCCGCTCGAGCGCCAGCCGCACGACGCGGTCGAGCAGATCGGGGTACGCGAGCCCCGAGGCACCCCAGAGCTTGCCGAACACGCTCGTCTCGGTGAACCCCGGGAGCGTGTTGAGCTCGTTCAGCAGCACCTGATCGCCGGCGACGAAGCAGTCCACCCGGGCGAGGCCGGCGCAGCCGGAGCGCCGGAACGTCTCGACCGCGACGGCGCGGACGCGCTCCGCCACCGCCGCCGGCACCCGCGCCGGCACCACGAGCTCCATGCCGCCCGGCGTGTACTTGGCCTCGTAGTCGTACCAGCGCTCCGGATCGTCGCCGGCGACGACGATCTCGCCCGGGACCGACGCCTCCGGCGCGCGCCAGCCCAGCACCGAGCACTCGACCTCCAGCGCCCCGGCCGGCGCGTTCGCCTCCACGATCACGAGGGGGTCGTGGCGGAAGGCGGCGTCCAGCGCCGCCGGAAGCTCGTCCGCCGCCGCGACGCGGACGATGCCCACCGACGAGCCGAGGCGCGCGGGCTTGACCCAGCACGGCAGCCCCAGCGCGTCGAGCGCCGCCGTCACCGCCGCGCGCCCCTCCGCCCATTCGGTCTCCTCCACCCCCCGGTAGCCGACCTGCGGCAGCCCGGCACGGGCCATCAGGTCCTTGAAGACCACCTTGTCCATGCACACCGCCGACGCGAGCACCCCCGCCCCGACGTAGGGCACGTCGAGGCACTCGAGCAGGCCCTGGACCGTCCCGTCCTCGCCGAACGGGCCGTGCAGCACCGGAAACGCCGCATCGGCGCCGAGCAGGCCGCGGCCGGGCACGATCGCCAGCTCGGTGCCCTCCCGCCGCCAGACGCCGTCGCGGCCGATCTCGACGTCGATCGCGCGATGGCCGGCGGCCGCCAGGCCGGACCGCACCGCGGCCCCGCCGGCGAGCGAGACGTCGTGCTCCGAGGAGCGGCCGCCGCTCAGGACGACCACCGAGAGCGGGGCCCGGCTCACCGTCCCGGCGGCGTCGGCACCGTGGGCGTGGTGGTCGTCGTCGCCTCGAAGCGGCCCACCACGATCGTCACCGTCGAGCCCTTCTTCGCCGTCGCCCCGGCGGCCGGGCTCTGGCGGAGCACGGTGTCGTTCTGCGCCTGGTCCGACACGGTCTGGAAGCGCTGGGCGACCTTGAACCCGGCATCCTGCACCGCGCTCACCGCGTCGGAGGCGTTGCGGCCGGTGACGTTCGGCACCTTCGCCTGCGCGGGAGCCCTGGCGACGACGAGCGACACGTCGATGCCGGCGGCGACGCTCGTCCCGCCGGCCGGATTCTGGCTCAGCACGGTGCCGGGCTTGCGGTCGGTCGACTCCTGCTCGGTCGTGGACGAGCCGAACCCCTTCGACTGGAGCGTGGAGCGCGCGTCGTCGATGCTCTGCCCGACCACGTCGGGCACGCTCACCTGCCGCGGACCGCTGGAGACGACGATCGTCACGGTCGAGCCGCGGACGATCTGGTTGCCGGCGTCCGGGGAGGACCGGATGACGATGCCCCTGGTCACGTCCGCGCTCGGCGCCGTCCGGACCACCGGCCGGAAGCCGGCCTTGCGGACCGCCTTGATGGCGGCCGCCTCGGACAGGCCGTCGACCGACGGCACCGCCGCGGTGCCCGGCCCGCCGCTCACCGTCAGGACGATCGTCGCGTTCTCGTCGGCCTTCGCCTGGGCCAGGGGGTTCTGGCGGATGACCGTGTCCACCGCCTCGTTGCTCGTCACCCGCTGGATGTCGGGCGATCCGGTGAAGCCCGCGTTGGAGATGATCTGCGTGGCGGTCTGGAGGTCCTTCCCCACCACGAGCGGCATCGTCTTCTGCGCCGGCCGCGTGAGCGCGTAGGCCAGCGCCCCGCCCCCGAGGAGCAGCAGCGCCACGAGCACGGCCCACAGCCAGGCCCGCGAGCGGGGCGTCTCCTCGCCGGCCGCGGGCACGGCCCCGAAGGCCGAGGTGCCCTCGGGCTCGGCGCCCGTGACGATCCGCTCGCGGACGGCTTCGAGCGCCCGGATCATCGCGTCGGCGTCCACCGGCCGCTCCCCCGGGTCCTTGCGCAGGCTCCACATGACGATCGCCTCGAGATCCTCGGGGATCCCCGGCACGAGGTCGCGCGGGGGGACCGGGTCCTCGGAGACCTGCTTGAGGGCGATCGTCACCGGCGAGTCGCCGTCGAACGGCACCCGGCCGGTGAGCATCTCGTAGAGGATGATCCCGATCGAGTAGAGGTCCGACGGCGGTCCGACGTCCTTGCCCTGGGCCTGCTCGGGCGAGAGGTACTGGGCGGTGCCCATGATCGATCCGGTCTCCGTCATGTCCGACGCGCCGGCGCGGGCGATCCCGAAGTCGGTGACCTTGACGGCGCCCTCGT
Organism: uncultured Solirubrobacterales bacterium; assembly: GCA_963735885.1. Taxonomy (GTDB): domain Bacteria; phylum Actinomycetota; class Thermoleophilia; order Solirubrobacterales; family Solirubrobacteraceae; genus JBBSBL01. The sequence continues at coordinate 652,256 of CAVTMP010000007.1, read as the reverse complement.
CGTCGACCATGACGTTCTGGGGCTTGAGGTCGCGGTGGACGATGCCGCGCCGGTGGGCGAAGCGCGCCGCCTGCAGGATCGGCAGGGCCAGGTCGATCGCGCGCACCGGCGGCAGCGGGGCCTCGTCGCGGCACACCTGCTTGAGCGTGCGGCCCTGCAGGTACTCCATCGCGATGTAGTAGGTGCCCTCCCAGGCGCCGCGGTCGTACACGGCGACGACGTTGGGGTGCTGGAGGCCGGCCGCGCTGGAGGCCTCGCGGCGGAAGCGCTCGACGAACTGCTCGTCCTCGGCGAACCGCCGGTGCAGCAGCTTGAGCGCGACCTGACGGCCGAGCTGGCTGTCGTGGGCGAGGTACACGTCGGCCATGCCGCCGGACCCGATGCGGTGGAGCACCCGGTAGCGGCCGTCGATGACGGTTCCCTCGCTCACCTCGGCCATGTGATCCTCAACGTCCTCGTCATCCCGTGGTCTCGCCTTTCGCCGTCGTGGGTCGTCATCCGCCCCGCCGCAGCAGGACCTGCATGACCTGCGCGGCGATCGGCGCCGCCTCCGTCCCGCCGAAGCCGCCGTCGGTGCGCTCGATCGTCACCGCGATCGCCACCCGCGGCCGGGCGACCGGCGCGAAGGCGATGAACCACGGCTGGGTGAGGTTCCCGCCGGCCGGGCCGACCTGCGCCGTGCCGGTCTTCCCCGCCACCTCGATGCCCTGCAGCGCGGCGGCCGTGCCCGTGCCCTCGGCCACGACGCGGCTCATCATCGCGCCGAGCGCCCGCGCGCTGGAGACCTTCATCACCCGGCGCTGGACGTCCGGGCCGATCCGGTCGCGGGTTCGGCCGTCGGTGTCGACGATACGCGCCGTCAGGCGCGGCTTCATCAGGCGCCCGCCGTTGGCCACCGCCGCCGCGACCTGGGCCATCTGCAGCGGGGTCACCTGGAGCTTGTCCTGGCCGATCGCCATGCGGGCGACGTCGATGCGCGGGCTCTGGGGCGAGAGCAGCCGTCCGCGGAAGTACTCGCCGCTCGCCAGCATCTGGTCCCGCGGGTAGTCGAGCTTCGGCTTCGCGTAGAAGCCGAAGCGCCTCATGTACTCCCCCATGGTCCGCTTGCCGAGGCTCTCGCCGACCTGCGCCCACACCGTGTTGACGGAGAAGGTGAGCGCCTCGGTGAGGGTGATGGGACCGAAGTCCTGCCCGCCGTCGTTGTTCAGCGGCACGCCCGAGAAGGTCTGCGGGGAGCTGCCGTCGACCGTCGAGTCCGGCGTGTAGCGGCCGGTGTCCAGGGCGGCGGCCGCGGTGACGACCTTGAACGTCGAGCCCGGCGGATAGGACGCCTGGGTGGCGCGGTTGAGGATCGGCGAGCCGGGCGCGGTGCGCGCGCCGCGGAAGTTGTTCGGGTCGAAGCTCGGGATGCTCACCATCACGCGCACCGCGCCGGTGCGCGGATCGAGCGCCACCACGCTGCCCGTCCGCCCGCCGAGACCGGCGATGGCCGTCCGCTGCGCCACCGGGTCGAGCGTGCTGTCGACGTTGTCGCCCACCCGCCGCTGGCCCCGGAGCTGCTGGAAGATGGACGACAGCTCGCTCCGCGCCCCCAGCAGCGCGTCGTTGCGGGATCGCTCGAGGCCGCTGTTCGCGATGCCGCGGGCCGGGAACGAGATGCCGACGGTCTGGGCGAAGAGGTCGCCGGTCGGGTAGGTCCGCCGCCACGTCCCGCCGCCCGCGGGCAGGCTGCGCGCGAGCAGCGTGCCGTCCGCGGCGCGGATGAGCCCGCGCTTGATCGTCAGCTCGTCGAGCAGCGCACGGCGGTTCAGCGGGTTGTCGCGCAGCGACTTCGCCTCGAACACCGTCCAGCGCGAGGTGAAGGCGATGAGCACGGCGAAGAGCACGACCACGAGGGCGAACAGGCGGACGATGGGCGTGGTCACGCCGGGCGCCTCGCGCGGTCGGAGACGAGCAGCAGCAGCGCGAGCAGGACGAAGTTCGCGAGGATCGACGACCCGCCGTAGGAGATGAACGGCAGCGTGACGCCGGTCAGCGGGATCACCTTGGTGACCCCGCCGACGATCACGAAGACCTGGAGCGCGAAGACGGCGGTGAGCCCGGCGGCGAGCAGCGTCGAGAACGAGTCGCGCGCGAGCGTGGCGATCTTGAAGCCACGCTCGACGATCATCAGGTAGACGAGCAGCACCCCGCAGGCGCCGACCAGCCCGAGCTCGTCGGTGATGACCGCGTAGATGAGGTCGGTCTGCGGCGCGGGCAGCAGCGATCCGCCCTGGGGGAGATCGAGGATCGCCTGGCCGAACCCCTGGCCGAACAGCCCGCCGTCGGCCTGGGCGAAGAGCGACTGCGCGAGCTGATAGCTCCCTCCGGGCCGGTCGTAGATCGCGCGGTCGAAGGGCGTCTGCCATGCCTCGACCCGGTCCTGGACGTGGCCGACCGTGCCGGCGAAGAACCACGCGCCCAGGCCGAACAGCCCGAGGCCGACGACGACGAACGAGAGCCGGTTCGTCGCGACGTAGAGGAGCGCGAGGAACGCGCCGAAGAACATCAGCGAGGACCCGAGGTCCCGGATGAAGACCAGCAGCACCATCGCCGCCCCCCAGACGACGAGCAGCGGCCCGAAGTGCTTGAGCGGCGGGAGCGTGACCCCGAGGACGCGGCGCGACCCCTGCACGAGCACCTGGCGCGTGTCGCGCAGGTAGCTGGCGAGGAAGACGATGATCCCGAGCTTCGCGAACTCGGTCGGCTGGAAGACGAAGCCCGGCCCGCGGACGCCGAGGTACGCGCCGTTGGTCTGCACCCCGATCCCGGGCGCCCGCGGGAGCAGGAGCAGCGCGATCGAGACGGCGGCGATCGTGTAGCGGTAGCGCTCGAGGCGCCGGTAGTCGCGGAAGACGACGATCGTCGCGACGAACAGCGCGAGGCCGGCGACGAACCACTGCGCCTGCTGCCGCGCGAGGTCCTCGTCGATCCGGTAGATCATCACCAGCCCGAACGACGCGAGCAGGGCGACGAGCGGGAACAGATAGGGGTCGGCGTGGGGCAGCGTGAGCCGGATCACGACGTGCGCGGCCAGGCAGAGCCCGAGGAAGATCGCGCCGTAGGTCAGCGACAGGTCGGAGAGCACGGCCTGGCGCTGGATGAAGACCGCGGCGAACCCGCCGGTGAGCAGGAGCGACGCGGGGACGAGGCCGAGCAGCTCCCGGTTGCGGGCGCTCATCCCTTCGAGCGCTCCTGGGCGACCTGCCCGCGCTCGAGCTGGTCGACCAGGTCCTCGATGTCGCGACGCGAGCGCAGGCGGTGGTCGAGCAGCGTGCGGCGCCGGGCGGCGGGAAGGCCGGAGGCCGGCACGCCGCTCTCGTAGAAGCGCGAGTAGAGCGTGATCCCGAACGGCAGCTCGTAGGGCAGCCCGCGATAGATGGTGAGCGCGCCGTCGGCGCCGGTCCCCAGGAAGAACACGCCGCGTGTCGCGAGGTACCCGCCGTAGCCGACGATCGCGACGACGGCGAGGACCGCGACGAGCGCCGCCAGCGGGCGGGCGAACCGGCGCCGGCGCCGGCGACCTTCCGCCGGCGGCGGCAGCGGACGCCGGGGAACCACCTCGGCACCGGCGGCCGCGCCGCCGGTGACCGCGGGCCCGAGCGTGGTCGGCTGGTCCGGGGCGGCGGCATCCGGCTCGCCGGCCTCGACGCGGAAGACGACGACGGTGATGTTGTCGCGTCCGCCGGCCGCGTTGGCCGCGGCGACCAGCCGCCGGCCCGCGGCGCGGAGGTCGCCGGCCGCGCCGAGGATGCGCGCGACCTCCTCCGGCGAGACCATCGAGGTCAGCCCGTCGCTGCAGAGCAGCAGCACGTCGCCGGGGCGCGCGGGAAAGCTCATCGTGTCGACCTCGACGCCGGCCTCGGGGCCCAGGGCGCGGGTGATGATCGACCGCTGGGGGTGCTCGGCCGCCTGCTCCTCGGTGAGCCGGCCGCGGCGCACGAGCTCGTCGACCAGCGAGTGGTCGCGCGTGAGCTGCGTCAGCTCTCCGTCGCGCCACACGTAGGCCCGCGAGTCGCCCACGTGCGCGATCGCGACGTGGTCCCCGTCCACCAGGGCCGCCGTGAGCGTGGTGCCCATCCCGGCCCGCTCCTGGTCGCGGCGGGAGAGCGCGTGGATGCGGCCGTTGGCCTCCTGCACCCGCGCGGCCAGCTGCGACTCGGGGCTGTCCGCCGGCGGAAGCCCCGCGGCGAAGGCCTCCACCGCGAGCCGCGAGGCGACCTCGCCCGCCTGGGCGCCGCCCATGCCGTCGGCGACGACGAACATCGGCGCCCGGGCGAGGAACGCGTCCTCGTTCGCCCGGCGCTGGCGCCCGGTGTCCGACAGCTCGAAGTGCTCGGCGATCCGGAGGGTCACGTCTGGAATGAGAACTCGCTGTCGCCGATCCGGATGCGATCGCCCGGGTGGAGCGGCTGGGGGCCCGAGAGCGCCTCCTCGTTGAGGTAGGTGCCGTTCGTGGACCCGAGGTCCTCGATGACCACGACCCCGCCCTCCACCGACAGGCGGGCGTGGTGCCCGGAGGCGAACGGATCCTCGAGCCGGATCTCGACGTTCCCCCGGCCGAGCGTGGCGCCCGGCCCGATCTCGTAGCTCGACCCGGACTCGTGCCCCGGCGCCGACTCCACCACGAGCCGGGCGCCCGAGGGGTCGAGCGCGGCGTGGGGCAGCAGTCCCTCGGAGGCGGCGTGCAGGCCCGTGGCGTCGTCGGGCGGCAGCGCGGTCCCGACCGGGACGGTGGCCTGCACCCGCTCGCCGCGCCCACGGCGCAGGTCCTTCAGCGCGCTGCGCACGATCCAGAGCAGGAACAGGTAGAGGACGGCCAGGAAGCCGAACTTCAGCGCGACGGAGACCGGCTCCAGCACGCCGGCCTACTCGGTCTCGAACGTCAGGGCGATCGTCCCGAGCTCGACGCGGTCGCCGCTCGCGAGCGCCTGCGGGCGGCGGACCGGGACCCCGTTCACCCGGACGCCGTTCGTCGACCCGAGATCGCCGACGATCCACGACCCGCCGCTCGGACGCACCTCGGCGTGACGGCGGGAGACGTTGGGGTCGTCGACCACCACGTCGCAGTCGCGGCTGCGGCCGATCACCGCGCCGGAGGGCCCGACGACGACCCGCCGGCCCTCGACGACGATCACGGCCCGGCTCTGCCGGGCCTGGGCCCGTTCCTCCAGCGGCTCGCGCAGCCGCTCGGCGGTCGAGTAGACCATCGTGTGCCCGGCCTCGCCCTGCTCGGGCTCAGCCGCCGCGTCGGCCGCGTCCACGAGGCGGGCCTGGATGCCGAACTCCCCGAGGCGCAGGCGATCGTCGGTGCGGAACTCGATCGTCGGGCGGGAGAGCAGGACGAGCCGCTCGCGGCGGGCGTGCTCGAGCAGGTAGGCGGCCAGCTCGCCCCGCAGGGCGTCCTCGAACTCCCCGAACCGCTCCCGGTCCTCCCGCGACAGGTAGACGTAGTACTCGTTCGGGACGTAGACGCGCGAGACCGAGAGGCTCTTGTGCTCCTCCATCTCGCGCGCGAGCTTGCGCGCGATCTCCACCGGCCGCACCTCGGAACGGAAGGCGCGCGAGAACGTGCCCTCCACCAGGCCGGCGATCTTGCTCTCCAGGCTTCTCAGCACGCTCATGCGGGGCCTCTGGGCCGCCCGGCCATGCTACGGGAGAGCGTCCCGGCCGGCGGTGGGCGGCTCCCGGCCCGGCTCCGGCGGGGCCGGGCCGGCGAGGCGGCGGACCGCGACCGCGACGGCCGCCCCGGCCAGGGCCCCGGCGACCGCGCCGCGCGCATCCCCACCCGCCGGCACGCCGCCCAGCCCGTGGGCCACCGCCCCGGCGCCCGCGGCCGTCGCACCCGCCCACGTGGCGGCGAGCACGACGTCGGCCGCGAGGTGGCGGCCCCGCACCAGCCACGGCAGGATCACCGCGGCCGCCGCCCACACGGCCGCGACGGCGAGGAGGCCCGAGCGGGCCAGCGGGATGAGGGCGTCGCTCAGCGCCGCGCCCGCGTCGCCGGCCCACGCGGCGGCCGGCGCCACGCCGCGCGGCGGGCCGAGATAGAGCCGCTCGCCGGTCAGCACCTCGGCCAGGGCGAGCCACAGGAACCCGAGCGCCCCGAGCGCGGCGCGGCGGGTCGCCTGCGCGGCGGCGCAGCCGGCGAGCCCCGGCTCCCCCCCGGCCAGCCCGACCAGGCCGAGCGCCGGCGCCAGCACGGGCAGCGACCACAGCCGTCCGGCGCGCGGGAGGAGCAGCGGGACGGGCAGGACGCCGGCCAGCAGGACGAGCGCGCTGCCGGGGCGGCCGGCCCGCGTCGCCAGCCAGGTGACGGTCGCCGCGGCGGCCACCAGCCAACCGACCCGCGGGAGGGCGACGACCAGGGCGGCGGCGATCCCCGCCCACACGACGGCGCCGCCCGGCGGCGGGACGGGCGCGGTCGCGGCGACCACGAGCAACAGCAGGGCCGCGGCGGAGAGCCCGGCGATCACGCGACCCGCCGCCCGGGAGACGCGTCCGGGCACGGGGCTCGCCGCGGGGCGCGCCACGTGGCCCGGCTCGTCCGCCAGGTCCCGCGCGGCGGCGCCCAGGGCGGAGCGCAGGTCCGCCGTCGTGCCTCGCGCGTCCGGCTCCGGAGCGAGTGCGGCGTCGAGCGCCGCCGTGAGCGATGACGGCAGGTCCGGGCGAGCGGCGCCGATCGGAGGGAGCACGCTCCCGAGGCGGCGGGCGGTCGCCGCCGGCGTGGCGGCGCGCAGCGGGTTGGCCCCGGTGAGCCCCTCGTAGAGGACGAGCGCGAGGGCGTAGAGGTCGGCCGGCGGCCCGGCGGCGCCGCCGGCGGCCTGCTCGGGCGCCATGTAGGCCAGCGTCCCGACCACGTCACCGGTCCCGGTCAGCGCCTCGGCGCCGGCGAGGCGGGCGACGCCGAAGTCCGTCAGCTTGACGATCCCGGCGCCGCCCTCCGGGTCGTCGGGCACGATCACGTTCTGCGGCTTGACGTCGCGGTGGACCACCCCGTGGGCGTGGGCGTGGGCGAGCGCGTCGCACAGCGCGACCCCGATGCGCGCGACGTCGCGATCGGAGAGCAGCCCGCCCGCCAGCAGCGCGCCGAGCGTGCGCCCGCGAACCAGCTCGGAGACGAGGTAGAGGTTGCCCGCCTCCGCGCCGGCCTCGTACAGCGTCACGATCGCCGGGTGGGCGAGGCGGGCGGCCGCGAGCACCTCCCGCTGCGAGCGGCCGGGGCCGTGCCCCTCCAGCCCGACGACCTTGACCGCGACGTCCCGTGCGAGGCGCTCGTCACGCGCCTCGTAGACCGTCCCGTGGGCGCCCGCTCCGAGGCGGCGGCCCAGCCGGTAGCGGCCGAGGACGAGGTCGTCCGCGGCGTCCGCGGTGGTGGCGATGGTCGCGGCGCCGGCCATCCGGGCGGACTTCCACGCCGGCCGCGGCGTCCCTGCCGTTCGGGCGCGTGCACGGGTTCCGTCACCCTCACGCCGTCCCGACGGTCATACTCCGCGCCTGATTCCCCGGAGGAGGGTCGATTGTCGTTCTTCGACGACCCAGACGAGCCCACCGCGGCCGCGCCGCGCCGCCGCCCGCCCTCCGGAGGGGGGCGCGGGTCGGCGGATCACCAGACGGTCCTCATCCGCCGCCTCGCCGCGGCCGGGATCGCCGTGCTCGTGATCGTCCTCCTCGTCGTCGGCGTGAAGGGCTGCCTCGACTCGCAGAAGACCTCCGCGCTGAAGGACTTCAACCGCAACGTGGCGACGATCGTCGGGGAGTCCGACAACCAGGTCGGCAAGCCGTTCTTCAAGCTGCTCACCGGCGCCGCCGGGCGGTCGCCGACCGAGCTGCAGAACCAGGTCAACCAGCTCCGGGTGGTCGCCGACGAGGAGGTCGGGCGCGCCAAGGGCCTCGACGCCCCGGATGAGCTGTCCTCGGCCAAGTCCGCGTTCGTGCTCGTGCTGCAGCTCCGCCAGGAGGGCGTCGGGCGGATCGCACGGCTGCTCCAGCCCGCCCTGTCGAAGAACGCGCAGAGCGCGAGCGCGGCGGTCGAGCGGATCGCGGGGCAGATGCGGGCGTTCGACGCGTCCGACGTCATCTACACCGTGCGGGTGGCGCCGCAGATCGCCAAGGCGCTCGACGACGACGGCATCACGGTGGGCGGCACGGGCGAGCGGGTGGCGACGACGAAGTTCCTCCCGGACATCAAGTGGCTCGACCCCACCTACGTCGCGGCGCAGCTCGGCGCCAGCGGCGGAGGCGGCACGAGCGGGAAGGCGGCGCCCGGCCTCCACGGGCATCAGCTGGACTCGGTCAGCGTCGGCGGGACGGATCTGTCGGCCAACGGGCCCAACACGGTGCCCGCGAGCCCCCCGCCCACCTTCACGGTCGCGTTCACCAACGGCGGCGACAACGACGAGTCGAGGGTCGCGGTCAAGGTCTCCGTCGAGGGCGGCGGCAAGACCATCGAGGGCAGCACGACCGTGGCCAAGACGACGGCCGGGCAGTCCACGACCGCCGACGTCCGCCTCGCCTCCTCGCCGCCGAGCGGACAGGACCTGACCGTGAAGGTGACGATCGCGACCGTGCCCGGCGAGCAGAACACCGACAACAACACGCTGAGCTTCCCGGTCACGTTCTCCTAGCGAGGCCCGTCAGGGAGCGGCGCAGCCGCGACCGGTCTCCATCCCGGCGCCCCTGCCACCTATCCTGCGGGCCGTGGACGACCTCGACAGCACCACCGGCATCGTCGCTCTCGCCGCCGCCGGGACCGCCCTCGTCGCCCTGCTCTGCTGTCTCGTCCTCGCGCTGCGGCTCCGCCGCGTGCGGGCCGATCAGCGCGTCGTGCTCGGCGAGCGCGGCGCGGACGACCTCGTCGCCCACGCCGCCGGCCTGGAGGGCGAGTTCCGCGCGCTGCACGACTACGTCGAGGACATGGCCGCGCGGCTCGAGGCGCGAATGACCGCCGCGGAGGGGCGGCTCGACGACGCGATCGCGTACCGCGCGCTCGTCCGCTACGACGCCTACGGCGAGATGTCGGGGCACCAGTCGACCTCGATCGCGCTGCTCGACGCCTCCCGCTCCGGGGTCGTGCTCTCCTCGATCCACCATCGCGATCAGGCGCGCCTCTACGCGAAGCGGGTGCGCGGGGGCCAGGGCGAGCTCGAGCTCTCGCCGGAGGAGGCCGAGGCGGTCCGCCTCGCGATGGAGGGCGGGCGGCGAGCCGCGGGGCGGAAGCGTGAGGGTCGCCTACCTCGGACCCGAGGGCACCTTCAGCCACGAGGCGCTCGAGGGCCATCCGACGCCCCCGGCGGTCTCGGCGGTCGAGCCGGTGCCGCTGCCGACGATCTACGACGTCGTCATGGCGGTGCACCATCGCGAGGTCGAGCGCGCCCTCGTGCCGATCGAGAACTCGCTGGAGGGCAGCGTCAACGCGACGCTCGACGCGCTGGCCATGGAGACCGAGGACGTCGCCATCGTCGGCGAGATCGTCCATCCCGATCCGCCACTGCCTGATCGCGCGGGGCCCGATGGAGCTCGAGGACGATCGAGGCGGTCGTCTCCCATCCGCAGGCCAACGCCCAGTGCGCCCGACTTCATCCGCGCGCGGCTGCCGCAGCGCGCCGTCCTCGCCGCGAGCTCGACCGCCGAGGCGGTGCGGATGGTCGCCGAGACCGAGGACCGACGCCTCGCCGCGCTCGGCACGCGGCTCGCCGCCGAGCTCTACGGCTGCGAGGTCCTGCGCGCCGGCGTCGAGGACGTGGCCGACAACGAGACGCGCTTCGTGTGGCTCGCGCCCGCCGGGACCGACCCCGGGCGAGCACGGCCCGTGGAAGACCTCGATCGTCTTCTGGGGCGTCGGCTCGGAGGCGCCCGGCTGGCTCGTGCGCTGCCTCTCGGAGTTCGCCTTCCGCGGCGTGAACCTGACGAAGATCGAGTCGCGCCCGCGCAAGCAGGGGCTCGGCCGCTACATGTTCTTCGCCGACCTCGAGGGTCGCGACGCCGACAGCCCAGTCGCCGAGGCGATCACGGGCCTGCGCGCGCACGTCGAGCGCGTCCGCGTGCTCGGCTCCTATCCGTTCGGGCCCTAGGCACTCCGGTCCGCCTGGCCGCGGATCGACCGCGTACCGGCGCGCCGATCGAGCCCGATCGCGCGGCGCCGACCTCACCGGGGCGGAGGATTCGGCCGCTACACTGCGCCGCGAACGGTGATGGCCAGGCGGATCCCACCAGCGGCAGGGTCCGCGCCGCTCGCTGGGGCACCAGCGGCGCGGACCGTGAGGATGGCCGGGTGCTCGTCCTCAACGCGACGTTCGAGCCGATCAACGTCTGCACCGTCCGGCGGGCGGTCGTGCTGCTGCTCAAGGAGAAGGCCGAGGTGCTCGAGCACGGCGAGCCACGAGCTGCACTCCGGCATCGGCCACGCTGCCGCGCCCGGTCGTCATCCGGCTCGTCTCCTACGTCCGCGTGCCGCGCGACACCCACCGCCGCAAGATCACCCGCCGCGCCGTCTTCGCCCGCGACGACTGGACCTGCCAGTACTGCGGCGCGCGCTCGAACCTCACCGTCGACCACGTGATCCCGCGCTCGAAGGGCGGCGGCTCCACCTGGGACAACATCGTCGCCTCCTGCGCGCCCTGCAACCGCCGCAAGGGCGACGCCCTCCCGCACCAGGCCGGGATGTCCCCCGCCGCGCGCCGCGCGTCCCGGGCCCGCACGTCTTCATCCAGGTCGCCAGCCCGACGATCCCGTCGGCCTGGCGCCCCTACCTGCCCGAAGCGGCCTGACGGGGCGCGATCCCGGTCGGCCGGCCGGTCGCCGGTCGCGGCGGAACGCACGAAGGGCGCCCTCGACTGGCGGCGCCCCTCGCGTGCTGCGTCGGCTGACTCGAGACCGTGACGGGATGCTGCGCCGGGGGGACAAGCTCCGGCACCGCTCCGGACGGTGTCTCGGTGTGGACTCCGCTACGCGGGGTCAGCCTTCCGACCTAGCGGCCGGACACCTCCAGGGTCCCGCAATGACTGTCAGACAAGTGAGGACCACCTCCTTTCTCTGGTCGCGCCAGAGTAGCGAACGCGCTCGACGGCCCGACCCGCGCCCGCCGGCCCGCCGGCCGCGCGCGGGCTACTCGTCGTCGGCGGGGCCGTCGGAGGCCGCGGCCGGGTCGCCGTCCACGGCGTCGTCCGGCGCGCCCTCCGCGACGACCGCGGCAGCCGTGTCGGCGTCCGACTCCACGACGAGCGCGACGGCGCTGACGGTGTCGTCGTCGCGCACGTTCATCACGCGCACGCCCTGGGTGATCCGCCCCTCGTGCGGCTTGATCTCGCGCACCTTGGTGCGCTGGACCATCCCGCTCTGGGAGATGAACACGAGCTCCTGGTGGTCGCGCACGACGAGCGCCGCCAGCCAGCGCGTCGCCGTCGGTCAGGCGGATCGTCCTGACGCCCATGGCGCCGCGCTTGGTCTCGCGGTACTTGTCGATCGGGGTGCGCTTGCCGTCCCCGTCTCGGTCACGACGAACAGGTCGTGGTCGGGCGGCGCGACGTCCATCGCGAGCACGGCATCGCCCTTGCCGCGCACGTGCCATGCCGCGCACGCCGCTGGTGTCGCGGCCCATCGCGCGCGCCTCGTCCTCCCTGAAGCGCACGGCCTGGCCCGCGCGCGAGACCATCACGATCTCGTCGCCCTCGCCGGTGCGCCGCACGGCGACGAGCTCGTCGTCGTCGCGGATGTTGATCGCGATGATCCCGTCGGCCTTGATCGGCGTGTTGTAGGCCTGGAGCTCGGTCTTCTTGACCATCCCCTTCCGCGTGGCGAACACGAGGTAGGGGCTCTCGGCGAAGTCGCGCGTGGAGAGCACGGACTGGACCCGCTCGCCCTCGCGCAGCGGCAGCAGGTTGACCAGCGCGCGCCCCTTGGCGGTCCGCGAGGCCTCGGGCAGCTCGTAGACCTTGAGCCGGTAGACCTTCCCGCGGTTGGTGAAGAACAGCAGGTAGTCGTGCGTCGAGGACACGAAGAGGTGCTCGATGTAGTCGCCGTCCTTCATGTCCATCCCGGTCACGCCGACGCCGCCCCGGCGCTGCAGCCGGTAGGTCGCGAGCGGCAGGGACTTGACGTACCCGCTCTTCGTGATCGCGATGACCATCTGCTGGTCGGCGATCAGGTCCTCGATGTCGATGTCGTCCTCGGAGTAGGTGATCTCGGTGCGCCGCTCGTCGCCGTACGCCTCGGCGATCTCGGTCAGCTCGTCCTTGATCAGCGTCAGCACGCGGGACTCGTCGCCGAGGATCTCGCGCAGCTCGCGGATCCGCTCGATGATGTCCGCGTGCTCCTCGCGGATCTTGTCGGCCTCCAGGGCGGTCAGGCGCTGGAGTCGGAGGTCGAGGATCGCCTGCGCCTGGGCGTCGGAGAGCTCGAAGCGCTCGATCAGCCCCGCCCGTGCGACCTCCGGGTCGCGGGAGCCGCGGATCAGCGCGATGACCGCGTCGAGGTTCTGCAGCGCGACCAGCAGCCCCTCGAGGATGTGGGCGCGCGCCTCCTTCTGGCGAAGCTCGTACTTGGTCCGGCGCACGACGACCTCGCGCTGGTGGTCGACGTAGTGCCCGATCACCTCGCGCAGCGAGAGCGTCTTCGGCACGTTGTCCACGAGCGCGACCATGTTCACGCCGAACGTCGCTCTGCATCGGCGTGTGCTTGTAGAGCTTGTTCAGCACCACGCGCGGGATCGCGTCGCGCTTGAGCTCGATGACGAGCCGCATGCCGTTGCGGTCCGACTCGTCCCGCAGATCGGTGATCTCGGAGATCTTCTTGTCGTGGACGAGCTCGGAGATCTTGATGATGAGCCCGCCGTCGCCACCCTTGCGCACCATGTAGGGCAGCTCGGTGACGACGATCGCCTCCTTGCCCTGCTGGATCGGCTCGATGTGCGCGCGGGCGCGGACGCGCACCCGCCCGCGACCGCTCGCGTACGCCTCGCGGATCCCGCCCAGCCCGAAGATGGTTCCCGCCGTCGGGAAGTCCGGGCCCTTCATGTGCTTCATCAGGCCCTCGACGTCGATGTCCGGGTCCTCGATGTAGGCGATCGTCGCGGCGACGACCTCGCGGAGGTTGTGCGGCGGGATGTTCGTCGCCATGCCGACGGCGATGCCCGAGGAGCCGTTGACGAGCAGGTTCGGGAAGCGCGCCGGCAGGACGAGCGGCTCGTGGCGGCGCGCGTCGTAGGTCGGCGTGAAGTCGACCGTGTCCGCGTCGAGGTCGCGGAGCATCTCGGTCGCGAGGCGGTCGAGGCGGGCCTCGGTGTAGCGCATCGCCGCGGCGCGGTAGCCGTCGATGTTCCCGAAGTTCCCCTGCCCGTCGACGAGCGGATTGCGCATCGAGAAGTCCTGGGCGAGGCGGACGAGCGTGTCGTAGATCGCGGAGTCGCCGTGCGGGTGGTACTTGCCCATCACCTCGCCGACGATCTGGGCGCACTTCACGTACCCGCGGTTCGGCTGGAGGCCGAGCTCGCCCATGACGTAGAGGACGCGCCGGTGGACGGGCTTCAGCCCGTCGCGCACGTCGGGCAGCGCCCGCCCGACGATGACCGACATCGCGTAGTCGAGATACGCGGAGCGCATCTCGTCCTCGAGGTTGCGCAGCTCGAAGTTGCCGCCGGAGATCTGGTCGATGCCGCTGCTCATCGCCTCCGCCTCACACGTCCAGGTTGGCGACGAGGCGGGCGTTGTCCTCGATGAAGCGGCGCCGCGGCTCGACGACGTCCCCCATCAACATCGAGAACACGCGGTCGGCGGCGGCGGCGTCCTCGAGGGCGACGCGCACGAGCGTGCGGCTCGCCGGGTCCATCGTCGTCTCGCGCAGCTGCTCCGGGTTCATCTCGCCGAGGCCCTTGAAGCGCGAGAACTGCACCCCCTTCTGCGCGACGGCGAGGACCTGCGCGCGCAGGTCCTCGAAGGAGACGGCGTCCTGGGCGTTCTCCCCGAGCCGCACGCCGAAGGGCGGGGTGCCGGCCAGCTCCCGGAGCTGCTGGTGGACGCGGAGGAACTCGCGGTACTCGCGCGCGGCGAGCAGCCCGACCGGCACGTGGAGCGTGCGCGCGAGACCGGTGCTCCGCTCGACGGCGCGGACGACGATCTCGACCGGGTCCTCGGCGGCGATCTCGAGCGCCCACGGCTCCTCCTCCGGCGTCGGCGCGCGGAGGAGCTTCACGAGCGCGGGCCCGTCCGCGACGGCCTCGTCGAGGATGTGGGACTCCTCGAGCAGCGCGACGATGTCGTGCCCGTGGGCCGCGCGCAGGGCGGAGCCCCAGCCCTCGTACTCCTTCAGGCGCCGCGAGAACTTCTTCCAGCGGGCCTCGGTGAGCCTGAAGGCGGCTCCGTGGCGGTCGCGCACGTCGAGCTTCTCGAGCTTGTCGGCCAGCAGCAGCTCCTCGAGCTCGGACTCCTTCTCCACGTAGCGGTCCTGGCGGCCCTGCTTGACCTTGTAGAGCGGCGGCTTGGCGATGTAGACGTAGCCGGCCTCGATGAGCTCGGGCATCTCCCGGAAGAGCAGGGTCAGGGCGAGGGTGCGGATGTGGGCGCCGTCGACGTCGGCGTCGGTCATCAGGACGATCTTGTGGTAGCGCGCCCGCTCGAGGTCGAACTCGTCGCGCACGCCGGTCCCGATCGCCGTGATCAGCGCCTGGATCTCGACGTTGTTGAGGATCTTGTCGATCCGGCTCTTCTCGACGTTGAGGATCTTCCCGCGCAGCGGGAGGATCGCCTGGGTGTGGCGGTCGCGGGCGCTGACCGCGGAGCCGCCCGCGGAGTCGCCCTCGACGATGAACAGCTCCGCCAGGGCGGGGTCCTTGACCGAGCAGTCGGCGAGCTTGCCGGGGAGCGTCGAGTTCTCGAGCGCGGACTTGCGGCGGGTCAGGTCCCGCGCCTTGCGCGCCGCCTCGCGCGCCCGGGAGGCCGACACCGACTTGGTGATGACCTGCCTCGCCTCCTTCGGGTTCTCCTCGAGGAACTCCGCCAGGCCCTGGTTGACCACCGACTCGACGAACCCCTGCATGCCGGGGTTGCCGAGCTTCGTCTTCGTCTGGCCCTCGAACTGCGGGTCGGCGAGCTTGGCCGAGATCACCGCGGTGAGCCCCTCGCGCACGTCCTCCCCGGCGAGGTTGTCCTCCTTCTCCTTGAGGAGGCCCTTCTCGCGCGCGTAGCGGTTCAGCGTGCGGGTGAGCGCCGAGCGGAAGCCCGAGAGGTGCGTCCCGCCCTCGTGCGTGTTGATGTTGTTCGCGAAGGAGAAGATCGACTCCTGGTAGGAGCCGTTCCACTGCATGGAGACCTCGACGGCGCCCTCCTCGCTCTCCCCGGTGAGGAAGACGACCTTGTTGTGGACGGTCTCCTTGTCCTCGTTGAGGTAGCGCACGAAGTCCTCGATCCCGCCCTCGTAGCGGAACTCGACCCGGTGCCCGCCGGCCCGCTCGTCGACGAGCGCGACGGCGAGGCCGCGGGTGAGGAAGGCGGTCTCGCGCAGACGCTCCTCGAGCGTCCGGATGTCGAACTCCAGCGCGTCGAAGATCTCCGCGTCGGGCACGAACGTGATCGTCGTCCCGGTCTCCTTCGTCGCCGCGCCCTCGGCCAGCGGCCCGAGCGGCGCGCCGCGCTCGTAGTCCTGGGTCCAGACGTGACCGTCGCGGCGGATCTCGACGTGCAGGCGCTCGGAGAGCGCGTTGACGACCGAGACGCCCACGCCGTGCAGGCCGCCCGAGACCTTGTACCCGCCGCCGTCCCCGAACTTCCCGCCCGCGTGGAGCACGGTGAGCACGACCTCGACCGCCGGGCGGTCCTCCTTCTCCATCGTCGACACCGGGATCCCCCGGCCGTCGTCGGCGACGGTCACCGAGTTGTCCGGATGGATCGTGACGGTCACCGCCGAGCAGTGGCCGGCCAGCGCCTCGTCGACCGAGTTGTCCACGACCTCCCAGACGAGGTGGTGCAGGCCCCGCTCGCCGGTCGATCCGATGTACATGCCGGGCCGCTTGCGGACGGCCTCGAGGCCCTCGAGGACGGTGATGTCCTGGGCGTCGTAGCCGGGCACGGCGGGGGAATCAGTCTTGGGATCCTGCTCGGCCACGAAGCCTCCGAGAACGTTGGCGCGCCCCGGCTCGGCAACACGGTCTGCGACGAGACGGGGCGCGGGACGGCGGTTGCCCGAATGGTAGCACAGCGACCCCGCCCGCCGCGCACCCAGAGTGCAACGAAATTCCTGCAAAAGCCGACTTTTGACACGGTGTCGAGTTGGTCGCGCGCGGCGTCCTCACGGCGCCCGCCGGATCGGCGTCGCCACGCAGCGCAGCCGCCGGACCGAGCCGGTCCCGAGCACGGCCTCGAGACGGGTCACGATCGAGGGCCCGAGCAGGTCGAGCTCGTGCGCCCAGACCGAGGAGGAGCACGACACCGTGACCACGCCGCCGCGCTCCGAGACGGGGGTCGCCTCGCGCGCGATCGCCTCCCCCGCGGCCTGCGGCCAGGCCCGCTGCACCCGGGCGATCGTGGTGGGGGGCGCGACGTCCTCCGCCAGGCGGTCGAGGGCCGGACCGAGGGGACGCGGGGCGCGACGGCGCCTCATGCCGCCCGTGCCGCCTGGAGCACGGACCCCTCCGCGACCGCGAGCCGCGCGACGTCGCCGTCCTCCCCGCCGGGCACGTGGGCGAGCTCCGTCGTGGTCACCACCGCCTGGCCTCCGGCGCGCAGGCGGGTCACGAGCCGTGCCCGGCGCTCGCCGTCGAGCTCGCTCATGACGTCGTCGAGCAGCATCAGCGGCGGCGCGGCGCGGCGCGCGGCGACGGCCTCCCGCTCCGCGAGGAGCAGCGCCAGCAGCGCCAGCCGCTGCTCCCCCTGGGACCCGTAGGCCCGCAGCTCGCGGCGGTCTCGCGTGAGGGCGAGGTCGTCGCGATGGGGCCCGTGGCCCGTGAAGCCGCGCTCGAGGTCGGAGTCCAGCCGCTCGGCGAGCTCCGCCGCGAGGTCCTCCGCCCGCTCGGCGCCGGAGCGCGGACGGTAGGTCACCGCCGTCTCGCCCTCGAGCCCGAGCTCTGTCGCGAGGTCCGCAGCGCGCGCGGCCACCTCCCCCGCGGCCCGGGCGCGGTCCGCCCGCAGCGCGACGCCGTGGCGCGCCAGCTCCGCGTCCCATGCCGTGACCGTGCTCACCGACGCGCGACCCGCGCGCACGCGGGCGAGCAGCGCGTTGCGCTGCGCCAGGGCCTGTCCGTAGGCGCGGCGCGTCTCCGCCCGCGCCGGCCACAGCGCGGCGACGAGACGGTCGAGGTGGGCCCGGCGCAGCGCCGGAACCCCTTTGACCAGATCCAGGCGGTCGGGCAGGAAGACCCCGACGAGCGGGCGGGCGGCGGCGTCGAGCATCCGGTCGACGGGGGCCCCGTCGACGGTCGCGCGCTTCGCCTCGCCGGGCGCGAAGCCGACCGCCAGGGCGTGCGGCCCGTCCTCCCCGGCGACGTCGACCTCCACGCGCGCGGCCGCCGCACCGAAGCGCACCACCTCGCGCTCGTTCGCGGTCCGACACGAGCGGCCGGTGCAGCCGAAGTAGAGCGCCTCGAGGAGGTTCGTCTTGCCGGCGCCGTTGCGGCCGGTGACGACCGTCAAGCCGTCGCCCAGCGCGACCTCGGCCGCGGCATAGCCGCGGAAGTCGCGAACGCGCAGGCGCGTGACCCGCACCGCCGCCCGCTCAGACGTTGAGGCGGATCGGCATGATGAGGTAGAGGAACCCGCTGCCGTCCGCGGCCTCGAGCAGCCCGGGTCGCAGGGGGCTGATCAGCTTCAACACGAGGTCGCCCGACTCCACGCTCTCCAACCCGTCGCGCAGGAACTCCGGGTTGAACCCGATCTCCAGCGGCTCGCCCTGGAAGGCGACGGGCAGCGCCTCGCTCGCCTCCCCGACGTCCGGCGTCTGCGCCGAGACGGTGAGCTCCCCCTCCGCGAAGGCCAGTCGCAGCGGCGCGTTGCGCTGGGCGAGCAGGCTGATCCGGCGCACCACGTCGGCGACCTCCGCCGCCGAGATGGTCAGCTCGTGCTCGTAGGCGTCCGGCACGAGCTGGCGGTGGTTGGGGAACTGGCCGTCGATGAGGCGTGAGGAGAGGACGGCCCGCCCGACCTCGAAGACGACCTGGTTCTGTCGCACCCCCACGCGCAGCGGCTCGTCGCCGTGGGGCTGGGCCAGCCGCACGAGCTCCTGCAGCGCCCGCGCCGGGACATTCGCCTCGAACGACCCCTCGAGCGGCGCGTCCAG
Organism: uncultured Solirubrobacterales bacterium; assembly: GCA_963735885.1. Classification (GTDB taxonomy): domain Bacteria; phylum Actinomycetota; class Thermoleophilia; order Solirubrobacterales; family Solirubrobacteraceae; genus JBBSBL01. The sequence goes on along the minus strand of CAVTMP010000007.1, from coordinate 633,956 downwards.
CGTCGTCGTCTTCACGCTCAGCCGGTAGGAGTCGGTCGCGACCATCCGCAGCTCGGTCTCGGCGGCCGAGACGAGGACGCCGGTCAACACCGGCCGCGTCTCGTCGCGAGAAGCCGACCGCGCGACCCGGGCGACCGTCTCCACGAGCGCCGCGGCCGGAAGCTCCACCACGGTGTCGCCGCCGACCTCCGGAAGCGGCGGAAAGTCCTCGGAGCGCAGCGTGCGGATGTGGAACGTCGCGTTGCCGGCGACCACCTCGACGTCCTGCTCGGCGGCCCGGAGCTCCACCGTCACCGTCTTCGCCGGCAGGGCGCGGACGACGTCGACCAGCAGCCGAGCCGGCAGGACCACCTCGCCCTCCCGCTCGATCGTCGCCTCCAGCGGGACGCGGAGGGCCATCTCCATGTCGGTCGCCCGCAACTGGGCGCCTTCCGGACCGGCCGCCACCTGGACGCCGGAGAGCGCCTGGACGGCGCTGCGCGTGGAGGCGACGCGGCCCACGACCTGCAGCTGGCCGAAGAGCTCGTCGCGATCGACGGTGAGCTTCACGATGACCTCGAAGACAAGAACATGGGGATAGGAGTCATAGGGGAGGGCGGAGTGTGGAGAAGCCCGGGGAATCCGCGCTGGATGCGGGAATCCGGGTGTGCGGGAGCGGTGGACAAGGGCGAGCCAGTCTGTCAATCGGCGCGGTCGTCAGCGGTGCGGATCCGCTCCGTGAGCGAGCGGGCCGTCTCCCACGCCTGGCGGTCGCCGGCGATGCGGTCGGTGGTTCGGCGCACCGCATGGAGCACCGTGGCGTGGTTGCGCCCGCCGAACGCCCGGCCGATGGCGGGCAGCGTCTCGTCGGTCAGCTCGCGCGCGAGGTACATGGCGAGCTGGCGCGGCCACACGACGCGGGCGGCGCGGCTCTGGGAGAGGAGCTCGTGCTCGGTGAGCCCGAAGAGGTCGCAGGTGGCGCGCTGGATCTCGCCGAGGCTGCGGCGGCGCGGGCCGGCCGACGGGTAGAGCCCGTCGAGCACCTCGGCGGCGAGCGGCGCGTCGATGGGCCGCCCCGTCAGGGAGTGGAAGGCGACGACGCGCACGAGCGCGCCCTCCAGCGCCCGCACGTTCGCGACGATGCGCTCGGCGATGACCTCGAGTGCCGCTCCGTCGACGAGCTCGACGCCGTCGTGCTGGGCGCGCTTGCGCAGGATGGCCAGGCGCGTGGGGTAGTCGGCCGGGGCGATCTCGGCGACGAGCCCGGACTCGAACCGCTCGCGCAGGCGGTCCTCGAGCGCCGCGAGGTCCCGCGGCAGCCGATCGGAGGTCAGCACGAGCTGGCTGCCCGTGTCGTAGAGCGCGTTGAACGTGTGGAAGAACTCCTCCTCGGTCCGCGCCTTGCTCTCGAGGAACTGGACGTCGTCGATCAGCAGCACGTCGTTGTCGCGGTAGAGGGACTTGAAGCGGTCGACGGCACCGGAGTGCAGGGCGTGGACGAAGTCGTTGGTGAACGCCTCGACGGTCGTGTAGCGGACGCCGAGCCCGCCACCGTGGGCGGCCACGTAGTTGCCGACGGCATGGAGCAGGTGGGTCTTGCCGACGCCGGGCGGGCCGTAGAGGAAGAGGGGGTTGTAGGCCTGGCCGGGCAGCTCGGCGACGGCCAGCGTGGCGGCGTGCGCGAGGCGGTTTCCGTCGCCGATCACGAACTGGTCGAAGGCGTACTTCGGGTTGAAGGCCTGGGCCGCTGCGGCCGCCCTCGGGTCGCCGGCCAGATCGCGGTCGAACCCGCGCGCGAGAGGAGCCCGCCCGGCGGCCGCCGGGTCGTCGCCCGGGTCCACGACCGAGACCGTCGCCTCGGGGCCGAGAACCGCCGCGGCGCAGGTCTGGAGCACGCGGGAGAAGCGGTCCGCGAGCCACGTACGCGTCTGCGCCGGCGCCGTGAGCACGAGCGTGTCGCCGTCGATCCGGCGCGGGCGCAGCGGCTCCAGCCAGACCTGGTAGGTGGTCTCGTTGACGGCGCTTCGCAGCTCGGCCTGGATGCGGGACCAGGCGTCCTCGAGCTCGAGATGGTCAGGCGTCGTCAACCGGCACCCCGCGGGTCGGAAACGGCGGAAACATGGAGAGGCCCGGGCGGGCCCCGGAGGCGATCGCGAACATACCAAAGGGCCTCGGGCACGTCGGCGTCGCGTGCGGGGTCTGAGCGGAATTCGCGAAGAAAACGCTCGGGCGCCCGTCGGCGCGCTGCGCAAGGCGCGATGTGGACGCCGTGTGCACGCCGTGTGGACGGGGTGGGCCCCGACGCGGGCGACGACGGGCGGCTCGTATACTCGGACGCCGCCCCGAGAAGGATCCGGACCCGATGAAGCGCACCTACCAGCCGAAGAAGCGCAAGCGCGCCCGCACCCACGGGTTCCGGGCGCGCATGGGAACGAAGGCCGGCCGCGTCGTCCTCAAGCGCCGCCGCGCGAAGGGCCGCAGGCGCCTCACCGTCTGAGCGCATGGCCCGTTCCGGCGCGCGCCGCGCCCGCCAAGGCCGTCTCTCGCGCAGCGCCGAGTTCGATCGCGTCTACCGCCAGGGTCGCTCGCACGGCAACCGTGCGCTCGTCCTCTACGCGTTCCCGCGCGGGGACGACGGGCCGCCGCGCCTCGGGCTGTCGGTGTCGCGGAAGGTCGGCGGCGCGGTCGAGCGCAACCGGGTCAAGCGCCTGATCCGCGAGGCGTTCCGGGCGGAGGCGGAGACGCTCCCCGCCGGACACGACGTCGTCGTGGTGGCCCGGCCCGACGCCCGCGAGCTCGCCGACCGCGAGGGGCTGGCCGGAATCGCGGGCGCGCTCGGCGAGCTCGTCGGGCAGGCCGGGCTGCGCGAGGGCGGGGACCCGGTCCCGTGACCGAGGTCCCGCTCCCACGGCGGGTCGCCGTGGCCCCGATCCGCTTCTACCAGCGCTTCGTCTCGCCGGGCCTCGCGCCGCGCTGCAAGTACGAGCCGTCGTGCTCGCGCTACGCCGCGCAGGCCGTGACCGAGTTCGGCATACTCCGGGGCACCGTCCTCGCGGCGTGGCGGGTGCTGCGCTGCAACCCCTGGAGCCACGGGGGCTTCGACCCCGTCGAGGCCCAGCGGATCTTCCGGCCGCGTCCGGTGGCCGCCCCCGAGCGCTGAGCCCCGATGCCCCTCGCGATCATCCCGGTCCTGAAGCAGTTGATCGACGTCTTCGACGCGGTCCTCGTCTTCTTCCACGACAACATCGGGCTGAGCTGGGGGATGGCGATCGTCGCGCTGACGATCGCCGTGCGCACGCTGCTGCTGCCGCTGACCCTCAAGCAGGCGAAGTCGATGCAGCGGCTCGCGCAGCTCTCGCCGCAGATCAAGGCGCTGCAGGCGAAGTACAAGGGCGACAAGCAGCGCCTCAACGAGGAGATGATGAAGTTCTACCGGGAGAACAAGGTCAATCCCTTGAGCTCCTGTCTCCCGCTGGTCGCGCAGTTCCCGGTGTTCATCTCGCTGTACTACATGCTGCGCACCGACCTGAAGATCGACATCTGCCCGGGGATCACCCAGTACGCGCACGCCCAGGGCAAGTCGGTCTCGTCGGTCACCTGCAGCCAGGTGCCCGGCTCGTCGGGCGAGAGCTTCCTCTTCATCCCCGACCTCACGGCGAGCGCGACCGGCGGCGTGCTGGTCGCGCTGATCGTGCTCTACGTCGGATCCCAGCTCGCCGCGACGCTGCTCACGCCGGCGACGGTCGATCGCACCCAGCGGACGATCATGCTCGCGCTGCCGTTCGTCTTCGTCATCTTCATCATCCAGTTCCCCGCGGGCCTCATCGTCTACTGGATCACCACCAACCTGTGGACGATCGGCCAGCAGTACTTCGTCCGCCGCACGGTCGGGCCGATCCAGCCGGCGATGGCCGGCGCGAACGGCGCCGCCGAGGGGCCGAAGGACTGGAAGGAGCGCATCCTCGGGAAGGCCCGGGAGCCCGGCAGCGGCGGCCTCGCCGCGAGCCTCGGGCTGGGCTCGGCCGCCGACGCCGCCCAGGGTCAGACGAAGCCGCGGGAGAAGGCGAAGGCGAAGGCCGGAACCGGTGCGAAGGCCGCGCGTCCCGCCCGGCCGGCGGGGCCGCCGCCGGGCTCGCCGCGCAAGAAGAAGAAGCGCTCGGGCCGCCGGCGGTGACCGGCGTCGACGCCACCCCGGAGGCACGGGTCCAGGAGCTGCTCGAGCGCGTCGTCGCCGCGATCGGCGTGGGCGGCCCGATCCGGCTCGAGTCGGACGAGGAGCGCATCCGCGCGGTGGTGGCGGGCGACGACCTCGGGCTCCTGATCGGGCGGCAGGGCCAGACCATCGACGCCATCCAGCACCTCGCCTACCGGGCGGCCTTCCGGCCCGGCGAGCCGCGCCGCCGCGTCGAGGTCGATGCGTCCGGCTACCGCGATCGGCGCGCCGCGACCCTCCGCCACGACGCGGATCGCGCCGCGGACGACGCGGTACGGCTCGAGCGACCCGTGGAGCTCGAGCCGATGAGCGCCGTGGAGCGGCGCCTCGTCCACGAGCACCTGCGCGACCGCGACGACGTGGAGACGCACAGCGAGGGGGAGGAGCCGGCGCGGCACCTCGTCGTCGCGCCGGTCGAAGGCTGAGCGGCGGCCGGGGCCACCGCGCCCCCGACCGTTTCACGTTTTACGCTCGCCCGCGTGATCCCGCTCGATACGGCCACCGCCGCGCGCCTCGAGGAGGTGGCCGCCGCGCACGGCCTCGACGCCGGCGCCCGTGCGCGCCTCGCCGGCCTGCTCCAGGCGCTGGCGGGCGACACCGGCGCGCCGACCACCGTGCGCCGGCCCCGCGAGGCCGTCGACGTCCATCTGGCCGACAGCCTGGTCGCGCTCGACGTGCCGGACGTCGCCGCGGCGCGTCGGATCGCCGACCTCGGCGCCGGCGCGGGCTTCCCGGGGCTCGCGCTCGCCGCCGCGCGGCCCGTCGCCGAGGTGGCGCTCGTCGAGAGCTCGGGGCGGAAGTGCGCCTTCATCGCCCGCGCGATGGATCGCGCGGGGATCGGGACGGCGCGGGTCGTCCGGGCGCGGGCCGAGGCGTGGCCCGACGGGCTCGCCTGGGCCGACGTCGTCACGGCCCGCGCGCTGGCGGTCCTGCCGGTGGTCGTCGAGTACGCCGCCCCGCTGCTGCGCGAGGGCGGGCTGCTCGTGGCGTGGAAGGGCGAGGTGGAGTCCGAGGAACGCGCCGCCGGGGGTCGGGCGGCCACGACGCTCGGCCTCGCGGCCGAAGGAGAGGTGGCGGTGCGCCCCTACGCGGCGTCCCGCCGGCGCGCGCTCCATCTCTACCGGAAGGTCGCGCCGACCCCGGAGGGCTATCCGCGCCGTCCGGGCATGGCGCGCAAGCGCCCGCTCGGCGCGCCCGGGTCCGACCGGGCCCGTCGCTAGCGTCGCCCCTGTGTCGGTGTACGCGATCGCCAACCAGAAGGGCGGCGTCGGCAAGACGACGACGGCCGTCAACCTCGCGGCGTGCGTCGCGGAGGCCGGCGCGCGGACCCTGCTCGTGGACATGGACCCGCAGGCGAACGCCACGGTCGGCCTCGGCCTGGCCAAGGACCTGCGCCCCGGGATCTACGAGGCGCTCTGCGGCGAGGCGCCGCTCGGCGAGGTCGTCCGCGAGACCCGCATCGCCGGGCTGGAGGTGGCGCCGGCGACGCCCGAGCTCGCCGGCGCGACGGTCGAGCTGCCACGCGCCGTCGGATCCGAGGCGCGGCTCCGGGAGGCGCTGGCCGGGGTCCGCGACCGCTACGCGTTCGTGCTGATCGACTGCCCGCCGTCGCTCGGCCCGCTCACCGTGAACGCCCTCGTCGCCGCCGACAAGGTGATCGTCCCGGTGCAGGCCGAGTACTACGCGCTCGAGGGGCTCGCCGGCCTGCTCGACACGCTCGATCTCGTGCAGCGCGAGATGAACCCGCGCCTGACGGTCGCCGGCATGCTGCTGACGATGTCCGACCCGCGCACCCGGCTCGCGCGGGACGTCGAGGCCGAGGTCCGCGCGCACTTCCCGGACCTCGTCTACGAGACCGTGGTGCCGCGCAACGTGCGGATCGGCGAAGCGCCGAGCCACGGCCGCCCGGTCACCCACCACGATCCGCACTGCGCCGGAGCGGAGGCGTACTTCGCGCTCGCGCGCGAGGTCGTGGCCCGCGAGCACGCGGTGGGCGAGCCGCTGACGGTGGGGTCCCGTGGCTGACCCGCCGCGCGGCATGGGCCGGGGCCTGGCCGCGATCCTCGCGGTGGCTCCGCGCGAGGTCCCCGAGGAGCTGCGCCGCATCCCGCTCGGCCTGATCGAGCCCAGCCCCCATCAGCCTCGCCGCCGCTTCGACGACGAGGCCCTCGCCGCGCTCGCCGCCTCGGTGGGTGAGCGCGGCGTCGTGCAGCCCATCCTCGTTCGCCCGCTGCCCGGCGGACGCTACGAGCTGATCGCGGGCGAGCGGCGCTGGCGGGCGGCCGGCATGGCCGGGCTCGAGGAGGTCCCGGCGATCGTCCGCCACCACGACGACGCCACCTCGCTCGAGGTGGCGCTGGTGGAGAACGTCGCGCGTGAGGACCTGAGCCCCGTGGAGGAGGCCCGCGCGTGCGCCGCGCTCGTCGAGGAGCTCGCGCTGACCAAGGGCGAGGTCGGGCGGCGCATCGGGCGCAGCCGGGTGGCCGTCTCCAACCTCATCCGCCTGCTCGACCTGCCCGACGAGGCGCTCGCCCTGCTCGAGTCGGGCCGACTCTCCGAGGGTCACGGCCGCGCGCTGCTGATGGCCCCCGACCACGCCGAGCGACGGCGCCTGGCGCGCGCCGCGGCGGACGGCGGCTGGTCGGTGCGGACCACCGAGGCCCGCGCGCGGGCCTCGGACCGCGACGAGATCCGCGTGCGCCGTCGCCGCCGGGCCGACCCGGATCGGGACGCCGCGCTCCTCGTGGTGGCCGACCGCCTGGGCGCGGCGCTCGGCGCGGAGGTCCGCGTGAGCGGGCACGGGGCGGGCTGTCGCGCGCAGGTGGACTTCGCGACGGTCGAGGCGGCGCTGGCCGCGGCGGAGCGCCTGGACGGACGGACCGGGGCCGGCGGCGCCGCGGGCCGGCCCTGACCGGGGAGGGCCGGCGCGGCCCGTGGCGTCCACGACGGAGCGGGCGGCCTCCGAGACGGCGGCGCCCGGCGCGCCCGGTGACGCACGCTCGTCGCCCGCGCCGGCGACGCTAAGATCGTCGGGCGCCATGGGCGCGTCCGGGCGATTAGCTCAGCCGGTTAGAGCGCTTCTCTGATAAGGAAGAGGTCCCAGGTTCGAGTCCTGGATCGCCCATCCGGAAAGACCCCGCTCCGTGCGGCTGCGCTCGGCCCCAGCGGGCTCGTGCCAGCGCCTCGCACAGGGTCGTCAGGGGGGCCGGCTCGGCTCGTAGGATGCCGGGGTGGGTCGCCGTTGTGGGACGAACTGGAGCAGGAGGTCGCGGCTCGGCGACAGGCGTGCGCTGCTGAGGCGAACGTGGCGGTGACCCCCCATTCATCAAGCCTCGGAACCAGGAAGAGAAGAGGGCATGAAGAAGAGCGGGTCGCAGGAAAGCACAGTCTCCTTCTCAGCTGATAGACGCGAGAATCGAGGAGCTGGGCGACTGGCGGGGCAGGATGCTCAGCCGGCTCCGCGCCTTGGTCAAGGAAGCCGATCCCGACGTCGTCGAGGAGTGGAAGTGGCGAGGGGTTCCGGTGTGGTCGCACGACGGATTGATCTGCACCGGCGAGACGTACAAGAAGGTCGTGAAGATGACCTTCGCCAAAGGGGCGGCCCTGAAGGATCCTTCGGGCCTCTTCAACTCCAGTCTCGACGGGAACACCAGGCGTGCCATCGACTTCCACGAGGGCGAGAAGATCGACGAGGAGGCGTTGAAGGCTCTCGTTCGCGCCGCCGTGACCCTGAACGAGTCCAAAGCCCGAAGCTGATCCACGGAACGGGGTCCCCGTCGGTCCGCCTCGACCTCGTCTCACCCGTGCTATCGGCCACTCGTTGCGGTGGCCGCGCTCCGCCACCCCCAAGGTGTACGCGATGGCCGAGGGCAGGTGTACCATCGCACGATGATCAAGCGCACCAACATCAACCTCGACATGGTGCTCGTCGAGGAGGCGGCCGCCGAGCTCGGCACCCGGCGGACGACCGACACGGTCCACGCGGCGCTGCGGGACGTGGCCGCGCGCGGCCGCCGCACTCGTCTCGCGCAGCGCGATTTCGAGGAGCTCACGTCGGCGCGCGGTCGAGAAGATGCGCGGTCCTCGCGGCCGAACGCCGTGACCGAGCTGGCGGACACGACCGCATGGTCGTGGTCGCGCCGTTCCCACCCTGAGCTGCGGGCCGCGTTCGACGCGGCGGTGGTCGCGGGCGCGCTCGCCACCTGCGACATGGTTCGGCTGGAGCTGCTCCACAGCGCGCGGAACGCCGCGGAGCTCGCCGAGCTCCGGGCCGAGCTCGCCGCGTTGCCGGACTGCCCGCTCGGCGCGGCGGAGTGGGACCGTGCGCTCTGGGTCTACGAGCGGTTGAGCGAGCGCGGCGGCGGCTTCCAGCGGACGGTGAAGCACGCCGATCTCCTGATCGCCGCGGCCGCGGAGACCGCAGGTGTCGCCCTGCTGCACTACGACCCCGACTACGACCTGATCGCCGAGATCACCGGCCAGCCCACGCGCTGGCTCGCCCCCCGGGGCAGCCTGCGCTGATGCCTCGTCGCGTCGGTGCGGACGTCTCGGCGCCGGCCCGCGGGCGGCGGTCGTGGCCGTCCTCGGCACGCTCCTCTTCCGCCACCGCCGGCGGCGCCTTCGCGCCCCCGTGCGGGCCGCCCGCCGAGGGCTCGAATTCGGGCGCCTGGCCCCGCGGGGCCGCCTGAGGCGACACCTATACTGACCCTCCCACCACCAGGGAGCCGCCGCCCGTGCAGGAGATGGTCATCTACGGCGTGAGCTTCGACATGGTCGGCAAGCAGCCGATCGTCCTGCTGAAGACCGTCGACAGCAACAAGTTCCTGCCGATCTGGATCGGCCATCCCGAGGCCGCCGCGATCCTGATGAAGCTCCAGGGCGCCTCGACGCCGCGCCCGATGACCCACGACCTGCTCTCCGACGTGCTCGGCGAGCTCGAGGTCAACTGCACGCGGGTCGCCGTCACCGAGCTGCGCGAGAACACCTTCTACGCGTCGATCACCCTCCAGCGTCGACGGCAGGAGATGGAGATCGACTCCCGCCCGAGCGACGCGCTCGCGCTCGCCGTGCGCGCGGGCGCGCCGATCTTCGCCGCCGAAGACGTGATCGCCGAGTCGGCGATCGAGTTCGAGCACGAGGTCGAGGACACCGAGGACGTGGTCGAGAAGTTCAAGGAGTTCCTCGACGAGGTCACGCCGGAGGACTTCGCCGGGGACTCCTGAGCGGCCGCGCCAGCGCGAGCAGCCGCTCGACGAGCTCGTCGAAGCCGAGGCCGCCGGCCTCCGCGGCCTGAGGCAGCAGGCTCGTCGCGGTGAGGCCCGGCACGGTGTCCGCCTCGAGGACGAAGAGCTGGCCGCTCGCCGCCTCGAGCATGAGATCGACGCGGGCGAAGCCCGCCAGGCCGAGCGCGCCCCACACCGCCACGGCCAGCTCGGCCGCGCCGCCGGCCACGTCGGGCGGCAGGTCGGCCGGGCACACGAACCGGGTGCGGCCGATCTCGTAGCGCGCCTCGAAGTCGAAGACGTCGCCCAGCGGAACCGCCTCGACGATCGGCAGGGCCTCGGGCGGGCCGCCGCCCGCCGGCTCCACGAGCGCCACCGCGAGGTCGCGGCCGGCGACGTGGCGCTCGAGCAGGACGCGGCGGTCGTAGGAGAAGGCGGCGAGCAGCGCGGGCGGAACGTCGGTCGCCGTGCGCGCGAACCGGACGCCGAGCGCCGAGCCCTGGCGCGCGGGCTTCACGACGATCGGGAAGGCGAGGCGCTCCTCGATGGCCGGCAGCGCGGCCGCCGCCCCGAGCTCGCGGAACGCCGTCTCCCCGAAGGCGAAGAAGTCCGGGGTCGGGATCCCGGCCTCGCGGAGCAGGTGCTTGGCGAGCACCTTGTCGCAGGCGCGGGCGCAGCCGAACACCCCGGAGCCGGTGTAGGGGATGCCGAGGACCTCGAGCAGCTCCTGCACCGTCCCGTCCTCGCCCTCGGTGCCGTGCAGCGCGATGAAGGCCACGTCCGGCGCCGCGGCCCGCAGCCGGCCCACGAGGTCGGGCCCGGCGTCGATCGCCAGCGGCTCGTGGCCCAGGCGCTCGAGCGCGTCGCGCACCCTGCGCGCCCGAGCGGAGCGAGACCTGGCGCTCGAGCGATCGGCCGCCCTCGAGCACGGCGACCTTCATCGGGCGCCCGGACCCCCGCCGGCGCCGCGGCGCCCCTCGTCCGCCCGCGTCCGCGGCAGGTGCAGCACCTCGGCGAGCCGCGGGTCGGGCGGCGCCGGGCCCGCGGCGGGGGGCAGGTCGACCGCCGGCCGCCCGGTCAGCGTGCCGAAGAGCGCGACCTGCTCGGCCACCACGGCCCCGATCCGTCGCACGCCCTCGCGGAGGTCGTCCGGCCCGACGCCGGAGAAGTTCAGCCGCAGCGACGACCCGCCGCGCCCGTCGAGGTAGGCGGCGCGCCCCGGGACGAACGCGACGTTCTCCTGCAGCGCCCGCGCGAGCAGGTCGGTCGTGTCGATGTAGTCGGGCAGCGTCGCCCACACGAAGAGGCCGCCTGCCGGGCGGGTCCAGACCGCCTCGCGCGGCAAGTGCTCCTCGAGCGCGTCGAGCACGACGTCGCGCCGGTCGCGGTAGACGTCGCGGAGCGAGGCGACGTAGTCGTGCCAGGGCCCGGCCTCGAAGTACGCCGCGACGAAGTGCTGGGTCATGGACGAGGAGCAGAGGTCGGCGGCCTGCTTGCCGAGGTTCATCTTCTCCAGCACGGGCGCGGGCGCCGTCGTCCAGCCCAGGCGCAGGCCGGGCGAGAGGATCTTCGAGAACGTGCCGAGGTAGATGACGAACTCGCCGCCGTCGAGCGAGTAGAGCGTCGGCAGCGGATCGCCCTCGTAGCGCAGCAGGCCGTACGGGTTGTCCTCGAGCACGAGCAGCTCGCGCTCGCGGGCGACGGCCACGAGTCGCTCCCGGCGCGGAAGCGACAGCGTGACCCCGGCCGGGTTCTGGAAGTTCGGGATCGTGTAGATGAACTTCGGCCGCCGCCCGGCGCGCTCGAGGCCGTCGAGCGTCGCCTCGAGCGCGTCGACGTCCATCCCGTCCTCGTCCATCTCGATCTGCACGACGTCGGCCTCGTACGCGCTGAAGGTCGGCACCGCGCCCGGATAGGTCGGGCGCCTCCGCCACCACCACGTCGCCCGGGTCGATCAGCGTCTTGCACACGAGGTCGATCACCTGCTGGCCGCCGGTCGTGACGAGCACGTCGTCGGGGTCGACCTCCGTCCCCTCGGCGGCCATCACCTCGGCGGATGCAGTCGCGCACCGTGGCGAGGCCCTCGGTCGGGCCGTACTGGAGCGCGCGGGCGCAGGAGTCGGCCGCCACGGAGCCCATGAGCGCGGCGTAGGAGTCGGGCGGGAAGGTCGAGGTGTCGGGCAGGCCGCCCGCGAGCGAGATCACCTCGGGGCGCTCGGTGATCGCCATCAGGTCGCGCATCGCCGAGGACTTCATGACCCGCGTGCGCCCGGCGAAGAGACCCGCGTAGCGCTCCAGGTCGCGGGCGGTCGAGCGCGGCTCGTCTCGTCGTCTCATCGGCTGGCCCTCCATCCTGGGGGTTCGCCGCCCCGAGCGGGGTCCCTCGTCGCGTGGGGTATGGTCACGCCGCCCGGACCGTAGCGCACCCGTGCGTCTCTTCCTCGCCATCTGCCAGGGCGCCGGCTTCAGCGTCGGCGTCGGCATCCGCCCCTTCCTGCCCGCGCTGCTCGTGGGGGTCCTCGCGCGCGAGGACCTCGGCGTGGACTTCGACGGGACCGACTACGCGTTCCTCGAGTCGGCCGGCTTCCTGTTCGCGCTCGTCGCGGTGCTGTTCGTCTTCGTGCTGGTCGAGCGGCGCGTCGGCGCGGCGGCCCTCGAGGCCGGCCCGGGTCGGCGCGGCGATGGCCGGGCTGGCGCTCGGCCTCGGGGCGGTGCTCTTCGCCGCGGCGCTCGCCGCGGAGGGCTACGTCTCCTGGCCGGGCCTCGCCGGCGGGCTCGCCTGCGCCGCGGTGGCCCACGCCGCGACCCGCGATCTGTTCGCCCGGGTCCGGCGCCGGCTCGACGCCCAGGCGGCGGGCGCGCTGCCGCTCTACGGCGAGGGCGCCGGGACCGCCGTGGCCGGCCTGTCCGTCCCGGCGCCGCCGGTCGGCCTGCTGGCGCTGCTCTTCGTCGTCTGGCTGCTCGTCACCGGCCGCCGCCGCGAGGGCCGCAAGTTCGCCGGCCTGCGCGTGCTGCGGTGAGCGCGCCCGGGAAGCTCGTCCTCGCCGTCATCGACGGGCTGAAGCCCGCGATGCTCGAGCGCGCCGTGGCCGCCGGGCCGCGCGCCGGCGCTCGCAGCGCATCCTCGAGCGAGGGCACCTACGTCGACGACTGCGTCGCCGCGTTCCCCTCGGTGACGCCGGTCTGCGCGGCCGAGCATCGCCACCGGCGCCGGCCCCGACGAGCACCGGATCCCGAGCATGAACTGGTACCACCGCGAGGAGCAGCGCTACGTCGAGTACGGCTCGTGCTTCTCGCGCCTCGCGCCAGGCGTCGGGATCTACCGCTCGCTGACCGACACGATCTACAACATGAACCGCGAGCACCTCTCGCGCGACGTGGAGACGGTGTTCGAGTCGCTCGACGACGCGGGCGTGCGCACGGCCGGCACGACGTACCTCATGTACCGCGGGCGCCACCGCCACGAGGTGGCCAACGAGACCGCGCTCGCGCGCATCGCCACCTCGACGCTGTTCCGCGAGCCGGTCGATGGGGCCGCGGGAGCTCTTCTACGCCGACATCTTCGCCTCGCGCCGCACGGGCTGCCGCGGTCAGCTCGGGCTTGCCGGGGGTGCGCGACCAGCACAGCGGCTGCGTCGGCGCGTACCTCGTCGAGCACGACCTGTTCGACTTCCTGCTGCTCTCGCTGCCCGACAACGACGGGTACTCGCACAGCTACGGGCCGGACGCCACGCTCACCTCGATCGCCGAGGCCGATCGCCAGCTCGCGCGGCGTCATGGACGCCGCCGGCGGCCCGGACGCGTTCCTCGACGAGCACGCGGTGATCGTGATGGCCGACCACTCCCACGCCGACGTCAGGAGCTCCATCGACCTGCGCGCCGGCCTCGCCGAGTGGGTCGTGCCGCACGCCGGGCGACGGCGGCGCCGAGACCGAGGAGTCGCGCTCGGCCTCGCCCAGCGCTCGGCGATGATCTACGCGCTCGGCGACCCCGCCCGGCGCGAGCGGATCGCCGCGCGCGCGGCCCGGCACGCCGAGCGGGTCGAGGGGGTCGATCTCGTCATGCGGATGATCGGCGCGGAGGCGAGCGTGCGCGGGCGCCGGCGCGGCGAGCTGCGCTTCGCTCCGGCGGCACGGGCGTGACCGACGACCGCGGCGCCACGTGGAGCGTCGAGGGCGACGCTCGGTCGCTCGCCGTCGACGTGGAGGACGGACGGCTGGTCGGCCGCGACTACCCCGACGCGCTCGGGCGCGATCTGGTCGGCGCTGCACTGCCCGACCGCCGGCGACGTCCTGCTCTCCGCGGCCCCGGGCTACGAGTTCCTCGACTGGGGCGGAGCCGACCACGTGGGCGGCGGCAGCCACGGCTCGCTGCACCGCTCCGACTCGCTCGGCGCGCTGCTGTGGTGCGGCACCGGTCCGGACACCCGTGCCGCGCGGCCGTGCTGGACGATCCGGGACGTCGCGCCGATGGTGCGCGACCACTTCGGGGGTCCGGGCGACTGACCCCGGGCCGCGAGCCGCGGCCCCGCGCCGGGCCGCGGCTACGCTGTCTGCGCCGATGTCCGACGAGGCCACCACCGCCGTCGATCCGCCCGCCGCGCCGCCGCGCCTGCACCGCAGGGTCGGGCACGGGATGCGCCAGCCGCACAACTGGATGCAGCTCGGGCGCTTCGCCGTCGTGGGCGGGAGCGGCTACGTCGTCAACCTCGTCACCTTCGCGCTGTGCGTCCACGCGCTCGGCATCGACTACCGGGTCGCGGCGGTCGTCGCGTTCCTCGTGTCGGTCGCGAACAACTTCTGGTGGAACCGCCACTGGACGTTCGGCGCCCACGAGGGGCACGCGGGCTTCCAGGCCGCGCGCTTCCTCACCGTGAGCGTGCTGACCTTCGCCTTCACGTTCGTCGTGCTCACCGTGCTGGTCGGCAGCGCCGGGATGGCCGAGGTGCCGGCGCAGGCGATCGCCATCGCCGCGGGGACGCCGCTCTCGTTCGTCGGCAACAAGCTCTGGAGCTTCGGGCGGTGAGGGGGGCCGCGGCGATGCTCGCCGCGGTGATCCTGCGCTCTGGCCGCCACCGGATCCGGCGCGCCGCCCGCACGGGCCGCCGGCGCCCGGCCGGCGAGCGGTCCCGCCGCCACCGGCACCTCCCCCGCGCCGCCGCGCTCGGGCCCGCTGCGGGCCGGCGCGCCGCGCCTGGACCGCGACCGCGCGGTGGCCATCGCCCTCCGGGATCCCAAGCTCCGCCGCGAGCGCGCGAGGCATCCGGGGTCCTACGGCTACGCCACCCGCGAGGGCGGGCGCTGGACCGTGGACCTGTGGACCCGCGCGGGGAAGCAGATCGGGCAGGTCTACGTCGACGACGCGACCGGCGCGGTGCTCGGAGTCGTGGACCGGCTACCAGGTGGCCTGGACGATGGCCCGCGGCTATCCGGGCGCCTTCGGCCGTCGGGTCGGCGCGCTCTGGGTCTGGCTGCCGCTCTGCGTGCTCTTCCTCCTTCCCTGGCTGCCGCTCGGCCGCCGCCGCCGGCCCCGCCTGCTGCACCTCGACCTGCTCGTGCTCGTCGGCGGCTCGAGCGTCGCGTTCGCGGCTTCAACCACGGGCGGATCGGCCTCATGGTCCCGATCCTCTTCCCCTGCCTCGGCTACCTGCTCGCCCGCATGCTGTGGCTCGGCCTCCGCCGTGCGCCGGGCCGCCCGCGCGAGGAGTGGCGGCTGCTCGTCCCGGTGACGTGGCTCGCGGTCGGGCCTGGTCTTCCTCGTCGGCTTCCGCGTCGGGCTCAACGTGGTCGACTCGAACGTGATCGACGTCGGCCACGCCAGCGTGATCGGCGCCGACCGGCTGCTCGACGGCCAGCGCCTCTACGGGGGCTTCCCGAAGGGACGAGCGCGGCGACACCTACGGGCCGGTCACCTACGAGGCCTACGTCCCGTTCGTCGCGGTGCTCGGGGCCGGCGGGCGTCCCGACGATCTCGCCGCGGCGCACGCGGCCGCGATCGCGTTCGACCTGCTGACGCTCCTCGGCCTCTTCTGGCTGGGGCGGCGGATCCGCGGGCCCGCCACCGGCGTGCTGCTCGCCTACGTCCTGGGCCACCTTCCCGTTCACGCTGTTCGTGGCCAACACGAACGCGAACGACGCGCTCGTCGCCCTGCTCGTGCCGGCGCGCTGCTCGTCGCCCACCGGCCGGCGCTCCGCGGGGCCGCGATCGCCGCGGCGGGCCTGACGAAGATCGCGCCGCTCGTGCTCGTCCCGCTCTTCCTCCGATCCCCGGGGCGCCCCGGGCGCCGGCGCGACGGCGCGTGGTACGCGCTCGGCTTCGCCCTCGTCGCCGCGCTCGCCCTCACGCCGGTTCACCGGCGACCCGCTCGCGATCTGGGAGCGCACGATCGCGTTCCAGGCCGACCGCGACGTCGCCGTTCTCGCTCTGGGGGCTCTACGGCTGGCCGGAGGCCGCCCAGCACCGCCGTGCAGGCCGCGACGGTCGCCCTCGCCCTCGCGCTGGCCGTCGTGCCCGCGCCGGCGGGACCTCGGCCAGGTCGCGGCGCTGCGCCGCCGCGGTCCTGATCGCGCTCCAGCTCGGCGTCGCTACTGGTTCTTCCTCTACATCGTGTGGTTCGTGCCGCTGGTGCTCGTCGCGATCGTGCTCCGGTTCGCGCCGGACGAGCGACCGGCGCGGGTGGTCGTCCCGGCGGCCGGCGCGCCCGAGGCGGCTAGCGGACGCCCGGCGGCGCCGGCTCCAGCAGCGGCTCGATCGCGTCCGCACGCATCGGCGCCGAGCAGCTGATCACCACCGCCATGAGCCACGGGTCCTCGTCGGAGGTCTCGAAGCGGATCGGCATCTGCGTGACGAGCGACTCGAGCGCCTGCTCGCGGCTTGCACGCCGATCACGCCGCCGCGCGGGCCGGTCATGCCGACGTCGGTGATGTAGGCCGTCCCGCCGGGCAGCACGCGCGCGTCGGCCGTCGGCACGTGCGTGTGCGTGCCGACCACGGCGGTCACGCGGCCGTCGAGGTGCCAGCCCATCCCGACCTTCTCGCTCGTCGCCTCGGCGTGCATGTCGACGAGCACGTGGTCGACCCGTCCCTTGAGCGCGTGCAGCGCCGCGTCGACCTCGGGGAAGGCCGGCCGTCCGGCGTTCATGTACAGGTTGCCCGACAGCGTTGACCACGCCGAGGCGCACGCCGTCGCGGTCGACCACGGTGTGCCCGTGCCCGGGCTGGCAGCGCAGGAAGTTCGCCGGGCGCAGGATGCGCGGCTCGCTCGTCGAGGTACGGGTAGATCTCGCGGTGGCGGTAGGTGTGGTTGCCGAGCGTGATCACGTCGACGCCGGCGGCGAACAGCTCGTCGGCGATCTTCGGCGTGATGCCGACGCCGCCGGCGGCGTTCTCGCCGTTGACGACGACGAAGTCCGCGCGACGCGATCGCGCAGGCCGGGCAGCAGCGCGAGCAGCGTCCGACGCCCGACGCCGCCGACGACGTCGCCGACGAAGAGGATCGTCGCGGCCCCGCTCACGACCGGCCGTGCCCCATACTGAGGGGCGGGATGACGCGCGAGGTCTCAGACCCGCCCGCCGGGACCCTCGCGGGCGACGCGGCGGACGCGCCGGCCGGGACGCCCGTCCGCGACGGTTCGGCGCCTCCGGCGGACGCCGCGCCGGCCGCGCCGCCGCGCGTCGTCGTCCCCCGCTGGATCCAGCTCGTCGCGCTGCCGCTCGCGATCGTGTTCCTGTTCGTCGTGGGCCGGGCGATCGGCTCGGTGCTCATCGTCTTCACGATCGCGAGCGTCATCGCGCTCATCCTCAACCCGCTCGTGGCGCGGGTGGCGCGCCACGGCCGGGTGCGGCGGGGCGCCGCGGTGCTGATCGTGTACCTCGCGTTCTTCCTCGCGCTGGCGGGGATCGGGGTGCTGCTCGCGAACCCGGTGGCCGACCAGGTCTCGACCTTCCAGCGCAACGTGCCGGACTTCGTCGACTCGGCGAACCGCAGCCTCGGCGACCTCCAGGTGTGGCTCGACGGCAACGGGTTCAACGTGCAGATCCGCCGGCAGGGGCAGACGGCGCTCCAGACCCTCGAGAGCAAGGTGCTGCGGAGCTCGGGGGACATCGTCTCGTTCGGGCGCACGCTGCTCCAGAGCCTGGTCGAGGTGGGCTTCGCGCTGATCCTGATCCTCGTCATCTCGATCTACATGCTCCTGTACGCCCCGGCGCTCGACCGCATCGTGCGGTCGGTGATGCCCCCCGGCGACGGCACCCCGGAGGACGACTACCCGGTCCAGGTCCAGCGCGCCGTCTTCTCCTACGTGCGCGGCCAGGTCCTGTTCAGCCTCATCATGGGCGCGAGCGCGGGCATCGCGCTGTGGATCCTCGGGACGGTCGGGATCTTCCCCGACGGGCGCACGTACGCCCTGTTCTTCGCCGCCTGCTACGGGTTCATGGAGCTGATCCCCTACGTCGGCCCGGTGCTCGGCGCGGTGCCGCCCGTGCTCGTCGCGCTCCTCGGCCAGCCGATCGACGCGCTCTGGGTCGGCCTGACCTTCGTGGCCCTGCAGCAGTTCGAGGGCCACGTCGTCGCCCCCCAGGTGTTCGGCCACTCGCTGCGGATCAACCCGCTGCTCGTCATCTTCGCGCTCCTGGTCGGCGCCGAGATCTACGGGATCGTCGGCGCGCTGCTCGCCCTGCCGCTCGCCGCGATCGTCCGCGAGACCGTGATCTACCTTCGCCGGCACCTCGTGCTCGAGCCGTGGGGCACGGCGTCGCCGCTCGCGCTCGCGGGCCGGCGCCCGACCGGCGCCGCGGCGCCGCGGCGCTGTGGCACGTGCGGGGCGCCGCTCGCCGCGGGCGCGACCGCGTGCCCCGAGTGCGGGTCGCCGGCGCCCGATGCCACGGCGTCCGGGTAGCCTGGGACGCATGGCCGCCCCGACCGCCGGCACGGTGGCGCCCGCGCTGGGCGCCGCCGGGCTCACGAAGCGCTACGGCGAGCGCACCGCGCTGCAGGACGTCTCCTTCGAGGCCCGCGCCGGCGAGGTCGTCGCGGTCATCGGCCCCAACGGCGCGGGCAAGACGACGCTGCTGACGATGCTCGCCGGCATCCAGGCGCCGAGCGGTGGCGCGGTCTCCCGCCCGCCCGGGGAGATCGGCTGGGTGCCGCAGCAGCCGGCCGTGTACTCGAAGCTCTCGGTCGCGGAGAACCTCCGCCTCTTCGCCCGCCTGGAGGGCGTCTCCGACCCGGCGGCCGCCGTCGAGCGCATGCTCGAGCAGACGGGACTCGAGGACCGCGCCGGCGACGAGATCGGGACGCTCTCCGGCGGCAACCAGCAGCGGGTGAACATCGCCATCGGCCTGCTCCGCGCGCCGGAGGTGCTCCTGCTCGACGAGCCCTCCTCGTCGCTGGACCCCCGCCAGCGCGAGCGGCTGTGGGAGTTCATCTCCTCGCTCGTGGCCGACGGCACGGCCGTGATCTTCTCCACCCACAACGTCGGCGAGGCCGAGGCCCACGCCGACCGCGTCCTCGTGCTCGCCGACGGCGAGCTGCTCTTCGCCGGCGGCCCGGCGGAGCTGGCGGACACGGTCGGCGGCGAGGCGCGCGACTTCGAGACGGCCTTCGTCGCGTTCCTCGCGGCGCGGGGCCACTGACCCGGCCCGTCCCCCCGATGCGCTGGCTCCTCCTCAAGGACCTGCAGATCCTGCGGCGCTCCCCGTTCCTCGTCGGGATGCTCGTCGTCTACGCGGTCGCGATCCCGGTGCTGATCGGGCTCGCGCTCTCCGGCGGCGGCGGCAAGCCGCGCGTGGCGATCGTCAACCTGGTCCCGCGCTCCGACTACAAGATCGACCTCGGCGGCGAGAAGGTGGACGTCGCGAAGTACTCCAACCGGCTGTACGAGTCGATCGAGCCGATCCGCGTCAGCACGCGCCAGCAGGCGATCGACAAGGTGCGCTCGGGCGACGCGGTCGCCGCGCTCATCGTGCCGGAGGACTTCGCGCGCAAGATCTCGACGGGGATCACCACACCCCAGGTCGAGGTCGTCTACAACGCCGAGAACCCGATCAAGCGAGAGGCGGTCGAGTCGCTGATCAAGGCCCGGCTCGGGGACGCGAACCTCGCGCTCTCCAAGAAGTTCACCGAGATCGGCGCGGGCTACATCAACCTGCTCCTCAAGGGCGGGACCTTCGACGTCCTCGGCCAGACGCTCAACGTGCTCGGCCTGGAGAAGGCCGACGCGATCCTCAAGGGCACGCTCGCCACCCTGCCGAGGAACAGCTCGTCGCGACTCCCCCTCGAGCAGGTGCAGCGCTTCGCGGGCCTCGCCGTGGACAACCTCGACCTCTCCGACGCCGTCCTGCGGGCGGTCGCCGAGCCGATCCGCGTGAAGACGCAGACCCTGCAGGGCAGGCGGGCGTCGCTCAGCGGCTACCTCGTCGCCGTGGCGGTGACCACGTCGCTGATGTTCGTCGGGCTGCTCCTCGCCTCCGGCCTGCTCGCGCTCGAGCGCGAGGAGCACACGTTCACGCGCCTGGTGCGCGGGCTCGTCTCGCGCACCGCGCTCATCGCCGAGAAGACCGGGCTCACCGCGCTGTGCTCCGTCCCGGTGGGCCTGCTCATGCTCGTGATCGTGAGCCTCGTGGCGGGCGCGCTGGACTGGGGCCGCTTCCCGCTGTGGCTCGTCGGGCTGGCGATCGGCGGGCTCGGGTTCGCGGCACTCGGCGTGGCGATCGGCGGCGTGGCGCGCGAGGTGCGCGCGGCGTCCCTGCTCGCCTTCCTCGTGGCGCTGCCGATCGCCTTCCTCGCGCTCGTGCCGAGCGGGGCCGTCTCGGCCGGGCTCTACGACGTGATCTCGGTGATCTCCGCGCTCTTCCCGTTCAAGCCGGCGCTCCAGGCGATGGACTGGGCGCTGAACGGCGCCGACCCGGGCCTGGTGGGGCCGCTGCTCCACATGGCCGCGCTCGTCGTCGCCTACGGCGTCATCGCGCGCGTGGCGCTGCGGCGGTTCGCGTAGCCGCCCTATCCTCCCTCGCATGGCGTTTCCCGCCACCCGCCTGCGGCGCCTGCGGCGCACGTCGTCGCTGCGGGGCCTCGTGCGCGAGACCCGTCCGGCTCCGGGCGACCTCGTCCTGCCGCTGTTCGTCCACGCCGAGCCGGGGCGGACGCCCATCGACGCGATGCCCGGTGTCGCGCGCCTGTCGATCTCGCACGCCGTGGCGGAGGCCGCGGAGGCGGCCGCCCGGGAGATCCCGGCGGTGATCCTGTTCGGCATCCCGGCGGAGAAGGACGGCGAGGGATCGGGCGCGTGGGACGACGAGGGCGTCGTCCAGCTCGCCACGCGAGCGATCAAGGACGCTCATCCCGACCTGCTCGTCATCACCGACGTCTGCCTCTGCGAGTACACGGCGCACGGTCACTGCGGCGTCCTGCGCGACGACGGCGAGGTGGACAACGACGCGACGCTCGAGCTGCTCGCGCGCACCGCCGCCTCCCACGCGCGCGCCGGCGCCGACCTCGTCGCCCCGAGCGACATGATGGACGGCCGCGTCGGGGCGCTCCGCGCCGAGCTCGACGCGGAGGGGTTCGGGGAGCTGCCGATCATGGCGTACTCGGCGAAGTTCGCCTCCGCCTTCTACGGGCCGTTCCGGGAGGCCGCCGGCTCGGCGCCGGCGTTCGGCGACCGGCGCGGCTACCAGATGGATCCCGGCAACGGCGCGGAGGCCGTCCGCGAGGCGCTGCTCGACGCCGAGGAGGGCGCCGACGTGCTCATGGTCAAGCCGGCGCTGCCGTACCTCGACGTCATCCGGGCCGTGAAGGAGCGGTCCGGGCTGCCGGTCGCCGCGTACTCGGTGAGCGGCGAGTACGCGATGGTCAAGGCCGCGGCCGCCGCCGGCAGCCTCGACGAGCGCGCCGCCGTGCTCGAGGCGATCACGGCGATCCGTCGCGCCGGCGCCGACATCGTCATCACCTACCACGCCAAGGACGCCGCCGAATGGCTTCGCGACCACTAGCCCCCGAGGGCCGCAACGCCCAGCCCAAGGTCCGCAGCCGCGAGGGGGGCGCGGCGGCCCCCCTCGACGACGTCGACCGGCGGCTGCTCAACCTCATGCAGGGCCGCTTTCCGATCGCCCCGCGCCCGTACGCGTCGGTGGCGGCGCAGGCGGGGCTCGAGGAGGCGGAGACGATGGCGCGGGTCCAGCGGCTGCTCGACGACCGCATCATCCGCCAGGTCACCCCGATCTTCGACACCCGCGCGCTCGGCTACCGCTCGATGCTCGTCGCCGCGAAGGTGGACCCGGAGCATCCCCACCGCGCCGCCAAGGTGATCAACGCCCACCCCGGGGTCTCCCACAACTACCTGCGCAACCACGAGTTCAACCTGTGGTTCACGATCGCGGTGGAGCCCGACTCGCGGCTCGGGCTCCAGGGGACGCTCGACCTCCTGGCGGCCGAGGCCGGGGCGACGTCGGTGCGCCAGCTCCCGACGCTGAAGCTGTTCAAGATCCGCATGGACCTGGAGATGGAGGGCGACACGAAGGCGCTGGCCAACGCCGGGGTGGCGCAGGAGCCGGTCGAGCTCGACCCGGTGCCCTACGACGAGCGCGACGTCGCGGTGATCCGGGCGCTGCAGGGGGACATGCCCGTGGTGCCCGAGCCCTACGCCGAGGCGGCGGCCGGCCTGGGCCTGGGCCAGGACGCCTTCCTCGAGCGCCTCGCCGGGATGCAGGAGCGCGGGCTGCTGCGCCGGGTCGCGGCCATCCTCTACCACCGCCGCGCCGGCTTCAGCGCGAACGGGATGGGCGTCTGGCAGGTGCCCGAGGACCGGATCGCCGAGGTCGGCGCACGGATGGCCGCCTATCGCGGGATCTCGCACTGCTACCAGCGCCCGACCTACCCCGACTGGCCCTACTCGGTCTTCACCATGGCCCATGGCCGCTCGAAGGCGGAGTGCGACGCGATCCTCGACGCGATCGCCGAGGACACCGGGATCGAGGGTCGCGCGACCCTGTACTCCTCGACCGAGTTCAAGAAGATCCGCCTCCTCTACTTCACCGGTGACTTCGCGCGGTGGGAGGCCGCGCGCGCCTAGGCGCACCGCCGGGACGCCGATGAGCTCCGAGCTCGACGACTCGCGCTCCGCCGCGCTCTTCGCCCGCGCGGAGGACGTGATGCCGGGGGGCGTGAACTCCCCGGTGCGGGCGATGCGGGCCATCGGCCGCGATCCGATCTTCGTCGCGCGCGGCCACGGCGCCGAGCTCGTCGACGTGGACGGCAACGCCTACGTCGACTACGTCTGCTCCTGGGGCCCGCTCATCCTCGGGCACGCCCACCCCGACGTCGTGGCCGCGGTCGCCGAGCAGGCCGCGCTGGGCACCTCCTACGGCGCGCCCACCACCGGCGAGATCGAGCTCGCGGCGGAGGTCGGCGCGCGCATGCCGGGCGTCGAGATGCTGCGCATGACCTCCTCCGGGACCGAGGCCGCGATGAGCGCCGTGCGGCTGGCGCGAGCGGTGACCGGGCGGGACGCGGTGCTGAAGTTCGCCGGCGCCTACCACGGCCACGTCGACGGCCTGCTCGCCGACGCGGGCTCCGGCCTCGCCACCCACGGGATCCCGGCCAGCCCCGGCGTGCCCGCCGCGGCGGCGGCCGCGACCGTCGTGGTGCCGTGGAACGACCCGGAGGCCCTCCTCGCGGCCACCGAGCGCGAGCCGCTGGCCGCGATCCTGGCCGAGCCCCTGCCGGCGAACATGGGCGTGGTCCCGCCGGAGGACGGGTTCCTCGACCTCCTCCGCGAGCGGGCCGACGCCACCGGCGCCCTGCTCGTGTTCGACGAGGTCATCTCGGGCTTCCGCGTGAGCCGCGGCGGGAGCCAGGAGCTGTCCGGCGTGACCGCCGACCTGACCGTGCTCGGAAAGGTGATCGGCGGCGGTCTCCCGGCGGCCGCCTACGGGGGCCGCCGGGACCTCATGGAGCACGTGGCCCCGGCCGGGGACGTGTACCAGGCGGGCACGCTGTCCGGGAACCCGCTCGCGGTGACCGCCGGCCTCGCGACGCTCGCCGGGCTGGACGAGGTGGCCTACACGACGCTCGCCGCCACGACGGCGCGGCTCGCCGAGGGGCTGCGCGAGGCGGCGGCGGACCGGCCCGTCCACGTGGCCGAGGCGCCCGGCCTGCTCACCGTCTTCTTCCGCGAGGGCCCGGTGCGCGACTACGACGACGCGCGCGCCTGCGACCTGGAGGCCCATGCCGCGTGGTGCCGCGCCCTGCTCGCGCGGGGGATCTACCCGCCCCCGTCGCCCTTCGAGGCGTGGTTCCCCTCCCTGGCGCACACGCCGGAGCTCGTCGACCGGACGCTCGAGGCCGCCGCCGCGGCGTTCCGGGAGATCGAGTGAGTCGCCCCGGCAGCGCCCAGGAGGGGGCCCAGCGCCTGGCGCGCGCCATCCGCGAGGAGGGCGGGCTGCTCGGCGACGCCGTGCCGGACCTCCGCGCCGAGACCCACGAGTACGGCCCGGGCCTCGTGCAGGAGAGCGTGGCCGGCCCCCGCACCGCCGCTCGGGCGCACGACTACGAGCTCGCGCTGGAGGCCATCCGCGAGGGCTACCGGCTGCACTTCGCCTCCGCGGCGGTCGTCCGCACCACGGATCCCGACCTCGCCCTGCTCGGCGGCGACCGGCTCTACGCGATGGGGCTCGCGAAGCTCGCCGAGCTCGGCGACCTCGACGCCATCGCCGAGCTCGCGGACGTCATCGCCCTGTGCGCCCAGGCGCACGCGGAGGGCGATCGCGACCGGGCGGAGGCCGCCTGGGAGGCCGGCGCCCGCGCCGTGGGACACGGCGCGGCGCCCGGACACGCGGAGGCCAAGGCGACCGCTCGCGCGGGGCTTCCGGACGCCGCGGCCGGGCTCCGCGCCGCGGCGGCGAGGTCGGCGCCCCCCGGCGCGCCGGACGCCTGAACGCGGCGCGATCACAGCGCGCCGGTCCCCGTAGGCTTCTTTCAATAGGATTCCGTCCGGCCGACGGGCCCCGGCGCCCGTCCCGACGCCGCCTCATGCCCGATCAGCGCAAGCCCCCCAAGTCGAAGTACACGACCGACCGCCAGGCCCCCGGCGCCTTCGAGGGCGAGACCGTGACGCGGCGGCACTTCATGACCGTGAGCGGGCAGGCCCTGGGCGGCGTGGCCGCCGCCGCCTTCGCCCTCCCGGCCCTCGGCTTCGCGCTCGGTCCCGTCTTCGAGCGCCAGAACGCGAAGTGGCAGGTCGTCGGCGGCGTGGGCGACTTCTCCCCCGACACGTACGTGCCGCGGACGATCACGAGCGTCTCGGGCGTCGGCGAGACGGGCAAGTCGACCGTCTACATGCGCAAGCACAACCCGGCGATCGACGGGGATCAGATCGACGAGTACGACCGCTACATCGCCATCTCGACCCGCTGCATGCACCTCGGCTGCCCGGTGCGCTTCGTCGAGGCCGCCGAGCGGTTCGTCTGTCCCTGCCACGGCGGCGTCTACGGCTTCAAGGGCCAGGTCACCGGCGGCCCCCCGGTCCGCCCGCTCGACCGCTTCTACACCCGCGTGCGCGGCGGCGTGGTGCAGATCGGCGCCCGCTACAGCGTGAACTCGGAGTTCAAGCGCTTCGACCCGCGGGACCCCGGCGAGCCGCTCGACGGCATCGGCCAGTACCTGTACCCGCCGCGCCTGTCGACCTCGCCTCCCCCGCCGAACTCCGGCCAGAGCGCCTGGTGAGCTGAGCGATGAAGATCAAGCCCCCGCGCCCCCCCGTCCCGCCGTCGCTTCAGCCGCCGCCCAAGCGGCCCGGCACCGCCACCGGCCCGCAGACGCCGGCCGAGCACGCGAAGGAGGGCGGCACCTCCGCGGTCGGCTGGATCGACGAGCGCACCTCGCTCTCGGGCGGCCTGCGCTGGATGATGTTCCGCAAGGTGCCGAAGGGCACCAACTGGTTCTACACGCTGGGCTCGGCGACGATGTTCGCCTTCCTCTCCCAGGCGGTGACGGGCGTGTTCCTCGCCATGTACTACCGCCCCGACGCCGCGGGCGGGGCCTACGAGTCCACCCGGTACCTCACCAACGAGGCGTTCCTCGGCGAGTTCGTGCGCGGGATGCACAAGTGGGGCTCGTCGGTGATGGTCATCCTCATCTTCCTCCACATGGCGCGCACGTTCTTCTTCGGCGCCTACAAGTACCCGCGGGAGCTCAACTGGATCATCGGCGTGGTCCTGCTGATCCTCACGATGACGATGTCGTTCACCGGCTACCTGCTGCCGTTCGACCAGCGGTCCTACTGGGCGACGATCGTCGGCGTGAACATCAACGGGACCGGCCCGATCATCGGGCCCTACCTCTCCGACTTCCTGCGTGCCGGCCCCGAGTTCGGGGCGACGACCCTCTCCCGGTTCTACTCGATCCACATGCTGCTCGTGCCGGGCGCGATCGCGGCGATGATCGGCGCGCACCTCTACCTCGTGGCCAAGCTCGGAACGACCGCGCCGCCGTGGATCAAGGCGCCGCAGGACGACCTGGCCAAGGCCGAGGTCTAGCGCGTGAACCGCCGGGAGAAGGAGACCTACCTCCGGGAGTACAACGCCCTGAAGGCGAAGGGCAAGCCGTTCTTCCCCTACGCGGTGGGCAAGGACGCGGCGATGGCGTGCGTGGTCATGTTCGTGATCATCACGATGTCGATCGTGCTCGGGGCCGAGCTCGGCCCGAAGGCCGACCCGACCACGACGACCTACGTCCCGCGGCCGGAGTGGTACTTCTTCTTCCTCTTCGAGCTGCTGCGGATCATCAAGCCGCCGGAGCTGGTCCCGCTCGCCACGATCGGCGTGCCGACCATCTGCATGATCCTGCTGTTCCTGCTCCCCTTCTACGACCGGGGGCCGGAGCGGCACCCGCTCCGGCGGCCGATCGCCACCACCGCGGGCATCCTCACCATCGTCGCGATGGGCTATCTCACCTACCTCGGCGCGAACGCCGGGTCGCCGAACTCGGTGGAGATGAGCCCGCCGAAGAGCCTGAGCGGTCAGGCGCTCGCCACCTGGGAGAAGGGCCGGGTCGTCGTCGGCCAGTCGGGTTGCCTGGCCTGCCACAAGATCGGCGAGAACGGCAACGACGGCCCGGGCCCGGAGCTCTCGAACGTCGCATCGAAGCTGCCGCAGGCCGCGATCGCGCAGACCCTGCGCAACCCGACCTCCCCGATGCCGTCGTTCTCCTCGCTCGAGAAGAGCAACCCCGCGAAGTTCAACGCGATGGTCGCGTTCCTCGGGCAGCTGAACGAAGGCGGCTGAGCCGGCGCCGCCGAGCCGTACGCCCCGCGCCGTCGCGCCCACGGGCCGCGGCGCCCGTACCATCGTCGCGATGATGCAGAGCGCGCAGAGCCCCGCGGCGGTCCCGGCGCCCGGCACCCTGGACGAGCCCGACGTGCGGGCGATGTTCGACCGGATCTCCGGGGTCTACGACCGGATGAACCAGGTGATGACCGCGGGGCTGCACCATCGATGGCGCGCGCGGGCCGCCGACCTCGCGCGCGTGGGCCCCGGCGATCGCGTGCTCGACGTCGCCACGGGCACCGGGGACCTCGCCCTGGAGCTCGCCCGGCGGGTCGCCCCGGACGGCGAGGTCGTCGGCTCCGACTTCTCCGAGCGGATGCTCGCCCTCGCGCGGGCGAAGACGGAACCGGGCACGGCGGCCCGGTTCGAATGGGGCAACGCGCTCGAGCTGCCCTACCCCGACGGCGGGTTCGCCGCGGCGACGGTCGGCTTCGGCGCGCGCAACTTCGCCGATCTCGACCGCGGGCTGGCCGAGATGGCGCGCGTCGTGCGGCCCGGCGGACGGGTCGTGGTGCTGGAGATCACGACGCCGACCCGCCCGCCCCTCTCGACCTTCCAGCGGCTCTGGTTCGACCGGATCGTCCCCCGGCTCGGCCGCCTGGCCGGCGACCCGGAGGCCTACGCCTACCTGCCCGACAGCGTGAAGCGCTTCCCCGGCCCGCGAGGCGCTCGCGGCCCGGATGGCCGCGGCGGGGCTCGGCGAGGTGGGCGGGATCGTGACCGCGGGCGGCATCATCGCGATCCACGCCGGGACGGTCCCGGCGTGAGCGCGGCGACCGGCGTGGAGCCGGTCCTCCGGGTCGCGGGGCCGGGCGTCGAGGCCGCCCTCGAGCGCGTCGAGACCCGCCTCGCGGAGCTCGCGGCGGGCCACGGCGCGCTGCTCGCCCGTCATGCCGGCGCGACGATCGCCGCGGGCGGCAAGCGGCTGCGGCCGCTGCTCGTCCTCCTCGCCGCGGGCGAGCGCGCCGCCGTGGGCGACGGGGCGCTGCGCGCGGCCGTGGCGGTGGAGCTCGTCCACAGCGCCACGCTCGTCCACGACGACGTGCTCGACGCGGCGGCCCTGCGCCGCGGCCGGCCGACGGTCTGGTCCCGCGCGGGACGGGAGATCGCGACCGCGACCGGCGACCTGCTCTTCTCGCGGGCGTTCGCGGAGCTCGCGGCGAACGGTCGCGCGGACGAGGTCCGCGTCCTCTCCGACGCGAGCTCGGCGCTCGCGCGGGGCGAGCTGCTCCAGCGCACCGACGCCTGGGACGTCGGCGTGCCGCTCGAGCGCTACCTGCTCCGCTGCGAGCTGAAGACCGCCCGCCTCTTCGAGGCCGCCTGCCGCCTCGGGGCGCTGGAGGGCGGCGCCGCCGAGGCGGCGCTCGCCGCGTTCGGCCGTCGCATCGGGCTCGCCTTCCAGCTCCTCGACGACGTGCTCGACGTCTCCGGCCCGCCCGAGCGGACCGGCAAGCCGCGCGGCACCGACCTGCTCGACGGCACCGTGACGCTGCCGCTCATCCTGGCGCGCGAGCGCGACGCGGGCCTCGCGGCGGCGGACCTGCGCGCCGTCCGCACGCCCGAGGCGGTCGAGCGGGTCTGCGACGCGATCGCCGCCACCGGCGCGCTGGAGGAGGCCCGCCGCCGGGCCCTGGCCATCGCCCAGGAGGCGGAGGCGACGCTGCCCGAGCTCCCCGCCGGGCGACGTGACGTGTTCGCGCTCGTGGCCCGGGGTGTGGTGGAGCGCTACGCGTAGGCGGCCCGAGGCCGGGTGACCGGTCGCCGGTGAGCCGGCGGCGCCGCGGGTCGTCAGAAGTCCATGGGGTACAGGTGGCCCGCACGCAATGCCGTGACGAAGCGCTCGACCTGGTCCTCCATGTTCGCCCGCTCGAGCCGTTCGAGGTCCTCGGCGAGGTCCTCCCAGCCCTTGGCGAGCTCCTCCTCGAAGCGCTCGACGATCTCCTGGTCGAAGATCCCGCCGCCGGCCCACTCGCAGCTCGGGCAGCGCAGGCTGACCTCCCAGTGGCCCTGGCCCGACTCCGCCCAGTCGATGGGCTGCACGTGGGGCGCCGCGCACCGCGGGCAGACGTGGAGGCCGTCGACGACCCTGCTGCCGGGGGAGACCGGATCGGCGTCGCCGAAGTAGACGACCTCGATGGAGCGGCCGCTGGGCAGGACGACGCGGCGAACGGCGTGATGGGCAGGCTCGGGGGTCAATGGAGTCCCTTGCGTGAGGCCGTATCGGCGCACCCGCCCGGAGACTTGAGCTTGCGCCGCCCCCGCCCACGACCGATACCCTGAGGGAACCGCCCCGTCCCGGAGGCCCACGGATGTTCAATCAGATCGGCCCGCTCGAGATCGTCGTCGTCCTCGTCATCGTGCTGCTCATCTTCGGCCCGAAGCGCCTGCCCCAGCTCGGGCGGCAGATGGGCCGCGGGATGCGCGAGTTCAAGGACTCGATCACCGGCGAGCGCGACCACGACGAGCCCGACGACCGGGCGCTCGACCCGGCGCCCGAGGAGCGCTCCGCGGCGGACGGTCCCGGGGCCCCGGCGCCCGCCGCGAAGGTCGCGGGCGCCGACGACGCCCCGGCCGCGGAGAGCGCCGCCGCCGACGCCGAGCCGCGTCGCTAGGCGGCCGCCCGCTCGCCCATGGCCACCGCCCTGCGCCCGGTCGGGCACGAGGACCGGCTCAGCGTCATCGACCACCTCGACGAGCTGCGCACGCGGCTCATCGTCTGCGCGATCACGCTCGCCGTCGCCTTCGCGTTCTGCTTCTGGCAGAACAACGCGCTGCTCGACGTCCTCAATCGCCCGCTGGAGCAGAGCACCCCGACGGCCCAGGAGGCGGGCAGCGGGCGGCTGGCCCGGCTCTCGGCCTCGCAGACCGAGCTCGGCCGCCAGCTCGCGCGCGCGGCGCGGGGGGCGGAGAAGCTCACGGCGGCCCCGCGGTTGAGCCCGGCCGACCGCGTGGCGGCCGGCCAGCTGGCGGCGGGGCTCGCCGGCGCCGCGAGGGTGCTGCCGAAGACGTTCCCGGAGCGCAAGCCGATCACCACCGGCGTCGGGGAGCCGTTCACGGCCACGCTCACGGTCGCGCTCTACTTCGCCGTCCTGTTCTCCCTCCCGGTGCTCCTCTGGCAGGGCTACGCCTTCGTCCTGCCCGCCTTCAGCGCGCGAGAACGGCGCGTGGTGCTCCCGCTCATGGCGATGGTGCCGTTCCTGTTCGCCGCCGGCGTGGCGTTCGGCTACTTCCTCGTCCTCCCGCCGGCGATCAACTTCCTTCAGAACTTCAACTCGGACTCGTTCGACGTCCTGATCCAGGCGCGCGACTACTACAAGTTCGCGATCACCACGATCGCGGCGCTCGGGCTCATGTTCCAGATCCCGGTCGGGCTGCTCGCCCTGAACCGGGCGGGGGTCGTCAGCTCGCGGATGCTGACGCGGCACTGGCGCTACATCGTCGTCGGCATCGCGATCGTCGCCGCGCTGCTCCCGGGCGTCGACCCGGTGACCACGACGATCGAGATGCTGCCGCTCCTGCTCCTCTACGGGCTGAGTATCCTGCTGCTCAAGCTCGCGGAGCGGCGCGATCCGCCGGACGACGGCTGGGACCTCGACGAGGAGCCGGTCGAGGTCGCCGCCCGCGACGACGACGCCTGACCACTCCACGCCACGATGCTGTTCGACATCCGAGCTCCCGGCCGCCGCCGCACGATCCAGGCCGTCTACCTGTTCCTCGCGGTCCTCATCGGCGGGGGCCTCATCTTCTTCGGCGTGGGCGGCAGCGGGGTCGGCCTCTTCAACGCCGACCAGAACGGCCCGGGCGGCGGGAGCGGAGGCTTCGGCGACCAGATCAAGCGCGTCGAGAAGCAGGTCCGGGCGCACCCGCAGTCCGCGCCGGCCTGGTCGGAGCTGGCCCGCCTGCGCTTCCAGGCGGCCGGGTCGGACTTCGATCAGAACACCGGCACCTTCACGACCGACGGCAAGACCACGCTGCGCGAAGCCTCGAGCGCGTGGCAGCGCTATCTCGCGCTGAACCCCGCCAAGCCCGACTCGAACGTCGCCCGGCTGATGGCGCAGGCCTACGGGCCCGGCGGCCTCAACCAGCCGGCGAAGGCCGCGCAGGCCCTCGAGCTCGTCGCCGCCGACGCGCCCAGCGCCGCGACGTACAGCCAGCTCGCGCTGTTCTCCTACGCCGCCGGCCAGACCCGCAAGGGGGACCTCGCCGCCGCGAAGGCCGTCGAGCTCGCGCCCAAGGCGCAGAAGAAGACCGTGAAGCAGCAGCTCGCCACCGCCAAGAAGCAGGGCCCGAACGCCCTGACGGGCGGCCAGCAGCCGCCGGCGAGCGGGTAGGTGGCCGATTCCACGACCCCGCGCGCACGGATGACGACCATCTAGAATCGCTCGCCGCGCCCGGGTCGCTCGACGGGCGCAGGAAGCTCCTCCGGGCCGCTAGCTCAACTGGCAGAGCAGGGGACTCTTAATCCCAAGGTTCCAGGTTCGATCCCTGGGCGGCCCATTCGCATCGGTGCCGATCATCTAGCCTGCCCCGCTCATGACCGCCACCGGCTTCACCGCGCTCGCCTGCCTCGACGGCGAGCTCATGCCCGCCGCCCGCGCGACGGTGCCCGCCACCGACGAGGGGCTGCTGCGCGGCGACGGCGTGTTCGAGGTCGTCCGGGTCTACGAGGGCCGGCCGTTCGCGCTCGACGAGCACCTCCTCCGCCTCGAGCGCTCGGCCGGCAACCTGCGCCTCCCCGTCGACGTCGCGGCGATCGGCGTGGACGCCGCGCGGATCCTCGAGGCGGCGGGCGGGATGGAGGGCTCGCTGCGCATCGTCTGCACCCGCGGGGGCCGGCGCGTCCTGCTCACCGAGCCGCTCGCCCCCTACGAGCCGACGACCCGGCTGGGCGTCGTCACGTTCAGCCCGACGCGGGTGCTCGACGGCATCAAGTCGCTCTCCTACGCCGGCAACATGCTCGCCACCCGCATCGCGCAGGAGCGCGGCTACGACGAGGCGCTGCTCGTCACGCCGCACGGCCGCGTGCTCGAGGCCCCGACCTCCTCGCTCTTCTACGTCGTCGACGGGCACGTGCGCACGCCGCCGCTCGACGAGCACATCCTCGCCTCGATCACCCGGGCCGCGGTCCTCGAGCTCACCGGCGGCGTCGAGCAGGGCTGCACGCTCGAGGATCTGGCCGCCGCCGAGGAGGCGTTCCTCGCCTCGACCACGCGCGAGGTCCAGGCGGTGACGGCGGTCGACGAGCTCACCTTCCGCGCCGACGGGCCCGTGACCGCGGAGGTCGCCGTGCGCTTCCGCGAGCACGTCGCCGGCCGCGTCGCGACCGGCTGACGTCGCCTCGCCGTGCGGGTCCTCACCGTCGTCGGGAACCGGCCGCAGTTCGTCAAGGCCGCCGCGGTCTCGCAACCGCTCCGGGCGGTCGCCGACGAGGTCCTGGTCCACACGGGCCAGCACCACGACGACGAGCTCTCGCGGATCTTCTTCTCCGAGCTCGACGTGCCGGAGCCGGACCGCCAGCTGGCGATCGCCGGCGGCTCGAACACCTCCCAGACCGCGCGCATGCTCGCCGCCCTGGAGCCGATCGTGGCCGAGGCGCGGCCCGACGTCGTGCTCGTCTACGGCGACACGAACTCCACCCTGGCCGGGGGCCTGGTCGCGGCCCAGGCGCGCGTGCCGGTGGCGCACGTCGAGGCCGGGATGCGCAGCTTCGACCGCTCGATGCCCGAGGAGCTGAACCGCGTCCTCACCGACCATCTCTCGGACCTCCTGCTCGTCCCCGGCGCCGCCGCCGCGGCGAACCTCGCCGCCGAGCACGTCAGCGGGCGCGTGGTGGACACCGGGGACGTCATGGTCGACGTCGCCCTCGCCGTCCAGCCCATCGCCCGCGAGCGCTCCGGCGCCCTGGCCGAGCACGGCGTCGAGCCGGGCGCCTACGTGCTCGTCACCGCCCACCGGGCCGGCAACGTCGACGACCCCGCGCGCCTGGCGCGGCTCGTCGACGTGCTCGCCGCGCTGCCCCTGCCGGCCGTGTTCCCCGTCCACCCCCGCACCCGCACGCGACTCGAGGTCGCCGGGCTGTGGGAGGGCGTCGCCGCGCTGCCCGGCCTCCGGCTCACGCCCCCGCTCGGCTACCTCGACTTCACCGCGCTGCTGTGCTCCGCCCGGGCGCTCGTGACCGACTCCGGCGGGGCCCAGAAGGAGGCCTTCGTCGCGCGGGTCCCGTGCGTCACCCTCCGCGACCGGACCGAGTGGGTGGAGACGGTCCAGGCGGGCTGGAACGTGCTCGCCGACCTCGATCCGGGCGCCGTGGCGGCCGCGCTCGAGACCTCCCCGCCCGACCAGCGACCCTCCCCGTACGGGGAGGGGAACGCCGCCGCGCACGTCGTCGATGCGCTTACACTGCACGCGCGATGAGCATCGGCGTGATCGGACTCGGATACGTGGGCGTCCCCCTGGCGGTCGCCTTCGCCGAAGCGGGCGAGGACGTCGTCGGCGTCGACGTGGACTCGCGCATGGTGACCGCCCTGCGCGAGGGGATCTCCCACGTGGAGGACGTGAGCTCCGA
Organism: uncultured Solirubrobacterales bacterium; assembly: GCA_963735885.1. GTDB lineage: Bacteria > Actinomycetota > Thermoleophilia > Solirubrobacterales > Solirubrobacteraceae > JBBSBL01. Next base: position 600,656 of record CAVTMP010000007.1, on the reverse strand, counting down.
GCGGCTCGCCGGCCTGCTCGATCGCTTCCACCCGACCACGCGCTACGCCGACCTCGCGCGCGTCGACGCCATCCTCGTCTGCGTCCCCACGCCGCTGACGCCCAACCGCGAGCCGGACCTCGGCCCGCTCGTGGCCTCGTCCCAGGCGCTGGCCCACGTGCTCCAGGCCGGCCAGCTCGTCGTGCTGGAGTCCACGACCTACCCCGGCACCACCCGCGAGCGCCTCGTGCCGCTGCTCGAGGAGTCGGGGCTGACGGCCGGGACCGACTTCCACGTCGCCTTCTCGCCCGAGCGCGTCGACCCGGGCCGCACCGACCACACGATGCGCACGACGCCGAAGGTCGTCGGCGGGCTGACCGAGGCGTGCGCCGAGCGGGCCGCCGCGCTCTACGGGACGATCTGCGACACCGTCGTCCCGGTGTCCTCGCCCGAAGCCGCCGAGCTCACCAAGCTGCTGGAGAACATCTTCCGCTCGGTGAACATCGCGCTGGTCAACGAGCTCGCGATCCTCGCCGACCGGATGGGGATCGACATCTGGGAGGTCGTCGACGCCGCCGCGACCAAGCCCTACGGCTTCATGCGCTTCGAGCCCGGGCCCGGGATGGGCGGCCACTGCCTCCCGGTCGACCCGTTCTACCTCTCCTGGCGCGCGCGGGAGTTCGACTTCGCGACCGAGTTCATCGAGCTCGCCGGCAAGGTCAACCAGCAGATGCCCTACCACTGCGTCCAGCGGGTCGAGCGGGCGCTCAACGACGCCGGCAAGGCGGTGCGGGACGCCCGCGTCCTCGTCCTCGGGGTGTCCTACAAGGCCGGGGTCGGCGACACGCGGGAGTCGCCCGCGCTGAAGATCATGGACCTCCTCGCCGAGCGCGGCGCGGACCTCTCCTACCACGACCCCCACGTGCCCGAGCTGCCGTCGCACGGCCTCGCCTCCGCGCCGCTCGAGGACGCGGTGGCCCAGAGCGACCTCGTCCTGCTCGTGACCGCCCATCCGGGGATCGATCACGTCGCGGTCGCCGAGGCCGCGCCGCTGCTGCTCGACCTGCGCGGCGTGACGCGCTCGGCGGCGGCCACGAGCATCGTGCGGTTGTGAGCGGCGGCCCGCTGCGGGTCGCCGTCGCCGGGCTCGGCTACTGGGGCCCGAACCTCGCCCGCAACCTCGCGGCGCTGGACGACGTCGAGGTGGCGTGGCTCGTGGACCCCGACCCGGAGCGCATCGCCCGGGCGGCGCCGGGCCATCCCGCCGCCCGACGCGCGGCGAGCCTCGAGGCGCCGCTTGCCGACCCGGCCGTCGACGCCGTCGTCCTCGCCACCCCGGTCGCCACGCACGCCGATCTCGCCGTCGCGGTGCTGGAGGCGGGACGCCACTGCTTCGTGGAGAAGCCGCTCGCGCGGAGCGCCGCCGACGCCGAGCGCGCCGTGGCCGCCGCCCGTGCGGCCGGCCGCGTGCTCATGGTCGGGCACCTGCTCTCCTACCACCCGGGAGTGGTGAAGCTCGCCGACCTCGCGGCCTCCGGGGAGCTCGGCGAGATCCGCTACCTCTACGGCAACCGGCTGAACCTCGGCAAGGCCCGCGCCGAGGAGAACGCGCTCTGGAGCCTGGGCGCCCACGACGTCTCCGTGCTCCTCCAGCTCGCCGGCGAGGAGCCCTCGGAGGTCTCGGCCCGCGGCGAGAGCTACCTGCGCCCGGGCGTCGAGGACGTCGTCTTCTGCTACCTGCGCTTCCCCTCGGGCCTCGCCGCCCACCTCCACCTCTCGTGGCTCGACCCCCACAAGGAGCGGCGCTTCACCGTCGTCGGCTCGCGGCGGATGGCGACCTTCGACGACATGCGGGCGGAGGCCAAGGTCACCGTCTACGACAAGGGACTGGACGAGGACGTGCGCTCGTGGGGGGAGTACGTCGCGCGCTCCGGCGACATCTGGTCGCCGCGCATCCCCGCCACCGAGCCGCTGCGCCTGGAGTGCGAGCACTTCGTCGCCTGCGTGCGCGAGGGCCGCACGCCGCGCTCGGACGGCGAGAGCGGCCTGCGCGTCGTGCGCGTGCTCGAGCGCCTGCAGGCGTCGCTCGACGGCTCGTCGCGGGAGGCCCGCGCGGCGGCCGAGCACGAGCCCGCCGGCGAGGTCGGCGCGGGTGCCTGAGGGCGCCGCCGCGCCGCGGGTCCACGCGGCCGCCGTGGTCGAGGACGGCGCCGTGCTCGGCGCCGGGTGCAGCGTCGGCGCCGGGGCGGTCATCCGGGCCGGGACCGTCGTCGGCGACGGCGCGGTGATCGAGGAGGGGGCGGTCCTCGGCAAGGGGCCGCGCCTCGCCTCCCACTCGGCGGCCGGCCCCGCCCGCCCCGGAGCCGCTCGTGCTCGGCGCGGGCGCCACGATCTGCTGCGGGGCCGTCGTGTTCGCCGGCGCGTCGCTGGGCGACGGGGTGATCGTCGGCGACCAGGCCTACGTCCGCGAGCGCTGCCGGGTCGGGGCCGGGAGCGTGATCGGCCGGGGCTCCGGGGTCGACAACGACGTCGTGCTCGGGGAGCGCGTGCGCATCCAGACGATGGTCTACGTCACCGCGCACACCGTCGCGGAGGACGACGTCTTCCTCGCCCCCGGCGTGGTGACGACGAACGACCACGCGATGACCCGCCACCCGCGCGGCGAGCCGATCCGCGGGCCGGTGCTGCGGCGGGCGTGCCGGGTGGGCGGCGCCGCGGTGCTGCTGCCGGGCGTCGAGGTCGGCGAGGAGGCCTTCGTCGCGGCCGGCGCCGTGGTCACGCGCGACGTCCCGCCGCGCGCGGTGGTGATGGGCGTCCCGGCGCGGGAGGTCCGCCGGGTCGCGGACGAGGACCTGCTCGAGCGCTGGCGCTGAGGGCCGGGCCGCGGATCGGCCGTGGTGGATCGGCGAAGGGCATCCCGGGGAAGGGCGCGGGCCGGGTTCCAGCCGCGAGGGTGGAGAACGGGTGAATAATCGCGCGGAACTCGACCCTCGCGGTCGGCGGGCCCGACTGCGGCGCCCGCGTCGCCCGCGAGTCGTCAGCCGGCCACCGCGGCGCGGGGCGCGGTCGTCTCGCTCGCCGCGGTCCAGACGACCTGCTCGCGCCCGGGGCCCACGCCGACGAGCACCACGGGCACGCCGACGAAGTCCGCCAGGAAGGCGAGGTAGTCGCGTGCCGCGGCGGGGAGGTCGTCCTCCGAGCGGCACTCGCCGAGGTCCTCGCTCCAGCCCGGCAGCGCCTCGTAGTCGCCGCTCGCCTGATGGAGCACGGTCTGGTGGTAGGGGAAGGTGTCGAACACCGCGCCCTCGGCCCCGCGGTAGCGGGTGCAGACGAGGATCTCCTCGAGGCCCGAGAGGACGTCGAGCTTGGTGATGGCCAGGGCGGTGAGCGAGTTGATGCGCGCGGCGTAGCGCAGCGCGACGAGGTCGATCCAGCCGACCCGGCGGGCGCGGCCCGTCGTCGTGCCGAACTCCCCGCCCTTCTCGCGGATCGCGTCGGCCAGCTCGCCGTCCAGCTCGGTCGGGAACGGCCCGGCCCCCACGCGCGTGGCGTAGGCCTTCGCGATGCCCCAGACCTCGTCGATGTCGCGGGGCCCGACGCCGGCGCCGATGCACGCCGCGCCGGCCACCGGGTTGGAGGACGTGACGAACGGATAGGTCCCGTGGTCGATGTCGAGCAGGGCGCCCTGGGCGCCCTCGAACAGCACGGTCGAGCCGGCGTCGAGCGCGTCCCACGCGAGCCGCGCGGTGTCGCGGATGTAGGGCTCGAGCCGGTGGCCGTAGACGAGGTACTCCTCGGTGATCGCCTGGAGGTCGAGCCGCGGATCCTTGGCGAAGGGCCTCAGCGAGAGCCGCTTGGGCTCGAGCGCGGCCACGATCTTCTGCTTGAGGATCTTCTCGTCGAGCAGATCCTGAACGCGGATGCCGAGCCGCGCGGCCTTGTCCGCGTAGCAGGGGCCGATGCCGCGGCGCGTGGTGCCGATCTCGAGCTTCCCGAGCCGCGCCTCGCCCGCGTGGTCGAGCATGAGGTGGTAGGGCATGATCATGTGGGCGTTCGCGGAGATCCGCAGGCCGCTCACGTCGACGCCGCGTCGGCGCAGCTCGTCGAGCTCCTCGGTCAGCACGCGCGGGTCGATGACCACGCCGTTCCCGATCACGCAGAGCTTGCCGGCGTGCAGGATCCCGGACGGGATGAGGTGGAGCTTCCACTCCTGGCCCTCGCGGACGATCGTGTGGCCCGCGTTGTTGCCGCCCTGGAAGCGGATGACGAGGTCCGCCTGCTCGGCGAGCAGGTCGGTGATCTTGCCCTTCCCCTCGTCGCCCCATTGGGCGCCGACGATGACGATTCCCGGCATGGCGCAGAGCAGTGTAGGGCGGGGGCGCCGGCGCCGAGGGGACGAGGCGGGCGCTACCCCGGGCTGACCGTGCGCGCGAGGTTCATGAACTTCGGGTACTCCTTGCGGAACGCGAGCTGCACGTTGCCGAGGCCGCCGTTGCGGTGCTTGGCGATGAGCAGGTCGGCCTCGCCCTCGCGCTCGGACTCGTCGTCGTAGTACTCGTCGCGGTAGATGAAGATCACGAGGTCGGCGTCCTGCTCGATCTGCCCGGACTCGCGCAGGTCGGAGAGGATCGGGCGCTTGTCGTTGCGCTGCTCGACGGCGCGCGAGAGCTGGGAGAGGGCGATGACGGGAACCTCGAGCTCGTTGGCGAGGATCTTCAGGCCGCGGCTCATCTGGCCGACCTGCTCGACCCGGCTCTCGACCCGGTGGTCGGCGCGCATCAGCTGGAGGTAGTCGACGATGATGAGCCCGAGGCCGCCGTGGTCGCGGGCCTGCTGGTGGAGGCGGCGGGCCTTCGCCCGCACCTCGAGGATCCCGATGTCCGAGGAGTCGTCGACGTAGAGCGGCGCCTCGGAGAGGCGGCTGCACGCCTCGACGATCTTCGGCCAGCGGTCCGCGGACACGCGGCCCTTGCGGAGCTGGTCGCCCGGGGTCCGCGACTGCGAGGCGACGAAGCGCTGCGCGAGCTCGGCCTCGGACATCTCGAGCGAGAAGAGCGCGACCGCGGCGCCCTCCTTGAGCGAGGCGTTCTCGGCGATGTTCGTGACCAGCGCCGACTTCCCCATCGAGGGCCGGGCGGCGATCACGATCAGGTTGCCGGGCTGGAAGCCTCCCGTGATCTCGTCGAGCTGGCCGAAGCCCGAAGGCGTGCCCGTGATCGCGGTCCCCTCGTTGGAGAGCCGCTCGAGCTTGTCGAGCTCGCCGTGGAGGATGTCGTCGATCCGCCGGAAGTCCTTCTGGCGGTCGTCGTGGGCGACCTCGAGGATCGACCGCTCGGCGCGCTCGACGAGGTCGCGCGGCGCGCCGTCCCGCGCGAAGACGCTCGACTGGATCTCGTAGGCCCGCTCGAGCAGGCGGCGGAGCAGCGCGTTCTCGCGGACGATGCCGGCGTAGTGCCGCGCGTTGCCCGCGGCGGGCGCGGCGCCGGCGAGCGCCTCGACCGTGGCCTCGCCGCCCGCCTCCTCGAGCCGGTCGCTCTGGCGCAGGCGCTCCTTGACCGAGAGCGCATCGACCGGCTCGCCGGCGTTGTGGAGGTCGAGCATCGCCGCGTAGATCGCCGCGTGCTGGGGGCGGTAGAAGTCCTCGGCCAGCAGTCCCTCGCCGACGATGAGGCCGTACATCGCCCGGTCGGAGAGCAGGATCGCCCCGAGCACCGACTGCTCGGCCTCGAGGTTGTGCGGGGGAACGATGCCGCGCTCGAGGCTGCGGAGCTCCTGGCTGACGGTGGGCGGCGGCATCGGGGCGGCCGCAGTCTAGGGAGCGCCCGGTGACGCCCGGCGCACGGACTGCGGAAAGAACGAAACTTTCCTCCGGCGACCGGACGGGCCGGCGGAGGGTCCTAGGCCTGCTCGACGACCATGGTCTTCACGGAGGCGGTGGCGCCGTCGGCGACCTCCACCTCGACCATGTGGGTGCCGATCGTCTTGATCGGCTCGGCGAGCCGGATCTTGCGCTTGTCGATCCGGATCCCGCGGGCCTCCCGGATGGCGTCGGCGACGTCCTGGGCGGTGACCGAGCCGAACAGCCGGCCGTCGTCGCCGGCCTGCTGGGCGATGGTCAGCACCGTGCGGCCGAGCAGGGCGGCGTTCTCCGCGGCCCGCGAGGCGGCCTCCTCACGGGCGCGCTCCTGCGCCGCCATGCGCGCCTGCGCCGCCTCGATCGCCCCCGGCGTGGCCGGCTGCGCGAGCTTGCGCGGGACGAGGAAGTTGCGCAGGTAGCCCTTCGAGACGTCGACGACCTCGCCGCGCTCCCCGAGCGCCTCGACGTCCTGGAGGAGGATCGCCTGCGGCACGGCGGCGATCAGCGGTCGCGGTCCCGACCGCGACCGCGCTCCTCGCGGTCGTCCCGCTCGCCGCGCTCGCTGCGCGACCGGCCCTCGAGGTCGCGATGATCGGCGACGTACGGCAGCAGGGCCATCTCGCGCGCCCGCTTCACGGCCGTCGCGATCTGGCTCTGGTGACGGCGGCAGGCGCCGGTGATCCGCCGGGAGCGGATCTTCCCCTTCTCCGAGACGAAGCGGCGCAGGGCCGGGATGTCCCGCCAGTCGACGAGCTCGACCTTGTCCTTGCAGTAGGGGCAGGACTTGCGCCGGCCGGAGCCGGGGCCGCCCTTCTTGTCACGCCGCCGGAGCGGCCGCCTGCGTTGCTTCGCCACGTCGTCCTCTGGTCCGGATGTCTAGAACGGGATGTCGTCCTCGGCGCCCACCGGTGCCGGCTTGAAGTCGCCGGTGTCGACCGGGATGTCGCTGCCGGTGCCGCGGCGGGCGGAGAAGTCTCCGCCGTTCCCGCCGGCCGCGTCGTCGCGCCCGCCCAGGAACTGCACGGAATCCGCGATGATATCGACTGCCTGGCGCTTCTGCCCGTCCTTCTCCCACTCGCGCCACTCGAGGCGGCCGTCGAGGGCGACGGGGCGGCCCTTGGCGAGGAAGCGGGCGCAGTTCTCGCCCTGGGCGCCCCACACCGTGACGTCGAAGTAGTTGGGCTTGTCCTCCCACTCACCGGTCGCCTGGTTCTTGCGGCGGGTGTTGCAGGCGATGCGCAGGCTGCACACGGACAGCCCGCTCCCGGTCGAGCGCAGCTCCGGGTCGCGGGTGAGGTTCCCGGTCATCACGACCCGGTTGATGTTGGTGGCGGCCACGAAGGGCTCCTTTCGGCGGCGGTGGAAACTCGGATCCGAGTGTAGATCGGGCCTCGCCCGGAACCCGGCGGCGTGCCCGCTCCCTCCGCGAAATCGTCGCGAGGGCGTGACGATCGCGGGTCGGCCGCGGGCTATGCCGCCGGCTCGGTCCCGGAGGACGGCTCCGCCGCCGCCTCGGCCTCGGCGGCGTCGGGCGCGGGCGCCGCCGGCTCCACGGCGGGCGGCTCCACGGCCGGCGGCTCCGGCGCGGGCGGCTCCGCGGGAGGCTGGGTGGCGACCGGCGGCGGCGCGGACGCCTCGGGCGCGGCGGGGGCTGCCGGCGGCGCGGCGGCGGTAGCCGGTGGCGCGGCGGCGGGCGACGCGGCCGCGGGTGCCGGCGCCGGGCGCGGGCCCTCGGGAAGCTCGGCGCCGGGAACGGTGTGGGTGACCCGGGCGCGCAGGACGCCGTCGGTGATCCGGAGCTGCCGGGTGAGGGCCTGGGGGAGGTCGCCGGGCCCGGTGAACTCCACCAGGCGGTACTCGCCCCGCGGCTCGTGGTCGATGTCGAAGGCCAGCGGCCGGTCGCCCCACTCCCGCTCGGCGACGACCTGACCCCCGCCGGCGGCGATCAGCGCGTCGGCGTCGGCCCGGATCTTCGCGCGGCGGGCGTCGTCCGCCGCCGAGGAGATGACGAGCATGAGGTCGTAGGTGCGGGTGTCGGCCATGGTGGCTCGCCGGGGCCGCGCCAGGGTTCGCGCGCGACCGCCGGGGAGCGTCGATCCTACCAGCGGACCGGTCCGGCGGCGCCGCGGGGGTGGCGGCGGACGGGGCGAGCGGATCGTCCCCCGGGGCGCCGCGGGGGCGGGGATGCCGGGGCGAGAACCGACGCCCGCGCGGCTAGGGAGGAGCGTGCCGCAGGAGCCCGCCCGACCGCTCGCGGACCTGCTCGCCCGCGTGCGCTGGGGCAACGTCGCGCGGGCGGCGGCGCTCGTCGCGGGCGCGGCACTCGTCGCGCTCTGGCCGCGACTGGGCGGCGACGCACCGTCGCTGCCGCCCGCCGCTCCGGTGGCGCCGAGGATTGGAGCCGGCGCGGCGCGGGTCGGGCCGGAGGGAGGTTCGCGCGCGACCGCGGCACCGAGGTCGCCGTCGCGAGCGATCGAACGGTCCCGCCGGCGCGCGCGGCCCGGCCGGGCTGCGACCCCGCGCCGGCGCGGCCGCCGGCGCCGACCGAGCCGCCGCCGTCAGCGACCGACCCGTCACGGGTCGCGCCGCCCCGCCGGGCGTCCGCCGCCGCCGGTCGCCGCACCGCTCCCGCCCGCCGCCCCGCCCGCGGGCTCCGGCCGGTCCTCGGGAGGCCCTGCGGCCAACGGCGAGTTCGAGCCGTAGCCCCGCCCTACCGCTGCGGCGAGGCCGGCGCCTCCCCGCCCGCCTGGGCGATGCGGATGTCCTCGAGCTGCTCGTCGACCCAGTCCGCCGGGTCGCGCCGGGTCACGATGTCGAGCAGTCCCGCGTGGCGGCGCGCGCGCTCCTCCGGCTCCATGGTCAGCGCCGCGTGGATCGAGTCGGCGAGCTCCTGGATGTCGAACGGGTTCACCGAGAGCGAGCACTCCCCGAGCTCCTCGTGCGCGCCGGTGTTCTCGGAGAGGATCGAGACCCCGTGGTGCTCGTTGACCAGCGGCCCCTCCTTCGCCACGAGGTTCATGCCGTCGAACATCGCGTTGACGAGCAGCACGTCGTAGTGCTTGTAGGCGGCGACGGCCTCTTCGAGGTCGTCGCGGAGCTTGAGCTGGATCGGCATCCAGTCCGGCGTGCCGTGGCGGTGGTTCACCACGGCCACGAGCGCCTCGATGCGCTCGAGGTACTCCGCGTACTCCGGCACGTCGGTCCGCGACGGCATGAGCTGGGCGATGAACGTCACGCGCTCGCGGAACTCCGGGTGCTCCTCGAGGAACACGTCGAAGGCCGTGAACCCGCGCAGGACGTTCTTCGAGAGGTCCGCGCGGTCCACGCGCAGGATCAGGAACTCGCGCCGGCGGCGCAGCAGGTCGCGCTCGAACTCGCGCGTACGCTCACGGGCGGCGACGGCGCGGGTGGCGCGCGCGTCGATCGGCAGCGGGTAGTCGCGGACCCAGACCTCGCGATCGTCGCAGATGACCGTCCCGGCCTCGAAGTCGACCTCGTAGTCCATGAGGTCGCGGCAGCACTGGAGGAAGTTCCGGCGGTAGGCGCGCGTGTGCAGGCCGACGATGTCGTTGGACAGGATCCCGTCGAAGATCTCGCGGCGGATCGTGGCGGGCAGCACGCGCCAGGCGTCCGACTGGGTCCACGGGATGTGGACGAAGTGGTGCAGGAAGGCGTCCGGCCGCTCGCGGCGCACGAGCGCCGGAAGCGTGTAGAGGTGGTAGTCGTGGACCATGACGACCGGGTCCTCGACGCCGTCGATCTCCTCGAGCACCGCGCGGGCGAGGTCCTCGTTGACGACGTTGTAGCCGAACTCGTAGGCCTCGACCTCGTGGCGGCGGATGTCCGGGGCGTTGGAGAGGTCCCAGAGGTAGTGCTGGATGAACCACAGCATCGGGTTGGCGAAGACGTTGTAGAAGCGGTCGTAGGCGTCCGGGTCGGAGGCGACGAGCTTGATGCGGTACTCGTCCTCGACCCCGGGGACCGTGACCGAGAACGGGCGACCGCCGTGCTGGGCGGCCATGCGCGCGTCGTCCTCGGTCATGGCCGAGGCGATCCAGGTCACGTCGCGATGGGCCGCCAGGCCGGTGAGCGCGGTGACGAGCCCGCCGCCGCCGCGCTTCACCTCCCCGTCGGCCTCGAAGGTCACCGGGCCGCGGTTGGACACGAGCACGAGCGGCTGCCCGCTTCGCCCGGAGCCCATCACGCCGCCTCGAAGCCGCGGAAGATCCGCAGCCAGTCGCGCAGCAGCCGCGGCCTCAGGAAGCGCCGGCGCACGTACTCCTTGCCCGCGCGCCCCAGCCGGCGGCCGAGCTCCGGGTCGCCGAGCACGCGCAGCGCGCGGTCGGCGCACTCCTCGACGGTGTCGACGAGGTAGCCCGACTCCCCGTCGACGACCTGGAGCGGGATGCCGCCGACGGCCCCGCCGATGAACGGCCGGCCCTTCCAGATCGCCTCCGAGACCGTCAGCCCGAAGCCCTCGCGGGTGGACTTCTGGATCACGACGTCGGCGTGGGACTGGAAGGCGTTGACCTCGATCGCGCCGACGTTGTTGAAGTTGTTCAGGATGTGGATGTCGGAATCGCCGTCGGCGTGGGCGACCGTGGCGTTGAAGAAGTCCCACCCCTCCGGGTCGTCGGTCGCCATCGAGCCGACGAGCGCGAGCTGCACGTCGGGACGCTCGGACTTCACGACCCGGTAGGCGTCGATCACGCCGAGCGGATCCTTCCACGGGTCGAAGCGCGAGACCTGGACGAGCAGCGGGCGGTCGACGTCGATGCCGAACTGCTCGCAGATGTACACCGCGTCGTCGGGGGAGAAGGCCATGTTCTTCGGGGCGAGCGGGTCGATCGCCGGGGGGACGACGTGCACGGCGCCGTCCAGCCCCGCGGGCGCGTACTCGCGCAGGTGGAAGACCGACGCGGGGTAGCCGCGGATGTAGGGCGCCAGGCGCTCCATGGTCGCCGCGTTCGGCGTCGAGAGGTCGATGTGGCAGCGCCACACCCAGCGGACGGCCTTGTCCGGGACGAGCGAGTGGACCGCGGCGGGCTGCGGGTCGTGGACGATCGCGACGTCCCAGCCGCCGCCGAGCTCACGGGCGTTCATCTCGTTGTAGCGCCGCCACGTGTCCCACTGCTCGGGCGTGAGGTCCTGCGGGTTGCCCTGGAGCGCGTTGTGCATGACCTTCGTCGCGTTGAAGAACTCCTCGCGGCCGTAGATCACGTGCCACTCGCAGTCGAGCCCGACGTCGCGCATCAGCGGGACGATCGTGTAGAGGATCTCCGAGACCCCGCCCCCGAACGCCGTGGCCGAGAGGTGGAGGATGCGCCGGCCCTCCAGCGGAGCGGCCAGCTCGCGGATCTCCTCGATCAGCTCGCGGCCGACGATGCTCGCGTAGTCCTGAAGGGTCTTGTGGCCGACGGCGACGGGCTGGAGCATGGCGGCGGGGCGTGCGGTGGCGGCCGCGGGACCATATCCCACGTCCCGCCCGGGTCAGCCGGGGGCGGCCGCCGCGAGCCGCGCGATGCCGCGGTCGACCTCGCGCCACGAGCCGCGCGTGGAGCTCCGGGCTCCCCGCCGCGATCACCGACATCTGGAAGTCCGCGCCGGATCCGAGCAGCGGCCGGTCCGCGAGCGAGCGGCCGGACGCGTCGGTGAGGACGGCGCCCGCCTCGGCCACGCACAGCGCGGCCGCGGCGAGGTCGTAGGGCGCGTTGTTGAGCACCGCGCCGCCGCCGACCCGCTCGAACTCGGCCCGCATCCCCGGCACCTCGTCGACGAGCCGCGGCCCGGGCTCGACGTAGGCGTCGAGCTGGCCGGTGATGACGCGCGTGAGGTCGAAGCAGGCCGAGCCGAGCTCGAAGGTGCCGCCGCCCACCGACGAGGCGTCGACGAGGTCGCCCAGCACCTCCATCGTCGGCCGGGCCGGCCGGCCGCGCAGCCCGTAGGTCCAGAACAGCCGGGAGAGGTCGGCGTTCCCCGAGGGCCGGACCCGCCCGTCGGCGACGACCCCGCGCCCGCGCACGGCGACGAAGCGCTCGCCGGACTTGATCTCCATCACGCAGGCCGCGCCGACCTCGCCCATGGTCGGTCCGCCGTCCGGCGCCGCGCCGCGCAGCGGAGCGAGCGCGACCGACACGCAGGCGGCCTCGAAGCCGGCCATGGCGGGGCGCGTGCCGTCGATCGGGTCCACGACGAGGACCCGGTCGCAGCCCGGTGGCGCCACGAGCCCGCGGTCCTCGGAGAAGTAGGCGCAGCCGGGCGCCTCCGCGGCGACGAAGGCCGCCAGCTCCTCCTCGGCGGCGGCGTCGACCGCGAAGGTCACGTCGCCCTCGCCGGCGCCGCCCCCCGCGTGGGCGCGGCCGGCGTGGGAGCCGAGCTCCGGCCGGACGCGATCGCGCAGGCGGCGCGCGAGGCCGGCGACGAGGTGGACGTCGGCGCCGGCGGTCACGGCGGCGGGCGCCGTCTCGCGCGGGTCACCCGGGGATCTCCAGCGTGAAGGTCGTGCGGCCGGGCGCGGAGTCGACCTCCAGGTGTCCGTTCATGTGGTCGGCGAGCTCCTTCGCGATGGCGAGCCCGAGCCCCGAGCCCGGCTCGTCGCCGGCGGTGAAGAAGGGGTCGAAGACCCGCGGCACGGCGGTGGCGTCGATGCCGGAGCCGTCGTCGCGCACCGCGATCCGGGCCAGCCCGTTGTGCCGCGCGGTGCTCACCACGATCCCGGTGCCGGCCGGGGTGTGCCGCAACGCGTTGTCGACGAGGATCCGCAGGATCTGCGCCACGCGCACCGGGTCGCAGCGCGCCTCGATCGGGCGCGGCGGAAGCCGGAGCTCGAGGTGGGCGTCGCGATCGGCCAGTCGCGGCTCGAACTCGTCCGCGACCGAGCGCGCGACGTCGGCGAGGTCGACGCTCTCCGTGCGCAGCTCCAGCGACCCCGCCTCGAGGCGGGAGAGGTCGAGCAGGTCGACCGAGAGCTTGCGCAGCCGGGCGATCTGCTGGGAGAGCTGCCCGATGAAGCGCCGGCGCGTCTCGGGGTCGAGGTCCTCGTCGGCGAGCAGCTCGACGAAGCCGCCGAGCGAGAAGATCGGCGTGCGAAGCTCGTGCGAGGCCGTGGCGATGAAGCGCTTGCGGGCCGTGTCGAGCTGGGCGAGCTCGCGCTGCATGACGTTGAACGCGCGGGCGAGCTGGCCGAGCTCGTCCTCCGAGTCGACGGGGACGGGAGGGCGATCGAAGTCGCCGGCCGCCACGGCCTCCGCCGCGGCCTCGAGGCGCTTCACCCGCCGGGCGAGGGCGCCGGCGACGAGATAGCCGGCGAGCACGGCGAAGACGAGCGCTCCCGCCCCCGCGACGAGCACCTGGCGGCGCACGAGGGACACCGTGGACTGGACGTCGCTCAGCGGCCGCGAGAAGACGACGACCTCGGCGGGGAGCCCGCGGACCGAGAACGGCCGGGCGGCCTGACCCACGGCTCCGAGGGGACCGGCCTCCACCGCGCTCTCGATCTTCGCGCTGCGGACGGCCCGGCGCGCCGCCGGGAAGGCGAGGTCCGAGCCCTCCGGGCCGAGGTTCGAGTCGGCCACGACGTTCGTCTCGACCCGGCCGTCCACGCGCGAGACGCGCAGCAGGGTGACGCGCAGCGAGACGGCGTCGGCGGTCTCGGCGACGATGCGCTCGACCGACTTCGCCGAGGTCCCGGCACCGACCGTCGCCCCGATCCGGTCGGTGAAGTCGCGCACGCCCGTCTCGAGCTGGTCGACCTTCTCGCTGCGCAGGCGGCTCTCGAGCTGCGGGACGACCCAGAGGTAGATGGCGCCGAGCGCGGTGAGGATGATCGCGGCGAAGAGCAGCGCCAGCCGGTTGCGGATGGAGCGCACGGCGCCTCGTCAGGCGATCGGCTCCGCGGGCGCGCGCGGGTTCGTCGGGCGGGTCATCTAGGGGCCGGCCGGGTCGTCGGCGTCCCGGAACCGGTAGCCCACCCCGCGCACGGTGAAGAGGTACTCGGGGTCCTTCGCGTCGCCTTCGAGCTTCTCCCGCAGGTGGCGGATGTGGACGTCGATCGTGCGCGGGTCGCGGTAGTCGGAGTCCCCCCAGATCTGCGTCAGGAGCTGATCGCGGGAGAACACCCGGCCGGGACTGCGGGCGAGGGCGAGCAGCAGCTCGAACTCGACGAAGGTCGTCGTCACCGGGTCCTCGCGCAGCCAGACCTGGCGCTTCACCGGGTCGAGGCGCAGCTCGTGGGCCTCGACCTCGCGCTCGTCGGGCTCGCGCTCCGCCGCGTCGGCGCCGTCGCGCGCGAGCTCCGAGCGGCGCAGCGCGGCCTTCACGCGCGAGCGGAACTCCGCGAGCGAGAACGGCTTGGTGATGTAGTCGTCGGCGCCGAGCTCGAGGCCGACGACCTTGTCGATCTCCTCCGACTTCGCGCTGAGCATGATGATCGGGACGCTGCTGCGGGCCCGCAGCCGGCGGCAGACCTCGAGCCCGTCGAGTCGGGGCATCATCACGTCGAGCACGACGAGGTCGCACGGCTGCTCGTCGAAGCGCTCGAGCGCCTCGCGCCCGTCGCCGGCCTGGACGACCTCGTAGCCCTCCTTGCGGAGCGGGTAGGAGAGCAGGGTCTGGACCGACTGCTCGTCGTCGACCAGGAGGATGCGCGCCGGTCGATCCATGGGACCCGCGGGAAGCGTAGTGCAGGGGGCCCGAGGGCCCGGCCCGAGGGCTACGCTGCCGGACGTGCTCAACGGCCGGATCTACCGGGCGGCCTTCGTCCCGTTCCTCTTCGCCCTGGTGGTCGCCGGCTTCTCCCTCCGCGACCTGCCGCGGCCGCTGGCCTCGCCGCTGCCGCCCGACGCGTTCGACGCCACCGCGGCGATGCGCGAGCTCGCGCGGCTGGAAGCCGCGTTCCCCCGGCGCGCGGCCGGCTCGGCGGCCGACGACCGCCTGGGGCGAGAGGTCTCCGGCCGGCTGCGGCAGGCCGGCTTCGCGGTGAGCAGCCGCGTGTTCGCGGGCCAGACCGCCGCCGGCCGGCGGCGGCTGGTGAACGTCGTCGGGCAGCGAACGGGGTTCTCCGGCCGACGGATCGTCGTCGTCGCCCACCGCGACGCGCTCGCGCCGCCCTCGCGCGCGTCGCTCTCCAGCACGGCGGCGCTGCTCGAGCTCGCGCGGGTGCTCGGGGGGCGCACCCTCGGCCGCACGATCGTGCTCGTCTCCACGACCGCCGGCGCGGCCGGGGCGGCGGGCGCGGCCGAGCTGGGCGCCGATCCCGGCGGTCCCGTGGACGCGGCGCTCGTGCTCGGCGGCCCCGCCGGCACGGATCTGCGGCGGCCGCTCGTGGTGCCGTGGTCCGACGGCGGGCCCGGGGCCGCGCCGCTCGGCCTCGAGCGCACCGTTCAGGCCGCGATCCGGCTGGAGACCGGGCTCTCGGGGGGCGCCAGCGGGCTGGCCGAGCGCTTCGCGCGGCTCGCGGTGCCGCTGAGCGTCGGCGAGCAGGGTGCGCTGGTCGCCGACGGCATGCCGGCGGTCCTGGTCGGGCCCTCGGGCGAGCGCGGCCCGGGCGCCTCGGACGCGGTGAGCGCGATGCAGATGCAGCGCTTCGGGCGCAGCGTGCTGCGGAGCGTCACCGCGCTCGACGCGGGACGCGGCGTTCAGCGGACGCCCCGGTCCGATCTCGTCGTCCGCAGCAAGCTGCTCCCGGCCTGGGCGATCCGCCTGCTCGTCGCGGCGTTGGCCTTCCCCGCGCTCGTCGCCGCGGTCGACGGCGTCGCCCGGGTGCGGCGGCGCCACGGGCAGGTCGCGATGTGGCTCGGCTGGGTCCTCGCCGGCGCGCTGCCCTTCCTGCTGACCTGGGGCTTCCTGCGGCTCGCCCGGCTCACCGGCTTCGTCGCCGCCGCCCCGCCGCACACGGCCCCGGCCGGATCGGTGCCGATCGTCTGGGCGGCGCTCGGGTGCGCCGCCCTCGTGCTCGCGCTCGGCTGGCTCGCCGTCCGACCGGTGGTGCTGCGGGCGCTGCGGGTGCGCGGGGACGTCACCTCCGCCGGGGCCGCCGCCGCGCTGATGCTCGTGCTCGGCGGCCTGACCGTCGTGGTCTGGGTCCGCAACCCGTTCGCCGCGGCCCTGCTGCTGCCCCTGCTGCACCTCGGGCTGGCGGTGGCCGCGCCGGAGGTGCGCCTCTCCCGGCCGGTGGCCCTCGGCCTCGCCCTCCTCGCGCTCGCGCCGCTCGCGCTGGTCGCCGCCTACTACGCGAGCGCCTTCGCCATGGGCCCGGCGGAGGTGGCGTGGACGGGCGCGCTGCTGCTGGCGGGCGGGCAGGTGGGCGTCGCCGGCGGGCTCGCGCTGTGCGTCCTGGGCGGCTGCGCGGCGAGCGTCGTGGCCGTCGCGCTGCGCTCCGGGCGGCCGCGGGCCGAGCAGGACGTCGGCGTCACGGTCCGCGGACCGGTGACCTACGCCGGTCCCGGCTCGCTCGGCGGCACCGAGTCGGCGCTGCGCCGCTGAGGTCGCGCCGCTCGCAATACTGACCCGATGCGCCGCGCCGTCCGCGCCGTCTCGAGCGTCCTCATCGTCGCCGGGGCCCTGCTCATCGCCGACGCGGGCGTGACGCTGGTCTGGCAGGAGCCCATCTCGGCGCTGATCGCCTCGATCCGCCAGGACGAGCTGTCCGACCAGCTCGACCGGATCGAGCGGGCCGGGCCGACCGCGGCGGAGCGCGCCGCCCTGGCGCAGCTGCGCGACAGCCGCCGCCGCATGGCCTTCCTCGCCCGCACCCAACGCCGGCGGGCGCGCGACGGCGACCCGATCGGCCGAATCGCCCTGCCCACGATCGGCGCGAAGTACGTCGTCGTCCAGGGGACGTCCACCGCCGACCTGCACAAGGGGCCGGGGCACTATCCGGCGACCACCTTCCCGGGGCTCCCGGGCACGGTCGCCATCGCCGGGCACCGGACCACGTACGGCGCCCCCTTCCACGACCTCGACGAGCTGCGCCCCGGGGATAGGATCGAGCTGAGGATGCCCTACGGGACCTTCGCCTACGCGGTCGAGCGGCAGCGGATCGTGCCGCCCAGCGCCACGTGGGTGACCCGCGACGTCGGGGAGGACCGCCTCGTCCTCACGGCCTGTCACCCGCTGTTCAGCGCGGCGAAGCGCATCGTGGTGTTCGCCCGGCTGCGGAGCGCCACGCCGGCGGGCGCGGCGCTGGCGCCATGATCCGCCCCCGCCGCCTGCCCGCCGGGACGCCGCTCGCCATCGCCCTCGCGGGTCTGGCCGTGGGCGGCTGCGCGACGGGCTCCACGCTGCCGGCGCGCGACGTGACCGACGCGGCGGCGACGCTCGCGGCCACCGGCAACGCCCACGGGAAGGCCACGCAGTACTGGTTCGAGTGGGGCCCCACCACGACCTACGGCAGCACGACACCGCGCACCGACGCGCCGAGCGACAGCGTCGAGCACACGGTCGCCGCGCGCGTCGGCGCGCTTCAACCGGGGCGGACCTACCACTACCGCGCCGCGGCCCAGAGCCCCGGCGAGGGGGTCGTGCGCGGCGCCGACCGGGCGTTCACCACGCCGCCCGCCGGAAGCCAGCTGCTCCCGGACCTCGTCCAGGACGTCCCCGCCGAGATCGGCGTGAGCCAGGCGGGCGCCGCCTACCGGCTCGGGTTCCGCTCCTCGGTGCAGAACCACGGGCAGGGCCCGCTGGTGGTGCGGGGACACCGTTCCGCGCCGACCGATCCGATGATCGCCGACCAGGCGATCTCCATCGCCGGCTCGGGGGCGACGAGCACCGTGCCCGCGGTCGGGCGCATGGAGTTCAACGACGCCCACTGGCACTGGCACTACCTCGGCTTCGACCGCTACGAGCTGCGCCGCTCCGGCGACGACGCGCTCGTCGCGCCCGACCGCAAGACCGGCTTCTGCCTCGGGGACCGCTTCAACCTCGACTTCCCCTACGCGATCGGCCCGTTCACGTACTCCGACTGCAAGCCGGGAGACACCCAGGCGCTGTCGGTCGACGAGGGCATCTCGGTCGGCTACGGCGACGACTACCCGCCGCAGCTCGAGGGGCAGTACATCGACGTCACGGGCGTGGCCCCCGGGACCTACACCCTCGTGTTCCGCGCGAACGCGGACGGCGCGCTGCGCGAGAGCGACTACGCCAACAACGTCGCCTCGGCCGCGATCGCCCTGTGGCCGGGCGGTGTCGGCGCGGCGCCGGCGGTGTCGGTGCTGCGCTCCTGCCCCGGGACCGACCGCTGCCCGCCGGCCGCGTCCCTCGCGGCGGCGCCGGCCGCGCGGACCGCGTCCCTCACCGCGCCGGCCTCGGCCGCCCCCGCCGCCGCGTCCGTCCCGCCGCGGATCCACCGCCTCGTCCCCGCGCGGTGGCTCTGCTCGCTCCACGAGCGCCGCGGCCGGAAGCTCCGCTGACGGCTGAGAAGCCGGGTCGCGCACCCGGCGGGGGCGCGGAAGATGGGGTCCTGACCCGATGGCCCGACGTCGGATCGATCGTCAGGATTGCTCACGCATGAGAGTCGCCCGTCCGATAGTCGATCCCACAGCGGAAACCGCCCCCGACGTGGAGCCGTGCGGCATGGAGGCCGCCCCCCTCGTCGAGTTCCCGCGACCCCTCCCAACCGCCATGGATCGGCCCAAGGACATGGATATCGACCGGCTCAAGGCCACCGTCGCACGCGACGGCTACGCCGTGGACGCGCAGGCCGTCGCGGAGGCGATCCTCCGCCGCGTGGCCCTGCGGCGCTCGAACGGCACCGGCGTTCACGCCGCCGGCCCGCCGCGCCTGCGCGCCGTCTCATAGGTCGTGCTCCCAGCCGGCGAGCCCCGCCGTGGGGCCGCCGGCGAGATCGAGTCCCGGCTCGCCGGCCGTGACCTCGCCGATCCACGTGAGCCCGGCCTCGCCGGCCGCCGCCTCCGCGGCGGCGGCCCGTGCCGGCGGGACGCAGGCGAGCAGCTCGTAGTCCTCGCCGGCCGTCGCCGCGAACGCGCGCGGCTCGGCGCCGAGCGCGGCGGCCACCTCGGCGACCCCGGCGGCGAGCGGGAGCCGATCGAGGTCCAGCGCGAGCCGCGCGGCGCTGCGCCGGGCGAGGTGCGCGGCGTCGGTCGCGAGGCCGTCGGAGAGGTCGATCATCGCCGTGGCGCCCGCGGCGGCGAGCGCACGACCGGCGGCGAGCCGGGGCTCGGGTCGCAGATGGCGGCGCGCGAGCTCCGCCGGGCCGGCGGCCGCCCCGCGCAGGACGGCGAGGCCGGCGCCGGAAGCGCCGAGGGAGCCGGTGACCGCGACGCGGTCGCCCGGCCGTGCCCCGTCGCGCCCGACGAGGTCGTCGGCCCGCTCGGCCCAGCCGACGACGGTGACCGAGAGCACGAGACCCGGGCCGCGGGTCACGTCGCCGCCGGCGATCGTCGTCCCGGTCCGGGCGGCGAGCGCCTCGGCGCCGGCGAACAGCGCCAGCACCGGGTCGCGGTCGCTGCCGCCGGGAAGCGTCAGCGCGAGGTAGGCCTCGCCCGGGTCCGCCCCCATCGCGGCGAGGTCGGAGAGCGCCGCGGCCAGCGCGCGGTGCCCGACGTCCTCGTGGGAGGCGAGCGCCAGGTCGACGTGCACCCCCTCGGCCGTGGTGTCGACGGAGACCACGGCGTAGGGCCGGGCGCGCACGACCGCCGCGTCGTCCCCGATCCACCGCACGATCCGCTCGGAGCGGGAGCCGAGCGCCGCCTCCACCGCCTCGAGCAGGACGAGCTCGCGCACGCGCCGTGCGGCTAGCGGCCCGGTCCCGCCACCGCGGAACCGCGCATCTAGCGGTGGCGGTAGACGATCCGGGCGCGGTCGAGGTCGTAGGGCGAGAGCTCGACCCGGACGCGGTCGCCGGGGAGGATCCGGATCCGGAAGCGCCGCATCTTGCCGGCGACGTGGCCGAGCACGACGTGGTCGTTGTCGAGCTTCACGCGGAACATCGCGTTGGGCAGCGCCTCGACGACCTCGCCCTCCAGCTCGACCTTCTCTTCCTTCGCCATGGCGGCGAGCGTACCAGCAGGTTGCCTACCGGCCGGTGCCCGCGCCGCCTCCGCCACCGGTCGGCGGCGGCCCCTGGGGCGGCGTCTCGTAGAGGTTCGGGTTGTGGTAGTTCGGGTTCCCGCCGCCGCCACCGGGGCTCGGCGCGGGGCCCGCGTTCGGCGCGGGGCCCGCGTTCGGCGTGCCGCCCCCGCCGCCCCGGCCGCCGGTCGTCCCGCCGCCCCCGCCGCCGCCGCGTGCCGTAGGAGCCCCCGCCGGAGCGGTAGTCGCCGCCGCCGGTGCTCGCGTACTTGCCGAAGAACGGGCTGCCCTGGAACGACTGCGTCGGCGGGGTGAAGTCGCCGCAGTAGCTGCCGTGCGCGACCGACATGAAGTCGTGCCAGATCTGGGCCGGGAACGTCCCGCCCGCGACGGTGATCCCGTGAACGCTGCGCATCGGGATCGGCGGGTTCGGATACCCGACCCAGACCGCGGTGGCCATCTCCGGGTTGAAGCCGACGAACCAGGCGTCCTTGTAGTCGCTCGTCGTGCCGGTCTTGCCGCCGGCCGGGCAGCCGTAGTTGGCCGCGGTCCCGGTGCCCGACTGGACGTTCTGCTCGAGGATCTTCCGCGCCTCGGCCGCCACGCCGTCCGGGAAGGCCCGGACGCGCCGCGGGCGGCCGACGTCGTCCGCGCGCCCGCTCGGGAAGACCACCCGGCGAATCGCGATCGGGCGGTTGCGGATCCCGCCCGAGGCGACGGTCGCGAAGGCGTTCGACATCTCCAGCGGGGAGACCCCGTTCGTGAGGCCGCCGAGCCCCTCCGCGGGGTAGGCGTCGAGCTTCGCCGTGATGCCCAGGTCGTAGGCGGCCTGGCGCACCGCCTCGGGCCCGACGTCCGCGTCGAGCTGGGCGTACACGGTGTTGTCGGACTTCAGCGTCGCCGTGACGAGGTTCATCGACCCGCCGTAGGTGTGCGCGTAGGTCGAGACGCCATACGTCGGGTAGCCCCGGAGCCACCCCGGGGAGAGCTCCTTCGACGTGTAGAAGGTCGAGGTCGGGTCGATCCCCTTCCGCAGCGCCGCCATCAGCACCATGACCTTGAACGTCGAGCCCGGCTGGCGCTGCCCCTGCGCGGCGTAGTTGTACTTCGTGGTGCCGTAGTTCGCCGACGAGGCCATCGCGCGGATGTAGCCGTTGCGCGGGTCGGTCGCGACGAGCGCCGACGCGGGGTCGCCGACCTGGTTGAGCTGGCCCGCGATCGACTGGCGCGCGAGGTCCTGGAGGCGCGGCTCGATCGTCGTGTAGATCCGCAGGCCGCCCTGCCGCACGGCGGCGGCCCCGTAGCGGCGGTAGAGCGACTGCTGCACGTAGTCGAAGAAGAACCCCTCGCGACGCACCTGGAAGTAGCTGTTGCGCTTCACGCCGAGCGGCGCGCGCTTGCCCTCCGCGGCCCGAGCCGAGGTGATCGCCCCGGACTTCACCATGGAGTCGAGCACCTCGTTGCGGCGCTTGATCGCCGCCGAGGGGCTGAAGAACGGGTTGTACTCCGACGGCGCCTGCGGCAGCCCCGCGAGCAGCGCCGACTCGGTGAGGGTGAGGTCGCGGGCCGGCTTGTCGAAGAACATGCGCGCCGCCGCCTGGACCCCGATCGCCGTCTGGCCGCCGACGGTCCCGTAGGCGACGTCGTTCATGTACTCCTGCAGGATCCACCGCTTCGAGTGGACCTTCTCGAGCTCCTGCGCGAGCTTCGCCTCCTTGATCTTGCGCGTGAGCGACTTGTTGCTGCGCTCGTCGTAGAGGTAGAGGTTGCGGACGAGCTGCATGGTGAGCGTGGAGCCGCCCTGCAGCGACTTGCCCGAGGTGATGTTGCGCATCGCGGCCCGGACGATGCCGAGGTAGTCGACGCCCTGGTGCTGGTAGAAGCGGCGGTCCTCGATCGCCACGGTCGCCCGGCCCATGACGCGCGGGACGTCGCGCGCGGTGACGGGACGCCGCAGCACGACCGAGGAGATG
Organism: uncultured Solirubrobacterales bacterium; assembly: GCA_963735885.1. GTDB lineage: Bacteria > Actinomycetota > Thermoleophilia > Solirubrobacterales > Solirubrobacteraceae > JBBSBL01. Next base: position 578,822 of record CAVTMP010000007.1, on the reverse strand, counting down.
AAGCCGAGGCGGCTGCCGTCGGCGGCGTAGACCGTGGAGGTCGCTCCCTCGGTCCTCGGCCGCAGCTCGTCGATGTTCGGCGCGGAGTCGGCGACCGAGGCGATCCACGCCGCGGTCCCGGCGCCGGCGAGCAGGAGGACGAGCACGAACACGCCGAGGATCACGCCGACCGTGCGGCGCACCGGATGGCCGCGCGTGCGCTCGCGGCGTCGCTGTCGCTCTCGTCGGCTCATGGCTCGAGGGCCGCGCCGAAGGCCGATTCGGCTCCCGTGCGGAGGTCTCAGTGTACCCGGGAGCCGTGTTCGCCCCGCCGGTCGACCCTCCTGCGCGCGAGGCGCGGAGGGGAGGTGCGAAGATCGCGCCGCATGGACGGCCGCACCGGCACGCTCGGCGCCCCGACGGCGCCCCTCGCGCTCGGCGACGAGGCCACCGCCGGGCTGCGCGCCGCGTGGCGGGCCGCGTGGACCTCGCGGCTCGTGGTGGCGGCGTGCGCCCTGCTCGGCCTCGCCGTGCTCGGCGAGGCGCCGGGGTGGGGCGCCTACGACCCGGCGCGCCTGACCGCGCCCTTCGGATCGGTCGGCGACATCCTCGTGGCGCCGTTCGCCCGCTGGGACTCGGTGTGGTTCCTCGCGATCGCGCGAGACGGCTACGCGCCGGAGGCGGCGCGCTCGGCGTTCTTCCCGCTCTACCCGGCCGCCGCGGCGATCGTCGGCGCCCCGCTCTCCTCGGCGCTGCTCGGCGGGCTGCTCGTGAGCTGGGGCGCGCTGCTCGCCGGGCTCGCCGTCGTCCACCGGCTCGCCACGCGGGACCTCGGCGAGCGCTACGCCGGGCCGGCGGTGATGTTCCTCGCCGTCTTCCCCGCCTCGTTCTTCCTCTCCGCGGTGTACTCCGAGTCGCTCTTCCTCGCGCTCTCCGCCGGGACGTTCCTCGCCGCCCGGCGGGGCGCCTGGGCCTGGGCCGGCACCCTCGGCGCGCTCGCCGCCGCGACGCGCAGCACCGGGGTGCTGCTCGTCGTGCCGATCGTCCTGCTCGCCCTCTACGGCCCGCGCGACGACCGGCCCGGCGCGGCGGCGGCGCGCGGCGGCCGCCGCCGGTGGCGCCCGCGCTTCGCCCCGGGGCCCGAGCTCGCGTGGGCGGCGCTGGTGCCGCTCGGCCTCGGCGCCTACCTCGGCTATCTCGCGCTCGCCGGGCTCGATCCGCTCGGCCCGTTCCGGGCGCAGCAGGCGTGGCTGCGCGAGCTCACGGTGCCGTTCGGCGGGGTGTGGGAGGGCCTGCGCGCCGGGTGGGAGGGGGCGGGGACCCTGGCGGGTGGCGGGACGTTCGCCTGGGAGGCCGGCGGCGGGGATCCGCTGCAGACCGGCGCGCTCGACCTGCTCCTCGTCGCGTTCCTCGTCGCGGCCCTCCTCGCCGGCGTGGCCGCGCTGCGCCGCCTGCCGCCCGCCTACGGCGCCTGGGCCGCGGTCTCCCTCGCGGTGCCGCTGTCGCTGCCCGTCGCGGCGCAGCCGCTGATGTCGCTGCCGCGGTTCATGGCCGTCTGCTTCCCGCTCCATCTGGCCGTCGCCCGCTGGGCCGTGGACCGTGGCGCCGTCCGCCCCGCGCTCGTCGCCTCCGGCCTCGGCCTGGCCGGCCTCTCCGCCCTCTGGGGAACGTGGACGTTCCTCGCCTGACCGCGCTCGACGGCGGGCGGCCGCGCGCCGTGCTGCTCGACGCGCTCGGGACGCTGCTGGCGCTCGAGCCGCCGTCCGAGCCCCTGCGGCGTGAGCTGCGCGAGCGCTTCGCGGTCGAGATCACGCCGGCCGAGGCCCGCGCGGCGGTCGCGCGCGAGATCGCGTTCTACCGCGCCCACCACGACGAGGGCGGCGACCACGCGGCCGTCGCGATCCTGCGCCGCCGCTGCGCCGAGGCGCTGCGGGACGGCCTGCCTCCCGCGGCCGCCGGGATCCCGATCGGCCCCCTCTCCGACGCACTGCTGGCCGCGCTGCGGTTCCACCCCTACCCGGACGTGGCGCCGGCGCTGCGCCGTCTGCGGACCCGCGGGCTCCGGCTCGTCGTGGTGAGCAACTGGGACGTCTCGCTGCACGACGTCCTGGCCCGGACCCGTCTCAGCGGGCTCGTGCACGGGACGATCACCTCGGCGGAGCTCGGCTCGGCCAAGCCCGGCCGCGCCATCTTCCGCCACGCGCTCACGATCGCCGGCGTGCCGGCGTCGGCCGCGCTGCACGCCGGCGACTCGCTCGCCGCCGACGTCGAGGGCGCGCGCGGCGCCGGGATCGCCCCGGTGCTCGTCCTCCGCGGCGGGCGCCCGGCGGCGGCCGGGGTGCCGGTCGCCCGGACGCTCGGCGACGTGGCGCGCATGGTCGACTGATCGGCGCCCGCGGCGCCCCGCGTACCCTTCGTGCCCGCCATGAGCGCCCCACCGCCACGGCCCGTGCATCCGCATCCGGGCCCGCCGCCCGAGCACCCGGAGCGCCCCGAGGGCGTGACGGGCGGCGCCTGGGCGCCTCCCGCCGCGACCGCCGTCCTCCCGCCGCCACCCCCGGACGGCCGGCCGGCGCCGCCCGACGGCTCCGAGCCGCTGCCGCCGTGGCCGCTGTGGATCGCGCCGGTGGCGCTGCTCGCCGCGTTCGGGGCGGCGATCGTCGGGGCGGTCGTCCTGGCGATCGCGATCGCCGTCGGCGGCGGGAAGCTCGGCGACAGCCCGCCCGGCCTCACGATCGCCGCGACCGTCGTGCAGGACCTCGCGCTGGTCGGCGCGGCCCTCGCCTTCGCCCGCATGCAGGGTCGCGGCGTGCACGCCGCCGACTTCGGCCTGCGCCGCTTCCGGATCCCGCCCGCGATCGGCTGGGTCGTGCTCGGCTTCATGGCCCAGATCGCCTTCGCCGCGACCTGGACCACGATCTTCGGCGCCCCCGAGGACCGGGACACCCTCCAGAAGCAGCTGGGGGCGGACCCGGGCACGTTCGCCTTCGGGGCCTTCGTCGTGCTCGTGACGGTGATCGCGCCGATCGCCGAGGAGTTCTTCTTCCGCGGCTTCTTCTTCACCGTGCTGCGCCGCTGGCGCGGCCCGTGGCTCGCCGCGGTCCTCACCGGCGCGGTGTTCGGCGCCATCCACGTCGGCTCGGCCGCCGCCGTCTCGCTCGTCCCGCTCGCCTTCTTCGGGTTCGTCCTCTGCCTGATCCGCTGGCGGACCCGTGCGCTCTACCCGTGCATCGTGCTCCACGCGGTGAACAACTGCCTCGCCGTCGGGGTGGACAAGGACCTCCACTGGGGGTGGGAGATCGCGGCGCTGATGGTCGCCGCGAACCTCGTGATCGCCGCGATCGTGCTGCCCTTCGTGCGGCGCGACGAGGCGCCCGCCCCGGCCCCCTGAGCGCCGCCCGGGGACGGAGGACGGCCGCGTCGGGGAAGGAGGACGGTATGACGGCGGCGAACGGTGCGCCGTGAGCGCGCCGCGGTGCCATACGATCTCCGGCGCGATGCGTCCCGTTGCCGCCCTGGCCACCGCGTGCTGCGCCCTGCTCTGCGCCGCCGCCCCCGCGTTCGCGGCCGACCCGCCGGCGGCGGGCGACGGCGCCACCGCGGCGCCGGCCGCGAGCCAGACCGCCCCGACGCCCAAGCCGAAGCCCAAGGCGAAGGTCAAGCCGAAGCGCAAGCGCCGGAAGATCACGCCGATCGGCGGAGCGCTGAAGCTGCGGCTGCTCGGCCCGCTGCGCACCCGTGCCCGCGCCTGGGCGCTGACCGGCCAGGCGCTCCGGGTTCGAGGGGTCGTCTCCCGCTACGCGCCGGGGCAGCGGGTCGCGCTGCGCATCTGGCGGGGTCGCCGGCTCGTGCGGGTGCTCCGGCTGCGGGTCTTCCCGTCCGCCTCGCGCCGCTTCGGCCGCTTCTCGGTCCGCTTCGCCAGCCACAACGCCGGCCGGCTCACGGTCAGCGCGATCAAGCCGGCGACCCGGCGCCAGATCCGCATGGTCGCCGCACCGGTGACCGCGAGCGTCGTCACCGGCGGCGGTGACGGGGCGTCGGTCGCCGCCCTCCAGGCGGGGCTCGCCCGGCTCGGCTACTGGACGCCGCGCTCGGGTCGCCTGGACGCCGGCACCGGCCGCGCGCTCATGGCCTTCCGCAAGGTCAACGGGATGGCCCGGACCTACGGCGCGAGCCGCGGGATCGTCGCGATGGTCCTGCGTAACCGCGGCGCATTCCGCGCCCGCTACCCGGGCCTCGGCAAGCACGCCGAGGTCGACCTCAGCCGCCAGGTGCTCGTCTTCCTCCACGGCGGCAGGGTGCACCAGATCTTCGGGATCAGCTCCGGCAAGCCCTCGACGCCGACGGTCGTCGGGACCTTCCGCTTCTACAGCCGGGAGCTCGGCACCAACGGCCACGGGATGGTCGACTCGAGCTACTTCTACGGCGGCTACGCGGTGCACGGCTACCCCGAGGTCCCGCCCTACGCGGCGAGCCACGGCTGCGTGCGGACCTGGATCCCCAACGCCCGCCAGATCCACGACTGGCTCCGGGTCGGGGACCCGATCGCGGTCTACCGCTAGGGCGCGGGGCCGCGCCTCAGGCGCGCCCGCTGGAGTAGCGCGCGAGGTAGCCGAGCCCGAACCCGTAGACGAGCAGGGCGAGGACCGTGGGCACGGTCTCGCGCACCCAGGCGCTCTTCGCCGTGTCGGCGATCGCGTCGAACGGGCTGCGCAGCTTCGCCGCGACCTCGTCGATGAACCGCCGCGGCTGAGCGGGCTTCTTCGCGACCGTCTGCGGGGTGTCCGAACCCTGGTCGACGACGACCGCCTGCGTGTGCTTCGACGCGCCGCCGAACTCGTCGGTCGTCCACAGCACGAAGCTCGCCAGCACGAAGAGGCTGGCGGCGACCGACACGATCCAGATCCCGCGGGAGACCACGTCCTCGGCATCGGCCGGGAGCCGGGCTAGCATGAGCCGCGCCCGATGGCGCCCGTCGTCCATTCGTCCACTCCGGCCCGGTGAGCCCCGACGGCGCGCGCGCGGCGCTCCTGGCCGAGCTGCGCGAGCACGCCCTGATCGTCGGCGAGGTGACGCTCACCAGCGGCGCCGTCGCGCCCTACTACGTCGACGCCAAGCGGGCGATCCTCCGGCCCGCGGGGTTCCGCGCGCTCGCCGCGCTCGTCGCCGCCCGGGCGACGGAGTGGCGGGCCGAGGCGGTCGGCGGGCTGACGATGGGCGCCGACGCCCCCGCCTGCGCGGCCCTCGCCGGCGGGGCCGACGCCGTCGCGTTCTTCGTGCGCAAGGAGGCGAAGGCCCACGGGCTCCAGCGCCGGGTCGAGGGGCCGTTGCTGGAGCCGGGCACCCGCTGCCTCGTCGTCGAGGACGTGGTGACGACCGGCGGCTCGACGCTGACCGCGATCGACGCGGTGCACGAGGCCGGCCTCGAGGTCTGCGGGGTGCTCGCCGTCCTCGACCGTCTCGCCGGCGGCGCCGACGCGATCCGCGCCGCCGCGCGCGACGCGCCCTACGCGGCGCTGGCCACGATCGACGACGTGTACCCCGAGCGGCCGGACCGCTGAGCGGTCCTCGACCGCGGGTCGGATCGAGCGCCGGATCCGGCGCTCCAGCCGTGAGCGACGACACCGGCCGGTCGATGCCCCGACCTGGATTCGAACCAGGGGCCTACTCCTTAGGAGGGAGTCGCTCTATCCGGCTGAGCTATCGGGGCCGAGGGCTGCCGTGGCCGAGCCTGGGCCATCGTACCGCCGGGGTCAGGCCGGATCCCTGCCGCGGCTCGGGAGACCCTCGAGCTAGCGCCGGACGATGTTGTGGATCTCGACGATCTCCGGCTCGCCCGGCTCGATCCCGAGCTCGGCGAGGATCGGCATGAGGCGCTCGCCGTGCGCCTCGAGCTGATCAGCTCCACCTCGACCTCGCGCGGGTCGAGCGCCGGGCTCGGCCGACCAGATCCGGCGAGCCTCCGCCGGGGGAACGCCCCGCGGCGTGTCGCGCCCGGCGCCTGCCGGGAGTAGGGTCCGCGACCGGTTGCGCACCCACGTGAGGACGGGGCCGCGCAGGGGAGCGACGGTCGACGGCGAAGTGCGCAGGCGAACGGGAGACGTGCGAAGCGAGGACACGACAGCCATCGGCGCCGCGCGCCGTGCGGACCGAGGCATCGCTCGGGCCCGAGGCGTGCGATGACCACCGGCGGCGGGGTCCTGGGCGAGGCCTTCCAGGAGGAGGTCGGCGCCGAGCGGGTCGCGCCGGCCGAGATCGCCGCGCGCTCGCCCGGCCGGCTCATGTGGTCGCGCCTGCGCGAGGACCGCGTCGCGATGGCGGCGCTCGTGTTCCTCGGGCTGCTCGTCGTCGTGGCGATCTTCGCCCCGCAGATCGTCGCCCTCGTCGGCGCGCCGCCGCCGAACAAGCTCGACCGCTCCGCGCTCGACTCGTTCGGCACGCCGACCGGGCCGTCCTCCGATCACCTGTTCGGCGTCGATTCCCTCGGCCGCGACGTCTTCGCGCGGACCCTCTACGGGGCGCGGGTCTCCCTCTACGTCGCGATCGTCGCGACCGGCATCGCCACGATCATCGGCGTCGTGCTCGGCCTCTGGTCCGGCTTCTATCGCGGCTGGGCCGACACGCTCATCTCCCGCTTCATGGACGTCCTGCTCGCCTTCCCGGTGCTCCTGCTGGCGATCGGCCTCGCCTCGGCGTGCTCGCTCGGCGACGGCTGCGCGGGCGGCCTCATCCAGCCGGGCCTGCCGGTCGTCATCATCGTGATCGCGCTCGTGAGCTGGCCCTACCTCTCGCGCCTCATCCGCGGCCAGGTGCTGTCGCTGCGCGAGAAGGAGTTCGTCGAGGCCTCGCGCTCGCTCGGCGCGTCGAGCACCCGCATCGTGTTCCGCGAGGTCCTGCCCAACCTCTGGGCGCCGATCATCGTCTACGCGACCCTGATCATCCCCACCAACGTGCTCTTCGAGGCGGCGCTGTCGTTCCTCGGCGTCGGCGTCCAGCCGCCGACCGCGAGCTGGGGCGCGATGCTCGCCGACGCCACCGGAAGCTTCGACACGGCCTGGTGGTACCTGTTCTTTCCCGGGACCGCGCTCTGTGCTGACGGTCCTCGCCTTCAACCTGATCGGAGACGCGCTCTCCGACGCCCTCAACCCGCGACGCCTGGACTGACCGGTGTCGCGGGGCGCGAATCACAACCACATCCGGCGCGCGCCGGGAAGAAAGGAACTCGCGATGAGACTCCCCCGAATGGTGCTGGCGGCGCTGGCCGTCGCCGGCCTCGCGCTCGGCGTCGCGGCGTGCGGCGGCGGCGGCAGCAGCGGCAGCGGCAAGGCGGGCCAGGTGCCGACCACGCAGGACCTGAGCGGGAAGAAGGGCGGGACGCTGAAGGTCATCGCCTCGGGCGACGTCGACTACATCGACCCCGGCGCGGCCTACTACCAGTTCACCTACATGTTCTCCTACCCGACGCAGCGGCCGCTCTACTCCTTCAAGCCCGACGACACCCTGATCGCGAGCCCCGACTTCGCCACCGCGCAGCCGAAGGTCTCCAGCGACAACAAGACGGTGACGGTCACGACGCGGAGCGGCATCAAGTTCAGCCCGCCGGTCAACCGCGCCGCCACCTCGCAGGACGTGAAGTACGGGATCGAGCGCGGCTTCAAGACGAGCATCGCCAACGGCTACGCGGGCGCGTACTTCGGCTCGATCGAGGGGGCGCAGGCCTTCTCGGACGGCAAGGCCTCGCAGATCAGCGGGATCCAGACGCCCAACGACACGACGATCGTGTTCAAGCTGACCAAGCCGCTCGCCGGTCCGCTGGTCGGCGCGCTGTCGTTGCCGCTCTCCGCCCCGGTGCCGCAGGAGTACGCGGCGAAGTACGACGCCAAGAGCCCCTCGACCTACGGGCAGAACCAGGTCTCGACCGGACCGTACGTCGTGAAGGACTACCAGCCGGGCAAGTCCTTCTCGCTCGTGCGCAACCCGAACTGGAACCCGGCCACCGACTACCGCAAGGCCTACCTCGACCAGATCGACGTCGACGAGGGCAACAACGACGCGACCGTCGCCAGCCGGCAGATCCTCGACGGGCAGAGCCAGGTGAGCGGCGACTTCATCCCGCCCCCGCCGGTGCTCAAGAGCGCGCTGTCGAGCAAGGCCGACCAGGTGCTCAACCCGCCGTCGGGGGGCAACCGGTACGTGTCGATGAACACGACGCTCAAGCCGTTCAACAACCTCAACGTGCGCAAGGCCGTCCTCGCGGTGTTCGACCGCACGGCGATGCGACTCACGCGCGGCGGCGAGGTGATCGGCGACGTGGCGACGCACTTCATCCCGCCGGGCCTGCCCGGGTTCGACCAGGCGGGCGGCGTGAAGGGGCCGGGCTACGACTTCCTGGCCAACCCGAACGGCGACCCGCAGCTCGCGGCGTCCTACATGAAGAAGGGCGGGTACCCGTCCGGGAAGTACTCGGGTCCGGCCCTGCTCATGGTGGGGACGAGCGGCGGGACGGCGCAGAAGGCGGCCGAGGTCGCCCAGGCCCAGTTCCAGAAGCTCGGCTTCAAGCTGCAGTTCCGGCTCGTCACCCAGGACACGATGTACACGAAGTTCTGCAACGTCCCGAAGGCCGCCGTGGTGATCTGCCCGAACGTCGGCTGGCAGAAGGACTTCAACGACGCGCAGACGATCCTCGATCCGACGTTCAACGGCCAGAACATCGTGCAGGAGAACAACTCCAACTGGCCGCAGCTCAACGACCCGCAGATCAACTCGGCGATGGACCAGGCCGCGGAGGTCGTGGGGACCACCGCCCGCGGGGACGCGTGGGGCAAGCTCGACCGGGAGGTCACCGCCCAGGCCCCGGCGGTGCCGTGGGTGTGGGACAACCAGCCGAACATCCGCTCGAGCAACGTGCAGGGCGTGATCAACAAGTCCCTCGCGCAGTGGGACCTGTCGTTCACGTCGATCAAGTAGCCGCGCGCGAGCGCTGCGGGCCCCGGCGCCGTCAGGGCGCCGGGGCCCGGCGGCGCGTCGCCCGCCGCGGCCCGAGCCCCTCCTGACGCCACCCACCGATGGCCCGCTACATCGCCCGCCGCCTGCTGTGGGTCGTCGTCCTGCTGTTCCTGGTCAGCCTGCTCACCTTCCTCATCTTCTACGCGCTGCCCTCCGCCGACCCCGCCGCCCTGCGGGCGGGACGCAGCGCGAACCCCAAGCTCGTGGAGAAGATCCGCACGGACCTCGGGCTCGACAAGCCGCTGCTCGAGCAGTACTGGCTCTACATGAAGGCGCTGCTGACGAAGTTCGACCTCGGCACGAGCTACCAGTACAACGCCCCGGTCCGCCAGCTCATCTTCGATCGCCTCCCGGCGACGATCTCGCTGGCGGTCGGCGCCGCGTTCCTGTGGCTCGTGATGGGCGTCGGGGTGGGGATCATCGCGGCCCTGCGGCGCCGCTCGGTGCTCGACCGCACGACGATGGGGCTCGCGCTCTTCGGCATCTCGGCGCCGGTCTACTTCCTCGGCCTCGTCGCGCTCTACCTGTTCGCCGACGACATCGGCGTGATCCCGCTGTTCGGCGGGTCGAACAGCTACAAGCCGCTCACCGAGGACCCGGCCGCGTGGCTCAACAGCATGATCCTGCCCTGGATCGTCCTCGCCGTGAGCTTCGCGGCCTTCTACTCGCGCCTGCTGCGGGGGAACCTGATCGACGTCATGGGCGAGGACTACATCCGCACCGCGCGGGCGAAGGGGCTCTCCGAGCGCCGCGTGGTCTTCCGCCACGGCGTCCGCTCGGCGATCACCCCGATCGTCACGGTCTTCGGGCTCGACCTCGGGATCCTGCTCGGCGGCGCGATCCTCACCGAGACGGTGTTCAACATCCCGGGCATCGGCCGGCTCTCCTACGACGCGATCACGCGCTCGGACCTGCCGACGATCCAGGGGACGGTGCTGCTCGGGGCGCTGTTCATCATCGTCGCGAACCTCGTCGTGGACATCGCCTACGCCTTCCTCGACCCGCGGGTCCGCTACGAGTGACCGCGCTGCTCGAGGTCGAGGATCTCCGCGTCCGCTTCGACACCGAGGACGGGGTCGTCCACGCCGTCGACGGGATCTCCTACTCCGTCGAGGTCGGGCGGACGCTCGGCATCGTCGGGGAGTCCGGGTCGGGCAAGTCGGTCGAGGCGCTGACGATCATGGGCCTCACGCGCGGGCGCCGGACCGCGATCGAGGGCGCCGCGCGGCTCGAGGGCCGCGACCTCATCGCGGCGAGCGACGACGACCTGCGCGCCGTGCGCGGGAACGACGTCGCGATGATCTTCCAGGACCCGCTCTCCTCGCTGCACCCCTACTTCCGCGTGGGCTGGCAGATCGTCGAGGCGATCCGGGCCCACCGCGACGTGTCGAAGGCGGCGGCGCGCGACCGCACCATCGAGCTGCTCGGGCTCGTCGGGATCCCCGATCCGTCGCACCGCGTCGACGACTTCCCGCACGAGTTCTCCGGCGGCATGCGCCAGCGGGCGATGATCGCCATGGCGCTCGCGAACGACCCGAAGCTGCTGATCGCCGACGAGCCCACCACCGCCCTGGACGTGACCGTCCAGGCGCAGATCCTCGAGCTGATGGGGCGCCTCCAGCGCGAGCTCGGGATGGCGATCATCATCATCACCCACGACCTCGGGGTGGTGGCGGAGACGGCCGACGAGATCGCGGTCATGTACGCCGGGCGGATCGTCGAGCGCGCGCCGACGGCGGCGATGTTCTCGGCGCCGCGGCATCCCTACACCTGGGGCCTGCTGCGCTCGATCCCGCGGCTCGACGTGCCGCGCGAGGCCGAGCTCGTGCCGATCGCCGGCCGGCCGCCGAGCCTCATCCGGCGGCCCTCCGGCTGCGCCTTCCACCCGCGCTGCCCCTACGCGCTGCCCTCCCACGCCGCGACGGTGCCGCCGCTGGAGGAGGTCGAGGGCGATCCGGGGCACCACGTCGCGTGCCTGCTGCCGGAGGCCGTGCGCGCCGCGCTGGACGAGCGCCTGCGCGGGGGCGCGACGCCCGAGGAGGCTCGCGCCGCCGCCGGGGTCGACGCGCTCGAGCGCGGAGCCGGCGTCGTGACGCCGGCGATGGCGGGCGAGCCGCTCGTCGAGGTCCGCGACCTCGTCAAGCACTTCCCGATCCGGCGCGGCGTCGTCTTCCAGCGCCAGATCGGGGCGGTGCGCGCGGTCGACGGCGTCTCGTTCGACGTGCTGCGCGGCGAGACGCTCGGCCTGGTGGGGGAGACCGGCTGCGGCAAGAGCACGACCGCCCGCCTCATCACCCGCCTGCTCGACCCGACCTCCGGCTCGATCCGCTTCGACGGGCGGGACATCGCCACGGTCGGCCGGCGGGAGCTGGGGCCGCTCCGTCGTGAGGTCCAGATGATCTTCCAGGACCCCTACTCGTCGCTGAACCCGCGCAAGACGATCGGGGCGATCATCGCCGAGCCCTTCGCCATCCACAAGCTGCTGCCCGGCGCCGGGGAGCGCCGGACCCGGGTGCAGGAGCTGATGGAGCGCGTCGGGCTCAACCCGGAGCACTACAACCGCTTCCCGCACGAGTTCTCCGGCGGGCAGCGCCAGCGGATCGGCGTGGCGCGGGCCCTCGCGCTCGACCCGCGCCTGATCATCGCCGACGAGCCGGTCTCCGCGCTCGACGTCTCGATCCAGGCGCAGATCCTCAACCTCCTGCGCGACCTCCAGCGCGATCTCGGGCTGACGATCGTGTTCATCGCCCACGACCTGAGCGTCGTGCGCCACATGTGCGACCGCGTCGCGGTGATGTATCTCGGCAAGATCGTCGAGCTCGCCTCCGGCGACGAGCTCTACCGGGCGCCGCGCCACCCCTACACCGGCGCGCTGCTCGCCGCGGTGCCCGTCCCGCGGCCGACCGGGCGCGCGCGGCGGCGCGAGCTCCTGCCCGGCGACGTCCCGAGTCCGGCCGACCCGCCGGCGGCCTGTCGCTTCCACACGCGCTGCTGGAAGGCGGAGGCGCGGTGCGCGGAGGAGGAGCCGCGGCTCGAGTCCCGCGCCGGCGGCGACGACCTCACCGCGTGCCATTTCCCCCTGACCGCCGAGGAGGTCGCCGAGCGGGTGCCGGAGCTCGCCCGGCGCGCCTCGGGCGCGGCCGCTCAGGCGGCCGGCGCCCCCGGCGAGGCGGAGCCGTCCGGCGAGGCGGAGGCCTCCTCGGGCTCGTCGTCGTCGACGTAGAGCGACTCGCGGGCCAGCTCCCGCCCGTTCCCGGAGAACAGCTTCACGTCGAGGTAGTCGCCGCGGTAGGCGTCGGGCGCCACGAGCGTGAAGCGATCCTCGACGAGCGCGCACTGGTCCACGGCGAGGTCGGCGAGCTCGGCGGTGACGATCGCGCCGCCCGCCTCCAGCGGCCGGCCCCAGACGAGCGTGACGTCCGCGACGTTGCCCTCCTCGCCGCGCCAGCGCCCGACGACCTCGTCGTTGAGGTCGAGGCGCCAGTCGGGGTTGCGCTCGGCGGTCTCGGTGGTGAAGTCGGCGTGGGCGACGAAGTCGTCGGGCGCGCCCCCGTCGCCCTCGACGAACGAGACGTAGCCGAAGATCTCGTAGCCGTTCGCGGTCGGGGCGGTGGCGGGGACGTAGGTCCGCCCGCCGGAGGTCCGGTCCGGGTACCAGGCGATCTCGCCCGGCTCGCCGACGTCCTCGCCGTCGGCGTCGAGATGGAGGCAGGCGGCGAGCAGCTCCTGACGGAGCGTGTCGGCCCAGCGGCCGTAGGGCAGGCCCTCCTGCGGGGGCTCGGCGGCGAAGCGGGGGACGAAGCGGGACTCGGGCGGCACGCCGCCCAATCTAACGGGAATGGCTGCGGCGCCACCGCGAAGCGGTACTGACGTGGCCGAACGCCGGAGCGGTCACCGCACTCCGGAAGCGGAGGTGTGAGGCCGGGAGGGAGCGGCGAAGCCGCGACCGGTCGCCGGCCCTACGCCGCCGCCGCGGCCCGGGCGCCGAGGCGAGCCGCGCGCATCTCGCCGCCGCCCGTCCCGTCGCCCTCGCGCCCCTCGGGCGCGACCGCGCGCAGGGCGGCCTCGGCGGCGGCGGTGTCGGCGCCGAGGGCGGCGAGCACGGCGCTCAGCACCGGCGCGACGGCGCGGGCGCTGCCGTCGTCGATCTTGAACGCGGCGCCCCGGCCGTCGGGGAAGGCGAGCGCGCAGACGCTCTCCGCGCCGTCCTTCGCGAGCAGCCCCGGCACGTTGGCCATGTAGGCCGTGACGATGCGGCGCGGACCGCCCACCCACGCGGGATGGGCGCGCATCGCCGCCGCGACGACCGCCTCGGCGCCGTCGCCGGCGGTGCCGATCGTCCGGTAGGCGCGCGCGAGGCCGACGAGCGAGACGGCGTGGATCGGCGCCCCGCAGCCGTCGACCCCGACGTGGGCCGGGGTCTCGCCGGTGAGGTCGGCCACGGTCTCGGAGATGAGGATCTGGAGCGGATGGGAGGGGTCGAGGTAGCCGTCGGTCGGCCAGCCGTTGTGCACGCAGGTCAGGAGCATCGCCGCGTGCTTGCCGGAGCAGTTGTTGGCGATCCGCGTCGCCTCCCCGCCGTCCCGCACGACCTCCCAGCGGCGGCGCTCGTCGAGCGGCAGGCCCGGGGTGTTGCCCAGCGCGCCCTCCGACAGCCCCGCGTGGCCGAGGATGCGCCGCACGCCGTCCTCGTGGAAGGAGTCGCCCGCATGGCTCGCGCAGGCGAGGGCCATGAGCTCCCCGGGGAGCTCGAGCCCGGCGCGCACCATCGCGACCCCCTGCAGCGGCTTGTTGCACGAGCGCGGAAAGACCGGCGCCGAAGGGTCGCCGACGGTGAACGCCGGCGCGCCGCCCGGGCCGGTGGCGATGACCGACCCGTGGTGGCGGCTCTCGACCACCCCGGAGCGCAGCACCTCGCAGAGCACGCTCACGACCGGCTCTCCCGCGCCATGGGAAGGATCCTACGCGGGCGCCCCGCCGCTCGCGGCGGGGGAGTCGAGCAGCAGCGTGACCGGCCCGTCGTTCACGAGCTCGACCTCCATGTCGGCGCCGAAGGCACCCGTCCGGGCGCCGAGGGCGGCGGCGAAGCGCTCGTACAGCGGCTCGGCCCGGTCCGGCGGCGCGGCGGCGGCCCAGCTCGGCCGGTTGCCGCGGCGCGTGTCCCCGTAGAGCGTGAACTGGCTCACCACGAGCGCCTCGCGGTCGCCGAGCGGGGCGTTCATCGACCCGCCCGCGTCGGGGAAGACCCGCAGCGCCCGGACCTTCGCGGCGAGCCGGTCCGCGTCCGCCGGCGTGTCGGCGGGCGCGACCCCGAGCAGCACGAGGAGCCCGGGCCCGATGGCGGCCACCTGGCGGCCGTCGACGCGGACGGCCGCGCGGCTCACCCGCTGGACGAGCGCCCGCACCGGCTCAGCCCGGGGCCGCGTCGCGCAGCTCGGCGGCGGCCGTCTCGGGCGGGACGATGTTGAGCCCGGTCCCGGTGCCGAGCTCGAGCCCGGCGAGCTGGGCGAGACGCGGCAGCACGTCGATCCGCCAGCAGAAGCGGTCGGCGCCGCGCGGCGCGGTGCGCACCCACAGGTTCAGCGGCGGGCTCCCGCCGTGGACGGCGGCCAGCCGCCGGAGGCCCTCGTGCAGGAGCGCCGCGCCGAGCGGCCCGTCGTCCTCGAAGCGCGTCCGCGGCCGGCGCGGGGCGAGCAGGAGCTGGAAGGGGACGCGCGAGGCCCACGGGGCGATGAGCACGGCCTCCTCGTCCACGGCGACGAGGCGCGCGCGGCGGCGGACCTCCTCCTGGACGAGGTCCCCGAGGAGGTTCCCGCCCATCGTGCGGGTCGCGTAGGCGCCGAAGCGCTCCCGCTCGCGCGCGACGGCGGCCGGGACGCCCGGCAGCGCGTAGAGCTGGGCGTGGGTGTGGGCCACGGAGGCGCCGGCCGCCGGGCCCTCGTTCACGCTGACGTGGACGTACGCCGCGCCGGCGTGCGCGCGCATGCGCTCCCGCCACGCCTCCATGGCCGCCGCCACCTGGGTCGCCGGGAGCTCCGCGAGCGCCTGCGCGGGCTGCGGGCCGTTGACGACGACCTCGTGGCCGCCGCGCGCCGCCTCGGCGAAGAAGAGGTCCGGCGCCGGGTCGCGCTCGGGGTCGGCGGCCTCCGCCCGCAGCGCCGGGTAGAGGTTGGGCACGACGCGCACCGTCCACCCCGGTCCGTCCGCGGGGCCGCCGCCGGGCCGGACGGCGGCCACCTCCGGCGGCGTGCGGTCCTCGTGCCCCTCGGCGAACGGGTCGCGCTCGCGGTCGATCGCCGGGGGCGGCGCGAGCGGCGGACGGGCCCCGGGCCGGTCGGCGCGCTCGGCGGCGACGAGCGTGCGGTACCCGGTGAGCGGGTCCACCCGGATCTCAGGCAAGCCGCTTCTCCATGGCCACGTGCTCGATCCCGGCCTCCCAGAAGCGGGAGCCGCGGGCCCGGTATCCGGCGGCGTCGTAGAGCCCCTGGGCGTACACCTGGGCGTGGAGGACGACGCGCCGGGCGCCCGCGGCCCGGCCCTCGTCGTCGGCCGCGAGCAGGAGCGCACGGGCGATGCCCCGCCGGCGGGCCCCCGGGTCGACGGCCAGGCGGCTGAACTGGACGGTTCGGCCGCTGAAGCAGAGCCGGCAGGTCCCGACGATCTCCCCGCCGTCGGTGGCGACGAGGTGCAGCGCCTCCTCGTCGCGGCCGTCGACCTCCTCGGCGACCGGCACGCCCTGCTCCTCCACGAACACCCGCCGGCGCAGCGCGATCGCCGCCTCGCGCTCCACCGCGCCACGGGTGCGCCGGACCTCCACCTCGCCGGGGAGCCGGCCGGCCGCGGCGCCGGTCATGCGCCGAGGTAGCGGCGCACGTCGCGGGTGAGGTCGGCCTGGCTCGCGTAGGGGCCCTGGTGGAGGTAGGCGGTGCGGCCGCGCGCGTCGACGAAGGCGGTGTACGGCAGCCCGAGCGGCCGCCCGAAGCGGGTGGCGATGTCCCGGCCGGGGTCCTCGTAGCTCGGGTAGGCGACCCGGTGGTCGCGCAGGAACGCGCGGCCCTTCGCGGCGGAGTCCTGGGTCAGCAGTCCGAGGAACCCCACGCGCCGGCCGAGCGCCACCGACGCGCGCCCGAGCGCGGGGAACTCGAAGCGGCACGGCCCGCACCAGGAGGCCCAGGCGTTGACCACGACGGGATGGCCGCGCAGGGCGCGGAGCCGCCCGTCGAACGCCGGGCGCCCACCGGGGAGGATCGCGTTGGCCTGGCGGTGGAGCGCGGCGAGGGCGGGCGGCGAGCCGGCCAGGCCGGCGCGGACCTGGGCGGGCGTCGGCCCGGCGTCCTGCGACCCGGCCGAGCCGCCGCAGCCGGCGGCGAGCAGCCCGAGGGTCGCCAGGGCGGCGGCCGTCCGGCGGAGTGCGCGGCGGGGACGCATGGGCTCGGGTGAGCTTGCCACATCGCGCGCGCCGGCTTGCCCGCCGCCGCGCCGGACCGGGCCCTGCGGCGTGCCGGACGCGCTATCCTGCGGGTGCCGGCGGGAGAGGCAGACCCTTCGCCCTCCCGTCCTTGTCCGGCGAGGTGCCGGGCCCCCGAGTCGCTCCGCCCAGGGCGGCGACTCACATCACGATCCTCGAGCCATCGATGGCCGAACCGACGTCAGCGGTCGCCAAGTCCGCACCCCTTCCCTCGTCCAGCGCGATCGCGCGGGCCGAGTCCTTCACGCGCGAGCGCCTCGTCCATCCCGGCGAGGAGCCCGCCGACGCGCTGGCGCCCGGGACGCCGCGGCGGCGCGCGCTCGACGACGCGCTCGCCGAGATCGCCGCCGGCGCGTCGGTCCCCTCGGTGGCGTGGCGGCGCCAGTGGGCGCTGCTCCTCGGCCTCGAGCGGACCCTCTCCGACGAGGAGCCCAAGCTCGCCGACGGCACCGTCCTCTCCGCCCACCAGGTCGACGCGCTGTCCGGCACGCTCACCGCCCTGCTCGCCGAGGCGCTGCGCGCCGTGAGCGCGAACGGGGCGACGGGCAACGGCGCGGGGCCGTCCGCCGCGCCCGCCTCGCCCGCGATCCCGGGGGAGGAGGAGATCGACGAGGTGCTCGGCGAGGACGAGGAGCCGGTCGACTGGGTCGACGAGGTTCCCCAGGAGGAGGACGGCGAGGCCGCGAGCGAGGTCCTCGAGGACCCGAACGCCTACAAGCGCTTCTGGTTCGAGCACGCCACCGGCGCCGGCAAGACGGTCGCCGCGCTCGGCTTCGTCGAGGCGTCCCGCACGGGCGGCGTCCTGATCCTCACCCATCGCCGCAACCTCGTCGACCAGTTCGAGGGCGAGCTGCGCGACCGCGGCTACGCGAAGCGGATCGCGCCGGCCCTGCTCGCCGGGGAGGACCGGGCCGACGGGCCGGTCACCGTCGAGACCTACCAGTGGTTCGTGCGCAACGCCGGGAACGTCTCCGACGCCTACACGATCGTCATCTGCGACGAGGCGCACACGGCGCTCGGCGAGAAGACCTCGGCCGCGATCCGGGCGTGGACCGGTCCGGTGTTCATCGGCATGACGGCGACCGGGGCGCTCATCGCGCGGCACGTCACCGACCTCTTCCCGACCCAGACCTCCCGCTTCGACCTCGCCCAGGCGGCTCGCCGCGGGGTCATCTCGCCGCTGCGCTGCATCCGGATCCCGCCCGGCCCCGGGGTGCGGACGATCGCGAAGGTGCCGCTGCGCCGCGGCGAGGTGGACACGGAGTTCGACCAGGAGATGCTGGCCGAGCTGCTCGACCAGCTCCCGTTCAACCTCGCGATCGCCGACCTCTACAAGACGCGCTTCAACGGCGTGCCCGGGGTCGTCTACGCCGCCGGGGTGCGCCACGCCTACAACGTCGCCGAGGCGTTCCGCGACGTGGGGCTCAAGGCGCAGGGCGTCTCGGGCGAGACGCCCAAGCGCGAGCTCGCGCGGATCCTCGCCGACTACGAGCGCGGCGCGATCGACGTCCTCGTCAACGCGCAGCTGCTGGCCGAGGGCTGGAACTCGCCCCGCGCCACCGTCTGCATGCATCTCGCGCCGACCGCGTCGAAGCGGATCTACCAGCAGCGCGTGGGTCGGGTCACGCGCCGCCAGCCCGGCAAGGAGGCGGGGATCGTCATCGACTTCGTCCACCCGGCGACCAAGCACGACGACCCGGTCGTCACGCTCCACTCGCTGCTCGACCGCGACGTGTATCGCGGCGGCGCGATCGTCGTGGGACCGGTCCGGCGAGGTCGAGGACGGCGCGTCCGGGTCGAGCGGCGGGTCCTCCCGGTGACGCCCGATCCCGACCGGCGCGCCGAGGTCTTCGAGCGCGAGCTGTGGCGGATCGCCGTGGATCACCTCGACTACGGAGAGCAGCACGTCTGGGCCGCGCTCGCCGGCGCCCGCGTCCAGCCGAACGGCTGGCGGCGGGCGAAGGCGATGCTCCACTTCGACCGCCAGGGGGAGCTGCGCCGCCGCTTCCTGCTCACCGCCGTGCAGCGCAACAAGAACGCCCAGCTCCGGGTCCGCGCGCTGGGAGAGATCGCCGCCGCGCGCGACGCCGAGGCCTTCGACCTCGCCGTGGACATCGTCGGCACGTGGCCGCGGGACGAGCGCCGCGAGGGCTCCCGGGTCATGCTCCAGGCGCTCGCCGAGCGCCGGATCGGGCGCCGCGACCAGGCCAACGCCTGGATCTGGCGTCTCGCCGAGTACACGCGCGAGATCCACGAGGAGTACGCGGTCCAGCGCTGGCCCGAGACCAAGCGCCTGCTCGGGCTGCTCGTCAACTCCTCGGGCGCGGCGCACGCGCGCAACGCCCGCCGCCTCGTCCACGCCGCCCGCAAGCAGGACCGCCGCCTGTCCGCCGCCCTGCTCGCCGCCGCGCTGGCGCACACCCCGGAGGCCGAGGAGGCGCTGCGCGGCGCGCGGACCCGCATGGCGCGCAAGCCCTCCGCGCTGGCCCGGGAGCTGCTGCGGAACTTCCCGAAGGGCAAGCGCGGCGGCCGCGGGTCGCGGCGGCGGCGAAAGGGCGGCGGCAAGGCCGAGGGCGGCGGAGCGCCGCCGGCCGCGGTCGCCTCGCGGGCGGCGGCGACCGACGCGCCGAGCGACGAGGTCCTCACCGAGGCGCTCGCCGACCCGGTCGACGAGTCCGCGCCCGAGGTCGAGGATGGCGCGGATCGAGAAGCGGTCGACGACGCCGTGGCCGAGGCGCTCGAGGCCCCGGCCGACGACGGCGCCGGCCCTCGCGACTGAGACGGCCGCCCCGGGCGGGTCTCGGCCGAGGCCCGGCGGGCCGCTCAGGCGCCGGCGCCGGGCCCGAGGTGGACCTCGCCGGCCTCGAGCGCGCGCCGGGTCCCGCCGGGCCCGACGACCACCAGCCGCCCCTCGCCGTCCACCCCGGAGGCGGTGCCCGCCCCGCCCGCCCAGGCGACCTCCCTCCCGGCCAGGGCGTCGCGGGCGCGGAAGGCGTCGAGGGTCTCGCCCTCGCCCGCGACGAGCCGGGCGGTCAGGCGGTCGAGCAGGGTGGCGAGCACCGTCGCGACCTCGCCCGGCTCCCGGGCGAGGCCGCCGGCGGTCGCGCGGAGGGCGTCGGGCAGGTCCTCGCCCCGCACCGCGACGTTGATCCCGATCCCGAGCACGGCCCAGCCCTCCTGCGGCCGCCCCTCGGCGAGGATGCCCGCGACCTTGCGCCCGTCCAGCAGGACGTCGTTGGGCCACTTGAGCCGGGCGTCGGGGCCGATGGCCTCGGCGACGGCCACGCCGGCGGCGAGCGGCAGCAGGCGCGGCGGCTCCCGGAGGACGAGCGAGCAGAGCAGCGCGCGGCCCGGCGGAGCGCTCCACGTTCGGCCCTGGCGCCCCCGTCCCGCGGTCTGCTCGGCGGCGGTCACGAGCGTCCCGTGCGGCGCGCCCGCGGCGGCGAGCTCCCGGGCTCGATCGCTCGTCGAGGCGGTGCGGCGGAGATGGAGGCGGGGCGCTCCGAGCCGCGGCGCCGGCGGGCTCACGCCGGCACGAGCCGCAGCTCGTCGTCGGGCGCGAGCCCGAGCCGCTCGGCGGCGCTGCCGCGGTTCACCGCGAGCGCGAGGAGCCGGGCGGCGTCCTCGTAGAGCACGAGCGCGCCCGGCTCGGCGTCGGCGAAGGTGCGGGCGAGGCGGGCGGCCGCGGGCGGGGACCCGTCCCGCTCGATCCGCACCTCGCGCCCGACGCCCACGCCCCAGTCCGCGGCGTCGTCGTGCCCGGCGTCGAGCGCCGCGTTGCCGAAGCGGTCGAGCGTGAGGACGTGCGCGACGAGCGCCGCGCCGTCGCGGCGCGGCTGCGGGAGGCGCAGCCCGGTGAGCTCCGCCGGGTCGACCGGCTCGCCGGCGGCGGCGAGCGCGTCCCCGGCCGCGAGGCGGGCGGCGACGGGCGCGAAGAGGTCGCGCCCGTGGAAGGTCGCCGACACGGGCTCGAGGCGCCAGGGGGAGCGCGCGATCTCGACGGCCTCGACCACGCCGCCGGCGTCGTGCGCGGCGAGCGCCAGCAGGCCGTTGTCGGGACCGACGAGCAGGCGCCCGTCGCCACAGCGCAGGGCGACGGCCCGCCGCGCCCCCCCGACCTCGGGGTCGACGACGGCGAGGTGGACCCCGGCCGGTGCGTAGGGCAGCGCGGAGCGGAGCAGCAGCGCGCCGCGCCGCACGTCGTGGCGCGGCACGCCGTGGGTCAGGTCGACGACCCGCGCCGCCGGGCACAGGCGCGCGATGACGCCGTGCACCACCCCGACCCACTCGTCCTCGAGGCCGTAGTCGGAGAGGAAGGTGATGACGGGCGGGGCCTCCATCAGGTCCCCGCGTCCGCCACGAGCGCCGCGACGAGGCCGTCGACGTCGTGGCGCGCGGCCTCGACGTCGGGTTCGAGACCGTGGTCGCGCAGCGTCCCGCTCGTCACCGGGCCGATCGACGCGAGGCGCGGCCCGCCGCCGCCCGGCGGCCGCAGGCCGTCCGCGCCGCCGATCGCCGCGAGGAGGAAGCGCACGGTCGAGGAGGACGTGAAGGTGACGTAGTCGGCGCCGGTGGTCGCCGCGACCTCCGCCGGGGAGAGCGGCTCGGCCACGGTCTCGTACAGCGCGACGACGTCGACCTCGGCGCCCCGGGCGCGCAGCGCGTCGGGCAGGACGTCGCGCGCCTCGCGGGCGCGCGCGACGAGCGCGCGGCGCGCCGGCACGCCGGCGAGCGCCTCGACGAGCGCCTCGGCCACGAAGCGCTCCGGCACGACGTCCGCGGCCACCCCGTGCTCGGCCAGCGCGCGGGCCGTGCCCGGGCCGATCGCCGCGACCGTCGCCCCGTGCAGCGCGCGCGCGTCGCGGCCGCCCGCGGCGAGGCGGGCGAAGAGCAGTCGCACGCCGTTGGGGCTCGTGAGGCACAGCAGGTCGTAGCCGGCGGGGTCGAGCGGGACGCCGGCGTCGAGCGGCACGATGCGGATCGCCGGGGTCTCGAGCGCCTCGGCCCCGAGGGCCCGCAGCCGGGCCGCGAGGCCGCTCGCCTGGGCGCGCGCGCGGGTGACGGCCACGCGCCGGCCCGCGAGCGGGCGGGCCTCGAACCACGAGCCGAGCTCCGAGCGCAGCGCGGCCACCGGTCCGACGAGGGTGATCGACGGCGGGCGGACGCCGGCCGCGTCCGCGTCCTGCGCGATCGTCGCGAGCGTGCCGAGCACCGTCCGCTGTCCCGGCAGCGTGCCCCGCTCCACGACCGCCGCCGGCTCGCCGGGCGCGCGACCGCCGGCCACGAGCGCCGCGGCGATCTCCGGCAGGCGCTTCACGCCCATGTAGAAGACCAGCGTGCCCGGGAAGCGGGCGAGCGCCGGCCAGTCGAGCGCCGTCTCGGGCTTGTCCGGGTCCTCGTGGCCGGTGACGAGGGCGACGGCGCTCGCGCGGTCGCGCTGGGTCACGGGGATGCCCGCGTACGCCGGGGCGGCGATCCCGGCGGTGATGCCCGGCACGACCTCGAAGCGGATGCCCTGGGCGCGCAGCACCGCGGCCTCCTCGCCGCCGCGCCCGAAGACGAAGGGGTCGCCGCCCTTGAGGCGCACGACCGTGCGGCCCGCGCGGGCGTGCTCCACGAGCAGGCGATCGATCTCGGCCTGCGGCGTGGAGGGCCCGCCGCCCTCCTTGCCGACGTAGAGCCGGATCGCGTCCTCACGGGCCCCGTCGAGCGCGCCGGGCGGGATGAGGCGGTCGTGGACGATCACGTCGGCGATCCCGATGAGCTCGAGCGCGCGCGCGGTGAGCAGCCCGGGGTCGCCCGGGCCGGCGCCGACGAGATGGACGATCCCGCTCACGCGCCGACCGCGGCGCCGTCCGGGAGCGCGGCGGGCGGCGGGCCGCCGCGCGCCTCCGCCTGCGCGAGCAGGTCCCCGGCGCCCGCGGCCCGCAGCCGCGCGGCGACGGCCTCGCCGAGCCGGGCGGGCTCCGCAGCCGCGCCGCGCAGCACGTCCCGCGCCCACGCCGAGCCGTCGGGCAGCCCGACGAACGCCCGCAGGACGAGCTCCTCCCCGGCCGGGGCGGCGTGGGCGCCCAGCGGCGTGTGGCAGGTGGCGCCGAGCGCGGCGGCCACCGCGCGCTCGGCCTGCACGGCGGCCCCGGCGCGGGCGTCCGCGACGGCGGCCGCGGCCGCCAGCGCGGCCGCGTCGCCGGCCCGCGCCTCGAGCAGCAGCGCCCCCTGCCCCGGCGCGGGCGTCATGGCGTCGAGGTCGGCGACGCCGCCGGCCGCGTCCTCGCGCCCGAGCCGGCGCAGGCCCGCGAGCGCGAGCACGATCGCGTCGCACGCGCCCTCGGCGAGCTTGCCCAGCCGCGTATCGACGTTGCCGTGCAGGGCCACGACCGTCACGTCCTCGCGGAGCGCCCGGACCTGCGCGGCGCGGCGCAGGCTGCTCGTCCCCACGCGCGCGCCGGCCGGCAGCGCGACCGCGGACGCGGCTCCGCAGAGCGCGTCGCGCGGGTCCTCGCGGCCCGGCACCCCGGCCAGCGCGAGCCCGTCGGCGATCTCCCCGGGCACGTCCTTGGCGGAGTGGACGGCGAGGTCGACCTCCCCCGCGAGCAGCGCCGCCTCGAGCCCGCCGACCCAGCGCGACTTGTCCCCGGCGTCCGCCGGCTCGGCGCGCACGGGCACGATCTCCACCTCGCCGCCGAGGCGCCCGGCCACCCAGCGGGCCTGGGCCAGCGCGAGCGCGCTGCCGCGCGTGCCGAGCCGCAGCACGCCCGGCCTCAGCGTCCGCGGGACTCCGCGCGGCGCGGGAGCGGATGCACCTCGGCGGGCTCGCCCTCGGCCTCCGCCTCCGCCGGGTCGTCGTCGAGGCCGAACAGCTCGCGCAGCAGCTCGATGCGCCCGTGCGCCCGGCCGTCCTCGCGTCGCTTGAGGTGGAGCGTGGGCTCGTGCAGCAGCCGGGTGGCCACGGCCCGGGCGATGGCCGCCGCCCGCTCGAGGTCGCGCGGCGACGCGCTCTCCCAGCGTCCGGCGTTCTCCTCCACGACCCCGTCGGCGATCGACCGGCCGTGCGCGCGGAGCGCCGAGACCGTGGGCAGCACGTCGAGCGACCCGAGCCAGCGGGCGAAGACCTGGATCTCCTCCTCGACGATCTCCTCCGCGTGCTCGGCCTCGGCCTCGCGGACCGAGCGGTTGCGCCGCACGACCGCCTGGAGGTCGTCGATGTCGTGCAGCGTCACGCCGGGGAGCTCCCGGCACCCGGCCTCGACGTCGCGCGGCACCGCGAGGTCGACGAGCAGCAGCGGGCGGCCCGCGCGGCGCCGCATGACGAGCGCGAGCTCCTCGGCGGTGACGATCGGGTGCGGCGAGGACGTCGAGGCGACGACGATGTCGGCGCGTGCGAGCTCCTCGGGGAGGTGCGTCGAGGAGCACGGCCTCGCCGCCGAAGCGGGACGCGAGCGCCAGGCGCGCGGTCGCGGCGGCGGTTCGCGACGAAGATCGTCGTCACGCCCTGGCCGGCGAGCGCCCGGGCGGCGAGCTCGCTCGTCTCGCCGGCGCCGAGGATCGACGACGTGGCGCTCGGCGAGGTCGCCGAGCACGTCGCGCGCGAGGGCGACGGCCACGCTCGAGACGCTGAGATGCCGCTCGCCGATCGCCGTCTCGGTGCGCACGCGCTTGCCGGTGGCGAGCGCGGCGTGGAACAGGCGGTTGGTCAGCGGGCCGGTGGACCCGGCCTCCAGCGCCCCCTCGTAGGCGCGCTTGACCTGGCCCTGCACCTCGGCCTCGCCGACGATCATCGACTCCAGCCCGGCGGTCACGCGGTAGAGGTGGCGCGCGGCGTCGCAGTTGCGCAGCGCGTAGATCGAGCGGGCGAGCTCGGTGGGCCGGATGCCGCCGCGCCGGGCGAGCATCCCGAGCACCGCCGTCTCGGCCGCGACGGGATCGGCGGCGACGAGGTAGACCTCGGTGCGGTTGCAGGTCGAGATCGCGACCGCCTCGTGGACGTCCGAGCCGGCCACGAGGTCGCCGAGGAACGCCTCGGCCGGCCCGGCGGGCAGCGCGAGGCGCTCGCGCAGCTCGACCGGCGCGGTCTTGTGCGAGACCCCGAGCGCGAGGACCTCGCTCACCGACCTCCCGCTCCGCGGCCGGCGCGGGCGCTCGGCGTCGGCGGCCTCGGCGTCGGAGGACGGGGACTCGCGGGCGCGGTCCCGAGCGTCGAGCTCGGCGTGCAGCTCGGCCACGTCGCGCTCGAAGCGCTGGAGCTTCACGGCCATGATCGCGACGTAGATCAGGATCAGCGCGAAGAAGACGACGTAGGCGCCGGCGACGTACTTGCCGGCCTCGTCCAGCGGGAGCGCGGGCATCAGTCGGCCGCCGCCGCCGGCCGGGCGAGGCGCGGCGCGGCGCTGCGTCCGGCGGGGACCAGATCCTCGTCCTCGCCGGTCAGCCGCCGCCGCAGCGCGCGGAGCTGCAAGCTCGCGTTCTTGGACGCCATCTCGTACTTCCAGAGCGTGACGAACAGCAGCACCATCGCCGAGCAGCGCGACGAGGAACGTGAGCCGCATCGAGCCCGGCAGCGAGCCGCCGGTCGTGCCGAGCACGCGCGGGTGGGTGAACTGCTCGGCGAGACGCACGGCGACGAAGTTCATCGGCACGAAGGCGCCGGCGACGATCGCGAACACGCTGGCGTAGCGCGCCTGGCGCTCCGGATCCTCGATCGAGAAGCGCAGCGGCTGGTAGGAGGCGTAGAGCAGGAAGACGATGAGGAACGAGACGAGCGTCGGCTCGTCCCACACCCACCAGTGGCCCCACGAGGCGTTCGCCCAGATCGAGCCCGTGATGAGCACGCCGACCGCGAGCACGAGCGACAGGTGGATCGCGACGTAGGAGCGCAGGTCCCAGCGCCGGTCGCCGGTGCGCAGGTACCGGATCGCCGAAGATCCCGCCCGCCGACGAAGCCGCACAGCGCCACGATCGCCATCGGCACGTGGACGTAGAAGATCTTCTGGACGAAGCCCTGGTCGGCGTCGTTCGGCGCGTAGAAGAAGACCAGCGCGAAGGCGGCGGTCAGGATCGCGACGGTGGCGAGGGAGAGCGCCCGGAGCCCCTTGCCGTAGGTCATCGGGGTCAGTCCTCCAGCAGGAAGTCGAAGACGGCGTAGGCGAACAGGCCGAAGACCAGATCGTACAGCGCGAGCACCACCAGCCACGTGCCGTCGACCACCTCGGCGCCCGCCGGAGGCGAACAGCGGCGCGGTCGAGCGCGCCGCGCCGATCAGCGCCGGGCACGAGCAGCGGCAGCGCGATGAGCGGGACGATGAGGTCGCGGATCCGCGTCTGGACCGCCAGCGCGGAGACGAGCGTGCCGACGATCGCGAGGCCGGCGTTGGCCAGCGCGAGGATGCCGATCAGCTCCGGCAGCGCCTGGGAGAGCGGCGGCTCGAGCAGGAGGAGCGCGAAGGCGGGCACCGCGACGACCTCCACCAGGCAGAGGTAGGCGAACAGCGCCGCCGGCCTTCGCGACGAGCATCGCGGTGCGGTCGACCGGGGCGAGCAGGAAGGCGTCGAAGCCGCCCTGGTCGCGCTCGGGGACGAAGAGCCGGTTGACGCCGAGCATCGCGGCGAAGAGCAGCGTGACCCACAGCACGCCGGCGGC
The DNA here is from genome assembly GCA_963735885.1 of uncultured Solirubrobacterales bacterium. Classification (GTDB taxonomy): domain Bacteria; phylum Actinomycetota; class Thermoleophilia; order Solirubrobacterales; family Solirubrobacteraceae; genus JBBSBL01. Next base: position 552,733 of record CAVTMP010000007.1, on the reverse strand, counting down.
GAGGTCCCCGCTCACGCCGACGCGGCGCAGCCCGAAGTGGAAGACGACGAACGTCGTGATCGAGAAGAGGGCCATCGCCGGGACCGACTCCTTCGCCCGCAGCTCGACCAGCAGGTCCTTGCGCAGGATCGCCGCGGCCGTGCGGAGCATCAGCGGTAGAGCTCCGCGACGGCGTCGGGGCCGATCTCGGCGGGCGGGGCGCAGAACGCCGGGCGGCCGCCGCGCAGGCCGAGCGCGAGGTCGGCCTCCGCGAGCCCGCCGACCGGGTCGTGGCTGGTCACCACCCGCGTGCGCCCCGACCCGCGGCCGACGAGCGGCTCGAGCCGGTCCGCCGCGCCGGGGTCGAGGTTGGCGCGCGGCTCGTCGAGCAGCAGCAGCTCCGGCTCGTGGAGCATGGCGCGGGCGACCGCGAGCCGCTGGACCATGCCGCGGGAGAGCAGCCGCACGGGCTCGTCGGCGCGCCGGTCCATCCCCACGGCGTCGAGCACCGCCTCGACGCGCTCGCGCCCGACGCCGTACAGGCGCGCCTGGTAGCGGAGGTTCTCGCGGCCGCTGAGGTCGCGGTAGAGCAGCGGCTCGTGGCCGAGCAGCCCGACCCGGCCGCGCACGGCATGGCCGTGGCGCGGGCAGCTCGGCACCGAGAACCCGGCACGTGCCCGCGTGGGGGCGCAGCAGCGTGGCCAGGATGCGCAGCAGGGTCGACTTGCCCGCGCCGTTGGGCCCGAGCACGACGAGCGTGGCGCCCTCCGGGAGCGCCAGCGTCACGTCCCGCAGGGCCACCCGCTCGCCGTAGCGGCGGCCGACCCCGCGGAGCTCGATGGCCGGCGCCGCGGCGGCTGCGCCGTGGCGGTCAAGGAGCCGCGTCGCGGCCACCCTCGCGCCCCAGGGTCGCGGCGGCGTGGCGGAGCGTGGGGGCGAGAACCGGGAAGAGCTGGTCGACGGCCTTCGGGTTCCCGGGCAGGTTCACGATCAGGGTCCGCCCGGCGATTCCCGACACGCCGCGGGTGAGGATCCCGAGCGGCGTGTGGCGCAGCGACTCGGCGCGCATCGCCTCGGCGAACCCCGGCGCGTCGCGGTCGATCACGTCGCGCGTCGCCTCCGGGGTCACGTCGTCGGGGGTGAGCCCGGTGCCGCCGGTGGTGAAGACGAGCGGCGTGCCGGCGTCGGCGTGCCGGCGCAACGTCGCGGCGATCGCGTTGCGGTCGTCGGCCACGACATCGGTCGCGACGATCTCGGCGCCGGCGTCCTCGGCGGCGCGCGCGAGCGCCGGCCCCGAGACGTCCTCGGCCTCTCCGCGGGCGACCGAGGTCGAGACGGTGACGATCGCGGCGCGCACCTCGCTCACCCCGGGCCTTCCCGCCGCCACGTTCCCGACCGGCCGCCCGACTTCTCGAGCAGCACGACCTCGGCGACCGCCACGCCGCGCTCGATCCCCTTCACCATGTCGTAGACGGTGAGGGCGGCGATGGCGGCGGCGGTCATGGCCTCCATCTCGACCCCGGTGCGGCCGAGCGTCCGCGCCTCGGCGGTCGAGCGTGACGGTGCCCGCCGCGGCGTCGAGCGCCGAGGCGACGTCGACGTGGTCGAGCGGCAGCGGATGGCAGAGCGGGATGAGCTCGCCGGTCCGCTTCGCCGCCTGGATGCCGGCGAGCCGCGCGGTGGCGAGGACGGCGCCCTTGGGCGCGTCGCCGTCGCGGACCGCCGCGGCCGTCTCCGGGCTCATGCGCACGATGGCGCGCGCCACCGCGCGGCGCAGCGGTCTCCGGCTTCTCGGAGACGTCGACCATGCGGGCGCGCCCGTCGGCGTCGAGGTGGGTGAGGTCCGTCATGGGGCCATCATGACGCCGCGGAGTGACGCGGGCCGTCCCCTACGCCGGGGCGTGCGTCCGCTGCGCGGCGGCGATGAGGTCGGCCACCGCGCGCTCGTCGCCGGCGCGCAGCAGGTCGATCGGATCGGGCTCGCCGTTCACGATCGACTCGAAGAACGCCTTGCGGTCCTGGTAGGTCGGGAGCGTCGACTTCGCCCAGCCGCGGGCGTCGTTGAGCATCACCGCCAGCCGCGCGTAGTCCTCGCCGAAGAGCTCGGAGATCTCCCGCTTCATGCGCTTGGCGAGCGCCGGCGACGCACCCGCGGTCGAGATCGCGATCGCCAGCGGGCCGGTGCGGACGACGGCGGGGAGGATGAAGTTGCACAGCGGCGGGACGTCGACGACGTTCGCGAGCATCGCCCGGCGCTCCGCGTCCTCGAACACCCCGATGTTCACCTCGGAGTCGTTCGTCGCGGCGATGACCATGAAGCGCCCGGCGAGGTCGGCGGGGGCGTAGGGCCGGCGCTCCCACGCCAGCGAGCCCTCGGCCGCGAGGCGCTCGATCTCCGGCTCGGCCGCGGGCGCGACGACGACGACGTCCGCGTCGCACGCGAGCAGGCCCTCGACCTTCTCCAGGCCGACCTCGCCCGCCCCGACGACGAGGCACGAACGCCCCGTCAGCTTCAGGCACGCGATGTAGAACGGCGTGGCCAGCATGTCGCGCACGCAGGACTGGTCGCAGATCCCGCGCCGCAGCTGGCAGACGCACTCCTTGCCCCGATAGGCCTGGGCTGGCATGGTCGCCGTAGCGTAGACGCTCGTATCCACGGGGACGGGCCAGCTCCCCGATCACCGCCCATGGCCACCACCGGCACCTCGTTCCGCCCCATCCCGTTCCTCGCCGCCGCGCCCGGCGAGGGCTACTTCGAGGACGACGCGCTGATCCGGCGGGTCAACCGCGACCTCATCGTGGCCTTCTCGGGAGCCCGCGCGCTGATGCTCCAGGCCGCCCACCCGGTGATGTTCGAGGGCTTCTACGACCGGACCACCGGGATGGGCGACCCGCACGGCCGCCTCGCCCGCACGGCGACGATCATGAACACGATCTACTTCGGCCGCCGCCAGGACGCCGACGTGATGACCGCCCGGGTGCGCCGCGTCCACGCCCGGATCCGCGGCGAGCTGCCCGAGCCCGCCGGACGCTTCGCGGCGGGCACGCCCTACGCGGCCGACGACCCCAGGTACCTGCTCTGGACCCTCGCCGCGCTCGTCGACTCCGCCGACCGGATCTACCGGCTCTACGTCGGCGACCTCGACCGCGACGAACGCGACGCGCTGTGGCGGGACTACCGCGTGGTCGGCCGCTCCTTCGGCCTCCGCGACCGCGAGATGCCGGCCGACATCGAGGCCTTCGACGCCTACATGGCCGGGATGCTGCACGGCGGCGAGCTGCACGTGACCCCCCGCGCGCGGGATCTGGCGACGGCCGTCGTCCTCCACCCGCCGGCACCGCGGCACCTGCGCTGGCTGGTGGAGAGCGTGAACTTCGCCCTCGTCGGGTCGCTCCCGGCGCACATCCGCCGCCAGTACGGGCTCTCGTGGGATCCCGTGCGCGAGGTCGCGCGCCTCGGCGGCGCGGCGTACGTCAAGCGCGTGCTCCTGCCCCTGCTGCCCGGCGCGGTGCGCAACACGCCGGTGGCCGGCGGTCGCCTGGTACCGGGCCCCCCGCGGGCGGAGGCCCGCCGGGCGGCCGCGTAGCCGCGCGCGCCCGGGCCCGCACGTGGGACGGCCCGCGCCGCCCGCGCGCGCTCAGGCCCGCACGTAGGACGGCTCGCCCAGCCGCTTGGGCGCCGCCCCGTTGAGCATGAGGCGGAAGTCGTGCGGGCTCGAGGCGAACTCGGCGCCCCGATCCGGGGCGACCACGCCGCGACGCACGAGGTCGAGCAGCGACTGGTCGAAGGTGCGCATGCCGTAGTAGTCGCCGTCGGCGATCGCGGTGGAGACGTCGGCCGCGGATGCGCCCTGGCCGATGAGGTCGGCGATCCGCGTCGTGTTCACGAGCACCTCGGCGGCGAGCGCCCGCCCGCCGTCCTCGGCGGGCACGAGGCGCTGGCTCACGATGCCGACGAGCGTCGAGGCGAGCGTGCGCCGGGCGAGGTCGGCGGCCTGGTCGCTGAACAGCGCGAGGAAGCGCTGGACGGTGTCGGGCGCGTCGCTGGTGTGCATGGTGCAGAGCACGAGATGGCCGGTCTCCGCCGCGCGCAACGCGGTGTCGGCGGTGTCGGAGTCGCGGACCTCGCCGACGAGGATCACGTCGGGGTCCTGGCGCAGGGCGGCGCGCAGGGCGTCGTGATAGGTCGGCGCGTCGATCCCGATCTCCCGCTGGGAGATCAGCGCCCTCGCATCGGAATGGAGGTACTCGACCGGGTCCTCGATCGTCACCACGTGGCAGTCGCGCGTCCGGTTGACCCGGTCCACGAGCGCGGCGCAGGTCGTCGACTTGCCCATGCCCGAGGGCCCGGTCACGACGACGAGGCCGCGCGGGGCGTCCGCCCAGGAGAGGACGACCTCCGGGATCCCGAGACCCGTGCCGTCGGGCGCGCCGGGCACGACGCGGAAGACGAACGAGTGATGGCCGCGCAGGACGAACGCCGCCACGCGGAAGCGGCCGTCGGCGGTCGCGTAGGAGAGGTCGGCGGCCCCGTGCGCGTCGAGGTCCGCGGCCTTGCCGTCGGTCGTGATGACGGTCTCGGAGATCGCGGCGACGTCCTCGGGGGTGAGCGGGGGGAGGGAGCCGAGCGCGGTCAGCTCGCCGTCGACGCGGGCGCGCGGCCGGGCACCCACCTTGAGGTGGAGGTCCGAGGCGCCGGCATCGACAGCGGCGCGGAGCGCCTCGTCGAGCACGAAGGGCATGCCCGCCTCATCGTCCGTCGCGCCGCCGGGCTTGAGCCCGGGCCCGCGCGATGCGACCGGCGTCCGGGGCGAGCCGGCCGCGCGCCCTCGCCCGCGCGATCCGACCGGCGTCCACGACTCCGGCTGTGGCAGGCTCCGCACCCACCGTGCCGGCGCCGCCCCTCTCACCCTCCGAGCGCGTCCAGGCCGGTGCGCTCCGCACGCTGCTCGCCCTGCCGCCCGCCGTCCAGCGGCGGCTGGCCGGCGGGCCGGTGCGGCGCGACGGCCTCGAGCTCGACCCGGAGATCGCGCTCGTCCTTGCCTGCCGCCCGCCGTCCAGCGGCGGCTGGCCGCGGGCCGGTGCGGCGCGAAGGCCTCGAGCTCGACCCGAGTCGGCTCGTTCTGCGCCTGACCCGCGACCGTCCGGGCGTCGAGACGCTGCAGACGTGGCCGCGGCACGGGACGACCGGGCGCTGCGCACCCGCCTGGTCGCGGGCCGCCCGGCGGCGCTCGCCGCCGTCGAGGACCGCACCGTCGCGGGCGCGGACGAGCCGAGCCGACCGGGCGCGGACCCCGCCGGCAGCCGCAGGACGGATCGTGGCGAGGCGGTGTCGCAAGAGCCGCTGGCGACTGTCGCGCCGCTGCCGGCGCGGCTCTACGTCCCGGCGGCGCCGCCGACGCCGACCCCGCGCGCCGCTGCAGATCGTCGCACTACTTCCACGTCACCGAGCAGGACTCCGACCAGACCGCGCGCGAGCGGGTCGTCGGCGACCTCCTGCTGCTCGACGAGCTTCGCCGACGACCTGCCGCTGCTCGTCGACTTCCTCGGCGTTCCCGATCCGAGCGCCCGCCGCCGCGCATCGATCCCGAGGCGCGCCAGCGCCGGCTGCTCGACGTCGTGCAAGCGCCTGATCGCGCCAGAGCGACCGCGAGCCCGGCGCGCACCGTCATCGAGGACCTGCACTGGAGGGACCCGCCAGCGACGTATTGCTCGCCTACCACGTCGAGGCGTCGCAGGGCACCCGGGGCCTCACCGTTCGTCAACTTCCGCCCGAGTACTGCCGCCGCGGGCGTCGGGTCCTCTCCCGCCTACCGCCCTGGCGCCGCCCGGCCCGGCGGCGGTCGACGACGCGCTCGCCGCCTTCCGGCGATGCCTGCGCCGACGGCGTGGGACTGTCCGCGAGCGCACCGGCGGCAATCCGTTCTTCATCGAGGAGGTCGTGCGGTCGCTGATCAGCGGCGGGAACTCGCGGGGGCTCGGCGCCGACCGGCCCGGCGCGGTCGGGCGGCGACGGCGAGGGGCTGCGCCGATCGATCGACTGGGGAGCGCGAGAAGCAGTGCTGCAGACGCGGCGGTGATCGGCAAGGAGTTCTCGGCCGTGGCTCGCCGCGTGGCAGTTCGCTCCTAGAGCGCTGCGAGCTTCGGAGTCTCAGGCAGTACACGTCAACCAGCGCCGGCGGCCATCTCGCCGCCGTCGTCGCGCAGCGGGCCGCCGCCGACGGCGGGCCGTCCCCGGCCTTCCAGCTCCTGATCTATCCGGTCGCCGACCGGGTCGAGAAGGCCCGCTCGTGGGAGGTGTTCCGCGAGGGCTTCCTCCTCACCGCCGCCGGCATGGACTGGTACTGGGGCCACTTCCTCTCCGGTCCGGCCGCCGACGCCGACCCGGCCGACCCGCGCATCTCGCCGCTGCGGGCGGTCGACCTGCGGGGCGTCGCGCCCGCCTACGTCGCGACCGCGGGCTTCGATCCGCTGCGCGACGAGGGCGAGGCGTACGCCGCGCGGCTGCGCGACGCCGGCGTCCGCACGGCGCTCTGCCGCCACGCCGGGCTCGCCCACGGCTTCGCGAGCACCGTGGGCGCCGGGCGGACCGGTCGCGAGGCGATGCTCGCCGCCGCGGGGGCGCTGCGGCTGGGGCTGGCGTCGCCGGGCGATCTAGCCGGATGTGGCGCCGCCGCGGCGCTCAGCGCTCGCGCAGCAGTCGGCGCGCCACGCGCGCGAGCGGGCGCGCGCCCGCCCGCAGCGCCCCGAGGCGCTGGGACTCGCGTCCGTAGAGCACGGCGGCCATCTGCTTCATGGCCCGCCCGAGGTCGGCGTCGTACGGATGCCACCACAGATCGCGCAGCCGGGAGGGCTCCCAGACCCGGAGCTTGACGTTCGCGCATGCGTAGAGCCCGAACTTCGAGTGGGTGCGCCCGAGGCCGGAGTCCTTCACCCCGCCCCACGAGCACTGGCACGCGCCGTGGGAGTACATGTGGTCGTTGATCCAGGTCATCCCGGCCTCCAGGCGGGCGGCGACCCGCTCGCCCCGGACCCGGTCCCGGGTCCACACGCTCGCGCCGAGCCCGAACCGCGAGTCGTTCGCCAGGGCGACCGCTTCCTCCTCGCCGTCCACGACGACGATCGGGACGACCGGCCCGAAGATCTCCTCGCGCATGATCCGCATCTCGTGGGTCGCGCCGGTGAGCACCGCCGGGGCGTACCACGCGCCGCGCAGGCCCGCGGGCGGGTCGACCGGGCCGCCGCAGCGCAGCTCGGCTCCGTCCGCGACCGCGTCGTCGACGAGCCCGCGCACCCGGTCGCGCTCCTCCGCGGAGATCATCGGGCCGACCTCGGTGCTCCAGCCGAGCGGGTCGCCGAGTCGCAGCGCGCGCGCGCCGTCCACCACCCCGGCGACGAAGCGATCGGCGACCTCGCGCACGACGTAGACGCGCTCGACGCCGGCGCACGTCTGGCCGGCGTTCGCGAAGCCGGCCCACAGCGCGCCGGCGATCGCGTGCTCGAGCGGCGCGTCCCGGAGCACGACCATCGGGTCCTTGCCGCCGAGCTCGAGCACCGACCCGGCCAGGCGCCGGGCGCACGCCGCGCCGACCGAGCGCCCGGCCTCGACCGAGCCGGTGAAGAAGACCTTGGCCACGCCGGGCGCCTCGGCGAGCGCGGCGCCGGTGCCCGGCCCGTGGACGACGCGGACCAGCCCCTCCGGCACGCCCGCCCGCTCGAGCAGGGCCACGATCCGCTCGCCGAGCAGCGGCGTGAGCGAGGACGGCTTCAGCACGACGCCGTTGCCGGCGACGAGCGCGAGCGCGACCTCGCCGAGCGGGATCGACCAGGGGTAGTTCCACGGGGCGATGACCGCGATCACCCCGAGCGGCTCGTAGACGAACGAGGAGCGCTTGGTCCTGAGGAAGGCCTGAGGCGTGGGGATCGCCTCGTCGGCGAGGATCCGCGGTCCCTGCTCGGCCACCCAGCGCAGCGTGTCGATCGTCGGCAGGACCTCCATGAGATAGGCCTCGTTGCGCGGCTTGCCCTGCTCGCGCGCGATCAGGTCGCGGAGGTCGTCGGTCTCGTCGATCACGGCCTGCGCCGCGCGGCGCAGGTAGCGGGCGCGGTGCTCGGGCTCGAGCGCCGCCCAGAACGGCTGGGCCCCGGCCACGGCGTCGACGATCTCTCCGACCCGGTCCGGCGGCGTGACCGGGACGGCGCCGAGCCGCTCGCCGGTGGCCGGGCTGAAGGACTCGAGGCGATCGGTGGCGGCGGCGCTCGCGGTGGCGGCGTTCACGAGAGGGCAGTATGACCGCGACGGGGGCGCCGGGCCCGCGGTCGCTCCGACCCGTAGGGGTGATTCCGGATTGTCCGGGCGCCGGGCGGCGCGCATGCTGCCGGCGACGTCCATCCCCCCGAGGAAAGGCATCCCATGACCCCCGATACCGATCCGACCGCGCCGGACGCACCGCCCCCGCAGGGCGCGCGGCCGCCGCTCGTGCGCTCCCGCTCCGATCGCGTCGTCGGCGGCGTGTGCGCCGGCGTCGCGCGCACGTTCGGCGTCGACCCGCTCGTCGTGCGCATCGCCACGGTCGGCCTCGCCCTCCTCGCCGGGCTCGGCGCGCTGCTCTATCTCGGCGCGCTCCTGCTCATGCCCGACGAGGGCGGCGAGGCGATCGGCGACCGCAGCCGGTTGCTCACCGCCGTCGGCGTGCTGGCCCTCGTCGCGGCCGGCGGCGTGCTGCTCTCCGGCGCGGTGCTCGGCTCCGTCGGCGTGCTCGTGCCCCTCGCGCTGCTCGCCCTGGCCGGCCTGGGCACCTGGTGGCTGGCCTCCGGCGAGGGCGTGGGCGACGGGCCGGAGCAGATCCTCGGCCAGAGCGCGCGCGGCCTCGGGCTGCTTCTCCTGACCGGGGCGCTGTTCATCGCCGGGCTCTGGCTCACCGGCACGGGCAGCGGCGCCCTGGCCGCCGGGCTCGTCATCGCCGCCGGCCTCGTCGTGGTAGTCGGGGCCTTCTTCCGCCCGGTGCGACGGGTCGTGCCGCTCGCGCTCGGGCTGGCGCTCGGGGCCGGCGTGGCCTCGGCGGCCGACCTCGACCTCCACGGCGGCGTCGGCCAGCGCACCTACCGCCCGGCCGCGGCCGCCGGCCTGCGCGAGCGCTACCAGCTCGGCGCGGGGCGCCTGGTCGTCGACCTGCGCGGCACGCGGCTGCCCGCCGGCGACGTGCCGCTCGACCTCCGGGTCGGCATGGGGGAGGCGCTGCTCCTCGTCCCGCCGAACGTGTGCGTCGCCTCGACCGCGAAGGTCGGCGCCGGGGCGGTCGACGTGCTCGGCCACGACAGCGGCGGCGTCGACGTGTCCTGGCGCGACCCGCGCGTGGCGCCGGCCGGCCGGACGCGGGTCGTCCTCGATGCGAACGTCGGGCTGGGCGCCGTCGAGGTGCGCCACCGCGACGACGGCGGGGACGGGCGCGGCGGCGGCTGGGACGAGGGTGCCGGCGGCGCACAGCGCGCCGTCGAGCGCGTGGCCGCGGCGCGGGCCTGCGGAGACCCCGTGGGAGCGGTGGGTGCCTGACCCCCGCCGGCGCCCCGACGGGCCGGCCCTCGTCGCCGGCCTCGCGCTGGCCCTGGTCGGCGGGGTCCTCCTCGCCGACCAGGCCGGTGCGCTCCACCTCTCGTTCGCCGCCCTCGTGCCGCTGCTCTGCGCCGCGGCCGGCGCGATCCTCCTGGCCCGGGGCCTCGGGCGCCGGGACTGAGCGCGGGCGACGCTGCGACCATGACGGCCGCGATGGCCGCGACCCCTCAAGCCCCGGCCGGCCGGCCGGCTCGCGCGCTGCGCCGCGACCCGTCGCGACGGTTGATCGCGGGCGTGTGCGCGGGGATCGCCGGCGAGCTGGGGGTCGACCCGCTGGTCGTGCGCGTCGCCTTCGTCGCCGGGGCGGCCGCCGGTGGCGTGGGCGTCGTCGTGTACGCGCTGGCGTGGCTGCTCACGCCGAGCACGGACGCCGCCGCCCAAGAGCCGCGCCGCCGCCGGACCGGTCGCGGCGCCGTCGAGGTCGGCCTCGGGGTGGCGCTGCTCGTCCTCGCCGCGCTGCTCGCCCTGCGCGCGACCGGGATCTGGTTCTCCGACGCGCTGACCTGGCCGCTGGTGCTGCTGGCCGGCGGTGGCGCCCTGCTGTGGCGCCAGTCGGTCGCCGCACCGGCGACGTCCGCCACCGCCCCGGCGGCGTCCGCCACGGCCCCGGCGATGTCCGCCACCCGCCCCGCGGCGGCCCCGGCCCCGGCGGGCTCCGGCGACGCGGGGTCCGCGGCGCCCTCCGCCCGCCGCGCCCAGGCCGTGTCGCGCACCGGCCTCGGCGTGGCCCTCGTCGTCGCGGCCGGCGTCACCTTCCTGCAGGCCACGGGGGCGCTGGGCGCGGCGCGGGACGCGCTGCTCGCCGTGCTCGTCGCCGCGGTCGTGCTCGGCGTGATCTTCGTCCCCTGGATCGTCGGCCTCCTGCGCTCGCGAGACGAGGAGCGCGCGGCGCGCATCCGCAGCCAGGAGCGCGCGGAGCTCTCCGCCCACCTCCACGACTCGGTCCTGCAGACGCTCGCCCTCGTCCAGAAGCGGGCCGGCGACCCGGCCGCCGTGGCCGCCCTCGCCCGGTCGCAGGAGCGCGAGCTGCGCGGCTGGCTGAGCGGTCGCGCCGCGACCCCGGGCGGCGAGCGTCGACTGGTGGCGGCGCTCGAGGCGGCGGCCGGCGAGGTGGAGTCGGCCCACGGCGTGCGGGTCGACGTCGTCGGGGTCGGCGACACGGCGCTCGACGACCGCGGCGAGGCCGTCGTCGCCGCGGCCCGCGAGGCGATGGTCAACGCGGCGAAGTTCGCCGGCGGGGGGCCGGTGTCGGTCTACGCGGAGGTCTCGGACGGCGGGGCCGTGCGCGTCTTCGTCCGCGATCGCGGGGCGGGCTTCGATCCGGCGGTCGTGCCGGCCGACCGTCGCGGCGTGCGCGAGTCGATCGCCGGGCGCATGGCGCGCCACGGCGGCCGGGCGGAGATCAGCAGCGCGCCGGGCGAGGGCACCGAGGTCGAGCTCGTCCTGGAGGCGCCGCCGTGAGCCGGATCCGCGTCGCGCTCGTCGACGACCACCAGATCTTCCGGGCCGGCGTTCGCGCCGAGCTCGAGTCGGAGGTCGAGATCGTCGGCGAGGCGGCGACCGTCGCCGAGGCCGTCGCGCTGATCGCGCGAACCGCGCCCGACGTCGTGCTGCTCGACGTCCACATGCCCGACGGGGGCGGGGCCGAGGTCATCCGCCGCACCGCGGCGGATCAGGTGCCGGCCCCCCGCTTCCTCGCGCTGTCGGTCTCCGATGCGGCCGAGGACGTCATCGCCGTGATCCGGGCCGGCGCGCGGGGCTACGTGACGAAGACGATCGCGGGGCCCGATCTCGTCGACGCGGTCGGGCGGGTCCACGAGGGCGACGCGGTCTTCTCCCCGCGGCTCGCGGGCTTCGTCCTCGACGCGTTCGCGACGGAGGCCCCGGCGGCGGAGCCGGGCGCCGACGCCGACCTCGACCGCCTCACCCCGCGCGAGCGGGAGGTCCTCCAGCACCTGGCCCGCGGCTACATGTACAAGGAGATCGCGCGGCGTCTCGGGATCTCGGCAAAGACCGTCGAGGCCCACGTCTCGGCCGTGCTGCGCAAGCTCCAGCTCTCGAGTCGCCACGAGCTCGCGCGCTGGGCCACCGAGCGGCGGCTGGCGTAGGCCGCCCCGCGCCGAGCCCGGGCCGGCCGGCCGCTACCGGCCGTCCGGCTCGATCCCCCGCGCCCGGCGGATCGCCGCGAGACGCTCGGCCATCGCCGTCTCGCTCTCGTCGGGCCGGTAGAAGCGCTCCCCGGCGAGCTCCTCGGGCATCACGTCCTGGGTCGAGAGATGCCCGGCGTGATCGTGCGGGTAGTCGTACCCCGCGCCGCGGCCGAGCTTCGCGGCGCCGGGGTAGGCGGCCGAGCGCAGGGCCGCGGGCGGCAGCGCGGCGCCCTGCTCCCGGACGTGGCGCCGGGCGGCGCCGATCGCGCGGTAGGCGGCGTTCGACTTCGGCGCCAGCGCGAGGTAGACCGACGCCTGGGCGAGCGCGAACTGGCACTCCGGCAGGCCGACGTGCTCGACCGCCTGCGCGGTCGCGACGGCGATCTCGAGCGCGTGCGGATCGGCGTTGCCCACGTCCTCGGAGGCGAGGATCACCATGCGCCGGGCGAGGAAGCGGGGGTCCTCTCCGCCTTCGAGCATCACCGCGAGGTAGTACAGGCTCGCGTCGGGGTCGCTCGCGCGGGTCGCCTTGATCCAGGCCGAGACGTAGTCGTAGTGCTGGTCGCGATCGCGGTCGTAGCGCATGACCGCGCGACGCTGCATCGCGTCCTCGGCGTGCGCGAGCGTCACCTCGGTCTCCGGGCCGGCTGTCTCGACGGCCAGCTCGAGCGCCGCGAGCGCGTTGCGCGCGTCGCCGGCGGCGCGATCGGCGAGGAAGTCGAGGGCGTCGTCGGTCACGCCCGCCGCGGCGAGGGCGCCGCTCTCCAGCGCGCGGCGCAGCAGCGTCGCGACCTCGTCCGGGGCCAGCGCGTGCAGCTCGTAGATCCGCGCCCGCGAGAGCAGCGCCGAGTTGACCTCGAAGAACGGGTTCTCGGTCGTCGCGCCGATCAGGGTGAGGAGGCCGTCCTCGACCGCCGGCAGCAGCGCGTCCTGCTGCGCCCGGTTGAACCGGTGGATCTCGTCGAGGAAGAAGATCGTCGCCTCGCCCGTCGTCCGGCGGCGGTGGCCCGCGCGCTCGATGACGGCGCGCACCTCGGCCCGGCCGGCGGCCACCGCGCTCTTCTCCTCGAACGCCGCGCTCGCCGAGGCGGCGACGATGCGGGCGAGCGTCGTCTTGCCCGTCCCGGGCGGGCCGAAGAGGATCATCGAGTGCGGACGGCCCTCCTCGATCGCGGTGCGCAGCGCCGAGCCCGGCGCGAGGAGGTGGGCCTGCCCCACGAACCCGGCGAGGTCCGCCGGCCGCAGGCGAGCCGCGAGCGGCGCCCCGGCGGGCGCGGCGCGACCGGGCCCGGCGTCCGCGCCGTCGCCCGGATCGAAGAGCGACTCCATGGAGCGAGTATGGCGAGGCCGGCGGAGCCGGGTGCCGACACGGCGGGCATCGAGGGGCGTGGGCGGTGGTCGTGCCGGGCAACGATGGGCATCGACGGGCGTGGGCGGTGGTCGTGCCGGGCAACGTCGGGCATCGAGGGGCGTGGGCGGTGGTCGCGCCGGGCAACGTCGGGCATCGAAGCGCGTGGGTGTGGGGGGTGGTCCCGTCGGGGTCGTCGCCCCGGGCGGGGGCGGCGCTCCATGCTCCGTCGGGCGCTCTGCTTCACGTTTCCCGTGTATGTCAGGGGTAACGTGCGGAGGAGCGCGCGATCCGCTCGATCCCGCGCGGAGCAGCGACGCCTCGGGCGTCCCTGCTCCGCCGCCCGACCCTGCTTCGATGATGCCGTTCGCCGGCCCTGCCGGCCCGCCGGAGCGACCGTTCGTCGGCCGCGACCGTTCGTCGGCCGCAACCGTTCGCCACCGCGGCCGCCGGCCACCGCGACCGCCGGCCCCCCACCGGCCCGTCACCCCACCCGCCCGCCACCGCGCCCGCCGGGCTACGGCAGCGGCCCGCCCGTCAGCGCCACCACGACCCCGACGACCCCGGCTCCCAGGAGCGTCGCCACGACCCCGCGGCGCAGCGCGAGCAGCGCGACCGCCGCCGCGGCGAGCACGGCGACCTGCCATCGCTCGCCGAGCGCGAGGGCGAGCGGGACGGCCGACCCGAGGATCGCGCCGACCGCCGCCGGCCCCGCGCCGTCGAGGAACGCCCGCACGCCGCAGCTTCCCCGCAGGCGGTCGAACCGCTCCGCGCCGAGCAGGACGAACGAGAACGACGGCGCGAACGCCACGAGCGCCGCCAGCAGCGCACCGCCCACGCCCGCCGCGGCGTAGCCCACCGCCGCGACCGTGTGCACCACCGGCCCGGGCGTCACCTGGCCGAGGGCCACGGCGTTCAGGAACTGCGCGTCGCTCATCCAGTGGTAGCGATCGACGGCGTCGGCCTGCATGAGCGGGATGATCACGAAGCCCCCGCCGTAGGAGAGCGCGCCGACCTTGAACGCGACCCAGGCCAGCGCGCCGAGCCCGCCCGCCCCGGCGATCGCGGCCAGCGGCGCGCCGACCCACGGCGAGAGCACCGCCGACGCGCCGCCGCCCGCGCCCCGTCCCGCCCGCCGCCACACGACCTCGAGCGCGCCGCAGCCCAGCAGCACGAGCACGAGCCAGGGGCCGACCAGCGCCGCGGCGGCCCCGCCGGCCAGCGCGTAGGCCCACCAGCGCGCGCGGTGATCGCCCGCCTTGCGCCAGCTCGGCTCCGCCAGCGCCCATCCCGCCGACACCGCGACCGCGGCGACCGCGGCGCCCGCTCCCGCACCGGCCCCGCGGACCCAGCGCGGCGGCGCGCCGGCGAGGAACAGCGCCGACAGCGCGAGAATCGCCACGAGGCCCGGCACGACGAAGCCGAGCCCGCCGGCGAGCGCGCCGCGCGCGCCGCGCAGCCGCCACGCGCAGTAGATCGCGAGCTGCGTCGAGGCCGGGCCGGGCAGCAGGTTGGTCGCGGCGACCCCGTCCTCGAACTGCGCGGCGGAGAGCCAGCCCCGCCGCTCGACGCACAGGTCCCGCAGCAGGGCGATGTGCGCCGGCGGGCCGCCGAAGCCCACGCAGCCGATCCGCGTCCACTCGCGGGCGACCTCGCCGACGCTCGGCGCCGACGCCGGCGCGGTCGTGGGCGAGGCGGACGCGGCCATCGGCCCGGAAGCGAACCACACCGTCGCGGCCGGGATGTGGCCCTTGCGTAGCATGGCCCGCGGTGACCGACCTCCAGGCCGAGACCACCACGGTGCTCCAGCACCTCGTCCGCTTCGACACGGTCAACCCGCCGGGCAACGAGCGGGCGGCCCAGGAGTACCTCGCCGGCTACCTCGGCGACGCCGGGTTCGAGATCACGCTCGTCGGCGCGGAGGAGCCGCGCCCCAACCTCGTCGCGCGGCTGCGCGGCGCGGAGCCCGGGCCGACGCTCTGCCTGCTCGCGCACGTCGACACCGTGCTCGCCACGCCGGAGGAGTGGGCGCGCGACCCGTGGTCCGGCGACGTCGCCGACGGCTTCCTCTGGGGGCGCGGCGCGATCGACATGAAGTCGCAGGGCGCCGCCGAGGCGGTGGCGGCCGTCGCGCTGGCCCGCGAGGGCTGGCGTCCCGCCCGCGGCGATCTCCTCGTCGTCTCCGTCGTCGACGAGGAGAGCGGCGGCAACCTCGGCGCGCGCTGGCTGTGCTCCGAGCACCCCGACCTCGTGCGCTGCGACTGGCTGCTGAACGAGGGCGGCGGGGAGGTCATCCCCTACGACGGGCGGCGACTCTACGGCGTGTGCTGCGGGGAGAAGGGGGTCTTCCGCTTCCGGCTCTCCACGACCGGCGTCGCCGGCCACGCGTCGATCCCGCGGATGGGGGACAACGCGCTGCTGAAGATGGCGCCGATCCTCGAGCGGCTCGGCGGGGCGCAGCCGTCCTGGTCGCCGACCGACCTCGGGCGGGCGTTCCTGCGCGGTCTCGGCGAGGATCCCGACGACCCCGCCGCGGCGCTCCGCAACGTGGGGGCGCGGGACCCGCGGCTGGCCGTGCTCGTCGAGCCCGTCCTCGGCGTCACGCTCACGCCGACCCGCATCTCCGCCTCGGAGAAGATCAACGTCATCCCCTCGCGCGCGACGCTCGGCGTGGACTGCCGCGTCCCGCCCGGCCTCGGCGCGGCCGATGCGCGCCGCGCGGTCGAGGAGGTGCTCGGGACCGCGGGCTACGAGCTCGAGTTCAGCGAGATGGTCCCGGGCAACGGGTCGCGGCCCGAGGGTGCGCTGCACGACGCCCTCGTGCGCTGGGTGGGCGACCAGGACCCGGGGGCCGAGGTGATCCCGGTCATCCTTCCCGGGTACACGGACTCGGTGGCCTTCCGCGACGCGTTCCCCGACGTCGTGGCCTACGGGTTCTTCCCCCAGCGCCACATGTCGATCTACGACACCTCGCCGCTCATCCACGCCGCCGACGAGCGGATCGACGTGCGCGACCTCGGCTTCGCCGCCGCCTGCTACCGCGACGTCACCCGGAGCCTGCTCGGATGAGCGAGGCGCCGAAGCTCCGCCTCGGCGGCATGGCGCTGCGCAACGGGCTGCTCGTGCACGGGCCGACGCGCTGGGCCGCCGCGGTCCGGACCCGGGACGGCGAGCTCCGCGTCGCGTCCGGGGGCAAGCCGCGGGTGCGCGGCCTCGACGGGGTCCCGGGGGTCCGCGGCGTCGCCCGGCTCGGGGAGGCGATGGTCGTCATCCCGCTGGTGAAGGCGCGCCTGCCCGAGGCCGAGCTGCCGTTCGCCACCGCGCGGGTCGCGGGCGTCACCGCCGGCACGATGGTCGCCGGCTCGCTCCTGCGCCGCCGCGGCGTCGCGGGCGAGGCGGCGGCGCTCGCCCTCTCCGTCGCGCCCGCCGTCGCGGCGCTGCGCGGGGGCGAGCTCGCCGCCTACCACGGGGTCGAGCACAAGGCGATCGCCGCCTACGAGCAGGACACGCCCGACGCCGCGGACGCGGCGAAGGAGCACGACCGCTGCGGCTCCCACCTCATGGCGCCGCTGCTCGCCGCGAACCTCGCCGGCGTCTCGCTGCTGCGCGCCGCGACCGAGCGCCCCGGGCCGGCGGCGAGCTCGGCGGTCGCGCTCGCCTCGGTCGGCGTCGCGGTCGAGGTCTTCGCGTGGTCCGAGCGCCACGCCGGCACCCGCCTGGCCCGGGCGCTGCGCCGCCCCGGCCACGAGCTGCAGCGCGCGATCGGCACGCGCGAGCCCGACGACCGGCAGCTCGAGGTCGGCCGCGCGGCGCTCGCCGAGATCCTCCGCGTGGAGCCCGCACCCCCGCCTCCTACCACGAACAACTAGAATCCGGATCGATGCCGCCCGCACCGCCGCCCGCGGACTTCCTCGGCTCGCCCACGTTGCAGGACTGGGCGGTCACCTGGCTGCCGATCATCTTCATGGGGGCGCTGGTGCTCCTCGTCTGGATGACCCTCCGCATGGTGCGCGGCGGGGCCCGGATGAAGCCGGTCGAGATCAAGCCCCAGCAGCGCATCGCGATCGGCTGGGAGGACATCGCCGGCGCCGAGGAGGCGAAGGAGGAGCTGCGGGAGGTCGTCGAGTTCCTGCGCGATCCCAAGCGCTTCGGCCGCCTCGGCGCCCGGGTGCCGAAGGGCATCCTGCTCCACGGCCCGCCCGGCACCGGCAAGACGCTGCTCGCCAAGGCCGTCGCCCACGAGTCGGGCGCGACGTTCTACTCCCAGTCCGCCGCGGCGTTCGTCGAGATGTTCGCCGGGCTCGGCGCCGCGCGGATCCGCCGCCTGTTCGCCACCGCGCGGAAGAACGCGCCGGCGATCATCTTCATCGACGAGCTCGACGCGGTCGGCGGCCACCGCGGCGCCGACTTCTCCGGCGAGAAGGACCAGACCCTCAACCAGCTCCTCGTCGAGATGGACGGCTTCTCGGCGCGCGAGAACGTCGTCGTCATCGCCGCCTCCAACCTGCTCGAGAAGCTCGACACCGCGCTGCTGCGCCCCGGCCGCTTCGATCGGCAGATCTTCATCGCCCCGCCCGACGTACGCGGGCGCGAGCGCATCCTCCGCGTCCACGCCCGCGACAAGCCGCTCGAGCGCGTCGACCTCGCGAAGGTCGCGCGGCAGACCGCCGGCCTCACCGGCGCCGATCTCGCCAACATCTGCAACGAGGCGGCGATCTTCGCGGCGCGGCGGGACGCCGACACGCTCGTCCAGGGCGACTTCGACTCGGCCCTCGAGCGCGTCGTGGCCGGGATGCAGTCGCGGCGCACGCTGAACGACCACGAGAAGCGCGTCGTCGCCTACCACGAGGCCGGCCACGCGCTCTGCGCGGAGCTGCTCGCCTCGGTGGACCGCGTCCACAAGATCTCGATCATCCCCCGCGGGCGCGCGCTCGGCTACACGCTGAACCTCCCCGAGGAGGACCGCTACCTGAAGACGCGCGAGGAGCTGCTCGACTACATGATCGTGCTGCTCGGCGGCCGCGCGGCCGAGGAGGAGGTGTTCGGCTCGATCACCACCGGCGCCTCGGACGACCTGGGGCGGGTCGCGGACATCGCCCACGCGATGGTCACCGAGTACGCGATGGGCACCGGGACGCGGGCCGCGCGGGCGATCGCCGACATCGCCGACACGACCCGCCGGATCCGCGACGAGGAGGAGCAGGACCTCGCGAACGTCGCCTTCCGCGGCGCGCTCGACCTCGTGCGGGCGGAGCGCGGCCGCCTCGACGCGCTGGCGCAGACGCTGCTGGCGAACGAGGTCATCGAGCGCGAGGAGATCGAGCGGATCATGAGCGGCGCCGGGCCCGGCCCGGCCGGCACCGAGCGCGGCGGCATCGGCCTCGCCGCGAGCCGGCGCCTCGACCGCGCGCCCGAGGGCGAGCCCTCGGCCGGCTGAGCGCGGTCCGCCGCTATCCTCCGCGCCCGTGCTCGGGCGCATCGACCACATCGGCGTGGCCGTCGAGGACCTCGACGCCGGCCTCGCCCTCTATGCGGGCAGCCTGCGGATGCCCCTCGTCCACCGCGAGGTCGTCTCCGAGCAGGGCGTCGAAGCCGCGCTGCTCGACGTCGGCGAGGGCCACGTCGAGCTCCTGCGCCCGCTCGGCCCCGACACGCCGGTCGGGAAGTTCCTCGCCCGCCGGGGACCGGGCCTCCACCACGTCGCCTACCAGGTGCCGGACGTCGCGGCGGCGCTCGCGCAGCTGAAGGCCGCCGGGCTGCGCCTGATCGACGAGGCGCCGCGGACCGGCATCCGCGGCTCCTCCGTCGCGTTCCTCCACCCCGCATCCACCGGCTCGGTCCTCACCGAGATCGTCACCCCCGCCCACTGATGGCCCTGTCGCACCGGCTCACCATCGGCTTCCAGGGCGGCCTGGCCCTGCCGGTCCGCGCCGAGGCGAAGGCCGCCGACGCGCTGCGCAAGGCGCTGGGGAAGGGCGGCGGCGGCTGGCACGAGCTCGAGTCCGAGGACGGCCCGGTGCTCCTCGACCTCGCGCAGGTCGTCTACGTCCGCACGGACGTGGACGAGGCGCGGGTCGGCTTCGGCGCGTAGGACCTCGCGTCTACGCTCCTGCGCGATGGGCCGCCGCGAGATCCACTCCTGGCTGATGGACATGGACGGCGTGCTCGTGCGCGAGGAGCGCGCGATCCCCGGCGCCGACCGCTTCCTCGCCCGGCTGGTCGAGCGCGCGATCCCCTTCCTCGTGCTGACGAACAACTCGATCTACACCCGGCGCGACCTCGCCGCCCGATTGGCGATCAGCGGGCTCGAGGTGCCCGAGGAGTCGATCTGGACCTCGGCGCTGGCCACCGGCCGCTTCCTCTCCGACCAGCGGCCCGGCGGCTCCGCCTTCGTCATCGGCGAGTCCGGCCTGACCACCGCGCTCCACGCCGCCGGGTACACGCTGAGCGAGCGCGACCCGGACTACGTCGTGCTCGGCGAGACCCGGACCTACAGCTTCGAGCGCATCACGCAGGCGATCCGGCTCATCGACGCCGGCGCCCGCTTCATCGCCACGAACCCGGACCCGACCGGCCCGACGCCCGACGGGCCGCTGCCGGCGACCGGCAGCGTCGCGGCGCTGATCAGCCGCGCCACGGGCGCGGAGCCCTACTACGTCGGCAAGCCCAACCCGCTGATGATGCGCTCGGCGCTCAACGCGATCGACGCCCACTCGGAGGCGACGGCGATGATCGGCGACCGCATGGACACCGACGTCGTCGCCGGGCTCGAGGCCGGCCTCGAGACCGTGCTCGTCCTCACCGGGATCACCTCGCGGGAGCAGGCGGAGCGCTTCCCCTATCGCGCGGCGCGCGTCGTGGACTCCGTCGCGGACCTCGTCGACGAGGTCGCGTGAAGGTCGGCATCGTCGGGCTGCCCAACGCGGGCAAGTCCTCGCTGTTCAGCGCGTTGACCCGGGTGGCCGCCGAGGCGGCGAACTACCCGTTCACGACGATCGAGCCGAACGTCGCCGTGGTGCCGGTCCCGGACCCGCGGCTCGACCGCGTCGCGGAGACGATCGGCGCCTCCGAGGTCGTCTACGACACGCTCGACGTCCACGACATCGCCGGGCTCGTTCGCGGGGCGCACGAGGGCGAGGGGCTCGGCAACCGCTTCCTGGCCAACATCCGCGAGGTCGACGCGCTCCTCCACGTCGTCCGCGCGCACGGCGACCCGAACGTCGTCCATCCCGAGGGCGAGGTGGACCCGGTCCGCGACGCCGAGACGATCGAGACCGAGCTCGCCTACGCGGACCTCGACCAGGCCGAGCGGCGGCTGGAGAAGGTGGTGCGCCAGGCCCGCTCCGGCGACGCGGCGGCGGTGGCGGAGGAGGCGTGGCTGCGCGAGATCGTCGGCGCCCTGCAGGCCGGCCGGCCGGCGCGCACGGTCCCGCCGCCCGAGGCCGCGCCCGACGCGCTGCGCAACCTCCAGCCGCTCACCGCCAAGCCGGTCCTGTTCGTGGTCAACGTCGACGAGGGCGAGGACGAGGCCCCGCCGGCGCTCGCGGCCCACGCCGCCGCCCGCGGCGGCGGGATCGTCGCGGTCTCCTCGCGCATCGAGGCCGAGCTGGCCGAGCTCGACGTGGAGGACGCCGCCGCGATGCGGGGAGACCTCGGCGTCGAGGAGTCGGGCCTGGCCCGGGTCCTCCGCGGGGCCTTCGCGCTGCTCGACCTGATCGCCTTCTTCACCGCCGGCGAGGCGAAGCCCGCCCAGTCCTGGCACGTCCCGGCGGGCAGCACCGCGTGGACCGCGGCCGGGGTGATCCACTCCGACATCCAGCGCGGGTTCGTGCGCGCGGAGGTCGTCGGCTGGGAGGAGCTGGTCGCGGCCGGGGGCTACGCGGGAGCGCGGGAGCGCGGCACGCTGCGGCTCGAGGGGCGCGACTACGCGATGGCCGACGGGGACGTCATCACCGTCAAGTTCACGCCGTAGATTGGCGCGCATGACCGATCCCGAGATCCGCCGCGCCCGCCGCGCGGGCGCCGGGAGCGATCGGCTGAATGGACCTCGGCGTCGCCCGCACCGGCCATCCCGAGGCGCCGGAGATCGTGCCGAGCGACCACTGCCTCGTGCGCTTCCGCGCGCGAGCCCCGTGGCGCGACGCCGGCGTCGAAGCGGCCGCCGCCGCCCTGATCGCCTCGCTCGAGGCGGCGGACGTGAGCCGGTGGCCGCCCGGCTGGGCGGTGTCGGACCGCGACACCGAGCGCTGGGCGGTGGACGGCGACCTCGCCTATCCGCTCACGCCGACCGCCCGCCCGGGCCGCTGGCTCGCGGTCACCTGCCTGCGGCGCGGCGAGGCGCGCGGCCGGGGCCCGCGGTGAGCACCCACCGCCTCACCTGGCTCGACGTGTTCGCCGAGCGGCCGCTGACCGGCAACCAGCTCGCCGTGGTCCACGACGCCGACGCCCTCGACGACGCGACGATGCAGGCCTTCGCCCGGGAGACGAAGCTGTCGGAGACCACGTTCGTCCAGACCGCCGGCGCGGCGGGGGCCGACTACCGCAACCGGATCTTCACCGTGGTCGAGGAGATGCCGTTCGCGGGGCACCCGTCGCTGGGGACGGCGGTCGCGGTGGCGCTCGCCCGCGGCGAGCGCGCGACGGAGTACGTGCAGGAGACGCACGCGGGGCTCCAGCCGGTGCGGGTCGAGGTCGATGCCCGCGACGGACGCGCCGAGGCGTCCGTCCTCCAGGAGCCGGCCGCCCTGGGCGCGACCGTCGACCCGGCGGCGGCGCTGGCCGCCGTGGGACTCGACCCGGACGACGCCGACCCCGCGCTCGACCCGCAGGTCGCCTCGACCGGGCTCCCCCACCTGATCGCGCCGGTCGCGCGCGCCGAGTCGCTCGCGCGCGCGGCGCCGGACCTCGCGGCGATCGCCGCGCTGCTCGCGCCGCTCGGCGCCCACAGCGTCTACCTCGTGGCCTGCGACCCGGCCGCCGGGCGCGCACGGGCCCGCATGTTCACCCGCCTCGTCGCCGAGGGCGAGGACGCCGCGACCGGATCGGCCGCCGGCCCGCTCGTCGCCTACCTCGCGGCGCGCGCGGGGTGCGAGCGCGTCGAGATCGTCCAGGGGGTGGAGATGGGCCGCCCGTCGCGGCTCCACGCCGCGATGGAGGACGGCCGCGCCCGGGTCGGCGGCGGCGTCGTGCTGGTCGCCGAGGGCGCGGTGCACCTGCCCACCGCCCCGTAGCATGGCGCTCGTGGAGCGGATCACCGGGATCGGCGGGGTCTTCTTCCGGTCACGGGATCCGGAGGGGCTGCGGCAGTGGTACGCGGAGCAGCTCGGCATCCCGGACGGCGAGCCGCTCGTCGCCGAGTCCGATGCGTCGCTCGTGTGGGCCCCGTTCGCCGAGGAGAGCGACCACCTCGGCTCGCCGGAGCAGGCGTGGATGCTGAACTACCGGGTCCGCGACCTCGACGCCATGCTCGACCAGCTCCGCGGCGCCGGCGCGGCGGTGGACGAGGCGATCCAGGCCACCGAGCAGGGACGCTTCGGCTGGGCCACCGACCCGGAGGGCAACCGCTTCGAGCTCTGGGAGCCGGCCGAGGGCTGGTAGCGGGAAGCGCTCCGGGAGGGAACCGCGGCTCGGTCAGCCTGTGCCGCGTCCGGAAGTGCCGGAAGTTGACGTCGCCGTGCGGGTCGAGGCGCTCGACGAGCCGCGCTTCGCCGGTGCCGGGTCGGGCGCGAACTCCTTGCCGAGTCGATACGCGCGATCGAGGTAGCCCAGGCGCGTGGCCCGGTCGACGGCGCCGACCGCGTAGAGGTAGACGTGCTCGGTCTCCTCGACCCCGGCCATCTTGAGGTTCCAGTCACAGAGGATCGTGTCGATCGCCTGCTGCCAACCCTTCTCGTACTCGTCCTGCGTGAAGAACGTCGGGGTGATGACCAGCCCCTTCTGCTGGGTCAGCAGGGGCACCCGGCCGTCGAGGTTCCCGTTCCAGCCGTCGCGGTCGAGCGTGTAGGCGAAGCCGTACGCGAACACCCGCTCCATCCACCCCTTGAGGATCGCCGGGACCCCCATCCAGTAGATCGGCGCGACGAAGACCAGGCCGTCGGCGCGCGCGACCCGCTCCTGGTGCCGCCGCACGTCCCTGGGCGTCCGCCTGCCGAGCGCCTGCACGATCTCGCGATCGGTCTTGCCGCGAACCCATCGCTTCGCGACCGCGCGCCGGACGGGCCCGCCGGCGCGCGCCACCAGCGCCTGCTTGAGGTCCGCCTGCGCGATCAGGTCGTCCGGCAGCGTCTCGTGCATGAACTGGTTGTAGTCGCGGTCGCGGAAGACCGGATCGAACTTGATCGCGTACAGATCGATCACGTCGACGTCGTGCCCCCCGTCGCGCAGGCCGCTGGTGACCCGCTCCATCACGGCGTGGCAGAACGAGCCGGGATTGGGATGCGCGTAGACGACCAGAACCCTCATTCGGCGAACCTCGTTGCGGTCGGGCCGCCCATCGGCGGCACAGACTCGGTCATGCCCTGGACTTGACCACTCGCGGGCTCGCCGGTCAATGGGGAACGCGCCCAGGCTCGCTGCGGGGTATTACGACGCCGTCGGCATCAGCCGCGCGTACCGTTCTGGCCCGCGCGTGGGCGGTGGGTGCCTCCCGGGCTCAGGCGAAGACCGTCTCGATCGGGACGCCGATGATCTTCAGCCGGCGCGCCAGGCCGCCGAGCGCGAAGGTCCGCAGGTCGTCCTCGGTGACCCCGAGCACGTTGGAGCCATCGCCGGGCGGGCGCAGCGAGTCCGCGACGGACGGCAGGAGGCTGCGCAGCGTCCCGCGGACGTCGTCGGCGCGGTCGGGCTGCTCGCGGACGGTCTCGCGCAGGTACCAGACGCCGTAGCCGATGTGGCGGGTCTCGTCGTGGTGGATCTTCGAGTAGCCCTCGACGAACCCCGGCAGGAGGCCCTCGCGCTCGAGGAGCTCCGTCGCGAAGTGGAAGGTCGTCAGGCCCAGGGTGCCTTCCAGGATCTGGTGGTAGATCGTGACGAAGCGGACCTTCGCGCCCAGGTCACCGGGTGCGGCGACCAGCTCCTCGTGGGCCTGCACGAGCGCCTCGTCGAAGATGCGGCGGAAGGCGTCGGACACGTGCTCGCGGGCGCGAGCGACGTGCTCGGCGACGGTCGCCGGGGCCGCGACGACCTCGTCCTGGAAGCGGGCGTAGAACTGCATGTGCCGGGCCTCGTCGACCTGCTGGGTGGCCAGGAAGGTCGCCTCCTCCTCGGAGCCGTGCGCGCCGACGAGGCCGGAGAACTTCGTGGTGATGCGCTCCTCGGCGACCATGAGCGAGGAGAGGACGAAGAAGAGCAGCCCGCGCTGCGCGTCCCCGAGCCCCTTCCACTGGTCGGCGTCCCCGGTGAGGTCGATCTCGAACGGGTTCCACTGGGACCCCTCCCAGCGGCGGTAGAGCGTCTGGGGGTCGTTGAGCTGCAGCTCGTCGCTCATGTCGGGAGCGTTGGGCCTGCCGGGCGAGGACGAGCGTACCTCCGGCTCACAGGTCCCGCACGCTCCCGGCCTTCTCCAGCCGCTCGGCGAGCCGGCGCATCCCCAGTGCGCGGGCGGCGCTCGCCCCGCCGCGCAGGTCGGTCGCCGCGTCGGGCGGCCGGGTGACCGGGGCCGGGCGCAGCGTCGCCACGTCGTGGAAGGTCCGCAGCTCGCCGGCGTGGTCGCGCAGCGCCGCCGCCACCCGTGGCCTCTCGCCCTCCGCGGCGGCGATGGCGGCCTCCAGCGAGCCGTGCCGCCGCAGCAGGTCGGCGGCGGTCTTCTCGCCGATGCCCTTCGCTCCCGGCAGGCCGTCGGAGGGATCGCCGCGCAGCGCGATGAAGTCCGGGACGAGTGCCGGCGGGACGCCGTAGCGCCGCTCGACCTCCTCCGGCCCGACCGCCTCGACGCCCTTCACGCCGGTCTTCAGGTAGAGGACGGTCACCGCCGCCGACGCGCACTGGTACAGGTCGCGGTCCCCGGTCATGAGCAGCGCGTGGCCGCGGGCCTCGTGCTCCGCGGTCGCGTAGGCCCCGAGCAGGTCGTCGGCCTCGAGGTCGGGCGAGGTCTCGCTCGCCCAGCCGAACGCCTCGTAGAGCAGCGGCGCAGCGGCGAACTGCGGCGCGAGGCCCTCCGGGACGGGCGGGCGGTCGGCGTGGTAGCCCGGCCACGCGGCGACGCGGTAGTCCGCGGCCTCCTGGCCGAAGCAGACGACCACGGCCCGCGGGTCGTGGTCGGCGCAGACGCGCAGCATCGCGTTCGCCGAGCCGAGCAGCGCGTTGACCGGCGTGCCGTCCGCGCCGGTGATGGAGTCCGGCAGCGCGAAGAACGCGCGGTAGAGGAGGGAGGGGCCGTCGACGGCGAGCAGCGGTCCGGGCACGGCGAGGATTGTGGCGTGCGCTCCGGCCGCGCAGGGTCGAGCAGGAGCCGGGCCTTCGGCATCGTGTGGTTTGACATACAACGTATGGATTCCTACCCTTGTTGAATGAGCCGCAGCGTGGTCTCCGAGAAGGGGCAGGTGACGATCCCCAAGCTCCTGCGCGAGCGGCTCGGCATCCGCGCCGGCGAGGCGGTCGAGTTCCGGGAGGACCAGGGACGCCTGATCGTCGAGAAGACGACGGCCCGTGACCCGCTCGACGCGCTCTACGGCATTCTCGACCTCGGCCGCGACACCGACGCATTCGTCCGGGATCTCCGCGGCGGGGACGTGGGGCCCTGATCACGGCGGTCGACACCAACGTCCTGATCGACCTCTATGCCGCGGACCCGACCTTCGGGCCACGGTCCCGCGAGGCCCTCCGGACGTGCCGGGCCGAGGGGGCGCTGATCGCCTGCGACGTGGTCTGGGCAGAGGTCGCCGCGGGATTCGACGATCCCTCGGTGGCCGTCGCCGCGCTCGACGACCTCGGCGTCCGCTTCGCGGCGCTCACCGCCGACGCCGCGCTCGCGGCCGGCACGGCGTGGCGGGGACATCGCCGTCGCGCGCGCCGCCGGGGTCGCGTCGTCGCCGACTTCCTGATCGGAGCCCACGCCGCTCGTGCGGCCGATCGGCTGCTCACGCGCGATCGAGGCTTCTACGCGAAGTACTTCGACGGGCTCCAGATCGTGGACCCGTCCCGCGCGACCGCGTGAGAGGGGGACGGCCCGGCGTCGTCGCGGCCGGACCCTCCTAGACTCCCCGCGTAGGCGCCGCGGCTCATCCTGCCCGCCACGCCCGCCGTATCCGCATCGTGGCCACGGAGAAGCCCTCACCGCCGGACGAGAACGCGCTGCCCACCGGCCGCGTGGCGCGCACCGCCCGCTTCGGCGGTCTCGTCGCCGGGCAGTCGCTGCGCTGGGCGGGCACACGCGCCGCCAACCTCACGCGCGGCGACGACGCCGCCGAGCGGGCGATGGAGGAGCGCGCCCTCGGCGTCGCCGAGGAGCTCGTCGACCAGCTCGGCAAGATGCGCGGCGCCGCGATGAAGGTCGGCCAGGTGCTCTCCACGATCGACTTCGAGGCGATCCCGGAGGGCGAGCGCGACCGCTTCAAGCAGAAGCTCGCCGCGCTGCGCGACGGCGCGCCCTCGGTGCCCTTCGCGAAGATCCGCCGGCTCGTCGAGGAGGAGCTCGGCGGGGAGCTGTCGGAGCACTTCTCGTCCTTCGACGAGGAGGCGTTCGCCGCCGCCTCGATCGGCCAGGTCCACCGCGCGGTCACGCACGACGGCGCCGAGGTCGTGGTGAAGGTCCAGTACCCCGGCGTCGCCGAGGCGGTGGAGACCGACCTGCGCAACATGCGGATCCTCTTCCCGATGCTCAGGCGGCTCGCCCCGGGCCTCGACGTCAACGCGCTCGGGGAGGAGCTGCGCGAGCGCGTGGGCGAGGAGCTCGACTACGAGCTCGAGGCGCAGAACCAGCGCCGCGTCGAGCGGGCGTTCCGCGGCCACCCGTTCATCCGGGTGCCGCGGGTGTACACGGCGATGTCCGCCCGGCGGGTGCTCGTCTCCGAGTACGTGGAGGGCCTCGGCTTCGAGGCGGTCAAGGCGCTGCCCGAGCCCGAGCGCGACCGCTACGGCGAGATCCTCTTCCGCTTCTTCTTCTCGCTGCTCCATCGCGAGCGCTTCTGCTCCGGCGACCCCCACCCCGGGAACTACCTGCTCTGCTCCGACGGCCGCGTCTGCTTCCTCGACTTCGGCCTGATGCGGGCCGTCTCCGAGCGGACGATGGCCGCCGAGCGCGCGCTCGCGCACGCCGTGGTGGCGGCCGATGCGGACGCGGTGAAGGCGGGCCTGGCGGAGCTCGGCTACCTGCCCGACCCCGACGACTTCGACGCCGCGCTGCTGCTCGCCCAGATGCAGGCCGCCGGCGAGTGGGCCTTCAGACCGGGCTTCAGGCGGCTCTCCCCCGACTACGTCCGCGAGCTCACCGAGGTCGGCGGCTCGCCCCGCTCGCCGTACCTCGAGCAGATGCGCAAGATGACGCTGCCGCCCGAGGCGCTGCTCGTCCGCCGCATGGAGGGCCTCGTGTTCTCGGTGCTCGGCGAGCTGCGCGCCGGGAGCGACTGGTACGCCCTGGGGACGGAGCACTGGGGCGACGCGCCTCCGGGCACCGACCTCGGAGAGGCCGACGCCGAGTGGCGGACGGGGCGACGGGCCCGGGCCGCGTAGCCTTCTGCAGGCCACGGCGCGCGCCGCCCGCGAACGTTCGAAACCCAGAAGGAGCCCCGATGTCCGTTCTCACCCTCACCGGCCTCGACGAGGTCCGCGCCCACGTCGGCCAGGAGCTCGGCGTCAGCCGCTGGCACGAGGTCACCCAGGCGGCGATCGACGCCTTCGCCGAGGTGACCGGGGACCACCAGTGGATCCACGTCGATCCCGAGCGGGCCAAGGACACGCCGTTCGGCGGCACCATCGCCCACGGCTACTACACGCTCTCGCTCGCCCCGATGTTCTCCTACGAGATGTTCGCGCTCGAGGGCTTCGCCTTCGGCGTCAACTACGGGCTCAACCGCGTGCGCTTCCCGGCCCCGCTGCCGGTCGGGAGCAGGGTGCGGATGCGGGCGACGCTGCAGAACGTCGAGGAGATCACCGGCGGGGCGCAGATCACCACGGTGCTGACCTTCGAGACCGAGGGCGGGCAGAAGCCGGTCTGCGTCGCCGAGTCGCTGGCGCGGGTGTACACGGGGTAGGGTCGGGGCCATGGCGACCGAGACCCGGGAGGCCACCGACCACCGCCTCCACGTGGCCGGGGAGTGGCTCGAGACCGGCGCGTGGCTCGAGGTCCACAACCCCTACGGCGGCGCGCTCGTGGCCCGGGTCGCGCGGGGCGACGCGGCGCTCGTCGATCGGGCGGTCGCCTCCGCCCGCGCCGCCCTCGACCGAGCCGAGTGGCCGCAGTGGGAGCGTGCCGAGGCGCTCGACCGCGCGGCCGGCCTCCTCGCCGCGCGGGTCGAGGATCTCGCCCGCACGATCGCGCTCGAGGCCGGCAAGCCGATCAAGCAGGCCCGCGTCGAGGCCGAGCGCGCCGTCGGCACGCTGCGCTTCTCCGCGGTCGAGGCGCGCAAGCTCGGCGGGGAGCTCGTGCCGATGGAGGCCGGCCCCGCCGGGGCCGGGAAGCTCGGCTTCGTGCTGCGGCTCCCGATCGGCGTCGTCGGCGCCGTCTCGCCGTTCAACTTCCCGCTCAACCTCGTCGCGCACAAGCTCGGGCCGGCGCTCGCCGCCGGCTGCCCGGTCGTGCTGAAGCCCGCGAGCGCGACGCCGGTCTCGGGCATCCGGCTCGTCGAGCTCCTGCTCGAGGCCGGCGTGCCGGCGGACCACCTCCACGTCGTCTGCGGCTCGGGCCGGGAGGTCGGCGACCCGCTCGTCTCCCACGACGACGTCGCCGCGATCAGCTTCACCGGCTCGGTGCCGGTCGGCTGGGGGATCCGGGCGAAGGCGCCGCGCAAGCACGTCGCGCTCGAGCTCGGGTCCAACGCGCCGCTGATCGTGAACGACGACGGGGACTGGCGCACGGCGGCCGACAAGGCGCACGTCCACGGCTACACCCACGCCGGCCAGTCGTGCATCTCGATCCAGCGGGTGCTGCTCCACGAGGCGATCGCGGACGACTTCCTCGGCCGGTTCGTGCCGGCGGTCGAGGCGCTCGTCGTCGGCGACCCGCTGGAGGAGGCGACCGACGTCGGGCCGGTCATCAGCCCCTCCGAGCACGAGCGGGTGCTCGCGTGGATCGCCGAGGCCCGCGACGGCGGCGCGAGCGTGCTGACCGGCGGCGAGGCCAACCCCGACGGCACGATCCGCCCGACGGTGATCGAGCGGCCGGGCGACGACGACCACGTGTGGTGCGACGAGGTGTTCGGCCCCGTCACCGTGGTGCGGCGGTTCTCGTCCTTCGACGAGGGCCTCGCGCTGGCCAACGGCTCGCGCTACGGGCTCCAGGCCGGCGTCTTCACCCGCGACGTCGGTCGGGCGCTCCATGCCGCGCGCACGCTCGAGTTCGGCGGGGTGTGCGTCAACGAGGTGCCGACCTACCGCACCGACCAGATGCCCTACGGCGGCGTCAAGGACTCCGGGAACACCCGCGAGGGCCCGGCCTACACGATCCGCGAGCTCACCGAGGAGCGGCTCGTGACGTTGCAGGGCTGACCGGGGCCGGCCCTCGCCCCGGCCGCCGCCGACCTACCCCGCCCCGCTCCCCTCGGCGATCTTCCGCAGGTCGAGCGCGATGCGCAGCGTCTCCTCGTCCACGCCGGCCTCGAGCGCGACCTCGCGGAGCGTGCGCCCGGAGGCGGCGGCCTCCTTGACGATCTCGCTCGCCCGGTCGTAGCCGATGTGCGGGTTCAGCGCCGTGGCGACCGCGAGGGTCGACTCCGCCGAGTGCGCGCAGCCCTGGAGGTTCGCCTCGATGCCGTCGACGCACTTCTCCGCCAGCAGCCGCGAGGCCGACGCGAGCAGCTTGATCGAGTCGAGCAGGTTGCGCGCGATCAGCGGGATGCGCACGTTGAGCTCGAAGTTCCCCTGCGACCCGGCGACGGTGATCGCCGTGTCGTTCCCGATCACCTGGGCGCCGACCTGGAGCACGACCTCGGGGATCACCGGGTTCACCTTCCCGGGCATGATCGACGAGCCCTTCTGCAGCTCCGGGAGGAAGAGCTCGCCGATCCCGGCCCGCGGGCCCGAGCCCATCCAGGCGAGGTCGTTGGCGATCTTCGTCAGCGAGACCGCGACGACCTTGAGCGCGCCCGAGAGCTCGACCAGCGCGTCGCGGTTGCCCTGCGCCTCGAAGGGATCCTCGGGCGGGCGGATCTCCAGCCCGGAGTCGGCGGCGAGCAGCTCGCGCACCCGCTCGGCGAACTCCGGGTGCGTGTTGAGCCCCGTGCCGGTGGCCGTGCCGCCGAGCGGGACCTGCCCCACCTGCGGCAGCGCAGCGCGCACCCGGCGCGCCCCGAGACGGGCCTGCGCCGCGTAGCCGGCGAACTCCTGGCCCAGTGTCACCGGGACGGCGTCCATGAGGTGGGTGCGGCCGGCCTTCACGACGTCGTGGAACGCCTCGGCCTTGGCGGCCAGGGAGGCCTCGAGCCGCTCGAGCGCCGGGAGCAGGTCCACGGTCGCCTGGTCGAGCGCCGCGAGGTGCACCGCCGACGGGAAGACGTCGTTGGAGGACTGCCCGAGGTTGACGTGGTCGTTGGGGTGGGCGGCGTCCCCGGCCAGCGCGGCGATGACCTCGTTCGCGTTCATGTTCGACGAGGTGCCCGACCCGGTCTGGAAGACGTCGATCGGGAACTGGTCGTCGCGCTCCCCCTGCGCCACCGCGTCCCCGCCGGCGGCGATCCGCTCGGCCAGCGCCGGGTCGAGCAGGCCGAGCTCCGCGTTCACGCGCGCGGCGGCGGCCTTGATCCGCCCGAGCCAGTGGAGGACCGGCGGCGGCACGCGCTCGCCGGAGACCGGGAAGTTCCCGACCGCCTTCGTGGTCTCCGCGCCCCACAGCTGTTCGTTCTCGGTCACGCTCATCCCGGGCCTCCGGTCACCGTCGCTGTCCTCGCCCACACGCTACCCCAGGAAGGCGCTCAGCTCGCGGGCCACGCCGACGGGGTCGTCGTAGGCCATGAGGAAGCCGGTGTCGTCGAGGACGCGGAGCTGCGCGTCGGGGAGGAGGTCGAGCGCCTCGCGGGCCGGCTCGAGCGGATGGGCCGTGTCGCGATCGGCCCAGAGCAGGAGGACCGGCGCGTCGAGCGCGGCGTAGCGGTCGAGCAGGTCGCGGTCCGCGCCGGCGGGCCGGGCGCGCGCGAACCGCGCCCATGCGCGGGCCCGGTTCCCGTCGCCGCCGACGTTCGCGAAGGCGTGACGCACGAGGTCGCGCGCCGCCGGGTTGCCCTGGGCCGAGAGCCGCTCGCCGAGCGCGGGGCGGAAGACGACGTGCGCGCCGTGGGCGAGCGCGCGGTCGAGGCCGGGCACCGCGGCCGCGCGGCAGGCCGCCCGCCACAGCGCCCAGCGACCCGGGTGGGCGGGCGGGCGGTGCAGGCGGGTGGGCATGACGACGAGCCGCCGGGGTGCGATCCGGCCGTCCGTGGCGCCGTGGAGCAGCAGCTCGGCCCCGAGGTCGTGGCCCCCGAGCAGGGGCCGCGGGCCGACGGTCTCCGCGCAGAAGCCCGCCATGACCTCGACGAGCCAGTCGCGCGTGTAGGGATGGCGGGGGCGATCCTCGGAGTCGCCGTGCAGCGGGAGGTCGGGGAGGACGAGCCGGAAGCGCGCCGACAGCGGCTCCACGACCGGCTCCCACTCCCGGTGGGTGAGCCCGAGCGAGTGGAGGAGCACGAGGCCCGGCCCGGTGCCCGTCTCGCGGTAGGCGACCCGGGCCCCGTCGGGGTGGTGGTAGAGCCGGAGCTTCACCCGGCGGCCCGCCCGGCGGCCCGCCCGCGCGCGAACGCGGCCCGGCGCGCGCGCGGCGCCCCGTCGATGCCGAGCGCGTTGTCCATGCGATTGACGAGCTCGGCGTGGATGCCGTTCGTGCGCTCGGCGCCCCGCTCGGTGGCGCCCACGAGATAGCCGAGGCGCAGCGCGGCGGCGTCGCTCGCCGCCACCCGCGCCGCGAGCGTCGACGCGGCCGCGGTGAGCTCGGCGCCGATCTCCTGGAGGTCGGCGTCGCCGGTCGCGCGGCTCACGCAGGCGGAGATCCGCGTGCCGTCGGCCATCGTGACGGTGCCGGGGGCGCTCCGCAGCGCCGCCACGACGGCCGGCGCGCCGTCCCGGCAGGCGGCGGAGGGACGCCCGCTCTCGCCGCCGCAACCGGCCGCCAGCAGCGCGACGGCGGCGACGGTGCAGGCGAGCCGCGGCGGCATGATCCGGCGACGGTGGGTCAGTCGGGCCGGCGCGCCCGGATGATCGCGGACGTCGCGTGCTCGTGGACCCGGTGGGTCTCGCGGATCTCGACGTCCGCGAACCCCGCGGCGGCGAGCGCCGACTCGAACTCGGATCTCGTGAGCGCTCCCGCGATGCATCCGGTCCATTGCTGCATGTCGGCTCGGGTCGCGTCGTCCATGTCCTCGTCGGCGACGACGTCGGAGACGGCGAGGCGGCCCCCCGGTCGCAGCACCCGCGCCGCCTCGGCCAGGACCCGGCGCTTGTCGGCGGCGAGGTTGATGACGCAGTTGGAGATCACGACGTCGACGGTGGCGTCCGGCAACGGGATGTCCTCGAGGTAGCCGTGGAGAAACTCGACGTTGTCGACGCCGGCCTGCGCGGCGTTGTCGCGGGCGAGCGCCAGCATCTCCTCCGTCATGTCGAGGCCGATCGCGCGCCCGCCGGGCGCGACGCGACGGGCGCTGATGAGGACGTCCGCGCCGGCGCCGGCGCCGAGGTCGAGGACGACCTCGCCGGGCCGCAGGTCGGCGACGGCCGTCGGGACGCCGCAGCCCAGGGACGCCGCGACCGCCGCCTCGGGCGCGGCGTCGCGCTCCCGGCCCGCGTACAGGGATCCCCCGAAGACCTCGCGGTCCTCGGCGTCGGTCAGCTCGACCGGGGTGCCGCAACATGACGCGTCGGAGCTCGGGGCGCACCCACAACCGGGTGCGGCCGCGGTCGCCGCCGCGGCGTAGCGCTCCCGCACCTGCTCTCGGACCTGCTCGTCGGTCAGCTCAGCCATGTCGCCAGCTCCTTCAGCGCGTCGGGACGGACGTAGTAGTAGGCCCACAATCCCCGCCGCTCCGAGTCGACGATGCCCGCGTCGCGCAGCTTCTTCAGATGGTGGGAGAGCGTCGACTGGCCGATGTCGAACAGCGGCACGAGCTCGCACACGCAGACCTTGCCCGCGTGGCGGCGAAGCACGTCGACGAGCTGGAGGCGGATCGGGTCGCCGAGGGCCTTGGCGATCTCGGCCATGCGCTCGGCCTCGGCGCGCTGGACGTCGGGGTAGACGACCGGCTCGCAGCAGGGCTCGCCGGCCGGCCGCTTCTGCTTCGGGGCCAGCTCGAGATCGACACTCATCACATCGATTTCTATCGATTTGACCGAGGATTGTCAATCGATAGCCTGCGATGCCCGCCGATGGCGACCTCAGCGCACCCCACGCCCGCCGAGCAGGATGTCCTGCGGCGGCTCTCGACGCTCGACCGTTTCCTCCCGCTCTGGATCGCGCTCGCGATGGCGGGCGGCCTGGCGCTGGGATCGGTCGTGCCGGGGCTCGACGACGTCCTCGACCGGCTCGAGGTCGGGACGGTGAGCCTGCCGATCGCCGCCGGTCTGCTGCTCATGATGTACCCGGTCCTCACGAAGGTCCGCTACGAGGACATGGGCAGGCTGCGCGGCGACGGCCGCATGTTCGGCGTCGCGCTGTTCCTCTCGTGGGTCGTGGGGCCGGCGCTGATGTTCGCGCTCGCGTGGATCTTCCTCGCCGACGAGCCCGCCTACCGGACGGGCGTGATCGTCGTCGGCCTGGCCCGCTGCATCGCCATGGTCCTCGTCTGGAACGACCTCGCCGGCGGCGACAACGACCGGGCCGCGGTGCTCGTGATCTTCAACGCGATCTTCCAGGTCGTCGCGTACGCCGTGCTCGGCTGGTTCTACCTCAACGCCCTGCCCGACCTGCTCGGCCTCGACAACCAGGGGTTCCAGGTCGGCATCTGGGAGGTCGCGCGCACCGTCCTCATCTTCCTCGGCATCCCGCTGACCGCCGGCTACCTCACCCGCCGCTGGGGCCTGCGCACGCACGGCCGCGCGTGGTTCGAGACGCGCTTCATCCCGCGCATCGCCCCGATCACCCTCTACGGGCTGCTGTTCACGATCGTCCTGCTGTTCGCCATCCAGGGCGATGCGATCACCGCCGACCCGCTCACCGTCGCGCGCATCGCCCTGCCGCTGCTCGTCTACTTCGTCGTCATGTGGGTCCTCGGCTTCGCGGTCGGCCGGGCCATGCGGTTCGGCTACCCGAAGACCGCGACCATGGCCTTCACCGTCGCCTCGAACGACTTCGAGCTCGCGATCGCGGTCGCCGTCGGCGTCTGGGGCGCGACCTCCGGACAGGCCCTCGCCGGCGTCGTCGGCCCCCTGATCGAGGTGCCCGTCCTCGTCGGCCTCGTCTACGTCGCGTTGTGGCTGCGACGCCGCCGGTGGCCGGGCGAGACCGCGCCGCCTCTGCCGCCCGATCCGCACCCCGAGCACGCGTCCGCCCAGCCCGCACGCTGAGAGAACGCCCGTGGCCACGGTCCTCTTCGTCTGCCTGCGCAACGCCGGACGCTCCCAGATGAGCGCGGCACTGTTCGACCGGGCCGCCGCGACCCGCCATCG
Organism: uncultured Solirubrobacterales bacterium; assembly: GCA_963735885.1. GTDB lineage: Bacteria > Actinomycetota > Thermoleophilia > Solirubrobacterales > Solirubrobacteraceae > JBBSBL01. The sequence continues at coordinate 517,866 of CAVTMP010000007.1, read as the reverse complement.
CGCCCTGTCGGCCGGGACGCTCGCCGACCCCGCGGGACACGTGCACCCCGAGGTCGTCACGGTCGATGCGGGAGCTCGGGATCGACCTGTCCGAGCGCCGGCCTCGCACGCTCACCGATGAGCTCGCCCGGCAGGCCGACGTCGTGGTGACGATGGGCTGCGGGGACCGGTGCCCCTACATCCCGGGCAAGCGCTACGTCGACTGGGACCTCGACGACCCCGCCGGCAAGCCGGTCGACGAGGTCCGGGCCATCCGCGACGACATCGCCCGCCGGGTGGAGGACATCGTCACCGAGCTCGACGCGACCACCACCGACCGGGGCAGCGCACCGGGGGCTGCGTGACGCGAATCGCCATCAACGGGCTCGGCCGCATCGGGCGCCTGGCCCTGAGAGCGGCATGGGGCGGGCCCGACCTGACGTTCGCCCACGTCAACGAGCTCCACGGCGACGCCGCCACGGCGGCGCACCTGCTCACCTTCGACTCGGTGCACGGGCGCTGGGACCGCGAGGTCCACGGCGAGGGCGACCGGCTCACGATCGACGGTGTGGACGTCGGCTTCACGAGCGCCGGGGCGCCCGGAGAGGTGCCGTGGGATGAGCACGGCGTCGAGGTCGTGCTCGAGTGCACCGGCCGGTTTCGCACGCCCGAGAGGCTCGCTCCGCACTTCGATCGCGGCGTGCGCAAGGTCATCGTCGCCGCGCCCGGTGAAGGACGAGCGGGCGCTCAACGTCGTGGTCGGCGTCAACGATCACCGGTACGACCGCGAGGTGCACGACATCCTCACCGCCGCATCGTGCACGACGAACTGCCTCGCGCCCGTCGTGAGGGTCATCCACGAGGGACTCGGCATCGAGCGCGGCTCGATCACGACGCTGCACGACCTGACGAACACGCAGACGATCGTCGACGCGCCCCACCAGGACCTGCGCCGGGCGCGCGCGGCGGGCATGTCGCTCATCCCGACCACGACCGGGTCGGCGACCGCCATCGGCCTGATCTTCCCCGAGCTCCAGGGCAAGCTCGACGGCCTCGCGGTTCGGGTCCCGCTGCTGAACGCGTCGCTGACCGACTGCGTCTTCGAGGTCCGCCGGCCCACCACGGTCGAGGAGGTCAACGGGCTGTTGCGCGCCGCCGCCGAGGGGTCCCTGGCCGGCATCCTCGGGTACGAGGAGCGCCCGCTCGTCTCGATCGACTACCGGGACGATCCACGCTCCGGGATCGTCGACGCGCTCTCGACGATGGTCACCGACGGGACCCAGGTGAAGGTCCTCGCCTGGTACGACAACGAGTGGGGCTACGCGAACCGGATGGTCGAGCTCGCGCGCACCGTGGCGCTGAGCCTGGACTGAGGACGTGCCGGGCGCGCGCATCGCACGCCGGGACGGGGACCTGCACAACTACGTGCTGGTCACCGCGGCGTACTGGGCCGACACGATCGCCGACGGCGCGATCCGCATCCTGGTCCTCTTCTACTTCTACGAGCGCGGGTACACCCCGTTCCAGCTCGCCACGCTGTTCGGCTTCTACGAGCTCTTCGGGATCATCACGAACCTCGTCGGCGGCTGGCTCGCCGCCCGGCTCGGACTGAAGACGACGCTCGTCATGGGCCTGGGCACCCAGGTCGTCGCGCTGGCGATGCTCGGCTTCGCCCCGGCGAGCTGGCTCGTCGTGCCGTTCGTCATGGCGGCCCAGGCGCTCTCCGGGGTCGCCAAGGACCTCACCAAGATGAGCTCGAAGAGCGCCGTGAAGCTCGTCGTCGCCGACGATGCGCCCGGGGCGCTCTACCGCTGGGTGGCCATCCTCACCGGCTCGAAGAACGCGCTGAAGGGCGCCGGCTTCTTCCTCGGCGGCCTGCTCCTCACCGTCACGAGCTTCCAGACCGCGATGCTCCTCCTCGGCGCGATGGTGCTCGGGGCGCTCCTCCTCACGGTCCCCTTCATGCACGGGGGCCTCGGGCGCGCCGACCGCAAGGCGAAGTTCAAGCAGATGTTCTCCAACAACCGCGCGGTCAACGTCCTGGCCGCCGCCCGGATCTTCCTGTTCGCCTCGCGGGACGTCTGGTTCGTCGTCGGCCTGCCCGTCTTCCTGCGCACCCAGCTCGGCTGGACGTTCTGGCAGGTCGGGACGTTCATGGCCGTGTGGGTGATCGGCTACGGCGTCGTCCAGGCCTCGGCACCCCGCCTCGTTCGGCAGCGCACGGCGGAACACGGCGCCCCCGACGGACGGACCGCCGCCCGGCTGGCCTTCGTGCTCGCCGCGTTCCCCGCCGCCATCGCCATCGCCCTGGCCGGCGGCGTCGACGCGACCACGGTCATCGTCGGCGGCCTGATCGCCTTCGGCGTCGTCTTCGCGCTCAACTCCGCCGTGCACTCCTACCTGATCCTCGCCTACGCGGACGGCGACAAGGTGGCGATGAACGTCGGCTTCTACTACATGGCCAACGCCTGCGGGCGCCTCGCCGGGACCCTGCTCTCCGGCCTGCTCTACCAGTGGCAGGGGCTCGAGGCGTGTCTGTGGGCCTCCGTCGCCTTCGTCGTGGCCGCCGGGCTTCTGTCCCTGCTGCTGCCCAGCACGGCCGCGGGGCGCTCGTCGCGACGTGATGCCCTCGCTCGAGCCTGACGCCCACGACTCCACGACCGACCCGAGGTGCGCGGAGCGCAGGCGGCGGCGGTGTCTCCAGGTCAGCTCTCGGGCCGCGTGGCGCCGGCCGGCGGGGCCTCGAAGCCGTAGCGTTCGATGCCGCGCTCGATCTCCTCGTTCACGGTCTCGATCACCTTCACGCGCGCCCAGCGCTTGGAGTCGCCCTCGACGAGCTGCCACGGCGCGTCCGGGTGGTCGGTGCGTCGCAGCATCTCCTCGACGGCCTTGACGTAGGCGGGTCGGCGCTTGCGGTTGCGCCAGTCCTCGTCGGTGAGCTTCCAGCCGCGCAGCGGGTCGTCCCGCCGCCGCTCGAAGCGCTTGAGCTGCTCCTCGTCGGAGATGTGCACCCAGAACTTCACCACCACCATCCCCTCGTACGCGAGCCCGAGCTCGAAGTTCACGATCTCGCGGTAGGCGCGGCGCCACTGCTCCTTGGTCGCGTAGCCCTCGATCCGCTCGACGAGCACCCGCCCGTACCACGAGCGGTCGAGCACGGCCATGCCGCCCCAACCGGGCAGCGCATGGCTGAAGCGGTGGAGGAAGTGGTGGCGCTTCTCGTCCGGGGTCGGCGCGGCGAACTGCGCGACGCGGACGTGACGGGGGTCGAGCGGGGCGACCAGGCGCTTGATCGCGCCCCCCTTGCCCGAGGCGTCCCAGCCCTCGAAGATGATGCAGAGCGGCGGGCCGAGCTTCCCATCCTTCAGGAGCCCGCCGCAGCGCAGGCGCAGCTCGAGCAGGCGCTTCTGAGCGGCGGCGAGCCGCGCCTCCTCCTCCTCGCGGCTGAGCTTCCGCGAGAGGTCGAGCTCGTCGAGGCGCCCCATGGGCGCGCATCCTCGCAGGACACGGGGCGCTTGTGAACGGCGCGTTGTCGGGAGGTGAACGGCCGTCGTCGCATCCAGGCGCCCACGCGGTCGCCTTTGCGCTCGCCCTGGAGGTCGTCCTGCGCCGTCGGGCCCCGCCCCGCCGGGCCAAAGTGTCCGGGGGGAGCGGGAAGCGTCCATCGCCGGCACCGCGCGGCCCCCGGTTTCGCTCGGGTTTTGACGCGCTTTTCCGCGCCAAGCCTGCGCAATAGCGCCACGGGCCTTCTGGACTCTGCCTAAAGGTCCCGAAATGCACCCCATGCCCCCTCATCCCGTCTCGAAGCCGCTGGGCCTCTCGACCTCCCAGGCCGCACGAACCCTCGGCGTGTCTCTCGGCACGATCCGGCGCTGGTCCGACATGGGCTACCTCCAGGCGTATCGCACGCCGGGCGGACAGCGCCGCTTCAGCACCGAGCAGATCGAGGCGTTCGTGAAGTCGCTCGAGCCGGAGACGGCTCGGGAGGCGAGCGACGCGCCATCGCGCGCGGCCGCGGGGTAGTTCTCCGACACGTGCGGGACGCGGCCGCCCTTCAGGCGGCCGCGTTTCGACGTCCGCACTGAACTCCAGCGCGCCGGCCCGGCGCCGTCTCAGCCGGTCGCGGCGTCTCCGACGCGGCGCTCCATGTCGAGCTCGCGCTCGAAGTCGGCCGCGCTCGCGTGCCGGTACTCGACCCCGCGCCCGGAGAGGAGCGCGGCCAGCGCCTCGACGTAGCGCCCGTCGAGCTGGGAGCCGCTCACGCGGCGCAGCTCGGTCAGCGCCTCGAACGAGCTGACCTGGGTGCGGTAGGTGTCCTCGGCGGTGAGCGTGTCGTAGACCTCCGCCACGGCGACGATCTTGGCCAGCTCCGGGATCGCGTCGCCGGTCAGCCCGTCCGGGTAGCCGCGGCCGTCGAGGCGCTCGTGGTGGGCGTGGACGATCTCGGCCACCGGCCCGTAGACGCCGAGGTCCTGGAGCATCTCCGCCCCGAGCTGCGGGTGGCGACGGATCGACTCCCAGTCCTCCTCGCCGAGCGTCCGCCCCCGGTCCAGGACCCGGTCGGCCAGCGCCAGGCGCCCGACGTCGTGCAGGAGGCCGGCGGTGTGCGCGAGCTCGCACGTCCGCGCGTCCATCCCGCACTGTCGCGCGATGTCGCGCGCGAAGGCCGCGGTCGCCGCGGAGTGCCGCGCCGCCCGCGGGTCACGCGTGTCGAGCGCCCGCAGCAGGCCCGAGAGCACGCCCCACGACAGCGCCGCGTACTGCCGGGCGCGATCGCGGGCGGTGGAGACGAGATAGGCCATGTAGCTGAACGCCACGATGCTCGCGAGGACGAACACCAGGCCGCCCAAGCCGACTTCGTCGTAGACGCTGGCCGCGGCGACGGTGAGAACGACGTTGAGGGCGAGCGCCGGAACGAACGCCCGCCCCGGCGGTATGCGGGAGAGGAGCGGCTCGGAGTCTCTCGCGGCCGACAGCGTCCCCACGATCAGGAGGTTCAACGCCAGGGCGACCCCCGCCATCGCGGCCAGCCCGACGTAGAACTGCCAGCGTGTCGGGTCTCCGCCCACGCCGGCCTGGAACGCTTCGCCGGCCGCCAGGAACGGCACACCGAGGCCGGCGACGTTGATCAGCAGGCTGAACGGGCGGTATCGCTCGATCGCCCAAGCACCGGTCTCGGCGACGACCACCGCGACGAACGCCGCCGACCCGCCGAGGAAGCCGGCGGCCAGGGTGTAGCTCAGAAAGGCGCCCGAAACCGAGAAGAGCGGTTGCCCGACGCGGGAGTCGGCGACGTTGGCGGCGACCGCGGCCAAGGTGACGACCGCGAGAAACCACGTGAACTCCGACCGATCGAGCGCGACCACGCACGCGACCGCGCCGCCAAGCGCGAGTGCGACGGCAACGTAGCCAGCAACCGCCCGCGAGTGTTCGCGGTTCATGCGCTGGAAAGTACCGCCCCGTCAGGCGGTTGCGACCACAGTTACTTGCAGCGGAATCCCATAGCGGCGAATCGTAGCCCTCTTGCGCACGTTTTGCACCGCTTCCGGCCGAAAACCTGCGCAAACGCCCGTTGGCGGCGACGCCAACTCCCCAAAGCGCGCACCTTTTCGTCCAGATGCGCTTCCTCAAGACGAGCGAGGCCGCGACGATGCTGAACGTGAGCCCGAACACGCTCCGCACCTGGGAGCGGCGATTCGGATTCCCCAAGCCGCAGCGGTCGCCCGGGCGGCATCGCCTCTACACCCACGGCGAGATCGCCGGGCTGCGCGACGCGCTCCAGGAGGGACTGTCGATCTCATCCGCCGTGTCCCGCGCCCGCGAGGGCCTCACCGCGGACACGCACTCGCTCGTCGGCTCCCTCGCGAGCTTCGAGCCCGAGCGGGCGGACGCGGCGATGGAGGCCGTGCTCGCCCTCCGCTCGGTCGACCGGGCCATCGAGGAGGTGCTGCTCCCGTCGCTCGAGGAGATCGGCCGCCGGCACGGGCTCGACTCCGCGGCCTGGGCCTTCGCGGCCGGCTGGGGCGCGGGATGGCTGCGCCGCGCCACGCGGCTCGCCTCGCCCCCGGCCCTGCCCCTCTCCGTGATCGTCGGAGACGCCTCGCGCGACGAGCTCGACGCCGACGCGCCCGCCATCCGCGCGCTGGAGCTGATGTGCCTGCGCTCCGGCGTCGCGGTGCTCGGGCTGAGTGCTCGCGGCGCCGGCGGGATGTCCGAGGCGCTGACCGGCCGGCGGCCGAACCTCGTGGTCATCGCCGGCGGCCATCTGGAGGACGACACGGTCGCCCGCTGGGCCTACGCGGTGCGCCTCGCCGCCGGCGCGCTCCCCGTCGCGACCTTCCGCCGCGGCCCGGTCCGCACCCAGGTGCGCAGCACCGGCGCGATCCCCCTCCCGGCCGGGCCGGCCGAGGCTCGCGCCGAGATCATGGACCTGCTCGGGGTCGCCCTGCCCGGGCTCGAGCCCACCCCGGAGACCGCGCGGACCCGGCTGGCGGCGGGCTAGCCGGAGGCCACGGACCGGATGAGCACCGACGCCGACCGCCGCACGAGCCTCCGACTCGTCCCCTCGACCACCGAGGTCGAGCGGCCCGGCGTCTGGTTCTGCGGGCACTGCGGCGAGCCGCCGCCCGGCGGAACCCCCGCGCCCGTCGCCCGGGTCTGCGGCAGCTGCGGCCTCGGAGTCCTCCTCGAGGCGCGCGACGACGTCGCCCCGGCCCCCGACGATCCCTTCCTCGTGGTCGATGGCGCGCTCTGCGTCTGCGCGGTCTCCGGGTCCGCCGAGAGCCTGCTCGGCGTCGCCGAGGACGAGGTGGTCGGCCGCGCGCTCACGGAGCTCGTCGCGCCGGCCGACGCCGAGCCCGAGGCCCAGCGCAACCTCGCGATGCTCGTCGCCTGGAGCGCGCGGGGCGAGGACGAGCCGAGCCACACGGTCGTACGCCCGGTCAACGTCTTCGGCGTGCGGTTCAAGGTCCGCGTCGGCGCCTGCGGGCCGCCGCGGGCGGCGCTGCTCGTCTTCGCGTAGCGCCGCGCCCGGCCATCCTCGCGCTGCACGAAGCCTTGCGCCGGTTGTGGGCGCCGTTGGCCCCCGCGATAACACCCCCGGTGAGTGGTTCGACGACTCCGCGCGCGCGGTTGACGGCAAGCGGCTAGCGGATGCCCGCGATCAGGACGAACGCGGCCGCCGGGATGCTCGGCGTCAGCCCGAGCACGCTGCGCTCGTGGGAGCGTCGCTTCGGGTTTCCCGCGCCGACCCGCACGCAGGGAGGCCACCGTCAGTACGACCTCGGCGAGGTCCAGGCGCTCCGCCAGGCGCTGGACGAGACCCGCAACATCTCCTCGGCCGTCGCGCTCGCCCGCGAGCGGGGAGAGGCGCCGGCCTCCGGCGCGCGGCTGTCGGCCGCCTGGGGCGACTTCGACGAGGAGGCCGCGAACCGGCTGCTGGAGGAGAGCCTGGCGCTGCGCTCGGTCGAGCGCACGGTCGCCGAGCTCCTCCTGCCCGCGGTCGGGGAGCTCCACGGGGAGGATCCCGCGTCGCACGGCGCCGAGTACGAGTTCGCGTGGCGCCACGCGACCGGCTGGATGGCCGCGATGCGGCGGCTCGCTCCGCCGGCGAGCCGGGACGACGGGGTGCTGGTGCTCGAGGCGACGGCGCCCGGGGACCCCGATGCGCTCGCCGCGCAGGCGCTCGAGCTCGTGCTCCGCCGCGCCGGTCTTCGCACGCTCGCGCTGTCCGACGGCATCGACCCCACCCGGCTCGGTCGCGCCGTCCGCGCGCTGCGACCCTCGGCCGTCGTGCTGGCCGGCCACCGCGCCTCGCTCGACGCCGTCGGACGACTCGTCTTCGCCGTCCGGCGCGCCGGCAGCGAGGTCCACGTCCTCGACTTCCGCGGAGCGCTGCCGGCCACCGGGGCGAGCACGGTCCCGCGGCTCGGCGACGACCCGCTCGCGGCCCGCGACGCGATCGTCGCCCTGCTCGAGACGCCGGCCGCCGCGCGGGGCCGGCGGGCCCGCGCGCGCTGAGCCGCCGCCTAGAATCGCGGCCCGTATGGCCGCGCCGCCGCACCGCCCCGTCGATCCCCGCCAGTCGTTCCCCGCCCTCGAGGTGGAGGTCCTCGAGCGCTGGCGCGAGCGCGACGTGTTCCGCACGTCCCTGCGCAACCGCGAGGGCGCGGAGCCGTGGGTCTTCTACGAGGGCCCGCCGACGGCGAACGGCCCGCCGGGCTCCCACCACGTCCTCGCCCGGGTCTTCAAGGACATCTTCCCGCGCTACCAGACGATGCGCGGACGCTACGTCGAGCGCAAGGGCGGCTGGGACTGCCACGGCCTCCCGGTCGAGCTCGCGGTCGAGGCGGAGCTCGGCTTCACGAGCAAGGAGGACATCGAGGAGTACGGCATCGCGGAGTTCAACGCCCGCTGCCGCGAGTCGGTGTTCACCTACGTCGAGGAGTGGAACCGGCTGACCGAGCGGATCGGCTTCTGGCTCGATCTCGACGACGCCTACCGCACCCTCGACGCGAGCTACATCGAGTCGGTGTGGTGGGCGCTCAAGGCGATCTGGGCCAAGGGCCTCCTCTACGAGCGGCATCGCGTCGTGCCCTACTGCCCGCGCTGCGGCACCTCGCTCTCCTCCCACGAGCTCGGCCAGCCCGGCGCCTACCGCGACGTCGTCGACCCCTCGGTCTTCGTGCGCTTCCCGGTTCGAGCGGACCACGGGCCGCTCCGCGCCGGCGACGATCTCCTCGTGTGGACGACCACGCCGTGGACGCTGGTCTCCAACGCGGCGGTGGCGGTCGACCCCGGCCTCCCCTACGTGCGGGCCCGCCCGGCCGAGGGCGGCGGGCCGGTCGTGCTCGCCGAGGCGCTCGTCGCCCGCGTGCTCGGCGAGGGGGCCGAGGTGCTCGACCGCTTCGCCGGGCGCGACCTGGAGGGAGCCGCCTACGAGCCGCCGTTCCCGTTCATCGGCGCCGAGGCGTACGGGCCGAAGGGCCACACCGTCCTGCCCGCGGACTTCGTCACCGCCGACGACGGCACCGGCCTCGTCCACACCGCCATCGCCTTCGGGGAGGACGACTTCCGCCTCGGCGCGGAGCAGGGCCTCGCGGTGGTCAACCCGGTGCGGCTCGACGGGACCTACGACGAGCGGATCGGGCCCTACGCCGGTCGTGGGGTGAGGGACGCCGACCCCGACCTCGTCGAGGACCTCCGCGCCCGGGGCCGGCTCTACCGCGCCGAGGACTACGAGCACGCCTACCCGCACTGCTGGCGCTGCGGCACGCCGCTGCTCTACTACGCCAAGCCGTCCTGGTACATCGCGACCTCGACGATCCGCGACCGCCTGCTCGCGGCCAACGAGACGATCGACTGGCATCCGGACCACGTCAAGCACGGGCGGTTCGGCGACTGGCTCGAGAACAACGTCGACTGGGCCCTCTCGCGCGAGCGCTACTGGGGGACTCCGCTGCCCGTGTGGCGCTGCCCGGCCGGCCACGTGCACTGCGTCGGGTCCTTCGACGAGCTGGAGGAGCGCTCCGGTGTGCGGATCGAGGATCCGCACCGCCCGTTCGTCGACGAGGTCGGCTTCCCCTGCGCGGAGTGCGGGCAGCGGATGACGCGGGTGCCCGAGGTCATCGACGTGTGGTTCGACTCGGGGGCGATGCCCTTCGCCTCCCACCACGCGCCGATCGAGCACCTCGAGCGCTTCGAGGCCCGCTTCCCGGCGGACTTCATCTGCGAGGCGCTCGACCAGACCCGCGGCTGGTTCTACTCGCTGCTCGCCGTCTCGACGCTGCTCTTCGACCGCGCGTCGTTCGAGAGCGTCGTGTGCCTCGGCCTGATCCTCGACCCCGAGGGTCAGAAGATGTCGAAGTCGCGGGGCAACGTGATCGCGCCCTGGGACGTGCTCGACCGCTACGGCGCCGACGCGCTGCGCTGGTACTTCTTCACGAGCAAGCAGCCGTGGGACGGCTACCGCTTCTCGCTGGAGGCGGTGGAGGAGGCGGTGCGCCAGTTCCTGCTCCAGCTGTGGAACACCTACGGCTTCTACGTGCTCTACGCGAACGCCGCCGGCGTCGCGCCGTCCCCCGGCCCGCCGGAGCCGGCCACCGATCTCGACCGCTGGGCGCTGTCGCGCCTGCACGCGACCACCGCGGTCGTGCGAGACGGCCTCGACGTCTACGACGCCACCGCCGCCGGCCGCGCGATCGCCGCCTTCGTCGACGACCTCTCGAACTGGTACGTGCGCCGCTCGCGCCCCCGGTTCTGGGCCGGCGAGCCCGCGGCCTTCGGCGTGCTGCGCCACTGCCTCGTGGAGGCGGCGAAGCTGCTCGCCCCGTTCACGCCGTTCGTCGCCGACGAGATCCACGACAACCTGGCCGGCGCCGAGGCCGCCTCGGTGCACCTCCGCGACTTCCCGGAGCCGGGGCCGCGCGACGAGGGGCTCGAGGCCGCGATGGCCGTCGCGCGCGAGGCCGTGCGGCTCGGCCTCGCGGCCCGGATGCAGGCGAAGCTCAAGGTGCGCCAGCCGCTCCACGCCGCGGTCGTCGTGGCCACGGGCGCCGAGCGGGCGGCGATCGAGCGCCTCGGCGACGTCGTGCGCGAGGAGCTCAACGTTCGCGAGCTGCGCTTCGCCGCCGCCGCCGACGAGCTCGGTCGCGTGGAGGTCAAGCCGAACTACCGCAGCCTGGGCCCCCGCTTCGGCCGGGAGATGCCGCTCGTGGCCGCCGCGGTGGCGTCGCTGGAGCCGGCCGAGGTCTCCTCCGCGCTGCGCGAGGGGCGGCCGGTCGGGATCTCGATCGGCGGGCGCGACCACGCGCTTCAGCCGGACGACCTGCTGATCGGGATGCAGCCGCTCGAGGGCTACCAGCTCGAGCGGGAGGGCTCACACGCCGTCGCGCTCGAGCTCGCCCTCGACGACGACCTGCGCCGCGAGGGACTCGCCCGGGAGGTCGTCCACGCCGTGCAGACGGCTCGCAAGGACGCCGGCCTCGCGGTGGAGGACCGCATCGCCCTCACGCTCGCCGGCGACGCCGAGCTGCTCGCGGCCGCCCGGGCGCACGAGGACTACGTCGGCGGCGAGACGCTCGCCACCTCGATCGCCTACGACGGCGAGGGCGACGGCGAGCCGGCCACGGTCGACGGGCGCCCGCTGCGCATCGGGATCGCCGCGCCGTAGCGCGGCGCCGCCGCGGTCACGCGGTGACGATCTCGGCCAGCGGGGTCGCCCGGGCGAGTCGCCCGCGCTTGGGGCGACGGCCCGCTACGCCAGCGCCGGCTCGAGCTCGGCCTCGAGCCGCTTCTTCGGGTAGGCGCCGATGACCTTCTTCGCGACGGCGCCGTTGCGGAAGAGGATCAGCGTCGGGATCGAGAGGACCTCGAAGGTCGCCGCGGTCTGCTGGTTCTCGTCCACGTTCAGCTTCACGATCTTCAGCGCGTCGCCCTTCTCGCCGGCGATCTCCTCCAGCACGGGCGCCACCATGCGGCACGGCCCGCACCACGGCGCCCAGAAGTCGACGAGCACGGGGACGTCGGACTCGACGACCTCGGCCTGGAAGTTCTGGTCGGTGACGGCGGTGATGTCGGCCATGGGGGGCGGGCTCCTGTGGGGTCGGCGGCTTGCTTCAGAAAGTATAGCGACGGCCGTGCTACGCGTGCCGCACGACGAAGCTGAGCCACTCGGGCGTCACGTAGACCTCGATGATCGAGGCGAGGACGAGCACCGGCACGGCGATGGCGACGGTCACGAAGGTGGCGGCGAGCAGCGAGCTCCACTCGCCGCGACGGCTCGCGATGAGCCAGGCCGCGAGGGGGAGGAAGAGCGCCGTGAGCTCGGGGATCGCGTGGGGCAGCAGCCCGACGAGGAGCAGCGCGGGCGAGAGGCCGAGCTGGTGGCTGAAGGTCGAGGCGTCGCTGCCGAGGATGTACGCCTGCGTGCTCAGCGAGAAGAGCGTCGCCAAGCTGACGAAGCCGATCGCCAGCGGGCCGGCGCGGTCGTGGATCCAGCGCCAGGTGCCGCTGTAGCGCTGGGCCTCGAGCGGCAGCGAGCTGCCGGCGATGAACCCGGCCACGCAGGCCATGGCGTGGAGCGCGAGCACGAGGGAGTTGAACTTCAGGAGCTCGACCACGGCCTCGGGGCGGGGCGCCGAGGTGAAGCCGGGGAACGAGTACGGCGTCGCGTCCGGGCGGGCGAGGGACCCGACCGCCCAGGTGGCCGCGAGCAACAGCAGCGCGACGGCCAGGCCGCCGAGGATCCAGCCGCGCAGGGTCGGCCACGGGCGATCGTTCCAGTCGCGGAGCGTCGCGCGGGTGTCACGGAGCCCGCGGACGAGAACGAGGTCGCCGGCGTCCATCGCTCCGTGAGGCATCGGCACGGCGGGGCCCTCGCCTTGAATCCCTTTCAGAGCGTCGGGTGTCCCGGATGCGGGCGATCCGGCGGGATACGCTGACGGGCATGCTCGAGCCGCCGGTGACCCGCTACGCCGCCGGGGACGGCTTCAGCCTCGCCTACCAGGTGTTCGGCGGCGGCGATCTCGACCTGGTGCTGATCCCCGGCGCCATCTCCCACGTCGACATCGCGTGGCAGGATCGGCGGTATGCGCGCTTCATGCGGCGCCTCGGCGACTTCGCCCGTGTGGCCGTGTTCGACAAGCGCGGGATGGGGGCGTCGGATCCCGTCTCGCGTCCGCCGACCGTGGAGGAGCGCGCCGAGGACATCCGCATCGTGATGGACGCCGCCGGCATGGATCAGGCCGCGCTGTTCGGGCTCTCCGAAGGGGGGGCGTCGAGCGCGCTGTTCGCCGCCACCCATCCCCGGCGCGTTCGCGCGCTGATCCTCTGCGGCACCTTCCCCGGCGGCGGCGGTCTCGCTCCCGACGACCACGACTACCCGGCCGAGGCGATGGACGCGTGGTTCGACCCCCTGATGGACCGCTGGAAGGCGGGGTTCGGCCAGGGCGTCACGATCCAGCTGTTCTCGCCGAGTCTCGCCGGGAACGAGCGCGCGCTCAGCGGGATGGCGGCGCTCGAGCGCGCGGCGACGACGCCGGCGATGTTCGGCGCGATGCTGGACAGCCTCGCGGGGATCGACATCCGGCCCATCCTCCCGGACATCGGCGCGCCGACCCTCGTCGTCCATCGCCGCGACGAGGCGATTCCGGTCGAGGGCGCGCGCTACCTCGCGCGCCGCATCGAGGGCGCGAGGCTCGTCGAGCTCGAGGGCGACGACCACCTGCCGTGGCTCGGCGACAGCGACGCGCTCCTCGACGAGGTCGAGGAGTTCCTCACCGGCGCCCGACCCGGGCGGCGGGAGCGCCGCCTCGCCACCGTCCTCTTCACCGACATCGCGGGATCGACGGCGCTCGCGGCGGAGCTGGGCGACCGCCGCTGGCGGGCCCTGCTCGAGGATCATCACGCCGCGATCTCCGCGCAGGTCGACCGGTTCGACGGGCGCGTCGTCAAGACGCTCGGCGATGGCGTGCTCGCGCTCTTCGACGTCCCCGGGCCCGCGGTCGAGTGCGCGCGCGAGGCGGTGCGCGACGCGTCGCTGCTCGGCATCGACGTCCGCGCGGGCGTCCACGCCGGCGAGTGCGAGCTGATCGGCGACGACGTCGGCGGCATCGCCGTGCACGTCGGCGCCCGGATCGCGGCGCTGGCGGAGCCCGGCGAGGTCCTCGTGTCGAGCACGGTCAAGGAGCTCGTCGCCGGCTCCGGGCTCGCGTTCGTCGATCGCGGCGTCCAGGCGCTCAAGGGCGTTCCGTCGGAGTGGCGGGTCTTCCGCGCCTCGTGACGCGCCCGCTCACGAACGGCGAGATCGCCGCCGCGCTCGACGAGCTCGGGGACCTCTACGAGCTCGACGGCGCGATCGTCCACCGCGTCGTCGCCTACCGCAACGGCGCGAAGGCGGTGCGGGAGGCGCCCCGCTCGGTCGCCGAGCTCGCGCTCGCCGGCCGGGCCACGGAGCTGCCGGGCATCGGCGGGACGCTCCAGGAGAAGATCGTCGCGCTGGCGCAGACCGGGACGATCCCCGCGGCCGAGAAGCTGCGCGCCAAGTTCCCCGCCGGGCTGGTGGCGCTCACCCGGCTCCCCGGGCTCGGTCCCAAGCGCGCGCGCCGGCTCTACGAGGAGCTCGGCATCGACGGTCCCGAGGCGCTCCGCGCCGCCGCCGAGGATGGCCGGATCCGCGAGCTCAAGGGCTTCGGCGCCAAGGCCGAGGCCGCCCTGCTCGAGGCGCTCGAGACCTACGAGGCCGAGGGCCCGCGCGCGCGGGTGACGCTGGACCGCGCGCGGCGGATCGGCGAGGAGATCGTCGCGCGGCTCCGCGACCACCCGGCGGCCGAGCGGGTGGAGCTGGCCGGCTCGGTGCGCCGCTGGGCCGACGACGTCAAGGACCTCGACGTCATCGCCACGGCGAGCGACCCCGCGGCGCTCGCGGCGGCCTTCACGGCGCTCGAGCTCGTCGAGGCGGCGGGGACGAGCGGCGAGGCGGGCGCGCGGGCGCGCACGCACACCGGGCTCGACGTCGACCTGCGGATCGTCGCACCCGACCAGTTCGGCAACCTGCTCCAGCACTTCACCGGGAGCAAGGCCCACAACATGGCGCTGCGCGAGGCCGCGGTGCGCCGCGGCCTGCACGTCTCCGAGTACGGCATCGAGGACGACGAGTCCGGCGCCACCCACCGCTGCGCGACCGAGGAGGACGTCTACGCGCGGCTCGGCTACGCCTGGATCCCGCCGGAGCTGCGCGAGGGCCGAGGCGAGCTCGAGGCGGCGCGGCTGACCGGCGGCGAGGGCCTCCCGGAGCTCGTGACGCCGTCCGACGTGCGGGGCGATCTGCACTGCCACACGACGCTCTCCGACGGCCGGGCGAGCGCGGAGGACATGGCCCTCGCCGCGCTCGAGCGCGGCTACGAGTACCTCGCGATCACCGACCACTCGGCCTCGCACGGCTTCGGCGACCACGTCACGGCCGACGCCCTCTGGGCGCAGATCGAGGCGGTGCGGGCGCTGAACCGGCGCCTCGACGGGATCGAGGTGCTGGCCGGCAGCGAGGTCAACGTCCTGCCCGACGGCTCGCTCGACTACCCCGACGACCTGCTCGCCGCGCTCGACTGGGTGATCGCCAGCGTCCACACGGCCTTCGCGATGGACGCGGCGGCGATGACCGAGCGGGTGCTCGCCGCGATCGAGCACCCGTCCGTCGACGCGATCGGCCACCCGACCGGCCGCAAGATCGGACGACGCCCGGGCTACCAGCTCGACCTCGCGCGGGTGGCCGAGGCCGCGGCCCGCACCGGCACGATGCTCGAGATCAACGCGAACCCCGATCGCCGCGACCTCGACGACGTCCACGCGCGCGCCGCGGCGGAGGCCGGCGTCCCGATCGTCGTGAGCTCCGACGCGCACGGGCCGGAGACCTTCGACGTCATGCGCTACGGGATCGCGACGGCCCGGCGCGCCTGGCTGACCGCCGGGCAGGTCGCGAACACCCGCCCGTGGCCGGAGTTCGCGGCGCTGCGCAAGCGGGTCCGAGCCGCGGCGCGCTGAGTCCGTCCTACGCGCGGGCGGCGTGGCCGGCCCGACCCCCGAGCAGGCGCGGCACGACCGTCTCCGCCACGACGCGGTCGATCGCCGGCTGCGCGAACGGCGCGAGCGCCGCGGCGGCGCGCTCGGCGTAGCCGTCGTCCCCGGCGTCGAGTGCGGCGCGGATCGCCGGCGCGAGGTCGTCGGCCACGAGGCGGGCGTCGAGCGCGCGCGCGATCGGCAGCGCGGCGTAGGGCCCGGGGGCCGGCGTGGTCACGAGCCGGCAGCCGTCGGCCAGCGCCTCGAGCTGCGAGATCCCGTAGTCCTCGCGTCGCGGGGCGGTGACGAAGATCCGCGTGCGCCGCAGCAGCGCGCGGTACTCGTCGTAGGCGAGCAGGTCCGTGAACTCGACGCCCGGCCGGGGGCTCCGGGCCGCGGCGGGGGCGCCCGCCACGACCAGCGTCTCGCCCTCGCGGCGGGCGCCGGCCCACGCGGCGAGCACGCGGTCGAGCCCCTTCTTCCGCGGCTGGGCGGCGTACGTCAGCGCCGCGACGTCGCGGCGCGCGGCGCGCGGGCCCGACGGCTCGGCCGCGACCGGCACGACGACCGCCCGCGGGTCGCCGGCGGCGACCCCGGCCTCCGCCCGGGCTCCGTCGCTCCACGGGAGCAGCAGCGGCGCCGCGGCGAGCCGCCGGCGCTCGACCGGCCGCTGCCAGGCGCCGTGGCGCCCGGGGCGGTTCCCGGCGGCGGCGGCGTCGAAGCGGATCGCGCCCGGGCGCGGCCAGCGCAGCGCCGCGGTGGTCGTCGAGTAGACGACGGCGCGCGGATGGCGGAGCCCGATCCCGCGCTCGGCCGCGCGGCGCGCGGCGCGCGCCTGGGCGAGGTCGGTGAGCGCGAAGGTCCGCAGCCGCCGGACGCGCGGCACGTCCTCGACCGCGACCGACGCGCCGCCCCGCTCGACCGCCGCGGCGAGATCCTCGTCGGCGGCGCGCAGCCCCGCCGTCGTGCCGAGCGAGACGAGGAGGACGTCGACGCCGGCCATCGCGCTGCCAGTATGCCGCCCGCATGACGGGCACGCTCATCAACGTCGCCGCGATCCTGCTCGGCACGGCGGTCGGGACGCTGCTCGGCGATCGTCTCCCGGCCGGGATGCACGAGCGCGTGCTCGCCGGCCTCGGCCTCGTGACGCTCGTCGTGGGCGTGGACAACGCGCTCGCCTGGCGCGACACGAGCCCGCTCTACGTGCTCGGCGGCGT
This sequence comes from uncultured Solirubrobacterales bacterium, assembly GCA_963735885.1. Lineage (GTDB taxonomy): Bacteria > Actinomycetota > Thermoleophilia > Solirubrobacterales > Solirubrobacteraceae > JBBSBL01. The sequence goes on along the minus strand of CAVTMP010000007.1, from coordinate 501,118 downwards.
GCTGCTCGGCGGCCTGGCCGGCGAGGCGCTCGGGATCGAGCGGCGGCTCGACGCGCTGGGCGACCGCGTCCAGGCGCGGGTGGCCCGCCACGTCGGCGGCGACCACCACGCGCGGGTGAGCGAGGCCTTCGTCGCCGGCAGCCTGCTGTTCTGCGTCGGGCCGCTCACCGTCGTCGGCGCGATCCAGGACGGGTTGACCGGCGACTACGACGCGCTGGCCACGAAGGCGATGCTCGACGGCTTCGCCTCGATCGCGATCGCCGCCTCGATCGGCTGGGGCGTCGGCCTCGCCGCGATCACGGTGCTCGTCCTCCAGGGCGGGCTGTCGCTCGGCGCCGGCCTGCTCGAGACCGTGCTCGCCGGCGAGTCCCTGGCCGCGCTGACCAGCGCCGGGGGCGTGCTGATCATCGGGATCGCGCTGAAGCTCCTCCGCCTCGCGAACGTCAAGGTCGGGAACTTCCTGCCGGCGCTCGTCGTCGCGCCGGGGCTCGTGGGGATCGCGCACGCACTGCGGTGAGGGCGGCGAGTCCGCGGGCGGCGCCTCCCCTTGACAGGTGACCAATAGGTCACATATGGTGGCCGCATGGACGCGGTGTTCAAGGCGCTGGCCGATCCGACGCGCCGGAGCCTGCTCGACGCGCTCTTCGAGCAGGACGGGCAGACGCTCGGCGCGCTCGAGGCGCGGGTGCCGATGACGCGCTTCGGCGTCATGAAGCACCTCCGGGTGCTCGAGGAGGCACGGCTCGTGACGGCCAGGCGGCGCGGACGCGAGAAGCTCCACTTCCTGAACCCCGTCCCGATCCGGCTCGTCCACGACCGGTGGGTGAGCAAGTACGCCGAGCCCTGGGCCGCGACGCTCAGCGGGCTGAAGACGACCCTCGAGGAGGAGACGATGGAGAAGGTCTACGAGATCTACATCAAGACGACCCCGGAGCGCCTCTGGGAGGCGATCACCGACAGCGACATGCGGCAGAAGTACACGTTCGGCGTGGGCATCGAGTCGGACTGGACGCCCGGCTCCGGCTACCGGGCGGTCGCCGGCCGCCCGGGCGCGCCCATCCCGATCCACGAGGGCGAGAACCTCGAGGTCGATCCGCCGCGCCGGCTCGTCCAGCGCTTCCGCGCCATGTGGAGCGACGAGGTCAAGCGCGAGGGGCCCTCGCGGGTCACCTGGGAGATCGAGCCGGTCGGCGACTCGTGCCGGCTGACCGTCACCCACGACGAGCTGCGCGACGGCGCCAACGCCGAGCTCTACGGCGGCTGGATGATGGTCCTCTCCGGCCTCAAGACGCTGCTGGAGACCGGGGAGACGCTCACCACGCCGGGCTCGCTGCGCTGGGTGGGCGCCCCGGAGCCGGCCGCCTGAGGCTCACGGCGAATCGGGTGGAGGCGACGCGGCGACCGTCCCCGGCGCGCGCCGCGCGTCTCCGTCCCGCGCCCCGTTCATCTCCATGAGGTTCGTCTTGAACCAGGGGGTCCGCACGAGGGCGATCGCCTTCACCGGGGAGGTCCGCTCGACGTAGAAGCGCACGCCGTCGCGCTCCTCGATCGCGGCGACCGCGCGCTCCTGCCGGCGCCAGGCCAGGGCCCAGATGAGCGCGAAGCCGGCGCCGATCGCCGGGACCTGGGGGGCGAGGAAGGCCATCGCCCCGGCCGCGATGGTCACGACGCCGAGCGGCCAGAGGCGGTTGACGAGCATGCGGCCGGGCCGCACCTCCGGCAGGGAGGCCGACGTGCGGGCCATGGCGAGCAGGCGCGTGATCTGCGGCGAGATCTCGCCGCCGCGCCCGAGCGCCACCCCGATGCCGGCGGCGACGACCCACCACCCGGCCGTGAACGGGATCACCAGGTCGTTCTGGTCCCGGCCGGCGCCGACCACGGCGAGCGCGGCGAGCACGCTGGCCGCGACGGCGCTCATCAGCACGGTCGCGCGCAGGAAGTCCGTGAACCGCACGCCCGGCTACCCGGCCGGACGGAGCGCCTCGAGCAGGGCCCGCACGCCCGCGGTCCCCTCGATCACGAGGTCGGCCTCGTCGGCGAGCTCGGAGGGGCCCTCCTCGGACTGCACGGCGACCCGCACCGCGTGGCTCAGGCGGCCCTCGGCGACGAGCTCGGCCAGGCCGCGGAAGGCGTCGAGGTCGGTGCGGTCGTCGCCGGCGTAGAGCGCGGCGTCGAGGCCCGCCTCGGCCAGCAGCGCCTGGATCCCGGCGCCCTTGTCGATCCGCACGGGGGGCCGCACCTCGAGGACCTTGCGCCCCCAGTGGGTGCGCAGGCCCGCGGCCTCGGCTCGCTCGGCCACGGAGTCGACCGCGGCGCGGGCGGCGTCCTCGTCGGGCGCGCCGCGCCAGTGGAAGGCGACGATCGCGCCCTTGTCCTCCGTGCGCACGCGCAGCGCGCGCAGCTCGCGGCGCTCCGCCTCGCGCGTGAAGTCGTGGATCCGACGGGTCCAGTCCTCGAGCGCCGGGTCGACGTGGGGCTCGGTCCATCCGGCGCGCAGCAGCTCGGTGCCGTGCCCGCCGACGTAGGTCACGTTGCCGAGCGCCACCATCCGGCGGGCGTCCGCCGCGCGGCGCCCGCTGATGCAGGCCACCAGGGCGTAGGCGCGCGAGAGCGGGATGAGGAGCTGGCGGGTCTGCTCGGGTACGACCGCGTCGTCGGCGTGGCGCACGATCGGCGCCAGCGTCCCGTCCACGTCGAGCAGGATCGCCGCGCGACGCGGCTCCGCTCGGATCGGCTCGAGGGCCTCGGCCAGCGTGGCGGCGGTGCTCACGCCACTGAGTATGCCCGCATGCGCGCCGGCCGTCCGCTCGAGCTTGCGGTGGTCGGCACGGCGGCCGGGCTGTTCAGCGGCCTCTTCGGGGTCGGCGGGGGCGTGATCATGGTGCCGCTGCTCGTGCTGTGGCTCGGCTACGACGAGCGGCGGGCCACCGCGACGTCGCTCGGCGCGATCGTGTTCATCGCCACGGCGGCCGTCCTCGCCCAGGGCGCCTACGGCAACGTCCGCCTCCGGGAGGCGGCGCTCGTCGGCCTCCCGGCGGTCGGCGGCGTGCTCGCCGGCACGTGGCTCCAGCAGCGCGTGCGCACCGAGGTCATCTCGCTGCTCTTCGCCGGGATGCTGCTCGTCGTCGCCGCGGAGCTGCTGCTCAAGTGATCGTCGAGGCGATCGCGATCGGCGTCGCGGCCGGCGTGCTCTCGGGCATGCTCGGCGTCGGCGGCGGGGTGCTCTTCGTGCCGGCGCTGTCGCTCGTCATCGGGCTCTCGCAGATCGAGGCCCAGGCCACCTCGCTGCTCGCCATCGTGCCCGTGGCCCTCGTCGGCTCCTGGCGCCAGTACCGCTACGGCCACCTGGTCCCCCGGGAGGCGGCGCTGGTCGGGCTGCTCGCCGTCGGCGGCGCCGTCGCCGGCGTCCTGCTGGCCAACGCCCTGCCCGAGCGCGCGCTGCGCATCGCCTTCGCGCTGCTGAGCGTCGCGATCGCGGTCCAGATCGCGCGCCAGGCCGTGCGAGCGCTCCGCACGCCGGCGGCGCCGAGCGCGCCCGCGAGCGTAGGATCCGGAGGCGAGGACGAGACGAGCGAAGGAGGCGGCGATGGGCGATGAGGCGACCGGGATCGTGGAGGGCGACGGGTACGCGGTCGGCAGCCTGGAGGCGCTCGGGAACGGCCCCGGGTTCCGCAAGGTCCGCAAGGGCCTCGGGGTCACGGCGTTCGGCGTCAACGCGGTGGTGCTTCCCGAGGGCTACACGAGCGGTCCCCACTTCCACGACGAGCAGGAGGAGCTCTACTTCGTCCACCAGGGCCGGGTCGAGTTCCGCTTCGGGCGCGACGGCGCGGACCGGCAGGTCCTCGGGCCGGGCGGCATGGTCCGGGTCGACCCGCCGACGGTCCGGGCGTTCCGCAACGCGGGGAGCGGCGAGGCGATCTACCTCTGCGTCGGCGGGAAGGGCGGCTACGTCGGGCGCGACGGGCGCCTGCTCGACGACGCGGACCCGCGGCGTGACGGGATGAAGGTCGGCGACGCGAACCCCGCGGACGCGGAAGCCGCCGACGGCGCCGCGTGAGCGCGGCCGGGGGCCCTGAGCCGGCGCCCGGGGCCCCGGGCCCGGTCGGCGGCCATCCCGGGTCGAGCGGCACGGGGCCCGGGCCGCTCGACGGGATCCTCGTCGCCGACCTCAGCCGGGTCCTCGCCGGCCCGCTCGCCACGATGACGCTCGGCGACCTCGGCGCCGAGGTCGTGAAGGTCGAGCCGCCGGCGGGCGACGAGACCCGCGCGTGGGGCCCGCCCTTCGCGCACGGCGAGGCGACCTACGCGCTCGGCGTGAACCGCAACAAGCGCAGCGTCGTGCTCGACCTCAAGGACCCGGCGGACCGCGAGGCGGCGCTCGCGCTCGTCGACCGCGCCGACGTCCTGGTCGAGAACTTCCGCCCCGGCGTGGCGGAGCGCTTCGGGCTCGGCTGGGAGGCGGTGCACGCCCGGCGGCCGCGGCTCGTCTACTGCTCGATCACGGGGTTCGGGCGCCACGGGGAGGGGGCGAAGCTCCCCGGCTACGACCCGCTCATCCAGGCCGTCGGCGGGCTGATGAGCATCACCGGCCCGCCCGGCGCGCCGAGCAAGGCGGGGGTCGCGCTCGTCGACGTGATCGCGGGGCTCTACGCGGCGGTCGGGATCCTCGCGGCCCTCCGCGCGCGGGAGAGCACCGGCGAGGGCCAGCGCGTGGAGGTGAGCCTGCTCGGCGCGGAGCTGGCCGCGCTCGCCAACCAGGCCGCGGGCTTCCTGCTCGCCGGTGCGGTGCCCGAGGCCGGCGGCAACCGCCACCCGAGCATCGCGCCGTTCGGCACCTTCGCCGCGGCCGACGGCCCGCTGATGATCCTCGCCGGCAACGAGGTGCAGTGGCGGGCGCTCTGCGCCGCGATCGGCGCGCCCGAGCTCGCCGACGACGCGCGCTTCGCCGGCAACCCGGCGCGCGTGGAGAACATCGCCGAGCTCGAGCGCGAGGTCGAGGCGCGGCTCGCCGGCGGCGGCCGCGCCGCGTGGGCGGAGCGCCTGAACGCCGCCGGGGTCCCGGCCGGCCCGATCAACGACGTCGGCCAGGCCTTCGCCTACGCCTCCTCGCTCGGCATGGACGTCACCGAGAGGCTGCGCATGGACGGTGGCGGGGGCCCCGAGGTCGAGCTGCCGCGCGCGCCGATCGCGCTCTCCGGCGGCGGCGTCGGCGCGCGCCGCCCGCCCCCGCGGCTCGACGAGCACGGGGCCGAGGTGCGCGCCTGGCTCGCTCAGCCTCGCTCGAGCACGTAGACCGCCCCGGCCGCGAGCAGGTTCGCCGCCCGCCCGCCGGCCGCCGCGCCGCCCGCCGGCTCGTGGCGCTCGTCGAGCGCGATCCGGCGCACGACGCGCAGCCGCTCGTCGCGGGCGAGCGCCTCGAAGTCGCGCAGGGTGCAGAGGTGGATGTTCGGCGTCTCGTGCCAGGCGTAGGGCAGCTCGGCCGACTCCGGCATCCGGCCGCGCAGCAGGAGCTGCGCGCGCAGCCGCCAGTGGCCGAAGTTCGGCAGCGACACGATCCCCCGCTCCGCGACCCGCCGCATCTCGCGCAGCGCGAGCGCCGGGCGGTGGAGCGCCTGGATCGTCTCGCTCAGCACGACGACGTCGACCTCGTCGTCGTCCACGTCGTCGAGGCCGCGGTCGACGTCGCCCTGGATCACCGGCACCCCGCGGGCCAGGCAGGCGTGGAACCCCTCGTCGGAGAGCTCCACGCCCCAGCCCGAGCAGCCCCGGTCGGCGATGAGCGCGGCGAGCAGCGCGCCGTCCCCGCAGCCGAGGTCGAGCACCCGCGAGCCCGCCGGCACGAGGCCGGCGACGAGCGCGAGGTCGGGCCGCAGGCTCACCCGTCGCCCGCGATGTCCAGCGCCGGGCTCACCCCACGCCGCGCTCGGCCGCGAGGCGCTCGACGAACCCGGCGACCGTGCGGTGGTACTCGGGCACGTCGAGCAGGAAGCTGTCGTGCCCCCAGGGGGACTCGACCTCGCGGAAGGTCGTCGGCACGCCGGCCCGGGCGAGGCGACGGAGGATCGCCTTCGAGTGCTCGGTCCCGAAGCGCCAGTCGGTGTCGAAGCTCACGAGCAGGAACCGCGTGCGCATCGCCGCGAGCTTCGCGTCGGCGTCCGGCTCGCCGAACGGGTCGAACCAGTCGAGCAGGCGCGTGAAGTAGAGGTAGGAGTTCGCGTCGAAGCGGTCGGGGAACGTGTCGCCCTGATGGCGCAGATAGCTCTCGACCTGGAAGTCCACCTCGAAGCCCGGGTCGTGGTTGTCCGGGTCCTGCTTGCGGCGGCCGAACTTCTGGCGCATCCCCTCCTCGCTGAGGTACGTGATGTGCGCGGTCATGCGCGCCAGCGCGAGCCCGAGGTCCGGCTGGCGGCCGCTCGCGTAGTAGTCGCCGCCGGCGAACGAGGGGTCGCGCATGATCGCCTCGCGCGCGACGGCGGAGAAGGCGATGTTCTGGGCGCTGAGCTTCGCGCTGGCGCACACCAGGACCGCACCGTCCATCGCGTCGGGGTCGTCCATCGCCCACTGGAGCGCCTGCATTCCCCCGAGCGACCCGCCGATCGCCGCGAGCAGTCGCGGCACGCCGAGGTGCGCGCACAGCGCGCGGTGGGCCGTGACGAGGTCGCGCACGGTGATGAGCGGGAAGCGCAGCCCGTAGGGCCGGCCGGCCCCGGGCTGCTCGGAGCTCGGGCCGGTCGTGCCCTGGCAGCCGCCGAGCAGGTTGGGGCAGATCACGAACAGCCGGTCGGTGTCCAGCGGCCGGCCCGGCCCGATCAGGTTGTCCCACCAGCCACGGCGCTCGGGGTCGCCGTGGTGTCCGGCCGCGTGGGCGTCGCCGGTCAGCGCGTGGCAGACGAAGACGGCGTTCGAGCGCTCCGCGTTCAGCTCGCCGTAGGTCTCGTAGGCGACCTCGACGGGGGCGAGGGTCTCGCCCGAGGCGAGGAGCAGCGGGTCGTCCTCGTCGAAGAGGACGACCCGCCGGGTCTCGACCAGGCCGAGACCCGCCGTCGCGGTCACGCCGGCGTCGGCACGCCCGCCTTGGCCAGCGCCTGGTCCAGGTCGGCGATCAGGTCCTCGATGTTCTCGATGCCGACCGACAGGCGCACGGTGTCCTGCGTCACGCCCGCGGCCTCGAGCTCCTCCGCGTTGAGCTGGGAGTGCGTGGTGGAGGCGTTGTGGATCGCCAGCGACTTCGCGTCGCCGATGTTCGCGAGGTGGCTGAACAGCTCGAGGCTCTCGATGAACGCCTTGCCGGCCTCGGCGCCGCCCTTCACCCCGAAGGTCACGAGCGCACCGTAGCCGCCGCTCAGGACCCGGTCCGCGACGGCCTTGTAGGGCGAGTCGTCGAGCCCCGGGTAGTAGACCCAGCTCACCGCGTCGTGGCCGTGGAGGTGGCGGGCGATGGCCAGCCCGTTCTCGGAGTGGCGCTCCATCCGCAGCGGCAGGGTCTCCAGCCCCTGGAGGAAGAGGAACGCGTTGAACGGCGAGATCGCCGCGCCCATGTTGCGCAGCAGCACGGTGCGGATCCGCCCGATGTAGGCGGCCGGCCCGAGCGCGTCGGCCCACACGACCCCGTGATAGGACGGATCGGGCTGCGTCAGCCCGGGGAATCGGTCGGCGTTGGCGACCCAGTCGAAGTTCCCCGAGTCGACGATCGCCCCGCCGATCGAGGTGCCGTGGCCGCCGATGAACTTCGTCAGCGAGTGGACCGCGATGTCGGCCCCGAGGTCGAAGACCCGGCTGAGGATCGGCGTCGGCACCGTGTTGTCGATGACCAGCGGGAGCCCGTGGGCGTGGGCCGCCTCGGCCCAGGCCGGCACGTCGAGCACGTTGACCCGTGGGTTGCCGATCGTCTCGCCGAACACGAGCCGGGTCCGATCGTCGACGAGGCCGGCCACCGCGCCGGGGTCGTCGGCGTCGGCCCAGCGGACCTCGATGCCGTACTGGGGCAGGGTGTGGGCGAAGAAGTTGTAGGTCCCGCCGTAGAGCTGCGTGACCGAGACGATGTTGTCGCCGGCCCGCGCGAGGTTGAGCACCGAGTAGACGACCGCGGCCTGGCCCGAGGCGAGCGCGACCGCGCCGACCCCGCCCTCGAGCTGCGCGAGGCGGTTCTCGAGCACCTCCTGGGTCGGGTTCATGATCCGCGTGTAGATGTTGCCCGGCACGGCCAGCGCGAAGAGGTCGGCGGCGTGCTGGGTGTCGTCGAAGACGTACGAGGACGTCTGGTAGATCGGGACCGCGCGCGCGTTCGTCGTCGGGTCCGGCTCCTGGCCGCCGTGCAGGGCGATGGTCTCGGGGTGCTGGTCCGCCATGGGATGCGTCTCCGTCGTCTCGGGGTCGTCCCCTCAAAATACCCCAATCCCGGTCGAGGATGAGGTGTGCCGTTTCAGATTCGCTCGATCCGCGACATCTGCCGACTCTTCGCGTCACACTCATGCGGGCTCGGTCTGCCGCCGACGCCCCCCGAGGGCCTGCGCCCCGCCCAGCCGTCCAAGTTCATGTTCGCCTTCCGCGCTCACGTCCCGCGCCGTCCCGGGCTTGCGATCCTCCTCGCCGCCTGCGCGGCGGCCCTGCTCGCACCCGGGCCCGCGACGGCCGCCGGCCTCCGCGGCGCGGACCTGAAGCTCCCCGGCGGGTGCGCGCGCCATCGGCGCCGGACCCCAGCGCCACCTGCTGCTCACCGGCGGGCGGGCCGCGGCCGGGCGCCTGCGCACCGGCCGGCTGACCGGCATCGCCGTGACCGCACGCGGCAGGCGGTGCCGGACCGCTCCGGTGCTCTCGGTCCGCATCGACCGCGGCGCCGCGCGCCGCGCCCGGGTGCGCCGCGCGTGGCGCACCTACCGCTGGCGGCTGCGCGCGCCGGCGGGGCGCCACCGCGTGGCCGTGGTGCTCGCCAACCCCGGCGGGGTCCGCCGCCGCTGTGCGCGGCGCCTCGTCGTCGGCCGGATCGCCCTCTCCGAGCGCGGCGGGGGGCACGCGAAGCCCGCCACGCAGCCGTCCGGCGCGCCGCCCGCCGCCCTCCCGCCCGCCGTGCCCGGCCCGCTCGACGCGTTCCCCGCCGAGTCGCTGCCCTATCGCTACGGCGGGCGCTACGCGGGGGCCTTCAACGAGCCGATCCCGGCCGACGCGACGACCGACCCGGCCTCGACCGCGGTCGTCGCCGCGATGACCGACGCGATGACGCGCGAGCGCGTGGCGATGCTCGACGAGGGCGGGGTGCCCGGCGTGTGGGTCGCCGGCCCGGGCGACGCGACCTACACGATCCACGCCGGCGGCGCGACCTTCGGCTGGCGGGTGCCCGCGGGCGCGACGCCGGGCGGCTCACTGGCCGACGACGCGCCGCTCGTCGTCCTCGACCCCAGCCACCCGAAGTACGGACCCCGCGTGGAGCTGCGGCTGTTCCGGGCGACGATCGACCACGCCGCGCGGACGATCTCCGCGCAGGGCTACGGGCTCTTCCGCTACGGGCGCGAGAGCGACGGGCTGCCGTTCGCCGGCTACGGCACCGGCAGCGGCCTCTCGTGGGTCGGGCTGTTGCGCGGCTGGGACGTGGCCCAGGGCGAGATCCGCCACGCGCTGCGCATGACCGCGCCGCAGATCAGCGCCCGCCACCGCCTGCCCGCCACGCGCTCCGACCAGGGCGACAGCTCCCCGATCGACATGGGGATGCGCCTCCAGCTCGACCCGGCGGTCGACTGCGCGGCCCGCACCGTGCCGGGACGCGACCCGTCCGGGCCGGAGACCCGGATGCTGCGGATGGTCTGCCGCGCGCTCCAGCGCTACGGCGTGGTGATCGTCGACGGGAGCGGCCAGGCGAACCGCTACGCCCTGCTGATGGAGCTCGACGCGAGCCACGGCGGCACGGTGGACTGGTCAGCGCTCGGCGGCGACCCGCCGGGGGGCTACTGGGGCAACCTGATCCGCGACGAGCTCGCCGACCAGACCGGGGACGGGCTCGACCGCAGCCCGACCGACGGCATCCCGTGGGCGCGCATGCGGGTCCTGGCGACGGGCGTCTTCTCGCGGTAGGGCGGCGGGGCGCCGGACGCGGCTGGTGTGTCGGCCGCGCTGCGCGAGTCGGCCTGGCGGCCGGCGTCGGGCGAACGGCGGCAGGGAAGGGGCGGTGATCGGCGCTGCGACGCTCCCGGACGCGGCTGCGATTCTGCCCGCCCGGCGGGGGAAATCGCAGCCGGATCGCGGGGGCCGCCCGGATCCGGCCGCCAGATGTCTTCGATGCCGCTGTTCGCCGGGCGCCCGTCGCGTGCACCCGAACGCCGCCGCCGTCGATCCTGCTGTTCGCCGACACTCGCCGCGTGCACCCGAACGCCGCCGCCGCCCAGCCCGGCGCGGCGCGGCGCGGCGCGGCGCCCGGGCGCTACGGCCCCGTCCAGCCGTCCGCGTAGCAGGGCTTCCCGGCGCACGGGTCGATCACGACCCCGTGCGGGCGGAAGAACGCGTCGACCATCTCGTAGACCCACGGCTCGTCGCCGCCGGAGCCGTGCGGGTCGTTCCCGACGGTCTGGGCCGTGTTGGTCAGCGGCGACGGCGGCGTGCCGAGGCTCTGCCCGCCGACCGTCCGCAGCGGCCCGGTGTCGAGCACGACGAGCGCGGACCCGCGGTGCGGGTAGGAGGCGATCGGCCGGATCCCCCAGAACGGGCGGACGTCCAGGCTGCGCCCGGGGTCGAGCGCCGGCGTGCGCAGTCGCGCGCCGATCGTGCGGGCCTCGGTCTCGGTCGCGACGTTCGCGACCTGGTGGTCGCCGAAGGCCTCGAGCAGGATCACCTGCTTGCGCGGCGTCCCGGGCAGCGGGCGGCGCGTGAGGTGCTGCGTGTAGCCGTCGGCCTCGGCGCGGTCCCACAGCAGCTGGATCATCGAGAGCCCGAGCTGCCGGTCGATCGGGTCGGGGTAGGCGCTCGCCAGCAGCGGCGAGAAGCGGACGAACTGGGTCGAGCGCTGGAGCAGCGTCGAGAAGTTCTGCCCCGGCACGCCGAGCACCGCGCGGGTGAAGTCGATGCCGAGCGCGCTCAGGGCGCCGCCGAGGATGCCGCCCTGGCTGTTGCCGTTGTAGTAGAGGCGCTGCGTCGAGAGCACGGAGCTGCCGTCCGCCTTCTGGAAGGCCGGGTTGGCCCCGAAGCCCCGCGGATGGATCATCAGCCGGCCGAGGTACTGGAAGTCCACGAAGCCCTGCTGGACGCGGTCGGCGAGCGCGGGGAACTTGTTCAGGTCGCCGAGGATCTGCGCGACGGTCCCCAGGTCGCCGGCCGACATCCCGATCCACGGCGTGCCGCAGAAGACGAGGTTGCCGCGGTTGCGCGCGGCCTGGAACTGGCCCGCGGTCAGCTCGACCGGGTCGCCGAGCAGGCCGTGGCCGTAGATCACCGGGCGGGCGGGCTCCGCGCCGGGCGCGACGGCCGAGCGCGGGACGTCGCAGATGAACGGCGCCTGGATGACGTTGCCCGGGGCGCGCTGCGGGAGGCCGAGGCCGCCGGGCGTGAGCGCGAAGCGGGCGCCGGTCGGGCAGCCCGGCTGGTTCAGGTAGCACGGCACCTCGACCGTCCCGCGGATCCGTCGCGCGGTGTCCGGGTTCTGCGCCGGGGTGAACTCCTCGACGCTCGTGATCGCGTAGGGCGGGGCGACGCCGTCGGTCCGCAGGTTGCCGGTGTTCGTCTCCCCGAGCTGCGCGAAGGCGTCGTCGCGGATCGCGCGGGCGCGGTCGGTCAGCCCGCGGCGGCTGGCCACCGTGAAGTCCCAGGCGAGGTAGAGGCCGCCGCGCGCAACGCCCGCCCGGGCGAGGCGGCGCATGACCCAGTCCATGTGCGGGCGCCGCTTCTCGATCACCGGCTCCCGCGTCCACTCCCGGTCGCGGTAGGCCGTGAAGACCTTCGGCGCCGGCAGCACGCTCCCGTCCGCCGCCCGCAGGCGCCGCAGGGCGACGATGTAGCGGCGGCCCTCGCGCCAGTTGACGGCCGGGCGGGTGATGAGCGTCGTCGTGGCGGGCGACGGCGCCGTCGCGTCGAGCTCGGACCAGATCGGCACCCGCTTCAGCGTGCGGGCGTCGATCACGACGATCGGCTGGTCGCGGCGCAGGCTGCGGCCGATGTCGGTGATCGGCGCCGCCCCGGTCTGCTCGAGGGCCGCCGGGGTGTCGAGCCCCGGCACCTTGACGACGATCGGCTGGCCGGGGCTGAAGCCGTCGGAGCGGTTGAGGTCGGCGGGGTCGACCGCGACGCCGGCCGCGTTGCGCGGCATCGAGCGCGGGTCGAGGGCGAGCCGCGTCCCGGTCGTCGGGCTGTCCGGGTCGTGGCGGGTGAAGTAGTCGTTCGGGAAGGGCAGCAGGCAGCGCGCCGGCGCGATCGGGTCGCATCGGTCCGCGGTGGAGAGGTCGACGCCCGAGAGGTCGGCCGGCGGACGATGCGCCGCGGCGAGCGCCGGGAGCGCGAGCGCGAGGAGCGCCGCGGCGAGCGCCACGATCACGGCGGCGGGCCCTCCGGGCCGCACGGCGAGCCTCCTCCCCGGCATCGAGCGCGACCCTATCCGCGCCCGGCGAGCCGGGTCAAGCGGAGCGGGCGTCCGGCCGCGAACCCCGGGGCCCGGGCCCTCGGTCCGGGCCCGACCGCAACTCGGCGCGTCCGCGAGGGTTTCCGCACCCGGAGTGCGAAAAGCTTGCTACCGTCGCCGGAGCCATTCCGGCCGTCACCGAGGAGATCGACGATGTCCCGCCCCACCCGCCGCCCCGCCCTCGCGCTGATCGCCGCCGGCGCGCTGCTCGCGACCGCCGTTCCCGTCGCCGCCACCGCGGCCGGCGGTCCGACCGCGACCGCCGCCTCGGCGCGCGTGACGGTGAAGGACAACCGCTTCTCGCCCACGCGGGTCACGATTCGCAGGGGCGCGAAGGTCACCTGGTCGTGGTCGCGGCGCAACGGCCAGCCGCACAACGTCACCGCCCGCAGCTTCGGCTCCTCGACGCGGGTGCGCGGGTACCGCTACGCCCACCGCTTCAAGCGGCGCGGCTCGTTCGTCATCGTGTGCACGGTCCACAGCGGGATGAGCATGCGGGTGCGCGTGAAGTAGGCCGTTGACGTCGGGCGGCCGGCGCTCGTGGAGCGCCCGTCGCCCGGCCGTCAGACTCCCGCCGTCGGCGGCGACCCGTGGGTCGTCATGACCCTCCCCGGCCCATCGCGACGGATCATCGTGGTCCCGATCGAGACGCCGGCGCCCGAGCCCGAGCCGGCGCGGGCGCCCGAGCCCGAGCCTGACCCAGGGCCGGCGCCCGGGCCCGTGGAGGCGCCGGATCGCGAGCGCGAGCCGGCGGTGGCGCCGTGATGCCCGCCGGTCCTCCGGTGGTGCCCGGGGTCGTCCACGGGCTCCGGGAATGGACCTGCTCGTCCCGGCGCCGGCGCCCACGGCTCGCGGCCAAGGTGCACAACGCGGCGTGGCCGCCGCACGGAGCGGCGCTGAAGGCACACTGCCTGCACCACGATCATCCGGCTCCGGCGAGCGCCTGCGATTGCGGCATCTACGCCTGGCACCCGTCCGAGGCACACGCGGCGTTCGTCTTCCCGCCGGCCGACTGGCGCGGGTCGGTCACGGGCGTCGTCGAGGCGTGGGGAGCGCTCGACGTGCACGCCGACGGCTTCCGGGCCGAGCACGCGCGTGCGCGCTGGCTCGTCCAGCCGGCGACCGCCGACGCGGCGACCGCCGACCACCTCCGCGCGCTCGCCGAGGAGTACGACGCGGAGGTGCTCGTCGTGCACGGCGCCGCGGACCTCGCCGCTCACTGCCGCGATCACGGGCTCGGCCTCGAGCCGGCGGCGGTGACGCGCCTGCTCGGACATGCGCCCGCGCGAAACGTGCGCCGGGCGGGGCAGGCGTTGCGCCGGGGCGGCTGGGCCGGCGCCCGGGAGGCCGTCGTCGAGGCGGCGCTCGGGGCCGGTGCCTTCGTCGTCGGCGCGCTCTTGTGGATCGGGCTGCCGGCCGCCGCGATCTTCGGGTACTTCTCCTCCGACGTCTCGCCGCTGACGCGCGCCGACCGGGCGTTGCGGATCGTCGAGCAGGTGGTGGTGCCGGTGACCGACGGCGCGCTCTACGCCGCTGTGGTCCGCAACACGAGCCGGACGCGGACGGCGCTCGACGTCGCGCCCGTCGGCGAGTTCCGGGATCGATCGGGCCGGGGGATCGGCGAGCCCGACGCCGTCGAGGACCTCTGGGCGGCGCCGTCGATCCCGCCCGGAGAGACCGCCGTCGTGATCGACTGGCTCGACGGGCGGCCGGCGCTCGCGCGCGCCACGCGACGCTTCGGGATCCGGATGCACGCGGACGGCGGCTTCCGGCGCACGGCCCCTCCACCGGCGTCCGTGACCCGGGTGCGCGCCGACCTCCGGCGGTGCGTCGTCGTCGGCACCGTGCGCAGCCGCCGGCAGCTGCGGCAGGTGGATGTCGTGCTCGTGGCGCGCGACCGGCGCGGGCGGATCGCCTGGGTCCGCTCCGATGGCGTCGCGGGCCCGGTCCCGCGCGGGCGCTCCCGCCAGATCCTCGAGCGGATCATGCCCGCGGGATGCCGCCGCTCCGTGCGGACCGTGGAGGCCCATCCCTGGTGGGCGCCCGACGAGCTCCGGTTCGCTCGATCCCGCCCTCGCCGGGGATGACCCGTGCCGGTCGACCGCGTAGCCCGCTTGCTATGGTCGCGCCGACAAGGCTGGACGACGATGTCCGGCAAAGCCGTGCCAGCGCCCGTCGGTCGTCGCCCCACAGCACCTCCACGTTCGCAGAGCACACCACAGTGGAGGAAACATGCCAACCGGAACCGTGAAGTGGTTCAAGGATGAGAAGGGCTTCGGCTTCATCACCCCGGACGATGGGGGCAAGGACCTCTTCGTCCACCACACCGCGATCAACAGCGACGGCTACCGCTCGCTCGCCGAGGGCGCGAAGGTCAGCTTCGACGCCGAGCCCGGCGACAAGGGCCCCAAGGCCGTCAACGTCACTCCCCTCTAGGAGCGGCGCTCGACGACCGAATCGTCGCGACGCCCCTCGCCTCGTGCGGGGGGCGTCCGTCGTCTCGGGGCCGACATGAGCGAGCAGCGCGCGAGGATCGGCGAGATCGAGCTCGCCTACGAGGTGTCGGGCCGGCCGGACGCCGCGCCGATGCTGCTCGTCATGGGACTCGGGACCCAGATGATCTTCTGGCCCGACGACCTCGTGGCCGACCTCGCGGCCCGCGGCTTTCGCCCGATCCGATTCGACAACCGCGACGCGGGGCGCTCGACGTCGATCGAGGGCGGGCCCGCGCCCGACCCGATGGCCGCGCTCGCGGGTGACGCCGCCTCGGCCGCCTACACGCTCGAGGACATGGCCGACGACACCGCCGGCCTGCTCGACCACCTCGACGTCGAGGCGGCGCACGTGGTCGGCGCCTCGATGGGCGGGATGATCGCCCAGACCCTGGCGATCCGGCATCGCTCCCGTGTGCGCTCGCTGGCCTCGATCATGTCCACCACCGGCGACCGCGCGGTCTCGATGCCGAAGGCCCAGGCGCTGCCGGCTCTGCTGACCCCGCCGCCCGCCGACCGCGCGGGGATGATCGAGTGGGCGGTGCGCACCGTCGCGGTGATCGGGTCACCGGGCTTCGACCGCGACGAGGCGTGGGTGCGCGACGTCGCCGGTCGGGCCTACGACCGCGGCCCCAACCCGAACGGCACCGCGCGACAGATGATGGCGATCGTCGCGTCCGGCGACCGGACGGCGGCGCTGCGGGAGCTCGACGTCCCCACGGTGGTGATCCACGGCGAGGAGGACCCGCTGATCCCCGTCGGGGGCGGCAGGGCGACGGCCGCGGCGATCCCCGGGGCGGAGCTCGTGGTGATCCCCGGCATGGGACACGACCTGCCGCGCGGCGCCTGGCCGGCGATCGTCGACGCGATCGTCGCGAACGCGGCGCGTGCGACCCAGCCGGCGTAGGGCCTAGGCGCGAAGGCGGAGTCGGTTCCCCGAGGGGTCGGTGACCCCGAGCGCGCCGTCGGCGTCGCGCTCGGCCTCGAGTCCGGCCGCCAGGACGCGGTCCGACGCCGCGGCGAGCGCTGGCGCCGTCGGGCAGCAGCACCTCGAAGCGCTCGAGCCCGCGCGAGCCGGCCGGCGGCGGGGGCGCGCCCGGCCCGGCCCAGGTGTTGAGGCCGAGGTGGTGGTGGTAGCCGCCGGCCGACACGAACAGGGCGCCCGGATACCCGCGGACCGTCACGTCGAAGCCGAGCGCGTCCACGTAGAACGCCTCGCTCGCCGCCAGGTCCGCGACGTTCAGGTGCACGTGCCCGATGGTCGCCGCGGGGTCGATCGCCGCGGCGGGCCCGCCGGCCGGGAGCGCCGCCAGCACCCCGTCGAGGTCGAGCGGGATCGTGGCCATGCGAAGCTCGTCGCCGTCGCGCTGCCACTCCTCGCGCGGGCGGTCGCGGTAGATCTCGATGCCGTTGCCCTCCGGGTCCTCGAGGTAGACCGCCTCGCTGACGAGGTGGTCGCTCGCGCCGGTCAGCCGCCCGCGGGCGGCGAGCAGGCGATGGATCGCCGCAGCGAGCTCCGGGCGGCCGGGGACGAGCACGGCGAGGTGGAAGAGCCCGGTCGTGCGTGCCGGGCGCGGCGCGGCGCCCGGGTGGCCGAGCAGCTCCACCAGCGGGGCTCCGGGCCGGGCTCCGAGCCGGACGCGGTCGCCGTCGCGCTCGGCCGCCGCAAGCCCCATCGCGCCCGCGTAGAACGCGGCCATCGCGTCGAGATCGGCGACCCTGAGGGTGACCGGGCCGAGGTGGGTGTCCGCCGGCAAACTCATTGCGCCCGCAACTATACCGCTTGCGGGGCGGCCGGCGCGGGCCCCGGCGCGGGGGCGTCGCCGGCGCCGCGCCGGAGCGCGAGCCCGACGAACGGGAAGATCAGCGTGGAGAGGATCGCGGCGCCGACGAGGGCCGCCGCCGTCACGGTCCGCATGTGGCCGGTCTCGGTGGCGACCGTCGTGATCGCCACGACGAGGGGGAGCTGCGTGGCCGAGAAGACGGCCAGCGTCACCCGCTCGCGCGAGGCCAGGTCGCGACGGTAGAGCAGGAGGGCCGGCACCCCGCGGACGACGAGGAACAGGACGAGGAAGAGCGGCAGGCGCAGGAGCGCCCCGCTGCTCGAGACGAGCGCGTCGAGGTCGAAGTTCATCCCGCTCGTCACGAAGAAGAACGGGATGAGCAGGCCGAAGCCGATCGCCGTGAGCTTGGACTCGAAGACCTCGACCTCGCGGCCGCGCAGCGCGACGCGCGTGATCATCCCGGCGACGAAGCCGCCGAGCAGCAGGTCGAGGCCGAGCTCGGAGGCGAGCCCCACGAGCCCGAACACGAGCAGCACCGCCAGGCGCACGCCGAGCTGGCTGCTCGACTCGAGCGTCTTCTCCACCATCGTCCAGCCCTTTCCGACCCCGCGGACCGACGAGGACCGCCACGGCGATCGCCAGCAGGATGAAGCCCACGAGGATCAGCGCCTCGTGGAGCGGGTGCTGCGTCGAGAGCACGAGCGTGACGAGGAGGATCGGGCCGAACTCGCCACAGGCCCCGGCGGCGAGGAGGAAGGTCCCGAACCTCGTGTGCAGCTCGTCCGAGTCCCGCAGGATCGGGATCAGCGTGCCGATCGCCGTGGTGGCCAGCGCCGACCCCGTGTAGAGGAACGAGAGCACGATGCCGTCCGTCGCGAGGAGTCCGCCGATGCCGTAGGCGAGCGCGAGCGAGAGTCCCCAGCCCCGGGCGCCGAGCGCGAGCGGCCGGCCCTTGATCCGCTCGAAGTCGATCTCGTAGCCGGCGAAGAAGAACAGCATCCCGAGGCCGAGGTTCGAGAGGAAGGTGATGAAGTCGTCGGGCTTCGCGACGTCGAGCAGCTGCGGGCCGATGAGGATGCCGAGCAGGAGCTCGAGCACGACGACGGGTGGCGCGAAGCGCCCGGGCACGAGCACGACGACGAGCGCCGCGACCGTCGCGGTGAGCGTGACGAGGAAGAACGAGGTCGCGTCGACGGGGAGCATCGGTAGGCCGGGCCGGCGGGCCGCGCGACGACGCTATCGCCATCCGGGGATGGCGTCGGGCGCCCGGTCGCGGTCGCCGGTCAGCCGGCGCTCGGGGACGCGACGCGACCCGGCGGGGCCGGCTCGACGCGGCGCGCCGGCCGGCGCCCGACCACCACCCGGTAGCCGAGCAGGATGGCGATCGCGCCGACCGACAGCGCGAGCGGGGCCTCGAGCCACACGCTGCCCGCATCGGTGCCCGCGCCGAGCACGTGGACGGTGGCCAGCGCCCAGGCGAACGGGATGAAGCGGTGCGCGCTGCGCCACCGGCGGGTGCCGAGGCGCCGGCGCAGGTAGTAGGAGAGCGAGAGCGCGACGGCGAGGTAGCCGCCGAGGATGCCGAGCCCGGTCCAGAGCGGGCGGTAGCCCATCGCGAACGGCACGAGCACGCCGCCCAGCCCCGGGTGCAGCCACCCGTCTCCGAGCAGGAACAGCGCGTGGGCGCCGAGCGCGCCGAGCGCGATGAGCGCGACGCGCTCGTGCAGCACCCGGAGCCCGGGGCGGGCCCGCACGGGAGCGATCCGCACCGCCATGGTCAGGCCGAGCACGACCGACGCGCTGAGCGCCAGGTAGGCGACGACGCCGGCGGAGCGCGCCGCCAGCCACCAGGCCTGGTCGAGGGGGTCCGTGCCGATCATGCCGCGACCGCCTTCGGCCCGGGCCGGCGGACCCGCACGACGCGGGCCGCGGCCACGATCTCGATCCGGCCGTCGTCGTGCTGGAGCACGCCCCCGCGACGGCGGAGCAGCTCCCGCGCCCGACCGGGCCCGGCGAGGAGCGCCGTCTTGGCGAGCACCTCGGCCTCGAGCGCGTTCGCGGCGACGGCGCTCGCGGCGACGAGGCCCGTCCACGCGGGGCGTCCGGTCGCCGGGTCGAGGACGTGATGCGCGTACGCGCCGTCCCTCCGGCGCCAGAGGCGCGCATGGATGCCCGACGTCGCGATGCCGCCGGCCCGCACGCGGAGGCGATGTGCCTCGACGCCGGTGCGCGCGTCCGTCACCGCCACCTCCCACGGCGCGCTCCGCTCCGCTCCGCCGACCGCGAGGTCGCCGCCGCAGGAGATCGCGTAGCGCACCCCGGCGGGGAGGCTCGCCGCGGCGAGGTCCGCGGCGAGTCCCTTCCCCAGCCCGCCGGAGTCCAGCCGCGTGCCGGGCGGGCGGAGCACCGCTCGCCCGGCGACCTGGATCGGCGCGAACGCCCGGGCGGGGTGCGGCGCGGCCGGGCGACGGGGCGGTGCGGCGTCGAGCGCGTCGTCGAGCGCGGCCGGGGCGAGGCCGGCGCGCGAGGTGCCGTAGCCCGCCGCCTCCAGCGGGCCGAGCAGCGTCGCGTCGACCAGCCCGCCGCTGCGCTCGCCGGCCCAGCGGGCGGCGCGGGCGAGCGCGCGTACGAGCGGCGAGGCGGGCACCGCCGCCCGCGGGTCGCGGTTCAGGGCGCTCAGCTCGCTGCCGGCGTCAAAGCGCGTGAGCGCGGCCTCGGCCTCCTCGAGCCGCGCCCGGATCCCCGCGGCGTGGCGCTCGAGATCCTCCGCGGCGACGACGTCGGACTCCAGGCGCACGCTCGCCTCGGTGCCCATCGAGGGGAATCGGGCGTCGACGCGGTTCACGAGGCCTGGGTCGTCGGGGGGCTCGGGTCCTGCGTCGCGGCCCCCGCGCCGCTCGAGCCGCCGCCCTCGGCCTCGTCGCCGAAGAGGAACCCGGAGTCACCGGACTCGGAGCCGCTCGACTCGGAGCTGCCGGTGGCGGTCGTGCCGCCGGCGGAACCGGCCGGCGATCGCGTCGCGCTCAGCGCGGCCTGCGCGGGATCCAGCCCGGCGCGCAGCCGGCCGGCGAGGAACGCGAGGACGACGAGGAACAGCACGACGGTGCCGACGACGAGGCGGCGCCACGTGGGCCGCCACCAGGAGGGGGATGCGGTGCGGGACATGCGGCCAGGGTCGCGGGGCCCGCTGAGATCGTGCTAAGAGATGCCTGAGAGGTCCCTTAGGGATCACGAGGCCGATCTCTTAGCGTCCCCACAGGCGGCGCCGTGACGCTGGTCGTCGTCCGGGGGCGCTCCGCCCCGTTCTCGACCCCTCAGAGGTGACATGACATGACGACTCGCGGAAAGCAGGCCGCCGCCGCGGCCACCGCCGCCGTGGTGCTCGCGTCGGGGGCCTACGCCCTCGGGAGCCAGGCGGGCGACGGCTCGGCCGAGGCGCGCGGCGCGAAGGCCCGGTCCTCCGCCGCGGACGCCGGCCCTCGTGGCTGGCGCGATCACGGCCCTCCGGGGCCGGGCGGTCCCGGCCTCGACGCCCTCGCCGCGAAGCTGGGCGTCGAGGCCGCCAAGTTGCGGACCGCGCTCCAGGACCTGCGGCCCGGGCCGGGGGGAGGTCCGACCACCGGGCGGACTTCGCCAAGGCGCTGGCGTCCGAGCTCGGCGTCTCCACCGCGCAGGTCACCGCCGCGCTCGACAAGCTCCGGCCCGGCCGTCCGGACGGCCGGCGCGACATGGGCCGCGACGGCTTCGCGACCGCGCTCGCCACGGCGCTGGGGATCGAGGTCGCCAAGGTGCGCGCGGCGCTCGAGGCCAACCGCCCGCAGGGCGGCTCGCCGCCGTCGCTCGACGGGCTCGCCGCCTCGCTGGGCGTGAGCACCGCGAAGCTCCAGGCGGCCCTGCGGAAGATCGGTCCGCCGGTGGGGCGCGGCGGCCACGGCCCCGGCGATCGCGGTCCGGGTGGTCCCGGCGGCCCCGGCCACGGTCCCGACGGCCCCGGCGATCGCGGTCCGGGTGGTCCCCGGCCCGGGTGGCCCCGGCCCGCGGGGATTCGGCCCCTCGGCCGCGGCCCTGGCGAAGGCGCTCGGCGTCCCGCAGGCCAAGGTCACGGCCGCGCTGGCGAAGCTGCGCGCCACGATGGAGAAGCGCGAGGCCGCACGCCGCGACGCGTTCGCCGCCGAGCTGGCCAAGCGGCTCGGCATCTCCGAGGAGAAGGTCAAGGCGGCGTTCGCGTCGCTGCCGCATCATGGTCCGGGTGACCGTCCGTAGGCCACGCGGGGCGGGGACCCATCCCCGCCGCTGAGCCGCTGGTCCTCGTCGTCGACGACGAGGCCTCGGTCCGCCAGGCCCTCGAGCGCGCGCTGCGCCTCGAGGGCTTCGCCGTGGCCACGGCGGCGGGCGGCGAGGCCGCGCTCGCGGCCGTGGCGCGGCGGCCCCCGGCGGTCATCGTCCTCGACGTGACGATGCCGGACCTCGACGGCGTGAGCGTGGTGCGGCGCCTGCGCGCGGACGGCCTCGACGTCCCGGTCTGCATCCTGTCCGCTCGCGACGACGTCGAGGATCGGGTCGCCGGGCTTCAGGCCGGCGCCGACGACTACCTCGTCAAGCCCTTCGCCATCGCCGAGCTCACCGCCCGCCTGCACGCGCTCCTGCGGCGCCTCGGCGGCGACGGGGGCGGTCCGCTCGTGTTCGACGACCTCGTCGTCGACGGCCGCCGGCGCGTCGCCACCCGCGCGGGGCGCGACCTCGCGCTGACCCGGCGGGAGTTCGACCTGCTCGAGGCCTTCGCCCGCCATCCCGGGCAGGTGCTCTCGCGTGACCAGCTGCTCGAGCAGGTCTGGGGCTACACGTTCGACGTCGAGACCAACGTGGCGGACGTCTTCGTCGGGTACCTCCGCCGCAAGCTCGAGGCGAACGGCGAGCCACGGCTGCTCCACACCGTGCGCGGGGTGGGCTGGGCGCTGCGGCCGTGAGGGGCCCGCGCAGCCTGCGCGCCCGCATCGCCGTCGCGGCGGTCGTGGCGGTCGCGCTGACCGGCGCCGTGGCCGGGATCGTGCTCCTCGCCGAGATCGAGCGGGACGGGCGCAGCGCCGTCGACCGCGACCTGCGTCGCCGGGCCGAGGACATCGCGCGCCGCCCGCCGGGCCCGCCCGACTCGCCGGGCAGCCCCGCGCCGCCCGAGGGGGAGGGAGATCGCGGCGGGCTGCTCGCGGGCGCCGGCACCTTCGTGCAGGTCGCCTACCGGGGCCAGGTCGTCGACCGCCGCGGCGACGTCCCCGAGAAGGCCCCCGGGGTGCCGTCGCGCGACGGCCTGGCGACGGTCGAGATCGGCGACCGGCCGTGGCGCTCCCTCACCGCGCCGCTCGCCCCCGGCGGCGACCTGCGCCTCCAGGTCCTCACGAGCCTCGAGCCGGTCGAGGCGCGGGTCGACCGGATCCGCACGGTCGTCCTGCTGCTCGGGCTCGGCGCGCTGGTCCTCACCGGCCTCGCCGCCTGGGGCTTCACGACGCTCGCCGTCCGCCCGCTCGGCCGGCTGCGGGAGGGCGCGGCCCGCGTGAGCGGGGCCGGGGACCTCGACAGCCCCCTGCCGGAGGACGACGGACCCGACGAGGTGCGCTCGCTGGCCCACGCGCTCAACGCGATGCTGGCCCGCCTGCGGGCCTCGACCGAGGCGCTCGAGCGCGCGCTGATGGCCACGCGCCGCTTCGCCGCGGACGCCGGCCACGAGCTGCGGACCCCGCTCACGGGGCTGCGGGCGAACCTCGACACGCTGGCGCGCAACCCCGGCCTTCCGGTGGAGGAGCGGCTCGCGCTCCTGCGCGAGACGACGGCCGAGCAGGAACGGATGACGCACCTGCTCGAGGGCCTCCAGGCGCTGGCGCGGGGCGAGGCGGCCGAGGCGCTGCCGCGCGAGCCCGTCGAGCTCGGCGACCTCGTCGACGGCGCCGTCCATGCCGCCCGCCGCCGTCACCCGCGGGTCGGCTACGCGCTGGAGGACCGCATCGGCGACGCCGCCCTCGACGGCTGGCCCAGCGGCCTGCGGCTCGTCGTGGACAACCTCCTCGACAACGCGGCGCTGCACGGCCGCCCCGGGGGTCGGGTCGCGGTCGCGCTCGACCGCGCGGGCCCCGACCTCGTCCTTCGCGTCGAGGACGACGGCCCGGGGCTGGCCGCCGACGAGCGCGAGGCCGTCCTGGATCCCTTCACCCGCGGCACGGCGGCCACGGCCGCGGGGACCGGTCTCGGGCTCGCCATCGTCGCCCAGCAGGTGGCGCTGCACGGCGGCGCGCTGCGCCTCGACGACGCCGACCTCGGCGGCCTCGCCGTCGAGGTCCGCCTGCCGGCGGCGGGCGCCGTGACGGCCTGACGGCGCCGCGGCCGCTCAGTGCGCGAACCCGCCGTGCTTGGCGGCGAGCGCGTCCGGGAGCGGCTCGGTGAGCCCCTGGAGCTCGGTCGTGCGGCGGCGGAGCTCCTCGAGGAACAGGTCGGCCATGTCCAGCGTCATGCCGGCGCGGACGACGATCCGCAGCACCGAGAGGTCCTGGCGGTTCTCCGGGAACGTGTAGGCCGGGACGAGCCAGCCCCCCTCCCGCAGCCGGGCGGAGACGTCGAAGACCGTGTAGTTGTCGATTCCGTCCTTCAGCCGGAAGGCGAACACCGGCAGCTCGTCGCCCTTGGTGAGGAGCTCGTAGGGGCCGATCTCCGCGATGCCGCTCGAGAGGTACTGCGCGATGTCGGAGGAGTTCCTCTGCACCCGCGTGAAGCCGGCATGGCCGAGGAGCAGGAACATGAAGTACTGCGCGATCACCTCGCTGCCGGGCCGGGAGAAGTTCAGCGCGAACGTCGGCATGTGGCCGCCGAGGTAGTTCACGTCGAACACGAGGTCCTTCGGGCAGCGCCTCCTCGTCGCGCCAGATCGCCCAGCCCACGCCCGGGTAGACGAGCCCGTACTTGTGGCCCGAGGCGTTGATCGACTGCACCCGAGGCTGGCCGGAAGTCCCACTCCAGGTCCGGGTGCAGGAACGGGGCGACGAACCCGCCCGACGCGGCGTCGACGTGGATCGGCACGTCGAGGCCCGAATCGGCCTGGAGGCGGTCGAGCGCCGCCGCGATCTCCGCCGACGGGCTCGTAGCTGCCGTCGAAGGTCGAGCCGAGGATCGCGACGACGCCGATCGTGTTCTCGTCGCAGCGCTTGACGGCCTCCTCGGCGCTGAGGTGGAACCGGTCGCCCTCCATCGGGACGACGCGCGGCTCGACCTCCCAGTAGCGGCAGAACTTCTCCCAGCAGACCTGGACGTTGGCGCCCATGACGAGGTTCGGCTTCTCGGCGGGCTTGCCGGCGGCCTTCACGCGGTCGCGCCAGCGCCACTTCAGGGCCATGCCGCCGAGCATGCACCGCCTCGCTGGATCCGGTCGTCGAGCAGCCCGTGCGGCTGCGATCCGCGCGGCGCGTTCCACAGATCGCTGAGGATGTTCACGCAGCGCGCCTCGATCTCCGCGGTCTGCGGGTACTCGTCCTTGTCGATCATGTTCTTGTCGGCGGTGTCGGCCATGAGGCGGCCGGCGACCTCCGGCATCCAGGTCGTCACGAACGTGGCGAGGTTGAGCCGCGCGCTGCCGTCGAGCAGCAGCTCGCCGCGGAGCAGCTCGTAGGCCGGGATGGACTCGACCCCGTGCTCGGCCAGCCGATGACGCGGCAGCTCGAGCATCTCGTCGCCGAGACGCTCGACGTTCTCGTCGGCGACGGCCTCTCGCGGGGTCGGCTCGGCGCGGCGGCTCAGCGGCATGGCGTGACGCTCCTGGCGGTGGCTCGGCGGACGGCCGCGACCCTATCGCGATCGAGGCGGGCTCAGACGCGGCTGGTCGGCTCGGCGAGCGCCGCGCGGTCGTCCGCCGCCTCGGGCCGCGTGGCGACGCAGCTCGCGGCGGGCGATCGTCAGCTTGTGGACCTCGTCGGGGCCGTCGGCGAGCCGCAGCGTGCGCAGGTGGGCGTACATCCAGGCGAGCGGGAAGTCGTCGGAGACGCCGCCGCCGCCGTGGACCTGGATCGCGCGGTCGATGACCTGCAGCGCGACGTTCGGCGCGGCGACCTTGATCGCCGCGATCTCCGATGCGCGCGTGGCTGTTGCCGACCGTGTCCATCAGCCACGCGGTCTTCAGCGTCGAGCAGCCGCGCCATCTCGATCTCGATGCGCGACTCGGCGATCCAGTCCTGGACGTTGGCGCGCGTCGCGACCGGGCGCGCCGAAGGTGACGCGCTCGCTCGCCCGCGCGGCACATCAGCTCGAGTGCGCGCTCGGCCGCGCCGATCGCGCGCATGCAGTGGTGGATGCGGCCCGGGCCGAGCCGCGCCTGGCCGATCAGGAAGCCGTCGCCCTCGCCGGCGATCAGGTTCGCTCGCCGGCACGCGCACGTCCTCGAAGCGCACCTCGCGCGTGCCCCTCCTGGTCCTCGTAGCCGAACACCGGCAGGTTGCGCACGACCGTCACGCCCGGCGTGTCGAGCGGGACGAGGATCATCGCTCTGCTGGCGGTAGGGCGGGCGCGTCCGGGTCGGTCTTGCCCATCACGATCATGATCCGGCAGTGCGGGTGCAGCGCCCCGGAGGTCCACCACTTGCGGCCGTTGAGCACGTACTCGTCGCCGTCGCGCTCGATCCGCAGCTCGATGTTGGTGGCGTCCGAGCTGGCGACGTCGGGCTCGGTCATCGCGAAGGCCGAGCGGATCTCGCCGTCGAGCAGCGGCCGCAGCCAGCGCTCCTGCTGCTCGGGCGTGCCGAACTGCGTGCAGGACCTCCATGTTGCCCGGTGTCGGGCGCCGAGCAGTTGCAGGCCTCCGAGGCGATGTGGCTGCGGCCCATGATCTCGGCCAGCGGCGCGTAGTCGACGTTGGTCAGGCCCGGCGCCGAGCTCCGGGTCGGGATGGAACAGGTTCCACAGGCCCGCGCTCGCGGGCCTTCGCCTTGAGCTCCTCCATGACCGGCGGCTGGTCGTGCGGGTCGCCGGACTCGCGCCGCTGCGCCTCGTAGACCGCCTCGGCCGGGTAGACGTGCTCGTCCATGAACGCGTCGAGCCGCGCCTGGAAGTCCTGGCAGCGGTCGCTCGGCTCGAAGTCCATCGGTCCTCCGGGCGGTCGTCGTCGGCGGGTGCCCCGCATGCTCGCACGCCGGAGCCCGTGCGATCTCGGCGGGTCGGTCCGGGCGACGACGAGGCGGCCGGCTCCGAGCCGGCCGCCTCGCTGCGTCGGGCCGACCCCCGGGCCGGGCCCGCCCCACGCTCGTCGTCGCGCCCGGCTCAGCGCCGGTCCGGCCGGGTGGCGGCGAGCGCCGACGCCACGGTGTCCTGCGCGAGCCCCAGCTTCTTGGCGAGGGCCGCGGCCATCGCCTGCTCATGGGCGGCGCGGTCGGCCGCGTGCGCCTTCTCGAGCTTGACGAGCGCGGCCTTCACGGTCGCCTGGTCGAGCCCGAGTCCGGCCGCGAGCCGCTTCGCCAGGGCCGTGGCGTCCGGCCGGGCGCCGCGCGGCGGCGCGCCCTGCGGCGGCCGGGCGCCCTGCGGCGGCGGGCCCTGCGGCCGACCGCCGGCGGGCGGCGGGCCGAGGACCCTCTCGACGCTCGCCGTGCTCACGCCGAGCGCCGTGGCGAGGTCGGCGACGAGGCCGGCCGGGCCCCGGTCGCCCGTCCGGCGCGTCGGCCGGGTGGCGTCGAGCGCGCGGCGGAGCGTGCCCTGGGAGACGCCGAGCTTCGCGGCGAGGGCCGCGACGTCGGGGCCGCGACCGGGCCCCTCCCGCGTCTGGGCGGACTTCGTGCTCGACGCGGCGACGGCGCTTCCGTCGGCCTGGGTGCCGGCGGCGTACACGGCGCCGGTGCCGATGGTCGCGACGCCGAGCAGGGCGGCGAGCTGGCGGATGCGGGGTGCGATGGTCATGGGGACCTCCTGTCGTTGACGTGGGCCGTGCGACCCGGACGCCGACCATCGTGCGGGCCGACCCTGGGAGGACCCTGGGCCGGGCCTGAGGCCTCGCCGAGGGGCGCGAAGGCCCTCAGCGGGCGTCCGCCGCCGGCAGTCGCACGACGAACGACGCGCCGCCACCGGGAGCGTTCGCCGCGTGGACCTCTCCGCCGTGCGCCGCCACGACCCCGGCCACGATCGCCAGCCCGAGCCCGGCGCCGCCGCGACCCCGCGAGCGACCGGGATCGGAGCGCCAGAAGCGCTCGAAGAGCGCGTCCCCGTCGCCCGCCGGGAGTCCCGGCCCGTGATCGCGCACCTCGATCCGCACCCGCCCGTCGCCGTCGCCGGCGACCGAGAGGTCGATGGGGGTGCCCGCCGGCGTGTGGACGACCGCGTTGCGCACGAGGTTGGCCAGCACCTGGCGGAGCTGGTGGGCGTCTCCGGCGACGATCGCCGGCCCGTCCACGGCGAGCGCGATCTCCCGGTCGGGCGTGACGGCCCGGGCGTCGTCGGCCGCGTCACGGGTCAGCGCGGCGACGTCGACCGTCCTCGCGGATCGGCTCGCGCACCTCGTCGAGCCGGGCGAGCGTGAGCAGGTCCTCGACCAGCACGCCCATCCGCGCCGCCTCCTGCTCGATCCGCGCCGTGGCCTTCGCGGCGTCCTTCGGGCTCGCGGGCCGCGCCGATCCGCAGGAGCTCCGCGTAGCCGCGGATCGAGGAGAGCGGCGTGCGCAGCTCGTGCGCCGCGTCGGCGAGGAACCGCCGCAGCCGCTCCTCGCTCGCCTCGCGCTCGGCGAACGCGCCCTCGAGCCGCCCGAGCATGGCGTTCAGCGCGAGGCCGAGGCGCCCCACCTCGGTGCGCTCGGTGGCCGGCGTGACCCGCCGCGAGAGGTCGCCGGCCGCGATCGCCCCGGCGGTCGCGCCCATGCGGTCGAGCGGTCGCAGCCCGAGGCCGACGACCCACCAGGCGCCGAGCGCGAGGAGCAGCAGGACGCCGCCGATGACGAGCGCCTCGACCACGACCAGGCGATCCAGGGTCGCGTCCACGTCGCGGAGCGGCACGGCCACGACGGTGGTGCCGCCGCCGCCCGGCCGCGGCTCGGCGATCACGCGGTAGCGCAGGCCGGAGCTCCCGGCGGCGTCGACGGTGATCAGCCTCCCGCTCGGGATCCGCGCCGGGAGCCGCGGCGCCGGCGGGGCCGTCTGCCCGTAGGCGAGGACGACGGAGGCGACCGCCTTCCCGGCGGCGTTCCGCCGCTGACCGTAGGTTCCCGGCGGGAGGTTGATCTCGGGGCCGCCCGGCCCGCCGCCGGGGCCGTCGGGCGGCCTCCCGTCGGGCCCGCGGGCGTCCGGCGGGGTCCTCGCGCCCGGCGTCGTGGCGCCGCGCTCGTCCAGCGCGCGGGCCACCGCCGGGATCGCGGCGCGCGCCTGCTGGTCGACCCGGCTCTCCAGGAACGAGCGCTGCTCCGCGTAGGTGATCGCCGCCAGCGTGAGGAGCCCGGCCGCGGAGAGCGCGAGCAGCCCGGCCATGAGCCGGGCGCGCAGCGACACGGTCAGTCCCTCGGGACCCGCAGCGCGTACCCCACGCCGCGCACGGTGTGGATGAGCGGCGGGCCGTCGCCGTCGAGCTTGCGGCGCAGGTAGCTGACGTAGGTCTCGAGCACGCGCGCGTCGCCGCCGAAGTCGTAGTCCCAGACGTGCTCGAGGATCTGGTCCCGCGTGAGCACGCGCCGCGGGTTGAGCAGGAAGTAGCGGAGCAGCCGGTACTCCGTCGCCGTGAGCTCGACCGGTCGCCCGGCGCGCGTCACCTCGCGCGTGTCCTCGTCGAGCTCGAGGTCGGCGAAGGTCAGGGTGCCGGAGTCCGGGTCGGCCAGCCCGGCCCGGCGCAGGATCGTGCGGACCCGGGCGACGAGCTCCTCCAGGCTGAACGGCTTCGTGACGTAGTCGTCGCCGCCGAGCGTGAGCCCGCGCACCTTGTCCTCGGTCGCGTCGCGCGCGGTGAGGAAGATGATCGGGACCCGGGCCCGGTCCGCCCCGAGCCGGCGGGCCACGTCGAAGCCCTCCATGTCGGGCAGCATGATGTCGAGCAGCACGAGATGGGGGCGGAAGCGCGAGACCGCGGCGATCGCGCCGGCGCCGGTGCCGGCGGACTCCACGGCGAAGCCCTGGTAGCGGAGCGCCATCGAGATGACGTCGACGATGTTCGGCTCGTCGTCGACGACGAGGATGCGGTGGGGCTCGCGGTCGGGCGCGGCGACGGGCACGAGCCCATTCTTCACGGAAGCCTGGGAGTTTCCTGGGAGCGCGCTCGGCTACGGGCCCGGCGCGTCGACCTCGCGCAGCGCGCCGGTGTCGACGTCGTAGACGAAGCCGCGGATGTGGTCGCGGTGGGCGAGGAAGGGCGAGGTGCGCAGGCGCCCGAGCGACTGGCGCACGTTGGCGTCGAGGTCGGTGAACGACTCGATCGCGAACCCCGGCGCGATCCCGGTCGCCGCCTGGAGCTCGGCGCGGAAGCCGTCGTCGGTGATCTTGAGCATCCCGCAGTCGGTGTGCTGGATCAGCACGATCTCCTCGGTGCCGAGCCGCCGCTGCGAGATGGCCAGCGACCGGATGACGTCGTCGGAGACGACGCCGCCGGCGTTGCGGATCACGTGCGCCTCCCCGAGCTCGAGCCCGAGCGCGCCGAAGACGTCCAGGCGCGAGTCCATGCAGGCGACGATCGCGAGCTTCCGCGACGGCCGGACGTCGAGGTGCCCGGTGGCGAATCGCTCGACGAAGCGCGCGTTGTTGGCGGCGAGCTCGTCGGCGTTGGCCACGACCGCGAACTCTATGGGCGAGCGCCGCTCGTCGCTCGCCGCCGCGGCGGCGCGGGGGCTTGTCTCATCGCCTCCCTCGTGAGAGTGTGGGTGCGCCAGACGTCAACGACCGGGGAGACCGCCGCCATGCCGAAGTTCCTGATCGAGGCCACCTACACCACGGAGGGCGTCCAGGGGGTCCAGCGTGCCGGCGGGTCGTCCCGGCGGGATGCGGTGGCCGAGGCCGCCGAGGGCATGGGGGGCTCGGTCGAGTCCTTCCACTTCGCCTTCGGCGACGTCGACGCCTACGTGCTCGTGGACCTGCCGGACAACGAGAGCGCCGCGGCGCTGGCCATCGCCGTCAACGCGGCCGGCGGCGCGACGGTCAAGACCGTTCCGCTGCTGACCCCCGAGCAGGTCGACGACGCGAGCAAGCGGTCGGTCTCCTACCGGGCGCCGGGCGCGTAGGCCGGCCCCCCGGCCCGGCGCGTAGGCCGGCCCCGGTCCGCGCGCCGGGGCGCGGCGTGTCGCCCGGCGGCGCGAACGGGTCTGGCCGGGCGACGTCGTGGTGCCCCTCCACGGCTTGGGGGCATCGTGTTCAGGCGTGTTCAGGCGGTCTTCAGGTCGGGTGGCCATGGTGAGCCTCATGCCGGCCGGGTCGACTCCGCTCCCCCGGCGCCGGGCCCGGCGGCGGACCGCCGGCGTCCTGGCGCTCGGGCTGGGCCTGCTCATGTCGGCGTGCGGGGACACCCACCCGTCCGTCGCGACCGGGACCCGATCGACGCCCTCGGTCGCGACGACCGGCACGTCCGCCGCCTCCCGGCCGCGCCCGACCGACGTGTACGCCGCCGACCGGCCCGGGCGGCTCAGCCCGGTGGTGCGCGGCTTCCGCTCGCTCGTCTACGTGCCGAACAGCGGCGCGAACACCGTCGACGTCATCGACCCGTCGACCTACCGCATCGTGCGCCATTTCGCGGTCGGCGCCCAGCCCCAGCACGTCGTTCCCTCGTGGGACCTCAAGACGCTGTGGGTGACCAACGACCAGGGGAACTCGCTCACCGCGATCGACCCGCGCACGGGGCGGCCCGGCCGGACCGTCCCCGTCACCGACCCCTACAACATGTACTTCACGCCGGCGCACGGCGAGGCGATCGTCGTGGCCGAGCGGCTCGGCCGGCTGGACTTCCGCAACCCGCGGACGATGGCGCTCGACCACTCGACCCCGGCGCCGTGCCGCGGCGCCGACCACATGGACTTCACCGCCGACGGCCGGCACGCGCTCGTCTCGTGCGAGTTCTCCGGGGCCATGCTGTGGCTCGACGTCGCGCGCCGGCGCGTGACGCGCACGCTCCGGCTGCGGGCCGGGGGGATGCCCCAGGACGTGAAGCTCTCGCCCGACGGGCGGGTCTTCTACGTCGCGGACATGATGGCCGGCGGGCTGTGGATCGTCGACGCCCACCACCCGCGGGTCGTCGGCTTCCGGCCCACCGGGCGGGGCGCCCACGGCCTCTACGTCTCGCGGGACTCGCGTCGGCTCTACGTCTCCAATCGCGGTGAGGGGTCGATCTCCGTCGTCTCGTTCGCCACCCGACGCGTCGTGCGACGCTGGCGCCTGCCGGGCGGCGGCAGCCCGGACATGGGCGGTGTCTCCGCCGACGGGCGCACGCTCTGGCTCTCGGGCCGCTACAACGCCGAGGTCTACGCGATCAGCACCCGCACCGGGCGGCTGATCCGGCGCATCCCGGTCGGCGCGCAGCCACACGGGCTGTCGGTCTACCCCCAGCCCGGCCGTCACTCGCTCGGCCACACCGGCGTCTTCCGGTGAGGGGCGCCGGCCGATGGGCGGCGGCGCTCGCCGCCACGGCGGCCGGGTGCGGCGGCGGGCAGGCGACCCCCGCGACCACCACCGGCGCCGCGGGCCGGCCGGCCCGCCCGGCGGCGCCGGCCCCGGCGCGGCTCGTGGTCCGCGCCACCACCCGCCTGCCGGCGCCCGTCCAGGATCCGGCCACCGCGGCGAGCGGCTCGAACGTCGTGCTCGCGGGTGGCCTCGACGCCGGCGACGCCTCGGTGGCGGGCGTCACCGTCCTCCGCGGCGCCTCGGCCGGCGCCGGCCCGCCGCTGCCCAGCGCGCGACACGACGCCGCCGCCGCGGCCCCGGGCGGTCGCGTGGCGGTGTTCGGCGGCGGGGACGCCGGGAGCCAGACCGCGGACGTGCTGCTCGTCGACCCGGCCCGCGGGACCGTCCGGATGGCGGGCCGGCTGCCGGGACCGGTCTCGGACGCCGCGGCCGCCGCCCTCGGCGGGACGGCCTACGTCGTCGGCGGCTTCGACGGGTCCCGCGCCCTCGACTCGATCGTCGCATGGCGCCCCGGAACGGCCGCGCGGACGGTGGCCCATCTCCCGGTCGCGGTGCGCTACGCGGCGGTCGCCGCGGTCGGCGGCCGGCTCGTCATCGCCGGCGGCTCGACCGCGGCCGGGGCCAGCCGCCAGCTCCTCGTCTTCGACCCCGCGACCCGGCGCGTCACGCGCATCGGGCGCCTCCCGGCCCCGCTGACCCACGCCGGGGCGGCCACCCTCGGCGGCACGGTGTTCGTGGTCGGAGGGCGCGGCGAGGTCCAGGGCAGCCAGCTCCGGACCATCCTCGCCATCGACCCCGTCACCGGCCGGGTGCGCCCGGCGGGCGCGCTCCCGGGACCGCGGTCCGACGCGGGCGTCGCCGCCATCGCCGGGGAGGTCGTCGTCGCCGGCGGGCGCGACGCGGCCGCCCACGTCCTCGGTGACGCGCTGCGACTGGGGCCGGCGGTCACCGGATCGGGATGAGGCGCGGGACGCGCGGCGACGTGACCGGTTGCGCGATCCGCCGCCGACCGAAGGCCGGCGGCGATATATGTCTTGACGTAAGTAAGGAGTGAGTATATGCTTCTCCTGTCTAGCTAAAGGAGGAGCATGTCTACCGAACAGACACCCACACCCGAGCAGGATCCGCAGCCGAGTCGGCAGCGGGAGATCACCGTCTCGGTCCCCGAGGACCGGGTCGAGCAGTTCGAGGCGCTCTTCGAGCGCTTTCTGACCGCCTCGCCGCGCCGTGGTCGCCACGGCGGCAAGGGCCGGGGCCGCGGACGCCGGGGCGGCTATCGCCGTCACCACGTTCGCCGCGCCATGTTCCACCTGGCCATGGCCGAGCGCGGTCCCGGCTCTCGCCACGGGCGCTGTGGCCGTCGGCACGCCGAGGACGAGAGCGCCACGCCCGTGCCGGCGACGACGCTGTAGTGGCCGACAAGCAGATCACCGTCGAGGTCCCGGAGGATCGCGTCGCGGAGTTCTACGCGTGGTTCGCCGAGTTCCTGTCCGCCCCGACCGGCGGCCTCGGGCCGTCCCGCGGACCGCGGGGCGGCCCCGGGCGTCATCGCGGCCGGCGGGGCCCCGGCGGCTTCGGCGGCGAGCCGGCGCCCTGGACTGACGCGGACCTCGACGAGGCCCGCTGGGTCTATCGCAAGCTCTCCGAGCCGGCGCGCGAGCTCTTCGACCTGCTCATCGACCATCCCGGCCGGCGCTTCTCGGGGAACGAGATCGCCTCGCGGCTGACGCTGGAGAAGGGCGCCCACGGCGTCGCCGGCGTGCTCGCCTGGCCCGGACGCTGGTGCCGCAAGCTCGGGCGCGAGTTCCCGATCGACACCGAGGCGCGCGAGGACGGCGGCACCGACTTCACGATGAGCGAGGCGATCGCGGCGTTGTTCGACACCGCGCGGAGGCCGCCGGAGCCCTGAGCGCACGCCCCACGAAGCGGCGAAGGAATCGAACCTTCCAAGCGCGGGGCTACCGCGCCCTGCCGGTTTTGAAGACCGGATGGGCCACCAGACCCCTGCCGCTCCGGGGGCGATGCTACGAGGGCTCGGCACCCGGGGTCCGGCGTGCCGAGGCTCGCCGGACCCGCGCGACTACCGCCGGCGCTTCGCCTTCCGCGGCTTGAGCACCGTGAACGCCGCGGTCCGGGTCGCCGAGCGGTTGCCCGCGGCGTCCCGGGCGCGGGCGACGACGCGGTAGTGCCCGGGCGCGAGGACGCGCTTCCCGACCCGGCCGGTGAAACGCCGCCGCGTCGTGCCCTTCGAGGCGCGGACCCGCGAGCCGCCCACGTGCACGTAGCGCGTGCACCGGCGCGCGCGGCGCAGGCTGCGGGTCGGCCGCACGCACGCGCGGCCGCGACGCTTGCCGGCGAGAGCGCGCTCGAAGCCCAGCGTCACCGTCGCGGCCTCCGACAGCGTGAAGCGCAGCGTGGCGCGATCCCCGGCGCGCAGCGAGGAGGGGGACACGCGAAGCCCGGCGAGGCGCGGCCGTACGCGGTCGCCGCCCTTCGCCGGGGGCTTGACGGGCGGGGTCACCGGGGGCGTCACCGCCGGCGGATCGACGCCGGTGACGCGCGCGATCTTCAGCGCCGTCTCCAGGGAGACGAAGAGCGCATTGCCGTTGGCGGAGAGGTAGCGCGGACCGGACGCGGCCGGGAAGCCGGGCAGCGTCGTCGCCACCCCGCCGGACGTCAGCCGGGTCAGGGTGCCGCTCGCGAACTGGGCGAACCAGTACGCGCCGTCGGCGCCGAGAGCGACGCCGAACGGGTCGGTCATCGGCAGGGTGGTGAGCAGCGGCGTCCCGCCCGGGGTGATGCGGCCGACGTGCTGGGGCGCGGCGCCCGGGTTGGCGAAGGCGATCTGCGTGCCCGGGCCGGCACCGACCTGCTGGGGCCCGCCGCCGACGTTGTAGAAGGTCTGTCCGGCCGCGCCCGGGTTCGCCGGGTCGACCCGGACGATCCGTCCGCCGGCGAAGTCCGCGATCCAGATGCCGCCGTCTCCGCCGCGCGCGACGCCGCGCGCGCCCATCCCGGTGACGGTCGTCGACGTGAACCCGGCGGGATTGCCCGGCGGGATCTTGATGACCTTGTCGCCGCTCGCCGCCCACAGGTTGCCGTCCGGCCCGGAGACGATCCCGCGCGGATCGGCGATGTCGGCGATCGGGAACTTCTCGGCGCCGTCGGGGTCCGCCGGCGAGAAGCGCGCCACCCCGCCGGCCTGCGTCACCCACAGCTTGTCGTCCGGGCCGACGGTGATGCCGACCGGGGAGTCGATGTTCGCCGGGTTGTACTCCGTCACGACGCCGGCGGGGGTCACCTTCGCGAGATCGGGCGCTCCGCCGAGCGCGACCCACACGTTCCCGTCCGGCCCGCGCACGCTCTGCCCCGGGGTCTTGGTGACGGCGTAGAGGCCGTTGACGGCCGGCGCGGCGGCGGCGAGCCCGGGCGCGACGAGCAGGGCGACCGTTGCGGCGCACGCCGCCAGGACGAGGGTGGGTCGCATCGGTGCGGACCTCCGGCTTGGGTGTGGCGGGCGGATCGTCCGAGCGTAGATCATCTCGGGCCCGCGCGAACCCGCTCGCCGGACGCCCGTCGCGGGGCGCGACGAGCGCCGCGGCCCGTTGCCTACCCTGTGCGCCATGCCCGCCGCCCGCCGCCCGCGATGCCTCGCCGCCGCCGCGGCCGCCCTCGCCGTGGCGGCGATCCCCCTCGCCGGCTGCGCCGGCCAGGACCGGGCGCAGGCCGGCGCGGCCCTCGACGCCTACATCTCCGACTACGCGTCGGGCAACGTCAAGGCCGCCTGCGATCGCCTCACGCCGCAGGCCCGCGCCGCCTTCCGGACCCAGATCCTCGGCAGGCTCTATCGGCCGTGCGCGCCCGCGATGCTCGCCCGGCTGCGCCAGAGCACGGTGACCGGATGGGTGACGCGGCTCCGCGGGCTCGAGGTCACCTCCGTCGACGTCCACGGCGACCGGGCGACCGCGGTGACCGCGCCGGACAGCCTCGTGGGGGGCGCCCCGACCCCGCTGCGCCGGATCGACGGGCGCTGGCTCATCACCGTCCCCGCGAACCTTCGCGTCACGCCGACCCCCCCGGACGAGGGGCCCTGACCGAGGCGCCCGTCGGCCTCGACCCGGAACCACCCGCGCATGAAGGGGTGCATCCGAGACGCCGGTGAGGCTCGCGGTCGTGCAGGGGGCAGCGCGGCCGCGCGGACGTCACACGGCGGCCAGCGCGTCGGCGACGGGGGTCGGCCCGCTCACGAGGTCGAACGTCGCGCCGATGGTCGACGGGGCGTGGAGGACCCCGGCGAGCACCGCGGCCACGTCGGCGCGCGGGATGGCGCCGCGGTCGAGTCGCGGCCCGACCCGTACGCGACCGGTCGCCGCATCGTCCGTGAGCCGGCCGGGCCGGACGATCGTGAAGTCGAGGCCGCTGCGCGCGAGCGCCGCATCCGCCTCGGCCTTCGCGCGCAGGTAGACGGCGAACACGTCGTCGCCTCCGGGCGGCGAGGCGGCGCCCATGGCGCTCACCATCACGTAGCGATCGACGCGCGCGGCCTGCGCGGCGCTCATGAGCTTCACGGCGCCGTCGCGATCGAGCGTCCGCTTGCGCTCGGGGCCGCTGCCGGGCCCGGCGCCCGCGGCGAAGACGACGGCGTCGACTCCGGCGAGCAGGGGCGCGAGGTCGTCCGCCCCCTCGAGGTCGCCGATGACGGGTTCGGCGCCGGCGGCGCGCACGTCGTCGGCCTGGGCCGGGTCGCGGATCAGCGCCCGGACGCGGTCGCCGCGCCCGGTCAGCAACGGATGGAGCAGGAGCGCGATCTGCCCGTGGCCTCCGGCGACGAGGACGTCCATCGCCACGAGGCTACGGGAGCGCGAGCCGGGCCGCCGCGGGGAAGAGCCGCGGCCCGGTCTCGCCCTCGCGCCCGAGGTCCGTGTCGTCGGTCACGCCGCGCGCACGCTCAGGTCCCGAGGCCGTGCTCGAGCGCGCCCTTGACGCTCGCCGTCCAGCGCGTTGAGCCGGTACAGCGCGAGCGCCTCGGGCGAGCCGAAGCGGCGCCCGGGCGCCGCATCGGCCCCGTGGTGGGAGAGCACGCAGTGCGAGCAGGGCGAGCCGGCGCCCCTCGGGCATCGCCGCGGCGCGGGCCTCGACGATCCGCTGGCCGAGCGCGACGATGCCCGAGCAGCCGGCCCTCCTCGCTCAGCGCGATCTCCGCGCCGTAGGTGAACTCGCGGGTCTTGCCGAGGTCGTGGACGAGCGCGGCGGTGAGCAGCAGGTCGCGGTCGAGCCGCGGGTGCAGCTGGCAGAGCTCGTGGGCGAGCGTCGCCACGGCGACGGTGTGCTCGAGCAGCCCGCCGAGGTAGGCGTGGTGGCCGCCGCGCGTGCAGGGCGCCCGGCGCCACGCGGCGCGCAGCGCGCCGTCGGCCAGCAGCTCGTCGAGCAGGCGCGCGCAGCGGCGGGTCGTAGACCTCGCGCGCGAGGTGCTCGAGGAAGCCGTCGAGCTCGTCGAGGTCGCGGTAGGCGACGGGCAGGAAGGCGGCCGGGTCCGCCTCGGCGGCGTCCGCCGCTCGCGATGCGCCGGACGTCGACCTGCAGCTCGTCGCGGAAGCGCTCGACGCGGCCGGCGACCCGCACGAGGTCGCCGCGCTCGAAGCGCCCCGCGAGCACGTCGGCGTCGCGGAACGCGCGCGCCGGGATCGTGCCGGTGCGGTCGCGCAGCTCGAGCGCGAGGTACGGCGCCCCGGCGCGGGTCGCGAGGCGGTCCTTGCGCGTGCAGGCGAAGACGGCGTCGATCGTGTCCGCCGGCGCGCAGCGGCCGCCACCGTGCCGGGGGCGGGCGAGGCGGGCGAGGTCGGATCGCTGGCGGTGCGGTCCCGGCAGGGCTCACGGGGCCATCATGTACGGTGAATCGGATGCAGCCGCTCGTCTGGGATCACCGTCCGGACGGCCTCCGCGCCCCCGCGCTGGTGTGTGCGTTCCAGCGGCTGGAACGACGCCGGCGACGCCGCCTCCTCGGCGCTCACGTTCGTCTCCTCCGCGCTCGAGGCCGACGCGCTTCGCGGCGATCGACCCGGAGGAGTTCTACGACTTCCAGGCCACCCGCCCGCGCGATCCGGCTGCGCGACGGGATCACGCGCGAGATCGACCTGGCCCGAGGTCGAGATGCTCGACGCCCGCGTCCCGCGCGCCCCGCGCGACCTCGTGTTCCTCGTCGGCCCCGAGCCCTCGATGCGCTGGCGCACGTTCAGCCGCGCCGTCGTCGACCTGGCCGAGGCGCTCGGCGTCCAGATCGTCGTGACGCTCGGCGCGCTGCTCGCCGACGTCCCGCACACGCGCCCGATCTCGATCACCGGCATCGCCTCCGACGAGGCGCTCGTCGAGCGGCTCGCGCTCACGCGGTCCAACTACGAGGGCCCGACCGGGATCATCGGCGTGCTCCACGCCGCCTGCGCGGAGGCGGGGATGCCCTCGGCGAGCCTGTGGGCCGCGGTGCCCCACTACGTCGCCGCCGCGCCGAACCCGAAGGCGGCGCTCGCGCTCGTGCGCCAGCTCGAGGTCGCTCGTCGGCGTCACCGTCGACGCCTCCGACCTCGAGTCCGCGGCGGTCGACTACGAGCGCCAGGTCGACCTCGCCGTGCAGAGCGACCCCGAGGTCCAGGCCAGTTCGTCGAGCGCCTCGAGGCCGCGGCCGAGGAGGCGGACGCCGGCGGCGCCGCGCCGAGGGCGGCAACCTGCCCTCGGGTGACACGATCGCCCGCGAGTTCCAGCGCTTCCTGCGCCAGCGCGGGCCGGACGCCCCGTAGCCCGGCGTCCGACCGCCGCGGCGGCCGGACCGGGTCTGTCCTACCGCTCGGCCGCCGGGCAGACGATGCGGTAGTCGCAGGTCGAGCAGGCCGCGTAGCTCGGCGTCGGCTCGAAGTTCTGCGCCACGATGCCCTCGGCGACCGTCGAGCACGGTCTCCTCGATCCCGGCGCGATCGTCCGCCCCGCTCGGCACCGGGACCTTCTCGTCGTCGAGGACGTAGTAGTAGCTCTGGCGCGCCGCCTCGAGCTGCCAGGCCTCGCGCGCGGCGGTCGCGTAGAGCGTGAGCTGCACGTCGTCGCGCAGCTGGGCGGCGGTCTTCGGCCGCGAGGTCTTGTAGTCGATGAGCTCGTAGCCGCCGTCCGGCAGGCGGTCGACGCGGTCCACGCGCCCCCGGAGCTGGTGCGGACCGAGGCGGAACGTGAACGGCCGCTCGAACCAGATCGGCTCGGCGTCCTCGGCGCGGAAGCGGGCCTGGTAGCGCTCGAGCGCGGCGACGGCCTTCTCGCGGAGCTGGCGCTCCTGCTCGGAGTCGCCGAACCCGCCGCGCCGCCAGCCGAGGTCGAGCAGCCCGAGCAGCTCCTCCGCGCCGCCCCGGCCGCCGTCGGCGTGGTAGCGCTCGAGCACCTGGTGGACGAGGATCCCGAAGCGCTGGTTCAGCGTCGGCTCCTGCGGGATGCGGAAGACCCGCGCGAACTTGTAGCGCAGGGGACACGTCCGGTAGGTCTCGATGTCGCCGGCGGAGAGCAGCAGGCCGTCGCCGCGACGCGGGATGAAGGCCTCCAGCGAGGGCTCCTCGCGCGCGGCCACCGCCTGGGCGCGGCGGCGCTCGTCGCGCTCCGCGTCGAGGACGTAGTCGTCGAGCGTCGAGGTGAGGAAGATCTCGCGCGCCATCGGCGTCATCGCCGGGCGCAGCGTCTCGTTGACGGTGGCGAGCGCCTCGGCCACGCCCTGCTCGGCCGGACGGGACATCAGCGCGGCGAGCTTGAGCAGCTCGAGGAAGCGCACGACGGCGTGGGAGACGTCGAGGTCGGTGTCCAGGCGCAGCTCGTGCAGGCGCCCGCCGGTCCGGCCCACCGTGTCGAGCAGGTCGTCGCGCAGGATCCGGTAGGTCGAGTGGAGCGACTCGGCCGGGCCGAACAGCTCCTCCTCGCGGTCCTCCCACTCGGCCCCGAGCGCCGCGCGGGCCGCCTCGACGAAGGGCGAGGGCGGCTGCGCCGCCCCCCGGGCGCCCGCGCACGGGTAGACGAGCACGAGCCGCCGCCGGGCGCGGGTCATGGCCACGTGGAGCAGCCGGCGCATGGCCGTCTCGTGCACCCGCCCCGAGTCGGGCGGCACGCGCTCGGGCACCAGCGCGTCGGGCACCGGCTCCAGCGCGCGGCGCGCGGACCCGGGCATCCGCGCGGCGTGGAGCCCGACGACGTAGACGTGGTCCCACTCGCGGCCCTTGGCCTCGGCCATCGAGAGGATCTCGACCGCCGGGGCGCCGCCGCCCGGCTCGGTCTCGTCGTCGTCGCGCAGCCCGGCCTCGGCCACGGCGGCGACGTAGCCGGCGAACTCCCGCGTCGTGCCCTGCGGCTCGCGGCGGACGTACTGGGCGGCGATCTCGCCGAAGCGGGCGAGATTGGCCAGCCGGTCGACCACCTCCGGCGAAGCCGCGAAGAGCAGCTGGCGCCGGAGGCCGAGCCGCTCGACGAGACGGTGCACGAAGAGGTCGGGGCGCACCGTGTCGAGCGCGGCCGAGGCGGAGCGGTAGACCTTGAGGAAGCCGAGGATCCGCTCGCGCGCCTCGGGCGGGATCTGCGGCGACTCGGTGGCCGCGACGAGCGCGGCGACCATGTCGAGCTTGCGCCGCCGCGCGATCTGCGTGCAGCGGGCGATGTCCACCGAGCGCAGCTCGACGGGCGGGCGCGCGAGGGCGCGGACCACGGCGCCGGCGTCCGCCGGATCGGCGAGCAGCCGCAGCCAGGCGAGCAGGTCGCGGACCTCGGCACGCTGGAAGTAGGCGGCGGCGCCGACGACCCGGTGGGGGACGGCGCGCTCCTCGAGCGCGACCGCGACCGCCGGGCCCTCGTCGCCGACCGAGCGCACGAGCACGGCGATCAGCGCCGGGTCGACCCGGTCCCGCGTGACGAGCCGCTCGATGTCGGCCGCCACGGCCTGGACCTCGGCGCGCTCGTTCTCCGCGCGCCAGAACGCGACCTCGCCGCCGGCGGCGCCCCGTGCCGCGAGCCCGAGGCGATCGTCGATGGGCTGGACCACGGCGGCCGCCGCCTTGAGGATGCGCGCCCGGCGGCCCCGGGCGCGCTCGAGGCGGACGACCGTGGTGTCGGGGTGCTCGTCGAGCAGGTCGCGGGCGTTCTTGGCCCCGGCGGCCCGGAAGCGATGGATCGCCTGGTCGTCGTCGCACCAGGCCGCGAGGTTGCCGTGCTCCCCCGCCAGCGTGCGGACGAGGAGACCCTGCGCGTAGTCGAGGTCCTCCCACTCGTCGACGAGCACGTGGCGGAAGCGTCGCGCGACGCGGGCGCGGACGTGCGGGCGGTCGCGCAGCAGCGCGACGGCGCGGAGCAGCAGCCCCCCGGCGTCGAGCGCGCCGCGCTCGGCGAGCATCCGGTCGTGGTCCGCGTAGACCTGCGCGAACTCGGCCTCCCGCGCCGCGCGGGCCCGCGCCGCGTCGCCGTCCCGGGGCAGCCCCGCCGCCCAGGCGGCGTACGCCTCGGGCGCGATCAGCTCGTCCTTCAGGCGATCGATGCGAGCGACGAAGGATCCGAGCAGGGCCGCGGGGGAGCCGCCGAGGTCGTGGACGCGCAGCGTCAGCTCGTCGACCCGGCCGGTCAGCATCGCGAGGCGGTCCGCCGCGGAGACCGCGACCGCGAAGGGATCGAGGCCGGCCTCGAGCGCCTCGTCGTGGAGCAGTCGCGCGCAGAGCCCGTGGACGCTCATCACCGCGAGCTCCTCGTAGGGCCGGTCGATCGCCGCCTCGATCTCGGTGCGCAGGGTGTCCGCCCGGCGCGCGGCGCGGGCGAGCACGAGCACGGCCTCGGGCGGCACGCCGTCCTCGACGAGGCGCGCGAAGCGGGCGACGAGCGTCAGCGTGCGCCCGGTCCCCGCGCCCCCGAGGACGAGCAACGGGCCCGCGGGGTGGTCGACGACCTCGCGCTGGGCGGGATCGAGGCCGTCGGGCGGGAGAGGCACGCCTGACAGGATATGCCGCCCATGGCCTCGCCCCCGGCCGCCCTCGACGCCGACTGGCTCGCCGCCTGCCGCCGGATGGCCGGCGGGCTGCGCGAGGTCCTCGCCGCGCGCCCGACGACGGCCGAGCGGGCCGTCGAGGTCGGGCGCGGCGAGGGCGGCGACCGCACGCTCGTGATCGACGCCGCGGCCGAGGACGTGGTGTTCGCCGAGCTCGACGCGCTGCATGCCGCCGGCTCCCGCTTCACGGCCGTCTCTGAGGAGCGCGGCGAGGTCGGCTACGGCGATGACGCAGTCCGCGTGGTCATCGACCCGATCGACGGGTCGCTCAACGCCAAGCGCGGCGTCCCGCACCACGCCCTGTCGATCGCGGTGGCCGACGGGCCGACGATGGCGGACGTCGCCTTCGGCTTCGTCCACGACCTCGGCACCGGCGAGGAGTGGGCCGCCCGCCGCGGCGAGGGCGCGACCCTCGACGGCGCCCCGCTCGATCCCGCGGCGGGCGAGCGACGCTCGGGCGACGGGCGCCTGGAGATCCTCGGCGTCGAGTCCGCCGACCCGCGCTGGGTGTCGGCGGCGATCGATCCGCTGCTCGCGACCGCCCACCGGCTGCGGGCCGTGGGGGCGATCGCGGTGACCCTCTGCCAGGTGGCCGCCGCCCGCTTCGACGGCATGGCGTCGCTGCGCCGCTGCCGCGCGGTGGACGCCGCCGCCGGCCAGCTCGTCGTCCGGGAGGCCGGGGGCCTCGTCGCCTTCCCCGGGTTCGAGGACCCGCTGGGAGCGCCGCTCGACCTCGCCCCCCATGCGCCGGTGATCGCCGCGCGGACGGCCGAGAGCCTCGAGCGCCTGGCGGCGATCCACGGGCCGGGCGGCTCCGGACTGGTGGGGTAGCGGCCGGCGCCCTGGCCCCGACGGGAGCGCCCGGTCCCGTGCGCCATCATGGATCACCGTGATCGACTGGTCCCTCGCCTCCACCCTCGCCCGTCTGGTGGCCGGCGAGGCGCCGGCGCCGGCGTCGCCGGCGGCGGACCTCGACGCGCTCGCGCGCGACGCCGAGGCGCGCGTCTCCGCCTACACCGGGTTGGTCGCCGCGACGCCGATCCCGGTGGCGGAGGGCGTCGACCGCGACGCCTGGATCGCGGCGAACGCCACCTCGATGGCGGCGTTGCTCGATCCGGCGCTTGACGCGGCCGGGTCGCGGCTCGGCCCGCTCGCGCCGGTGCTCCGGGTCGGCGCCGGCGCCGTCCTCACCGCCGAGGTCGGCGTGATCCTCGGCTTCCTCTCCCAGCGTGTGCTGGGTCAGTACGACCTCGTGCTGCTCGAGCGGCCGGGTGCGGCGCGGGCGCCGCGGCTGCTGTTCGTCGTGCCGAACCTCGGCGCCGCGGCCCGCAGCTTCGCCGCCGACGAGGCCGAGGTGCTCCGCTGGGTCGCGCTGCACGAGGTCACGCACGCGTTGCAGTTCGCCGGCGTGCCGTGGCTGCGACCGCATCTCGCCGGGCTCGTGCGGGAGCTGCTCGCGGCGGTCGAGGTGCGGGTCGACGCGGCCGGGGCGCTGCGCCTGCCCGGCGCCGAGGACCTGCGTCGCCTCGTCGCCGCCGTGCGCGAGGCGGACCTCGTCTCGCTCGCCGTGCGCCCGGAGGAGCGGGCGACGCTCGACCGGCTGCAGACGACGATGGCGGTGATCGAGGGTCACGCCGAGCACGTGATGGACGCCGTCGGCGCAGAGGTGCTGCCCTCGCTGCCGGCGCTGCGCGAGGCGATGGAGGCGCGGCGCCGCTCGGCGTCCGCGCCCGCCCGGCTGCTCGGCCGCCTCCTCGGGCTCGAGCTCAAGCTCCGCCAGTACGAGCAGGGCAAGCGGTTCTGCGACGCCGTCGTGACCGCGGGCGGGGTGGGGGCGCTGAACGCCGTGTGGTCGGGTCCCGAGGCCCTGCCGACGACGGCCGAGCTCGAGCGTCCGGCCGACTGGCTGGCCCGGACCGGCGCGCAGGCGGCCTGACCGCGGACCGGCGCGCGGCGACTCGCCACGACGAGCGTTGGTGATCGGGCGCGTCAGCCAACGTGCCTCCGGGGCACCCGGCCGGACTCGCTCGGACCCGGCCCGGCCCCCTGGCGGTCGTGTCGACCGGAACCGGTGTTCGTCCTGTAACCCCCGCCGCGATCCGGTTTACAAACAGGTGTTCGATCAGTTAGCATGACGGCTGATTAGAACTAATTTGATTAGCGTCCACGCATCCCGAGGGGACATCGACCACCATGGCTGAGACCAAGACCACCACCGCGAAGCGCCAGACCCGCGCTCGCACCACCGCCGCGAGGCGTCCGACCGGCGCCCGCGCCACCGCCCGCAAGGCCGCGCCGAAGTCCACCGCGACCGCTCGCCGTCAGGCCGCCGCGACCCGTCGCAGCACCGCCGCGAAGAAGGGCGTCGCGACGCGCAACGTCCACCAGGTCGAGGACCGCCTCGAGGTCAAGACCGCCGTGGAGCACGCGCAGGAGATCGCCGAGCGCGCCGTGCTGATCCCGGTCGGCGCCGCCCTGGAGGCGCGCGATCTCGTCGAGAAGACGCTCGACGAGCTGACGACGACCTACAGCTCCCGCGAGAGCGCGGAGAAGCAGCTCAGGCGCTTCGAGCGTCGCGGGGCGACGGCCCGTCGCCGGGTCGAGCGCCAGGCCAAGAAGGCCCGCACGCGCGTCGAGCGCGAGGTCCGCAGGCGCCGCACGCGCGTCGAGCGGGAGGCCAAGCGGGTCCGTCGCGACCTCGACAAGCGCGCGCGCAACGTCGGCGCGAACGCCGACCTCGTCCAGGCGCGAGTCGGCAACGTCGTGCAGACCGGCGTCACCGCGAGCACGAAGGCCGTCCGCGAGGCCTCGACCCGCGCGGCGACCACGGCCTAGCGCCACCGCTTACCCCGGCTCGCGCACGGAGAGGCGCGGGATCGGGCGAGGTTCGCCGACCTCATAACCCGTCGGCGGACGTAGCACCCTCTCCTCCCTCA
This sequence comes from uncultured Solirubrobacterales bacterium, assembly GCA_963735885.1. Taxonomy (GTDB): domain Bacteria; phylum Actinomycetota; class Thermoleophilia; order Solirubrobacterales; family Solirubrobacteraceae; genus JBBSBL01. The sequence goes on along the minus strand of CAVTMP010000007.1, from coordinate 456,675 downwards.
ACCGCCGGGGCGGCCTTCGGGTCGCCCCGTCGGTCGTTGAGGGTCCCGATCGGTCGCGGGCTCCCGCCGGCCGAGGGCCGGGCAGGGCGGCGCAGGCCCCGCCGCCGTCGCCGCCTACAATCGAGGCATGCCCACTCAAGACCAGATTCGCGAGGCGCTGCGCGCCGTCATCGATCCCGAGCTGCGGCGGGACATCGTCGAGCTCGAGATGGTCCGCTCGATCGACGTCCACGCCACCGGCGTCGTCGACGTCACCGTCTCGCTCACCACGCCCGGCTGCCCGATCCGCAACCACTTCGAGACGGCCGTGCGCAACGCGGCCGGCGCGCTGGACGGCGTCACCGCCGTCAACGTGGCCTTCGACGTGCTGAGCGATCAGGAGAAGGGCTCGCTCCAGCAGAAGCTGGGCCGCGGTCACCTCCCCGAGGGCGCGCTCGCCCAGGTCGGGAACGTCATCTGCGTGGGCTCCGGCAAGGGCGGCGTGGGCAAGTCGACGCTCACCGCCAACCTCGCCGCCGCGCTGTCGGCCGAGGGCAAGCGGGTCGGCGTGCTGGACGCCGACGTGTGGGGCTACTCCCAGCCGCGGATGCTCGGCCTCGGCGCCGAGCGGCCCAAGGTCAACGCCCAGCGCAAGATCGTGCCGCTGGAGAGCCACGGCATCAAGGTCATGTCGATCGGCTTCTTCCTCGAGGAGGACGCCGCCGTCGTCTGGCGCGGCCCGATGCTCCACAAGGCCCTCACCCAGTTCCTCGAGGACGTCGAGTGGGGCGAGCTCGACTACCTGCTGGTCGATCTCCCGCCCGGCACCGGCGACGTCTCCATGACGCTGGCCCAGCTCCTGCCCCAGGCGAAGTTCCTCATCGTCACCACCCCGCAGCCCGTGGCGCAGAAGGTCGCCCGGCGCTCGGCCGAGATGGCGGCGAAGGTGAACCTCGAGATGGCCGGCGTCGTCGAGAACATGTCGGCGTTCGTCACGCCGGACGGCGCGCGCTACACCCTGTTCGGCGAGGGCGGCGGCGACCTCCTGGCCGGCGAGCTCGACGTGCCGCTGCTCGGCACCGTGCCGCTGACGATGCCCCTGCGCGCGCAGTCCGACTCCGGCGTCCCGCTCGTGCTCGCCGACCCCGACGACCCGGCCGCGCAGGCGATCCGCCAGACCGCCCGCGGCGTCATCGCGCTCTCGCCGGTCGAGCTGCCGGTGCTGCAGGCGCCGTCGGCTCCGCCGGAGGCGAAGCCGGTCGGGATGTCGCTGCCGATGGCGTAGCGCGCCGGAGGAGGACGCCGCGCCCGGCTCAGGCCTTGCCGGCGAAGTACTCCAGGTTGACCTTCACGAAGCCCTGCCACTCCTCGGGCAGCTGGTCCTCCGCGAAGCACGCGTCCACCGGGCAGGCCTCGACGCACGCGTCGCAGTCGATGCACTCCTCCGGATCGATGTAGAGCTGCTTGACCTGGTCGTAGTCGGGCTCGTCCGGGGTCGGGTGGATGCAGTCGACCGGGCACACCTCGACGCAGGAGTTGTCCTTCTGGTCGATGCAGGGCTCGGCGATGACGTAGGCCATGGAGCGGGTCCTCTGGGGCGGTGGCGAGGTGCGGAGCCGGATTCTACGGAACCTGGCCGGCCGCTACCCTGGCGCCGGATGGCCGTCACCCCCCAGACGATCGCCGGGCGCGCCTGCCCGCGAGCCGCCGAGCGCGGGCGCGCACCGTGATCCTGCTGACCGGCGCCACCGGCCAGGTCGGCGCCGCGCTCCTGCGGCGCCTCACGGTCGCCGGACGGCCGGTGCGCTGCCTCGTCCGCGACCCGCGCCGCCTCGGCGACGAGCGGGTGCGCGTGCAGATCGCGATCGGCGACCTCGCCGACCCCACCTCGTTCCGTCACGCGCTCCGCGGGGTCGACACGGTGGTGCACCTCGCGGCCGCGGGTCGCGACCAGCCCCGAGGCTCGATCGAGGAGCTCGGGGCGCTCGCCACCTGGCGGCTGGTCCGGGCGGCGGAGCGCGCCCGCACCGGTCGGTTCGTCCTGCTCTCCGCGCTCGGGGCCTCGCCCAGCAGCGGTTCGCGGTTCCTGCGCAGCAAGTGGCTCGCCGAGCGCGCGGTGGCGGAGTCGGATCTTCCGCACGCGATCCTCGCGCCCTCGCTGACCTACTCCGCCGCGGGCCCGTGGATGCGCCGCCTCGAGCGCGTCGCGCGGCTGGCGCCCGCCGTGCCGATCGCCGGCGGCGGCGCGGCGCGCTCCCAGCCGATCTGGGCGGAGGACGTGGCGGACTGCCTCGCCGTGGCGCTCGAGCGCGAGGACGCGACGCTCGACCGCCTCGAGCTCGCGGGCCCCGACACCCTCACCTACGCCGAGCTCGCGCGCCTGGCCCTGCGGGGCGTGCGCCGCGACCGGCCGCTGATCCGCGTCCCCGGGGCGGCCGCCCGCCGGACGCTCTGGCTGCTCGAGCTCCTCGCCGGCCCGACGGCGCTGGTCACGCGCGACGAGGCCGACTTCCTCCAGGAGGACATGACCAGTCGCACCGGGACGGCCGGCGCCGAGTCGCTCGGCGTCGTGCCGAGGCCGATGCGCGCGGTGCTGGGCGCCGCCTGAGCGCCGCGGGGCGGCCGCGCCGCGCCACCCGCGCCGGCCGGCGGGCCTCTAGTCGACGGGAGTCTCGGGACTGGTCCCGAGCGTGGCTCCGCCCAGGGTGGCCACGGCGCGGACGATCGTACCGGTCGCGATCGGCGCGACGGCGAGGTAGACGCGGCAGCCGTCCTGCGGTGTGAGCGGGGCCGTGGTGACCGGCACCCAGGAGCCGCCCGACTTGCGCTCGATGCGGATCGTGTTCGGGTTCCCGGCCACGCACGCGTAGCCGTAGAACGCGGCCTGCGGCTGGCCGCCGGAGGTGTAGGCGATGGCGTCGAGGCTCACGGTCCCGCCCGCCGTCGGGGTCTGCGGGGAGGTCGTGACCTGCAGCGGTGCCTGCGCGCGGTTGGCCGCCGCCCCGGCGTCGGCCGCGGTGCCGCCGGGCGCGCCGTAGTAGAGCGTCTGCGTCGTGGTGAAGCGATTGGCCGCGCCGTTGCGCGAGTCCGTGTTCGGCAGCGCCTGGTTGAACCACGTGCCCGAGGACCCGTACGCGAAGGCGTCGCCGGTGCACTGGGTGACCGAGGGGGTCGAGTCGTCGTCGTAGTAGAGCTGCGGCGTGAGCCCCGCGATGTCCGTGTCGATCGTGTTCACGATCGTCAGCGTGCCCTGGCTCCCGCTGACCTGCTGCCAGCGCGGCGCGCCGGCGGCGAGCGTGTCGGGGTTGCCGTCGATCGTCACGCCGGCCGTGTTCTGGTCGTTGCGGTAGGTCATCCCGGAGGCGGTCGGCGCGTAGTCGAAGTAGTCCATGACGCCCGGGATCGGGTGCACGCGGAGGTAGGTGACGATGTCCTCGCGCCCGTCGTAGAGGATGTGGTCCCGCTGGGTGAAGGTCCCGCTGTTCGCGCCGAGGAAGGAGCGGATGGCCCGCACCGGGCCGCTCTTGTTCGCCATGAAGCCGCCACCGCCGGTCTTGAACGTGTCCTCGGTCCGGCCGCACACCCCGGGCCCGAACTGCGGCTTGTGGCGGTCGAGGATGTCGGCGCCCGACGCGCCGCCGGCCGTGATGTCGAGGCCGTCGTCCACCCAGCGGTCGGAGAAGCGGCGGCGGTAGCGCGACGTCGTCACCGACGAGGACTCGGGGTTCGGGCCGCCCGCGAAGTCGTAGGTCGAGAGGTAGTTGCCGCTGTTCAGGCTGAAGGTGTAGGACACGTACTGCTTGCCGGCGCCCGGGGAGAGGCTCCCGTCGCTGCGGAACAGGTAGGCCCACGCGACGCTCGAGGGCGCCGTCGGATCGGTCACCTTGACCTGGACGCCGCTTCCGGGCACCACGCCCGCGGGGTCCGGCGCGAGCGAGGCGGCGTCACCGGCGTCGCGGGCCATGAACGCGATCTCGTCGTTGGCGTCGAGGTTCGGGTCGGGGTCCGCGCCGACCTTCGTGTTCGGGTCGGTGTAGACGGTCGCCGTCACGCCCGAGGCGCCCAGGTTGCGCACCGGCCCGAGGTCCACGGTCGCGCGCTCGTCGACCTGGACCGGGATCTGCTGCCAGGTGCTCGAGTGCCGGGCGAACGCGACGACGCGTCCGACGGGCGCGCCCTGGAGCGCGCCGGCCTGCGCGCCGGTCATCACGACGGGGTCGAGGTCGCGACCCGGCAGCGTCCCGCAGCCCGAGGCGGCGGCGGCCAGCACGGCGGCACCGGCGAGGGCGAGGCGGCGAGGGGTGGCGCGCATGTCTCCTGGCGTCCTTTCCGGAAGGGCTCGGGTCGACCCTATCCGACCGCCGCCGCCGGGCGCCAGGCCGGGGCGCCGCTATCGCGCGACCACGCGCTCCGGCCGGCGCTCCGCCCACGGCAGCGCCGTCTCCAGTTGGGCGGCGAGCGCGAGCAGCACGTCCTCGCGGGCGGGCTGCCCGATGAGTTGCACGCCGGTCGGCAGGCCGTCGTCGCCGTGATGGAGCGGGACCGAGATCGCGGGGTTCCCCGTGACGTTCTGCGTCGCCGTGTACGGGGTGAACGCGCCGGAGCGGGCGAAGGTGGCGGCGGGATCCGGGCCGCGCGGGTCGATCTCCCCGTGGCGGACCGGCCGCTCGGCGAGCGCGGGGGTGAGGACGACGTCGTAGCGCTCGTACAGCGGCATCTGGTCGCGGACCAGGGCGTTCAGCTGCGCCTGGGCGGCGAGGAACTCGGGCGCGTTCAGCGCCCGGCTCTGCTCGTAGACGTGCCACGTGAGCGGCTCGACGTCGTCGGCGGTGGCCTCGCGGCCGGCCAGCGCCTGGGCGAGGAGGATCGACGTGGAGACGAGCGGGCCGAAGGTGGCGGTGAACAGCGCGAGCAGCCCGGGCTGGTTCCAGCCCGGCTCCGCCGCCTCCACCTCGTGGCCGAGGTCGGCGAGCAGGGCGGCCGCCTCGTCCACGGCCTCGGCGCCCGACGGGTCGAGCGGGACCTCGATCGGCGGAATCGTCGTGAACCCGACGCGCAGGCGGCCCGGCTCGCGGCCGGCGGCCGCCGCGAACGGCTCGGCGGGCGGCGGGGCCCAGTACGCGTCGCCCGGCTCGTAGCCGGCGAGCAGGTCGAGCGCGGCGGCCGTGTCGGCCACGGTCCGGGTCAGCACGCCGTCCTGGACGAGGTGGTTCCCGCCTTCGGCCGGGCCCCGCGAGACGCGGCCGCGCTGCGGCTTCAGCCCGACCAGCCCGCAGCACGCCGCCGGGATCCGGATCGAGCCGCCGCCGTCGTTGCCGTGCGCGATCGGGACCATGCCGCTCGCGACCGCGGCCGCCGCGCCGCCGGACGAGCCGCCGGGCGTGCGCTCCGGATCCCACGGATTGCGGGTCGGGCCGAAGCGGGTGGCCTCGGAGACCGGAAGGATGCCGAACTCCGGCAGGGTGGTCTTGCCGACGATCACGAAGCCGGCCTCGCGCAGCCGCCGGACGACGTAGGAGTCGGCGTCGGGCACGAAGTCGGGCATGAAGGAGGAGCCGAAGGTCAGCGGCATCCCGGCGACCGGCTGGTTGTCCTTCACGGCGATCGGCACGCCCGCGAAGGGCCGCTCGTCCCCGGGGCCGATCGTGTCGGCGGCGGCGAGCGCCCCGTCCGCGTCGACGTGGCAGAACGCGCCCAGCTCCGGGTCGCGCTCGGCGATCGCGGCGAGCGAGGCCTCGGCCAGCTCTCGGGCGGTCAGCTCGCCGGACCGCACGAGCGCGGCGAGGTCCACGGCGGGACGGAAGAGCAGGTCGGATTCGGCGGGCACGGGACGCCTCCGGGCGTGAGCGGACCGGCGGGAGCCTACGCGGGCCCGCGCGCCGGCGCGAGGCGGCCGGCGCCATGTGGCACTCTTGCCGCCCGCAATCGCCCGGAACACGGCAGGGAGCAGGAGACGATGAGCGTGAGCGAAGTCCAGTCCGGCCTCGAGGGCGTCGTCGCCTTCGAGACCGAGATCGCGGAGCCGGATCGCGAGGGGGGCGCGCTGCGCTACCGCGGCGTCGACATCGAGGACCTGGTCGGCCAGGTCGGCTACGAGAAGGTCTGGGGCCTGCTCGTCGACGGCCGCTTCGACCCGGGGCTGCCGCCCGCGGAGCCCCACGGTCTCTACGTCCGCTCGGGCGACCCGCGCGTCGACGTCCAGGCGGCGCTGGCGATGCTCGCCCCCGAGTGGGGGTTCGGCCAGCTCCTCGACATCACCGACGAGGAGGCCCGCGACGATCTCGCCCGCGCCTCGGTCATGGCGCTCTCCTTCGTTGCGCAGTCCGCGCGCGGGACCGGCCGCCCGCCCGTCCCCCAGACCACGGTCGACCGGGGGCGGACCATCCCCGAGCGCTTCCTCATCCGCTGGCGCGGCGAGGCCGATCCCGACCACGTCAAGGCGATCGACGCCTACTGGATCTCGGCCGCCGAGCACGGGATGAACGCCTCGACCTTCACCGCGCGCGTGGTCGCGTCCACCGGAGCGGACTGCACCGCCGCGCTCTCGTCCGCCGTGGGCGCGCTGTCGGGCCCGCTCCACGGGGGCGCGCCCTCGCGCGTCCTGACCATGCTCGACGAGGTGGAGGCCGAGGGCGACGCCGAGCGCTGGGTCAAGGCGGCGCTCGACCGCGGCGATCGGCTCATGGGGTTCGGCCACCGCATCTACCGCGCCGAGGACCCCCGCGCGCGGGTGCTCCGTCGCACCGCCCGCGAGATCGGCTCGCCGCGCCTCGAGGCGGCCGAGGCGCTCGAGTCGGCGGCGCTGGCCGAGCTCAAGGCCCGCAAGCCCGATCGGGTGCTGGCCACGAACGTCGAGTTCTGGTCGGCGGTCGTGCTCGACTACGCCGACGTCCCGCCCGAGCTCTTCACCCCGATGTTCACGTGCGCGCGCGTGGCCGGCTGGTCGGCGCACATCCTCGAGCAGAAGCGCGAGGGCCGTCTCATCCGGCCGACGGCGAAGTACGTCGGCCCGGGGCCGAGATCACGGAACGCGGTCCCGGGATCGACCGTCTAGAGCGGGCCGCGGCGTAAGCTCGCCGCCCGCGCATGCCGGCCCCCCACGAGCTCGATCCGGAGCGCCTCGGCGACCACCTCGACCGCCTCTACCGCGCGGCCCGGGCGATGTGCGGCCAGCGCGAGGAGGCCGAGGACCTGGTTCAGGAGACCTACGCGAGGGTGCTGCGACGCCCGCGGCTCGTCCGCGGGGAGGACGACCTCGGCTACCTCCTGCGGGTCCTGCGCAACACCCACGTCTCGCGGATCCGCACGGCCGCTCGCCGCCCGCGCACCTCGCCCCTGCCGGAGCCCGACGAGCCGGGCGGCGAGCTGCTCGACACGCGGGAGCCCGGCCCCGCCGAGACCGTCCTCGCGGGTGAGGTGTACGACCACATCGCCGCCCTGCCGCCGGACTTCCGCGACGCGATCGTCGCCGTCGACGTCGTCGGGCTCACCTACGCGGAGGCGGCCCGCGCGCTGCGCACGCGCGAGGCCACGATCACCACGCGCCTGCACCGGGCACGGCTGCGCGTGGCCGCCGCGCTCCGCGAGAGCGACGACGCGGCGGCTCAGTAGGGCAGGCTGCCGCCGTCGCGCCAGCCGGCGAGCGCGAGGAGCCGGGCGTCGCGCACCCCGGGACCGCCGACCAGAACGCACGTGTGGCCCTGGCGTCGCCACGTCACGACCGGCCGACCGCCGATGCGCAGCGAGCGGAACTCGGTCCCGGCGCGAGAGGTCGATCGCGCGCCGCCCGGCCGCTCGAGCGGCCGGCCCGCGACGATCGTGTACGCCACCCGGCGGTCGCCCCGCGCGTAGAACACGGTGACCGCCCGGCGTCCGCCGACCCGGTCGGTCCGGGCGCCGGTCGCCCGCCACCCGAACGGGGGCGCGAAGTTCGGGAAGGGGATCTCGGCGGCCTCCCGGTCGAGCAGCGCCGGGTCCCCGGCCCGCACCCCGGGCGCCGGCTCGATCGCGGGCCGGCCGGCGAGCGCGGCGGCCGCGCTGACGCTCGGGCCGCCGGGGGTCCCGGACGGGAGCAGCAGGATCGCCGCGAGCGCCGCGGCGGCGACCGCGCCCGCCAGCCCGGCGGCGAGTCCCGGCCGGACGCGGCCGCGGTGCCGCGGGCGCGTCCCGGCGCCGCGCGCCGCCGTCACGCGGGCGCGCAGCCCGGCGGGCGCCGGCGTGGCGGCGTTGGCGGCGCGGATCGCGCGGACCGCGCGCGCGGCCGCTTCGCGCTCGTGCGCGGGGGGGTCGGGGCGGGACATGTCTCTGCAGCCTAGGACGCCGCGCCCGGCGCCGGCCTTCCCGGCCGGCCGCCCCACCGGAAGCGGTAGCGCGCCTCGACCAGCCCCGAGGGCCAGCCGCGGGCGGCCTCGAGCTCGGCGGACGCCGCGACCCCCGGGGGAAGGAGCGGGGGCCCGCCGCCGAGCACCACGGGCGCGGTGAAGACGATCGCCTCGTCGAGGCGGCCGGCCGCGAGGAACTGGGCGATCAGGTCGCCGCCGCCGACGAGGTAGAGGTCGCCGCCCCCCGCCGCCTCGATCTCTCCCAGCGCCCGGCCGACCGCGCCGGCGACGAAGCGCACGTCCGCGCCCGCCGGGGCCGGCCGCTCGGCGTGGGCGAAGACCCAGGTCGGCCGGCCCGCGTAGGGCCAGGGATCGAAGCCGGCGGCCAGCTCGAAGGTGGCCGCGCCCATCGCCACCGGCCCGACCTCGGCCATGAACGCCGCGTAGCCGTGGTCGCCCTCGGCGGCGTCGAACGCCTCGAGCCAGCCGACGCCCCCGGCCGCGTCGGCGATGCGCCCGTCGAGGCTCTGCGCGATGTAGGTCCGGACGCGCACAGGTGCCCGAACATAGCGAGGGCCCGGCATCGTGCCGGGCCCTCGCAGAGCGGCGATCGGGCGCGGACGCCCCGGCTACATCATCCCGCTCATGTCGGGCATCCCGCCGCCGCCTCCGGCGCCGGCGCCCTCGTCCTTGTCCGGGACCTCGGCGATGATCGCCTCGGTCGTGAGGATGTTCTTCGCGATCGACGCGGCGTTCTGCAGCGCCGAGCGCGTGACCATGGCCGGGTCGATGACGCCCTCGGAGACGAGGTCGACGATCTCGCCGGTCGCGGCGTTCAGCCCCTGGCCCTTCTTGGCCTTGCGGACGTCGTTGACGACGACCGATCCCTCCAGGCCCGCGTTCTGGGCGAGCTGGCGGATCGGCTCCTCGAGCGCGCGCAGGATGATGCGCGCCCCCGTGCGCTCGTCGTCCTCGTGGATCTCGTCGAGCTTGATCGCGTGGGTGGCCTGGAGCAGCGCCACGCCGCCGCCCGGCACGATGCCCTCCTCGAGCGCCGCCCGGGTGGCCTGCAGCGCGTCCTCGACGCGGTGCTTCTTCTCCTTCATCTCGGTCTCGGTGGCCGCGCCGACCTTCACGACGGCGACGCCGCCCGAGAGCTTCGCCAGACGCTCCTGGAGCTTCTCCCGGTCGAAGTCCGAGTCGGTGTTCTCGACCTCGTTCTTGATCTGCGTGATGCGGCCCCTGATGGCCTCGCTGTCACCGGCGCCGTCGATGATCGTCGTGTCGTCCTTGCCGACGACGATGCGGCGGGCGTGGCCGAGCTGCGAGAGCTGCGTGTTCTCGAGCTTGAGGCCCATCTCCTCGGTGATCACCTCGCCGCCCGTGAGGATCGCGATGTCCTCGAGCATGCGCTTGCGGCGATCGCCGAAGCCCGGCGCCTTGACCGCCACGCCGGTGAACGTGCCGCGGAGCTTGTTCACCACGAGCGTCGCGAGCGACTCGCCCTCGACGTCCTCGGCGATGATCAGCAGCGACTTGCCGGACTGGATGACCGCCTCGAGCACCGGGAGCACGTCCCGGACCGAGCCGATCTTCTGGTTGGCGATGAGGACGTAGGGATCCTCGAGCACGGCCTCCATGCGGTCCTGGTCGGTGACCATGTAGGGCGAGATGTAGCCCTTGTCGAACTGCATGCCCTCGGTGAACTCGAGGTCCATGCCGAAGGTCTGGCCCTCCTCGACGTTGACCACGCCGTCCTTGCCGACCTTCTCGATGGCGTCGGCGATCACGTCGCCGATCTCGTCGTCGCCGGCCGAGATCGTCGCCACGCGGGCGATCTGGTCCTTGCCCGAGACCTCCTTGGACTGCTTCTCGATCGAGCCGACGACGGCCTCGACGGCATGCTCGATGCCGCGCTTGAGAGCGAGCGGGTTCGCGCCCGCCGCGACGTTCCTCAGGCCCTCGCGGACGATCGCCTGGGCCAGCACGGTCGCCGTCGTCGTGCCGTCGCCGGCGACGTCGTTGGTCGCCGTGGCGACCTCGCGGACGAGCTGCGCGCCCTGGTTCTCGAAGACGTCCTCGACCTCGATCTCACGGGCGATCGTGACGCCGTCGTTCGTGATCGTCGGGGCGCCGAACTTCTTGTCGAGGACGACGTAGCGGCCCTTGGGCCCGAGCGTCACCTTGACGGCGTTGGCGACGGCGTCGACGCCGGCCTCGAGGGCCTTGCGCGCGTCCGCGTCGTACTTCAGTTCCTTGTGTGCCATGGGTGTTCTGGTTCTCCTTTCGGGGGTGCGTGCTACTCGACCTTGGCGAGCACGTCGGACTCGCGCAGGACGAGCAGGTCCTCGCCGTCGACCTTGATCTCCGTGCCGCCGTACTTGCTGTAGAGGACCTCGTCGCCCTTCTTGACGTCGAGCGGGATGCGCTTGCCGTCGTCGTCGACGCGGCCGTCGCCGACGGCGAGGACCTTGCCCTTCTGCGGCTTCTCCTTGGCGGTGTCGGGGAGGACGAGACCGCTCGCGGTGGTCTCCTCCTCCTCGATCGCCTGCACGATCAGACGATCGCCGAGGGGCTTGAGCTTCAACGCCATGAATGAGACCTCCGGGTGGGTCGTTGTGCGATTTGGCACTCACAGCGGCAGAGTGCCAGGCTGCGGGCGACTATAGCGGCCCGGCAAGGGGTTTCAACCTGGATCCGGCACTCGTGGCGGGGGAGTGCCAGAAGAGCTGCGGGAAGCGGGGGCCCCGCGCGCGGTCAGTTCTGCGCGCCGCCGAAGCCGTGCATCCGGCTGCGGATCTCGGGCGGGTTCTCGACGATCTGCGAGAAGCGCACGACGGTCACGATGTCGTCGGTGGCGACCTTGCGGCCGTAGATCTGCTCGAGGAAGTGCACCATCTCCTCGACGCGGCGGAACTCGGGGTTGTCGTGCTCGATGTCGCGCGGGCGAGAGGTCGCTGATCCGCTTGACCTCGACCTGGTCGATCACCGCGTCGAAGATCTTCTCCCGCGGCGAGTGCTGGTAGCCGATCGTCACGAGCACCAGCTCGTTCTTGCGGTACTTGTGCGACTTGTCGCCGAGGCGGATCGTCGCGGTCTTGCGGCCGCGCTTGCAGCTGGTCGGCGAAGACCGTCGAGTAGAAGTTCAGGACGCGCACGCGGCCGCAGCCTACCGATCGACCTGGCGCCGGGCGATCGCCCGCTCGACCATGTCGCGCTCGCCCGGGTAGGAGAGCTGCGCCGCCGCCTCGGCCAGCGGCATCCAGCGGACCTCCTCGACCTCGTCGTCGTGGTCGTCCGACCGACCCCGAGCGGTAGGCGAAGAGGTAGAAGACGACGGACTTGCGGATCCGCCGGCCCTCGCGCTGGTACCAGTAGCGCACCTCGCCGAGCCGGGCGACGAGCTCGGTCTGAAGCCCGGTCTCCTCGCGCACCTCGCGGGCCGCGGCCTGCTCGGCCGTCTCGCCCGGGTCGACGTGGCCCTTGGGCAGGCCGAGCACCGGGCGCCCGTCCGCGGCGCGCTTGCGCGGCACGATCACGGCGACCTCGTCGTCGCGGACGACGACGCCGCCGGCGGAGAACTCGCTGGGCCTGGCCGCGCGGGGCATGCGTCCTGACGCTATCCGGGCGCGCGCCGGTCGCGGCTCAGAAGACGTAGCGGTCGAGAGCGGCGGGGTCCACGACGGTCAGCTCGCCGCGTCCCTGGACGATCACGCCGGCGCGCTCGAGCTCGGCGAGGAAGCGGCTGGCCGACTCGCGCGAGGAGCCCGCGAGCTGGGCGATGACCGCCTGGGTCGCGGTCACGAGCACGTCGTGGTCCCCGGCGCCCTCGTCCTCGGCGCTGGCCACGAGCTCCCGCAGCACCGAGGCCACGCGGCTCTGCACCGTCTGGAACGACTGGCGGGCGATGCGGCTCGTTCGTCTCGCGCAGGCGGCGGCCGAGCGAGACGACGAGCTGCGCCGCGATGTCCGAGTGCTCGCGCATGAGCCGCCGCATGTCGGGGCCGAGGATGGCGATCGCCGCGAGCTCGTCGAGGGCCTCGACGGTCGCCGAGCGGCGCTCGTCGTCGAACATCGCCAGCTCGCCGAAGATGTCGCCCGGCCCGAAGTTGGCCAGCGTGATCGTGCGCCCGTCGGCGTGCTCCCGGATCGCGCGGGCGTGGCCGGCGCGCACGACGTAGCAGGTGTCGCTCTCGTCGCCCTCGCGGAACACCACGCTGCCGGCCTCGAAGCGCCGCGGCACGGTGACGTCCGCGACCCGCGCCAGCTCCTCGGGCTCGAGCGTCTCGAAGACCGGCACGCGGGCGAGAAGCGCGGCGCTGTCCTCGTCGCTGGCGGCCACGGCGGGTTCGTACCACGGTCGGGCCTCCCGTGTCGAGCCGTCCGGGCGGTGCGCGGCGCCCCGCGGGGCGGGCCGGGGGAGACCGGCGCCGATGGCCGGGCCGGACCGGCGGACGGCCGGGGAGCGCTCGCTATCGTGGCCGCGTGTCCCGCCTCCCGCGCTCCGCCGGGGCCGCGCTCGCGGCCGCGCTGCTCGTCTCGGGTGCGCTCGCCGCTCCCGCCGCGGCCGCTCCGAAGCGGCACGCCGCGAAGCGGCGCCCCGCGCCGCGCGTGACGACGCTCGCGTTGCGGCGCTCCGCGCGACTGTGGGCCACCGTGAACCTCTGCGACCCGAGGCACCGCCCGGACCAGGTCGGCCTGCGCGCCTCGATGCCGGGCACCCGGCGCGCGGGCAGCATGGCGGCCTCCTTCCGCCTTCAGTACCTCGCGCGCGGGCGGCGCGGGCGGCTCGGCTGGCGCAACTACCTGCGCCCCTCGCACGTCCCGCTTGGCAGCTCCCGCCACAGGGCGCCGCAGGGCGGTCTGACCTGGCGCCTGCGGAGCCCCGCCGCCGGCGAGCGCTTCACCTTCCGCGGGCTGGTGACGTTCGAGTGGCGCGAGGGCCATCGCACGCTCTTGCGCCTGCGCCGTGCGACCACCGCCGGGCGGCGCCCGTCGGCGGGCTCCGACCCGAAGGGCTACAGCGCGGCGCGCTGCGTCATCCGAGGACCGGCGCCCGCGCCGGCTCGAGCCCGTGGAACAGGCGCGGGTCGTTCGTGATGACGCCGGTGACGCCGAGCTCCGCGAGCTCGCGGATGCGCGGCAGCTCGTCGACGGTCCAGACGTAGAGCTCGCCGCCCGCCCTCGCGCACCGCGGAGATCAGGGCCGGCGTGACCAGCCGCCAGTGGCTCATGACCGCGTCGATGCGGGCCGTACGGAGGTCGCGGGCCGCCTGCGCGGCACCCGGCGCGCAGGGCGGCGAGCATGCCGAGCGCGGGGAGCAGCCACACCTTCGAGCTCGTGTAGTCGCGCCGGGCCTTCGGGACCGACCAGCCGAGACGCAGGCCCGGCTCGGCTCGCGGCGGATGGCGTCGAGGCTCTCGACGTACTGGCTGGAGACGAGCGCGCGCTCGACCAGGCCGTGCTCGCGCAGCGCGGCCACGACCCGCGACTCGTAGCCGGGGAGCTTGAGGTCGACGTCGAGCTCGAGTCCCGAGAAGGCCGGTGCCGCGAGGTGGTCGAGGCCCTCCTCGAGCGTGAGCGGGTCGCGGCGGCGGGCGTCGTGGTAGTCGTGGGCGAGGAGCAGGCGGCCGCCCCGGTCGCGGTAGCGCTCGGGCAGCACGTCGAACTCGATCATGTCGACGCCGTGGGCGAGCGCCGCGTCGAAGCTCTCGAGCGTGTTGCCGGGGGCGATCAGGTCGGCGCCCTTGTGGCCGACGCGGATCAGCGGGGTCATCCCCGGCTCCCGGCGCTCGGCGCGGTCAGCGTTGACATCCGGGGCACCAGAAGGTCGTGCGGTTGTCCTCGCCCTGGCCGCGGGCCCGGATGCGCCCGCCGCAGCGCGGGCAGGGGCGCCCGGCGCGGTCGTAGACGTGGCGCTCGCGCTGGTCGTGACCGGTCTCGGCCGAGTGGCGCATGCGCGGCCGCAGCAGGTCGATGGCCCGCGTCGCCTCGTCGTCGGGCACGTCCCCGGTCGGGCGCCACGGGTCGATCGCCGCGCCCCAGCACGCCTCGGCCTTCCAGAGGTTGCCGATCCCCGCGACGGTGCGCTGGTCGAGCAACGCGTCGCCGATCCCGCGGGTGGGGTCGTCCTCGCGCAGCCGGCGGAGGAAGCGCGGCGCGTCGAACTCCTCGGCGAGGACGTCCGGGCCGAGCGCGGCGAGCCGGAGGTCGAAGCGCCGCCGGGACTCGGTCATGAGCTCGAGCACGGGCCCGTCGAACTCGACGACGGCGTGGCCGCGGCTGCGCAGCACGAGCCACGCGCGACGCGGAGCCCGGCGCCAGCGCGCGCCGTGGCGGTGGACGGCCCACGCCCCGGTCATCCGGAGATGGGAGTGCAGCGTCAGGTCACCCTCGAAGCGGAGGAAGAGGTGCTTCCCGTGGGTGTCCACGCTCGTGACGGCGCGCCCGGCCAGCCGCTCGGGCCAGCGGTCGCGGCCATGGCGGCGCTGCGGGGTCTCGATGGCCTCCGGCGTGGCGCCGACCAGCACCGGGCGCATTCGCCGGGCGGCCCACGCGATCGTGTCGCCCTCGGGCATGGGGCAAGGGTAGGGCGCGCGCGGATGGGCCCGGGATGACTGGGCGCCCTACGCGCTCAGCACGAGCTTGCGCGGCCCGGCGCGGAAGCCGAGCTCGATCAGCGCGGGCTCGAGCGCCGAGCCGACGACCGGCTCGCCGTCGACCCGCTCGAGCGAGATCCGCTTCAGGCGCCCGGCGCGCACGTGGTCGGCCAGCGCGTCGAGGGCGGGGACGAGCCGGGGGTCGCCGGCGTCGACGAGGGTCTGCAGCGCGCGGCCGCCGCGCTCGACGTAGAGCACGGGCTCGGCGCCGGCGAGCACGACGGGCGCGCCGGCGGCGCGGGAGGGGCGTCGCGGCCCGTCCTCGCGCCGCGGCCACGGCAGCGCCGCGCCGTAGGGCTGGGCCGGGTCGGTCGCCGCGAGCACGACCGGCGCGCTCGGCGTCGTCGGCGCGCTGCGCGCGCAGCCGCTCGACCGCCCCCGGCAGGGCGAACTGCGCGCCGCCGAGGCCCTCGACGAAGTAGCCGCGCCGCGCGATCCCGAGCGTCTCGAGCTGGGTCAGCGCGGGGTAGAGCGTCGGAGAACCCGCCGGGGAAGCCCTCGGCGAGCACCTGCTCGCGCGTGACGATGCCGTAGCGCTCGAGCAGCAGCTCGGCGACGGCGCGCCGGCGCTCCGCCGGATCGGGCGCGGCGCGCAGGAGCGGCGCGGTGAGCGACCAGCGGCCCTGCACCTGCGCGCCGCGCGCCGGCGCGCCGCGCGCCGAAGCGCCGGCCGCCACGGCGGCGCCCGCGCTCGCGCTGCGCGCGGGCCAGCGTGAGCCGCGGCGCGCGCAGCGGCGCCCACGCGTCGTTGGTCACCTCGCCCGCCCAGACGAGGTCCCACAGCGCCTCCTGGAGCGCCTCGGGCACGAGGTCGACGTCGGCGAGCAGGTCGGTGAAGAAGCACGCGCCCGCGGTGAGCCGCTCGCGGAGGAGCTCGTGCTCGGGCTCGGCGGGCGGGTCGCCGCGGCGCCGCCGGCGGGCCGAGCAACGCGCACGTCCTCGCGGAAGTAGAGCGCGACCCGCCCGGTGTTGCGGCCGAGCGCGCCGGCGCCGATCCACACGACCTCGCCGGTCGCGCAGAGCTGGTCCAGCCAGGCCGGCGAGTAGGCGCCGACGCGGCGCGGCAGGACGTCGCGCTCCCACGCCTCGGCCGGCAGCGCGAGCCCCTGGAGCGGGACGAGCGCCTCGCGCAGCCGGTCGACCCCGGCGCCCGAGGGCGGGTGGCGGTCGACCCCCTGCCAGCTCGGGCAGGAAGCGGGCGAACGCGCGCTGGTCGGCGGGCTCGATCTCCTTGCGCAGCGCCGCCAGCGAGGCGCGGCGCAGGCGGCGCAGCACCTCCGGGTCGCACCACTCGCGCTCGTGCCGCCCGGCCGCAGCTCGCCGCGCACGAGCGCGCCGCCGCGCTCGAGCTCGCGCAGCGCCGCCCCCGGGTCGACGCCGTAGCGCGCGCGCGGCCTCGTCGGTGGTGAACGGGCCGTGGGTCGCGGCGTAGCGGCGCAGCAGCGCGAGGAGCGCGTCGGGGACGTCGGCGAGGAACGCCTCGGGCAGCCCGCCCGGCGGGACCGCGCCGAGCGCGTCGCGATAGAGCCCCGCGTCCTCGGCGGCGATCCAGCGCGGCTCGCCGCCGATCCGCACCCGCACGGCGCGCCGCTCGCGCGCGAGGCCGTCGAGCATCGCCTCCGGGTCGAGGCCCTCGAGCACCCGCTCGGCCACCTCGCCGGGCGTCAGGTCGCCGACGCGGCGCAGCACGTCGTGCAGCCCGTCGCGGCTCGTCGGCCCGCATCCGCTCGGAGCGGTGCTGGAGGTCGGCCTCGACGCGCCTCCAGCGCCCCCGGGTCGATCAGCTCGCGCAGCTCCTCCTGGCCGAGCAGCTCGCGCAGCAGGTCGCGGTCGAGCGACAGCGCGGCGGCGCGGCGCTCGGCGTTCGGCGTGTCGCCCTCGTACATGTAGGTCGCGACGTAGTCGAAGAGCAGCGACGAGGCGAACGGCGAGGCGGTCGGCGTCTCGACCTCGACGAGCGAGAGCTCGCGGCGGTGGAGCCGCGCGAGCAGCTCCGCGAGGCCCGGCACGTCGAGCACGTCGCGCAGGCACTCGCGGTAGGTCTCCAGCACGATCGGGAAGTCGCCGTAGCGCCTCGCGACCTCGAGCAGCGACTGCGACTTCAGCCGCTGCTGCCACAGCGGCGTGCGCTTCCCCGGATACGCGCGCGGGATGAGCAGGGCGCGCCCGGCGTTCTCGCGGAAGCGCGCGCCGAACAGGGCGGAGCCGCCGAGCTCGCCGACGACGAGGTCCTCGAGCTCGTCGGGATCGACGAGGACGAGGTCGGCGGTGGGCGGCTCGTCGGCGTCGGGGAGGTGGACGATGATCCCGTCGTCGGACCAGATCGCGTCGGACTCCAGGCCGTGGTCCTCGCGGATGCCGGGCGGCGAGCGCGAGCCCCCACGCGGCGTGGACGCGCCCGCCGTAGGGCGAGAGGACGCACAGGCGCCAGTCGCCGATCTCGTCGCGGAAGCGCTCCACGACGATCGTCCGGTCGCTCGGGATGACGCGCGTGGCCTCCTGCTGCTCGCGCAGGAAGGCGAGCAGGTTCTTCGCCGCGCGCGGGTCGAGGTCGTAGTCGCGCCTCGAGCTCCTCGGCACCGCGATCGACGGCCCGCGCGCGAACGCGCCGATCGCCTCGCCGAGCTCGCGCGGGCGGCCGACCGAGTCGCCCCGCCAGAACGGCACGGCGCCCGGCAGCCCCGGCGCCGGCGTGACGATCACGCGGTCGCGGCCGATCTCCTCGATCCGCCAGGTCGAGGCGCCGAGCAGGAAGGTCTGGCCGGGCCGCGCCTCGTAGACCATCTCCTCGTCGAGCTCGCCCACGCGCCGGCCGTCGGGGAGCGTGACGGCGTACAGGCCGCGGTCGGGGATCGTGCCGGCGTTGGTGACCGCGAGCTGGCGCGCGCCCTTGCGCGGGCGGATCGTGCCGCCGACCCGGTCCCAGACGATGCGCGGGCGCAGCTCGGCGAACTCGCTCGACGGGTAGCGCCCGTCGAGCATGTCGAGCACGTCCTCGAGCTGCTCGCGCGAGAGCTCGGCGTAGGTGTGGGTGCGGGTGACCCGCGCGTGGAGCTCGTCGACGGCGAGCGGCTCCTCGGCCGCGGCCATCGCCACGATCTGCTGGGCGAGCACGTCGAGCGGGTTGCGCGGCACGACCGTCGACTCGATGAGCCCCTCGCGCATCCGCCGGGCGACGACCGCGCACTCGAGCAGGTCGCCGCGGAACTTCGGGAAGATCCGGCCCTTCGAGGTGTCGCCCACCGAGTGCCCGGCGCGGCCGATGCGCTGCAGGCCGCGCGAGACCGACTTCGGCGACTCGACCTGGAGCACGAGGTCGACGGCGCCCATGTCGATGCCGAGCTCGAGCGACGAGGTCGCGACGAGGCAGGGCAGCTCGCCGGACTTCAAGCAGCTCCTCGACCACGAGCCGCTCCTCGCGGGCGAGCGAGCCGTGGTGCGCGCGGGCGATCTCGCGCGGCGGCGCGTCGTCGGGCGCCTCGGCGTCGGCGAGCTCGTTCAGCCGCAGCGCGAGCCGCTCCGCTCCCGCGGCGGTTGTTGACGAACACGATCGTCGAGCGTGTGATCGGCGACGAGCTTCAGCAGCTCCGGGTAGATCGCCGGCCAGATCGAGCGACGCGTCGCCTCGCCGCCCTGCCAGCGGGTCGAGGTCCGCGACCCTGGTCGGGCTCGACCATCGACTCGACCGGGACGTGGATCTTCAGGTCGAGCGGCTTGCGCACGCCGGTGTCGACGATCCGGCAGGTCCGCTGCGGGCCCGACGAGGAAGCGGCCGACCTCCTCGAGCGGGTTCTGCGTGGCGGAGAGGCCGATGCGCTGGACCGGTCGCTCGGCGAGGGCCTCGAGGCGCTCGAGCGTCAGCGCGAGATGGGCGCCGCGCTTCGTCCCCGCGACGGCGTGGATCTCGTCCACGATCACCCACTCCGCGCCGGTGAGGATCTCCCGTGCGCGCGAGGTGAGCATCAGGTAGAGCGACTCCGGCGTGGTGATGAGCACGTCGGGCGGCTCGCGCAGCATCCGCGCGCGCTCGCGCTGGGGCGTGTCGCCGGTGCGGATCGCGACGCGCAGGTCCGCGCCGATGCCGCGCAGCGGCGCGCGGAGGTTGCGCTCGACGTCGTAGCGAGAGCGCCTTCAGCGGGGAGACGTAGACGAGCCGCGTGCGCCGCTCGCGCTCCGGGCCCTCGGCCGCCGCGTCGGCGGTCAGCCGGTCGAGCCCCCAGAGGAAGGCCGCGAGCGTCTTGCCCGACCCGGTCGGGGCGGAGATGAGCACGTGCTCGCCCGAGGCGATCGCCGGCCACGCCTGTTCCTGAGCCGCCGTGGGGGCGTCGAAAGCCGACGCAAACCAGTCTCGGACGCGCGGGCTGAAGGAGTCGAGCGGACGGGCGGCCTGCACCGGGACCAGGTTAGTGGCGGCCGCTCGCGGCGGGCGAGCCGGCGTGAGGGCGGACGAGCCGGTTCGAGCCAGGCCCCCCGCACGCGTGCCTCACGGTCTTCACGTGATTGCCGACGCGTCGTCCGCTGCGCCCAGCGCCCGCTCCAGCCCCTCGTCGATCATCGCCTCGGTCAGGCGCCCCGTGAAGGTGTTCTGCTGGCTCGGGTGGTAGCAGCCGAGCAGGGTGAGGCGGCCGATCTCCACCTCGGCGGCGTGACCGAAGCGCGGCCGCGGCCGGGGCACGGCCGCCCGACGAACGGCGAGCGCACGTAGCGCCGCGTCCCAGCCGTAGCCGCCGAGGCAGAGGATCACCCGCAGCTCGCCGAGCAGGTCGAGCTCGCGCAGGAGATAGGGCGCACACGTGTCACGCTCCTCCGGCGTCGGGCGGTTCGCCGGCGGCGCGCAGCGCACGACGGCGGTCACGTAGCAGTCGCGCAGCTCCAGCCCGTCGTCGAGCGATTCGGCCCGCGGCTGCGACGCCAGGCCGGCGCGGTGGAGCGCCGCCCACAGGAAGTCGCCCGAGCGGTCCCCGGTGAAGATCCGCCCGGTGCGGTTCGCCCCGTGCGCGGCCGGGGCGAGTCCGAGGACGAGGATCCGCGCAGCCGGGTCGCCGAAGCCCGGCACCGGGCGCCCCCAGTACTCCTCGCCGGCGAACGCGGCGCGCGGCGCGGCGGCGACCGCCTCGCGCCACCCCACGAGCCGCGGGCAGCGACGGCAGCCGACGACCTCGCGCTCGAGCGCGGCCCAGGCGGCCGCGTCCGTGCTCACCCGGCCGGAGGGAGCATCGCGAACACGAGCCGCTCGATCACCGGCTCGAGGTCCTCGATGCGCTGCGGCCGGCCGAGGCGGAGCTGGCGCGAGACGAGCTCGACGATCGCGCCCACCACCGCGTACGCCTCGTCCGCCGAGAAGGCCGACACGGTCCCGCGCTTCGCGTCGGCGGCGTTCTCGCGGGTGACGAAGTCGGCGAAGGCGTCGAGCACGTCGTCGCGCCGGGCCTGCGCCACGGGCCCCGCTCCGACGACCTCGACGAGCAGGGTGCGGGCGGCCTCGGGGCGCAGCTTCACGATCTGCAGCAGCGCGCTCACGCCGGCGCGCGTTCGGTCGCGCGGGTCGGGCGGCGCGGCCTCGATGGCGGCGCGCATCGCCGCGAGCGCCTCGTCGCGCGCCCGGTCGAAGAGCGCGAGCAGGCACTCCTCCTTGTTCGCGAAGTGCTCGTAGAAGGTCGCCTTCGACATGCCGGCCTCGCGGCTGATGCCCTCGGCACTGGCCTCCGCGTAGCCGCCGCGGGCGAACACGGTGGCGGCCGCGGCGAAGAGGCGCTCGCGCTGGACCTCGCGGCGGACCTCGAGCGGCGGGGCATGGCGGCCGCGCGGAACGACGATGGGGTCGGGCGGCATGTGAAGGTCAGGTTAGCGGTGGGCGCCGCAACTCCCGCCGGTCCGACGGTGTTGCGGGAATGTCGGACGATCGAGGAGGGGAGGCGCGCATGCGACGCGCAGCGTTGTGCCTGGCCATCACGTTGGGCGCCGCCCTGCTCGCGGGCGCCGGCGCCTCGACGGCCTCGGCCGCCACCTGCGACCGCCCGGCCTTCCCGTGGCAGCGGCCGAGCGTCCGTCAGGACATCGCCTTCCCGAGCCAGGGCGCGACGGTCACGGGCAGCGTCTTCGCGCCGGCGAGCGTCGCGCAGTACCCGGGGAAGCGCCCGGTGATCGTCGCGATGCACGGCAACAACGGCAGCGAGTGCGGCCAGTGGTGGTTCGCCCGCTCCATGGCGGGGGTCGGCTATGTCGTCGCCACGATCACGACCCCGGGTACCGCGAACGAGAACGCGCGCAGCCTCTACGACGCCATCACCTACCTGGGCACCTCGGGCAACCCCTACCTCGCGCGGAGCGACCTGAGCCGGATCGGCGCGACCGGGCATTCGGAGGGCTCGGGCGCGATCGCGATCGCGCAGGCCTGGGACGAGCGGATCGACGCCATCGTCGCGTTCGACAACCTCAAGCGCTACTGGCGGGGGGACCCGGGCGCCTACGTCAACTGCACGCCGCCGCAGAGCCAGATCGCCCGCGCCCACGCCCCGGCGCTCGGGCTGGCCTCGGACGTGCCCTGTGTCAACAACCCCGCGTACGCCCCGCCCGGGCTCAAGAAGACCGGCTTCGACTTCTGGCGCTCCCAGCACGTCCCCGCCGTCGAGCTGGTCCTCCGCGGCGCGGCGCACGAGAGCTTCTCGCAGAACGCGCAGGACGTCACGGGATCCTCGGACGAGGTCTACTACCTCCGCACCTTCAACTACGCGTGGGGCTGGTTCCAGCGCTTCCTCGACGGCAATCCCTACGGCACGAGCTGGGTGCTCTCGCCGCGACCGCTCGGGCTGGCGCGGGGCGACGTGCTGAGCAACCGGTTCACCTCCGCCGCGTACGTCGACGGGATCGACTGCGCCGACCTCGCGAGCTGCCCGGCGGCGCCGGGCAGCTGATCCGGCTCAGTCCCCCAGCGCCCGACCGTACTGGCGCTCGTAGTACTCGAGGTAGGCCCCGGAGCGGATCGGCTCCCACCACCACGGGTTCTCGCGATACCAGGCCACGGTGCGCTCGAGGCCCTCGGCGAAGCGGACCTGCGCCTCCCAGCCGAGCGCGCGGACCTTCTCGGAGCCGAGCGAGTAGCGGCGGTCGTGGCCGGGGCGGTCGGTGACGTACTCGATCAGCGACTCGTCGTTCCCGGTCAGCGCGACGATGCGCTTCACGACCTCGAGGTTCGGGCACTCGTCGGGCCCGCCGACGTTGTAGACCTCGCCCGGCGCGCCGTGCTCGAGCACGTGGGCGATCCCGCGGCCGAAGTCCTCGACGTAGAGCCAGTTGCGCACCTGCATCCCGTCGCCGTAGACGGGCAGGCGATCGCCGTGCAGGGCGTTGAGGACCATGAGCGGGATGAGCTTCTCGGGGTACTGATAGGGCCCGTAGTTGTTCGACCCGCGGCAGATCAGCGTCTCCAGGCCGTAGGTGTGGAAGTAGCTCGAGACGAGCAGGTCGGCGCCGGTCTTCGTCGCGCTGTAGGGCGAGGAGGGCTGCAGCGGCGAGGCCTCGGTGAAGGAGCCCTCGGCGATCGAGCCGTAGACCTCGTCGGTGGAGACCTGCAGGTAGCGCAGCCCGCGCTCGCGCGCGGCCTCGAGCAGCGTGTAGGTGCCCTGGCCGTTGGTCACCACGAAGGCGTCGGGCTCGGAGATCGAGCGGTCGACGTGGGTCTCGGCGGCGAAGTTGACGACCGCGTCGGCGCCCTCGATCGCGCCGGCGACCGCCTCGGCGTCCTCGATCGCGCCGCGCACGAAGCGGAAGCGCGGCTCCTCGCGCACGTCGTGGAGGTTCTCCTCCCGGCCGGCGTAGGTCAGCTTGTCGAGCACGACGATCTCGTCGCCCGACTCGCGCAGGCGCGACCGCACGAAGTTCGAGCCGATGAACCCCGCGCCGCCGCAGACGAGCAGCCTCACGCCCCGACCTCCTCGGCACGGCGCTCCCGGGCGGCGAGGTACTCGGCGAGACCGTCCTCCCAGGCCGGGAGGTACGGCGTGCCGGGCCGGGTGGCGTGCAGGACGCTGTTCGCCGGCCGTGGCGCCGGGCGGGCCATCTCCTCGCTCGTCGCGTCGGCCACGAGGCAGTCGACGCCGGCCTGGAGGAAGATCTCCTTGGCGAAGGCGTTCCACGAGCACGACCCCGCCCCGGCGACGTGGTGGATGCCGGGCGCCTCGCGCCCGGCGAGCTCGACGAGCGCCCGGGCGAGGTGGCCGGTGAAGGTCGGACAGCCGACCTGGTCGCTCACCACGGCGACCTCGCCGTGGTCCGCGGCCAGCCGCAGCATCGTCTCGACGAAGTTCTTCCCGCCCGTGCCGAAGAGCCAGGCGGTGCGCGCGATCGTGTGCGCGGCGCCGGCGGCGGCGACCTCCCGCTCGCCGGCGAGCTTCGTGCGGCCGTAGGCCGACCGGGGCCCGACGGGGTCGTCCTCGACGTAGGGTCCGTCCTTGGTGCCGTCGAACACGTAGTCGGTGGAGACGTGGACCGTGCGCACGCCCGCGCGGGCGACGTTGCCGGCCCCGCTGCCGTTGATCTTCAGGGCGAGCTCCTCCTCCGCCTCGGCGCCGTCGACGTTCGTGTACGCCGCGCAGTTGACGACGACGTCGGGCGCCGTGGCGGCCACGGCCGCGCGCACCGCGCCGGGGTCGGTCACGTCGAGCTCGGCCCGCGCGAGGCCGACGGGCTCGTGGCCCGCCGCCCGCGCCGCCGCGACGACGTCCTGGCCGAGCATCCCGCCGGCCCCGGTGACGAGGATCCGCATCGACATAGAGATACCTGACCGCGTCCCGCGGCGGCTAGACGGCGACGCTCCGCGCCGTCATCCGTGCCGGGAGGGGTCGTGGAGCAGGCGAGCTCAGAGGACGCCGATCGTGCTGTTGTCCCCGACCATGAAGCGGTAGGCGCGGGGCTGGCGCCCGTCGCGGCCGACGTGGACGTTCTTCCCGAGCAGCGAGGACTCCATCCGGCCCTGGAGCCCGCGGACCGAGGAGCCGGCGAGCAGGATCGAGTGCTCGACCTCCGCGCCCTCGATCACGCAGTCCTCGGCGATCGCCGTGTACGGGCCGACGTAGCAGTCGCGCAGGCGCGCGCCGGTGCCGATGATCGCCGGGCCGCGGACGGTGACGCGCTCCAGCCGCGCCCCCGGCTCGACCACCACCCGTCCCTCGACCTGCGAGTCGACGAGCTCGCCCTCGACCCGCGGCTCGATCGCCTCGAGGATGAGCCGGTTGGCCTCGAGCATGTCGTCGAGGCGGCCGGTGTCCTTCCACCACCCGCGCACGACGTGCGGCTCGACCCGCCGGCCGGAGTCGACGAGGTGCTGGATCGCGTCGGTGATCTCGAGCTCGCCGCGCCCCGAGGGCTCGATCGCCCGCGCCGCGTCGTGGATCCCCGCCGTGAACATGTAGACGCCGACCAGCGCGAGGTCGGTGGCGGGCTCCTTCGGCTTCTCGACGAGGCGGACGACGGCGTCCCCGTCGAGCTCCGCGACGCCGTAGTTCTCGGGGTCGGGCACCGGCGTGAGCAGGATGAGCGCGTCCGGGGAGTTCGCGCGGAAGGCGGCCACCAGGTCCTCGATCCCGCCCTGGAGCAGGTTGTCGCCGAGGTACATGACGAACGGCGAGGCGCCGAGGAACGGCTCGGCGGTGAGCGACGGCGTGGGCGAGCCCCAGCGGCTCGTCCTGCTCGACGTAGGTGATCCGCACGCCGAAGCGCGAGCCGTCGCCGGCCGCGGCCTTGATCTCGTCCCCGGTCTCCGGCGCGATGATGATCCCGACCTCGCTGATGCCGGCGGCGGCCATCGCCTCGATGCCGTAGAAGAGCACGGGCTTGTTCGCCACCGGCACGAGCTGCTTCGCGCTCGTGTGCGTGATCGGGCGCAGTCGCGTGCCCTTGCCGCCGGAGAGGATCAGTCCCTTGAGCTCGTCCATGCCGCGCGGAGGCTAGACGAGCGGGGTCGAGGGCGGGTGCGCAGGGCCCGCGCGTCTCAGTAGACGCCGGCGAGCTTGCGGTGGTCCCAGGTCGCCATCGACTCCGGGAGGAAGCGCAGGCCGACGCGCTTCTCGGCCTGCCCGCGGACCATCGCCTGGACCTCGGGCGAGTCCTGTCCCCCCGCGTAGCGGCCCATGATCTCGAGGCCGAGCGCGGCCACCGCATCGGTCTCGCGGACGAGCGCGACGCGCGTCTTCATCATCACCCCGCGCAGCTCCTGGTAGGCCTCGCCGGCCTCGACCTGGATCGTCGCGCGGTCGTCGCGCTCGAGGTTGCGGACCTTCTGCGACGCGGCGTAGGTCCAGGCGCAGACCGTGCCCTCGCGCACCACGTACCACAGCGGCATGAGGTGGGGGAAGCCGTCGCTCCCGTTCGTCGCGCACGTCACGACCCGCTGCTCGGCGAGGAAGGCCCACGCCTCCTCGTCGCTCATCTTGATCTGCTCGCGGCGGGACACGGGCGGCGCTGAGCGTACTCCACGCTCGCGGGACCGAGGGCCGGACGCTGGTGACGGTCGACCCCGAGATCGCGCGATACGACGTCCACGTCCTGCCGGCCGGCGCCTGAGCCGCCCGCGTGGCCGCCCTCACTCCACGAGCTTCGCCGCCGCCTCCCTGACCGCGGTCCGGGCCTCCGCGGGCTCGACGACCGCGGCGTCCCCGGCCTCCTTGAGCACCTCGCGGACGAGCCACTCCTGGCCCTTGTAGGGCATCTCGACGACGATCGCCCCGTCGCTCAGCTCCGCGACGACCGTGCGGTCCTCGCGGGCCCAGCGGGCGCGCTCGGGCGAGATCCACACCTGCGCCGCCCGCGAGGCCTCGACCTCGCCGGTGCGCAGCCAGCCGTCGATGTAGGAGGCCGGGACGACGTCCTCGCGCGGCTCGTAGGAGTCCTCGGTCACCGCGGCGGACTTGAAGCGGTCGAGGCGGAAGTGCCTGATGTCCTCGCGCTCGAGGTCCCAGGCCAGGACGTACCAGCCCTCCACCCCGTTGACGAGCGCGTAGGGCTCGACCCGGCGCTCGGTGAACTCGTCCTCGTTGGGCTTGTAGTACTCGAAGGCGAGCACGCGGCGCGCGGCCACGGCGGAGGACACCAGCCGCGCCACGCCCGAGTCGTCGCCGGTCGCGCTCGCCACCTGCAGCCCCTCCTGGACCGGATCCTCGCCGAGCGCGTCGACGACCTTCTGGCGCACGCTGGCCAGCGACCCCTCCGGCAGGTGGTCGCCGATCAGGTCGACCGCCGCGACGAGCGCCTTCGCCTCGACCGGCAGCAGGCGCGCGGGACGGGAGAACGAGTCCCCGTAGGGCTCCGGCTCCACCGTGATCGTCCCGTCGTCGCGGATCTCGGCGTAGAGGACGTAGGAGCCGGCGCCGAAGTTCACGATGTTCAGCACGCCGACGTCCTCGCGCAGCTCCTGCTCGGAGACCTGGAGGCGCTCGCAGACCTCGCCGACGTCGAGGGGTCGGCCGGCGCGGCCGGCCTCGATCAGGATCGAGGCCAGCGTGACGAGCCGCGCGAAGCGCTCGGGCCGGATCGCGGCCTCGCGGCGGTGGCCGTTCCCGTCCACGTCGCCGTCCCCGGCGAGGGCCGCGCGCCGCCCGTTGCGCCCCGGCCGCGCGGGCTCGGCGAGCTTCGGCTTGCCGGTGTGCAGGCGGACGATCCGCTTCAGCCGGGCGTTGACGTCGCGCTCCAGCGCCCGCGGGGCGACCACGCGGGCGTGCTCGCCGAGGCCGATGACCCACGAGGCGATCGCGCGCGGGTTCGCGTAGGGCGTGGCCAGGACGCGGCCGTCGTCGGCGTCGCGCATCTCGCCGTAGCGGCCGAAGTGCCGCTCCACCTGCCAGGCGATGCGGTCGCTGATCCAGACCTCCGCGGTGTTCGTCGCCTCGCCGTACTGCCAGTGGATGCGGTTCGCGTACTCGCGCGGGTCGAAGTCGGGGGGCCGCTGGAAGTCGTGCTCGGCCTTGGAGGCGTAGGCGACCTTGCCGCTGATGCGCGAGAGCCGGAAGACCCGGAGGTCGTCGCGCTCGTGCGCGCGGCCGACGAGGTAGAACTGGCCGCCCTGGAAAAGCAGCAGGTAGGGGTCGACCTTCCGCATCCCGGTCGCGTCGCGCTCCATCGTGTAGTACTCGAAGGTGATCGTCTTGCGGCGGAAGATCGCGGTCTCGATCTTGGCCAGCCGCTGGGAGAGGTCGTGCCCGCCGGCCGACGCGGTGATCGCCAGCGCGACCGACTCCTGGCCGGGCGCCTGGTCGGGCCGCGGCCGTCCCCACGAGAGCTGCTGGAGCGCGAGGCGCAGCGGCTCGGCGTAGGCGAACTCGCCGTCGAGCAGGGTCAGCGCCGTCTGCAGCGCGGCGAGCTCCTCGTCGGTGAACTCGACCGCCGGGAGATAGAAGTTCTCGGGCGCCAGCGAGTAGTTCTCCTGCTCGACGAGCCCGTCCTGCGGGCGGTCGATCGTGAGCTGGATCCCGAGCGCCTCGAGCTCGGAGCGGTCGGCGTAGAACCGCCGGGCGAACGCGTCCTCGTTCATCCCGCTGTAGCCCTCGACGTCGCGCCGGATCTCCATCGCCGTGACGGGCCGCCGCTCCGCCATCAGGTAGGAGATCAGGGAGAGCTGCCGGATGAGCTTCTCGGTGTCCTTCGCCATCGCGGCAGCGAGGTTACCTTCGCGGGCCGGGGCGGCGATCGCGCCGTGCGCCCTCCCGGTGCGCTCTTTGCGGGTTTTCGGCGGTTCGCGGCGGGCCGGTGTGCCGGGCTACGCGGCCGCGCGGTCGGCGAACCAGGCGCCGCCGCCCAGGGCGCGGTCGAAGCCCGACCACGCCTCGCCGTCGGCCAGGCCCTTCTCGAGCCGATCGAAGCTGCCCAGGCGCCCGCCGAGGTTGTCGATCATGTGGACCAGCGTGGCCTCGCGCGTGGCCGGCAGCACCGGGCTGCCGTGCTCGAGCGCGCCGTGGTGGGCGAGGATGACGTGGAGCACGGCCTGCGCGCGATCGGGCGGGAAGCCGTCGATGTCCTCGATCGCGCGACGCACGCGGTAGTACCCCAGCGGGATCTCGCCCTGGAGGCGGCCGGCGTCCGTGAGGTCGATGGCGAGCGGGTCGTCGGTGTAGGCCTCGAGCTTGCCGATGTCGTGCAGCAGCGCGCCGGCCACCGCGACGTCGCGGTCGATGCCCGGGAAGGTCGCCGCCATCGCGCTGACGCCCTGGGCGACGGTGAGGCAGTGCTCGAGCAGGCCGTGGCGGTAGGCCTGGTGGTAGTGCTTGGCGGCCGGCGCGCGGCGGAAGCGATCCCACACCGGGGAGCCGTCGGCGAGCAGGGCGTCGAGCAGCGCGCGCAGGTGGACGTCCTGGACCGTGTCGAGCAGCGCGCGCAGGTCGGTCTCCATCTGCTCGGCCGAGCGCGGCGGCCCGTCGAGCAGCGCGGCGAGGTCGTACTCCCCGTCGCGCGCCGCGCGGATCCGCTCGACGATGAGCTGCGGGCCGTAGCGCGCGTGGACCGAGAACGGCCCGCCCACCTTGACCACCGTGCCGGGCCGCGCGCCGGCGATCTCCTCGGGGGTGCAGTCCCACGCGCCGCGCCCGCAGGCGGCCGGTGCGGTCGCCGAGCTCGAGCTTGAGGAACGGCTGCCCGGCCCTGGTCGACGCGGCCTCGGCCGACTGGACGACGACGAAGAGGACCGCGTGGGTCCCGTCCTCGAGCTCGCGGATCGTGCGGGGCTCCGACTGCTCCATCTCGGCCCACGGTAGACCGGCGGGCGGACGGTCGGGGCGGATGGCGTTCGGCGTCATGCGTAACGGGTCGCCGGCGCATCGGACGGACTGACATGGAGCGCACGGCCATCGTCACGGGAGGCACCGGCGGGCTGGGCGGGGCGGTCGTCTCCCGGCTGCTGGACGACGGCTGGCGGGTGGTCGTGCCCTGGGTCGCCGAGCGCGAGCTCGAGCGCGTGCCGGAGCGCGAGGGCCTCGTGCTCGTCGAAGCGGACCTCTTCGACGCCGACGCCGTGGCCGACGTCGTGCGCCTGGCCGCCGCCGAGGCGGCCGCGCCGCTGGGCGCGGCCGTCAACCTCGTCGGCGGCTTCGCCGCGGGCGGCCGCGTCCACGAGACGCCGGTCGAGGACTTCGAGCGCCAGTTCCGGCTCAACCTGCGCTCGCTGTACCTCGTCAGCGCGGCCGCCGCCCCGGTGATGGGCGAGGCCGGCGGCGGCGCGATCGTCGCCGTCTCCACGCGCGCCGCGCTGCGGCCGTTCTCCGGCGCGGCCGGGTACATCGCCTCCAAGGCGGCCGTGATCGCCTTCGTCGGCGCCCTCGACGCGGAGTACCGCGACGAGGGCGTGCGCAGCAACGCGATCCTGCCGAGCGTCATCGACACGCCGGCCAACCGGGCCTCGCAGCCCGACGCCGACCACGACCGCTGGGTCGCGCCGGCGCAGATCGCGGGCGTCATCGCCTTCCTCTGCTCGGCGGACTCGGCGCCGACGAGCGGCGCGGCGATCCCGGTCTACGGCCGGGCCTGAGACGGGCGCGGCGACGCTCGGGAGGGCCCGGAGGCCGCTGCTAGGCTCGGCGCCGACCGGCCCGCGTGGGAAGGAGCCGCATGGAGCGCAAGTGGTGGACGTTGGTCGTCGTCTGCCTGTCGATCTTCATGCTGCTGCTCGACATCACGATCGTCAACGTCGCGCTGCCGGACATCGCGCGCGACCTGCAAGGCGAGCTTCAGCGATCTGCAGTGGGTGGTCGACGCCTACGCGCTCACCCTGGCCGCCCTGCTGCTCACCGCCGGGTCGCTCGCCGATCGCCTCGGGCGCCGGCGGGTGTTCGCCGTCGGGCTCGTGCTGTTCACGCTCGCCTCGCTGGCGTGCGGCCTCGCGCCCGGCTCGCTCGTCCTGATCCTCGCCCGCGGAGCGCAGGGGATCGGCGGCGCGGTGCTCTTCTCGGTCTCCCTCGCGCTGCTCGCCCAGGAGTTCGAGGGCCGCGAGCGGGCGACGGCGTTCGCCTTCTGGGGCGCGACGACCGGCGCCGCGGTGGCGGTCGGGCCGCTGGTCGGGGGCGCGCTCACCTCCGCCCTGGGCTGGCCGTCCATCTTCTACCTCAACCTCCCGATCGGCGCGGTCGGGCTGTGGATCACGCTCACCCGCGTGCGCGAGACGCGGGACCCGCAGGCCGGGCGGATCGACTGGCCGGGGACCGTGATGTTCTCCGCCGCCCTGTTCGCGCTCGTCTTCGCGCTCATCCGCGGCAACGCCGAGGGGTGGGGGAGCACGGCGATCGTGGGGCTGATCGCCGGCGCCGTGGCGCTGCTCGCGGCCTTCGTCGTGGTCGAGCGGCGCCGGGAGCAGCCGATGTTCGACCTCGCGCTGTTCCGCAAGCCGGCCTTCTGCGGCGCCTCGATCGCCGCGTTCACGCTCTCGGGCTCGATGTTCGCGATGTTCCTCTACCTCACGATCTACATCCAGACGATCCTCGGGTACGGGCCGTTCGAGGCCGGGCTGCGGTTCCTGCCGATCACGCTCCTCTCGTTCTTCGTGGCCGCGGCCTCGGGGCGGATGACCGAGCGCGTGCCGGCGCGGGTGCTGCTCGGCGGCGGGCTGCTCCTCGTCGGCGCTCGGGCTGCTGCTGATGAGCGGGCTGACCGCCGGCTCGGAGTGGACGGCGCTGCTCCCGGGCTTCATCTGCGCCGGCGCCGGCATCGGGCTCACCAACCCGCCGCTCGCCTCGACGGCGATCGGCGTCGTCCCGCCGCGGCGCAGCGGCATGGCCTCGGGGATCAACTCGACGTTCCGCCAGGTCGGGATCGCGACGGGGATCGCCGCCTGGGGCGCGATCTTCGAGTCGCACGTGACCGACCGGCTCGCCGCGACGTTGCCGGGCGCCTTCGCGGGGCGCGCCGGCGACCTCGCCACCGCGATCTCGGCGGGCGGCGCGCCGCAGGTCGTCGATCGCGTGCCGGCGTCCGCGCGGGCGCCGCTGCGCGGTGTCGTCGACGGCGCCTTCGTCGACGGGCTCAACCACATCCTCGTGCTCGCGGGCCTCGTCGCGCTGGCCGGCGCGGTGCTCGCCGCGGTGCTCGTGCGCCAGCGCGACTTCGCCGCGCCGCCCGAGGCGGCGTCCGAGGCGGCGTCCGAGGCGGCGGCGGCGTGACGGTCCGGGCGGGCTGAGGTGCAGCCGCTCTTCGAGCATCGCGTCGAGCTCGCCGGCTACGAGACCCGTGTGCTCGAGCTCGAGGGCGAGGGCCCGCCCCTGGTGCTGCTGCACGGCTGGTCGGACAGCGCGGACACGTGGCGGCACGCGCTCGACGCGCTCGGCCGCCGGGATCGGCGCGCGATCGCGGTCGACCTGCCGGGCTTCGGCGCCGCGGACCGGCTGCGCGCGGGCCCGGTGCTGCCGCAGTACGACGCCTTCGCGAGCGAGCTGCGGGCCTACGCGGAGAGCGACCGCGCGATCGCGGTGGGCAACTCGCTCGGCGGGTGCGTGGCCCTGCGGCTCGCCGAGCGCGCGCCGCTCGGCGGCGTCGTGGCCGTGGCGCCGGCCGGGCTCGACATGGCCCGCTGGTTCGCGATCGTCGAGCGGGATCCGGCCGTCCAGCGCCTGCTGTCGCTCCCGCTCCCGCTGCCGGGGCGCGCGGTGCAGGAGGTGGTCGGGCGCGCCTACGCCGCGCTGGCCTTCGCCCGTCCGGACCGGGTCGACCCGCGGGTGTTCCGGGCCTTCGCCTCCCACCACGGCTCGCGCGAGGCGGTGGCGTCCTTCCTCGAGATCGGGCGCCGGCTGCTGCCCGAGCTCAAGGACCCCTTCGAGCTGGCGGCGATCGGCGTCCCGGTGCTGCTCGTCTGGGGCACCGAGGACCGTCTCGTCTTCCGGACCGGCGCCGAGCGCGTCCTGGCCGCGGTGCCCGGCTCGCGCCTGGAGGTCCTCGACGGCTGCGGGCACTGCCCCCAGATCGAGGAGGCGGGTCGCTTCGCCGAGCTGCTCCTCGGCTTCCCGGACGAGCGCGCGCGGGCCGCCTGAGCGCGGATCGCCGACCGGGGCCGCCGCCCGGCTGCCACAATCGCCGCGGACCGCCGATGTCCCTCCTTCCCACACCGGACTCGCTCGCCGCGGCCGCGGCGAACGTCTACGACGTCGTCACCCGCGGCGGCCTCGCCGACCTGCGCCCGATGCCGGCGTCGATCGTCGACGAGGGGCCGCAGCGCACGGTCTTCCGCTACCACGCCGCGAGCGAGCAGCGGCACGCGAGGAACGTCCCGCCGGTGCTGCTCGTCCCCCCGCTCGCGGCGCCGGCGCTGTGCTTCGACCTGCGGCGCGGCTGCAGCCTCGTCGAGCACCTGCTCGCGGGCGGGACGCCCACCTACCTCGTCGACTACGGCGCGATCGCCTTCGGCGACCGCAACCTCGGGATCGAGCACTGGATCGACGAGGTCATCCCCGAGGCGATCGCGGCCGTGTCGGAGGACGCCGGCGGCGCCGAGATCCAGGTCGTCGGCTGGTGCCTGGGCGGCATCATGGCGCTGCTCGTCGCCGCCGACCGCGACGTGCCGCTGCGCTCCGTGGCGATGGTCGCGAGCCCGTTCGACTTCGCCCAGGTCCCGATGGTGGCGCCGCTGCGGCCGCTGGTGAACCTCGCCGGGGGCGCGGGCCCCACGCTGCTCTACCGCATGCTCGGCGGGGCGCCGGCCCCGATCGTGAAGCGCGCCTACCAGCTCGCGGCGATCGACAAGTGGGTGACCAAGCCGGTCGCCGTGCTCTCCAACCTCGACGACCGGGACTTCCTGGCCCAGATCGAGGCCGTCGATCGCTTCACCGACAGCATGCTCGCCTATCCGGGGCGCACCTTCGGCCAGCTCTACCACCGCTTCTTCCGGACCAACGACCTCGCCGACGGCCACCTCGACCTCGAGGGACGGCGCATCGAGCTGGCCGACGTGCGCCAGCCCGTGCTCTCGATCGCCGGGACGGGGGACGGGATCGCGCCGCTCAACGCCGTCCACCACGTCGGCGAGCTGCTCCCGTCCGCCGCCGAGGTCCGGCTCGGCGCCGCGCCGGGCGGGCACCTCGGCGTGCTCACGGGCCGCGCCGCCGCCCGCACCACCTGGACGCAGATCGACCGCTTCCTCGCCGACCACGGCGGGGCCGAGGTGCGCCGGCTGCGGGCCGTCGCCTGACCGGCCCCGGGCGGGCCCGCGGCTCGCCGCCGCGGGCGCGCGGTGCCCTACAGCCCGGCCGGATGCCGCGCGACGAACCCGCCGGTGCCGCGTCCCGCGGCCTGCCAGCGCGAGCCGGTGGCGCGCAGGCCGCCGGTGTCGAAGCGCAGGCCGGCGACCGTCATCCAGGCGTGGCCGCCGTTCGCGTAGACGGTGATCCAGCGACCCGGCCCCGGGTCGCCCCAGCCGGACAGCGCCGTCGAGTCCATGGGCTCCCCGACCAGCCCGGCGGCCGCGAAGGCGAAGGACACCGACGCCGAGCAGTCGTAGGCGGTGTCGATCCAGGTCGCGTGGCCGCCGCCGTAGCGGTAGGGCAGTCGCGCGATCTGGTTCGCGGCGGCGATGACCGCCTGGACCTCCGCCGGCGCGTCGAGCGGCGGGACGGCGAGCCCCCGGCGCGTCAGCGCCGCACGCGCGCCGGCCGGCACGCCCGCCGCCGACAGCTCGCGGCGGATCTCGGCGTCCGACACGGGTTGCGGGAGCGGCGCGTCGGCAGGCGCCGGCCCGGCCGCCGCCTGACCGGAGGGAAGCCCGGCCACCGGCTCGACGGCCGTCGGGCGCGAACGCAGCGGGGCGGACCCGCCGGCGCTCTCGGTCGCCGACCCGCCCGCGTCCCGCGGTGCGGCCGCCGCGGCCGCGGCCGACCCGGCGGCGTCGCGAGCTCCCCCTCCGCCGTTGCCGCCACACGCGCCGAAGGCCAGCGCGGCTCCGACGGCGAGCGCCAGGAGCGCCGGACGGGCGACGGCGGGCGACGGACGGGCCACGGCGGCAGTATGCCGGGCCGGACCCGCCGACGGCGCCGGCGGCGACGCCACGGCTCTCAGGCGGCGCGACCCGCGCGCGCGCGGCTCCCGGCGCGCACGGCCGGGCGCTGGCGCTTCGTCGTCGCGCCCTGCCCGTTCGGCCCGGGCGCGAACGGGTCGGGCGTCGGGCCGCTCGTCGCGGCGGGCTCGGCCTCGGGCTCCGGCGCGGTGACGGCGGGGCGCCGCCGCCGGATCTGCGCGACCAGCGCGCCGACGACGCGGGGGTCGAACTGCGAGCCGGCGCAGCGCTCGAGCTCCGCGATCGCCTCGTCGATCGACATGCCCCTCCGATACGGGCGGTCGGTGACCATCGCGTCGTAGGCGTCGCAGGCCGAGACGATGCGGGCCGGGAGCGGGATCGCCTCGCCCGGGAGGCCGTCGGGATAGCCGGCGCCGTCCCAGCGCTCGTGGCTCGCCCGCACGAGCTGCGCGACCGGCGAGAGCGCCGGCGCGGCGCGCAGCATCCGCTCGCCGATGATCGTGTGCAGGCGCATGACCCGCCACTCCTCGTCGTCGAGCGGACCGGGCTTGCGGAGGATCGCCTGCGGGATGGCGATCTTGCCGACGTCGTGGAGCTCGGCGAGGCGGATCGTGTCGTCGACCTCGCTCTCGCTCATGCCGAGCGCGACCGCGACCGCGCGGGAGAGGTCGGAGACGTCGTTGCTGTGGTCGTGCAGGTCGGGCTGCTGCTCGTCGAGCACCCGCAGGAGCATGTCGCGCACCTGGCCCTTGGCCGACATCGGCCGGGCGTCCTTGCGGACGTACATCCGCTGGTCGGCGATCCGCAGCGCCTCGATCGGGTCGCCGGCCTCGTCGGGCAGCACGACGCCGCCGTGGCAGCAGGTGATGCGGACCTTCTCGTCCTGCTCGTGCAGCGCGGCGGACCCGGCGGCCACGAGGTCCCGGGAGGCCGCCCGGTCGCCCTCGATCAGCGCGCAGAACTCGTCCCCGCCCAGCCGGTAGGCGTGCCCGGCGGGGCCGAGCGCGTCGGTGAGCCGGCGCCCGAGGCGGCGCAGCAGCTCGTCCCCGCCGGAGTGCCCGTAGGAGTCGTTCCAGCGCTTGAAGCCGTCGAGGTCGTAGATCACGAGCATGCTCGCCTCCGGGCCGCCGTCGCTCAGCGCGTGCTCGATGTCGCTGATGAGCTTGCGCCGGTTCCCGAGGCCCGTCAGCTCGTCGGTGATCGAGAGCTGGTGGAGCTGCTCGCCGCGCCGGGTCAGCTCGCGGCCGCGCTCCTGGGAGAGCAGCAGCTCGCCGAGCAGGTACTGGAAGACGAGCATGACCACGCCGACGAGGGCGAGCGCGGGGAGGCCCAGGTGGACGTAGAGGTACGCGGTGGCGACGGCGAGCACGGCCGAGAACAGCTCGGAGGCGAGGATCGGGATCAGCGACTCGCGCGCCTTGGCGAGCAGGCTCGTGCCGTCGAGGTAGCACTGGTAGCCGCCCACGAAGGCGAAGTTGAGCGCCAGCGCGACGATGAAGGTCGCGAAGATCAGCAGGTAGTAGCCGGCGTCCGCGGGGCCGGCGCCGAGGGCGTCGGTGGCCCCGGCGAACCCGAGCCCGGCCAGCAGCGGGAACCACGCGTAGGCCACGACGTTCGAGAGCAGCGTGACGGGCGCCTCGCGCCAGCGCAGCCAGCCGCCGAGGATCGTGGCGACGCCCACGACGGCGCCCGGTGCGCCGCCGAGCAGGACGATGGCGAGGACGAGCGCGAGGAACGCGCCCGAGATGCCGATCTTCCCGTTCGGGAGCGTGATCGAGGTGAGCTCGCTGACCACGGCGCTCACGACCAGGACGCCCATGACGGCGAGATCCCAGTCGTCGGCCGGGGCGCTCAGGACGCCCAGCACGACGGCAGCCAGCAGCGCCGCGCCCATGAGCGCGATCGCCGTCCGGCTCGGACGTTGCGCGGGAGGCGTCACGGCCCTCCCCCTCGGTCGGTCAGCACCACGCGGGGTTATCGGCACGGGCCCGCTCGGGGTCAAGGAACCGCGGGCACGGCGGCGCAGGCGAGGGGGCCCGTTCGTCCAGGCCCCCCCGGCCTGCGCGTAGATCACCGGCTCCGGTAGCCCATGTTCTGGCCTCCCTTCCGTAGATCTCCGACGCGCGAAGCATCTATTTGAGGAGGATTGCGGCGCAAAGGCCGGAATACGGAGCGTTGGGCAGGGTGGTCGCGCCTGGACAGATGTCGTAGGCGGTCCGCTGCATGACCACGTGCAACTGGACGTTCGTTGACGGCCGGCGCAGGCTTCCGCGGGCCTCGGTGGAAGACTGAGGCGCGCCGAGATGAGCGACCCAGCCACCCGTCGAAGCGCCCTCGCCCCGCTCCGCTCCGCGCGCTTCCGCCGGCTCGCGGTGTCCTACTGGGTCAACGACCTCGGCAACTGGCTCGGCGAGATCGCCCTGGCCGTGCTCGTCTTCGACCGGACCGGCAGCGCGCTCGCCACCGCCGCGCTCTTCCTCTCGATGCGCTTCCTGCCGGCGTTCCTCGGCCCGCTCCTCACGGTCCGCCTGGAGCGATGGGACGGCCGCCGCTCGCTGCCGCTGCTCTACCTCGGCGAGGCGCTCGCGTTCGTCGCGCTGGCCGCCCTCGCGTCGGGCGCGTTCTCGCTGGGCCTCGTCGTCGCCCTCGCCGCGCTCGACGGGGTGCTCGCCACGACGGCCCGCGCACTCGAGCGGGGCGCCACCGCCGCGCTGCTCGAGCCCGAGGGCCTGCTGCGCGAGGGCAACGCGATCCTCAACCTCGGCTTCACCGCGGGCTCGGCGATCGGGCCGGCGCTCGGCGGCGTGCTCGTCGGGCTCGTGGGGGCGGGCCCGGCCCTGCTGGGCGACGCCGCATCGTTCCTCGCCATCGCCCTGGTGCTCGCCAGCGCGCCGAGCCTCACCGTGACGGCGGAGGCGGGAGCCGGGTTCCGCGCCCGCCTGCGAGAAGGCATCGCCTACGCGCGCGAGACGCCGCGGATCCTGCGCCTGCTCGCGGGCCAGGCGGCGGCCCTGGCGCTGTTCACCGCGGTCATCCCGGTCGAGATCGTGTTCGTGAAGGACACGCTGGGCGGCAGCGATGCGGGATACGGCTTCCTGCTCGCCTCGTGGGGCACCGGCATGGTCGCCGGCGGCCTGATCTTCGCCAACGCCGGGACGGTCGGCCTGTTGCGGCTACTGCTCCTCAGCACCTCGGCGATCGGGGTCGCCTACCTCGGCATGGCCGCCTCGCCGACGTTGATCTGGGCCTGCGCGGCCTCGGTGGTCGGCGGCGTGGGGAACGGCATCCAGTGGGTCGCCCTCGTCACCGCCGTGCAGGAGGCCGTCGAGCGTCAGGCGCTCCAGGCCCGGATCATGGGCCTGCTCGAGTCGATCAACCAGCTCATGCCGGGCGTCGGCTTCCTGCTCGGCGGGGCGGTCGCCACGCTCGCCTCCCCGCGGCTCGTCTACACGCTCGCCGGCGCCGGGGTGCTGCTGCTCGTGGCGCTCGGCGCCGCCGCGGTGGCGATGCGCCGGCCCGCGGGGCGCACCGGGGACAATGTGGCCGATGGCGCCCTCCCGTCCGGACCGCCCGCCTCCGCCGGGCCGCCCGCCTGAGCTGGCGCGGCTCGTCGCCGCCGTCGAGCACGACCGGGGGGCGGACGACGTCGCGGTCGAGCTGCCGCTGGAGATCCGCGTCGGCGGGCGGCCGCTCGCCGTGACGATGCGCACGCCGGGACACGACGAGGAGCTCGCGCTCGGGTTCCTGCTCGGCGAGGGCCTCATCGACGGACCGCGCCCCGCCGGTCCGGCGGCGGACCTCGCGGCCAACGCGGTCGAGGTCGCGGGCCCGCCGGCGCGCGACACGTCGGCCCGCCGC
The DNA here is from genome assembly GCA_963735885.1 of uncultured Solirubrobacterales bacterium. GTDB lineage: Bacteria > Actinomycetota > Thermoleophilia > Solirubrobacterales > Solirubrobacteraceae > JBBSBL01. The sequence goes on along the minus strand of CAVTMP010000007.1, from coordinate 418,884 downwards.
TTCTACACGACCTCGTCCTGCGGCGTGTGCGGGCGCGGCGCGATCGACGAGGTCGCGCTCCACGCGCCCCGGATGGGCGCGGGGCCGCGCGTCGCCCGGGCGACGCTCGCCGCGCTGCCCGGGCGCCTGCGCCAGCCCGGCTTCGAGCGGACCGGCGGCCTCCACGCGACCGGGCTCTTCGACCCCGAGGGCCGCCTCGTCGTCGTGCGGGAGGACGTCGGCCGCCACAACGCGATGGACAAGGTCGTGGGCCGGGCGCTCGCGGACGGGCTCGTGCCGCTCGCCGGCTACGTGCTCTGCGTCAGCGGGCGCCTGGCCTTCGAGCTCGTCCAGAAGGCGGCCCTGGCCGGGGCGCCCGTGCTCGTGGGCGCCGGTGCGCCCACCTCCCTGGCCGTCGAGCTCGCCGCGGAGCGCGGGATGACGCTGTGCGGCTTCGCGCGCGCGGGTCGGGTGAACGTCTACACGGGGCCCGAGCGCGTCGGCTGACCCGCCTCGACCACCGACTCGAGCGCCCGCACGGCGTCGCCGGCGAACTGGTGGCCGGCCAGGACGCGGATCTCCTCCAACGCCTGCTCGGGCGTGCGCGGCGCCGAGTACGGGCGGATGGTCGTCATGACGTCGAACGCGTCGGCGACCGCGAGGAGCGCCGCCCCTTCCGGGATCTCCTCGCCGCCGAGGCCGTCGGGGTATCCGCCACCGTCCGGCCGCTCGTGGTGGCTGCGGACCCAGGCGACCTGCTCGCGGTCGAGCACGTCGTCGAGGATGCGCGCGCCGAGCGCCGCGTGCTCCTTGACGACCTGGTACTCGGCCGCCGTGAGCCGGCCGGGCTTGAGCAGGACGTGGTCGGGGACGCCGATCTTCCCGACGTCGTGGACGAGCGCCGCCTCGTTGAGCTGGGCGACGCGCTCGGGGCTCCAGCCGCGAGCCTGGGCGAGGCGGGCGGCGAGGCCCGCGACGCGATCGGAGTGCTCGCGCGTGCTCGGGTCCTTCGCGTCGATGGCCCGGGCCAGGGCCCGGATCCCGACGATCGCGTGCGAGCGCTGGAGGTGCTCGGCGCGCTCCTGCGCCGAGAGCTCGCGGATCGTCGCCGGGTCGTAGACGAACGTGACGTCGCGTCCGTGGACCTTGCTCCAGTACAGCGCCCCGTCGGCCAGGCGGAGCAGGGCATCGGCGTCCGGCGCGAGCGAGAGGTCGCAGACGCCGGCCGACACGGTGATCCCGCGACGTCCGGCGACCTCGCGCGAGGAGATGGCCGCGCGGGCGCGCTCGGCCACCACGTAGGCCTGCAGCTTCCCGCACTCCGGCATGAGCAGGGCGAACTCGTCCCCGCCCAGGCGGGCGACGAGATCCTCGGCGCGCGAGACGTCGCGCAGGCGGTCGGCGACGTCGCGCAGCACCTGGTCGCCGTGCTGGTGCCCGGAGCCGTCGTTGATCTCCTTGAAGCGGTCGACGTCGAACACGACCAGGGCGAGCTCGCGGCCGTGGCGTCGCGCGCGGCCGAGCTCCCGGCGGAGGTGCTGGTGGAAGGCGCGGTGGTTGAGCAGGCCGGTGAGCGCGTCGGTCGCCGCCTGCTCGGCGAGCCGGGCGCGCTGCTCGGCGTTGGTCACGGCGAGGCCGACGAGCTCGGCGAAGCGCCCGAGCTGCTCGCCGGCGCCCGGGGGGAGGGAGGACGGGGCGATCTTGTTGACCCAGATCGCGCCCCACATCTCCCGCCCGACCAGCACCGGTGCCGCGGCGCCGCAGCCGTAGCCGTGGCGCGCGGGGATGGCGTCGGCGTCGGGGTCGTAGCGGTCGACGGTCATCGGCTCGCCGGCCTCCCGCATCCGGGTCAGCTCGTCGCCCGGGCGCAGGTCGATCGCCAGGTCCGGGTCGGGGATCGGGCCGGCGCCGTGCGCGCCGACGACGAGCATCTTGCGCTCGCCGGCGAGCCGGCCGATCCCGGCGGCGTCGGCGCCGAGCAGGTTCGCGGCCTCCTCGGCGACGAGGGCGAAGAGCTCCTCGGGCGCGGTGTCGCCGGCCACCGCGGTCGCGACGCGGCGCAGGGCGCTCTGCTCCGCGGCGAGCTCGCGCGCCGCACGCTCGAGGCGCCGCGCGCCGGTCACGTCGCTGAAGGAGACGACGACGGCGTGGGGAGCGGCCTCGCCGGCATGGCGGAGCGGCCGCGAGCTGATCGTGATCCAGCGGGTCTCTCCGCCGTCGAGGCGGATGCCCATGAGGACGTCGTCGACCGCCGCGCCGGTGCGCAGCGAGACCGACGCCGGATGGTCGACCGCCGGGAACGGGCTCCCGTCCTCGTGGATGCAGCGGGGCTCCCAGTCGACGGACGTCTGCCCCTGCATCGTCGCGAGCGGCGCGCCGAGGATGCGCTCGGCGCTGCCGTTGGCGGCGAGGATCTGCCCGTCCGCACCCTGGAGCACGACGCCCTCGCCCATCGCGTCGACCACGCTGCGGTACCGCGCCTCGCTCTCCTTCGTGGCCGCCTCCGCCTCGATGCGCGCGGTCACGTCGTTGTGCACCCCGAGCACGTGGGTCACGCGACCGTCGGCGTCGCGGATCGGCGAGAGGGAGACCTCGTCCCAGTACGCCGTCCCGTCCTTGCGCCGCAGGCGCAGGAGGCCCCGCGCCTCGTGGGCGCCGGTCAGCGCGCCGCGGATCTCCTCGACCGACGGCGGGTCGGCCTCGGGGCCGTCGAGGAGCGGGCAGGGGCGGCCGAGCACGTCCGCGGCGGCGTAGCCGGTGAGTCGCTCGAAGGCGCCGTTGACCCAGACGTAGGGACGGTCCGCGCGCACCGCGTCGGTCAGCGTGAGCGCGATCTGCGCGGCCTCGAGGACCCGCCGTTCGACGGATGGGACGGGTGACCCTCCGAAGACGGGCATGCCGGTTCCATCGGCCGCGCGGGCGGGAGGCTTGAGCAGCTTTGGGTCGTCCGCGCGGGCCGGGCGGGCTACCCGGCGCCGGTGCCCTGCGGCATCCGGCGGACCGTCGGCGCCGCGTCCCCGCTCATGCCGTGTCGCCGAGCTCCCCGGCGCGGATGCGGGCCGCCATGTCGGAGGACTCGGCACGGTACGCCGTCCCGTCGGGGAACTCGATCACCGGCAGGTACTGCTGGCCGCTCAGCGCGATCAGGTCCTTGCGGCGGCTGCGGGGGAGGCTCGGCTCCTTGACGACCTCGTACTCGACCCCCTGCTCGTCGAGCGCCTTCTGGACCTTCCAGCACGAGTCGAGCTCGGTGTGCAGGTAGGTGAACGGGCAGCGGTGCAGCTTGACGGCCATCGCGGTCTCCTTCTTCGGTGCTAGTTCCCGCTCGCCGCGGCGCGCCGCTCGGCGAGCTCGCGCATGCGCCGAGCGGTCTCGGGCACCCGCTTGACGTCCCAGTGGGTGAGGGTGACGAGGCGCACGGGTGACGTGGCGACGACGTCGGCGTTGCGCATCGACTTGCCGAGCACGCCGGCCTCCCCGAAGACGTCGCCGGCCCCGAGCTTCGCCACCACCTCGTCGCCGTGGCGGACCTCCGCGGTGCCCTCCTCGATCACCGAGACCTGGTCGGAGAAGTCGCCCTCGCGGACGATGCGGTCGCCGTCCGGCACGGAACGCTCGTCGGAGAAGGTCGAGATGATCTCGACCTCCTCGGCGGGCAGGTCGGCGAAGAGCGGGATCGAGCTGAGGCGTGCGGCGTCCATGGTCTCCCTGGGGTCAGTCGTGGGCCGACCGGCAGCCTATTCCGCGTCGGGGCGATTGGCCACCCCGGAACCTCCGGCGACCGGGCCCGGCGTGATCCGGGCCCGGTCGGCGTCCGGCGCGTCCGCGCTCAGCGGGACTCGGGGATCGGGTGGTCGGCCCGGAACGGCCCGTCGGGGTCCAGGTCCTCGCGGTGGTCGTCGTGGCGGCCGCCGGGCGCGTCGCCCCAGAGGCGCTCGACCGCCGACATCAGCTCCAGCCAGCCGGTGAACGGCCGCGCGGCGCCCGTGGCGTCGCGCACGCGCCCGGCCGGCGGGTCGCCGGCGTCGAGCTCCAGTCCGATGTGCACCGATGCGTCGTCCATGGGCGGGAGGATCGCCGGCGGCAGGAGCCCCGTCATCGCGGGGACCCCCAGACGTGGACCCCGAGGTTTGGGGGGCCGCGGGCCGGCGCGGCCGCCCGGTCTACGGCGCGCCCAGGGCGGCCGGCAGCTCGCGCCGCGAGCGGATGCCGAGCTTGCGATAGGTGTTGCTGAGGTGGACCTCGACCGTCTTCGGCGTCACGAAGAGCGCCTGGGCGATGTCGCGGTTCGTCTGCCCGCCCGCCGCGAGGTCGGCGACCCGCCGCTCGCTCGGGGTGAGCGAGTCGGGGCCGCTCATCGCGTCGTTGCGGGGGCGCGTGCCGGTGGCGTACAGCTCCGAGCGCACGTGCTCGGCGAGGCCGTCGGCGCCGCACACGGCGGCGAGCTCGAGCGCGCGGCGCAGCGGCTCGCGCGCCTCGGTCGGCTGGCGCCGGCGGCGCAGCGCGGACCCGAGCGCGGCCAAGGCCTTCGCGTGCTCGAGCCGCGCCGTCGAAGGCTCGAGGACCGCGATCGCCTCGCGCAGCGTCTCGATCCCGGCCTCGCGCTGCAGGGTGCCGAGCACGGTGAGGGTGTGGCCGACCGCGCTCGGCGCGCCCCACCCGCGGGCGAGCTCGAGCTCCTCCTCGACGAGCGCGAGGGCCTCGGCCGTGCGCCCCATCCGGTCCAGGGAACGGGCCCGATGGGAGCGCCAGCGTCCGAGGATCGGGTTGCGCTCCCGCGCGAAGCGCGCGGCGAACTCCTCGCCGGCGGCGAGGACCTCCTCGTCGCGCCCCTCGGCGACGAGCAGCTCGAGACGGCTGTTCAGCCAGATGCGCGTGGCGTCCGCCGCGTCGCCCGGGTCCTGGGAGCGCTCCAGGACCTCGCGCGCGCGCGGCCACGTGCCCGCGCTCGAGCAGCGTCGCGGCGAGGAACCCCGCGACGTAGCGCACCGGCAGCTCGCCGGTCCCCCAGCGCGGGAACTCCTCCAGCGCGACGGACAGCGACTCCTCCGCGGCCGTCGAGGTCGCCGCGGCGGTACAGCGTGAAGCCGTACCAGAGGCTGGCGGCCGCCATGCCGAAGCGCGACCCCTTGCGATGGGCGTCCGCGCGCACCGCGTCCCACGCCGCGATCACGTCCTCGCGGTCGGCGATCGCGAGGATGGCGAGCACGGTGCTGGTGGTCAGGCCGTTGTCGGCGGCCGCCAGCCGCCCGTCGGCGAGCAGCGAGGCGGCGATCTCGCCGCAGACCTCGGCGCGACCGTCGGTGTGCGCCCAGTCGAGCACGGCCAGCGCCGTGAGCATCAGGGAGCCGGCGCCGCGGTCCTCCGCGAGGTCGCGGTACGCGGCCAGCCCGTCGAGCTCCGAGGGGTCGCCCAGGCCGAAGAAGATCGCGATGTAGCTGAGCGCCTCGAGCGCCCGCCCGAGGTCGTCGAGCTCCGGCGGGAGCTCCGCGCGGGCGGCCCGGGCGAGCCGGTCCCCCTCCTCGACCGCGCCGGTCATGATCAGCGCGCGGGCGAGCGTGAGCGCCACGATCCCGCGCGCCGGCTGGTCGGGCAGGAGGGCGAGTGCCTCCCGGAGGTGGTCGATCCCATGGGGGCCGTTGCTCATCGTCTCGATCACGCCGAGCTCCGCCAGCAGCTGCCCGCGCCGCTTCGCCGGCGGCGGCTCCGCGTTCGCGCGCGTGAGGTAGGCGATCGCGCTGTCCGCCGCGCCGGCGCGCATGGCGAGGCGACCGGCCTCCTGGAGCGCGTCGGCCACCCAGGCCTCGCCGCGGCGCGGCGCGAGCAGCAGCTGGGCCGCGACCTGCTCGGGCGCCGCGCCGCGGTCCTCGAGCAGCCGCGCCGCCGCCTCGTGGCGGAGCTCGCGCTCCCCGGGCGGGAGATCGTGGTAGACGGCGGCGCGAACGAGCGGGTGCACGAAGCCGAGCGGCGGCTCCGGCCGCAGGATGTCGACCCGGGCGAGCGCGGCGAGCGCGGCGGCCACCGACGCCTCGTCGAGCCCGGCGAGCGCCGCCACGGTCGTGAGGTCCGCGCCGTCGCCGAGCACCGCCGCCGCCTGCGCGACCCGCACGGCCTCGGGGGGCAGGCGGGCGAGCCGCAACAGGACCGAGCGGGACACCGCCCGGGGGCCGACGTCGTGGATCACGTCCGCGTGCGCGGCGTCCGGGACCACGTTCTCGGCCTCGACCGCGCTGAGCAGCGCGGAGAGCAGCAGCGGGTTGCCGCCGGTCGCCGTGCGACAGGCCGCGGCGAACGCGGGCTCGGCGCCGGCGCCGAGCCGCGCGCTCACGAGCGCCGCCACCGCCTCGCCGCTCAGCGGGCCGGGGCGCAGCGTCACGGTGAGCGGGTCGGCGGCGAGCTGCCCGAGGAGCTCCGCGTCGGCCCCGGGCTCGTTGGGTCGCAGGCCGCCGAGGACGAGCAGCGGCAGGCCTTCGAGGCGCCGCGCCAGGTACACGAGGAAGCGCAGCGAGGCCCGGTCGCACCAGTGGAGGTCGTCGACGGCGAGGAGCAGCGGCGTGGACTCGCTGAGGTTCACGCAGGTCCAGTGGAGCCCGTGCAGCATGGCGAACGAGGTGTCGCCGACGTCCTCGCCCTCGGCGGGGTCCGGCGCCGAGGCGAAGATCGCCCCCGCCGTCGCCGCCGCGCCGGCCAGGGCCGTCTCCCGGGCGTCCTCGTCCATCAGCACCGGCTCGAAGAGCTGGCGCACGACGCCGAAGGCGAACTCGCGCTCGAGCTCGCCGCCGCGCGCGGTCAGCACCTGCAGGCCGGCCGCCTTCGCCGCGGTCCGGGCGAGGCCGAGCAGGCGGGTCTTCCCGATCCCCGCCGGCCCCTCGACGAGCGCGACCCGTGCCCGCCCCGCGGCCGCCCCGTCGATCAGCCCGTCGAGCTCGGCGAGCTCGACGTCGCGCTCGAGCAGCGCGTCGTGACCGGGATCGTGGGTCGCGGCGGCGGACATTCGGTCAGCGCGGAATCGTAGGGCGACCCCGTCCCGTCGACCAGTCCCGGCGCCGGGCCCCGGAGGCCGGCGGGCGCTCAGACCTCGACGGCGACCGGGATCGAGCGGTACTGGTTGAGGAACGTCGAGCTCACGCGGTCGGCCTCGCCGTCGAGCCGAATCCTCGGGAAGCGCCGCAGCGTCTCCTCGAGCCAGATCTTCATCTCCAGCCGCGCGAGCCCGGCCCCGAGGCAGAAGTGGCGCCCGCCGCCGCCGAACGCCTGATGGGGGTTCGGGTCGCGGCGCACGTCGAAGCGGTCCGGGTCCGCGAACACCGCGGCGTCGCGGTTGCCCGACACGTACCAGAGCAGGACCTTGTCGCCCTCGGCGAGGGTCTGGCCGCCGACGTCGACCTCGCGCGTCGCGGTGCGGCGCATGTAGGCGAAGGCGGGGTGGAAGCGCAGGAACTCCTCGACCGCGCGCTCGTGACCGCCCGGGTCCTCGACCGCCGCCCGCTGCTCCGGGTCCTCGAGCACGCTCTTCAGGCCCGAGGTGAAGGTCGCGCGGGTCGAGTCGTTGCCGGCCACCATGAGCAGGAACCAGAACATGAGGATCTCCTCGTGCTCGAGGTGCTGCCCGTCGACCTCCGCCTGGATGAGGGCCGTCGTGAGGTCCCCCTGCGGCCGGGCGCGGCGGTCCTCGACGAGGTCGTTCACGTAGCCGAAGACCTCCTGGAGCGCGACCCACGTGTCCTCGAAGTCCGGCACGAGGCGCGGGTCGGTCCGGTTCGTCCAGTCCACCAGGCGGTCGGCGTCCTCGCGGGAGGCGCCGAGCATGTCGCCGATCACCATGGCGGGCACGTACACGCCGACGTCCTGCACGAGATCGATCCGGCCGTCGGGGTGCCGCTCGAGCGCGCGGTCGTAGACCCGGTTGATGATCTCCGTGCGGCGGCCCGTCGCGCCACAGCGCGAGGTCGGAGAGGTCGAGGCCGGCGAGGTCGGGCGGCGCGGCGACGGACATGGGGACTCCCGGGTCGGCGGTGCGGAGGGCCGGACGCTACGCGTCGGCTCGACCGAGCGTCGAGCACCCCTGAGTCGTAGGGTGCGCGCGAGCCCGCAGGACCGACGAGGAGGGGATCGTGCCGGAGCGCTGGTTCACCGAGAGCGAGCTGTCGGAGCTCTCGCGCCCGACCATGGATCGCGCGCTCGAGGCGCTCGACGCCGGCGACCTCGACGCCGCCCGCGCGCTGTGCGAGGCGATGAAGCGCGAATGGCTCGTGCTGCACGACCTCTACGCCGGCTCGGTCGCCGGACTGCTGACCTTCATCAAGGATCGACTCGGCGAGGCGGCCATCGCGGCGGCGCACGAGGAGTCGATGGAGCGCGACTGGCGCCGCCAGGTGGAGCGCATCGCCGAGGTCGACCGCCGCAGCCTCGTCCACCTGCTCGCGGCGACGTGGCGCGCCCACTCGACCTCCGGCGTCGGCCGCAACCCGGGCGCCTTCACCATCACCGAGGACGACGAGCGGGTGACCTTCACGATGAATCCGTGCGGGTCCGGTCAGCGCCTGTGGCGCAACGGCCACTACGCCCGCCCGGACGGCTACGCCGTCACCGATGAGGCGCACGACTGGAGCTTCGGGCGCACGGGCTTCCCGATCTACTGCACGCACTGCGCCTTCATGAACGAGTCGCTGCCGATCCGCTGGCTGGGCTTCCCGATCTACCCCAGCCACCCGCCGGGCGACTTCGACCACGACCCCTGCGTGTGGCACTGGTACAAGGACCCCGCCGACATCCCCGCGGAGCACTGGGAGCGCTACGGGCTGGAGAAGCCCGCGTGAGGGCGCTCGTCACCGGCGCCGCCGGCGGCCTGGGCCGCGCGATCGTCGCGGAGCTCGCCGGAGCCGGCGCCCGCGTGGGGGCGTGCGACCTCGCGGCCGCCCTCGAGGCCGGGGCGCCCGCCGAGGCGGCCGTGACCGCCGGCTTCGACGTGCGCGACGCGGAGGCCGTGCGCGCCGGCGTCGAGACGGTGGCCGAGGCGCTCGGCGGTCTCGACGCCGTGGTGGCCAACGCCGGGGTGGTCGACACGCTGCATCGCGCCGACCGCTTCCCGGTCGACGCCTGGCGCGAGGACCTCGAGGCCAACCTCACCGGCCAGTTCCTCGTCGCCCAGGCCGCCTGGCCGGCGCTGCGGGCCGCGGCCAAGGGGGGCGGTCGGCCGGCGGCCGTGCTCGTCTCGTCGGCGTCGGCGGAGACCGGCCTCCCCGGGCAGGTGGCCTACACGGCGGCGAAGGCGGGCGTGGCGGGCATGGCCCGCACCCTCGCGGCCGAGTGGGGCCCGCGCGGGGTCCGGGTCAACGTCGTCATGCCGGGGATGATCGGAACGCCGAAGGTCCGCGCGCTGCCGGCGCCGCTGATCGACGCGGTCGCCGCCCAGGTCCCGCTCGGGCGCATCGGCGAGCCCGGCGAGGTGGCCTCGGCGATCGCGTTCCTCCTCTCGCCCGCCGCGAGCTACGTCCACGGCCAGGTCCTGCGGATCGACGGCGGGCTCGGGCTCGGGGCGTCGTCGCTGGCGACGGGCGGCACCGGCGGGGCGTGACGCGAGCCACGCCAGGGCTGAGCCGCGCGCTCGCGCGGGCGGCCGGCGGGTCGGCGCTTGCGCGGCGTGCCGCCGGGCGGGTAGGTTCGCGTGGCATGGACGCATCGCGTGACGCCTCGATCTCCCTGCGCCGCATGCGGTCCTGCGGGCTCGCCGCGGCGCTCGCCGTCCTCGTCCTGGCCGCCGCGCCGGCCGCCGCCCACCGGGGACACGGTCGCCGCTGCAACGGCCACGCCGCGCTCTGCTCCCGCACGCTCGACCGCGTCGTCCTCCCGGGCACCCACAACGCCATGTCCTCCGAGTCGCTCGGCTGGCTCATCCCGAACCAGATCGGCGACATCCCGACCCAGCTCCGGGGCGGCGTCCGAGCGCTCCTGCTCGACACCCACTACGGGGTGCGGCGCGCCGACGGCAAGGTCATCACCGCGGACGCCGGCTCCCCGCCGCCGCCGCCCGGTCCGAAGGAGACCTTCCTCTGCCACGTCCTCTGCGAGATCGGCGCGACGCCGCTGCGCGAGGGGCTCGGCTGGATCCGCGACTTCCTGCGCACCCACCGCCGCGAGGTGCTCGTGATCGTGAACGAGGACTACATCTCGCCCGACGACTACGCCGCGGCGGTGCGCGACAGCGGCCTGCGGCGCTTCGTCTACCGCGGCCGGACCGACCGCTTCCCGACGCTCGGGCGGATGATCGCCCGCGGCCGGCGCGTGCTCATGCTCGCCGAGCGCGACGCCGGCGCCGTGCCGTGGTACCACCGCGCCTACGACGGCATCCTGCAGGAGACGCCCTACACCTTCGGCACCACGGCCGAGCTCACCGACCCGCTCCGGCTCGCCGACAGCTGCCGCCCGAACCGCGGCGGCACGACCGCGCCGCTCTTCCTCATGAACCACTGGGTCCTGGTGAACGGGGCGCCCTCACGTGCCGCCGCCCAGATCGTCAACACGCGCGAGGCGCTCGTCGCCCGCGCCCGGGCCTGCCGCGATGCACGCGGGCGGCTCCCGACGATCGTCGCCGTCGACTCGTTCGGCATCGGCGACCTGGTCGGGGCGGTCGACGAGCTGAACGGCGTGGGCTGAGCGCGCCGCGCGGACGATCCGCCGTGAGGATCAGTCCGATCCCGTGAGCGAGCTCACCGTCGTCACGAGCACCTTCCGTCCCGATTTGCGAGGATCGCGCCGCACGGCGCCCAGCCCGCCCATCGACTCCCGAGGAGGCCCGCATGTCGACCACGCCCCAGGCCCTGCCCGCGATCCTCGCCCCCGGCGATCCCGGCTACGACGAGGCCCGCGTGGCCTGGAACCTCGCCGCCGACCTGCGGCCGGCCGGCGTGACGACCGCGCGATCGGCCGAGGAGGTCGCGGCCGTGATCGCGCACGCCGGTGAGCGCGGCCTGCGGGTCGCGCCGCTCGGCACGGGACACCGGGCCGCGGCCCTGCCCGACGTCGGGGACGCCATCCTGCTGTGGACCGCGATCGAGCCGAAGGTCGTCGTCGACGCCGACGCGCGGACGGTGCGGGTCGGCGCGGGGGCGATCTGGGCCGACGTCGTCGCGGCGCTGGCGCCCCACGGCCTGGCGGCGCTCTCGGGATCCGCGGCCGACGTCGGGGTCGTCGGCTACGTGCTCGGCGGCGGCATGAGCTGGCTCGCGCGCCGCCACGGCCTCGCGGCGCACAGCGTGCGCGCCTTCGAGGCCGTGCTGCCGGACGGCCGGATCGTGACGGCGAACGCCGAGGAGGAGCCCGAGCTGTTCTGGGCGCTGCGCGGCGGCGGCGGGAGCTTCGCCGTCGTCACCGCCGTCGAGCTCGAGGCGCTCGAGCTCGACGAGGTCTATGCGGGCGTGACGCTGTGGGACGGGGAGCACGCGGAGGAGATCCTGCGCCGCTGGCACGCGTGGACCCGAACGGCGCCCGAGACCGTCACGACCTCCGGACGCCTGCTCCGCCTGCCCCCGCTCCCGGAGATCCCCGAGCCGCTGCGGGACCGCCCGCTCGTCGCCATCGACGGGGCGGCGCTCGGCGGGGAGGCCGAGGCGCTCGAGCTGCTCGGTCCGCTGCGCGCGGTGGGCGAGCCGATCCTCGACACGTGGGGGGCGATGCCGCCGGCGCGGCTCGTGGAGATCCACATGGACCCGCCGGCGCCGGTCCCGGCCATCGGGGACCACACGCTGCTCGGCGAGCTGGACGACGCGGCGATCGCGGCGTTCGTCGAGATCACGGGCCCGGACTCCGGCTCGCCGCTGCTCATGGCCGAGCTGCGGCAGCTCGGAGGGGCGCTCGCGCGGCCCGGCCCGGGCTGCGGCCGCGTCGACGGCGCCTTCGCGCTGTTCGGCGTCGGGGCGCCGATGGATCCCGCCATGGCCCCGGCGATCGCCGCGCACCTCGACCGGCTCCTCGCCGCGATGGCGCCGTGGGCGACCGGTCGCGCGTTCCTCAACTTCAGCGAGCGGGGCGGCGACGCGGAGGCGCTCCACGACGAGGAGACCTACGCCCGCCTGTGCCGGGTGCGCGCGGCGACCGACCCCGGCGCGGTGCTGGTCGCGAGCCACCGGGTCGGGGCTGCGGCCTGATCGCGCGACCGCGGCGGGTGAGGCCGGCCCGCGCGTCGCGAGGCCGCGGCTTCACGGCCTCCCGAGCCAGGGGTGGAAGCGACCGTCGGGGTCGTAGGTCGCCCGGACCTCGTCGAGCCGGCGGAGGTTCTCGTCCGCCACGAAGCGGGCCGGGCGCCGGCCGAGGTTCTCGTCGGCGAGCTGGATCCCGGTGGCCAGCGGCTCGAGCTCGCGCATCCGCGCGGTCGCCCAGTCCGCCATCTCCGCGTCCCGCGCCGGGTCGGTCCAGATCCCGTAGACGGCGAGGTACACGTCGTCCTCGAGCGAGTAGGCCATGTCCGGCCGCTCGGGGGACGGGCCCCAGTTCAGCCACAGCATGTGCGAGGGGTCGGGCGGCAGGGTCTCGGCGATCCGCCGCACGCCGGGGAGGAGCTCGGCGCCGGTCGCGTGCGTCCAGACGTTGTCGACCGCGTAGCGGCTGCCCGTCGGGTAGGACGTGCCGACCGCGGTCACGAGGTCGGCGGTGCGGGCGTGCTCCGGCGGCGCGGCGACCAGCGCGCGATCGCGAGCGGGGCAGCTCTCCAGGAGGGCGAGCGCCTCGCGGGCCTCCGCCTCGCTGTCGGCGTAGGTCGGTCCGACGACCGCGAGCGTCGGGCCGGGGAGGCCCATCCAGTCGCGGTGCAGCACGACCATCATCTCCGTGGCGCGGGAGACCCGCGGCCCGACCTCCCGGGCCCAGACGATCACCTCGTCGAGCACGTCGCCGGGGTAGATCGTCGTGCTGTTCATGAGCACCGGCGGGCGCGGGTGGAGCCGGAGGTGGAAGCGGGTGACGGCACCGAAGAAGCCGGGTCCCGACCCGCGTGCCGCCCAGAGGAGGTCGGCGTGGCGCGCGGCGTCCGCGCGCACGAGCTCCCCGTCGGCGGTGACGACGTCGATGGCCGCCACGCTCGTGCAGGCGGGCCCGAGTGCGCGGGAGTTCCATCCGTATCCGCCCTGGAGCAGGTAGCCGCCGACCGCGACCCCCGGGCAATGGCCCACCGGGAAGAAGCGGTCCTCTCCCTCGAGGAGCCGCTCGAGGTCGGCCCCGAGGCAGCCGGGCTGCGCGGTCGCCGTCATCGCGTCGGCGTCGATCGTCACCTCGGTCAGCCGGGAGACGTCGAGCAGCATCCCCCCGTCGCGCACGTGCGATCCCGACCACGAGTGCCCGCCCGAGCGCACGCCGATCCGCATCCCGGCCTCGCGCGCGTGGCGCACGGCGGCGACGACGTCCTCCTCGCAGCGCGCGAGCGCGATGCAGTCCGGGTGGCGGTCCGGCATGCGGGCGTTCCACACCGCCGCGCGGCGGGCCTCCTCGTACCCCGGTTCGCCGCGGCGCAGGAGTCCATCGGCGAGGGTCCTGCTCATCGCCCGCCGCCGCCCGGGCCGAAGCGCGCGTAGAGGTCGGGCAGCAGGACGGCGAGGTTCGCGTACTCCTCGGCGCAGTGCCGCGCGAGGCGTGGCGGGAGCGCGCCGGGCATGGCGCGGCGCCGCACCGCGGGCCGGTTGAGCAGCGCGGCGGCCACCGCGGCGAGCGGCGCCGGGCCGAACGGCCGGATGTCCGCACCGAGCCAGAACCGGCTGCGCAGCACGACGCCCTCCCCGTCGCGGAGGAAGACGTGGGCCATGACCGAGTGCCAGACCCGGCGCGTGTCGTCGCCGACCCGCCCGCAGACGATGGTCGCGACGCGCTCGTCGTGCCGCGCGTCGGTCGAGAAGCCGAGCGCGGTGGGGGCGCAGAACGCGATGCGGGCGCGCACCGTGCCGGTGCCGACGTCCTCGACCGGATGGTGCACGGCGCCCCAGTGCGCCTTGGCGCCCGGCGCGCGCGGGGGATCGAGCGCGTTGCCCTCGTGGGCGGCCGGATGCCACACCCGGTAGCGGAGCGGGTCGCGGGGGTGCCAGTCGAACCACCAGTCGATCATCGCCCCGCTCACGTCCGCCATCGGCGTCCGGACCGCCACGTACGCGCCCTCGTCGGGCAGCCGGCACCAGCCCGTCTCGGCCGGCAGGGGGGCAGGGTCGAGGAGGCGGTCGAGCGCGTCGAGGCCGAGCGCGTCGCGCGGCGTGATCGGCCCGGCGGCGATCGCCGCGATCGCCACCGCGTCCGGCGGCGCCATCGGCCGCGCGAGGAGGTCGTCGAGCGTCGCGTCGTCCATTCGTGCGGCCTCGTGCAAGGGGCTCCGGTGGCCGCCCTTGTCCTCGAGGGAGAACACCGAGATCCGACCCTACCCGCCGGGGTCGCTCGACGGGGCTACCTGTCCTGGAGCTGCGCGGCCGGCCGAGGGCGTCCCCGGGCGCGGCGCCGACGTGCGCGGCGCCCCGGCCGGCCGGGGGGCGGCGCGAGGGTGGTCCAGCGGGAGGCGCGGTGGTGGATGCGTCGCTCGTGCGGCGGGCGGGGCCGGGCGACCGGCGGGCCCTTCGCCTCCACGCGGTAGAAGCGGCGCTTGCCGAGCTCGATCAGGAGCAGGTAGGCGACGATCAGCGCCGCGAGAACGCCCAGGAAGCCCACCGGCAGCGCGGTGAAGCCGAGGACGCCCGCGAGCGGGGAGAACGGCAGCAGGACGCCGATCGCCACGCAGACGAGCGTGGAGACGAGGAGGGGCGTGCTCGGCGTGCTGCGGAAGAACGGGACGCGGCGGGTGCGGATGGCGAAGATCGCCAGGCTCTGGGTGGCGAGCGACTCGACGAACCAGCCCGAGCGGAACAGCGTCGCGTCGGCGTTGAACACCCAGATCATGATGCCGAAGGTGGCGAAGTCGAAGATCGAGCTGATCGGACCGAAGAAGATCATGAAGCGGCGGATGAACGCGGTGTCCCAGTGCGCCGGGCGGCGGAGCTGCTCCTCGTCGACGTTGTCGGTGGGGATCGTCATCTCGCTGGCGTCGTAGAGCAGGTTGTTGAGCAGGATCTGGGTGGGGAGCATCGGCAGGAAGCTGAGGAAGAACGACGCGCCGCCCGCGCTGAACATGTTCCCGAAGTTCGACGAGGTCCCCATCAGCACGTACTTGATCGTGTTGGCGAAGATCCGCCGACCCTCGACCACGCCGCCCGCGAGGATGTCGAGGTCCTTGTCCAGCAGCACGATGTCGGCGGCGTCCTTGGCCACGTCGGTCGCGGTCTCGACCGAGATCCCGACGTCGGCGTCGTGCAGCGCGACGGCGTCGTTCACGCCGTCGCCGAGAAAGCCGACGGTCGCGCCGAGCGCCGCGCTGCGGCCTTGATGATCCGCGACTTCTGCTCCGGGGTCACGCGCGCGAAGATCGTCGTCCGCCGGCAGCGCCGCGGCGAGCTCGTCGTCGTCGAGCCGGTCGATGCTCGGCGCCGGTGAGCGTCCCGTCCACGGCCAGGCCGATGTCGCGGCAGACCTTCTGCGCGACGCGGTCGTTGTCGCCGGTGATCACCTTCACCGCGACGCCGAGGCGCCCGAGGCGCTCGAGCGCCTCGCCGGCGTCGGCCTTGGGGCGGTCGACGAAGGTCAGGAAGCCGGCGAGGTCGAGGTCGTGCTCGTCGTCCGCGGTCAGCGCGGTCGCGGCCGTCGGCGGCGCGGGTGGCGACGGCGATCACGCGGCTGCCGGCGGCGAACTGACGCTCGAGCACCGCGTGCGCCTGCGAAGCCACGTCCGGGCAGCGGGCGAGCAGCGTCTCGGGGGCGCCCTTGACGATGATGCGCCGCCGGCCGTCGGCCTCCTCGACGAGCACGGACGACAGGCGGCGCTCGTAGTCGAAGGGCCGGGCCGCCAGGCGGCGGGCGCCGCCGACGTCCGCCGCCGCGCGCGCCCGGCGCATGCCCAGAGCGCCTGGTCGAGCTGGTTGCCGCCGACCACGCGGCCGTCGGAGAGGACCGCGTCGTTGCAGAGCAGCCCGGCGCGCAGGACCGGCGTCGGACGGCTCGCCCGCGGCGTCCAGCGCGGCCGCGAACGTGATGCGCCCCTCGGTCAGCGTGCCCGTCTTGTCGGTGAAGAGGACGACGATGTTGCCGAGGTCCTCGATGCTGACCAGGCGCTTGACGACCACCTTGCGCGCGGCCAGCCGCTTGGCGCCGGTCGAGAGGCTGATCGTCACGATCGCCGGCAGCAGCTGCGGCGTCAGCCCGACCGCGATCGCCAGCGCGAACAGCACCGACTCCAGCAGCGAGCGGCCGAGGGCGACGTTGATGACCAGGATCGAGCCGGCCAGCACGGCCGTGACGCGCACGAGCAGCAGCGAGAAGTCGCGCAGGCCCGCGCTGGAACGCCGTCTGCGGCTGGCGCTCTCCGAGCTGCAGCGCGATCGCGCCGAACGTCCGTCCGGCCGCCGGTGCGGCACGACGACGCCCAGGCCGCTGCCCTCGCGCACGACGGTGCCCATGAACGCGCACGAGGGCAGCGTCCAGCGGCGACTCGGGCGCGGTGATCGGCGTCGCTGCGCTTCTCGGCGGGCAGCGACTCGCCGGTCAGCACCGCCTCGTCGCACTCGAGCCCCTCCGCGTGCAGCAGGCGCAGGTCGGCCGGCACGACGTCGCCGACGGCGAGCCGCACGACGTCGCCCGGCACGAGCTCGGTCACGTCGACCGGCCCGGCCTCCCCGTCGCGCAGCGCCAGCGCGGTGTGGCGCAGCTGCGAGTGCAGCGCCTCGACCGCCAGCTCGGAGCGGTACTCGTTGACGAACCCCAGCCCGACGCTGAGGAAGATGATCGACAGGATGATCAGCGCGCTCGTGCGCTCCCCGACCAGGAAGGAGGTGAGCGCCGCCGCGACGAGCAGGACCAGCAGCGGGTTGCGCAGCTGACGCGCGAGCACCGCGAGCGGTCGCGCGCCGTGGCTGCGCAGCGTGTTGGGCCCCACGGCCTCCAGGCGCCGCCCCGCCTCGCTCGTCGAGAGGCCCTCGGCGCCGCTCCCCAGGCTCGTGAGGACCTCCTGCGCCGGCAGGGCGGCCGCGGCGCGCAGGTCCAGCGGGCGCCGGTCGACCGCCTCCGAGGACCTCGAGCGCGCGTCGGCGAGCGCCATGTCCCGCATCGTGGCAGGCCCATGCGACCCGCCGCCGCCGGGATCCGCGCCCGCCGCGATGCGGTCGGGTCTGCCACGATCGCCGCGCCGACACCGAGACGAAAGGCATGAGCCGTGATCCTCCTGTGCTACGACGGATCGTCCGACGCCCGGTCCGCGATCGCTCGCGCGGGCGAGATGCTGGGCGGGCGACCCGCGACCGTCCTGACGGTGTGGGAGCCGTTGGGGGACGTGATGGCGCGCACGGGCACGGGCATCGGCTTCGGCGCTCCGCCGCTGAACTTCGAGCAGATCGACGCCGCCACCGAGCAGGCGGCGCGCGAACGGGCCCAGGAGGGTGTCGAGCACGCCCGGCGCGCCGGCATGAACCCGCAGCCGCGCACGAGGGCCCGCGGCGCGACGATCGCGGACACGATCCTGTCCGAGGCGGACGAGATCGGTGCCGACGCCATCGTCCTCGGTACCCGCGGGCTCACGGGCCTCAAGTCGCTGCTGCTGGGGAGTGTCTCCGACGCCCTCCTCCAACACGCCGATCGCCCGGTGATCGTGGTCCCGTCCCCCGAGGTCGCGGCCGAACGCGCCGCTCGCCGGCACGGCGCGTAGCTCGCCACGCCCCGACCCGTTCGCGCTACGGATGACGGGCAGCGAGGCGGCTGCTGAGGTGCGGAGGACCGTTCGCGCCCCAACCCCGGGAGGCCTCAGCTCATGGCAACGATCGACCAGACCCCTTCGACGATCGTCGACCCGGCCCGAGCGGGCATCAAGTCGCGCTACGAGAACTTCATCGGTGGCGAGTGGGTCGCGCCCACCACGGGCGAGTACCACGACGACCTCACGCCCGCGACCGGCGAGCCGTTCACCCAGGTGCCGTACTCCGGTCCGGCCGACATCGAGCTGGCGCTCGACGCCGCGCACTCCGCCAAGGACGCCTGGGGCGAGGCCTCGACGACCGAGCGCGCGAAGGTCCTCAACCGCGTCGCCGACGTGATCGAGGAGAACCTCGAGACGCTCGCGATCGCCGAGAGCTACGACAACGGGAAGCCGATCCGCGAGACCCGCGCCGCCGACATCCCGCTGGCCGCGGACCACTTCCGCTACTTCGCGTCGGTGATCCGGGGCGAGGAGGGCCGGATCTCCGAGATCGACAAGGACACGATCGCCTACCACTTCCGCGAGCCGCTGGGCGTCGTCGGGCAGATCATCCCGTTCAACTTCCCGCTGCTCATGGCGGCCTGGAAGGTCGCCCCGGCGCTCGCCGCCGGCAACTGCACGGTGCTCAAGCCGGCGAGCCCGACCCCGTGGTCGATCCTCAAGCTCGCCGAGCTGATCGGCGACGTCGTCCCGGCCGGCGTGTTCAACATCGTCAACGGCCCGGGCGCCGAGATCGGCAAGGCGCTGGCGACCAACAAGCGGATCGCGAAGATCGCCTTCACCGGCGAGACCGTGACCGGGCGGCTGATCATGCAGTACGCCGCGCAGAACATCATCCCCTCGACGACCGAGCTCGGCGGCAAGTCGCCGAACATCTTCTTCGCCGACGTGATGGCGGAGGACGACGCGTTCCTCGACAAGGCCGTCGAGGGCCTCGTGCTCTACGCCTTCAACAAGGGCGAGGTCTGCACCTGCCCGTCGCGGGCGCTGATCCACGAGTCGATCTACGACGAGTTCATGGAGCGCTGCCTGCAGCGGATCGGCGCGATCCGCCAGGGCCACCCGCTCGATCCCTCGACGATGCTCGGCGCCCAGGTCTCGACGTCGCAGATGGAGAAGATCGAGGGCTACTGCCAGATCGGGCTCGAGGAGGGCGCCGAGCTCCTGGTCGGCGGCCACCGGACCGAGCTCGGCGGCGAGCTGGACGGCGGCTACTACTTCCAGCCGACGGTCTTCAAGGGCCACAACAAGATGCGGATCTTCCAGGAGGAGATCTTCGGCCCCGTGCTCGCGGTGACGACCTTCGCCGACGACGCCGAGGCGCTCGAGATCGCCAACGACACGCTCTACGGCCTCGGCGCCGGAGTGTGGACGCGGGACGCGACGCGGGCCTACCGCATGGGCCGCGCGATCAAGGCCGGTCGCGTGTGGACGAACTGCTACCACCAGTACCCCGCGCACGCGGCGTTCGGCGGCTACAAGGGTTCCGGCGTCGGCCGGGAGAACCATCAGATGATGCTCGACCACTACAGCCAGACGAAGTGCCTGCTGGTCAGCTACGACCCCGAGCCGCTCGGCTTCTTCTGATCCGAGGAGGAGCGGTGGCGGACCGGATCGTGGCCACGGATGCGGCGCTCGAGGCGATCGGGAGCCTGACGGCGAAGCACGGGAGGCTGATGCTCTTCCAGTCCGGCGGCTGCTGCGACGGCAGCTCGCCCCTCTGCCTGCGGGAGGGCGAGCTGCTGATCGGGCCCAACGACGTCCTGCTCGGCGAGCCGGGCGGGATGCCCGTCTACATCGACGCCGAGCAGGACGCGCGCTGGAACCGTCCGCGCTTCGTGCTCGACGTCGCCCCCGGCCCGGCCTCGGGGTTCTCGCTCGAGGGCCTCGACGGGATCCACTTCTTCACGCGATCCTGACGCCATGCGATGGCTTCCCGAGGGGTTCGCGCATCCGGAGCGCGTCGACCTGCCGAGCGGGCAGCACCTGCGCCCGATCCGCGAGGCCGATGTCGGGATCGACTACCCGGCGGTCATGGGCTCCCGTGAGCGGTTGTGGGCGAAGTACGGCGAGGCGTGGGGCTGGCCGCCGGCGACCATGAGCTACGAGGCCGACCGGGCGGACCTCGCTCGCCACGAGGCGGAGATCGCCGCCCACGAGAGCTTCAACTACGCCGTTCTCGACGCGAGCGAGAGCCACCTGCTCGGGTGCGTGTACATCGATCCACCCGACCCGCGATCCCCACCCGGCAGCGACGCCGTGGCCTCCTGGTGGCTCGTCGACGAGGCGGTCGGCACCGAGCTGGAACGCGCGCTCGACGACCTCGTCCCGCGCTGGCTCGCCGACGCCTGGGGGTTCGAGTCCGTGCACTACCACCCCTGATCCGCGGACGGAACGGATGCGCCCGCCGCGGTGAGACGCGATGCTCCATTCGTGCGCCTGCGCCCTCTCGTCGTAGTGTCCGCGTTCGCCGCCGGCTTCGCCGCGCGGCGGCGGCTCACGCGCTGGGGCGCGACGGACGCCGACCAGCGGATCCCGCTCCCCGGCGGCGACCGCCTGCTCCCCGAGGGTCGGCGCGGCGCGTCGATGGCGACCACGATCGACGCGCCCCCCGCCGCCGTGTGGCCGTGGCTCGTCCAGATGGGGATGGACCGCGGCGGCTGGTACAGCTTCGACCGGCTCGACAACGCCGGGCGGCCGAGCGCCTCGGACATCGTCCCCGCCTGGCAGCACGTCGCGGTCGGGGACCGATGGCCGAGCGTCGCGAGCGGCCGCACGTGGTTCGAGGTGGTTCACGTCGAGGCCGAGCGCGCGCTCTCGCTGCGGGCCCGGATCTCGATGCTGTCCGGGCGCTCGATCGACGACGACGCCCCCGCCCCGCGCCTGCTGTCGGACAGCACGTGGGAGTTCCTGCTGCGCCCGCTGCCGGACGGCCGCACCCGGCTCGTCGTCGCGGGTCGCGACGCGAGCCGGCCGCGCTGGCTCGCCGTCGCGGGCGGGACCGTCTTCTGGGAGCCGGTCCACGTCCTCATGCAGGTCCGACAGCTCCGCGAGATCCGGCGGCGGGCCGAACGAGCGGCGTCCGCGGCGTGAGGGGCTCGTTCCGGATCGGCCGTCTCGCGGGCATCCCGATCGGGATCCACCCGCTCTGGCTCGTGATCGTCGGGCTCATCTCCTGGTCGCTCGGGCGCGCGTACTTCCCCGA
Organism: uncultured Solirubrobacterales bacterium; assembly: GCA_963735885.1. Lineage (GTDB taxonomy): Bacteria > Actinomycetota > Thermoleophilia > Solirubrobacterales > Solirubrobacteraceae > JBBSBL01. The sequence goes on along the minus strand of CAVTMP010000007.1, from coordinate 397,897 downwards.
CCAGGCGCCCGGCATCGGGCACGGCGCCGCCTACGCGCTCGGGCTGCTCAGCGCGCTGCTGCTGTTCGGCAGCATCCTGCTCCACGAGCTCGGGCACGCGCTCGTCGCGCGCCGGCACGGGGTCGAGATCGAGGAGATCGACCTGTGGCTGCTCGGAGGCGTCGCGCGGATGCGCGGCGAGCCGGCGCGGGCGGACGACGAGCTGCGCTTCGCGCTCGCCGGGCCGCTCGTCACCTTGGTCGTGGCCGGGGTGTTCGGCGGCCTGCGCGTCGCGCTCGGCGCCGCCGGTGCCCCCACGTGGCTGCTGGCCGTCGTCGGCTACCAGGCGTACGTCAACGCGGCGATCCTCGCGTTCAACCTGCTGCCGGCGTTCCCGCTCGACGGCGGCCGGGTCCTGCGGGCGCTGCTCTGGCGGCGCAGCGGGGACCAGCTCGCGGCGACCGACCGCGCCGCCGGCGTCGGCCGCGGCTTCGGCTACGCGCTCGTCGCGCTCGGCGTCTTCGCGTTCCTCTCCGGCGCGATCGGGGGCCTCTGGCTCGGTCTCATCGGGTTCTTCCTGCTCGTCGCGTCGGGATCCGAGGCCCAGCACCTCCACCTCGAGCGGGCGCTGGCGGGCCGGACGGTCGCGGAGGTCATGGCCTCCCCCGCCGTCTCGGTGCCGGCGGGCGCGACCATCGCGGAGGCCGTGGAGCGCGGCTTCGCGCGCCACCTGTTCACGTCGTTCCCCGTCGTGGAAGCGGACGGGCGGGCGGTCGGCCTGCTGACGATCACCCGCGCGCGGAGCCTCGACCACGGCGCCCGCGCCCGTGTCCGGGCCGGCGAGGCGGCGGACCGCGACCCGTCGCTGCTCGTCGGGCCGGATCTCCCGCTCGCCGACCTCGCGGCGCGGCCGGCGTTCGCCCGCGTCGGACGGGCCGTCGTCGTCGGGCCCGGCGGCCGGCTCGTGGGGATCGTCTCGATCGGCGACGTCGAGCGGCTGATGCGCGCGGCGGAGCTCACGGCGTGATGCGGCTCACCGGCCGATGCTCGGCCTGATCGCCTCGAACCTGCGCTCGCGCTGGGGCCGCACCGCGCTGACCGCGCTCGGGGTCGCGATCGGCGTCACGACGATCGTGGCGCTGCTCGCGCTGACCGGCGGCCTGCGGCGCAGCGCCGGCGACCTCGCCCGGCTCGGGCGCGCGGACGTCGCCGTCTTCCAGTCCGGGCTGGCGGACCTCACCGCGTCGTCGCTGCCGGCGTCCGTCGCGACGCGGATACGCCGTCTGCCCGGCGTCGCCGACGCGTCCGCGGTCCAGATCCTCGCGAACGAGGTCGCCCGCGACGGAGCGATGCTCGTGTTCGGCGCGGAGGCTGGGAGCTTCCTGGAGCGCCGGCTCGTCATCGTCGCCGGCCGCCGCGCCCGCGGTGCCGAGCTGATGCTCGGCGACGCCGCCGCCGCCCGCCTGCGCGCGAGGCCCGGCGGGCTGGTCGAGGTCGGCGGCCGGCGCCTCCCCGTCGCCGGGATCTACCGCTCCGGCGTCTCGTTCGAGGACGAGGGCGCGGTCCTGCCGCTGGCGGTCACCCGGCGGATCTCCGGCCGGCCCGGCGAGGTCACGATGGTCGCCGTCTCGCTCGCGGCCGGATACCCGGAGCGCGACGTGACGCGCGGGATCGAGCGCGCTCTGCCCGGGACGGCGGCGATCGGCAACCCCGCCGCGGTCGCGCGCGTGGACACGAACAGCCGCGTCGTCACGAAGGCGGCGGTCGTGATCGCCGTGCTCGCCCTGCTGCTGGGCGCCGTCGTCGTCACGAACACGATGGCGATGGCGATGATCCAGCGCGAGGCGGAGTTCGGCCTGCTCGCGGCGGTCGGATGGAGTCGCGGCCAGATCACGCGCCTCATCGTCGGCGAGGGGCTCGCGGTGAGCGTCGTCGGCGCGGCCGTCGGGCTCGCGCTCGGCGCCGCCGCCGCGGAGCTGCTCGTGCGGGCGCTCGGCGCCGCGACGTTCGTCACGCCCGCGCTCACCGGGTGGGTGCTGCTGCGCGGCCTGCTGATCGGCCTCGGCCTCGGCGTCCTCGGCGCCCTGTACCCGACGTGGCGGATCACCCGCATGTCGCCGATCACGGCGCTGGGCCGGCGGTAAGGGGGGCTCGATCGGCGCTCGCGCCACACCCCGCGCAGGAAAAGGGCGTGGGTCGCGGTGGGAGTTTGTACCGATGCCACCGCCGCCGCCCCGATCTAGGGTGCGGAAGAGATGCGGAGTGGGCGGGCGCCGTCGGGGAGCTTGCGGTGGCGTGTCCGGCCGGCTCGGCGAAATCGACTCTGACTGGAGGAGTGGCATGGCTCAGACCGGCGCGCAGCGGGGCACGAAGGGCACGAAGGCGACGAAGGGCAAGAAGGCGTCTCCGGCGAGTCAGCGCGGTGGGGCGAAGAAGGCCGGTGACGAGCACCGGGCGGCGGCGGCGGTCGACAAGACGGCCGAGCTGTCGAGCGATGTGCTGCGGTCGGTCGAGTCCGGCCAGCGTGCCGCGATCGAGGCGGTGCGCAAGTTCGTCGACACCGTCGACGAGGCGCTTCCGGCGCTCGGCGACCGGCCGTCCCGGCGGGAGACCGTCATCGACGCCGCCTTGGACATGGCGGACGAGCTGGTCCACACGCAGTACGACTTCCTTCGCAGCGTCGTGCGAAGCGCCGACCGGTCGCTGGGCAAGCCGGGCGACGCGAAGAAGTGACAACCGCCCAGTCCGGCTCGTGACAGAGTCCGTCGTGATGATCGCGGACGAGTTCCTGCCGGTCTACGACGTTTCCGACGAGGTGGCGACGGCGGTCGACGCCGACGCGGCGGCGGTCTGGGACGCGCTGATGGCCGCCGACCTGCTCGAGGTCGGCCGGCGCGCCCACCTCGCCGGGGTCCTCGCCGCGGTGCGGATGCTGCCGGAGGCGGTCGCCCACGTCCTCCACGGCGAGCGGCCGCCCGCCGCGCCGGAGCGGCTGCGCCTGCGCGACACCGCCGAGCTGCCCTCCGGCGAGGGCGGCTGGGTGGTGCTCGGTGAGCGGCCCGGCGAGGAGCTCGCGCTCGGGCTGGTGGGGAGGTTCTGGCGCCCGGTCATCGAGTACGCCCCGGTGACCGCCGCCGGATTCCGCGACTTCGACGAGCCCGGCTACGCGAAGACGATCTACGACCTCGCGGTCCGCCCGCTCGACGACGACCGGACCCTGCTCTCCGGCCTCATGCGGACCGCGACGACCGACGAGCAGGCGCGGCGCTGGTTCCGCCGCTACTGGACCTTCGGGGTCGGCTCGGGCGCCCACGTGCTCGTCGACGCGCTGCTCGGCTCCGTGCGCGAGGTCGCCGAGGACCGGCGCCCGGGGTGAGCGCCGTCCCGCACCCGCGCGCCGGCGGCCCCCTCGTCCGTTTCGGATGATGACGGGGCCGCGGCGATCCGGTGCAATGGCGCCGAGCATCGCGATGGCGCGCGAGCGGCCGGTCACCGGACGGGAGCGGGGATGACGAAGCAGTTCAAGGGGAAGATCGGCCTCGACGTCCGGGACTCGGTGCCCGACTGGGAGCCGTTCCTCGCGCCGCGCGCGCCGGAAGGCGCGCCGAACGTGCTGATGATCGCGTGGGACGACGTCGGGTACGGCACGATGGACGCGTTCGGCGGTCCCGTGGAGACGCCGAACATGCGCCGCATCGCGGAGATGGGGGTGCGGTTCTCGAACTTCCACACCACCGCGCTCTGCTCGCCGACCCGGGCCTCGCTGCTGACCGGCCGCAACGCCACGACCAACGGCATGGCGACGATCGCGGAGTTCGCCTCGGGGTTCCCCGGGATCTCGACGCGGATCCCGTTCGAGAGCGGCTTCATCTCCGAGGTGCTGGCCGAGACCGGGTACAACACCTACTGCGTCGGGAAGTGGCACCTGACCCCGGGCGAGGAGTGCAACCTGGCGGCGTTCAAGGGCCGTTGGCCGCTCGGGCGCGGGTTCGAGCGCTTCTACGGGTGGCTCGGCGGGGAGACGAACTCCTACTTCCCGGATCTCGTGCACGACAACCACCCCATCGAGCCGCCCGCGCGGCCGGAGGACGGGTATCACCTCGCCGACGACATGTCGGCCCGGGCGATCGAGTTCATCCGCGACGCCAAGGTCATCGACCCGGACAAGCCGTTCTTCATGTACTTCGCGCCGCAGGCCGGCCACGCGCCGCACCTCGTCCCCACCGAATGGGCGGACCGGTACAAGGGCACGTTCGACGAGGGCTACGAGGCCATCCGCGCCGGCATCCTGCAGCGCCAGAAGGAGCTCGGGCTCCTGCCCGAGGGCACCGAGCTCTCGCCGATCAACCCCCACGGGGAGCCGACGACGACCGGCCCGGACGGCCAGCCCTGGCCGATGCTCGACACGGTCCGGCCGTGGGGCTCGCTGAGCGGCGACGAGCGGCGGCTGTTCTCCCGCATGGCCGAGGTGTACGCCGGCTACATCTCCTACTACGACGACCGGCTCGGACGGGTGCTCGACTACCTCGAGGAGTCCGGTGAGCTGGACAACACGATCATCGTCGCGATCTCCGACAACGGGGCCAGCGGCGAGGGCGGCCCGAACGGCAGCTTCAACGAGTGGCGCTTCTTCAACGGGGTGCCCGACACCGCCGAGTCGACGCTGCCCCACATCGACGAGCTCGGCACCCCGGCGTCGAACAACCACTACAACACCGGGTGGGCGTGGGCGTTCGACACGCCCTTCCCCTACTGGAAGCGCTGGGCCGGCTACGAGGGCGGCACCGCGGACATGTGCCTGGTCGCCTGGCCCGCCAGGATCAAGGCGCAGCGGGAGGTCCGGCAGCAGTACGTCCACGCGGTCGACGTCGTCCCGACGCTCTACGAGCTGCTCGGCATCGAGCCCCCCGAGGTCCTCAAGGGCTACCCGCAGAACCGGATCGAGGGCGAGAGCTTCGCGGCGGCGCTCACCGACGCGGGCGCCCCGGCCAAGTCGACGCAGTTCTACGCGATGCTGGGCCAGCGGTCGATCTACCACGAGGGCTGGCTCGCCTGCACCGTGCACCCGCCGCTGAGCGGCTGGGGCAAGTTCGAGCAGGACGTGTGGGAGCTCTACCACCTCGACGAGGACCGCTCCCAGTCCACGAACCTGGCCGATCGGGAGCCGGAGCGCCTGGAGACGCTCAAGGCCCTCTGGCACTACAACGCCGGCCGGTACAACGGGCTCCCGCTCGACGACCGCACCGCGCTCGAGCAGGTGCTGGCCGAGCGCCCCAGGGCGGCGGCCCCGCGGGAGCGCTACACGTTCTACCCGGACTGCTCCGACGTTCCCGAGTCGGCCGGCCCGGCGATCAACGGCCGCTCCTACACGATCGCGGCCGGCGTGAAGGTCGACTCCGCCGACGCCCGGGGCGTGATCTGGGCCGCCGGAGGCGTCCCCGGCGGGCACAGCCTGTACGTCAAGGACGGACGCCTGCGGTACACGTTCAACTGGATCGGAACGACGCTCCAGGACGTCGTCGCGGACCGCGACATCACGCCGGGCCCCCACGTCTGCACGGCGGAGTTCACCGCGAAGGGCCCGAGCGCGGACCCGAAGATGCCGGGCGCCGCCGGCACCCTGACGCTCTACGTCGACGACCAGCAGGTCGGCGCGGGCGAGATCGTCACCCAGCCCGGGTACTTCTGCCTCACCGGCGACGGCACCTGCGTCGGCCGCGACAGCGCCTCGGCCGTCACGCCGGAGTACCAGGCGCCGTTCGCCTTCACGGGCGGCACCATCGACAAGGTCGTCGTGGACGTCTCCGGAGACCGCTACGTCGACCACGAGGCACAGGTGCGCGCCTGGTTCAGCCTGGACTGACCGTGGGACTCGCGACGTCGCCGAACAGGTGCCGGCCGTGACGCCGTTCCACCTGCTGGCGAAGCCCACCGGCGCGGTCTGCAACCTCGACTGCGACTACTGCTTCTTCCTCTCGAAGGAGATGCTCTACCCGGGCAGCCGCTTCCGGATGACCGACGAGGTCCTGGAGGCCTACCTGCGCCAGCTCGTCGAGGCGCACGCGGGCGCGCCCGAGGTGACGATCGCCTGGCAGGGCGGCGAGCCGACGCTCATGGGCCTCGACTTCTTCCGCCGCTCGGTGGAGATCGCCCGCCGCCACCTGCAGCCGGGCCAGCGGGCGCTCCACACGATCCAGACGAACGGCACGCTGCTCGACGCGGAGTGGGCGGCGTTCTTCAAGGAGCAGGAGTTCCTCGTCGGGGTCTCGATCGACGGGCCGCGGGACGTCCACGACACCTACCGGGTGACCAAGGGCGGCCGCGGCAGCTTCGAGAAGGTCGTCCGCGGGCTCGGGCACCTGCGCGACGCGGGGGTGGAGTGGAACGCGCTGACGACGATCCACGCCGCGAACGCGCAGCGCGGCCGCGAGGTCTACCGCTTCCTGCGCGACGCGTGCGATGCCCGGTTCCTGCAGCTCATCCCGATCATCGAGCGCGTCGCCGAGGCCGAGGAGGACGGCACGGTGCCGTGGTCCTCGTGGCGCGACCGCCCGCTCTACGTCCAGGAGGGGGACGTGGTGACCGGCCGCTCGGTCACCGGCGAGCAGTACGGCCGCTTCCTCATCGACGTCTTCGAGGAGTGGGTGCGGCGCGACGTCGGCGAGGTCTACGTCCAGATGTTCGACGTCGCGCTCGCCAACTGGGCGGGCGAGCCGCCCGGCCTGTGCGTGCACTCCGAGACCTGCGGCCGGGCCCTCGCGCTCGAGCACACCGGCGACCTGTACTCGTGCGATCACTTCGTCGAGCCGGAGCACCTGCTCGGGAACATCGGCGAGCGCCCCCTCGCGGAGATGGTCGCCTCCCCCGAGCAGGAGCGCTTCGGTCGTGACAAGCGCGACACGCTGCCCGCAGTACTGCCGCGACTGCGACGTGCGGTTCGCCTGCCACGGCGGCTGCCCCAAGGACCGCTTCATCTCGACGCCGAGCGGCGAGCCCGGGCTCAACTACCTGTGCGCCGGCTACCAGGCGTTCTTCCGCCACGTCGACGCGCCGATGCGCGAGATGACCGACCTCTTGCGCGCGGACCGCGCCCCGGCCGAGATCGTCGGGCGCTACGCCGCGGCGGACCGGCGCCGGGGGCGCAACGACCCGTGCCCGTGCGGCAGCGGCCGCAAGTGGAAGCACTGCCACGGCGGGGCGGCGGCGTCGGGCGGCGTCACCGGCGCCGGGCCGCCGCGGCCAGCGCGGGGTTCGTCCACCCGGCGTCCGTCGGGTTGACGGTCGTCCCCGGTGCGACGATCTCGTCGATCCGGTCGAGCAGCGCGTCGGTCGAGCTGCGACTCCGCGGCGCCGAGCTGGGACTCGAGCTGCTCCATCGTGCGCGGGCCGATGATCGCCGCCGTCACGGCCGGATGGCGGATGACGAAGGCGAGCGCCATGTGGATCAGCGAGATGCCCGCCTCGTCCGCCAGCCGCGCGAGCGCGTCGGCGGCCTCGAGCTTGCGCCTGGTTGGCCGGGATCGAGAGGTCGTAGCGCTGGGGGATCAGCGCCGAGCGACGCGACGTCAGGTCGCCGGCGCCCTTGCGCCAGCGGCCCGAGAGCCAGCCGCCCGCGAGCGGGCTCCAGGGGATGACGCCCATGCCGAAGTCGCGGCAGGTCGGCAGCACGTCGGCCTCGATCCCGCGGGCGAGGATCGAGTACGGCGGCTGCTCGCAGACGAAGCGCTCGGCGGCCGCGGTCGCGGGCGACCCACTGGGCCTTGACGATCTGCGCCGCCGGGTAGGTCGAGGAGCCGATGTAGCGGACCTTGCCCTGGCGCGACCAGGTCGGAGAGGGCGCCGAGCGTCTCGTCGTGGTCGGTCCACGGGTCCCAGCGGTGCACCTGGTAGAGGTCGATCCAGTCGGTGTTCAGGCGTCCGCAGGGAGGCCTCGACCTCGCGGAAGATCCAGCGCCGCGAGTTGCCCGCCTGATTGGGGTCGTCGCCCATCGAGCCGTGGAACTTGGTGGCGAGCACGACGTTCGTCACGCCGCCCGCCGGCGAGCGCCTTGCCGACGATCTCCTCGGACTCCCCGCGCGAGTACACGTCGGCGGTGTCGATGAAGTTGATCCCGGCGTCCAGCGCGCGGTGGATGATGCGGACGCCCGCGTCGTGGTCGGGCTCGCCCCACGCGCCGAACATCATCGCGCCGAGGCAGAGCGGGCTGACGTGTACGCCGGTGCGCCCGAGCGTTCGCTGCTCCACGCTCCGGGACGTTAGCGGCCGACGCAGGGCGCGCCAAGCCGGCGGAGGCCGGCCTCCGCCGCACCCGGCGCACCGATTCCTGGAAGACTGTCGCCCGAGCGCGGCCCCGCCCCGGGGCGTGGCCGCCGGTGCTGTCCGTGGAGAAACGATGGAGGGGGAGAAGATGTCGTCCAGCCGCCCGAGGATCCGCCGGCTCGCACCGGCGTTCGCCGCGATCAGCCTGGCCTTCGCACCGTCGGCCGCCGCCCATCACGGCCACCACGGTCACCACGGTCACTGGGGCCACCACTCCCCCGTGCGCGTCGTGCTCGAGCGCCTCGACGGGTATTCCGCGCCCGGGACCCCGGCCGGCCTCAACAAGGTCGGGGTGCTGAAGACGGGCTCCCGGCGAGCCCGGAACGTCCTCGTCCTCAACCCGGGGACCTCGGCGAGCGCGGCGTACTTCGAGCCGCTGGCGAGGGACATCGTCCGGCGCACGCACGGGCGCTGGGCGGTGTGGGCGGTGGAGCGCCGCGAGAACCTGCTGGAGGACCAGCTCGATGCTCGACCGGGCGAAGTCCGGCGCGGCGACCGGGCAGCAGCTCTTCGACTACTACCTCGGCTACCTCACCAATCCGGCCATCACGACGCACTTCCAGTCGATCCCGGACGCCGACGTCGCGTTCGCCAAGCAGTGGGGCATGAACGTCGAGGTCCAGGACCTGCGGCGCGTCGTGCTCGAGGCCCGGCGGCGCGGCCGGCGCGTGGTCGTCGGGGGTCACTCGCTCGGCGGGTCGATCACGACGGCCTATGCCACCTGGGACTTCAACGGCACGCCCGGCGCGAAGGGCCTGTCGGGGCTCGTCTACATCGACGGGGGCAGCGGCCCGACGCCGATCACCGTCGACCAGGCGAACGCCTCGCTGGCGGCGCTCCAGGGCGGCTCGCCGTGGCTGAGCTTCGGCGGGATCCCGGCCCCGTTCGCGGGGCTCTTCAACATCGTCGGGTCGACCGTGGCCCGCCGCGAGCCGGACGCTCCCGCGGTCCTGGGGACGTGGCCGCTGCTGCCGGCGAACCTCAAGCCGCCGGTGCCCGCGACGAACGTCGGCGGCTACGGGTACGCGCTCGACACGAAGACCTCGCCTCCGAGCCTCGCGGCGGCGCAGGCGCACCTCGGGCAGCTCGCGGCGAGCGGCGATCCGCGCGGCTGGGACGGCACCGGTGCGCTGACCCCGATCCGGCGGTTCGCCGACATGTTCTCGGGCACCGGGCTCGAGGGACTGGACGGCACCGCGTGGTACCACCCGCAACGGCTGACGATCGACTCCGGCGCGGTCGCGGCCGGCAACGCCAACCCGGCGCAGGCGATCCTCGACGTGCACGCCACGCACGGCGCGGATCTGCCGCGCCGGCTGCGGATCTACGCGTTCGGCGCGTCGCTCGGCGGCCAGCGGGTGCTCGACGCGGCCACGAACCTCGCGAGCCAGTCGCACATCCCGGCGGGCAACCTGACGCTCGTGAACCGGGCCGCGACCTATTCCCACAACGACCCGAGCAGCGCCAGCCCGAACAACGACTTCCTCGACGCCCTGATCCCGTTCCTGCGGAGGACCGGGTCGTAGGGCCGCGGCCCGGCGACCGCCGACGCCCACGCAGAGCGCGCCGGGCGGGGGTCAGCGGAGCTCGATGACGCGGTTGTTGGCCGGGTCGGTGACGAGGATCCGCCCGTCTGGGAGACGGGCGAGCACCGTCGTGATGCGACGGCCGACCCGGTCGATGCGGTGGTGGCCGGCGTCGGCGACGATCAGCGCGCCGTCCGCGGCCACGTCGATGCCGTGCGGTATCCCGAGACACGCCTGCTCGGCCGGCACGTCGGTCAGGCACCAGGGTCCGCCGGGCAACCGCTGCGGCTACGGGTCCGGTCGGTGTCGAGCCGACGGAGGGTCGGGCGACGGGGGCGCCGCGACGGGGGCGCCGCGGCGACGGTCGCCGCGGCGCCCCGGCGGCTCAGCGTCGCGAGCGGATCACGCCCAGGAGCCCATGGGCCTCGTCGGCGATGCCGGCGCTGAACACGATCGAGCGCGGGCTGGCGAACGTCCCGTTGCCCGGATGGAGCGCCCACAGCCCGTCGATGGCGATCACGTTGCCGTCGCGGTTGCGCAGCCGGCCGAGCGGCGCGCCCGTCCGGCGGTCGTAGGCGCCGATCGTGCCGTCACCGAAGTTGCCGACCAGCAGCGCCCCGCGCAGGCCGCCGAAGCCCGGCGGCGCGATCGCAAGCCCCCACGGAGCGTCCAGCGCCCCGCCGGAGACGAGCCGGCGGATCAGCCGGCCGTCGGGGCGGTACACGTCGACGTAGCCGAGCCCCGGGCCGGGGACCTCGTCCTCGGCGTCCGCGTCCTGCTTGGCGTAGGCGACGTAGAGGCGGCCGTCCAGCGCCTGGACGTTGAAGGGCGCGAACCCCGCCGGCAGCGCGGGATCGGCGAAGCCTCCGGGCAGGGTGACCGGCCCGAAGTGATCGTCGAACACGTCGATGCGGCCGTGGTGGAAGTCCGCCGCGTAGAGCCGCGTGCCGTGCGCCGAGCCGGCGATCGCCAGGCCCTTGTAGATCGCGCCCGGGCTGGTCGCGACGGTGCGCGCCGCCGTCGGCGGCGGGGCGGTCGGGCTCCAGGCCGTGATGAGGCCCGCCTCGCTGTCGAAGATGAAGCGGGCCGGCCCGCCGCCTCCGCCGATGTCGAAGCCCGATCCGCCGTTGAACACCTGCCCGGTCGGCTTGCCGCCCGGAATGGTGACCACCAGCGGGACGATCGCCGGCGGCGTGCCGCGGAGGGCCCCGGTGTACAGCGTCGAGAGCCCGGTCCCGTTGTCGGCGACCCAGAGCGGCGCGTTCGGCCCGGCCGCCAGCCCCCAGGGGTTGACCAGGTTGGGGTCGGTGATCCGCGCGACCCCGGGGATGTCGGAGACGAGGTTGTCCTGCCGGAAGCGGTGCTGCCAGGCGCTCGCGGCGCCGGGCACCGCCGCGGCCAGCACCGCCAGTGCGACGAGGATGAAGCCGAGGGTCCGGGCCCGGCGGCTCGACCGCCGTCCGGAGGGGTGTGCGGGCAACATGCGAAGACCTCCCGTCGAGGGCGCGGCGACCGGCCGGCCGCCTCACGGGACAAGGACGCCGCCCGCACCCCGACCCTTGCCGCCCACAGCGCGAAACCTTCGCAACGTGCGAGGTTCTTCGCCCCGCGTGCCGTCGGCGACCTATGCGGCCTCGAGGTTCACGACCTCGGCCGTGCGCTCCTCGGGGTGCCCCGCGAAGCCACCCTCGACCGGCAGTGCGGGCATCAGCGTCTCGCCCATGAAGCGGTCACTGGACTCCTTCGAGTCCCACAGCGCGCTGATCAGGAAGCCGCCCTCGGTCGGCCCGGCCGCGTGATGGAGCTGCCCCTCCGGCAGGCCCTCGGGCGGATGGACCGCCGACAGCATCGCGCGGTACTGCCCCTCGGTCCCACCGGGCCAGAAGTGGGTCATGAGATACGCCATGAGCTCTCCCCCAGGTTTGATGTTGGCGCCACGACGCTACCGGACGCCGCGCGCGCCGGTTGAGCGATTCGATCAGTAGCCGTAGCTCCGGCTCGGCGTCGTCTGCGCCGGTGTCGGTGCGCCGCCGGTGGTCGCGGTGGTCGAGACGGCGTTCCAGGTGCCGACGTCCTTGATGCCCTGGCCCTTCGCGTCGGCCGGCTTGCGGTCCTGCGCGAACGTGTAGAGCGGCATTCCCCGGAAGGTCACCTGCAGGGTGCCGTCGGGACGCTTGATCGTGCCCAGCGACTCGACGGTCCCGCTCGGCGCGGCTCGCGAGCTCGCGGCGAGCGGATGCCAGAGCTTGGTGCACGACCCGGTGCAGATGAACTTGCCCGCGCCCTCGCCGCTGAGGCGGTAGAGCGTCAGGCCGTGCGCGTCGACGAGGACGGTCCTGCCGAGTGTCGGGTTCGACGCCGCCGCGACGATCGTCATGCCCGTCGCGGTGGTCGAGCTCGCCGTGGACTTCGCGCCGGATGAGCTCGAGCCGCTCCCGCACGCGGCCACGAGCACCGACACCGCCAGGGCCGGGAACGCCGGCGTGAGGATCCTTCGCATGACTCGCTCCTTGATTTCGGCGGGGCGGTGCGCCCCTACACCCCGAGACCCTCACCCGGGCCGGATCCTTCCCGGGAGACGTCACGGCCCGCGATCGGAGCCGACGAGGTTGCGGCCCCCTCACTGCCCAAACGCGCCGGCAGCCGCCTCGAGGGCGGCTGCCGTCGGAGCGGTGCGCCGTTGGATCAGGTGTGGCTCGGACCGTCGTCGGCGCCGCGCCCGTGTCGCACGTGGCCGGCACGGTCGTCCGCACCGCGTGCGCGACGCAGGTGGCCGGCACGGTCGTCGGCGCCGCGAGCGCGACGCAGGTGACCGGCACGGTCGTCGGTGCCCCGGGCGCGGTGCCGGCGGCCGCCCCGACGGGACGCCGTGACGTGACGCGCGTGGCCGGCGGGATCGTCGGCGCCGCGCCCGTGTCGCACGTGGCCGGCGGGGTCGTCGGCGCCGTGCTTGGCGGTTGCCACGCCCGCCGTCCCGCCGAGGGCGGCGAGGGCGAGCGAGGCGATGATGGTGGTGGAGATGCGCTTGCGCATGGGGGTCCTTTCGGTCGTGGGGGCAAGCACGATCACCCTTCCAGCCGCCCGGTCCGGGATACCAGTGGACCTTCGTCCCCGCGCGACGTGGACCGTCGGCACCGGTGCCGACGGCACCTGCGACCAGCGATCAGCCCGGGAGCGTCGCCGTCGCCGAGCACGTGAGGCCGCCCGGCCCCCACGCCCGCGCCGTCACGCGGTCGGCGCCCGGGAGATCGCGGAGCCGGCGCTCGACCTCGAACGACGCGCCGGGACGCCTGGCCCGTGCGGTCCCGCGCCAGACCACGCGGCGGTCCTGGACGACGGCGACGCGCCAGCGGGCGCCGGCGCGGGTGTGGTCGACCTCGAACCGCAAACCGAGTCGCCCGCCGCGCGCGCGCAGCCGCAGCTTCGACGTCGCCCCCGAGCCGCAGACGCCGGCGACGCGCACCTCGTCCCGGCCCCGACCGCGGGCGCTCACCGGCGCGGGCGGCGCGACGAGCATCCCGAGAACGGCGAGCGCGAGCAACGGCCCGGAGGACCGGATCCGCAGGCTGGGCGCGGGAAGGCGGCGGGCGAGGACCATGACGTGGAACCGGAGATGGTGCGGCATCCGGATCCCCGATCGCAATGCGACCTTCGTCGCAGTCACGGGCGCTCGGGGGCGCGGAACCCGTTTCGCTCCGCCCACAGCGCCGCCTGCGTGCGGTCGGTCACGCCGATCGCGCGGAAGACGTTCGTCAGGTGGGACTTCACCGTCTTCTCGCTGATCTCCAGGCGGCGAGCGATGAGCTTGTTCGGAAGGCCTTCGACCAGCAGGCCCAGCACCTCGCGCTCCCGCTGCGAGAGCCCGGCCGCCGGGTCGGGCTCCGCGCGGGCCGCGAGCACCGTCCGCGCCGCCCGCGGGTCGAGCGGGGACTCGCCGCGAGCGGCCGCCCGGATGCCCTCGGCGACCTGGTCGGCCGCCGCATCCTTGAGCAGGTAGCCGCACGCGCCGGCCTCGAGCGCGCCGAGGATGCGCGGCCGGTCGGAGAACGAGGTCAGGACGAGCACCGCCGTCCCCGGACGGTCGACGAGAACGCGGCGCGTCGCCTCGATCCCGTCGATGCCCGGCATCTCGAGGTCCATGAGCACGACGTCGGGCTGCGCGGTCCGGCACACCTCGACGGCCTCCGCGCCATCGGCCGCCACGCCCACGAGCTCCATGTCGGGCAGCGCCGCGATCAGCCGGCCGAGACCGTCACGGATCACGCCGTGATCGTCGACGATGAGGACGCGAGTCATCCGGGCGGGACCTCCAGCTCGACGGTCGTTCCCTTCCCCGGCGCGGAGCTCACGACGAGCGACCCGCCCGCGCGCTCGACGAGACTCGCCAGCAGCGTCAGCCCGATGTGACCCTCGGCCGCGCGGCGCTCGCGATCGGCCTCGGCGAATCCGCGTCCGTCGTCGGTCACCACGAGCCGTGTCGCGCGCGATGCCGAACGGGTCACGACCACCCGGACGGTGCGGGCGTCGGCATGGTCCTGGGCGTTGCGCAGGGCCTCGCGGGCCACCCGGTAGACGAGCTCGTCGGGGCCGCTGCCCCCCTCGCCGTCGACGCGCAGGTCGGTCGCGACGCCGACCTCGGCCAGCGGGCTGAGCAGGTCGCCGAGCGCCGCCTCGAGCCCGACGGACGCGAGGTTCGGTGGGTGGATCTCGACGAGCAGCGTGCGCAGGTCGCGCACCCCCTGCCGCAGCCGCGCGATCGCCGCGCGAAGCACGCCCGCCTCGTCACGGGCGCCGCGGTGTTCCGCGTCCTCGGCGAGCGGCGCCAGCCCGAAGGCGACGCCGGCGAGGTCCTGGACCACCCCGTCGTGCAGGTCGGACGCGATGCGCCGGCGCTCCTGGCGCGACGCCTGGACGGCGCTGACGAGCAGGCCCTCGCGCTCCCGGTGGCCGCGCTGCAGCCGCCGGGCCATCGACCAGGCGAGCGGCACCTGGAACAGCAGCAGCACCAGGAGTCCGGCGACGAGCGGCGGCGCGAGCGCGCGCAGGAGCCGCTCGCCGCTCGCGTTGACCGAGTCGAAGCGCTGGTAGATCTCGAACAGCACCGGGGTCCCGTCGGGCGTGCGGATCGGCGTGTAGGCCTCCAGGAGCTTGCCGGCCGACCGCTCGAGCCGGTTCTCCGGCCGCGTGAGGTCGCTGAGCTCGGCGTCCGACCCGCCGGTCCGCAGGAGCCGGCGCTCCTCGCCCCCGAGGGCGAACCGGCGCCCGACGAGCGACGGCTCGTCCGAGTACAAGATCGTCCCGTCCGGCGACCAGATCTTCACCCGGACGATCGACCCGCTGAGGACCTGGCCGAGCACGACGTCGTCGAGCCGGCCGAGCGCCGCGGCATCGCGGCGGAGCACGCCGTCGGTCAGTCCCGCCGCCTCCACGAGCCGGCCTTCGGCCTCGACGCGCTCGCGCGTGTCCCGGCGGGCCTCGTCGATCGTGATCGAGCGCAGCGCGAGGAAGCCCCCGACGACGACGACCGCGATCGCCGCGACGCTTCCGAGCATGAACCGCGCGACGGCCGTGCCGACGCTCGGAGGTCGAGCCTCGGGCATGCCTCCGCCCGCGCGTGTCGCCACATCCGGCACCGGAACCCATCTTGCCCGTCGCGCCCGGGCCGCGCACGGCCGCTGCGACGAAAGTCTGGCGAGGATCGCGCGGTGGGACGGAGTGGTCCCTCGTGCCGGAGACGCACGCGGGTGGCGTGCGGAAGGCGGCGGGAGTAGGTTCGCGTCACCGATGCGGAGCCGACCCCTGATGGAGAGACGGTGGGGAGGGCGCGCGGCCGCGGCGACGGTGTGCGCGCTCGTCCTCGGGGCCGCTCTCGCCGGGACCGCGGCCGCCAGCGGACCCGCGCGGCTCTCCCTCGACCGCCGCCCCGCAGACGTCCGCTCGAGCCACGGGAGCGGGGCGTTCGGCCGTTGGACGGCCGACCGGTTCGGCCTGCCCGCGTTCCGCTACCTCGTCGACGAGCGGCGCACGCCCTGGGCGCGCCAGCCGGAGACCGGGTCGACCGCGGCGCAACACGAGCTCGGCAACGACCACATCGTCGCCGACGCCTGGAACCACGGCTACACGCGAGCTCTGGAGCCAGGACCGCCTCGCGCAGTGGGCGAACCGCTGGGAGCCGGGCCGCCGCCACTACGCCGGCGGCTACGGCTGGCTGCGCGTCGGGGGCCGGGTCCTCAGCACGCTGTCGCTCGACCGCCCGCGCGGCGCGCACACGGAGCGCGACTTCGGCGTCGGCTACTACGGCCGGCGCCT
The DNA here is from genome assembly GCA_963735885.1 of uncultured Solirubrobacterales bacterium. GTDB lineage: Bacteria > Actinomycetota > Thermoleophilia > Solirubrobacterales > Solirubrobacteraceae > JBBSBL01. The sequence continues at coordinate 381,763 of CAVTMP010000007.1, read as the reverse complement.
GCGCGCCGCCGGGATGGCGGTGCGCGAGGCGGTGTACGCGCCGTTCGGCGACGACCCGCTGCTCCTCCACGACGTCACGATCCGCAACGTCTCGCGAACGACGCGGCGGGTCTCGTGGTTCGAGTACTGGGACGTCAACCCCTACGACCAGACCCACGGCTTCCACCGCGGTCTCGAACGGCCGCGGTGGACGGCGGCGACACGGACGCTGAGCGTCGCGCAGACCCCCGACCACGGCGACACGCGGCCGCTCGCCCTGTTCGCCGCCGCCCTGCGCGGCCCCGTCGGCGGGCACGCGACGTCCGTCGCGGCCTTCTTCGGCGGCGGCAGCCGCGCCCGCCCGGCGGCGGTCACGGCGGACCGCCTCGACGCGGTCCCGGCGCCCGCGACGGCGAGCGGCGCGGTCGGTGGGACGCTGTTCGCCTTCCGCGCTCCGCTGCGGCTGGCGCCGGGGCGGTCGGTGACGCTGCGCTACGCCTACGGCCTCGCGCATCCCGCGCGGATCCCGGCGCTCGTCGTCCGCCCACCGGCGTGCGGCGGACCCGTTCGCGCGCAGCGAGCGCGCCTGGGCCGCGTGGCTCCCGCGGGCGGACTTCGGCGCCGGCCGGGCGTGGGTCGCGCGGGAGCTCGCGTGGGACGGCTACCTGCTCCGCGCCGCGTCGGTCTACGACGAGGCGTGCGGCCACCACACGATCACGCAGGGCGGGTACTACCAGTACTCGACGGGTCTCAACCTCGGGTTCCGCAGCTGGCTCCACTACCTCCTCCCGATGACCTACGCGGACCCGAGCCTCGCCCGCGAGATCCTGCGCTACGCGATGACGCTGCAGCCGCCCCGGCTCGGGCCGCTGCCCTACTTCCCCTACGGCATCGGTCCGCTGTGCACCTCCGCGGACCTCGGCACGTCCGGCGACCTCGACGTCTGGCTGCTCCTGGCGGCCGCGCAGTACGGGCTCGGGTCGCGCGACACGCCGTTCTTCGACGAGCGCCTGCGCTTCCGGCGCTCCGCGCTGTCGGCTCCGGCGTGGCAGCACGTGAAGCTCGCCTTCCGCCACCAGGAGTCGCTGCGCGGGCCGCATGGCGGCTACCTCGTCGGCTCGACCGGGGACTGGTCCGACTTCTCGGTCCAGTACCTCGGGATGAACGAGTCGCTGCTCATCGCCGCGCAGCTCGCCTACGTCTATCCGCAGCTCGCCGAGCTCGCCGACCTTCGCCACGACCGGGCGTTCGCGACCGAGCTGCGACGGCGCGCCGGGGAGCTCCGCGCCGTCCTGCGCGACGCCCGGACCGCCGGCGGGTGGTACCTGCGCGGGTACGGCGCCGACGGGGCGATCGGGCGCGGGCTGATCTTCGGCGAGCCGCAGCCGTGGGCGATCCTCGCCGGCGTCCCCTCCGCCGGCCAGTCCACGATCCTCGTCGCCCGCATCCGGCGCTTCCTGACCGGCGTCGGCGCGCCGGCCGCCGTCCATGGGCCGGCGCGGATCGGGTCGGCGATGGCCCCGGCCTTCGCCGACCCCGACCTCACCGAGCACGGGTCGACGACGACCGGCCCGGCGGGCAGCGGCGGGACGCTCGCAGGGCGCGGCCGCCTACCCCGGCGGCGCGTGGTTCGACGTGAACGGCTGGCTCACCTGGGCGCTCGCGCGCCTCGACGGCGTCGTCCCCGGCGCCGCGGCCCACGCGTGGGACGAGTACACGCGCAACACGCTCGCCGCCCACGCGACCGCCTTCCCGCGCCACTGGGGCGGGACGATCTCGATCGACGACGCGTGCAACGCCTTCTACTCCGCGCACCCGCAGTCGTGCGGCATCAACCTCTACCACGACTACGACGGCCAGATCACCGAGCAGCCCACGTGGATGGTGATGAACGCCATCAACCTCGCGGGCATCACCCCGACGAGGCGCGGCTACGACGTCGCCCCGCACCTCGCGCCCCTCACGCTCCGGCTCCGCGGCCTCGGCCTCGCCGTCTCGCCGGGGTGCGTGCGCGGGTATCTCCGGCCCGAGCGGGCCGGGCGCCTCGTCATCCGGGTCCGCCGGCCCGCCGGCTGGCGTGCGGGCCCCGTGACGACGTGGGTCGACGGGCGGCGCGCGCCGAGCCGGGCGGCCGGCGGGACCGTGAGCTTCGCCCTCGCCGCGCGTGCCGCCGGGCGGGCGGTGGACTGGGCGGTCGCCCGCGCGGGCCACTGCGGCTGAGGCGCGCCCGCCTACGGCTTCCCACGGATGCGCGTGTCCGCGCGGACGCCTTGAATACCCGGGGATCGTCCGGCCGTCCGCAGCGCGACGCGCCGGGTTCCCCGGGCCCGAGGAGTCTCGATGGAGATCCGCTCACGCAGCCCCGAGATCACACGCCGGCGCCTGCTGGAGCTCGGCGCCGCGGCGGCCGTCGCGGGCATGGCCGACCCGCTCGCCGATCCGTTCACGGCGCTCGGCGCCCGCCCGCCGCGATGGCCCACCGGGCGCCTTGGGTCGGCGGCGGCCCGCACGGTCGACGCGCGTCAGTTCCTGCCCGCGGGGCAGCTCCTCGCCTGGCAGCGTGAGCTCGACGCGGTCGGGCTGCGGGCCACCGGCACGCGAGAGCACGAGCGCTATGTCGATCGCCTGCGCGGCCGCCTCGAGCGTGCCGGGGTCCGGCATCTCGGCTTCGAGCCCGTGCCGCTGCGCCGCTGGAGCGTGCGCCGCGGGAGCTGGTCGCTCGCCGTGCTCGGCGGGGCCGGCGCCGGACCGGTGCGCACGGCCTCCTACATCCCGTACTCGGGTGTCACGCCGGCCCGCGGCGTCGAGGGGGAGCTCGTCGCCTACGACCCGCAGCGCCCGCCGCCGACCGGCTCGCTGCGGGGGAAGATCGCGCTCTTCGAGGTCCCGCCGGCGAGCCTGTCCTACGGAGTCTTCACCGCGGTCGCCTACAAGTCGTACGACCCGCGCAAGGTGTTCCAGCCCGACGGGGTCTACGCGCGGCCCTGGCTCGGGCAGCAGCCGGTCGTCGACGCGCTCGAGGCGCTCGGCGCCGCCGGCGCCGCCGGGATCGTCGCGATCCTCGACCTCCCCGCCGACGCCGCCCACGGCACGTACTACCCCTACGACGGTCACATCCGCACCGTGCCCGGCCTCTACGTCGACCGGACCGTCGGGGCGCGGCTGCGGAGCGTCGCCGCGGCGGGCGGACGCGTGCGCCTCGGGCTCCCGGCGACGGTGAAGCGCGTCACGACCCGCAACCTCGTCGGCGTGATCCCCGGGGCGTCGAGTGAGCTCGTGCTGCTCCACTCGCACACCGACGGCCCGAACGCGATCGAGGACAACGGGCCCGACGCGATCGTCGCGATGAGCCAGTACCTCGCGCGGCTGCCGCGCCGCAGCCTGCCCCGCACGGTCCTCGTCCTGCTCACGACCGGGCACTTCGTCGGCGGCGCCGGCACCGAGGCCTACATCGCGCGCCACCGCCACGGGTCGATCCGGCGGACGGCCGGTGCCGTGACGCTCGAGCACCTCGGCGCGCGCGAGTGGAGCCCGCAGCCGGACGGGCGCACGCGGCTCACCGGACGCGCCGAGCCCGGGACCTTCTTCTGCCCGGAGAGCAGCCCGCTCGTCAACGCCTCCTACCGGTCGCTGACGCGCGCGAAGGCCGCGCCGAGCAGCGTCCTGCGTCCCTACCTCAAGGAGGCGAGGAGCCCCGATGGCGGAACCTGGCCCGCGGAGGGCCAGGGCCTCTGGTCCCACGCCGGCATCCCGACCACGAACTACATCACCGGGCCGACCTACCTCCTCAACTGGGGCATCCCGACCGTCGACAAGCTCGACGTGAGGCGGATGCGCGCCGAGGCGATCGCCTTCACCGAGCTCCTGCTCGAGCTCTCCCGCGTCCCGCGCGCCCGGCTGCGGCGACTCGACCTGCGCTGAGGCGGCGGGTCAGGTCGGGTGCGGCCATCGGGCGGCCGAACAGGTAGCCCTGGGCGCGCTCGCAGCCGATCGCGCCGAGGTGCCGGCGCTGGCTCTCGGTCTCGACGCCCTCGGCGACCGCCTGCAGCCCGAAGGTGCGCGCGATCTCCACGATCGCCTTGACGAGCGCCGTGGAGCGTGGCTCCTCGCCGACCGCGCCGATGAACGACTTGTCGATCTTGAGCACGTCCACGGGGAAGCGCTGGAGGTAGGCGAGGGAGGAGTAGCCGGTCCCGAAGTCGTCGATCGCCAGGCGCACGCCGAGCCGGTGCAGCGCCTCGAGGTTGCGCGAGACGAACTCGGAGTGCTGCATGAAGGTCTGCTCGGTGATCTCCAGCGTCAGGTTCCACGGTGCGAGACGGGTGGTCTGGAGAATGGCGTCGATCCGGTGGGCGAGGTCCGGCGCGAGCCACTGGCCGGCGGACACGTTGACCCCCACGCTCAGGTCGTGACCCTGGCGACGCCAGGCCGCGGCCTGGGTCATGGCCTCGGAGAGGATCCAATCGCCGAGCGAGCGCATCACGCCCGACTGCTCGGCCAGCTCGAGGAAGTCCACCGGGAGCACGAGGCCCCGCTCAGGATGGCGCCAGCGCAGGAGCGCCTCGGTGCTCTGCACCACCCCGCTGTCGCAGTCCACGATCGGCTGGTAGAAGAGCTCGAACTCGCCGCGCTGCACCCCGTCGGCGAGCTCCCCCTTGAGGCGCAGGCGCTGCATCACCCCGCTGGCCATCGTCGTGCTGAACAGCGCGTAGCCGCTCCTGCCCTGGGCCTTGGCGGCGTACATGGCCATGTCGGCGTTGCGCAGCAGCTGCTCCGCGCTCTGGGCCGCGTCGGCCACGGCGATGCCCATCGAGGCCTGCACGCGCAGCGAGAGCTTGCCCACCTGGAAGGGCTCGCTCAGCGCCTCGAGCACGCGCGCGGCGATCTCACGCGCGTGGTCGGGCCCGCCGAGTCCGCGCAGCAGGGCGGCGAACTCGTCGCCGCCGAGGCGCGCGAGCACGTCGTCGGGGCGCATGCACGCCCGGAGCCGGTCGGCCACCGCCACGAGGAGCGCGTCGCCCACGGCGTGGCCGAGGCTGTCGTTGACCAGCTTGAACTCGTCGAGGTCCACGAACAGCACCGCGCTGAGCTCGTCGGAGGGCTCGGTCAGCGACGCGAGCTGGACGCGGTCGAGCAGCGCGACCCGGTTGCTCAGGCCCGTGAGCGGATCGCGGTACGCGGCGTGCTTGAGCTGCTCCTCCAGGGCGCGGAGGTCCGCGATCTCCCGCAGGCCCACCACGACACCGCGGATCTCGGGATCGGCCAATCGCTCGTGGACCACCACCTCCACGAGCGTGAACCGGCCCGCCGCCCCCATCCGCCAGCGCAGGCTCGGCGGCTCGTCGAGGGCCCCGTCGGTCACCGCCTGCAGGGTGCGGGCGGCCTTGTCGCGATCGTCCGCGTGGACGAGCTCGGTGAGGTGGCGCCCGACGGCGCCGTCGTCGCCGCCGCCCAGGATCCGCGAAGCCGTGATCGTGTGGTCGCGCACCACGCCGTGGCGGTCGAGGACCAGCAGCCCGGTCCCGCTGAGCTCGAGGAGCGCCTGCTGGTAGGCGGCTCCGCGCGCCGGCCGACGGCGCCTCATGGGCGTGCGCCCGGCCCCGGCGCCGTCGCCGGATCGCGCGCGCGGATCTGCCCGTCTGCCCGGCACATGGTCCCTGTACATCGGCGCCCGGTGGCGCGGGACAAGCGCGGCACGCCGATTTGCACACCCCTCCATCCCTTCACCGCACCGTGGACGACGACTCGCCGCCCGCCGCGGTCAGACCTCCTTCGGGACGTTCCCCGTCAGGGTGAAGATCACGCGCATCGCCTTGTGCCCGAGATCGGCCGTGGGAGCGAACATGCAGGGGCAGCCTCCGTCGATCACGGCGATGCCCCGCTTCCGGCCGTAGTCGGCCGCCGTCTCGGAGACGCTCCCGGCCCCGGGGCCGCGGTGCATCCACACGTGCCCGATGCCGAGGTCGGCGCACTCGCGCATCGTCGCTTCGGCCGTCTCGGGCCTGGTGGCGATCACGACCGCGTCGACGCCGCCGGGGATCGAGCGCAGGTCGTGATAGCACCGATCGCCTTCGACCTCGTCCGCGTTCGGATTGACGGCGAACACCTCGTAGCCCCGCCCCCGCAGGCGCTGGTACACGACGTTGCTCCCGTGGTTCTTCGGCGCTCTGGAGACGCCCGTGACCGCCACCCGCTTGTTGGCCAGGAACTCCGATGCGGCCTCTCTGATCTTCGTCATCGCTGCGGTCTCCTCCCGGAGAAGGGGCTACACCAGGGTGCGTCGGGCACGCGCGGGCCCGGACCGTATCGGCGGCGGGCGCCGCGGCCAATCGGGGCGCGCACCAATCCGCTCTGCGCCGAACTACGGACTCGGCGGCCGTGCCACCGGTCGCCGGATCAGGACCGCTCGCCGAGAGTCCGTCGATCGCCAGGTTGCGGCGGTTCGCGTGGCGTCGGCTTCGGGGCGGGCCGCCGGCGTCTCCTCCTGCTTGTGACCGGTCGCCGGCGAGGCGACGCGGGCCGCGCCCCCGGAACCTCCGTGGCGGGTGCCCTGACGCCGGCCAGATCCTGAGCCTCACCAGCCTCGCCTGCCATCCTCGTCGTTGATGGGCGATCGGCCGCCGAGGTGAGAAGCCAGCACGAAGAGTGGGTCAGGCCGCCCGGGCTGAATCCGGAGGAGGCCGCGAAGCTCCTGCTGCGCGACCTGCGCAGCTCACGGCGGGGTCTGTCGAGCGTCGAGGTCGAGCGGCGACGCTCCCAGTACGGGCCGAACGAGCTGCGCCGCCGGGGCGGGCGGCGCTGGCCGCGGGAGCTGGCCCGTCAGTTCACGCACCCGCTCGCCCTGCTGCTGTGGATCGCCGCCGTCCTGCTGATCCTCGTCGGCTCGAAGGTGGTGGCGGTCGCGGTGCTCTCGATCATCGTGCTCAACGCCGTCTTCGCCTTCGTGCAGGAGGTACAGGCCGAGCGCGCGGTGGAGGCCCTTGCCCTGTTCATCCCGCAGCAGGCGCGGGCGATGCGCGACGGGACACCGCGGGAGATCGACGCGATCGAGCTGGTGCCCGGCGATGTCGTCGTGCTCGAGGAAGGCGATCGCATCGCCGCCGACATTCGCCTCCTGTCCGGGGCCATCGAGGTTGACATGTCGGCGCTGACCGGCGAGTCGGTCCCGGCGCTTCGCTCCGCATCGGCCCTCGACGTCGACGTACCCCTGCTCGTGGCGCGCGATCTGGTCTTCAGCGGCACCAGTTGCACGGGCGGGGAGGCCCAGGGGGTGGTCTTCGCCACCGGCATGAGCACCGAGCTCGGCCGGATCGCGGCGCTGTCGGAGCGCGTGACCCAAGAGCCCAGCCCGCTCGAGAGGGAGGTGCGTCGGGTCGCCTGGTTGATCGCCGCGGTCGCCGTCGCGATGGCGCTCGCCTTCATCCCGTTGGCCAATCTCGCGGCCGGGCTCTCGCTGGTGAACTCCGTGGTGTTCGCCGTCGGGCTTGTGGCAGGTCTCGTTCCCGAGGGCCTGTTGCCGGTCATCACGCTGGCCTTGGCTGTCGCGGTCCGCGGCCTGGCCCGGCGCGGCGCCGTCGTGAAGCGCCTCAGCGCGGTGGAGACGCTCGGCTCAACCGACGTCATCTGCACCGACAAGACCGGCACCTTGACCGAGAACCGCATGGAGCCCGCGCTCGTCTGGACGGCGGCCGGTTCGGTGAAGCTGGGCGCCGAGCGACCCGAGATCGACGGTCGAGAACGATCGCCCCTGCGGGTCGTGGGGCAGATCGCCGCCGCCTGCAACAACGCGCGCCTCGAGCCCGGCGAGGAGCACAGCGGTGATCCGACCGAGATCGCGGTCCTGCTCGCCGCGCAGGAGCTGGGCGCCGACGCCGGCGTAGCCGAGCGCGAGGCCAGGCGCCGCTGGCAGTTCCACTTCGACCCCGAACGCAAGCTGATGTCGACGATCGACACGGACGACGGTCGGCTGGTCGTGCACACCAAGGGTGCGCCGGAGGCGCTGCTGCCGCTGTGCTCCTCGCTGCTCGGGGCGGACGGCCTTGAAGTGGACCTCGCCGACGAGGAGCGCGGGCGGATCGGCGATCGGGTCGATCAGTACGCCGCCGAGGGCCTGCGCGTGCTGGCGTTGGCCCAGCGCCTCCTGCCGACCGGCGAAAGGGCTCCGCATCGGCGAGCCGACGCCGAGCGGGGACTGTCCTTCGCCGGCCTGATCGCGATGCTCGACCCGCCGCGCCCGGAGGTGGCCGGCGCGGTCGCTCGCTGTCACACCGCGGGTATCCGCATCCTCGTCATCACCGGTGATCACCCATTGACCGCCGCGTCGATCGCCCGACGCGTGGGCATCGCTCGCGCGGATCCGACGGTGATCGCCGGCGAGCAGCTCGATCGGCTTGACGATCGGGAGCTGGCCGACGTGGTCCGCGGTGATCGCGAGCTGATCTTCGCCCGCGCCTCCCCCATGGCGAAGCTGCGGATTGCCGACGCCCTGCGCGAACTGGGGCACGTCGTGGCGATGACCGGGGACGGCGTGAACGACGCCCCGGCTCTGCGTCGCGCCGACATCGGCGTCGCGATGGGGCGCTCGGGAACCGACGTCGCCCGGGAGGCCTCGACCATGGTGCTGACCGACGACAACTTCGCGACCATGGTCGTAGCCGTCCGGGCGGGCCGCCGTATCTACGACAACGTCCGCAAGTTCATCCTGTACATCTTCGCCCACGCCACGCCGGAGGTGACGCCGTTCGTGGTCTTCGCTCTGTCCGGAGGTGCGATCCCCCTGCCGCTGACCATCTTGCAGCTGCTGGCCTTCGACGTCGGCAGCGAGACGATGCCCGCCCTCGCGCTGAGCCGCGAGCCCGCCGAGCCAGGCCTCATGGATCGCCCTCCCCGGCCCCGCTCAGAGGGATTGATCCGCGGACCGATGCTCGTCCGCGCCTGGCTCTTCCTGGGCCTGATCGTCGCCGCGCTGGCCATGGGCGGCTTCTTCTACGTCCTCGCCGGGGCGGGTTGGAGCCCTGGCGATCCGGTCGGAGCCGGGCACCCGCTGCACCACGCCTACCAGCAGGCGACGACGATGACCTTCCTCGGCATGATCGCCGGGCAGATCGGCTCCGCCTTCGCGGCCCGCACCCAACGCGCCTCGCTGCGCTCGGTCGGCGTCTTCTCCAATCGCTTCCTGATCGCCGGCATCGCCGGGGAGCTCGTCCTCGCCGCGATCTTCATCTACGCGCCGCCGTTCCAGGCGCTGCTCGGCACCGCCGCCCTGCCGCCGAATACCTGCTGATCACGCTGCCCTATCCGCTGATCGTGTGGGGCGCGGACGAGCTGCGACGCGCCCTCGTCCGTCGTCGTGCAGCTCGCCGCGCGGGTCGCTCCGCGCTAGCCGAATGACGCCGCGGTGGAGCCTCGTGACCGGCTCACCGATCGGCGCCGGGAAGCCCCCGGGGCCTTGGCGTGGCCAACGTCAGACCACCAGGCTAGACCTCGATGCGCGAGCCGATGATGACGGTGCGGTCGCGTGGGAGGCCGAAGTACTCGGCGGCGTCGGCGGTGATGCGCGAGGTGGCCAGGAACAGGCGTTTGCGCCACCGGCTCAGGCCGGGCGCGTCGCCGCGGTGGAGATCGATGGTCGAGAGGAAGTACGAGGCCTCGTCGACCTCGAGCGGGCTCTCGATCTGCGCCTGCCGCGATCAGGCGCAGCACGTCCGGGACGTCTGGGCTGGTCCATGTAGCCGAAGCGGGCGCCGACGTGCGTGATCCCGTCGTCCGTGTAGCCGAGGTCGTCGACCGCGAGCCGCTGCGGCGAGCGGCACGTGCGGCACGGGGAGCGTCTCGATCGACAGGATCACGACGTGCTCGTGCAGCGACGTGGTTGGTGGTCGACGTTGGCGCGCATCGCCAGCGGAGCGGTGACCTTGTTGCGGTTGAGGAAGACCGCCGTGCCGGGCACGCGCTGCACCGGCGGCTTGCGCTCGTGGAGCTCGTCGATGAACTCGCGCAGCGACCCCTCGTCGCGCTCGCGCCGGCGCGTGACGAGCTCGCGGCCCCGCTGCCAGGTGGTGAGGACCGTGAACGTCATCACGGCGATCAGCAGCGGCAGCCAGGCCCCGTGCGTGAGCTTCGTCAGGTTCGCGGCGAGGAACAGCAGATCGACGGTGAGCAGGAAGCCGGCGCCGATCGCGACGAGCCACAGCGGCTTTCGCCAGTGGTGGCGGACGATGTAGAAGAAGAGCAGCGTCGTGATCGTGATCGTGCCGGTGACCGCCATGCCGAAGGCGAAGGCCAGCGCGGTCGAGGTCTGGAAGGTGAAGACGAGCGTGAGCACGGAGACCATCAGCACCCAGTTGATCCACGGGACGTAGATCTGCCCGATCGTCTCCTCCGAGGTGTGCGCGATGCGCAGCCGCGGGAGGTAGCCGAGCTGGACGGCCTGGTGCGCGACCGAGAACGCGCCGGTGATGACCGCCTGCGAGGCGATCACCGTCGCCGCCGTGGCCAGGAAGACCATCGGCCAGCGTGCCCCAGTCGGGCACGAGCAGGAAGAACGGGCTGCTGATGTTCGCGCTCGGGTCGCCGAGGATCAGCGCGCCCTGGCCCATGTAGCTCAGGATGCACGCCGGGAACACGAGGATCAGCCACGCGCGCGTGATGGGCGCGCGCCCGAAGTGTCCCATGTCGGCGTAGAGCGCCTCGGCGCCGGTGACGGCGAGCACGACCGCGGCCAGCGCGAAGAACGCGATCGAGAAGTGGCCGAAGAGGAAGTCCACTGCGTAGGTCGGCGAGAGCGCCTTGAGGATCTCGGGTGGTCGGCGATGCCGCTCACGCCGCAGGCGCCGATCGCGAGGAACCAGACGATCATGACCGGGCCGAACAGGCGCCCGACGGCTGCCGTGCCGATGCCGCTGCAGCAGGAACAGGGCGACGATGATCGCCGCCGTGATCGGGACGATCAGGTGCTCCAGCGACGGCGCCGCGACCTTGAGTCCCTCGACCGCCGACAGCACCGAGATCGCCGGCGTGATCATGCTGTCGCCGAAGAACAGCGAGGCGCCGAAGATCCCGAGCGCGGCCAGCACGAGCTTCGTCCGGCGCCCGCCGGTCACCCCTCGGCGCCGGATCAGCGTGATCAGGGCCATGATGCCGCCCTCGCCGTCGTTGTCGGCGCGCATCACGAGCAGCACGTAGGTGACCGTGACGATGATCGTCACCGACCAGAAGATCAGCGAGATGATCCCGAAGACGCTGTCGGTGGTCGCCGTCGACCGGGTGCGGATCGCTCGGATTGAAGACCGTCTGGACCGTGTACAGCGGGCTCGTGCCGATGTCGCCGAACACCACGCCGAGAGCGCCGACGACCAGCGCCCCCCTGGCTGTGCCGTGCGCACTGTGCCTGCTCCGGTCAGGACGCACCGCGTCTCGAGTCCGCATGCGGCGGACCACCGTACACACCCGTGGGAAGGACTGCCGGGCAAGCTGGCGCGGACCCGGCTCCGGCCCCAAGGCTCGCCCAGACGGATTGTGGACGGCCCGCCGGAGGCGGGGTCGAGGCGCGTCGGCATCCCGGTGGCCGTGATGAGACCGCGGGTGGTATCCCACCAGCACGTAGGGTGCAGGGATGCCGCGCTTTCCGTCGTTCCTGGATCGCTTCAGGCGGCTGCTGGCGCCACCCGGGCGGCCGTCGGAGGCGCTGGGGGTGCCCACCGCGGGCGAGGATCTCGAGGCCGAGCTGAAACCCTTGCTCGGCCAAGTCGACGCGATCGACAGCCAGGCGACGCAGATCGAGCAGCAGGCCCGCGAGGCGGCAGAGCGCCGGCGCCAGGCGGCCGCGGCGGAGACCGCGGCGATCCTCGCGGAGTCGCGTGGGCGCGCCGACGCCGAGCGCGTGCGTGCCGCCTCGGAGCGGCGCATGGCCGCGCGGCGAAACGAGGAGGCGGTTCGCGCCCGAGCGACGCGCGAGGCCGAGCGGATCCGGGCGCGCCAAGAGGAGCGCGTTGCCCGGCTGGTCGCGGAGGTGTTGGGGTGCGTTCGAGGCAGCGGCCGCTGAGCCCGGGCTGGGTGGCCGGCAGCGTGCGCGCCCGGCACCTGCTGGCGCGGCGCTTCGGACGCGAGGCAGCCCTCGCGCTGGCCGGCTCGACGTCGCTCGAGGAGGCCGTCTCGGTGCTGGCCGGCACCGCCTACGGCCGGTCGGTCCGCCCGGGCATGGATCTTGCCGCCGCTCAGCGCGCGCTGGGCGAGACGGCGCTGTGGCATGTGCGCGTGCTGGCCGGCTGGACGCCGCCGCGGGGGCTCGAGCCGGTGCGGGCGCTGGCCGCGTGGTTCGAGCTGGCGAACATCGAGGACCGCCTCGCCTATCTCGCCGGGGGCGAGATGCCGGCGCCGTTTGCGTTGGGCGGGCTGGCGACGGTGTGGCCGCGCCTCGCCGCCGCGCAGAGCGCCGCGGAGGTGCGCACGGCGCTGGTCGGGTCGCCTTGGGGCGATCCCGGCGCCGACGACCCGGCCGCGATCGGTCTGGGGCTGCGGATCGCCTGGGCCCGGCGCGTGCTCGGAGCCGTGGAGGAGGCGGTCGACTGGGCGGCCGGTGCCGTCGCGTTGCTGCTCGCGCGCGAGCTGTTCCTGGCCGGGCGCTCGGCCGGCCTTCTCGCCGCGCGCAGGCCGCCCGGCGTGGGCTCGGCCTGGCCGCGGGCGTCGAGCCTGGGCGCGCTGCGCGAGGCGTTGCCGCCGCAGGCCGCCTGGGCGCTGTCGGGCGTCGATGAGCCCGGTGAGCTCTGGCGCGGCGAGGCGGCGTGGTGGCGCCGCGTCGAGCAGGACGGCGCGCGTCTGGCTCGCGAGCCGCACATGGGCAGGGCGACGGTGATCGGCTGTGTGGTGCTGCTGGGCGTCGACGCATGGCGCACCGCGGGCGCCCTGGAGTCGGCGGCACGCGGAGGCGGGACCGTCCCGATGGAGGTCTTCGAGGAGATTGCCTGATCACCGCTTCCCCAGGCCGATGGGCCGTGTGGCGCTGGTCGCACCGCTGGAGCGGCTGCGCGCGATGCTGGTGGTCGTCGCGGAGTCCGGGTTGGTGCAGCTGGTGGGGCCGCTTCCGGCACCGCAGGGCGAGGCGGTGGAGGCGCTGCGGCGCCTGGAGCGGGCGCGGCCGGAGACCTCGCGGGTGGCCCCGCGGCTGTCCGAGCGCGGACGCGATGTGGCGGAGCTGCAGCGCGAGGGCCGGCGCGATCTGCTGGCTGGCGAGGTCGAGCTGGCGTGCCGCGCCGCGGCGGCCGTGCGCCGCGGGCGCTTTGCCGCTTTCGTCGGCTGGGTCCCCGTCGAGGAGCTCGCGGGCCTGGCCGAGCGGCTGGCGGCGGTCGGGGCGGCCGCGGTCGAGCTGCCCCGGCCGGCGCTCGTCGAGCCGCCGACGCTGCTGCGCCCGCGCGGGCTGGTGCGCCGCTTCCGTCCGCTGGTCGACACTTACGGCGCGGCGCGTTACGCAGATATCGACCCGACCCCGTTCGCGGCCGTGTCGTTCGTGCTCATGTTCGGGATGATGTTCGGAGACGGGGGTCACGGGCTGCTGTTGGCGGCGCTGGGGCTGCTGCTGCGCCGGTCGCGCTCGCCACGGCTGCAGAGCGTGCGGGCGCTGTGGCCGTTCGCGGTGGCCGGCGGCCTGGTGGCGGCGTGCTTCGGGCTGCTCTACGGCGAGGCGTTCGGTCCCACCGGGATCGTTCCAGCGCTGTGGCTGAAGCCGCTCGACGAGCCTCTGCGGCTGCTCGCCGCGGCGGTCGGGGTCGGCGCGCTGCTGCTGGCGGCGAGCTACGGGATCGGGATCGTCAACCGCTGGCGCGAGTCGGGACCGGGCGCTGCGATGCTCGCGCCCTCGGGGCTGGCGGGCCTCGCGGTGTTCTTGGGCGGCGGGCTGCTCGCTCTGGGCATCTACGCGGAGGTGGAGCCGCCGGTGATCGCCGGGGCCGTCGTCGGGCTCGGCGGCGTGCTGCTGCTCTTCGCCGGTTTTGCCCTCGAGGCCGGCCTGGCGGGCGCGGCGGTGGCCGAGGCGCTCGTCGAGGTGTTCGAAGCCGTCGTGCGGGTGGCCGCGAACCTGATCTCGTTCACCCGGCTGGCGGCGTTCGGTCTCATGCACGCGGCGCTCGGCTTGGTCGTGCTCGATGGGGCGCGGTCGCTGTGGGGCGGCGGGCCGCCCGGCGACCTGGCGGCGGTCGTCCTGTTCGCTGTCGGCACCGCGGCGGCGTTCGCGTTGGAGGCGCTCGTCGCCGGAGTGCAGGCGATGCGGCTGGAATACTATGAGCTGTTCTCGCGCGTGTTCGCGGGCGAGGGTGAGCCGTTCTCCCCGTGGAGGATTCCCGTGGTCGGTCAGGGTCAGCCAGCATGATCGCCTCGCTGCTCGTGGTGGCGCCGGTGGCGCTCGCCGTGGGGATGGCCGCGAGCGCCTGGACGTGCCGCGCGCCCCGCGGCGCGCTGGGGCGGGTGGTCGCGTTCAACGCCGCGGTGGGCCTGGCGGCGCTCGTGATGTGCGGCGTCATCGCCCTGGGCCTGGTCGATCCTGCCCAGGCCGCTGACTCGTCGTCGGGCAAGGACGCCGGCGACGCGTTCATCGCCGCCGGCATCGCGATCGCCGGCTCGACGATCGGCGCGGCGATCGCGGTCGCCTACACCGGCGCCGCGGCGCTGGCGGCGATCAGCGAGAAGCCGGAGCTGTTCGGCCGCGCGATGGTGATCGTCGGGCTGGCCGAGGGGATCGCGATCTACGGCCTGGTGATCGCGATCGTGCTCATCGGCAAGGCGTGAGCCGGGCCGCGGCGATCGGCGAGGAGGTACGCCTGGCCGGCTACGCGCTCGTCGGCGTCGAGGTGCACGCGGCGGACGACGAGGCCGCGGTGCATCAGGCTTGGGAAGCGCTTTCCGGCGAGGTCGCCTGCCTGATCCTCAGCCGGGCCGCGCGAGCGGCGCTGGGCGCGCGCCTGGAGGAGCGACCCCACCTGGTGTGGGCGGTGGTGCCGGGTTGAGCCTCGAGGTCGCCCGGGACGCGCTGCTCGCCGACGCCCGCGAGCAGGCGCAGCAGGTGATCGCGCAGGCGGAGGCTCACGCGGCCGCGCGCGTCGCGCAGGCACGCCGGGACGCCGACGAGCTGATCGCGCGCGCCCGCGCGCAGGGCGAGGCGGAGGGGCGCGTCGGAGAGCGCCCGCGAGGAGGCCCGCGAGGCCGCCCTCGCGCGGATGGAGGTGCTCGCGACCCAGCGCGTGGCCTACGAGGAGCTGCGTCGGCGCGCGCGCACGGCGGTCCTGGCGCTGCGCGACGACCCCGGCTATCCCGAGCTGCTCGAGCGTCTCGCCGCCGCCTGCCGCCGCGACCTCGGCGAGCAGGCGCAGCTCGAGATCGACCCGCCCGAGGCGGGAGGTGTGCGCGCGAGGGCGGGCACCCGCCGGGTCGACTACACGCTGATCGCGCTGGCCGAGCGCTGCGTCGAGGAGCTCGGACCGCGGCTGCGGCGGCTGTGGGAGTGAACGGGCCGACGGTCGTCCGCGTCAGCGGCCCGATCGTGGAGATCGCGGGCATGCGCGAGGCCCATCTGCTGGACCTGATCGAGCTGGGACCGAGCCGTCTGGTCGGCGAGGTCATCTCGCTGCGCGGCGACCTCGCGGTCGCGCAGGCGCACGAGTACACCGGCGGGCTGGCCCCCGGCGCGCCGGCATCCCTGAGCGGGGGACCGCTGGCCGCCGAGCTCGGCCCCGGCCTGATCGGCGGGGTCTTCGACGGGATGCTGCGTCGACTCGAGGGACTCGGGGAGCGGCTCGGCCCCGGCGCGCGCGCGTCGACGCTGGCGCCGGATCGCCGCTGGCACTTCACGCCGCGCGTGCGCGCGGGCGAGCAGGTCGCCGGCGGCGCGGTGCTGGGAACGGTGCCCGAGAGCGAGGCGATCGAGGCGCGCGTACTGGTGCCGCCCGAGCTTGCGGGCGGCTCGAGTGGGTGGCGGAGGAGGGCGACTACACGGTCACAGAGCCGATCGCCGCGGTCGCCGGAACGCAGGTGCGGCTGGCGCACCGCTGGCCGCTGCGCCGGCCCCGGCCCGCCCGGCATGCGCATCGGGGCCTCGGTGCCGCTTGCCACCGGGCAGCGCGCGCTCGACCTGCTGTTCCCGGTCGCCCGCGGCTCGACCGCGGCGGTGCCCGGCGGCTTCGGGACGGGCAAGACCGTGCTGCTCCAGCAGATCGCCAAGTGGTGCGACGCCGACGTGATCGTCTACGTCAGCTGCGGCGAGCGCGGCAACGAGCTCGCCGACGTGCTCGAGGAGATCTCCACGCTCGAGGACCCGCGCACCGGCCGGTCGCTGCTGGACCGCACGGTGCTGGTCGCCAACACCTCCAACATGCCGCTGATGGCCCGTGAGGTGAGCGTCTACGCGGGCGCCACCGTCGCCGAGCTCTACCGCGACATGGGCTACGACGCGCTGGTGATCGCCGACTCGACGTCACGCTGGGCCGAGGCGCTGCGCGAGATCGCCTCGCGCACCGGCGAGCTGCCCGCCGAGGAGGGCTACCCGGCGAGCCTCGCGCCGACGCTGGCGTCCTTCTACGAGCGCGCGGCGCGTGTGCAGACGCTGGCCGGCGGCGTCGGCTCGGTGACGATCCTGGGGGCCGTCTCGCCGCCGGGCGGCGACATGGCCGAGCCGGTGACCGCCCACACCGGCCGCTTCGTGCGAACGGTGTGGTCGCTCGACCGCGACCTGGCCTACGCGCGCCACTACCCGGCGGTCAGCTGGACCGCGTCCTCCTCGCGCGACGCCGGACCGGTTGCGCGCTGGCACGCGAGCGAGGGCGACCGGGCCTGGGGCGAGCGGCGCGCGCGGGCGATCGGGCTGCTGGCGGAGGCCGACCGCGTGCAGGCCGTCGCGGAGCTGGTCGGCGCCTCCTCGCTGCCCGACCACGAGCGGGTCGTGCTGCTGACGGGGCGGCTGCTGCGCGAGGCAGTCCTGCAGCAGAGCGCGCTCAGCGAGAACGACGCGTGGGCTGCGCCCGCCAAGCAGGCGGCGCTGCTGGCGATGGTGCTCGACCTGCACGAGCGGGCGATCGACCTCGTGCGCCGTGGCGTCCCGGCCGCGCGCATCGAGGAGCTCGACCTCTCCGACGCCGCGCGCGCACGCGACCATGTGGGGCCCGAGGACGTGGCCGGTGTCGAGGCGATCCGCGACGAGCTGCTGGCGCGCATGGAGGCGCTCGCGTGAGGGCGCCGATCGAGCACACCCGGCGTGGACTCGATCCGCGGCCCGCTGCTGGTCGTCGGCGACGTCGAGGGTGTCGGCTGGGACGAGGTCGGCGAGATCCACCTGGCCTCGGGCGAGGTTCGCCACGGCGTCGTGATCGACGTGCAGCGCGACCTGGCGGTCGTCGAGGTGTTCGAGGGCACCGGCGGGATCGGCAGCGAGGGCGTGCGCGTCGCGTTCAGCGGCTCGCCGCTGCGCATACCCGTCGGCGAGGGCTGGCTGGGCCGGATCTGCAACGGCCGCGGGGAGCCGCTCGATGGCGGCCCGCCGATCCTCGGCGACCAGACGCGCGAGGTCGCCGGCAAGCCGATCAACCCGACGCTGCGCGCCGCGCCCCGCGACCCGGTGCTGACCGGCGTCTCGGCCATCGACGGGCTGGCCACGCTCGTGCGCGGGCAGAAGCTGCCGATCTTCTCCGTCGGCGGCCTGCCGCACCTCGAGCTGGCCGCGCAGGTGGCCGTGCAGGCGCGCGCGGGCGACGAGCCGTTCGCGGTCGTGTTCGCCGCGATCGGGATCACCCACGCCGACGCCGCCGAGGTCGGCGACGCGCTCGCCGCCCGCAGCGCCGGCGGCGACCTCGTCGTGCTGCTCAACACCGCCGACGACCCCCTCGTCGAGCGCTTGGTCACCCCGCAGATCGCGCTGACGATCGCCGAGCAGCTCGCCTTCGAGCACGACCGCCACGTGCTCGTCGTGATGGCCGACCTCACCAGCTACTGCGAGGCGCTGCGCGAGGTCTCCGCGGCACGTGGCGAGATCCCCTCGCGTCGCGGCTACCCGGGCCACCTCTACAGCGACCTCGCCGCACTGCTCGAGCGCGCCGGAAGGATCAAGGGCAAGGCGGGATCGGTCACGCAGCTGCCCGTGCTAACCATGCCCGCAGGCGACATCAACCACCCCGTGCCCGACACCACCGGCTACATCACCGAGGGCCAGCTCGTGCTCTCGCCCGAGCTGCACGCCCAGGGCATCTACCCGCCGTTCGACGCGCTCAGCTCGCTCTCGCGGCTGATGCGCCTGGGCGCCGGGCCGGGACGCACGCGCGCCGACCACCTCGATCTGGCGGCGCAGCTCTATGCGCTCGCCGCCGAGGCGCGCCGCGCCCGCGAGCTCGCCGAGGTGCTGGGCGAGGATGCGCTCTCGCCCTCCGAGCGGCGGCGGCTGGAGTTCGCCGCGGCGATGAACGCCGAGCTGCTCGCCCAGGGCCGCGACGAGGACCGCTCGCTCGAGGAGACCCTCGAGCGCGGCTGGCGGGCGCTCGCGCGGCTCCCGCGCTCGGACCTCACGATGCTCTCCGACGCCACGCTCAGCGCGCACCACGAGGCGGGATCGTGAGGGTCCGCCACCCGCCCGGCCGCGCCGGCCGCCCCTGGCTCGCCCACCGCCTGGCGCTCGCCCGCCGCGGCGCCGAGCTCCTCGACGAGAAGCACCGCGCGCTCGTGCGCGAGCGCCGCCGCCTGCAGCCGCTCGTCGCCGAGGCGCGCCGCGACTGGGAGCAGCGCGCGCCCGAGGCCGAGCGGTGGCTGATGCGCGCCGCCATGCTCGGCGGCGAGCGCCAGCTGGACATCGCCCGCGCCGGCGCGGGCGAGCCGGCGGACGTGAGCGTTCGCTGGCGCACGATCCTGGGCGTCACCTGCCCGGCCGACCCGCAGGTGACAGCGCGACGGGCGCCCGAGCTGTCGGCGTTGGGCGGCACCGCCGCGCTGCTCTCGGCCGCCGACGCGCACCGCCGCGCGCTGGACGCCGCGGCCCAGCTCGGCGTCGCCGAGGGCGCGCTCAAGCGCATCGAGGCGGAGCTGCGCTCGACCGCGCTCCGCCGCAACGCAATCGAGCGGCGCTGGATCCCCGCCCACGAGGCGGCCCTCGCCGCACTGGAGATGATGCTCGAGGAACTCGAGCGCGAGGACGGCGCCCGTATGCGCCGGCTCACCGCCGCTTCGCCACAGTGACCGTCGTGTTGCGTCGGCTGCGGGTGGGACGCTGGAGGGCGTGGATCCCGCGACGCTCGCGCTCGCCCTGTCGATCTTTCGGCTATCACCGACGGCCCGCGCCCCTGGACTCGCAAACTGGTTCGGCACCTCGGTCGTGCGCCCAGCGCGACCTCGCGATCTCCCGCCTGCGGGGGCGGACAACGACGCACCGGGCTCGTTAGCGCGGCCGACACTCCGCACGACCGGCCCGCGACCGGGCCAACGAGCCGACACGAGACGACACCGTGAGGGCACGCGCCGCTCAGCGCCACGTCCCGGGAACCCCGGCCGACCGGCGGTGTGCGGGTCGTGCCGGCCCCGGGCCGGCGAGCCGCCAGTTCACCGGACCCTTCCCGAGTCCCACGGCGCTCGGCGCCCTCCGGGGCCCGTTGATCGTCGTGCTGCGCGACGTGGACGAGGAAGCCAGCGAGCGGCTCGCTGAACACCTCGGCTGGTACCACGGCCACCCCACCGACGCCGAAGGCCCGTCGGAACGGGGCCCGCGCCAGCGGCGAGACAGACCCGAACTCGAACCTGGGGGTCGGGCGAGAGATGCGTGCTGGTTGAGTCGCGGCGGGCCGCAGCGGGTTGCGGCTTCTCGGCGAACCGAGGTCGGGGATGTTCGGATGAAGGATCGACCGCTGCCTCGTAGCGTTCGTTCCGTGCAGCAGGAGTTCAGCAGCGTGGTCATGCAAAAGCTGTCCGAGTCCTCGACGGTCGCCAACCCGCGCGCGTCTCGGTCGACTGCCAGATCTTGCCCGGATGGTTGAAGGAGAGACCGAGCCGCGCGGAGCTGACCATCGAGCGCAGCGCGCCCGACCCGGACGGGCCCGGCAGGACAGCCTGCGCCGAAGGCCACGTGTTCGTGTATCAGGCGGCCTGGCGGTCCGGCGGCGCTCCTCGGTTTCTGGTCGCTGAGCGATGAGGTTCCCGGCGCTCCGCGCGCTCGCGGGCGTGGCCTTCGTCGCCGCGCTGGTCCTGCCCGGGTGCGGGGGGAAGACGAAGACGGTCACGGTCCCCGCGACGGCCCCGACGACGCAGACCGCGCCGGCGACGTCCTACGAGCGCTACCGCGCGCGCCGGTACACCGCCGAGGTTCCCTCCGGATGGACACAGGAGGCCGACCAGCAGCGACACACGAGCTACGTCGAGAGCAGGTGGCGGGACCCGTCGGACCCGAACACGTCGATCACGATCGACGCCACCGCGAACGACACGGCGAGCCCGGGTGTCTCGGCGGCGGGGGTCCGCGCCGCGACGCGGCGGGCGCCGGGCTATCGGGAGCTCGCGTTCGAGCCGGCGGGCGTCGCCGGGCGCGGCGCCTGGAAGTGGACCTTCCAGATCTCCGGTGACCAGCGCGTGGACTACTTCCTCAACGACTGCGCCACCGGCGTGGCCGTCCTGGGCTCCACCGCCCCCGGGAGGTTCTCCCGGCTCCAGGCGACCTTCGCGCACGTCGCCGACTCGGTGAGCATCGCTTGCTCAGCTCCGACGCCGGGACCGGGGACCACGACCACGACCACGACGACGACCACGGCAGCGCCGTCGCAGACCTGCCGGATCAAGGCCTGGTACAGCGGCACCGGCTTCTCCGCCGACCACGGCTACATCCACTTCAAGTGCGTGGACGAGCAGACCGGCAAGACCGTCGCCGAGGCGCTGGGCTCCGACAGCATCGACTTCCGGCAGGAGTCGCAGACCACCATGCGGACCGCCCGGCGCGAGGAGCTCGTCGCCAAGCTGCGCAGCCAGCTCGAGAGCGACGGATGGCGCCAGATCGGCACCGTGTCGGGCGGCGAGTGGTACCAGCTGCGCTTCGGCCGCTGAGCCAGGGCCGAGCAACCGCGCCGACGACGTCGACGCCGTGCAGCGGCGGCGGCACGCGACCGTCTCCTTCCGGGGCCTTCTACGGGTCCGGGCGCGTGAATCGCCGACCGGGCCATGGGTGCCGTTCCTGATGGCCGCCGATCGGCCGTCGAGAACGCTCAGGGGGAGCACACGAACAGAACAGGTCGGTCACGTCAGTCAGGCCGGATGGGGAGCAGTTTGGTCTCCACCACCTCGGACGGCAGGTAATAGGATCCCGGCGCGCGGGAGACAAGTACGGTCATTGCTCACCGGTCCGGACCATGCTCCGCCAACTCTCCACCGCTACCGCCACCATCGGCCTCCTCATGGGGCCGGCGGTGGCGAACGCTGATCCGCTCGAGATCGCCGTCGACGCGTACAACGCCGCACCACAGGCGCAGAATCATCCCGCCGCGTTAGCAAGGGCGCGCGAGCTTGGTGCAACATGGTTGCGCTTCCAGATCCACAGCCAATTCTGGCCGAGTCGCGCGCAACAGTATCTTGATGGTGTCCGGGACGCCCGCGCGGCCGGATTCAGTGTCTACGTCAGCCTCAGCCCATTCAAGGAGTACGGGATGCGGCCCGCCCAGTACGGAAGGTGGGCCGCAAGCGTCTCACGGACCCTCGGACCCTACGTCGCGCGGTGGCAGACACAGAACGAACCCGATAACACTTGGTGGACCACGGTTCAACCCTCCGACTGCTCCACGCGGCGGGAGGTGATGACCCACGTCTACGGATTCCGTAAGGGTCGCCGGCACGTCATCGAATGGCATTCACAAATCCTCGACCCGTGTACGCGCCCGCGCGCACTCGCCGCCCGTGCGAACTACATCGCCGCGTACCGAGCAATCCACCGCGAGGACCCAACCGCGCAAGTGATCGGCGGCGGCATGGACTCAAGCGGGGAGGACGCCGCGTTTGCCCGCATCGAGCTTGGCATAGACGGGAAGGGCAAACGAGTCCTCCCGCCGATTCCGATGGACGGTTTCGCGCAACACCCGTACGTTCGCAGAGGCGACCCGTTGCTGACGACCGAGAACTGGCGGGCGAACCATCCCAAGGGGCAGCGTTACCTTGCCGCGATCCTCGACCAAGCATGGAAGGCCGGGGCAATCCGATCGAAGGCCCGCCCGCACATCTACGCTGACGAATGGGGTTACATGACCCACGGCGCGAACGCTTGGGCTTCCGATGCCGCTAGCGCCTCCTACGTCGCGCGAGCGCTCAAGTACCTTTGCCAGACGCCCACCGTCAGCTTCATCGCGTTCTATTCCCTTCGAGCCCCCCGCCAACGGTGACGATGGACAATGGGATTCGGGGCTCATCAGCGCGGACGGGACGCCACGCCCACAGTTCACGACGATCCGCAACTGGATCAAGGCCGCCAACCGGACCTGCACAAGCCGAACCGCATGGAAGCCGTATACGCCCGGTGTTCCGGCGAACGCTCAACGAAACGTGAGGAGAGGGTATGACCCGTTACACAGAACTCCGCGGCATGGAATACGAACTCGAACGCGCCGAGGGGGGCGCTAGCGTCATACGGAACCAAGCGGCGGGACGAAGTCCTGCGCTGCCCCATCGTGCTCGCGCTCCCCGTCCGAAGGGGAGGCGGCTGATGGCCCTGACCGCTTGGGGTGTCCTTCTGCGTCCGTCGCGGGTGGCTTCCTAGCCCGGTGTGCGATCTGCTGCGGTCTTGCAGTCCTTGCGGTCTTGTACTGATCGAGGCTGCGGGACTGATCGGATGCCCGGACGGTCCGCACGGTGTAAGGCTGGGCGCATGAAGCGTGTCGTCGTCGATCACTTCGGCGGGCCCGAGGTCTTGAGGGTGGTGGAGGACGACGATCCGCGACCGGGTCCGGGCGAGGTGCGCGTCAGGGTTCTGGCCGCCGGCGTGTCGTTCACCGATGCCCAGCTGCGCGCCGGCACGTATCTCGGCGTGCCGAAGCCGCCGTTCACGCCCGGCTACGAGCTCGTCGGCGTCGTCGAGGAGCTCGGCCCGGGCTGCTCGAGGCTGCGAGAGGGAGACCGCGTCGGCGCGCTGACGGTGTGGGGCGCCGACGCGGAGCGCGTCTGCGTGCCGGAGGCGAACGCGGTCGAGGTGCCCGAGGACCTCGACCCGGCGGAGGTCGTGAGCCTCGTCTTCACCTACATGACCGCCTACCAGCTGCTTCACCGCACGGCGAAGGTGAAGCGCGGGGAGACGGTGCTCGTGCACGGCGCGGCCGGCCGGGTGGGCACCGCGGTCCTCGAGCTCGGAGCGGTGGCCGGGCTTCGCCTGTACGGGACCTGCTTCGGCTCGCGACCGCGCCGCGGTCGAGCGGCTCGGCGCGGTGGCGATCGACTACCGCAACGAGGACTTCCTGGCGCGGGTGCGCGAGCTGACCGGCGACGGTGTGGACGTCGTGCTCGACGGGCTCGGCGGCGCGATGTCGCTTCGCTCCTTCCGCGCGCTGCGGCCCGGCGGAAGGCTTGTCGTGTTCGGCCACTACGCCACGCTCGCGCACGGGCGCAAGAGCTGGCGAGCGTGGATCGAGTGGTACGCGGCGACCGCGACCGTCTGGCTCTGGGGCCTGCTCTCGCCCCGCCGGCGGGTGCTCGCCTACCGGATCCAGAAGCTGCGCGAGGGCCGCCAAGTGCTTCCCGTGAGTGGCGGTCGCCGAGCGCTTCCCGTGGGTGGAGGTCCCCGCGACCCGGATTGGTTCCGGGAGGACTTCCGCGCGCTGCTCGAGCTGCTCCGTGAGGACAAGATCCACCCGGTCGTGGCCGAGCGCCTGCCGCTCACCGATGCGCGCCGCGCGCACGAGCTGCTCGAGCAGCTCGGCGGCGACGGGAAAGCTCGTGCTCGTGCCATAAGTACCAGGATGCAGCCGCGACGACACGGGGGGACGGCGGCGGTTCCGAGGGCGATTGACGGTCCCGCGGTCCGGCGCTCCCGCGCACGGCGGCCACTATGCGGCCGGGCGCTCACGGCGGGCGCGCGGACGGCGGACGCCGCCGCCCCCGACTACATCGGCGACGTGATCTTGAACTCGCATTGAGCGCCTCGCCCGAGGCGGGTCGCGTCGCCGGAGAAGAACGCCCCCACCGAGCTGGAAGACGTGTCCGGGTAGGCCGTTCCGCTCGGGACGGTGACGGAGTCGGTGAACGCGCCGGCGGCGTCCGTCCGCACGGTGTGGTTCACCGAGGTCGTCCCCGGGCCGCTGAAGTTCAGGTACCAGTTCACCTTGAGCGTCGAGCCCTTGACGGCCGGGAGCAGCCGTCCCGCCACGCTGAGCTGGCTGCCGGGAGTCACCGTGGCGGCCGGGCAGCTCGTGAGCGTCATCGTCGTCGGGAGGCGCGCGGCCGGCTCGAGCCACTTCGCGCGGGCGCGGATCTGCGACGGCCAGTCGGCGGTCGAGGACGTCCATCGACTTGCGCCCTGAAGACGTCGACGATGCGGATCGGGAACCGCACCCCGCCTAGGCCGCCGCGGATGGCGTTGCGCTCCCGGCGCTTGATCTCCGAGCTGCGCATGCCCATCGACCGCAGCGCGGACGCGAGCGAGCGCGGGAACCCGGACCGCTTGACCCGGGCCAGCGCCCGCTGCGCCTGGGCCTTGCTGATGCGCTGGCCGGCGCCGCGCAGGCGGCCCAGCGCCCGCGCGGCCGCGGCGCGAACCGCGGGCATGCCGTCGAGCAGCGCCGCAACCCGGCTGGAGTAGGTGACCACCTGGCGCACCTGCGTGTGGAACCACGGGCCACCGTACGGGACGGGCTCCCACTCGTAGGCGCCCTGGGCCTTCTCGTTCGACGACGTCATCGCCTGCAGCGTCGCGGCGGTCTCCCGCTCGCGATTGATGAGCAGCAGCACGGCGCGCTGACCGGACCGCGAGAGGCCGCGCGGCAGCTTCCGCACCGGGGTCCAGACGGGCTTCGCGAGCACGGTGTACCGGCGATCCGGCGGATCGTCGCGCTGCTTGGTCAGCTCGTCGATCAGGTCCTCCAGCACCCAGTCCTCGCCGAGCGCCGTCGCGGCGAGCACGATGCCGCAGACCGGGCAGAAGATCCCGACTCCCCCGGCGGCGAGAACGTTGACGGCCTGGTAGCCCCGGCCGCACCTTCTTGGCCTGCCGGATCTGCTCGTTCATGGCGTCGACGAACTCTTGTGACTTGTCGGGGACGCAATCGCCTCCGGGGCCGCCGTGCTCCCCGTACTTGCAGTCCGCGGCCCGCGCGACCGGCCGGTTGTGCAGGCCGGCGATCGGCGGCGCGGACCGCGCCGTCTGCGGCCCGAGCGCCGCGGGCCCGGCCGCGGCCGCGGGTGCGGACGCAACGCCCCCGATCGCGATCACCAAGCCGACGGCAAACGCCAACCACGCCTCCCCGTTCCCGCTCCCGTTGCGACTGCGCATGTCGGCCTCCTGGTTAGATCAGCACCCGTGACCTGACCGGGGCGCGCGATGAGCCTAGTTCGCTCCCCGGCACGCCGGAATCCGTAGAAACCCACGCGGGTCACGCGGCGTGTCCCCCCGTCGGGAGCGGATCACCGCGCCGCGCGCGGGGATCGCCCGCTGGCCCTCGGTCGCCCGTTCAGGCCGATTCGTGGAGATGCCCGCCGCGATCATGCAGGAACTCGCCGAGTACATCGCGGCACGTTGGGCTGCCGCCTCCTTGGCCGGGCTCCAGACCGGCGCGGTCCAGTTCCGATGTGTCCAGCGCCTCATCGAGGGTGACGGCGCGATCGCACGCATCCCGGCAGTGGCCGGACTCGAGGAGACGATCGAGACCGAGCCGGCTTCGCAGCAGTCGTCTACGCCTGCGTCTGGGGCCGGATCACGGCGGCCGGCCGGCCAGCAGCGCTCGCGACGGACGCGAGGTCGACGTCTCGCCACGGCGGCGGGTGAGCTACGCCCGGTCCCGGCGCGAGAGCCAGCCAAGGAGCGCACCGAGCACGAGCCCCACCTCGGGCGCAAGCGGGACATCAGTGGTGACGCTGACAACGATGCCAAGCGCCAAGCCGATCACCGCTCCGAGCCCGATGGCGGTTCCGATCTTCATGTGCGCGAGTGTATGTCCAGTTCATGAACGTCTACGCACAACTGCGGCAGCGCGCAGAGCGCCAGCAGAACCACCCGACACGCCGGTGGATCGAGGCTAGGGCAACGTCTACGGCGCAGCCGCCGCAGGACGCAGGGAGGCCCCGTCCCCTCCGGAAACCGAGCGTCGTCGAGGATCGGCGAGGGCCTGAAGCCCTTGACGATCAGGTAGATGCCAAACGCCGCCTCGAAGACGATCTCGGGCATCGAGAAGAGGCGCGTCGCAGGCCGTCCTGCTCGTAGGCGCCGAACAGGACGCGATCGACGACACGAAAATCAGCGGACCGCCGATGACGCCGAGCAGCGCGAGCCGTGGCGGCATCAATCCGGTGCGGTACATCAGGTAGCCGAGCAGGAGGCCGTTGACGCCGACGCAGAATCCGGGCCCGAGCAGGAACGTCCAGTCGTGGATCGCGACCAGGGTCCTGCCCGCACGTCGAGCGAGGTCCTGTCCGCGCCGGCGGACTCGGCCAGGTCGTCGCGCAGGGTGACGACCGAGAGCAGGCTGATCGCGCCGACCCCGATGATCGTCGACTCGATCGGACACGAGTCGCGACGTAGCCAAGCGACGAGGGTTTCGCTGTATCGCTTGAGGATCGGGAACATCACGACCGCCGTGCCGACGTCTGCCGATCACAGGACGATCTCGAAGAAGGCGCCGAGCGTGACGCGGGTGTCGGCGCCGGCACCGAGGATGTAGTCGGTGTCGTTGAGCACCGGGTCGTAGAGAAGGAGCGCGGCGGTGGATGCGACGTAGGAACGTCGAACCACAGCCACCGCGATCCGCGCAGTCCTTCTCTGCTGCGGCGACTGCTCCGGCATGGAAATCGTCATGCCCGTCTGTACTTCAAGAGCAGCGGGATTCCTCTCGGCTTCACGCGTGCGCTACCGCCCGCCGGGTCGGTACCGCCGTGGGTGTCGCTGCTGCCTCCCGTGCAACTCGCCCCGCTGGTTGCCCACGTCGACTCCGGTCCCCCGGCCGGCTGCCGGGCGCCTACCGAGCAATCATGACGCTTCGCTGCTCGTCATCGAGACGCTCTTCGGCTGGATGACCGACTCGGCATCGCTGCTCACGGCCCTTGGCGAGGACCGCTTGGCCAACGAATCGCCGCGACACGCCTGACCAGGGGGCGGTTCGTTCCCGCAAGCGGGCGGGGAGTCCATGAGAGCCCCTCCCGCCTGGGTCGGCGTTCGGGAATTGACCCCGAGGCGACGCTCCTGCTTCTCGTCCGTTGCGGGAACGCCCGGGTGCGCAGCCTTCGCTGGGCGGAACGCGGGTAGTGTGGCGGTGTGGAGGTCCCGGAGACGCGTTATGCGCGCAGCGGGGAACTGGCGATCGCCTATCAGGTGTTCGGCGCGGGCGACCATGACCTGTTGCTCAGCCTCGGGACTACGTCGAACGTCCAGACGGTCTGGAGCATCCCGGAAGCTGCTCGACTGGTCGAGCGTCTGGGCCGGTTCGCACGGGTGATCCAATACGACCGCCGCGACGCCGGGCTGTCGGATCCGATCAGGGACGACCTGACGCTGGAAGCCCACGCAGATGATGCGCTGGCGGTGATGGACGCGGCCGACGCGCCGCGTCCGGTGCTCATCGGCAGCGTCGAGGGAGCGCGGTCGCTGGCGCTGCTGGCCGCCACCCGGCCCGAGCGCGTCGGCG
Source organism: uncultured Solirubrobacterales bacterium (assembly GCA_963735885.1). Classification (GTDB taxonomy): domain Bacteria; phylum Actinomycetota; class Thermoleophilia; order Solirubrobacterales; family Solirubrobacteraceae; genus JBBSBL01. The sequence continues at coordinate 353,975 of CAVTMP010000007.1, read as the reverse complement.
GCCTGATCGCGTTCTCACCGAGTGCGCGCGGCGCTGCTGCGAGTTCCCCCGGGCTCGCCGATTCCGCCGCACAGGCCCTCGCCGAGATGACCGACTGGCCGGGGCCGATGCCCGAGCTCTACGCGCCGCCATGGGCGGCCGACCCGGTCCGCATCGAGCGCTTCAAGCGCTACATCCAGACGTCAGCGACCCCGCGACAGGCCGCTCGGCTGCTGCGCATGTCACTCACGAGCAACATCAGCGAAGCACTCCCGCTCGTCCAGGCACCGACGCTCGTCATCCACCCACGCGACCTGAAGATGATTCCGGCGGACACCGTGCGGGAGTTCGCCAATCTGATCCCCGGCGCCCGCCTGCGCGAGATCCCCGGCGACGCAGCCACGACCTTTGCGCTCGACGTGGAGCTGATCGCCGACATCATCGAGGAGTTCATCACGGGCGCTGAGCCCACCACGCCAACCAGCCGCATCCTGTCGACCGTGCTGTTCACCGACCTGGTCGACTCCACCCGGCGCGCCGCGCATTCGGGGGACCGGGCCTGGGCGAGCGTGCTCGACCGTCACCTCGCCGCGACACGCGCCGCCGTCCAGACGCACGGCGGGCAGACCATCAAGACGACCGGCGACGGCGCGCTCGCCCTCTTCACCGGCCCGGCACAGGGCGTGCGCTGCGCAGCCCAGATCATCAGCGACGCGCGCGGCCTCGGCCTCAACATTCGCACCGGGCTGCACACCGGCGAAGTCGAACGCACCAGCGACGACGTCGCCGGACTCGCCGTCCACCTCGCCGCCCGCATCATGCGCCTCGCGCAGGCCGGCGAGATCCTCGCCTCCCGCACCGTCCGCGACCTCGTCATCGGCAGCGAACTGCACTTCACCGACCGCGGCGAACACGAACTCAAAGGCATCCCCGACCGCTGGGCGGTCTACGCGGCGACTGTCTAGTCGCTCGCAGTAGCGCTTGCGGGTGACGACGTCCTGGAAGGAGCGGCGGACGACCTCGCCTCCTCGGCGTGCGCCTTCGCGACGGCGGGCTGGTCCGCTCTCGTCCGAACCCGGGCCGGTCACGCCCAGCCCCCGGATGAGGCGAAGAGCCGCCTCTGCACACTCACGACCGCGGTTGCCCCAACCAGAAGCAGCAGCCCGAGGAGCATCGCGCCCGTGCTGAGGAGGAGCATCGTCCACCACACGCGCGCGCCGGCCGGACCCAGATCGCTGATCCGGATGGCGGTCGTGCCCTCGATCAGTGCTGCGATCACGCCGCTCGCGGCGGCGAGCACCCCGCCGGCGAGCGCGATGACGGCAACGTACGGAATGCCGCCCTCGGCCCTTCGCGGCGCACCGACCAGCCCGGACAGCCAGACGAGCGCCGCCGGCATCGCGAGCCCGAGGGCGACGGCACCGAGCTGCAGCCCGTTCCTGGTGACGCTTCACGAAGGCGACAACCTCGCGGCCGGTGTCGGTCGCGGTTGGCTCGCCGCTGCGCAGACTGGCGTGAACGAGGATGAGCGCGAAGAAGGCGGCACCCGCCAGGACGGCCACGCGGGCCGACATGGCGGCAGAAGGTGGAACCGGCTGCCCGCGCAGCAATTCGCGGCTCCGCTGGGATGTGACGTTGCGGACCAAGACCCACCCCCTCGCTGGACGCCCTGACACCGACGAGGCGCTCCGGGCTGAGCCGAGGTGGTTTCGTCCTACTGCTTCGGTGCCGTCCGGGCATCGGTGATTGCGTGCACCTCGCCTGCACGCGAATACGGCCAAGGCGCCGCGCCGACCGCCGGGCAGTCTGCCCCACGACGGCCCGCGGGTGCCGTGATCGTCAAGCGCATGCAGGGTTGCACGCGGGGTTGCGGGCCGCCGAGGAATTACGGCCGCGACGATCCGATCGTGGCCGGATGCGCCACCGACGCTCCAGACCGCGCCAATCGCCCCGCCGGGCGCACGACCTCAGCGATGAACGTCTGGCGCGCGGCCTGGACCGTCGCCGACGGCAGCTCCAGCTTCGATCCGAAGTTGGCGTATTCTGATCCGGCCGAATAGAACGGTCGTGCGTCGGGGAGAAGGAGGGAGAACGTGCTCGGGAACACCGACTATCTGGTCGTTGGGGCGGGTGCAAACGGCCTGGCCTTCGCCGACACGCTTGTCGGCCGACCCAAACGTCGAGGTGACGGTGATCGACCGTCAACAAGCCCCGGGCGGTCACTGGCTGCACGCGTATCCGTTCGTTCGCCTGCACAGCCCCTCCGCGTATTACGGGGTGAACTCGTTGGCGCTCGGCGGCGACCGCGTCGACCAGGTCAGCAAACGCCGGGTACTACGAACGGGCGTCGGGCGACGAGGTCCGCAAGTACTTCGCCGAGGCGGCGGTGCGGCTCACGCAGACCGGGCGGGTCCGCATGCTGACCGGCCACGAGCACGTGGGGCGCGGGCCCGACGGTGAGCAGGTCCGAGACCTGAACACCGGAGAGCTTCACGATGTCGCGGTACGTCGCAAGGTCGTCGACGCTCGGTACCTCGAGGCGTCGATCCCGGCCACTCACGCCGCGTCGTTCGATGTCGCGTCAGGTGCTCGGGTCGTACCCATCAACGACCTACCGACCGCCGCGCGATCGCCCTCGTCCTACACCGTTCTCGGGTCCGGCAAGACGGCGGCGGACGCGTGCACCTGGCTTCTGGACAACGACGTGGAGCCAGACCGGATTCGTTGGATCCGGCCCCGGGACGCCTGGTTTCACGACCGCAGCCACTTTCAGCCGCTGGCGCAGGCCGGCGCGATCATGGCGGGCATCTCCCTCGATGCCGAGGCCGGCGCCCAGGCTGCGGACATCAACGACCTGTTCGAGCGGCTCGAGGCTTCGGGGCGGCTCCTCCGCATCGACCCGTCGCAGCCGGCAACGATGTACCGCGGCACGATGCTCAGCGCCCGCGAGCTCGACGCCCTGCGGCAGATCGAGGACATCGTCAGGCTGGGCCGGGTGCGGCGGATCGAGGCAGACCGGATCGTGCTCGAACAGGGGGAGGTCGAGACCGGCCCCCACGTCCTGCACGTGGACTGCACGGCGCTCGGCCTGCGCAACGCCCCGCCACGCCCATCTTCCAGCCCGGCCGGATCGTGCTCCAGCAGATCCGGCACAACTCACCAACGTTCAACGCAGCCCTCGCCGGCTTCGTCGAGACCCACCGGGACGACGATGCCGACAAGAACCGGCTGTGCCCACCCAACCCCTACCCCAGCAGCATCGAGGACTGGCCGCGCATGGTGAGCCGCACGTGGAGAGCGGAGAAGCGGTGGTTGAGCGAGCCCGACGTCGCGGCCTGGGTGGCCGAGAGCCGGCTCAACCTGCTTCGCGCACTGCCCGACCACGCGGCCGAGCCGTCCGTGCAGGCGGCGCTCGAGCGATATCTCACCCACGTCCGGGCCGCGATCAAGCGGCTGAAGCGGCTGGAAGGAGTCGAGCTCCCCCGGGTGAAGGGACCGGCGGGGCCGGCTCGGGAAGCGGAGCCGGCTCGCTGAGGCGCCTGCGACCCGACAGCTACGAGATGGCGAAGACCGTGACTTCGGGCATGCACCGTGGGGGCGGCGAAGCGGTGGTCTTAGGTCGAACGCGGCGAGTGGGCGCGGCAGAACTCGCGCACGGCCTGGTTGAACTGCTCGGGCCGCTCGAGGTTGCTGACGTGACCGGCAGCCGGGGATTACGACGAGCTTCGTGTCCGGGATCGCCTGCTCGAACTGGCGCGCGACGCTGAGCGGCGAGCGGACGTCGAGCTCGCCCCAGATGAGCAGGGTCGGCACGGCGATGCGGGGCAGCAGGTCGCGCTGGTCGGCCTCGGCCATCACGAACAGCTGCGTCCTGAGGCTCTCGGGGCGGACGGCGGCGGCGATCTCCTCGAGCAGCGGGACGAACTCGGCCGGCGGGTCGCCGGCGAACAGCCCGGGAAGGGTGGGATCGAACTCCTCGGCGGGCGCTGCGAGCATCTGACGCACGCCCGCGACCCGGGCACGCACCTCCTCCTCGGGCAGCGACCCCTTCCAGCCGGCGTACGTATCGACGAGGATCAGGGTCGCGACGAGCTCGGGATGGTGGCGGTAGAGCTCCTGCGCGACGGTGCCGCCCCAGGAGAGGCCGGCGACGTGCGCCGGTCCGAGCGCGAGCGCCTCGATCAGCGCCGCGAGGCAGTCCGCGTAGTCCGCCAGGCCGAAGTCCGCCGGCACATCCGAGGAGCGACCCGCCCCCGGCTCGTCCCAGGCGACGACCGTGAACTCGTCGGCCAGGGCGGCGAGCTGCGGCTGCCACACGCGGCCGTCCTCGGCGGCGCCGTGCACGAACACGAGCGGCGGCCCCTCGCCGACGCGCTCGTAGGCGATCTCGAGCCCGTTCGCCCGGACGACCTCCACCGTGGCAACGTACACGCACGCCGGGGCAACCGGGACCTGCCGGCGTTCGCTGCTGCGTCGCACGAAAGGGGCTGCGGCGCGGGCGCTTCGCCGCGCTCCTCGGTTTCGCCCGGAGCGGGCGTGAGCGGATCGGCCACGAGAGTTCAGGGCGCGGCTGCGAGACATCATGCGTCGAGACCGTGATGCGGGTAGCCAACCTGGACCTGCGCGATCGACGAGGCCGAGCGAGCGATGCTGGCTATCGCGTCCGGCGAGTGGGGACAGGACGCGATGGCGGCGTGGCTCGGTGGGCACCTGCAACCCGGTGCCGGCGCTGAGGCGATGATGCTCCCCGGCCTCGACGTCGCCGCCGTCCGTCACGTCTGCGAGCGCGCGCCGCTCGCCGCCGCCGGCGTACTCCGTGCGGTTGTGCCGGCTCTCCACGGTGAAACGCCGAGTCCTCACCCGACCGCGTTCTTCACGAGCGCGGTGATCCTCGCCTCTTCGGCCGCGGTCAGCTTCTTTCAACGCGAAGGAGGTCGGCCACATGGAGCCTTCGTACGAGGTTCGCCTTGTCGCTGAAGCCGAACGTCGCGTACCTCGTCTTGAACTTCTGGGCGCTCTGGAAGAAGCAGACGATGTCGCAGGTTCTCCCTCAGTCATGGCAGAGCTCCGTGGGTGGACCGGGTCCCAGGCGCTTGACCTCCCAGCCGCCGAGCGCTGATCCGCCCAGCGCGCCGCCCAGGCGCGGCAAGGATCCGTCGGGCCGCAAGCCCGGCGGCCAGGCCGGTCATGAGGGCAAGGGCCGCGAGCTGCTGCCGGCCTCGGCGGTCGACAGGTGATCGTGCACTGGCCCAAGGTGTGCGACTCCAGGCATCAGTTCGGCGAGGGCGAGCTGGTCGCCGCCGGCGTTCAGTCGCTTGGTGCGGTCAGGCCAGTAGCGGGGCGGGGTGGCCGCGGGAGTGGGCGGTGAGCGCGTCGATGAGGTAGTCGTGCAGGGGTCAGGCGCACGATCGCCCGCCAGCAGCGACGCGTGGCCGCGCTCGCGACCGGGCCGCTCGCCGACCAACTGGCCGCGCAGGCCCGACTCCGCGCCCACGACCCGACCCTGTCTCGCGAGCGGCTCGGCACCCGCGGCCGCGTCGTCGCGATCGACATCCAGCGCGGGGGCCCGGGGCCGCGTGCGGGCGGCGGTCTGCGTCACCTGGGAGGAGCAGCTCGCGGGCGGACGCGCCGACCCCCAGGGGGCGCGACACCGCGTCTCCCTCGCCACCGTCGCACGCACCCCCAGGGGATGGGCAGTCAGGCGATGGGCGCCGCAGCCCTGACCGCCCGCATCGGCCTGCCCACCCGGGCCGCGCGGTGCCTGCGGTGGCGTGCGGGCTCGCGTTCGACGAGCCCGGCGGGCCGCTGGTCGCCGTCTGCGGGCTGGTCGGCGGCTCGGGCGCCTCGACGCTCGCGCTCTGCCTCGCCCAGCAAGCCGCCAACGAGAGCGCCGCGCCCGTCCTGCTCACCGAGTCCGACCCACGCCGCGGCGGCCTCGCCGTGCTCACCGGCCACGCCACCCGCTTCTCGCTCCCCGCGCTCGCCACCCAGGTCGCCGCAGGGCAGGCACCACAGCGCACGTTCCTCGAGCTCCAACCCGGCCTGCGACTGGTCGCCTCCACGCCCCGCCGCCACAGCGAGCCGGAGCCCGAGCACCTGCGAGCGCTCCTGTCCGACGCGCAAGCCGCGCACGGCCTGGTGGTCGTCGACTGCGGGACGGCGTGGGCGAGCTCCGACGCGATCCTGGCCCGGGCCACCCATCTGCTCTGGACCCTCCCGGCCACCCAGGCCGCGGTCGACCGCGCAGACGCTGCTCGCCGACGACGCACTGCCCGCGCCGGGGCGCTGGCGCGAGGCGCTGCTGGCGATCACGACCGAGCGGCGCCCCAGCGCCAGCGTCCGCGCGCTGCGGCGCCTGGCCGCGCACCGCTGCGAGCGGCTCGCCCTGATCCCGCACAGCGCGGCAATCGCCCGCGGCGAACAGGCGTTCCACGGTGGGCGCCAGACCGTCGGCATCACGCGCATCGGCGACACGCCCGCTCGGACCTCGTGCACGCCGTCCTGCGCCACCTCGAGGCCGCGGGCTTCGATAGCGCCCCGCGCCTGCTGGGCATCGACGAGCACGGACGCCGAGGTGCTCACCTACATTGACGGCAAGACGATCGACAGCTCTCCGGTCAGCCTCTCCGACGGGCGGCCGGTGAGCGCGGCTCAGCTCATTCGTCGCTTCCACGAGACCACCGCCGGCACCGCGCTCGTGCAGACGGGGCGGCGCGAGCCGAGCCCAATCAGCGCGCTGAACTGTCGTTGTCGTCGTGCCGTTGAAGCGTCCGGTAGATGGTCCCTTCCGTACGCAGCATCCGCTTGGCGCGGTGGTCAACCGGCCCTCGGTGTGGTCTGACCGATGAATTTTCCGCGCCGTGTTGGTCTGTACGCCGAATACCGACTCACGGGAGGCTGACGCCATGCGGAAACTGACCTTTGGCATGAACCTGAGCCTGGACGGCTACATCGCCGCGCCCGGCGACGACCTCGGCTGGAGCGTGCCGAGCGACGAGCTGTTCCAGTGGTGGTCCGACCGGGTGGGGGCGACGGGCCTGGCGCTGTACGGGCGCAAACTGTGGGAGACGATGAGCTCCCACTGGCCGACCGCCGACCAGCAGCCTGGCGCCACACCGGCGCAGATCGAGTTCGCCCGCCGCTGGCGGGACATGCCGAAGGTGGTGTTCTCCTCGACGACCAGCGCGGTCGACTGGAACGCCCGCCTGGTCACCGGCGACGCCGTCACCGAGATCACCCGGCTCAAGGCTGAGGATGGCGGTCCCATGGACGTCGGCGGCGCCACCCTCGCCGCGGCGGCCATGCGGGCCGGGCTGATCGACGAGTACGCGATCGTCACCCACCCGGTCCTGGTGGGCGGCGGCACGCCGTTCTTCACGGCCCTGGACAACTGGGTGAACCTGAACCTGGTGGAGACCCGGACGTTTCCCGACGGCGTGCTCCTGACCAGGTACGAGACCAGGCGCTGAATACCCGACCTCTCCAACATCGTTGCCCGCGACGGGCGCAGCCTGACCGGCCTTCTCGGCGTGCTGAACAGCAGCCTCTTTCGCTGGCTCTTCTCAACCCGCTACTACGACTACGAGATCAAGCCCGTCTACTTGCGCGGCTGCCCGCTCCCGAACACCGAGGACCACGAGCTTCGTCCGAGCGGTCGAGCAGATGCTGCGCTCTCACCCTCCAAGCCGCCGAGCCCGGACCGCCGACGAAGCCGAACGGCTGGCCCGACGCCCGCACCGCTGCCACCGAAGCCCAGATCGACGCCTCGGTCTCGCGATTCTTCCGCATCAGCGACGCCGAAAAGACCCACATCCTCGAACAGCTTGCCTATTTCGCCACGCCCGAAGACGCTGCGGAGAACGAGGACTTTGCGCTGACAGCTTCTGGAGCGGCCGAACAAGTCCGACAAGTCGCCGGCCGCGGCTGAGTGGCTGGGACTCGTGGTACCACGGCTGGTACCACGACCACCCCTCAGACGCCGAAGGCCCCGTCGTAACGGGGCGCCCGCGAGTGGCGAGACCCGGACTCGAACCGGGGACACCACGATTTTCAGTCGTGTGCTCTACCAGCTGAGCTATCTCGCCGCGGGCCCTGATGCTAGCCGGGGCGGGGATTGGACGCGCCGCGGACCACTGTCTCGGCCGACCGGTGCTGCGCCTATGCGGTCAGGCCCTGGACGAGCAGGTAGGCGCCGACGATCGCGACCACCGTCAGGACGACCGTCCGGCGGTGGGCACTCATCCAGGCGCTGGCGCGATCCACCGCGGCGCGGGTGCGTTCCGGGGCCACGAGAAAGGCGATCAACGGCAGGATCGCCAGCGTGTAGGCCACGACCTGGAAGATCGCGGCCGAGCCGACCTGCGCGACGAACACGGGGTCGCCCGACTTGGCCAGCAGGGCCAGCGCGGCGAGGTAGAGCGCGTCGGGCACCGCTCCCCACAGGACGCCGGCGACGAAGACCGGCCACAGCACCTCCGAGTCCGCGGCACGCCGCAGCCGACTCGACGTCTTCTCCTTGCCGGTGTCGTCCGCGGCGCGGCCCGGGACGCGGCGGTGCGAGCGGAGCACGGCGCCGATGCGGGCGTCGAGGCCGGTGGCCATCGCCACGGCGACGGCGAGCAGGACGGCACCGACGACGATCTCGAGCCACGGCGGTGGCGAGTCGCCCGACGGCACCGTGAAACCCGCGCCGCCGAGGCCGAGGAGGATGGCCGCTCCGACCGCAAACCCGGCGCCGATCCCGCCCACGGTGAAGACGAGCAGGCGCCGGTCGCCGCCCTCGCGCGCGAGCAGGAGCGCGACGACGGCCAGCAGCGCCGGGTCGACCGCGGCGGTCAGCGCGAGCGGGAGGATCTCGGGCACCGCGCGTCACGCTATTCGGTGCCCGCGCCGTCGGGCGCCCGCGACCGCCCGTGCGCCGCCCGCGACCGCTCGTGCGCCGCCCTGGCGCTGGCGGGGAGCGGCGCCGACTAGAGTGCCGCGCCATGAGCGGGCGGGACGTCCTTCGCGGGCTGGCGGCCGGGCGCGTGGCGGTCGGGGCCGGGCTCATCGCCGTCCCGGCGTTCGTCGGGGGCCGATGGGTCGGGCCGGATGCCGCGGCGCCGGGCACGAAGGTGCTCGGGCGCGCGCTCGGGGTCCGCGACCTCGTCCTCGGGCTCGGCACGCTCGAGGCCGACCGACGTGGCGAGTCGCTGCGGACCTGGCTGCTCGCCGGGGCGATCGCCGACACGGTCGACCTCGTCGCCACCGCGGCCGCCGGCGACGGCATCCCCACGCCGGGTCAGCGCGCGACGGTCGCGATCGCCGGGGCCGCCGCACTCACCGGCCTCGTGCTGCTGCGCGGCGCGGAGTAGCGCCGCGGCCGGTCATCGGATCGCCTCGGCCCGCCCGCCGGACGATCCAGCGCCGCAGCTCGTCCGACCCCCACACGAGGAACGGGAAGGCGGCGAGCGGCGCGAGCTCCTGCCAGCCGAGGGCCGCGGTGCTGAACACGTCCTGCAGCGGCGGGAGGTAGATGACGGCGGCGGCGAAGGCGATCTCGAACGCGATCCCCCACAGCAGCAGGGGGTTGGAGAGGACCCCGATCGAGCGCAACGAGGCGCCGCGTGGTCCGGGTCGCGAACGCCGTGCCGACCTGGCACGCCGTGATCGCGGCGAAGGTCGTGGTCACCGCGACGAGGTAGTCGTGGTGGAGCGGAGATCCCGCGTCGACCGATGCGCCCGGCGACCAGCCCGCTCGGGTCAGCACCCACAGGAACGCGCCGGTGACGAGCGCCGCCTCGAGCAGTCCCAGCCAGCCCCACGCGCGGACGAGCATCGGGCGGTCGAGGATGCCGCGCTCGCGCGGGCGCGGTGGACGCTCCATGAGTCCCGGCTCGGCCGGCTCGCGACCGAGCGCGAGCGCCGGCAGCGTCTCGGTGCCGAGGTCGATGGCGAGCAGCAGCAGCGGCGTGATGGGCAGCGGGATCGCCCCGCCGGCGAGCGCGTAGAGCAGGAACGGGACGACCTCGGGCGTGGCGTGGGCGAAGATGTAGGTGACGAACTTGCGGATGTTCTCGTAGACGAGGCGGCCCTCCTCGACGGCCGCCACGATCGAGGCGAAGCTGTCGTCCGTGAGGACCATCGTCGCCGCCTCGCGCGCGACGTCGGTGCCGGACGCGCCCATCGCGACCCCGATGTCCGCGCGGCGGAGCGCGGGCGCGTCGTTGACGCCGTCGCCGGTCATGGCGACGGTGTGGCCGACGGCGCGCAGCGCGTCGACGACGCGCAGCTTCGTCTCGGGCGAGCTGCGCGCGATGATCAGCTCGGGCTCGTCGTGCAGCAGGCGCTCGAGCTCCTCCTCCGCCATCGCATCGACCTCGACGCTCGTGACGATGCGGGGCGCGCCGCGGACGATCCCGACCTCGCGCGCGATCGCCTCGGCGGTGAGCGCGTGGTCCCCGGTGATCACGACGATCCGGATGCCGGCCCGCCGGCAGCGCGCGACCGCCTGGGCGACATCCGGGCGGGGCGGGTCCTCGAGGGCGGCGAGGCCGAGGAACGTGAGATCGGACTCCGCCTGCCCGCGCGGGGCGCCGGTCGCGGCCCCGACGTGGCGCTCGGCGAACCCGAGCACCCGCAGGCCGCGGCCGGCGTAGCCCTCGAACGCGGCCCGGATGGTCGCGCGATCCTCCGGGGCGAGCGGTCGATCACCGCCGGCGCCGCGCACCGCGTCGCAGCGCTCGAGCAGCTCGAGCGGCGCGCCCTTCGTGTGGTACCAGAGGCGTTCGTCGCCCTCACGGTCGAGCGTCGTCATGCGCTTGAGCCGCGCGTCGAAGTGGTACGCGCGGCGGCGCGCCCGGTCGCGCTCGGCGAGCAGGCCCTCGACGTCCTCGCCGAGCTGCGCCGCCGCGACGAGGAGCGCGCTCTCGCTCGGGTCGCCGCCGCGCCGCCACCCGCCGTCCTCCCGCTCGATCCTCGCGTTGTTGCAGCGCACGGCGGTGCGCAGGAGCCCGGAGAGCGGCTCGCGCTCGCCGACGGGCTCCGACGGGGGCCGGGCGAGGTCGAGCTCGGAGCCGTCGGCCCACAGGAGTTGCGCGGTCATCCGCCCCTCGGTGAGCGTGCCGGTCTTGTCGGTGCAGATCACGTCGGTGGAGCCGAGCGTCTCGACCGCGGTCAGCCGCTTGACGAGCGCGCGGCGCCGGGCCATGCGCCGCACGCCGACCGCGAGCGCCAGCGTGATCGTCGGGAGCAGCCCCTCGGGGACGTTGGCCACGAGCAGGCCGATCGAGAAGATCAGCGCGTCGGCGATCGGGAGCCCCGCGGCCGTGGTGCCGAGCGACGAGGAACAGCGCCCCGGCGGCGACCGCGACGATCGCGATGAGCCGCGCGGCGTGGTTGACCTGAGCCTGCAGCGGGCTCACCTCCGCGCGCACGCGCTGGGAGAGCGCGGCGATGCGCCCGAGCTCGGTGCTCATCGCGGTCGCGTAGACGAGCGCCCGCGCCTCGCCGGCGGTGCAGAGCGTGCCGGAGAAGACGAGGTCGTCGGCCTCGAGCGGGGTCGCCGCGCGGCGGGTCCGCTCGGCGCTGCGCGCGACGGGCTGGGACTCGCCGGTGAGCGCGGCCATGTCGAGCTCCAGCGACCCGTCGATCAGGCGCGCGTCCGCGCAGAGGCGATCGCCCTCGGCCAGCAGCACGATGTCGCCCGGGACGACGCTGGCCGCGTCCACCTCGATGGCCTCGCCGCCGCGACGCACGCGCACACGCGGCGGCAGCATCCGCGCCAGCGCCTCCGTCGCGCGCTCGGCCTGGAGCTCCTGCACGAAGGCGAAGACGGCGTTGAGGACGATCACGGCGACGATCACCGTCGGCGAGCACGGCGATGCCCGCGACCAGCGCCAGCGCCGCGGCGGCCCACAGCAGCAGGGCGAGCGGGTGGGTGAACTGGCGCACGAACGCGCGCAGGTGGCCGGATCCCTCGCGGCGGCGGATCTCGTTGGGCCCGTACTGGGCCAGGCGCCGCTCCACCTCGCGGGCCGAGAGGCCGTCGCGGCTGCTGCGGAGGTCGCGGAGGAGCTCGTCGACGCGCTCTTCGGGATCCAGCGCGGGCTGCGATGCCGCCATGCTCCCGCGACCCGTCGGGTCGTCCGGGGTCACCGCGGTGACGCTAGGGGGCGGAGCGCGCCGGGCATCCGGAGATGCTGCGGAGGCGCGGGCGGGGATTCCCCGCGCGCCCCGCGCGCCTCCGCGGACTCATCCGCCCCAGGCCTTCAGGCTCGGCAGCGGGTCGATCGCCCGGCCGCCCTCGGCTCGCCAGCCCCCGACCCAGACCTCGAAGTGGAGGTGAGGCCCCTCGGCGTGGCCGGTCTGGCCGACCTCGGCGAGACGGCGTCCGGCGCCGACGCGGTCCCCGACGACGACCTCGATCGACCCCTTCCGCAGGTGCATGAAGACGTAGTCGCGGGCGTCGGCCGCGTGGAGGACGAGGTAGTACCCGGCGCCGCCGCGCTGGTAGGAGCGCCAGATCACCGTCCCGCGAACGGGCGCGACGACCGGCGTGCCCTCGGCCGCGGGAATGTCCTGCCCCTGGTGGATGTGGTCGCCGCGGTCGGCGCCGAAGCGACCGCCGCCGCCGAGGATCGTGTGCGGGCCCGCGACCGGGAAGCGGCCGGCGCGCGTCGGGGCGGTGGGGCCGGTGAGGTCGAGGACGGGGGCGGGATGCCGCCGGTGCGTCCGCCGGCGGGCCGCGAGTCGCCGAGCGGCCAGGCGCCGGATCCGGCGACGCGCGACCGCGCGGCGGCGGAGCAGGGCGCGGCGGCGGGCCAGCGCCCGCTTCCGCGCCAGGGCGCGGCGGCGGATGCGAGGGTCCGGCCGCGGCTTGACGCCGACGCGCGCGCCGCCCGAGGGCCGCGCGCGGATGGCCTTCTCGCGCCCCGCGGGCGCGCGGCCGGGCGCGGCGCCCCCGGCGGCCGGCGGGGTCGATCCCCCCGGTGCGGCGCCTCCGCCCGTGGCGAGTGCGGCGGCCGGCAGCGCGGCGGCGAGGGCCAGCGCGGCGAGCAGCGGGAGAGCGAGGCGGCGGGCACCCATCGCGGGAGTGTGATCGACCGCGACCGAGGCGTGCGTCACCGGCGCAACGGGTCGTGCGCTATCCCAGCATCCGCTCCAGCACCTCCCGGGCGCCCGCCTTCGCCAGCGGCTCGTTGAGGTTCCCGCACTTCGGCGACTGGACGCAGGAGGGGCAGCCGTCGCGGCACGGGCAGTCGGCGATGAGCCGGCACGCGTCGGCGGCGAGCGTCTCGAAGGCCTCGTAGCCGCGGCCCGTGATCCCCACCCCGCCCGGATGCGCGTCGTGGATGAAGATCGTCGGGCCGCCCGTCTGCGGGTGCGCGTTGGTCGAGAGCCCGCCGATGTCCCACCGGTCGCACATCGCCAGCAGCGGCAGCACGGCGATCTGCGCGTGCTCGACGGCGTGGAGCGCGCCGAGCAGCACCCCGGCCGGGAAGTCCGCGCGCAGCAGGTCGCCGGGCTCGAACCACAGCGCCCGGGTCGCGAACTCGCTCGGGGGCAGGGCGAGTGTGGTGAAGTCGATGACCTCGTGGTCCTGGAGGCCCTTCCGCTGGTAGCCGGTCACCGTCTCGGTCACCACGACGCGCCCGTAGGACAGCGGCACGCCGAGCGTCTCGCGCTGCTCGATCAGCGACTCGATCCACGTGTCGGTCTCGCGCTTGGCCTGCGTGAACCAGTCGCCGCCGAAGGGCTCGAGCACCGCCCGGCGGACGTCGAGGTCGAGGTCGCGCACCTCGTAGGCCCGGCCGAGGTGGAGGTACACCGCGCCCACGTGGACCGTCGTGGGGGCCCGCGCCGCCTCGATCGTCCCGATCATCTCGCCGGAGGAGCCGTCGACGAGCACCACCGCGTCCGGCGAGGCGGATCGCAGCGACACGCCGGCCGCCGGATAGTCGTCCGCGCGACGGGGGCTGAACGCGCCGCCTCGCTCGCGCAGCCGGCCCTCGGCGACGAGCCGCTCGGCGTGCCGGCGCCAGTTCCCGCCGAGCGTGCCGGCGTCGGCGTCGGTCAGCGGCGCCTCGTGCGCGGCGCAGACGAGGTGCTGCGCGTGGATCTCCTCGCTCTCGGGGTCGAGGATCGCCGCCTCGACCGGCCGCCCGAGGAACTCGTCGGGATGGCGGCAGAAGAACTGGTCCAGGGCGTCCTCCCCGGCGATGTAGACGGCGAGGCCGCGATCGCGGCGCCCGGCCCGCCCCCACATCTGGCGCAGGCTCGCGACGGTCCCCGGAAAGGTCACGCAGATCGCCGCGTCGAGCGTGCCGATGTCGATGCCGAGCTCCAGCGCGTCGGTGGCCACGACCCCGAGCAGCTCGCCGGCGGCGAGGCGCCGCTCGAGCTCGCGCCGCTGCTGGGGCGTGTAGCCGGCCCGGTAGGGCGCGACCCGCTCGGCGAGCTCGGCGTCGAGGCGGTCGGCGACCGAGCGGTGGATGATCTCCACCGCCTTGCGCGACTTCATGAAGCAGATGGTCCGCGCGCCGCTGCGGATCAGGTCGGCCATGAGCTCCGCCGCCTCGGCCAGCGGCGAGCCGCGGATGCCGAGCTCCTCGTCGAGCAGGGGCGGGTTCCACATCGCGATCTCCCGGCCGGCGCTCGGCGCGCCGTCGCGGTCGACGAGCGTGACGTCCTCGAGCCCGGTCAGCCCCTCGGCCAGCGCGACCGGGTTGTCGATGGTCGCGCTGGCGAACAGGAACTGCGGGCGCATCCCGTAGCCCTCGGCCGCGCGGCGCAGCCGGCGCAGGACGTTCGCCACGTGCGAGCCGAACACCCCGCGGTAGGTGTGCGCCTCGTCGACGACGACGAAGGCGAGGTTCGACAGCACGTCACCCCAGCGGGCGTGGTGGGGCAGGATCCCGACGTGGAGCATGTCGGGGTTCGTGAGCACGAGGTTCGCGTTGCGGCGGATCGCCGCCCGCTCCTGCCGGGGGGTGTCGCCGTCGTAGATCGCCGGGCGCAGCGCCTTCCCGAGGCCGAGCGCGTGAAGCGCGCGGGCCTGGTCCTGGGCCAGCGCCTTGGTCGGGTAGAGGTAGAGCGCGCGCGCCTTGGGATCGGAGAGCAGGACGCTCAGCGCGGGGAGGTTGAAGCACAGCGACTTGCCCGAGGCGGTGCCGGTCGTGACGATCGTCGGCCCGGCGAACGCGGCGTCGTAGGAGGCGGCCTGATGGGAGTAGAGCGCGTCCACGCCGACGCGGGCCAGGGCCTCGCGCAGCGCCGGATGGAGGTCGTCGGGGAGCGGCGCCGTGCGGGCCGGGCGGGGCGGGTCCTCGGCCCGGTGCACGAGGCGCTCGTCCTCCTCGCCGCGGCCGAGCAGGGCGGCCCAGGGCTCGGTGGCGGGGGTCGCGGACACGTCGGGCCCATGGTAGGGCCGCGGCCATGCGGCAGACTGCGCGGCCGATGCGCTGCCTGTACGTCGACCTCGACGGCACGCTGCTGGGCCGCGGCGCCTCGCTGCTCCACGACGGCGAGGGGCGCTTCACGCTGCTCGGGGTCCGGGCGCTGGAGGCCTGCGCGCGGGCGGGGGCCGAGGTCGTGCTGTTCTCCGGTCGCCGCCAGGCCCAGGTCGCCGAGGACGCCCGGCTGATCGGCGCCGCCTCCTACATCTTCGAGGCCGGGGCGGGGCTCGTGCTCGACGGCGAGCTCGAGTGGCTGACCGGCGACCTCGTGCCGGGAGCGCGCTCGATCCACGAGCAGATCGCCGCCTCCGGCGCGCCCGACCTGCTGCTCGAGCGCTACGCCGGGCGGCTCGAGTACCACGCGCCGTGGCACGCCGGCCGCGAGGTCTCCCACCTCTTCCGCGGCCTCGTCGACGCGGACGAGGCCGACGAGGTGCTGCGCGAGCAGGGGCACGACGGGCTGCGGCTCGTCGACAACGGGACGGTGCGATCGCGCTCCGACGCGCTCGCCGGGCTCGCGCAGGTGCGGGCGTACCACCTCGTGCCGGCCGCGGCGTCGAAGGCGGGCGCGGTGGCGCGCCACCGCCGGGCCCGCGGGTACGACGCCGCGGACTGCGTCGCCGTCGGGGACTCGCGCGAGGATCTCGCCGCCGCCGACGTGGTCGGCGCGTTCTGGCTCGTGGCCAACGCCGTGGCCCACGATCCGTCGCTGGCGGAGGCGATCGCCGGGCGCCCGAACGTCCGGGTGGCCGAGGCCGCTCACGGCCCGGGCGTCTACGAGGCCGTCGTCACGACGCTGGCCGAGCGGTCCTGACCCGCGCCCACGCCCGGCGGAAGACGCCGCGCCGCCGCGCCCAGCGGGCCGGCGGGGGCGGCACGGTGGCGCGCACGAGGGCCACCCACTCGTCGAGCGGGAGCTCCCCGGCGATGAGCCGGGCGAGCGCCGCGGTCACCGGAGCCTCGACGCCCGCGTGCTCGAGCGCCCGGCCGAGCAGCGGCACCGACTCGAGCGCCTCGACGGCCTGCCCGACGCGGGCGTGGATCTCGGCCGACGGCACCCCCTGCGCGAGCAGCTCGCCGGCGCGCCGGTTGCGGCTCATCGGCGCGAGCGCGGTGGCGACGAGGTCGCCGGTCCCGGCCAGCCCGATCATCGACTCCGGGCGCGCGCCCTGCGCCTCGGCCAGGCGCCAGACCTCGGCGAAGATGTGGCCGGCCGCGGCGCCCGCGGCGTTGAGGCCCTGCGCCTCGGTCGCCCCCGCCGCCAGGGCGGCGGCGTTCTTCGCGGCCCCGGCGAGCTCGACCCCGACCGGGTCGTTCGAGCGCTCGCAGACCACACCGCCCCGGGTGAACACCTCGGCCAGCGCCGCGGCGAGGGCCTCGTCGCTCGACGCGGCGACGAGGCCCGCGCCCTCGGCGACCATCTCCCGCGCGTGGGCCGGGCCGCCGACGCACGCCACGCGCGAGGCGCCGAGACGCTCGCGGAGCATCGCGGTGGGTGCCGCGCCGTCGGGCGGGACGAGGCCCTTGGCGAGCGAGACGACGGCCGCGCGCGGGCCGAGGCCGGCGGGCTCGAGGCCGTCGATGACCGTGTCCAGACCACGGGAGGGCACGCCGAGGAAGACGTAGTCCGCCCGTCCGAGACCCGCCTCGACGGGCTCGACGCGCAGCTCCCGGGGAAACTCGACGCCCGGCAGGTACTCCTCGTTCCGGCGCGCGCTCCGCAGCCGCTCGGCCTGCGCGGCCGTGCGGGCCTGGAGCGTGGTGCGCAGCCCCCCGCGGGCGAGCAGCACCGCCACGGCGGTGCCGAACGACCCGGCGCCGACGACGATGGCGCGGCGCTGGCCCGGCGCGGGCAGGGGGAGAGAGGGTCGGCGGCGGGCCACGGCGGGTCAGGAGAGCTACCCGCGCCGACGCGGGCGGGTTACAGCCTCCGCCCCGGCCGGCGCGGAGCGCCGACCGCGTCCTCTACCCTGAAGTCGTGTTGCGGACCCCGCCCCTCGCCGCACTTGCGTTGGTGCTCGCCCTCCTCGCGACGGCCGCGCCCGCGGCCGCCGCGCGCACGCAGATCGCGATCGGCTCGCAGTCGACCGCGATGTTCGACGACCCGCTGTTCACGCGCCTCGGCGTGCGCGCGGTGCGCTACACCGTGGCGTGGGACCTCGTCCGCCGGCGCGGCCGGCGCCTGGCCCAGGCGGACGCGTTCCTGCGGCGGGCCCGGGCGGCGAGGGCCGAGGTCCTGATCGTCTTCAACAAGTCCGCGGTCGACCCGTTCCGCCCGCCGACCCTCGCCCGCTACCGGGCGGCGGTCCGCGCCTTCCGCGCCCGCTACCGGTGGGTCCGGCAGTACGTCCCCTGGAACGAGCCGAACCACTTCACCCAGCCGCTCTGGTTCCGGCCGGCGCTCGCCGCCGACTACTTCAACGTCCTGCGACGCGAGTGCCGCGGCTGCACGGTCCTGGCCGGCGGGCTGGTGGACTCCGGCAAGGCGAGGCGCCGGCGGGGCCGCCAGCCTTGGCCGGCGACGAACATCCGCTCCTATCTCACCGCCTACCAGAAGCGGCTCGCGAGCCGCCCCGCGGCGTGGGCCTACCAGAACTACTACGACGCCAACACCTTCGGCTCCACGCTCACCGGGCTCTTCCTCCAGTTGACCCGCGGGCCGGTGTGGCTCACCGAGACGGGCGGCAGCCTGCGCCGCTCCGACGGCTGGCCGGTCTACAACGAGGCCCACCAGGCCCGCTCGGTGGACTGGATCCTCCGCCTGGCCGATCGCACCCCGCGGATCCGGCGCACCTACATCTACGACTGGAGCCCGGGCCCGGTCTCCAACGGCTGGGACTCGGCGGTCATCGGGCGCAACGGCAGGCCGCGCCCCGCCTACGACGTGCTCGGCCGGCGCGTCGGGCTCGCGCCGCTCAGCCCCATCAAGCGCGGACCGCTGCCGGGCCTCGGCCGGTAGGCGCCTACGCGATCTCCGCCAGCCGGCGCCCCGCCGCCTCGAGCGCCGCCGGAGTCCCGGCCTCGAGCACCGCCTGGAGATCGAGGATGCGCGCGTCGAAGGCGTCGAGGTCGCGACGGCCGCAGACGGCGAAGCACGGGACGCCCGCCTGGCGGGCCCGGACGGCGGCCTCGCCCGGTGCCTTGCCCTCGAGCGTCTGGCGGTCGAGGCGGCCCTCGCCGACGACCACCGCCCGCGCCGCGCGCATCCGCGCGTCGTAGCCGACGGCGTCGAGGACGAACGCGGCGCCCGGCGCGAGCACCGCGCCGTGCGCGGCCCACAGCCCGCCGGCCAGCCCGCCCGCGGCGCCGGACCCGGTCACGCCGCGCGGGTCGCGGGGCAGGCGGGCCGCCTGCGTGCGCAGCCGGCGGGTCAGCCGCCGGACGGTCGCCGGGTCGGCGCCCTTCTGGGGCCCGAACACCTCGGCGGCCCGCTCGAACGGGGTGCGGACGTCGCACAGCACGACGAGGCGCGCGCCGCGCAGGCCGCCGCCGTCGGCGATCGCCTCCAGCGCGCCGGCGCCGCCGTCGGTCGTCGCGCTCCCGCCGACGGCGACGACCACCTCGGCCGCCCCGGCGTGCGCCGCGGCGAGGATGAGCTCCCCCGCGCCGTACGAGCTCGCCGCCTCCGCGTCGCGGTCCGCGACCGCCACGCGGTCGAGCCCGATCGCCTGCGCCGTCTCGACGATCGCGGTCGCGCCGTCCTCGACGAGCCCGAACCCGGCGCGCACCTCGCGGCCGCGCGGGTCGCGCACCGCCGCGCCGGCGGTCTCGCCGCCGAGCGCGAGCAGGAGCACCTCCAGCGTCCCGTCGCCGCCGTCGGCGACCGGGCAGCGGTCGACCGGCCGGCCGCCCGCCTCGAGGCCGCGGCCGATGGCGGCCGCGACCTCGCTCGCCCGCAGCGTGCCCTTGAAGCCGTCGGGCGCGACGAGGACCGGGGCGCGCGGGACGGGCACGCCGGGATCCTGTCACCCTGCCCGACGTGGCGGCCGCACTTCCGCAAGCAGCGCGACGAGCCGCGGCGCGTGGCGACGAGCCGCGGCGCGTGGCGCCGAGCCGGGCGCGGCGCGACGACGAGGCGGACGGCGACGCGGCAGGCTAGCGCGATCCCGCGCGCACGCTATCCGGCGAGCTGCGCGATGGCGCACGAGCGCGGATCGCGGTCCTCGCGCCAGCGCACGACCTTCGCGCCGTGGCGGATCCGCCGCCCGCTCACGTGGTCGAAGGTCGCCTCGACGACGAGCTCGGGGCGCAGCGTCACCCATTCGAGATCGCGGCCGGCCGACCAGCGGCTCGGCTCGCCGGTGCCGCGCTCGCCGGTCTCGTACGGCGCGAGGCGATCCACCAGCTCGCGCTTCTCCCGCGCGCGGAAGCCCGAGGAGTGCCCGACGACCTGGAGGTCGCCCGACTCGTCGTAGAGGCCGAGGATGAGCGACCCGACGGTGTGCTCCTCCTTGCCCGGGCGCCAGCCGACGACGACCGCGTCGATCGTCCGCACGCGCTTGACCTTCACCATGCCGGCGCGCTCGCCCGGCCGGTAGGGCGCGCCCCGCTCCTTGGCGATCACGCCCTCGGCGTCCGCCAGCCAGCGCGCCGCGTCGGCGGGCCGGGCGACGCACGGGGTCAGCTCGATGCCGCCGAGCGCGGCGGCCAGGGCCTCGAGGGCGGCGCGACGCTCCGCGAAGGGCTGCTCGAGGGTGACGTCCCCGTCGCGGGCGAGGAGGTCGAAGGCGACGTAGCGGGCGGGCGTCTCCTGCGCGAGCCGGGCGATCCGGCTGGCGGCCGGATGGATGCGCTGGGAGAGCGCGTCGAAGTCCTCGCGACCGTCGGCTCCGTCGATGACCAGCTCCCCGTCGAGGACGTAGCGGCCGGCCGGGGGCGCGATCTCGGGGAAGTAGCGGGTCAGGGGGCGGCCGTTGCGGGACTGGAGGGCGATCTCCCCGCCGTCGACGAAGGCCAGGGCGCGGAAGCCGTCCCACTTGGGCTCGTAGGCCCACCCGTCGGGCGGGTCCTCAGGCAGCGCCTTCGCCGATCGGGCGAGCTGTGGGGCGAGGGGCGGGGCGAGGGGGAGCGCCATGCCGGCGGGAGGCTAGCGGCCGGCGAGCGCGACGCCGGCGGGGAAGCGTCAGGGCCACGGCCGCGAGGACGAGCGCCCCGCCGGCGACCTGCCACGGAGCGAGGCGCTCGCCGAAGGCCGCGAAGGCGAGCAGCACGGTCACGGGCGGCTCGAGCGTGGAGAGGATGCTGGCGCGCCCCGCGCCGACCCGCTCCATCCCGGCGAGGAAGGCGACCAGCGGGACGACGGTGGAGAGGAGGGCCATGGCCGCGATCCAGCCCCAGCCCTCGGCGGAGAGCGCGAGGTCGAGCGCCCCGGTGGCCGCGCCGGCGACGGAGAACGTCACGGCCGCGCCGGTGCACACGAGGGTGGCGAGGCGCGCGGGGTCGAGGCGGCGGCCCAGCGCGCCGGCCGTGAGGACGTACCCGGTGTAGCCGGTCGCGGCGCCGAGCGCGAGCCCCGCGCCGAGCGGGTCGATCGCGACGCCGGTCCCGCCGACGAGCACCAGGGCCACCCCGGTCAGCGAGGCGGCGAGCGCGGCGGCGCGGCGGCGCGTCAGCCGCTCGCGGCGCAGCGCGACGGCACCGGCCACGACGAGCGCCGGGTAGCAGTAGAGGAGCAGGGCGGCCACCGAGGCGTCGAGGCGGGTGAGGGAGGCGAAGAAGAGGCCGGACTCCGCCGCGTAGAGGACCCCGCCCAGCGCGAGCCCGGCGGCGACGGCCCGCGGGTCGCGGCGCGCCGTGGCGGCCTGCCCGAGCCGGCGCCGCGCCCCGAGGGCGCCGCGCGCCGTCAGCGACCACAGGAGCGCGCTCGCGAGCGCGAAGCGGAGCGCGAGCAGCGTGATCGGGCTCACGCCGGCGGCGTAGGCGAGCTTCGCCAGCACGGCCATCGCGCCGAAGCCGGCCGCGGCGACCGCGCAGAAGGCGAGCCCGTGACGCTCGGCGTGCGACATGCGCTTCACGGTAGGACGCGGCCCACCCTCGGGGTAGGCTTGATGTCCTTCACGATCCATAGGCCAGACCTATGACAATCCAACAGCTCCGGTACTTCCTCGCCGCGGCGCGCCTCGGCAGCTTCAGCGCGGCCGCGGCGGCGCTGCACCTCTCCCAGCCGACGCTCTCGGACCAGGTGAAGCGGCTCGAGGCCGAGCTGGGCTCGGCGCTCTTCGCGCGCCTCGGCCGCGGGGTGGCCCTGACCGAGGCCGGGCGGGCGCTGCGCCCGGAGGCGGAGGCGGCGATCGCCGCCGTGGACCGCGCCGCGGCCTCGGTGGCCGAGGTCCGCGAGCTCGAGGGCGGCGTGGCGACCTTCGGCACGTTCGGGAGCGCGCCGGAGTACCTCCTGCCGTCGCTCGCCGCGCAGTTCCGCCGCCGCCACCCCGGGGTCCGGCTGCGGGTGCTGGGCCTCAACTCCTCCGAGGTCGCCGACGCGGTCCGGGAGGGGGAGATGGAGGTCGGGCTCATCGTGCTGCCCGTCGACGACCGCGGCCTCGACGTCCGCCCGGTCATGCGCGACGAGGTGCTCTACGCGAGTGCCGACCCGGCGCGCACGGCGCGGCCGGTGACGATCCGGCGGATGGCCGCCGCCGAGCTCATCCTCTACGACGCCCGCTGGGGCACCGACGACCCCACGCGCCGGCAGCTCGCCGATCGCGCCCAGCGGGCGGGCGTTCGGCTCGAGCCGGCGATCGAGGTCGAGCACCTCGGCCCGGCGCTCGAGCTCGCCGCGCGCGGCTACGGCGACACCTACGTCGGCCGGGCGATCGCGGCGGGTTCGCGGTTTCCGGCCCGCCTGCGCACCACGCGCTTCGCCGAGCCGCTCTACGACACCTTCGCCTTCGTGTCCCGCCGGGGGGCGCCGCTGTCCACCGCGGGACGGGCCCTCGTCGCGGTCGCCGAGGAGCGGCTCGCGGCGGTGGAGCGCCGGCTGGGGGCCTGAGCCTCAGCGTGCCCGCCGCCGCGGCAGCACGTACTCGTCGGCGACGACGTCGGCGAAGCCGGGCCACCGCGTGCGCCGCACGAGACGGGCGCCGAGACCGGGCGGCGGGCTCGGCGGCTCGAAGGCGCCGTTCGCGATCGGCGAGAGGACGATCGCCCGCCCCCTCGCCGCCGCGCGCCGCCATGCGGCCGGATCGGCCAGCGGCACCACCGGGAGCCCCCCGCCGGGCCTCCCGGCTCGTCCGGGCCGGAAGCCGACCACGCCGAAGCGCGCGTGCGGGCGCCGGTAGTAGATCGCGTAGGACTCCGACTGGGGGGAGGCCGCGAAGCCCGGCGTCGCGATCGCCGCCTGGACGAGCGCCGCCTGGCCCGGGCCCGTGAGCCACGCGATCCGCTGCGCGACACGGGCCAGCGGCGCGACCTCCACGACCGGGACGCCCGGCGGGGCGAGGCGGTCGGCCAGCGCGGCGGCCGCGGCGGTCCGGGGGCGCTGGAGGCCACCGTCCATCGTGTCCAGCGCCACGACCCCGGCGACGGCGAGCACCGTGGCCGCGGCCGTCGCCGCCACCGGACGCGGCAGCGCGGCGAGCGCGCCGCCGGCGAGCAGGAACGCCGGCGCGGCCGAGGCCAGCCAGTACCGGCCGAGCCCGAAGCTGCCGCCTCCGAGGTGCGCGTACGCCCACAGGCCCACCGGCGTGCCGAGTGCGAGCACCACGAGGAGCACGACCGCGCGCAGGACCCGGGGCGCGGGGCGCTCGGGCCGTGCGCGCCACCGGCGCGCGGCGATCAGCGCCAGCCCGGCGGCGAGCGCCCCCGCGACGAGGACGAGCGCCCACCGCCCGGCGGTGCCGAGCGAGTCGGAGAGCGACAGCAGCGGGTGTCCGATCGCGAGCTGCCCGAAGGTCCGCGCCGCCCCGCGCGCGGTGATCGCCTCGCTCAGCGTGATGAGCTCCCGCTGGTCGAGGAAGCTCGGCAGCCAGGGGAGGAAGGCGAGCGCGGTCCCGGCGCAGGACGCGAGGAGCCCGCGCCACCGCTGCGGCGCCGCCCACAGCGCCCACACGCCCTGCGCGGCGAGCCAGAACACCGCCACGTACTGCGTGTAGAGGGCGGCCGCCGAGGCGACGGCCATCCCCGCCCACCACCACCATCCGCCCGCCCGGCGCAGGGCCGCCAGCAGGCAGACCGTGGAGGCGAGCAGCAGGGCGACCATCAGCGCGTAGGGTCGTCCCTCGGTGCCGTAGAAGGCGAGGAACGGGCTGAGCGCCATGAGCGCGGCGGCGAACACCGCCGGCCCGCGGGCGCCGAGCGTCAGCCGACCGAGCGCGTAGGTCAGCGGCACGGCGGCGGCCCCGGCGATCAGCGAGGGGAGCCGGATCCACTCCACGCCGCCGAGGTGACGGCTGAGCGCGGCGAGCCAGAAGAAGAGCGGCGGGTTCTGCTCGAAGCGGTCGAGTCGCCCCAGCACGCCGTGCGCGCCGTCGGCGACGGCGTAGCGCGTGAGCTGCTCGTCCCCGAACAGGCTCTGGTCGAAGCCGATCCAGCGCAGGACCAGGGCGGCCGCGGTCGCCGCCGCGACCGCGAGCAGCGCCGCGCGCTCCTCCCGAGCCACCCTCAGTCGACCCGCGGGGCCGCGCCGCCGCCGAGCCTCCGGCGGAGCATTCGGTCGGCCGTGCGCGGCGAGATCCCCTGCACGGCGCGGAGCAGGCGGATGTTCGCCGGGTGGAGCACCTCGCGGTCGCCGGCCTCGACCCCGGCGAGCACCGCCGCCGCCGTCGCCGCCGCGCTCTCGCCCTTCGTGCGGTGGTACCAGTCGGGCAGCGTGCGCCTCTCGTGGTCGTGCAGCGCCGTGTCGACGCGACCGGGGTAGACCACCGTCAGGTCGACGCCGGTTCCGCTGAGCTCGTGGCGCAGCGCCTCCCCGAACCCGCGGACGAAGGCCTTCGTCCCCCCGTAGACCGCGCCCCACGGGAACGCCCGGATCCCGGCGCCCGAGGAGAGCACGACGACGTGGCCCTCGGCCCGGTCGAGCAGCCGGGGCAGCGTCGCGCCGACGGTGTAGAGCGTGCCGAGCACGTTCACGCGGACCATGGCCTCGGCCTGCTCGATCGGCTGGCTGCGAAACGGGCCGTAGTGGGCGATGCCGGCGTTCGCGATCACGAGCTCGAGCCCGCCGCTCGCCTCGACGAAGCGGGCCACCGCGGCCTCGACCGCGGCGCGGTCGCCGACGTCGGCGGGCAGCGGCACGTGGCCCGTGCCGGGCAGCGCCGCCGCGAGGTCCGCGAGCTCCGGCTCCGAGCGGGCCAGCAGGCCGACGTGCGCGCCCCGGGCCGCCAGCGCCTGCGCCAGGGCCCGCCCGATCCCGCGGCCGGCGCCGGTGACGAGCGCCCGCGTGCCCGGCTCGATCCGCACCGCCGCGATGCTATCCGTCGCGCCGTCGAGGCGACGGTACGATGCCGGGGCCCGTGCCCCACGACCACGCCACCGACGCCGAGGAGGAGTACCTCCAGACGCTGTTCTGGCTCTTCGAGGCCGGGCTGCCGATGACCGGCGCCAACCTCGCGCGGGCGATGCAGCTCTCGCCGCCGACCGTGCACGAGATGATCGGCCGTCTCGAGCGCGACGGATACGTCACCCGCGGCGCGGACCGGGCGATCTCCTTCACCGACGACGGCCGCGAGCACGCCGAGGCCGTGGTCAGCCGCCACCGGCTGATCGAGCGCTTCCTGACCGACGTCGTCGGGGTGCCGTGGGACGACGTCCACGAGGAGGCCGAGCGGCTCGAGCACGCGATGTCCCCGGCCTTCGAGGCCTACGTCCGCAGCGCGGTCGGCGACGCGAAGACCTGCCCGCACGGGCACCCCATCGAGGTCGGGACCCGCATCGAGGGCGTTCCGCTGGCCGACTGCGAGGCGGGGGCGAAGGTGCGGA
Source organism: uncultured Solirubrobacterales bacterium (assembly GCA_963735885.1). Taxonomy (GTDB): domain Bacteria; phylum Actinomycetota; class Thermoleophilia; order Solirubrobacterales; family Solirubrobacteraceae; genus JBBSBL01. Next base: position 328,647 of record CAVTMP010000007.1, on the reverse strand, counting down.
TCCTGCGCTTCGAGAACGAGGCCGAGGATCTCCTCCACTACCTCAAGGGGGCGGGGTTGGAGCCCGGCCTCGAGGGGGTGGTCGGCGAGGGCGCCGAGACGGGCGAGGTGATCGTGCTGAGCGGCGACGGCAGCCACGCGATCACCCGCAGCGTGGCCGAGACGGTCGCCGTCACCGCGGACCCCTCGCCGCCGCCGCGCACCGCGCTGCCCGACCAGCTCGTGCTGGGCCGGGAGCGGTACGGGCGCTGAGCTACCGCCGGCTCCGCCGCCGCGGCGTCGTGCCGCGCCACACGAGCGTCTTGCGGACGGAGACCGCCTTGCCCTGGTTCGGCTGGGTGGTGATGCGCACCCGCAGGCGGCGCTTGCTCTTGAGCAGCCTGCGTCCGTAGCCGGAGAGCGAGACGAGCAGCCGCTTCCTCTTGCCCGGGGCCACCGAGTAGCGGACCCGGGCGAGCAGCTTGGGCGCCTTGCGGGCGGCCGCCTTGGTTGCGCCCGCCGGCGCGATGACGAGGTAGCCCCCGCAGGGCCGGAGCGCGCCCTTCGGGCAGGCGAGCGGAATGTAGATCTTCGAGCCGTCGCCGCTGGAGGGCGGGCTGATCGGCCCGCTGAACACGACGCCGCTGCTCGGCGGCGGGGTGCCCGGCGGGCTCGGCTTGTAGGAGATCAGCGGCGGTGGGGGCGGCGGGTGGTACACCGGCGCGCACCCGTCGTGCTTGGTCGGGTCCGTGGGGAAGCAGTCCTGCGTGTCGTCGCCGTAGCCGTCGTTGTCGGCGTCCTTCTCGACGGTGACCTCGAGGGCGATGGCGACGTTGTTGAACCAGTTCGCGTACTGCTCGCCGCTGAACGGGTAGCCGGGCGTCGGGTAGGTGCTGTTGTTGGCGATCACGCTCGAGCGGACCCCGGGGAAGGCCGTGTCGTAGACGTAGAAGGCGATCGGGGCGTCGGCGGCGATCGCCGGCCGTTCGCCCGTCTTGATCGGGAGGCGCGCCGGCAAGGTGACCGGATGGTCGCTGAGCACCTGGTTCCCCGCCGGAAGGACGAACGACGGCCCCGTCCTGACGCCGCCGGCCGGCCGCAGCCAGGCGTACTGGGGGAAGCTCGCGCCGCCCAGGCCCTCGTTGTAGGTCTTCAGCGTGAAGGTGTGCGAGACGGTCTGCGGGTCGGTGCAGCACCCGGCCCGGAAGCGCCACTGCGTGATCACCCCGTCGAACGGAGCCGCCACCGGGGCGTCCGCGTTGGTGGACTGAAGGTTGACGAACGCGCACGGGTTGTACGCCGCGCCCGCCTGGCAGCCGACCGCTGCCAGGTGGAACATCCCGCCCGTCTGGACCGTGTCCACGTCCGGCCCGAGCCGCACGGCGCCGGCGGCGCCGACCGGCGCCGCCATCAGCATCGAGGAGGCGAGGACCGGCAGCAGCAGGTGGCGACGCAGCCGCACGCGGTCGAGCCTATCCCGGCGCCGCGGCGGCGACAACCGGGTCGCCGGCCTCAGGCCGGCACGCCGAGCGCATGCGCCGCCTCGGCGAGGCGCGCGACCCCGGTGTCGATCTGCTCGGGCGTCACACCCGAGTAGGCGAGCCGGAAGCAGTCCTCGCCGCCCTCGAGCAGGAAGTCGGCGCCCTTCACGATGGCGACGCCGCGCTCGGCGGCGGCGGCGAACAGGGCGTCGACGTCGGCGCCCGGAAGCCGCACCCAGAGGAAGTACCCGCCCTCCGGCGCGACGAACTCGGCCTGCGGCAGCTCGCGCTCGAGCGCCGCGCAGAGCGTCGCGGCGCGGTGCCGGAGCGCCGCCCGCACGGTCTCGATCGAGCGCTCGATCGCCCCGCCGCGGCAGAACGCGTTGACGATGGCCTGGGAGACCATGCTCGGTGAGATGTAGGTGCTCGTGGCGAGCTTGCGGACCTGCTCGATCACCGCCTCGGGTCCCACGAGGTAGCCGACCCGGATGCCCGGGCACACGGTCTTGGAGAACGAGGACGCGTAGACCACGGCGCCGCCGCCGGCGTCGAGCGAGAGCATGGTCGGGAGCCGCTCGCCCGCGAAGCGCAGCGCGATGTACGGGTCGTCCTCGAAGATCAGGAAGCCGTGCTCGCGGGCCAGCGCGAGGAGGCGGTCGCGCTTGGCCAGCGAGAGCGTGTAGCCGGCCGGGTTCTGGAAGTTCGGGATGACGTGGGCGAGCTTCGGCTCCAGGCCGTCGGCGAGCAGCGAGGCGAGCGCGACGGTGTCGATCCCGTCGGGCTCGAGCTCGACCGGGACGACGTCGGCGCCGCGGCTGCGCAGCGAGAGCAGCGTGCGATCGTAGGTCGGGCGCTCCACCACGACCGCGTCGCCGGGGTCGACGAGCAGCTCGAAGAGGAAGGCGTCGGCCTGCATCGAGCCGTTCGTGACGATGACCTGCTCGGGCGCCACCCCGTGCTGCTCGGCGATCCAGGCCCGCAGCGGCGGGTAGCCGATCGCGGTGCCGTAGCCGACGACCCCCCCGGCGTCGGTGCGGAACGCCGTGTCGGCCGCCGCGCGGAGGCCCTCGACGTCGACGATGTCCAGCGATGGCGCGCCGCGGGCGAAGGAGATCACGGCGTCGGCCATCGGGCCGAACGTTAGCGCGGCGGGGGCGCCGCCGGTGGCCGCGGCGCGGGCCCGGTCGGCGCGCCGAGGTCCACGCGGAGGACGAGCGCGTCGTCCGCCCGGGCGATGACCTCGACGTCCTGATCGACCGCGGCGCGGATCGCGCCGAGGACCGCCTCGGCGGGGTCGGGACCGGTCGCGGCGGCGGGGGCCTCCGGTTCCGCGCGCGACCCGGCCTCGGGCTCCGATCGCGCCGGGGCCGGCCGCGGCGACGGGCTCGACACCGGAGCCACGGCGCCGACCGCGGCGAGCTCCGACTCGAGGTCCTGCAGGCGGCGGTCGAGCTCGGCGAGGATCGCGGCGACGTCGGTGGGCGGCGTGGCGTCGGGCACGGTCGCCCGGATCCTCACGCCCTCGCGGCGAGCAGCTCGGCCGCGAGCTCCGCGACCGCCGTGGGCGTGCGTCCGACCCTCACGCCCTTGGCCTCGAGCGCCTCCGCCTTGGCCGCCGCGGTGCCCTGCGAGCCCGACACGATCGCGCCGGCGTGGCCCATCGTCTTGCCGGGCGGCGCGGTGAACCCGGCGATGTACGCCACGACGGGCTTGCTCACGTGCGCGGCGATGTACTCGGCGGCCTGCTCCTCGGCGTCGCCGCCGATCTCGCCGGCCATCACGATGATCTCGGTCTGCTCGTCGGCCTCGAAGGCCTCCAGCACGTCGATGAAGCTCGAGCCCGGCACCGGGTCGCCGCCGATGCCGACGATCGTCGAGTTGCCGAAGCCGCGCTGGGCCAGCTCGTTGCCGATCTGGTAGGTCAGCGTGCCCGAGCGCGAGACGACCCCGCAGTTCCCCTCCTTGAAGAAGGCCGCGGGGATGATGCCGACGTTCGCCTTCCCGGGGGAGAGGATTCCCGGGCAGTTCGGCCCGACGAGACGGCTGCGGCCGCGCGCGCGGAGGTGGTTGTAGACGCGCAGCTCGTCGTGCGCCGGGATGCCCTCGGTGATGGCGACGACCAGCTCGATCCCGGCGTCCTCGGCCTCGAGGATCGAGTCGGCGGCGAACCGCGGCGGCACGAAGATCATCGCGGTGTTCGCCCGCGTCGCCTCGACCGCGGCGTGGAAGGTGTCGAAGACCGGGACGCCCTCCACGTCCTGGCCGCCCTTCCCGGGGGTCACGCCCGACACGACCTGCGTCCCGTAGGCGCGGTTGTTCATCGTGTGGAAGGTGCCCTCGCGGCCGGTGATCCCGGACACGCAGAGCCGCGTCGAGCCGTCGACCAGGATCGCCATCAGCCGGCCAGCTCCACGACCTTCTCCGCCGCGCCGAGCATCGTCGACTCCGCGTGGACGTTCGGGAGGCCCGCCTCCGCGAGCAGGCGACGGCCCTCGACGTCGTTGGTGCCGTCGAGGCGGACGACGAAGGGCACGGTCGGCTCGATCTGGGCGAAGGCCTCGATCAGCCCCTTGGCCACCTCGTCGCAGCGGGTGATGCCGCCGAAGATGTTGAACAGCACCGCCGTGACGTTGGGGTTGGAGAGGATCACCTCGACGGCCTGGGTGATCGCCTCGGCCTTCGACCCGCCGCCCGCGTCGAGGAAGTTCGCCGGCCTCCCGCCGGCCTGGGCGACGACGTCGAGCGTCGACATGACGAGCCCGGCGCCGTTGCCGAGGATCCCGACGTTCCCGTCGAGCTTCACGTAGGTGAGCCCGCGCTCGTGCGCCATCTGCTCCTGCGGGTCCTCGGCGGCGGGGTTGCGGAGCTCCGCGTTCTCGGGATGGCGGAAGAGGCTCGAGTCGTCGAGCGTCACCTTCGCGTCGAGCGCGGCGACGGCCCGCTCGCCGGTGACGATCAGCGGGTTGACCTCGACCAGCATCGCCTCCTCGCCCACGAAGGCCGCGTAGAGCTTCGCGAGGAGCGCCCCGACCGGTCGCACGACGTCCCCGTCGACCGCGGCCTCGAAGGCGAGCCGCCGGCCGTGGAAGTCCTGGAAGCCGAGCAGCGGGTCGACGTGGAGCCGCGCGATCGCGTCCGGGTCCTCGTCGGCGACGGCCTCGATGTCCATGCCGCCCTTGGTGGAGAGCATGATGAGCGGCGCCTTGGCCGAGCGGTCGAAGACGATCGACGCGTAGTACTCGGCCGCGATGTCGGTGGCCGCCTCGACCCACACCTCGCGGACGGTCAGCCCCCGGATGTCCATGCCGAGGATCGCCTCGGCGTGGGCGCGGGCCTCGTCGCGGTCGTTGGCCACCTTGATCCCGCCGGCCTTCCCGCGCCCGCCGATCTGGACCTGGGCCTTGACCACGCAGGGGTAGCCGATCTCCTCGGCTGCCGCGACCGCCGTCTCGACGTCGGCCGCGTGCCGGCCGTCCGGAACGGGGATCCCGTGGCGGGCGAACAGCTGCTTGCCCTGGTACTCGAGGAGGTCCATCGGCGGCGCGGCACTCTATCTGACGGCACCGGGCGCCCGCCGCGTGGCATCATGCCCGCGCCCATGGCCATTCCCAAGAAGCCGACCTTCGTGACCTTCGACGTCTACGGCACCCTGATCGACTGGGAGACCGGGGCCTACGAGGCGTTCACCGACGAGGCGGCGCGGGACGGCTTCACGATCGAGCGCGACGAGCTCATCCCGCTCTTCCACGAGATCCAGCAGAAGATCCAGGCCGGGTGCTACGAGCTCTACGCGGAGGTGCTGCGGCGCACGGCGGTCGAGATCGCCAAGCGCCTCGGGTGGCCGCTGGAGCCCTCCCGCTCCGGCTTCCTGCCCGACTCCGTCGAGCGCTGGCGCCCGTTCCGCGAGACGAACCCGACGCTCGCGAAGTTCGCGAAGACCTACAAGACGGGGCTGATCTCGAACATCGACGACAAGCTGCTCGGGCTCACCCGCCGGCACATGCCGCTCGACTTCGACCTCGTGGTCACGGCGCAGCAGGTGCGCTCCTACAAGCCCGACGAGGCGCACTTCAAGGAGTTCGAGCGGCGGGTCGGCGGCAAGCGCGGCTGGGTGCACGTCGCGCAGAGCTACTACCACGACGTGGAGCCGTGCCTGAAGCTCAAGGTCCCGGTGGTCTGGGTGAACCGCCACAAGGAGGAGCTCGAGCCCGGCCAGAAGAAGCCGGACGCCGAGGTGCCGAACCTCCGCGAGGCGGCGAAGCTGCTCGGCGCCGGGTAGGCGGCGCCGGGTGCGCGCGGTCGGCGTCCACGAGGACGTCATCGTCGTCACCTCGCGCTTCTGGCAGACCTCGGCGACCCTCGTCCGCTCCGGCGAGGAGGCGTTCCTCATCGACTCGCCCGTGCTGCCCGACGAGCTCGAGGCGCTCCCGGCGGTGGCGGAGCGTGCCGGCTTCCCGGTCGTCGGGCTGCTGGCCACCCACGCCGACTGGGACCACCTGCTCGGCCGGCTCGCGTTCCCCGCCGCGCCGCTCGCCCTCGGCGAGACCAGCGCGGCGCGCCTGGAGGCGGAGCCGGGCGTGGCGCAGCGGGAGCTGCGGGACTCCGACGCGACCTGGTACATCGAGCGCCCGGCGCCGCTCTCCCTGCCGCCCGCCCAGGCCCTGCCGGTGCCGGGGGTCGTCGAGCTGGGGTCCGAGGCGCTCCGGCTGCATCCGGCCGCGGGCCACACCGCGGACGGCACCGCCGTGGAGATCCCGTGGGCCGGCGTCGTGATCTGCGGCGACTACCTCTCGCCGGTCGAGATCCCGATGATCTCGCCGGGCGGGTCACTCGCGGCCTACCGGGCGACGCTGGAGCGTCTGTCCCCGCTGGTCGAGGCCGCCGGCACGGTCGTGCCGGGCCACGGTCCGCCGCTCGCCGCGGCGCGGGCCGCCGAGATCCTCCGCGAGGACCTCGCGTACCTCGACGCGCTGGAGCGCGATGGCGCGGAGGCGCCGCTGCCGCGCGCGCGGCGGACCGTCGAGCAGCGCCGCATCCACGCCGAGAACGTGGTGGGGGTGGGTGGCTGAGACGCGGACGCTCAGCCCGCGACGCTGCCCTGCACGAGGCAGACGTCGCCGTCGCCGTAGGGCCCGTTGCCCACGGTCGGCGCGGCCAGCCCGCCGTTCTTCACCGCGAGGGCGACCTGGCCGTGGAGCTGCCTGCCGTCCCGGGCGACGGCGACGAAGTCCTGGGCGTCGGGCGCCGAGAGCTGCGCGCTGCTCGGCCCGGCCGACACCCGGGCCACGCGCCGCGTCGCCTCCGGCGTGGAGGTGAGGACGTAGCTCGCGTCGGTGGCGCCGCCGCGCAGGTTGTCGTAGCCCTCGAGGACGGCGCCGTTGACGCTCGTGCCCAGGTAGACCTCGGCGGTCACGCCCGTGCCGGAGCTGAAGCACTTGGCGCTCAGCGACAGCTGGCCCTTCTGGAACAGCGTGCGCGCCGGGGCCGCCGCGCGCGCGAGCGCGTCGCTGGCCCCGCTCGTCGCGGTCAGCCGCACCGTCTGCAGCACCGCGAACCGCGCGAGCGTGTTCGCGTTCTGCGCGTTGCTCGCGTTGACGGCGTTGTCGGCGAGCCCGGCGGCGGGGACCTTCGCGAGCCGCGACTCGCGGATCGCGAGGCCGCCGACGCTGTCGCGCTTGAGTCGATCGCCGTTCACCCCGCCGCGCTTGAGGCGATCGCCGGCGACGCTCGCGCGCTTGAGGCGGTCGCCCGGGAGCGATCCCTTGCGCACCTGCTTGGCGCTGATGAACCGGGAGGCGGCGATCCCGGTGCCCCCGAGCGCGACGAACAGGGCGAGCAGGGCGACGGCCATCGCGGGCGAGGGCCGGCTGGGGCGGAAGCGGCGCATCGGACGGGTCCTTCGTCGGTCAGCTGTTCGTGGACGTGCCCGTAACGTGACAGAACGCGCCGCCGAGCGACGGGCTGTCGCCGTACTGCAGCGTCACGGTCGCGACGGGGCCGTTCGGCTGGGCGTAGTCGATCGTCGCGCCGCCCTCCTGGCTCGCGCCGAGGACCGAGAGCGAGGCGCCGACGTTGAAGTTCGCCGCTCCCACGCTGGCCGCGCCGCCGGCGCCGACGCGGACGGCGCGGATCGCCGCGCCGTTCGCGGCGGTCGTGGCCCGCAGCACGGGGTCGCCGGCCGCGTTGCAGCTCGCGAACAGCGTCAGGCCCGCGCCGGAGAAGACCTGGACGGGCGCCGCGCCGGCCGGAGCGCGGAAGAAGACCTTGCGCACGGCCAGCGCTCCGACGAGGTCGGCGTTCAGCGCGCTGTCGGCCCGCTTGGCCCGGGGCACGATCCCGATCCGGCGCTCGTTGACCTCGCGGCCCGTGATCGTCCCGCGGACGAGGCGGTTGCCGCGGATCGAGTTCTTCTTGATCTGGCTGCCGGAGATCAGGCGCGAGATCTGGCCGATGGGATCCGCGCCCGCGGTGCCGCCGAGCGCGACGAGCAGGGCGAGGCAGGCGATGAGGAGGGCGGCGGAGGGACGTCGCCCGGGACGATGAGACGGCATGGGTTCCTCCAGCGTTGCGCGACGTGTTCGCGAGCGGCGCCGGCGTCCATGCCGGCGCCTCGCGATCCCTGCGCGGGTCACTGTGCCGCATCGGGCGATGGTGTGCGCCGGTTCGGCGGTCAGCGCGCTGACCGGCCCGGCCGCGTCCGGCCCGGCCGCGTCCGGTCAGGCCTCGAGGCGGCGGCGCATGAAGAGGTCGCGGCCCCCCCGCCCGGAGGACGTCGGGCCCCCCGTGGCGAACCCGTGGCGGGCGTAGAGCGCGAGCGCCGCGGCGTTCTCCTCGTTGACGTCGAGCTCGACCCGCCGGCAGTCGCGCTCACGGGCGCGTTCGAGCGCGGCGGCGACGAGCGCCGAGCCCAGGCCGCTGCGCCGGGCGCCGGCCTCGACGAAGAGGTCCTCCAGGTGGCAGTCCTCGGCGGCGTACCAGACGCCGAAGCGGTAGCGCAGCTGGCAGACCCCGGCGGGCGGGGCGTCGTCGTGGGGAGCGCCGATCAGGTAGTCGGTGTCCGCGCGGTCGATGAGGCGCTCGACCGACGCGAGGAACGCGTTCGGCGAGGGCCAGTCGCGCCCCATCTCGTCGCGGAAGGCGACGAGCAGCCGCGCGACGGTCTCGGCGTCGTGGGGCTCGGCGCGCCAGACCCGCGGGGTCACGCGCCGGCGTCGTCGGCCTCGGCGGAGGCCAGCCGCACGTACCAGTGCACCGTCATGTCCGCGACGACGTCCCGGGCGCCGTTGGTCAGCGCCACGTCGACCGGGAACCGCGCGCGACCCCCCTGCTCGAGCGCCGCCCCGACCTCCTCGGCCGGCGTCGCGAGGCGCGCGGTCGCCGTGATCGCCCCGCGGGCGATCCGCCGGTAGGCGATCTCGGCCCGCTCGGCCAGCGGGGTGAGGTCGCTCAGGCGCTCGACGAACGCCCCGACGAACGCCGCGCCCGACGCCGCCTCGCCGAGGCTGAAGAGCGCGCCGGCGTGCTGGGAGCCGACGTGGTTGCGCAGCGTCTCGGTGTCGGGCAGGCGCACGACGCCCCGAGCGGGGGCGATCTCCAGGATCTCCAGCCCGAGGTGCAGGTTGTACGGGATGGCCCCCTGGAGGCCCGCGCGGATCACCTCGTAGTCCATCGGCGCGACCCTACTCCCCGGACGTGATCACGGCGATCGTGTCCCCTGAGGCCACCGACGCCCCCACGGCGATCGGGAGATCGGCGATCTTCCCGGCCTTGTGCGCGGTGATCTCGTTCTCCATCTTCATCGCCTCGATCACGCAGACCAGCGCGCCCTCCTCCACGGGGGCCCCGGCCTCGACCGCGACCTTCAGCACGGTGCCCTGGATCGGCGAGGCGAGCGCATCGCCGCCGGCGCCACCGCCCCCCCCGCCCGCGCGCTCGCGCCGCGGAGGCTTGCGGGCGCCGGTCGGGGCGGCGCCGTTGGGCGCGGTCCCGGCGGAGGGCGGGCCGATGACCTTCACGTCGAAGCGGCGGCCGGAGACCTCGACGGTGTAGTCCTGCTCGACGGTGGCCGTCTCCTCCTCGCCCGCCCCGGTCTCGCCGGGCTTGGGGAAGGCCAGCGTCTTCAGCCACGCGCGATCCTCGATGAGGTCGCGGCAGGTCTCGGCCGCGCGCCACTGCTCGGTCCCGAGGATCGCCGTGTGGAACGGGATCAGGGTCTTCAGGTCCCCGATCTCGAACTCGGAGAGCGCGCGGAGCATCCGGCGCGTGGCGGCCTCGCGGTCCTCGTCCCACACGATGAGCTTCGCGACCATCGGGTCGTACATCGGGGAGATCTCGCTCCCGGCCTCGATGCCCGCGTCGACCCGCACGCCCGGGCCGGCCGGCTCGCGATAGGCGCCGATCCGGCCCGGCGCCGGCGCGAAGTTCTTCGACGCGTCCTCGGCGTTGATCCGGCACTCGATCGCGTGGCCGCGCAGGACGACGTCCTCCTGGAAGATCGACAGCGGCTCTCCGGCGGCGATCCGGATCTGCTCGCGCACGATGTCGAGGCCGGTGACCATCTCGGTCACGCAGTGCTCGACCTGCACCCGCGTGTTCATCTCGAGGAAGAAGTACTCGCCGTCCTGGACGAGCCCCTCGATCGTCCCCGCGCCGCGGTAGTCGACGGCGCGGGCGGCGTCGGTCGCGATCCTCCCGATCCGCTCGCGCATGGCCGCGTCGACCACCGGCGCCGGCGCCTCCTCGATGAGCTTCTGGTGGCGGCGCTGGAGCGAGCAGTCGCGCTCCCCGAGATGGATGACGTGGCCGTGCGCGTCGGCGAGGACCTGGATCTCGACGTGCCGCGGGTCGGGCAGGTAGCGCTCGAGGTAGACCGTCGCGTCGGAGAAGAACTTCTCGCCCTCGCGCGCGGCGCCCTCGAACGCCGCCTCGAGCTCGTCCTCGGCGAGCGCCACCCGGAAGCCCTTGCCGCCCCCGCCCCCGGCCGCCTTCACGGCCACCGGGTAGCCGATCGACTCGGCGATGATCCGGCGCGCGTCGGCGACGGTCTCGACGGGCTCGGTCGTTCCGGGCACGATCGGCACCTCCGCGGCCGCCATGAGCTCGCGCGCGCGGGTCTTGGAGCCCATCGCGTCGATCGCGTCGGCCGGCGGGCCGATGAAGGCGATGCCGCGCTCCTCGAGCGCCCGGGCGAAGGCCGCGTTCTCGGCGAGGAAGCCGTAGCCCGGATGGACGGCCTCGGCGCCGGACCGCTCGACGACGTCCAGCAGCTTCTCGACGACGAGGTAGCTCTCCGCGGCGGGGCCGGGCCCGAGCAGGTAGGCCTCGTCGGCGCGGCGGACGTGGATCGCGTCGCGGTCGAGCTCCGAGTAGACCCCGACGCTGGCGATGCCGAGCTCCTCGCAGGCGCGGATCACCCGGACGGCGATCTCCCCGCGGTTCGCGATCAGGATCTTCTCGAACATCGGCGCGCGAACTGTACCGGCGCGGCGATGAGCCCGAGCCTCAGCCCCGGGCCGTCGGGTCGCCCCACGGGCCGGGGGCGTCGGCCTCGCGGCCGGTGCCCTCGTGGAGCGCCGCGCGCAGCCAGGGATCGGAGCGCGCGGGCGCCGCGGCCGGTGCGGGCGCGGTGTCGCGCAGGAACCGCTCGAGGGCGACCACCACGGCGGCGGCCTCCTCGGGGGAGGCGCTCGGCGCGACGATCGTGAGGCTCGGGCGGCGGTTCACGGGTGCGGGCGGAGGGTATCGTGGCGCGCCGTGCCCGAGGTGCCGGTGCTCTCCCACGACGCGGTCCTGGCGGCGGTGGACGTGCGGGAGGCGATCGACCGGGTGCGGACCGCGTTCGTGCGGCACCACGCGGGAGAGTGGGCGATGCCGCCGAAGGTCTACCTCGAGAGCCCCCCGTTCGGCGACTTCCGGGCGATGCCCGCCCTCGGCGACGGCGTCGCGCTGCTGAAGTGGGTCACCTCGTTCCCCGGCAACCCCGCTCGCGGCCTGCCGACGGTCTCCGGCGTGATCTGCCTCTCGGACGCGGTCACCGGCGAGCCGCTCGCCCTGGTCGACGGCCGGGCGGTCACCGCCCTGCGCACCGGCGCGGTCGCCGCCGTGGCCACGACCGCCCTCGCCCGTGAGGACGCGCGGACGGTCGGCCTCCTCGGCTGCGGTCTCCACGGCGCCTGGGCCGGGCGCTGCCTGTGGGCGGCCGGCTACGGCGGCGGCGTCTGCCACGACCCGCGCGAGGAGATGGCCCGCGGCCTCGCCGCGGACCTGGGATGGACGGCCGGGTCGGCCGCCGACGCGCTCGCGTGCGACGTCGTGTGCTGCGTGACCCCGGGGGACGCCCCGGTCGTCCGCGCCGGCGACCTCCGCCCCGGGCAGTTCTACGCCATGCTCGGCGCCGACGGCCCCGGCAAGGCCGAGGCGGAGGTCGACGCCGTCGTGGCCTGCGCGCTCTTCTGTGACGAGTGGGAGCAGGCCGCGCACGGCGGCGAGCTCACCGGCGCCGTGGCCGCCGGGCGCGTCGGGCCCGGGGACGTCACGACCCTCGGCGCCGTGCTGGCCGGCGAGGCGCCGGGCCGCGCGTCGGTCGACCAGGTCACGCTGTTCGACTCGACCGGGCTGGCGATTCAGGACCTGGCGATCGGCCTCGCCGTTCTCGAGGCGTGGCGGGCCGGGCGGGTCCCGGCCCCCCGCGTCACCCTGTAGCGACGAGGGTCCGGCTAGATCCCGGCCTGCCCGTGGCGGACCCGGAAGGTCCTGGTGCTGTGGAGCCTCGTCGTCCGGCGCCGGATTGTCTCGAGCTTCTTCATCGTGACCTTCAACTCCCTGGTCGTCGCCCGGCAGACGACGTAGCCGTGGTGCAGGTAGTCGAGCTCGCGGAACCAGGGGTTGACCGCGCGCTGCGTGGCGATCTCCGACGCGGGCTGGGCCGGGTCGTCGGGCGTCCCGTAGCCGGCCTTCTTGATGATCGCGTTGACCTCCGGATCGCTCGCGGAGGTGACGGATCCGCCGACGAACTCGGTGGCGACGGTCGTGCCGGCGGCCGTCTCCACGTTGCCGGCGATGAACGCGTGGTAGTCGCCGGTGAGGAAGACGACGTCCTTCAGCCGGCTCGACTCGATCGCCCGGAGGAGCGCCTCGCGCTCTCTCGGATAGCCGATCCACGCGTCGAACGAGCTGTAGTCCGTCGCGTTGACCTTCACGGGCATGATCATCACCTCGTTGGCGATGAGCTTCCACGCCGCGCGCGACTTCGCCAGGCCGCCGCGCGCGAAGGAGGCCTGCTGGGAGCCGAGGAACGAACGCTCGCGGTCCCAGTCGGCGCAGACCTTGCCGGTGTTGTCGCACGGCTGCCCGCCGCGGTACTGGCGCTCGTCGAGCACGAAGAGGTCGACGACCTTCCCGAACGCGGCCTTGTGGTAGAGCCGGAACTTGCCGCCCCTTCCGAAGTAGGTCGGCATGTTCTCCACCCAGGCCCGATACGCGGCGTCGCGGCGGCGGCGCGAGTAGGGCGGGTTGACGTCGCCACCGGTGGGGTCGGCGCCGGCGTAGTCGTTCTGGACCTCGTGGTCGTCCCAGGTCGAGACCATCGCGTGATTGGCGGCCATCTTCCGCAGGTTGCCGTCCTTGCGGACCGTGCGGTATCGCTCGCGGTAGGTGTCCAGGTTCTGGGGCCCGTCGAGGCCGGTCGTGTACTTGCCGTCGCGAACCCCGATCGGCGGGACGAAGCCGATCTCGTAGATGAAGTCGCCGAGGTTGACGACGAAGTCGACGTCCTCGTTCGCGAGCAGCGCGTGGGCGTTGTACCAGCCGAACGTGTACTCCTGGCAGGAGAAGTAGGCAAACTTCACCGGCTGGTTCGACCCGGCCGGCAGCGCGGTCCGGAAGCGGCCGACGGGGGAGTCGCTCGAGCGCGTGGCGAAGCGGTAGTAGTACTGCTCGTAGGGCTTCAGCTTCCCGATGCGGGCCTTGGCGACGTGGCCGAGATCGGCGCTCGTGCCGACGTGCGTGCGGGCGACGACGCGCCGGAAGCCGCGGTCACGGGCGATCTCGAGCTCGACGCTGCCCTTCCCGCCGACGCCGTCGAGGCGTGTCCAGAGGGTGATGCCGTTCGGCGCCGGGTCCCCGGCCGCGATGCCGTCCGGGAAACGCCCGCCGCGGAAGGACGGGGCTCGCCGCGCGCTGGTGAGGCCGCGGGCCAGCGCGTCCGGGGAGACGACGCTGGCAACGGCGAGGGCGCCGGCGCCGGAGACGACCTGGCGGCGCGTGAGGTGATTCATCGGGTCCATCCCGTCCTCCGGGGTTCGGGTCTTGCTCGGATGCGGTAGAGCCGGTCGGGCGGCCGCGCAGGCAACCCTACCCGCGGTGTGAACGGGATGTGGAGGTTCGGTGAACGCGCTCCGCGAGGAGTTGGATCGCACGGCGGCCACCCCGAGTCGGACGGAGGTCGCGGACCGGGTCGCCGCCCTTCCCCGCGCGAGGTTGTCGGAGCCGGTGGCCGACACCGTCCGGCGCCTCCGCGACGCCGCTGGCTGATGGCCTCGACACCTCGGCGGTCGTCGACTTCGTGCTGCACACGGAGGCGGGCGATCCCGTGGCGGCGTGCCTGCGGGGCACGACGGGACCGCTCGTCGCCCCGGCGGCCGTCGAGGCGGAGGTGGCCGGGGTCCTGCGAGGCCGGCAGCTCAGCGGAGAGGTCCCCGAGCGCGATGTCGGCGCCGCGTTCGCGGCGTTCCTCGACCTGGGGATCGCCTACGTGCAGCATCGTGCGCTGCTCGAGCGCGCCTGGGCCATGCGCCAGAACCTGACCGTCGCCGACGGGCTCCTGGTCGCGCCGGCGCAGGCGACGCGGCTTCCACTGCTCACCACGGACGGGCGGCTCGCGCGGGCGGCGGAGGCTGCCGGCGGGGTCGCCTTGGCGCCGTAGGCCCGGCCGGGTCCGTTGGCGTTTGTCGGCGCCTGCCGCTCAGCGCCCGCGGGCGCGGAACTGGGCGAAGCCGACGCGGAAGCCGCCGCTGATGTGCGTGAAGGCGCCGCCGACGAGCACGCGGCGGGGGGAGGCGACGAGGGCGTTGATCGGGCCGTCCGGCTCTGGCGCCCAGCGCCGTGCCTGGCCGCTGAGCTCGCCGAGGGCGGCGAGGTTGCGGCGCGAGGCGCCCGCGATGGTGGCGAAGTCGCCGCCCGCGATGACGGTGCGGCCGCGGGCGGCGACGGCGCGGATCTCGCCGTCCGGGTCCGGGGCCCATCCGGGGTCGGCGGCGCCGCTGCCCGGGTCGAGCGCCACGAGGTTGCGGCGAGCGGCTCCGCCGGCGTTCGTGAACGTGCCCCCGGCGTAGAGGCGGCCGTCATGGAGGGCAAGGGCGCGGACCGCGCCGTCGGGGTTGGGCGCGAAGGCGTCGCGGATGGCGCCGGTGACCGCGTCGACGGCGATGAGGTTGCGGTGGGTGCCGGAGGTGAAGGTGCCGCCGAGGTAGACCGTGTCGCCGGCGGGGAGGATGACGCGGACCTCGGCGTCACACTGGCCGTTGGGATGACAGCCGGGATCGATCGGGGGCTTCCACGGGAGCAGCGTCCGGTCGCGCGGGGTGACCGCGAACGCGCCAGGTGCACCGGGAGCGACGGGGCTGGAGCCGCCGACGTACACCGTGTCGCCGGCGACGGCGAGCGCACCGATCCGTGGTGGCCCGCCCCCCGCGATCCCGAAGCCCCAGAGCCTCCCCGCTCCCGTGGTCGAGAAGGCTCCGCCACCGAAGTCGAAGCCGTCCGCGACCACGACGCCGTCGCCTACGGCGACCGCGGGAACGTACGGGCCGTAGGACGACGCGCCGAGCACGCCGGGATCCTCAGGGGAGAGGTTCCGCCCGGCGCGATCGAGTCCCGCCAGCCCGACGCGCCGTCGGCCCCCGGCGATATCGAAGCTGCCGCCGACGAAGACGCGGTCGCCCTGCGCCGCGATGGCCTTTACCCCGCCGTAGGACGGTCGCCCGGCGTGGCGGGCGACCAGCACTGGAGGGGCCGCGTCCCAGTCTTTCCGCGTCAGATCGGCCGCGGCATAAGCCTCGAGCCGGCTCCCCGGATCGTCGATCAGCGCGGGCTTTCCGGTGAACGTGTACGCGGTGCCCCCCGCGACGGCCAAGGGCCCGGGCTCGCAGAGGAGGCATCCACTCGGATCGCCAGCCACGACGGCGCCCGATGCCCGATCGAGAGCGACCACGCCGCTCGCACCACGGCCGTACAGTCGCCCGCCCCCCACCACCGGCGAGGTCAGCCCCACTGCCGGCGACCAGGTGGTTACCGACCCGTCGCCCGCCGACACCTCGGCCAGGCCGGGCCGCTCCGCGTTCCCGGCGTGCCGGAAGTCCCCGGCGAGGTAGAGCGAGTGGCCGGCGAGGGCGAGGTCGCTCACCGGTCCGTCGAGCACCGGGTCCCAGCCCAGCACGTTCCCCGCGCCGCGGTCGACCGCGGCGACGCCTCCCCGGGGCTCACCGCCCACCGTCGAGAAACGTCCGCCTAGGAAGACCCGGTCCCGCCCCACCGCGAGCGCCTCGACGACGCCGTCGGCCGTCGGGTGCCATCGCCTGGCGGACCCGCTCCAGGTTCGCAGCGCAGCGAGGCCCGCCCGAGCTTGACCGGCGACGCTCGTGAAGTCGCCTGCCACGTAGAGCGTGTCGCCGGCCGCAGCGCCAGGACGCGCACCGGTCCGTCGGGGTGCGGGTCGAAGCGTCGGTCGACGCGCCCGTCGCGGAGGAGGTGCACGAGGCCGGCGCGCGCCACGTCGCCGACGTGGTCGAAGCCGCCACCCACGTACCAGCCGCCGGCCCCGTCGCCGACGACGGCCTCGACGGCTCGCCGCCGGTGATCGGCGGCACGCGCTCGTCGGCGCGTCCATCCCGTGCCGAGATCACGGCGCCCGAGCCGGTATGCGGTCCGACGTCGTAGATCGTGCCGGCGAGGAACGCGGTCGACCCGTCGCGGGCCAGCGCGCTGACCGCGGCGTCCGCCATCCACCCGGGCCCCGGCTGCGTCGCGATCCTGGCCGTCGCCGTCGAGGCCGGCAGGAGCGACAGCGCCGCGGCGATCATCAACGCACGGACGGTCACTCCGGGGGGCACGCGCCGCACCCTACGCCCGCGCGTCCGCTCGACGCACCCCCCGATGGTCGAGTCCGATTCTGGTGTCCGCCGGACGACCACGGCCGCCATCCGCGGGAACGTCCGGCCAGCTGGGTCACGATGTGCCGGTCCGGTGAACGGCGAGCGGCGAGGCGCCGGATGGCGGAACGGACGTTGCGCGGCTGCAGGACGGCGGGCATCCCGTCGATGGGATGCCCGTGACACCCGGCCCCGATCCGGTCAGCCGCCTCTACGAGATCGCCGCCTTCGAGCGTCCGCTCACCCACGCGGAGCGGCTCGCCGCCGGGCTCGAGGCCCGCCTGGACCCGGTCCACGTCGCCTCCCTCTGGGAGCAGGCCGCCTTCGAGCGCCCGCTCAGCGAGCGCGAGCGCCTCGAGCTCGAGCTCGACCGGACGCACCGGTCGGCGGCGTGAGCGTCCCGGCGCCCTGACCGGCGACCGGCGCCCTACAGCGGGATGTTGCCGTGCTTGCGCTTGGGGCCGGGCTCGCGCTTGGTCATCAGCGTCTCGAGCTCGGTGATCAGCCGCGGGCGCGTCTCGTGGGGCAGGATCACGTCGTCGATGTAGCCGCGCTCGGCCGCCGAGTAGGGGTTGGCGAAGCGCGCCTTGTAGTCGTCCATCAGCTTGCCGCGACGCTCGTCCGGCGTGGGGCTCTGGGCGAGATCGCGACGGTAGATGATGTTGACGGCGCCTTCCGGCCCCATCACGGCGACCTCCGCCGTGGGCCAGGCGATCGAGAAGTCCGAGGCCAGGTGCTTGGAGTTCATGACGACGTAGGCGCCGCCGTAGGCCTTGCGCGTGATGACGGTGAGCTTCGGCACCGTCGCCTCGGCGAACGCGTAGAGCAGCTTCGCGCCGCGGCGGATGATCCCGCCCCACTCCTGGTTGGTCCCGGGCAGGAACCCGGGCACGTCGCAGAAGGTGAGGATCGGGATGTTGAAGGCGTCGCAGGTGCGCACGAAGCGCGCGGCCTTCTCGGAGGAGTCGATGTCGAGGACGCCGGCCAGGGCGGCCGGCTGGTTCCCGACGATCCCGAGCGGGATCCCGTTGAGCCGCGAGAGCCCGACCACGATGTTGCGCGCGTAGTGCTCGTGGACCTCGTAGAACTCGCCGTCGTCGACGATGTGGCGGATGACGTCCCGCATGTCGTAGGGCTTGTTCGGGTTGTCCGGCACGGCGGTGTCGAGCTCCGGGTCCATCCGCTCCGGATCGTCGGTCGGCTGGACGCGCGGCGGGAGCTCCATGTTGTTCTGGGGCAGGAAGCTCATGAGGTAGCGGACGTCCTCGAGGCAGTGGTCCTCGTCGTCGCAGGCGAACTGCGCCACCCCGGACTTCGTGTTGTGCGTCATCGCCCCGCCGAGCTCCTCGAAGGTCGGCTCCTCGCCCGTGACCGTCTTGATGACGTCGGGGCCGGTGATGAACATGTGCGAGGTCTCCTTCACCATGTAGATGAAGTCGGTGATCGCCGGCGAGTACACCGCGCCGCCCGCGCAGGGGCCCATGATCACGCTGATCTGCGGGATGACGCCGGAGCAGCGCACGTTGCGCAGGAAGACGTCGCCGTAGGAGCCGAGCGAGACCACGCCCTCCTGGATGCGGGCGCCGCCCGAGTCGTTGATCCCGATGACCGGGCAGCCGATCTTGGCCGCCAGGTCCATGACCTTGCACATCTTCTCGCTCATCACCTCGCCGAGCGACCCGCCGAAGACCGTGAAGTCCTGCGAGAACACGCACACGCGGCGCCCGTCGATGGTCCCGTGGCCGGTCACGACGGCGTCGGACCACGGCCGGTTGCGGTCCATCCCGAACTCGTGGGTCCGGTGGCGGGTGAAGACGTCGGTCTCCTGGAAGGAGCCCGGATCGAGCAGCTTCTCGATCCGCTCTCGCGCGGTGTACTTGCCGCGGTCGTGCTGCTTGGCGACCGCGGCCGGGTTGCCCTCGCGCGCCTCGGTGCGGCGCGCCTCGAGCTGGGCGACCTTCTCCTCGTAGGTCTCGGGCGCGTGCTCGCGGTGGGCGGCGGACTTGCGCTTGCCCATCGGGGCGGTGCGGATCTCGTGCTTCGCCATGGGGGCGGTGATGCTAGCGGCGGGGCGCCCACGCCGAGATCGAGCGCGACGTCGGTCCCGCTGTGCGGGACGAAGGCTCGCCCTCGGCGGGCCGGGCCGGCTCAGCCGCGCGAGAACGGCCGGTGGTGCGCGGCGCCGAGGTCGTCGAGCACGGCGGTCAGGACGGTCTCGACGTGCTCGTGGTCGAGGTCCGGATCGCCGGCGGGGGCCGGCGCCTCCGGGGTGACCGCCGGCTCGGCGGTGACGGCCTGGTCCGCGGTGACGGCCTGGTCCGCGGTGACCCCTCCCTGACGGCGGGCTCGGGGAGGACGACCGGCGCGGCCAGCGGGCCGATGGTGGGCCCGGCTGCGGGGTCTGCGGCGGCGGGCTCCGGAGGGACCGGTCTCGATGGGGCCGGGGTCGCGTGGGGGACGTGGACGGGCTCGGTCGCCGGCGCGGCCCGCCGACGGCGGCGCAAGAGCCGTGCGACGAAGCCGGTGTGGGACTCCGTCCGGACGCGCGGGGGCGGCGGTGGGACACCCGGCGGGGGCACGGAGCCGGTGCCCCCGGGCGCGGGCACGGAGCCGGTGCCCCCGGGCGCGGGCGCCGCCGGCGCCGCTTCGGTGACGACCGGCGCGGCGGTGTCGAGCTCGATCTCCGGCAGGGGCGGAGACTCCGGGAGATCCTTCCGCCGTTGACCGCGCATATCGCGGTGAACGTCGACCGGACCGGTCGCGCTCTCGGCCGGGAGCCCGGTCGCAGCCTCCGGCGTCGCGGCCTCCGGCGCCTCCGCCTCCGGCGCCTCCACCGTCAGCCGCACCTTCGTGCCCCAGCCCGAGGCCACGATCTCCACCGTGCCGCGGACCTCGTCGCCCTCCCAGGCGACGGCGGTCTCGGGCTCGAGCCGGGTGATGCGGATCTCCCCGAACTCCTCGAGGCGGCGGCCGAGCGACTCGAGGTCGCTCAGCTCGGCCCAGAGCTCGGGCGGGGACTTGACGATGCGGCGCTCGGCATGGATCTCGGGCATTGCCCACCGGACTTCGCCCGGCGGGCGCGGAGTCCTGCCGCCACGGTGGGTGCCCGATCCCGGCGCCGTCCGGCGCACGGGGCCGGCGCGGCTCAGAGCCCCGGCTTGGTGACCATCACGTAGACGGCCACGAGCACGAGGAGGCCTGCCAGGGCCCAGAGGTTGGCCAGCCGGCGGGCCAGGGCGTCGTACTCCGCCGACAGGGAGCCGTCGCCCGCCGCGAGGTCGCGCTCGGCGATCTCCGCCGCCCGCCGCTCGCGGGGGACGAACACCGCGCCCGCGAGGCCGAGCAGCACCACGATCACCACCAGCGCCACGCTGAGCCACGCCTGCTTGAACTCCCAGACGTCCGAATCGATCACGAGATAGAGCCCGGCGAGCAGCACGAGCGTGGCCGCGGGCTGGAGCACGCGCTGGACCGCGAGCACGAGCGCGCGGTGGACGGCGGGCACGGCCCGCGGGTCGGCCCGCCGGGTCCAGGCCGCGACCAGCGGCGCGACGAAGACGAGGCCGAACGCGGCCACCGCCGCGACGATGTGGATGACGAGAACGACCTCGTAGAAGGACACGGCGAGGGGCACGACGCGTCAGGCTAGCCGCGATCCACCGCGCGGCGCTCGGTAGCCTCACCCGGCCGTGACCGATTTCCTGTTCCACGGGGATACGGAGCGCTCGGCCGCCATGCGCCACGAGCTCCCGGTCTCGATCGGAGATCCCTTCCTCCTCGGCATCGTCGGCGGCCGGATGCACGTCGTGACGAACAGCCTCGAACGCGCGCGCATGGCCGCGGCCGTGCCCGGCGCCGTGCTCCACGACGTGGCCGACCTCGGCTTCCACGAGCTCCTCGAGAGCGGCATGAGCTACGCCGAGCTGGACGTGGAGCTGACCTCGCGCGCCGCCGTGGCGATGGGTATCCGCGAGGCGGTCGCCGACCCGGAGATGCCGGTCGTGGTGGCGGACCGGCTCCGAGCGGACGGCGTCGTCCTCCGTCCGGACCACGAGGCGGTCGCGGCGAGGCGCCGGGTGAAGTCGCCGGCGGAGCTCGCCGGCATCCGGCGAGCGCAAGCGGCGGCGGAGGCCGGCATGAGCGCCGCCGCGGCCGTGCTTCGCCGTGCCGTGCCCGACGGCGAGCGGCTCATGCTCGGCGACGAGGTCCTGACCGCCGAGTCGGTCCGGGCCGGGCTGCGGGACGCCTGCCGAGAGCATGGCGCGCCGGCGCCGCCGGATGTCATCGTCGCCTCCGTCCGGCAGGGACACGGCCACGAGCCCGGCTCGGGCCCGCTGCCCGCGAACCTGCCGATCGTGATCGACCTCTGGCCGCGCGACGAGCAGACGGGATGCTGCGCGGACATGACCCGGACGTTCGTGGTGGGTGAGGTCGGCGACGCGGTGCGGGCGTCCGAGAGCCTCGTGCGCGAGGCGATCGAGCGGGCGCGGGCCGCGGTGCGGCCCGGGGTCACGGGGCGGGAGCTCCATGCGCTGGTCTGCGACCTCTTCGAGTCCGCCGGGCATCGCACGCAGCGGACCGGGCCGGAGGAGGAGCACCCGAACGAGGGCTTTCAGTTCTCCCTCGGCCACGGCGTCGGCCTCCAGGTGCACGAGGACCCGTCCCTGGGTCAGACGGGGCACGCCCTGCTCGTCGCCGGCGACGTGATCGCCATCGAGCCGGGCCTGTGGCAGCGGGACATCGGCGAGGTGCGGCTGGAGGACCTCCTCCTGGTGACGGAGGACGGCAGCGAGACGCTCACGCGCTATCCGTACGAGCTGACGCCCTAGATCAGCCGGGGCGGCCGGCCCGATCCCTCCGCCTCAGGCCTCGGGCCGGTAGGCCCCGAAGACGTCGCCCATCGCGCCGCAGACCTCGCCGAGCGACGCGCGGTCGCGGAGCGCCTCGCGGATCCGCGGCAGGAGGTTCTCCTCCCCGCGCGCCGCGGCCCGCAGCTCCTCGAGACGCCGCCCGACGAGCGCCTGGTCGCGCTCGGCCTTGAACGCCTTCAGGCGCGCGACCTGCTCGTCCTCGGAGGCCTGGTCGACCTTGAGGATCTCCGGCACCTCGACGTCCTCGGTGACGTACTCGTTCACGCCGACCACGACGTCCTGCTTCTGGCGGTAGCGCTCCTGGTAGCCCCAGGCCGACTCCTCGATCTCGCGACTTGACGAAGGCGATCGCGCCGACCGAGCCGCCCATCTCGTCGATCTTGTCGATGAGCTCCTGCGCCCGCGCCTCGATCTCGTCGGTCAGCGACTCGACGAAGTACGAGCCGGCGAAGGGGTCGACGCTGTCGGCCGCGCCCGACTCGTGGGCGATGATCTGCTGGGTGCGCAGCGCCGTGCGGGCCGCGCGCTCGGTCGGCAGCGCGAGCGCCTCGTCGAACCCGTTCGTGTGGAGGGACTGGGTCCCGCCGCAGACGGCGGCGAAGCCCTGGAGCGCCACCCGCACGATGTTGTTCTCGGGCTGCTGGGCGGTCAGGGTCACCCCGCCGGTCTGGGTGTGGAAGCGCAGCCGCAGCGAGCGCGGGTCCTCCGCGCCGAAGCGCTCGCGCATGATCTCCGCCCACATCCGGCGCGCCGCGCGGAACTTCGCCACCTCCTGGAAGACGTTGTTGTGGCCGTTGAAGAAGAAGGCCAGGCGCGGAGCGAACTCGTCGACCGCGAGCCCCGCGTCGATCGCCGCCTGCACGTAGGCGATGCCGTTGGAGAGCGTGAACGCGACCTCCTGCACGGCCGAGCACCCCTTCTCGCGGAAGTGGTAGCCGGAGATCGAGATCGTGTTCCAGCGCGGGACGTGCTCGCGGCAGTACGCGAACAGGTCGGTGGTCAGCCGCATCGACCCCTCGGGCGGGTAGATGAAGTTCCCGCGGGCGATGTACTCCTTCAGGATGTCGTTCTGCGTCGTCCCGCGCAGCTGCTCGGAGGGGACGCCCTGCTCCTCGCCGACGATCTGGTAGAGCAGCAGCAGGCACGCCGCCGGCGCGTTGATCGTCATCGAGGTCGAGACCCGGTCGAGCGGGATCCCGTCGAACGCGGTGCGCATGTCGTCGATCGTGTCGATCGCGACGCCGGTCCGCCCGACCTCCCCGAGGCAGCGCGCGTCGTCGGAGTCGAGGCCGAGCTGGGTCGGCAGGTCGAAGGCCATCGAGAGCCCGGTCGACCCGTTGGCGATCAGGAACTTGTAGCGCTCGTTGGACTCCCTGGCCGAGGCGTAGCCCGCGTACTGGCGCATGGTCCACAGCTGCTTGCGGTACATCTCGCGGTGCACGCCGCGGGTGAACGGGTACTCGCCGGGCTCGCCGAGGTCGAGGTCGGCGGGGAGGTCGTCCTCGGTGTAGAGCGGCTGGATCTCGATCCCGGAGTCGGTGAAGCGGCGGGGATCGTCGGGGCCGACGATCGGCGCGATGGTGCGGTGCTCCTCCTCGGTGGCCATGGGCCGGAGAGGTTAGAGGAGGACGGCGGGATCGCCATCGCTCGCGAGCCCGGTCATACTCGCCGGGAGAAGCCGGTGCGGTGATCCGTCCGGAAGCCGCGACCCGACCGCTCGATCACCACGAGGAGGCCTCTATGAGCCAGCAGCCCAACCACCGCGACCGCCTGCGCGTCTCCACCCTGATCGCGGCTCTCGCGCTGGTGGCGTCACTCTCGGTGACCGCGCCCGCCGGCGCCCGCCTGCACGGCAATCCGATGGCGAAGGGGCCGTGGTTCGTCGACCTGCACTGGAACGCCGCCGCGCGCAGCTCCGATCCGCGCATCCGCCGCTACATCGGCTCGGTGCCGATGGCGGAGTGGGTCGTCGAGTCCTTCACGCGCGCCGACGTCGCGCAGTACGTCCAGCGGGTGCGCGAAGAGGAGCGCCGGCCGGGGTCGATGGCGATGTTCGCGGTCCACGGGCTCCCGCACGCCGCGTGCGGGAACTACGACGGCGGGGGCCCCGCCGGGGCCCGCAAGTATCGGAAGTGGGTCCGCGGCATCGCGGCCGGGATCGGTCGGGCCAAGGCGATCGTCTTCCTGGAGCCCGACGGGGTGGCCGCGGCCGCCGAGTGCATGCAGGGGGGCAACCTCGCGCGGCGCCTGTCCCTGATCCGGTACGCGGTCGGGCAGTTCGCCAAGCGGCCGAACGTCGGCACCTACATCGACGCCGGGACCTCGGACTGGCGGCCGGCGGGCCAGATGGCGCGGATGCTGCGCAAGGCCGGCATCCGCCGCGCGCGCGGTTTCGCCCTCAACGTGACGCACTACGACTGGACGTGGAACCAGCTCCGCTACGGGGACCGGATCTCGCGGGCGACCGGCGGCAAGCACTTCGTGGTCAACACCGCCTACAACGGGCGTGGGCCGCTCTACAAGGCCGGCGGCACGCAGGGCGAGGTGTGGTGCGACCCGCCCGGCCGGGCGCTCGGGCCGGTCCCGACGCTGAAGACGGGCGACCGACGCGCCGACGCGTTCTTCTGGATCGGCAACCCGGGGATCGCGGACAACTGCGGGCACTACCACGCGGGACAGTGGGTCCCCGCGATCGCCCGGTCGCTCATCCGCAACGCACGGCGGCGCGGGAGCGAGTACCCCCGCTACCGCCGGCACCACGGGCGGAAGTAGACGTCCGGGGTCATCTAGCCTCTGGCCGATGCTCGTCCGGGTGCGCCTCTTCGCCCAGCTGCGCGAGCGCGCGGGGGCGCGCGAGCTGGAGCTCGACCTGCCGGAGGGGGCGTGCGTGCGCGACGCCCTCGCCCGCGTCGACGGTCTCGCGGACGGGCTGCCGCTCGTCATGGCCGTGAACCGCGAGTACGCGCCCCGGGACGCGCCGCTCGCCGCCGGCGACGAGCTCGCGCTGATCCCGCCCGTGTCGGGCGGCGCCGGGCCGCACGCGCGCGTCACCGCCGAGCCGCTGTCGCTCGACGCGCTCGTCGCGCGGGTGCGCGACCCGCGCGCCGGGGCCGTGGTGACCTTCCAGGGCGTGACGCGCGCGGTCCCGCGCCTCGACTACGAGGCCTACGCCGAGATGGCCGAGGAGCGGATCGCCGCGGTCGTGGTCGACGCCGTGGCCACCCACGGCCTCTGCGCGGCGGCGTGCGAGCACCGGGTGGGGGAGGTCCCGCTGAGCGAGCCCTCGGTGGTGGTGGCGGTGTCGGCCCCCCACCGGGGCGAGGCCTTCGCCGGTGCGCGCGAGATCATCGACCGGGTCAAGGCGCAGGCGCCGATCTGGAAGCGCGAGGTCGGCGGGGAGGGCGCCGGGTGGGTGCCGGGGACGCCGCCGGCGGCCTGAGCGCCGCGCTGCGCGGCCTGCCCGCCGTGGAGCGGCTCGCGGCGCGGCTCGACGCCCCGCCGGCGCTCGCGGTGCCGGCGGCGCGCGCGGCGATCGACGCCCGCCGGGCGGAGCTGCACGACGGCGCGGCCCCGGCGCCGGACGAGGCCGCCGCGCTCGCCGCCCGGGCCACGGCCGCGCTCGCCCGCGACCGCGAGCCGTCCCTGCGCCGCGTGCTCAACGCGACCGGCGTCGTCGTCCACACCAACCTCGGACGGGCGCCCCTGGCGAGTGCCGCGCGGGAGGCGGTCGCCCGCGCCGCGGAGGGCTACGCGAACCTCGAGCTGGACCTGGAGACCGGCCGCCGCGGCTCGCGGCAGTCCCACGTCGGACGGCTCCTCGGCGAGCTCACGGGGGCGGCGGACGCCCTCGTGGTGAACAACTGCGCGGCGGCGACGCTGCTCGCCGCCGCCGCGCTGGCCGGCCCGGGCCGCGCGATCGTCGTCTCCCGCGGCCAGCTCGTGGAGATCGGGGGCGGGTTCCGGGTGCCCGAGGTCGTCGCCCAGTCCGGCTCGCGGCTCGTCGAGGTCGGGACGACGAACCGCACGCGGCGGTCCGACTACGAGCGCGCGCTGGCCGCCGGGGGCGACGAGGTCGGCGCGATCCTCCGGGCACACCCGTCGAACTTCCGCACGCTCGGGTTCGTCGAGGAGGTCGAGATCGAGGCGCTCTGCGGCCTCGGCGTGCCGGTGATCGACGACATCGGCTCGGGCGCGCTCGCCGAGGACGTCGCGACGCTGGCCGACGAGCCGCCGGTCCGCCGCTCGGTCGCCGCGGGCGCGGCGCTCGTGGCCTTCAGCGCCGACAAGCTGCTCGGCGGCCCGCAGGCGGGCATCCTCGTCGGCGACGCCGGCGCCGTGGCCCGCGCGCGGGCGCACCCGCTCGCCCGGGCGATGCGGATCGACCGGCTCTCGCTCGCGGCGCTCGAGGCGACGCTCCGCCTCTATCGCGACCCGGCGCGCGCGCGGCGCGAGATCCCCGTCCTCGCGATGCTCGAGGTGTCCGAGGCGGAGCTCGCCGATCGGGCGGAGCGCCTGCGCGCGGCGACGGTCGTCGCCGGCGGCGCGGCCGAGGTCGTGCGCGGCAGCGCGCGCGCGGGGGGCGGTGCCCTGCCGCTGCTGGAGCTCGAGGGCCCGGTGGTCGCGATCGCCCACGACGACGTCGACGGCCTCGCCGCCACCCTGCGTGCGGGCGAGGTGCCGGTGGTCGCCCGGATCCACGAGGGCCGCCTGCTCCTCGACCCCCGGACGCTGGCCGCCCCGGACGAGGTCGAGGCGACGGGCGCCGCGGTCGCCGCGGCGCTGGGCCGGCGACCGGCGTGAGCGACGCCGTCCCGCTCACGCTCGGCACCGCCGGCCACGTCGACCACGGCAAGACGACGCTCGTGCGGGCGCTCACCGGCGTGGACACCGATCGCCTGCCCGAGGAGCGGCGGCGCGGCCTCTCGATCGCGCTGGGGTACGCGCCGCTGACGCTGCCGGGCGGGCGCCGGCTCTCGGTCGTGGACGTGCCCGGCCACGAGCGGTTCGTGCGCACCATGGTCGCGGGCGCGAGCGGGATCGACGCCTACCTCGCCGTCGTCGCCGCCGACGACGGCGTCATGCCCCAGACGCGCGAGCACGCCGCCGTCCTGCGCGCGCTCGGCATCGAGCGCGGGGTCGTGGCGATCACCAAGGCCGATCTCGCCGACCCGGCGGCGGCCGCCGCCGCGGCGGCCGATCTGCTGCCGGGCGCCGAGGTCGTCCCGGTCGCGGCCCCGACCGGCGCGGGCCTCGGGGAGCTGCAGGCGGCGCTCGAGCGCCTGGTCGCCCGCCTGCCCGGCCGCGTCGGCGATCCGGGCGGCGCCTGCCTCCACGTCGACCGTGTCTTCTCCGTGCGCGGTGCCGGCACGGTCGTCACCGGCACGCTGTGGTCCGGCACGGTCGGCCGCGGAGACGAGGTCGCGCTGCTGCCCGCCGGGCGCACGGCACGGGTGCGCGGCGTCCAGGTCCACGACGTCGCGGTCGACCGGGCGCCGGCGGGCCAGCGCGTCGCGGTCAACCTCGCCGGGGTCCCGGCGTCCCAGGTGGCGCGCGGCGACGTCCTCGCCGCGCCGGACGCCGCGCCGGCGCCGACGTGGCGGCTCGACGTCGCCCTCGGGTGGCGCGCGGACGACGCCCGCCCCGAGTCGGGCGACCGGGTGCAGGTCCACCACGGCACCCGCGAGGCGCCGGCCCGCCTCGCGGCGCTCGGCGGCCGCTTCTGGCAGATCCGGCTCGAGGCGCCGCTCGTCGCCGCACGGGGCGACCGGGTCGTCGTGCGCCGGATCGCCCCGCCGGACACGCTCGGCGGCGGGGCCGTCCTCGATGCCGCGCCGCGACGGCACGGGCCCACCCGCGACGGCCTCGCCCGGCTCGCGCGGCTCGAGCGCGGCGAGCCGGACCCGCCGTCGCCCGAGCCGGCCTCGGCTCCGGCCTCGGCGCCCGGCCGAGACCGCGGATCCGCCGGCGCTCTCCCCGCCGGCGCTCGCCCTCGAGGCCCGCCTGCGGGCCGCCGGGCTCCGGCCGCCGCTCGACTCGGAGCTCGAGCCCGCGGAGGCGGCCGAGCTGCCGGCCCTGCGCG
The DNA here is from genome assembly GCA_963735885.1 of uncultured Solirubrobacterales bacterium. Classification (GTDB taxonomy): domain Bacteria; phylum Actinomycetota; class Thermoleophilia; order Solirubrobacterales; family Solirubrobacteraceae; genus JBBSBL01. The sequence goes on along the minus strand of CAVTMP010000007.1, from coordinate 301,092 downwards.
CCCACGGGCGCGCGGTGCGGGTCGGCCGCGCGATGCACGCCCACCCCGAGGCCCTCGCCGGGCTCGAGCGCCTCGTCGTCGAGCACCTCGAGGCCCACGGGACGATCGCCCTCGCCGAGCTGCGCGACCGGCTCGGCAGCTCGCGCAAGTTCGCCCAGGCGTTCCTCGAGCACCTCGACGCCGCGCGCGTCACCCGCCGGGAGGGCGACGTGCGGGTGCTGCGGCGCCGGCGCGGCGGCGCCGCGCCCGTCTCCGGCTCGTAGGGGTTCGCTCCGCGCAAGCGAAACGTCTCGCGCCCGGCGTGGACGCTCGTTCGTGTCGCCCGACGACGGAGCCGCACCGCCACGCCCATGACGCCCGCCACCGCCAACGCACCTCCGGTCCCGCCCGCGCCGGCCGGCGGGCCGCCGCGCGACGACGCGCCGCCCGCGCCGCTGTGGATGAAGGTCGTCGCCATCCCGGTGGCGCTCGCCGTGATGCTCGCCGGCCTCTACCTCTTCGGCGGGGTGCTCGCCGACGGGTACTGGGTGTCGATCGCGCTCGCCGTCGCCTGGTGCGTCCTCGCCGGCGCCGCGCTCGGGAAGCTGGCGAAACGGCGCCGGGGGCTCCGCTGGCCGGTCCGCGCGACGGTCCTCGCCGTCGGCATCGGCATCGGGGGGTGGGCCCTCGTGAGCTCCGTGAGCGACGATCGGGTCGACGAGCGCGTGGTCACCGGGGTGGCTCCCGCCCGGGCCGGCGACGCCGGGCCGCGTGCGCCGGGCGAGCCCGCGCCCCCCGCCCGCCCGGTGAACCTCGCCCGGGGCGCCTTCTCCGGTCTCTCGACCTCGGGCCGGGGGACCGCCACGATCGTCCGGCTCCCCGACGGCGGCCGCAAGCTCACCCTCACGGGGTTCGCGACCGAGAACGGCCCCGACCTGCGCGTCTACCTCTCCGCCGGCGAGGTCGGCGCGAACGCCTCGGGCTCGGCGCACGTCGACCTCGGGGACCTCAAGGGCAACATCGGCGACCAGCAGTACTCCGTCGGCCGGGGTGTCGACCTGGGGCGCTTCTCCACCGTGCTGATCTGGTGCCGCGCCTTCAGCGAGGGCTTCGCGAAGGCCGAGCTCCGGCGGATCTGAGGCGGGTCGCTACAGCGCTCCCCCGGCCGCGGCCGGCGCGGTGGGATCCGCCGCCCCGCCGCCCGCGTGCTCGCGCGCCACGTAGTCCTCGATGGCCAGCGGATCGTCGCTCGAGCGCTGGACGACGGTGAGCAGCGCGGACATCGTCGCCACCTCCTCGACCTGCTCCTTGAGGAACCACTGGGTGAACTGCTCGCTGACGAAGTCGCCCTCCTCGCGCGCGGTCCCGGCCAGGCGGGCGATCTGGTCGCTCACGCGCCGCTCCTGGTCGAGCGCGAGGGCCACCGGCGCGACGATGTCGCCGAAGCTCGCCTCGGGCGCCGCGACGCCGGGGATCGTCACGGCGGCGCCGGCGTCGAGCAGGTACTGGACCATCATCAGGGCGTGGTTGCGCTCCTCGACCGCCTGGCGGTAGAAGAACGCGGCGAGCTGGGGCAGGGTCTGGTCGTCGTAGTGCACCGCGTTCGCGGTGTACTGCTGCGAGGCGGCGAACTCGTAGGCGATCTGCTCGTTGAGCTGCGCGACGAAGCGCTCGGCGGGCATCGGGTCTCCTGAGGCGGAAGGTTGCGGGCGCCCGATCCTAGGGTGCCGGCCGTGCGCGGGGCGACCCGCGGGGCGACGGGCCGGCCCGCCGGGGCGCGGAGCGGGTCTACCGCAGCCGCAGCGTCCGCGAAGCCCGGCCCACGCGCCGCCGGCCGGCCGCGTCGCGGATCGTGGCCGTGATCCGCACGCTCACCCGCCGCTTGCGCCGCAGCGCGCGCAGCCCCTTCCGCGACAGCCGCACCCGGATCCGGGCGCTCTTCCCGGGGCGCAGCCGAAACGGGGCGCTGCCCAGGCGCACCCGCCGGTAGCTGAGCACGACGCGGCCGCGGCAGCCCGTGCGGTCGACCCGCGGGCAGGCGACGCCGAGCAGGACCCAGCGGCTCTTGCGGCCCCTGCGGAGCACGAGCGTCGCGCTGAAGCGGACCGCGGCGCCGCTCGCGGCCGGCTTCGGCTTCGGCTTCGTCGAGGTGCCGTTCAGGCCGCCCGGCGCGGTGGTGCCGCCGATCGGCTCGATCCGGTACACCGTGCCGCGGCCGGAGGCGACGTAGACGCGCGCGGCGCCGTCCTCGCCGAACGTGGTCATCTGGGACACCGCGAGGTCGGGCTCCCGGCGCACGTCGGTGGCCTGCCCGTTCACCCAGCGGAAGCTCGCCAGCCAGCCGCCGCACCAGTCGCCGTAGAGGTAGCGGCCGCGGAAGTCGGCGGCCGAGCCGGCGAACGCCGGATCGCGGACGACGTACCCGCCGACGACCGAGCAGGCGGTCTCCGCATGGGGATACTCGAGGGCGGGGCGGCTGTAGAGGCCGCACGCCCCGGGCGCCGGACCGGTGGCGGGCGAGTACCGGTGGTCCCCTTCGCAGACGTTCCAGCCCCAGTTGCGGCCGCCGGTCGATCCGGCGGGCTCGACGTCGATCTCCTCGTAGCGATCCTGGCCGACGTCGGCGATGAGGAGGTCGCCCGTCTGACGGTCGAACGAGAACCGCCACGGGTTGCGCAGTCCGTAGTCCCACACGCCGGGCGCGGCGCCGGCGATCCCCGAGCCGACGGGCGTCGCCGTCGCTCCCGAGACGTCGACCCGGAGGATCGTGCCGAGCTGCGTGGCGGGGTTCTGCCCGTTCTTCAGCGGATCGCCCTCACCGCCGCCGTCGCCGACGCCGACGTAGAGGCGCCCGTCGGGCCCGAAGGCGAGCTGGCCGCCGTTGTGGTTGGCGTTCTGGGCGTGGGGGATCGGACCGAGGATGGGGCGCGCGGGGTTGGGATCGGCGAGGTTGGGATCGGCGGCCGAGCGCCGGTACTCCTCGACGACGAGGCCGTTGTCCGCCTTGCGGGTGTAGAAGACGTAGAAGCGCCCCGAGGTCGCGTAGTCGGGCGCGAAGGCGAGGCCGAGCAGGCCCTGCTCGGAGTAGCTCCCCGGCGTCGTGACCTTCGCCGAGAGGTCGAGGAACGTCCCGATCCGCCGCCCGTCGGCGAGGATCGCGACGCGTCCGTTCTGCTCGGCCACGAACACCCGGCGGGTCTCGCCGGGGGGCGAGGCGATCGCGGTCGGACGCGTCGCCGTCCCGACGTCCCGCAGCCGCAGCCGGCCGCTCGACTGATCGGCGGCGCCCGCGGCGGGCGCGAGCAGCAGCGCGCAGAGCAGTCCCAGCCCGAGGGTGCGCAAGATGCCGCTCGTCATCCGCATCGCATACGCGCCTGGCCTACGCTTGCGCGCATGCCCACGAGTCTCGTCACCGGCGGCGCCGGCTTCCTCGGCTCGCATCTCTGCGAGGAACTGCTCCGCCGCGGCCACAAGGTCATCTGCGTCGACAACCTGGAAACCGGGTCGCTGGCCAACATCGAGCACATTCGGCATCCGGCGTTCACGCACCTCAATCTGGACATCATCGATCCGTACTACGTGGACGACGACGTCGACCTGGTCTTCCACCTCGCGTCGCCGGCGTCGCCCATCGACTATCTGCGCCTGCCCCTGCACACGCTGAAAGTCGGCTCCTACGGTACCCATCACACGCTCGGCGTGGCGAAGCAGAAGCGCGCGCGGTTCCTGCTGGCCTCCACCTCGGAGGTCTACGGCGACCCGCAGGAGCACCCGCAGAAGGAGAGCTACTGGGGTCACGTGAACCCCATCGGGCCCCGCGGCGTGTACGACGAGGCCAAGCGCTACGCCGAGGCGCTGACCATGGCCTACCACCGCCAGCAGGGCGTCGACACGGCCATCATCCGCATCTTCAACACCTACGGGCCGCGGATGCGCCCGCACGACGGTCGGGCGATCCCGACCTTCCTGCGCCAGGCGCTCCAGGATCGCCCGCTGACGGTGTTCGGCGACGGCTCCCAGACGCGGTCCTTCTGCTTCGTCTCGGACCTGATCGACGGCATGATCGCCCTCGCGGAGTCGGGCGTGCACCGGCCCGTGAACGTCGGCAACCCCGACGAGTTCACGTTGCTCGAGATGGCCCAGGCCGTCGTCGAGGTCGCCGGCTCGCGCTCGGAGATCGTCCACGAGGCGTTGCCCACCGACGATCCGCAGGTGCGCCAGCCGGACATCACGCTGGCCACCGAGCTGCTCGGGTGGAGGCCGGAGATCGACCTGCGCGAGGGCCTGCGCCGGACGATCGAGCTGGCCGGGGTGGAGGCGCTCGTCGGCTCGGCCTGGCGGTAGGCTCCGCCGCGGGAGTCCGAGCGCGGCGCAGGGGGTGTCCGCTACATCGGGCGCCCGGTAGCGTTGTCCCGCAGGGATGCGCGAAACGTGGCAGAGCGAGTGAAGATCGAGCCCAAGGGCCCGGAGGCCGCCGGCGACCCCGACGAGGCGGGGCCGCCCGCCCTCGTCGCGCTGCCCCGGCGCGACGTCCGGCGCAAGCGCCCTCCGGCCTTCTCCTTCCTGCTGCGCCTCGAGACGCTGCGGCGAATCGGCCGCATCGTCTCGCTGCTGATCTGCGACTACGCGGCGATCTTCCTCGCCATCTTCACCGCGCTCGCGGTGAAGACCGGGATCCAGGGCGACTTCGTCTTCCAGGCCGTGCTCGATCAGACCCAGAGCTACATCGGCTTCGCCTACCTCGTGACGGTCCTGCTCTTCGCCCGCTCGGACCTCTACGCCGAGCGGGCCCGGCGCCCCGGCCTGCCGCGGATCGTCACGGCGCTCTTCCAGGCCACGGTCGTGATGGTCGTCTTCGCGCTCGCCGACGGCCAGAAGTTCCAGAGCTACTACGTGTTCTACGGGTCGCTCTTCTTCGGGGTCGTCTACGTCAACACGTTCCGCTGGGTGCATGCCGGCGTCACCGGGGCGCTGCTCGAGAAGGCCGGCTTCAGCCGCCGCGCGCTCGTGGTCGGGGGCGGCCGCCACGCCGAGTTCGTCGGGCGCGCCCTCGAGGACTCGCCGCGGCTCCCGGTCGAGGTCGTGGGCTGCGTGTCGCCGGACGGCCGGCCGCAGGGCGGGCTGCCGGCCCTCGGCCGCACCGACGACATCCCGGCCGTGCTCGCCGAGCACGCGATCCAGGACGTGGTCATCGCGGATCCCGACTTCCCGCAGGAGCGCGCCGTCGAGCTGGCCGACCACTGCCACCAGCGCGGGGTGGCCGTGCACGTGGCGCCGACGACGATGGAGATCCTGCTCCAGCGCGCCGAGTTCGTCCCGGGCCAGTCGCTGCCGCTCTTCACGCTCAAGCCGCCGGTCTTCGACGGCCTCGACTTCGCGCTCAAGCGCGGCTTCGATCTCGTCGGCGCGACGTTCCTCATGGTCCTGCTCAGCCCGGTGCTGCTCGCCTGCGCGGTGGCGACGAGGCTCTCGTCGCGCGGCCCGGTGCTGTACCGCTCGATCCGACCGGGCATGGGCGGCGAGCCGTTCGCCTGCATGAAGTTCCGCACGATGCGGACCGACGCCGACGCCCGGCAGGCGGACCTCGAGGAGATGAACGAGGCGGACGGCGCGCTGTTCAAGATCCGCGAGGACCCGCGGGTCACGCCCGTCGGACGCGTGCTCCGCCGCTTCTCGCTGGACGAGCTGCCCCAGCTCGCCAACGTGCTGCGCGGCGACATGTCGCTCGTCGGGCCGCGGCCGCTGCCGATGCGCGACTTCCAGCGGCTCGACGACTGGCACAAGAAGCGCTATCTCGTGCTGCCCGGGATCACCGGCCTCTGGCAGGTCTCCGGGCGCGCCGAGCTGGAGTTCGACGACCTCGTGCGCCTCGACTTCCTCTACCTCGAGCGCTGGTCGATCGCGCTCGACCTCGTGATCATCCTGAAGACCGTGCCCGCGGTGCTGCGCCGGCACGGGGCGTTCTGAGCGGCGCGGTCCCGGGCGCTCTGCGCGCGCACTACGAGGACCTCTGGGCGCGGCTGCCCGACGCCCCGCCGGACGCCGCCGCCCGCCGGCGCGAGGCGTTCCTGCTCGATCACGTTCGCCCGGGGCTCCGGGTCCTGGACCTCGGCTGCGGGCTCGGGCACGCCGCCGCCGCCGCCGCGGCCGCGGGCGCGGACGTGGTGGGGGTCGAGGTCGCTCGGTCGGCGGTGGAGCGGGCGCGGGCGGCCCACCCGGCGCTCGACGTGCGCCTCGCGGAGATCGACGGTCCGCTGCCGCTGGCGGACGGCACGGTCGACCTGGTCTACGCGGGCGAGGTGATCGAGCACGTCGCCGACACGGCGGCGTGGCTCTCCGAGGTTCGTCGGGTGCTCGGCCCCGGCGGCACGCTGCTGCTCACCACGCCCTACCACGGGCGGCTGAAGTCGGCCGCCGTCGCGCTCACGGGCTTCGAGCGCCACCACGACCCGCTCGGCGACCACCTGCGCTTCTACACGCGCCGCTCGCTCCGCACGCTCCTCGCCTCGTTCGGCTTCGAGGCGATCGACGTGCGCACGGCCGGCGGCCCGCCGCTGCTGCGCTCCTCGCTGCTGGCCTCCGCGCGGCGGGCCGGCTGGCGGCGCGCCGGCGCGCCGCCGGCTCAGCCGCGCTCGAGGCGGCGCCGCGCGGCGTCGTAGTCGGCGAGGCCCGCGCGCGAGCGCGGATCGAGGTAGAGCGAGGCGGCGAGGGGGCCCAGCGCGGCGCGGGGATCGTCGAGCGCGGTGAGCTCGAGCTCACCGAGCCGCCGCCAGGTCTCCGGGTTGGCCGGCTGGAGCCTGACCGCTCGCTCGAGGGTCGCGCGCGCGGCGACGTCGGCGCCGGTGGACTGCTCGATGACCGCGAGGTCGAAGAGGGGCTCGACGGAGAGCGGGTTGCGGTCGTGCGCCGTGCGGATCTCGGCGAGCGCCCGCGCCGGATCCCCGCGCTCCAGGGCCGCCGCGGCGGCGTCCGCCGCGCGGTCGGAGCGCAGGGGCTGCCAGATCGCCCAGGCGGTGGCGAGCGCGAGCGCGGCGAGCCCGCCGGCGAGGGCGAGCCGCTCGCCGCGTCCGCGCACGGCGCCGGCCGGGCGGTCCGCGCGCTCGGCCGCCGCGGTCGGCTCCGCGGGGCCCCGGCCCGCGACCCAGCCCGCGCACAGGAGCGCGAGCATCGCCGTGGCCGGCACCGACCACGTCCAGTCGACGAGCGAGCTCACGCCGAAGACGACCACCGTGCCGGCGAGCGTCACCAGGCCGACGCGCTCGGGGCTCCAGGCCCGCCCCCGGGCACGGCGCCCGAGGCCCGTCGACCGCGCGGCGGCCACGAGCCAGGCGGCGAGCAGCGCGAGGCTGAGGCCGAGGCCGAGCAGGCCGAGGTCGGCGAGCGTCTGCACGACGTAGCCGTGCGCGTGGAGCACCTCGAGGTCGTTGTCGGCGTAGCGGCGGCGCGCGGTCGCGTAGCCGCCGGCGCCGACGCCCCGCCAGGGATGGTCGGCGAAGATCCGCAGGGCCTCGTCCCAGTACTGCGCGCGGACGCTGCCGACGGCGGTCAGGCGATCCGGCCGGTTGCTCGGCACCCGGGCGTTCGGGTCGGTCAGCCGATCGGCGGCGTGGGAGATCGAGCCGGTCAGCCCGCGCTCGGAGGCGGCCAGCGCGACGGCGCCGGCCAGCGGCACGAGGGCGAGCACGACGGCCGCCGTCACGCCGGCCCGTCGCCGGCCGGTAGAGGACAGCGGACGCCGCGTCCGCACGGCGTCGACGAGCAGGCCGGCCAGGGCGAGCAGCGCGATCATCGCGAGCACGAGCCAGCCGAGGTCGTGGCCGGCGGCGTCGCGCAGGGCGAGCGGCGCGCGGTCGGTGCTCAGGCCGTCCTGCGCGAACGCCCAGGCGCCGAGCAGGCCGGCGGCGGTGCCGGCCACGGCCAGCAGGACGAGGGCGCGCAGCCGGCGGGGGACGATCGCCACCCACAGGCCCGCGCCCAGGGCGAGCGCGAGGAGCGCCCCGCGCGAGTAGGAGAGCAGCACGACGAGGAGCAGCAGGCCGAGCGCCGGGTACGCCGCGACGGCCCACCGGTCGCGCGACCCGGGCCGGGTTCCCAGCCACAGGCACCCCGGCACGCCGAGCGCGGCCATGAGCCCGACCGCGTTCCAGTAGCCGAAGGGCTCGCGCAGGCGCGCGAAGGCGTCGTCGGGCGTGAAGGTGGCGGGGAACACCTTCGTCACCACGCCCGCGCCGGCCACGATCAGCGTCGCGGCGAGGACGCCCCCGAGCATGCCGCGCCAGCGGCCCGGAGCGAGGCGCACGAGCGCGAGGCCCGCGCCGAGCGCGCCGACGTAGGCGAAGGTGCGGTTGGCCTCGAGCCAGGCGTCCGCGGGCTCGACCGCCCAGAGGATCGACAGCGCCGTCAGCGCCGCGAGCGCCGCGAGGAGCACGAGCGTCCACCGTCCCCACGCGCGCCCGGGCCGGCCGTGAACGAGCACCGCGGCTCCGAGCGCGCCGGCGGCGAGGACCACCGCGATCTCGACCCGGGTCGAGGCCGCGAGCCCGGTTCCGCCCTCCGCCGCGAACGCGACCGCGCACAGCGCGGCCGCCACGCCGGCGCCGAGCCCGACGTCCCCGCGCCAGGCCGTCGCGCCGCCGGGGCGCGCCGCCGCCGGGGGGTCCCCGGACTGCGGCCTAGGCGCTTCGGCGACCGGCACGCGCGCGGAGTCGCGTCGCGGCGAACGCCAGGCCGCCGGCGCCGAGCAGCGCCAGCACCACCACGAGCGGGGCCGGCACCTCGGCGCCGCCTTCGCTGAGGCCGGACGTGCCGGGCGCGATCTCCTGGTCGCCGACCTTGACCGGCCGCGCGCTGCCGCCGCCGGGCCCGGCCGCGTCGCCGCTCGCGGCGGGTGCGCCGCCGCGGCCGACCGCCCGGCCGGATCCGCCCGAGCCGGATCCGCCCGGGCCGCCGCCCGAGCCGCTCGAGCCCGAGTCGCCGCCGGCCCCGCCCGAGCCGGAGGCCGACGCGCGCCTGCTGCGCTTGCCGGAGGACGCCGCCGCGGAGAGCTCCGCGCGGCGGATCTGGTCGTAGCAGTCGGTGTACTCCTTGACGTCCGCCGGGATCGACTTCAGCGCCGAGCGGAGCTGCGACGCCGAGTAGCGCTGGGTCAGCGAGCCGTTGGTGGAGCAGTCGCGCACCGGATCGGCGCTCGCCGCGGCGGGCAGCGCGAGCGCGGCCACCAGGGCGCCGGAGAGCGTGAGTCGGAGGGCGAGTGTGCGCATGGGGGATGGGGGGAAGCCTGGGCGGGACGGCGACCGTGCCGGTCCGGGGCGCGGACACGCTAGCAAGGCGCTCCACGCGACTTCAGACGGTAGGAACGGGATTCGCGGGGCGAAGTTACGCTCGTGCGCCGCCGTGCGAGCCCTCGAGCACGGCCCGGTAGGCGGCCACCGTCTCCTGGCCGCAGCGGGCCCAGGTGAAGCTGCGCGCCACGGTCTCGCGGCCCCGGCGCCCGATGTCGCGGCGGGTCCGCTCGTCGCTCAGCAGGGCGTCGATCTCCGCGGCGAGCGCCTCGATGTCCGCGGGCGGCACGAGTCGCATGCCGTCGCCCGCGAGCGCGATGTCCTCGGGCCCCGGCTCGCCGATGCACGCGATCGCCGGGGTGCCGCCGGCCATCGCCTCCAGGTAGGCCACCCCGAGCGCCTCGTCCACGCTCGGCATCACGAAGAGCCAGGCGGCATGCGCCGCCGCGGCGGCCTCCGCGGGCGGGAGCGCGCCGCGGAAGTCGACCCGGTCGGCGACCCCGAGCCGGGCGGCGAGGGCGCGGAGGTCCGCCAGGGCGGGGCCGTCCCCGACGATCGCGTAGCGCAGCGCCGGGTGGCGGTCGCGCAGGAGCCAGAGGGCGCGCAGCACGTCGGCGTGGCGCTTGCGCGCGACGACGTGGCCGATGGTCGCGAGGACCGGCGGCGCCGCCCGCGCCGTCGTGCCCGCGGCCGGCCGGTCGGCGCCGAGGTGGACGACCCGGGTCGAAGCCGCTCCGAGGGCGGCGGCCCGCCGGGCGATCCCGCGGCTGTTGGCCAGCACGAGCGCGGCCCCGCCGAGCCCGCGCTCGACGGCGCGCCGACCCGACCCCGAGCGGGCCCAGTCCCCGAGCACGTCGCCGCCGTGCACCGAGACGAGGTAGGGGACCCCGCTGCGTGCGCGGCGGACCGCGTCCCCGGCCGGGGCCGCGTAGTGGGCGTGAACGAGGTCGAACGGCCACGCCGCGCGCAGGTGACGCAGGGCCAGCGCCAGGGGCGGCGCGGCCCAGGCGCTCCAGGCGCCGTAGGTCCGCCAGCGGGGCGGCGCCAGGAAGGGAACGTAGGTCACGGGGACGTCGTCGACCCGTGCTCGCCGCGGCTGCCGCAGCGCGGCGGCGAGCGCGCGGCGGTCCCGGGCGTGAAGCGCGGCGCGGGGCGGGATCGGCCGGTGGAGGACCAGGACCCGCACGTCCGCGCCGGCCTCGCGGGCGGCGAGCGCCTGGCGATGGGCCCAGACCCCGAGCACCGGATCCGCGGCCCGCGGGTAGTACTCGGCGACGACCGCGACGCGCATCACCACCGCCGGTGCGTCACGAGCGTCCGGTTCGCCTCGGCGGCGCTGACGTGCGGTCGATCGCGCAGGAACTCCCGCGACTCCGCCACCGCCCCGGCGTGGTCGTAGCCGCCCGCCACCTTGCCCAGGGCGTGGGCGACGGGCGTCGCGTCGACGACGCCCATCCGCCAGCCCCGCTCCCGGGCCAGCGCCGCCCAGTGGGCGTCGAGCCCCCAGCCCGTGCGCAGGGCGGGGAAGGGCAGCAGCGCCTCGAGCGTGTCGGCGCGGAACGCGGTGACGGGCCCGATCTCGACGAAGCCCGTCTCGCGCGCCACGCTGCCGCCGCGCCGGCGCGTCACCGACCAGGCCGCGTGCGAGCGGCGGCGGTGGGCGGGCTGGGCGAGCGCCAGGTCGAAGCGCTCGGCGAGGAAGAGGAACGCGTCGAGGAACCCGCGCGGCAGCGCGACGTCGTCGTCGATCGCGATCAGCCAGTCGGCGCCGTCGAGGCCGCCGTCGGCGATCAGCCGGTCGAGGTTCTCCCACTTGCCGCGCTCGCCCACCGGCCCGGTGCGGACCTCGACGGCGTGCCGCGAGCGTCGCAGCTCCGCGACCGCCGCGTCCATCAGCCCGGGGCGGTCCGCGCGCTCGACCCCGACGGCGAGGACCCGCCGGCGGGGCGGGGCCGAGCGGGCGGCGCGCGCCAGGCGCCACGGCTCGAGCCGCAGCCCGCGACGCAGGTCGAGCGCCGCATCGACCATGCGCGCGGTCCCGATCCGCCGCGGCCCGAGGATCGTGCCGCTCTCGCCGGAGAGGAAGGGCGCCGGTCGCCCGGGGCCCGTCACGGGCGGTGCTCGCCGACCGCCGCCCGGAGTCGCCCCGCGGCATGGGCGGTGAGGACCACCCCCATCGCGCAGCGCCGGCGGGCGGTGTGCCAGACGCAGCCGGCCAGCGTCCGCGCCTCGCGCGCCGTCGACGGCGCCTGCGCGCGGCGGCGGTCGTGCTCGCGCGCGAGCCGGCCGCGGTGGAAGGCCGCCCGGGCGAGCCGGGGAAGCTCGGCGTCCTCGCCCGCGCGCCGGTGGTCCAGTCCCGCGCCGGCGAGGTAGCGCACGCGGCCGCCGGTCGCCCGGTAGCGCCGCTGCCAGTCCTCCTCGTCGCCGCCGCCGCTCGGGATCGTCGGGTCGAACCCGCCGATCCGGGCGAACGCGTCGCGGCGGATCGTCATGTTGGCGCCCCAGGCGCGGGGCGCCTCGCCGTCGTGGGAGCCGAGGTCGAGCGCGGTGATCGGCGGCCCCTCCCGCCCGCAGCCGCGCGGCGCCCGCCCGCCCTCCAGCCGGGCGCGGATCGGCCCGGCGAAGACGTCGTCGTCCGGATGGCGCGCCGCACCGTCGAGGATCGCCGCGAGCCAGCCGTCCGGCGCCCGCACGTCGTCGTCGGTGAACACGAGCAGCGGCGCGCCGGCGGCCTCGACCGCCGCGTTGCGCGCCGCGTTCAGCCCCGGGCCCGACGGCAGCTCGACGACGCGCGCGCCGTGGCGCCGCGCCACGCGCGCGCTGCCGGGGTCGGTGCCGTCGACCACGACGAGGACCTCCGCCCCCGCGGCGGCGGCCTGCGGGGCGATCGAGCCGAGGGCGACCTCGAGGTACCCCGGCCGGTCCCGGGTGGGGATGACGACGGTGGCGACGGGGTCCACGGCGGCCGCCCGGGCTACGACGCGAGCGCTTCCTGCTCGCGCAGCCACTCGACGGTCTGCGCGATGCCCTCGGCCACGCCGATCCGCGCCTCCCAGCCGAGCCGCTCCCGCGCCTTCGCCACCGACGGCCAGCGGCGCTGGACGTCGACGGCGAAGCTCGGCAGGTGCTCCAGCGCGAAGTCGTCGGGTGCCCGGCCGCAGGCCTCCCAGACGATGCGCGCGATCTCGGCCACGGTCAGCTCCTCCCCCGCCGAGACGTTGAAGTCCTCGTTCAGGCCCGCCGGCGAGGACATCGCGGTGACGATCCCGTCGGCGATGTCGTCGACATGGGTGAGGGTCCGCGTCTGCTCGCCGGAGCCGAAGATCTCCAACGGCCGCCGGCCGGAGAGCGCCTTGCGGATGAGGTCGGGGACGGCGTGGGCGATCCCCGGCTCCTCATCGGGCATCTCCCCGGGGCCGTAGGCGTTGAACGGGCGGCAGATCGTGTAGGGCAGCCCGTGCTCGGCGTGCGCGGCGCGGCAGTACACCTCGCCGGTGAGCTTCGAGAAGCCGTAGGCGCTGAGCGGCACCGGGCAGTCGGGCAGGTGGGCCTCGGTGGTCGGGAACTCGGTCGCGCGCTCGAACACCATCGAGGAGGAGACGTAGGCGAAGCGCTCGACCTCGTGGTCGAGCGCCGCGCGGACGATCGCGTTGTAGAGCGCGTTGTTGACCTCGGTGAGCGTGTGGGGGAGGCGGTGGAAGTTCGCGATGCCGCCGACGATCGCCGCGAGGTGGACGACGTGGCTGCAGCCCTCGGTCGCGGCGCGCGCCTCGCCGAGGTCGCGCAGGTCGCCGGTGTGCACCTCGCACCCCTCGCGCATCCACGTCGGCGCGGGGCGCTGGTCGGAGACCCGCACCTCGTAGTCCGGATCGCGCAGCAGGCGGCGGACGACCGCGGCGCCGATCGTGCCGGCCCCCCCGGTGACGAGGACCCGCCTCACCCGGCGGCGGCCGGCGCCAGCGCGGCGACCTCGTTGGCGAAGGCGAAGACCTGCCCGGCGCCCAGCGCGTTCCACGGGTCCACGACGAGCGCGTCGGGGCCCGCGCCCTCGAGGATCGCCTCGCGCGCGCCGGGCGCCTCGAAGGCGGAGTGGTTCGTGGCCACCACCACGACGTCGGCGCCGGCCACGGCCTCGGCGAGCGGCTGGGTCGGCGAGGCGACGTGCGGGTCGTGGACGGCGACGTCGGCCAGCTCGCGCTCGAGCAGCCGCACGAGCTTGTGGGAGAGCGAGTCGCGCTCGTCGTCGGTGTCGCGCTTGAAGGCCAGGCCCAGGACGGCGACGCGGCGGCCGCCGAGCCCGCCGTTCCCGAGCCGCCGCTTCATCCCCTCGACGAGGAACAGCGGGACGGACTCGTTGACCCGCGAGACGGCGAGCAGCATCCCGGGCGCGTTCGAGCGCTCCTCGGAGAACGCGAAGTCCTTGCGCAGGCACGTGCCGGCGGTGAGCCCGGGGCGGGCGATGCCGCCGCGGGGGTAGTCGCGGTTGACGAGGTCGATCACCTCGAAGACGTTCGCCCCGTGCTGCTCGCAGTCCATCATCAGGAGGTTGGGGAGGGCGAAGGTCGCGTAGCGCAGGATGTTCGTCCAGATCTTCGCGAGCTCCGCCTGCACCGGGGTGGTCTGGACGATCGGCGCGCCGAAGACCTCGAAGAGCCGGCCGGCCCGCTCCCCGGAGCTCTCGCCGACGCCGCCGACGATGCACGGCAGCGTCCCGATCTCCGCGAAGAAGCGCCCGGTGGCGATCCGCTCCGGCACGTGGGCGACCGCCACGTCCTCGCCGGCGCGGAGGTCGGGGCGTCGCTTCTCCAGGTAGCCGGCCACGAACTCGGTCGTGCCCGGCGCGATCGTCGAGCGCAGGACGATGAGGTGACCGGGGCGCAGGACCGGCGAGCAGGTCGTCGAGCACGGAGCGGATGTCGCGCATGTCGATCTCGATGTGCGAGAAGGAGGGCGTCCCGAGCGTGAGCACGATCGCCTCGGCGTCGGCCGCGTCCTGGACGCGATCGCTGAGCGCGAGGCGGCCCGAGGCGGCCACGCGCTCGAGAACCTCGTCGGCGCCGGGCTCGGCGAACGGCATTCGCCCGGCCCGCACGGCCTCGAGTCGCTCGGCGTCGCGGTCGACGCCCACCACCCGCAGGCCGCGGTCCGCGAAGGAGAGGGCGAGCGGCAGGCCGACCCGCCCGAGACCGATCACGGAGACGTCGGCGCTCATCGGACTGGTGAGGCTAGATGATCGGGCCCGCGGCCCGGCGGCTAGCTCGCACGGCGCTCTCGCGCCCACTGCCGGGCGAACGCGCCCACGAAGCGCGGGTTGTAGCGCGCGTAGCGCTTCCACAGCCGGCGCGGCTCGTGCGCGAGCCGGTAGGACCACTCGAGACCGGCGCGCTGCATCCAGTACGGCGCCTGCGGGACGCGCCCGGCGTGGAAGTCGAACGCCGCGCCGACGCCGATGAGCACCGGGCGCGTCGAGCCGGTCGCGCATCCGCGGCCATCCACTTCTCCTGCTTCGGCACGCCGATGCCGACCCACACGACCTCGGCGCCGGAGGCGTTGATCTCCGCGACGATCTGGTCCTCCTCCGTCGCCGTGAGCGTCCGGTGGGGCGGCGAGTAGCCGCCGACGACGCGCAGGCCGGGGTGGCGGGTGCGGAGGTTGAGCGTGAGCTGGACCAGCGCGCCCTGGTCGTGGCCCGCCGTAGAGGTAGATCGACCGTGCCGGTCCGGGCCGCCCGCGCGCACGCGCGGTCCATGAGCTCGGGACCGTAGACCCGGTCGTCCATGTCGTGCCCGAGCCGCGTTCAGCGCCCAGACGAGCGGCATGCCGTCGGGCAGCGTGACCGCCGAGCCGAGCGACGGCGTCGCGCAGCCCCGGGTCCTCCGCGCAGGCCATGATCGTGTGGACGGCCGCGACGCACACGTACTCGCGCCCGTCGGCGGCGACGACGTCGTCCATCCAGTCGAGGACCTGGCGGTAGTCCACGAGCCCGACCGGGATGCCGAGCAGCTCCGCCGCCGGGCAGGCGACGGAACGAGGGCGGGGATCGCCGGGAGCGACCGGCGGCGCGGCACGGACGGGAACGCGCGGAGGCGCGGAATCGGGATGGGCGGGAGGTCATCGCTCGGGAGTACTAACGCGGCGGCGGCAGAAAGTTTCGCGCTTGGTGCGGCGGCAACGCGGCGCCCGCGAGGGCGGCGGCCTCCGCCGGGAAGGCGGCCCGGGCGACCGCGCCGTAGGCGATGGTGCCCGCGAGCGCCCCGGCGAGCGCGAGCGCCCAACCGCCGTCGAACGCCACGGCGGTGACAAGCAGCGCCGCCCCGTAGGCCGCGACGGCGGCCCCGAGCGCGACGGCGGCGTCGTGGCCGACGACGGCCGCGGCCCGGCGCGGAAGGCTCATCCGGGCGGCCCCGAATGCCGCGTAGGCCAGCGGCGCGACGCACGTCGAGGCGACGAGCCCGTCGAAGCCCGCGATCGCCCGTCCGGCGAGGCCTGCGCCCACGTGTGCCGCGACGATGGCCGCCACCCGCGGGAGCGGTCGCCCGGCGGGTTTGGTGGCGAACAGCGACGGCAGCACCGACCACAGCGCGATCGTCGCGAGCAGCCAAGGGACGAGCAGAGCGAGGTCTGTGCGGAACGCGGCGCCCGCGCCCGCGCGTCCGGTCGTGAGGACGGACACGACGGGCTCGGCCAGGACGATCGCCGCGCCGAGCGCCGGAAGCGTGAGGAGCGCCGACCAGCGGAAGGCCGCGGGCACCGCGACCCTTGGGGTCGCTGCCTTGGCGGCGAGCGCCACGACCTGGTCTTGATGCCGATCGCGACCGTCGTGATGCCCGGGAGGTAGCTCACGAACGTGAACGCGAGCCCAAAGAGCGTGATGGCGCCCGCGGGCGCGTCGGTCGCGAGCGCGAGCGTGATGGGATAGAGGAGGACGAAGGCGATCGGACGGCGGCCGTCCCGACGACCGCTGGCACGGCGCTCGCGACACCGCCGAGTCGCGGGCGCGCGCCGCGCGGCGGCGCGGCGACGACCAGGCCGGCGACGAGCGCGACCGAGGCGCCGAGCGCCGCCCATGCGAGCGACGTGACCCCGGCGCGCGGGGCGACGACGACGAAGGCGGCGAGCCCGACACCGGCGGACACGCCGTAGGCGGCGGCGACCCGCGCCATGCGCGCGTCAGGGCACCGAGAATCGCGAGGCCGGCCGCGACGGTCGAAGCGCCATCGCCGGGGCGAGGACCCGCAGGGCGTCGGTCGCCGCCGTGCGTCCGCCACGCCGGCCGCCGGGAGGAGCGCGTCGGCGGCGGGGCGGGCCAGGAGACCGAAGACCAGCGCCGCTACGGCCGCGAGGAGGAGTATCGCCGCCGCGAACGTCCCCCGCCGCAGCCGCGGCCGGTCGCCTCCGAGCAGCGGCACCGCGCTCGTCCGGAGGATCTGGCCCGCGACGACCACGAGCGCGTAGGCCGAGTACCCGGCGATGACGCCGTCGGTGCGGGTATTCGCACCGAACCGGTCGAGGAACAGAAGCGCCTGGAGTCCCGAGCACAGCGCGGTCGCCGCGAGGGCGGCTCCCGTGGCCGCGCTGGGGCTGAGCCGCGGTCGCCGGGCCCTCATATGATTCCCACGTGACGACGTCGCTCGTACGGCGCCCGCGCGTCCGGCGTGCGGCTACGCGGCTCCTCGGTCAGCGCCAAGTGAATCATCTCGTGCGCTTCGAGCCGCTTCTCCCGCTGCTCGCCTCGCTCGGCGGCGGCGACCTGCTCGACGTCGGCAGCGGCAGCACGGGCGTTGCGGGCCTGCTCGGCGGCGACTGGCGCGTGACTGCGCTCGACGCCGACTTCACCGATTACGGCGGCACCGCGCGGCCACCCGTCGACGGCGTGCGGCGCGTCGTCGGCGACGTGCGGGCGCTGCCGTTCGCGGACGACGCGTTCGACGCGGTCGTCGCGATCGACCTGCTCGAGCACGTGCCGCCACCGGATCGCTACCGCGCGATCGCCGAGCTCTGCCGCGTCGCGCGGCGGCGTGCCGTGATCGCCTGTCGCAGCCGGCTCCGCCGCCCTCGCCGCCGACCGGGCGCTCGCCGTGGGCCTCGAGCGCACCGACCGCCCCGTCCCCGACTGGCTCGTCGAACACCTCGTCCACGGGTTCCCGGAGCGGGCGGCCCTCGTGGCCGCGGCGGCGGCGTATGGGCGACCCTCGGTCATCAACAACGAGCACGTGCGGTCCCATGTCCGGCTCGCGCGCGCCGAGCTTGCGGCGCCGAGCGCGGCCCTCCTGCGCCTCGCGGCCCGGGGGCTCGCGGCCGGGCTGCGTTCGCGACGCCCGCGGTTGCGGGCAGTCGCGCACGGGACGCTCCGCCGGGTGCGCGGCGCGGACCGCCCACCCACGTATCGCGCGATTGTCGTCGTGGATCGCGATCACCGGCCGCCGGCCGGGCGCCAGAGAAGCGAGTAGAGCGCGGCCTCGGCCCGCCGCGGCCACGGCCGCTCGCCCCGAAAACCAGCGGTAGAACGCGCGGTGCGGCCCCGAGAGCGACGAACGCCCCGCGATCTCGTCGCGCCGGGCGTAGAGGTCGGCGTGCTTGTCGCGCAGCCGCCGCGTGTCGGCGCGGAACCGGGCTCGGTCCTGGTCGAACTTCGACGGGCCGTGCTTACGGTAGAGCAGTCCAGGGACCTCCACGCGCTCGCCTACCGAGCCGATCGCTAGCGCGTGGAGCCAGATCTCCCAGTCCTCCCAGTGGTCGAACGCCGGATCGAATCCGCCGGTGGCCCGGACGAGTTCGATCCGCATGAGGGCCGTTGGGCCGATCGTGTGCCGCCAGAGAAGGATCCACGGGTCGAACGGCGGGAAGCGCACGAGGCCCTCCCGGTCCCCGAACAACCAGAGCTGCCCGTACGCGTAAGCGAGGTCCGGGGCGCGCGTCGAGTCGCTCGCGCATGGCTGTGAGCGCGCCGGGGGCGAGCCGGTCATCCGCGTCGAGGCACATGACGTAAGGGGTCGTCGCTTGCTTCATGCCTGCGTTGCGCGTCGCCGCGACCCCTGCGTTCGCACGGCGCACGACATCGACCTCGTCCGCCAGCACGTCGAGCGCCCGGAGGGTCGCCGGCTCGGTCGATCCGTCGTCGACGACGACCACGCGCGGCGGGCCGCCGGCCTGCGCGCGCACTGAAGCGACCGCCTCAGGGGAGGAACCGGCCATAGTTGAAGCACGGGATCACGACCGTAACGTCGGCGTTCGTCGTGGCTGGCTCCTTCCGGGCGACGGCGGCTGAGGCACTCGACATGGGCGGGGGCGGAAACCCCGACAGGGCACCCTGAACATCATGCCCGGTCCCGCGGTCCCTGGCCGATGCTGTCCATCGTCATTCCCACGCGCAACGGCGGCGACGACCTCGCCCGCTGCCTGGACCGCATCGCGGCGCAGCGCGTCGACGACGCCGTCGAGGTGGTCGTCGTGGACTCCGGGTCCAGTGACGGGAGCGTCGAGCTGGCGCGCGCGCGGGGGGCGGTCGTGCAGGAGATCGCGGCCAGCGAGTTCGACCACGGTGCGACCCGCAACCGCGCGGCGGCGGCCGCGCACGGCGACGTGCTCGTGTTCACCTCCCAGGACGCCTACGCCGAGCACGACGACTGGCTCGCGCAGCTGACCGCGCCGCTGGCCGACGAGCGCGTGGCGGGCGCCTACGGGCGCGCAGCTCGCGCACCATCACGCCACGCCGCCGGAGGTGTACTTCCTGGACTTCCTCTACGGCCCGGCCTCGCGGACGCAGAGGCTGGGCGACGGCGCCGGCGTGTCGATGGAGACGACGCTGTTCTCGAACGTCAACGCGGCGATCCGGCGCGAGCTGTTCGCGCGCTACCCGTTCGCCGAGGACATGATCATGAGCGAGGACCAAGAGTGGTCGCGCCGCGTGCTGCTCGACGGCTACGAGCTGCGCTACGTGGCCGACGCCGCCGTGCGCCACTCCCACGACTACACGCTCGCCGCCGCCTTCCGGCGCTTCTTCGACTCCGGTGTCTCGGCCAGCCGCTCCTACGCCGGCGGCGAGGGCGCAACCGCGGTCGTCCGGCGCCGGGCGCTCGACTACGCGCGCGGCGAGCTCGCGTGGCTGTGGCGGAGCGGGCAACGCGCCGCTGGATCCCCTACGCCGCGCTCTACGAGGCCACGAAGTTCGTCGGTCTTGCAGCTCGGCACTGCGTCACGAGCGGCTGCCGGCCCGCCTCAAGCCGCGGCTCTCGGCGCTGGGGAATTACTGGATCGAGGCAGAGCAGCGTTCGTCCGGGGGATCCTCCGGCTAACCTGACAGGCTGCAGCCGAGCCTGCGCGCACGCGCAACTCCGCAAGCTGCTGCGCGTTCCGAGTCCAGAATGGCCACCACCAGCCAAGAGCTGTCGCCCGCCGCAACCGCGGTCGCCATGAGCGAACCGGTGGTCTCCGTCGTGATCCCGTGCCTCAACGAGGAGGAGAACATCGAGGCTGCGTGCGTCTCGCGCTCGAGGCGCTCGAGGAGCACGGGATCCGCGGCGAGGTCGTCGTCGCCGACAACGGCTCCGAGGACGGCAGCGCCGAGCTGGCCGAGGCCGCCGGCGCCCGGGTCGTCCACGAGCCGCGGCGCGGCTACGGCAGCGCCTACCTGGCGGGCTTCGCGGCGGCGCGCGGGCGACTACATCGTCATGGCCGACGCCGACCTCACCTACGACTTCGCCGAGATCCCGCGCTTCGTCGCCGCAGCTCGACGACGGGCGCGGACCTCGTGATGGGCGATCGGATGGACAACATCGCGAAGGGCGCGATGCCCTGGCACCACCGCTACGTCGGCAACCCGATCCTCAGCGGCCTCCTCAACGCCCTGTACCGCACCGGCGTCCGGGACGCCCACTGCGGCATGCGCGCGGTCCGCCGCGTCGTCGCTCCCCGCGATGGACCTCCGGACGCCGGGCATGGAGTTCGCCTCGGAGATGGTGATCCGCGCCGCGAAGGCGGGCCTCGACATCCGCCAGTTCCCGATCAGCTACTCACCCGCGTGGCGGCGAGTCGAAGCTCTCGTCCTTCCGCGACGGCTGGCGCCACCTCCGCTTCCTGCTCGTCCACAGCCCCACGCACCTCTTCCTCGTGCCGGGTCTGCTGCTCTGCCTGCTCGGGGCGGCGGTCATGGCCACGGTGGCCGGGCGGATCGAGATCTTCGGTCGGGAGTGGGACCTTCACACGCTCATCGCCGGGTCGCTGCTCCTCGTCGTCGGGGTGCAGGTCCTCGGCCTCGGCCTGTGCGCCCACGCCTACGGCACTGTACTTCATGGGCGAGCGCGACCCGTGGTTCGAGCGGATGCGCCGGCGCTATCGCCTCGAGCACGGCCTCGCTGCTCGGCGGGCTGGTCGCCGCCCTCGGCCTCGCGGTGGCGCGTGATCATCGTGATCCAGTGGATCGACCGCGGGTTCGGTGCCCTGGCCGACGAGCGCCTGGCCGTCGTGGCGGCGACGTTCGTCATCGTCGGCATCCAGATCTTCTTCACCTCGTTCCTGCTCAGCATCCTCGGCCTCCGCCGGCGGGGTTGAGCGCCGCGGTCTCCCCGCGCGTCGTCGCGGCCGTCGCGGCGACGCTGGTGGCCGCGGCCGCCGCGCTCGCCGTCGTGCTCTCCGATCGGGAGGCGCGCCTCGCGGGGTCCAACGACGTCGTCCCGTCGAGCTTCATCGCCCAGGTGCCGCCGCGCGCGACCCTCTGCCAGCGCTTCGAGGACCTCCCTCCCCGGACCGGGAGCCTGCGCATCGTGGCGGGCCTGCGCGACGGGCCCGGGCCGCGGTTCGAGGCGGTGCTCCGCGACGCCCGGGGGGCCGCCGTCGCCCGGGGGGGCGTCCGGCCCGGGTGGCGCGGCGGCGCGCTGACGATCCCGCTGGACGTTCGTCGCGCGGCGTCGGAGGCGACCCTGTGCCTGCGCAACGCCGGTCCCGGCCGCGTCGCCCTCGCCGGGCTCGGGGCGCCGGCCCCCGACGCCGCTCGGATCGGGGACGTCGACGCGCGGGGGCGAGTCGCGGTGGCATACCTCCGGCCCGGGCGCGAGTCCTGGTGGGCCCTGGCCGGCACCGTGCGGGCGCGCTTCGCGCGCGGGCGCGGCGGCTTCCTCGGCGGGGCCGCGCCCTGGGTGGCGATCGGCCTCGCGCTCGCCGCCTGGGCGGTCGCGATCGCCGTCGTCGTGCGCCCCCGAGGCCCCGAGGGCGGCGAGGTGGGGCGATGAGGGCGGCGCTGGGGCGGGTCCCGCGCGCGGCGTGGCTCTGCGCGCTCGTGGCGGTCCTCAACGCCGCGGCGTGGGCGGTGATCACGCCCCCGTTCCACGTGCCCGACGAACCGCAGCACCTGTCCTACACGCAGACGATCGTCGAGGCGGGGAAGCTCCCGAAGCCGCTGCGGATTCCGGCGCTCTCGCCCGAGGAGCAGGGCGCGATGCGCGCGACGGGCTTCCAGTCGGTGATCGGCAACCCGACCGGGCGCCCGCCGTGGACCGCCGGCGAGGAGGCGAGGCTGCGGCGGGCGCTCGACTCGGGCCTCTCGCCGATCCCCGCCGGCGGCTACAGCAACGTGACGAACTATCCGCCGCTCTACTACCTGCGCCGAGGCGGTCCCCTACGCCGCCGGGACGGGCGGCAGCATCATCGACCGGCTCATGCTCATGCGGCTGCTCTCGGCGCTGTTCGCCGGCGCCACGGTCCTGTTCTGCTTCCTCTTCCTCCGTGAGGTGCTTCCGGGGACGCCCTGGGCGTGGTCGGTCGGCGCGCTCGCCGCCGCGGTCCTGCCGGGCTTCGGCTTCATCTCCGGCGGCGTCAACAACGACACGCTGCTCTGGACGGCCAGCGCCGCGATCTTCCTGCTGCTGGCCCGGATCCTCCGTCGCGGGCTCACCCGCCCCGCGGCGATCTGGCTGGGCCTGGCCGTCGGTCTCGGGATCTGCGCGAAGCCGAACATCCTCGGGTTCGTCCCGGGCGTGGCGTTCGCGCTGCTCCTGGCCGTGCGGCGCGCCCCCGCGGGCGCGCGCCGGGCCGCCGTCGCCGACGCGACCCTGGCCGCCGTGCTCGCCGCGGCGCCCGTGCTGGCCTTCGCGATTCTCAACGTCACGATCTTCGACCGGCCGCTGTGGACTTCGAGGAGCCCGTTTGCGCGGCCCACCGCGGAGCACACGAGCCTCGCCGAGTTCGCCAGCTACACCTGGCAGCTGTACCTCCCCCGGCTCCCGTTCATGACCGACCTGCTCGCCGGCGTGCCGCTGCGCGACAGCTGGTTCCAGGGCGCGTTGGTCGGACGCTTCGGCTGGCTCGACACCTCGTTCCCGCGCTGGGCGTACGACCTGGCCGTGCTCCCGTTCGCCGGCGTCGGCGCTCTGGCCCTGGCCGGGATCGTCCGGGCCCGGGCATCGCTGCGCGGCCCGCGGCGGGCGAGATCGCGACGTGGGCGCTGCTCGCCGCCGGGCTGGCCTTGGCGTCATCGCCGCGGCCGGATACCGTACCAGAAGCAGACCGGCTTCGCGTTCGAGCAGGGTCGGTACCTCCTACCGCTCCTCCCCCTCTACGCCGCCGCCGTCGCGCTCGCCGCGCGCGGCGGCGGGCGCCGCTGGGGCCCCGTCGTCGGTGCCGTTCTGGTCACGCTGGCGCTCGCCCACGGCCTCTTCGGTCAGCTCCTGGTGATCTCGCGCTTCTACGGATAGCCCGCGGCCGCCGCAGCGCCTCCCGCTCGCGCAGCGCGGCGCGCAGGCCGGCCTCGACCTCGTCGGCCGCCACGGTCCCACGTGTGGCCCGCGACGAACTCGATGCCTGCGCGCGAGCGGCGCTGCCCACGCTCGCGCGTCGTCGAGCAGCCGCTCGCATCGCGTCGGCCAGCGCGTTCGGGTCGAGCGGCGCGAGCTCGAGCGGCGCCGTCGGCGCCGAAGACCGACTCGGCGCTGATAGCCCGCGAGCTCGACGCAGGGCAGCCCGCAGGCCAGCATCTCCTGCGGCATCAGCGAGTAGTTCGTCAGCGACAGGCACAGGCCGACGCGTCGCCTCGCGAGTAGAGCCACGCGAGCTGCGTCGGGCTGAGCACGCCGACGTGCTCGTAGTCGAAGGACGCGTCCACGCGCGCTCGTCGGTCGCCGAACAGCACGACCCGCAGGTCCGGCCGGCGGCGCGTGAGCTCCTCGAGCGCCAGCAGCCCGAGCGGCACGGCGCGGCGCGGCGGTCGTGCGGCGCGCGTAGAAGACGACCGTGTCGCGGCGGCGCGTCGACCGGCCGCGGGCGGTAGATCGTCGTGGTCGACGCCGAGCTGGAACGGCTCGGCGGTCGCGCCGTAGCGCTCGACAGCAGGTCGCGCAGCCACGGGCTGGCGGCGATGCAGTGCAGGCCGTAGTCGTAGGTGTCGCGCGGCGAGCAGTGCGCTCGACCGAGGTCGCGTAGAACTCGCGGCTCGTGGTCGTGGACGAGGTAGGCCCGCGCGCGGCACTCGGTCGAGCGCGCAGCGCCGGGTAGACGGTCTGCCAGCCGGTCGCGATCGCGACGTCGGCGCCGTACCAGTCGCGTCGAAGCCCTTGTAGACGGGCCGCCTCGAACGGCGCGAACCACTCGCGGATCTCGCTCGGCGCAGCACGGCCGGCCTGCTCGTCCTGCTGGTGCCGAAGGGGTCGTCGAGCCAGATCGAGCACGTGTGCCCGCGCCGCTCGAGCTCGACGACGATCTGGAAGATCGTGTTGTGCCCGCCGCTGCCCGCGGCCGAACGGCGGGACCACGACCGCGAGGTGCAGCGGCTGCGCGCTGCGGCCATGCCGGGGACCGGGTCGAGCAGCGGGGCCGGCCCCGCTCGCGCCAGTTCCGTCGCGCGGCGGTGCGTACGCGCCCGGCGAGGTGCCGGCGACGTGCGTGACGCGCGGGCGGCGCCGCGTCCTCGCCCGTCGGCGGCGCCGCGCCGTCCGGCGCGGCCGCGTCCCGCGCCCCTCGAGCGAGAGTCGCCGCCGCACCGCGCGCCGGGAGCGCGGTCGGCGCGGCGAGCCGAGCGCCGAGAAGACCCGCCGGCCGCGCGTGGTGGACGGCCGAGCGCGCGGTCCAGCGCGGCGCCGCTCGGCCGCCGGGACGCCGCTGCTCGAGCATCCAGCGGCGGTCGCGCCGCGACCTGCGCGCGCACGTGCCGCGCCGTCGAGCGCACCCCGAACGGCTCGACGTGGCCGAGTCGTCTGCGCGCAGCCCGCGGTACTCGTCGAAGTAGCGGCGCATGAACTCGCCGCAGCGGGTAGTCGTGCGCGTGGAGCACCGCCGCGCCGGGGTGGTAGACCTTGCGCCAGCCGGCCGCCGAGCAGGTCGCGCGCGAAGGCCTGGTCCTCGGCGTAGGGGACGTCGCGGAAGCGGATCTGCCTCCAGCAGCCTCGCGGCGTAGCAGGCGTTGACGTTCGAGAGGAACGTGGGGTCGCCGGACCCTGAGCGCTGGAGCGTCCGGCGGCGCGCCTCGGGGAGCAGCCGGCGAAGAACTCCTCCAGCTCGCGCGCGATCATCGGGCTCGTGTCGGCGCGCGGCAGGTGCGGGCCGTACGCGGCGCCGACCCGCTCGTCGAGCGCGAACGCCTCGCGGTACGCGGCGAGCCAGCCGGGACCGGGGTCGCGTCCTGGGTGAGGAAGGCAGATCAGCTCGCCGGTCGGTCCGCTCGACGCCGAGGTTGCGCGTGCGCCCGTGGCCGAACTCCGCCGGGCGCGATCTCGAGCACCTCGGCGCCGGCCGCGCGGGCGATCGCGACCGAGCCGTCGCGCGAGCCCGAGTCGATCACGAGGACCTCGTCGGCGCCCTCGCGCCGCAGCGCGGCGAGCAGCTCCTCGAGGTAGCGCGCGCCGTCCTTGACCGGGATGACGACCGAGACGCGCTCACGGCCGCGCAGGCGCCGGCGCTGCCCGCTTCGACCGTCCAGCGCACCGAGCGCCCCGCGCGCACGCACGCGCGCGGAACTCGGCCGGCGCCCGGGCGCGGCGCATCAGCGCGTTGAGGTCGAGGTGCCAGCGGTCGAGCCAGTAGGTGCGCTCCTGCCGCGGCGGCGACCGCGGCGTTCGCGCGGGCCTGCAGCTCGGCGCGCTCGGCCTCGAGCGCCGCCACGCGCGCGCGCAGGGCGGCGAGCTCGCGCTCGGCCGGCGGCGCTGTCGTGCTCCCTGTCGCCTGCCGACAGCACCCTCAGAGATTCTCCGCGATGCGCGGCGCCTCGCGGTCGAAGACCCAGAGGCCGAGGCGCGAAGATCGCCCGCGATGACGCCAGCGGGCACGAGCAGCGCCGCCAGTCCGAGCCCATGGCCGCGGCCGCCGTCGGGGCCGACGGGTCGATGAACGCGTGGCGCATCTGGGTCAGGATCGCCGCGATCGGGTTGGCCAGCGCGTACGCGGCTCGAGCTCGCTTGTACTGCGCCGCGACGTAGAGGATCGGCGAGGCGTAGAAGAGCACCTGCGCGGTGCACCTCCCAGATCGGCTGCGACGTCGCGGTAGCGCACGTAGAGCGCCGAGAGCAGCATCGCCACGCCGGTCGCGAGCACGCACGAGCAGCGCGATCGAGCAGCGGCAGCTCGAGCCAGCGTCCAGCGCGGCTCCACGCCCGAGACCAGCGCGAAGATCGAGCACGGCGATCAGGTTCAGCCGAGGTTGAACAGCGCGGTCAGCGCGACCGAGAGCGGGATCGACCAGGCGCGGGAAGTGGATCTTGCGCAGCAGGCTCTCGCGGTCGATCAGGCAGCGTCACCGCGCCGCCGGTGGCCTCGGCGAAGAAGGTGAACAGCACGATCGCAGCTGAGCAGGTAGACCGGGTAGAACGTCGATCCCGGCGCCGAAGCGTGACGACCTCGCGTGAAGACGACGTAGAGGACGCCGAACAGCAGCAGCGGCCGCATCGAGCGTCCACAGGTAGCCGAGCACCGAGCCGAAGAAGCGCAGCTTGAAGTCGGTGACGCGCGAGCGTGAGCGTCAGGTTCCAGAAGCGCCGCAGCGTCGCCGCCGAAGCGCGGACGGGCCCGTGGACCCGCTGGCGCGGCGTGCGGCGCTCACCGCGGCGCTCACGAGCGCTCGACCTCGATCGAAGGGCAGGTCGACGATGCCGCCGGTGGCGTGCGCGCCGTGGACGATGAACGACGTCGACGTCCTCGCGGGCGTCGAGCGCGTCCGCGCCGGTGCCGCGGACGGGCGACCGACGGCGCTGAGCCGGTAGCGGCTCGGGGCGAGCCACGTCTCGAACTCGATGCGGACGTCGACCGTCTCGCCGGCGGCGAAGCGGCCCGTCGGCGCGCCCGTCGGTCGCCGCTGCGCGCGACGAAGCATCGTGTGGCCGACCTCGTTGCGCAGCGTGACGGCGAACACCGGGTCGTCGACGTCGCCGTCCGGAAGCGCACCTCGAAGCACATCCGGCAGCGCGCGCCCTGCTGCGAGGCCTCGGCCGACCCGCTCGCCCGTCGTCCTCGAACCAGGCGTCGCACGATCTCCGCCGGCCGTCGCCGAAGCGCGCCGGCCTCGCCGGCGTCTCGGTGTGGGCGAGCTCGCCCGAAGTTCAGCTCGTTGTAGCGCGCGCGCGATCGTCGCGCGGGCTCGCCGATCGCGACGCATCCGCGCCGCGCTCGAGCAGCATCGCGCGGTCGCAGAAGCGCTCGACCGAGTGCCATGTCGTGGGTGACGAACAGGATCGTCCGGCCCTCCGTCTTGAGCCGGTGGAACTCGCTCGAAGCACTTCTGCTGGAAGGCGGCGTCGCCGACGGCCAGCACCTCGTCGATGAGCAGGATGTCGGCGTCGACCTGGATCGCCACCGAGAAGCGCGAGCCGCACGTGCATGCCCGACGAGTAGTTCTTGAGCTTGCAGGTCGACGAACTCCTCGAGCTCGGCGAAGGCGATGATCGTCGTCGAAGCGCGCGCGCGCCTGCGCGGCGCGACAGGCCGAGCATGATCGCGTTGATCACGACGTTGTCGCGCGCCGTGAGGTCGGGGTTGAAGCCGACGCCGAGCTCGATGAACGGCGACAGCCGCCCGGCAGACCGCGATCTCGCCCGCGGTCGACGCCGTAGATGCCGGCCAGGCACTTCAGCAGCGTGCTCTTGCCCGCGCCGTTGCGTCCGACGATGCCGAAGAACTCGCCCTGCGCGACCTCGAAGCTGACGTCCTCGAGCGCGTGCAGCTCGTCGAACGTCGCGCGACGCGGAACGGGTGCAGCGCCCGCTCCTTGAGCGTCGAGTACTGCTGGTGCGGCAGGCGGAAGGTCTTGCTGACCCCCGCGACGGAGACGGCCGGGGGGCGCGCGGTGGCGGCCGCGTGCCCCGCCGCGGCTGGGGGCGTGGCGGTCTGGGTGGTCACCGCGCTCGAACGCTAGCAGCGCGTTCCGCGGGGCCGGGCCGCTCGGCGGCGCTCAATCGCGCCGGGCGCGCCGGCGGTCGAACGGCCCCGCGAGCCGGTTGGCGAGCCGGACGCGGCGCTGGCCCCGCAGGTCCGCCGTCTCCTCCCGCGCGTCCGCGGCCGCCGCCTCCGACGCCGCGGTCAGCGCCTCGGCCCCGTGGATCCGGGTCCACATCTCGGCGACCTGCGCGTCCTGGGCGAGCCGCGCCTCGTCGAGCTCGACGGGCGAGATCCGCGGCGCGGCCCTCCGCGCGCCAGGCGATGCGGACCAGACGGGCCAGCTCCGCGAGCGGGGCGGGCGGCGGGTTCGCCGCACCGAGCCCGCGGCCGATCTCGACGAGCGCCCGCGCGTGGTCGCGGGCGTCGTGGTGGAGGACGGCGAGGTCCCGGTTCGCCGTGCCCATGGCCGGGTTGTAGCGGTCGAGATCGGCGCGCAGGCGCCGGGCGTCCACGACGTCGTCCGTCGATCGCCCGGCGAAGGCGCGCGCCTCGTGGGCCGCCCAGGTCTCCGGGGTGACCCATCCGTCGCCGCCGTTGTAGTCGAGCACGTAGGCCGCGCGTCCGCACGCCATGCCCTCCAGCACCGAGCGCCCGTAGCCGATCACCATGTCGGCCGTCGCGATCGCCACCTCGGGCTCGTGTGTCGCGGTCCCGTGGCGCCCACCTGGTCCACCTCGATGCCCGCCTCGGCGAGCGTCCCGACCACGGCCTCGCGCCGCGCGCCGCGCAGGTAGTTGCCGAGCAGGAGCGCCCGGCGCGGGCGCGCCGCGATCTCGCCCCGGGGGGCGAAGCGGTCGAGGTCGATGGGCTGGCGAAGCCGGTGGATCTCCGCCGGCGCGCCGGCGAGCGCCCGGATGCGCGTGGCGACGCGCTCGCTCATCACCACCGCCGCGCCGATCACGCCGTCGATGGCCGGCGGCTGGCCCACGTCGAGCAGCGCGCTGTGGCAGACGAACAGCCGCGGCGCGGCGGGGATAGCGCTCGGCCATGGCGAGCGCGCTCGGATGGTCCTGGGCGATCACGGCGTCCGGGCCCTCGGGCAGCCGCTCCGGCCGCTCCGGCACGCTCAGCCCCCGGTCGCGCGCGCTCTCCGCCGCCTCCCCCTGAGCGGCTGCCGCGATCGCCACCGCGTGCGCCGAGGCGCTCGAGGTGCTCGGCGACCGTCAGCAGGTAGCTCTCGCTGCCGCCGAACGAGACGAGGCTGTGGGTGGCGAGGACGATCTGCACGGGCGGGGTGGAGCCTACGTCGCCGCGCGCCGGCGCGGGCCGGCCGGCGCCGTCGCGCCAGGCGCGCGCAAGGCGCCGCCGGTGCGGCATCATCCCCGGTCCCGATGCTCCAGCGGCTGCGCCGATTCGAGATCTCTCCCGCGAGCGTTCCGCCGCGTGACCTACGTCGCGCTCGGCGCCCTCGCGCTCATCGTGCTCTCGGGCGCCGCCGTTCGCCTGACCGGCTCGGGCCTCGGCTGCCCGGACTGGCCCAAGTGCTACGGCGGGGTCGCGCCGCCGCTCGAGACCCACGCCTGGATCGAGTACGGCAACCGGATGCTCTCCGGACTCGTCGGCCTCGCGGCGATCGGCGCCGCGCTGCTCGGCTTCTTCCGCCGCCCGTACCGCCGCGAGCTGGCGGCGATCGGGGTCCTGCTGCCGATCGGGGTGGTCGCCCAGGCCGGCCTCGGCGCCCTGACCGTCGAGTCGGGCCTCGCGCCGGGCTACGTCATGGCGCACTACGTGCTGTCGATGATGATCCTCGACGCGGCCTTCGCGCTCGCCTGGTGCGCGACCTTCGAGCCGGGCGAGCGGGGCCGCTCCGCCGACCGGCTCGGGACCTGGTCGGTCCGCGCGCTCCTGCCGCTCGGCTCGGCCACGATCCTCCTCGGCACCGCGGCGACCGCGTCGGGGCCACATGCCGGCGGCGGCGGGGACGGGCGACGTCGTGCGCCGCCTCGACTTCCGCGGGGCCGACACGCTGAGCTGGATCGTGCAGCGCCACGGGGCGCTGGCCGTGGCGCTCGGGCTCGCGGTCGTCGGCGTCGTGCTGCTGCTCCGCCGGCGCGGCGGCGACCGGCGCGCCGTGCGGCCGCTCCTCGTCGTGCTCGGCCTCCTGGCCGCCCAGGGCGTGGTGGGGATCGCGCAGTACCGCACCGAGCTCCCCGCCGAGGTCGTCTGGATCCACGTGACCCTCGCGGTCGCGACGTGGATGGCGCTGCTGTGGTCGGTCGGCGCCGCGGGCCGGATCGCGCCGGCCGGCGACGCGGTCGGCACGCCGGAGCCGCGCCGGGCGGCCGACCCACCGCCGCTGGTGGGGGCGGGCTCGTAGGCTGGCGGCCCGCCCGGCCGCGCATGCGCGAACATCCGGCCGTGGACGAGCGCGAGCACGCGGCCATGCTGGACCACGACGAGCGCCACTGGTGGTACCGGGGGCGCCGCGCCGTCCTGCGCGCGGAGCTGGATCGCCTCGGTCCGCCGCCCGGCGGCAGGATCCTCGACGCGGGCTGTGGGTCCGGGCGCACGCTCGACGAGCTCGTGGCCTACGGCTCGGTCGCCGGCCTCGACGCCAGCGCCGCCGCGGTCGAGCGGGCGCGCGAGCGTGGTCACGTCGACGCCCGCGTCGGCTCGCTCGAGGCGCTGCCCTGGCCGGAGGGCACCTTCGGGCTGGTCACCTGCCTCGACGTGGTCGAGCACACCGACGACGACCGCGCCGTGCTCCGCGAGCTGCTGCGGGTCACCGCGCCCGGTGGACGGCTCGTCGTCACGGTGCCCGCCCACCCCGCGCTGTGGTCCTCGCACGACGTCGTCAACCAGCACCGCCGCCGCTACACGCGGCGAACGCTGCGGGCGGCGCTGTCGGGGGGCGGCTGGACGCTCGAGCGCCTGACCGCGTTCAACTCCCTGCTGCTGGCGCCCGCCGCGGCCCTGCGGGTCGCGGAGCGCGCGGTGGGACGAGGCGCGGACCGCGGCCGCTCCGATCTCGAGCTCACGCCGTCCCGGCTCGACGGGGTGCTGGCCGGGCCGATGCGACTCGAGGCGGCGTGGCTCGGGCGGGGTGGATCGTTGCCCGTCGGGCTGTCGCTGCTCGCGGTCGCCCGCCGGCCTCCGGGGACCCGCTCGCCGCCCGGAGCCCGCGGGTGATCGGCCTGCTCGTGCTCGGCGCGCTGATCGACGTGCCCGACCACGCCGGGTACCTCATCGTCGGCCTGCTCATCGGCGTGGAGTCCATGGGCGTGCCGGTGCCGGGCGAGACGGCGCTGCTCGTGGCCGCGATCGCCGCGAACCGCGGGCGCTTGGACATCGAGTGGGTCATCGTCGCCGCGGCGCTCGGCGCGATCGTCGGCGACAACCTCGGCTTCTGGATCGGCCGCAAGGGCGGCCGGCGGCTGCTCGAGCGGCCCGGCCCCCTCTACGCGCGCCGGATGCTGGTGCTCCACCACGGCGACCGGTTCTTCGCGCGCCACGGCGCCAAGGCCGTGTTCCTCGGGCGCTGGGTCGCGTTGCTGCGCATCACCGCGGCCGTCCTCGCCGGGGCGAACCGCATGCCGCCGCGGTCGTTCTTCCTCTGGAACGCGCTCGGGGGGATCTGCTGGGCGACCTCGGTGGGTCTGCTCGGCTACTTCCTCGGGGCGACCGGCGAGCGGCTCGTCGAGCAGGTCGGGGTGTGGGCCGCCGTGGCGGCGGGGGCGGCGCTCGTCGGCGCGCTCGTGTGGTTCAAGCTCCGGGAGCGACGGGCGCTGCGCGCGGAGGCGGCGGCGATGGCGGCCGATCCGGGAGCGGAGGCTCCTCGCTCGCCGGCCGACGCGTGATCCCGGCGGCGGCGTAGGCGTCGACCTCGTCGAGCGTCTCGCGCTCGAGCAGGGCGGCGGCCAGCGCGTCGAGGCTGGCGCGGTGGTCGGTCAGCAGGCGGGTGACGGCCCCGTGCGCCTCGTCGACGATCCGCCGGACCTCCGCGTCGAGGATCTGCTGGGTCTCCTGGGAGGTCTCCGCGGCGCCCGGCAGCAGGGGTCCGACGCCGTCGCGCGGGATCACGGCGATCGGCCCGATCCGCTCGCTCATGCCCCAGCGGCCCACCATCTGGCGGGCGATCGCCGTGAGCTGCTGGATGTCGGACTCCGCGCCGGTCGTGAGGTCGCCCAGCACCTGCTCCTCGGCCACCCGGCCGCCGAGCGCGACGCGGATCTTCGCGAGCAGGTACTCCTCCCCGTAGGTGAACGGGTCGCGGTCGGGCGCCGAGAAGGTGACGCCGAGCGCCTGCCCGCGAGGGATGATCGAGACCTTGCGGACCGGGTCGGCGCCCGGGGTGAGCATCCCGACGATCGCGTGCCCGGCCTCGTGGTAGGCGGTGCGGCGCCGGTCCTCCTCGCCCATCATGACCTTGCGCTCGGCCCCGAGCACGATCTTCTCCAGCGCGTCGCTGAAGTCCGACTGGGCGATCTCCTCGTGGTCGCGGCTCGCGGCGAGCAGCGCGGCCTCGTTGGCCAGGTTGGCCAGGTCCGCCCCGACCATGCCCGGCGTCGAGGAGGCGATCGCGCCGAGGTCGACCTCGGCGGCGAGCGGCTTGCCGCGCGTGTGGACCCGGAGGATCTGGACCCGCCCGTCGCGGTCGGGGGGCTGCACGGCGACGCGGCGGTCGAAGCGGCCGGGGCGCAGCAGCGCCGGGTCGAGCGTCTCCGGCCGGTTCGTCGCCCCCATCACGATGACGCTGTCACCCGACTCGAACCCGTCCATCTCGGTGAGGATCTGGTTCAGCGTCTGCTCGCGCTCGTCGTTGCCGCCGAAGCCGGAGTTGCCGGCGGTGCGCGCCCGCCCGATGGCGTCGAGCTCGTCGATGAAGATGATGCTCGGGGCCGCCTCCTTCGCCTGGCGGAAGAGATCGCGGACGCGGGAGGCGCCGACGCCGACGATCATCTCGACGAACTCCGAGGCGGACATGTTGAAGAACGGCACGTCGGCCTCGCCGGCCACGGCGCGGGCGAGCAGCGTCTTGCCCGTCCCGGGCAGGCCGGAGAGCAGGACGCCGCGCGGGATCCGGCCGCCCAGGCGCTGGTAGCGCTCCGGCGTGCGGAGGAACTCGACGATCTCCGAGAGCTCGTGCTTGGCCTCGTCGATCCCGGCGACGTCGTTGAACGCGACGCGCTGCTCGGAGGCCTCGGCCCGCCGGGCGCGCGAGCGCCCGAAGCTCGAGAGCCCGCCGCCGGCCTGCGCCGCGGCGCGGCGCATGAGGACGACGAAGAGGACGACGAGGAGGATCGTCGGGCCGAAGCCGAGCAGCAGGCTCGTGAACAGCGAGGGCCCGGCGTCCGCCTTCTTCGCGTTGATCGTGACGTTCTTCTCCTGCAGGAGCTTCGAGAGCTGGTCGGTGTTCGCGAAGGCCGGGATCTCGGTCGAGAAGCGCGTGGCGTCCTGGCCGTCCTTGCCGGCCGGGTAGCGGACCTTGGCCTTGAACTCCCCCTGCAGCGAGGAGCTCTCCGAGGAGATCTCCTTCACGTTCCCGCTGTCGACCTGGCGGAGGAACGTCGGGTTGTAGGGGATGCGGACCCGCGGGTTCGGCTCGAGCGCGCGGGAGGAGATCCAGTAGTTGATCCCCAGCAGGACGAGCAGCCCGACGACGAGCGGCAGCCAGCGGCGCGGCCCGGAGGGCAGCGAGGGCCTACCTTCGGGCTTGGGCTCCTTGTTGCGGGCGCCCTCGACGCGCCAGCCCGGCCCCGCTTCGCGGCGCTCCGGGTCCTTCGCGGGAGGCCGCTCGGGACGGCGCGACCCGCTGCGCTCGTGGCGCTCGCTCGATTCGGTGCCCATCGTCGGCTCTGCGACGAGGGTAGCGGGGCCACCTCAACCGGCCCTGAACCGGGGTCGCGACGGCACCGGCCGGGGGGCCGGCGGGGCGGTCGAGCGGGATGCCCGCCCGCCGGTAGGCGACGCGGGCGGCGAGGCCCCCGGCGATCGCCGCGGCGGCGCCGAGGACGAGCGCGGCGCGCGGCCCGGCCCAACCCGCCAGCCACCCGGTGAGGGGTCCGCCGAGCGGCGTCGAGCCGAGGAAGACCATCGCGTAGAGGGCCATGATCCGGCCTCGCATCCGCGGGCGGGTGGAGAGCTGGAGCGAGGAGTTCACGCTCGCCGCGAACGCGACGCTGGCCGCGCCGGTGAGGACGAGCGCGGCGAGCGCGAGCGGCAGGGTCGGCGCCGCCGCGGTGAGCAGCATCACGAGGCCGAAGGCGACGGCGGCTCCGGTGATGAAGACGGGCTTCGGGCGTCCCCGCGCCCCCATGACGAGCGCGCCGGCGACGGCGCCGAGCCCCATCGCGGTGGTCAGCGCGGCGTACGCCCCGCCGTCGTGGTCGCCGAACGCGAAGCGGGCGAGCAGCGGCAGCACGACCTGGAAGTTGAAGGCGAGCGTGCCCACCAGCGCCATGAGCAGCAGTGGGATCCGCAGCTCCGGCGTCGCGCGCACGTGGGCCACGGCGCGCCGCACCTGGCCCGGCGAGCGCGAGGCGGGCTCCGCGCTGCGCAGCGCCGAGCGGTCCATCCCGGCGAGCATCCCGATCATCACGAGGAAGGTCAGGGCGTTGATCGCGAAGCACGGCGCGATCCCGACCGTGGCGATGAGCACGCCGGCCAGCGCGGGGCCGATGACGCGGGCGGAGTTGATCAGCGCGGCGTTGAGCGACACGGCGTTGAGCAGCCGGTCGGGCCCGACCATCTCGACGATGAAGGCCTGGCGCGTCGGGTGGTCCACGGCGTTGACCGTCCCGCGGGCGAGGATCAGCGCCAGCACCGCCCACAGCGGCGGGGCGCCCCCGAGGGCGAGCGCGAAGAGCACGAGCGCCGGAATCGCCATGGCCGCCTGGGTCGCGACGAGCAGGCGCCGCTTCGGGAGCCGGTCGGCCAGCAGCCCGCCCCAGGCGGCGCCGAGCAGCATCGGGAGGAACTGCAGCGCTGCCGCCAGGCCGACGGCCGTCCCGCTTCCGGTGAGCCGCAGCACCAGCCACATCTCGGCCACCGTCTGCATCCAGTTGCCGCTGAGCGAGACGATCTGGCCGGCGAAGTAGCGCCGGTAGTTCGGCACCTGAAGGGAGCGGAACGAGGCCCGCAGGGCGCCGCTCACGGGGTGTCCTCGAGCAGGCGGTCGAGCAGCCGGGCGGCGCGGTCGAGGGCCGCCCGGTCCTCGGGGTCGAGCGCCTCCAGGCGCCGCGCGAGGAAGGCGGTCTTGCGGGAGCGCAGGCTGCGGAGCAGCGCGCGGCCGCGCGGAGTGATGCGCACGAGGCACCCGCGGCCGTCGTCCGGGTCGGGCGCCCGCGCGACGAGGCCGTCGTCCTCCAGGCGCCCGACGATCCGGGTGGCGGTCGGGCGCCGGATCCGCTCCGCCGCCGCCAGGGCACTCGGGGCGAGCGGCCCGTGGCGCTCGACGGTGGCCAGCGCCGCGGCGAGGGAGGGCGTCAGCCCCGATCCGGCCTCCTGGCGCAGGCGGCGGGCCGTGCGCGTCACGCTCAGCCGCAGGTGGGCGGCGAGGTCGGTGGTGGTGGGGGACGTGGTGGTGGCGGCGGGCTCCAAGGTGATTAGCGTTGCTAACTATATCAGGTGCGACGTCCCTCTCGAACGACCGAGGGCCCCGGCCGCTTCGGCGACCGGGGCCCTCGGGGACGAGCCGTCCTCGGGCGGTACCCCGCCCGAGGCTCGCGACGCTCCCGCGCCGTCGCTCGAAGGTCAGCTCACCTCGCGCAGCTTCCCGGTCTCGACGTCGTAGACGAAGCCGCGCACGCTGTCCTTGCGGGGGATGAACGGGCTCGCCCTGATCCGCGCGATGGACTGCCGGACGTCCTCGTCGAGGTCGCCGAAGGCCTCGGCCGCCCACTCGGGCTTGATCCCGACGTCGTCCTGCACCGAGCGCTTGAAGTCGTCGTCGGTGAAGGTGAGC
Source organism: uncultured Solirubrobacterales bacterium (assembly GCA_963735885.1). GTDB lineage: Bacteria > Actinomycetota > Thermoleophilia > Solirubrobacterales > Solirubrobacteraceae > JBBSBL01. The sequence goes on along the minus strand of CAVTMP010000007.1, from coordinate 265,578 downwards.
ATGCCGCAGTCGGTGTGGTGGATGAGGACGATCTCCTCGGTGCCGAGCAGGCGCTGGGAGATCGCCAGCGAGCGGATCTCGTCGTCGGTCACCACGCCGCCGGCATTGCGGATCACGTGCGCGTCGCCCTCCTGGAGCCCGAGGAGCCCGTACGGGTTCAGGCGCGCGTCCATGCACGCGAGGACCGCGACCTTGCGGCCGGGCGGGAGCGGGAGATCGCCCTTGTCGAAGCTCCCGGCGTAGGCCTCCGCGTTGCGGAGCAGCTCGTCGGTGACGCTCATGGCGCTGCCTTTCGGTCGGATCACGGGGACTGGCCGGGTGCAAGGCCCGAAACCTGATCCAGAATATAGACAAAACCCGCCGCCAAGCATCGGGGGCCGGACCCGCCGCGCCGGGGACCCCCAAGGCCCGGCGCGTCGCCGCCCGCGCGGGACAGTACGTTTCCGCGCCATGAAGATCCTCATCGTCGGCGCGGGCGGGGTGGGCTCCGCCGCCGCGGCCATCGCCCGGCGCCGCGAGTTCTTCGACCGGCTCGTCCTGGCCGACGTCGACATCCACCGCGCGCGCGCCGTGGTCGAGCGCCTGGACGACGACCGCTTCGGCTGGGCCCAGGTCGACGCGTCCGACGCCGAGGCGCTCGAGGGGCTGATGCGCGCCGAGGACGCGGACCTCGTCCTCAACGCCTGTGACCCGCGGTTCAACCCGCCGATCTACGAGGCCGCCTTCGGGGCCCGCTGCGCCTACCTCGACATGGCCGCGACGCTCTCCGAGCGCCATCCCGAGGCGCCGTACGAGGCCACGGGCGTCATGCTCGGCGACGCCCAGTTCGCGGTCGCGGAGCAGTGGGAGGCGGCCGGCCTGCTCCAGCTCGTGGGGATCGGCGTCGAGCCGGGGTTCTCCGACGTCGCCGCTCGCTTCGCCGCCGACCACCTCTTCTCCCACATCGACGAGGCCGGGGTGCGCGACGGGGCGAACCTCGTCGTGGAGGGCTACGACTTCGCGCCGACCTTCTCGATCTGGACGACGATCGAGGAGTGCCTCAACCCGCCGCTGATCTACGAGCGGGGCCGCGGCTGGTTCACCACGCCGCCGTTCTCCGAGCCCGAGGTCTTCGAGTTCCCCGAGGGCATCGGCCCGGTCGAGTGCGTGAACGTCGAGCACGAGGAGGTCGTCCTCATCCCGCGCTGGGTGGACGTCGAGCGCTGCACCTTCAAGTACGGGCTCGGCGAGGAGTTCATCGGGGTGCTGAGGACCCTGCACAAGCTCGGTCTCGACGCGACCGAGCCGATCGGCGTGCGCGGCGTCGAGGTGGCGCCGCGCGACGTCGTCGCCGCGGTGCTCCCGGACCCGGCCACGCTCGGCGAGCGGATGACCGGCAAGACGTGCGCCGGCACGCTGGTCACCGGCCGCGGCAAGGACGGGGAGCCCCGCGCCACCTACCTCTACCACGCGGCCGACAACGCGACGACGATGCGCGACTACGGGTGCCAGGCCGTGGTCTGGCAGACGGCGCTCAACCCGGTCGTCGCCATGGAGCTGCTCGCCACGGGGGCCTGGTCGGGCACCGGAGTGCTCGGCCCCGAGGCCTTCGATCCGGTGCCGTTCCTCGACCTGCTCGCCGCCTACGGCTCCCCGCACGGGGTCTCCGAGCGGGACCCGGCCAACCCGGGCGTGCCGCTGGCGGGGTAAGGGGGCCGGCGGGCCGAGGTCAGACCGGCGAAAGACATCGAGGAACGGCGCACCGGACGTGGCCGCGCCGGGCGTCGCTCCGCCGATCGCGACCGCGGCGCGCCGGACCCCTACGCCGCCCGCCGCTGCGCGGTGGGCGGCGGCGCCAGCGCGCGCCGGTAGCCCGCCGCGAGACGCTCCGTGCTCGCCGCCCAGCTGCGCCCGAGCGCGGCGCGGCGCGCCGCCGTGCCGGCCCGCGCCCGTCCCGCGGGGTCGCCGGCGAGCGAGGCGATGGCCGAGGCGAGCGCCGCGGGGTCGGCCGCGGTCAGCCGACCGGTCACGCCGTCCTCGACGAGCTCCCGGGGCCCGCCCTCGGCCACGGCGATCACCGGGAGCCCGCTCGCCTGCGCCTCGAGCACGACCTGGCCGAACGTGTCGGTGCGGCTCGGGAAGACGAAGAGGTCGGCGTCGGCGTACGCCCGGGCGAGGTCCTGGCCCTCGAGCCGCCCCAGCGGCCGCGCGATCCCGTCGAGCCGCCCGGCCTCGGGACCCTCGCCGGCCACCACGAGCTCCAGCCGGCGGTCGCGGCGGCGCGCGTCGCGCATCGCCTCGGCCAGGAGATCGATGCCCTTCTCGCGGGTCAGCCGGCCCGCGTAGAGGCACACGACGCGCCCGTCATCGGCCGGCCGCGTGCGCCGGCTCGGGTCGAAGCGCACGGTGTCGACGCCGCGGTCCCAGCGGGCGATCCGCGCGCCGTCGACGCCGAGGTCGCGCAGTGAGGCGTCGGCCGCGGCGCTGGGAGAGAGCACGACGCCGACGTGGCGGTAGAACGCCGCCAGCGCGGCGCGTGCCGCGGCGTGCAACGCCGGGTCCTCGACGCGGAGCTCCGCGTAGGCCGCGAGCTCGGTGTGGTAGGAGCCGACGACCGGCGTGCCCATCATCCGCGCGACGAGCGCCACCGCGAGGTTCGCGGGCCCGGGCGCCGTGAGGTGGACGAGGTCGTGGCGGCCGTCGGCGAGCGCGTCGACCACCCCGTGCAGGCTGGGGACGCCGAGCCGCAGGCCGGGGTAGTGGGGCACCGGGATCTCGGTGACCGACGCGAGACGCCGGTCGAGATCCGCGTCGGTGCCGATGACCTCGACCTCGTGGCCCGGCACGCCGTGCTCGCGGAGCTGCGCGAGTGCGTGGGTCACGCCGTGCATCGCGCCGATCCCGTCGGCGACGACCGCGACCCGCGGCGGCTCCTCGCGGCCGGGGGCCACCTTCGCCCGCTCGCGCGCGAGGAACGCCGCCGCCGGGACGTAGGGGATCACGGTCGTGCAGGCGGCCGCGAGGTCCCGGGCCGCGGCGCCGAGGGCCTCGATCCGCGGGTCCGCCGCCGCGGCGCCCGCGGCGGCGCGCAGCCGGCGCTCGTGGATGCGGCGCGCCCGTCGCTCCAGCGCGGAGTGGCTGAAGTCCGGCGCCTGCAGGAGCTCCAGCAGCGCCGTCACGTCGCGCGGGAGCGCCATCGCGTCGAGCCAGGCGCCCACCAGGCGGCGGGCCTCCTCCGGCCCGAGCTCGCCGCCGCCCTCGCCGCGCCGCGCGTCGCCCTGGCGCATGACCCGCTCGACGATGTCCCAGGTGGCGCGCGGGTCGGGCGTCTCGGCGCCCTCGACGCCGACGGCGCGCGCGGCCAGGGCCACCGCGGCGTGGGCCCACTTCGCCGCGCTGCCCTGGCGCCCGCCCGCGGCGCACGCCCCGGCCCGGACCTCGGCGAGGAACGCCGTCGGCCCGGTCACCCGACGGGTGGCCGTGTACGTGCGGCCGATGTCGACGCCGGCGTGGTCGTCGGAGCCGCCGACGCCGGTGCCGCCGTGGGTCTCGACGTACGTCGCGGCCGGCGCGTTGAGCTCGGGCGCGCGGGCGCCGTTGCGCACCTCCCACGCCGGGAAGAGCTGGGCCAGGCGCCGGCGGTGGCGGGGCAGCAGCGGCGCCTCGACCGCGTAGAAGGGGTGGGCGAGCGCGCAGGCGACGTCGTGCTCGTGGAGGTAGGCCGCGCAGGTCTCGACGTCGCGCGCGTGAGCCTGCAGCCACGCGTGGTCCTCCGGCGTGATGCCCCAGCACAGGACGTGGACCGCGCGGTCCTCGTCGCGGAACCACGTGGTGAGCTCCACCGAGACGAAGACGTCCGGGCGGTCGGCGATCTCCAGCACGCCGGAGATCGTGTCGTGGTCGGTGATCGTCACGAAGTCCATCCCGCGCCGCTTGGCGAGGGCGTAGACCTCCTCGGGCGGGGTGGCGCACTCCGGGATCCCGAGCGCGCGCTGGACTCCCAGCTTGCTGAGCTGCGACGCGGTCGAGTGGCAGTGCAGGTCGGCCCGGCTGGTCCCGTCGGGGGACATGGTGGCCTCCATCGGCTCGTTCTCTCGTTTCGGTCGCTTCGCGACGGTAGGCCGAAAAGCCCTGCAATTCGTGATCTTCCCGTCAACGCGGGGTGATCGGGATGTGAACGGGTGCCGGCCGCGCCGCGGCGCCCGGCGGCGGCGCTCCCGCCGGCGCGCCGAGATGCCGATAGGGGGACAAGCGACATTCGCAACGAGGCGACCCCCACTGTGACCTCGCCCGGCGACACCCGGATCCACCAGCACCCCACCGGCGCGGCGGGACCTCCTCCCGACCCGCTCACCGGGCTCCCCGGCCGCGAGCGCCTGCTCGAGCGCCTCGACTCCATGCTGCGCGAGGGCGCCACGCCGGCCCTGGTGATCCTCGACCTCGACGACTTCACCGTCCTCGCCGACCTGCTCGGGCGCCCCTCGGCCGACGGCCTGCTCGTCGCCGTGGCCGAGCGGCTCGCCGGCGTCGCCGGGCCCGTGGATCTCCTCGCGCGTGTCGGCGGCGACGCCTTCGCGCTCGTCGCCCGCGAGCCCGGCGGCCCCGAGGGCGGGGCGCGGCTCGCCGGCGCGGCGCTCGCCACCCTCGCGCCCGCGGTGTCGGCCGCCGACCGCCCGTGCCACCTCAGCGCCTGCGCGGGCTGGGCGCTGCCCGGAGACGGCGACGGCGCGGTGCGCGCCCCCGATCTGCTGCTGCGCGCCGAGATCGCGCTGGCCGCGGCGCGGGAGCGGGGACCGGGCCGGGTCGAGGGCTACGACGCCGGCCGCCGCGATCGCGCCGCGAGCCGCCTGCGGACGGGCGAGGACCTCCACGGCGGGCTCGTGCGACACGAGTTCCGCAACCTCTATCAGCCGGTGGTCTCGCTGCTCACCGGGCATCTCGTCGGCTTCGAGTCCCTGATGCGCTGGCGCCATCCGCAGCGCGGCGAGCTGAGCGCGGCCGCCTTCCTCGCCGCCGCCGAGCGCAACGGCCTGATCGGCGCGATCGGCCGCGACGCGCTGGCCGAGGCCTGCCGCGACGCCGCGGCCTGGCAGGTGGCGCGCCCCGACCGGCCGGTGACGCTGTACGTGAACCTCTCCCCCCGCCAGGTCGCCGACCCGGACCTGCCGGGGGCGGTGTCCCAGGTGCTGCGCGGCGCCGGGCTCGAGGCGAGCCGGCTCAGCCTCGAGGTCACCGAGACGGCGCTGCGCGAGGACGCCGGCGCGGTGACCGCCTCGCTCGCGGCGCTCAAGGCGCTGGGCTGCCACATCGTGCTCGACGACTTCGGCACCGGGCACTCCTCGCTGACCTACCTGCGGCGGGTGCCGATCGACGCGCTGAAGATCGAGGGCGCCTTCGTCGCCGACCTCGAGGCGGGCGGCGAGGACGAGGCGATCGTCGAGGCGGTGCTCTCGATGGCGCGCGGGCTCGGCGTGAGCGTCGTCGCCGAGGGCGTGGAGACCGACGAGCAGGCCGCCCGCCTCCGTGCCATGCGCTGCACGTTCGCCCAGGGGTACCGCTTCTCCCGGCCGCTCGAAGCGGGCGCGGCGCGGGACCTCGTCGTCTCCGACCCCGTGATGTTCGAACCCCCGGCCGAGGACGAGGACGCCGGTCGCCCGCGCAGCGGCTCTCGCGCGGAAGACCCCGTCGGCGCGGAGGTTCGCGAGGCGCTCGAGCAGCGGCGCCTCGTGCTCTACGGGCAGCCGGTGGTGGACCTCGGCACCGGGCAGCGGGTGTACGCCGAGGTGCTCTCGCGGCTGCGGACCGCCGACGGCCGCGAGCTCGCGCCCGCCCGCTTCTTCTCGGCCGCCGAGCAGCTGGGTCTCATGCCCGCCCTCGACGCCTGGGTCCTCGAGCGGGCGGTCGCGCTCGTCGCCGCCGAACGCGCCGCCGGCGGCGACCCGCGGCTCGGGATCAACCTCGCGCCGCGCACCCTCGCCGAGCCCGCGCGCCTCGACCGGCTCGGCGAGCGGCTCGCGACCGCCGGCGTGCCGCCCGATCGGATCGTCCTGGAGATCAGCGAGCACGCGATCGCGGCCCGTCTCGACCGAGCCGCGGCGTTCGCGGCGCGCGCCAAGGAGATCGGCTGCCTGGTGGCGCTGGACAACTTCGGGCGGCGCTTCGGCTCGCTCGCCCACCTGCGGCGACTGCCCTTCGACTGGCTGAAGCTCGAGGGTGCGATGGTCGGAGACTGGGCGCTCGAGCCCGTCGACCGCGAGCTGGTGCGGGCGCTCGTCGGCGTCGTCCGGGATGGGATGGGCCGCGAGGTCATCGCCCAGCGGGTCGAGCGGGAGGAGACCGCCGCCGCGCTGCGCGAGCTCGGCGTCCGGGTCGCGCAGGGGCACGGCGTCGCCCGGCCGGAGCCGCTGGCGCTGCCGGCGCCGGCGCGGGGCGCGGCGGCGCGCGGCGTAACGAGGCCGGCCAGGTGTCCTGGCGCGACGTCGCCGCCCGGACCCCGCCCCGGTGGTCCGGCTACCGCTGCAGCGCCTTCGCCGTCAGGTACTCCTCGAGCCCGTAGCGCCCGTTCTCGCGGCCGTGCCCCGACTGCTTGAAGCCGCCGAACGGGGCGAGCGGGTTGTAGCTCCCGCCGTTGATCGCGATCTGGCCGGTGCGGATGCGCGCGGCCACGGAGATGGCCCGCTCCTCGTCGCCCGACCAGACGGCGCCGGAGAGCCCGTAGATCGTGTCGTTGGCGATGCGCACCGCGTCGTCGTCGTCGTCGTAGGGGATGATCGCCAGCACGGGGCCGAAGATCTCCTCCTGGGCGATCGTCGAGTCCGGGTCGACGTCGGAGAACACGGTCGGGCGCACGTAGAAGCCCTGCTCGAGCCCCTCGGGCGCCTCGGGCCCGCCGGTCAGCAGCTTCGCCCCGTCCTCCACGCCGCGCTCGATGTAGGCGCGCACCCGGTCGCGCTGGGCGGCGGAGACGAGCGGGCCGACGTAGGTGCCCTCCGCGAACGGGTCGCCGACCTTCGTCGCCTCCGCGGCCTGCGCGGCGAGCGCCTCGGCCTCGGCCAGCCGCGCGCGCGGCACGAGCATCCGGGTCAGCGCGCTGCACACCTGGCCGGAGTTCAGGAAGCAGTTCGCGACGCCGTCCCGCACGGCGGCGCCGAGGTCCGCGTCGTCGAGGACGACGTTGGGCGACTTGCCGCCGAGCTCCACGGTCACGCCCTTGACCGTCTGCGCCGCGAGCTCGCTGACGCGCCGGCCGGCGCGCGTGGAGCCCGTGAAGGAGATCGCGTCGACCTGGGGGTGCGCCGCGAGCGCCTCGCCGGCCACCGGCCCGACGCCGGTGACGAGGTTGAACACGCCGGCCGGGAGCCCCGCCTCGTCGATCACGTCGGCGAGCAGGAACGCGGTGAGCGGCGTCATCTCGCTCGGCTTCACCACGACGGTGCAGCCGGCCGCCATGGCCGGCGCGACCTTCGTGGAGATCTGCTGGAGCGGGAAGTTCCACGGCGTGATCGCGCCGACCACGCCGACCGGCTCGCGCAGGACGATGGAGTTCCCGATCTCCTCCCGCCACGCGATCTCCGCGGCGAGCCGGCGCTGCCCGCGGAACTGCGCGATCGGGCCGCGGACCTGGACCGGTCCGGCGAGCACGAGCGGCATGCCGAGCTCGCGCGCGACGGTCTCGGCGAACGTGTCCAGGCGCGCCTTGATCCCGTCGCCGACCCGCTCCAGGGCGTCGAGGCGCTCCTCGAGCGGCGTGGCGGCCCAGCCGTCGAACGCGGCGCGTGCCGCGGTCACGGCCCGGTCGACGTCGGTCGCGTCGGCGTCCGGCACGCGACCGATCACGTCCTCGCTCGCGCTCTCGATCACGTCGATCGTCCCCGGCCCGGACGGCTCGACCCACGCGCCGCCGACGTAGAGCCGGTCCCGCACCTGCACCTCGCTGGCCACCGACATCCCTGGTTCCTCCTGCGTTCTCTTGGCGTGGGCGATGACGCTACACGGTCGGGTAGGGTTCTCCGGGACGGCGCGCCGCCGCCGTGGCGAGGGTCGGTGGCTCCGTAGTCGCCTGACGGCGAACGCGGGCGAGCCCGGATGCCGCATCGCGCCGGCCTCGCGGCCGTTCGGCACCAAACGTCACTACGCGAGAGGGAACGCACGATGGAAGCTGCTACCGGCACGCCCGGCTATCCGGCCGCCCTCGGGGTCGAGTACCCCGACCGCCCGCTGAACCGCGTGACGACGTTCTTCCGCGTCTTCACGATCATCCCGATCGCGATCGTGCTCGGCACCGTGTCGGGCTCGACGCAGCTCTACTCGGGGAGCATGGGGTCGAACACGACGACCGTCGTGGTCGGCGCCGGGGGCCTGCTCTTCGCCGGGCCGCTCCTGATGATCCTCTTCCGGGAGAAGTACCCCCGCTGGTGGTTCGACTGGAACCTCGAGCTGCTGCGCTTCTCCTCGCGGGTGACCCTGTACGCGGCGCTGCTCGACGACCGCTACCCGTCGACCGACGAGCAGCAGTCGCTGCGCCTGGACATCGCCTACCCCGACGCGCCGACCGACCTCAATCGCTGGCTTCCGCTCGTGAAGTGGCTGCTCGCGATCCCGCACCTCGTCATCCTGGCGTTCCTCAGCCTGGCGGCGTTCGTGTGCGTGGTGATCGCGTGGTTCGCGATCCTCTTCACCGGCCGCTACCCGCGCGGGCTGTTCGACTTCGTCGTCGGCGTCGGACGCTGGGGGGTGCGCGTGACCGCCTACGCGTTCCTGCTCACGACGGACCGCTACCCGCCGTTCTCGCTGCAACCGTAGGCGGGTCGGCGACCGGCGGTCACGCCGCCGGAGGGCGTCGAGCCCGCCCCTACCCGCAGCCCGTGTTGTTCCCGCAGCTCGGGCACGTGTAGCAGGAGCCCGTGCGCTGCATGATCCCGCCGCACTGGCCGCAGGCGGGCCCGAGGTCGAGGCCGGCGAGCCGCGCCGGGACGACGGGCGGCGTATCGGTCAGGGCGTCGGTCGGGGGCTTGGCCCGGGCCGACGCCCCGCCGCCGTCCGCCCCGCCGCTCCCGTTCCCGCCGCCGTTCGTCGCCGGTCCGGCCGTATCCGAGGCGATCGACATCGCGACGTCCGCCGCGAGCTTGCGCGCGCGGACCTCGGGGGTGAGGATCCCGAGCTCCTCCTGGGTGTCGGTGTCGAGGAAGCGCGAGGCGAGCCAGCGCATGATGTAGTCGGGCATCGACTTCGCGAACGGGATCTCCGGGTTCTGCGTGATGCCCTCCGGGTCGAAGCGCATGTAGCTGAACTTCTGCACGAGCGTCTCGAGCGGCACGCCGTACTGCAGCGAGATCGAGATCGAGGTCGCGAACGCGTTCATCATCCCGCGCAGCGTCGAGCCCTCCTTGCCGATGTCGGTGAGGAAGATCTCGCCCACCGTCCCGTCCTCGTACATGCCGGCGGTGATGTAGCCCTCGTGGCCGCCGATCGAGAACTTGTGCGTGATCGACTGCCGCTCGCGCGGCATCCGGCGCCGGCGGGGGCCGGTCTCGGCGGCCGGCGCATCGGCCGCGGCGTCCGCGCCCTGGCCCTCCTGGGCGTCGGTGCGCAGCGCCTGCGCGGTCTTCGACCCGTCGCGGTAGATCGCCAGGGCCTTGATCCCGAGCTTCCACGCCTGCACGTAGGCGTCCTCGATGTCCTCGACCGACGCCGACTCCGGCAGGTTCACCGTCTTGGAGATCGCGCCGGAGATGAACGGCTGGACCGCGCCCATCATCTGGATGTGGCCCAGGTGCGAGATCGCCCGCTCGCCGACCGCGACGTCGAACACCGGCAGGTGGTCGGGATCGAGGTGCGGCGCGCCGACGATCGTGCCCTCGGCGTTCACGTGGGCCTCGATCTCGGCGATCTGCTCGTCGGGGTAGCCGAGCGTGCGCAGCGCGAGCGGCACCGTGCGGTTGACGATCGTCATCTGCCCGCCGCCGACGAGCTCCTTGAACTTGACGAGCGAGAAGTCCGGCTCGACGCCGGTCGTGTCGCAGTCCATGAGGAACGAGATCGTCCCCGTCGGCGCGAGCACCGTCGCCTGGGCGTTGCGGTAGCCGTGCTCGTCCCCGAGCGCGACCGCCTCGTCCCACGCGCGCCGGGCGGCGGCCACGAGGTCGGCGTCGCGCGCCGTCGCCTCCGGGATCTCGTACGCGGCGTCGCGGTGCTTGCGCATCACGGCGTTGTGCGGCTCGGCGTTCTCCGGGTAGCGCTGGTAGGGCCCGATCGCCGCGGCGACCTCGGCCGACTTGCGGTACGCGCGCCCGGTCATGAGCGCCGTGATCGCGGCGGCGGCCGCCCGGCCCTCCCCCGAGTCGTAGGGCATGCCGTTCGACATCAGGTAGGCGCCGAGGTTCGCGTAGCCGAGGCCGAGCTGGCGGAAGGCCTCGGCGTTGGCGGCGATCCTCTCCGTCGGGTAGCTCGAGGGCGAGACGACGATCTCCTGCGCGAGCAGCATCACGTCGACCGTGTGCTCGAACGCCGGCACGTCGAAGCTCCCGTCCTCGCGGCGGAACTTCATGAGGTTGATCGACGCGAGGTTGCAGGCGGAGTCGTCGACGTGCATGTACTCCGAGCAGTTCGCCACCAGCACGCCGTCGACGATGTAGGAGTGGTGCAGCGGCTCGGTGAGGTTGTAGACGACCTCCTGGCCGTCCTCCTCGCGGGCGACGAGCGCCACGCCCGCCGTCGTGCGGGAGCGGCCGGTCTCGGCCAGCAGCGCGTCGAGCGCCGCCTCCTTGCGCGGCGTCGAGAAGCCGATCGCCTCGGCGAAGCGCTCGAGATCGCTGCCGGTGATCCGCAGGTCGAACCCTTGGCGCGACTCGTACTCGACGGTCGTGCCGTCCGCGCGCGTGTAGCTGAAGCTCGGCGCGGCGGACTCGGTGATGCGGTAGATCCGCCCGCGGACCCCGAACGCCGAGAGCAGCCGCTGCACGTCGCGGAGCATCGCCTCGCTGCGGCTGCCCAGCCCGGCGTAGCGGCTCGCCTTCCCGCCGCTCTCGACGCGCGCGACGCACCCGTCGGCGCCGTAGAGCCCGCGCAGGAACGCGGCCTGGACCGCGGGCGGCGCCGAGAAGACCGACGCCGGCACGCGCGTCTCGTGCGCACGGGCGCTCGAGGCGCCGAGCCCGCGGAAGAGCTCGCGCACCGCCGCGCTGCCGGCCCGCAGCTGCACGGTCCCGTTGCCCATCTCCTGGCGCGACACGCCGCCGACGAGCTCCGACAGCAGGCCCGCGTGGGAGTCGGCGAGGCCGTCCTCGATGTCGTCGCCGCCGTAGACCCAGACGGTCGTCTCGTCGGTCACGCAGCCGTCGCCGACGAGGTGGCCGGTGAGCTCGGCGAGCCCCTCGCTCCAGCGGGTCGGCAGCGCCTGATGGGTGACCGAGCCGCCGCGCGCGAAGCGCCTCGCCTCGGCCGCGACGGTGACGGGCAGCTCCCACGCGGCGTCGAGCGCCGGGGTGGCGCTGTCGTTCAGCATCACGTGGTCCTCGCGCGTCAGGTCCTCGGCGCGGACATAGCCGCGGTCGACCGTCCAGAGCCGGTGGTTCGGCGTGCAGCGCAGCTCGCGACCGTCGGCGAAGCGCAGGCGGAGGATCGGCTTGGTGCCGTTGCGCATGACGGCGAGCGGCTCGGTGGCGACGACGCCCGTGCCCGGCTCCTCGGCCGTCGCGCGGTGGGTGTAGACGCGGAGATCCTCTCCGCCGGCGGCGCGCTCGTAGAGCTCGCCGATCGGGACGAGCCCGCGAGTCGTGTGGACGCGCGCGTCGGCCGGGAAGCACGGGTTCGACGCGCTGATCCGCCCGCTGTTCGGGCAGGTGTGCCAGTCGTTGATCGTCGTGTCGTACTGGACGCCCGGGTCGGCGCAGCGGTGGGCCGCGGCGGCGATGTCGCGCATCAGGTCGCGCGCCCGGACCGGCTCGCCCACCGGCTCCCCGCTCACGCGACTGATGAGGCGCCATTCGGCGTCGGCCTCGACCGCGCGCAGGAACTCGTCGCTGACGCGGACCGAGTTGTTCGCGTTCTGGTACTGGATCGAGGTGAAGCCGTCGCCGTCGATCGACATGTCGAAGCCGGAGTCCCGCAGCGCCGCGGCCTTGTCCTCCTCGCGGGCCTTGCACCAGATGAAGTCGCCGATGTCCGGGTGGTCGACGTCGAGCACGACCATCTTCGCCGCGCGCCGCGTCTTGCCGCCGGACTTGATCGTGCCGGCCCACGAGTCGGCGCCGCGCATGAAGGAGACCGGGCCCGACGCGGTCCCGCCCTTGGCCAGGGGCTCCATCGAGCCGCGGATGTTCGAGAGGTTGATGCCCGAGCCGGAGCCGCCGAGGAAGATCATCCCCTCCTTGGTGTTCCAGTCGAGGATCGACTCCATCGTGTCCTCGACGGAGAGGATGAAGCACGCCGAGCACTGCGGGTGCTCCTCGAACCCGACGTTGAACCACACCGGCGAGTTGAAGGCCGCCATCTGGTGGAGCAGGACGTGGGTGAGCTCGGCCTCGAAGGCGTCGCCGTGCTCGTCGGTGGCGAAGTAGCCGCGCTCGCGGCCCCAGCGCGCGATGGTGCCGGCGACGCGGCCGATCATCTGGCGCACGGAGCGCTCCCGCTCGGGCGAGTCGAGCTGGCCGCGGAAGTACTTCTGGGCGACGATGTTCGTCGCGTTCTGCGACCACGAGGCGGGGAACTCGATCCCGCGCTGCTCGAACGCCTCGCCGATCCGCGCGTCGCGGATCTCCCACTCGACCGCGTCGAAGGGGTGCACGCCCGGCTCGGTGAAGCGGCGCCGCACGCCGATCCCCTCACCCTCGCGGGACGTCGTCGACACGGTCTGGGTGGGGTGATCCATGATCCTCTGCCTCTCTCTTCGCCGGCCTCTCAGATGTCCGCTCGCCCGTCGGCGGGATGGCGGCGCGGGCCGCGGATGGTTGCGCTCGGGGCGGACGGAATCGGGGACGCCCGGAGGGCCGCGAGAAAGGCCTGCTCGGACCTCGAAGTCTAGCGGCGAGGCGACCGTTCACCGGTCCTCCGGTGGGCGTTCCGACCCCGCGCCGACGCCTCCGCCTGCTACCACTCCGCGCCCATGCGACTGCTCCTCACCGGCGGCGCCGGCTACATCGGGTCGATCACGACGAAGCTCCTGCTCGAGGCCGGTCACGAGGTCACGGTCGTCGACGATCTCTCGCGCGGGCACCGCGCCGCCGTGCCGGACGGCGCGGCGTTCGTCGAGCGGGACCTGCTCGACGCCCGCGGCCTCGCGGCCGACGTCGCCGCCGGCCGGTTCGACGGCGCGCTGCACTTCGCGGCGCTCGCGCTGGTGCCGGAGTCCGTCGCCCATCCCGAGCGCTACTACCGCACGAACGTCGTCGGCTCGCTCAACCTGCTCGACGCGCTGCGCGCCGCCGGGGTCGGGCGGCTCGTCTTCTCCTCGACCTGCGCGACCTACGGCGAGCCGGAGGTCGTGCCGATCCCCGAGACCACGCCCGAGCGCCCGGTCAACGCCTACGGGGCCTCGAAGCTCGCGGTCGACCGGATGATCGGCGACGAGTGCCGGGCCCACGGCCTCGGCGCGGTCTCGCTGCGCTACTTCAACGTCGCCGGCGCGAGCGGCGATCTCGGCGAGGATCACGACCCCGAGACCCACCTCATCCCGAACGTCCTGCGCGCCGCGACCGGGCGCATCCCGGCGGTCAAGATCTTCGGCACCGACTACCCGACGCCGGACGGCACCGCGATCCGCGACTACATCCACATCGAGGATCTCGCCGCCGCCCACCTCCTCGCGCTCGAGCGCGCGCGAGGGGGCGAGCACGCGATCCTCAACCTCGGCAACGGCCAGGGGTTCTCGGTGCGCGAGGTGGTCGACGCGGCGAAGGCGGTGACCGGGATCGACATCCCGGTCGAGGAGGCGCCGCGGCGCCCCGGCGACCCGCCGCGACTCGTCGCGGCCTCCGAGCGCATTCGCGCCGAGCTGGGCTGGGAGGCGCGGAAGCCCGCGCTCGCCGACATGATCGGCGACGCCTGGGCCTTCGCGCAGGCGCACCCGGACGGGTACGGGAGCTGAGGTCGCGGCGGGTCGGCACCGCGGCGCGTCGGCGCGCCCCTACACGTCCTCCAGCGCCGCGAGCGCGTCGTCGAGCACGTCCTCGGCCGCGCGGCCGGCGTCGATGACGCGCCAGCGGGCCGGCTCCGCGGCGGCGAGCGCGTCGTAGGCGCCGGCGACCGCCGCGAAGAAGTCGGCGGCCTCCTGCTCGAGACGGTCGGACGCCTCGCCGCGGCGGCCGAGCCGCGCCCGGCCGGTGGCCGGGTCGACGCGGAGCAGGAGCGTGCGGTCGGGCGCGAGCCCGTTGGTGCCGAACGCGTTGATCTGAGCCACCGCCTCGGTGCCGAGCCCGCGGGCGGCGCCCTGGTAGGCGAGCGAGGAGTCGACGTAGCGGTCGAGCAGCACCCAGCGGCCGGCGGCCAGCAGCGGCCGGATCGCCTCCTCGACCAGCTGCGCCCGGGCCGCCGCGTAGAGCAGGGCCTCGGCGCGCGCGCCGATCCGCAGGCCCGGGTCCTTGACGACGGCGCGGACGCGCTCGGCGAGCTCGACCCCGCCGGGCTCGCGCAGCACGTGGGCGTCGAGACCGCGGCGCTCGCGGAGCGCGTGGGCGAGGGCCGCGGCCAGCGTCGTCTTCCCCGCGCCGTCGACTCCCTCGAGCGTGACGAGCCGGCCGGGGGTTCCTGGGGCGGGGGTTCCCACGGGGCGGCGATGCTACCGGCGGGCGGCCCGTCCGGCCGACGGCGATCCGGGGCCGCGGTGCCACCGGCGCGCGTCTCGGCTCCGGGCTATCGTGGCCCGCCCGTGCCGCCCGCCGCCGCCGCACCAGCCGCTCCGGACCTCGACGCCCTGCTCGAGCGCCAGCCGCACGCCCGCGCGGTGCTCCGCCCGGCCCTCGTGCCCGGCGGCGCGCCGTCGCACGCCTACCTGTTCCACGGACCGCCGGGAACCGGCAAGCGCGTCGCGGCCACCGGGATGGCCGCCGCGCTGCTGGCCGAGGGCGCGCCGGATCCGGCGGGCGCCCGCGCCCGCGTCGCCTCGCACGCCCATCCCGATCTCACGTGGGTGGCGCCGAGCGGCGCGCACGAGATGCTCGTCGGCGACGTCGAGGAGCCGGTGGTCGCGGCGGCGGCGCGGACGCCGTTCGAGGCCGCGCGGCGGGTCTTCGTGCTCGAGCGGGCCGACACCCTGGGCGAGCAGGCCGCGAACAAGATGCTCAAGACGCTCGAGGAGCCCGCGCCCTACGTCCACCTGATCCTGCTCACCGATCGCCTCGGCGAGGTGCTGCCCACGATCGTCTCGCGCTGCCAGCTCGTGCGCTTCGACCCGCGGCCGTCCGCCGAGGTCGCGGAGCGGATCGCGACCGAGACGGGCACGGCGCCGACCACCGCGCGCGCCGCCGCGCGGCTGGCGCTCGGCGATGCGCGCCAGGCGGCCTGGCTGGCCGGGTCGGACGGGGCGGCGCTGCGCGAGCGCGGCGAGCGCTTCGCCCGCGCGGCACTCGACGGGACGATGGCGTCCACGCGCCCGTGGGGGTCGCTGCTCGAGGCCGCCGAGGCGCGGGCCCGGGGCGCCGGGGAGCGGGCCGGCGAAGGGCTCGACGAGGCGAAGCAGCTCGCCCCGAAGAAGGAGCACCGGCGCCTGGAGACCGAGACGAACGAGCGCGTGCGCCGCGCCGAGCGCCGCGAGCGCACCGCGGCCCTCGACCTCGCCCTGGCGCTCGTCGGTCGCTGGTACCTGGATCTCGCGGCGATCCGCTGGGGCGCGCCGGAGCTCGTCGCCAACGCGGACCGCACCGGCGCGCTGGCCGCCGACGCCGAGGGCCGCGACCCCCGGCGCCTGAGCGCGGCCGCGGAGCTCGTCGAGGACACCCGTTGCCGGCTCCAGCTCAACGTCACCGAGGAGCTGGCCTGCGAGGTGCTCGGCTACCGGCTCGCCGTGCTGCTCGGCGCCTGACGCGCGACGGTCGGCAGGCGGACGACGAACCGCCCGCCCGCGCTCACCCGCCGCCGTCCGGCCGCATCCGGTACCCGACGCCGCGCACGGTCTCGATGCTCGAGCGCCCGAAGGGCCGATCGACCTTGTCGCGCAGGTAGCGCACGTAGACGTCGACGACGTTCGAGCGGTTCTCGTAGTCGTAGTCCCACGCCTGTTCGAGCAGCTGCAGGCGCGAGAGCACCTCGCCCGGGCGCCGCATGAACGCCTCGAGCAGCGAGAACTCCTTGGCCGACAGCGCGATGTCCCCCTCGTCCCGCCAGACCCGGCGGGCGGCCGGGTCGAGCTGCAGGTCGCCGAGGCGCAGGACCGTCGGCTGGCCGACCGGGCCGCGGCGGGAGAGCGCCCGCAGGCGCGCGAGCAGCTCGGTGAACGAGAACGGCTTGGTGAGGTAGTCGTCGGCGCCGCCGTCGAGCCCGGCGACCCGGTCCTCCACCGAGTCGCGCGCGGTGAGCATCAGGACCGGGGACCAGATGCCCTCGCCGCGCAGCCGCCGGCACGTCTCGAAGCCGTCGATCCCGGGGAGCATCACGTCGAGCACGACGACGTCGTACTCGGTCGACCCCGCCATCCACAGCGCGTCCTCGCCCTTCACGGCGACGTCGGCGCTCAGCCCTTCGGCCCGCAGCCCGCGGCGCAGCAGACCGGCCATCTTGACCTCGTCCTCGACGATCAGCACCCGCATGGGACGCCATCTTCGCGGGCGCAGATGAGGACTCGATGAGAACGGCCGCGGAGCGGCGACCCCGGTCCGGGCCGCCGCTTCGCATGGGTCGCCGGTGCCGGGGCCGGGCCGGCCCCGCTCACGGGTCGGCGGCGGCGTCGCCCGGCGCGGAGACGGGCTGCAGGCGCAGGACGAAGCGGGTCGGTGCGGCGCCGTGGTCGAGCACCAGGTCACCGCCCATGCGGTGGGCCAGCTCCCGCCCGATCGCCAGCCCGAGGCCGAATCCGGCCCGGTCGCTGGTCTCGGTGCCGCGTTGGAAGCGGTCGAAGATCTCCTCGCGGTGCGCGGGGGCGATGCCCGGGCCGGCGTCCTCCACCGCGACCCGGGCGCCGGGCCCGACGAGGACCCGCACGGCGCGCTCGGGCGGGGAGTAGCGCAGGGCGTTGTCGAGCAGGATCCGCACGATCCGGGCCACGGCGCCCGGGTCGCCCCACGCGGGACGCTCGCCGTCGACCAGCACCTCCACCGGGGCGCCGCCCTGCCGGCGGGAGGCGTCGAACTCGGCGGCGGTGCTCCGGCAGACCTCGGCGAGGGCGGTCGGCTCGCGCCGGGGCGGCACCCCGGCGTCGAGCCGGCTGAGGTCCAGCAGGTCGGCGGCCAGCCCCGAGAGGCGGATCGCCTGGGCCTCCGCGTGCATCACCTGCTCGCGCGCCTCCGCGGGATCGACCGGGCCGGCGTCGAGCTCCTCGCGCAGGAGCCCGAGCTGAAGGCGCAGGGCCGCGAGCGGCGTGCGGAGCTCGTGGGAGGCGGTGGAGACGAAGGTGCGGCGCGCCTGCTCCTGCTCGCGGAGGCGATGCTGCATCGTCGCGAGCGTGCGGGTGAGGTCGCCGACCTCGTCGCGGGCCGGGTCCGAGGCGACCTCGGCCGCCGGGCCGATGCGGGCGACGGCACCCGCCGCGGCGCTCAGCGCACGCAGGCGCCGCACGAGCCGCGTGGCCAGGAAGGCGCCCAGCGCGAGCGCCACCGCGAGGCTGATCACCGCGGCGCGCTCGAATCCGCTGCGGAAGACCCGTGCCGCGGCCTGCACCTCGTTCAGCGGCTTGGTCAGGCCGAGCACGTAGCGGCGCCCGGACACCTCGACCGCCTCGGCGGTCTGCGCCTCGGACTCGTTCCCCGACCCCACCACCCGCCGCACGCTCTCGGGGCGCCCGGGACCGGCGGGGAGGGCCGGGAGGGCCTCGGTGGCGTCGAGGTCGGTGGCCACGAGCAGCCGCCCGCGCGCGTCGGTGACGGCGACCTGGGCGCCGCTGCGCCGGCGCGCGGCGCGCGCGAAGGCCACCAGCTCCGGCGACCGGGGCGTGAGCGTGCCGGCCGGGAGCCGCGCGAGCGTCGAGGCGGAGGCGCGGGCGCGCGCGGCGAGGCTGCGCAGCGCGTCGGATCGCAGGCGCTGCTCGAGGGGAGGCAGCACGAGCAGCGCGGTCACGGCGAGGGTGACGACGCTCACCCCGAGCAGCGCGAGGACCAGCCGCCCGCGCAGCCCGGGGGCCCGGACTCGGCTCACGCCTGGTCGGTGGCGAGGCGGTAGCCGGCGCCGCGCACCGTGAGGATGAGCACGGGCTGCTCCGGCGCTCGCTCGAGCTTCTGGCGCAGGTGGCGCACGTGCACGTCGATGCCGCGCGGGTCGCGGTAGGCGCTCTCGCCCCAGATCGCCCGCAGCAGCTCCGCGCGGTCGAACAGCCGCCCCGGGCTGGCCATCAGGGTGGCGAGCAGCTCGAACTCCGAGAAGGTCAGGCTCACGGGCCGGCCCTCGAGCCACACCTCGCGTCGCCCGCGATCGAGGGTCACGGGGCCGACGCGCAGCACGTCGTCGCCGAGCGCGCGGGGCCCCGCGCGGCGCAGCACGGCGCGGATCCGGCTGCGCAGCTCGGCCGGCCCGAAGGGCTTGGTGATGTAGTCGTCGGCGCCGGCCTCCAGCCCCAGCACCGCGTCGGCCTCGCTGTCGAGCGCCGTGAGCATGATGATCGGGACGACGTTGCGACGCTCGCGCAGCTCGCGACAGACCTCGTAGCCGTCGGGACCCCCGCCGAGGGCGACGTCGAGCAGCACGACGTCGAAGTGGCCCGTGCTGGCGCGGTCGATCGCCGAGCGGCCGTCCGCGACGGCGAGCACGTGGTGGCCCTGGCGGCTGAACATGCGGGTCAGCGCCGCCCGAAGCTCCGACTCGTCGTCGACGATCAGGATCTCGAGCGGGGAATCCGCCATCTCGCGCAACGCTAGCGCGAGACGCTGCGGCGCCGGCGACCCGCCGGCGCCGCATGGAGCGTCGTCGCCGGCCCGCCGTGCCGCCCCGGGGGATGCCGCGGGACACGCGGCTTCGCGCGTCCCGCGGCGACCCGGTCCCGCGCCCCCGGAGGCACGGGGCGATCGCCGCGCGTCATGCACCCGCGCCCCCCAGGACGGGGTCGGGTGACGGGCGCGGCGAGCTCTGAAGCTCGGCTGGCGCGGGCGCGGGCGCGGGCGCGGCGGCGGCGAGGCGGGCCTGACCCCCGGCGAGCACCCACCCGCCGGCCGCGATCGCCACGAACGCGAGCGCGTGGAGCGCGGCGAGGGCCGGGGTCGTCCCGAGCGGGTCCCCGAAGGCGACGAGCCCGCACGCCACGGCCGTGACCGTGGTGGCCACGGTCATCAGGGCGATGACGGGCACGGCGGGGCCCTGCTGGAGCCCGCGCTGGAAGCAGGCGAAGGCGCCGAGGCTGAGCAGCGCGACGGCGAGCGGCCAGCCCGACGCCAGCGCGGCTCCGACCCCGTGCGCCGCGGCGAGGGCGAGGGCCTTGGTCGCAGCGTCCGCCGCGCCGTAGAGCACGCCGGCGGCCGCGCCGAGCAGCGGCCCGCGACCGCGCGCGAGACCGTGCCCGGCGAGACCGGCGGCGAGGACGGCGGCCCCGGCGCACAGGGCGAGCAGGACGGCGGTCGACGGGGGGCCCGGCGCCGCGGCGGCCCCGGCGGCGAGCGCGACGAGCGCGCCGGCCATCGCGACCACGGCGCCGAGCTCCGAGGCCCGGAGCCGCTCGCGCAGGAATCGTGCCGCCGCGGGAACCGTGAGCACGAGCCCCCCCGCGGCGAAGGCCTGCACGAGCGACAGCGGCGCCCGCGACAGCGCGGCGACGTGCAGCGCCCAGCCCGCCAGGCCGACCGCACCTCCGAGGAGCCAGATCCGCGAGGAGACCAGGCTGCGCAGCGCGACGACAGGTCGCCTGACGTCGAGGCTCGGCACCGAGCGGGAGCCCACGTGCTGGGCGAGGTAGGAGGCGTTCAGGGCGACGGACGCCGCCACGGCCAGGCCCAGGCCGCCGAGCACGGCAGCGGTCACGCCGCGACTCCGGGCCGGAGCACCGGCGCGGTCGCCGGCCGCCACGACGTCGTTTCCGCCTCTCCGGCGGGGCCGCGCACGTAGCCCTCGGCCTGCAGCACGCGCAGCCCGGCCAGCGGGAGCGTGAGCGCGTGGCGATAGGCCAGGTAGCGCGGTCGCCAGACGGGGAAGAACTTGGCGTTGAAGGCCGCGAGGCGCTCGAGCTGGAAGCGCCCGTGCGTCAGCTCGAGCAGGTGCCGCAGCGCGCGTCGCCGCGGGGACAGGGTCGACGGGTCCGCGCGCATCACGTGGGAGTAGCCGGCGAAGTTCAGGCTGACCTCGCGCAGCTCGCGGTCCGCCGCCTCGGCCAGGACGGCGACGACGAGCGCCTCGTTCAGCCCGTTCGGGGTGTCCTCCTCGCGCCGCATGACGTCGAGCGAGAGGCCGCCACGGTAGGCGGCGTAGCGCTGGAAGGCGCGGACCGCGCCGTCCGGGTCGCGGGCGATGGCGAACACCGCGCCGCGATCGTCCTCCACGCCCCACAACCGGCCGAGCGTCATCGCGAAGCCCTGCAGCCGGGGCTGCCGCGCGCGCCACGTCGCCTCGACCGCGTCGATCTCGGCGCGCGCGCCGGCATCGAGCTCCTCGGCGTCGGCCACCTCGACGGCCCAGCCGAGCCGCCCGACGCGGGTCACGGACTGGCGCACCTTGCGCACGGCGCGGCCCTCGAGCGTGAAGGCGCGCGGGTCCACGACGGCCTCGTCGCCGACGTGCATGGTCCGGAAGCCGCGCCGGCGACCGGCCGCGAGGCCGGTCTCCGAGGCGCCGTGGAGCACGACCGACCAACCGCGGCCCTCGGCCGCTGGCCTCGAAGCTCGCGAGGATCGCCTCCGCGCTCCCCGGAGGACCGACGGGGTCGCCTCCCACGATGGCGGTCCGTCCGACCACGCGGTGGGCGAGCAGGCCGCCGGCCGCGAAGTGGAACGCCTTGTCGTCGCGCAGGGCGAACGGGTCGAGCGAGTCGACGCCGTGCTGCGCGAGGATGCGCGCGGCGCGCGCGTGGTCCCACGGCGAGTGGCCGCCGCGGGCCGGGCGCCGGGACTCGCGGGCGCCGGCGCTCATGCGGACGGGCCTCCGGTCAGCGCCGGACCGGGCCGCGAGCCCGCGCGCGTCGGCGTCGGGCGCCCTCCCGCGGCGGGTCGCAGGCGCGCACGGCGGGTGGCGAGCTCGCGCAGCAGGGTCGTCGGCCGCGTGCCCGGGCGCCCGGAGCGCTCCTCCGCTCCCGGGACCCGGGCGCGGACGCCGACCTCGGTCACGCGACCGCGTGCGGTGCGGGCGGCCAGCAGGAGCTCGCCATGGATCAGCCGGCCCTCGCAGGTGAGGTGGAGGTGCCGCAGGAGGTCGCCGCGGATCAGCTTCATCCCGCAGTCGACGTCGCGCACGGGCGGTCCGAGGAGGCGCCCGACGAGCCGGCTCCAGGTCGTCGAGGCGAGCTGCGCGGCCGGTCCGTCGCGGCGGTCCAGACGCCATCCCGCGACGAGGTCGTGTCGCGCGGCGACGCGGACGAAGTCGGTCAGGCTGCCCAGGTCGAGCCGCGGGTCCGGGTCCGCGAGCAGCACCCACTCCATGCGCGCGCCGGCCATCCCGGCGCGCGTCGCCACGCCGTAGCCCTGCGGGCGAGCCAGCACGACGAGGCGGATGTCGGCATCACGCGAGGCCATGCGCGCCACCGCCTCGGCGGACCCGTCGCGACTGCCGTCGTCCACGACGATGACCTCGTGGCGCCGGCTCACGACGCTCGCCGCCAGCCGGGCCCGCCGGACGGCGGAGATGAGCGCGGCGCCGCCGTCGCGGTTGGGCACCACGACGCTGAGGCCGGACAGCCGAGGCTCCCGCGGCCCGAGGCGGTCGCGCAACGCGGCCCCGGCGGGGAGGCCGCCGTCGGGGCAGAGCGGGCCGTCCTCGGGATGGATCGCGGCGGGGCCGGGGGTCGGGCTCATGACTCGATCGTGGCGCCGTGGACATGGCGGCGGGTTGACGCGAGGTTGGGTCCCGGTTGGGCGTGGAGGCCCACGCGCGGGGGCGCGGCCGGCCCGGGATGCAGCGCCGCCCGGACCCCGCGGATCGCGAGGTAGGCGCTGAACAGCACGAGCCCGCCCGCCACCCACGACGCCTGGCGGTCGAGCTGCGGCGCGACGCGCGGCCAGAAGCGGATGCTGTTGGCGATCGCGTCGCCTCCCGCGCCGGCCGCGATCTCCACGAGCCAGCAGAGCGTGGCCGCGATCAGCGCGCCGGCCTCGGCGGAGAGCCGGGTCAGCGCGCCGACGGCGATCCCGGCGACCAGCCCCGCCCCGCCGAAGGCGAGCGCCACCCGGGCCAGCGGCTGGGCGGCATCGCCGGCGAGCTGCTGGAGGGAGAGGGCGCCGCTCACGTGCGGGCCCGCGGCGAGCAGGCCGCCGCCGCGCAGGAGGTAGAGGACCCCGGTGCCGCCGGCGATCGCCAGCAGCGCCGCGGTCCAGGCGACGGCCCCGCGCGCGAGGCGCGCGGCGTGCGGGCTCATCGCCCGCCCCCGGCGCCGAACCAGTTGTTCGCGACCCGCAGCATCAGCGGCAGCTGGTCGCGCCACACCCGCCAGTTGTGGCCGCCCGGCACGAGAGCGACGGTGGTCGGGGCGCCCGCGCGCCGCAAGGCGGCGCCGAAACGCCTCAGCTCGCTGCGGCTCGAGTTGCGGTCCAGGCGCCCCTGGTAGAGGTAGGCCCGGATCGGATGGCGGCGCAGCGTGGTCCTCAGGCCGGAGACGTAGAGCAGCGGGCTGTTGGCCCTGAGCGTCGCGCGGCTCGCGCCGGTGAAGGCGTCCGTGGGCGTCTGGACGAAGTAGCCCGACCAGCTCTGGAACCCGCCGAAGACCTCGGGATGGTGGAGCGTGATGTTCGCCGCGCCGTACGCGCCCATCGAGAGGCCCCCGATCGCCCGCGCGCGGCGGTCGCGCAGCGTCGCCCAGCGCGCGTCGACGGCGCGGACCGTGTCGAGCACGAAGCTCTCGTAGCGACCCTGGTTGGCGTTGGCCCATTCCGTGTCGTTCGAGGCGCCGCCGGTCCGCCCGTCGGGCAGGACGACGAGATACGGCCGGATGCGATGGGCGGCGATCAGCTCGTCCATGCGCACCGCCAGGGCGCCGGCCGTGAAGTAGCCCTGCGGCTTGCCGCGCGGGGAGTGGAGGAGGTAGAGGACGGGGAAGCGAACGCCGCGCGCCGCGGCGGCGCGGTACCCGGGGGGCAGGTAGATCGTGTAGGAGCGCCGGTGGTGGAGGGCCGCGGAGGCAAACCGCGTGTCGAGGACCTGGCCGAAGGGAATCGACGCCGAGTGGGTGGGGACCGGGAAGCCCCGGTAGATCGAGTAGTCGCGGCCGTGCGCGTAGAGGCCGTACGCCCCGAGCGAGAGCCACCCGACGACCAGCAGGATCGCGAGGCCGCGCAGTCCGGTGCGACGCCCGCGCCGATCAGCCGGCCGGGCCAGGGTGAGCGCGGGAGTGGCGTGCACGAGCCGGACCGTAGGCCGACGCGCATGGAGCCCGGCGAGCGTGGCGTTAGCGTCGTGTTGGGCCGGCGGCGGGGTCCGCGTCCGGGATCAGCACCCAGACCTCGGCGCCCTCGGGCCCGCGGCGCACGCCGGTCCGACCGCCGTGCGCCTCGGCGATCGCGGCGACGATCGCGAGGCCGAGGCCGGCCCCGCCGCCGGCTCGCCCGCCGTCGCCGCGCGTGAAGCGGCGGAAGGCGTCCGGCTCGAAGCCGGGCGGGAATCCGGTCCCGCGGTCGGCGACGCGGAGCTCGACCCCGCCGTCGACGGGCGCGGCCGAGAGCGCGATCGTTCCCCGGCCGTGGCGCAGCGCGTTGTCGACCAGGTTGCCGAGGGCCTGCTCGAGCCGCAGCCGATCCGCGAGGAGCGTGACGCCGGGGGCGGCCGAGACGACGAGCCCCCGCCGCTGGTCGGCGACGCGCCGCTCGAACCGGTCCCGCACGCCGCCCAGCACCTCGTCGGCGGCCACCGGGGCCCGGCGCACCGGCAGGCGCCCCTCGTCGGAGCGCGCGATGACGAGCAGGTCCTCGGCGAGCTGCACGAGGCGGTCGGTCTCCTCGCTGGCCGACGCGAGCGCCGCGCGCAGCTCGTCGACCGTGCGCCCGCTGCGCAGCGCGACGTCGAGCTCGGTGCGCAGGATGGCCAGCGGGGTGCGCAGCTCGTGGCTCGCGTCGGCGACGAACTCGCGCTCCCGGGCGAACGCCGTCTCCAGTCGCTCGAGCATCGAGTTCAGCGTGGTGCCCAGGCGCTGGAGCTCGTCGCGGGCGGGCGGGACGGGAAGTCGCCGGCCGGGCTCGCGCGGCGAGATCGCGGCCGCGCGCCGGCGCATCGACTCGACCGGGCGCAGGGCGGCGGCCACGGCGCCGTAGCCGGCCAGGCAGGCGAGCAGGAGCGCGAGTCCCCCGCCGAGGCGAAGCAGGTCGCGGAGGCGGTCGAGGGTGTCGTCGCGCTCGCCGAGCGCGGCGCCGACGACCGCCAGCACCCGGCGGTCGTTGGCGGTGACCGGAGAGGCGAGCAGGCGCGCCGGCTCGTCGGTGCCGGGCACGGAGGACCGCTCGACGAGGGTCGGCCGGCGGAACGCCCTCGCGAGCTGCGCGCGGCCGAGGAGCGCGTGCCCGCGAACGGCCGGTGTCGCGTCGAGCACCCGTCCTCGCCGGTCGAGCACCTGGGCGAAGGCCTCCCCGCGCTCCGTGATCGGGCTGCGCCCGGCCTCGCTGAGGCCGGAGTCGGCCTGCTGGACCAGGCCCGCCAGGTCGCCGGCCCGCGAGCGGAGGCCCTGGTTGATCGTGGAGTCGAGCCCGGACTCGAGGCGCAGGTAGACGAGCAGCGCGGTGCCCGCGAGCACGACGGCCATCACGAGCCCGAAGGCGAGCGTGACGCGGAGCCTGATCGGGATCCGGCGCACCGAGCGGAGCGTAGAGCCGTCGGTCCGCCGGATGGCCCGCCGCCACGGCCGCCGCGCTCGAGGCAGCGGAGGCCGGCGGCCACGAACGAGTCCGCCGCCTGACTGCCGCCGCGGCTCTCATCTGCGTCTCATGAGCCGCGCCTACGGTCCCGCGCGGCCCTCCTGGAGCGCACGGGATCCCGTGCCGGTCCCGTAGGGTTCCCGCCCGCCCATGAACACGCTCCAGGCCATCGTCGAGGGGGTCCTGCAGGGGCTCACCGAGTTCCTGCCGATCTCCAGCACCGCCCACCTGCGGGTCTTCCCCGCCTTCTTCGGCTGGGAGGACCCGGGGGCCGCGTTCACCGCCGTCGTGCAGCTCGGGACCACGGCGGCCGTCCTCATCTACTTCCGCACCGACCTCTGGCGCATCGCTCGCGCGTGGCTGCGGAGCCTGCGCGATCGCTCCCATCGCGGCGACCTCGACGCGCGCATGGGCTGGTACATCCTGATCGGGACGATCCCGATCGGGATCTTCGGCCTGGCCTTCCACAACCAGATCGAGACCGGGGCGCGCAGCCTGGTCCTCATCGGGATCACGCTCATCGTCTTCGGCTTCGTGCTCCTGATCGCCGACCGGACCGCGCGCCTCGATCGCTCGCTCGTGAGCATCACCCCGCGCGACGGCATCATCATCGGCTGCGCGCAGGCCCTGGCGCTGGTCCCGGGCGTGTCGCGCTCGGGCGCGACGATCTCCGGGGGGCTCTTCCTCGGCTTCGATCGCGAGTCGGCCGCGCGCTACTCGTTCCTGCTCGCCGTGCCGTCGATCGTGATCAGCGGCCTCTACGAGCTGCGCAAGGTCGGAGAGGGCGGCGGCCCGGGTGCCGCGCCGACCATCGTCGCCACGCTCATCGCCTTCGTCGTCGGCTACGCGGCCATCGCCTGGCTGCTGCGCTGGCTCGTCTCCCACGACCTCACGGTGTTCGTGGTCTACCGCGTCGGGCTCGGCGTCCTCGTGCTCTCGCTCGTCGCCGCCGGCGCGATCAGCTGACTCGACGCGGCGGGGTGCTCATGCGCCGATCGCCCCCAGGCGGGGCTCGTGGCCGTGCAGCGAGAAGGCCCGGAAGCGGGAGAACTCCGAGCGGCCCGGGCCGTGGAAGTCGGCCGACCCGGTGGTGAGGAGGTCGAGCGCCGCCGCGCGCTCGACGAGCAGGCCGGTCTGCTCCGCGTCGTGCGACGGGTAGAACGCCTCGACCCCGTCGAGCCCGGCGGCGGCGTAGCGGTCCAACGCGGCGGTGACGGCGCCGGGCGTCTCGAGGTTCCAGAACGGGTGCGCCCAGACCGCGAGCCCGCCGGCGTCGTGGATCCAGCCGATCGCCGCCTCGACGCTCGGCCGGGTGCGCGGGACGTAGGCGGGTGCGCCCGGCACGAGCCAGCGCCGGATGACCGCGCCGACGGCGTCCGGGGCGCCGGGATCGATGCCGGCGGCGCGCAGGGCCCCGGCGCTGGCCGGGTGGGCGAGCACGGCGCGCGCGAGATGCGGGCGGCCGACCGGGCGGCCGGCGGCGCGGATCGGGGCGAGGACGGCGTCGTCGGGCTCGAGCCCCCGGTCGCGCAACGCCGCCGCCATCCGCTCGCTGCGGGCGACTCGGTCGGACCGGGCCTCGGCGAGCCGGGCGGCGAGCGCCGGGTCGTGGTGGTCGACGCGGTAGCCGAGCACGTGGAGGTCCTCGTGCGCGCCGTCGACCGCCGAGAGCTCGACCGCGGGCACGACGCGGACGCCGTGCTCGCGACCGGCGGCGATCGCGGCGTCGACGCCCTCGACCGTGTCGTGGTCGCTCAGCGCGAGCAGCTCGACGCCGGACGCCGCCGCGCGCCGCACGACCTCGGCCGGCTCGAGCTCGCCGTCGGAGGCGAGCGAGTGGGCCTGGAGGTCGAAGGTCGGCGCGTCCGGCGCGGGCACGCGGTCGATCCTACGGCTGCGGCGCGGACCGCCGTGAGCGGACCGAGCCCGGCAGATACCGTCCCCGCGGTGGACGCCACCCCCGACGATCCCGACCTCGCCCTCGCGCTGCGGATGGCCGACGCCGCCGACGCCGTCACGCTGCCGCGCTTCCGCGCGCGCGACCTGCGCGTCGAGACGAAGCCGGACCGCACGCCCGTGACGGACGCCGACCACGCGGCCGAGGCGGCCGTGCTCGCGCTCGTCGCCGCCGAGCACCCGGGCGACGCGATCCTCGCCGAGGAGTCGGGAGCCGCGGCGGGCGACACCGGCCGGGAGTGGATCGTCGACCCGATCGACGGGACGCGCCAGTTCCTGCGCGGCGTGCCGACGTGGGCGAGCCTCGTGGCCCTGCGCGAGCGAGGCGCGACGACGACGGCGGTGGTCAGCGCGCCCGCGCTCGGGCGCCGCTGGTGGGCCGTGCGGGGCGCCGGCGCGTTCATGATCGAGCGCGCGGAGGGGTCCGGGCCCGCCGAGGCCCGCCGCCTCCACGTGAGCGCCGTCGACACCGTCGAGGACGCGTTCCTCGCCCACGCCGAGCCCGCCGCCTGGCACGCCTACGGCGGTGAGGGCGCGCTCGCCCGCTTCGTGGCCCTCGCGCTGCGGTGCTGGCAGGCCCGCGGCTACGGGGACTTCTGGGCGCACATGCTCGTCGCCGAGGGCGCGGCCGACGTCGCGGTCGAGGTCGGCCCGACGCTGTGGGACCTCGCCGCCCCCGCCCTGATCGTCGCCGAGGCCGGCGGGCGCTTCACCTCGCTCGAGGGCGACGCCGACCCCGGCCGCGGCAGCGGCGTCTCCACCAACGGCCGCCTTCACGACGCCGTGCTCGCCGCGCTCGCGCCGGCGCCCGGCCCCGATCCCGCCTGACCGTGGCCCACGTCGAGCGCGTCGAGCGGCTCGTCCCGGCGGGCATCGCCGAGGTCCGGGACACGCTGCTCCGCGTCGAGCGCATCCGGCGCTGGTTCCCGGTCGAGTTCACGATCGCGAACCCACGGCCGCCCGCCCGCCTCGGCCCCGACGAGCCCGTCGAGGCCGAGACCCGCGCGCTCGAGCGCACGCTGCGCTTCCTCGTCAGCGCCCCGCTCGTCGAGAACCGGCGCCTGCGCATCGAGCTCGACGGCTTCGTGCTCCTGGCGGTGGACGCCGACCTCACGCCCGGGCGCGCCGGGACCCACTTCGCCGCCGAGGTCTCGGTGGCGAGCAAGGATCTCGTCGGCTCGCTGGCCGTCGCGGCGCTCGCCGGCGCGGGCCACCACGACCCGCTCGGGCCGACCGCCGACGCCATCGCGGCGGAGGCCCGGCGCGGCGCCCGCGCCGGGAGGCCCGCGGCGTCCCGCCGCCGGTAGCGGCCGCGGAACGCAGAAGGGGCGGCCCGTGGGCCGCCCCTTCGTCGCACGGCGGGCCGGGCTCCGGTGGCCCTACCGCGGCTGACCTGCGCAGGCGCCGTTGCGCACCGTGCAGATCTCCAGCGGCTTGATCCCGCGGATCGGCTGCTGGGGCTTGCGCACCCAGAACTCGTTGTGGTTCGGGGCGCCGACCGTCCAGGTCAGGGCCTCGCCCTGCCCGGCCGCGCTGAACGCGTTCGTCCCGCCGAACGGACAGGCGGCGAACGTCGAGCCGTCGGCGGGAACCGTCGTGATCTGGCTCCCGGGCGCGGTGTTGCCGGAGAAGCAGTTCCCGCGGCCGTCACCGTCGTAGTAGAGGTCGGCCCGCCCGTTGGGGTTGGCCCCGGCGTTGCCGAAGCGGTTGTCCTTGACCGTGTTGCCGCGGAGGTCCGCGGCGTCGATCACGCGCGCCCGCTCGGCGGCGTTCGGGAAGTCCTTCGTGGTGGCGTTGGCCATGATGACCTGCTGCACGCCGCCGACCCCGATCAGGTAGTTCCCGTAGACCTGGTTGCCGATGACGTCGGAGTCCCGGCTGCCGAACAGCAGGATCCCGGTCCCGACCGGGTAGGGGATCTCGCCCGTGGCCGAGGCCCTGAGCTTGAACGGCGCCCCCTTGAAGTAGTTGAAGTTGTTCCAGAACACCCGGTTGCGGGTGATCACGTTGTCCGACGGCGGGTAGTACTTCTCCGAGGTGAGCGCGCTCGGGACGATGCCCAGTCCGTTGTTGTACCACGTGCTGTCGGTGATCGTGACGTACTTCATGTTCGTGCCGGAGAAGCCGAGGACGTTGCCCCACGCCGTCACGTGCTTGACGATCGAGCGCAGGCGCCGGCCCGACTGCGGCGGCGTCTGGCCGATGTAGAAGCCCGAGTCGTTGTTGTAGTACGCCTCGGAGTTCGACATCGTCCCGCCCTTCGAGTCGAAGGCGTAGATCCCGTAGGCGCCGCCGTACGCGGCGACGAGATTGGTGAGCGTGTAGCCCGTCACCTTGACCGCGAAGAACCCGTTGGCCTTGTAGTGATAGGTCGAGAACCCGTTGACGGTCACGCCGTCGGCGCCGTTGATCTGGATCCCGTTCTGCGCGCGCACGGCGTCGAGGCCGAAGCGCCGGAACGAGCCGCGCAGGCCCTTCTGCTCGAGCACGACGCGGCGCGGGCGCTTGGGATCGCCGATCAGCTTGATGCCGCGCTTGTTCTTCGTGGCGACGAGGACCGACTCGCGGTAGGTGCCCGGCGCGACGCGGATGACGTCGTTCGGACGCGCGGCGTCGACCGCGGCCTGGATGGTCTTGACGCACTGCCTGCGACGGATCTTCTTGCGGTCCTGGCAGACGCGCAGCGTCTGTGGCTTCCCGCGCGGCTTGACGACGGGCCCGGGATTGCTCGGGGCCGGGTAGCGGGCGGCGAAGGCCGGCGCGGCCGGGACGAGCACCGCGGCGGCGGTCGCGAGTGCGACGAGCGTACGGGTACGGGGCATGGGGGTGTGGCTCCTCCTTGTTGGCATGGGCCTCACGGCTCGACCAGGTACCAGCCCGCCATTCCCCGGTCCATGTGGGAGAAGACGTGGCAGTGGTAGAGCCAGCGACCCGGGTTGTCCTCGGTGAAGCGGGCGATGACGGTCTCGTTGGGCCCGACGGTGGGATCGTCCACCGGCACGCCGCCCGAGCCCTTCCAGCGATGGCCGTGGATGTGCCACGTGTGGAAGTCGTTGTTGCCGCCGATCACGTAGAAGGCGACGTCCTGGCCGACCTTCGCGCGGAAGGTCGGCGTGTTGCCGGCGAAGGCTCGCCCGTTGATCGTGTGGAGCACGTCGTCGCGGCCGGAGATCTGGGGCAGGAAGGAGCCGAGGTAGACCGGGAACTCCACGTCCGGGCGGTTTCCGCCCTTCGGGTAGACGATGACCATCCCGAAGAGGCCGCGCATGAGGTTGATGATGTGGTTCGGCCCGTGGTCGTGGTAGGGCCAGGCACCGACCGAGTCCGGCGTGGCCTCCCAGGTGTAGGTGAACTCCTCGCCGGGCGCGATGAAGCCTCCCGCCCGCGTGAAGTCGCCGAGGTAGGTGCCGTCGTACTCGGGGTTGTACCTCACGCCGTGGGAGTGCATCGTGACCGCCTGGTTGAAGCGGCGGTCGGCGTTGCGGAAGTGCACGCGGATGATGTCCCCGACCTCGGCGCGGAGCGTCGGCCCGGGCATCGAGGGCCTGCTCTTGGGCGCCGCGAAGCCCGGGCTCATCTCCTGGTAGAGGAACGCCTTGAAGCGCTTGCGCGGCACGCGCACGCCCATCCAGGCGTCGCGCCCGGTCGGCATCGGGTCCCAGGTCGCGGACACGGCCTGGATCCAGTACTCGCGCACCTGGCCGCCCGGCTGGGGGCCGGGGGTCTCGAAGCGCAGGCCGTCGACCGCCTCGCGCCGCGCCCCCTTCGGCTTGCGCACGCTCGCCGCGGCGGCGTCGATCCGGGCGACGTCGCCGCGGCTCAGGTGCTGGACCTGGCTCGCGTCGGTCAGCGAGCAGAAGAGGCCGGCGGCGCCGGCGCCGAGGCCGAGGAACTGCCGCCGGTCGTAGCCGGAGTCGAGCATTCGCGGGGGAGCCTACCTCTTGGACTTGGACAGGTGTCCAACCGGAGCGCGCGGCCGGACGGGGAGCCCTACGATGCCGGATCTCATGCCCGCGCGTCGCACTTCCCGCGGCGAGGAACGCCGCGCGCTCATCCTCCGGGCGGCGCTGCGGGTCATCGGCGCACGCGGCGTCGGCGGGGCGACCCATCGCGCCGTGGCCGAGGCGGCGGGCGTCCCGGTGGCCACGACGACCTACTACTTCGCGACGCTCGACGAGCTGCTCGAGGACGCGCTGCGGCTGTTCGTCGCCGACGAGATCGCCGCCCTGCACGCCGCCACCGCCGAGCTCATGGCCGCCGAGGACATCCCGCCCGCCGCGGTGGCCGACGTCGTCGAGTCGGCGCTCGTCCACGCCGATCCGGACCGGCGGCTGCTCGCCGTCGCCCAGTTCGACCTCTACGTCGAGGCCGCGCGGCGCCCGGCCCTGCGGGAGGTCGCCGCGGAGTGCATCGTCGCCTACGAGGCGTTCGCCGCCGTCGCCCTCGAAGCCGTCGGCGTGCCCGACGCCGAGGCGCTCGCGCCGATCTTCGTCGCGGTCGCCGACGGCCTCGGCCTTCAGCGCATCGCCCGGGGCGCGGACGCGCCCGGGTCGGTGTCGCTGCGCGAGGCGCTGGTCGTCCTGCTCGGCGCGGTGACGGCCGGCGCGCGCGAGACCTGAGGGCCGGCGGAGCGTGGGGCCCGAGGACTGCCGGCGCGCGGCGCCTGACGGCTGCCGGCGCGCGCGGCCCGGCGGCAACCGGCGCGCCGGTCGCGAGGCGGTTGTTAGGGTCCGCCTCCGCCGTCGGCCTCGCCGTGGCACGCCTCACGACACCGGAAGGTCAGACCCTCAGATGCGAAAGCTCGTCCTCCTCGCCGCGCTCGCCGCCGTCACCGCCACCGCCGTGGTCCCGGTCGCCGACGCCGCCCGCACGCGCACGAAGAAGATCGTCGTGGGGGACAACTACTTCGGGCCCGCGAGCGCGCGGATCAAGCGCAACACGGTCGTGAAGTGGGTCTGGCCGGACTACAACGGCAACACTCACAACGTGAAGCTCACCGGCGCGCCGCGCGGGGTGCGGAAGTTCACCTCGCCGAGCGCCGCCGCCGGCTTCTCCTACTCGCGCCGGCTGACGAAGATCGGGCGCTACAAGTTCATCTGCGTGTACCACGCGAACATGGTCGGGCGCATCACCGTCGTCAAGTAGCCCGGACGTGGGCGCCGCGGCTCGGGCCCCCCGGCGGGGGCCGGTTTCGGCAGGCCCGGACGTGGGCGCCGCGGCTCGGGCCCCCCGGGCGGGGGCCGGTTTCGGCAGGCCCGGACGTGGGCGCCGCGGCTCGGGCCCCCGCCCGGTCCGCCGCGGCGCTCACGTCACGAGTTGTGGCCGCGCGAAGCTCGAGGCACCGGGGATGACGGCCGCCGCGTCGGCGGCGAACCACTGCTCGAGCAGCCCGCAGTACACGGCGCGGAAGTCCGAGGTCGCGCGAAGGTTGTCCTGCTGGTCGAGCTGGGCCAGGCCCGGGAACTCGCCCACCATGGTCCCGTGGGCGCGGGAGCCGATGAGCAGCGACAGCCCGGCCGCGCCGTGGTCGGTCCCGTTGGAGCCGTTCTCCGCCGGCCGGCGGCCGAACTCGGTCCAGACCTGCGTGAGCACGCGTCCGTCGAGGGCCTTGGCCTCGAGGTCGCGCTGGAAGGCGAGCAGCGCGTCCGAGGTCTCCTTGACGTTGTTCGCCAGCGCGCCGGCCTGGTCGGCGTGGGTGTCGTAGCCGCCGGGGGCGCCCATCGTCACGCAGCGCAGCGGCAGGCCGATCGCGAGCATCCCGGCGAGCGAGGCGAGCTGACGGGCGAAGCCGGTGTCGGGATAGCCGGCCGGCACCGAGAAGCTCGAGAACGGCTCGAGCTGGCGCCGGAGCTGCGCCGCGTTGGCCTGGGCACCGCGCGCGTAGCCGATCGTCGGGTCGGGCGTGTAGAGCTGGCCGAGCGACTCGAAGGCCTCGCGCATCCGATCGTCGATCGGCGACCACACGTTGCGCGCGTCGAAGTCGTAGGAGGAGGGAGACTCGACCGCGGCCACCGGCACGGCCTGCGGCGCCAGCGCGGGGGAGAGCGAGGAGTCGAGCGAGAGCCCCTGCAGGGGGTTGCTGGCGCTCCCGTTGTGATCGAGGTAGCGCCCCATCCAGCCGAGCCGGGCGAAGGGGTCGAGCGCGCCGACCTCCCAGTAGTGGCGGGAGGTGAAGTGGGACTGGTCGGGGTGGTCGTAGGCGATGGCGGGCATGACCGTGACCTTGCCCTCGCCGTGGAGCGTGGCGAGCGGGGCCGCGTCCGGGGCCCACATGAGCCGGGAGTCCTCGGCGAAGGTCGCGCCGCTGCCCGGGGCGAGCTTCAGCGTTCGGGCGCAGCGTCGCGTAGTCCGGGTCGCCGACCGGCGCGAGGATCGAGAGCGAGTCCGCACCGCCCGCCATGAAGATCGAGAGCAGCACCGGCTGGCTCGGCGCGGCGGCGGCCGCCTCGGCGATGCCCTCCTCGAAGGCCGCCGGCGCGAGCGCCGAGGCGCCGTACACCGAGAGCGCGACCCCGGCGGTGCGGAGGATGAACGAGCGGCGCGAGAGGCCGGTGCCGGCGGGCAGCGGCATGCCCGCCTCGATCGACGGCAGGCCCTCGCCGGCGACCGCGGCGGAGCGGCGCAGGAACTGCGAGCGCGAGAAGCCTTGGCAGCAGCGGGCCTGGGGCATGGGGTCGTCGGTCCTTCGCGCTAGGAGGTCTGGGCGTCGGGGCAGGTGGCGATCAGCATGCGCAGCGCGTTCTGGCGGCTGGCGCGCAGCGGCGAGCGCTGGTAGCTCGCGATCGGGTTCGGCAGGCAGTAGGTCGCGAAGCCGTAGAGCGTGGAGCGCGTCTCCGCGGTGAGCGTCGGGTTGCGGAGCACGTCGAGGGCCTTCTGGAGCGCGACGTCCGGGGTCTCGGACTTGTCGTAGGACTGGTCGACGCCCACGAGGCTCGGCGAGAGCGCTTCGGCGGCGATGTCCCAGCGGCCGCGGATCGTCGAGGTGTCGAGCCAGCGGCCGTCGTCCCAGCCCGCGACGTTCGGCGGGTAGTAGAGGCGCTGACCGGCGCGCTCGCAGCGCCAGACCCACGACTCCGTGTCGATGCCGCGGCCGAGCGCCTTGAGCAGCCCGGCGGCGTAGACCACCGGCGGCTTGACCATCGCGGGCCCCTGGTAGAGGTCGGGGTGCTTGAGGATCGTCTCGACGACCGGCCGCACCTGGTGGCCGGTCGCGACGTAGAGCCTCTCGAGCGCCTGCTGGGTCACCGCGTTCGGCGGCGTGGCGACGAAGTAGCTCCACAGCTTCGTGACGAAGAAGCTCGGGTGCAGCGGGTGCTGCACGCACAGGCGGCAGGCGTCGCGCCAGCCGAAGTTGCCGCTCGTCCCGTGGATGGTCTTGGGGTCGACGTCGTGCAGATCGGGGTCGAAGCGGAAGTTGTGGCTGCCGAGCTCCTGGGACCAGTCGTTGCGGAAGCCCGTCAGCGCCCGCGACATCTCGCGCACGTCGAACTCCGTGTAGGCGCCGCGGTCGGCGCCGAGCGTGAACAGCTCCTGCACCTCGCGCCCGTAGTTCTCGTTGCCGTCGTCCACGTGGTTCTGGTTGCCGTTGAGCCACAGGAGCATCGCCGGGTCGGCGGTGACCGCGAGCAGCAGGTCGTAGAACGAGCCGAGCCCCTTCTCCCGGAAGGTCTCGATCTGGTCGAGCATGAGCTGCTGCTGCCCGACGCCGGCGTTCGAGGTGGCGAACCAGTCGTGCCAGATGAGCGCCATGCGCTCGATGAAGGGCTGGGTCGAGCGGACCATGCGGTCCATCCAGGCGAGGTGGTCGTGACCGTAGGCGTCGGCGGGCGCCAGCGGGTCGCCGTTGTCGTCCTGCGCCTCGGGGCCCTGCAGCTGGGCTCCGCCGGCCGGGCGGGTGAGGACCTCGACCGCCTTGTCCATGCCCAGCTTCGCGAGGTACTCCGCGTCGCCGGGTCGCGGCCCGAAGCCGGCCCGCCAGAGCAGGCGCGTCGCGTGCCAGGCCTGGAAGGGGCCGCCGTAGCGCAGCGGGTTGCCGGGCTGGACGGGCTGTGGCTTCGGCCTGGCCGGCGTCTGGATCGGCCGCTTGCGTCGCCGCGGCGGCTTGCGGCAGATCAGCTTGGTCCGTTTCGAGCGCTTGCTGACCCGGACGCGCACGAGCTTGCCGGGCTTGCGGCAGACGGGCTTGCGGCGCCGGCGGCGATGGCGCACCACCCGCTTCCGCGCGGCGCGCCTGCGCGCGGCGGCGGTCGCGCTCTCGGCGCTCACGCCGGGCCCGGCTCGATGCGACGTGCGGCAACCACCTCGAGGTGGAACGTCGGCCGGCGGCCCGGCGGCGCTGAACCCTTCACGACGGTCCGTCGTACGGCCGTCCACGGCGTCCCGGCGCAGCGTGGACGCGCGTTCTACGCGCTAGGTGACGACGTTCGACGCGATCCCGATCGCGATGATCAGCCCGCAGACGACAAGGAGAGCGAGGATGCTCATGGCTCCTCCTTTCGGTGCTGCCAGCTTGGCGCGCGATCCTCGCGGTGTCGTCCGTACGACCGTGCGGTCTCCCGGGTGAAAACCACGCATCCGCCGGCGCACGACGCGGCGAGGGCCCCGAGCGACGGAGTGTCCGTACTCTCGCATCCGGTGAGCACCGAACCGGACGTCCCGCCGGACGCGGCGCCGCGCGCCTCGGGCGCCGCGGAGGAGCGACTCCGGCCGCCCGCGGCGGACCGCGTCGTCGCCCGCCAGCGCGCCCGGCGACTGGCCAAGCTCGACGCCCTGCGCGCGCGGGGGATCGACCCCTACCCGCCGCGCTACGACGCCGACCACACCGTCGCGGCGGTGCGCGAGCTCGCCGACCCGCTCGCCCCGGGCGCGGCGAGCGGGCACGAGGTCCGGGTCGCCGGCCGGATCGTCGGCATCCGCCGTCACGGTGGCCTCGTCTTCCTCGACCTCCGCGACCGCACCGCCCGCATCCAGCTCATGGCCTCGCGCGCGGACCTCGAGCCCGAGGCGTTCGCCGCGGTGTGCGCGCTCGACCTGGGCGACTGGGTCGGCGCGGGCGGCGAGCCCGCGCGCTCCAGGCGCGGCGAGCCCTCCCTGCGCGCGCGCGAGATCACGCTGCTCTCCAAGGCGCTGCGCCCGCTCCCGGATCTCCACCACGGGATCGCCGACCCGGACACCCGCTTCCGCCAGCGCCACCTCGATCTCATCGTGAACGCGGAGCCGCGCGCGGTCTTCGAGACCCGCTTCGCGACGATCGCGGCGATCCGCCGCGTCCTCGCCGAGCGCGGCTACACCGAGGTCGAGACGCAGTTCCTCGACGCGAGCGCCGGCGGCGCGGCCGCGCGGCCGTTCATCACCCGGCACAACGCCCTCGACCTCGACATGTACCTCCGCATCGCGCTCGAGCTGCCGCTCAAGCGGCTCATCGTCGGGGGCATGGAGCGGGTCTTCGAGATCGGGCGCGTCTTCCGCAACGAGGGCCTCGACTCCCGGCACAACCCGGAGTTCACGCTGCTCGAGTGCTACGCCGCCTACGAGGACTACACCGGCATGATGGAGCTCACCGAGGCGCTGGTCGTCGCGGCGGCGCACGCGGCGACCGGCGGGACGACGGTCGAGGTCGACGGCGCGCCGGTGGACCTGAAGCCCCCCTGGCGCCGCGCGCGGATGATCGACCTCGTGGCGGAGGCGACCGGCGTGGCGGCGCATCCCGCGATGCCCCTCGAGGAGGCCCGCGCGCTCGCGGAGCACCACCAGGTGCCCTACCTCCCCGCGTGGGGGACGGGCAGGATCATCAAGGAGATCTGCGACGAGGTCGTCGAGCCCACGCTCACGGAGCCGACCTTCGTCACCGACCACCCGCGTGAGATCAGCCCGCTCGCCCGAGTCCACCGCGACGACCCCGAGCTGACCGAGCGCTTCGAGCTCGTCGTCGCCGGCCGCGAGCTGGCCAACGCCTACAGCGAGCTCAACGACCCGGTCGACCAGCGCGCGCGCTTCGAGGCCCAGGCCGCGCTCAGGGCGGCCGGCGACGAGGAGGCCGAGTCGGTCGACGAGGACTACCTGCGCGCGCTCGAGTACGGGCTGCCGCCGACCGGCGGCATCGGCGTCGGGATCGACCGCCTGGTGATGCTGCTCGCGGGCGTCGACTCGATCCGCGAGGTCATCCTCTTTCCGACCATGCGCCCGGAGGAGGGTGCCCGGCCGCGCGGGCCGCGACGCGGGCGGCGCGCCCGCGCGGGGATGCCGAGCGCCGCCGGGGCGGCGGACGCCTCGGCCGTGCGCGCCGGGGGCCTCGCCCACGAGGCGGCCCGGGCCGAGGCGGCGGAGACCGTCCACGCGCTGGCCTCCGATCCGCCGCATCAGGTCGAGCCGGCCGCGGAGGCGCCGCCGGTCGTCACCCCCGGCACGCTCCCCCACCGCCGCGCGGTGCGCACGCTCGGCTGGCTCACCGCGATCCTCGGGCTGCTCACCGTCCTGCCGCTTCCCAGCCTCGCGGGCGATCTCGACGTGCCGCGCACGCTGGCGCTGCGGGTCGGCGAGGGGCGCCTCGTGGTCGACGTCGCCGCCGTGCTCATCGGCCTCGTGCTCGTGGCCACGGGCTTCGGCCTCGCGCGGCGCAAGCACAACGCCTGGTGGATCGCCGTCGTGCTGTTCGCCGTCGCCACCGCGCTCCACGTGCTGAAGGGTCCGGCTGCGCTGCTCTCGCTCTCCTCGGCCGGGATGGTCGTCGCGCTGGTCTGGTACCGCGACGCCTTCACCGCGCGCGGTGACCCGCGGTCGCTGCTGGGCTTCGCCCGCTTCCTGCCGGTGTGGCTCGGGGTGGTGCTGCTCTTCGGCGTCGGCTCGCTCTACCTCGAGTCCGACCGCGTCGTGCCGGGGCCGACGCTCGACGGCGCGCTGGAGACGACGTTCCTCGGGCTGATCGGCGTGGACGGGCCCTACGCGTACCGCGGCCGCTTCCTGAACGTCGTCTATCCCGACACGCTGCTCGCGCTCGGGATCGCCGGCCTGCTCGCCGGGCTCTTCCTGCTCCTGCGCCCGATCGTCGGCCGCAACCCCGCGACCGACGCCGAGCGCGAGCAGGCCCGGGCGATCATCCACGCCCACGGCGACGACACGCTCGCCTACTTCGCCCTGCGCGAGGACAAGCGCTACTTCTTCTCCGCCGACGGGCGCTCGCTCGTCGCGTACGCCTGGATCGCCGGGTACGCCCTCGTGGCCGGCGACCCGATCGGCCCGCCCGAGGACCACGGCCGCACGCTCGACGAGTTCCTGCGCTTCTGCCGCCGGCGCGCGTGGAAGTTCGCGTTCCTCGCCGTGCGCGACGTCGACCTGCCGCTCTACAAGGCGCGCGGCCTGTATTCGATGTACCTCGGCGACGAGGCGATCATCCGCTGCGACCGCTTCACGCTCGGCGGCCACCGGATGAAGGCGGTCCGCGAGGCGGTGCGGCGACTGGAGAAGCGCCACCGCTTCGAGCTCATCCGCGAGACCGAGGCGACGCCGGAGCTTCGCCGCGCGCTCAACGAGATCAGCGAGCACTGGCGCGGGAAGGAGCCCGAGCGCGGCTTCACGATGACCACGAGCCGGGAGGTCGAGGGGACGGAGGCCGACCTGCTGCTCGCGATCGCCTTCGACGGCGACGATCGCCCGGACGGCTTCCTGCGGCTCGTGCCCTGCTACGGGGCCGACCCGGGCTACTCGCTCGACCTCATGCGCCGCCGGCCCGCGAGCGAGAACGGGATCACCGAGTACCTCCTCGCGCGGACGGCGATCGAGCTCGGCGAGCACGGCTTCCGGCGCCTCTCGATGAACTTCGCCGCATGGGGGCGCCTGTTCGCCGAGGACGCCCAGCTCGGCTGGCGCGCCCGCGGCCAGCGCTGGATCGCCACCCGCCTCAACCCCTACTTCCAGATCAAGTCCCTGCGCGACTTCAACGCGAAGTTCAACCCGGAGTGGGTCGGGCGCTCGATCGTGATCGACGAGCCGGGCCAGATGCCGCGCGTCGGGGTGCTCTACGCGAGCGTCGAGGGGTTCATCAAGATCCCCGTCGTCGGCCGGTACCTCGTGCCGGCGGGGCGGGACGAGGAGGCGTGAGGCGGGCCTCGCGTGGCGAGAGGGCGGCCCTCCCTCAGGGGGCGTCGGCCGGGAGGAGCTCGAAGGCGGGGGCGTCGCCGAGCGGCGCGACGGCGCGGAAGTGGCGCTCGTCGAGCGTCGCGATGCGGATGCTCGACACGCGCGAGGCGAGCACGACGACGCTCGCGTCGGTGAGGCCGAGACGAAGGTGGCGGTACCGGTCGGCCACCGTGGCGGCCTCGGCCTCGGCGCCGGGCCACCACTCGACGTCGTAGGCGCCGTCGGCGAGGTCGCGGTGCCAGGCGGCCCGGCCCGCCGGGCCGCCGCGGGTGGCGACCAGATGGTCGACCTCGGCGAGGACGAGCGGGCTGGTCACCAGCGACTCGGTGGTGGTCCCGAGCCAGGCCGTGACGACCTCGTGGTGCTCGTCGCTCCGGTTCATGAACGCGACCGCGACCGAGGTGTCGAGGACGATCGCGGCCATCGGAGCGTCCCGGTCAGTTCTCGCCGAAACCGGTCTCGGCGAGGTGGCGATCGGTCGCCGCGGCGAGGTCCGGCGGACCGTCGAAGGCGGCCCTGGCACGCGGCCGCCGCACGAGGACGGGCGCCGCGGCCTCGGCCAGCGCACGCCGGATGACCTCTGCCTTGGTGGTCCCCTCGTTGACGGCTCGCCGCGCCAGGGCCCGGTCGATGTCCGGGTCGAGGTAGATCGATGTCTTCTTCATGATGAAAGGTACTCTACCACCTACCACCTGCCACCTGTAGTGGGCCTGCCCGACCGCGGGGATCCTGGGGGGCGGCGGCCCGCAGCGGCGGGCACCGCTCGGAAGGCCGCGGGGATGCGCTGGGGGCGTCCTCCCGTCTGGCGCGACCACCCGCGCTAGCATGGCCGCGCCGGGGCCGGCCGGCGGCCTCTACGCCGATCGGCCCCGCGTGCCGACGTAGCTCAGCTGGTAGAGCACTTCACTCGTAATGAAGGGGTCCCCGGTTCGAGTCCGGGCGTCGGCTCTCGAAGAATCCCTGCTCAACAGCGGTTTTTCACTGGGCTTGCGGTGGTCGCCGAGGCGGTGTTGGCAACGTTTTGGCAACAGTGGGATCGTGGAGCGGCAGGTCGGGCGCCACCGTGTCGTGACCCAGCGCCTGGAGGTTCAGCACGACCGGCTCCCAGCACGAGCCGTCGTGCCAGGCGCCGTGAATCAGGCAGAAGGTGGCCACGCCCCTGTGTCTACCATGCGCGCCCGGGCCGCACCGTCGAGGATCCTGCTCGAGAGCGCATGCCCGCGAGGCCCCCGACCGCGCGCAAGGAGATGAGCAGCAGGGCGCGCGCTTGGCATGATCGGGGCGTGAGGGCGAGGCCAGATGCCGACCGGCTCGGGGGGCTCGCGTGGACGCGCCGGACGAGCGGGCGCCTCACCGGTGCCGAGCGCCGCCGGCTGGTCGGCGCGATCGCGATCGGGCAGGTTGAGAACTCGATCGGCCGCGCGAAGCTGATGCTCGGACGGGTGCCCGACGGCGCTCGCGACGTGGACGTCCGCTCGTTCGAGCCGCCGGACTCCCGCCTTGCGCGCGAGGCGGAGGCGGCCTGCGCCGAGCAACCCAAGGCGATCGCCGGCCACTCGTACCGCACGTGGATGTACGGGCTGGCGCTCGCCGCTCTCGACGGCGCCGCGCTCGACCGCGAGCTCTTCTACTGCGCCGCACTGGTCCATGACTTCGGCATCTCCCCGTCCGTGCCCGGTCGCGACTTCACGCTCGGCGGGGCCGACCGAGCACTGGCGTCTGCGGCCGCGGCGGGGAGCCTCAAGCCGACGCCGAGCTGATCGCCGACGCCGTCTGCGTTCACACCACTCCGGGCGTCACGCCCGCACGCGACGGAGCGCTCGGCTGTTACGTGCAGATGGGCGCGATGGTCGATGGCGCCGGTCTGCGCCTGTGGGACATCTCCGAGGAGAACGCGCGTGTGGTGCTCCGGGCCCACCCGCGCACCGCCGGCTTCAAGCGCGAGTTGGCCGGCCTGATGCGGGCCGAGGCGCACGCGGTCCCCGGCGGGCGCTTCTCGCTGCTCGTCAAGTGCGGACTGCCGCTGGCGGTGCAGCTCGCCCCGTTCGACGACTGATCCGTCCTCGGTGCCGTCCTCGAGAGGGGTCCCGGTTCGAGTCCGCGCGTCGGCTCTCGGCTACATGTGGGCCCTGAACGTCTCGAACTGCCACGTGTCCTCGTCCTGGGGGCGAGGGCGGCCGAAGCGCTCGAAGGGGTCGTAGCGGTTGCGAAGCGGTGTCCAGTTGCTCTGGGTGCTGGGGCACGGGCCGAGGTAGTGGCCGGCGACGTCGAGCACCTCGCGGTGCGGGAGCTCGTCGGGCACGCATAGCCCCTCGCGCGGGTTGCGGATCATCCACGACAGCGCGCCGAGCACGGAGGCGGCCACCTGCAGGGTCGTGGCGTTCTGGTGGGGGACCAGCCGCCGGGTCTCGTGGATG
The DNA here is from genome assembly GCA_963735885.1 of uncultured Solirubrobacterales bacterium. Lineage (GTDB taxonomy): Bacteria > Actinomycetota > Thermoleophilia > Solirubrobacterales > Solirubrobacteraceae > JBBSBL01. The sequence continues at coordinate 223,982 of CAVTMP010000007.1, read as the reverse complement.
TCCAGCTGCGAGCCCGTCCACCAGCCGGTGAGGTCGTGGCCCATGAGCAGCACGCCGAGCTCGTCCCTGCCGTCGATGATCTCGTCGTTCATGATCCGCTGTCTCGGCTGAAGCTCGTAGCCACGCATCTTGAGCTCGTGAAGCGAAGCGATCGCGGCGTCGGCGGGAAGGTAGGCGTAGTGGACCGTCGGGCGGTAGATCGGCGTGCCGCCCTCCCAGACGGTGAGGTGGTCGCTGATCGTGAAGGCCTCGCCGTGGCGGACGACCATGCCGATGATCTCGCCGCCGATGGGAACCCAGGAGCGGACGTAGGTGTTGATCCCCATCTGCGCCAGGCAGATCTGGTTGCCCGGGCCAAACCGGTGCACGGCGGCGAATTGCGGCAGGCGCCGCTCGTGCGTGCCCCAGCCCATCTCGGCGGGCGCGATCCCCTCCTCATGGAACCCCGCCACCGACCAGGTGTTGACGAACTCGCCGACCTCCTTCGGCCTGTCAGGGATCTGGGTGTCGCGTTCGGAGATGTGGATCACCTTCGTGCCGGTGTGCATCGCCAGTGAGGCATAGTCACCGTCGGCAGCTGCGCTCTCAAGCGCGGATCTGCGTCCGGTCTCGCGCGGGAGGTCCCGCTCGAGCATCGCCTCCGCGATGTCCAGCAGCGCGACCTTCGTCCAGTGGCTGACGAGCCCCGGGTTGGCGCCGTGCTCGACCACGGCGGTCGGTCCGGGTTCAATCCAGCCGTCGCGGAGGCTGCGGAGCCCCAAATGGCGCGTGTACAGGGTGCGGTCGGTCGGCGGGACCGAGCCGACGCCCTCGTACGGATCCCAGACCTCCGACGCGGTGTTGACGTAGAGCACGCCGTTGTCGTGGCACCACTGCACGATCGCGCCGCAGTCGATGTTCCAGGCGAGGTCGATCAGCAGGTCGCCGGAGCCGAGATGCCGGCCGAGCAGAGTCGCCAGATTCTCGGGCGTGACGCGGTCCTGCACGTAGTTCGCGCCCGCGGCCAGCGTGTCAGGAACCGCGCTCCGCAGGTCCTCGAAGTCCATGATCGTGAACCTCGAGAAGTCCATCTCGAGGTGACGAAGGGCGAGCGGCTGGAAGCACTGCGAGACGGAGCCACAACCGAGGAGCAGGACGCGTCCTGAGAAGGGGATCCTCATGGCCGGGCCCGGTGAAGCCGAGCTAGTGGTGTGACCGGCAACGTTTGCCGGTTTTCATAACAGGGGGCTTGGCGCTCGCCGCCGAAGGCCTCGCCCGGTGCGGGTTCTCGACCGGGAGGGGAAGATGGCGGCCAGGGTGGTGCTGCGGGAGATCACGAACGAGGAGGGCAACCGGCTCTTGCGGATCGTGCGTCGCGGCAGCGGGTCGGTGGTGACGTGGCGCCGCGCGCAGATCGTGTTGTTGTCGGCGCAGCGGATGGGCCCGGCGCGGGTCAGCGAGGTCGTGTTCACCGATGCGGACACCGTCCGCGAGGTGATCCACAACTTCAACCGCGACGGGTTCGACGCGCTCTATCCGCGCTACGCGGGCGGGCGTCCGCCGACGTTCACGCTGCCCCAGCGGCGGGCGATCAAGAAGATCGCCTTGTCGGTCCCGAGCGACCTCGGGCGGCCGTTCGCGACCTGGAGCCTGGCGAAGCTGGCCGACTACCTGGTCGCCGAGGGGGTGGTCACGGACATCTCCCACGAAGGGCTGCGCGGCCTGCTGCGCGAGGAGGGCGTCTCCTTTCAAGCGGTGAGGACCTGGAAGCGCTCCAACGACCCTGCGTTCGAGCCGAAGAAGAACCGCATCCTCGAGCTCTACGAGCTCGCCGACACGGGCCGGGCGACCGTCATCTGCCTCGACGAGTTCGGGCCGCTGAACATCCAGCCGCAGCCAGGCGGCAAGGCCTGGGCGCCGCTTCGCAAGCCGCGGCGGATCCGCGCCACCTACAAGCGCCCGCACGGCGTCCGCCACATGCTCGGCGCCTACGACATCGGCCGCGACCGCCTCTACGGCCACATCAAGAAGCGCAAGACCCGCGTCGAGTTCCTCGCCTTCTGCCGCTACCTGCGCTCGCTCCACCCGCCCCAAGTCCGGCTGCACTTCATCCTCGACAACTTCAGCCCCCACCTCGGCGACCAGATCCGCGAGTGGGCGGCCGACCACAACGTCGAGCTCGCCTACACCCCGCACTACGGCTCATGGCTGAACCGCATCGAGGCGCAGTTCAAGGCACTGCGCTACTTCACCCTCGACGGCACCGACCACCCCGACCACGCCACCCAAGCGCGGCTCATCCGCCGCTACATCACCTGGCGCAACCACCACAACGACGACCGCCGGCTACAAGCCGTCGTCAACACGGCAAACGTTGCCTGATCCTCCACTAGGCGAGCGTCTCGCAGATGTCGGCAACCTGGGGCCGTGCGAGCGCCATCAGGTCCTTCATCGCGATGAGCCACCGCGTGCCGGTGGTCGCCTCCGCTGCACAGGACGCGCTCGTGCCGGGTGAGTCGCTCGTCCATGATCTCGGGCGCGATGTCGGGTCCCACGGGCGGTATCGCGCCGACCTCGTAGTGGGGGAACCCGTCGGCGAGCTCGGCCTCGGTCGCCATCCGCAGGTGGTGGCGACCGCTTCCGAGGAGGTCGCGGACCTTGCGCAGGTCCACTCGCTCGGACGCGGGCACCACGGCGAACGTGAAGCCGTCATCGCCGACGAGCACCACGGTCTTGGCGGCGCAGCCGGGATCGAACGCGGCCTCCCCCGCCTCGCCTCGAGCGGTGAACGTCTGCGCATGCGGCACGACCGTGCATCGCACCCCGCGCTCGCCCAGGTAGTTCAACAGCGCCTCCGAGCCCCTCGCCTCCCCGCGCGCCGGGCCTGTCGAGAGTTCGTCGCCAGCCATCCTCGGCTCCTTTGTCGCCTGGTCCCGGCCAGCCTAGGCGGAGTCCGCGGGGCCGCGCATCTGTAGAAGCCCCCAGGTGGGTTGCGCGTCGACCCTGAGCGCCCGGCGCTGAGCGAGAACGGGACCGGAGGGAAGATCGCGCCCGGCTCGCCCGTCATGAGGACGTTGAGGCATCGGCCATCCCGCACAAGGAGAGACCATCTTCCGCCACGCTTGCTCCGCCGTCCCGATCATCGCCGGTCGTCCTGCCAAGCCCGATCTCCCCGGGAGGTTGCATCACACGTTCCACACCATCGCCGCGCGCGGCCGTCTCGCAGCCGCCATCGCGGTGATCGCGACCGCCGTCGCGGCGCTCGTCTTCGCGTCGGTTCTCTCGCCGTCGACCGCGTCGGCCACATCGTCCGCCAGGATCGCCGCGCACACCCACAAGACGAGGTGCGCGAGCAGCAGGAAGCGCGTCCACGGGCGCTGCAAGCACGTCCGCCGCAAGCACGTCCGCCGCAAGCACGTCCGCCGGTCTCCTCTGGATGACGCTCTCGCCTACGTCCTCGCTGCACACGCGGACCGCAGCGACACGCCCCGCATGGCACCCCGCCGCCGCGCAACCCGCTGACCCCCCGGCGCCGCGTGCAGGCACTGGGCGCACCGGGCGTCCGAGGGCGCGCCGTGACGACCGCGCGGACGCGAGGGACATTGCCGGGCTCGCGCAACTCGGCCGCACGCCGCGTGTTCATTGCGGCAAGAGGCACGGGCCGTGTCCCGCCCGGGAGGAGGAGGGGATGGATCGACCTGCACGATCGTCGTCGCTGCCGTGGGTGGTCTCGGTGCTCGCCGTCGTCGGCGCGCTCGCCGCCGCCGGTGGCCTCGCGCTCGCTGCGCAGTCGCGCTCCGAGCGATCGGCGGGCGCGGTCGGGCGGGGACCGGCGAAGCCCAACGTCGTCATGATCATGACCGACGACCAGGACCTGCGCTCGCTGCGCTTCATGCCGAACGTGCGGCGCTACCTGGTCGACCAGGGGACGACGTTCACGAACTCGTTCGTGACCTACTCGCTGTGCTGCCCGTCCCGCACGACCTTCCTGACGGGCCAGTACGCCCACAACCACCACGTGCTCTTCAACGCCCCGCCGAGCGGCGGCTACGCGACGTTCCACGCGCTGCGCAGTCCGGCCCTGCGGGAGTCGAACTCGCTGCCCGCGTGGATGACCGCGGCGGGCTACCACACCGCGCACATCGGCAAGTACCTCAACGGCTACGGGAACCCGGCGAGGGGGAACGCCACCGCCGCGGTGCCGCCGGGGTGGCGGGAGTGGCACGGGTCGCTCGATCCCTCGACCTACCGGATGTACAACTTCACGCTGCTCGAGCGTGGCAAGCCGGTGCTCTACCCGGGCGTCCCCGCGACCGGCCGGGGCTACCAGACCGACGTGTACGCGGACAAGGCGGTGCGCTACATCGACGAGCGGGCGCCGCGATCGCAGCCCTTCTTCCTCTCGCTCGCGTTCCTCGCGCCACATGCCGAGGCGGCGCGCGCTCGCGGCGCCCGCGCCCTGCCGGATCCTCGTCCCGCGCCGCGGCACGCCGGGAACCTCGCGCGCTTCCCGCTGCCGCGGCCCCCGTCGTTCAACGAGGCCGACGTGAGCGACAAGCTCTCCTACGTCCGCTTCCGGCCACTGCTCGGACCGGCCGCGCTCGCGCGCCTCAACCGCAACTGGCACGGGCGGATGGAGTCGCTGCTGGCGGTCGACGAGGCGGTCGGCCGGATCGTCGGCGCGCTCGGAGCCGCCGGCGAGCTCGACCGGACGCTGATCATCTTCACCTCCGACAACGGGTTCATGCACGGCGAGCACCGGATCCCGAGCGGGAAGTACGTACCGTTCGAGGAGTCCCTGCGGGTCCCGCTCATCCTCCGCGGACCCGGCGTGCGTCGCGGGGCCCGGGTGAGCGACTTCGTCGCCAACACGGATCTCGCCCCGACGATCGTCGATGCGGCGAAGGCGCGGGCCCGTCGGGTCATGGACGGCCGGTCGCTGCTGCCCCTGGCGCGTAGCGCCCGCGCGCGCTACGGCCGCCCGATCGTGATCGAAACCGGCCCGCAGACGAATCAGCGCTGGTATCAGGGCGTGCGCACCGGTCGCTGGAGCTACGTCGAGCACTCCACCGGGGAGCGGGAGCTGTACGACCTCCGGCGGGATCCCTACGAGCTGCGCAACGTGGTGTCCTCGCCGCGCTACCGAGCCGAGCGGGCGCGGCTCGCCGCGCGCCTGCGGCGGCTGAAGCGCTGCTCCGGCCGGGCCTGCTGGAAGTAGGCCGCACGGCCACCCTTCGCGTCGGCGACGGGCTGCTTCGATGTTTGGGGGCGCGCCACCGGTGGCGATGGCGGGGTTCGTGGTCGGTGTGCGGCTTGGCGCGCGGGTGCGGGGTGCGATTCGGGTTGGTGGTGCGGGCTCGTGGTGGGGTAGGTTGCGCCGAGGGGTCGCCACGCCGCTATCGAGGAGGGCACGTCATGAGCACGACCGGCCGGGATCGGGCGCCACTTGACGGGGTGCGGGTCGCTGATCGCGTGTACTTCCAGGATGGGCCGCCGCACGAGTTGTTCCGGCGGCTGCGTTCGGAGTGCCCGGTCCACTGGTCGGATGGCATCTCGGAGTACCCGGAGGAGGATGGTTTCTGGTCGGTGACGACGGCCGACGATGTGTTGGAGGTCAGCCGTGACTGGCAGACGTACTCCTCGGAGCTCGGCGGGTTCACGGCGCTGAAGAACGCGGTCCTGCCGCTCGAGTTGCAGCGGGCGATGTTCATCGGGATGGACCCGCCGAAGCACGATCGCATCAAGGCGTTGTTCCAGCGCGGGTTCACGCCGAAGCGGATCGCCGAGCACGAGGACGAGATCCGCGCGATCACGACGGAGGTGCTTGATCGGCTCGAGGGGCGCGAGGCGTGCGACTTGGTCAGTGACGTGGCGCAGCCGGTTGTGGCGCGGGTGATCGGCAGCTTCATGGGACTCGCGCGCGAGGACGATGAGGTCTGGGCGAACCTCATGAACACGATCCTCGGGGCCGGTGACCCGGACGCCACGCCCGAGGGCGCCCAGATCGTCATGGAACGCGACGTGCCCGAGGTCTTCCGCCGCTGCGGCGAGCTGATCGCCGAGCGCCGCGCGAACCCGACCGATGACCTCACCAGCGTGCTCGTGCACGCCGAGATCGATGGTCAGCGCCTCGAGGAGCACGAGATCGTGATGGGGTTCTTCCTGCTCATGGCGGCCGGGAACGACAGCACCAAGGCGACGTACTGCAGCGGGATGCGAGCGCTCATGGAGCACCCCGACCAGCGACAACTCGTCCTGGAGGACCCGTCACTCGTGCCCGCGGTGGTCGAGGAGTCGCTGCGCATGTTCCCCGCCTTCGGCCACTTCGCCCGCACCGCGACCCATGACACCGAGCTGCACGGACAACCGATCCGCGAGGGCGACAAGGTCGTCATGTGGTACCCCTCGTCCAACCGCGACGAGACGCGCTACGCGGATCCCGACCGCTTCGACGTCACCCGCAATCCCGAGCACCAAGCCTTCGGCGCCGGTGGCCGGCACTTCTGCCTGGGCACCGCGCTCGCGCGCCTGGAGCTGCGGATCCTCATCCACGAGACGCTTGCGCGGTTCCCCGACATCGAGATCGCCGACACCCCGCAGCACGTCGAGTCCCCGTTCGCCAACCAACTCAAGACGCTCCCCGTCCGACTCCGCCGGCCATAGCACCGCACGCCGGGTGACGGCCCACCGAGGCCGACCTGATCGGTCACCCGCGACGGGCCCGTCGGCAAGGGAACGGTCTTCCGCTACACGCTCAGCCCGGGCCGCCGCTCGGGACTCTTCGAATGGGTGGCCGCTACGAGCCCGAACTCTCCGGGGGTGCTCGCGCTGTCTCGCCCTGCCTCGCCGGCCTCGCCCCGTTGCCCCGGCCTCGCCGTCGCGGGCTTGGGCTACTTGCCGGTCCGGACGAAGCTCACGCAGTCGCCTTGGTTCTTGAAGGCGGGGTAGTTGCGCCAGCCACCGTTCGTGCACTGGGCCGTTGAGGTCGGGAGGGGCGGGGCGTCGAAGACGGTGGCCCGGCCGCTGCCCAGGGCCACGTTGCTGAAGGGGTAGAAGGGGGTTCCGTCCGGGAAGGAGAACCCGTCCGGGAAGGACGCACAGCCCGGGACGCTCCCGAAGCCGAGGCGGAAGCTGTCCGCGCCGCCGCCGCCGTTGTCCACCAGCTCGATGGTGACGGGACCGCCGGGGTCGGTCGTCTCGGCGTTCAGCACCGCGGTGTTCCGTTGAACGTTCAGGCACGTCACGACCCCGGCGAAGTGGATCGGGAACGGCTCCGGGTGGGTGATGCGGTTGATCAGGATGTCAAAGGACACCGTTCCACCCGGGTTCTCCCCCGACGCGCCGCCGTGGGCGTCGATGTCGAGGTTGTAGGCCGCGTAGAGCACGGGGAACGGGTAGCTGTCACCCGTCGCGCGGGCGGTGTCCAGCTGCGCCACCGGTGGCGACGGGGGCGTCGCGCCGGCCGGGGCGACCACCAGGAGCGCCACGACCATGGTCGCGGCGAGACACCCCAACCCTCGACGCGCCCCGGCGGTCGCCTTCGCGGACGTGGCGAGGCGTCGAGCGGAGCACACAACAAACCTCCGGTGCGTCGAGGGACGCGCGCAAGTCTCCCACCGACGGCGCTCGTCGCAATCCGTAGAACCCCGCGGAGCCACGTCCAAGCCGCTTCGACCAACGCCGTGGCTCACCTGAGCCCGGGCGCGCCGGCAAGGGCAAGGCCGGCCGAGCAGGAAGCAGGCTCTCCTCGGCGTAACTCCCTGCGGGTCGTTGCGCCGCGATGGAGGAGCACAGCACAGCGCCGTGGGAGGGCATCGTCGCCGAGTGGCGGCGACACGAGTCGCGCCCGGCTCCGCTGACGGCGAAGGCGAGAGACGGGCTGGCGGCGCCGGCTCCGCCCACGGCCCCTCGACCTTCTCGGCCGGTCGCCCACGGACCCGGCGGTAGAGCCGGCCGAGCCGACCCGCTCCGGCCGCGTCGCGAGCTGTCTCACGGCCGGTTCCCGGGCAGCTCGCTCGACCCGGCAGGCGTGCTGGTTCTCTTGGCGGGAGCGGCAAGCTGATCGCGGCGGTGGCCGCGGCGGCCGCCGTAGCGGTCGTCGTGGTCGTAGCGGCCCCGGTGCGTCACGCCCTCACCTCGGGAGCCGAGGCGGCCGCGGCGCCGAGCGCCGCCGAGCCGATCACCATCGCCTGGGTCGGCGACATCACCCCCGGGTCCGCGTACGGGATGCCGGCCGATCACGGCCGCGCGCTGTTCTCCTCTGTTCGGGATCGCCTCCGGGCGCCAGACCTCACGATCGGCAACCTGGAGGGGACCCTGGGTGTCGGTGGGTCGTCGAAGTGCGGGGCCGGAACGGCGGGGGCGGCCAGCCAGTGCTACGCCTTCCAGGCCCCGCCGCAGAACGCCGGCGCGCTGCGCGACGCCGGGTTCGACCTGCTCAACCTGGCGAACAACCATGCGGACGACTTCGGGCCGGCCGGCCAGGAACAGACGATGCAGGCCCTCTCCGCCCACGGGCTGCGGTGGACCGGCAGGCCCGGGCAGGTCACCGTCGTCCGCCGAGGCCGCCTGAAGATCGCCGTGGTCGGGTTCGCGGCCTACCGCTGGGCCGCCGACCTCCGAGACCTCGCGGGCGCCCGCGCCCTGGTGTCCCGTGCCGCCGCGCAGGCCGACGTGGTGGTCGTGCTGATGCACGCCGGATCAGAAGGCGTGGCGGCGGCCCGCACCCCGGTCGGGACCGAGTACGGGTACGGGGAGGACCGCGGGGACACCCGCCGGTTCGCCCACGTCGCGATCGACGCCGGAGCCGATCTCGTGCTCGGCTCCGGCCCCCACGTCGTCCGCGGCATCGAGACCTACCAGGGGCGGCTGGTCGCCTACAGCCTGGGCAACTTCGCCGGCGAGCACAACTTCGGGATGGGCGGCGCGCTCTCCCAGAGCGGCGTGCTGACCGTCTCGCTCTCCTCCACCGGCGAGAACCTCGGCGGCCGGTGGACGCCGATCACCCTGGTCGGCGAAGGGCACCCGCAACCCGACCCCGGCGGGACTTCCACCGGGCTCGTCCGCGAGCTCTCCCAGCAGGACTTCGCGACCCCGGCCCCCGTCCGGGCGGACGGCCGCATCGCCGCGCCGGGCTGACCCGGCGGATAGGGGTCCCGCGCGTGGGGCGCTCCGGTCGAGACGGCCCGGACCGGTGACGAGGGTCGCGGTGATGGCGGTCGGGCGTCCGACTCACCCCGCGAGGCGGGGCTGGGTGTTGACGATCGTCGCGCGCCGGAAGCGCGCGTGCTCGACCCCGCGGGTGGAGAGGTGCAGGGTGAGGATCCCCGTCCGCGCGGTGAAGCCCGAGCCGGCGGCCCACACGAAGTTCCCGAGGCTGTAGGCGATCAGTCGGTGGCGGCGCGGCCGGACGATCGGCTGAAGCACGTGGGGGTGGGCGGCGATGACGGCCGTCGCGCCGGCGTCCAGGGCGGCCTTGGCGAAGGCGGCCTGCCGACCGGTCGGTGTCGTCGAGCGTTCCACCCCCCAGTGGAAGCTCGCGATCACCACGTCCCCGACGCGGCGGGCGGCGGCGACCCCCCGCCGGATCGCGCCGAAGCTCGCGAACTGCGTGCCCGGAGCGTGCCGGCCGGCGGCGAACCACCGCGGATCGATGTCGCTGAACCCGACGAAGGCGATCCTCAGGCCGAGTCGCTCGATCACCCGCGGTCGCGCCGCATCTCGGGCGCTGTACCCCGCCCCGACCCCGAGCATCTCGAAGCGCCGCACCCACCGCACCGTGTCGGCCGCGGCCAGCGGGCCGTAGTCGCCCGTGTGGTTGTTCGCGAGGTTGACGACGTCGAGGCCGGCGAAGTCGTGCACCACCCGCAGCCACGGCGGGGGACCTCGGAAGGTGAAGGTCTTCACCACCGCCCGTCCGCGGCTCGACACCGAGCATTCGAGGTTGCCGAACGCGACGTCCGCGCGGCGCAGGGTTGGCGCCACGCCGAACCACGGATACCTCGGTCCGAGCGCGCCCATCACCGCCCCGACTCCGTCGCCGAGGTTGATGTCGCCGACCGAGGCGAGGGTGACGGTCCGCGTTCGCACCGGCTCCGGCCGCGTGCCCGCGCCCCCGATCACGCGGGCTCGCACCACCAGGCGGGGGCGCAGGGGCGGGTGCCGCCAGGCGAACCGGAACCGGGCGCCACGGTCGGATCTGGCGACCCCGACCGTGCGCCAACGCGCTCCGCGCCGCCGCTCGATGAGCACCCTGGTGCCGGGCGCCGCACCGTCGCCCGTGACGGGCACGCTGGCCCCGAGGGCCCGGAGCGGCGGTGCCCGGAGGCGGAGGCGGTGGACGATCACGACGCCGCCGACTCGCGCCGGGGCCGACCGGCAGCCCGGAGTCGCCCGACAGTCCGGCGCGTGAGCGGTGAGCTCGGCACGCCAGCGCAGCGGGCCGTCGTAGATCGAGCCGCGCCGCACCGGGAGGGCGATGAGCACGCGGTCCTGACCGGACAGCCGAACCGACCCCGGCACTCGGCGGCCCCCCTCGGGACCGAGCCGCAGAACGAGACCTGCGGCGCCGGCCGCAACGCAGATCGCGCGGGGTCGGTCGCCGACCGCCGCCCCATCGATCCGGACGCACAGCGAGGAGACGGGCGGGACGAGCTGAGCGTCGCCCGAGACGCCCGGCAGCCGAAGCGAGAAGCGCACCGAACCGGCGGAGGCTCGACCCGTCCCGGAGACCAGTTGCGGCGACGTCGACGGCGCGTCGCCCCACGCCGACGACGCGACGACCGCAAAGACGAGCGAAGCGGCCGCACATCCGAACGCGAACTCTGCCCGCCGGCGGTGCATCGGCCGGACCACCCTACCCCCGGAACCACGGCACCGGTGGATCGGCGACCCGACCGACTACGATCTCGTCGTCGGCGGCACCGGCCGGTTCATCGAGTCGATCAAGCCGACGATCGAGTGACGATTTGGCCATGCGCATGCATCAAACGTTCAGGATCGCGTGCTCGCCGCAGGACGTCTTCGCGTTCATGGTGCAGCCGGAGAACCTCGCGAAGTGGCAGACGATCAAGACGGACGTGACGCCCCTGACGGATGGGCCGACACGAGTGGGCTCTCGGTTCCGTGAGGGGAACAAGGTCGGGCCGCGCCGGTGGGACCAGGTCGTCGAGGTCACGGAGTTCGAGCCCGGGCGCGTCTTCGCGGTGAAGGTGACCGACGGCCCGGAGAGCAGCGGACGCTGGGCGATGGCCCCCGACGCCGCCGGCGCGTGCGTGCGGTTCGAGGGGGACTTCAAGGCGCCGCGGCTGCTGGCGCCGCTCGTCAGGCGCGTTCTCGAGCGCCAGTTCCGCGGCTACCACGAGAACCTCCGTCGAGAGGTCGAAGCCGCCTCGTCACGCGCCGCGTGAGCCGATTCTGGACTGGCAGGGCTCGATGGAGGAGCCGAGAGGGCCCGTGGTGAGCGACAGCGCCGAGCGTGCTCCAAGGGTGCTGGCGATCGACGCGGGCGGGACGATGACCGACACGTTCGTCGTCGACGACGCCGGCGCGTTCGTGGTCGGCAAGGCGCAGACCACGCCGGAGGACGAGTCCGAGGGCTTCCTGCGATCGGCCGACGACGCGCTCGCGCAGTGGGACACGACCGTCGACGCCACGTTCCCGCGGATCGTGAGCGGGATCTTCTCCGGCACCGCGATGCTCAACCGGCTGCTCTCCCGCCAGGGGCTGCGCGTCGGCGCGATCGTCACCGCGGGGCACGAGGACGCGCTGCGGATCGAGCGCGCGGTCCAGACCTACCTCGGGTACCCCTACGGGGACCGTCTGCACGTCGCGACGCATCACCACAACGAGCCGCTCGTGCCGCGCAGCCTCGTTCAGGGCGTGCGCGGGCGGATCGACCTGTTCGGCGAGGAGGTCCTGCCGCTGCGCGAGCAGGACGTCCGGGACGCGGCGCGCGCGCTGCTCGACGCGGGCGTCGAGGGGATCGTGATCGGCCTGCTCTCGAGCTACCGCAGCGGCGCGCACGAGCAGCGCTGCGCCGCGATCGTCCGCGAGGAGATCGCCGCACGCGGGCACGCCGGCGACGGACCGCCGCTGTTCGTGAGCTCGGAGCTCTACCCCTCGCGGCGGGACCTGCCGCGGCTGAACTCGACGGTCGTCGAGGCCTACGCGGCCGAGCCCTCGCGCGGCACGCTGCGCACCGTGAACGACCGCACCCGCACGCACGGCGCGACGTTCGAGCTGCGCGTCATGGCCGGGCACGGCGGGACGATCTCGATCGAGGCGCGCGAGCTCGCGCGCACGCTCGTGTCCGGTCCGATCGGCGGCGTCGTCGGCGGCCGCACCCTCGCCGGCCGCCTCGGCATGCCGAACGTCCTGTGCACCGACATCGGCGGCACGTCGTTCGACATCGCGCTGATCACCGACGGCGACTACGAGGTTGCCGCGACCCCGGACATCGCGCGCTTCGTGCTCAACACGCCGCTCGTGAAGATCGACTCGATCGGCGCGGGCACCGGCTCGTTCGTGCGCGTGAACCCGAACTCCAACCGCCCGGAGCTCGGCCCGGGCTCGGCGGGCGCGCGCGTCGGCGTGTGCTGGCCCGAGGGCGGGCTCGAGACGATCAGCGTGACCGACCTCGACCTCGTGCTCGGGCGGCTGAACCCCGACTACTTCCTCGGCGGCGAGCTCGATCTCGACGTCGAGCGCGCCGAGCGCGCGGTCGCCGCGCAGCTCGCCGACCCGCTCGGCCTCAGCGTCCCGGACGCCGCGGCCGGCGTGATCGACCTCTTCGAGCAGACGCTGCGCCACGAGGCGGTCGGGCGGATCCTCGCCAAGGGCTACTCGCCGGTCGACTACGCGCTGCTCTGCTACGGCGGCGGCGGGCCGCTCCACGTCGCCGGCTACACCGCCGCGGTCCCCTACCGCGACGTGCTCGTCCCGGCGTGGGCCGCGGGCTTCAGCGCCTACGGTTGCGCCTGCGCGGACTTCGAGTACCGCTTCGAGCAGACCGTCGACATGCCGATCGTGCCCGGCGCCGACGACGCCGCGAAGGCCGGGGCCGGCCAGTGGCTCACGAGCGTCTGGATGGGGCTGCGCGAGCGTGTCGCCGCCGAGTTCGCGAAGTCGGCCGTCGCCGCGCCCGACATCCGCTTCACGCATCTCGTGCGCATGCAGTACCGCGGCCAGCTCAACGATCTCGAGATCGTCTCGCCGCACCCCGAGCTGACCGACGGGTCGCAGCTCGACGACCTCGTCGCCGCGTTCGAGCGCGCCTACGCGAAGCTCTACGCGCGCAGCGCCCGCTCACCGGAGCTCGGCCACGTCGTCACCCAGGCGATCGTCCTGGGCCGGACGCCGGTCGAGAAGCCCGTGCTCCCGGACCTCGCCGACGCCGGCCCCGCGCCGCCCGCCGAGGCCTCGAAGGGCGCGCGCGAGGTGCGCTGGTCCGACGGGGTCGCGACGACCGAGATCCTCGAGCTCGAAGCGCTCGCGCCCGGCAACGCGATCCCGGGCCCGGCGATCGTCGAGCACTCGGCCACCACGTTCGCGATCCCCCCGGGACGCACCGCGACGCTGGACCGCCACCTGATCTTCCATCTGAGCGCCGAGGAGGCCTGAGGCCATGACCCCGCCCCCGATCGTCGACGCGACGCGCGAGCTCGAGCCGAAGCCCACGCCGATCGGGTGGGACGGCGCGAGCGTCAAGGCGATGCTCGAGGGCGCGGAGGCGCGCTTTCGCGAGACCGGCCACTACCAGGGCCTCGACCGGCTGGAGCTGATGGAGTCGGACCCGATCGGCTACGAGAAGCTCTTCAGCCGGCTGCGCGGCGGGCTCGTCTCGGCGCGCGAGACGGCGATGAACATCTCCGCCTCGCCGATCGTCCGCGAGCTCGGCGAGCTGTGCTTCGCGCTGTACACGCCCGAGGGCGACTCGGTCGCGCTCTCGACCGGGATCATCGTCCACGTCCACACGATGTCGGACGCCATCAAGTGGATGGTCCGCAACGACTACGAGGACAACCCCGGCATCCGGCCCGGCGACGTCTTCGCCAACAACGATCCGCGCATCGGCGACGTCCACAACGCCGACGTGCAGACCTTCGTCCCGATCTTCGACCCGAACGGCAGCGGCGAGCTGATCGGCTGGGCGGGCGGGGTCACGCACGTGCTCGACATCGGCGCGACGACCCCCGGCGGCGTGCCCGTCGGGCCCGTGACCCGCCTCGAGGACGGCCTCGACCTCCCGTGCATGAAGATCGGCGAGCGCGACGAGCTGGCGACGTGGCACATGAAGCGCATCCAGCAGGCCACCCGCGCGCCGATGTACTACCTGCTCGACGAGAAGACCCGCCTGTCCGGGTGCCACCTCGTCCGCGAGGCCGTCGAGCGCGTGGTCCTCGACGAGGGTCTCGATCGCTACAAGCGGTTCGTCCACGAGGTCGTCGAGGAGGGGCGCCGGTCCTTCAAGGCGCGCATCCGCGAGATGACGGTCCCCGGCCGCTACCGCTCGCCGGCGTTCATGGACGTCACGTTCGCCGACAAGCAGCGCCTGCCCGCCTACGCGCGCCGCGACTTCCTCATGCACTCGCCGTTCGAGGTGCGGATCACCCGCGACGGCACGTTCGAGCTCGACTACGACGGCTGCTCGGCGTGGGGCTACCACTCGATGAACTGCACGCCGAGCGGCATGCAGGGCGCGATCTGGGTCCAGTTCACCCAGACGCTGATCTGCAACGACAAGGTCAACGACGGCGCCTACTACGGGATCAGGACCAACTTCCCCGAGGGCACGATCTCGAACGTCGGCGACGCGCCCGGCTCGACCGGCATCGCCTGGGCGTTCCTGCAGCCCTCGTTCACCGGCTTCCCGCGCACGATCTCGCGCGCGGTCCAGGCGCGCGGGTTCATCGAGGAGATCATCGGCGCGTACTCGGTGTCCGGCAACGTGCTGCAGGGCGGCGGCATCGACCAGTACGGGCAGCCCAGCGCGATCATGAACTTCGAGATCGCCGCGCAGGGGCTCGGCGCGAAGTCCGTGCTCGACGGCACCGACTTCGCCGCGGCGATGTTCAACCCCGAGGGCGATGCCGGCGACGTCGAGATGTGGGAGCTGATCTCGCCGTTCGTGTACCTCTCGCGCAAGGTCAAGGCGTCGTCCGCCGGATGCGGCCGCCACCGCGGCGGCTCCTCCTTCGAGTCGCTGTTCCTCGTGCACAAGACGCCGTTCTGGGAGATCCAGAACCTCGGCAACGGCCTCGTCTTCTCCTCGCCGGGGATCTTCGGCGGCTACCCCGGATCGATCGGCTACATCCACAACATCCGCGCCAACGACCTGCGCGAGCGGGCGCTGCGCGGCGACGCGTACCCGGTCGCCGACGGCGACTACGAGCACCCGGCGCTGATGGAGATCCAGGGGGAGCGCCAGTACGGACACGACAACTTCACGACGCTCGAGCCGATCGCGCACGGAGATCTCTACCTCTCCGTGATGAAGGGCGGCTCCGGGCTCGGCGACCCGCTGCGGCGCGTCCCGGCCGCCGTCGCCGAGGACGTCCGCGAGGAGCACCTGCTGCCGCGGTTCGCCGCGAGCGTCTACGGCGTCGGACTCGACCCGGCCGGCCGGGTCGAGGAGCCCGCGACGGAGACGCTGCGCGCGGCCCTGCGCGCCCGGCGCCTGGAGGAGAGCCGGCCGGTGGCCGAGTGGTGGGCGGCCGAGCGCGAGCGCGTGCTCGCCCGCCGCCTGCCGCCGCACGCGCAGGTGATGTACGCCGAGTCGATGAAGCTCTCACCCCGGTGGGCGGCCGAGTACCGCGGGTTCTGGGACCTGCCCGAGGATTTCGAGTTCGACGTGCCGACGCCGACGGTGCCGGCCGCGCACGCGGCCCCCGGGCGCGTGACGCCCGCCGAGTCCGCCGACGCCTTCCTCGCCGCCGCGGCGCGGCACGCCGAGCACGACACGACGCCGCCGCTGGACACGCGCGCCGTCGCGGGCCGCTCCCTCGAGCCGGCCACGCTCGAGGCGCTCTACGACGAGCGTCTCCCCCGGGCCGAGGTCCGCGAGATCCAGTCGGGGTACAAGAACCCCGACCGCTTCGACCAGTGGGTCGCGCTGCTGCAGTCGCGCGCGGGGTGGAACGAGCCGATCGTGCTGCCGTTCGGCGAGCGGCTGAACATCGTCGCGACCGGCGCCGGGCCCGTCGTGCGGTGCGACTGCGGGCACGACTTCTGCTCCTGGCGGGAGAACTGGAAGATGAGCGCCGCGATCCACGTGCGCGACAGCGCCGAGGCGCTGCGGGAGATCTACCCCGAGATGGCCCACTGCGACCCCGACTGGCAGGAGCTGCGCGAATACCACTGCCCGTCGTGCGCGAGCCAGCTCGAGGTCGAGGCGGTGGCGCCGGGCTATCCCGTCGTCCACGAGTTCCTGCCCGACCTCGACGGCTTCTACCGAGCGTGGATCGGGCGCGAGCCGCCGGGTGCGGCGCCCGGGTCGGCCTGAGCGGCCGTCTCAGCCGACCAGCCCCCGCAGCAGCGAGAGATGGTCGCGCAGCAGGCGGGGGAGCAGGAATCGCTCGCGCACCCGCTCCGCGCCGGCGGCGCCCATCTCCTCGGCCCGCAGCGGATCCTCCAGCAGCTCGGTGACCCGGGAGGCGAACTCCTCGGCCGACTCGGCGAGGTAGCCGCCGACCCCGTCCTGCAGCTGCTGGGGGATCCCGCCGGCGCGGCCCGCGACCATCGCCGTGCCCTTCCAGAGGGTCTCCGACACCACGAGGCCGAACCCCTCGCGGGTGCTCTTCTGGATCGCGACGTCGGCGACCCGCTGGAACGCGTTCACCTCGTGGTTGGCGACGCCCATCTGATCGGTGAGCAGGAGACAGGAGGGATCGGCCGCGGTCTCGCGCTCGATCTGCTCGTAGATGCGCCAGCCCTCGGGATCGTCGAGCGCCATCGAGCCGACGAGGGCGAGCTGCAGGCTGGGGAAGGTCTCCCGCACCCGCCGCCACACCTCGACGACGCCGAGCGGGTCCTTCCACGGGTCGAACCGGGAGACCTGAACCAGCAGCGGCTCGGCCAGGTCCACGCCGAGCGCGGCGATGGTCCGCCGCGCGAGGTAGTCGGGCAGCCGCTGGTTCTTGGAGCTGATCGGGTCGATCGCGGGCACCAGCATCGACGTCGGGATCGCCAGATCGGGAGGGACGAACGACGCCAGCGTGAAGGCGGCGCGGTCGTACCGCTCGACGTACGGGCGCAGGAACTCCCACACCGGCAGGTGCGGGGCGGACGAGTCGATGTGGCAGCGCCAGGCCCACCGATCACCGAGATCGGGCGCGAAGCTGCGCAGCGCCGCGGGCTGGGGATCGTGCACGACGATCGCGTCCCAATGGCCCTCGAGCGCCCGGGCGTTCGCCTCGTTGTGGTGCAGGTACTCGCGACGCTGCGCGTCCGAGAGCTCGACCTCCATGCCCTGCAGGCCGTTGTGGATCCGCTTGGTCACCCCGAAGAAGCGCGGATCGCCGGCGATCACCCGCCACTCCGCGTCGATGCCGAGGTCGCGCTCCAGGGGAACGAGCGATCCGAGCAGCTCGGCGACGCCGCCGCCCGTCGCCGTTGCGCTCAGCTCCAGCAGGCGCAGGCCGTGCAGCTCCGAGGCGACTTCGCGCACCTCGGCCACGAGCTCGTCGCCGACCAGCTCGCGGTAGCCCTCGAGCGCCTTTCGCTTCAGGCTGACGCGGCGGGGCCTGGCGGTCGAGCGGCGGGCGGGAGTCATCGTCCAGACCCCGTTCGACGCCCGTCTGCGGGTCGCTGCCCGGTCACCGGGGAAGCGCCCGCTTCGGCGACCCCCGGAGGTACTGGTGGACGAAGGCGATGGCCATGCTTCCCTCGCCGACGGCGGCGGCCACGCGCTTCACCGGGCCGAGCCGCACGTCGCCGCAGGCGAAGATGCCGGGGGCGCTCGTCTCCAGCAGGTAGGGGTCGCGGTCGAGCTCCCAGCGCCCCGCGTCGCGCACCTCGGATCCCGTGAGCACGTAGCCGAGGCGGTCCCGGGCGATCTCATCGGGCAGCCAGGCGGTGTCGGCGTCGGCGCCGATGAAGATGAACAGCCCGCCGGACGGCAGCCGGGTCGTCTCGGACGTCGCCCGGTCACGGACGTCGATCGCATCGAGCGCGGACTCGCCGTGCACCGCAGCGAGCTCGGTCCCGAACATCACGCGGATGTTCGACCGGTGCCCGAGCTGGTCGATCAGGTAGCGCGACATGCTCTTCGCGAGATCGTCGCCGCGGCAGAGGATCGTGACGCTCCGCGCGTGGGTGGAGAAGAACAGCGCCGCCTGCCCCGCCGAGTTGCCCGCGCCGACGATGTGGACGTCCAGCCCGTGCGTGTTCGACGCCTCGCTTCGCGCCGCGCCGTAGGAGATGCCCTTCCCGACGAGCTGGTCGAAGCCCTCGATCTCCAGGTGCCGCCACGAGACACCGCAGGCGAGGATGATCGTGCGGGCCCGCAGCACGTCCCCGTCGTCGAGGTGCACGTGCCGGGCCGCCGCGTCGATGCGGGAGATCGACCGGGTGACGAGGATCTCGGCGCCGAGTCTCCGCGCCTGCTGCAGCGCGCGGCTGGACAGCTCGTCCCCGGACACGCCGGACGGGAACCCGAGGTAGTTCTCGATCCGCGACGACGTGCCGGCCTGGCCTCCCGGCGCCTCCCGCTCGACCACGATCGTGTGCAGCCCCTCCGACGCCCCGTACACCCCGGCGGCGAGCCCGGCGGGCCCGGCGCCCACGATGACCGTGTCGTACTCCGCCGCTTCCGCCTCCGTCGCCAGGCCGACGAGCTCGGCCACGCGGCGCAGCCGCGGCTTGACGACGGTCTTCCCGCCGACGACCCGAATCGTCGGGAAGTCCTCCGCGGAAGGCAGCGGGCCGCCCCACTCGCGGTCCGCGTCGGGTGTCTGCGGCGTGAGCCACCGGTACGTGATCTGGTTGCGGTCGAGGAAGCGCCTCAGCGTGGCGCTCGACTCGTTGAGGCGGTCGCCCACCACGATCGCGCGCGGCGGAGGCGGCTCCGCCGCGATGTCCTGAAGCCCGCCGATCCGCCCTCGCGCGAGCGCACTGACCTGCAGGCCGACCTCGGGCGCCGCGGCCACGATCGCGTGGTACTCGCTCGCCTCGATCCGCATGAGGCGCGACGGCTCGGTCGCGCGGAACCCGACCGGGAACGCCGTCCCCAGCGTGATCGGGACCTCGCCGATGATGTCCCCCACGCCACGCTGACCGACGATCTGCTCGATTCCGTCGACGAGCTTGACCACCTCGATGTGGCCCTCGAGCACCGCCAGCAGGGCGCGGTCGTCGCCCTCGTTGACCGCGTGCTCGCCCGGCGTCAGGCGGAGGTCCGCCGCCGCCGATGAGAGCCGCTCGCGCTCGGCCGGCCCCAGCCCCTCGAAGACCTCGATCTCGCCGATCTCGTCCGGGGTCACCATCGCCGACCGTCCTCCGGCCGGGCGGTCGCCGCGGTCGACGTCCACGCCGCGTCACGAGCGCCGCGCGCGGTCGTCGGGGTCATCGAGTGGCGGCTCATGGAAGCTGGAGGTCGCCCGGGCCGGCGGCACCGAGCGACGGCGGCCGCGGAACGCGACATCTTCGCGTACGGGCAGATCCGGCGGCACCGCCACCGCCGGCACGCCGCGTACGCGGGGCTTGCCTGCCTCCCGAAGTCCGGGCGCTAGCTGCTGAAGGCCCCCGCCGCCAGCACCCGCATCCGGTCCCAGGGGACGCCGTCCGTCGCCGAGCGGGTCACGCCATCGCGGGTCAGGCTGGCGTTTCGGTCGCGGATGATGTTGCCGAGGAGGCCGTACGGCGGGTTGAGCACGCTCGACCAGTGCGCCGTCGACTCGTCCTCGGTCTGCACCTGCCACTCGTGCGCGCCCCCGGAACCGTCGGACACGATCGCCCCGTAGCGCTGGAGCGCGCGGCAGATCATCCGCAGGTAGCGGGTCTCGGGGCTGGTGTCGAGGCGCCCCGGGACGGTCCGGGTCGCGCAGTCGACCGCCGGGTCGAGCTGGAGCCGCATGCCCATCGCGAGCGGGCCGGAGCCGCCCTGGTCGGACTTCGTCGCCGGGGCGCGGAAGGCCGACGAGAAGCTCGGGGGGGGAGCGGCCATGCGGAGCGCGTGCCGGATCTCGCCGGCGTCGAGCTCCCAGCGACGGACCAGCGCGGCGTCGAGCGAGAGGCCGTCCCCCGTCCCCCAGCCCTGCACGGGGGCACCCTCGCTCGCGTGTCCGGCGTCGAAGATGCCGAAGCCCTGCGCCGAGACCGTCCGCGTCGCATGGTCGATCGTCGCCAGCCACAGCCGCAGCGAGGCGACCGCGGGGTACGCGGAGCTCACGCTCTGGGCGTTCGGGTCGTAGACGATCAGCGGGGAGTCCCACGTGCCGCTCGTCGTTGCGCCCGCGGGAATCCGGAAGCGCAGCGAGAAGTGGCCGCCCCACGGCGGGTCGACGGTGATCGTGTAGGGCGCGTCGCTCGTGGCCGCGGCGTAGATCGGGGCCGCGCCGATCAGCCCCATCCGCGTCAGCTGCATGTCCGAGACCATCCTCGAGACGATGGTCCCGGAGGCGGGGTCGAGCCCGGCGCCGGTCGGGATCGGCTCGTTGTACGCGCCGGCGCGCTGACCGCCGAAGCGGTAGGGCTGCCGGGCCGGCGCCGTCTGCATGAGCAGGTCGTAGTCGGGCGTGAGCGGTGGCGGGGTGGACGGCGACACCGTCGTGGTCGGGGTGGTCGTGGTCGGGGTGGTCGGGGTGGTCGTGGACGAGGCGACCGTCCACGACACGACGACGGGGGTCGGGTCGACGTTGCCGGCCCGGTCGATCGCCGCGACCCGGAACGAATGGGCGCCGACGGACAGCTTCGAGACGGTCACGCCCGAGGTGCACGAATACCACGAGCCGCTGTCGAGCGAGCAGCGGAAGGTCGAGCCGGACTCGGTCGAGGAGAACGAGAACGTCGCGTAGGTCGCGGCGGTCGTCGTGCCGGACGTCGAGGTGGTCGTCGGTCCACCGCCGTACGAGACCCCGCCGAACCGCGTGTCGGGCGGGGTGCGGTCCGCCCGCCTCGCGGCCGCGGGGCCGGCGAGGAGCATCGCCGTCGCGGCCACCAGGACCGCGAGGGACGACAGGGTGCGAAGACGCGGGCGCAGCGGGACACGGACGGGGTTCGGAGCCATGCTTCCCCGTTCGACCATCTCCCGGGCTATTGGCGAATCCTCGCCCGGTTGCTCACACGAACGTCCAGCTTCCGGCGGCGGCCGCCGGTCGGGCCGCCGGACCCCCGGCTTGCGACGCCCCCGCCTCCGGCTTTACCCCGGCTTGGCCCCGGGTTGGGGGTCGCTTCGCCGCGGTCGGCGGAGACTCGTTCCACCATGCGACGCGGGAATCCACGCCATCCGCTCCTGAGTCCCTTCCCGGTCGTCGTCGCCGCGGTCGCCACGTTCCTCGTCGTGCTCGCCTTCCTCTCGGCGCAGCTCCGGACCGGGCACGACCCGGGCCTGTCGGTGGCCCGGGTCGCCTCGGCCCAGCGGCCGGCGCCCGGGAGCCCGACCGTGACCACCCGCCAGAGCGGTGGCAGCGGCCCGACTCCGGGCGCATCCGCGGGGTCGTCATCGCTCGCGACGCCGGTGAGCACGCACCAGAGCGGCGACGACGGCGAGCGGGACTGAGCGCCGGCGACCACCGGCCTGCGCCGCCGCGACGGCGTCTCGAACCTCGAGCTGCGGTCGTTCTACCCCTGGGCGACGGCGGCGCGGAGCCCGGCGATCGCCTTGTCGGCGATGCGGCGGAACACCACCGCGAGCAGCGGATCCGCGAACCGCAGAACGCCCTTGAGGGTCAGGTCGGCGTCGTAGGTCACCTGCGAGCCCTCGCCGTCCGCCTCGACCACGATCTCGTCGATCGAGAGGGTCGTCGAGTTCTCCCCGCGCAGCACGATCCGGCGCGGCGGCTCGAACTCCGTGACCTCGTAGACGAGCTCGACCGCACGGCCCATGAACGCCGCGACGACGCGCACGCGGGTCCCCACCGCGACCGGGCCGTCGGTGAGCTGCTCGGCCTGCGAGACGCCGGGATCCCATTCGGCGGTGGTCGTGAAGTCGCTGAGGTAGGCGAACACCTCGCCCTGCGGCTTGGGGCTCGGGACCGTCTCACGCACGCGGGCCATGCCGGGATGCTAGCTGCCGCGCCGCTACGCTCCCGCGCCCTTGCCGAGGCCTCGCAAAGCAGCCGCCCCGCCGCTCGTAGAGGCGCTCGCCGCCGCTCTGGCGGCGGACGGCGGGGCCCCGGTCGAGCGGCGGGAGACCCACTCCGCCTGGGTGCTGCTCACCCCCGACCGCGCCGTCAAGCTCAAGAAGCCCGTCCGCTACGCGTTCCTCGACTATTCGACCCCGGAGCGCCGGCGCGCCGCGTGCGAGGCGGAGCTGCGAGTGAACCGGCCGCTCGCGCCGGGACTCGTGCGCGACGTGCTCGGCGTGCACCGCGCCCCGCACGGCGGCGTGGCGCTCGGCCCGCCGGACGGCCCCGGTGCGATCGACTGGGTCGTCGTCATGCGCCGGTACGACGAGGGCCGGACGATGGCCGCGCTCGTCGACCGCGGCGAGCTGACCGACGCGCAGGTTCGGGCGGCGGCCGCGCGCGTCGCCCGCTTCCACGCGGTCGCGGAGGTCGTCCGGGAGCCCGACCCGGTCGACCGCGTCCGTGCCGCGGTGGCGCGCAACGCCGACGAGCTCCGGGCGGCCGCCGGAGACGGGGAACCCGGAGCGCGGGCCGCCGCGCTCGGCGCGTTCCTGCTCGCCGGCCTGGGCGGACGCAGCCGCGAGCTGGCGGCGCGCGCCCGGGCCGGCCTCGTGCGGGACGGTCACGGCGATCTGCGCGCCGAGCACGTCGTGTTCGAGGGGCCGGAGCCGATCGTCGTGGACCGCATCGAGTTCGACCCGGCGCTGCGGCGGGTCGACGTCGCCGACGACCTCAGCTTCCTCGCCATGGACCTCGAGTCGCTCGGCGTCGCCCCGGCCGCCCGGCTGCTGGTCGATGCCTATCGCGAGGCGGGCGGCGACCCCGGGCCGCCGGCCCTGGTCGCGCTCTTCGGGGCCCATCACGCGCTCGTCCGCGCGAAGGTCGCGCTGCTGCGCGCCGCCGGCCGGCCGGCGGAGGCTCGCGACGGCGCGGCGGCTCGGCTGCTCGGGCTCGCGGCGCGCCTGGCCTGGCGCGGACGCTCGCCCTTCGCGCTCGTCGTGTGCGGCCCTCCGGCGAGCGGCAAGTCGACCCTCGCCGCGGCGCTCGCCGCCCGCAGCGGGCTCGAGGTGCTCTCCTCCGATGCCGTCCGGCGGGAGTCGAGGGCGGGGCCCGCTCCCGCGGAGGCCTACACGAGGACCGCGCGGGCGGCGGTGTACGAGGAGCTCGGCAGGCGGACCCGCGCGCGACTCGACGAGGGCCGCGCCGTGATCGTGGAGGCGACGTTCGGCGAGCCCGCGCTCCGGGCCGCCTTCC
This sequence comes from uncultured Solirubrobacterales bacterium, assembly GCA_963735885.1. Classification (GTDB taxonomy): domain Bacteria; phylum Actinomycetota; class Thermoleophilia; order Solirubrobacterales; family Solirubrobacteraceae; genus JBBSBL01. Next base: position 200,466 of record CAVTMP010000007.1, on the reverse strand, counting down.
TCGCCGAGCTCCACCCGTCGCAGCGCCCCGGCCTGTATGCGGCCGAGTGCCGCGCGCCGCGCGCGGTGCTCCGCGCCCGGGCCGCGGCCCCGCGGGCCGGCGGATCGGACGCGGGGCCCGAGGTGGCCGAGCGCCTCGCGCGGGCCTTCACGCCGCCGGTGGAGCTCGGCGCCGACCGGGTGACCGCGGTCGACGGGACCGCTCCCGCCGATCGGGCGGTCGCCGCGATCGAGGCCTGGCTGCCGGCGGGCGCCGGGGCGTGGCGCGACCCCGGGCCCTGAGCCGGAGCGCGGCGAAGCGCCGCGGCCCGCTCGCCCGCGAGAGAAGAGCGGGGCGACGTCGACCCGCCGCTCGCTACTCGGCGGTCTCGCAGATGTCGGCGACCCGGGGCTGGGCCAGCGCCATCAGGTCCTTCATGTCGATCAGCACCGCGTGCCGGTGGTCGCCTCCGCTGCACAGGACGCGCTCGTGCCGGGTGAGTCGCTCGTCGATGATCTCGGGCGCGATGTCGGGTCCCACGGGCGGTATCGCGCCGACCTCGTAGTGGGCGAACCCATCGGCGAGCTCGGCCTCGGTCGCCATCCGCAGGTGGTGGCGACCGCTTCCGAGGAGGTCGCGCACCTTGCGCATGTCCACCCGCTCGGACGCGGGCACCACGGCGAACGTGAAGCCGTCATCGCCGACGAGCACCACGGTCTTGGCGGCGCAGCCGGGATCGAACGCGGCTTCCCCCGCCTCGCCTCGAGCGGTGAACGTCTGCGCATGCGGCACGACCGTGCATCGCACCCCGCGCTCGCCCAGGTAGTTCAACAGCGCCTCCGAGCCCCTGGCCTCCCCGCGCGCCGGGCCTGTCGGGAGTGATTCGTCCGCCATCGTCGCCTCCTGTCCGCACTGGTCCCACCCCAACCTACGCGGAGCCCGCTCGGTCGCGCATCTGTAGAAGTCCCCAGGTCGGTTCAGCGGCGACTCCTGAGAGCACGGCGGCCGTGGTGGCGCCGGACCACGACGTCGGCGAGCGGAATCGGCCGGAGCCACCGCTCGCCGCCTGCTCCGGGAAGCGACCGGCGCCGAGCTCCACGTGCGCTGCTAGCGTCGTGCCGGTCCGTCCCTCTCACGGAAGAGACGCTCCGCATGGTCATCAAGCCGTCCCGTCGCGTCGTACCGCTCGCCGCCTCATGTCTGCTCGTCGCGCTGCTCGGCCCGACGGCCGCGGTGGCCGGCGCCAAGGCCACGCCCAAGCCGGACGTGTCGGTGATGTCGCGCAACCTCTACCTCGGCGCCGACATCATCAAGCTCGTCAGCGCTCCGGACGTGGCCGGCGAGAAGGTCCAGGTCGCGGCGCTGCACCGGACGGTCGACCAGACGAACTTCCCCCGGCGAGCCAAGGCGCTCGCTCGGGAGATCGCCGCCACCAAGCCGGACGTCGTCGGGCTCCAGGAGGTGGCGCGCTACTACCGCTCCGCGGACGCGACCCCCGGTCAGGCGGCGACCCGGCCGCTGTACGACTGGTTGACCCTCCTGCAGCGGCAGCTCAAGGCGCAGAGGCAGTCGTACAAGGTCGCCGCCGAGCAGACCGAGCTCGACATCACGGTGCCCTCGGCCGAGGGCTACGGCCTGCGCCTGAAGCTCGGAAACGCCGTCCTCGTGCGGACCGGCAAGCACGCGCGGATCTCCGGCGTCAAGAAGCTGTCCGGGCTGTTCAAGGACCAGCTGCAGGTGGGGCTGCCCAGCGGCAAGGTCGAGCTGCATCGCGGCTACGCCGGGATCGACGGGCGCGTCGCCGGAAGGAAGTTCCGCTTCCTCGATCCGCACGCGGAGGCCTACTCGCCCGCGGCGGCCAAGGGCCAGTTCCAGCAGCTCATGAAGGGCGCGGCGAAGTCCAGGAGCCTGCCGACGATCATCGCCGGCGACTTCAACTCCGATCCCGCCGACGCCGAGCCGAATGCCTACCGGGCGATCATCGGCGCGGGCTTCGTGGACACGGGCAGGCGCGCCGCCACGTGCTGCCAGAACGAGACGGTGAACAACCCCCGCTCGGAGCTGAAGACGTGGATCGACCACATCGTGGTCCGCCCGCGGGCCAAGGTGCTGAGCACCAGGGTCTTCGGCAACCGGCCGAGCGACCGCATTCGCGGGCTGTGGCCCTCGGATCACGCCGGCGTGATCGCCACGATCCGCTTGAAGTAAGGCGCCCCGAGGTCTATGCGGCGGCCCGCGCGGTCGGCCGCGCGGCACGTCGTCGACCCGGGCGAGCGCCGCCGTGTACCGTCGCTCGACTCAGGGACCCCGCACGAGAGGACGAGCGATGCAGGAGCCGGCGGCCGTCACGCCAGAGCACGTCATGCAGGTCGGCATGGGCTTCTGGGCCTCGAAGGCGCTCCTCAGCGCCGTGGAGCTGGGGGTCTTCACCGAGCTCGCCGGACATCCGCAGGACCTCGAGACGCTGCAGGGCCGCCTGGGGCTGCACCCGCGCTCGGCCCGGGACTTCCTCGACGCGCTCGTCGCGCTCGGGTTCCTCGCGCGGGAGGACGGGGTCTACCGCAACGCCCCCGACACCGACCTCTTCCTCGACCGCCACAAGCCGTCGTACATCGGCGGGATCCTGGAGATGGCCAACCACCGGCTGTTCGGGTTCTGGGACCACCTCAGCGAGGCGCTGCGCACCGGACAGCTCCAGAACGAGGCCAAGGGCGGCGGCGCTCCGTTCTTCGAGGCGCTCTACGCCGACCCGGCGCGCCTGAAGGAGTTCCTCGGCGCGATGACCGGCGTCAGCCGCGGGGCGAACATGCAGATCGCCCGGCAGTTCCCCTGGGCGGACCGCGCGTCGTTCGTGGACGTCGGGTCGGCGCAGGGGGACCTCGCGGTGCAGATCGCGGCGGCGAACCCGCACCTCACCGGGATCGGCTTCGACCTCCCGGAGGTCGCCCCGGTCTTCGAGGAGTACGTCGACCACCAGGGCGTGGCGGACCGCGTCTCGTTCGCCGGCGGCGACTTCTTCGCCGACGACCTGCCGGAGGCCGACGTCCTGACGATGGGCCACATCCTCCACGACTGGGATCTGGAGGAGAAGCGGACGCTGATCGGCAAGGCCCACGCGGCGCTGCCCGACGGCGGCGCGCTGATCGTCTACGACGCGATCATCGACGACGAGCGCTCGCAGAACGTCTTCGGCCTGCTCATGAGCCTCAACATGCTCATCGAGACCCCGGGCGGCTTCGACTACACCGGCGAGGACTGCAGCCGCTGGATGCGGGAGGCCGGGTTCTCGACCACGCGCGTCGAGCACCTCGTGGGACCCGACTCGATGGTCATCGCGATCAAGTAGTCGCCGCCGGGGGAGCGCGCGCCCGTGAAGGATCCCGTCATCCGCGTCCGCGGGCTGCGCAAGTCCTACGGCGACCGGGAGGTCGTCGGCGGCATCGACCTCGACGTCGAGCCGGGCGAGATCGTCGCGTTCGTCGGGCCCAACGGCGCGGGCAAGACGACGACGGTCGAGATCCTCGAGGGCTACCGCTCCCGCGACGCGGGCGAGGTGCAGGTGCTCGGGGAGGACCCGGCGCGCGCCGGTCGCGGATGGCGCTCGCGCGTCGGTCTCGTGCTGCAGACGTGCACGATGCCCGGCGAGCTCACCGTCCGCGAGGTGCTGGAGCTCTACGCCGGCTACTACCCGCACCCGCGGCCGGTGGCGGAGACGATCGAGCTGGTCGGCCTCGCCGACCGGCCGAGCGCCCGCACGGGCGGGCTGTCCGGCGGCCAGCGCCGCCGGCTGGACGTCGCGCTGGCGCTGATCGGCGACCCGGAGCTGGTGTTCCTCGACGAGCCGACCACCGGCTTCGATCCCTCCGCGCGCCACCACGCCTGGGAGGTGATCGGGAGCCTGCGCGACCTCGGCAAGACGATCTTCCTCACCACGCACTACATGGACGAGGCCCAGGCGCTGGCGGACCGCGTCGCCGTCATCGCGGCCGGGAGCATCGTGGCCGAGGGGACGCCGGACGCGCTCGGCGGGCGTGACACCGCCGCGAGCGAGATCTCGTTCGGGCTCCCGCCGGGGGTCCCGCTGTCGACAGCTGCCGGCCGAGGTCCGCGCGGTCGCCCGGCTCCGCGACGAACGGGTCCACCTGCGGTCCACCGAGCCGGCCCGGGTGCTGAGCGCGCTCACCGCGTGGGCCGTCCGGCACGGGCACGACCTGGCCGACCTGACCGTCGGCCGGCCCTCGCTCGAGGACGTCTACCTGCGGCTCACCGAGGGCGAGGGGCCCCCCGGGTGACCGGCCGGCGGCTGTTCGTCCATCAGTTCCGGTCGGACCTGCGGAGGTTCTGGCGCACCCCGCAGTCGCGCTACTTCACCGTCCTGCTGCCGATCGTGTTCCTCGTGATCTTCGCGGCGATCTTCAAGGGCACGACGATCATCGACGGGAAGGCCCTGAAGCTCACGACCTTCTACGTGCCGGGGATCATGACGCTCGGCATCATCTCGGCGACGTTCGTGAACCTCACGATCGCGGTCGTCACGCAGCGCGAGAGCGGAGAGCTCAAGCGGGTCCGCGGGACCCCGCTGCCCGCGCGGTTCGTGATCGCGAGCCGCGCGGCGGTCGGCGTCGTCGTCGCGCTCGTGATGTCGGCGCTGCTGCTGGCGATCGGGCGACTGCTCTACGACGTCCCCATCCCGCACTCGACGATGGTCGGCCTCGTGGTCGCCGTCGTGGTCGGCGCGGCGACGTTCAGCTGCCTGGGCTTCGCGATCTCCACCCGCATCGGCGCCGCCGACGCCGCCGCACCGGTGACCAACCTCATCGTGCTCCCGCTCTACTTCATCTCCGGCGTGTTCATCCCCGAGAGCCAGATCCCCCCGCTCCTGCACGACATCGCGAACGTCTTCCCGATCCGCCACCTCTCGCAGGCGCTGCTCAAGACCTTCACCCACACCCACGGCGCCGGGCTCTCGCCGGTCGACCTGCTGATCCTGGTCGCCTGGGGCGCCGCGGGGCTGGTGTTCGCGGCTCGGAACTTCCGCTGGTCGCCGCGCTCGGCCTGACGGCCGCGTCGCCCGGCGCCGGTGATCGGCGGGTCGCCGCCCGTCCCGGAGATCGCGACCGGCCGGCGCGCCGGGAACGCGTTACGGTCTGCGCCGATGACGGAGGTCGAGCAGCCCGAGGGCGCGACGGGTCAGGCGCCCGAGCCGGTCCCGCTCAGCGGCTCGGAGACCGAGCGCGTCCGCGCGCGCGTGCGGCTCATGGTCCAGATCACCTCGCGGGTCGGGAAGTACCGCTCGGGCCTCGCCCAGGCGGCCAAGCGCCTGACCCCCTCGGAGGCGGCGATCGTCGCCGACCTCGAGACCCACGGCCTCGACGTGCGGCAGCTGCGCGAGGTGCTCTGCGGCGCCCACGTGCTCGTCGACGCGCCCGAGCTCTACGAGCGCTGGCGCTTCCCGAAGAGCCGCGAGCGCCTGTCCAGCCACCACCGGACGATCGACAAGACGACCTACCCGGACATCGGGCTCAAGGGCCCGCTCGTGCGCGAGAAGCTCCACGGCCGCACCGCCGCCGGCACGTGGGTGCAGCTCGAGAAGACCCCGGCCGCGATGGGCGCCGGGTTCCGGCTGCCGAGCCTGACCGACGTGCGGCACCTGATGGACTACGTCGTCTACCGGATCACGAAGCGCAACGTCGGGCCCTGGGGCCTCTCCGGCATGACGGAGCGGCGCCCGATGTACCTGTCGCCCGACCTCGGCGTGACGATGCCGCTGCCCGCCTCGGCCGAGGCCGAGCTGACCGGGGCGCTCGAACGGGTCGAGGACGACGACGACGTCACCTCCGTCTCTCCCGACCTCGCCGTGCGCTTCCCGCCGCCCGACCGCGCGAGCACGCTCGCCGAGCTCGTCTTCGTCCCGGGCCGGCGCGCCGGGCGCGGCCTCTTCGGCGCCTCCGACGTCTACATCACCGAGGCGCCGCCCGTCGCCGCGCAGCAGGTGCTGGACGCCGAGCGCAAGCCCCCGGGCTGGGCGCTGCCGCCGGCGTCGCGCACGGCGCGCGCGACGCTGAAGGTCGGCGACCGCGAGATCGCCACCGCGGTCCGGCAGCACGCCCTGGACGAGCTGGAGCAGCCGGCATGAGCACGACGGACCTGTCGGGCGACGCGGAGATCCCGACGGGCCTCGTCGAGGCGGTCGTCCATCTCGTGGAGACGGGGCCGGTGCCGCTCGGCGCCTACACGCTCGCCGAGATCGACGCGGTCAGCGGCGTCGTGCACTTCCTCGAGCGCGAGCCGGCCCCCGAGCTCGTCGCCGAGGCCGTCCGCTCCCTCGCCGCCCGCAGCCTCATCACGACGAAGACGGGCTCGGACCAGATCGAGGTCCGCGGCGACCTCGGCATCGCGCTCGCCTTCCAGCAGCGGGCCCGGACGGTGCTCGACGCGCGCGTCACCGGCAGCGAGCCCGACCGGCCCTGGCGCTTCGTGCTCATGCCGCAGCCCGAGAAGGTGACGCTCGAGGTGCTCATCGACGCCCTCGGCATCCACTTCTACTCGCTGCGCACCACCGACGACACGATCAGGCGGCTCTGGGAGCGCCTGCCGTCCGGTGACCGCGGGCCGAGGGACGCCGACGCGGACGCCGTGCTGGCCGCGAGCCCGAGGACCGCGCTCGTCAGCGTCAGCGATTGGGAGAACGACGGCACGCGCCAGACGCACGACGTCGTGCTCGCCCAGGACGGCGACACGTGCCACGTGTTCCTGCGCGACCCGGAGGAGCCGTCCAGGCTCGTCGCCCAGGGACTCGACGACGGCGAGTGGCGCGCCCTCGTGCGTCGCCTGATCGGCTGAGCGGCGGGCGGGCGTCCCGGAGGGCCGGCCGCTCCTCAGCGCGCGCGCCCCTTCGTACCGGCCGTCCGCTCGTCAGCGCGCGCGCCAGGCGACGTAGAGCGGGTCCTGGGCGACGCGCAGGCGCAGGTCGCCGGCCCGCGTGCGCGCGGCCGTGCGGCGGCGGCCGAGGACGTCGAGGATCCGCACGGCGCCCGTCGCGCGCAACCGCACGGCGCCCGTCGCGCGCAACCGCACGGTGATCGCCCGCGCGGCCGTCGCCGGCTCGACCCGGGCGAACGGATCGCTGCCGCGCGGCGGCCGCTCGTTCGCGTACCAGAGCGCGAGCACGCGCCGGCCGGCCGGCGCGCGGAACTCCAGCGCGATGCCCTCGCCGACGCCGCGGCGGCCGCGCGGCATCGCCAGCGCCCGCGACCGGTCGGCGACGAAGCGCCAGCCGCCGCCCCCCAGCTCGCGGTGGAGGACGACGAGCGCCCGCTGCGCGGGCTTCGCGCCGCCGTCGAGCCGGAAGAACCCGAAGTGCGCCTCCTGGTTCGTGCCGCCCGGGTCCGCGCCGTCGCCCCACGTGTACCAGGTGAGCACCGGCACCCCGCGCGCCCAGGACAGGAGCTGCAGCCGCGCGACGTAGCGCGCCTGCCGGGACTCGGTCACGCCGTTGCCGCGGGGGCTCGTCGGCCAGCCGACCTCGGTGTTCCACAGCGGGGTGGCGCCGATGCCGTGCCGGCGCAGCACGGCGCGGAGCTGATCGGCCGCGCCGCCCACCGAGCCGCGGTCCAGGACCTCCGCCTCGGGCGAGGTGAACGGGTAGGGGTAGGGGTGGTACCCGACGGCGTCGAAGCAGCGGCGCAGCGCCGGGCCGCCGCGGTCGAGCACCTGCCCGAGGAACTTCGCCCCGCCGGTGCCGACCGCGCCGCCGAGCGGCGGGAAGAAGAGGCCCCCGAACACCACCGGCACGCCACGGTCCACGCGCGCGAGCGCCGCGTGCGTCGCGCACAGCAGCCGGCCGTAGGCGCGCGGATCCTCCTTCGGCTCCCAGAAGCGCCAGCCGCCGTTCTCCTCGTTCCAGACCTCCCAGCCCATGACGTCGCCCCGGTAGTGCCGGGCCACGTCGGCGGCGAAGCGCGCGAAGCTCCGGGGATCGTCCACCGGGTAGTACTGCGGATCGCCCACGCCGAACGGCGGCGCGGGCCGCTGCCCGCGCCGGTACGCCTCGCCGCCCGCGCGCGAGTAGTCCGGATGCCCGTAGCCCAGGATGCCGAGGATCTTCAGCCCCGCGCGGCGGATCGCCCGCACCTCGGGATCCAGCCGGGCCCACGCGTAGTCGTGCAGCGGCGGGCCGACCGGCTCGAGATCGACCCAGCGGAAGTCCAGGCGGATCGCGCGGACGCCCATCGCCCGCAGCCGCCGGTAGGACGCCGTGCGCTGCGCCTCGGTCCGGCCCTGGACGAGGCCCCCGGCGAAGGCGACGAGCGGCGCCGCACGCCCGGCGGGCGCGGAGCCGCGCGCGGCGGCGCTCGCGCCGGGTGCCGCCGCAAACGCCGCGACGAGCGCCACCACCACCGCCGCGATCCCGGGCCGTTCCATCGCGCCAACGCTACCGCCGGGCGGCCGGAGGCGCGCCGGGCGGCGCGCCAGCCTGCCTGCGATTCACACGGCGATGCCGGCTGCGACGCCGATCGGCAACCACCGGTAGCGCTCCCGAACGTTCTCGGGTTCCGTGGCGAGCTCGCGCTCGATCGCCTTTCGCCCCTCTCGGAAGTGCTTCCAGCCCTCGTAGTGGATCGGGATGACGGTGTGTGGCTCCAGGAGCCGGCACAGCTCCACCGCGTCCTTGGCGGTCATCGTGTAGCGCACCGGGCCCGAGATCGGGAAGCGCACGCCTCCCAGGTGCAGGAGCGCCGTGCCGACCTGCAGGCGCTCGGCGACCTCGCGCAGACCGTCGTAGAGCACCGTGTCTCCCGAGATCCAGAGGACGCCGTGCTCCTGCCCGTCCCAGCGCAGCGCGAACCCGATCACGGCGCCCACGATGGGCCGGCTCAACGGGGGGCCATGGCGACAGGGCGTGGCGGTGATCTCGATCGGCGGCCGTGACGGCGCCTCGAGCCGCGTGCTCGCCCATGGCTCCAGACCGCGAGCGTCACCACCGAGACGCTTCGCACCGGGAGCCGTGGTGACGACCACGCCCGCCGACGGCAGCAACGCCCGGCCGGCCGGATCGAGGTTGTCGTCGTGGTGATCGTGGCTGAGCAGCACCGCGTCGATCGGTCCGAGATCGGAAGCGGCGATCGCCGGCCCGGTCAGCTTGCGCGACCCGGTACCCCAGCCGAATCGATAGCTCCGGCCGGGCGGATCGAACGTCGGATCGGTCAGCAGGCGCCAACCACCGACCTCGATCAGGGCGGTGGGACCGCCGATGTGGGTGAGACGGACTTCCACTGGCACCCCTTCGGTTCGCGACTGCGGTCGTGCTCCTTCGGAGCAGTATCGACAAGGAGTGGTTCCGGGCCGGCTCCGGAAAAGCGACCTGACTAGGATCCGATCCGCCGGTCCTGCGACCCTCGGAGATTCCGCTCGGAAGGAGCTTCGCATGTCCTCGATCACCCAGCGGGAGACGCAGCAGGTCGAGCAGGCGAACGCGAGTGGGAGGGCGCCGGTCGTGTTCATCCACGGGCTCTGGCTGCTGCCGAGCAGCTGGGACCGCTGGGCGGCCCTGTTCGACGAGGCCGGCTACGCCCCGGTGACGCCCGCGTGGCCCGACGATCCCGAGACCGTCGAGCAGGCGAGGGCGAACCCGGACGTCTTCGCCAAGAAGACGCTCGGAGCGGTCGCCGAGCACACGGCGGAGGTGATCGGAGGGTTGACGAGGAAGCCGGCCGTGATGGGCCACTCGACCGGAGGACTGCTGTGCCAGATCATCGCGGGGCGCGGCCTGTCCGTCGCCACGGTGGCGATCGACCCCGGGCCGTTCCGCGGCGTGCTGCCGCTGCCTGTCTCGGCCCTGAAGTCGGCCGGGCCGGTGTTGAAGAACCCGCTGAACAAGGGCCGTGCCATCACGCTCACGCTCGACCAGTTCAAGTACGGGTGGGCGAACGCGCTGAGCGACGAGGAGGCCGAGCAGCTCTACCAGACCTACCACGTGGCCGCCCCGGGCGTGGCGCTGATGCAGATGGCCAACGCCAACCTGAACCCGTGGACCGAGGCGAAGGCGGACACCAAGAACCCCGACCGGGGGCCGCTGCTGATCATCGACGGAGAGGTGGACCACACGGTCCCGTGGGCGATCGCGAACGCGTCGTTCAAGCGGCAGCAGCGGAACCCAGGGGTGACCGAGATCACGAAGATCCCGAACCGCGGGCACTCGCTGACGATCGACAGCGGCTGGCGCGAGGTCGCCGAGACGGCACTCGCGTTCGTGAAGCGCTTCGTCCAGTGAGCTGAGTCGGAGATTCGCTGGCCGGGGGCTACAGCCAGCCGAGGCCGACGCCGAACACCAGGCCCGCCGCGACGTCGATCGCGGCGAGGCCGCCGACGCGCGTCCAGCGCGCCCGGGGCGTCGGCGCGTCGTAGACCCAGGCGGCGTAGAGGAAGAACCACAGGTAGCCGAACACGACGATCAGGAGGACGAACGGCGTGTTCCACCACCAGTAGTGCCAGTGGAAGACCCCGGCGGCATGGAGGAAGAGCTCGACCGCGACGCTGACGATCGACAGCCCGAGCGCGACCGCGAGCCGGTTGGGCATGCCGAGGATGCGGACGCTGCGGTCCTTCGGCAGGAGCTTCACGTAGGCGATGCCGGCGAGCGCGAACATGAACGTGATCTCGACGTTCAGGCCGACGAGGAACTGGTAGGCCGTCGGCCCGGTCGTCGCCCACAGCGGCGCCACGTCGGTCGCCTGCAGGACGAGCGCGTTGACGATCTCGTTGAACCAGTCGGCGAACCAGACCGCCGCGCCCGCCGCGACGACGTCGAGGCGGCCGCGCTCGACCTCGTGCGCGTAGACGTAGATGACGAGCGCGAGCAGCGTGACCGCGTACCACTTGAACAGCGAGGGGTCGCGGACGAGCCGCTCCGCCTCGAGCGTGACGTCGGTGCGCGTGGCCAGGATCGCCGGCATCGCCGCGGCAGGCTAGCGGGATCGGTTCCGCCCTTGCGGGCGACCGGGCGGCACGGTTGACTGCCGGGGCGAAGTCGGTCCCGGATCGAAGGAGCGGACGTGAGCGCCAATCACCTGCGGGTCGCCGGGCTGGGCGCGCTCGTCGTCGCCACCGCGACGGCGGGCGTCGCGGCACCCGCCGTCGCGGGCCCCCCGCGGGCGCGGGCGACGGCCCGGTTCGTCGCGCGTCTCTACGCGCCGACGCACCACCCGCGCGCGAACCACCGCTGGCGCATCAGGATCACGGCGAGGACGCGCGGCGGGCGCGCGCTGCACGCCGAGGTCCGCTACCAGTTCCTCTTCCACGGGCAGGTCGTCTCGCGTCAGTCGCACTACCGCTTTCGCGGCACGTTCCGGGACACGATCGTCTGGCCGCGCAAGTCGATCGGCTACCCGCTCACGTTCCGGGCGGTCGTGACGACGCGCCTGGGCCGGCGCAACCTCGACTACGCCGTGCGCGTCCGACGCTGACGGCGACCGACGCCAGCGCGGAGCCGTCCCCACGCGACCGCCCCGGCGGCGCCGAGGTCGTCGTCACCGACGCGACGAAGACCTACGGGGGGCACATCCGCGCGCTCGACGGCGTGTCGCTGCGGCTCGCCCCGGGCGAGTTCGTGCTGCTCACCGGGCCGTCGGGGTGCGGGAAGAGCACGCTCCTCAACGTGATCGGAACGCTCGACCGCCCCGACTCCGGCGCGGTCGAGGTGGACGGCGTCGAGGTGTCGCGCCTCGAGCGGCCGGCGGCGTTCCGCCGCCGCGGCGTCGGGTTCGTGTTCCAGCTCCACAACCTCATGCCGATCCTCACCGCGCGGGCGAACGTCGAGGTCCCGATGATCGCGGAGGGCGTGCCGCGGCGCGAGCGGCGGCGGCGCGCCCTCGAGCTGCTCGACGAGGTCGGGCTGGCGGACCGCGCCGACCACGTGCCGTCCGAGCTGTCCGGCGGCCAACGCCAGTCGGTGGCCGTCGCGCGGGCGCTCGCGAACCGGCCCCGGCTGCTGCTCGCCGACGAGCCGACGGGGGCGCTGGACTCCGCCGGCGGGGACCTCGTCCTCGGGCTGCTCGAGCGCACCCGGGCCGAGCGCGGGACGACCATCCTCATGGTCAGCCACGACCCGTCGGCGGGCTCGCACACCGATCGGACCCTCACGATGGTCGACGGGCGGATCGTGTCCTCGGAGGGGACTACCCGCGCGCCAGCGCCTCGGCCGGCACCAGCCGGGTGACGCGCCACGTCGGGTAGAGGCCGCCGAGGACCCCGATCACGGTCCCGACGAGCAGCCCGCGGCCGATCGTCCACGGGGTCAGCGCGGGCGAGACGAAGTCGCTCAGGCCGAGCGCCTCGGCGAGCAGCTTGCTGCCGGCGAAGCCGAGCAGCACGCCGAGCGACGCGCCGATCAGGCTGACGACGATCGCCTCGCCGAGCACGAGGGCCGCGAGCCGTTCCGGGCTCCACCCGACGGTCGCGAGCAGCGCCATCTCGCGCTCCCGCTCGAGGACGGCCATCACCATCGTGTTCGCGACGCCGAGGCCGCCCACGATCAGCGCGAGCGCGACGATCAGGAGGACGGCCTTGCCGATCAGCACGGTGTTGGCGCCGACGCGCGTCGCCTCCTCCGGGTCGCTGATGATCTGGATGCCCGGGAAGGCAGCGCGCAGCCGCCGCGCGGCGTTCGCGGCCGTGACCCGCGGGGCGAGCTCGACGGCGATGGTCGTCGCCTCGTCGGCGCCCCGGCCGGCGAGCCGCTGCGCGGTCGACAGCGGGACGATCGCGCCGCCGTCCTCGAACGTGATGCCGGAGTGGTAGATCCCCGAGACGTGCAGCCGGGTGCCGCCGATCCGCACGCGGTCGCCCGGCCGGAGCCCCAGGGACCGCGCGAGGCCGTCGCCGACCGTGACCTCCCCGGGCCCGGCGCGGCGCCCGCGCTGGAGCACGAGCCGCCGCGCGACGAACCCGCGCGGATCGACGCCGAACACGATCGCGCCGGGATTGCGCGGGACGGCGTCGACGACGAGCTGGAGCGGCGTCGCGGCGGCGACCTCCGGCGTCGCGTCGAGGCGCCGGATCAGCGACAGCGGCAGGACCGAGGTCGTCGGGTCCGCGGCGTCGCGCTGGAAGATCCCGAGGTCCGCCCGTCCGAGGCGCACGAGCTGGCCGGCGGTCCGGTTGAGCCCCGTCCCGAGCGCGAGCAGCGCGACGATCGTCGCGACGCCGACCGCGATCCCGCTCGCGGTCAGGACCGTGCGCCCGGGGCGCCGGCGGACGTTGGCGAGGATCAGCGCGAGCATGGAGGCAGCCACGGCACGGCGTCGAGCAGCCGCTCGGCCGAGACGTTCAGCCGCTCACGCGTGAACGCCCCGCCGTCCAGCAGCAGCCGCGCGTGCTCCTCGGCGAAGCAGAGCAGCATCCGGGAGAGCACCTCCTCGTCGAGCGCGCCGGGCGGCAGCGCGACGCGGGGCAGACCCCAGGCGACGAGCGCGCGCATGCGCCGCGCGACCGCGGCGCGCCGGCGGTCGATGACCTTCCGCAGCGGCAGCGGCGCGCTCTCGGGCGGGATCAGCGCGAGGCGCCAGGTGAGCGGATCGCCTTCGACGCCGGCGAGGAACCCGGCGAGCGCGCCGAGCAGGAGCCGCCGGGGGTCCGCATCGCCCGGATCGCCGGGCAGCAGCGCGTCGATCTGCCGCTCGACCCGCGCCTGCTCGCGGCGCAGCAGGGCGACGAGCAGCAGCTGGAGGTTCGCGAAGCTGCGGTAGACGACGACGCGGTTCACGCCGGCGCCCCGCGCGATCGCCTCGACGCTGAGATCGTCGAACCCCTCCTCGGCCAGGATCCGCAGGGTGACGTCCAGCAGCTGCTCGCGGCGCTCGGCCCGGGGCACGCGGGCGCGCGGCCGGGCCGGCGCCGGAGACGCGTCCGGGGCGGGCCGGGCGCTCACGCGCGACCGGCCTCCGCCGGCGCGGGGATCAGGCGCAGCATCGCCCGCGCGGCCTCGGCCAGGCGGGCCGGCGAGAAGCGGCGCGGGTGGGCGAGCGCGACCCGGGCCGCGTCCTCGCCGGAGGCGATGAGCAGCCGGGCCAGCACCTCGTGGTCGAGCCCGCGCGGGCCGCCGCGGCGCTCGAGCCCCCAGGCGAGCAGCGCCGCGATCTGCTCGGCGAGCCGGCGGCGGTTCTCCGTGCTGCGTGCCCGCAGCGCCCGGGGCGCCCCCTCCGGCGGGACCAGCACGAGCCGCCACGTGCGCGGCTCGCGCCGGACCGCCTCGAGGAACTCGCGCAGGCACGTGACCAGGAGCTCGTCGGGGTCGTGGCCGGCGGGGTCGGCCGGCAGGATCTCGCGCAGCGTGCCGAGCGCGCAGTCGGTCTCGCGCTCGATCAGCGCGAGCATGAGCCCGTCGAGGTCGCCGAAGAGGTCGTAGACGACCGGGCGGGTCACGCCGGCCCGGCGGGCGATCGCCTCGATGCTCACCCCGTCGAAGCCCTCGGCCTCGACCACCACGAGCGCCGCGTCGAGCAGCTGCCGGCGGCGCTCTTCGGGGGCGAGGCGCACGATGCGCTGGGGTGCGGCGGTCATCGAGGGGAACCCTGCCACAGCGACCGGGTTGCACGACCCGCACGCCTATGTAACGCTACCGTAGCTACGTCGCCGTGACAACGCTCTCCTCGAAGGACGACGCCATGAGGCCCACCTCCGCTCCCGACGCGACGCCCGCCTCCGAGCGATCTCGATCCACCACCGCCAGGGCGGAAGATCGAGATGCCCCGGCGCCCTCGCCGTTCATCGGCACCGCCCCGCACTCCGAGGCCGGTCCGGCGCGCGAGGGCATCGAGGACCTCCACCGCCCGCCGCGGGTCCCGATGAACGCCCGCCTCCAGACCGTCCGCTTCAGCGTCCGCCAGCTCGAGTTCGTCTTCGGCGCCCGGCGCCGTCTCGGGGACGTCTTCCAGCTGCGGGCCGTGCTCCGCGACGAGCCGGTGATCACCTGCCATCCCGACCACGTCCGCTCGCTCTTCACCGCCGACCCGGCCGAGGCCCCGTCGCTCACCGGCGAGTCGCCGCTGCGCCCGATCGTCGGGCCGAACTCGACGCTGACCGCGCTCGGCGAGCGCCACATGCGCCAGCGCAAGCTCCTGCTGCCGTGCTTCCACGGCGAGGCGGTGGAGCGCTACACGGCGATGATCGCCGAGGCCGCCGACCGCGAGATCGACCGCTGGCCGCTGGGCGAGCCCTTCCCGCTCGCGCCCCGGATGCAGGCGATCACGCTCGACGTGATCATGGCCGGCATCTTCGGGATCGAGGGCCGCCCGGAGCCGGGGACCCCCGAGCACCGGCTCCGTCAGGTCATCCGCCGCCTCGTCGTCGTCTCGATCCAGCCGCTCGCGCAGGTCGTCGAGCTCATGAACGTCGGCCGCGAGGAGCCCATCGGCCTGACCCGCACGGCGCTCGGCTACCTCGACCGCGCGACCTACGCCATCATCGCGGAGCGCCGGGCCGCGGCGGACCTCGAGGGGCGGACCGACATCCTCTCGCTGCTGCTCCAGGCCCGCACCGAGGAGGGCGAGCCGCTCACCGACCACGAGCTGCGCGACGAGCTGATCACGCTCGTGCTCGCCGGCCACGAGACGACCGCGAACTCGCTCGCCTGGACCTTCGAGCGCCTCGTCCGCACCCCGGAGGCCTACGCGCGGCTGCGCGCAGCCGTCCGCGAGGGGGAGGACACGGCGGCGGTCGTCGAGGCCACGATCCACGAGGGCATGCGCAGCCGTCCCGTCATCCCGATCATCGGGCGACGGGTCACCGTCCCGTGGCGCCTGGGCGAGTACGGCGTCCCGGCCGACACGCCGGTCCTCATCAGCATCGCGCTCGTCCACCACCGCGAGGACCTCTACCCCGACCCGTTCGCCTTCCGGCCCGAGCGCTTCCTCGGCCACAAGCCCGGAACCTACGAGTGGATCCCGTTCGGCGGCGGCATCCGCCGCTGCCTCGGCGCCACGCTCGCGATGGCCGAGCAGCGGGTCGTGCTCGCGGCCGTGGCCCGCCGCACGGACCTCGTGGCCGACGACCCGGCGCCCGAGCACGCGCTGCACCGCAACGTGACGATGATCCCGGCCCGCGGGGCGCGCGTGGTGGTGCGGGAGCGGCGGGCGGGCTGAGCGGCGTTCCGGGGCGGGCTCAGCGGCGCGGGGACACGCGGCGCGGGAGCACGGTGAAGGCGAGCGCGCGGGCGATGGCCCGTGCGCGGCCGGCGCGGGCCGAGACGCGCAGCCGGTAGCGGCCGGGTCGCAGCGTGCGGCGACGGTCCAGGCGCCCCGCGAAGCGCACGCGGTGGGTCCCGGCGGCCAGGGAGCGCAGCGTCAACGTTCCCGCCGGCTCGAGCGCCGTGCAGCGCCCGCGGCGGGGCGCCCGCCGGACGGCGCGGCACGAGCGGCCGCGGCGCACGCCCCGCACGGGGCGCAGGAAGGCGAGGCGCGGGGTCGCCGTGACGCCGAGCGCGAACGAGACCGGTGGGTGCACCGCCGTGCGGAAGATCGCGTCGGCGCCGGCGGCGCTCCCGCCCGCGCTCGTCGCAACGAGCGTCCGGCGCGGGACGCTTGCCGGGTGGGCGGATGGGGTCGCTTCCGGTCGACGCACGGGCTGGTCCTGGGGTCATCGCCCACGCCCGGGCGTTCCTTGAGATGTTTGTGCCCCGCATCCGAGGAGGCCCCATGACCGACGAGCCCCTGACCATCGACGAGATCGTCGCGGCCGGCCGCGCGGCGACCGAGCCCGTTGTCCGCGTCGAGCGCGGCGAGGACCGCGCCCGCGTCACGCTGGCCGAGCCCGAGCGGCTCAACGCCCTCACGGCCGCCGTCGTCCAGCAGCTCAAGGCGGCGCTCGCCGAGCTCACCGCCGACCCGGCGATCCGCGCGATCGTCCTCACCGGGGAGGACCCGGGCTTCTCCGCCGGCGGGGACCTGGCGATGATGGACAACGCGATCCGCCGCCTCGAGCTCGGCGAGGCCGACGAGGAGGGCACGACCGGCATCTGGCGCTGGATCCGCGGCGAGTTCGGCGCGATCGCGCGGACGATCGCGCGCAGCGACGTCGCCTTCATCGCCGCGATCAACGGGCCGGCGGCCGGCGTCGGGCTGGCCTGGGCGCTGACCTGCGACCTCGCGCTCGCCTCCGAGCGCGCGAAGATCGTGCCGGCGTTCGGCCGCCTCGGGCTGCTGCCGGAGGTCGGGACGAGCTGGGCGATCACCCGCCGCCTCGGCTACCAGGGCGCGTTCGCCTACTACTTCGGCGGTGAGATCCTCGACGCCGAGCGGGCCCGCGAGCTCGGCCTCGTCCACGAGGTCGTCCCGCACGACGAGCTGCTCGCCCGCGCCGACGCCTGGTGCGAGCGCATCTGCGCCGCCCCGCCGCACGCCCTGAAGATGACCAAGCCGCTGCTCCGCGCCGCGGCCGACGGCACGTGGGAGGCGACGCTCACGATGGAGGAGTTCGCCGAGCCGAGCGCCTTCACCACCGGCGCCTTCGCGCGCGCGGTGCGGGGGTTCGCCGCGGCGTCGGAGGGGGTGGAGCGGTATCGGCGGGTGGAGGGGTGAGGTACCTGCTCGCTCGGCAACGCTGCGCCGTCTCGACCGGCGCGCGGCGCCGTAGAGTCCGGCTCTCGACCTTCGCGAGTGCGCGCATGCCCAGCTACAACACGAACCGCGGGGCGAAGCGGGCCCGCCAGGCCCGCGCGGCGCTCGGACTCGACGCGAAGGAGCCGCTCCCGTGCGTGCTCACCGCCGTCGAGCACGGCGCGGGCGTGCCGGTGGCGCTCGTCGCGCTGGACGACGGGATCGCCGGGTACTGCTGGCGCGGCGGCGACCGGGCCGTCCTCTGGGTCAACGGCGCCGAGGCCGCGGTGCGCCAGCGCTTCACGCTCGCGCACGAGTTCGGCCACGTGCGCTGCGGCCACGACGGCTCGCTGCCGCCCGAGACCGTCGAGACGCTCGGCGGGAAGGCCACCACCGACGTCGAGATCCAGGCCAACGCGTTCGCCGCCGAGTTCCTCGCGCCCGAGGCGGCCGTGCGGGAGATGGTCGGCGGCGACCCGTCGCTCGAGGACGTCGTGCGGATCGCGGCACGCTTCGGCATCTCGGCCATCGCCGCCTTGTACCGGCTGAACACGTTCGGTCTCGCGCCGCGCTACGAGGCGCTCAGGGCGGAGATCGAGGACGGGCTCGACCGCGAGGTGTCGGAGCGCCTCGAGCTGCCCGCGCCCGAGGACGTGATCGAGGCCATGACCCCGGCGCAGCTCCCGCGCCTCTCGCCCGCTCTGCGAGCGTCCGCGCTCGGCGCCGCACTGGGCGGCCGCGCCTCCGTCGACGACGCCGCCGCGGCGGCCGGCTGCGACCCGACGCTGCTCGCCGACGGGGTGCGGGTCATCGGCGGGTAGACCGGCGCGCGGACCCCGCGCCGCCTCAGCCCTCGGGCCCGCCGAGGAACAGCCGGTCGACCTCGTCCATCGGCGCGGGCGCGGGCGCCATGGCCGCCTGCGAGAGCGCCCCGATCTCCCCGACGAACGCGTCGCCGGCGTGCTCCTCGGAGCGTTGGTGGAGCACGCCCGTCGGGGCGGCCGGCGCCCACGACCCGGCCAGCGCGTCCGGCCGGGCGCCGAGGATCTCGGCGAGCCCCCGCAGCAGCCGCCGCGAGAGCCGCGAGGCGTCGAGCTCGTCGCGCTCGAGCTGCTCGAGATACGCGGCGGCGCGGTCCTCCGCCTCGCGCTCGCCGAGCGTGAACCGCTCGACCACCCGCGCGGCGACGTCGCGCACCGCGAGGCCGGCCCGCTCGCGCAGCGTCGCGACGCGTTCGGCGACCGGGAGGTCGTCGAGCTCGCCCGCGGCGATCGCGGCCATGAGCACCGGCTCGGCCGCGATCCGCGCCCGCGTCGCCTCGTCGTAGGCGGGGGTGGGCGCGATCTCGAGCCAGCTCCGCAGTCCGCGGGCCAGCTCGTCCCGATCCTCCTCGCGCACGCGCATGAGGTAGTCGTCGGGGTTCGGCCGCTGCCCGGCCTTCCAGGCGTCGATGAACTCCCCGAGCGCCTGGTCGATGGTCGTCGTCATGACGGGTACCGCTTCCTCAGCTCTTCGAGTTCCAGGATGTAGCGCCGGCGCCGCTGGTAGATGGCGTCGCGCTTGAGACCGAGCTCCTCCATCATCTGCTCGACCGGCATGTCCGCCAGGTCGCGCTCGGCCACGGCGCGCAGCTTCTCGCTGAGCTGCGGCAGGGCCCCGGCGAGGAACGCGCGGTGCTCCTCCCGCTCCTCGGCGTCCTCGATCGCCTCCTCCTCGGCGGCGCGCCGGGACTCGGCCTCCGCGTAGAGCTCCTTGCCCCACGGGCTGCGTTCCTCGCCGTCCTTGTCGATGCGGATCGTGTCGAGCGATCGCTCCTTGCCGCTGACCCGCTTCGCGGCGTCCTGCACGTCGATGCACGCCCAGTGGACCACCGTCTTCACGGCGTTGACCCACTCGCCCATGCTCGTGCCGCGGAAGTTGTGGATGACCCGGCGGGTGAGACGCATGAACGTCCCCTGCACGGCCTCCTCGCGCTCGTGGTGGTCGAGCCGGCCGTCCGCCTCGAGGTACACGAGGCCGACGACGCGGTCGAAGTTGTCGGTCAGCAGGGCGTTCCAGTGCATGCGCATCGCCCCCTGATCGCCGATCTTCCGGGCGGCGACGAACCGACGCAGGTTGACGTCCTCATCTCTCCTCACGTCAGAAGGGTCGGCGGTTCCGGTCACGGTCTGACATTTCTACCGGAGGTCCTCTCTTCCGCGCTTGCGGTTCTTGCGGGCGTGGTCGGCGCGGGCGGTGATCTGCATGCGATGGTCCTCCTCGGCGTGGCTGTGCGAGGAGGGTCGGGCCGGGCCCGAGGGATCTGACGACCCGCGGGCCCTCGGCGGCCAGGTCAGCTCGAGCAGCGGACGCGGGCGCGCCGCTGCTCGACGATGGCTCGCCGACCACGATGGTCGTCGGCGCTCGGTCAGCACCGGGCGCGCTCACGCGCCGGCGCCGCCGACCCCGTCCAGCCGCAGCTGACGCTCGGCGCTCCGCCTCGCTCGCGGGCCCGCGGGCGGGACCGCGCCCTCGAACACCTCGGGGTCGAGGAACGCCTGCATCAGTCGCGCGTGGACGCGGTGGCGCAGGACCTGGGCTTCGTGGCCGACCGCGGCGGCGTACTCCGCCGGGTCGGCCGGCCGCTCGTGCGGCAGGCGCCGGTCGAGGACGTGCTCGGCGGCCCAGCGGTAGACCGCGTTGGCGGCCGCCTCGACCTCGAGCATCCGGAAGGGTACGTACTCGGCCGCCCGCCGGCGCGTGAGCCCGGCGCGGCGTGCGGCGCGCTCCAGCTCGCGGAACTCCCGCCGCCCCTCGTAGACGGTCACGGTCCCGCTCTCGGGGTCGAACAACGCCTCGACGACCGCGTCCTCGTCCTTGCGGGCGATCTCCCGCACCCATCCCGTCCCGGTGTGGCGAACCACGAGGACCTCGAGCTCCGCCTCGTGGTCCCCGGCCACCGCGAGCACGCCGAGGCGCTGACCGGGCTCGACGGACACCCGCGCACGCACCGTCCCGCTGACGCGCGCGTAGCCGTGAGTCCCGGGCTCCGGGACCTCGCCGGTCGCGAGCGCGGCATGGAGCCCGCCGTCGGACTCGACCGCGATCGGGGTTCCCGTAGGTATCCGGTCCGGATCGAAGAGCAGCGAGATGCCGCGGCGCTCGCCGGGATGCAGGCGGATCGGCGAGCGCTTGAAGCGCATCGCCGGGTCCGCGGTGCCAGCCGGGGTGGCGGGCTGCGCCGCGTCCGGTGGCCCCCCGGGCGCGAGCGGCGCAGCCGGGTCATCCGAGGTGGTGACGGCGGGCTGCGCCGCAGGCGCGCCACCGCGCGCGAACCCGGCTGAGCCGGGCGCGTCGAAGGCGGTGCGCAGGGCGTCGTTGAGCGCGCGCAGCCCCGCCTCGTCGCGCGCCCGCACCGTGCGCGTCGCCGAGCGCAGATGCGCGCCTGCGCGCCGCTCCTCATCCTCGACGATCGGACGCAGCGCCGTGTCGATCGCCGCGTAGAGCCGGCGCACGATCGGGTGGTGCTCGTTGAGCCCCCCGCGGTCGACCCGCACGACGACCTGCGGCCGGGGGCTGTCGAGCGCGTCGCGCTGGAGCACGTCGAGCGCGTCGCAGCGCACCTCGCCGTACAGGTGACGCGCGCCGGGCCGGCCTTCGAGCCCCGCCAGCGTCGCCTCGTGTGCCGCCCGCCCGGAGCGGATGACGAGGCCCGAGCGCCGGGTGGCGCGGGAGAAGCCGAGCGAGAGCGGCTCCGCGGCGCGACGCACGACGACCTGCGCGGTCACGCCGCCGCCCAGGTCGAGCTCGCGCTCCAGCAGGACCGGGCGCTCGGGGTCCGGCTCCGGCTCGGGGGCCGTCACGAGCGCCGGGGCGGATCCCGGCAGCTCCAGCCAGAGCTGGCGCGCCGGATCCTCGAGCACCGGCCGCAGCTGGACGAGCGTCGCGACGAGCGTGCGCAACCGCCCGGCGGGCGGCAGCCGCTCGAGGGCGAGCGGCACCGTCACGCGCGTGCCGGCGTGGCCCAGGCCGAGCGCGCGCCGGTGCCCGTCGGTCGCCGGCTCGTCGCGCACGTGGACGTAGGCGTAGGGCCCCTCGCCGCGGGCGGGGAAGAACCACGACTCGACGAGCCGCCCGCCGCGCACGCCCTCGATCCGGCCCGCGCCCTGCGCGAGCCAAACGTCGCGCAGGCCCCGCCCGAACAGCCCGCGCTGGCCGGCGCGCGGCGGCTCCACCCCGAGCGCGCCGAGCCGCCGATCCACGGCCGCGGCGTCGACGCCCTCGCCGTCGTCCGCGCAGCGGATCTCGTAGCGCCAGGTCATGAGCGCGGGCACCTTCAGCGGCCGCAGCGCCGCCCGCCAGCGGCCGAGGAAGTCCGGGTCCGGCGCGCCGATCCGCAGATCGATCCGCCCGTGCGCGCGGCCGGCGGCGGCGATCGCGGCGTCGGCGTTGGTCACGAGCTCGGGCAGGATCTGCACGAGATCGATCCCGCCCTGCGCGAAGTTCTCGCGGTAGTAGCGACCGCGGACCTCGCCGGCGCGGATCGTGGCGGGGTCGAGGGCGAGCGCGGTCACGGCGCGAGCACCGCCAGGCCGTGGTGTCGTGCGCCGGCGGCCAGGCGCCGGTCATACGTGACCACGGCCTCGAGCGACACCCTGGCGGCCAGCGCGAGGGCAGTCACGAGGTGCAGGGCATCCAGCGTCGCGACCGAGGTGGGCTCGATGGTCTCGGCGAGTGCAAGCAGGCCATCGGTCAGGGGGACCAGGGCGACGGCCGAGAGCAACGCCTCGGCCTCGGGCAGGAGGTCCTCTCGCCGGGCGAGTCGCATGAGCTCGACCCGCAGCAGGCGGCTCGAGACGTGTTGGTCGAAGTCCTCGAGCGCATCGAGGATCGCCGGGGCGTCCGGCTCTCCGAGCAGGACCCGGCCGAGCGCGCTGGTGTCGAGGTAGGCGGCGGGCACCTCAACCGGTACGGGGCGCCCGGGTCTCCTCGAGGTAGGCATCCGTCGTGCCGGCCGCGGCGCGGCGTGGGCGAAGTCGGGCCGCCACGGCGCCAAGGCGCTCGCGCGGTGGCGTGACGCCGTGCCGCGCCACCAGGTCGGCGTACGGATCGACGCTGTCGCCGGACGGCACCAGCCGCGCGACGACCCGCCCGCGCGCGGTGACGTCGAGCACCTCTCCGTCCTTCACGCGCTCCAGGTAGCGGCTGAGGTTCTGCCGAAGCTCACGTACACCGACGGTCTCCGTCATTGTGCGTCAGAGCGTAGCACTTGGCGGTGCGTCCTCCGCCTCGGCGTCGCCCGCCCCCGGCACGACGAAGCGGACCGTGAGCTCCCGTTCGGGCGCCGCGCCGCTGAAGCCGAGGTCGGCGAGCACCACGCCCGCCTCGGCGAGCTCGTCCGCGTAGGGCGCGAGCGGCCCGGCGTCGAGCAGCCACGGACGCCACGGGTTGAGGGTCACGATGCCGTCGCGCACGACCGCGCGGCAGCTCGGGTGGTCGCGGCCACCCCTCACCGCGAGGTCTCCTCCTCCAGCGCCGCGGCGAAGCCCACCGGCTCCTCGATCGCACTCGGGGGCAGCCACGCCTCCGCGCGCGCGTAGAGCTCGGCGAGCGACGCGCCCGCCGCGGCCGGCCCGGCGGCCCCGCGGGCGGCGAGCCACTCCGCGGCCTCGGCCGCCCCGAAGGTCGCGAACGCGACCCGCGCCGCGCAGCGGCCGGGCCGCGCGATCGCCGGGTGCAGCGCGGTGAGCTCCTCGTTCGTCGTGATGAGCACGAGCGCCCGGGCGCCCTGGCCGAGCAGGCCGTCGACGCTGTTGAGCAGCCGCGAGAGGCCCTGGCCGACCTCGCGGCGCGCGTCGGGGGCGAGCAGCTCGCCGCTGTCCTCGAGCACGATGAGGCGCCAGCGCTGGGCGGCGCGGGCGCGGCGGGGGCGGGAGCGGTCGGTCCTCGGTGGGAGCGGCCGCCGCCGCGTCCCGAGCACCGCGCCGAGGTAGACGGGGCTGCGGCCCAGCAGCGCCTCGGGGTCGGTGACGTAGTGGACGTCGCACCAGCGCCGCCACTCCCACGCGAGCGCGCGGATCGCGTAGGTCTTGCCGGTGCCGGGCGGCCCGTGCCAGAGCAGGAGCTTGCCGCCCTCGCCGGGGCGAAAGTCGCTCACCAGCCGCGCGAGCGCGGCGCGGGTCGGCTCCGGGTAGTTGGCGGCCACGTCGGCGAAGCGGACGGTCTCGAGCTCGCGCGCCTGCGACCCCGGGCCCTCGTAGCCGGTGTCGGCCCAGAAGCGGATGACGGCCTGGCGCCGGCGGTTGCGCCGCGTGCGCGGCGGCAGGATCTCCCGCAGCCGGGCCTCGGCGTGCGCGAGCCGCGCGTGCGCCGGCGCGGCGACCCGGACGGTCACCGAATCGTCGAGCAGCATCACGTGCGCGAGGCAGTCGTCGACGCGAACGAGCCCCTCCCGCTGCCCGCCGAACTCGTAGTCGGCCGAGGCGATCAGCTCGAGGTTCAGGGCGTCGAGCTCTGTCGGCGCCGTGGTCCAGGAGTAGCCCTTGACGTGGGCGAGGCCCTCGCGCGCGGCGAGATCCATGAAGCGCGCGTCGACGACGTGCTGGTAGTCGAGGTCGGTGGCGAGGGTGGGGTGCGTGGCGGGATCGGTCATCCCGGGGTGGTCGGGCGGGGCGGGGCGGGTCTGACGCGGCAGGCGCGGGCGGGCGCGGGGCGCTCAGCGCCGCCCGAGCCGGGCCTGCGCCGACGAGCCACTCGCTCATCTTCGCCTTCGACCCCGAGCGGTCTGCCATCCTGCTGGTTGCGGGAGACAAGACCGGCGAGTGGCGGCGCTGGTATGACCACAATCTCCCCCTGGCGGTCGAGCGGTACGAGCGGCATCTGGTAGGGGTCGCGGCGAGGAAGCAGCGAAAGCCCAGGAAGGGGCGCGGAAGATGAGCGACGAGTGGATCGAGTGGACCATGGAGTCCCGTCGCGACCTGGTCGGCGACGATCCAGACGCGGAGACGGACGTCGCGATGTTCCGCGCCCTGATGGAGCTTCAGATGTCGCTGTCCGCCCTGCGGGAGGGGCGGGAGATCACCCAGACCAACCTCGCGGAGCGGACTGGCATGTCGCGGCGCAGCGTGAGCCGTATCGAGCACCAGAGCGATGTGATGCTCTCGACGCTCGCGCGATACGTGGCGGGTCTGGGGGCCAAGCTGGAGGTCAACGCCGTGTTCGACGATGGCGAGTCGCACAGCCTGCTCGGCCCGGCCGGCACTTCGGACGAGAAGCCGGCCCGGGTCGCCAAGCCCGCCCGCCGACGCCAGCCGGCGTAGCGCGCGAGGCTCGTCCGGTGCGCGGCATCGCCTGAGACGTCCCCGGGCCCCCGCGGACTGTCAGCTTCCGGGTCGTTGCCGCGACCTGGAGGTGTGCCCACCACCACCCCGCCCCTCACCCTCCCGCGCGCCACCGGCCACCCCGTCCACCTCACACTCGATCCTGCGTGGGATCTCCTGACCGTGCTCGAGTACGGGGCGGTCTGGGACGGGCCGCCGCCGGAGCACGTGCTCGCCCTGCCGAGGACGAGCGCGTCGAGTTCCTCCTGCGCGAGCCGCACGGCCCGGTCATCGGCTTCGGCGTGCGCGAGCCCCACGCCGTCGACCCCGACGCGATCGACGCCCCCGAGATCTGGGACGGGCCGCGCTTCACCGTGCCCGTGCTCGGCCTCGTCGGCGCGCGCGTCGGCGAGATCCTGCTCGCGGTGCAGGCCCGGTTCGCCCCGGACGAGCCGACGACCGACGCGATGCACTTCCACCTCGCGATCGCCGCGCAGGAGGAGGGCGCCGACGCCGAGACGGTCGGCGGCCTCTTCCAGATGGCGCTCGAGGCCGGCGACCAGAAGGCGCGGTTCGCGGTCGGGTACACGCTCGTCGAGGCCGGCATGGCCCGGGACGGCTACGGCCACCTCCGCCGCTATACCGAGCTCGCTCCGCACAACGCGTGGGCGTGGCGGTGGCTCGGGCTGGCGGCCGAGGCGGTGGGGGAGAACGAGGAGGCGCTGCTGGCCTACCAGCGCGCGGCGACCTGCACGGCCCGGGGCTCGTTCGACACCGATGCGCTCGAGCGCTGCGGCGCGCTGATCCAGCGGCTGGCGGGCGGCTCGTGAGGCGTGGGTGACGCCCCCGCCGTGGGACCGGAGCTGACGCCCCGCCAGCCCGGGTAGGCCCGGGCGGAGCCCGGCGGGCGCCGGTCTCAGCGCAGCGAATGCCGGCCCGGACGGTGCCGTCCGCGGCGATGGTGTCGGTGCCGCGGGTGCCCGGTCAGCCGTCCGACGACACCGATTCGCTGACCCGGGCAGGCGCTGGTCCTGGCGCAGTGAAAGCCGGCCCAGACGGTGCCGTCCGGGGCGATGGTGTCGGTGCCGTAGAAGAAGCGGTCGCCGAACGTTTCCGTGTCGGCTGCGTTGACCAGGGGATCGGCGGGGTCGTTCACCGACGCGCTCCAGAAGCGGGGCCGTCCGGCCAGCACGTTCCGGCTCTCGGTGATGTAGCCGTTGAAGTGCGAGCCGTCGGTGGTTCCCAGGTAGGCGAGCGCGACCTGCCCTCGCTTGCGCGCCGCCACCGCCACGCGCCGAACCGCCTGCACGCCCGGGGCGGCGACCATGGTCGGAGCGCTCCAGCTCGCCCCGTGGTCGGTGGACGTCGACAGGTAGGGAAGCGCGCCGGGGCCCCTCCATCCGAAGTAGAGGTTCCCCCGGGCGTCGGTGGCGGTCGACGAGGTGTAGATGTCCTGGAGACCGGAGTCGACGATCGGGCGGAATCGCCACGTGGCGCCCTCGTCGTGGCTGATCGCGACGCCCAGGGCGCCGCACAGCAGGGTCGGGAAGTACAGGCCGCCGTCGCGTCCCACCACCCCTGGCCGCGACGGGTGGCGCTCGCTGCAGCCCGCGGGCGGGGTGGGATCCGGGAAGCCGCCGACGAAGCCGAAGCTGGCGCCGCCGTCGAGCGACTTGTAGCACCACAGGTTGCCGGCGGCGACGTCGTTGGCGTTGGCGCAGTAGTAGACGACGTGCGGGTAGCCGGCCGGTCTCGCGCCGGAGGCGGGCGGCGGCCCCTCCAGCAGCTTCTCCCCTCCCTGAGCGGGGCAGCCGACGGACGGGTTGGTCCGCCAGCGGTTGCCGCCGTCGTCGCTCCACGAGATTCGCGCCCCGCAGAGGCTCGGCAGCGCGGTGGCGAACCAGATCCGGGACGTGTCGCGGTCCACGCTCATCCACGGCGGCACCAGTCCGCCGGTCGTCGGTCCCCCGGAGTCGAGCTTGGTCCACGTCGCACCCAGGTCTCGGGAACGGACCACGAACTCGGGCCCCTGGAGGGTGTTCGTCGGCGGCGGGGAGCTGTTCTCCAGCAGCGGCGCATACAGGAGGGCTCCCGACCGGGTGACGCCGACCGCCGCCGACTCGCTCGTCTGCCCGACGACGGTCGCACACGGCACGGGGGCCGACGCCGGCGACCCGGGAGGGGCGAGGACACCTCCGCCGTAGTGGGCGACCGCCGGCCGCCCCGGATCGCAGCCGGGCCCTGGCGCCGGGCCGTTCTTCGCCACGGCCGATCCCACGGCCGATCCCGCCGCCGTCAGCGACACGGCCAGCGCCAGGGCTGTCGTGCGCATCGTGGGGGAGAACACGGACGCCAACCTAGCGCGCTGCGCACGCTGACACGGCGACAGTCGCCCGGCGTAGGATCGGCGCGGAGCACCGCCCATGGGAACGCCCGCGTCGCAACCGGAGCTGGTCGAGCGGGACGGCGATCTCGCCGGCCTGGACGACGCGCTCGCGCGGGCCCGCGAGGGCCGGGGCTCGCTCGTGGCGATCGAGGGGCCGGCCGGGATCGGCAAGACCCGGCTGCTCGAGGAGACGCGCCGGCGCGCCGGGGACGCCGGCGTCGCGGTGCTCGCCGCGCGCGGCGGCGAGCTCGAGGGCGGCTTCGCCTTCGGCGTCGTGCGCCAGCTCTTCGAGCCGCCGCTCGCCGCGGCGGCGCCCGGGGAGCGCGACGGGCTGCTCGGCGGCGCGGCCGCCCTGGCGGGCCCCCTGTTCGCCGGGGAGCTCGCCCCGGCGGACGGCGCCGAGGGCGGGCAGGAGGCGTTCGCGCTCCTCCACGGCCTCTTCTGGCTCGCGGCCAACCTCGCCGGCGAGAGGCCGCTGCTGCTGCTCGCCGACGACCTCCACTGGGCCGACGGCGAGTCGCTGCGCTGGCTCGCCTATCTCGCCCAGCGCGTGGAGGGGCTGCCGATTCTCGGCGTCCTCGCATGGCGCCCCGACCACGCGCCCGGCGTCGCCCCGCTGCTCGGGACCATCGCCGCGGCGGACGCGACGACGGTCGTCCGCCCGCACCCGCTGAGCGCCGCCGCGAGCCGCGAGCTCGTCCGCGCGCGCGTGGCGGCGGACGCCGACGACGCGTTTCCCGTCGGCGACCGAGAACGCGAGGCGGTGCGAGTCGGGCGACCAGGTCGGGTTCAGGATCGTGCCGACGTCCTTCACGCACTTCATCGTGGGGCGGCTTGGGCAGCGGGTCGCTCGTGTAGTCGTCGCTGTACGGGCGGCTCGCCGACCCACGCGGGGCCGCTCGACCGAGGCGAGCCAGAGGCGGGTGTTCGAGTTCGCGTCGCCGCCGTCGGTGAGCGCCAGCTTGCGGCCGTCGGGGCTCAGCGCGGGGTCGCCGAAGTCGTAGTAGTTGCGGACGCCCCACTCGTCCGGGTTGGGGTCCTGGTAGCCGAACCACACCTGCGCCGCGTTCCCGGTGTACCCGTGGCCGGTGCCGACCTTGTAGGTCCAGATGTTCTGCGAGAAGCCGCCGTAGCTCGCGAGCACGCGGTCGTTCGTGAGCCACTCGGGCTGGGTGATGCCCTTGTAGTAGTCGCCCTCGGTGGTCGGGTCGGTGAAGCGGTTCGACCAGGTCCAGGTCGACTGGCTCTCGACGTGCCACAGGTAGCAGTAGCAGCCGGAGCTGAAGTACTTCGAGTACTGGCCGAACCAGTAGGCGATGCGCTTGCCGTCGGGCGAGACGCGCGGCTCGTAGGGCCCGTAGAACTGGTCGCCGGCGCCGGAGGTGCTCCCCATCCCGGCGACCGGCGCGCCGAGCTGGTGGCCGCTGCGGTCGCAGCCGCACGAGCTGCTTGCCGTGGAGCGCGACGATCGTCCCGTCGTCCGCCTGCGAGGGCGAGTCGTAGCCGCCGTCGAAGGTGACCTGGTAGGCCTTGGCCCCGTCGGGGCTCGTGAGCCAGACGTTGCCGGCCTTCACGTAGACGATCGAGTCGGCCGCGGCGGGCGCGGCCGGGGCGAGCGCGGCGATCGCGCAGGTGGCGAGGGCGGTGGCGGCGGTGCGATGGGCCTGCATGGGTTCCTCCCCTGGGTCGACGCGACGGATTCCGCGTCGTGGGCGGAGGATCGGCGGATCGCGCGCCCCGCGCATCGGGCGAGTGCCCGAAACCGAACCCGCAACCTTTGGCGAGGGGACCCTTAGAAATCGGCGCGGTGGGGCACCCGGCGGGCGCGTCACTCCCCGCGAAGCAGGAACCAGAAGAAGGCCGCCACGAGCCGCACGACGAGCATGAAGAGCATCCAGATCGCGACGAGCGGGATCACGACGGCGGCGATCGCGAGGAGGAACGCGAGGAAGAGCAGGCCGATGAGGCAGCTCATGCGAACGGCCGGCCGCCGATGAGCGCCCGCACCGCGCGGCACCAGCCGATGAACACCGCCGAGGGCTCCGCGTCGCCACCCGGGCCGGGGTACGCGTTCCAGCCGCCGGACTCGACCCCCGCCCCGCCCCAGGCGAGCGCGAATGACCAGGACGAGCCGCCGCCGATCGACTCGCCGGGCTCGTACTGCGGCCGCCACGACCAGACGTCGAGGCGGTCGAGCGCGGCGCGGAACTCGCGCCAGGCGTCCTCGCTCGGCTCGATCTCGATGACGATCGGCGGGTGCTCCTCGCCGAGCCGCGGCTGGTCGACGTCGTAGCGGTAGCGCAGCGTGCGCGGCGGATCGCCGACGAGCTCGACGCTGAAGCACGGGCCCATCACGTGGGCCGACTCCGCGAAGAGCCGCGTCGGGCGGTCGGTGGGGGTCACGGGTCCTCCCCGAGGGCGTCCGCGATCTCGGCGCGCAGGCGCGCGGCCGTCTCGCGTGGGTCCGCGCCGATCTCGTCGGCGGCGAAGGCGAGCAGGAGGCGGTTGGGCGGGACCTGGTAGCGGGGCATCCGCCGAGGGGGTCGCGGACCGGGGCCGGGAGCTGACGGGGGCGAATATCGCTACGCTGTAGCCCTATGGCTACAGACGTGCCCCAGCGCGATCTCCGCAACCGCACCGCCGAGTTGCTGCGCCGTGTCGAGCAGGGCGAGCGGCTGCGCATCACCGTGCACGGACATCCGGTCGCGGAGCTCGTCCCGGTCGAGCGTCCCAGTGCGTTCGTGTCGGCCGATCGGATCCGGCACGAGTTCGCGTCGGTGCCGCCGCCCGACGATGCTCTGGAGCGGGATCTCGGGGCGGTGGACGACGAGGCCCGCGACCCCTACGCGTGAGCCGGGGCCTGCTCGACACCTCGGTGGTCATCGCGCTCGCCCGCGGCGAGGACGTGGCGTTGCCGGAGGAGGCGGCGATCTCGGCCGTGACGCTCTGCGAGCTGCACAATGGGGTGCTCGCGGCGACCGATGCCCGACGGCCGGCGCGGCTGGCCACGCTCGCCCTCGCCGAGCGGCTGTTCGAGCCGCTGCCCGTCGATGCGCGCGTCGCGCCGCACTACGGTCGCCTGGTGGCCGCGGCACGGCGGCGCAACCGGCGACCCAAGCTCGCCGATGCCCTGATCGCCGCCACCGGCGCGGCGCACGAGTTGCCGGTCCACACGCGGGACCGGGACTTCGGGCGGTTCCCCGGCGTCGAGGTCGTCATGGCGTAGAGCCCGAGGTCGCTCGGCTGGCCCCCGTCGCCTCCGGCGGCGCGACGATCACGCAGTGCGTCCGCGCCCGCGAGATCCCGACGTAGAGCTGGCTCGTCAACGACTTCTCGGGGAGGTCCTCGAGCTCGCAGAGCACCACCACCGGCGACTCCAGGCCCTTGAAGCCGCGGATCGAGCCGAGGCGGACCTCGCCGGCGCGCTCCGGCCGGCCGCGCACGAACGCGAAGCGGTCCTGCGCCACCTCCCGCACCGCGCACTTGTCGAACCCGTGCGAGCTCAGCACGACGACGTCCTGGGTCGGCACGCCCTCCTCGCCGCACAGGCGGTCGAGCACGCTCGATCACCGTGGCGGCCTGGTCGCCGGAGTGGATCAGCTCGACGTCGCGGCCCTCCGGCCCGCGCGCCTCGAGCGTCGACGGAGCCGCGGTAGTAGCCGCGGACCATCTCGTGGATCCGCCGCGTGTTGCGGCAGTTGACGCTCAGGTCGAAGCGCAGGAACGCCGGCCGGCACGTCGAGCCGCTGCGCCGTAGACGTCCTGGTTGTCGTCGAGGAAGAGCCAGACCGGCGGCGGTCTCCGGCGTCGGCGAGCGTGAGCATCGAGCGCGTCGAGCCACTCGCGCCGGAGATCCTGGGCCTCGTCGACGAACAGCGCGTCGTAGGCGAGATCGAGCTTGGCGGCCGCCTCGAGCAGCGCCTCCGGGAGCTCGCGGTCGTAGAAGTCCGGCAGCGGTGCCTCGCCCTGCGGATACGCGGTCAGCTCGATCCCTGCCCGGCGCGCGAGCTCCCGGCAGAGGCCGTGGAAGGTGTGGAACTCGACGGCGTCGCGGTACGTCGCCGCGGCGGCGCAGCTCCTCGCGCAGCGCGCGGTTGAAGCACACGAACAGCACGCGCTTGCCGTCCGCCGCCAGGCGCTTGCGCGTGCTCGACCGCGATCATCGTCTTCCCCGACCCCGCGCAGCCGTGGACCGCCATGCGCGGGTTGCCGGCCAGCCGGCGCAGCAGCAGCGCCTGCTCGCTCGTCAGCCGGACGAGCGCCGCGTCGTCCTCGAGGATCGCCGCGCCGAGCGGGCCGGCGACGATCACGGTCGGCGCGAGCAGCTCGCCGAGCATGGCCACGCCGTCGGCGCCCGGCGGGCGGCGGCGGTCGCGCGCTCCGACGTGGTGGGCGAGCGCGCCCTCGATCGCGGCGAGCGGGTCGTCGAGGGCGGTGCGGTCGAGGACGAGCGGGCGGCGGCGCGTTCGGGCCGAGGCGGAAGTCGTCCACGGACGCGAACGGGAAGGCGACGGCGTGACCCATGACGAGCGCCCCGCCGTCCCATCCCTCGACCTGCGAGATCAGCCGCTTGCAGCGCGTGGCGCTGGTCCTTGGCCTGCTCGAAGGGATCGCGGATCGTCGTCGTGTCGCCCGTCGTGGGTGCGGGTCCACGCGCCGTCGCGGCACGCCTCGCCGCCGCCCTTGACCTCGAGGCAGAGGATGCCGCGGTCCGGGTGGACGAGCACGAAGTCGATCTCGCCGTCGCGCGTGCCGGTCACCGGGTCGCGCTCGGTGAACCCGGTCGCGTGGAACGCCTCCCAGGGCTCCGGTAGCCGGTCGCGCAGCGCCTCGAACACGGCCCGCTCGGAGCCGGTGACGACGGCGTCGCCGTCGAGGTCGGGCGGGTGCATGCGGGCCACCCACCGCTTCTATCTGCTCGCGGTGACCCGGCGCAAGGCCTGCGGGCGGGGCGGCCTACTCGGCGTGCAGGCGGAGCTCGTGCTCCCAGCCGGGGTTCACCACGACCGTGATCTCGTCGCCGAAGCCGTCCGGGAAGCTCTCGAGCCGCAGCCGCAGGTACGGCGTGCCCCGGCCGAAGGCCTCCTCCAGCCGGACGACGGTGGTGAAGCAGGGCAGGATCGTCCCGCCGGACTCGTCGGCGACCGTCCGCAGGCCGAGCGTCGTAGCGCCGGTCCCGGGGTCGACCTCGGTCTCGAGGCGCGGGGCGACCACGTCGAGGGCGAGGACGAGCGTCACGCGCGAGGTCCGGGTCGCCGGCGGCCATCTCTCCTCGACGTCGGAGTAGGAGATCTCGCCCGCCGGGAACGGCAGCTGGGTCATCGCCTCGAACACCTCGCGGTCGACCTCGATCGGGTCGAGGGTCAGACCGCCGTCGCCGGCGACGGGCTCCGCGTGGCTGCGCTCGTTGCGCAGGATGTCCGCCGGGATGCCTTGCGGGAAGGCGTCGCAGGTGGCCGCGCCGCGGTGTTTGTGGCGGCAGACCGCGCACTGCGACAGGCGCACCTCGCCGTCCCGCCAGGTCATGCGATCGCCGAGCGTGCTCACGGGACGAGCTCGAGGTCGATCTCGGGGAGCCCGCGACCGTCCGGGCCCCCGGCCGGCCGGAACGCCAGGACCCGGAACCGCGTGCCGCGGGCGAGCAGGACGTCGCCCTCGTCGCTCTCGATGACGGCGAAGAGCGGGCCGATCCGGGTGCCCGCGGGGGCGAGGATCCGGGCGAGGACGGGACGCTCCCCGCCAGCGTAGTCGCGGGCGACGCCCTCCTCCGTGGTGGCGTCCACGTAGCCGAGGTCGGTCAGCTCGGTGCCGACGAGCCGTGTGCCGTGCACGTACACGAGACGCGAGTCGAGGAGGCGCCAGAGGACGATGGGCTCGTCGACCGGGTCCACTCCGGCGATGAAGGCGTCGAGCTCCCCAGCCTGCTCGACGACGTCATCGGGGAGTTGGTCGGTCATGGATCAAGGGTCGCCGGTGAGGCTCCGGGCTGACGCGGCCGCGGAGGCGAGCCCGCGGAGGGCCGCCTCAGCACCTCCAGCCAGATCGCCCCGTCGCGCAGCGTCACCGGGTACGTCTTGAGCGCGCGGGCGCCCGTCGTGCCCTTCACGACGCCGGCCAGCGGCTTGAAGGCGCCCTGCGGGCCGCGGGTCATCGCGCCGCTGCGCACGTCGTAGCGGGCGGCGTGCCACGGGCACTCGAGGCATCCGTCGTCGGCGACGCGTCCCTCCCCGAGCGAGGCGAGGAGGTGGCGGCAGCGGTTGGAGACCGCGAACGGCTCGCCGCCGCTGAGGCCGACGGCGAGCGTGCCGTGCGGCGTCTCGACGACGGTGACCCCGCGCTCGTCGAGGTCCTCGACGGCGACGAGGCGGCTGGGGGTGGTCGCCGGATCGGCCATGGCGGTCTCCTCGCGGTGGATGGGCGCGACGACCATACGCTCACCGGCAGCGCTCGGTAACGTCAGGCGCGATGGACCCCGAGCCGCGCCAGGACTCCCCGCCCGCGGCGACGGAGAGCGCCGAGCGCCCGCGGCGCTGGCTCGAGCGGGTCGCGCCGGCGTGGCGCCGCGTCGACGCGAACCCGGCGCTCGTGGGGGCGACGCGCGCGACGCGCGAGGTGCTCCTCCCGGGCGATGCGCAGTTCGGCGACGAGCTGTCCACCGCGGGGGACCGCCCCACGCAGGTCCTCGCGCGGCACCTCGCGGAGGTCGGCGCCCGGCATCCGAGCGCGACCCGCGAGCTCGGGCTGAGCGCGCTGCAGGTGTGGCAGGCGATCTCGGAGACCGCGGGCCGGGGGCAGGGCACGGAGGAGGTCGCGATCCTGTTCACCGACCTCGTCGGCTTCTCCTCGTGGGCGCTCCAGGCCGGCGACGAGGCCGCGCTCGAGCTGCTGCGCGAGGTCTCCGCCGTCGTCGAGCCGGCGATCCGCGAGCACGAGGGCCGCATCGTCAAGCGCCTCGGCGACGGGCACATGGCGGTCTTCCCCGACGCCGAGACGGCGGTCGCCGCCGCGCTCGAGATCCAGCACCAGCTCGCCGAAGCCGAGGCCGTCGACGGCCACCGTCCCCGGCTGCGGGCGGGGGTGCACCTCGGCCGGCCGCGGAGGCTCGGCGGCGACTACCTCGGGGTCGACGTCAACGTCGCCGCGCGCGTCGCCGACGCCGCGAAGGCCGGCGAGGTGCTCGTGTCCGAGACCGCGCTGCCGGCGCTCGAGGGGACCGATCTGCACCTCCGGCGGCGGCGCTTCTTCCGCGCGAAGGGGGCGCCGCGCGGGCTCGAGGTCTACGCGGTCACCCCGCAGGGCTGACGCGCCGCGCGCGCCCCCACGGGCCCCGCGCGCCCTACGCCCGCATCTCGTACGCGCCCGCCAGCTCCTTCACCTGCGCCCACACCCGGCCGAAGCGCTCGGCGTCGCCCGCCGGCTTGCGGACGTGCTCGAGCGCCCACGCCTGCTGGGGCTCGGTCGAGGAGGCCTTGCCGTGCAGCGCGACGGCGTAGGCGGAGAAGTCGCGGACGAGGACGTCGAAGATCTGGTCGACGACGTCGCGGTCGAGGCCGGTCAGCTCCGCCTGCTCGAGGATCAGCTGGCCGTAGGGGATGAGGGTGAACAGCTCGCCGAGCGTCAGCATGAAGTCGAGGTCGCGCTGCTGGTCCTCCGTCGGCGGCGCCGTCTGCAGCAGCGCCGGCAGCCCGCGCGCCTGCTCGAGGAAGCGGGCGACGTTCGGCACGTCCTCGAAGCGCCGGTAGGCGGCCTGCCAGTCGTGGAAGCGGATCTTCGAGAGCCCCTTCGCCGGGCCCTGGTGGAAGAGGAACGCGTCGTCGGCGGCGTCGCGGCGCGGCGGCACGGCCTCGTAGCTCGGCCGGGGCGAACAGGTAGCCGGCCATGAACTTCAGGACGAGCGCCATGTTCACGTGGACCGTCCCCTCGAGCTTCGGCAGCGCGCGGATGTCGCGACGTCGCCATCTCGAAGTACGTGTCCCGCTCGAAGCCGCGCGCGGCGATGACGTCCCACAGGAGGTCGATCACCCGCTCGCCCTCCGTCGTCACCTTCATCTTCGCGATCGGGTTGTAGAGCAGGTAGCGCCGGTCCTCGGCGTGCGCCGAGCGGAGGTAGTCGATCGCGCGCTCGCCGAACAGCTTCATCGCGAGCAGCCGCGCGTAGGCGTCGGTGAACATCTGCGCGACGTGCGGGAAGTCGGTGACGCGCTGCCCGTAGAGGATCCGCCCGTGGGCGTGGGTGATCGCCTCGTAGAAGGCGTGCTCGCAGATGCCGATCGAGGCGAACCCGAGGTTGAACTTGCCGACGTTGACGGTGTTGAGCGCGGCGTCGAAGGCGGCGCGGCCGGTGTGCAGGACGTCGGCTTCCGTCACCGGGTAGTCGTGCAGGCGGAACTCGCTGACGTACATCTGCGCGGCGACGACGTTCTTCACGAGCTCGTAGGACGGGTGCCCGCTGTCCGCCGCGAAGAAGACGTAGCCCTCGGGCCCCTCCACGTCGGCGCGGCGCCCGAACACGGAGACCATGCCGGCGAGGTTGCCGTTGCCGATGTAGTACTTGCCGCCGTTCGCGCGGAAGCCGCCCTCGCCGTCGGGGGTCAGCACCATGTCGGTGGAGTAGATGTCGGCGCCGTGCTCGCGCTCGGAGAGGCCGAAGGCGAAGATCGCCCCGTCGTCGAGCAGGTCCGCGGCGCGGCGTCGCGCGACGGCGTTCCCGCTCTGCCAGATCGGTCCGAGACCGAGGATCGAGACCTGCCACGCGTACCAGTACGCGAGCCCGTAGAAGGCCGTGATCTCGTTGAACGCGCAGATCCGCGCGGTGTCCCAGCGCTTGTCCGGATCCCCGGCCGCCTCGGCGGCCGGCGTCAGGAGCGTGGCGAAGACGCCGCTCGCGCGCGACGAACTCGAGGAAGTCCGCGTACCAGGTGCGATCGTGCTCGTGCGCCTTGAGCGCGACCTTCCCGCGCGACTCGAACCACTCGATCGTCGCCAGCAGGATGCGGCGCGTCTCGGGATCGAATCCGGCGGCGTCGTAGGTCCGCGGGTTGAAGAGGCCGGTGGTGGTGGCGGCGACGGCGGGGAGGAGGCTGTCGTCGCGGCCGGAGATTCGGCGTGGGACATGGCCCGGAGCCTACGGCAGGCCGTCGGCCCGGAAGAATCGCGCGATCGCCGCGTGCGTCTCGCGCGGGCGCTCGAGCTGGGGCACGTGCCCGCAGTCGAGCTCGACGTGCTCCGCGTGGGGCAGCGCGTCGGTGACGTGGGGAGCGAACGCGACCGGGACGAGCCGGTCGTGGAGCCCCCACACGAACAGGGCCGGCGGTGTCAGCGTGCGCAGTCGCGGCCAGAACCCGTCCTCGCCCTCGGGCTCCTCGAGGTAGATCTGGCGGGCCGCGGCGTAGAACGCGGCGCGGCCCCGGGGCGTGTGGAACGCGCGCAGGAACTCGTCCACGCCGGCCGCCGCCCAGCCGGCCTGCGCGCCGGGCACCAGACGCCGCGCGATTCCCTCGACGGCGCCGCGCGGCGCGACCTGCAGCAGGCCGAGCTCGGGCCGGACGAGCCGCAGCAGCCCGGCCCACGGGCGCTCGCGGCGCCAGGCCAGCGAGGACGAGAGCAGCGCCAGGCGACGGACGCGCGCCGGGGTGCGAAGCCCCACCTCGAGCGCCACGCGGCCGCCCATGCTGTTGCCGATCACGTGCGCCCGCTCGATCCCGAGCGCGTCCATCAGCGCCTCGACCGACCGCGCGAAGAAGCGCGCGTCGTAGGGGGCGCCCACCGGCTTGTCGGAGTCGCCGAAGCCGGGGAGGTCCACGGCGATGATCCGGAACTCGTCGGCGAGCGCGGCCGCGGTCGGGAGGAAGGAGATCTTCGTGCCGCCGAGCCCGTGGAGCGCCACGACGGGATCGCCGGTGCCGGCCTGAAGGATCGACAGCGTCCCGGCTCGCGTCGCGACGGAGTCGAACTCCAGCCGGCCCGGCTCGGTGGTGCCGCTCGTGGCGGCGAGCAGGCCGACCCCGAGGTGGAGGTTGCGCCGGACGGTCAGGCGGCCGGCCCGGTAGGCGTCCATGCCCCCGCGCAGGTCGGCGGTGACGTGCCGCCACGTCGCCGTGTCGGCGCGGAGCACGGCATCGGGCTCGCCCTCCGCGCGCGACGAGGCGCGCGCGGTCGCGGTCGATGGCGACGTCCCACGGCTCGCCGTCGGCGACGTCGAGGCGGATCCGCGTCCCGCCGCGCGGCGCGTCGAGCACCGCGGCGTCGTAGCGCCCGACCAGGGTGCGGAGCGGCGTGGGCGGTGTGTCGGCGGCCATGGCGGGATGATCGCGGAATCGATCGTCTACGGGCGATCTTCCCAGTCCACCCAGTCGACGCCCGACTCCGCCACGTAGGTGGCGACGGCGACGCCGAGCGTCGGGAAGAACCGGTGGTGGCCGATCTCGTCGTGCAGGCCGTAGCGGCGCAGGCGGTCGCGGACGGGGTCCTTGAGCTCGGCGAACGCGAGCTCGATGCCCTGCGCCTCGAGCTCCGCGTTGAGGTCGAGCAGCATCTCGCCCGCCGTCGCGTCGACGTCGGTGATCGGCTCCGCGGCGACCACGACCCACGCGACGTCGCCCGACCGGGCTTCCGCGCGCACCTGCTCGCGGAAGTAGTCGGCGTTCGCGAAGAACAGCGGCGCGTCGAAGCGGTAGAACACGAGGCCCGGGATCCGGCGGGCGTCGGGGTGGCGCTCGAGGTCGTGGTAGCCCTTCAGGTCCTCGACCCGGCCGAGCACGGCGTCGTGCGGGCGCCATGCGCGCCGGATGAAGTCCAGCAGCGAGAGCACGATCGCGATGCCGACGCCCCACAGGACGCCGAGGATCGCCACGCCGGCGAAGGTCGCCATCGCGAGGAGGAACTCCGAGCGCCGCCACCGCCGCAGGCGCAGGGCGCCGCGGACGTCGATGAACCCGAGCACCGCGACGATCACGATCGCCGCGAGCGTCGCCGTCGGGAGGTCCTGCAGCAGACCCGTCCCGAACAGCAGGACGAGGACGAGCAGCCCGGCGCCGGCGAGGCCCGCGACCTGGGTGCGCGCACCGACGTTCTCGGCGACGGCCGTCCGCGACGAGCTCGTCGACAGCGGGAAGCCCTGGAACAGGCCGGCCGCGAAGTTCGCCACGCCGAGCACGGCGAGCTCCTGGTTCTGGTCCACCTCCTGCTTGAGGCGCCCGGCGTAGCTGCGCGACAGGACGCTCGTGTCGGTGAACGCGACCACCGCGATGCCCACGGCGGCGGGCACGAGCGTCTTCAGGTCGCTCAGCGAGACGTCGGGCACGCCGGGGGAGGGGAGCCCGCCGGAGATCGTGCCGACGACCGGGACGCCCTCGTCGGCCAGCCCGAGCACGCTGACGGCGACCGTCGCGCCGACCACGGCGACGAACACGCCGGGCACGCTCGGGGCCCAGCGCTGGCACGCGAGGATCACGGCGAGGGACCCGAGCCCGATCGCCAGCGCGGTGAGGTTCGTCTCGTCGAGCCGGGCGAAGAAGTCCCTCAGCGTCGGGATCATGCGCTCCGTGGGCACCGAGAAGCCGAACAGCTTCGGGAGCTGGACGACGATCACGGTGACCGCGATGCCCATCAGGTAGCCGAGGCGGACCGGCATCGAGAGCAGCTCGGTCACGAAGCCGAACCGCGCGAGACCGCCGGCCACCATGATGCCGCCGACGAGGAGCGCGAGCATCCCGGCGAGCGCGATCCGCTGGGAGGGGTCGCCGGCACCCGCGAGCGGGACGATCGCCGCCGCGACGAGCGGCGAGACGGCCGAGTCCGGCCCGAGCATGAGGATCCGGGAGGGCCCGAGCAGCACGTAGACGAGCAGCGGGACGACGGTGGCGTAGAGGCCCGTGACCGCCGGAAGCCCCGCGAGCTCGGCGTAGGCCATCCCCTGCGGCACGAGCAGCGCGGCGAGGACGAGGCCGGCGAGAAGGTCGTACCGGAGGCTCGCCCGCCGGTAGGTCCGCGCCAGCGCCACGCCCGGGACCCAGCGCACCAGCGCCCCGCGCCTCCCCGATGCCCGGTCCGCCGTCACCTCGAAGGCGCTCAGCTCTCCTTCAGCAGCGCGTACTCGACCCGCTCGGCGACGTCGACGACGGCCTCGCCGATGCGCGAGCAGCGGCGGTAGAGCTCGCGGCGCGCCGTCACCTCGCGCAGGTCGTCGGCGTCGACGAGCGCCGCCATCGCCGAGCGGTAGACGCGCTCCAGCCGCGCGCCGCGCCTTGATCGCCGCATGCGCCGCCTCGGTCGCATCCGCCGCGTCGGAGCCGATCTGCGCGACGGCCCGGTCGAGGTCGCGGACGGCCTCCAGCAGCTGTCCGGCCATCTCCGCGACGGCCGCGTCGGGCGGGCAGCGCATGACCTCCGACTCGCGGACGGTGTCCTTCGACTCGTTCATGATGCGGTCGATCCCGTACGAGAGGGTGAAGAGGTCCTCGGGCTCGAGCGGGGTGACGAACGCGACGGTCAGCGCGATCTGCACCTCGCGCTTGGCCTCGTCGGCGCGGTGCTCGCAGTCGCGCACCGCCGAGGCGGCGGCCTCGTCCCCCGCGGCCCAGGCCTCGAAGGCCTGGAGCCCCTCGATCGTGACGGCGAGGTGGCGGCGCAGCAGTCCGACGACGTCCGGCGTCTCGGGGAGGAACCAGTGGCGGCGCGTCACGCGAGCCACCCCCACACCGTGACCGTCACCGCGGCGATCGCGGCGGTCGCGGGCATCGTGATCACCCAGGCGGCGCCCATCTCGCGCACGATCGCCCAGTGGACGTGATGCCAGCGGCGCCGCCCGGCGCCGAC
This sequence comes from uncultured Solirubrobacterales bacterium, assembly GCA_963735885.1. Taxonomy (GTDB): domain Bacteria; phylum Actinomycetota; class Thermoleophilia; order Solirubrobacterales; family Solirubrobacteraceae; genus JBBSBL01. The sequence continues at coordinate 160,396 of CAVTMP010000007.1, read as the reverse complement.
GCCGACGACCGAGGACGCGACGACCTGCGTCGTGGAGACCGGCGCCCCGAGGAACGAGGCGCCGAGGATCACCCCGGCCGAGGACCCCTGGCTCGCGAGCCCGTCCGTCGGCTCGAGCGGGTAGATGCGGCGCCCGACGGTCTTCACGATCCGCCACCCGCCGAGCGCCGTGCCGGCGGTCAGCACGATCGCGCTCCCGGCCTCCGCCCACAGCGGCGAGGTCAGCCCGGTGGCGCGGCCGTCGGCGACGAGCAGCGCGGCGATCACGCCGACCGACTTCTGGGCGTCGTTCGCGCCGTGGCTGAAGGCGAGGGCCGCCGAGGTCACCCACTCGCCGCCGCGCGCCGGCCCGATCCAGCGGCGGGTCGCGCGGCGGCCGATCGCGCGGAGCCCCCGGATGACGAGCAGCGCGGCGCCCGCTCCGAGCACGGGCGAGACGGCGAGCGCGACGATCGTCCCGATCACGCCGACCGGATGCAGGCCGTCCATGCCCGCCCCAGTTGATCGCGTCGAGCCCGCCCTCGACCACCCCGGCGCCGACGAGGCCGCCGACGAGCGCGTGCCCCGAGCTGGACGGGAGCCCGAGGCGCCACGTCAGCGTGTTCCAGGCGACCGCCGCGAGGAGCCCGGCGCCGATGATCTCGATCGCGGCCTCGCCCTGGACCGTCACGATCCCGCCGATCGTGTGCGGCGACGGCCGCGCCGATCAGCAGCGGGCCGAGCAGGTTGAAGACCGCCGCGAGCACGACGCCCTGCAGCGGGGTCGCCGCGCGGGTCGCGACGAGCGAGGCGATCGCGTTCGACGCGTCGTGGACCCCGTTGGTGAACGAGAACGCGAACGCGAGCAGCACCGCGAGCAGGAACCCCGCCTCCATGCGCGCAGGATATGGCGCGGCGGGGCGCGCCGCGGCGGTGGGCGCGGCGCGCCGGGCGGGGAGTAGGGTGCGAGCCGAGGCCGAGCGTGCCGAACCCGAGGAGGATGGCCGTGCAGCTCCTGAGCCCACTCGACGAGTCGTTCCTCCATCTCGAGACGGAGTTCAGCCAGATGCACATCGGCTCGGTGGGGATCTTCGAGGGCCCGCCGCCGCCCTTCGGCGAGATCGCCGCGATGGTCGAGGGCAAGCTCCCGCTCGTCCCGCGCTACCGCCAGAAGGTCCGCGTTCGTGCCGCTCGCCGTCGGCCGGCCGCGCTGGGTCGACGACCCGCACTTCAACCTGCGCTACCACCTCCGCCACACCGCCCTGCCGCGGCCCGGCGGCGAGGACGAGCTGCGCAACCTCGTCGGGCGCGTGATGTCCCAGCGGCTCGACCGCGCGCGGCCGCTGTGGGAGATGTGGGTGATCGAGGGGCTCGAGGCCGAGCGCTGGGGACTGCTGTCGAAGATCCACCACTGCATGGTCGACGGCGTCTCGGGGACCGACCTCCTCTCGGTGGTGCTCGATCACGAGCGCGATGCGCCGCCCGCCGAGCCGGCGCGCTGGAGCCCCGCCCCGGAGCCCGCGTGGCCGGAGCTGCTCGCCGCGCGGCGCGATCGAGCGCGCCACGAGCCCGTGGGAGATCGTGCGCACCGTCGAGGCGGCGGCCCGCGCGCCGCGCGCGTACGCCGCGCGGGCGCTCGACACCGCGCACGGCCTCGCGGCGATGCGCGGGCTCGTGCGCCGCACGCCGCCGTCGTCGATCAACGGGCCGCTCGGGCCGCACCGTCGGTGGGCGTGGGCGCGCGCGACGCTCGCCGACGTGAAGGCCGTCCGCAGCGTGCTCGGCGGCACCGTCAACGACGTCGTGCTCGCGATCATCACGAACGGCTTCCGCACGCTCCTCACCGCGCGGGGCGAGCCCGTGGACGACCTCGTCATCCGCACGCTCGTGCCCGTGTCGGTGCGGACGCCCGGGCAGCGCGGCAGCTACGACAACCGCGTCTCGGCGATGTTCGCCGAGCTGCCGATCGCCATCGCGGACCCGGTTCGCCGGCTCGCCGCGATCACCGCCCAGATGCACGACCTCAAGGAGTCGAAGGAGGCGGTCGCCGGCGAGGCGCTCACCTCGCTCTCGGGCTTCGCCCCGCCGATGCTGCTCGCCCTGGGCGAGCGGGTGGCGGCGCACATCCCGCAGCGCAACGTGAACACCGTGACGACGAACGTCCCCGGGCCCCAGCACCCGCTCTACGCCGCCGGCCGGCGGATGGTCGAGGCGTTCCCCTACGTGCCGCTCGCCGGCAACGTCCGCGTCGGCGTGGCGATCTTCTCCTACGACGGCGGGCTGACGTTCGGCGTGACCGGCGACTTCGACGCCGCCCCGGACCTCGACGTGCTGTGCGGGGGCATCGAGGCCGGCATGGCGGAGCTGCTCGACGCCGCGGCGGCCGCGTCGCCGGCCGGCCGGCCGCGGAAGCGCTCGCGGCGGCCCCCCGTCGCGGCTCGGTAGTTCTCGCGGACGGCGGCCCGGCCGCGCGGGGGTATCGTCGCGTCATGGGCGACCAGCTCGACCCGGTGGACGCGATCTTCCTCGAGCTCGAGGACGCCGAGGAGGGTGCCCACATGCACATCGGCTCGGCGGCGGTGTTCGATCCGCTGCCGGGCGGCGGGAGCCCCGGGATCGAGCAGGTCCGCGAGCTGCTGCGCCGGCGCTTCGGTCGGCTGCCGCGCTTCGCGACGACGCTGTCGGAGCCGCACACGGGCGGGCTGCGCTGGCCGACCTGGGAGCGGAGCGACGCGGAGGCCGAGCTCGAGTCCCACGTGCGCCACGCGACGCTGCCGGCGCCCGGCGGGGATCCCGAGCTGCTCGAGTGGCTCGGCGACTACTGGTCGCACCGCCTCGACCGCCGGATGCCGCTGTGGGAGATGGTCCTGCTCGACGGGCTGCAGGACGGCCGCTGGGCGCTGGTCAACAAGACCCACCACTGCCTCGTCGACGGCGTCGGCTCGGTCGACATCGGCCACGTGATGCTCGACGCGACGCCGGAGCCGCCGGCGGAGGAGCCGGAGCCCGCGCCGGAGGCGGAGCCCCCGCCGGACGACGACGGGGACGGCGACCACGGCGGCTCGACGCTCGGCGCCCTCGTCCGGATGCCCCCGGCGCTGCTGCTCCGCGGGGCGCGCGCGGGCGCGGACCTCGCGGTCCATCCCGGCAAGGTCGCCGACCTGGCCGGCCGCTCACGCGCGGCCGCCGAGGTGCTCGTGCGCGACGAGCTGCTGGCCGCGCCGCACACCTCGCTGAACGAGCCGCTCGGCACCGCCCGCCGCTTCGCCGTCGTCCGCGCGCCGCTCGCCGAGCTCAAGGGCATCAAGCGCGAGCTCGGCGGGACCGTCAACGACGTCGTGCTCGCCGCGTGCGCGGGCGCGCTGCGGCGGCTGCTGCTCTCGCGCGGCGAGACCCCGCCCGCGGGGATGCGCGCGATGGTGCCCGTCAACGTGCGCCGCGCGAGCGAGGCGCTGGAGATGGGCAACCAGATCACCTCGCTGTTCATCGCGCTCCCCGTCGACGTCGAGGACCCGGCCGAGCGCTATGCGGCCGCGTCGCGCGGGGCCGCGGCGCTGAAGTCCGGGAGCGCGGGGGTCGGCGGCAGCACGATCATGGACGTCGTCGGCCTCGCGCCGCCCGCAGTGCACGCGGCCGCGGCGCGCGCGCTCTTCTCGGCGCGCCTGTTCAACGTGACGGTCACGAACGTGCCGGGGCCGCAGACGACGCTCTACGCGTTCGGCGCGCCGATGCGCGAGGTCATGCCGCTCGTGCCGCTGTTCGCGGAGCACGCGCTCGGCATCGCGATCGTGAGCTACGACGGCGGGCTCGTGTTCGGGATCAACGCCGACCGGGCGACGGTGCCGGACCTCGACGTCGCGGTCGAGGGCCTCGAGGACTCGCTCGAGGAGCTGCGCCGGATCGCGGGCGTCACCCACGCGGGGCGGCGCACGGGCCGGCCGGTGCGGCGTGGGTAGCGCGACGCCGTGAGGAAGACCGACGACGGTCCACGGGTCGGGGTCGTGCTCGGCGCGGGCGGAGTGCTCGGCGGCGCCTGGCTCGTCGGCGCGCTCCACGCGATCGCCACCGAGACCGGCTGGGACCCGGGCTCCGCCGAGCGGCTCGTCGGCACCTCGGCCGGCTCGATGGTCGGGGCGCTGCTCGCCTCCGGCGTGCCGCCGTGGTTCATGGTCGCCCACTCCGCGGAGGAGGACTTCGACGGCCTCGCCGACGCCGCCGGCGAGGAGGCCTCGGAGGCCGACCGCTCGGCGGGCGCCGCGTTTCGTCTGCACCGCGGCGTGCCGGTCCTCGGCCCCGGCTCGTGGCGCCTCGCGCTCGGCTCGCTCGCGCGGCCCTACCGTCACTCGCCCGCCGCGCTCATCGCGGGCTGGCTGCCGCACGGCCCGGTCTCGACCGAGCCGCTGAAGGACACCGTGCGCCGCGCCTGCGACGCGCCCTGGGCTCCGCACCGCGGGTTCTGGGCGATGGCCGTCGACTACCGGACGGGCCGCTCCGTCGCGTTCGGCCGCGGGGACGCGCCGCCGGCCGAGCTGCCCGACGCGGTCGCGGCGTCGTGCGCGATCCCGGGCTTCTACCGGGCGGTGGAGATCGGCGGGCGGCGCTACGTCGACGGCGGCGTGCGGTCCACCTCGAACCTCGACGTGGTCGCGCGCGAGCGGCTCGACCTCGTCGTCTGCCTCAACCCGACCTCCTCCCTGCACGCGACGGAGCCCCGCACGCTCGGGGAGCGGCTCGCGATGGGCATGCGCCAGGCGTCCGGGCGCCGGCTCGGCGCCGAGGCGAGGCGGCTGCGCGCCGCCGGGACGGAGGTCGTGCTCGTCCAGCCCACGGTCCACGACCTCGACGCGATGGGCACGAACCTGATGAGCCGCCGCCGCCGGCACCGGGTCCTCATGACGGCCGTGGAGACGATGACCGCGCATCTGCACGAGACGCCGCTCGGCGAGCGGCTCGCCGCCCTGCCGCGCGGTCTTCCCGGGCTCGTGGCGCGGCCGCCCGGGCCGGCGGCGACGTGGCCGGACTTCCGGGTGCTCGCCGCCCGGCGGTTCGCGCCCGCCCGCCCGCCGGCGGGGGCCCGTCGCCGGGCCGCCGCGCGGTCTACGCCCAGCCGCCCGGAGGCGGGCGCCCGGCGGGCAGCGCGCTGAGCGTCTCGACCTCGGCGGTGAACGCGTCGGCGATCCGCTCGGGATCGGGCACGAGCCCGGCGTCGCTCACGAGGCCGACGACGACGTCGCCGGCGTAGCTCAGGATCGCGACGCTCATGCCGACGCTGCCCGACGTCGGCGCCCACACGAGCACGCCGCGCACGGGGTTGCCGGCGAGCGTCACGGTCGCTCGCGGGCCCGGCACGTTCGTGACGACGAGCGAGCCCTGGGAGGTGAAGAGGTCGACGATCGCCGTCTCGACCTGGACGGGCGTCACGCCCATCGCCCCGAGGATGGCGTAGGCGACCGGCGCCTCGGGCGAGCGCTTGATCTCCGCCATCCGGTGCATCACCTCCTGCAGCCGGGCCGCCGGCTCGGGCATCCCGACGGGCAGCGCGAGCGAGACGAGCCCGAACCGGTTGCCGAGCTCGCGCGGGAGCGGCTGGTCCAGCGGCCGGAGGTTGAACGGGACCATGGCGTGGATCTCCTCGACCATGCTCTGCCGCTCGACGAGATAGGTGCGCAGCGCCCCGCTCAGCGCCGCGACGAGCACGTCGTTCACGGTCGCGCGGTGAGCGTGGGCCAGCGCCTTGACGTCGTCGAGCGGGATCGGGTCCGTCCACGCGACGCGGTTGGCGAGCTGCAGGTCGCCCTTGAAGACGGTGTCGGGGTCGCGCGGCGCGACCGCGAGCCGGGCGGCCGTCGCCACGTCCTCGCGCGCCGTGCCGGCGAGGTCGACGACGTGCGCGGGATGGACGAGCAGGTCGAGCCCCTCGTGCCAGAGCACGTCGGCCGCCCCGCGCGTCGCCGAGAGCGCGGCCGCGGCCGGCCCGGCGGCGGCGACGATGCGGCCCAGCCAGCCGGCCCGTTCCTCCGCCGAGGGGGGCTCGAGCCCGACGTCCGGCTCGCCGTCGGTCAGCGAGAGGAGCACCCGGGCGAGGGCGATGCCGTCGGCGATGCAGTGGTGGATGCGCGCGAGGACGGCGCCCCCGTCGCCGAAGCCGTCGATGACGTGGAACTCCCACAGCGGCTTGGCGCGATCGAGCGGCTCGACCATCCGGTCGGCGACGAACGCCTGGAGCGCGGCGCGGTCGCCGGGCGCGGGGAGCGCCACGTGGTGGACGTGGCGATCGAGGTCGAACAGCGGGTCGTCCTCCCACTGCGCGCCCCCGAGGCCGATCCCGGACTCCACCACGCGCCGCCGGAAGCGGGGATAGCGGTCGACGAGGCGCGTGCGGAGGATCTCGCGGAAGGCGCCGGCGTCGAGCGGCGTGTCGAACCACAGGACCCCGTTGATGATCATGAGGTTCGTCGGCCGGTCCATGTGGAGCCAAGCCGCGTCGGCGCTGCCCATCGCGTGGCGGGTCATGGGCGGGGAGCCTGACGGATCGGCGCGAGCATGTCAGCCGTGGAGACCCCGGAGCCGCGTCCGGGGGGAGACCCGCCCGCCGCACTTGCCCCGCGGGCGCTCTCTCGGGTAGCGTCGGTCCGCCAGCTATCTCGGGAGGCGGACATGGACGTGCACACCGGACTGACGCGGAGGGACCTCCTGCGGGCGGGGGCCGCCGGCGGCGCGGCGGTCGGACTGGCCGGCCTGGATCCGACCCTGCTCGACGCGCTGGCGTGGGGCCCGCGCTGCGGGCGCCTCCAGGACATCGAGCACGTCGTGATCCTGATGAACGAGAACCGCTCGTTCGACCACTACTTCGGCACGTACCGGGGCGTGCGCGGCTTCGCGGACCACCGCGGGCGCCGGCACTTCGCGCAACCCGGCTACGAGGCGCCGGGCTTCGACGGGGAGATCCTCCCGTACCACCTCGACTCCTTCAACGGCGTCGCCGAGTGCACGAACGACATCGACCACGAGTGGGGGGCCCAGCACCGGTCGTGGAACGGCGGGCAAATGGACGGCTTCTACCTCGCGCGCAAGGACGTCAACGGCCCCGAGAAGGCCGCGCTCACGATGGGCTACTACGAGCGCCAGGACCTCGGCTTCTACTTCGCGCTGGCCGACAACTTCACGCTCTGCGACGACTTCTTCAGCTCGGTGATCGGCCCGACCGACCCGAACCGGCTCTACGCGATGTCGGGGATGCTCGACCCGTCCGGAGAGAACGGCGGTCCGCTGCTCGAGACGCTCGTCGCCCGTCGCGGCGAGTACGCCGGCCGCTTCACCTGGACGACCTACCCGGAGCAGCTCGAGGCGCGCGGCGTCCCCTGGAAGGTCTACACCTCGCCGATCGCGGGGAGCTTCCAGAACGTGCTCCCGTACTTCCGCAACTTCCAGACCAACCCGACGCTGAAGGCGAAGGGGATCACGCCGACCTACCCGGCCGACTTCGAGGCCGACTGCGCCTCGAGCGAGCTGCCGGCGGTCTCCTGGGTGCTGCCGTCGTTCTTCCAGACCGAGCATCCGCCGCACGGCGCCCTCCCTCGGCGAGTACGCCGTCTCCCAGACGCTGAAGGCGCTGACCGCCGACCCGAAGCTCTGGGCGAAGACGGCGCTGATCGTCACCTACGACGAGAACGGCGGCTTCTTCGATCACGTGCGGCCGGACACGCCGCCGCCCGGCACGCCCGGCGAGTTCCTCACGGTCGACCCGCTGCCGGCCGTCGCGGACGGCATCCCGGGGCCGATCGGGCTGGGGTTCCGGGTCCCGACGCTCATCGTGTCGCCGTTCGCGCGCGGCGGGCTCGTGAGCTCGAAGCGGTTCGACCACACCTCGGTGCTGCGCCTGCTCGAGACGCGCTTCGGCGCGGAGGTCCCGAACCTCACCCGCTGGCGGCGGCGCGCCGTGGACGACCTCGTCGAGGCGTTCAACTTCGCTGCGCCGGACGCGGTCGTGCCGCCCCTCCCGCAGCCCTCGGCGGACGACCCGCGCGTGACGACGGGGACGTGCAACGGGTTCCGCACGGTGCCGGTGGTGCCGACGGAGAACCAGATGCCGGGGCAGGAGCCCGGGCGGGCCCGGCGGCCGAGCGGCCCGTGCCCGACGCGGCCCCCGCGCCACGGGCACCACCGCGAGCACGGCGGCCACCGCGGCCGCGGTCGCTAGGGGATCCGGGGGCGGCGCTCAGCGCTCGCCGCCGGCCTCGAGCACCTCGCGCACGTAGGACTCCCGGACCTTCCGCGGCTGGCGCAGCATCCAGAGCTCGCGCGGGTCGGGGTCGGCGTGCGCGAGGACGTCCGCGACGTAGGACGCGCGGACCGCGTCGTCCTGGAGCAGCATCCAGCGCTCCTGCGCCGCGGCGTCGCCGCCCGCGTCGATGACCTCCGCGACGAAGCTCCGTCGGACCTCGCGGGGAAGGCGGAGCATCCAGCGGCGTTCCGGATCGGTGTCGGCCGCGGCGACCGCTCGGGTGACGCGCGCCGGCGCCAGGAGGACGCTGCGGGCGCCGGGGGGCAGGGCGTGCGGCTCGACCATGAAGGTGGAACGCTAGAGGTCGGCCGCGCGGCGGGCGCTCAGGCCGCGCGGCGGGCGGCGTCCGCCGCGCCGGCCACCGCGGCGAGGCCCTCGCGCAGCGCCCGGGCGGGCGCGAGGTCGACGAGCTCGTCCGCCCGGGCGCGCGGCACGCCGCCGTCGAGCAGCGCGGCGTGCGCCTCGCCGAGCGCCGGTGGTCGGTAGCGCGTGCCGTGCGCGTCGGAGGCGACGATGGCCGGCCGGCCGGCGGCGACGATCTCGAACGCCCGCCGGCGCGCCGCCTCGCCGTGGGCGCCGGTCAGCGAGCCGGCCGTGAGCTGCAGCACGCCTCCCGCCGCGACCTCGGCCTCCAGCGGCGCCCCGTCGTCGTGGAACCACCCCTCGCAGCGCTCCGGGTGGGCGATCAGCACGTCGTAGCCGCGGGCGCGGAGGCGGTCGGCGCCCGCGCGCGTCCCGTCCATCCGGCTGCCGAACGGGCCCTCCAGGAGCTGGAAGGGCGCGCCGGACGGGCCGAGCGCGATGGTCCGGAGCTCGCCGTCGTCGAGCCGCAGGATCTGCCCGGCCATGAGCTCGGCGCCCACGAGCAGCTCGAGCTCGACGCCGGCGTCGTCCAGCGCCGCCCCGACGGCCGCGACGCGCCCAGGCAGCTCGGCGATGACGACGTCGCCCGCGTGCGGGGTGACCGCGACCCGGCGGGTCCCGTCGGCCACCGCGGCGCGGGCGAGCGCGACGCTCTCCGCCATCGAGATCGGGCCGTCGTCGACGCCCGGGAGGAGGTGGAAGTGGAGCTCGGCGCGGGGCGGGGTCACGCCTCCACTATGCCGCGCCGATGCGCACGGCCCGTTGCCGCGCGGTGAAACTCGCGTGAAAAGCCCTGCTAAACGCCCGCTTTGCCGGCGATGGTGATGAGGTACTGCTGGTCCATCAGCAGCGAGCCGTCGTCCGCGAGGTTCGTCTCCCCGTAGAGCTCGGCGAGCTGCTCGCGCAGCGGCGCCCAGCGACCCTCGGGCTCGAGCGCGGCCTTCGCGAGGACGATCGGACCGAGCACGCGCTCGGCGCTGCCGCAGGCGACGAAAGCTACCTCAGGCCCGCACGCGCGCCAGGGTCGTGCGCACGGTGCCGTCGCGGCGCGGACGCAGGAGCGTCACGTAGGCGGTGCCGCGGGCGAGCGCCGTGGTCCACAGCATCAGCGAGGTGGGGTGCGGCGTCCCGCGCGGGCAGCGGCCGGGCCCCGCGCCCTGGTCGGTGTGGCCGCGGTCGTTCCCCGAGTCGCGACGCGCCGTGGTGCCGATGGCGAGGAGCGTGCGCGTCCGCCCGCCCCGCCCGAGCGGCGCGAGGCGCAGGCGCTGCGCGCACGTTGCGACCTCGACGTAGAGCAGGCGGTGGGCCCCGATCGCCGGGTTGAGGAACTGCGTCACCGGCGAGGACCGCAGGACCCGGCCGCGGCCGGTCCGGAGGTTGACGAGGCGCAGCGCGCTGCCCCGCGCGCCGGCGACGTGGAAGACGAGGCGATCCCCGTCGAGCGCCGGGCGCCCGAGGCGGCGCGCGCCGCGAACGGTGGCCACCACGCGGAAGCGCCCGCCGCGGCGCAGGCGGCGGGCGAGGATGCGGGCGGTGCCGCGCCGGGTCACCCGGACCGCGAGCCAGCGCCGGGAGACCGCGAGCTTCTCCGCTCCGGGCACGACGCGGTCGACCACCCTCGCCCCGCCCCGGGTGCGACGGACCACCACGCGGTTGCCGCGACGCAGGGCGAGCAGGCCGGGAGCGAGGGCGGGGTCCGTGCCGCGCGGGTGGCGGGCGGTACCGGCGCCGCGGACGACCGCGCCGCGGCCCGGCGCCTGCCAGGCGAGCCCGCGGCCGGCGGTGCTCGGGTCGGTCGCCCGGGTGGCGACGCGGCGCACCGCGGCGGTGGACCCGGGCCCGGACGCCGACGCGGGCGCCGCGGCCAGCACGACCGCGCACGCGGCGAGCAGGAGGCCGTCGGCCGCGCGCAGGCCGCGGAGCAGCAGCGGGCGCTCGGCCATCGCCGCGGTGATCGCGACGCCGAGCGGGCGGTCGGCGACGGGCGCGACGAGCGCGACCGGCAGCGCGCGCCCGGCGCCGAACGCCGCGCCGACGAGCGCCCCGAGCGCCGGGTCGCCGAGCGCCAGCGTGACGAAGGCCAGCGCGGGGACGGCGAGCGTCAGCACGAACGTCGCGAACCCGACGCCGAGCAGCACGCCGTAGAGACCGGCGGCGAGCGTCAGCGGCAGGCGGCGGCGCCACGGCTCCGGAACCTGACGGCGAACCTGCGGGCGGATCCGCAGGCCGAGCACCTCCGCCAGCGCGGCGAGCGCCGCCACGGCGACGGCGAGCGCCGTGGCCGCCTCCGGCGACACCGAGCGAACGAGCGAGCCGAGCGCCCCGAGGCCGCCGAACAGCGCGGCGCCGCCGAGCACGGCGCCGAGCGCGAACGCCGCACACGCGGCGAGCGCCGGCCGGCGCCCGCCGGCCCGGCCGCCGGGACGCAGCGTCTCGATCATCGAGAAGCCGCACGGCGACCACGTCCCGGTGACGCCGGCGAGGGCCGCGAGCGCGGCGAGGAGCGGCGCCGCGTCGCTCAACACGACACCTTCGTGTCGTAGTAGTGGACGCAGAACACGGTGCGCCCGCCGTAGCAGTAGCCGGTGAGCCCGGCGTCGCCGTTGATCCGCCGCGGCGCGTAGCTGCAGCAGTCCATCAGGCGCCGCACGTGGCCGCCGCAGCAGCGGTACCACGAGCCGTCGCGCCAGGTGCGGACGCCGTAGCGGCGGGGGACGCCGTCGAGGCAGATGCGGCTGCGGCGGGCCGGCGCGAGCGGCCGGCCGTCGGGGTCGCGCAGGAGCCGGCCGCCCTCGGCGATCGGCCGTCCGCGGCGGTCGACGAGGCGGCCGAGGTCGTCGACCCGCCGCCCGTCGCGCGCGCGCAGCGGAAACCCGTGGGCGTCGACGCGGGGCAGGCCCGGTCGGGTGCGGGCACGAGCCGGTCGTGTAGGTGTGGCCGCAGAAGTGGTAGGCCTCGGCGCCGTCCGGCTGCGCCGCCTCGAGCAGGGTCGTGCCGCCGACCGCGGCGAGCAGCGCCCCGCCGACGCGGGCGAGGAACCCGCGCCGCGACGTGGAGCGCTCGACCGCGTCGCCGAGCGTGGCGCCGAGGTCAGACACCGACGGCCTCGCGCTCGCGCCGCTCGGCCGTGGCGAGGATGCCCTCGAGCTGGCCGAGGTCGTTGAACGTCCCCTTGGCGAGGACGGTGCCGTCGAGGGCGAGCGCCACGGCGTAGGGGCTCCCGGGGACGTCGAGCGCGGCCCACGCGCCCGCGTCGCGGACCTCGTCGAACACCGCGAGCGCGACGAGCGGGTCGCGGGCGAGCGCGGAGACGGCCGGCTCGAGCGCGCGGCACATCCGGCAGCCCTCGGAGGTGAAGACCGCCAGCCCGAGGCGCGCGGGGGCCGCCGCGGCGAGCCGGTCGACGAGCGCGGTCCGCGCGCCGATCTCCGGGCCCTCCTCGGGGATCTCCAGCGCCGGCCCCGGCGCGGCGCGCAGGCGCAGGTCGCCGACCTCGCGGGCGAGCGCGACCACCGCCACGCCGAGCGCGAGGACGCCGAGCAGGGCGAGGGCGAGCCCGGCGGCGAGCCACGCCGCGGCGCTCGGGCGCGTGTCCGGCACGAGCGGGAGGGCGGCGAGCCCGGCGGCGAGGACGAGATTGCGCGCCACCGCGGCGCGGCTCACGCGCGAGCGGGCGCCGAGGCAGCCGCACGGGGCGCCCGCCAGGCCGCGGCGCAGGGCGAGCGCGAGGGCGGCGGCGAAGGCGAGCAGCAGCGCCGCGGCGGCGATCGCGGCCGCGCCGGAGCCGAGCGCGACGAGCACGCCGAGGCTCGCCTCGGCGAGCACGAGCAGCGCCCAGGCGGCGCGGCGCGCGGCGGCGTTGCGCAGCCCGAAGGTCGCGAGGCCCGCCGCGCTCGCGTGGGGCGCCGCGACCTTCAGCGCCGCGGCGGCGACGAGCGTCCCGCCCAGGGCGAGGTCGGCGACCGTGCGCAACTCCATGTCTCGCGGCCCTCCTGGGTGACGGCCCCGGGACCGGGGCGCGGACCGATCCTCGCAACCGCGCCGGGCGCGGGTCAAGCGGGAACCGTCACCGCTCGGCGCCGCCGGCTGCGAGCGTCCGTGCGCCAGGTGAGAGGATCCGGCGCACGACTGTCGATTCCGGCGCATCCCGTTCGTCGTCATGGCGATGGCGGCGAACGGCGCCGCCCGAGCGGGAGGGTCACCTCATGAAGTACCTGTTCACGATCTACGGCGACGAGTCCGCGTCCACCGACGCCACGCCCGAGGACTTCCGGCGGATGCTCGAGGCCTACGGTGCCTTCGGGCAGGCCGCGACCGAGGCGGGCGTCCACCTCGGCGGCGAGGGGCTGCAGCCCACGGCGACGGCCACCACGGTGCGGGTTCGCGACGGCGAGCGCCTGGTCACCGACGGCCCGTTCGCCGAGACGAAGGAGCAGCTCGGCGGCTACTACCTCCTCGACGTGCCGGACCTCGACGCGGCGATCGAGTGGGCGAGCCGCATCCCGGGCGCGCACGCCGGCTCGGTCGAGGTGCGCCCGATCATGGTCTACGAGGGGGGGATGCCGGACGGCCGCCCGGCCGAGGCGGGCGCCGCCGAGGGGGCGTAGCGGTCTCCAGGGAGATCGTCGACCGCGCGTTCCGGCAGGAGTCGGGACGCGCGGTCGCCACCCTCATCCGGGTGCTCGGCGGGAACTTCGACCTGGCCGAGGAGGCCGTCCAGGACGCGTTCCTCGTCGCCCTCGAGCGCTGGCCGCGCGACGGGATCCCGGACAACCCGGGCGCGTGGATCACCCGGGCGGCGCGCAACAAGGCCATCGACCGGCTGCGGCGCGAGCGGCGCCTGGCCGACCGCACCGCCGCGCTGGCCGACCTCGAGGCGCTCGGACGCCAGGGCGCCGAGGACGATCCCGACCGCGACGAGGAGACCGTGATCCCCGACGACCGCCTGCGGCTCATCTTCACGTGCTGCCACCCGGCGCTCGCCCCCGAGGCGCGCGTGGCCCTGACGCTGCGCACGCTCGGCGGGCTCGCCACGCCCGAGATCGCGCGCGCCTTCCTCGTCCCCGAGCCGACGATGGCCCAGCGCCTGGTCCGCGCGAAGCGCAAGATCCGCGACGCCGGCATCCGCTACGAGGTGCCCGACGACGCGCGCCTGCCCGAGCGGTTGCGCTCCGTGCTCGCCGCGCTCTACCTCGTCTTCAACGAGGGCTACCTCGCGACCGCCGGCGACGCGCTCGTGCGGCGCGACCTGTGCGCCGAGGCGATCCGCCTCGCGCGGCTGCTCTGCGAGCTCATGCCCGACGAGCCGGAGGCGCTCGGCCTGCTCGCGCTCATGCTCCTGCGTCGACGCGCGGCGCGACGCGCGCACCGGGTCGGACGGCGCGCTCGTCCTGCTCGCCGACCAGGACCGCGCCCGGTGGGATCGCGCGGAGATCGCCGAGGGGCTCGGCGCGCTGGCCGCTGCGCTGCGCCACGGCGCGCCCGGCGTCTACCAGCTCCAGGCGGCCATCGCGGCGGAGCACGCGCGGCCGGCCGAGGCGGGCGACACCGACTGGGCGCGCATCGCCGCGCTCTACACGACGCTCGCCACGTTCGACCCCTCGCCGGTCGTCGCGCTGAACCGGGCGGTGGCGGTCGCGGAGGCCGACGGGCCGTCGGCGGGGCTCGAGCTCATCGACGCCGGCCCCGCCGCCGCGCTCGACCGCTACCACCTGCTCCACGCCGCCCGCGCCGACCTGCTCGCCCGGCTCGGACGCGACGAGGAGGCCGTCGCGGCCTACCGCCGGGCCCTGACGCTCGCCACCCAGGCCCAGGAGCGGGACTTCCTCGCGGCCCGCCTCGCCGCGCTGGGCGGTTGATTCCACGACCCCGCCGCTCGCGGCCGCGCAGGCGACCCGCTAGTCGGACCCGGCTGCGCGGAGCGCGTCGGTCACCGCCGTCAGCGGGCCGCCGTCCGCCAGCGCGAGGATCGCGTCGGCCAGGCGGTCCGCGCGGGCCGGGGCGAGGGCGAGCCCGGCCGTCGCCGTGAACTTCTCGCGCAGCGCCGCGTCCCCGAGGGGGTGGTCCGGGCCGCCGCGGGCGTCGGCGATCTGGGCGCGCCGGGGCGCGGCGTCGCCGGCCAGACGCAGCTCGGCCGCCCCGCCGAACGGCGACGGTGCGGCGCCCGGTGCCCACGGCTCGCCGCGCACGCGGCCGGCGAGGGCGAGGACGCGCTCGTCCGCGATCGCCTCGGGCGTGAAGTCGGCGAGGCCGAGTCGCCCGCGGACGAGCAGCGCCGCGACGCCGTAGGGGAGGCTGAACCGCGCGTCGTAGGGCGTCCGCGGGCGGCGCTTGGCCGCGGGCGGCTCGAGCACGAGCGCGGCGCCCTCGGCCGAGACGCGGACGGTGAGCGCCTCGACCGACCCGGCGTCCACCGGCAGCGATCCCGCGGCCGCGGCGACCGCGTCGAGTGCCGCGTGGGAGTAGTGGCAGACGGGGTAGGGCTTGACGACCGAGCGCACGGACTCCCAGCGCGCCCCGAGGCCGTCGGCGGCGGCGTCGAGGTCCGGCGGCTCGTCGACGTGGGTGGCGTAGAGCCCGAAGCGGCCCTCGAGCGCACGCGCCGGGCCGTCCGCCCCGGCCGCGGCGAGCTGCGCGGCGAGCACGCCGCCGTGCGCCGCCCACGCCGCGTGGAGCGGCTTCGTCGCCGAGCCGTCCTCGAGGTAGGCGAAGTGGCCCGACCCGAAGCTCGAGGCGATCCCGAGCGCCGCGCCGGCGCGCTCGGCGTGCAGCCCGAGCAGCCGGGCCGCCGCGGCGGCGGCGCCGAGCGCCCCGCACACGCCGGTGGGGTGGAAGCCGCGACGGTGGAAGGCGCCCGGCGCGGCGAGGCCGACCCGGGCCGTC
Organism: uncultured Solirubrobacterales bacterium; assembly: GCA_963735885.1. Classification (GTDB taxonomy): domain Bacteria; phylum Actinomycetota; class Thermoleophilia; order Solirubrobacterales; family Solirubrobacteraceae; genus JBBSBL01. The sequence goes on along the minus strand of CAVTMP010000007.1, from coordinate 144,888 downwards.
ACCTCGCTCCCGGTCGCGACCGCGTCGAGCAGCGCGGCGCCGCCGGCCCGGCGCGCCTCGGCGACGGCGAGCGCCGCGGGCACGACGACCGCGCTGACGTGGCAGACCGACGCCTCGTGGGTGTCGTCGAAGTCCAGCGCGTGGGCGAGCGCGCCGTTGCCGAGCGCCGCCTGCGCGGCGGGCACCGCAGCGCGCTCGCCGATCAGCGTCGCCTCGCCCGCCCCGCCCGCGGCCGCCGCGACACCCGACGCCGCGGACCCCTCCCCGAGCGCGTGGGCGGCGAGCGCGCAGCCGAGCGTGTCGAGGACCCGGCGCGCGGCGTCGGCCCGGACCTCGGCCGGCGGCGCGGCGGTCACGGCGAACGCCGCGAGCCGCGACGCGAGCGGGACGCTCACCGCCTCCCGCCTCGGGGAGCGCGAGTCGGCCTCCGCGGTCGCGCCCCGCTCACGGCGCGAGGCGCGTCACCGTCCACCCGCCGCCCTCGCGCGCGTAGACGAACCGGTCGTGGAGGCGGTCGTCGCCGGACTGCCAGAACTCGACGGCGCCGAGCCCGATCCGGTAGCCGCCCCAGTGCGGCGGCCGCGGCACCGCGTCGCCCGGGAAGCGCGCCTCGGCCGCCGCGAAGGCGGCCTCGAGCGACGCCCGGTCCGGGAGCGCCGCGCCCTGATCCGACGCCCAGGCCGCGATCCGGTGCCCGCGCGGCCGGCCGGCGAAGTACGCGTCCGACTCCGCGTCGTCCACCGGCTCGACCGCGCCGGTGACGATCACCTGGCGGTCGAGCTCGCGCCAGTGGAGGACCGCGCAGGCCCGGGGGTTCGCCGCGAGGTCGCGGCCCTTGCGGCTGCCCCGGTTCGTGTAGAAGACGATCCCGCCGGCGTCGAGCCCGCGCAGCAGGACGGTCCGCGCGCTCGGGGCGCCGTCGCCGGCGGCCGTGGCGAGCGTCATCGCCGCCGGGTTGACCATCCCGGTGGCCGTCGCCTCGGCGAGCCAGGCGCGGAGCAGCTCGAGCGGGTCCGCCGGGAGGTCGTCGTGGTCGAGGCGGGGCACGGGCGGGATCCTGACGGGTGGCGCGCGGCCGCGCGCGGCGGTAGGTTCGTCGCTCGGCGAGAGCCAGGCGAAGGGAGGGCGCGTGGGGACGGTCGGTCGGGTGACGCGGTCGGTACGCGCGACGCGCGGCGCCGATCGGGCCGGAGCCGGCTCCGACCCGCCGCCGCGCCTCGCCCCGTCCGCACGGACTACCCGGCCCGGACCGGCCCTTCCCACGGATGCCCGCACCGGGCGGACACGCCATGCTCGGCGCCCGCGAGCGCCCCACGGGAGGAAGAGCGCATGACCGGCACCACGACCGCGCCGGCGGCGACCGGCGACGGCGCCCCGATCCTCGACGCCGACCAGGCGAGGAGGATGGACGCCTACGTTGGCCGTGCGCGCGCCGCGGCGGACGTCTTCCGGGGCCTCGACCAGGCGGCGGTCGACCGCATCGTCTGGGCGATGGTCGTGGCCGGGCTCGAGCACGCCGTCGAGCTCGCCGAGCTGGCCATGGAGGAGACCGGCTTCGGCGTCCTCGAGGACAAGGTGGTGAAGAACTACATCGCGACGGAGTTCCTCTACGACTACCTCCGCGACAAGCCCTCGGTCGGGGTGATCGACGCCGACCGCGAGCGCGGCATCGAGTACGTGGCCGAGCCGATCGGCGTCGTGCTCGCGCTCCTGCCGATCACGAACCCGACCTCGACCGCCCTGTTCAAGGCGATCGTCGGCGCGAAGACCCGCAACGCGATGCTGTTCCGCCCCTCCGCCCGGGCCGCGCGCTGCGCGATGCGCGCCATCGAGATCCTCCAGGCCGCGGGCGAGGCCGCCGGGCTCCCGCCCGACGCGCTGCAGGTCATCCCCGATCCGACGCTCGACATCTCCCAGTACCTCTTCCACCACGCGGGCGTCGACTTCATCTGGACCACCGGCGGGCCGCGCGCCGTCGCCGCCGCCAACGCCGCCGGCAAGCCGTGCCTCAGCGTCGGCTCCGGCAACGCGCCCGTCTACCTCCACCGCTCCGCGGACGTGCGGATGGCCGTCGTCGACATCCTCGTCTCGAAGACCTTCGACGCCTCGCTCATCTGCCCCGCCGAGCAGACGTGCATCGTGGACGACGCGATCTACGACGAGACCGTGGCCGAGTTCGAGCGGATGGGTGCCCGCGTGCTCGACCCCGACGAGGTCGAGCGGCTCGCCGCGGTCGCCTTCGCGCCGGACGGCGCGATGCAGCTCGACGCGCTCGGACGCTCGTGCGCCGACCTCGCCTCGCAGGCCGGGATCCCGGCCGACGCGCGGGACAAGGTGCTGCTCGCGCCGCTGCCCGCGGACCTCGACGCGCTCGCGGGCCATCCCCTGATCGCCGAGAAGCTCATGCCGGTGCTCGGCCTGGTCCGCTCGCCGTCGGTCGAGCACGGGATCGACGCGGCCGTGCTGGTGACCGAGCACGACGGGCTCGGCCACACCTCGGCCGTGTACGCGCGCGACGAGGACGTCGTGCACCGCTTCTCGCTCGCGGTGCGCACCGGCCGGATCCTCGTCAACGCCCCGACGGCGGTCGGCGCGCTCGGCGGCGTCTACAACTCGATGACGCCGACCTTCTCGCTCGGGTGCGGCACGTGGGGCGGGTCGACGACGACCGACAACGTCAACTACCGCAACCTGCTCAACGTGAAGACGGTCTCCCGCCGCCAGGCGCCCCCGCAGTGGTTCCGCGTCCCGAGCGACACGTACTTCAACCCCGGCGCGCTCGACAACCTCCGCGCGGTCGAGGCCCGCCAGGCCGTGCTCGTCACGGACCCCGGGACCGAGCAGCGGGGCGTCGTCGACGAGGTCCGCGCCCACCTCGCGCCGGGCGTCTCGGTCCACGTCTTCTCCGGGATCTCGCCCGAGCCCCCCGAGACCGAGATCCGCGCCGGCGTCCGCGTGCTCGAGGAGCTCGCCCCCGATCTCATCGTCGCGGTCGGCGGCGGATCCGTCCTCGACGCCGCGAAGGCGATCCGGCTCTTCCACGAGAGCCCGGAGCTGACCATGCGGGAGCTCGGGCTGCCGTTCCTCGACGCCCGCAAGCGCGTCGCCAGCTACCCGCAGGTCGAGCACGCGGCCCGCCTCGTCGCCGTCCCGACGACCGCGGGCACCGGCTCGGAGGTCTCACCCGCGGCGGTGCTCACGGCGGACGGCCGCAAGGTCACGCTCGTCGACTACTCGCTCGTCCCCGACATGGCGGTCGTCGAGCCGAAGCTCACGCTGAGCATGCCGCCGGCGATGACCGCGGACACCGGGATCGACGCGCTGACGCACGCGCTCGAGGCGGCCGTCTCGATCTTCGCCTCGCCCTACACCGACGCCTTCTGCATGCAGGCCATGAACCTCATCTTCGAGGCGCTGCCGCGCGCCTTCCGCGACGGGAGCGACCTCGACGCGCGGACGTCGATGGCGAACGCCGCGACGATCGCCGGCCTCGCGTTCTCGAACGCGTTCGTCGGGGTCAACCACGCGCTCGCCCACGCGGTCGGCGCCCGGTTCGGGATCGCCCACGGCCGCGCGAACGCGATCTTCCTCCCGCACGTGCTCCGCTACAACGCGTCGCTGCCGACGAAGTTCATGCCCGCGCCCGGCTACGCCGCCTACGTCGCGCCGGAGAAGTACGCGCAGGCGGCGTGGATCCTCGGGTACGGCGGGCGCGACGAGGCCGCGCGCCGCGAGCGGCTCTTCACCACGGTCGACGGGCTGCTCGGCGAGGTCGGGATGCCCGGCTCGCTCGCGCGAGCTCGGCATCCCGCGCGCCGAGTTCGACGCCGCGCTCCCGGATCTCGCCCGCGCGGCGTTCATGGACCCGAGCATGCGCACGAATCCGCGCATCCCGCTGCTGCGCGAGCTGACCGACCTCCTCGTGGCGGGATACGAGGGCCGCTGAGCGACCGCGCCTACGCGGCGGCGGCGTCCGGCGCCATCGCGATGACCGCGAACGCGGCGCCCTGCGGATCGGCGAGCACCGCGAAGCGCCCGACCGGGATGTCGGTCGGCTCCATCATCACGCTGCCGCCGAGCTCGCGGGCCTTCGCCACGGCGGCGTCCGTGTCCCGGACCCCGAAGTAGACGAGCCAGAACGGCGGTGTCCCGGCCGGCGCCGCCTCGGGCATCGGCAACGCGCCGCCGACCACGCGGTCGCCGACCTTCCACTGGGTGTAGTCGACCTCGCCGTTCGGGCCCGGCACGGGCGACGTCTCCGCGTCCCAGCCGAAGACCTCGCCGTAGAACGCCTTCGCGGCGTCGACGTCGCGGGAGGACAGCTCGTTCCAGACGACCGTGGCCGGCTCGTTGGCCAGGCCGGCGCCGATGTGCCCGTGCGGCTGCCAGACGCTGAACGCCGCGCCCCCGGGGTCCAGGAACACCGCCATCCGGCCCGCCTCCATGACGTCCATCGGCTCCACGAGCACCGTCCCGCCGGCCGCGCGGACCCGGTCCGCCGTCGCTCCGGCGTCCTCGACCGTCACGTAGGTGCTCCAGGCGGGTGGCTGGCCCTCGTTCTGGATCGGCCCGAGCCCTGCGACGTCCTGGCCGCGCAGGCCGAACATCCGGTAGCCGCCGGTCTGCTCGACCGGCCCCGGCTCGCCGGCCTCCCAGCCGAACAGCGCGCCGTAGAAGGCCACGGACGCGTCGGGGTCGGGCGAGGCGAGGTCGATCCAGGACGGCGTGCCCGGGGCGTAGGCGGTCATCTCCGGCATCTGACGGCTCCCTTCGCGGCGGCGGCGGACGGTCGCCCCGGATCATCCCGCGGGCGTCAACCGGGGCGGGTGAACGTCCGGTTCAGAGGACCGGCGGCGAGAGCGGCCCGGGCGCCGGGGCGGCCTCGCGCGCGACGCTCTCCGCGAGCCTCGCCGCCGCGTCGCGCAGCCACGTGAACCGGCCGGCGTCGTCGAGGTGCCCCGGGCAGAAGACGACGAGGCTCCCCGCCCGGAGCTCGAAGCCCGGCCGCAGGGGATGCTCGGCGAGCCACACGACGAGCGAGGGCGCGAGCAGCTGCCGCGCGACGACCTCGTCCTGGTCGTCGCTGACGTTCAGCTCGTAGGCATCGGTGAACGCGGCGCTCTCGACCTCCAGCGCGTGGACCCGCTCGCCGGCGAGCCAGTCGCCGCCGTTGGCCTGCTCGGCGACCCCCTGACGGCGGCGGACGTACACCCCCGGGAAGCGGGAGGTCGTCTGCGGCAGGTCGATCGCGCAGAGCGTGAAGCGATGCTCCCGGACCGCCTCGGCGAGGCTTCCGAGGTCCGGATCCTCATGGGCCGTCTCGTAGGTGTAGTGGGCGAGCAGGCACTGGCGCCCGTGCTCGTCGCTGCCCACGAGCGGGCCGGCGAGCAGGTGCTCGAGGCGCCGCCGCGTGCCGGCGGCGAGCAGGGGCGTGGTCGGGAAGAGGCGCCCGCCCTCGGGCATCTCCTGCAGCCCCGTCTCCTCGGCCAGGGCGCCGAAGAAGTCGACCTCCGCGCGGCGATCGGCCGCCAGCCAGGCGACGGCGAAGACGAGGGCGATCACGCCGAGCCCGCCGCCCAGGATGATCGCCGGGCTGTGCTGCGCGGAGCCGTACAGCACCGCGACCGCCACGCCGACCACGAGCGAGTAGGCCGCGAGCCGCGTGTTGAGCGCCTCGCGGAAGTGGGCGCGTCGCGTCGAGTCGGCGTTCGCCGGGAAGCCGGCGGTGGAAGGGGAGAGGGGAGGTGCGGTGCTCATGGCGGGAAGTGGGCCGCCGCGTGCGCGGCGGGGCGGGGCTCAGGCCGGCGAGGGCTGCGCGAAGGAGACCTCGGGCGTCGCGCGCTCGGCGGGATCGGCGATCTCGAAGTACTCGCGGGGGTGGAAGCGCCGGCCCGCGACGATCGAGGCGGGGAACACCTGGATGCGCGTGTTGTAGGCCTGCGCGTTGGCGGCGACCCGCGCCAGGACGCCGGACTCGTGCTCCGCGTAGCCCTTCACGGTCGCGACGAGGTTCGGCACGAGGTCGTGGCGGCGCCCCAGCTGGACGTCGACCCCGCTCCACGCCTCGTCGCACTTGTTGCGCGCGCGGATGAACGCGTTGCGGGTCACCACCCACCACAGGGCGGCCAGCAGGACGAGCGCGACGATGACGATCACGGCCGTGGACATGCTGTGGCCCGTATCGGCACCCGGGCGCTCGGCATTGAGGGGCGGGCGGCCCGCCGTCGCCCGGTTGCCGCTTGACGCGGGCGCGGGCCGCCCGCTTGGATGTGAGGTCTCGTGCGGTGCCGCCCGACCCCTCTTCCCCTCCCGGCCGTGGTCCCGGTCCGCCGCCCCGCCGCGGCCGCCGTCGCCCTCGCCCTCGCCACGGCGATCGCGGTCCCGGCCGCGGCCGCCGGATCCGCCCACGGCGTCCGCGCGGGCCGGCTCGGCGCCGAGATCGACGCGAGCCCGTTCCGCCTGACCCTGGTCGACCGCCGCGCCGGCACCGTCCTGCGCCAGGCCGGTGCCGCCGGGCCCGGGCCGACCGGACCGCTCGGCTTCCAGGCCGGCGGGCGATGGTTCCACGCCACGCAGGCGCTCGCCGCCCGCCGCGACGGCGGCACCTACCTCGCCGAGCTCGCCACCGACGACCCGGCCGGGCGCCGGATCGCGCTGCGGGTCGCTCCGGCGGGGCCCGGCGTCGTGCGGATCGGCGGTCGCGTGACGGGCGCGGGCGCGGACGCCGTCGAGCGCACCGGCATCGCCTTCGACGCGCCCGCCGGTGAGCGCGACCTCGGCTTCGGCGAGCGCTCGAACGCCGTCGACCAGCGCGGCGGGACCGTCGAGAACTACGTCGCGGAGGGGCCCTACCTCCCCGCCGAGCGGGCGGCGCTCGGCGCGATCATCCCCGCCCCCGGCTGGCTGCCGCGCGACGACGCCACCTACTACCCGGTCCCCTGGCTGCTCTCCACCCGCGGCTACGGCGTGCTGGTGGACGACGACGAGCAGAGCCGGTTCCGCCTCGGCAGCGACCGCCCCGGCGCCTGGAGCGCGGAGGTCGACGCGCCGCGGATCGACCTGCGCGTGTTCGCGGGCCCGCGGCCGGCCGACGTCCTGCGCCGGTTCACCGCCGCGACGGGCCGCCAGCCCCGCGCCGCCGCGCCGTGGTACTTCGGCCCCTGGTTCCAGCCGAAGGCCGGCGAGCAGGAGAGCATCGACCGCCTGCGGGCGGCCGACGCGCCGGCCTCGGTCGGGCAGACCTACACGCACTACCTGCCGTGCGGGGCCCAGGAGGGCAACGAGGACCGCGAGCGGGCGCGCGCGGCGCGCTTCCACGCCGCCGGCCTCGCGGTGACGACCTACTTCAACCCGATGGTCTGCGTGCGCTACGCGTCGGCCTTCGACTCCGCGGTGGCGGCGGGCGCGCTGACCCGCCGGGCGGACGGCTCGCCCTACGTGTATCGCTACTTCACCTCGAGCTTCTTCGACGTCGGCCAGTACGACCTCCTCGCCCCGGCCGGCGAGGCGGCGTTCCAGGCGCGCCTGGCCGAAGCCGTCGACCACGGCTACGACGGCTGGATGGAGGACTTCGGCGAGTACACGCCGACCGACGCGGCGCCCTCCGGCGGGCGCGCGGGCACCGCGCTGCACAACGCCTACGCCACGGCCTACCACCGCGCCGCCCACCGCTACGCGGAGCGCGCGCCGCGGCCGCTGGCCCGCTTCAGCCGCTCGGGCTGGACGGGCACCGCGCGGCACGCCCAGATCGTCTGGGGCGGCGACCCGAGCACGACGTGGGGCTTCGACGGCCTCGCCTCCGCCGTGCGCAACGGCCTGACCATGGGCCTCTCCGGCGTGAGCCTCTGGGGCTCGGACATCGGCGGCTTCTTCACGCTGACGGCGCCGAAGCTCACGCCCGATCTCCTGCGGCGCTGGATCGAGGTCGGATTCGCCTCGGGCGTCATGCGCACCGAGGCCGACGGGATCGGCGGCGCCGGGCGCCCGCAGATCTACGACCCCGACGTGCTCCCGGTCTGGCGGCGCTACGCGAAGCTCCGCACGCAGCTGCTGCCCGTACCTCGCCGCCGCCGAGCGCGCCTACGACCGCACCGGGCTCCCGCTCATGCGCCACCTCGCGCTCGTCGCCCCGGACGACCCGCAGGCCGCCGCCCGCGAGGACGAGTACCTGTTCGGCCCCGACCTGCTCGCCGCGCCGGTGCTCGAGCCGGGCGCGACCGCGCGCCGCGCCTACCTCCCCGGCGGGGAGTGGGTCGACCTCTGGCGCTCGGTGGAATGGCGCGAGGCGCCCGGGCACGATCGCGCTCGCCCGCCCGGCGCTGCTGGCGGGGCGCCGCGCCGCGACGCTGCCCGCGCCCGACGCCGAGCTCCCGCTGCTGGTGCGCGCCGGGGCGGTGCTGCCGCTGCTGAGCGCCGACGTCGACACGCTCGCGCCGTACGCCGCGCCCGGCGTCACCGGGCTCGCGGAGCGCGCCGGCACCCGGCGGCTGCTCGCCTTCCCGCGCGGGCGCTCCGCGTCGGCGATCGGGCCCGGCGAGCGGGCGCGCTCGGTCGAGGGGCGCGGTCGCTGGACGCTCACCATCGCGGGGCGCCGCCTGCGCGCGTACGCGATCGAGGCCGCGCTCGGCACGCTCGAGCGGCCGCTGCGCCCGTGCGCGGTCGCGGTCGGCGGGCGCCGCCTGCCGCGCACCGCGTGGTCCTACGACGCCGCGACGACGGTGCTGCGGACGACCGTCGCGCTCCGCCGCGGTGCGGTGGCCGTGGCGGGGTGCCGGCGCTAGGCGATCTGCCCGCCGCCCCGCGCCACGATCCGCCCGCCCTCGAGCGCGAGCACCTCGTCGAAGGCCTCGAGCCCGTCCTGCACGTGGCTGATGACGAGCACGCCCCGTCCGGTGCGGCGCGCGGTCGCGGCGAGCTCGCGCAGCAGCGCGCGGGCGCCGGCCGGGTCGAGGTGCGCGGCGGGCTCGTCGAAGATCAGGAAGCGGGCGTCGGCGAGCAGCAGCCGCGCCGCGGCGATCCGCTGGCGCTGGCCGCCGGACACGCGCGCGCCGAGCTCGCCGACCTCGGTGTCGAGCCCGTCGGGCAGCCCCGCCGCCCAGGCGCCGAGCCCGGCACGGCCGAGCGCCGCCGAGATCGCCCCGGGCTCGGCCTCGGGCCGGGCGAGGCCGACGTTCGCGCGCAGCGTCGTGGCGAAGAGGTGCGCGTCCTGGCCGTCGAGCCGCACCGCCGCGCGCACGTCGTCCTGGGCGGCCTCGCGCAGGTCGAGGCCGCCGAGCGCCACCCGTCCCCCGTCGGGGTCGCGGAAGCGCACGAGCGCCTCGGCGAGCGTCGTCTTGCCCGCCCCGCTCGGGCCGACGAGCGCGATCGACCGACCGGGCTCGAGGCGCAGGTCGGCGCCGTCGAGGATCCATGGCCCGGCGGGGGTGAAGCGGACGCGCAGGGCCTCGGCGCTCAGCGCCCCGGCCGGCGGCAGCGGGGCGGGGGCCCCGGGGTCGGCGACCGGCGGCGGACGGTCGGCGATCGCCTCGAGGCGCTCGGCCGCGTCCGCGCACGCGTCGAGCGACTGGGCGGCGGCGCCGAGCGGCTGGACGCCCTCGAACGACGCCATCGCGAGCAGCACGAGGGCCGCGAGCAGCGTGCCGTCGAGCGTGCCGGCGTGGACGGCCGGGATCGTGGCCCAGGCGACGGCCGCGGCCGCCGCGCCGGCGAGCGACGTGCCGAGGCCCGCCGCCACGCCGCCGGCCAGCGCGTCGCGGACCTGGAGGCGGGCGAGGTCCGCCCCGTGCCGGTCCGCGCGCGCGATCCAGTCGCCCTCGCGGCCCGCGACCGCGATCTCCGGTGCGCCGCCGACGATCTCGACGAGGTCGGTGGTGAGCGCGGCGCGCGCCGGCGCCTGGCGGCGGCCGGCCGCCCGCGCCGCGGCGCGCGTGGCGAGCGGGACGAGCACCGCGGCGGCGAGCAGCATGGCCAGCAGCGGGAGCGCGGCGGGCGGGTGGATGATCGCCGTGGCGACCGTCGCGAGCACGATCGTGGCGGCGGCGACGAGCGGCGGCCCGAGCGCGCGGAGGTAGAGGTCCTGCAGGCGGTCGACGTCGGCGACGAAGCGGCTCAGCACGTCGCCGCGGCGCAGGCCGGGCAGCCCGCCCGGGACGAGCGGGACCAGCGCGCGGAACCAGCGCACCCGCAGGTCGGCCAGCGTGCGGAACGCGAGATCGTGGGAGACGAGGCGCTCGAGATAGCGCAGCAGCCCGCGGGCGATCCCGAAGAACCGCACGCCGACGATCGCCACGCCGAGCGTGAGGATCGGCGGCCGCTCGGCGGCGCGCGAGATGAGCCAGCCGGAGAGCGCGAGCAGCGCGACGGCGGCGGCCACCGCGCCGGTGCCGAGCAGCACCGACAGCACGACCCGGCCGCGCCGGTTGCCGGTCGCCGCGACGGCGCGGCGCAGCGCGCGGGCCCGTCCCGCCCGACGGCCCGGAGCGCGCTCGCCGGCGAGCGCGCTCACCGCTCCGCCTCCTCTCGGGCGCCGGCCCGCGTGCGCGCGTGGGCGCCGCCGTGGATCTCGCGCAGGCGCCCGTGCTCCAGGGTCACGACGCGGTCCGCGCGCGCGGCGAGCGCCGGCCGGTGGGCGATCCACAGCGCCGTGCGCCCCCGGGCGAGGCGGGCGATCGCCGCCTCGACGCGCTCCGCGGTGCCCGGGTCGAGGTTCGCGGTCGGCTCGTCGAGCACGACGAGCGGCGCGTCGCGCGCGAACGCGCGGGCGAGCGCGACCCGCTGCGCCTGGCCGGCCGACAGGACCCGGCCGCCGTCCCCCACGCGCGTGGCGAGCCCGTCGGGCAGGTCGGCGACGACGTCCCACGCCTCCGCCGCCCGCAGCGCGCCCTCCACGGCGGCGTCGCCCGCGTCCGGTGCGGCCAGCCGGACGTTCTCCGCCACGGTCCCGGCGAACAGCGTCGGGCGCTGGGGCACCCAGGCGACCCGCCGGCGCCAGGCCGCCGGGTCGACGGCGGCGAGGTCGACGCCGCCGCAGCTCACGCGCCCCCGGTCGGGGTCGGCGAGCCGGAGCAGGAGCGCGGCGAGCGTCGTCTTCCCGGTGCCGCTGCGGCCGACGAGCGCCACGGTCTCGCCGGGCCGCAGCGCGAGCGCGGCGCCGTCGAGCACGGGCTCGCCGCGACCTCGATGCGCGAAGGCGACCTGCTCGAGGCGGACGACGGCGTCGGCGGGGTCGGGCGCGGGGACCGGGCGCGCCGGGACCCGCACGGTCGCCGGCTCGTCGAGCACGGCGAAGATCCGCTCCGCCGCCGCCAGGCCGTCGGCGCTCGCGTGGAACTGCGCGCCGAGGTTGCGCAACGGCAGGTAGAGCTCCGGCGCCAGGATCAGGACGGTGAGGCCCGCCTCGAGGCCCAGCGCCCCGTCGACGAGCTGCACGCCGATCGTCGCGGCGACGAGCGCGACGCCGAGCATCGCCAGCAGCTCGAGCACGAGCGCGGAGAGGAACGCGACGCGCAGCGTGGCCATCGTCTCGCGCCGGTAGGCGTCGCTCGCGGCGGCGATCGTCTCGGCCTGCCGCTCGGCGCGGCCGAAGGCCCGGAGGGTGGCGAGGCCCTCGACGACGTCGAGCAGGTGGGCGCTCAGCCGGGCCAGCGCCTGCCACCGCGCGCGCGTCGAGCGCTCCGCGAGGCGCCCGATCAGCACCATGAAGATCGGGATCAGCGGGACGGTGACGAGCAGGATCGCGGCCGCCGCCCAGTCGAGCGGCACGACCCAGGCGAGGATCGCCAGCGGCACGATGACGGCGAGCACGGCCTGCGGGAGGTAGCGCGCGAAGTAGCTCTCGAGCGCGTCGACGCCCTGGACCGCGGCCGCGGCGAGCTCGCCGCGGCGCTCGGCCGCGAGGCCGCCGGGGCGCGCGAGGAGCAGGTGTCGCACGAGCCGGCCCCGCAGCTCGCCCATGACCCGCGCGGCGCCGACCCGGCCGATCGCCTCGAAGCCGAAGGCCACGAGCCCGCGACCCAGGGATACCGCGACGAGCGCGGCGAGCGACCCCTCGACCGCCGCGAGCGGCGCGCCGTCGACGAAGACGCGCGTGATGACCCGGGCGAGCAGCACGGCCTGGGCGATGACCAGCGCCGCCGCGCCGGCGCCGAGCGCGACGCTCGCGACGAGGTGCGCCCGGGCGGTGCGGCTCGCGCGGACGAGCCGCCGCCGGACGGCGGCGGCTCGCGCCCGCTCGCCCGGCGCCGGCTCAGCCACCCGGCGGGGTGCCCGCGGCCCCGCCGCTCCCCCCGCCGCGCGGGGCGCGGTCGAGGAGGTCGAGCGGGCTGCGCACGTCGCCGAAGTCCTCCGCCCCCAGGCGGTGGCGGAAGACCCAGTAGGTCCACGCCTGGTAGACGAGGACGACGGGGACGAGGACGGCGGCGACGACGGTCATGACCGTGAGCGTGTAGTTCGAGGAGGCCGCCGCGTTCAGCGTCATGTCGTACGCGGCGGAGGTGCTCGAGATCATGACGTGCGGGAACAGATCGGTGAAGAGCGCGCAGAAGAGCAGCACGGTCGCCCCGGTCGTCGCCGCGAACGCCCGGCCCATGCCGCCCCGGGCGAGGGGGAGCGCGGCGAGGAGCAGCGCGCCGGACCCGATCGCGCAGAGCAGCGACGCGGTCTCGACGCCGCCGCGGTCGGCCTGGCGGCCGATCGTCCAGGCGAGGAAGGCGATGACGGCGACCGCGGCGGCCGGGACCGCGGCCCGCGCCGCCGCCCGGGCCCGCGCCTCGATCTCGCCCGTCGTGCGCAGCGAGAGGAAGATCCCGCCGTGGGCGAGGAAGAGCAGGAGCGTGGCGACGCCGCCGAGCAGCGCGTAGGGGTTGAGCAGGGTGAAGAGCGTGCCGGTGAACTCCCGCTGCGCGTCGATCGGCACGCCGCGGACGATGTTCGCCCAGCCGACCCCCCAGAGCAGCGCGGCGAGTCCGCTCCCGATCACGATCGCCCACTCCCAGCGCGCGCGCCACGCCTCGCTGCGGCCCTTCCCCCAGAACTCGAACGCGACGTTGCGCACGATGAGCGCGACGAGGATCAGGAAGAACGCGAGGTAGAAGCCGGAGAAGAGGGTCGCGTACCACTGCGGGAAGGCGGCGAACGTCGCGCCGCCGGCGACGAGCAGCCACACCTCGTTCCCGTCCCACACCGGGCCGATGGCGTGGAGCACGGCACGGCGCTCGTCGCGGGTGCGGGCGACGCGGCGCAGCAGCATCCCGACGCCGAAGTCGAAGCCCTCCAGCACGAAGTAGCCGAGCCACAGGACCGAGATGAGCACGAACCAGACGGCCTGCAGCGTGGTGTAGTCGCGCATCGCGGCGGGTCCCTCAGTAGGCGAGGACGAGGTCGGGTCGCGGCTCGGGCTCCTCGGCGGGCCGGGGTCCCGTGCGCGCGTGGCGGAAGAAGACGCGCCCGGCGATCACGGCGAGGACCCCGTAGATCAGCGTGAAGCCGATCAGGCTGATCCAGACCTCCGCCGCGCCGACCGACGGCGAGCTCGCGGCGCTCGTCTTCAGCATCCCCTGCACGACCCAGGGCTGGCGGCCCAGCTCCGTGAAGGCCCAGCCCATCAGGTTCCCGACGAAGGGCAGGGCGGCCGCCCAGACCGCGACCCTCAGGTAGCGGCGGTTCGCCTCGAGCGTCCCGCGGCGGCGCAGCCAGAGCCCGGCCAGCGCGACGAGCAGCAGCAGCGTGCCCGCCCCGATCATCGCGCGCCAGGTCCAGTAGGTGACGGCGACGATCGGCGCGTACTCGCCCGGGCCGTAGCGGGCGCGGTAGGCGGCGTTGAGGTCGTTGATGCCCTCGACCTTGCCGTCGAAGCTGCCGGTGGCGATGAACGAGAGCATCCCGGGGATCTCGATGTTCCGGTTGAGCCCCTCGGGGTTGCTCTTCAGGTCGCCGGTGGCGAAGAGCGACATCCCGGCGTTCGTCCTCGTCGTGAAGACGGCGTCGGCGGCCGCCATCTTCATCGGCTGCTGGGTGGTCATGAGGTTGCCCTGGAAGTGCCCGACGACCATCGTCGCGAGCACGGCGACGCAGACGACCGGCAGGGCGATCCGCAGCGAGCGCCCCATGACCGCGGTCTGGTTGCCGCGCAGGACGTGCCACGCCGAGACGGCGAGCACGATCGCGCCCCCGGTGCTCGCCGCGGCGAGGATCGTGTGCGAGAACCCGTACAGCGCGGTGGAGTTCGTGAGCACCGCCCAGATCGAGTCGAGCTTCGGCTTCCCGTCGACCATCCGGTAGCCGACGGGATGCTGCATCCACGAGTTCGCGGCGATGATGAAGTAGGCCGAGAGGATCGTCGACCCGGCGACGGCCCAGATCGTCGCGAGGTGGACGCGCGGCGAGAGCCGGCCCCAGCCGAAGATCCACAGGCCGAGGAACGTCGACTCGACGAAGAAGGCGGCGAGCCCCTCCATCGCCAGCGGCGCGCCGAAGATGTCGCCGACGAAGCGAGAGTAGGTCGACCAGTTCATGCCGAACTGGAACTCCTGCACGATCCCGGTGGCGACGCCGAGCGCGAACGAGACCAGCAGCAGCTTCCCCCAGAACCGCGCGGCGCGCAGCCACGACTCGTCGCCGGTCCGGTAGGCGCGGGTCTGGCAGAAGGCCACCCACGCGGCGAGCCCGATCGTCACCGGGACGAAGATGAAGTGGTAGAGCGTCGTGATCCCGAACTGCCAGCGGGCGAGCTCGAGGGCGCTCACGGATCTGTGCGCGGGATCGCGACCATGCGGCCGGCATCCTCGCCGTCGCGGCGGACGGCCAGATCCGGGGTTCTCCGCAGCGGTCGTCCGGGCGGGGCCGCAGGATCGGCGCGCTACGCGGGCGCCGGCGCCAGGTCCCGCTCCGCCGCGATGCCCCAGCGCGCGCCCGCGGCGGCGAGCTCGTCGCTCACCGCCCAGCGGTCGGCGCTCTCCGGCCCGGCGAAGCCCGGCGCCGCGCCCTTCAGCGCCATGCAGCCGGTGTTGTCCCCGATCGCCCGGATCTCGGCGACCGCCTCCGCGCTCAGCGTCACGTGGGGGAGGGCGGCGAGCTCCGCGCGCTTCTCCTCGACCGGCCGCGCGCCGGGGCCGACCTCCTGAATCAGGGTCGGGACGACGCTCTCCACCGCGGGGTGGGCGAGGTTCCAGGCGCACGCGAGCTGGAGCAGGGTCAGCCCGTGGCGATCGCCGATCGTCCGCATGCGCTCCGCCTTCGCCGCGCCCGCCTCGACCCAGCCCGCGGGGCGGAAGGCGCGGTGGTCGCGCTCGGCGAGGACGTGGCCGGGCCGCACGTCGCCGTGGAAGACGCCGCCGTGATCCACCACGCGCGTGATCACCCGCACGTCGTGCGCCTGGGCGGCCGGCAGGACGAGCTCGCCCGGCCACGGCTCGAGGGGGTTGAGGATGACCATCGCCCAGTCGATCAGGCCCCCGAAGCGCTCGAGACAGGCGACGAGGTCGAGCGTGAAGCCGTTCGCCGGGCCCGGCGCGACGCCGAGGCGCCGCGTGAGGCCGGCGTCGCGGACCGCCGCCATCGCCTCCCACACGGCCGGCGAGGAGTAGCCCGTCCGGTCGGGGTTGTGGAGCAGCAGGAGGTCGAAGCGCTCGACCCCGCAGCGCTCGAGGCTGCGCTCGGTCGCCGCGCGGACGTAGTCGGCGTAGGCCTCCGGACCGCGCAGCCCCGGATCGGTGAAGCGCGGGAAGCCCTTCGCGCCCGCGCGCTCGCCGGCGTAGAAGTCGTGGCCGATCGCCCCGACGAGGCAGTAGGCGTCGCGGTCGAGGCCGGCCAGCGCCCGGCCGACGAGCCGGTCGGCCTCTCCCTGCCCGTACACGTCGGCGGTGAGGACCGTGGGAATCGCGGCGTCCGGGCGCAGCAGCGCCTCGAGGCGGGCGTCGTCGAGCGGTTCCCCGAAGTGCATGAACCGCCCGCCGCTCCAGGCGCCCAGCGCCGTGCGGGTCGGATCCAGGCCCGGCGCCGTCATCCGGCGGGGGTGGAGTCGGTCATCTCAGTTCACCGACGGGTCGACGGGCATGGAGGCGATCATCGCGTAGGCCCCGCCGAGCCGGCGCAGGACGAGCGGCCAGAGCTCCTCGGCGTCGTCGGCGAACACGGTGTCCGGGTCGGCCGGGGCGACGATCCAGTCCTCGCGCTCCATCTCCTCGTCGAGCTGGCCCGGCCCCCAGCCGGCGTGACCGGCGAACACGCGGGTGCGGTCGGTCACCTCGGGGAGCTGCTCGAGGTCGACGCGGGCCGAGGGGACCCCGACGTTGCCGAAGGCGATGAGCGCCGCGTCCTCCGGATCCTCGAACTCGGCCACGACGACGACGCCCTCCGGGGTCACGGGCCCGCCGAGGTAGAGCAGCCCGTCCTCGCCCGCGAGGTCGGCCAGCGGCGGCGCCGCCTCGGCCACGCGCGCCTCCGAGGGCCGGTTGAGCACGAGGCCGAGCGCGCCCTGCTCGTCGTGGTGGCCGATGAGCAGGACCGTGCGGAAGAAGCTCGGGTCGGCGATGCCCGGGGAGGCGACGAGCAGGCGTCCGTGCAGCGAGTCCATCATCGGAGATTGTGACCGACCGGCGCGCGCGGCGACCCGCGGCCACTAGGCTGCCGGACCATGGCGGCGGTGACGCGCAGGGAGCTGGTCGGCGGCACGTCCCGGGCGCGCGGCCGGCGCGCGGACGTCTGCGTCGTCGGCGCCGGGCTCGCCGGGCTGACCGCGGCCCGCGAGCTGACCCGACGCGGCCGGTCGGTCGTGGTCCTCGAGGCGCGCGACCGGGTCGGCGGACGCACGCTCAACCACCCGATCGGCGGCGGGGAGATCGCCGAGGCCGGCGGCCAGTTCGTCGGGCCGACGCAGGATCGCGTGCTCGCGCTCGCCACGGCGCTGAAGGTCGGCACGTTCCCGACCTGGAACACCGGCAAGAACGTCTACTTCCGCAACGGGAAGCGGACGCTGTTCGACGCCGACGGGCCGCTCGGCGCGATCCCGCCCGACCCCGACGCCGTCGGCGACCTCCTCCAGGCCGTGACGAAGCTCGACGGCATCGCGAAGACGATCCCGGTCGAGGCGCCGTGGCAGGCGCCGGACGCCGCCGCGCTCGACGGCCAGACCTTCGAGACCTGGCTCCGGGCGAACATGACGACCGAGGGCGGGCGCTTCCTCAACGACTCCGCCGCGGAGTCGATCTGGGGCTTCGACCCGCACGAGGCCTCGCTGCTCTTCGTCTGCTGGTACATCCGCGTGGCCGGCAACGAGCAGACCCTCGGGTCGCTGCTGCGGATCATCAACGTGAAGGACGGCGCGCAGGAGCGGCGCTTCGTCGGCGGCTCGCAGACGCTGTCGCTGAGGATGGCGCGCGCGCTCGGGCGCCGCGTCGTGCTCGAGACGCCGGTGCGCGAGATCGTCCAGCGCGGGCGCGGGGTGTCGGTCCGCTCCGACCGCGTGACGGTCGACGCGAAGCGCGTGATCGTCGCGATCCCGCCGGCGCTCGCCGGTCGGATCGACTACGAGCCGGGCATGCCGCCCGCGCGCGACCAGCTGACCCAGCGGATGCCGATGGGCGCGCTGCTCAAGTGCGAGGCGGTCTACGAGCGGCCGTTCTGGCGCGCGGCGGGGCTCAGCGGCCAGGCCGTCAGCGATCGCTCGCCGATGAAGGTGACCTACGACAACTCGCCGCCCGACGCCGAGCCGGGCGTGCTCTTCGGCTTCATCGGCGGCGACGACGCGCGGACCTGGGCCGCGAAGTCCGCGGCCGCGCGCAAAGCGGCGGTGCTCGCCGGGTTCGCGACGTACTTCGGCGAGGCCGCGCGTCGCCCGCGACGCTACTTCGAGCAGAACTGGACCACCGAGGAGTGGAGCCGCGGCTGCCCGGTCGGGTTCACGCCACCCGGCGTGCTGACCGAGTACGGCCCGGCGATCCGCGCGCGGGTCGGCCGCGTCCACTGGGCCGGCACCGAGACCTCGACCTACTGGAACGGCTACATGGACGGCGCCGTGCGCAGCGGGGAGCATGCGGCCGCCGAGGTGGTGCGGGCCGGACTGTAGGCCGGGGGAGGCCGGGTAGCGGGGCGCTGCGCAGGATCGCAAACGCGGCGGTGGCCTCGGCGAGAACGGCGGCTGGGGAAGAGGGTTTCGACCGCCCGGCCAACCCGGTGCGGGGACGTTTGACTACCGCAACGGTGGTGAACGTTCACCTCGGCGGGCCGGGCCTCGGCGCGAACGACGCGGCTGCGATAAAGACCGCGGGGCGGGCACAATCGCAGCCGCACCGAGATCGGCGCGGCGCCACGGCCGCCGACCGGCCGGTCGCCCGCACGTGCCGACCCTCTTCCTTGCCGCAGTTCGCCTGGCCCGCCGCCGCAGCCCGCTCAGCCCCGCAACGCGCGGGCGATCAGGCGGTCGAAGACGCTGTCCGGCAGGATCCGCGCCGCGGCCGCCCGCCCCTTCGCGTCGCGGCCCACCGGGTAGCGGGCGCGCGGGCGCGCGCTCGTGAGCGCCTCGGCGACCACCTCGGCGACCGCGCGTGGCGGCAGGCCCTCGACCTTGATGCGGTCGGCCTCGGCGCGGATCGAGCGCATCAGGCCGCCGTACAGCCCCTCGGCCTCGGGCGGGAGGCCGGCCTCGAGCCGGTCGGCGTCGGCCTCGCCCTTCTCCCAGATCGGCGTGCGCACGCCGCCCGGCTCGACCACCGACACCCGCACGCCCTGGGCCGCGACCTCGCGCCGCAGCGCGTCGCTGATCGCCTCGAGCGCGAACTTCGACGCCGCGTAGGGCCCGACGATCGGCGCGGCCATCCGGCCGCCGATCGAGCTCATGTTGACCACCCGCCCGCGTGCCGCCCGCAGCAGCGGCAGCATCGCCTGGGTCACCGCCACCTGACCGACGACGTTGACCTCGAGCACCCGGCGCAGCTCGTCGAGCGGGACGAACTCGATCGGCCCGGCGCTCGAGATCCCGGCGTTGTTCACGAGGCCGGCCAGGCGCCCGCCGGTCGCGCGGTCACGATCTCCGCGGCGGCCGCGACCGAGCGGCGTCGGTCACGTCGAGGATCACCGGGCGCACGGCGCCACCGCCGTCCGCGGCGAGGCGCTCGCCGTCGGCGTCCTTCCGCACGCCCGCGAGCACCTGGAAGCCGAGCGTCGCGAGGTGCAGCGCGCACGCCTCGCCGATGCCGGTGGAGGCGCCGGTGACGAGGACCGTCGCCCGTGGCCTGATCGCCGCTCACGCGGCCGCCCTAGATGATCGATTCCGCGACCCCGCGCGCACGCGGCGCCGGAATGGCCGTCGAGCGAGCGATCGCCCGGCGGTCGGCCGGAGCCTCAGCCCACCCGCACGCTGCGTCCCACGGCGCCGCGGTTCCCGGCGCCGTCGACCGCGACGACCGTCGCCCACCAGCGCCCGCCGCCGGGCAGCCCGACGCGCAGCGACTGTCGCGCGCCCGGCCGACGCCGGCGCCGGCGCGCCCGCGGCGACCCGCGCCCGGCGCCACGCCGCGACGCCGGTGATCGGCGACCGCGAGATGCGCACCTCGTAGCGCGCGGCGCGGCCGATCGACCCGTCGCCGCCCGGCGCCCGCCACGACAGCACGCCGCCGCGCGCGCGGAGCGCCGACACCGCCGCCGGGCGACGGGTGTCGAGGCCCTGGTCGCCGGTGTTGCGCTCGTCGTGGCGGTAGTGCCACCACTGGTCGTTGCGGGCGGCGCTGCCCGCCGTGCGCCAGACGAACAGGTCGCCCTCGCGGCTGCCGGTGGCGTAGGCGAGGCGCCCGTTCATGCGCGGGTCGGCGACCACGCCGCTGAAGCTCGGCCACTGGCCGGTGTACTTCGGGAAGCCCGGCGCCTCGCCGCCGCCGGGCAGGAAGGCGTGGATCCAGTAGGAGTCGTTCGACTCGACCACGGCCCGCTTCCCCGCGCCGCCGCCGAGGTCCGCGCTGACCGGCGCGGTGTAGAACGGGAAGCCGTCCTGGCGGGCCGGGAAGCCGGCGACCAGCGACCCGTCGCCGCCGTCCCAGGCCTTCGTGAACACCTGCGGCAGCGCCGCCTGGCCCTTGGTGCCCAGCGCGCCGGAGATCGAGATCGCGCCGACCTGGCTCTGGGCGACCTGCGGGCGTCCCGCGCCCGTGAGGTCGGAGAGCGCCGGCTGGCCGGTGAGCGTGACCGTCAGCGGGTCCGCGGGCCGGTAGGGCGGATTCGCCGCGCAGGCCGGCGCCCGGGCAAGCGGAGGAGAGCTGGCGCACGACGCTCCCGTCACCGTCGATCACGTTCGTCGGGCCGGTCGGGGCGGCGGAGATCACCCGCGTGCGGCCCGAGGCGTCGACCTTCCCGAACACCGGCGCCGTCGGCCCCTCGCTCACGAAGTCGATCGACTGGTCGTAACACATGGACAGCGACGGCAGGGCGACCGGCCAGTGCGGCAGGAACGGCCCGCCGGCGTGGCGGTTGCCGTCGGCCCAGACGCCGTAGAGCCAGGCCGTGCGGTCGTCGCCGCACTCCGAGCTCGAGACGAAGACCTGCGGCTTCCCGGCGCCGAGCACGTCGGCCACGCCGACGGAGTACATGAGCTTGGCGTCGCGGATGTAGTCGGCGGGCGCGATGCCGTCGCGGGCCAGGACGCCGTCGGGCAGCTCGATCTTCACGGGCCAGCCGGGCACCGGCTGCCCGTTCGGCCGCCAGGCGTAGACCTGGCCGTCGTAGGCGGTCTCCAGGACGTCGAGGCGCCCGGTGCCCTCGAGGTCGGCGAGCACCGGCGGGGACCAGTTGCCGCGCGCCGGGAGGCGCCCGTGCCGCGTCGGCGCGTCGG
This sequence comes from uncultured Solirubrobacterales bacterium, assembly GCA_963735885.1. Classification (GTDB taxonomy): domain Bacteria; phylum Actinomycetota; class Thermoleophilia; order Solirubrobacterales; family Solirubrobacteraceae; genus JBBSBL01. The sequence continues at coordinate 124,073 of CAVTMP010000007.1, read as the reverse complement.
GGGTCGGGACCGGGAGCGACCAGAAGCGCCGGTCGCTCGTCCGCGGGAAGCCGCGCAGGCGCCGCCCGCGCGCATCCCACGCGTAGACCACCGCGTTCGCGCTCGTCGCGACGACCTCGAGGCGCCCGTCGCCGAAGAGGTCGCCGACCGCCACGCCGGTCAGGGGATCGCGCACGTCGCGCAGCTCCGGGTCCCGGTAGGCGCGGGCGCGCGAGTTCTGCGGGCTGCGCGGATCGATCGCCCGGAGCGCATCGCTGCCGACCGGGAAGCCCGGCACCTCGGACCCGTCGGGCCGCAGCGCGTGCACGACTCCGTCATAGGTCGCGAGCACGAGATCGTTCTGGCGCCGACCCTCGAGGTCGACGTAGGCCGGCCCGGCCGCGATCTCGCCGCCGACCCGCCGCGGGTAGCCTCGCAGCAGCGCCGGGTCGTGCCGGGCGCCGAACGTCCGGCGGTCCTCGGCCTTCAGGCCGTTGCCGTCGGTGACCCGCAGGCGAAGCGTGACGGTGTAGCGCTCGGGCCCGTCGGGCGGCAGCGTGTCGCCCGGCGCCTGGCGGGAGAGGCGGCGGAAGCGGCGCAGGTCGACGACGCCGAGGTTGCCCTGGCGGCCGCCGCGGCCCGCTGAGACGGTGCGGAAGTCCGCGTCGGCCGGGTCGGCGCCGGGCGCGGCCTCCAGCGTCCAGCGAACCCCGCGCGAGCGCCAGCGGCTCGCGGCGAGCCGGCCGGTCACCACGAGGTTGCGCTGGCGGACCGGGTCGACGTAGCCGAACCACCGCGGCGAGGTGAGCTCGGCGGTCGGCGGCACCCGGCCAGCCAGCACCAGACGGGTCGCGGCGCCGACGTCCGGGCGCCCGTAGCCGTACTGCGTCGACCAGTTGGTGTGCGTCGCGTCCGTGGCGCTGCGCGGGTTGCCGGGCCACTGGTTCGGCACGGTCGGCGTCTGGGTCTGGGGGATCACCGGGCTGGCGGTGTCCATCAGCACCTGCTTGACCTCGTCCGGCGTCAGGCGCGACGGGATCGCGTGCCGATCGCGGGCCGTCAGAGCGGCGGACTGCACCATGGCCAGCGTCGCGGCCATGAACGGGGTCGCGCCCGAGGTCGTCACCTCGCCGCCGGAGAACAAGTTGTGGGTTCCGAAGGACGTGACGTTCGAGCGCGCGCGGAACGTCCTGGCCGCCGCGCCCGGCTTGTCCAGCGCCAGCGAGTTCCCCGGGATCGCGTGGTCGAACAGCATCCCGTCGCTGTGGTCCATCGAGTCGAAGTCGTTGGAGTCCAGCGCGAGCAGCACGCCGCGCCGGTAGGCGTAGTCGACGGCCGCCTGGGAGAAGCTCGAGTAGTTGTACTCGACGACCACGGAGCTGATCGCGGTGACGCCGAGGTCGGCGGCGTAGAGGATCGCCTCGGCCCAGCGGTCGGTGCGGCCGACGGCCTCGGCGCCCTGCTTGATCGGCACGACGCGGCAGGTGCGGCAGGCGCCGACGCCCTGGTAGGCGTTGTTCGGCTGGCCGCCGAGCAGCGAGACGAGCCCGGACGCGTGCGAGTAGCCGACGTTCTCGGTCTGCGGGTCGTTCGTGTTGCGCTCGAAGTTCCATCCGCTGACGTCGTTCGGGTAGCCGTTGCCGTCGTTGTCGAACCGCCCGGCGGCCGGGCACGAGCGAACGGCGCCGCGGACGATCCGGCAGTGCCCGAAGACGACGATCAGATCCTCGGGCGAGAGGTAGGGCGTGGTGGTCCCGGCGACGGGCACGGCGTTGATGTAGGGGTGCTCGCCGCCGGCCACGCACCCGTGCGTGGTGCCCTCGGCCTCGGTCACGAACGGGGCGACGCCGGAGGCGCACGCCGGATTCACGCGCGGGTCGCGCGCGTAGTCGCGCAGGTCGAGGCGGCCGTTGCCGTCGGCGTCGTAGCGGCCGGCCGAGCTGCCGTCGGCGCGCTGCGGATAGGGCAGCTCGCGGCGGTTGAGCCAGATGGAGTTGAGCCCGTCCTTGATCGACGGGACGCGGTAGTTCACGCCGCCCTCGATGTAGGCGATCCTGACGTCGCCGCGGCCGACGTTCCCCTGCTGCCAGGCCCCCGTGAAGTTCAGACCGGCGGCGTGCTGCGGGTCGGTGGCGTTGCGCGCCCAGCACGGCAGCCCGCCGTCCGGGTGCGGCCGGTCGGCGACCGTGCCGCCCGGGTCGAGGCAGGTGTCCCCGGTCAGCCGCCCGTAGAGGTCCCACTGCTCGTCGTCGGTGCAGCCGCTCACCGGGTCCTGGCTCTCGCAGCCGGCGAAGCCCGGGTCGTTCGGGAACGCGGCGGCCGGGAGCGGCAGGCCGCGCGGGCGGCTGCCGGGCGGTGGTCGCCGCGCGGCGGGGCCCTGGACACCGCGCCGGCGCCGGCGGCGGCGGCAGCGCGGGGCGGATGGCCGCGGGGCCGCGGCGTCGCCGTGCGGCGGCGGCGGCGGCCGCGCGAGCGCGAGCGTCAGGCCGAGCGCGACGCTCCTCGCGAGCCGGGCGCCCGCGCGCCCGCGCTGTCCCGTCCTCCCCATCCCGCGCATCCTCTCACGCACGCCGAGCGGTGCGGCGCCGGCGCCGACCCCGCGCCGCCTCCCGCCGCGGGTGCGAGGGGCTACTCCTCCTCCGCGGCCGCCTCCTCCTCCGCGTGCACGATCAGCAGCGGCCGGCGGATCCGGTGGAGCACGCCGTCGGAGGTCGCGCCGATCAGGACCGAGCGCAGGTGCGACAGCCCGCGGGAGCCGACCACCACGGCCTGGGCGTTGCGCTCCTCGGCGACCTGCACGATCGTGTCGGCCACGTTGGCCTCGTCGCGTACGGCGAGCGCCTCGGAGGCCAGGCCGAGCGAGCGGGCGAGCGCCGCGCCGTCCTCCGCGATCGCCCGGGCGTGGTCCTCCTCGGAGCGGTCGACCTCGCGGACCACCTCGGGGTCCGGCGGCGGGACCGCGGCCCCGATCCCGCCGGGCGCCGGCGCGAGCGCGACGTTCATCAGGCCGGGCTCCCACACCGTGAGCACGAGGACCGGTCGGACGCCGTCGCCGAACAGGTGGGCGGTCTCGCGCACCGCCGCCTGGGACTGCGGCGTGCCGTCGTAGGCGACGACGATCGGGCGGGGGTCGGACGGGGTCACGGGCGGCAGGCTACCCGACCCGTGCGACGCGGCGGGGCGCTCAGAGCGGCGGCAGCGGCGCGTCGGGACAGCGGGCGACCGCGGCGGCCAGCACGATGGCGTGCACCGCCGAGGGGTAGCGCCGCCCCGGCGGCCCGGCCCGGTCGGCCAGCGCCCGCTCGGCGCCCTCGAGCAGGGCGGCCACCGACGCCGTCACGGCCGCGCGCGGGTCGCCGTCCGGCACGCGGCACCCGAGCCTCGCCAGCGCGATCGGCTCGGCGCCGCCGGCGCCGCCGCCGAAGAGCCGCCCGGCGGCCGAGATGCACTGCGAGGCCAGGCGCTCGAGCAGCGGGTCGGGCGCCGGGCCGGGGCCGGGCGGCGGGCCCACGTCGAGCAGCGCGGCGCCCTCGACCAACCGCTCGGCCTGGCCGCCGGCGACGGCGCGCAGCTGCTCGGGCGAGAGTCCGGCGTGGATCGCGCAGCGGAGGAACAGGGCGGCCCCGATCGCCGGCGTGCCGTACGGCGTGTCGCTGGCGAAGAGCAGCCGGCCGGGGGGCGCGAGCGCCACGAGCGCCAGCAGCTCGATCGGGTTCCACCAGCTCGTGTCGATGAGCAGGTTCGGACGATCGGGCAGCACCGACCACAGCCAGCCGAGGTCGGTGATCGCCGCGTGCGCGAGGACCAGCCGCAGGTCGGGGAGCCGGCCGGTGAGGGCGACGGCGTCCTCGCCGAGGGACGGGATGCCGCGCCCCGCGTGGGTGAGGACCGGCACGCCCCGCTCGACGGCGAGCGCGCCCAGCTCCGCAACCGCCGGATGGCTCAGCGCGAAGCCCTCCGCGCGCGGGTGCAGCTTGATGCCGCGCGCGCCGGCGTCGAGGCAGCGACGCGCCTCGGCCAGCGCGTCCGCGTGCGGGTCGACCCGGCAGAACGGGATCAGCGTCCCGTGCGACGCCTCCGCGGCGGCGAGCACCTCGTCGTTGGCCGGCGGGTAGCCGTCCGGCTCGTGCATGGGGAAGACGATCGCGCGTGCCTCGGCGGTCGCGAGCGCGGCCAGCAGCCCCGGGGCGCTGCAGCGGAACCCGTCGGGGTCGTGCGCGCCGACGTGGGTGTGCGCGTCGAGCAGCGCCGCGCCCGCCAGCGACGGGCGCAGCGCCGTGAGCCAGGGTGCGATCAGCGCGTCGACGTGCACGCCGTCCCGGCGCGCGCGCCGGCGGCTACTTCAGCGCCCGGCGCGCGGGCGGGACGATGCGCTTGGCGAGGTCGCGCAGGAACTCGGCCTGGCCGTTGGCCACGCGCGCCACCCAGTCCTGGTCGCTCTTCCCGGGGCCCGTCTCCAGCGTCTTGGCGATGGCCGAGAGCCCGGCCTCGTAGGCGTCGAGCGCGGCGGTGCCCAGCTCCTTGCCGCCCTCGATGATGCGCTCGTTGAGCTCGCGGATCCGCTCCTCCGTGCGCGCCTCGGCGGCGCGCGCGGCACCGGTCGGCGTCCGGTCGGCGGTCGTCTTGCGGGCCGCGGGTCGCTTCGCGGCCGCGCGCCTCCCGGCCGTCGTCTTCCGGGCGGCCGAGGGCTTCTTCGCGGCCGTCGTGCGCTTCGCCGGCGCCTTGCGTGCGCCCGTGCTCTTCGGGGTGGACCGCTTCGGCTGTGTCATGACCGCCTTCTCAAGTTCGCTGTGCGAGGACGGCGCGACCCTACTGCCGGGGGCGGGGAACGGCAAGGCGCCGGAGTGCCGCGCCCGCGCGCCGGGACGGGTAGCGTTCGCCGTCGGAGGGCAGCCGCGTCGTTCGCGGCTCCCCCCGATGTTTTTGCACTCGATGTGCGTTTTCCGCTAGCCTTCGGCGTTCCGTCGCGCCGTCCCCGGGAGGGATTCCTTGCTCCGCGCCGTCCGCCTCGCCGTGCCCGCCGTGCCCGTCGCCGCCCTCGCGCTGCTCCTCGCCGCGCCCGCCGGGGCCCGCGCCCCGGTGCCCGCCGCCGCGGCGGCGGCCTCCTCGATCCAGCAGTCCTACGCGCCGCCCAGGCTGCCCAAGCTGCCGGCCGGCCAGCAGCGGAAGAAGTTCCGCTACGGCCCGATCACCGTCCACGCGGGCACGAACTTCATCGACGTCGGCACGAAGCCGGCGCCGAAGCCGAAGGTCGACGGCTTCGTCACGCGCATCCAGCCGAACATGACGTTCCGCAACGGCCGGGTGCCGCGCACCGACATCATGCACCTGCACCACGCGGTGTGGCTCAACCTCGGCCAGCGCGCGGGCGGGCTGTTCGGCTCCGGATCCGCCGCCACGTTCTTCGCCTCGGGCGAGGAGAAGACGATCTTCCAGATGCCCAAGGGCACCGGCTACGCCGTGCGCGGAAGCGACACGTGGATCCTCAACTACATGATCCACAACTACACCGCGCAGACGTTCAAGGTGTACATCGACTACACGATGGACTTCATCCCGAAGAGCTCGGCGCTCGGGAAGAAGACCAAGGCGCTGTTCCCGGTCTGGATGGACGTCGAGGGCGGGCGGGCCTATCCCGTCTACGACGTGCTGCGCGGCTCCGGTGGCCGCGCCAAGCGGATCACGTTCCCGGACGGCTACACCAACCCGTACCCGAACGCCCGGCGCGCGCGCAACGAGTACACCGTCCCGCAGGACATGACGCTCGTGACCACGGCGGGGCACCTGCACCCCGGCGGCCTGTGGGACGACCTCGAGGTCGTTCGCCCCGGCGCCTCGGTCGCGCGACACGGCGGCGGCCCGATCCCGGGCGGCGTGCCGAACTCCGTGCGGCTGTTCCGCTCCAAGGCCACCTACTTCGACCCGAACGGGCCGGTCTCGTGGGACATGGCCATGACCGGCACGCCGTCGACGTGGCGCGCGCGGGTCAAGAAGGGGGACAAGCTCCGCATCAGCGCGACGTACGACACGACCCGCGCGAACTGGTACGAGTCGATGGGGATCATGGTCGTCTACGCGTCGCTCGACGCGAAGGGCGTGGATCCGTTCACGACCGCGCTGCCGCAGAAGGGCATCCCGACGCACGGCCAGTACCCGGAGAACCAGAACTACGGTGGCCGCAAGCTCCGCGGCGTGCCGGACTTCCGGCGCCTGCCGAACGGGCGGGCGCCGGGCAACGAGGTCGACATCAAGGGCTATCGCTACCTCTACGGCGGCTGGAGCGAGGTCGGCAAGCGCCTCAACCCGCCGACGGTGAAGATCGGCCAGTCGCTGACCTTCCGCAACCTGGACGCGCTGTCGGACCGCAGCTCGCCGCTGACCGTGCCGCACACGATCACCGGGTGCCGGCAGCCCTGCACCGGGGCGACCGGGATCAGCTACCCGCTGGCCAACGGCGGCCCGATCGACTCGGCGCAGCTGGCGCTCGGCCCCTACGGGCTCACGGCCGCCTCGAACCAGCTGACGTGGAGCACCCCGAAGACGCTGGCGCCGGGCACCTATACGTACTACTGCCGGATGCACCCGTTCATGCGGGGCGCCTTCCGGGTGTCGTCGTAGGCGCCGGCCGCTAGGACAGCCGGCCCGCCTCGCGCGCCGCCGCCTCGGCGGCGTCGAGGCGCTCGGCGACCAGCGCGAGGCCGGCGTCCCAGAAGCCGGGGTCGGCGAGGTCGACCCCGACGATGCGCCCGAGCTCCTCCGGTGAGCGCGATCCGCCGGCCGCGAGCAGCTCGAGGTAGCGGGGCACGAACGCCTCGCCGGCCTCGCGGTAGCGGGCGTAGACGCTGAGCGCGAGCAGGAGCCCGTAGGCGTACGCGTAGACGTACCCCGGCGTGGCGATGAAGTGCGGCACGTAGGACCACCACAGCCGGTAGCCGTCGGTCACCTCGACGCTGTCGCCGAAGAGCTCGGCCTGGCTCGTCGCCCACAGCTCGCCGAAGCGGTCGGGCGCCAGCTCGCCGCGCTCGCGCCGCTCGCCGTGGACGAGCGCCTCGAAGCGGCTCATCGCGACCTGCCGGAAGACCGTCGCCACCGCGTCGTCGATCGCCCCGGCGAGCAGCGAGAAGCGCGAGTCGGCGGTGTCGGCCTGGGCCAGGAGCCGCTCGAAGACGATCGTCTCGCCGAACACCGACGCGGTCTCGGCGACGGTCAGCGGCGTGGACTGCTCGAGGATCCCGCGGGGCGCCGCGAGGTCGAAGTGCACGCCGTGGCCGAGCTCGTGCGCGAGCGTCAGGACGTCGCGGCGCCGGCCCGCGTAGTTCAGCATGAGGTAGGTCGGGGTCCGGGGCGTCGTCGAGGCGCAGAAGGCGCCGCCGCGCTTCCCGGGGGCCGGGGGCGCGTCCACGCGGTCCTCGGCGAAGAAGCGCTCTCCCACCGCCCCGAGCTCGGGGGAGAAGGCGCGGTAGGCGTCGAGCACGAGCTCGCGCGCCGTCGCCCACGGGACCTCGTCGTCCTCGCCGCTGACCGCCGCCGCCCGGTCGTAGTCGGCGAGGCGGTCGATGCCGAGGACCCGCGCCTTCATGCCGTACCAGCGCTGCGGGAGGTCGTAGCGGGCGCGGACGGCGGCGACGAGCGCGGCGACCGACTCGTCGCTGGCCTCGTTCGCGAGGTTGCGCGACGAGAGCCAGGTGGGGTAGGCCCGCAGCCGGTCGTCGGTGGCCTTGTCGGCGAGCAGCGTGTTGTAGACGTAGGCGCGCGTGCGCAGCCCGGGCTCGAGCGCCGCGGTGACGCCCTCGGCCACGCGCCGGCGCTCGTCGCGGTCGGCGGAGGAGAGGCGCGAGAGGGCGGAGTCGAGCGGCGCCGCGCTCTCCTCGCCGGAGACCTCGACCTCGATGGCCGCGGTCAGCTCGCTGAACAGGCGGCTCCACGCGTTGCGCCCGCTCACCGCCTTCTCGGCGACGATCCGCTCCTCCGGCTCGGAGAGCAGATGGGGCCGGTAGCGGCGCGCGGTGCGGAGGTGGTGCCGGCAGTGGTCGAGGCCGTCGGCGGCGAGCAGCGCCTCCGCCCGCTCGTCGTCGAGCGCGGCCCATTCGAGCTCGAAGAAGAGCAGCCGGGTCTCGATCGCCGTCCCGCGCTCCTGGACGTCGGCCATGAGCGCGCCGCGGGCCGGGTCGGCGGTGTCGGTGGCGAAGCGCAGGCTCGCGTAGGCGCCGGCGCGATGGACGAGCGCGGTGATCGCCGCCAGCTCCTCCATCGCCGTCGCCAGGCCCGCGCCGTCGAGGTCCGCCACCCGCCCCTGGTGGGCGCCCGCGAAGACGTCGGCCCGGCGCCGCGCCTCGTCGAGGAGTCGCGCCACGCCGTCCGCGCCCGCGCCGTCGACGAGGGGGTCGAGGTTCCAGCGCACGGCGGCGAGATCCGGGTCGGGGGCGGACACCGGCGAGGGAGGGTAGATGATCGATTCCACGACCCCGCGCCCGCGGAATCGACCATCTCGCCGCCGCCGAGCAGGGGCTCGGCCGCAGTACCATCGGCGCCGATGTCCGTCGAGCTGCTCGCCCTGGTCAAGCACGACTGCGAGGTCTGCGACCAGGTGCTGCCGGCGCTCGACGCCGCGCGGGCGGCCGGGGCGCCGCTGCGCATCCTCTCCCAGTCGCCGGCCGCCGAGACGGCGGCGCAGGCGTCGCGCCTGGGCCTCGGCGCCGTTCCCGAGCTCGACGCGGACCTCGCGCTGTCCGAGCGCTTCGATCCCGACGCCGTCCCCGCGGTCATCCTGCTCGACGCGGGGGAGGAGCGCGACCGCGTCGAGGGGCTCCAGCGCGAGCGGCTCGCCGGGCTGGCCGGTGTCGCGGGCGCCGCGCTGGTGCTCGACGGCCTCCCCGAGCGCCGGCCGGGCTGCGCGAGCGCGACCCGCGATCCCGCCGTCGCGTCGCGGCTCGCCGCGCGTCGCGCCCGCCGCGAGGGCCGGCTGCGGGCGCGCGAGCTCGAGGTCGGCGGCCTCGAGGACGAGTTCGAGGCGCTCTTCGCGCGCGGGGTGACCGACGGCCTGCCCGTCGTGCCGCCGACGCCCGAGCGCGTCGTGGCGATGCTCGAGCACACCGCCCGCGATCCGCAGGACGTCGTCGGCGTCGTCCCGCCCTACGGGGGCGAGGCGACGGTCGAGAAGGTGGCGATCAACGCGGTGATGGCCGGCTGCCCGCCCGAGGTGCTGCCGGTGGTGCTCGCCGCGGTCGAGGCGGCCTGCGAGGAGGCCTTCGCGCTCCACGGCCTCGTCGCGACGACGCACCCGGCGGGGCCGACGATCGTCGTCAGCGGGCCGCTCGTCGACGAGCTCGGCTTCGAGTCCGGCGGCAACGCGCTCGGCCAGGGCAACCGCGCGAACCTCACCACCGGCCGCGCGCTCCAGCTGACGGTCCGCAACGTCGGCGGGGGCCGGCCGCGGGAGGAGGACCGGGCGGCGCACGGGCAGATGGGCAAGCTCGCCTCGTGCGTCGCCGAGCGCGCCGAGGGCTCGCCGTTCGAGCCGCTCCACGTGGCGCGCGGGCTGCCGGCCGAGGCGACCGGCGTCACGCTGCTCGCCACCGAGGCGCCGCGCGTCCTCGTCGACCAGCTCGCGCGCGACCCCGAGGGCCTGTGCGCGAGCCTCGCGCCGGCGCTCGAGTCGATCGCCCACCCGAAGCTCCGCCTCGCCTTCGACGGGATGGTCGTGCTCGGGCCCGAGCACGGCCGGGTGCTGCGCGAGGCGGGCTGGGACCGCGCGCGCACGCAGGCCCGGCTGCACGAGCTCACCCACTCGCCGGCCGGCGCGCTGGCCCAGGGCGCCGGCGGCTCGCCCGAGGGGATCGACCCGAAGTGGGTCGCCGACCCGGAGCTGCCCGTCGCGAAGTTCGCCGGCCCGGAGCGCGTCACGCTCGTCCACGCCGGGGGCGACGCCGGGCTGTTCAGCATGGTCTACGGATCCTGGGCCGCCGGGGACATCGGGTCCGCGCCGGTGACGAGGAGCGTCGAGCCGTGGCGGTGACGATCCTCGACCCCACGCGCGAGAGCGCGCCCGAGGGGCGCCCGCTCGCCCCGCCGCTCGAGCCGGGACGGCCCGCGCGCATCGCGCTGCTCGACATCCGCAAGCCGCGCGGCGACGTCTTCCTCGACGAGCTCGAGCGGATCCTCTCGTCGCGCGGCCACGCCGTCGAGCGGACGATGAAGCCGACGTTCACCAAGCCGGCGCCGAGTGACCTGCGGCGGGAGATCGCGGAGCGCTGCGACGCGGTGATCGAGGCGCTCGCCGATTGAGGCTCCTGCGTGTCGTGCGGTCTGCACGACGTGCTCGATCTCGAGGGACGCGGGACGCCGGCGGTGCTCGTCGCCTCCTCGGTCTTCGCCCAGGCGGCCGAGATCCAGGCCCGCGCGCTCGGCCAGCCCGGCGCGCGGCGGGTGCTCGTCCCCCATCCCGTGCAGGACCGGACCGACGACGAGATGGTCGCGCTGGCGCGCGGGGCGGCGGACGAGGTGCTCGCCGCGCTCCGCGCCTGAGCGCTCCGCTACGCGGCGTCCGGCGGGTCCGGTGCGTCCGCGCCGGACGCGCCGGACGGAGCGGACGCCTCGGGCGCCGAGCCCTCCGCCTCCTCCTGGGCCGGCTCGAACTCGAGCGCGCAGGAGTTGATGCAGTAGCGCTGGCCGGTCGGGTTCGGGCCGTCGTCGAAGACGTGGCCGAGGTGGCCGCCGCACGCCGAGCAGAGGACCTCGGTGCGGGTCATGAACAGGCTGCGGTCGGTCTCGGTCTCGACCGCGCCCTCGCCGGCCGGGGCGTAGAAGCTCGGCCAGCCGGAGCCGGACTCGAACTTCGTGTCGGCCGCGAAGACCTCCTGCCCGCATCCGGCACAGCGGAACATGCCGGGGCCCTTGGTCTCGTTGTGCTCGCCGGTCCAGGGCCGCTCGGTGCCCTTGCCGCGCAGGATCTCGTACTGCTCCGGCGTGAGCTCCGCGCGCCACTCCTCATCGGTCTTTCGTACCTTCATGCTCATGCCGTCGAGGCTAGCGCGTGATTCGTTACGCGCGGCGAGACGCGAGCCCGCACCGCCACGGGCCTCGCCGCTACAGCCCGTGCGGGTGGCGCACGACGTAGCCGGAGCCCGAGTCCCAGCGCGGGCGGCGATCCCAGCGGGTGCCGTCATCCATGCCGCTCGTGTCGTAGCGTCGCCCGGCGATCGTCATGTAGACGTGGCCGCCGTTCGCGTAGATCGTGACCCAGCGGCCGCGGCCGGGACGCCCGTAGCTCTCGAACCCGCCGGAGGTGCGCGGCACGCTCAGGCGCCCGCCGCCGTGCAGGACGTAGGAGACCGAGCCGGAGCAGTCGTAGCCCGAGGCGGCGAAGGACCCGTGCCCGCCGCCGTAGACGTAGGGCGTGTGCGCGATGCGATTCGCCGCCGCGATCATGGCCCGGATCGCGAACGGCATGCCGCCGCGCGTCGAGTGGCCTCCTCCACCGCCCCCGCCGCGCGCCTTCAGCGGCCCGCCGGAGAAGCGGCCGAGGCCGAGCGCGCGCCACGTGCCGGGGCCGACGATCCCGTCGACCGCCAGGCCGTGGGAGCGCTGGAAGCGGCGCACGGCGCGCTTGGTCTGCGGCCCGAACACGCCGTCGGCGGAGAGGCCGAGCGCGCGCTGCATCCGCGGGACCCGGCCACCGCGCGCGACGGTCCCGCCGCGGCGGTGCGCCCGGTGGTGGCGGCGGTGGGCGGAGGAGTGCGGCCAGCTCCCGAGCCCGAGAGCCGACCAGGTGCCCGGTCCGACGACGCCGTCCACCGTGAGCCCGTGGCGCCGCTGGAAGCGCTTCACCGCGCGGAGCGTCTTGCGACCGAAGACGCCGTCGTCGGCGAGGCCGAGCGCGCGCTGCATGCGGGCCACGGCGGCGCCGCGGCTGCGGTGCTTCAGCGCCTTCATCCGGTGGCTCGCCGCGGCCGCCGGGGCGGCGCCGGCCAGCGCGCCCGCCGCCGGGACGGCCGTGGTGGCCAGCAGGGCCGCGAGCGAGAGGCCCTTGGGGGAGGGCAGGTCGAGCGACCAGCGATATCGCGCCGCCGCACGACGGCGCAGCGAGCGGTTGAGCGAGCGCGTCCAGGTCTCGGGCGTCGAGAGGTCGCGGCGCCCGCCGCCGTTCAGGTAGGCGAGCTCCGCGCGGCGCAGGCTGCCGCGGCGCACGAGCGAGCGCTCGAGCGAGCGGGCCCAGAGATCTTCGGTTGCCAGGTCACGACGGACGTCGGCCATGGTGCGTACCACCTCGGTTGTCGATCCTGAGCCTGCGAGGTGAGCTGACGGGCTCGCGCCGTTTCGCGCTACGCCGGAACTTCGGCGATTCGCCCCCGTGGCCGCCGTGGCCACATTGGGTCCCCCGCTCGCCGCACCCGGGGGCACGGCGACTCGGCTCTCGATGTCGTGGGCGACCGTACCACGGACCGGCGCCGGCCGCTCCGGAAACCGGCCCGTTTGCAAGGAATCTTGCGCCGGGGCGGCTTGCAAGGGGTCGTGCAGGGCGGGGCGGCGCCCGCGCCTCAGCTCACGTCCGTCGCGACCACGGCCCCGCCCGGCCCGACCGCCAGCGACCGCCGCCCGTGCAGCAGCTCCAGCAGGTCGTCGCCCACCAGCGTCCGTCGCCACCCCTGCAGGGTCCGCACGTCGGGCTCCGGCTCGCCGTGGCGGACCCCGGCGACGATCCGGGTGAGGTCGGCGCGCGTGGCGACGAGCTCCGAGGCGACGCCCGCCGCCATCGCCCGGGAGCGGACGAACGCGTCGGCCAGCGACGCGAGCGGCGCGTCGCGCGCGTCGACGCGGCTGCGGGCGCCCTCGCCGGGAATCGGCTCGGCCTCCCGCCCGCGCGCGACGGCCGCGACGATCTCCGCGCCGCGCCGCTTGACGATCCCCTGGTGGATCCCGCGGATGTCCGCCAGGGCGCGGGCCTCGCGCGGTTGCCGGCGGGCGATCTCGACGAGCGCGGCGTCCTGGACGATCGAGCCGACCGGCTTGTCCTCCCGTTCGGCGACGGTCTCGCGCCACGCGGCGAGCTCGCGGGCGACGGCGCGGTGCGCGCCCGAGAGCGAGCTGACCTTCGGCAGGCGCCGCCACGTCTCCCACGGGTCGCGGACGTCGGTGCTCCCGGCCACCGGCCGGCACTCCTCGCGCGCCCACTCCAGGCGCCCGCGTGCCTCGAGCCGCCCGACCAGCGCGTCGCGCAGCTGCAGCAGGTGCTCCACGTCGCCGCGGGCGTAGGCGAGCTGCTCGGCGGAGAGCGGGCGCGCGTCCCAGCGGGTGTAGCTCGCGGTCTTCGGCACCGAGATCCCCAGCGCGCCGGCGAGCAGGTTCCCGTAGCCGGCCTGGGCCGCGAACCCGGCGAAGCCCGCCGCGACCTGCGTGTCGAACAGCGTCGCGACCTCGGTCGCCCACTCGCGCCGGAGGATCGCCACGTCCTGGCGGCCGGCATGGACCACGACCTCGATCGCCGGGTCGGCGAGCACCCGCGCCAGCGGGCCGACGTCCGGCGCCTCGGCGTCCAGCGGGTCGGCCATCGCGATGTCGAGGCCGTCGCCGTCCGGCGCGACGACCTGGACCAGGCAGAGGAGCGGGCGGTAGCGCCCCTCGCTCATGAACTCGGTGTCGATTCCGATGCGCCCGGCGCGGCCGGCCCGCTCGGCGAGCCCGGCGAGGTCGGCCGAGGACGCGAGCGGCGTCACGCGCGCACGGCGGTCACGGCGTGAAGTACATCGGGTTCGGGTACTTGTAGGTCCGGTCCGCCGACCCGCCGGTGAGATCGCTGCGCTGGTCGCCGACGTCCGCGACCACGTCGAGCCCGCGCCGCTCGAGCGCCTTCCGCGCACCCGCCTTGTAGGGGACGAGGCTCGGCTTGGAGTAGCTCGCCGGCTTGAGCACGAGACGGTCGCGCCCGGAGTAGCCGGCCCGCCGGAGGTTGCTCACGGTCAGCGCCTTGATCGACGCCGGCCGTCCGGTGATGAAGACGACCGTCACGCCCTTCGCCCGCGCGAAGCGGTAGAGCGCGAGCGTCGGGCGGATCGCCGGCAGCTTCGCGCCGACCACGCAGCCGGCCAGCCGAGCGGCGCTGAAGTCCGGCTTCTGGCAGGCGTAGGTCGAGAGCGAGGTGTCGTCGATGTCGAGCACGAGCGCGAGCTTCGACGGCCGCGTCGCCCTCCTCGCGCGCGCGGCGACGTAGCTCCGCGCCCTGCCGGCCTGGCGGGCGATCGCCCGATCCCACGCCCCGGAGTCCTTGTAGGCGATCACCCGGTCGGCCGGCAGCACGCCGTGGGCGGCGCGCGCCCCGCCGGCGGCGAGCGCGACGGCGGCGATCAGGACGAGCACGAGCAGGGCGGCGAGGCGACGGGTCGGCATGGGGGGCGGGCTCCGGGTCGGACGGCGGACGCGCGGATCGTAGACGCGCAGCGTCGGCCCCGCGCCGAGTCATTGCCGACCCTGCTGGTAGGATTTCCGCTCGTGACGATCTTCTCCTCGAAGGCCGAGTACGGGGTGCGCCTGATGATCGAGCTCGGGCGCCAGGAGCCCGGCCGCCCCGTCTCGCTCAAGGCCCTCGCCGACGCGGAGTCGCTCCCGCTCGCGTACCTCGAGCAGGTCGTCGCCCGCCTGCGCAAGGCGGGCCTCGTGGAGAGCGCGCGCGGCGCGCACGGCGGCTACTGGCTCGCCCGGCCCGCCGAGGAGATCACGATGGACGACGTGGTCGAGGCGCTGGAGGGGGCGATCGCGCCGATGGAGTGCTTCGTCCAGGAGGACACCGAGCGGATCGCCTGCTCCCACCTCGGCGACCACGGCCAGGCGTGCGCCACGAAGGTGCTGTGGACCCGGGTCCAGGGCGGCATCGTCCGCTCGCTGCAGACCACCACGCTGGCCGATCTCGTCGCGTTCTCCCGCCGTACCGACCCCGAGCCCGCCGTCGCGCCCGCCTGAGCGCGCCGTCGCCCAGACCCCCAGACAGAGAGACGAACCCCACCCGATGCCCGACCTCGAGATCCGCAACCTCCACGTCCACGCCGGCGAGAAGGAGATCCTGCGCGGCGTCGACCTCGACGTGGGCAAGGGCGAGATCCACGCCCTCATGGGTCCCAACGGCTCCGGCAAGTCCACCCTCGCCAACGCGATCATGGGCCACCCGAACCTCGAGGTCACCGAGGGCACGATCACCTTCAAGGGCGAGGACGTCACCGAGGCCGATCCCGACGAGCGCGCCCGGATGGGCCTCTTCATGGCCTTCCAGTACCCGGTCGCCGTCCCCGGGGTCACCGTCACGAAGTACCTCCGGTCGGTGATGAACGCGCACCGCGAGGCCGACGGCGAGGAGCCGATCTCGCTCAAGGCGTTCCGCCAGACCGTCGAGGCGGCGATGGAGCTCACCGACGTGCCCAAGGCCTTCGCCTCGCGCTACCTCAACGACGGGCTCTCCGGCGGGGAGAAGAAGCGCATGGAGATCCTCCAGCTCGCGCTCCAGCGGCCCGAGATGGCGATCCTCGACGAGACCGACTCCGGGCTCGACATCGACGCGCTGCAGGTCGTCGCACGCGGCGTGAACACCGTCGCCGGCGACGACATGGGCGTGCTCATCATCACCCACTACCAGCGCATCCTGCATCTCGTGGAGCCGACCCACGTCCACGTCCTCTACCAGGGCCGGATCGTCAAGAACGGCGGGCCCGAGCTCGTCGACGCGCTCGAGGAGAAGGGCTACGGCTGGATCATCGAGGAGGTCCAGGCCGCGGCGGCCTGACGCCGGCGGCCCGCGCGCCATGGAGCCCTCCGCCGCCGCACCCGCCGCCGCACCCGCCCTCGCCCGCGTGGCCGCGGAGTTCCCGTTCCTCGAGCGGGAGGGACCGGGCGGGCGCCCGTTCGCCTACCTCGACGCCGCCGCCACGGCGCAGAAGCCGCGCGTGGTCCTCGACGCGCTCACCGACCACCTCGCGCGCCACAACGCGAACATCCACCGCGGCGTCTACCCGCTGGCCGCCGAGTCGACCGCGCGCTTCGAGGACGGCCGCGCCGAGATCGCCGCGCGGCTCGGCGCCGACCCGAAGGCGACGATCTTCGCGAAGAACGCCACCGAGCTCGATCAACCTCGTCGCGCGGACGTGGGGCGAGGAGCACGTCGGCGCCGGCGAGCGCATCGTGCTCACGCAGATGGAGCACCACTCGAACATCGTGCCGTGGCAGATGCTCGCCGAGCGGCGCGAGGCGCTCGTCGCCTACGCGCCGGTCGACGAGGACGGCGTGCTCGACGACGACGCCTTCGAGGCGCTGCTCGCCCGCGGCCCGAAGCTCGTCGCGCTCGCCCACGTCTCCAACGTGCTCGGCACGATCAACCCCGTGGCCGACCTCGTGGCCCGGGCGCGCGACGCCGGCGCGGCGACGCTCGTCGACGGGTGCCAGGCCGTGCCGCACCTGCCGGTCGACGTCGCCGAGGTCGGCGCCGACTTCTACGTCTTCACCGGGCACAAGGCCTACGGGCCGACCGGCGTCGGCGTGCTGTGCGCCCGGCGCGAGGTGCTCGAAGCGATGCCGCCGTTCCTCGGCGGCGGCGACATGATCAAGACGGTCGACTTCGACGGCGCGACGTGGAACGACCTGCCGTGGCGCTTCGAGGCCGGCACCTCGCCCTACGTCGAGGCCACCGGGCTCGCGGTCGCGCTGCGCTGGCTCGACGGGCTCGGGTTGGACGCGGTCCGCGCCCACGGCCGCGAGCTCACGGCCTACGCGCTCGAGCGGATCGCCGAGGTGCCGGGCGTGCGCCAGTACGGGCCGACCGACCTCGACCGTCGCAGCGCGGTCGTCTCGTTCGCCGTGGAGGGGGCCCATCCGCACGACGTCGCCGAGATCCTCGCCCGCGACGGCGTCTGCGTCCGCGCCGGGCACCACTGCGCGCAGCCCCTCATGGGCGCCCTCGGCGTGGCGGCCACCTCGCGCGCGAGCTTCGCGGTCCACACGACGCGCGACGACGTCGACCGCCTCGTCGCCGGCCTCCACGAGGTCCGCCGCGTCATGCGGCTCGACGAGTAGGAGCGCCGCGTGGACGACCTCTACCGCGAGCAGATCCTCGAGCACTACAAGCGCCCCCACCACTGGGGCCGGCTCGAGGCGGCCGACCTCGAGTTCCACGACACCAATCCGCTGTGCGGCGACGAGCTGACCGTGCAGCTCGCCGTCGACGACGACGGCGTGATCACCGACGTCGCCTTCTCGGGCCAGGGCTGCGCGATCTCCCAGGCCGCGGCCTCGATGACCTCCGACGAGGTGATCGGGATGAAGGCCGAGGACGTCCTGCGCCTGGACCGCTCCTTCGTGCTCGACCTGCTCGGGATCGACATCTCGGCCACGCGCCTGAAGTGCGCGCTGCTCTCGCTCAAGGTGCTGAAGAGCGCGAGCCTCGGGGGCGAGGTCGAGTGGGAGGCCGAGCCGGCCTCCGGCGCGTAGGCGCTCCGCTCGACGCGTTCCGCCCGACGCGTTCCGCTGACCGTCCGGCCCCGGGCCTGCCCCGCCCGGACTCCCGCTAGACTCCTCGGAGCAAATCCGATCGCTCCGCTAGGACTTCGTTCCCCGTGCCCGACATCATCGACGTCTGCCCGCTGGTCGAGCTGCCGCCCGGCGGCATGCGGCTCATCACGTGGGAGGACCTCGAGATCGGCGTCTTCAACTGCGAGGGCACCGTGTACGCGATCGAGGATCGCTGCTCGCACGACGAAGGCACCCTGATCGAGGGCGAGCTGGACCAGGAGGCGTGCACCGTCGAGTGCCCGCGCCACGGCTCGCGCTTCGACCTGAAGACCGGCAGGCCGCTCACCCTGCCCGCCTACGTTCCCGTGGACACGTTCCCGGTGATCGTCGACGAGGGCACCATCAAGCTGGAGGTCTCCTGACATGGCACCGCTCGAGCCCGACGCTCCCGCCACCCTCGCCGAGCCCGACGAGAACGAGGCGCTGCGCGACATCAACGCCGACTACACCGAGCGCTTCGGCTTCCACGATCCCGAGAACTACCTCTACAAGGCGCCGAAGGGGCTGACCCGCGAGCTCGTCGAGAAGATCTCCGAGTTCAAGCAGGAGCCGGCCTGGATGCGCGAGTTCCGCCTCAAGGCGCTCGACCACTTCCTCGCCCGGCCCATGCCGACCTGGGGCTCGCCGCTGCTGGCCGAGGTCGACTTCGACAACATCCACTACTTCGTGCGCGCCTCCGAGCGGGCCGAGCGCTCGTGGGACGACGTCCCCGACGACGTCAAGAAGACGTTCGACCGGCTCGGCATCCCCGAGGCCGAGCGGAAGTTCCTCTCCGGCGTCGGCGCGCAGTACGAGTCCGAGGTCGTCTACCACCAGGTCCGCGAGGACCTCGAGCAGCAGGGCGTGATCTTCCTCGACATGGACTCCGCGCTGCGCGAGCACGAGGACCTCGTGCGCGAGTACTTCGCCACGGTCATCCCGGCCAACGACAACAAGCTCGCCGCGCTGAACTCCGCGGTGTGGTCCGGCGGCTCGTTCGTCTACGTGCCGCCGGGCGTGCACGTCGAGATGCCGCTGCAGGCCTACTTCCGCATCAACACCGAGAACATGGGCCAGTTCGAGCGGACGCTGATCATCGCCGACGAGGGCTCCTACGTGCACTACGTCGAGGGCTGCACCGCGCCGACCTACAGCTCGGACTCGCTGCACTCCGCCGTCGTCGAGCTGATCGCCAAGCCCGGCGCGCGGATCCGCTACACGACGGTGCAGAACTGGTCGCAGAACGTCTTCAACCTCGTGACCAAGCGGGCGATCGCGCAGACCGACGCGACGGTCGAGTGGGTGGACTGCAACCTCGGGTCGAAGCTCACGATGAAGTACCCGAGCGTCTACCTCATGGGCGAGCGCGCGCACGGCGAGATCCTCTCGATCGCCTTCGCGGGCAAGGGCCAGCACCAGGACGCCGGCGCCAAGATCGTCCACGCCGCGCCGAACACGACCTCGAACATCTTCGCCAAGTCGATCTCCAAGGACGGCGGACGCTCGAGCTACCGCGGGCTGCTCGAGGTCGCGAAGGGCGCGACCGAGGCCCGTTCGAAGGTCGTCTGCGACGCGCTGCTGCTCGACGAGGACTGCCGCTCGGACACCTACCCGACGATCCGCATCTCCGAGGACGACGTCAACGTCGGCCACGAGGCGACCGTCTCGAAGATCGGCGACGAGCAGCTCTTCTACCTCATGTCCCACGGGATCACCGAGGAGGAGGCCTCGAAGCTGATCGTCAACGGGTTCATCGAGCCGATCGTCAAGGAGCTCCCGATGGAGTACGCGGTCGAGATGAACCGGCTGATCGAGTTGCAGATGGAGGGCAGCATCGGATGAGCGGCGCGACCGCGGAGGCCACCGCCGAGCCGGCGTGGCTCGCCGAGCGCCGCGTCACCGCGGCGGCCCGGGCGAACGAGCTCGGCCTGCCGCAGTTCAAGGGCCGGCCGGGCTGGGAGTTCACCGAGCTCACCGGGCTCGACCTCGACGCCTACGCTCCGGCGGCCGGCGGTGACCCGGCCGCGGCCGGGCGCGCGACGGAGATCTTCGCGGGACTCGAGGGCGCGATCCGCCTCACCCAGGTCGACGGCGAGACGGTGCTCGTCGCCGGCGAGGTGCCCGAGGGCGTGACGGTCGCCCCGCTGGCCGAGGCCGCGGCGCGGCACCCCGAGCTCGTCGCGGAGCACCTCGGGAGCGTCGTCGCGCCCGACGACCTCTTCGTCGCGCGCAACGAGGCCGAGTTCGCCGGCGGCGCCTTCGTCTACGTCCCGCGCGGCGTGGCGCTCGAGGCCCCGATCGTGCTCACGGTCGTCCAGGACGCGACGCGCAGCGCGCTGAACTGGCGCACGCTGATCGTCGTCGAGGACGGCGCGCAGGCGGAGGTCTGGGAGCAGTCGCTCTCCGCCTCGCCGGACCTCGACGCCCTGCTCAACACGACGGTCGAGCTCGTCGTCGGCGAGAACGCGAACCTGCGCTTCGTCTGCGGCCAGGAGCTCGCGGAGCCGAGCTGGGTGCTCGGCTCCCAGCGCGCCGAGGTCGGCGCGCACGGCGCGCTCGACTGGGTCGCGCTCGGCTTCGGCTCGGGCCGCGGGCGCGTGCGCATGGAGACGAAGCTCGCCGGCCAGGGCGCCGCCGCGAAGGTCACCGGCGCCTACGCCGGCCACCACCGCCAGCACCTCGACTTCGACACCACCCAGGAGCACGCCGCCGCCCACACGACCTCCGACCTCGCCTTCCGCGGCGTCCTGCAGGACCGCTCCAGCGCGGTCTGGCGCGGCATGATCCGCGTCGACCCGGGCGCCCAGCAGACCGACGCCTTTCAGGAGAGCCGCAACCTCCTGCTCTCCAAGCGCGCGCACGCCGACGCGATCCCCGGCCTGGAGATCGAGGCCAACGACGTGCGCTGCACCCACGCGGCGGCGATCGCCCAGATCGACCCCGAGCAGCTCTTCTACCTGCGCTCCCGGGGCCTGCGCGAGCCCGCGGCCAAGCGCCTGGTGATCGAGGGCTTCCTCGCGACGCTCGTCGAGCGCTTCGAGGAGGGCCCGGTGCGGGGCGTGCTCGCCGGCGCGCTCGAGCGCCGCCTCGAGCACGTGCTCGGCGCCTAGGGGGTCGCCCCGGCGAGCGCTAGGTTCGCGCGTTCCAGCGGCGGCGCCGCGAGTCGCAGCGCACGCCCCGGGTGCCGGTGAAGCGCGCCGCGACGAAGCCGGTGGCGGTTCGTCCCCTTCCGGTGAAGCGGCCGCTGAACGCATAGGTCACGTGGCCGGTGGTGAGCACGGTGGCGCCGAGGTCGGTGGTGATCGTGCTGCGCTCGCGCACCCGCAGGCGGAACGATCCGTCGGCGCGGATCGGGACCCGGTGGTTCCCGTAGCGCGGCGCGACCCCGAAGGTGACCCGGCCCAGCCGGGGCGTGTTGCAGCGGTAGACCACCGACCACTCGTAGAACCTCAGGCCGCTCCCGTCCGGTCGGACCTGGAAGTCGACGAGCTTTCCCTGGGTGCTGTGACCCGTGTAGCGCGCTCCGTGGCGCGGCTGGGCGGCCGGCGCGGCCGCCGCCCCCGCGAGCGCGGCGAGCGCGGTCATTCCGAGGGCCGGCCATGGAAGTCGAATCATGGCCCGACCCTACCCGGGACGACGCCGCGCTGCCAGCGGGAACCTCGCGTCAGGGCTCGATCACGAGCTTGTGGTGCGGCGCGGCCTGCTGGCGGGCCCACGCGTCGGCGATGGCGTCGAGCGGCACGCGCTCGACCTCGACCTGGATCTCCCCGGCCGCCGCGTGGGCGACCATGCGCGCGAAGGCGTCCGCCTTCACCTCGGCCGGGGCGGCGAAGTTCGTGTGGCCGAGGATGCTCATCAGCTTCCCGCGCACCGATCTGGAGGACAGCTCCGCGGTGGCGCCCGCCGACTGTCCGAGCTGGACGTGTCGCGCGCCGAAGGCGGCCGCGTCGACGGCGGCCGCAGCCGGCGCGCCCCACACCGGGTCGACGGTGACGTTCGGCCCGCCCTCGCACGCGTCGCGCAGCGCGGCCGCGAGATCGTCCACCGCATCGATCTGCACGGTGGCGTCGGCCCCGCCTGAGGCGAGGTCCGCCAGCGTGCCGGCATCGCGGCCCGCCGCGACGACCCGGCCGGCGCCGAGCAGCTTCGCGGCCTGGACCGCGATGCGCCCGACCGTCCCGCCGGCTCCGAGCACGAGCACGGTCTCGCCGGGCCGCAGCTCGGCGCGCCACTCGAGCGCGAGCCACGCGGCCAGGCCCGCGATCCCGCAGGCGACCGCCACTCCGGCGTCCACGTCGCCGGGAACGGGGAGCAGGGAGGAGGAGGCGACGAGCGCCCGCGCGGCGATCGAGCCGGACGGCGGGACCGGGCCGTCGAAGTACGCCCGTGCGCCGGCCGCGGTCCGGCCGACACCCTCGCGACCGACGACGTAGGGCAGGGCCGGCGCGCCGGCGTAGAACGTGCCCGAGGCGAGCGAGACGTCGATCGGGTTCAGACCCGCGACCTCGACGTCGACGACCTCCTGCCCGTCGGCCGCGGCCGGGAGGTCGAACTCGCCCGGCGAGGGAACGTCGCCGTAGGCGGAGAGGATCGCCGCGCGCACGCCGACGAGTATGCCGGACCGCCGCCCGTGCGGGATCATCCCGCCGACCCGGAGCGCGTCCTCGTGCGCCACCCGGCCCGTCCGCCATGAGAGAGCCGAGCCGATGGCCCGCCGCTACGACCTGATCATCATCGGGCTGGGCTCCGGCGGCCTCGTCGCCGCCGAGTTCGCCGCGACCCTCGACCTCCGGGTCTGCGCGGTCGAGCGCCATCGCGTCGGCGGCGACTGCCTGTGGACCGGATGCGTTCCGAGCAAGGCGCTGCTCGCCTCGGCCAAGGCGGCCCACACGATGCGCCACGCCGACCACTACGGCCTCGACCCCGTGGAGCCGGCGATCGACACCGCCCGGGTGTGGTCGCGCATCAAGGCGATCCAGCAGAAGATCGCCGACGCCGAGGACAACGCCGACCACTACCGCGAGATGGGCTGCGAGGTGCGCCTCGGCGACGCCACCCTCACCGGGCCGAACACGGTCGAGGTCGACGGCGAGCCGCTCGAGGCCCGCTTCGTCCTGCTGGCCACCGGCAGCCGGCCGGTCGTGCCGCCGATCGACGGCCTGGAGGAGGCCGGCTTCCTCTCGTCGGAGACCGTGTTCGAGGCCGACCGCGCGCCGTCGAGCGCGGTCTTCATCGGCGCGGGCCCGATCTCGGTCGAGATGGCCCAGGCCTTCGCCCGGCTCGGGGTGCCGGCCACCGTCCTCGAGCGCGGCGACCGCATCCTGCCGCGCGACGAGCCGGAGCTCGTCGCGCGCCTGCAGGAGCGCCTGCTCGCCGAGGGCGTCGACCTCCGGCTCGGCGTCGAGATCGAGCGGGTCGCGCTCGAGGACGGCGCGAAGGTCGTGCACGGCACCGCGCGCGGGCGTCCGGGCCGCTGGTCGGCCGCGGAGGTCGTCCTCGGCGCGGGTCGGCGGCCGAACGTCGAGGGCCTGGGTCTCGAGGCGCTCGGGGTGGCGCTCGCCCCGCGCGGGGTCGTCGTCGACGAGCGCTCGCGCACGAGCGTCGCCTCGATCTATGCCGTCGGCGACCTGACCGGACGCCACCGCTTCACCCACGCCGCCGGCTACGAGGCCGCGCAGGCGGTGCGCGACATGTTCTTCCCGGGCAAGGGCCGCGCCGACGCGCTCGTGCCGTGGTGCACCTTCACGGACCCGGAGCTCGCGCACGTCGGCATGACGATCGCCGAGGCGCACGAGCGCCACGACCCCGACGACGTGGAGGTCTTCCGCGAGGGGCTCGACCACTCCGACCGCGCGCGCGCCGACGGCGCCGAGGCGGGGGAGATCGTCATCGTGACCGCGAGGAAGCGGGTGGTCGGGGCCCACGTCCTCGCCCCGGCCGCCGGCGAGCTGGTGCACGAGCTCGCGCTCGCCGTGCACGAGAAGCTCCGGCTCGCCGATCTCGCCGGGATGATCCACGTCTACCCGACGCTCTCGATCGAGGTCCAGAAGCTGGCGAAGGACGCGGCCTACCAGAAAGCGGAGAAGTACTCGTGGCTCGTGCGGCGCACGAGATGACGCGGCCCGCCGGCGAGCGGGCGGCGACCTCAGTGCGTCTCGGCGATGCGCAGCCGCGGCACGACCGGCTCCCCGACGCGCTCGGCCGCGACGACGAGCGCCCGATCGAGGGCCTCGAGCGTGAAGGGCTTCTCGAGCAGCGCGGCCGGCTCGAGGGCGAGCGTCTCCGCCGTCGGCGGGTAGATGCTGCAGACCACGATCGCGGCGTCGGGGCGCCGCGCGCGCAGGCCGCGGGCCAGATCGAGGCCGCCGGTGAGGGCCGGCTCGAGCAGGAGGATGTCGGTGTCCGGAGGATCGGAGGCGTCGGCCCGCTCGTGCGGGACGAGCGCGTGGCCCAGCCGCTCGACCGCCCGCTCGAGGAGCAGGCGGATTTCAGGCGTGGGTTCAGCGATCAAGACTCTGGCCACGGACGCCGATCATTCACGGTGACGAGGGGGAAACCGCAGGAATCTGGTATGAGAAAGGTATGACGGAGCGCGCGAACATCCTTGTGGTCGACGACGAGCTGGATGTGCGGCGCCTGATCCGGATCCTGCTCGAGCGCGCCGGCTTCGTCGTGACCGAGGCGGCGAGCGGTCCCGAGGCCCTGCAGCGGCTTCACGCGGGCAAGCCGAGCCTCGTCGTGCTCGACGTCACGATGCCCGACCTCGACGGCTGGCAGACGCTCGAGCGCATCCGCGACCTCAGCGACGTCCCCGTCCTCATGCTGACCGCCCGGGCGGCGGAGATGGACAAGGTCCGCGGCCTCAAGGCCGGGGCCGACGACTACGTGACGAAGCCGTTCGGCCGCCAGGAGCTGCTCGCCCGCGTGGAGGCGCTGCTGCGCCGCTCGCCGTCGGCGCCCGAGGTGCGCGAGGCCTACGCCGACGGCGAGGTCTCGATCGACTTCGCCAGCCGGGAGGTCGTCGCCGAGGGGCGCGAGGTCGCGCTCACCCCGCTCGAGTTCCGGCTGCTCGCCGCCTTCGTGCGGCACCCGAACCAGGTCCTGAGCCGCGAGCAGGTGCTCGAGCTCGTCTGGGGCGATCCGGACACCGTCGCGCCCGACCAGGTGAAGCTCTACGTCGGCTACCTGCGGCGCAAGCTCGGCTGGGACGCCGGCAACGGCGGTCCGCTGGAGACCGTGCGCGGCTTCGGCTATCGCTACCGGCCCCGCAGCACGCTGGTCGGCGGCAGCGCGCAGGCCTCCTAGCGCCGAAGGGCGCTACAGCGCGATCC
Organism: uncultured Solirubrobacterales bacterium; assembly: GCA_963735885.1. Lineage (GTDB taxonomy): Bacteria > Actinomycetota > Thermoleophilia > Solirubrobacterales > Solirubrobacteraceae > JBBSBL01. The sequence goes on along the minus strand of CAVTMP010000007.1, from coordinate 99,240 downwards.
CGCTGCCGCCGCGGGTCACGTCCTCTCCGGCCTCGGCCGGGGTCAGCGGCAGCTCGACGCGGAAGGTCGCGCCCTCGCCGTCCGCGCTCCGCAGCGTCACGTTGCCCCCGTGGGCCTCGACGATCGCCCGCACGATCGTGAGGCCGAGGCCGACGCCCGGGATGGCGCGCGAGGTCGCGGTCGTCGCCCGGAAGAAGCGCTCGAAGAGCCGGTGCTGCTCCTCGGGCGGGATGCCCGGCCCGCTGTCGGTCACCTCGATGACGGCGGTGTCGCCCTCGCCGGCGACGCGCACCCCGACGGTGCCGCCGACGTCGGTGAACTTCAGCGCGTTGGAGACGAGGTTGTCGAGCACCTGCCCGAGGCGGTCGTGGTCGCCGCGGCACGGCGGGAGGTCGGCGATGTCGGCGGTCAGCACGATCCCGCGGTCCTCGGCCACCGGGCGCGCCGCCTCCAGCGCGTCGCGGACGACGGCGGCGAGATCGAGGTCCCCGACCTCGAGCTGGAGGCGCCCGGCCTCGACCTGCGCGGCGAACAGCAGGTCGCCGACGAGCCGGAGCAGGCGGGTGGCGTTGCGGTCGACCACCGAGAGGAAGTGGCGGTGCTCGTCGGCGACGAGCTGCTCCTCGTCGTCGAGGACGAGCTCCACGTAGCCGATCACCGAGGTCAGGGGGGTGCGGAACTCGTGGGAGACGAGCGCGAAGAACTCGTCCTTGAGCCGATCCGCCTCGCGCTCGCCGGTGACGTCGCGCAGCACCACGAGCCGCCCGACCAGATCGCCCCGCGTATCGCGCACCGGCCCGACGTAGCGGGCGTAGAGCGCGTTGCGGCCGAGGAGCTGAACCTCGTCGCGCACCTCCAGCGCCGGCCCCGAGCCCTCGACGTGGAAGGCGCGCCGGAAGCCCTCGGGGCCCGCGCTGCGCTCCACCGCGAGCCGGACGCGCCGCATCGCCGGATTCTCGACCCGGACGGTCCCGGTGGCGTCGAGGAGCGCGATCGGATCGGGCGCGGCGTCGATGACCGAGCGGAAGGCGCCGGCGGTGTCGCGCGCGCTGCGCAGGGCGCGCTCGAGCTCCGCGCGATCCTGGGCCCGGCGCCCGCGTCGGCGTGCCACGGCGGCGGCCGCCGCGCCTCCCACCAGCGCGCCCAGCGCGAAGGCGCCGCCGCCCCGGGCGTGTGCCTGCCCGCGCATCGCCCCACCGTACCCCGTCGGCGGGGGAGGCGTGCAAGACGGCCGTCGGCGGGGGGCCGGGCCGGACGGCCGTCGGCGGGGGGCGGGCCGGGAGGCCGTCGGCGGGGGGCGGCCGGGAGGCACCCTTGCCGGTGCGCCGGGGCCGCGCTAGCGTCGGAGCCGACGTCGCACATCCAGCCCGGGAGGTGGGTCAGTGCCGGATCCGGCGAAGGTCCTCGTCGTCGCCAACCGCACCGCGGCGACCCCCGGGCTCCTGGACGCGGTGCGTGAGCGTGCGGGCCGTGGGGCCGCGACGTTCCATCTCCTGGTCCCGGCGTCGGTCCACGGCCTCGCCCGCGTGATGGACCCCGAGGACGACACCCGCGGCCGCGACGAGGCGCGCGCGGCGCTCGACGTCGCGCTGCCGAAGCTCGCCGAGGCGGCCGGCTCCGAGGTCACCGGCGAGGTCGGCGTCGCCGAGCCGCTGTCCGCGATCCAGGATGCCGTGAACCTCGGCCATCCCGACGAGATCATCATCTCCACGCTCCCCGCGCGCGTGTCGCGCTGGCTGCACCTCGACCTCGTGAGCAAGGCGCGGGGCCTCGGGCTCCCGGTCACCCATGTGGAGGCCGCCCACGCCGAGGAGGAGACCGGCGCGGCGGGATAGGCTCCGGCGCTCGATGCGCCTGATCACCTTCATCCCGCCCGGCCACGACGCGCCGCTGGGTGGCGAGGCCGGCGGCGAGGAGGCGGTCGCCTTCGAGGACGGGGCGAGCGTGGTGGAGCGGCTCGCCGGCGGCGATCTCGCGCCGGCCCGCGGGGAGCGCTGGCCGCTCGCCGACGTGCGGCTGCTCGCGCCGGTGCCCCGGCCGCGGATGATCTTCGGGATCGGCCTGAACTACGCCACCCACGCGGCCGAGACCGGCGGCGAGCCGCCGGAGGCGCCGATCGTGTTCACCAAGTCCCCCGGCGCCGCGGCGCCGCCCTCGGGGCCGGTCGTCCGCCCCCCGGTCGTGCGCCGGCTCGACTACGAGGGCGAGCTCGCCGTCGTGATGGGCGCGGGCGGCCGGGTCGCCGGCTATGCGGTCGCCGACGACGTGAGCGCCCGCGACCTCCAGCGCCGCGAGCCGCAGTGGACCCGGGCGAAGGGCGCCGACACCTTCTGCCCGTGGGGTCCCTGGATCACCACGCGCGACCAGGTTCCGGATCCGGAGGCGCTGCGCCTTCGCACGTGGGTCAACGGCGAGCTGCGCCAGGACGCGAGCACCGCGGATCTCATCTTCGGGATCGAGCGGCTCGTGGCCTTCATCGCCGAGGCGGTGACCCTCGAGCCGGGCGACCTCATCCTCACCGGGACGCCGAGCGGCGTCGGCATGGCGATGGACCCGCCGCGCTTCCTGGCCGACGGAGACGTGGTGCGCATCGAGATCGAGGGTCTCGGCGCGATCGAGCACGCGATCGTGGCCCCGCGCTCCATCGACCTCAGTGCGTCGTGATCACCCGGTCGATCAGCCCGTAGCTCGCGGCCTCCTCGGCGGAGAAGAAGCGGTCGCGCTCCATGTCCGCGTGGACCTGCTCGACCGTCTGGCCGGTGTGGAGGGCGTAGAGCTCGTCGATCCGCCGCCGCGTGTCGAGGATCTCGCGCGCGTGGATCTCGATGTCGGTCGACTGGCCCTCGAAGCCGGCGGAGGGCTGGTGGATGAGGATGCGGGAGTTCGGCAGCGCCATCCGCTTGCCCTTCGTCCCGCCGGTGAGCAGCAGCGAGCCCATCGACATGGCGATCCCGACGCACATCGTCGCCACGTCGGGCTTGATGAACTGCATCGTGTCGTAGATCGCCAGCCCGGCGTAGATCGAGCCGCCGGGGGAGTTGATGTAGATCGAGATGTCCTTCTCGGGGTCCTGCGACTCGAGGTGGAGCAGCTGGGCGACGACGAGGTTCGCGATCGTGTCGTCGACCGGCTGGCCGAGGAAGATGATCCGCTCGTTCAGCAGCCGCGAGAAGATGTCGAACTCGCGCTCGCCACGGGCGGTGCGCTCGATGACCATGGGGACGAGGGGCATGGGCGGGCTCCTAGCGGTGAGAGATCCGGGGCGGGGCTCCCACCCTAGGGGGTCGGCTCAGCCGCCCTCGGGCACCAGGACCGCCGAACCCGTGAAGCGCCCGGCACGGAGGTCGGCGAGGGCCTCGTTCGCGGCGTCCAGCGGGTAGGTCGTGACGTGGGTGCGCACCGGCACGCGCGGCGCGAGCGCGAGGAACTCCCGCGCGTCGGCGCGCGTCAGGTTGGCGACCGAGCGGATCGCGCGCTCGCCCCACAGCTCGGCGTAGGGGAACGAGGGGATGTCGCTCATGTGGATGCCGGCGCAGACGACGACCCCGCCCTTCGCGCACGCCCGCAGCGCCAGCGTCACGAGCTCGCCGGCCGGCGCGAAGATCAGCGCGGCGTCGAGCTCGTCGGGGACCGGCTCGTCGGTTCCCCCGGCCCACGCCGCCCCGAGGTCGCGCGCGAGCGCCTGGGCGGCCGTGTCGCCGGGCCGGGTGAGCGCGTACACCGTCCGCCCTTCCCACACCGCGACCTGGCAGCAGATGTGCGCGGCCGCCCCGAAGCCGTAGAGCCCCAGCCGGGGCGCCTCGCCCGCCATGCGGTAGGCGCGGTGGCCGATGAGCCCGGCGCAGAGCAGCGGCGCGGCCTGGAGATCCGGGTAGCCGTCCGGCAGCGGGAAGCAGAAGCGCGCGTCGGCCACGCACCGCTCCGCGTAGCCGCCGTCGCGGTCGCGGCCGGTGAACTCGGCCCGATCGCACAGGTTCTCCCGGCCGCTCGTGCAGTAGCGGCAGCGGCCGCACGTCCAGCCGAGCCACGGCACGCCGACCCGCGTCCCACGGGCGAGCTCGACCCCCTCGGCGGCGGCGTCCACGGTGGCGACGATCTGATGGCCCGGGATCACCGGCGGATGGGGCACGGCGACCTCTCCGTCGAGCAGGTGGAGGTCGGTGCGGCAGACGCCGCAGGCGTGGACGCGGAGCCCCACCTCGCCGGGACCGGGCTCGGGATCGGGAACCTCGGCCGGGCGCAGCGGCCGCCCGGGTCGGTCCAGCACCATCGCGCGCATCGCCCACATGATCCCCCGGGGGGCAACCCGGGTACTAGCCTCGGATGCTCATGCCCGCCACCGACCCCGTGCCCGCGCTCGCCCTGCGCGGGCTGACCAAGCGCTACGACGACGGCTTCCTCGCCCTCGACGGCTTCGACCTCACCGTCCCGGACGGGGAGTTCTTCGGCCTGCTCGGGCCCAACGGCGCGGGCAAGACGACGCTGATCAGCGCGGTCTGCAACCTCATCCGGGTCACGGCGGGCGACATCGAGGTCTTCGGGCGCCCGCACCACGAGTCCGCGGCGCGGCGCCTCGTCGGCCTCGCCGAGCAGGACGTGAACCTCGACCGCTTCCTCGACGTGGAGGAGACGCTCGTCTACCACGGCGGCTACTACGGGATGGATCGGGCCCGGGCGCGCCGCCGCGCCGGGGAGATGATGGACGTCTTCGACCTGCGGGCGAAGGCCGGCGTGCGCGCGCCGAAGCTGTCCGGGGGCATGCGGCGCCGGCTCCTGCTGGCGCGGGCGCTCATGCACGAGCCGCGCCTGGTGATCCTCGACGAGCCGACCGCCGGCGTGGACTTCGAGCTGCGCCTCGAGCTGTGGCGCTACATCCACCGGCTCCACGACACGGGGACGACGATCCTCCTCACCACGCACTACCTCGAGGAGGCCGACGAGCTGTGCGAGGACATCGCGCTCATCCGCGACGGCCGCCTCATCGCGCGGGACACCGCCGACGGGCTGCGCGCCCACTACGGGGCCGCGTCGCTCGCCGACGTCTACGTGAAGGCGATGGGGACCCCGGCGTGAGCACGCCGCTGGGCTGGCTGGCCGCGCGCGAGGTCCTCCGCGTGCTCAAGCTGTGGTCGCAGACCATCGCCGCCCCGGTCCTCTCCTCGTTCCTCTTCATCCTCGTCTTCGGGCTCTCGCTCGGCGGGCGGATCAGGCAGATCGACGGCGTCGCCTACGAGGTGTTCATCGTGCCCGGGATCGTGACGATGGCGATGGTCCAGGCCGCCTACGCGAACAACTCCTCCTCGGTCTTCCAGGCGCGCTTCGACCGCTACATCCACGACGTGCTCGCGGCCCCGATGCGCCCGTGGGAGGTCAACCTCGGCCTCTCGCTCGGCGGCGCGGTGCGGGCGCTGTGCATCGGCGTCCTGCTCGTCGCCGCCGCCGCGCTCGTCGTCGCGGTGCCGGTCCGGCACCCGTTCGAGCTCGCGCTCGCGGTGGCCCTCGCCGTCGCCCTGTTCAGCTCGCTGGGCGTCGTGGTCGGGATCTACGCCCAGACGTGGGACCACGCCGGGTTCGTGCAGAACATCGTGATCCTCCCGCTGAGCTTCCTCGGCGGGGTCTTCTACTCGATCGAGCGCCTGCCCGAGCCGTGGCGCGAGATCTCGCACGCGAACCCGCTCGTCTACATGATCGCCGCGGTCCGCTACGGGTTCCTCGGGACGAGCGACGTGAGCATCGTCCTCTCGCTGGCCATCGCCGCCGCGCTCACCGCGGGGGTGGTGGCGTGGAGCGCCTGGCTCTTCCGCACCGGACGGCGGCTCAAGGCGTAGCCCTCCCGCGGTGGACGGGTCGGGCCCGGGCCCCCCGGCCGGCGGCGGCGGAGCGGCTACGCTCCGTCGCCGTGGCCGCGCTGAACGTCCCCAACCTCCTCACGCTGGTCCGGATCCTGCTCGTCCCGGTCCTCGTGGTCGCCCTGCTCGACCAGACCTCCAACGGCGACGTGCTCGCGGCGATCGTGTTCGCGGTGGCGTCGCTCACCGACGCGGTCGACGGCCACCTCGCGCGCTCGCGGGACGCGGTCACGACGTTCGGGAAGCTGATGGACCCGATCGCCGACAAGCTGCTGATCATCGCCGCGCTGCTCGCGCTGGTGTCGCTGAACCGCGTCGCCCCGTGGGTCGCGATGGTGATCATCGCCCGCGAGTTCGCGGTCACCGCGCTGCGGGCGGCGGCCGGGGCGCAGGGCGTGGTGATCGCCGCGAGCACGTTCGGCAAGGCGAAGACGGTCCTCCAGGTCGGGATGGTCTTCGCGCTCATCCTCGTCGACGGAAGCCCGGCGTGGCTCGACGCCCTGGTCTACCTCACCGTCGCGGTCACGGTGGCGTCGGGGCTCGACTACGCGTTCGGCCTGCGCCGCACGCTCGAGGACGCCCGCCGCGCCCGCTCGCAGCGGCGGGCCTCCCGGGCCGGCTGACTCGCGGCGCGGGGCGCGACCGCGCCCTCAGCCGCCGCCCTCGAGCCACGCCTCGCGGCTCGTGGCCCGCACCGGGTGCTCGCCGGTGGCGAGCTCGTGGCGCAGCTCGCCGAGCAGGCCGAAGCGCTCGGCGGCGACGTTGTGCTGGTGGATGGTCTCGAGGTTCTCCTGGCGGGCCGACACCCAGGCGTCGTCGTCGAGGTGCCCGAAGCGCGCGATCACGCCGCCGACCATCTCGCGCACGCAGTCCTCCACGAAGCGCGGGCGGCGGTGCGCCTTCTCGACCACGGCGCCCTCGTCGGAGCGCTTCATGAGCTCGTAGATCTCCGAGGACATCGACTCCTCGACGATCTGGAGCAGCGTGGCCGCCTCGATCTCCTCGTCGCACCCGGCCGGGCAGCCGATGAGCAGCGTGCCGAGCCCGCGCTGGTTGTGCGTCGCCACCGGGACCGCGTCGAGGATCCGCTCGATCTCCTCGTCGCCGTAGCCCTCCCCGGCCAGCCGCTCACGCGCGCGGCCGGCCACGAGCTGCTGCGCGCACGGGCAGGCGGTCATGCCGGCGGCGGCCACGCCGACGATGCGGCGGGTGCCGGACTCCGCCGCGACGGCGGAGCCGAAGAGCGTGTAGATCTCCTGCGTGAGGATCCCGGACTCCGGCGCCGGCTTGTGCTCGGGGTAGCGGGCGGCGATCGTCACCTCGGCGCGACGCGCGTCCTGGCGCTCGCGCACGAGCTCCGCGATCCGCTCCGCGAGCCGCTCGGCCTTGAAGACCGACTCGCCGAGCACGACCTCGCCGATCGCGGCGTTCACGACCTCCTCGAAGCGCGACATGTGCGCGCCCTTCTGGCGCGGCCCGAGGTCGACGTAGCAGTCGAGGTTGGCGGAGAAGAGCTGCTCCGATCCGTTCTGCCGGATGCGGACGATCTTCTCCACGCCGGTCACGCCGACGCGCGAGAGCGACACGTGCAGCGCGGGGAGGTCGGCCTGTACGTCGGGGGCGGTGATCTCGATGGGTGTCACGGTGGCTCCGCTGCTGGGGAGGTATGAGAAGCGTATACGCGGTTTGGGTACTGCTTCACAGGGCCCGTGAGCGTGGTATCACTCCCGACCTGCCGATGGGTGAGTCGACTCCGGGTTGCCGGGGGTACGAGGCTCGACCCCGTGGCGGTCACCGCCGCGCAACGGTCGGGAGAGGTGCACATGGGAGTGAGGGAGAACGGGAGCCCACCGGGGTCCTGCAGGATGACGCATCGCCGAGGTGGTGGGGTATGACCGAGAAGGCGCAGGCGCTGCTCGCGGACGAGGTTCCGGTGGCCGAGCTCGAGGAGCTGCGCGACCTCGTCGCCCGGGGCCAGGAGCAGGGCTTCCTCACCCACGAGGAGATCGCGGCGCGCCTCGAGGAGGTCGAGGTCACCAAGGAGCAGCGCCGCGACCTCGACGCGCATCTCGCCGAGCAGGGCATCGACGTCGTCGGAGAGGACGGCCGCCCGGTCACGTCCGCGGCGCCGAAGGAGGACGGGACGACCGCGGACGGCGTCGAGAGCCGCGCGACGCCCGAGCTGCCGCGCCGGCCGGTCATCGACCTCACGGTCGAGCCGAGCCTCGACTCGCTGCGCCTCTACCTCCGGTCGATCGGCCGGGTGAACCTGCTCACCGCGCAGGAGGAGCAGGACCTCGCCAAGCGCATCGAGAAGGGCGACCTGGAGGCGAAGCAGCGCATGGTCGAGGCGAACCTCCGCCTCGTCGTCTCGATCGCGAAGAGCTACCTGGGTCGAGGCCTCACGTTCCTCGACCTCATCCAGGAGGGCTCGCTCGGGCTCATCCGGGCCGTCGAGAAGTTCGACCATCGCCGGGGCTTCAAGTTCTCCACCTACGCGACGTGGTGGATCCGCCAGGCGGTGACCCGTGCGATCGCCGACAAGGGCCGCACGGTCCGCATCCCCGTCCACATGGTCGAGCGGCTCAACAAGGTCGTGCACGTCGAGCGCCAGCTCGTCCAGCAGCTCGGTCGCGAGCCGACGGACGCCGAGATCGCGCTCGAGCTCGACTGCTCCATCCGCGAGGTGCGCGACATCATGCGGATGGCGCAGCAGCCCGTGTCGCTGGAGAAGCCGGTCGGCGACGAGGAGGAGTCCGAGCTCGGCGACTTCGTGGAGGACAAGAGCGCCGAGTCGCCGTTCGAGATCGCCTCGGAGAACCTGCGGCGCGAGAACGTGCGCCGGGCGCTCGCCGCGCTCCCGTGCCGCGAGCGGGAGGTGATCGAGATGCGCTTCGGGCTCACCGGCGGAAAGCCGCGCACGCTCGAGGAGGTCGGCCGGGCCTTCAACGTCACGCGCGAGCGCATCCGCCAGATCGAGAACCACACGCTGAAGAAGCTCGAGGCGCTGCCCGAGGCCCAGCGCCTGCGCGACGCGTCGTAGCGGCCCGCGCGGGCTACGCGGGCCGGTCGCCCACCGGCGCCTCCTGACGCTCGCCGGCGCCCGGGGCGCCCGGTGCGCCGGGCGGGTCGGGCAGCCCCCAGACCCGCAACCGTCCCGAGCGCCCGCGGATCTCGACCTCCTGGAGGAAGGCGAGGTCGTCGGGTGCGCGCGTCATGAGCTCCCGCGTCGACTCGGCCACGAGCACCATCCGGCCGGCCGTCTTCGTCAGGCCCTCCAACCGCGAGGCGGTGTTCGTCGTGTCGCCGATGGCCGTGTACTCGAGCCGCCGCTGGGAGCCGACGTTGCCGGCCATCACCTCGCCGCTGTTCAGGCCCACCCCCATGCGGAAGTCGCCCGGCAGGCCGTTCGCCACGAGCCACCCGTTCAGCCGGTCGAGCCGCGGTCCGACCATCTCGCGGGCGGCGTCGAGCGCGCGGTCGGCGTGGTCGGGCTGCTCGAGCGGGGCGCCGAACAGCGCCATGATCCCGTCGCCCATGTAGGCGAGCAGGGTGCCGCCCGCGTCGAGGATCGCCTCGCTCATCTCGCCCAGGTAGACGTTGACGACCTCGATCACGCGGTCGGCCGGGCAGCTTCTCCGAGAACGACGTGAAGCCGCGCAGGTCGCAGAACATCACGGTGCACACGCGCTCGACGCCGCCCAGGCGCAGGTGCGGGTGTCGGCCTCGGCGAGCACCTCGTCGACCACCGGCTCGCCCACGAAGCGGGAGAAGAGGTCGCGCACCCGCTCGCGCTCGAGGGTCTCGAGCAGGTAGTCGACGACGATCGTCCCGGCCGTGGCGAGCAGCAGGGCGAGCAGCGGGTAGGTGAACGGGACGATCCAGCCACGGTCGAAGGCGACCTGGACGCCGACCGTGAAGAGGACGGCGATGGCGCCGCCGAGGATCAGCGGGCGCAGCGTGCGCTGGCGCAGGCTGCCCAGGGGCACGACGAGGGCGAGCGCGGCGATCAGCCCGAGGTCGACCCAGCCGGGCGTCTCGTGCAACGGGAACCCGGCGAGGACGGTCGCGACCGCGTTGGCGTTGATCTCCGGCCCGGCCATCGGCTCGCCCCGCGCGGCGCTCGTCGGGTGGACGTCCTGGAGCGAGGGCGAGGTCGCGCCGAGGATCACGATCTTGCCGCGCACCGCCGCGGGCGGGAAGCGCCCCGAGACGACGCGCGAGAACGGGATCGAGGGCACCGTGCCGGGGCCGCCCGCGAAGTCGATCGGGACCGGGTCGGCCGGGAAGGCCGCGCGGCCGACGGCGCGGCCGGAGGCCTGCTCGGCGAGCACCACGGCGAACGTCCTGAGCCGGTCGACCGAATAGGGGAGCCGCCGGTAGATGCCGTCGCGGTCGCTGGGAAGCGAGGTGTTGCCGACCCGCGCCCGGATCGACCGGAGCACGTCGTCACCGCCGAAGACGTTGCTGCGGCCGCGCGCGTCGACCTCGGTCGTGGCCAGCACGGTGCCCGGTGCGCGACGCACGGCGGCGACGAGCGCGTCGTCGTCCGCCGCGTCGGTCGGCTCGGTGAACTGGACGTCGACTCCGATGGCGCGGGCCCCGGCGCCGCGAAGGTGGTCGAGGGCGCGAGCGTAGAGCCGGCGCGGGAAGGGGAAGCGCCGTCGCAGCTCGCCGAACGAGACGTCGTCGATCGCGACGAGCACGACGTCCTTCGGCGCGGCCCGCGCCGGCCGGACCTGGAAGCGCGCGTCCACCGTCTGGAGCTCGGGGGCGCGAAGGAGGTTGGCCCCGTACGCGAGCCCGGCGACGAGCGCGGCGAGCGCCGCCGCGGCGGCGAGCAACGACAGGCGCCGGCGCGAGCGGCGCGGCTGCGGGCTCATCGCGAGCCTCGGGTCGTGGCCGTCCGGCCATCCCCCGGCGCGGCGGAGAGGGGAGGAACGTTCGCCGCCCGCGCGGCCATCACGACGTCCGCCGCGGACGCCGATCGCTGATGTCCCGTGACGACGGTGATGAAGTCGTCGCGATCGAGGGCGAAGAGCAGGCTGTCCCGGCTCGCGGTGATCGTCGCGTTGCGCGGCTGATCTCGCAGCAGCGCCATCTCGCCCACGTAGTCCCCGGCGGGGGAGTGGTCAACCGTGACGCCCGCCTTGAGGACCGCCAGCTCGCCCTCGGCCACGACGTAGAAGCGGTCGCCCGCGTCCCCCTCCCGGAAGAGCGTCTCGCCGACGCCGAGCGGCACCCGCTCGACCTTTCGCGCCAGGTTCTCCACCGCGACCATCGGCACCGGGGCGAACAGCGGGACGTGCCGCAGCGCGGCGAACTCGGCGGCCGGGACCGGCGCCGCGTCCTCGAACCGGGCGAGCGCCCGCCAGCGAGCGAGGAAGGCCGCCGGCAGGCAGGCCCCGCAGAAGACGAGCGCGCCGCGATCGCCGAGCAGGTCCACGAGCGGGACGGCGAGGATCCCGCCCAGCGCGGTCGTCAGCCAGAACGAGCTCTCCACCACCGCGAACACCCGGGCGCACATCTCGTCGGGGACGAGCCGCTGGAGCAGCGTCTGACCCGAGATCTCGACGGTCACGTAGCCGGTCCCCAGCACCGTCAGGAGCACCACGGCCAGCGGCACGCCGGGGAGGAGCCCGAGCACGACGAGCGGGACCCCGATGAGCAGGCTCGCCACGGCGAACGCCGAGCTCACCCGGCCGCGCCCGAGCACCTGGAGGGCGACGGCCCCGCCCGCCAGGCCGCCGAGGCCCCACGCGGCGTTGAGCCAGCCCACGCCGGAGGCCCCCATGTCGAGCAGCGAGAGCGCGGTCACGACGACGAGCACGTCCAGCGCGCCCTCGATGAGCGTCGAGGTGCCCATCAGGCTCACGAGGATGCGCATCGGCGGGTCGGCGATCACGGTGCGCAGGCCGAGCGCGATCTCGTGGCGCGTCGACTCGAGCGGCTCCGCCCGGTGCGGCGGCGGGGGATCGCGGCGGATGAGGCTCCAGACGACGACCGGGATCAGCGCCGCGGCGGCGATCGCGGCGAAGGCGCCGTCGGTGCCGGCCACGGCCACCAGGACGCCGCTGGCGAGCGAGCCGACGAGGAACCCGCCGTGCTCCACCGCGCGCAGGATCGCGTTCGACGCGGCGAGCTGCCGGGGCGTCTCGACGAGGTCCGGCAGCAGCGCGGCGACGGCCGGGTTGATCGCGGTCGTCACGGCGGTGAAGATCGCGGCCAGGGCCATCGCGACCGCGATCGGCGCGCCCGCGGCGGCCACCACGGCGATCGCCGCCAGCAGGAGGGCGCGCGCGACGCTCGCGGCGACGAGGACGTCGCGGCGCGAGAAGCGGTCGGCGGCGAGGCCGGCGAGCGGCGCCAGGATGCCGGCCGGCACCATGCGCACGAGCGCGGCCACGCCGACCGCCGCGGTGCCGCCCGCCTCGTAGGCGTAGAGCCCGAAGACGACCATGAGGCCCCACGAGGCCAGCGACGCGGCCGCCCAGCCGACCTGCAGCCGGCGCAGCGCGGGGGTGCCGAGCGCCTGCGCCAGCGGGCCCGCGGCGCCCGCGGCCCCGGGCGCTGCGCTCATCGCCGCCGAGGAGCCCGCGCGCTGTAGCTGCGCCCGGTGCGGACCGTCACGGTCTTGCCGCGCGTGAAGTCCCTCACCGCCACCACGCCCCGCGCCACCTTGACGCGCGTGGCCGCGCAGCGATCCTCGGTGAGCCAGATCGTCCCGCGAACCGTGGCGGCGCCGTAGCGCCCGCGTGTGCGGAACTTGCCCTTGCCGTTGCCCCAGAGGTGGCGTCCGCGGCCGCCCTTGCGCCGGCGCGCGGCCCGCGCGGCCGCCCGCTGAGACGGGCGGCAGCCGGAGAAGTCGCCCCCGTAGAGCGTCAGCTCGGTGATGAGCGGCCGGGCCCGGCGCTGGGTGATCCGGAAGGCGCCCTCGTAGAAGTCCGCCGCCTGCGTGTGGCCCTTCGCATCACGGGCGGAGGTGATCCGGACCCGCCCCCTGGTCGCGTCGACGATCGTGCCGACCGGCACCGAGCGCGCCCGTTCGAGGGCCTGGTAGCGCCGGCTGCCCGGGAGCTTCACCCGCACGCGGCCGGAGACCGAGGCGAGGTTCACGGTCCGTGCGGGCACGGGCGCCGGTGGGGCGGCGCCGGCGGCGAGGGCGACGGCGTTCGACCCGCCGGCGGGGTCGAAGCCTGCGCCGGTGACGCTGACGGCGAGGCGCCCGGCGGCCGTCGAGACGGCCCGCACGCGCATCCGGATCTCCGCCCGCGCCCCGACCGCGAGCCCGCCGACGGGGCAGCTCACCACCTGGCGGGAGACGGTGCAGGGCCCGGGGGTCGCGCTCACGTAGCGCAGCCCGGGCGGCAGCGTCACCCGGAGGACCACGCCGACCGCCGCGGACGGCCCCGCGTTGGTGATCGAGAAGCGGTAGGTGGACTCCTTCCCGACGACGAGCGGGTGGCCGGCGAGCAGGGACACGCCGACCCGCAGGTCCGCCGGGCCGGGGGGCACGGCCGGGGTCACCTGCACGGCGGCCGTCCTGCCGCTGGAGACGATCGTGAAGCCGGCGGCCACCGCGCCGGCCTGGGCGGTGCCGGTGCCGGTCCCGGCGGGCGCCGTCACGCCGAAGTGGATCGACGCCTGGCCGCCGGCCGGCACGGTGATCGGGCCGGCCCACGTCAGGTGGCCGCCGGCGATCGAGGGGTTCGCCGTGGTCGCCCCGCTCGTCGTGCCGGGCCGGTAGGCGAACCCGGGCGGCAGGTCCGCGGTGATCGCGTCGAGCGCGACCGGGCTGGCGTTCGGGTTGCGGACCGTGATCGTGTAGCCGTTGCCCCCGCCGGCGGGCGTGGTCGGCGAGTCGGCGTGCAGACCGACCGACAGCGGGACGTGCCCCAGCGGGGAGAAGGTGAGCAGCGAGGAGACGGTCTGCGTCCCGTGGGCCGGCACGGTCACGTCCCAGCTCAGCCCGGCGCCGTTGTCGATGGGCTCGGTGCAGCGGCACGTGTCCGGGAACGCGGCGTGATTCCCGATCTGCGTCCAGACCTGGCTGTACCCGGCCTCGTAGTGATGCGCGCCGGCGGTGAGCGGGTAGAACTGCTCGATGCGCGAGGTCGGCTGGCCGCCGCTGCCGCCCACGCAGGCCACGGCGCCGCTGACGGGGTCGCGGGCGCCGAAGCCGGAGTCGGAGTTGTTGAGGAAGCAGTCCCCGGCGCGGTAGAGCCGGACCGGCTGCGGTGAGCCGGAGGTGTTCTCGACCACGACGTCGGTTCGGAACGACTCCTCGCCCACGACGTAGGCGTCGGTCTGGACGAGGCGTACGCCGGTTGCGCCGGCCGCCACCACGGTGCGGAGCTGGTAGGGGTCGGCGGCGGTGCCGGACCCGGTCGGGAGGCTCTGCGACACCGGGGTCAGCGCGGTGCCGCCGGGGCCGAGCGGCACGCCGACGGGGGTGTACAAGGTGCCGGCCACGACGGCGAAGGTCCCGCACGCGTTGCCGCTGAAGAACTCCGGCTGGGCGTCGGTGACGTACCGTACGTCGCAGCTCAGCGTCGTGCTCGTGGCGATGCGGTTCAGCGGGCCGGCGGAGACGATGCGGGGGTCGGGGGGCGTGGTGAAGGTCCGCTGCGCCCCGGTCGCCACCACGGCTCCGTTCCGGGTCGCGACGAGGCGGTAGTGGTAGGTCCTGGCGCCCAGCAGGCCGGTGAGCGAGACGGGAGCGACGTCGACCGGCCCGGCTCCGTCGCCGACGTACTCCTCAGGGGTGGACGAGCCGAGCGCCGCGGTCTCCCCGTAGTCCACGCGCACGTAGGTGTCCTCGAGCTTCGGATCGACCGTGCCGGCGATCGTCGCGCGGTCGAGAGGATCGAGGACGCGTCGCCGGTCGTGACGGCGGGGGGCTGGCTCGCCGGCGTGGCCAAGGTCCGGTCGGCGCCGGTCGCGAGCACGTCCTCCCCCCGGACGGCGAGCACCCGGAAGTGGTAGGTCGTCGCGGGCTCGAGCCCCTGCGCCGTCTCGGAGACGGGCACGGGGTCGGCGCCGTCCCCAGCCGAGCCCTCGAGACTCGAGCCGTAGGCCGTCGTGGTGCCGTATTCGAGGCGGTAGTTCGTCGCCGTGCCGTTGGGGTCGACCGTGCCGTGGAGGGTCGCACGCCGCACGTGGACGTCGCTCGCCGGGTCGGTCGTCGCGCCGGGCGCCACCTCCGAGGCGGTCGTGAACGTCCGGTCGGCGCCGTTCACCACCGGCAACCCGCCGCGCAGCGCCACGACGCGGAAGTGGTAGGTGGTGTTCGGCTGGAGCAGCGTGATCTCCTCCGCCACCGGGGTGGCTCCGGCACCGGAGCTCAGGGCGTCGCCGACCGTCTCCGTGCCGTACGCGTTCGTCGTGCCGTACTCGAAACGCCACCCGGTGTCGGCGTCCGCCGGGTCGATCGTGCCGTGCAGCGTCGCCGAGCGGGAGAGGATCCCGTCGGCCGGGTCCGTCGTCGCGACCGGGTTCGCGGCCAGCGCCCCCGGCGCGGCGAGCAGCAAGGTCCCGAGCGCCGCCACGAGCCCGGCCGAAACCCGGCGACGGAGTCGCGCGGCGGCCGGTTGGCCGCGAGGCCGAGATGACGAACGCATGGTGCCGGCCGATCCTAACCCGCCCCGAGCATGCGTGCAGCCGTTCCCGCGCGCGCGGGGGACCGCTCCGGGCCGCCGCTAGAATCCCCGCCCGCTCGGGGGGATGTCCGAGTGGTTAAAGGAGACGGGCTGTAAACCCGTTGGCTCTGCCTACGCAGGTTCGAATCCTGCTCCCCCCATCACGTGCCGGTCGTCGGTCAGGTCAGCAGCCCCACCACACCGCTGACGATCAGATAGCCCCCGGCGGCGAGTGCGGCGAGCCGGATCGCGCGGCGCTCGTTCGCGTGGATCCAGGCGTCCATGCGATCCAGGGTCTCGCGCGTCCACCGCGGGGCGACGACGAAGGCCACGAGCGGAAGCTCGATCGGCAGCAGCATGATCAGGTTGAAGACGGCGAGGACGACGATCGCGTGGGGGGTGCCCAGGTTCGCGTGCGCGATGTCGGTCAGCGCGACGAGGTAGAGCATGCCGGGCAGGTGCATCGCGACGCCGAGCGCGGCGGTGATGCCCACCGAGCCGCGGCTCAGCAGCCGGGTCGTGCGACTCGGTCCCTTGTGCGCCCGCTCGGCGTGGCGCGCCTTGCGCTCCGCGCGCATCGCCGAAGCGCGACGCCGGATGGGCGAGGAGCGGTCGGAGCGCAGCCAGGCGGCGAGGGCGAAGACGAGCACGCCGGCCACGATGTGCACGGTCGGGTTGGCGCGGTGGTCGCCCGGTTTGAAGGTGCCGATCGACTTCAGCGCCGCCACCGCCGCGACGCCGAGCAGCACGGACGCGACGAAGCTGCCGATCACGTAGGCGGCCAGGAGCGGAATGGCCCGCGGGCGGCTGAGGATCAGCAGGACCGCGGCGATGGCGGTCGGGCTCGTGATCGCGGACAGCACCGCGAGGGTCAGCAGTTGCCCGTTCACGGGCCGACCCTACCCCGGGCCTCCGCTCGCATCCTCATAGTCTTCGCGGCCGTGTCGCGCCGCATCCTGCTCGCCGGGGCGACCGGCGTCGTCGGCCGCCCGCTCGCCCGCCGCCTGCTGGCGCGCGGCCACGCCGTCCGGGCGCTGGTTCGCGACGCCACGGGCGCCGGAGACCTCGCCGCGGCGGGCGCGGAGGTCGTCACCGGCGACGTGTTCGACCCGGACGCCGCGGCCGGCGCCGCGGACGGGTGCGAGGTGATCGTCCACGCGGCGCTGCGCGGTCCCGCGGCGGAGGACGCGGGGGCCGACCGCCTGCGCCGCGAGGGGACCGCCGTCCTGCTCGCGGCGGCGGAGCGGGCCGGCGCCGCGATCCTGCTGCCGAGCCTCGTCGCCCTCTACGCCGACGGCGGCCAGGAGCCGATCGAGGCCGCCGACCCGGTCATGGCGGCCGGTCCGGCGCTCGCCGCCCCCCAGGAGGCGGAGCTGGCCACGTTCGGCTCCGGCGCGCGCTTCCTGATCCTCCGCCAGGGCGTGCTGTTCGGGGCCGGCACGGGCGCCGCCGACGACCTGCTCGAGCGCGTGGCCGCGAGCGCGTTCCCCGTGGTCGCCGGTCCCCCGGTGTGGCTGCCGCTGCTCCATCCCGGCGACTTCGCGGAGATGGCCACGACGGCGCTCGAGCGCGACCTCAACGGCGTCTACGACACGGTCTCCGACGCGGTCCCGGCGTCCGCGCTGGCCGCCGCGGCGGCCAGGGCGCTCGGGGTCGCAGCGCCGCCGGCGGTCTCCCTCCCCGTGGCCCGCGAGCGCCTCGGCCCCGACGGCGCCCTGACCTGGACCGTCTCCCGGCGGGTCGGTCCGGGCGCGCTGGCCACGATCGGCATCGCCCCGTCGCGCGGGTGGGAGACGATGCTCGCCGATGCGCTCGCCGCCCGGGCCCCGGCGCGATGAGCGCCCCACCCCCGCCGGGGCGCGACCGGGCGGCGCTCGCCGCGCGGGTCGGAGTCCCGCTCGCTCTCGTGCTCGGTGGGATCGGCGTCCTTCTCAGCGGATGGCGCTACGCGGACGGGATGGCGGTCGTGCTGATCGGCGGTGCCGGGGCGATCGCGCTGCTCGGCTGGTTCTTCCGGCTCGGCGCGCAGGGCGACCGGGACCGGGAGCGTGAAGAGGCGGCGCGGCGTCACTACGACCGCACCGGCCGCTGGCCCGACGAGCGATAGGAACCGCCCGGAAGCCGCCGTGCAGAGCGCCACGCGGCCGTCAAGACCGGGTCCGCGGGGGCCGATGAACCCACACCGACCCGCCCGGGCGCGCCCGCGTGCCCGTCTCCGTGACCCCGAGCCGCGACAGCCGAGCACCCTCCCCCGCGGATCTCCTCGCCGCCCAGGGGGAGATCGCCACCCACCTCGCGGCGTCGCCGCCGCCCGAGGACCTCTGCGACCTCGTCCTGGGCACCCTCTGCGCGACCCTCGGGCACCAGGGCGGCGACGCGTGGCTGCGAACCGCGGACGGCGGGCGCCGCACGGTGGCCGTCCGCGGGACGAGGGGGGACCCGGGGCGCGCCGTCGCGCTCACCGCGGGCGCGGATGGCGTCCCGATCGGCGGGCTGCGCCTCTTCGGGCCGCCCGCGGACGGCGCGGACGACGCGCTCACCGCGTGGCTCGCCGGCGTCGGGGCGCAGGTCGGTCGCGCGATCCGCGCGCGCCGGTCGCGCGACGCGGAGATCGCGGGCGCCGAGGGACGGCTCGCGCGCGCCGAGGCGCGGCACCGGACGCTGGTCGAGAACATTCCCACCGTCACGTACATCGCCGAGTGGGACGAGCACTCCTCGATCACCTACGTCAGCCCCCAGATCGGGCGGATCTCGGGCTACCCGCCGGAGCAGTGGCTCGGCGCCTCCGACATCTGGGAGCACGTCCTCCATCCGGACGACCGCTCCCGTGCCATCGCCGAGGCGAAGCGCTCCTACCACCAGGAACGGGAGTTCGACTGCGAGTACCGCTTCGTCGCCGCCGATGGCCGGACGGTCTGGATCTGGGAGCGGGACACGATCATCCGGGACGACGACGGCGGGCCGCTCTACAGCCAGGGCGTGATGATGGACATCACGCGGCTGCGCGAGGCCGAGGCCGCCCAGCGCGCGAGCGAGGAGCTCCACCGGCGCAGCATCGCCGCGCTCCACGAGGGCGTGTTCGTCCACGGCTCCGACGGGCGCATCGCGGCCTGCAACGCGAGCGCGTGCGAGCTGCTCGGACTGCCGGAGCACGAGGTCGTCGGCAAGGGCCCGGGCGGCACGGAGTTCTCGTTCTTCCAGGAGGACGGCGCCCCGCTCACCGCCGAGAGCTCCCCCACGATGCGGGTGCTCGCCTCCGGTCGTCCGGTGACCGGGGTCGTGCTGCGGCTCCAGCGCCCCGACGGCGACGAGCGCTGGGTCTCGCTCAACTCCCAGCCGCTGTTCGCGGACGGCGGCACGGAGCCGACCGGGGTGGTCTCGACGATGGCCGACATCACCGAGCGGCGGCGCGCCCAGGAGGAGGTCGCCTACCTCGCCTACCACGACGCGCTGACCGGCCTGCCCAACCGCACGCTGCTGGCCGAGCACCTCGAGCTCGGCATCGCCCGCGCGCGGCGCAACGGCACGTCGATCGCCGTGCTCTACATCGACCTCGACGACTTCAAGCTCGTCAACGACTCCCTCGGCCACCAGCGCCGGCGACGAGGTCCTCACCCGCGTGGCCACCCGGCTGCGCGAGAGCCTGCGCGGGTCCGACCTGCTCGCCCGTCAGGGCGGGGACGAGTTCCTCGTCCTGATCACCGACATCCCCGGTGACGCGCACGCGCACGCCGAGCGCATCGCCCGGCTGATCGGCGCAGGTGCTCGAGCCGCCGTTCGTCGTCTCCGGCGCGGAGTTCCACGTCACGGCGAGCGTCGGGATCTCCTGCTATCCGCGCGACGCCGAGGACGCGGAGTCCCTGCTGACCCACGCCGACGCGGCGATGTACCAGGTCAAGTCGACGGGGCGCAGCGGCCACGCGCTGTACGCCGGCGATCCGCGCGAGCCCCTCGCCCGTCTCTCGCTCACCACCCGCCTGCGGCGCGCGCTGGCCCGGGACGAGTTCACGCTCTGCTACCAGCCGATCGTCGCGCTGCCGGACCGCGACGTGGTCGGGCTCGAGGCGCTGATCCGCTGGGAGGACGGCGGGCGCGGGACGGTGATGCCCGCGGAGTTCATCCCCGTGGCCGAGGAGACCGGCCTCATCGAGTCGATCGGGCACTGGGTGCTCGAGCGCGTCTGCGGGCAGGTGCGGGCGTGGCGGGACGCCGGACTCGACCCGCACGTCTCGGTGAACGTCTCGATCCGCCAGCTGCGGCGCCCGGACTTCGGCGCGCGCGTGCGTCGCCTGATCCAGTGGGCGGGGATCGACCCCGGGAGCCTCACGCTCGAGGTGACGGAGTCCACCGCGATGGCGGAGCCGCACCGCACCGAGCCGGTGCTGCGCGAGCTGGCCGAGGCCGGCGTGTCGCTGGCCATCGACGACTTCGGCTCCGGCCACTCGTCGCTCGACCGGCTGCGCTCGCTGCCGGTGGAGGTGCTGAAGATCGACCGCTCGTTCCTGCGCGAGGTGCCCGAGGACCCGGAGGCGGCCGCGATGGTCGTGGCGATGGTGCACCTCGCCGAGGCGCTCGGGATGACCACCGTCGCCGAGGGCGTCGAGACCCCCGAGCAGCTCGCGTTCCTCGTCGCGCACGCCTGCCCGCGCGCCCAGGGCTTCCACCTCGGCCGCCCCGTCGCGGCGGAGTCGGCGGGGGCGCTGCTGCCGCGCCGCGCCGTCGTGGAGATGTCGGCGGCGACGCTCAGATCCCCAGCTGGGGGAGCCGCTCGTGGAGCACGATCCGACCGGCCGCCTCGATCAGCGCCAGGTGGCTGAAGGCCTGCGGGACGTTGCCGAGGTGGCGGTGGGTGTCGGGCATGAACTCCTCGGCGTAGAGGCCGAGCGGCGAGGCGATCGCGAGCAGGCGCTCCATCAGCCCGTGCGCCCGCGCGTGCTCGCCGACCACCGTCAGGGCCGAGACGAGCCAGAACGAGCAGATGAGGAACGTGCCCTCCTTGCCGGACATCCCGTCGTCGGTCTCGTCGGTGCGGTAGCGCAGCACGAACCCGTCCTCGGTGAGCTCGTCGGCGACGGCCGTGACGCTCGCGTGCAGCCGCGGGTCGTCGCCGGGCAGGAAGCCGAGCAGCGCGGCGAGCAGGGTGGAGGCGTCGAGCGCCTCGGTGCCGTAGTGCTGCACCAGCGCGCCGTCCTTCCGCACGCCGTTGGCGAGGATGTCGGCGTGGATCTCGTCGGCGGCGGCGCGCCACGTGTCGCGGTTCTCCGGCGCGCCGCGGATCTCGGCGAGCTTGGCGGCCCGGTCGAGCGCGACCCAGCACATGAGCTTGGAGGAGACGTAGTGCTGCGGCTCGCCGCGGGCCTCCCAGATCCCCTGGTCGGGGTGCTTCCAGATGGCGAGCGCCCCGGCCGCCTGCGTCTCGATGATCGGCCAGAGCCGCTCGGGCAGGCGGCGGCTGTGCTGGGTGTGGATGAAGATCGAGTCCAGCACGGCGCCGAAGACGTCGTTCTGGCGCTGGTCGAAGGCGCCGTTGCCGACGCGGACCGGTCGCGCGCCGTCGTAGCCGGTGAGGTGGTCGAGCGTGCTCTCGGCGAGGTCCCGGCGGCCGTCGATCCCGTACATGATCTGCAGCGAGCCGTCGTCGTTGGGCTCGAGGTCGGCGACGAACTGCATGAAGTCGTCGGCCTCCCAGTCGAGCCCGAGCAGGTGGAGCGCGCGCAGCGTGAAGGTCGCGTCGCGCATCCAGGTGAAGCGGTAGTCCCAGTTGCGCGCGCCGCCGGGCGTCTCGGGCAGCGAGGTGGTGAGCGCGGCCACGAGCGACCCGGTCGGCATGTAGGTGAGGCCCTTCACGGCCAGCACGGAGCGCTGGATCGGCTCCCGCCACGGGTGGTCCGGCAGGAAGCGCGCGCTGCGCAGCCAGCGCCGCCAGTAACGCGCGGTGAGGTCCATCCGCTCCCGCGCCTCGGCGCCGTCGGCGGGGCCGGCGAAGCCCGGCGCCCAGGAGAGCGAGCAGAAGCGCCTCCTCGCCGTGCTGCAGGGTGTGGCGCGCGCGGACGCGGTTGCCCTCGATGCCCAGCGCGAGGTCCGTCTGGAGGCGGAAGACCTCGCCGCCGCCGCGGGCGTCCGCCGCGCCGCGCGTGCCCTCGACCAGCGTCCACTCGGCGGTCGCCCGGCCGTAGTCGAACGCCGGCTCGCAGATCAGCTCGACCTCGACCTCCCCGGAGAGGCAGCGCAGGGTGCGGACGAGCACGTGCTCGCCGTCGTAGTCGGCGGGGGGGCGGGTGTGCGGGGTGATCGTGTCCTCGCCGACCGACGGCCCCATCGTCAGCGCGTCGCGGACCTCGAGCCACCCGCTGTTCGTCATCCACGTCGTCAGGAGGACGTTCGTCCCGGGCTCGTAGGCGCGGGCGCTCGGCACGCTGATCCCGAACGGCCCGAGCCGGAACGCCCCGGCCTCGCGGTCGAGCAGCGCGCCGAACACGCTCGGGGCGTCGAAGCGCGGGATGCAGAGCCAGTCGATCGCGCCGTCCGGCGCGATCAGCGCGCCGGTGTGGCAGTTCGAGATGAAGCCGTAGTCCGCGATCGGCGGGAACGGCGAGGCGCTCGTCCCGGGGTCCGGCGGAGCGGGGGCGGGCTGTCCGGTGGCGGCCATGGGCGGGGATCCAACCGGACCCGGGGTCGCCGTGCATCATCCGAACCGGAGGACGCGAGGTGAAGGGACCGGTTCCGACGGCCGCGACACGGGTTCCGCGGCGGCTCACGCCGGCGGCGCCATCGCGGTGACGCCGCGACGGGCCAGCCCCGCGATCGCCGCGCGCACCACCTCGTCGACGGGCGGGGCCACGTCGAGGACGACCGCGCCGCGCGGGACCTGGAGCGTGGCGAGCTGGGAGGGCAGCAGGGCCGGGCCGGCGAAGTGCCCGGTCCGCGCCGCCAGTCGCCGGCGGATCACCTCGGGCGAGCCGGTGAGCAGGACGAACGCGACCTCGCCGAGCCCGGCCGTGAGCCGCCGGCGGTAGGCGTCGGTGAGCGCGGAGCAGGCGAGCACGGCGCCGGTGTCCGCGGCGCGCCGCCGCAGCTCGCGACCGAGCCGGTCGAGCCACGGCTCGCGCTCGGCGTCGCCGAGCGGCTCGCCGGCGCGCATCCGCGCGACGCTCGCCGCGTCGTGGAAGTCGTCGGCGTCGAGGAACGGCACGCCGAGCGCCTCGGCGAGGCCGCGGCCGACGGTCGTCTTGCCCGCGCCCGCGACGCCCATCACGACGACCAGCGGGGGCGGGCGCTCCCCCACGGCGTCCTGCGGCGGCGGGTCCCGGGGCTCCTCCTCGACGGGCACGGCCGGACGCTGCTCAACCGCCGCCGCCGGCCGCGGGCTCGGCGGGCTCCTCGCGCGTCAGCCGCCCGCGGAAGACCCAGTAGCTCCAGGCCTGGTAGGCGATCACCACCGGTGTGATCACGCACGCGACCACGGTCATGACGGTGAGCGCGTAGTGGGCCGAGGAGGCGTTCGACACCGTGAGGCTGTCGGCGAAGTCGGCGCTCGACACCATCACCCGCGGATAGAGGCCGATGAAGATGGTCAGGACGACGAGCGCGATCGTCGCGGCGGTGGCGCCGAAGGCGGCTCCCTCCCGGTCGGTGCGGGCGAGGGCGGCGGCGGCGACCGCGGCCAGGGCGGCGAGGGCCGCCGGGACGACCGCCGGGAGCAGGTCGCGGTCGTTCACGTCGACCGACTTGGCCACGGTCCAGGCGAGGAAGGCGATCGCGAGCAGCGCGGCGAGCGGGGCGACCCGGCCGGCCAGGCGGCGGGCCCGGGCGCGGAGGTCGCCGACGGTCTTCAGGGTCAGGAACACGGCGCCGTGCAGGACGCAGAGCGCGACGAGCGTGACGCCGCCCAGCAGGGTGTAGCCGTTCAGGAAGTCGAGCGCGCCGCCGCTGAAGTCCTGGTCGCCGTTGATCGGCACCCCGGCCAGCAGGCTCGACAGCGCCACGCCCCAGAGCAGCGGCGCGACGAGGCTCCCGCCGGTGTTCGCCCACCGCCACGCCGTTCGCCAGCGCGGGTCGTCGCGCTTCTCGCCCCACTCGAAGGAGACGACGCGGACGATCAGCGCGAGGAGGGCGAGCACGAGCCAGAGGTACGCCCCGGAGAAGAGCGTGGCGTACCAGACGGGGAACGCGGCGAACGTCGCGCCGCCGGCGACGAGCAGCCACACCTCGTTGCCGTCCCACACCGGGCCGATCGTCGCGAGCATCGTGCTCCGGTCGGTCTCGTCGCGCCCGAGCACCGGGAGGAGCATCCCCACCCCGAAGTCGAAGCCCTCGAGCACGAGGTAGCCGACCCACAGGACGGCGATGAGGAAGAACCAGAAGTCCGGGAGCGACATCAGTACGTGAGGGCCGGCGCCTCGGCGGCGGGCTCGGGCTCGACCTCGGGCAGGTCGCGCCGCGCGTAGCGGCGCATGAGCAGGTAGTCGACGACGCCGAGGCCGGTGTAGAGGAGCATGAACACGGCGAGGCTGAACACGGCGTCCGCCGTCGTGATGCTCGGGGAGACCGCGTCCTTGGTCTTCAGCAGACCCTGCGCGACCCAGGGCTGGCGTCCCGCCTCGGTGAAGATCCAGCCGGCGAAGTTCGAGATGAACGGCAGCGCGATCGCCCAGACGGCGAACCGGAGGAACCGGCGACTGCTCGCCAATCGCCCCTTCCGCTGGAGCCACCACCCGACGAGCGCGACGAGGAACGCGAGCGACCCGACGTAGGCCATGATCCGGATCGCCCAGTAGGTCATGCGGACGTCGGGGATGTAGTTGCCCGAGCCGAACTTCGACCGTTCCTGGGCCTGCACGTCGTTGAGTCCCTGCACGGTGCCGGTGAAGGAGTTCGTGGCGAGGAACGAGAGCAGGTAGGGGATCTCGACGTCGAAGCTCGGCTTCGGGTCATCGGCGGTGAAGCCGCCGATCTGGAAGAGCGAGAAGCCGACGCTCGACTCGGTGTTCCACAGCGCCTCGGCGGAGGCGATCTTCATCGGCTGGTGGTCCTCGATCAGCACCCCGAACTCGCTGCCGACGACGAGGTTCAGGGTGGTGATGGGCAGCGCCACGATCAGCGCGAGGCGCGCCGCGCGCTTGAACACCTCGACGCGGCGCCCGCGCCGGAGTTGCCAGGCGGCGACGCCGAGCACGAAGAAGCTCCCGGTCATGAGCGCCGCGAGCAGCGTGTGGCCGACGGCCCACCACGCCCAGCTGTTGCCGAACAGGTCGCCGATGCTCGTGAGCTGCGCGCGCCCGGTGGACGAGTTGACCTCGTAGCCGACGGGGTGCTGCATCCACGAGTTGGCCACGAGGATGAAGGTCGAGGACAGCCAGGTGCCCGCGACGACGAGCCAGATCGTGAGCAGGTGGAGCTTCGGGCTCAGCCGCCCCCAGCCGAAGATCCACAGCCCGATGAACGTCGACTCGAGCATGAACGCCCCGAGCCCCTCCATCGCCAGCGGCGCGCCGAAGACGTCCCCCACGAACTTCGAGAACGCCGACCAGTTCATGCCGAACTGGAACTCCTGCACGAGGCCGGTGGCCGCGCCGATCGCGAAGTTGATGACGAACAGCGTCCCGAAGAAGCGGGTGAGCCGCAGCCACGCGTCGTCGCCGGTGCGGTACCACGCCGTCTGCATGACCGCGACGAGCGGGACCAGCCCGAGCGTGAGCGGGACGAAGACGAAGTGGTAGAGGGTGGTGAGCGCGAACTGCCAGCGCGACAGCTCGAGGACGTCGCTCGCGAGGTGCAGGGCGCCGCTCACGTCGCGACCTTGACCTCCGCGACCTCCTCGTCCTCGTCGCCCCAGTCGATCGCCGTCGCATCGGGGCGGTCGATCACCGCCTCGGCGCGGGTGTGGCCGAAGTAGTCCCAACCCCACTCGATGAACGCGTCGACCTGGTCCCGCACCCCGGAGAGCAACGTGGCATGGACCCCGAGCCAGGCGGCGAAGGCGATCGGGCCGTCGATCTCGTGGCGGCGCTTGCCGACCTCGGCGACCGCCGCGTTGCGCCCGATCATCGCCATGATGCCCTTGTCGCGGTAGTGGAACGGCGTGCGCTCCTCGCCCGCGATGTCCGCGAGGATGTTCTTCGCCGCCCACTTCCCGGACTGCTGGGCCACCGACCCGAGCTGCGGCAGCGGCCCGCCGTCGGCCGCCGGCACGTTGGCGGCGTCGCCGGCCGCGTAGACGCCGGGGAAGCCCTCGACCGTGAGGTCGGGCTGCACGTCGATGCGGCCGCCGCGACCCCGGGGCAGCCCGGCGTGGCCGATGACGCCGGCGGCCTTCAGCCCGCCGGCCCAGATCACCGTGCGGGTCGGGATCGTGGTGCCGTCGCTCAGGACGGCCGCGGCGCCGGTGACCTCCGCGACGCCGACCCCGAGGCGGATCTCGACGCCGTCCTCCGCGAGCTTCCGCGCCGCGTAGTCGTGGGCCTTGGACGAGAAGCCGTTGAGCACGGTGTCGCCGTGATCGACGATCGTGACGTGCGCCGAGCCGGGCGGGATCCCGCGGAAGGCGACCGCGAGCACCTCGCGCGTCGCCTCGGCCAGCGCCCCCGCGATCTCCACCCCGGTGGCGCCGGCCCCGACCACGACGAAGTTCAGCGCGCCCTGCTCGATGCGCTCCGGACGCCGGTCGGCCTCCTCGAGCAGGGCGAGCACGCGCGAGCGCAGCCGCTCGGCCTGCTCGAGCGAGTAGAGCGGGAACGCCTGCTCGGCGGCGCCGGGCGTGTCGAAGAAGTTGGGCTGGGCGCCGGCGGCCACCACGAGGTGGTCCGCGCCGAAGGTGAGGCCGTCCTCGGTCTCGACCGTGCGCGCCGACGGGTCGACCGAGGCGACGACCGCGCGCTTCACGTCCACGCTCGGGTCCTTGCGGAAGATGCCGCGGAGCGGGCGCGCCACGTCCTGGACGCCCACCTGCGCGGTGGCGACCTGGTAGAGGAGCGGCTGGAACTGGTGGTAGTTGTGGCGGTCGAGCAACGTGACCGCCACGTCCTGCGCCGCCAGGGCCTTGGCGCAGGCGACGCCGGCGAACCCGCCGCCGACGACGAGGGCACTGGGTGGAGCCTCGGCCACGGCCGGTATCAAAGCCGACCGGGCGGTCGCGTGCAGCCTCCGCTTCGGATGAGGCTCGCGGCCGGTCGGGCGGCTAGGGTCCGACGTCGTGGACTGGCAACTCCTCCTGCTCGCCTTCGAGGCCGCGTTGTATCCGACGCTGCTCGCCGCGGTGGTCATCCTTCTGAGCCAGCCGCGCCGGATCCCGCTCCTGACCGCCTACCTCGCCGGCGGGCTGACGATCAGCATCGGCTTGGGCTGCGCGATCGTCTTCGCGGCCCAGGGGGCGCTCGACAAGGGCTCCTCCTCCACGCTGAGCTGGACGGCCGATCTCGCGATCGGCGGGCTCGCGCTGCTCCTCGCGGTCGCGCTCGCGACCCGCTCCGACGAGCGCCTGCGCGCGCGCCGAGCCGCGCGCAAGGAGGCCAAGCACCCGCCCGAGCCCGAGGACGAGGAGAAGGAGCCGTGGTCGCAGCGCCTGCTCGCCGGCGGCTCGACGCCGATCGTCTTCCTCGCGGCGCTCGCGATCAACGTCCCCGGCGCGGCCTACCTCATCGGGCTCAAGGACATCGCGGCCGGGCACCACTCGACCGGCGGCGTCATCGCCCTGATCCTCGTCTTCAACGCGATCATGTTCCTGCTGGCCGAGGTCCCGCTGGTGGGGTTGCTCGTGGCGCCCGAGGCCACGGAGCGCCGCGTCGTGCTGTTCAACGACTGGCTCTCGCGCAACGGCCGCACGATCGCGATGGTCATCTGCGCGATCCTCGGCGTGTTCCTCGTCGTGCGCGGAATCCAGAACTCGTAGCGGTCAGCCACGCGCCATCGACTCGATCGCGACGACGACCGCGAGCAGCAGCGCCGCGTCCTCGCCGGCGGCGATCTCGATCCCGTAGCTGTCACGGACGTGCCGGCAAGGACTGGGCTGCCGCGCCAGGAAGTGATTGATGCCACCAACGAGACTGGTTGGTTCCAGGCACCTCGTGACATCGCGTTCACCATGTTGGCTTGGCTCTATGGTGAAGGGGACTTCAGCAAGACACTTTGTCTGGCCGTCAATTGCGGCGACGATACCGACACTAGCGGCGCCGCCATCGGAGCACTGTGGGGCATCCTCTACGGCAAGCGAGGCATCCCGCAGCAGTGGGCTGCGCCGATCGGAACGACGATCAAGAACGTCGCGATCAGCGGCTTCGACCCGCCCAAAACCATCGAAGTGTTCACCGATCGAAGCGTGGCCATGACGAAACGGTTCCTGGCCATGCACGATGCACCCGTGATGATCACCGACCACCCGACCGACCTGAGTCGCGCCGGCGAGTTGGTGCTCGCCGATCCCGCGACCGCCCGCCAACTTGCGGAGCTGTCCCCTTACCAAGTCGTGTGGAATGAGGCGGATGTGCGGGTGATGCTGGACTATCGCGAAGACCCGTGGATCGTACCCGGTACTGGCCGTCTGCTGCGCGTGAGCATACGTAATCTTGGCGGCGAGACGAGAGCATTCCGGCTGTCGCTGGGCGATGTGCCGGACGCCTGGCAGGCCTCCGGCCTTCCTACCGACGCAGTGACATTGGACCCGGCCGAGGCCGCCACCTGGGACCTGTCGCTGATGATGGCGAATGAACAGTCCGAGACCGCGCGGATGACGTTGGAAGTCACTGGCGCTACGAAACCCATCCGCATACCGGTGGCCTTCATGGCGAAAGCAGCTGTGGGCCCTGACGACATGGCCCTGGCGTCGAAGGGAGCGACCGCGGAGGCCGATAGCGAATATGATCGGGAGAGCCCGTGCGCCGCGGAAGCCATCGATGGGATCATCGCGACACCCGAAGATTTCAGCAACCGCTGGCACTCGTCGCTCGCCGTGCCCCATCCGCATTGGATCGAAGTGCGGCTGCCCCGGCCGGAGCGGATTGGGCGGGTCGTCATTCGGTTCGCCGATCCGGCAGGACACCCGGTCGACTTCCGCGGCCTGGTTCGCCCCAAGGACTCTGCGGAGTGGCAAGAAGTATTTTGCTGCAACGACAATCAGGACATTCGTGTATTCCGCGCCCCGATCACGCCGGTCCTGACCGACACGTTCCGGCTGGTGATCTCCAAATCAGTCAATCCCGTGTCGCTCAACGCCGCGCAAATCAGTGAGATCGAGCTGTATCCCGCGCCGGATGCTAAAGAGAAGTAGTCCTGGCTTGGGCCCGCAGATTTTTCAAGTACTCCAACGCCAGCTGCGTTTGCTGGTGCACGTAGTCGATGCCCGCCGGCTTCTCCGTTTTCTCTGGCGGGATGGCAGAACTCCCAGTTGATGTAGCCGTCATAGCCCGACGCCACGAGGGCTTCCACATACGCAGGATAGGCCACCTTCCGACCCCAGAAACCGACATCGAAGTAACCTCCGGCCACCAGTTCCACGGCACCATCGGGTCCACGTCGGAACTCGCCGTTGCAGTGGGAGTGAACCAGAAGCTGCCCGGTGGCCTGGACCATTTCCCTTGCGTGTGCCGCCGACTCGGCTTCGGGTTCGATGTTGATGTCCATACATGCCTTGAATACCGGCGAACCGACGTCCTGAATCAGCGACAGCACATCCTGATAACGGTTGACCACGTCGGGGCCATGGTTCTGCATCGCCAGGACAATCCCGTGGTCTTCGGCAACTTTCACCAGCTCGCGCATGCAATCGACCACGAATCCTCGGCGGTCCCCTTTCCAGTAGCCGTACGAATCGTAGCCGTACGTATCGTCGTAGGTCGCCAGGCCGTCATAGATGGTGATCCCGCGCCACGCCGCGAAGATCTTGCACAGTGGCGAGCCAAGATCGTGGGCCAGCTTGATGCACTCCCGCACGTAACAGATCATGGCCTCGCGGTGGACCGGCACCGGGCTGGACAGGTCGCAGTTCGGGGAGACGGCACAAATCGGCAGATCAAGTTCGCCGGCCAGGTCACGGAGCCTCCGGCGATCGTCCGGGGAAAAGTCCATCGGCGCCGCATGCGGGCGTTCCGCATCCAATTCCACACCTTCCCAACCCTGCTGTTTGGCCAGACGCAACAGATCGAAGACGTTGACCGCCTCGCCGCGATACCAGACTCCGCGATAGGTAATGCTGTACATGCCAATCTTCATCGATCGTCCTCCGCATTCAGGCAGGTTCCCTGGTGCCAGTTACGCGCTGCTGACGAGTCAGCCCATCTCGGGACTTTCGGCCACCTGTTTCTATTTGTGCCAGGCAATCAGCCATGCTCCGGCCGGTCACACGCCTGCTACTGCCGTCAAGATACACGCCATGGTCGCTGAAAGCTACGGCGATCAAGTCCGCTGATATGGCTGGTGGCACGCCGGGTTAGGAGTCTGCGATACTGTAGCACTGGCAAAGCCAGTGGTACCTTGAGTGGATGGGGAAGTCGATCATGTGCGGACGATGCGCTGTCGTTATTGGTTGGAGTGATCTTCGCGCTCCATGTGGGCCAGGCTTCATTGCGGGGGCAAGAAGCCGCCGATCTGATCTTGCTCGGCGGCAAGATCATTACCGTCGATGCGGCATTGAGCATCCATCGTGCGATGGCCGTCAAGGATGATCGAATTCTCGCCGTAGGGGGCGACGAGGAGATCGCGCGCTACAAGGGCCCGAATACGACGGTTGTCGAGCTTGGTGGCCGGGTGGTCATGCCCGGTCTGATCGACTCGCACACGCACGCCACGTCGGCGGCGATTACCGAGTTCGACCATCCCATCCCGCAGATGGAGTCCATCGCCGATGTGCTGGACTACATTCGGTCTCGCGTGTAACGTCCTCCAGGAGGGGCAGTGGATCTGGGTCAGTCAGGTCTTCCTGACGCGGCTGAAAGAGTCGCGTTATCCGACGCGCGCGGAACTGGACGCGGTCGCGCCGCGCAACCCGGTCGTCTTCCAGACCGGACCCGATGCCTCGGTCAACTCGCTGGCGCTGAAGTTGAGCGGCATGGACAAGGACTGGAAAGTCGACGACGGAGGTTACGGCTACGCCGAGAAGGATCCGGTCGACGGGTGAGTTGACGGGAATACTGCGCAGCTGCACGCGCTGCCTGAAGTATGTTCCGTCGACGAAGGAACCCACGCCCGACCAGCACGCCGAATTGCTCAAGACGCTCCTGGCCGACTACAACCGCGTCGGGCATCACGGGGGTCGGCGAGCGCGATGTCACGCCGTCGGACATCGCCCTCTACCAGGGGCTGCACGACCGAGGCGAACTGACGGTTCGCGCGTTCCTCTCGCGCAACGTCGAGACGAACCAGCCGATCGAGAAGATCCAGGCGGCCGTCGAGGAGATCGCTGCGCTCGCCGC
This sequence comes from uncultured Solirubrobacterales bacterium, assembly GCA_963735885.1. GTDB lineage: Bacteria > Actinomycetota > Thermoleophilia > Solirubrobacterales > Solirubrobacteraceae > JBBSBL01. Next base: position 68,352 of record CAVTMP010000007.1, on the reverse strand, counting down.
TGTTCCAGGGCGACAACATGCTCAGAGTCCCCGCGGCGAAGTTCTACATGGACGGTGGCATGCTGACGGGCAGCGCTTACATGCGCCAGCCCTGGGGCGTCAGCAAGTTCTACAACATCACCGACCCCCAGTACCGCGGCGTCCGGTTCATCCCGGAGGATAAACTGGTCCCCATCGTCGAAGCCTGCCTGAAGAACGATGTCCAGTTCATGGCGCACAGCGTGGGGGACGGGGCCGTCCACGCGCTGATCGACGCCTTCGTCAGCCTGTCGGACAAGTATGACCTGCGCGAGAAGCGGCCGGTGATCTGCCACTCGAACTTCATGAGCGCCGAGGCTGTGGAACTGGTCGCGAAATATGGGATCTGCCTGGACATCCAACCGGCGTGGCTGCACCTCGACGCCCGCGCGTTGAGCAACCATTTCGGCTACGAGCGCCTCACGTGGTTCCAGCCGCTGCGATCGCTGTTCGCAGCCGGGGCCATCGCGGGCGGAGGCAGCGATCACATGCAGAAGATCGGATCGCTGCGGGCCAATAACTTCTACGACCCGTGGCTGGCGATGTGGGTGGCGATGACGCGGCAGGCGAAATGGCTCGATCAGCCGCTCCATGCCGAACAGGCGATCAGCCGAGTGGAGGTCATCCGCTTCTATACGATCAACAATGCCTATCTCCTGTTTGCCGAACGCGAGCGAGGGTCGCTGGAGGCCGGCAAACTCGCCGACTTCATCATCCTGGAGGACGACATCCTGACGTGTCCGATCGATCGCGTGAAGGACATCAAGGTCAGCCAGACGTACGTCGGCGGCAAGCGCGTCTACCCCAAGTAACATGCAGGATGTCGGAAGCAGTTGACATGCGCGAGCCCTACTGTGCCGGCGTCGCGCGATCGATGGTGGCACGAATGTGAACTCGCTGCGCCGAAGCGGGCAGAACAACCGTGTCCGTGGCTGGATCGTACGGAGCCGGTTCGTCGTTCAGCCAGACTGAGGTGATCTTGCCGTTGGCCCGCAGTTTCAATTGGACGGACTTTGGCGGGAATCGTGCAGGAAGCTCCACCTCGCCCTTCAATCCGATCCTGTTGGGCCGCGAGCGTCAGCGAGGTTGGGCCGAAGCGGGTCTGGAGCCGCTCGACGCGAATCCGCTTGCCCGGGTCGAGCCACGCTCGGGGCGTCGCACGGCAATAGACCAGCTCGTCGTCCCCGTCATCCCACGCGAGCATGCCGGCCAGCATCCGCGTGTAGTAGCCCATGGGCCAGGGCGCAAGGTCGTACACGCGGCCGGCCCCCCACGAACGATGCTCGAACGTCGTGAGCGTTTGCCGCGACATGTGCGAGGCCGTGACGCTGAACAGCGTGTAGATCGCCTGCTGCGGCTGGTCGCGGCGAAGATAGGCGCATCCGTGGCCCAGGAAATATGCCTCGTCGGCCAAATTGGGTGCGATGACGAAGAGGTTGTCTTCGAGGTTCCCCAGGACCCAGTCTTCCATCGGTTCGCCGGGAGGCATGACGCCCGAGTCGAGAATGCCTTCCAGCGCGCCGTCGACCACCGCGGCGTACCACATCGTCTCCTCGTGCCCAGCCGATTCGAGGTAGCCGGGGACAAAGGGAACGAACGTCCCGTCGTTCAACCGCACCGGCTCGCGACGACTGATGGCTCGGCGAAGCCCGCGGAGAATGCAGGCGCGATAGTCGTCGGCCTCGGCCCGAAACTCGCCGGCCCGCGGGTGGCCGATCCGCTCGAGCAGACCGCGTCAGCTCGTTGAAGCCCATCCAGTTGATGCAGTCGCTGAAGGTGCTGGTGCCGGCCGATCCGTCGGTCACTCGGCCGGGCGGCAGCCAGCCGTAGTTGTCCGGTCGCGTGCCGTCGGGGTTATCGTGCATGGTCAAGCGGCGCTGCGAGGCGGTCCACTCCAGGCTTTCGACCAGCGCCGGCATCTTCTCCTCGAGCCACGGCCTGTCGTCGGAGAACAGGAAATAGCGTGCCGCGGCCCACTGCATCCAGCCATGGAAGTTGATCCACAACAAGGCGGTATAGCGCGGCGGGGCGTTGAAGAAGCCCTTCCACGTCGTATAGGTCTTGGCGTCCGAGGCCTGGGAGCCCTGCCAGCGGAAGGCCGCTTCGAGATACTGCCGGGCCTCGCGGAAGTGGCCGCGGCGGGCCAAGCCCTCGATCCCGTAAGCGGTGGCGTGCAGCCACACGGCATCGTAAACGATGGGGCTGGTCTTCAGGACGTAATCCCCCTGCACGTCCAGGTCTCCGCAGACGAGCGTGCGCGGCAGGAGGGTCTTGTAGAGATTGTTGACGACCGGATCGGGCGTATCGACGATCGCCCCGGCAGCCAATCGATTGTCCCAGTACCTCTTGGTCCGCGACATGACTTCATCGAAGCCCAGGTCAAGCGCGCGTGTGACTAAGGCTGTGTCGACGGCGATGTAGGGAATCACCAGATCAACATGCTCCTGTTCGGGCTCGAGCTTCAGCAGCACCTCCTGATCGCTCGCTGCGGCGACGGTCGCCTTGGCCGCGGCGATGCCGAGCACTGTGCGGTCGCCGGCGATCAGGCAGGACGATTCGACCCGCGCCCCGGCGAGCCCGGCCAGCGGTTTCTCTGGGCCGCCCCAGTGATCGGGGCGGATCTTCAGCCACAACGGCAGCTTCCCCTTTGCGCCGTGCGCCACGCGCACGAACGCGGCGAGCGGTTCGTAGCCGGTGCGGACGTCTTCGCCAGCAAGAGGATAGGCCAACGCGGCGGACGCCATCGCCGCGTCGGCGGCCTTCCACTTCGTATGAACGATGATGTGATACCCGTCCTCGATCTCTTGCGTGACCGAAGGATCGCCGTGTTCCTTGAACATGGGTTCTTCACCGGCGCCGAACTGCACCACAAAGTGTTCCGCCGGCGGATGGCCTGTCCCTTGCCTGGATCCGGAGCTGACTCCGATCGCGCCGTTGGACAAGACGTAGAACTCCTGGCACACGTTGGGCCAGCCGAGGAACATGCGGCGGTGCTTGGGGTCTTCGACGCGATGGAGAAAATACGAATAATCAACCTCGGGCATCGTCGCGAGCGATTCCGAAACTCGCGGGGCCGGCGGACGATCGAGGGTGTAAGCATATGCGAAGGCCCGGTCGTCCTGGCCCGGTCGGGCCTCGTCGTAGAGAGTCAGCGCGCGGTACTTCTCGGCGGTCGAGCGGAAGGGTTCCTGTCGTGCTGCCTGCACGCGATCCGCGAGGGCCTCGATTTGGGCGCGCTGCGAGGCGAAATCGCCGTCTTGGCAGGCGAAGATGCCCAGGTCTTGTAGCCACACGAAGGGCTCGCGACGAAGCAGCTCAGTCGTGAGCGTCAGTCCGTAGTCATCGGCCAGCTCGATGCGGAAGTCTCCCTTCGCTGCCGAGGGGAAGTTGCTGCCATCGCTCGCATCCAGCACGGGGAGTGACTTCCGGGCCAGTCGCACCTGGAGGCCGTGCGCGAGCCCACCGGACCGCGCCAGCGGCGTCAACTCGACGTCGTCGCCCGTGGCCGGCACAATCTTCACCGATTCCAGCCAGGGGCGCTGAGCCGTCGCAGCTTCCCACTCGACGGTGAAGTTGTCCCAGCGTTTCTCGCCAGACCGCGCCAGATCGGCGTCATGAACGGGCGTGAGCCGGAGCAGGTCCACGCACGCGCATCCGCCCTCGGCGGTTCTTCAAGCGGATCTTCACTCCTTGCGGGTCGCGCACGACGCCGATATCCTGCCAACGGCTGCGGCCGAATTCCGCGCTCTTGCCCTCCAGCGCAACCGTCTCGGTTCTCCCGTCGGAGAACTGCACTTCCAGCGGAATCGACTCGGCCCGCGAGGGGCCACGGTTCACGTTGGCCGACACGAGGCATGGCCCCACGGCCGGCAGCGACCACTCGATGGCCGCGTCGCGCTGGTCCGGCATGAGGAATGCGAGGCCAAACCCGATCTCGCCCGAGAACGTCCGGCCGTAATCCTTGAGATTGATGGTGGGCGTGCCAACCCAGCGGCTGTCGTTGCCCAGGTCGTCCAAGTAGACGTACGTCGAGAAGACCACGCTCTCCAGAGTCGTGACCGTGCCCGGCTCGGTGTCGGACCGGACGATCTCGATCACGTCGTCCTTGGCGAAGCGGACCGGTTGGGACGTCAGGCGATACAGCCCCGAGGAGCACAGCCCCTCGAACTGGGCCATGTCGTTGTGGGGGAAGGCGTCGGGCACCTGGCCGTTGGCCAACCGACTCTGGTCGACCTTGATCGTCGAGCCGCCGATGCGAACAACCACGTCCTTCGCGCCGTGCGGATGTCGCACCCAGCTCAGGTAGACGTACCACTCGCCCTCGGGCGCAGCCACGCGGACCGCAGCCGGTGTGGCTGGGCTGTCGGCCGTGGCCACAAGATATCTGGCCGCCGAGCGCAAAGGGGCTCTGAGCGAGTGTGAATGCCGCGGGACGAATCACTTGAGAGTTGTCGACCGATACGACCACGTCGGCTGCCGGCGGGGTCATCCCAATCATCGCGGTCAAGAGCACGTTCAACATGACAACACCCTCAACTCATTGATGCCCATATCGGCACGATCGCACGCGGATTTGCCCGCGAAGTCCTTATTGTTCGCGGCACGCCTCGCACAGCGCGACGATGTTCGCCAGACGGCACCTCGGGCGTGAGCACGTTGGCCGGACCGATCATGTAGGCGTTGCCGAACGGCTTTCCCAGCGTGTCGATCAGACGGCGGACCTCGTCCTTGGCCTGCTGCGGTGTATACCGCGCCAGTTCCTGCGTGTTGATGCCGCCGTAGAACGCGATCTTTCCGCCGAAACGCCGGGCGATCTCCCGCGCATCCATCGCGACCGGCTGGATCGGGTCGAGCACGTCGGCCCCGATGTCGATCAGGTCCGGGATGATATCCATCACATTGCCGCAACTGTGGTAGATCACGTCCATGCCGCAACGATGGGTTTCGTCGAACAGCCGCACGTAATGCGGGCGGAAGAGCCTGCGCCACATCGCGGCCGAGATCATCATCGACCGCTGGCTCCCCCAGTCGTCGCCCAGGAACATCCCGTCGGCGCCGATTTCCGCCCAGTAGCGGATCAACTCGAGATGGTACTCGGTCAGACGCTCCAGCAGTCGCTGAATCTCGGCCTCGTTCGTGTAGAGGTCCATGAGGACCTCTTGCATGCCGCGGAGATTGTGCAGCCGCTCGAAAATCGTCAGGACGTTCACGCCCATGCAGTAGCGGCTCGGTGCATGTTGCCGAATCGCGGCCGCCGCGGGATCGAGGCGGCCCGGGGCGCGGGGATCGGGGAACTGGTGCGCCAGGTAGTCGTCCAACTGCGACCAGTCGGTCAGCGGATAGCCCGTGGCGGTCGCGCCGACGCCGCCCTCGGCGTGTCCCCACTGCGTTCCCCATTCGTCGGTCCACGTCGCCGTTTCCGTCAGCACCCGGACGGTATTGATGGGGTCCTTCGCATCCGGCTTCTGGTAGCCGACGAAGAAGTCGTACGGGTGCGGCGAGATGATGTCGTCGGGATAGGCGCACAACACATCGGCCAGGTCGTCGCCGTAGCGGAGGATCACGTCGAGCGACAGCCGCTGGATGCGGATGATGCACGCGCGGGGCGCCCTGTCTCCGCAGTGCGCTTCGGACGAGTTGCTTGGTGGGAGGACTTTGCAGCAGTGCGGCGGTGACCCGCTGGCTGAAGCTGCGGACGATCGCTTCTCGCTGGGCCAGCGGCAGCGCGGCCGCGGGCATCACACGCGACTCGCTCTGAGGCATGGCGCACATCACTCCCGCTTCGGTGGTGGCTAGGGGACAGATTGTCAATCGTTCCAGACGGCAGGCGCCATTCTATCCAGTCGCGGCATGGGGCAGCAATCGCAGGTCCAGGCTGGAGGATTTGAGATTTAAGATTACATGATTTCAGATTTGCGAAGTGAAGACCTGGTCAGTAGAGTTCTCTTCTGAACTTCCTAAATCTAAAATCATGTAATCTTAGATCTTAAATCTTAGTGTATCATACAACGCTGATCGTTCAGGGCTAACCTCGAAACCGGAGACACGCACATGAGACTCACCACGCCAACTACCTCCCGATTGGCATGCGTGGCGATACTGTTGTTTTCGGGCGCGTTGTGCGCGTCCGCTCGTGAGATTCACGTCGCGAAGACTGGGAGACGATTCAGGTGACGGCAGCCAGGAGAGGCCCTATCTCACGATCGCCAAGGCGTCGGAAGTTGCCCAACCTGGGGACGTCATCACAGTCCACGCGGGAACGTATCGCGAATGGGTCAAGCCCGTTCGAGGCGGCGCCGATGAAAACAATCGAATCACCTATCGCGCGGCTCCGGGCGAAGAGGCCACGATCAAGGGCTCTGAACGAATCGCTTCGTGGACCCGGGAAGAAGACGGCGTCTGGAAGGTGGAACTGCCCAACGCATACTTCGGCGACTACAATCCCTACGCGCTCAACGTCTCCGGCGGCTGGCTGAATTACGGCCAGTGGCATCATCGCGGAGATGTCTATCTGAATGGCGAGGCATTCTATGAGAAACAGACGGCCGAAGAGGTCCAGGCAGCCGGCCAAAGCTGGTGTTGTCAAGTGAACGCAGCCGTCACGATCATCCGTGCCAACTTTGGCCAGGCCGATCCCAACGCGGAATTGACCGAGATCAACGTTCGCGAGAGCCTGTTCATGCCGGAAATCACGGGCCTGAAGTACATCACCATCGATGGGCTTCATTTTGCGCACGCAGCCGCGAACTGGGCGCCGCCCGTGTTGGAACTGCAAACGGGCGCCGTCGGCACACGGATGGGAAAGCACTGGATCATCGAGAACTGCACCATCACCAACGCCCGCTGCGTCGGCATCATCTTGGGACATGCGCCGGGCGTGGATTACCGCGACATCGACGCGTTCGGCGACCACATTGTCCGCAACAATGTCATCCGGCGCTGCGGACAAGCCGGCATTGCCGGTCAAAAGGGAGCCACGCGCTCGCTCATCGCGGGCAATCTGATCGAAGACACCAACTACCGCCGGGAGTTCGGCGGTTGGGAAACCGCGGCGATCAAGTTCCACAACAGCGTGGATACCGTCATCAGCGGCAATCTGATCCGCGGCGTGTTTCGCCAGGAGCAGGGCGCTTTTGGAATCTGGATTGACTTTGGCAACCAGGGCATCCGGATCACGCGCAATGTCATCTACAACACGGAAGCCGCCACGGTTTTTCTGGAGATGAACCACGGCCCCATCCTCGTCGACAACAACGTCTTGATCGGACAGGAGGTCCGCAGCAACTCGGAGGCGACGGTCTTTGCGCACAACCTGTTTGTCGATTGCGGGTACGAGTACATGCCGGATGTCGAACGCCAATCCGAGTATTACGAGCCGCACACAACGAAATACGCCGGACGCAAGACGGGCACGGCTCAGGACGACAAGTGGTTTAACAATATCTTTGTGCGACGAGGGCTCGGGCCGGTGAAGACAGCGCCGGGCTATGTGTCCGACTACAACGTCTTTCTGGAAGGGGCGGAGCCCAGCTCCTTTGGCGACAAGAACAGCGTGGTCGACGCTGCTGTGACGGGACTTGCCATCAAAGATCACGCGTCTGGGAGCCACCATTGCCTTCTCGGTGAATGACGCGCCGCTGCGTGTCCAAGGGCCTCGCGTCGATGCCAAACTGGTTGGTGTCTTTCCGACCGTCGGACAGTCGATCGAGGACCGGCACGGCCATCCGATCACGGTTGACATGGACCTGAACGGCGAGAACTGGCTACGCCCCCTTCCCGGTCCACTCGCAACTCTCAAACGCGGTGACAATACGATCACCTGGTCACTGAAGAAACCGTAACCACGAATAACACGAATTGCACGAATGAAGACCACTGGAAACCTTAGACATCAGAGGTGTGGAAGTGTTTCAGCAGAGAAATGGCAAATGGGGCGTCTGGCTTGCCGCGGTAATAATTTCGGTGTTGCCCGTCCAAAAGGCGTGGGCCGTCGACGTCACACCGGAAGAACAAGCGGCCGCCCGCAGCTGGATCGCGGCGAAGTTCGAGGGGACCGTTCCGGCCGCAGCACGTGGACCCGGGCTGATCGTCCTGGCCAATAACGATTCCGTGCTCAAGAACACGCGCGGTGAAGGTCGGCCGCTGACCATCGCGCAAGACCGCTTACGACCGCGGGCTGTATTGCCATGCGGTGAGCCACGTGGTGGTCCGCTTGCCGAGGCCGGGCAAGACGTTCACCGCCGATCGTCGGCGTCGACTCGAACCCGCAGACAATCGGCGGCCGGGGCAGCGTCGTGTTCTCGGTCAGTGTCGGAGGCAAGCCGGCGTTCCGTTCCGAGGTGATGCGCGAGGGTATGGCCGGAGTGCCGGTCAGTGTAGACCTCGGCGGCGCCACCGAGTTCACGCTGGAAGTCGGCGACGCGGGCGACGGAATTGCCTGCGATCAGGCGGACTGGGCCGAAGCCCAGGTCGTGCTGAACGACGGCACGGTCGTCCGGCTTGGGCGATCTTCCCTTCGTCGAGCCGGACCTTGGTCGCAACGGTCGAGCCTCCGTTCTCGTTTGTGTACGACGGCCAGACCTTCCAGCCGGGCTGCTCGGCGAGTGGGAGCACAACGCGACCGTCGCCAACTCGACGACTCAGCGCACGGAGCACACGCTCACCTACACTGACCCGAAGACCGGACTGGTCGTCCGCGCCGTGGCGATCGAGTATCACGACTTTCCCACCGTCGAATGGACCCTGTACTTTCGCAACACGGGCAACGCCGACACGCCGTTGCTGACGGACATTCAGGCCGTCGACACGTGGTTTCGCCGCGGCAAGGACGGCGAGTTCACGCTGCACCACAACACGGGGAGTCCCTGCACGCCGAACGACTACCAACCGCACGCCACGCCGCTGGGGCCGGGGGCGACGCAGCGGATTGCGACCTCTGGCGGCCGCTCGACCAACAGCGACATGCCGTACTTCAACGTTGCCTGGCCGGGACGAGGCGTCATCGTGGTGCTCGGCTGGCCGGGCCAGTGGGCCGCCGAGTTCGGCCGCGACGACGGGACAGGGCTGCGCGTGCGCGGCGGCCAGGAACTGACCCACTTCAAGCTGCAGCCGGGCGAAGAGGTCCGCACGCCGCTGGTCGTGGTGCAGTTCTGGAAGGGCGACGTCGTCCGGTCGCAGAACATCTGGCGCCGCTGGATGCTCGCCCACAACCTGCCCCGGCCCGGCGGCAAGCCCATGCCGACAGGGCTCATGATGTGCACGAGCGACTTCTATCCCGGCATGCGGAGCAACGCGGCCGAGGAGATGAAGTACATCGACGCCTACGTCCGGGCGGGCGTGAAGCTCGACTACTGGTGGATCGACGCCGGCTGGTATCCGTGCGAGCCGGACGGCTGGCCGCGGGTCGGCACCTGGGAGCCCGACCCGAGGCCGATATCCCAACGGGCTCAAGGAAGTGGCGGATTACGTGCACGCCAAAGGCATGAAATTCGTCGTCTGGTTCGAACCGGAACGCGTCCATGCCGGCACGTGGCTGGCGGAGAAACATCCCGAGTGGGTGCTGGGCGGCACGCAGAGGCGGCCTGTTGAATCTCGGCAATCCCGAAGCCCGCAAGTGGCTGACGGAGCACGTCGACCGACTGTTGACCGAGCAGGGGATCGACCTGTATCGCCAGGACTTCAACATGGATCCGCTCGACTACTGGCGCGCCCACGATGCGCCCGACCGGCAGGGCATCACCGAGATCCGCCACGTCGAAGGCTATCTGGCCTACTGGGACGAACTGCGCCGCCGGCATCCGGACATGCCCATCGACACGTGCGCCAGCGGCGGACGGCGCAACGATCTGGAAACGCTGCGCCGGGCCGTGCCGCTGCTGCGCAGCGACTATCGGTTCGAGCCGGTCGGCACACAGGGCCACACCTACGGAATGGCCCAGTGGATTCCCTACTTCGGCACGGGCGTGATGGACACGAGCGACTACGTCGTGCGCAGCCATTGGTGTCCCTGGCTGGGCATCGGCCGGGACAGTCCGCAGCGCGAGGGGCTCGACTGGACCGAGTACCATCGCATGGTCGGCCAGTGGCGACGCGTGTGCGACTACATGCTGGGCGACTACTATCCGTTGACTCCGTACAGCCTGGACAACACGGTGTGGATGGCCTGGCAATTCGATCGGCCGGAACGCGGCGAGGGGATGATCCAAGCGTTTCGACGCAGTGAAAGCCCGTATGAGTCAGCGCGATTTCCGCTGTGTGGCCTGGAACCCGACGCGCAGTACACGCTCACCGACATGGACAGCGGCCAGCACGCAACAACTTGGCGGCCGCCAGTTGATGCAGGAGGGACTGTTGATCACCGCCCCGCAACGACCCTCTGCCGTGGTGCTGTTGTACCAGGTTGTCCGGCATTAGACGGAGAGATCGACAGTCTGACGGAACTGGGGTGGCTTGCGGAACTTCGTGGCTTGCTCGAAAGCGTAGGCGAGTTTCAGCAAGGTGGGTTCGCTCCAGGCGCGTCCAAAAAACGTCAATCCCACGGGCAGTCCGCACACGTATCCGGCGGGCACCGTGATGCTCGGATAGCCCGACACGGCGGCGGCATTCGTGCTGCCGCCCAGCCAGCGATCGCCGTTGATCAAGTCCGTCAGACACGCTGGGCCGAGCGTGGGCGCGACCAGCGCGTGCAGATCATGTTTGTCCATGATGGCGTCGATCCCTTCGGTGCGTCAGACGGCGACACTTGGCCAACGCTTCCACGTACGCATAATCGGTCAGCGGCCCTTTCTCCACTGCCTTGAGGAAGTAATCCTGTCCGAAGTACGGCATCTCCTGCTGCGCATGGCGGTCATTGAATTCGATGATGTCCCGCAAGGTCTTGACGGGCGCACTGGGCCCGAGGGGCGCAAGATAAGAAGCCATGTCGGCCTTCAGTTCGTACTGAAGCACTGTTGTCTCCGCGGAGTGGGACTCATCGACGACAGACAACTCCTTCGTATCGACCAGCGTTGCGCCCGCCTGCTTCAGTGCGTCAAGTGCCGCGTGCATGAGCGCTTCGACGGCGTCATGAAAGTCAAAGAAGTTGCGGGCTACGCCGATCTTGGCGTCAGAGAGCCCGGCGGCATCGAGACACTGAGTGTAGTCGGCAGCTGCATGATCCGCACTGTCAGCAGTAAGCGCGTCCTGCGGATCAACGGCTACCAGAACGCTCAGCAGTATGGCTGCATCACGCACGCTGCGGGCCATCGGCCCAGGCGTGTCTTGCGAATGCGATATCGGAATGACACCGGTGCGACTGACCAGTCCCACCGTAGGTTTGAGCCCCACAATGCCACATGCCGAAGCAGGGCACACGATGGAACCATCCGTTTCGGTACCGACTGCTACCCCACACAAGCTGGCCGACACAGCAACTCCCGATCCGGAGCTTGAGCCGCAGGGATTGCGATCGAGCGCGTACGGATTGCGCGTCAACCCACCTCGACCACTCCACCCACTGGTTGAATACGTGCAGCGAATGTTGGCCCATTCACTCAAGTTGGTCTTGCCCATGACCACCGCGCCCGCCTTACGCAGCTGTTTCACGAGAAACGCGTCTTCAGGCGGCTGAGAGCCAACCAAGGCGAGCGAACCTGCGGTGGTCGACATCTTATCCGCGGTATCAATGTTGTCCTTAATCAGTACCGGGATGCCATGCAGCGGCCCACGCGCACCATGCGATCGGCGCTCCGTGTCCAATTGATCGGCCAATGCCAAAGCATCAGGGTTCACCTCAATCACACTTGCCAACATGGGCCCGCTGCGGTCGATGGCTGCAATTCTGGCGAGGTACTTTTCCACGAGTGACCTTGCGGTGAACTTGCCCGCTTCCAGGCCTTCCTGCAGTTCGGTGATCGTAAGCTCACTGAGCTCAAACGGCTGCGCGCCGGCGGCCGGCGCTGATGCTTCCTGGTCACGCCTGGCGTGCGCCGGCGGACATGGCCAATACGCCACCCGCTACCCCAGCTGTAAGGAACGATCGTCGATCAGGAAGATTGGGGTTCAGCGCAACACGATTATTCCGTGACACGTGTGATGGTTCCTTTCATGTCGGGATAGAATGGATAGAAATCGCTGTTGGGCGAAATGCCGATGATCTCGTCACCGCGCCACGTCATTGTGTAATCGACGTTGTCGGTTCGCTCAACGTTGTGGCCCGGCCACCCTGTGTTGACTGCTGCGGTGCCGTCGTGCGCCGGGCGAACATCCCAGTTTGTTTTCTGTCACCACCCTGATTGTCGACCCGTTCGCCAGCGTCCTGCAAGAGCGAGACATGCTGGTCACGGAAAGAAACTCGGTGACGGCCGGACGTGGCTCCGGGAAAACCCCGACACTTGGCGGATCCAGCATGGCGCGCTGGAGATTGGCGTGGAGTCAGGCCAGGCCGAAACGGTCAAGAACGCGCAGGCGAATCAACCGCTCAAGTGCGGGACGACCACCCCAGCCGACACATTCTTCGAGGACTTTGCGTTGTAGCGTTCGGACTGGCGACGCGGTAGACTCCAGTGTGGTCGGGTTAATGCTGAGCCATTTGTGGCTCCGGCGAACCAGGACTGATTCACGCTGTAGGTGAGATCGACATGCCATCCTCCGACAGACCGGACCCGCGTGTGGAAAAGCACTGCACCAGTGCCGATCAGACCGCGGACCATGTCTCCGATACGGAAGCGGTGGGCGAGACGAAGGACAGGCCGCGGCAGGAGTACCCTGCCACAATCGGAAAGTTCGAAATTCGCCGCACTCTTGGCCGCGGCGGGCAGGCGACTGTGTTCTTGGCTTGGGATCCTGATCTCGGCCGGCATGTAGTGCTGAAGCACTACCATTGCACGGACACCGCGGAGGACATCGAACGCGTCTTGCAGGAAGGCCGTGCTCTGGCTCGCATCGACAGCCCGTTTGTCGCGAGGTGTTTTGGGGCCGAGCGTCTGGAAGGGCGTCCCTACCTGATCATTGAGTACATTGCCGGAAGATCGCTGCATGACGAGCACCGGCAACGTGCTCGGTCGATGCGGGAATCGGTCCAGCTGATTCGGCAGTGTGTCGAGGGGCTGTGTACCATTCATGCCTGTGGTCTGCTGCATCGTGACCTGAAGCCGGCAAACATTCAGATCGACGATGGTGGCCAACCGCATATCATCGACTTCGGACTGGCCGCCCCGCTGGCCAGCCGCAGTTTGGAATCGTTGTCTGGAACGCTGGCCTACATGGCGCCGGAGCAGGCTCGAGAAGAATATGAACACATCGACTTCCGTAGCGATCTGTTCGCGATCGGCGGCATCTTGTACTTCCTGCTGTGTGGTCATGCGCCTTACGAGGCCAAGGATGCGTCCGCGCTCATGGCGCTGGCCCGGGCGGGAGAAGTTGTGCCGGTGCGTAAACGAAACCGTGCTGTCCCCGCGCCGTTGGCTGACCTGTGTGATCGGTGCTTGGCCGTCGATCCGCGCCGCCCCGAATCGGCTCGCCAGTTGGCACATGAACTGGATCAGTTTCTGGGGTCGACGGTCAGGCGTGGCGGCCGAGTCGCCTTCAGCTGCGCCACGTTGCTGTTGGCCGCGCTGATCGTGTTCAGCATGTGGGCCCCGTGGCGCGACCGGATATCCGGAACAGCAGGCGGTCACCGTGCGGAAATCGCGCCGGTGCTTGAGCGGACAGAGCACCCCGACGGCCGGCCCCTGCGCAGGGATTTTCCATTGACCGTGGAGTTCGTGGGCGTTCGACCCGATTCATCGGGATGGTTGCGGCTTGAGGACGGTGACGTCATCGCGCTGCGCATCACGCCTGGGCGTGACTGTTACGTGCGCGTCTGGTCGGTCCAGCCCGATACGGTTCTGCAGGTCTATCCCAACGTGGCTCAACAGGATCGTAAATGGCTGGCCGGCGAGATGCGACTTGTGCCAGGTCGTTCGACCGAACCGGGAGCGGTGGCCCAGCAGTTGCGAGCCAGACCATCCACGGGTTTCGAATACCTGCACGTCCTGGCGGCCACCAAACCGTTCACGCACACCGAAGGTCAGCAGTTCGGGGACTACGTGATTTTTCGCAATGAGCAGTACCCGGCATGGCAGCGTCAATTGCGCGGCTTTGTGCTCGAACAGCGACCGGACGACGAAGCGGGTTCCCTGCAAGTCACGGAAGCCGTGATTCCCTTTCACGTCGGAGAAACCGCCGAGGCGAACCAACGTTAAGTGAGGCCGGAGCGGGGGGACGCGTCATCGTGGACGATCGTCAAGCAGGCTGCCATTCAAGACGAAGGCGGCCCAGAGGCGCGGGTGCGTGCGCTCGTGCAGCACGTCGGGTGCGGCGCTCGGTTGATCCTCCAACACCAATCCGCGAGCCTGGAGTTGCTCGGTCAGTTGCCGACGTCCGGCTGCCAACACGGATGGGTCTCGCAACAGTGCCAGCTGTGCCTGCCGTAAGGCCTCGATTTCCGACATGCCATGCTGCCAGATGTTGGTGTAGAACTGATCCATCAGAGTGGCTGTCGCCGCATCGTCTACTTTCCACAGGCTGGTCAGCACACGACGCGCCCGGCCACGCGAAACGCCCGCTGCAAACCGAGCACCCCTTCGCCACCAGCCACGTCTCCCAGTCCAGTATCGCAGGCCGACAGGACCACGAGCCGCGTTCCGTGCAAGTCAAGACCGTTGACCTCTTCAGCCGTCAGGATGCCGTCTGCTTGCGTGCCGTCGTTGGCGGGCGTCGGGGAGAACACGAGTCCCGACAGCAGCCATGGGCTGAGCCCACGTACGTTGCTCTCTGCGTCTTCCAGTTCGGGAGTACCACGGGTTGCACGCATCGCCGAGATTACAGTCGGCGGAGCAAAGAAGCCGTGGGTGGCGAGATGAATGTACTGCGGCTGGCGAGCCAACTCAGTTTTCACACGCGCCTCGTCAGCGTCCTTGCCGCGCACCACGACGACGTCCGCGTCAGGGTGCGTCGTGTGAAACACCTTCGCAATCGATTCTACTTCGACGGCTGTGCCTGGCAGCGGCGCGAATCCGCTGCGGACTGCTGCCAACTGCGGAGTCCATGCCTGCGGATCGTCGGCCGGTGCATCGGCCGGTGCGTTGGCCGAGCCATAGGCAACATCTCCCACCGCGGCCAGACCGGGATGTGCGTCACCGGCCGACGGCGCCGTTTGCTCTTGAGCGACGGTGCTGAGTAATTGGCGCGCCGAAAGCGTGTATCCGATCGCATACGATTCGATCAGATATCGCTCCCCGTCCGCATCGGGCAACGCCGCGAACGGGATCCGATGCAGGGCGCCATCGGGCGAAACCATCAACGTGCCGGACTTCGGCAGAGAAGACTGCAATGGGCGTATGATCTGGCCGCATAGCTCGGTTGCAGCGGTGCCGAGTCGGGCGGTGTCATTTTCCTGCAGCGCAGCGCGCCACGTCTCGATGTTCCGCGCGATGGGTTCGGCAGCGCCGAGTTCCACACGTACCACCGGTTGATCGCGGCGCACCACGAAAGCGGCCAGCTGGGGGTGTTTGTCATTGTCTTGGTATTGGAAGAAATCAAGGAACGCTGTGTCCGCCGGCAGTGCGGCCACCAATTGTTCCACGGCCACATCCTGTTGCGCTTCGCGGAAGGTTGCGCTCCGCTGTGACAAGTCAGCTTCCAGATCCTCCTTCGCCGTGCGCAATTGCTGCAGCTGCTCGCTCCACGCGTCGCGCTCATTGGCCGGTGGCACGGCAAAGGCCAGGCTGGCATACTGTGACCGCAGTTGGCGCAGTTTCTGCCCATCGTCGGCCAGCTCCGCGGACTTGCTGATCAAACGGTCGGCTTGCACCTGCTCGGCAACCACGCCCTTCCATTTCAGCGACTGTGCGTAGACATCGCCCACCGTGGGACTGCCCCGGGACGGCGTCGACGTCAGACACAGATAGTAGTCCAGCAAGCGGCGATGCATGCCGATCAGTTGCAGTCGCTGACGCTCACTGAGCCCCAGCAGCGTCTCGGCGATGAACGCCTCCATCTGCGCAAGTGATTGCTGGGACAGCGCCAATGCCGCCTGCCGGTCGCCTTGAGCTGCCAGGATGCGAGCGGTTGTCAGGCGGATCGTATTGATTTCCGGATGTTGTTCCCCGTGCGACTTCACGTACTGGGCATAGGCTTCACGCGCAAGTGCTTCGGCTTCGTCGAGTTTGCCGAGTTGCTTGCACAACAACGCCTGATGGTACCGAATACTGCCCAACTCGTCTCGTCCCGATTCACCAGCGGCACTGGCAATCTCCGCCGCACGCTGCAAGTACGCTTCGGCCTTGTCCGTGTTGTTGCGCTGAATGTTGAGCTTGCCCAGATTGTGATAACATGTCGCCACTTGCAGATGGTCATCCCCCAATGCCTTCCGGTAGACCTCCAGGGCGTGCAGGAACAACGGCTCCGCCTGGTCGAAGTCCCCTTTCTGTTGCATCAACGCCGCCAAGTTCAGTTCAGCGCCCGCATACGAAGGGTGTTCGACGCCGACCAGTTTCCGGTCGATCTCCAGGCGCCTTCGCAAGGAGATCGCGTGCGCGATCTACGTCTCCGACGGCGAGCCATGCGACTCCAAGGTTGGATATGGCTACCGCAGCGAGCGTAGTCTCGGGGCCGTAGGCCCGCTCAATCGCCTGTAGGCAGAATCGATTGGCGGCAATCGCACGGACGTAGTCACCTTGGGCAGTCTGCAACGAAGCGATAGCGCCATACACGGACACCTGATCGTCCACATAATCTAATCCGCTCTTTTGGTCGCTGGCCAACTGGGAGTTCGCGTGGCGAAGCAACTCTTTGGCATCCTCGAGTCGGCCCATCGAGTTGTAGATCAGCGACAAGGCACAAATCAGGTCGATCTTGTCTTTGCCGGTCTCCGGATCCCGTGCCAGCGCGACTGCTTCTTCTTTCCACTTGGCGGCGAGAGGGAGATTGCCCTTCACTTTGTAGATCCCTGCAACATTGCTGACCGCCGTAATCACATATGGATGCCGCTGGCCGTAATGCTCACGCAACCGATCAAGCGCATCGAGCTGAATCGGCAGGCTCTCCTCAAGCTTCTTAAGATCCTGGTATACGGCCGCCAAATTGTTCAGCGCCAACGCATAATCGCTCGACTTTTCACCAAACAATTGACGCGCCCAGTCTGTAACCTGTTCGTCGCCGGACGCTGCCTCACGATACCTTCCAGCATTGTGATCAACTCGCGTCTGTCGCATCATGGCCAGGTAGCGTTCGTAGAGCTGTCGCTCCTGGGGACTGAACTGCATGACCTTGGCAAGTCGCGGATCGGGCTGCGCGGATCTCCGGGCCGTCCTGGGGCGAATACTTGTCCAGTCCAGTGTCGACAAGGTGCTGCACCAGGATCACGGCGCTAGGAATATCACCTTGCGATTCATAGTATCGCGCCAATGTCGGCAGCAGCCCGTGTGCAGTTTCATAGTCAGCGCCAAAAACCTCGAACATGATGGCGATCGTTGTTTCCAGCGCATCAATCGCCCGTGGATAGTCGGCTTGCTTCGCCAGCAGCGTCACTTGGGAACCGACCTTGCCCATTTCGTCAATCAGCTCACTTTGTTCGTCCGTGAGCTTCTTGCCCGGCGTCTCACGATTGAACCGATACTGACCGTGGCCGATCTGCAAACCGCGCACTGTGCGTACGCGAAAATCGTCCCAGTTGCCCGGTTTCGACGTGGGGCCGTCAGCGGCTGGTTCCTGAGCCGTCTCTTGCGCTGGAAAATGCATCACGGCAACTGCAGTGGATGACGATGAACACTGCCAGTGTGGCAACGCTCACTAGGATGTGCGATGAAGGTCGACCGCGCCGAACAGTGATCATGGCAGATCCTCCCGTGGTCATCCAAGATTTGTGCAGAAGCACCAGGCTCAGCATCAGGATTCTCTGGCGAATACTTCGCGCGCGTAGCGGCAACTCGCGCGATGGGCCTCGGCGATCTCGATTGTCTGGGGCGTCCCTTGCTCTGGACCCTGCTCCAAGACCAGGAGTGGCGCAACGCGAAGTCCGACAAGCGCCTTCCGCAAGGCCCGATAGTCGATGTCCCCGTCGCCGAAAGCCTCGCTCCAGACGTTGTCCTTCGACTGGCGCAAGTGCAATTCGACAACCCGCTGGCCGTAGAGCTTCACCACGTCGAACAAGGCCACCTGCGAATGGCCGGCGCCGCGGTAGACCCAGTGTGCGTCGAGGCAGAGGGACAGGCAGGCTGGCTCGGTGCCGAGCATCATGTGATGGAATTCGCGGCGCCGCGTGCGCCAACTCGACATCGTGATTGTGGTACGCCAGGGTCAGGCCCAGTGCGGTCAGTTCGCGCCCCAGTTGATTCAGGCCGGCAGCCTGAGCCTCCAACTGCGCGTCAGTCTTTCCGCGCCGCTCCGGTAGCGGACTCGGGTTGGTGACGATGATCTTGGTCCCCAGGGCCTTCGCGCGCTGAGCCAGCGCGACAATTCGTTCGATCTCCTGCTGCGATGTGGTGGGATCAAGCAACTCGCTGCCCGTGTAGACGGACCGCATTTCAAGGCCGTGTTTGGCCAATTGCGCGGCCAACACTTCGGCCTGTTCGGGCGTTTGGAGACCCGGTTCCAGCCCGTTGATCCCACAGGCGGCCAGTCCCGCCAGTTCTTCGTCCAGCGAGATGCCCGACTGCTTGTTGTCACGACCACGCATCGCGCCGACCGACCATTGGTTGATGGCCACGTGTGGTTCTTCCTCGGCCTGCGGGTCCGCGGCGCAAAGCGTTCCGCTCCCAAGCAGTGCTGCAGCGCTCAACCCCATGCCTGCCAGGAATTCTCGGCGATCATAATGCCGCGTGCACATGTGATTTCCTCCGCGAAAGATTGAGTCTGCTGTGGCGACGATCTACGGAGTGGGTGCCTTGAGCACCTCCAAACCCGCCCGGATCGTGGCGGCAATACCGCGCGTCGTTTCATCGCCAGTGGGATTCACGCCCAGCCTGAACGGCTTCGGCTCGCTCTTGAGAGCTGCCAGCAGGCCATCGGCGTCGGCAGCCCAGCCGGTGAACAGCACGCCGAGCATCCGGTCGGTCGCGCCCTGTTTGGCAACTCGGAGGAACGCCACAGCCGATGCGGGATTCCTCCACGGCGACGGCAGCACGCGGAAACCCTGTTCCTGGAAGAACTGCACTGACGGGAACGGCTTCGGTTGACCCATTTTCTGATAGACTTCGGGCATCTCGTAGTGCCAGTCGCACATGATGATATCCTTGGGCACCCGCTCGATCGCTTGGTGCGAGCCAGTGTCGCTGGCCTCCCACCGCCCGTATCCAGTTGTCTTGGAGTCGAGTAGTCGGTCGCTCCACATCAGCATCTCCACGCCTTTCTTGTCGACCAGGTGATCGTGCAGATCGATCACAGTCTGGGCGAACAGTTCGCCCACGTCCTTGTCTTTGCACCGCGGGCAGTTTTTGTCGCCGATCAAGAAGACCTCATCCATGCCGACATGAAACGCATCGGCGTCGAAGGCATCGATCAGCTCATCGATCAGCTCGCAGACGATCTTGTTCACGTCGGGGTGCGATGGGCACCACTCGCGACAGTAGATCTTCTGATCGTTGTGAGGAATCGATGGCGTCTCGTCGAACTGGGGATACTTGGCGAGGAGTGCTCCCGGTCGCGCGCCCCAGGACTGATGGCCGAGACAGTTCATCAACGGGATCAAGCGGATGCCGTGCTGGCGGCACACCTCGGCGAGTTCCCGGGCCTGCTCTTTGGTGAGGCCCCTGGTCTCCAACTCCGGATGCGATGCGAACTGGAAGCTGTAATCGACCTCCAGAATGAGGACGTTGAACCCCAGCGGGGCGAGTCCTTCCACGACAAGCCGCTTCGCCGTGTCAAGCTTGTCGCTCGGGAGACCGATCAGATGGCACGCAATCCACCGCTTGTTGTCGGCCTTCCACCTCTCGCTCCACGTCTGGCCGGCGGTCTGCGCAACGACCGGGGACGCCACGACAAGCAGCACAAGCATGCCCAGTACTGAAGCTCCCGTGCGTTGCATGCTCTCGTCCTTCCAATAGGGAAAAATCGAAACGCCCGTTCAAAATCGCCTGCCTCAAGTGGATCAGGTTGTGCGGCCACTGTCCACCCCGGTGCCGTTTCTTGACGGCGTCTTCCGCTACCGGTAGATTCCACAGCCGGGGCCAGTACGTTCGGAATTTGCAGAAAGAGGAAGCGATCATGCGCCAGGTATACTTGTTTCGCCGCCGCACTCATGCTGTTCAACTGCACCGCTTGGGGCCAAGTGGCCGAGAAACTCGACCGGGGCCTGGTGGCCATGCCGCAAGCCGACGGATCGTTCTACGTGGGTTGGCGTTTGCTGGAGTCGGATCCGGCCGACGTGGCGTTTCACGTCTATCGCCAGGTGGGCCCAGCGGGTACGGCTCAACGACTGACGGTCGAGCCGATGCGCGAGAGCACCAACTTTGTCGATACCGAGGCGCCGCAAGAGGGCAGCCTGAGCTACTTCGTGCGACCGGTGACGGCCGATGGCGAAGGCCCGCCCAGTTCCGCCGTCGCGCCCGCCAGCACGCCGGCCGGCCAGTCGCACCTTGCCATCCGACTCCAAGGCAACTACCGCACGCACAAGGTGGCTGCCGCCGACCTCGACGGCGATGGCCGATACGAACTGGTCATCCAGCAGCCCGACTTCAACACCGACCCGTATCAGTCGCCCGGCTATTGGAAGAAGAGCCCCGACACGTACAAGCTCGAGGCCTACTCGCTCGACGGCCGGTTCCTCTGGCGGCACGACATGGGCTGGTCCATCGAGGCTGGTACGTGGTACGCGCCGTACGTCGTGTACGACCTCGACGGCGACGGCAAAGCCGAAGTCTACTGCAAGGGCGGCGAAGGCGACCCGCGCGAACCGGAGGGCCACGTCAAGACCGGGCCGGAGTGGTTGTACAAGCTCGACGGGCAGTCCGGCCAAATCGTCAAGAAGATCCCGTGGATTCCGCGGCTGCCGGAGATCGGCGACTACAACTACTTCTGCCGCAACATGCTCGCCGTCGCCTATCTCGACGGCCGGCGGCCGCATTTGCTGATGCAGCGAGGAACCTACCGGGCCATCGTGATCGAGGCGTACGACCCGGACCTGAATCTCGTGTGGCGATGGAACTCGCACAACGAAAAGGAGAAATACGACAGCCAGGGCGCTCACACGATTCGCGTGGCCGACGTCGATGGCGACGGCTGTGACGAGATCATCGTCGGATCGTGCCTGGTGGACCACGACGGCAAGGCCATGTGGACGCTCGGCATCGGCCACCCGGACACCTGCTACGTGGGCAAGATCGACCCCGCACTGCCGGGGCTGCAGATCTTCTTCGGTATTGAGCCGCGTCAGAAGAGCGGTGCCGTGCGACTCGTCGATGCCGCTCACCGGCAAGACGCTCTGGATGAACGACGAGCCGACAGTTCACGTCCACAGCCAGGGTATGTGTGCCGACATCCTGGCCGAGTACCCGGGCCAGGAATGCTACGCCGGAGAAGCCAAGGGAGGCGACCAGGCCTGGATGTACACGGCCCAGGGAAAACGTATCGGCAGCGAGAACATCGGCTCACTGGCCCCCTCGACGCTCTGGTGGGACGCCGACCCACAAAAAGAGATCATTCTCAAGGGCAAGTTGATGAAGTTCCAGGGCGAGACGATATTCGCTCCGCCGGGAGCCGATCGCCCGCAGATGGTGGCCGACCTGTTGGGCGACTGGCGCGAGGAGTTCGTCACCTCCGTCGATGGCGAACTGCGCATCTACACCACGACGATTCCCGCGACGACGCGTCGCACCTGTCTCATGCAGGACCGCCTGTACCGCCTGTACGTGGCCACGAACTCGATGGGCTACAACACGCCGCCGCAACACTCGAACCCGTAGCACACGTAGTTGACTTACAGCTTCCGTTACGATGACGGCGTTCGTGGCAGTGCGCATTGCGCAGTCGACTCACAGGGTCTTGAATTCCCCATCAGTTCCTTCCGGCCCTTGTCATCACCGGCGTTCCGGTGCGAAAATCGCCGAGCCAATCGCGCAATGTGGATGCGTACGCCTCGTCGATCAGCAGTCGATGCGAAATAAGGAAGCGAGAATGGGTGCTCCAGGGATTGACGCCGAATCCCCGCTCGCGGCGCACCCGCTTCATGTAGTCCTTGTCGAGAATCTCGAACGTCAGTCCGAACCTGGTCTCCAACTCGTCTTGCCATTGCAGCAGCATCGAAGGAGGACACGAAACGATGATCTCGCGCGCCTTTCTTGCGGAGCAGCAGTTCGCGGGCAATCAGCCCAGCCTCGATGGTCTTCCCCAAGCCCACGTCGTCGGCGATAAACAGATTGACCCGTGGCAGACGCAGGGCCTTTCGCAATGGCTCAAGCTGGTAGGCATCCAGCCGAATACCGGCGCGGAAGGGCGACTGAAACAGTCGGGGGTCGGTCGACGTGACGCAGTTCCAGCGGAGCGTGTTGAGATAGGCAGCGAACAGTTTCGGTTGGTCGAAGCCACGTTTCGCGATGGACTCCCAAGCCTCGCCGGTGAGCACCTCGGGGTCGATCTCGCGCTCCCACAGGACTTCAAGTGGCTGACCTTGATTGTCGTCATCGACGCAGGACAATCGCACCAGCGTGCTGTCGCGGCTGGATTGTGGCGGAACCGCTTGCTCGACCAGATAGAGCCGCTGGCGTACGCGAGCAATTTGGCCCGGCTCCGGAATGGTCGCGGTCATTGTTGCTTTGCCCTTGCGGCTTGATGGGGAATGTGACGAGCCCGTTGGGGAAAAAACTACTCTTCTTCCACTTCCATCTCGACTTCGGCCGAGACGTCCGCCTCCAGTTCGGACTGGAGTTCCAGTATCGCGGTGCGGAGCGGTTCGTAGATCGGAATCTCTTGACCGAGAATCTCCACGCTCACCGCCAATGCGTAACGCGCCGTTGTATCGGGATCATGACTCCAACCTTCGTGGCCAACGACAGCGATGCAAAAGTGATCCGGCAGCGAGTGTGATTTAACGGTCGCCCAGTCCTTTTGGACGGTACCGGAAGTTCGCTTCGTGTCGCGGACGAAGCCCCATTTCGGATTCTCGTGAAGCGTCCAGGGGAGAACGGTGCTGTCCTCGCCCTCTTCGTCGCTTTCCTCGTCCTTCATAGCCCTCATCCGGAAGTCATTCAAGTCCTCACCGAGCTTGCTGCTCTTCCAATCGAGCCAAGTCGAGAGGTATCGTCGCAAGTGGCGGCGAGTGCGACGCGGCTGTGCGGCGTAGGACAGAGTGACGTCGAGTCGGATGTCGAATTCATCCCCTTGTCTGCGAAGCGCGAGAGGAATCGGAACCTGGTAGATGTGGCACTCGCGTGCGCGGATAGCAGTCTCGCCGGTCGTGATCAGCGTGGTGCGATGGTCGCTGTTTGCCGTGGCGCGGTCTTCATCGGGAAGGCCGTAGCCGATGTATCTGAGAATACGAGTCGCCTGCTCAAGAAGAACACGCCGACGTTCCTGATCTCGGCGGGGATTGAGGTGTCGCAACTCGGAAAGCAGTTGGTCCGCCCATATCGGCCAGTGGGCCGACTGTACGATCAATGCCCGATAAAGCAGTGCCGGCTCATTCGGTAGCACTTCCTGCAAACGGGCGGCGATGCGTGCCACTTTGGGAGCGGCGAATGACGTGCCCACGCGGTCCCGATCCGCTGCGGGACCGGGCGGATACATTGTGGAACGCACCAATTCCGGGCAGGCGGCAGGAATTTGACTTCCCAAGTGGACCGTTGGCGGATTGGTGGGAGCGCAGAGCGCATCGCCGCCGTATTCTACCACCTCGGGTTTGATGATGTTCCAGATTCCGAAGCCGGAGCGTGTGAATGCCGACGGCTGACCCGGCTCACCGGCGAATGAGCGATATCCCGGCACCTCAAACTCGCCGTAAGCAACGGAACCAACGGTCAATGCCTGCAAACTTTGGCCGGGATTCGCAACTCGACATGACGGCTCGCCCAAGTAATCGGGATAGTCGCGACCGGCAATCAAGTGGTCCTGAATGCCGAGATACGGCGGCGTGCCGGTGTCAGGGCAGGTTTCCTGCACTTTGCACGACGAGTACGTCGTAGTTGGCACAGAGTGAGTCGATTTCGGCAGCCCAGGCCGACATATATCGAGTGCGACAATAGCCGGTAGAGTTGATGGAGTGGTTAAAGATCCGCGTGCGCCGTGGTCCTTGGTGAAAGTGCTCGACGGCGGCTCGGATTGCCGCCGGCGGAAAGAGTTCAACCGGCATTCTATTCTGTTCGTTCAGCACGCGGGCGTTCTGAATCCAGAACGGAAGTTGGTGCGAACCGGTCTGCAACACAGTTTCGCCGTACAGCACCGCCCCCGCGATGCGCGTGCCGTGACCATCGGGGCGAACAAAATCTCCCACGTCTCGGAACCCCTTGCCGGGAATGAAACAATGGGAAGTTCCGCGATCAATGGCCGGCTCCAGCAGGACGTGTTCTTCCTGAATCCCGCTGTCGATGACACACACCGCTGGCGCATCGGCCGCCGGCGGACGGGGAGTTGCGGCGGGCGAGGGCACCTCGATTACCGGAACGGCGCACTGCGGAAGATCGATGTCTTCGGGTTCCACAACCTCAAAGATATAGGGATAGCTAAGCACGAAATCGCGCAGCCCTTGGCCCACAATCTTGAGGCGAATGGTAAAGCTGTCCGGCAAAGTTGCGGAGTGGAATGGAGCACCATCGATGTTATTAAGGATCTCTCCTTGGTAGTGCTGAACGATGCGATTGATCTCGTCCTCGCGCTCGGACTTGAGATCGTCCCAAGCAACATAGGCATCGGATCGCTGCTGGGACCAGTGATTCTCCTTTCTGGCCCAATCGGCATCGGTGTCCCGCTTCCCCCGGTTCGGAAATGGGTGAATCTCCTGGGTGCCCGCACAGCCGATGCCGATATCAACGATGTAGAGTTGCCGATCGTCGATGCCAGGCCAGTCTTGATACAGGCGCTCGGAGAGAATCCGTTTAAGACGCTCATCCTGAGTCGGGTCGTCAAACAATCGATGCACTGAAGCAATCGTCGCGGAGCCATGCACTTGGCCGGCGAAGTCGTTAACCATGTCCAGAAACGGGGTCAGTTGCAGGTCCGCCGATGCAACAATGACGAATCCTTCCTCTTGCTCGGCGACGATTTCGAAATCGAATTTATCCCGCAGGAAATCGAGATCGATGTTGGGATCGATTTGCAGCAACACCGGCATCCCCTTGGGGATGACCGGGAGATTCTGCTGTTGCCGATTTCCCTGGAAGAGTTGCCAAGCGGAACTTACCGACTGAGCTGCGGTCCGTAATGAGCCGCTGTGGAAGGCGCGGTTGCTCTTGTTCGCCTTGGTCTGTGGAGACGTTTTCCCGCCTCCCCTGATACGCGCTTGGCCCTGATAGCGCAACAGGAGCGGCAAGTGCTCGAAGTTGTGCTGAATGGGCATCGATTACCTGCCTGTCGATTGGTCATCGGTCCGATGGACCTCCGAAATTGCATTCACGAAGTGCGACTGGCAAACGGTCTTTTGACCGCTGAGTACGGTGGCCTTAGCCGCATCCTGCGCAGCCTTCACTACGATGGCGGCGGAAGTTCCCACCAAGGATTGAACGAGGGAGTGCCAATCGATTTGCTCGGACACTTGAACGGCGGACAAGGTGAGACGCAGAAGTTTCTCGACCTCGCACGCCCCAGGGAGTGGCACCTCAAGAACGTCGTCGAATCGGCGGAAGAGTGCGGTGTCGAGCGATGATTCGATATTCGTGGTGGCGACGAGCAACCCCGGTGCGTCATATTCTTCCATGAGTTGCAGCAGGGAATTGACGATCCGCGAGGCTTCGCCGATATCTTTGGAGTTGATGCGCGAGCGGGCGATAAAGTCACACTCGTCGAGTAGCAGAACGCAAGGTCGCTCGCTGGCAGCAACAAATACGGATCGCAGGTTGGCGGCGGATTCGCCAAAGTAGGACGACAAGAGCGCGTCGAACCGTACCTTTACTACCGAAAGGCCCGCATTCCACGCGAGTCGCTTTGCGCCCAGCGATTTGCCACAACCCGGCGGGCCGTAGAGAAGAATGGTCTTGCGATTACGTAGGCCATAGGCCCCCAATCGCTCGCGGGCCGAATACTCGCGTTCAATGCACGCGAAACGCTCTTCGGTGGCGGCAGGCAACACCATGTGGTGTTCAAGCGCGTCGCGCGGAATGACCGTGGCGAGCAACTCTCCATGTCGGCGGCTGAGCGGCAGTTCCTTGAGGCTTCGTTCGACGTCTGCGGACGGAGAGTTCCCGTTCTTGGCCGGTCGGGCGCGCTTAAGAATCGCTTCGAGCTGGTCCGCGAGCTTCGAATGTCCGCTCTGGCGTTCGGCATCCACGATTCGGTGCGCCAATCTCTCCAGATCGGTCTGAGATCCGTCGGCGATGGCGCAACAATGCGTCTCAATGTGTCGGCGTTCATGGTGGCACTAGCTCGGTTTTTCCAGGAAAGTCGAAAGAGTCCTCATCCGGTGACTTCGGCCGCCAGGGCCACTTCCTTTGACCTTCTTTGCTTGCTCCCTTTTCGATTCAACACAAATCGCCAGGAATTCCCGTCTTTCTTGGCGAGAATGACGAATCCCCGGTGGCGCAAGGCGGCCACGTATCGCGCGACAGTGGGAATCGAAACTCCCAACTCTTCGGCCAATTTTGGGGTCGAATAGACGCCGGTGCCGATCAAGCGCAACGCCTCGTCCAAACGCTGCCCGACTTGAAGCGAGCGTTCATACAGCATCGTTGAGTCTCCTCGTGTCGAATCTACAAACATATCAGAACGTGATAGACTTGCCAATCGCACTAACACAACGCACTGGGAGCGAGCAAATGAACGTGGTGCCGCCAGAAATGGTCAGACCGCTCACTGCGGAACTGGACCAGGCGAAGGGTTCCAAATCCGCGACGTTCCTATGGAGCCTGGATGAATTCAGCTGCCGGCGGCGACCACACCATGACCGGACTGCGGGTCCTGACAGAGAACCTAACTCATAGAGTGGCCGTATGCAGCCAGCGAGCCAAGGGGGTACCGACTGGAAAGGAATTGAGCCGCGAAGCCATCTTCAATGCTCTCCGACATCGCCGCACCTACGTCGTGACCTGTACGCGTATCGTGCTGAGCTTCCAGATCGACGGACACCAAATGTACGCCGAACGGCCGGATGACAGGCCTCTTTCCGCGGACGCCGCAAGAATCGCGGGGTCTCGCAACTCGCGTTCACGTCCCACTCCCTCCGCTCTCGCCTCCGCCGGAACGCTGCTCCGGCCGCAAATCCAACTCCGGCCGCATTGTTGTGTTGGCGCACCGTGGTGGTATGATAGCTGATGGCCCGGAGATTGATGAGGACCAGTTGTTTCGGCATACGGAATCCTCCTTGCTCCCGCACTGCAAGCCGGATTTGGTGATAGCCCAGTTCAATGACGGCTGTGGAAAGGAGATTCGCCATGAGTTCCCAGAATGTTGCGGCGGTGTCGCATTGCCAGGTCAAGTTGGGCCGTCGACGGTTCATTGCCTGTGCCGGTGGGCGCTGTTCGCCGCGAGGTTCGCGCCAACCGTGTTCTCCCCGCAATTGTTTGCGGCGGATCCATCGTCCGTGCGCCGATCGCGTGTGGACGTGCTGTTTGTGGGCCCGGAGTCGGGACAGTTCTTTATGAGTTGGCCGGGCGCGGCGTTCACTCCGGAAGAGTGTCAGACGCAGTGTGTGAACGTCCTTACCGACGCGGCTGGACAACTCGGTGTACAACTGAACGTGCGTCCCGTGCGTCTGGATGATCCGGAGAGTGTCACGCAATGTGTGACGCAATTGCAGGAGCAGCGACCCGACGGACTGATCATCGTCCCGCTGCACCTGAAGTCCTGGCCGCAGGTTCACCACATTGTGGAGAATCGCGGTGATGTGTGCACGATCGTGTTCGCGCCGTTGGGCACAACTTTTTCCGATCGCTTGCAGTCGGTCCGCCAGCATCCTCGGACCCTGGCCGTTTCCACGTACGACATCCCGTGGCTGAAGACCGGCCTGCGGATGCTCCAGACAAGTCAGTGACCTGCCGCAACTGGCGGGTGTGTATGGTCAGCGATCAAGCCAAGGGTGATCAAACGATTGCGAGCACAGGCACCGTGCTGCATTACGTGCCTCTGGCACGTTGGGCCGAGGAAACCCAGCGTGTGGAGGCGGGCCCGGAAGCCGAAGAGATCGTTAAACAGTATGCCATTGAAGCGAAGGAGATTGTCGAGCCCACGAAGGTGACGCTGTCGGCCGCTGCGCGGAATTATCTAGTGGCCAAGCAACTGATGTCCGCTGAAAACTGCCAGGGCATCTCCCTCGACTGTTCGCCGTTGCTCAGTGCCCACCAGCTGGAATGTGGGACATGCCTGGCCTGGTCGCGGTTGCTCGATGAAGGGCAGATTGCAGCGTGCGAGGCGGATGCCGATGCCGCCGTCTCGCTGATGCTGGTCAGCCGCCTCTTGGGGCGGCCTGGCTTCATGCAGGATCCGACTCCCAACTCGTCGGACAACACCATCATTGCTTCCCACTGCACGTGTGCCACACGCCTCCATGGCTTCGGTGAGGCACCCGCGACTTACACGTTGCGGAGTCACGCCGAGTCGAACACCGGCGTAGCGATGCGCGTGGAGTGGCAGCCCAATGAGCCGCTGACGATCGTCAGATTCGAGCGCCCCGACTCGCTGTTAGTGGGTACAGGACGCGTCGTGAACAACGTGGATTCAAGCATCAAGGGCCCTTGCCGCACGGCGGTAGAAATCGTGGTCGATGGCCTGGATGACACGCGCGACTTGGCGGGCTTCCATCAAGTGCTTGTCTGCGGCAAGTTCGACCGCGAACTGGAGATGTATGCGGAGCTGGCGGGGCTGCGATTCGCGGACGTGAATCAGGCCACAACCTGAAACCACGGCCCTTAACGGACTGAGACCGTTGCCGTCGAGCATGTGAACCGGTCGGGGTGAGCGCAGGCGGATAATCGCTCGTATTCCCGCTGCGCACGTTGACCCAGCAAATGACGCACACTGGCGGCAACAACATAGGCCCCTTGCAGCGCAGTGGCCATCAGCACGTAGGCGGTACCGCCGGCACCAAAGCCGTAACTGTGCAAGCCGGCAGCGAGCACGTAGTTCACACCGTACCAAGCCATGACCACCCACGAAAAGCACAGGATGGAAAGAACCGCCAAGCCGAACGACTTGACCCAACCCGCATCTCGGGCGTGCAAAACCGCAAGATACCCAAGAATGGCAATGAGCGCCCAGACTTCCTTCGGGTCCCAGCTCCAGAAGCGGCCCCATGCGTAGTCTGCCCAGATGCCGCCGAGAATGGTCCCGAGGGCCAGTAGCAGCACACCCACGTTCATTGTGCGGTAGGTGAATGCTGTGAGATTCTCAATAGCTGCGTTATTCTCGGCCCCGCACAGGATGTAGCCCAATGTCACGTTGCTGATCCCCAACGCCAGCGCAAATGCAGCGTAGCTCATGGTGATAGTCATCACGTGCGCGACCAACCAGAAGTTGCAGCGGAGAACGGGCTGTAACGGTTGCAGGCTCGGATCGAGAGCCACCGGGCAGTTGTCCGCCAGGACTAGCGCCACAGTGGCCACCGCCGCAGCCACCATCAGGATGTACCGTCGGCGACTGACGATTCCCAGCCAGACGCCAATCGAGCGTCACCCCCAGACCTACATAGACCACCGACTCATACATGTTGGTCACCGGCGCTCGTCCGGTGATTGCAGTCCGCATGGCGAATCCGACAATGATCGCAACGAGTCCGCACAGGAACACACTCCAACCCGCCACCAGGAAGACGTTCCACCGCGATCCCACGTTCAGCAGCAGACACACGAAGGCGAGCATCATGCAGATCCAGGCGATGCGAAACGGGACCCCATGGTTGTAGCTCACTTCGAGGTGCATGTTGGATGGCGAGGTGTCGGCGGCCATGCCGAGTTCCAAGTCCGACATTGTCGCTCAGCCAGGCAGCTGATGCCTGGTTGAACTCGGCGGCCGCGCCACGCCGATACGCCGCTCTGATACTGCCCCAGAGCGTCTGGGCTTTGCGCAGTCTCCCGGTCGGATCCGTCTGGTCGTCGAACTTGGCGCGTGAGAGTTCGGCGACGGTCATCCACGGTTGATCCGGTGCGCGACAGTTGGGTAGCACACGCAGCCGTTGTCCCATCCGGTGCTGCTCGTATGACCAGTAGCGATTGGCAAGTTCCAGTGCCTTCTTCTCATGTGCGTCCAACTCGTTCTTGTTGCGGCGCAACAGCCCTTCCGCCCACAGCAGGAACGGCCGTTGCTCGTGTGTCGCGGGGACCTCGATTTTCGCCTGGCTCAGGTCGTACGGGGAAATGTGCTTCGCGTGCCGGTCGATTCCCAATGCAGTTCGCAGCGCGAGATCATCAACGCGGATCAACGGCAGGTGATCCCACTTGTCACCCTGGTGCAGGCCGAAGTAGGCACGGGGACGATGTCCGCTCAAGTCCGCTCCACCGGGCTGCGGCTGATCCCATCCTCGCCAGTCGAACAGGAACATGAGGTAGAGTTGCACGGCAGTGAGTCGCCGGCCCGTGTCTGGATCGGCCAGTGACTTCCGATTGGAGAGCGTGCACAGCGTTTCCCGCGCGAGGCTATCGAGTGGTTTGTGTCGTCCTCCATCTTGCGTGGCCAAATAGTCCCATACCTGCCAGTCGAACTCTGCTTCTTGCTCTGCCAGGGCCGGCCCGGTCATGCTGAGCAACAGGAACATGATGGCTGAGGTGGCGAAACTGCGCATGGAACGAATACTCGGCAGGTTAGCGCCCGGTGCGGGAATAGAACACGAAGAAGATCCCGGCGCAGATCATGAGACTTCCGACGTACTTGAGGAGTCGCCCGGGGTCGTAGGTCACTGTGAGTACGGACGCTTCCGCGCCACCCGGTAGTTCCTGGGAATCGGACTGATAGAATGTGAATTTGCCCTGCGCGAGCGGAGCGTTCATCGAGATTTCGCCCGCTTTCTCCGCGCCATTCGCAGGGTCGACCAGTTTGACGTGGCTGGTGAACGCCGCGTGCCCGTCGTGTCCGGGGTTGAATTCGCCGACAAAGTCCTGCAGCACAATCGTGAACCCCAGCGGCAATTGTTGACGTTCAAAGGTCACCGTTGCCGGACCCTGTGGCGTGAGCACGCTTTGCATTCCAAACTCACCCTCGCCTCGACTGAGCCACAACCGCCGCCGCTCCGCGCCGAACGACAGCTCCAACATGGCAGCCGCTTCAGCCGAATTCGTCGTGTTTGACGCGGATTCCAGCGACGTGAACGTGACTTCTCGCCGTGCCCGACGCAGGTGCTCCACAACCGCAATGTCAAACTGACCACCTACCGGAATCTTGTTGTCAAGGGCGACCTCGCTGGGCTCGGCCAGCGATCCATCCATCACGCTTCGACAGTAGAGTTTGCCGGCCGGCGTCTGCAGAAAGAGCACCCCCGGGGTTTGGGGCATGTTCGCGTGGTGGTACCAGAACTTGACCGGACAGACACGTCCGAAGACGCCGTCCAGGTTGAGCAGCGGAGCCTTGGCAAACGCCAACTGCCGGATCGGCTCACTGATACCGGGAAGATGCACGCGCAGTTCGAGCACCGGATTGCGTGGTTTGTCACTCCGCGCCACGAACTTGCGTCCGTCAGGCATTGGCCTGGCATCAGGGTAGTAGTCAACGATTTCTACGCTGACGCCCGACTCGCCCAGCGGTACCGACTGTCCCTGCTTCTCGTCGATGCTCGCTCGATACATCTGCCCGCCATAGTGCATCGACAGCACTCCCGCCTTTCCCAGTGTGTCCGTGGGAGGCTGGAGGAAATCCTGGAGCATGGATTCGACAGTGATGGGCAGCAGTACGTATCGCGTCGGGCCGATCAGCACTTCGCCACCATACTCGGCAGCTGTCAACCAGTCCTCGGCAATCGTCTGGCCAGTGCGATCTGACAACCGAAGCCGCAGAGCAGGACCCTCATTATCCTGCTCATCGGCCACCCACGTAGTACTCGGTCGCGCATGACGGTAGAATGCCAAAACCTTGAGACCGAGATTCCGCGTGTCGCCAAAATCGAGCGATTTGCCAACGCGCCAATCGACGGCTCCCGGATCAAACGCGAATTGGCTCGAGAGCCTGCCCGTCGCGGTCCGTCGATCGACCGTGATGAGGCTGTGTTGCTGCATGAGCAACTTGTCTGTACGTTCACCATCGCGCAGGACGACCTGTCCTTCGATGCCGAACTGAGAGGTCTGCATGGCACCGATCAGCAGGACCAGGAGCCCCGTGTGAGTCGCGACGAAGCCGATGTGCCGTCTCCGCCACGGCCAGCGCGCCAAGGTCGCCGCCAACAGGTTCAGACCAAACAAGCCGAGCAGGGCGATCAACCAGGGGCTTGCGTAGATGAACCACTGGGCCACTTCCCGTCCACGCTGCGCTTCCAGGATCGTCGCCCATGCCAGCACGGCGGCCAACACGACCAGAAGCGCGACAGTGAGTTGCACCGACGCCAAGACGCGACCCATGTGCGTTATGGCGGAAGCAACATATCGGGACGATCGAACAGCAGTTGCGTATGTCATTGATCACCCGGCGGGTCTGCCCCGCCAAGGATATCGCCATCCTCGGTCACACGTTGAAGTGGAAGAGTTGTGCCACGGCGTCCAGCAGGCCCCGTGGCACGCCATTACGCGACTCAGCACGCAACGACGTGAGCGGCCGATGCATGAGTTTGTTGGTCAGCCGGTCAAACGACTGGCGGATTTCCAGCTGCACACCGTCATTCAGGTGCGGCAGCTTGTGCAGCAGCCTCTGCAACTCCATCTCTTTGGGTTTCTCGTAGGATTCCCTGAGCCGTGTCACGACGGGCTTCGCCGCGCTGTAATACAGGTCCGCCATAAAGCAATCCGTTTCCGAGTCGACGATCTTGATGGCTTTGGGCAGTTCTCGTTCACGAGCGCCGCGATTGCGGTCGCAGACGGCCCGGAGGTCGTCGACCGAGTACAGAAAGACGTCGGGGAAGCTCCCGATCCGGGCATCGAAATCGCGTGGAACTGCCAGGTCGAGAATCAGGATCGATCTCCCGCGGCGTCGCCCGCACACACGCCCGAAGTCCTCGGCCGTGACGATCGGGCGACTGGCGCCGGTCGTACTGATCACCAGATCTGCCACTTCCAACGCTGTCAGCAGTTCATCCCAGGGACGCACGCGACCCGCATGCCGCTGCGCCAGCTCTTCGGCCGCCTGCAGTGTTCGGTTGACGATCGTGATGTCGACCACTCCCAGGTCGCGCAAGTACCGCAGTGTCTCTTCAGCCATCGCGCCGGCTCCGATCACCAACGTCAGCTTGTCGTCGAATCGCTCAAAGACGTGCTGTGCAAAATCCGCGATGGCGACACTGGGAATGCTGACCCGACGTGCGTGAATCGCGGTCTCTGTCGCCACTCGCCGAGCGACCTTGGCGGCGCGCTGGAAAATGGCGTGCGTCACCGGTCCAGTTGCGTTCAGTTGGGTCGCCATCTGATAGGCTTGTTTCACCTGCGCGGAAATCTGCGCTTCTCCGACCACCATGCTGTCGAGGCTGCTGGCCACCAGAAACAGGTGTCGAATCGCTTCTCGGCCGTGCAGCCCATACAAGTGCTGAACTACCTCGACGGGATCGATCTGTTGCTCGGCCGCTAACGCTTCGGCAATTTCGTTGTGCGGCGGCGTCTCATCACGCTCAGTGGCCGTGTACAGTTCCACGCGGTTGCAGGTCGACAACAGGACGACTTCCAGCCGCGGGAAACGCTGCTGCAGCCGTTGGAGAGACTGGCGAAGCTGTGCCGGAGAGAACGCCAAGCGTTCGCGAATGGCCAGTGGAGTGTCGTGATGACTGCACCCAACAAGTTGCACGTGCATGAGATTCCCGTCTCCGACCAGAACTGAGCCGCGCAAGTCGCGGGATGGTAACGCAATCAGTGCCCAAGCGTAAACACTGGTTTGCGCAACACGGCAGTGTGCTGAGCAGTGTCAACTCCACGCTCGGACCTTCGGCGAAATGCTTCCCGGCCCGACCACGGGCATGCAGACCACAGAGTCCTCTGGATCCACAGACTTTGCCCATGTTCACATAAATCTGCGCGATGATGCGTCGTTTGCAGGGGGAGCCGAGACACGATGGCGACTAGTTCCACAACGTGACTACCGCAAATGTGCAAATTACCGAAAGTTCTGAATGCGATGGTGGCGATGCAGATGATGTGACGAGAGTACTCCACGGTCGGAGTCTCACACTCGAACCCGCTCTCGTCATCACCAAGTGCGACGATGACCCATTCGGCACTTGGTTGCGGACGAGACCGAGATGTGACTTTCCCTGGTAGCAAGGAGGCGACGTCGTGCACGACAACCATCGCTCCCGCGGCACTCATTTTCCATCAACGGCCGTCTGTGTCCTAGTCGGCTTGGCCTGCCTGACGATGGCGTCGTGCGGGTACCGTCCCGCGCAACCCTGTGCGGTCGGACACCGAACTAGGCCGGGAATGGCCGCAAAGCCCGCGGCAACCCGCGATATTTCGCGAGGCGTCGTACGGCGTCCTGCGCGACGCGATGCCTGTGACGGAAGGAGCAGAGTACGTCAATGACGACGAACTCTGCATGAACTGCCACAAGGCGTACGTCCGAGTCGATGCAGCAGAACGTGCACCGCGGCATTCAAGAGGGAGGCCAGCATGCGTGTGAAGGCTGCCACGGTCCGGCCAGCGAGCACCTGAAAACGCGCGGCAAGGAGCCGGGGACGCTGTGGAACTTCCGCACGATGCGACCTGCTCAGGCCGCCGAAGTGTGCTTGAAGTGCCACGAAGAGAACGCCTGTGCACCGGGTGCCAAGTGGCGCACGTCCGTGCACGCCCACAACAACCTGACGTGCGTCAGTTGCCATCGGGGCCACTACAACGTGCCGCCGGGAACGCCGGCCACGACAGAACCGGGCGACGTGGCCGGAACGTTGGAACGGGCGGGTGCTGACACCTGTCAGTTACCAGGAGCAGAGCACTCCGCTGCCGCCATTGGCTCCGGGTTCGGACAAGATGGGCGCAGTCGCTCCCAACATCTGCTACCGCTGCCACGGCGAAAAACAAGACATGCAGCAAATCGCCGGCCCGCACCAGATTTGTGGTCCCAACGGTTTCAACTGCACGACCTGCCACGACACGCATGGCAAGATCCTGGAAAGCTCGCGGCAGCAGTTGTGCCTGAGCTGCCATCAAACGGGCTCGCCGATCATGGCCTGGCATTAGTTCAACGCATGCCATCATGGGGGTCGCCTGCACAGATTGCCACACGCCCCACGCGAGCGCCAACGTGCCGCAGATCGTTGGCATCAGCCACTTCGACGTGGCACGTCCGAAACGCATGCCGATGTCGGTGAATGATCCGGACGCCTGCTACAAGTGCCACGCGGACGTATTCGCCAAGCTCTCCATGCC
Organism: uncultured Solirubrobacterales bacterium; assembly: GCA_963735885.1. Taxonomy (GTDB): domain Bacteria; phylum Actinomycetota; class Thermoleophilia; order Solirubrobacterales; family Solirubrobacteraceae; genus JBBSBL01. Next base: position 32,758 of record CAVTMP010000007.1, on the reverse strand, counting down.
TTCGCATCATCCGGTCAAGGAGGGCAAGATGTTCTGTGGCGACTGCCACGACGCACACGGCCAGATGGAAGGGAACCTGCGTGCGGAATCGCTCAACTTGTTGTGCTGGAAATGCCACGCCGAGAAGCAGGGTCCCTTTGCCTACGAACATCCGCCGGTGACGGAAGACTGCTCGATTTGCCATTCACCGCACGGCACCGTTGCCAACAACCTGCTCCAGCAACCGGCCGCCTTCCTCTGCCTGCGATGCCATGTCGGGCACCGCGACGGCAACCACGGCGGTGGCGCCACGCCTCAACATCGACACCATACCTCAAGTCCGGCCAGCATTGTATACGGACTGCACGACGTGCCACTCGCAGATCCATGGCAGTGACCTGCCGTCGCCACACTTCCCAGGCATGTTCCGATAAGGTGGCAGCAGATCGGGCACTCACATCATGTGAGCCGTATGCAGATTTCAGGGGGGAAACAAGGAATGAAACCCAATCGCCATTTGCTCATCGCGGCGGTCGTGCTGCTCGCCAGTGGCGGCAACGGACTGCTCGCCGGAGACACGGCCGGTGATGAAGCGGTGACCGCGTCCTATTGCGGACACATCCGATGTGCTTCACTTCTATGAAGACCAGGACGAACAACCGGCCGACGCAGCGTCGCAGCCCGGCGATCCCAAGGCGGAGTCCGCAGACGCCCAGGATACTCCCGCGGCTGCGAGCCGAACCGACACAAGCACGCCGGTTTGGCAGACCAATCCATTCCTCAATTGGGAACCGGTGCCAGAGAACAACTGGGTCTCCGACCCGCGTGGGTATGTGGATCGTCGGCACGAATGGTTCGAAGGCCCTGGTCGGTGAGTGGCAGGGCCTGGAAGAGGTATCGCCGTTTTTCGACGTCGACGGCTTGACCTCGGACGGCTATCGCACGGCGAACTTCTGGATCAGCGGTCCGGAGAGTGAGGCCACGATGGCCGGCTTGGAGTACTACAACGGCCCGGGACTGTCGTTCGACCTGGACTATCGTCGATTTCTGCACCGGCTGGGCGTGACGCCGATTGGCGGACCAGTTCTGCCCAACACATTTCCTCCGGACGGGGGCTTCTACGATCCGCCCCGCCGAACAACACACCGGGCTACGTGATGTATGGCTCGAACTATCCACCGGGAGGCAGTGGCGTCGTTGGTTCGGACCTGATTCAATGCCGGCGATGACTATGCCATTCGCGTCCAGCAGTTTGACGCCAACGTGAAGGGTCGAATCACAGAGAACCTCAGTTGGCGCATTGGCTTCTGGGGTATGAAGAAGGAGGGTACGCGACAGGTCAACACGCAGCAACACTGCTTCGGCACGCCGGCCCCCGGCGGCCGTTCCTGCCATGTGATGACGCAGGGGCAGAACATCGACTGGTTGACCGCTCAAGTCGAGCCCGCGATCGAGTACAAGCTGGACTCGTTCTCGGTGGAGTATTCGCGCACGATGCGGTCCTTCGAGCAGGCCGATGAGCTAACGCTCGGCGACTACCGTGCCGCCGTCTCGGCGGAGGGACTGGGCGGCATTGGCGCCAACAACTACGCCAGCGAGAACTACACCGAGATCGATCGTGTGAAGATGTGGACCCAGTTGGCCGAGAACACGGACATGTATGTCGTTGGCTGGCTGGGCAACACGCACAACGAGTTCCGTGAATCGGATCGAAAGTTTTACGGCGTCGACGGTCGTATCACCAACCAGAGTATCGACGGCCTGACGCTGACCGGCTACGCGAAGACGAACTACGCAGAACAACTCCGCGGACACACTGTCTCTCGACTCGCGATATCCGGGCAACCCGTACTGGCTGGAACCCTGTTCACCGCAACAGTCGTCTACGCCTCAACCGGTGACAACAACTACCTTGGCCTCGTGGACCGCGACGTGACGGCCGTGGGTGTGAAGAGCCGCTGGCGGCCGTTCTACGACAGTTACGGCATCGCGAAAGGCTTCGCGCACGGTGGGCGGATATCAGTGGTCCGCAAATCGGAGCGCACCGTGCGTCACGTACGATCTCGACAACCTGGTTCCGTTCACGCAACCGACGACCGTCAGCAACATGATGTTCGTGGGCGTGCAGGAAGACTGGTCGGCAGCCCTCAACACGTTCCTGCGGTACCGGCTGACAGCCAACTCGTGGCCGCTGGTCGGCATCACGGAACGGGAACAATTGAGTCTGGACGCCGCCATCAACTCGAACCAACCCGAACACGTCGGGCAATTCGAGATGGGCGGCACGTGGAGTCGTGGCCGACGACTTCATGATTAATGGCACGTTCTGGATCGAGAACAGCTACAATCACTCCGAGTTCGTCAACTTTTCCGAAACCGCTTATCCGTTACACCGTCAGTGCCTGGTATACGCCCACCGCGCGGTTGGTCGTTTGTCGCTGGTTACGCCAACCTGACCAACTGGATCACCCAGGACATCACGTTGGGTCGCGAAGACGGTCTCCCCCAGTGGTGCGCCTGCCCGACCGAACTCGTGGCGTGGACAACGCCGTGGAACTTCGCGGGTAAGTCTGACGTGGTCAACCTGGCAGCCAGCTACGCCGCGACGGAGAAGCTGCGGCTGATGACGCAGGGCGAGTACGTGCGGGCCGAGAACTACTATCTCGCCCCGGCTGCTCCGCCGACGGCCACAACGCCGTACACGGATCTGCCGGGCTACAGCGCAGTGATACAACGACATCTATCGAGTCACGGCTGGATTCGACTACCTGATCCGGCCGCAGATCGACGCGTTCGTCCGCTACAACTTCTATGATATTGTCGACGACTCCAGACACCTACAACAGTGGTGTGGCCCACATGTTGTTGGGCGGCGTGTCAGGCACATTCTAGGACATAGCGAACGCAGCACCACATGACGTGTCCGTTGACCAGGGCTCGTGGAGGGCAACGCCGCACGGGTCCTGGTCGCAGCATGGGATTCACGCCGTTCGACCGCAAGTCCTCACTCTGTGCTCCGCCAATGATGCTTGGCGATTTCTTTGCCGAGGACCGTGACTGCGATCGCGCTCGCCACAAACGGGAAGAGCAGGAAGTAGGCCAGCCCAATTAACGGCGAACCGAGCAGGACCAGAAACGCCGTGTAAGGACTGATGTCCTGACAGCGGCGACCGACGCGTTGCCGCTGCGCGCGGCAACCGGGACCGGGGAAGACACGTCAGACGCGACGCGTTGCGGGGTGGCGGCTGGAGACCGCACAGATTGCTGAGCCAGCTGCTGGCGTCCCACGCCGCAGACGCATCCTTCGTCGTGCACACGCTCCACGGGACGCGCTAATGCAGCGGCCGTCGCTGCACTCAGGCGATCTGGCGCCACCGGCTTCTGGAGATAATCGGACACACCCAGCTTCCGAGCCCGTGCGGCAGATTCGGGACTGGGGTATCCCGTGATCACGATCACACGCACGTCGGGGAATTCGCGAGCAATCACCCGCGATACTTCCAGGCCGTCCATGTCCGGCATGCGAATGTCCGCCAACATCACATCAAAATGCTCGTTGCGACACGCTTGGATCGCCTCCCGACCGTTCGGCACGGCGCGCACCTCGTAGCCCGCATCCGTCAGCGCCAACTTGTAGCTTTCGCGAACGATCTCCTCGTCATCGACAACCAGCACTCGTTTCAACGCGGCAACCATCTTTGCACCTTTCATTTCCGGACGGCAGTCTCGCGAAGGACCAGTAGTCCAACGTCTCTACGCTTTCAAACCAGTCGCTAATCCTGACTCTGTCCACGCGACATAGCCGACCTGCGCTACCCTCAGACGGGGAGCAATCACAGCCGCTGCCGTGGCGACCACCAATTCAGAGGCGTTCTTGATTAGCTAGCTGCAACTGCTGCGGTCACAGATACTTGCGGCTTGTACAGTGTCGGGACGAGACGCACGGTGGCGGAGTGGCAGCACCGAGGCGATCGAGGTTTGGCTGGGTTGTGTCGACGAAAACGCGCGGCGACTGCACATACGGACTATGCATCGTCGTCAGAAAACATGCACCCTAACAGGTTAGTCGCTATCTCCCTTAGCACGTGGTTTCGCAATGTGATGACGCCGCATCAGGGCCTGAAAGTTGGATCGTTGCATATCGACTTCCGTGGCGGCGCGCGACACGTTCCAGTCGTGTCGCTCAAGCGCTTCCAGGACGAAACGACGTTCGATTTCCTCGACTGACTTCTCGCGCACGGCGCGTTTCTGCTCTTTGAGTTCCTGGCTTGTCCGGGGCACCGTCATCAATAGCGCCAGCGGTGCCTGGCGGACTTCCACAGGCAACTGGGCCGGACCGACGACGGGCGCCGAACTTAACAGACTGATCCGCTGCATGGCATTTTCGAGTTCCCGCACGTTGCCGGGCCATGCGTAGTCCATCAACAGTTGCTGGGCTTCCGGGGAGATTTCCGGAACGTCCTGTCGGGTTTCTTCACGAAATCTCTTGAGGAAGTGCAGGGCCAGGACCGGGATGTCGTCGCGTCGTTGGCGAAGCGGCGGCAGCAGAATGGGCACGATATTGATGCGGTAGAACAGTTCTTGACGGAAAGTCCCGTCAGCCACCATTGCGTCGAGATCCTTGTTGGTGGCGGCGATGAGTCGCATGTCCGTTTTTCGTTCTCGCGTGTCGCCGACCGGCGTATAGAGACGCTCTTGCAGCACGCGGAGCAGTTTGGCCTGGAGCGCGAGGGACGTGTGTCCGATTTCATCGAGGAAGAGCGTCCCGCCATCGGCCACTTCAAAGAGCCCCTTCTTGGTCGATGTGGCACCGGTAAAGGCGCCTTGTACGTGTCCAAACAGTTCGCTTTCGAGCAGGTTTTCGTGAAGTGCTCCGCAATCGACGGCGACGAATCGCCGGCTCTTGCGGGGACTATTGAAGTGGATGGCACGCGCCACGAGCTCCTTGCCCGTACCACTCTCGCCGCGAATCAGCACCGTGACACCGCTATTGCTGACATGCTCGATCAGGTCGTAGACCGCCCGCATCGCGGCGCTATTTCCGACAATCGTTTCGAACTTGTAGCGGGCCTGCAGTTCCCGCCGGAGGTAGCGGTTTTCGGCCCGCATCTCGCGGGCATTGAGCGCCTTGTCCGTGGCGATCACCAGCTGATCAGGGTTAAACGGCTTGGGAATGTAATCGAACGCACCGAGTTTGATTGCCTCCACGGCAGTGGCGATTTCGGCAAAGCCGGTCATGACGATCACTTCCGTGTCCGGTCGCAGGTCTTTGATCGCGCAAGAACGACATGCCGTCGAGCACGGGCATTTTGAGATCAACGAGGATCACGTCATATGCGTGCTCCTGGGCCATGGCGAGTCCCTGGTGGGCGTCTTGGCTCGTACTGACCTCGTGACCTTGTTCGGCGAACAGCAGTGCGCAGCTCGCGCACACAACCTCCTCATCATCAACCACCAGGATCGTCCCGTGTTTCACATTGACCTCGCTGCATCATCCTTACGAACAGGTTGTCGGTGTTATCCAGCGGCATCGTGATCGTGAACGTTGCACCTTCGCCCGGAATGCTGTCCACCGTGATGCTGCCTCCATGCGCCTCGATGATTCCGTGCGTGATCGCCAGTCCCAGTCCGGTGCCTTGTCCCACATCCTTGGACGTGAAGAACGGATCGAATATCTTCCCGATGTTCTCGGGGGGAATACCAACGCCCGTGTCGCTCAACACGATCTGGACTGCATCGCCGGGGCAACCCGGCTGCGACACCTGGCCAGCCGCCATGCGGCGCGTCCGAATCGTCAGGTCGACCGCCGTTCGGCATGGCTTCGCTCGCGTTCACGAGCAGGTTCACAAAGACTTGCTGCAACTGTCCGGCATCGGCCAGGATGTTCGTGCTGGAACGATCAAAGTCGCGGCTGATCTCGATTGCACGAAACGCGGCTGGTGCTCGACCAACGCAATCGACTGTTCCAGGATCCCGTGCAGATCATGGAGTCGCCTTCTCCGGACGTCGCTCGCGGGACAAATCCAGCAACTGGCGAATAATGGTGGCACAACGCTCTGCCTGTTTCGCGATGATCCGCAGTTGATGTTGTTCGTCCGAGCCGTCCGGCATGTGTTTGGCCAGGATGTGGGCGAAGGTCAAGATCCCCGTCAGTGGACTGTTCAGTTCGTGGGCCACGCCTGCCGCCAACAAGCCGACTGACGACAACTTCTCCGATCGTATGATTTGCGTCTGCGCGCTCTGCAGCTCGCGTGTCTTGTTCTCGACTTCCTGCGCGAGTTTCTGGGCCCAAACCTGCAGTTCTCGCTGTGCGCTCTTGAGCTTCTCGGTCATCTCGACAAAAGAGCGGGTCAATTGCCCGATTTCATCGTCGCTGGTGACCGGGATGGTAACGTCGAGGTCGCCGCTGGCCACGCGCTGCGTGCTCTCCAACAAGCGTTGCACGGGGCGATTCACGCAGTCGGTGAACCAGGAGCGTGCCCAGTCCGCACACGATGCACGTCGAAATGATGCCCCAGATGATCGTTTCGTGTGTGGTTCGCGCTACGCGCTGATCCGCGTCCTCGAGGGACACGCCGACGTCAATCACACCCAGCAGCTTCTGTGCCTGCTGGTGAGCGTGGCACGCCGCATTCCAGCAGGACGGCTCGTTGTAGATCACTTCAATCGCTGCCAGCGTGCGATAACCGTTCGGCGAATCATACACCCGCGATCGTTTGGGTGTCTCGAGCGTTGTCAACGGCTGCTCGGAATCGTGACACTGGTTACAGCCTTCCGCAGTCCGATCCACGACCCGGTTGATTTCCTGGCCGTTCGACGAGTAGACGATGACACCCTCCTTGTTGAAGATCCGCACATGCTCCATGCCCGGTTGTTGGCCGATCTCCTCGATCGTCCGATGCACGTCTTCACGACGCGACTGCAACATCGCATAGCGTGTGCTGCGGCGGACGGTATTGGCCAGCCGAAGTGTGCTGACCGTCGCTTCGGCCATGATTTCCGAGCGCTGCGTCTGCGTCGTGAAATAGGTGTAGAACGCGCCGTAGGCAATCAGTACCCACGCCAGAGGCACGACCAGCCGCAGACGCAGACCCACGGGAAACATAAGCGTCGAACCCTACATCGCAGCAGCGACCAGACAATGCCGGCCAGCGCGGCCAGTCCCAGCAACAGCGCGATCAATCCGCCGGTCCGAACGCCGCACAACTTGGCGCGGGACGGCGCCGTCACGCACAGTTCTTCCAGACGGCCCTCAGGCGCAGTCTCTCGAGCATTTCCGGCCGTTCATGCCGCATTTCCTCTTCACTCACGACGCCGGTGAGTACCGAGACGTCCATGGGGAACTTGTCGGGCCGGAAGTGCGTGCCAAAGAAATGAATGGCAAACACGAATCCCGTGGCCAGTAGCGCCAGGGTCGAGTGCACCACCTTGGCCACGTTCACCGCCTCACCGGGCAGAAACGTGCAGAACCAGTTCGGAAACCAGAGGATGAGTCCGGTGCAGCCGATCAGGATCGTGTCCGACGTGGCGCCGAAGAAATCAAACTTCTCCCAGTACGCCCACCGCTCAAACGTAGGCTTGGGACCGCGTCCCACAAACCAGCGGACCATGGCCCCCAGATCTCTCGCATCGCGGAGATTCGGCAGGGGGGAATCGGGACCAAACAGCACTTCTCTGCGTGCACGCCCCTGCCTGCGTCTGGCGAAGTAGTCTCCCGTGATCAGCAGCACGTACGCGAAGAAACAGCCGAACATCGTGAGGGCGAAGACGCGATGCCAGATGCCCGTCGAGGCAAACCCTCCCAACAAGGCAGCCAACCATTTGGCCCAGAGATAGTCGCTGAACTTCAACGGCAACCCGGTCAGCGCCAACCCCAGGAACGACACGACCATCACGGTATGTGCGACGCGGTGGAACGGTCGGAACCGCAGGTACCCGGCCTCATTAGGCGCAAGTTGCTTGGGCCGTCCGTGCCGTCGCACGTCAAACAGGCCGCGCACGAACCAGCATACGGCGTGCACGCCGAAGAAACCGAACACCACGATGATGAAGGTCAGCACTCCCCGGTATACCCAGAACACCAACGGTGACCGCGCCGCGTCATGATGATCCGCATGCGGGTCGAAACTGGCCAGATTCGGCGCCATGTTGGCGTGGCATCTCGAGCAGGTCGTCAGACGATGCCCCGGCGCCATCTGCGAATTCGGGTCCGACAGCGGCAGGATGTCGTGTGCACCGTGGCAGTCGGAGCACTTCGCGCCTTCGGTATAGCCGAGATTCGTCAGCGCGCCGTGCATGCTCATGCCGTACCGCGCATACAGATCCGCGTGGCAATTCCCGCAGCGATCCGGCTCCCGATTGCGAAAGGCCGCCGAACGCGGATCGGGCAGGTCGTGGCCCACGTGACAGTCAGTGCAACTCGGCTTGCGGTGAATCGTCCCGCCCGGTGCCGACCGCTCCGTCGCCCCGCCTGGTCCGTTGCCCGTGCCGTGGACACTGCGCCACCAGGCGGTCTTCGATAAATCGGTGGCAGGCACCACACGTGTCCGCCACGCGCGTCTTGTTGAGCCGCGATTCCGGGTTCTCGGCGCTGCGCATTTCGTGGGCCCCGTGGCAGTTGGCACACACAGCGGTCGTGATGAGACCCGCCTTCTCCAGTCCCTGCCCATGCACGCTGGTCCGATACTCGTTCCAGGCCTTTTCGTGACAGTACCCACAGGTCTCGACCTGGTTCTGGACGAACACGGGTGAATCCATATCGTGCACGGCGCGCATCTGATGCGGATCTTCCGTGTGGCACGCTCGGCAACCCCGTGCGCCGGCGACTCCCTCCGCGTTCTTCGTGCCTGCGGCAGTCCGGTGATCGCTCGCCAGCAATTTCTGCCGCGATTCGTCGTGGCAGTGGCCGCACGTATTGATGAGCATTTGCGGATGAACCGAGGACTCGGGATCATCCTTCGTGCGCATCGCATGCCGCGTGTGACAGGACGTGCAGGAGGCCGACTTCTCATCCCCAACCTGCTGCAGGTTCTGGCCATGGACGCTGGCCGAGGAAGTCACTGACCACCGTGGCGGGACTGTCGGAGTTCACGGACTTCAAGTAATCCGGATTCGCATGGCAGTGCCCGCAGAAAGCGGGCTCGTCCGACCGCTTGTCGATCTTCCGGAAGCCGTCTTCGATGGCGTGCGCCGTGCGCAAATCGGTGGTCTGCGCATTGCCGCCGTGGCAACCTGGCAGTGAATACCCTTCTTCCAGTGGATGTCATTGGCCAGATCTTCGGCGCACGAACAAGTGCTTCGTCTTCGCGTCCCAGAGCTCCTCCGTGCCGTGGCACAAAACGCACTGGTTCTCGTCCAGGCTCACCTGGGCAGGTTCCGCAGGCGCGGGCTCGGCCACGTCGGATTCGCCGGCAGCCGGCTCGGTCGCTAGCCGGTTCAACGCTGGCAGACTCGGTGGCTTTTTCATCCTGGGCTTGCACCGCGGTCGCGCAGTACATGAGCACGACGATCAACCAGGCGGAACGACAAATCGCTGCGTGTTTCACGGGTGACTATTCCTTGCCGGTGGCGTCTGAGCGGGCGGGCGGACTGGCGGCACGGAGCTGGCCTCTCGGGGAGTTGTACGGCAGGCACGTCAATCTGCAGTTGGGTGCACATCGCCGTCATCTCATCCAGCAGTTTCGTGACCAACTCGCTGGCATAGTGGCTATTGTGAATGTCATTCCCTGCATGCAAGAAGCGGACATCGTGCTGCACATCCTGCAGGCGTTGCGACAGACTCGTTTGGTCCTGCGGCTCGAGCGTGGCTTCCGAGAGTGCTGTCTGGATGCGTTCCACCTCGGCTTCCAGGCTGGTCAGCAACTCCTTCATTTGCTCGTGGTATGTCTTGAGTCCCTCGATCTCACTCTGGGCATGGCACCCGACGCATGTGGCGAGGGAGGCCTTCAGCAGCACGGTGCCGGCCGGAGAAACTTCCTTCTCTTGATGACACGTAAAACAGGCAATCCGTGCGGCCGTCATGTTGCTGGGGTGCGGAGGAATGAGTTTGGCGCCGCTGCCCTGGAGCATGGCCACTTGCTGCTGATGCTCGTTCGGATGGCAAGCCGTGCATTGCGACGCAGCGGTGGCGATCTTGTTGGGATCCAGCGAGTGATTCACGCCGAGGTGACATGACATGCAGTCGACCTTGTGGTCGGTGACGTGCGTCTTGTGCAAGAAGTCTTTGTCCGTGAGCCTCTGTAGATCGTTCTCCCGATTGTGGCAGACCGTACAGCGCTCACGCGGCACTTCGCCATTGCCGCGGATCAGGTCCGCGTGGCAACTCGCGCAATCGATACCCTTCTCAAACGCCAAATCATGATGGAATTTCACGCCGCCACCCAAGTCGAATTCGGTGGTGGGGATTTGATGGCAGCGGGTGCAAGCTCCCAAGCCTTCGTTGAGATAACCGTTCTTGAAATGGCAGAGGAAGCAAGTCGAACTGGTGACCGTCATATGTTCGCCCTGCACAATCTGGCTGTGACAACTCGTGCACCGCAGCTCCATGCCGCGCGTGAGCTGGCCGTCGCTGCGCAGAAGGTGCTTGGCGTGATCAAACGCAATGCCCTCGTAATCGACTCGGCCCGACAGCAGGCGTGTTTCGTGGCATCCCGACCGCAAACAGCTTTCATCGGGAATCTCGGCCGTCGGTCGCGGTCCCTGAGTCTGTGTCACGTACTTGGCGAGTTGGACCAGTCCCAGCACCTTGCCGCGCACTTTCTCCCCCACGCCCGGAGGAAAGTGGCACTTGATGCAGCTCACATCCTTGTGCGACGATTCGCTGCCACGACGTGTAATACGGTTCCATGATGTGGCACGAATTGCAGAACTGCGAGCGCGACGTGTACCAGGCGGTGGCGCCTGTGCCGGCCGTGGCCAGCAGCAGGCAGATACCGAGCAACGCCAACGTTTGCCAGAAAAACCTCTTCAGGCGCGACAGGATCGCAGCGAGATTCAGCGGTTCCTCGGCTGGTTCCTCGGGAATGTACAACGAGTCCCTCTGCGGATCGTCGGGGGGAAGTTCGGGTGTAGTGCTCATGGCAGACCCCTGATTCCTACTTACTCAGGCTGACCAGTACCACTACGGCCAGCACGCACAACCCGACACCCAGCAAGCAGAACGCCTGCACGAATATTCGCCGCAACTGGTTCCGTGGCGGTGCGACAGTCCGCAACGCAGCCAGCTTCCCCTCCGCTTGCATGCGGCGCAGGAAATCGGGCCGGCTCTTGATCAAGTGCGCTTCACTGACTACACCGGTGAACCACGACACGTCGAGTGGAAACTTCTCCGGACGCAGATGCGTGTTAAACACGTGAATCATGAACACGAAACCGGCCGCCATCAAAGCGATCTCGGCAGTGCAAGACCTTGGCCAGATTCAACACGTGCCGGGCAGGATCAAGCAGAAGAAATTGGGAAACCACAGCATCAACCCCGAGATCCCGACCAACGCCATCGCGGCGTACACGGCCCAGTAGTCAATCTTCTCCCAGTACGTCCAGCGCTCGAACTTCGGCTTTCTGCCCAGGCCGATGAACCAGCGAATCATGTGCAGGAAATCACGCACGTCACGGCGGTTCGGTACGGGTGAATCCGGTCCCCACAGCAGTGCTCCCCAGCCCAGACCCTGCCGGCGACGGTGAACAACGTACCGTCACAATCCACGCGAGGTGGACCGCGCACGCCACCAGGAGCAGCACCGCGAACGAACGGTGCCAGATGCTCGTCGTCTGGAAATCCTCCTACCACGCCGGCGAGTCGCCGAGCCCAGGGATAGCTGCCGTACTTCAAAGGCAATCCGGTAACAACCAACCCCACGAACGACACGATCAAGAGTGGGTAGATCACCCTGTCGACGCTCACGAAACTGGTGATCGCACGACTCTCGGCCACGCACGGACGATCACGCCCGTGCCAGCGCGCATGAATGAACGACCGCACGAACCAGAAGAACATGTGCAGCGCAAACAGGCCCACGAGCAGGTAGATGATCGTCTCCAGCCAGTGGTAAGTGTAGTGCAACACGGGATAACCTTGCGCATCCTTGTAGCTGGCGTGGGGATCAAACTGGGCGAAGTTCGCCACGGCGTTGGCTGTGGCACTTCCGACACGTTTCGACGCGCTGACCGGGCGCAAGAGGCGATGCGGGGTCGCTCAACCGCCGCACGTCGTGCGCGCCGTGGCAGTCGGCACACTCCGCCGCTGGCAGATAACCAAACGCGGTCAGTTCACCGTGCAGACTCAAGCGGTACCGGTCTGCCAGTCCAGCATGGCAGTTGCCGCAGCGACTGGGCAACTCAGCACGGAACTCGGGTGAGCCTGGTATGTAGCTGGTCGTGTCCCTCATGACAGTCGGTACAGCTGGGCTTGCGACTTTGTTGGCCACCAGGAGCCATCCGGTCTGCCAGGTGCCCGGCCCCCGCCTTGTCGCCATGCACACTCTGCGCCAAACGCTCAGCCAGGAAATGATGGCACTTGCCACAACTCGCTGCCACATTCGACGGATGTAAAGTGGAGCGTTGATCCGCCGCATACAGAATATCGTGAGCACCGTGGCAATTCGCGCACACAGCGGTGACCAGACGAGACCCGCCTTGTTCCAAGCCCTGCCCATGCACGCTTTGCTGATACGTCGCGAGATAACGCTTATGGCAGTCGCCACAAACCTGCACTTGATGGTCGAGAAAGACCGGCGACGACGGATCCTTCACGGGTCGCATCCCGTGCGCGTCACGACCGTGGCACTTAGTGCAATCGAGCAACGTGCCTGCACCCGCATCGTTCTTGTCGCCCGCCTTGGCGTGCACGCTACGTCGCAGAGCAACCAGCTGATCAACATGGCAAACGCCACAAGTCTCGGCGAGATGGCGGCTATTGAGCGCCGAGCGCGGATCAGAGCTGGGCAGCATCTGATGCTTCGGATGACAGGAAACACAGCTGGCCGCGGGTAGTCTGGCCGCATGTGGCGCCTCGGCCACTGGCTGCGCCGCGGGCGGGGCCTCAGCGGGTGGCACCGTGTCGTTCGGGACATTCCCCGGCACGTCGGCATCTTTCGGGACGTCAGCCGGCAGTCGCGACCGTATCCGGCGCCTGTGCCGGCGACTCAGAGCCTGGTGGCTCCTGGGCAGAAGGTGCCGTAGCGTCCTGGTACGTCGGCAGATGGCGCACGGCGATGGTCAGGCACTTCTGTCGGAGAAGCCGCATCACCAGGCGCATCGGCGGGGGGGGCTGCACGCGTCTGGCGCTATCGGGCGGCGGTGCGGCGACCTTCCGTTGCTCCTCCGCCAGCTTCTTGAGATCCTGACCGTGCGTGCTGGCCCAGAACTTGTCGACGATATCGAGTGGGGCATCCGGCCGGAACTTCTTCATGTACTCGCCATCGGAATGGCAGTGGCCACAGAATTTCGGCACGTCTGCCGGCGTCTCGATTTTGCGGAAGCCATCCTCGATGGCGTGGGCCGTGCGCAAGTCGGTGGTGGTGGCGTCCCCACCGTGACAATCCTGGCAGCGGATTCCTTTTTGCCAATGAATGTCCGCTGCCAGGCTCGCCGCCGTCACGAACAAGTGCCGCGTCTTGGCATCCCAAATATCCTCGGTGCCATGACACTGAATACACATGTTCTCGGCCGGCGGTTCGTCTTGAGCGTGGGCGACGAACCCGGTCGCGAGAGCGACACCGGCGATCGCAGTCGTCATCGGCGAAACGGCGAATTGCTCTCATTCCAGCACGCGACATGAGGCTCGCTACTTCTTCTTCTTCATTTCGGGTGGTGTCTGAGACTCGCCATGGGCCTGCAGCTTGTGGCACTCCACGCAGACGTTCTTGGGCAACATTTTCCAGATCGTGCCCCTGACCAGTTCTTCCTGCTCCTTCGTCAAGTTCTTCACTTGAGCAAACGGCTTCGCAGCTTCTTCATGCTTGCTGCCGGGGCCGTGGCAGACTTCACATCCCACTTCCTTCAGCGAATCGTCCTTGACCGCGCCATAGCCGGTCTTCTCTCCGTAGCCCGTCGTGTGGCACTTGAGGCACTTGGGGTCAGCTTCATATTTCTTTGTGAGAAGAGCAAACGTTTTTGCGTGGGGTGTCGCCTTCCACTTCATGAACTGCTCGAAATGGCACGAAGCACAGCGCTTGGTGCCGGTGTACTCCTGATCAGTTGGCGGATCTGCGGAAACCGGCTGTGTCGGAACACAAGTCATCACGAACCCAAATGCGATAACCGCCATGCAGAATAGCGCTGTCGCTGCCGACCAATCGAAATCGCCCGACCATAACCCTCGTACCTCCGGAAAAAGACAACCTTCGTGCACACAACGAGAGGACCGGAATTCAGGTCTGCCATCGAAAGCACCCGCACGACCTGACTTCCTCCAGCCTTAGTCCCAGCTAACGCTAGCCCAGCCCCATCCCTAAGTCAAGCGTAGGGCCCGACTTAACCGGACAATCCCGGTGTCTGCTCCAACACTTGTCGACACTGGTGCGGCTTGGCGAACGACTGGGCCGGTTGGGAGATTGAGTTTGACCACGCCGAGCGAATTTGATATACGACCTCGCTCGATTCCTGTTGGTAGGCAAGGAGTTGAATCGCGTATGACGACAGGTCGAAAGCTGGCTGTGGGTACCGTCATCATTGCCGCCGTAACGACGTATTTGGCCGTTGCCGGGGCCACCTCGAGTTGGCAGTACTACCTGACCGTCGATGAATGTATCGACTTAGCGCCGCAGATTGTCGGGAGTCAGCTCCGCATCCACGGCCGCGTCGGTGCCGCTACCTTGCACATTGACCGGACGCGACAACAAGCGACATTCGCGCTGGCCGGTGAACGGGGAGTTGGTCGACGTAATCTGTACAGGTCCGCTCCCTGACAATCTGGCCGAGGGCATGGAAGTTGTCGTGGAGGGAAAGCTGGAGCGTCAGAACCTGGTGCGCAGTCACAAGGTGATGACAAAGTGCGCGAGCAAGTACACGTCGCAAGGTAGCTCATGATACATTGTGGGACAAGTTATCCCTGCTGTTGGCCTTCGTCGCCGCGGGCTACGCGTCGTACGCGGCGTTCATGGGGTCCCGCAGCGAGGGCTGGGCGAGCGAGCGTCGAGCCGTCGCCAGTTCCATCGTGACAGTTATCGCCCTGACCGTCGTCCTGCTCGTCTTGGCCTGGGCCTTGCTCGTGAAGGATTTCGAGGTTCGCCTACGTCGCCCAGCACTCCGCGGAACAGCTCCCTTGGCAATACTCCCTGTCCGCTCTGTGGGTCGGCCAAGAGGGTTCCATGTTGTTGTGGACGTGGCTGCTGGGACTGGTAGTGCTCGCGTTTCTTGTCCACACACGACGCCAACTCCGAGAAGCTTCGGTTACGCGCGCTGAGCGTTCCTGATGGCATACGTCTTCTTCCTTGTAGCGATCATCGTGTTCACCGCGGACCCGATGCAACCGTCACTGACAGCTCGCGTTGAGGGAAACGGCCTAAGTCCTTTACTGATACACCCGGCGATGCTGATCCATCCGCCGCTCGTGTTCCTGGGTTATGCGGCGTGGGGCAGTCCCCTGTGCCTTAGCGCTGGCGGCCTTGAGTGATCGGCAGGCGGACACGGCTGGCTGGGCACCGGCCCGACATTGGACGGTCTTCGCGTGGGTCGTGCTCGGATCGGGAATTATTCTCGGAGGCAACTGGGCCTATGAAGAACTGGGATGGGGTGGGTACTGGGCTTGGGATCCCGTGGAAAACGGGTCGCTGATTCCCTGGTTGACCGGGACGGCACTGATTCACTGCCTGATGGGCTGGCACTACCGCGGCGTGTCTGAAGCGAACGACGGTTGCGCTGGCGGTGGCCACCTTCACGCTCTGCAACTTTGCCACGTTTCTGACACGCAGCGGGATTTTCAGTAGCCTGCACGCGTTCAGTCGCTCGCCGATTGGCTGGGCTTTCCTGGCGATGATGGTATTTCTCTTCGCTGGCGGGCATGGTAGCCCTCGGCCGCGCAACGGGCGCAGTTCGTGCCTGATCGACCGATCCGCAGTATCTGGTCTCGCGAGTCCCTGATCGTGACCGGCAGCCTGGGACTCCTTTTGCTGAGCGTCGTTACGATCGTTGGCACTCTCATGGTGCCGGTGTCCGACTTGTTGCTGGGGCACAAGATCGTGGTCGGCGTGGCCTTCTTCAACAACGTCGCGATGCCGATCGGACTGCTCTTGCTGGGCATCAGCACGGCGACGCCGCTGTTGCGTTGGGGCGTGGCTCCCTCCCTCATGCAACGGCGTCTGCTGGCGGGGAGCGCCGTCGCGGGGTTGCTCACCGGATCACTGGCCGCGCTTAGCCGGCGAGCGACACATATTCACCCTCATCGTCCTCGGCTGTGCCGGATTTGCGGCCGCGGTTTGTATCAGTGCCGTGTGGCTAGACATGCGGGGCCGCAAGACGAGTTGGCAGGCAGGAATTGTCGAGGTGCTGACGGCGGGCAGGCCACAGTACGCAAGCTACCTCATGCATCTCGGATTCACCTGCCTGGCCGTGGGCATCGCTGGTTCGTCGTTGGGATCCACGCGACAGCACGTGGTTATGCAGGAAGGCGAAACGATCGCGTGGTCTGGCTACACCGTTCGCGTGGCGAAAACGCGCGAGTTCACGGAAGGCGACACGTTGATCGGTGATGTGCAATTGGACATCTCTCGCCGGGGGCAGCACGTCTGCACTTTGTTCCCCGCCCGACACTTCCACCGCCATCAAAATGAATGGACTACGGAAGTCGCAATTCACTCCACGTGGTCGCGCGACCTGTACACGATCCTGCATGGTGCCGCGGGCGTGCGGCAAGCCGACCTGACACTCGTAATCAATCCGCTCGTCCGGTGGATCTGGCTGGGAGGATGGCTCTTCTTGGTCGGGGGCATGGTGCGGCTCTGGCCCGCATCGACTGGTGCCAGTTCGACTCCACAAGTCGCCCGGCCGAAATTTCTGGGACGGGTGCGGCACGGTGTCCCAGACACGTGAGGGTCTGATGGCGGATTGCAGCACGGCTATCCAAGTGTCCGGTTTGTGGAAGCGACTCGGCGGTCGCGCCGTCCTGCGGGATGTGAACTTCTCCCTTCAGCTGGGTGAGATGGTTGCCGTGATTGGAGCCAACGGCGCCGGCAAGACGACGTTGCTGAGATGCCTTGCCTCCCTGCTGCGTCCCTGTGCGGGGTCGATCCGCTGGCTGGGCCAGGAGCAGCCTCTGAGTGTGCGGCTGCGCCGCTCTCTGGGTTATGCCGGACATGACACGTTTCTCTATCCGCATTTGACCGTGGAGGAGAATCTGATGTTCGCCGCCCGCATGCACGAAGTGGCCACGCCGGTGCACCGCGTGCGCGAGCAACTGGAGACGGCCGGACTTGCCCCGCTCAGTCGCGTGCTTGTCTCGCAACTCTCCCCCGGGATGCGGCGGCGACTTTCCCTGTTGCGTGCCGTCGTCCACGATCCCGTGATCGTACTGCTGGACGAACCGTCCGCGGGACTCGACACGCAAGGACAGCAATGGTTGATCCACCAGTTGCAGGAGATGCGGCGCACGCATCACTGCGTCTGCTACGTCACGCATGAGGAAGTGCTGGTCAGTCAACTTGCAGATCGAGTGTTGGCATTGAACGAGGGTCGCATTGAGCCGCATACTCCCGCGCGTTTCATCTGGGAGCAGGACCCTGCGATGCGGAAGCAAGCAGCCTGAACAAGGAGCGTTCTATTGAATGGCAACCTGTGGTGGCTGATCAACAAGGATCTCATTTCGGAATGGCGGGCTCGTCGGGCTTGGCCAGCAATGCTCGTGTTGGGTGCCCTTGTGGCCGTGTTTGTGAGCCTGCAACTGGACACGCTGCCACACGAGAAACACCGTGTGGTGGGTGGCCTGTTATGGCTGGCCATTTTCTTCGCAGGCATGATTGCCGTCGATCGGTCATTTGCCGCCGAGCGAGAGAACGGTTGTTGGGAGGGGCTGACCACGTACCCTTTGAGCGCGACCGCAATATTCGTCGCCAAGTTGATCGTGAACTCGATTGCCTTGGCCACCGTGCAGGCGGTCATCATACCACTGTTCGTAATACTCTCCGACGTACCTTTGCTGGCTTCGCCAGCGGCCCTGTGCTTGGTGGCCGCCCTGGGGAACATCGGCATCGCCGCTGTCGGCACGCTGGTCAGCGCTGTGGCCGCGCGGATCGGCCGGGATAACCTCCTGGTCATTCTGGTGCTCCCCCTGGTGATTCCGGTGCTCGTCACGGCGGCCGAAGCGTCACGACTCTTGGCAGAAGGCAGATTTCGGACCGTCCTGGTGGCACTCAATTCAGCTGCTGGCGGCGTGTGACGTGATATTCGTCACGGCCGGGGTCGTGTTGTTCGAATTCGTGATGGAGGATTAGCACGTGACACCTGCTAGACACTTCCTGGCCGATCGTGAAGCCATCGTAATGCTGTCCGTCAGCGGGCTCGTCGCCGCAGCAATCCTGGCGATCGGCTTCCTCGCGCCGCGCGAAAGCACGATGGGTGATGCACAGCGGATCCTTTACATTCACGTGGCCGTGGCTTGGTTTGGCCTGGTCGGATTCATCGGTACGGCCGTAACCGGACTGCTCTACTTGTTACGGCGACAGCTCTCCTGGGATCATTGGTCCCAGGCGTTCGCTGAAGTGGGTTGGTTGTGTACCGGCCTTACGCTCGTCACTGGTTCGATGTGGGCGCATGCCGCCTGGGGACGCGTGGTGGACGTGGGAACCACGATTGACAACCGCGTTCATTCTGTGGTGCATGTACTCCGGCTATCTCATCGCGCAACAACATCGAAAACTCAGATCGTCGCGCCCGGTTTGCAGCCGTGTTGGCGATCATCGGTGCATTGGACGTGCCTCTGGTTGTCATGGCCACGCGGTTATTTCGCGGCATGCATCCCGTGTCGCCCGGCATGGAACCCTCCATGCGATTGGTGCTGTGGTTGAGTGTAGCAAGTTTCTCGTCGTTCTTTCTGTGGTTGCTCGTACAGCGATGCAGGCAGATTGGCATGTCACACGAGATTGCCGACTTGGAGATCGACACATAACAGGGAGCGAATAATGGGCACTCTTGTCGTGACCTACATGATCGTGTGGACAGCCGTCGCGCTGTATGTTGCCCATTTGGGCACGAATCAGAACAAGCTGAGAAAGAGCCTGGATCACTTGCGGGAGCAGGTCGCCCGACGCCAGCAAACCGACGACGCCAAGGTGCGGGCAGCATAGAAGGTTGTCCCATTGTCTGGAGGGAATCTCATGCCTGCTGCGCTGCTCCTGTTCGCCGCGTTTGTCACCGCCGCTGACGGCGTGAGCCATGATGGATGCATCGGTGGTGTCGTCATCAATAGCTCGCGCGGTGCACAGCCGGTCGCGGGAGCCCGCGTGGTGCTGGAAATGAAGTCCGACGAAGATTTCGTGCTACTCGACGAAACCACGACGGACGCGGCGGGGCGATTCCTGTTCCGCAACTTGCCCGTCAGCCAGTACATTCAGTACAAACCGTCGGCACAGTTCGAAGGAATTCACTATCCAGGACCGCGAGTCCACTTGGCACGGGAACGCAACACGGCAGCAGTGACGCTTACCGTGCGGGATGTCGTGCTCGAGCCGAATCCACTGCACGTGCGCAACCACGAAATCAATATTCGGTCCGCCACCGGCATGCTGGAAGTCACCGAGTCCTTGGCCGTTGAAAACCCGTCGCAGAAAACCTACGTCGGCACGGTATCGGGTGACGAGGGAGCCGAACCGGTTACTCTCCAACTGTCCATCCCGGCCGATTTCCAGAAGGTGACATTTCATGATGAGTTCTTCGGCCGGTCGTTTGCCATACGCGGCGGGAGGCTTGTCACGAGCATCCCGTGGGAGCCGGGACAACGTGTGGTGAAGTTCACGTACTACCTGCGGAATACGCGCAAGCGCAAGGTCTGGGAGCGGACGTTGGATCTGCCGACCGAGGATTTGCAGGTACGCATTGTGGCTTCGGCGCCGGACCACCTTACGGCCAACCTGCACCGCGTGGCCACGACACGGAACGCCAGTGACTGGGAGGTCTTGTTTACGTCCGGTTCCATGCCAACTGCCGGCCCAGCACGTCGTGCAGTGCACGTTGGGTGCGTTACCCGTGCCATGGATGGCGTACGGCAAGTGGTGTGCCGCGCTGGTCTTGTTGGCCCTGATCACCTGCGGCAGCATCGCCCGCCACCGGCGCCGCACTGCTGCAACGCAACACGCTGTCGCCGCGGATCCCGGCGCCGCGTCCACACGCCCGCCAACGCGATCATCTCGGGAGGCGAAACGCCGAGGCAACAAACGCTTACGGCGGGCTGCCTGAGGGTTTTGCGTCCGCCGCTGGTTTCGGTTTGAGTGATTGGAGGAAACCACGGATCTTGTCCGCGTGAGCCTCGACGGTCTTTTCCGCACCGTATCCCTTGACGAAGAACAGCTGATCGTCCAACGGAATGATTGCGCCCAGCATGCGATACCCGGTCTTGGGAGTAGGTGCGGCAAAGGGACCACGTTGGTCGGCGAACGTTCCCGCATAGTCAACCAATGTGATCTTTACGCTGTGGGCATCAAGCGTTTCCTGTGACTCCTTGTCCGGCGCCACCAAACTGTCCTTTCCAGCGTTCGCCTTGCGCAGGATCTTGAGGCCCTTGAGCTCCAACCCCTGGAAGGCGTACGGCGAGGTGCGCGGCTTCCACGCCCCGCCGCGCAGCACGTGGGCGCCCGCCTTCTTCACGGCCAGCGCCGTTTCGATCATCTGCGCTTCGCTCTCCACGGAGCAGGGGCCCGCGATGACCAGGAGCTGCCGGTCCCCGACCGTCACCCCGGGGGCGATGCGGATGACCGTCCGTTCCGGCTTCACCTCGCGGCTGGCGAGCTTGTACGGCTTGAGGATCGGGACGACCCGCTCCACCCCGGGGAGCGACTCGAGCCCCTGGAGGACGATCTTGCCGCGCTCGTCCCCGATCGCGCCGATGACGGTGCGTTCCTTCCCGAAGATCGGGTGCGGGGTGTACCCCAGCGCCTTGATCCTGGCGATGACGGTGCGGATCTCTTTTTGGGCCGCACCCGCTCCCATGACGATGATCATGAATATCTCCCGTCGGTACGTCGTATATTGGTGTACAGAGAAGGCACCATTATATGGATTCCGCCCCTTTCTTTCCACTTCGACGGGCGGTATCCTCGAATCGCATCCCCGGTTTCGCCGGGGAAGAAGGAGGACAGCATGAGGAAGCATCTCGCGTTGATTCTCGCCGGGTTGATGGTCGCCGCGACCGCGGCGACCGCCGTCGCCGCCGAGTACGACCGGTACGAACGGGGACCCCGGGGAGGGAGCTCCGGGGAGTACGCGCCGCCCCCGCCGCGTCGCGGGGCCGAGGTGCCGCCGCCCCGGCACGCGCAGTACGGCCAGCCGTACTTCTTCGGGCACCTGGGCATCTTCGATCCCAACAACGACGCCGACGGGTTGGGGGGGTACGACTCCGGGGGGAATTTCGACTTCGGGGTCGGTTCCCGCGTGTCGCCGGTGTTCGCCGTCGACGGCACCATCGGCGCCTACGGCGCGGAACGCGGGTCGGACGAGGCGACGGTGGTCCCGATGACGATCGGCGGGCGCCTGATCCTTCCCCACCCGTTCATCGAGCCGTACGTCGGGGCCGGGCTGGGCATCTACTTCTCGAGCCTGAAGAGGATCCGAGGCCGGGATTCACCGGGATCGACGACAGCAGCACCGACTTCGGCGGCTACCTCTCCGCCGGTCTCGACATGTGGCTCAACCCCCGCGTGGCGCTCAACTTCGAGGGGAAGTACCACTGGGTCAATCCGACGTTCCACTCCAATGCAGGGAACGATTTCGACGTGAACATGGGCGGGTGGACGCTCAACCTCGGCGTCCGGGTCGCCTTCTGAGAAACGGCGGGAAAGAATGCGCCCCGGGTCCTCCTCCTCGGAGGATCCGGGGCGTACGCCCTCCCGGCCGGGCACGCTGGGGGAGAGGCTCTCCTCCCGGCGCGTCCGGACGCCGTACGGCCTTTCCAACCCCGTCCACCTCTGCGAGAACGCCGGTTTCCGCTTCCTCTTCCTCTCGCGGCACGGCGAGAAGGGGTACGAGAAGACCGCGCCGTACGTGAACTACCGCGCCAACATCTACGCCGCGAAGTCCCTGGGGGTGACACGGATCGTCGCCTGGACGGGGCCCGGCGCCATCTCCCGGAAGTTCCGGCCCGGCGACCTGGTCCTCCCCGACGACCTCCTCGACTTCACCCGGAACCGCCCGTCGACCTTCTACGAGGGGAAGGGGATCGGCTTCCTCCGCCAGTTCCCGGTGTTCTGTGAAACCCTGCGAAGCGCCCTGCGCCGCGCCGTGAAGCGGCGCTACGCAGGGCGCGAAGCAGGGCGATTCCACTTCGGCGGCACCTACGCCTGCACCGAGGGGCCGCGCCTCGAGACCCCCGCCGAGATCCGGTTTCTCGCGCGCGCCGGGGCGGATCTCGTCGGGATGACCCTGTGCCCCGAGGCGTTCCTCGCGCGGGAGCTCGAGATCTGCTACGCGCCGGTGGCGTACGTGACGAACTACGCGGAAGGGGTGCGGAAGATGCCGTACCGGCGCGGCGCCCTGTTCGAAGGGATGCTGCCGCCCGGGGAGGCGGCGGCCGTCGAGGCGGCGAAAAACGCGATCCCGGGGATCGCGATCGCGGCCGCCCGCGCCGTCGCGGGGGAGGAAAGGGATTGCCCCTGCGCCGTTTCGATGGAAAGATACAGAAAGCGGGGCGTCATCGGCCCCGACTTCCGCGGCTGGGTCGCCGGGCAAAGGGGCGGGGCGTTGAGGTTCACCGATGATCTGGTCCGGCGCCTCTGCGCCGCGATCCTGGCCCGCTGGAAGGCGAAGGGGCTGATCCGCCCGAAAGCGTCCGATGAGGCGCTCCTCTCCCGGATGACCGCGGAGATCCACAAGGACATCCAGCGGGAGGCGGAGCTCGACCGGGATGCGGAGGCGCTGCTGCAGAAGCACCTGGGGAAGATCGAAGGCACCCAGGCGAACAGCCGCATCCTGTTCCAGAAGATCAAGGAACGTCTCGCCAAAGAGCGGGACATCGTCCTGTGAGGAGAACGCCGTGCGCCTGACCGATCCCCGCATCTCCCATCTCTCCCACCGGCTGCGCAACGCCCTCCAGAAGGAGGGGCTCGCCGATTTCCCGGACGAACCGGCGGCGCACCGGGAGGCCAAGGCGGTCCTTGATTCGTACGCCGAGGCCGAGGAGGCGGTGGACGCCTTCGCCCGGGACCGGATCTCGCGGCTTTCCCGCAAGGTGCCGGAGGGCGGGCGGGAGTGGGAGATCCTCTACCGGAAATATTTCGAGGAGGAGATCACCCGCCGGAAGCTGTAAAACGGTCATCCCGCCTTCCGCTCCTGTTCCAATGCATTGAAAGTATTGCGTTTATCCGACGAACCTCTTTTTCTTCCGTATCCCCTTGACATCCCTTCCGGCGTCTTCTGTATGATCGCTGTTAGCACTCAACGCAAACGAGTGCTAACCGCCGTCAGGCCATCAAGACCACTTTCAAAGGTGAAGGAGGAAACAGCATGAAGGTCAAGCCGTTGCAGGACAGAATTCTGATCAAGCGGGTGGAAGAGGAGAGCCAAGACGAAGGGCGGGATCATCATCCCCGATTCGGCCAAGGAGAAGCCGCAGGAGGGCCTGGTCGTCGCCGTGGGCCCCGGCAAGGTGACGGACAACGGCACCCGGGTGGCCCCCGAGGTGAAGGCGGGCGACCGCATCCTGTTCGGGAAATATTCCGGCACGGACATCAAGGTCGACGGCGTGGAGCACCTGATCCTGCGCGAAGACGACATCCTGGCGATCCTGACCAAGTAGGCCGCATCCCACCCATACGAGCGAACAAACCAAGGAGGAAGGATACGATGGCGAAAGTTCTGAAGTTCAGCGAGGAGGCCCGCGGCAAGATCAAGGTGGGCGTCGACGCACTGGCCGACGCGGTCAAGGTGACCCTCGGCCCCCGGGGCCGCAACGTGATCATCGAGAAGTCGTTCGGCTCCCCCCTGGTCACCAAGGACGGCGTCACGGTGGCCAAGGAAATCGAGCTGGCGGACAAGTTCGAGAACATGGGCGCGCAGATGGTGAAGGAGGTCGCCTCCAAGACGAGCGACGTCGCGGGCGACGGGACCACCACCGCCACCGTGCTGGCCCAGAAGATCTACCAGGAAGGGGCGAAGCTGGTCGCGGCCGGCTACAACCCGATGGACGTCAAGCGCGGAATCGACAAGGCCGTCGAGGCCGTCGCCGCCGAGCTCAAGAAGATGTCCAAGGCGACGAAGGACCCCAAGGAGATCGCCCAGGTCGGCACCATCTCCGCGAACAACGACGAGACGATCGGGAACATCATCTCCGAGGCGATGGCCAAGGTCGGCAAGGAGGGGGTCATCACCGTCGAGGAAGCCAAGGGGATGGAGACCACCCTCGAGATCGTGGAAGGGATGCAGTTCGATCGCGGCTACCTCTCCCCGTACTTCGTCACCGACCCCGAGCGGATGGAGGTCATCCTCGAGGACCCGTACATCCTCATCCACGAAAAGAAGATCTCCAACATGAAGGACCTGCTCCCGCTGCTGGAGCAGATCGCCCGCAGCGGCAAGCCGCTGCTGATCGTGGCGGAGGAAGTCGAGGGAGAGGCGCTGGCCACCCTCGTGGTGAACAAGCTCCGCGGGACGCTGAACGCCTCGGCCGTCAAGGCCCCCGGCTTCGGCGACCGGCGCAAGGCGATGCTGGAGGATATCGCGATTCTCACCGGCGGGAAGGCGATCGCCGAGGAGATGGGGATCAAGCTCGAGGCGGTCACCCTGACCGACCTCGGCCGCGCCAAGCGCGTGGTCATCGACAAGGACAACACCACGATCATCGACGGGGCCGGCAAGAAGGCCGACATCGAGGGCCGGGTGAAGCAGATCCGG
This sequence comes from uncultured Solirubrobacterales bacterium, assembly GCA_963735885.1. Classification (GTDB taxonomy): domain Bacteria; phylum Actinomycetota; class Thermoleophilia; order Solirubrobacterales; family Solirubrobacteraceae; genus JBBSBL01. Next base: position 7,750 of record CAVTMP010000007.1, on the reverse strand, counting down.
GCGCAGGTCGAGGAGACCACGTCCGACTACGACAAGGAGAAGCTCCAGGAGCGGCTGGCGAAGCTGGTCGGCGGCGTGGCGGTGATCAACGTCGGCGCGGCCACCGAGACGGAGATGAAGGAGAAGAAGGCGCGCGTCGAGGACGCCCTGCACGCGACCCGCGCGGCGGTCGAGGAAGGGATCGTCGCCGGCGGCGGCGTGGCGTACATCCGGGCCGCCTCCTGCCTGGACACCCTGAAGCTGGAGCACGACCAGCAGGCGGGCGTGGACATCGTCCGGAAGGCGCTGTTCGAGCCGGCCAAGCAGATCGCGATCAACGCCGGCCAGGACGGCGGCGTCATCGTCGACAAGATCAAGAGCGGGAAGGGGAACTACGGCTACAACGCGGGCACGGAGGAGTTCGAGGACCTGATGAAGGGTGGAATCCTCGACCCGACCAAGGTGACCCGCGTGGCGCTGCAGAACGCCGCGTCGGTGGCGGGCCTCATGATCACCACCGAGTGCGCCATCGCCGAGAAGCCCGAGGAGAAGAAGGAAATGCCGCAGATGCCCCCGGGCGGCGGCGGGATGTACTAGAATAGAAGGATAGCGGGAGCGCTCCCCGGGCCGCTAGCGGCCCGGGGAGCTTTTTTTCGTTTCGCAAGGCGAGGAGGAACCGGATCATGCCCATCCACGAGTACAAGTGCCGGAAGTGCGAGGCGGTCGTCGAGCGGATCGAGGGGATGCACGACAAACCGATGAAGAAGTGCCCCTCCTGCGGCGGAAAGGTCGACCAGATGATCTCCTCCTCCGCCTTCGTCCTGAAGGGGACCGGGTGGTACGCCACCGACTACGGGACCAAGAGCCACGACAACGGGAACGGCAAGGGGAAGGGAAACGGGAAGGGAAACGGGAAAGGGGAGCCGAAGGCGAAGGAGGCCGCGGAGGCGTCCTGCCCGGCGGCGTCCGGGGCCGGAGCGCCCCCCGCCTGCGCCGGCTGCCCCAAGCTGGACTAGACACTGCGTGAGCGTTGTGCGGTTGTGGCGCAGAGGGACACTCCTCCAACCGACAGTACGCGACAACCTCCAGGAATGTCCCTCGAAAGCGCCTGCACCTTAAAGGGACTCTGCCATGCCGTAGCCATGCGGCTGCAAGGAATCACTCTGTGGCTTGTGTCGTTTGATCCTCCGGTCTTGCCCCTCCCCGCGGGGTTGGTGTAGATAATAGGAGACTCCACGCGACCGGGGGGCGCTACGATGACCGCCAAGTTGATCGACGGGAAGGCCATCGCCGCGTCCGTCCGGGCCGGCGTCAAGGAGCGGGTGGCGGAGTTCACCGCCCGCACGGGTGTCCGCCCCGGCCTCACCGTCGTCCTCGTGGGGGAAAACCCCGCGTCGCAGGTGTATGTCCGCAACAAGGGGAAGGCGGCCTCCGAGGCGGGGTTCCTCTCCCGCCAGATCGACCTCCCCGCGTCAACGAAGGAGTCCGAACTGCTCGACCTCGTGGCGCGGCTCAACGCCGACGACACCGTCCACGGGATCCTCGTCCAGCTCCCCCTTCCGAAACAGATCGACGAATCGAAGGTGATCGAGGCGATCGATCCGGCCAAGGACGTCGACGGCTTCCATCCCGATGAACGCCGGGCGCCTCTTCACGGGCGGCACCTCGTTCCTCCCGTGCACGCCGTACGGCATCCTCACCATGCTCGACTACGAAAAGGTGGAGTTGAAAGGGAAGCACGCCGTCGTCGTGGGGCGCAGCAACATCGTCGGAAAGCCGGTGGCGATCCTGCTGCTCTCGCGCCACGCGACCGTGACGATCTGCCACTCCCGCACCGTCGACCTTCCCTCCGTCGTCCGCACCGGCGACGTGGTGGTGGCGGCGGTGGGCCGGGCGGAGATGATCCGGGGCTCCTGGATCAAGCCGGGGGCCGTCGTGATCGACGTCGGGATGAACCGGAACGCGGCGGGGAAGCTTTGCGGCGACGTCGCCTTCGACGAGGCGAAGGAGGTGGCGGGGCTTCTCTCCCCCGTTCCCGGCGGGGTCGGCCCGATGACGATCGCGATGCTCCTGCAGAACACCTGCGAAGCGGCGATCCGCCGCGCGGCCGGCGGGTAGACCCCGCGATGCACCCGCCGCCGGACCGCCGCTACTCGCGGTCCCACGCCTGGGCGATGCCCGGCGGTCCCGGGGACGTGCGCTCCGGGCTGACCCACGTGCCGGGAGCGTTCCTCGGGGACGTCGTCTCCGTGGAGCTTCCTCCCCCGCGGACGGAGGTTTCCGCCGGGGAGCCGATCGGGCTGGTCGAATCCACCACCACCGTGTTCGAACTCCTGTCGCCCCTCTCCGGGATCGTGGTCGCCGTGAACCCGGAGACGGAGAGCGCCCCGCGGAAGGTGACGGAGGATCCGTACGGCGAGGGGTGGCTGCTGTCGATCCGCCCGGCCGCCCGCGAAGAGCTCGACGCCCTGCTCACCGCCGAGGAGTACGTCCGCTTCGTCGGCGAGGAGCCGGTGTAGCGTCCTGATCAGCGCAGCCGAAGCGCCCCGCCGTGGACGTAGACGAAGCGGCCGCGGATCTGCAGGCTGGGGATCTTGTACTGGGCGGGGATCGGATCGAACGGGGCCGCCTTCCGGATGGAGCGGATCGCCTCGTCGTCGAGGATCTTCGACCCCGAGCTGCGGACCAGCTCGATCGAATTCACCGCTCCGCTGCGCGCGATCACGAAATCGAGGGTCAGCTCGCCCTGGATCCCGGCCGCCGCGGCTTCGTACGGGTATTGCCACACCAGCTCGATCTTCCGCTTGATCGACGCGAAATACGAGATGTACTGGACCTCCGGCGCGTTCAGCGGCGTCAGGCGGAACCCGCCGCCTCCCTCCTCGGTGACGCCCTCCTTCCCGGTCGCTTTCCCTCCGGTGCCCACCGCGTTCCCCGCCGCGGCTCCCTGCCCGCGGCCTCCCGACGGCTCTTCGCGCGCCATCACCATCTTGCCGAGGGAAGGCGTGAGGTCCCGCAGCGACTTCGACGGGGCGCTCCGCGGGGCGCCGCTTTTTCCGGGGGCGCTCTGCGGCGTCACGGGGGAAGGCGCCGGCTCCGCCTTGGCCTCGCGCCCGCCGGCTTCCTTCCCTTGCGGCCTTTCGCCTCGCGGCCGGGCCCGCTTTCCGCGCGTTGATCGGGAACGACTCCTCGGGCGGCAGGTCCGGCTTCACGGGGAGGTCCGGGACGCGCCCTTGCAGCACCGGGGGGGCCGAAGCCTTCCTCCCCGCGTTCGGGGTCGGCGCGGGGCGAGGCGGCCGCCCCTCGAGGATGCCGCGCTCCGCCGGAAGGAAGTCCGTGGCGCGGGGAATGTCCGAGAGGTCGATCTCCATGACCTCTTCCGGGGGGCGGACCGTGGAGGGGAACCGGTACGCCAGCCAGAGGACGAGAAGGTGCAGGAGCACGGAGAGGCCCATGCACGTGAGGAACCGGCGGCGAGATGGCATAACGCTCAATTATAGCAACTCGGGTCCTCATTCCAATGTTTCCGGGCGACGAGGCGATTTCGCCCGGACGGTTTAGCCCTTGACACGCCGGCGTCTTTCGGGATTAATGAAAACAACTTCCATCGGCGTTTTTCCCGGTTTCCGGGGACGTTATAAAAAACTTCAGGAGGTTCGGCAGATGACGAAGGCGGAACTGGTCGAGGCCGTTCGCGCAGAGGCGGGGATCGGAAAAGGGCAGGCGGAAGACGCGGTCGCGGCGTTTCTCGGCGCGGTCACCAAGAGTTTGAAGAAGGGCGACAAGCTCACGCTGACCGGCTTCGGGACGTTCAGCGTCAGCAACCGGAAAGCCCGCACGGGGCGCAACCCCCAGACGGGCGAGGCGATCAAGATCAAGGCGGCCAAGGTTCCCAAGTTCACCGCGGGCAAGGGACTCAAGGAAGCGGTCGGCGGGAAGAAGAAGTAAGGCGCGCCTGCGTCCGATCCGGCAGTTGCCTCTCCGATAGATTTCGCGCCCCGGCCGAACCGGTATCCGGCCGGGGCGTTTCCATTCCGGGGGTGGCCATGTTCACGACGATCCTGTTGCCTTCCGATTTTTCCGGATGTTCCGCCGAGGCGGCCCGCGCGGCGCGCCGGCTGGCCGAGTGCTTCGGATCCCGCCTGATCGTCCTCCACGTCCTCGACGAACCCGCGGCGCTCGACCCGATGTTCCGGGGCGAGGTCCCGCTCGAGCTGCTCCGGGGGCGGATGGAACAGTACGCCCGCGAGGGGATGGAGGCGTTCCTCAAGGCCCACTTCGAGGGGCTCTCGGGGGTGGAGACCCGGATGGCCTCCGGCGTTCCCTACCGGGAGATCGTCCGCGAAGCCCGGGAGTGCGGGGCCGGGCTGATCGTCATCGGGACGCACGGCCGCACCGGGGTGGAGCGCGTGATCTTCGGCAGCACCGCCGAGAAGGTCGTCCGCATGGCGCCGTGTCCCGTGCTTTCGGTCCGCGAAGGCGGCAAGGAATTCGTTCATCCGTAATTCGGACCACCTACATCGCACGGAGGAGGAACGCGGCATGACGATGATCGTCGATGTGCACGGAAGGGAGGTCCTGGACTCCCGGGGGAACCCGACCGTCGAGGTCGAGGTGCTGCTCGAGTCCGGCGCGGAAGGGCGCGCGATCGTCCCCTCCGGGGCGTCGACCGGGACCCGCGAGGCCGTGGAGCTGCGCGACGGCGACCCGAAGCGGTTCATGGGGAAGGGCGTGACGAAGGCGGTCCGCAACGTGAACCGGGTGATCGCGCCCAAGCTTCTCGGGTACGACGCGACCGAGCAGGTCCTGATCGACCGGATGCTGATCGACCTCGACGGCACCGAGAACAAGGGGAAGCTGGGGGCGAACGCGATCCTCGGCGCCTCGATCGCGGTGGCCCGGGCGGCGGCGGAGGCGTGCGGCCTCCCGTTGTACCGGTACCTCGGCGGAGTCGGCGCGTGCACCCTCCCCGTCCCGATGATGAACATCCTGAACGGCGGCTCCCACGCCGACAACAACATGGACATCCAGGAGTTCATGGTGATGCCGGTGGGGGCGAAGAGCTTCTCCGAGGCGCTCCGGATGGGGGTCGAGACGTTCCACAACCTGAAGAAGGTGCTGAAGGGGAAGGGGCTGAACACGAACGTCGGCGACGAGGGCGGGTTCGCCCCCCAGCTGCGGTCCAACGCCGAGGCGATCGAGGTGATCCTGGAGGCGATCGCGAAGGCCGGGTACAAGCCGGGGAGGGACGTCTGCGTCGCCCTCGACTCCGCCGCCTCCGAGTTCCGCGAAAAGGGGAAATACGTATTCCGCAAGTCCGACAAGTCGAAGCGGGACTCCGCGCAGCTCGTCAGGTTCTACGAGGACCTGTGCCGCCAGTACCCGATCGTCTCGATCGAGGACGGCTTCTCCGAGGACGACTGGGAAGGCTGGAAGATGTTCACGGATGCGATGGGAAAGAAGATCCAGATCGTGGGGGACGACATCTTCGTCACCAATCCCTCGATCCTGCGGAAGGGGATCGCGAAGGGGGTGGCCAACTCCGTCCTCATCAAGCTGAACCAGATCGGCACCGTGACGGAGACGATCGAGGCGATCGAGATGGCGAAGCGCGCGGGGTGGACCGCCGTCGTGTCCCATCGATCCGGCGAGACCGAGGACAGCACGATCGCCGACCTCGTCGTGGGGCTCTCCACCGGACAGATCAAGACCGGCTCCGCCTCGCGGACCGACCGGATCGCGAAGTACAACCAATTGCTCCGGATCGAGGAGGAACTCGGTCCGGCGGCCCGGTTCGACGGGCGGGGAGTGTTCTATAATCTCTGAGATGAAACGCCCGTTCATCGCGCTGATCATCCTGGACGGCTGGGGTCATCGCGAAGAGAAGGAAGGGAACGCGGTGGCCCTCGCCGACACGCCGTTCTTCGACCGGCTCTGGGCGGGGTTCCCGCGAACCCTGATCCACGCCTCGGAGGAGCGCGTGGGGCTTCCGGCCGGCCAGATGGGGAATTCCGAGGTCGGGCACCTGAACCTCGGGGCGGGACGGGTCGTGTACCAGGACCTCGTCCGCATCTCGAAGTCCGTCCGGACCGGCGACTTCTTCCGCAATCCCGTCCTTTGCGCCGCCATGGACGCGGCGAGGGAAAACGGGAAGGCGATGCACCTCGTGGGTCTGCTCTCCGACGGCGGCGTGCACTCCCTTCACACCCACCTCTACGCGCTGCTGCGGATGGCGAAGGAGCGCGGCGTCCCGAAGGTGTGCCTCCACCCCGTGTTCGACGGGCGGGACACCCCGCCGCAAAGCGGGATCGACCACCTCCGCGCCTTGCTGGCGAAGGCGGCCGAGATCGGCGCCGGGGAGGTGGCCACCGTCGTCGGACGGTACTACACGATGGACCGCGACAACCGGTGGGACCGCGTCGAGCGCGCGTACAAGGCGATGGTCCGCGGGGAGGGGAAGACCTTCGGCGACCCCGTGGCCGCCGTCGCCGCGTCGTACGCGGCGGGGAAGACCGACGAGTTCATCGAGCCCGTCGTGATCGTCGCGGGCCGGTCGGCCGGTCGGTCGGATCGCCCCCGGCGACTCGGTGATCTTCTTCAACTTCCGGGCCGACCGCGCGCGCGAGATCACCCGGGCGCTGACGCAGGAGACGTTCGACCGCTTCCCCCGCCCCGAGCGGCTTTCCCTCGCCTACGCCTGCATGACCACCTACGACGAGACGTTCGGGCTTCCCGCGGCCTTCCCTCCGCAGCGTCTCGACAACATCCTCGCCCGGATGCTGGCCGACGCGGGACTTACCAACCTCCGGATCGCCGAGACGGAAAAGTACGCCCACGTCACGTACTTCTTCAACGGCGGGGAGGAGACGGTCTACCCCGGGGAGTCGCGGATCCTGATCCCGTCGCCGTCCGTGCCCACCTACGACCTCAAGCCCGAGATGAGCGCGTACGAGGTGGGGGAGCGCGCCGTGGCCGAGATCGCCTCGGGGAAGCACGCCCTGATGGTCCTCAACTTCGCCAACGGGGACATGGTGGGGCACACGGGCGTTCTCCCGGCGGCGATCCAGGCGATCGAAGCGGTGGACCGGAACCTGCAGCGGGTCGTGGAGAAGGTGTGGGAGGTCGGAGGGGCGGCGCTCGTGACCGCCGACCACGGCAACGCCGAGCAGATGATCGACCCGAAGACCGGCGGTCCCTTCACCGCGCACACGACGAACCTCGTGCCCCTCGTCCTCGCCGACCCGCGGGCCGTCGGCGCGCGTCTGCGGGCGGACCGCGCGCTCGAGGACCTCGCCCCGACGATCCTCAACCTTCTGGCGCTGCCCGTTCCGGCGGAAATGACCGGCGCGGATGTCCGGGAGGCCTGACATGGAATCCTCGCGGGAAGCGCGATCCCCGGTCCTGGTCGTCAGCAACGACCCGGCGGTGCGGGACATGCTGGCGAACCTCCTCACCGAGGAGGGGTTCCACGTCGCGCTCTCGGAATCCGGCACGGAGGCCCTGAAGATCGCCGCGAACGCGCCCTTCGACACCGCCCTCGTCGAACTGTTCCTTCCCGACTACTCCGGGGTCGAGTTCAAGCGACGCCTCGCCCGCGTCTCCCCGAAGACCCGCGTCGTCGTCCTGTCCTCCTTCACGACGATCCGCAGCTCCGACGACGTCCTTCGGTTCGGCACGTCCGACTTCATCCTCGACCAGCGGGAAATCGTCGGGCTCCTTCGCGCGGCCTCCACGGCCGGGTTTGCGATCGCGAAGCCGGTCGCCGGGGACG
>CAVTMP010000006.1:0-45474 GCA_963735885.1 uncultured Solirubrobacterales bacterium | reverse complement strand
TCGTCGTTCCGGAGGACGGCGCGCGACGGTCGTCGCGCTACAGTCGATGAGTCGGAAGACCCGGCAGGAAGGAGTCACGTGAACGTCCTCTACGTCGTCGTCGCGCTCGCCGTCCTGGCTCTGCTGGGGCTGCTCGCCAGCGTGCGGATCCTCAAGCAGTACGAGCGCGGCGTGCAGTTTCGCCTCGGGCGCGTGAGGGGCGGCCCCCGCGGGCCCGGCCTCATCCTCATCATCCCGCTCGTCGACCGCGTCCGCCGGGTCTCGCTGCGCATCGTCACGATGCCCATCCAGTCCCAGGGCATCATCACCCGCGACAACGTCAGCATCGACGTCTCCGCCGTCGCGTACTACCGCGTCGTGGACGCGGTCCGCTCGGTCGTGGCGATCGAGAACGTGGCGGCGGCCATCGACCAGATCGCCCAGACCACGCTCCGGGCCGTCGTGGGGCGCCACACCCTCGACGAGACGCTCGCGGAGACGGAGAAGATCAACCAGAACATCCGCGAGATCCTCGACGTCCAGACCGAGGAATGGGGCGTCAAGGTCACCGTCGTGGAGCTCAAGGACATCCAGCTGCCCGACAGCATGCAGCGGGCCATGGCCCGCCAGGCCGAGGCCGAGCGCGAGAAGCGCGCGAAGATCATCGCCGCCGAGGGCGAAGCGCTCGCGGCCAGCGAGCTCGGGCGCGCCGCCGACGTGATGATGGCCCACCCGCTGGCGCTGCAGCTGCGCAACCTCCAGACCATGGTCGAGATCGGAGTCGACAAGAACTCCATGATCATGTTCCCGGCACCGCTGATGAGCACGATCGGAGAGGTCGGCGCCTTCCTGAGCCGCGAGGCGGCCGCCGCCGCCGCGGACTCCGGCCCGCCGGCCGCTTCCGCCCCGACCGTCCCGGCGGTCGGCGAGCCGGCGCCGGCGGTCGGCACACGGCAGGCCAACGGGGAGCTCGTTCCGGTGGAACCCGCGAGCGGCTGATCGCCTGCGCCGAGGCCGGCCGCGCCGGCGTCGCGCCGCACGTGGGGCCGGGATCGTGTTCGAAGCGCAGCGCGTCGCTCGGCAACTTCCATCCCTTCAGCGGGTTGGAGCGGGAGAGGCCGTGACGATCGGAGGCGGCGGTGTCGTTCTCGAAACCCGGATCACGCGTCGCACTTGCCGCCATGGCGCTCATGGCGCTCGGCCTGGTCGCCGCCCGGGCGCCGGTCGTGCCCGCCGCCGGAGTCGCCGGTCGCACCGTGATCGCCGGGGCCGCCGAGCGGACGCCGACGTGCCGGCCGGCGACCGCGGCGCGCACGGTCGCCTACGCGCGGGTCCGCGGTGTCTCGGCGAACCTCACGAGCCTGGACCTCTACGCGCCGCGGGCCTGCCGGCCGGCCGCGAAGCACCTCCCGGTCGTGATCTGGGTCCACGGCGGCGGGTACGCGATCGGCGACAAGGCCAGGCAGGTACGCGACAAGATCCGGCTCTTCAACGGCCGCGGCATCGTCTTCATCAGCACGAACTACCGGCTCACCCGCGCCGGCGACCGGCGCTCTGCCCGCTGGCCCGACCACTTCCGCGACGTCGCCGCGGCCGTCGCGTGGACCCGGGCGAACGTCGCGCGCTACGGCGGCGACCCGCGACGCATCGCGCTGCTGGGCCACTCGGCCGGCGCGGACATCGTCGCGAACGTCACCGCCGATCCCCGCTGGCTGCGGCAGCGGCGGCTGCCGCTCACGTCGGTTCGCTGCGCCGGGCCGCTCGACACCGAGGGCTTCGACAAGCCGCACGCGAGCAAGGGCGAGAAGGCGCAGTGGCGCAATGCCCTGGGCAACGCCCCCGACTACCTGCGCACGACCTCCGCCTCGACCTACGTCCGCCGCGGCACCGGCATCCCGCGCACGATCACCGTCGTCCGCGGCGCCGCCCGGCGCCAGCGGATCGAGCGGGCGTACGCCGATCGGCTCAAGGCGGCCGGCGTACCCGCCACGGTGATCGACGCTCGCGCCCTGACCCACAACGAGGTCAACTCCCGCATCGGCGCACCAGGCGACCGGATCATGACCCCGCCGCTGGCGGGCTTCCTCGCGCGCTGCTTCGGCCGGTAGGGCGCCGTGACGGCGGCCACCGCCCTCACGACGCGGCGACGGCTTCGCGCGAGCAGACGGTTCAGGTGCGGTCGGAAGGCGATGCCATCAGCAGCAGTGCGAGCCGTTCGACATGGCTGCGCCCGCGCTCACCGTCCTCCAGCGCCGTGTACCAGCGCGCCGGGATGCTGTTCGCGCCGAAGCGCGCACCCGCGATGGCGCCGGTCATCGCTCCGACGGTGTCGGTGTCGCCGCCGCAGCGCACGGCCACGCTCACCGCCTCCTCGAAGCTGCGCGCTCGGCTGCCCACGACCACCGCGACCGGAACGGACGCCGTCGCCGTGGGCGCCACGCGCCGGTCCGGGCCACCGAGCTCGTGCGGGTCGAGACGCCGCACCGTCAGATCCATCAGCTGCTCGAGGCGCCCCCGCATCGCGGGAGTCGCCGCCGCGGCGAGCGCCGCGGCGAGCGGGTCGCGCCTCACCAGGGCGGCCGCCACCGCGCTGGCCTGTACGACCGCGCCGTCGACGCCCTCCGGGTGGGCGTGCGTGAGCAACGCGCTGCGCCGCGCCGCGCTTGCCACCTCAGCCTGGTCGGCGCAGAACCGCACCGCAATGGGCGCCACGCGCATCGCCGCGCCGTTGCGGGGCGATCCCTCGCCGTCGAACAGGCGCCCGGCCGCCTCCGAGACCGGCACGCCCGACTCCCACAGCGACAGCACGGTCCTCGTGCCCGACCCGTAGCCCCGCCGCGGCTCGTAGTGCGCCAGGAAGGCTGCCGCCAGGTCCTCCTCGTCGACACCACGGCAGCGCACGAGCGACTCCGCCAGCGCCATCATCATCTGCGTGTCGTCGGTGTAGCTGCCCGCCGCAAGCCGCCCACCGCGCATCTCCAGCCGCCCCCGGCCGGAGGCCGCCGGGCTGCCCCTCGCAGGGCATCCCCAAAGCATCGCCGACGAACGCTCCCACGAGCACGCCCCTCGCCGCATCGAGCGTCTCCATCACGGGTTCAGCTCGCGCCGGAGGCGATCGGCGGTGCCCCCACCATGTCGTCGCCGCCGCGATTGAACGCCAGGAGCGAGAGCGCCGCGGCCATCAGCGTCGCCGCGTAGACGAACGCGGCGGCCGGCGAGACGGCGGTCCACAGGACGCCGGCGATGGAGCTGGCGGCGAGGTTGCCGAAGCTCTGGACGGCGGCCAGGAGACCGAACGCCGACCCGCGGATGCCGTCGGGTGCCAGGTCGGCGACCGAGGCGTGCTCGGCGGTCTCCACCAGGCCGATCGCGACGCCGGCCAGCACGAAGGCGACGGCGAGCACGAGGACGCTGTCGCCGGACGCGGCGAACGCGAGGTAGGCGAGCAGGAACGCGGCGATCCCGACGGCCAGGACCGGGGTGTGCCCGCGACGGTCGCCCGAGCGGCCGGCGGGGACGCTCACGAGCGTCGCGGACAGGTTGTAGAGCGTGTAGAGCACGAGGGCGACCTGCACCGCGCGCTGATGGGAGCGCGACGTGTCGAGCAGGTCGGTGACTCGAAGGATGAGCAGCGTCGCGGCGACGTTGCCCAGCTCGAACGCGCCCACGGCCCCCATGAGCCGTCCGAGGCGTCCCTGCAGCACGGGGCGAACCTGGAAGCGCAGCGGCCGTCGCTCCTTGGTGGCCGGGCGCGGTGTGTGGCGGATCGCGTAGACGATGGCCAGCACGGCCAGCAGGCCGGGGACGATCGACACGAGGATCGCGGTGCGGGTCCCCACGAGCGAGACGAGGAGGAGCGCGAGCAGCGGTCCGCCGACCGCGCCGAGGTTGTCCATCATCCGCTCGAACCCGTACGCGCGGCCATAGGCGCGCGGGGAGACGGTGTCGGCGAGCAGCGCGTTGCGCGAGGGCACGCGCAGTCCGCGGGCGGCCCACGCGCCGGCGCGCAACGCGCCGACCTGCCAGACGGACGTGGCCACCCCGACCAGGCCCGACAGCACGGCGGTGGTCGTGTATCCGGCGACGGCGGCGTTGCGGCGGCGATGCGGATCGTCGGCGATCGGACCGCCGGCGAACCGCGAGGCGCCGGCCAGCCCATCCGAGACACCCTCGATCAGCCCGAGCGCCGAGGCGGGGGCGCCGAGCGTGCTGGTCAGCAGGCTCGGCAGCAGCGACGTCGGGACTTCGTGCCCGAGGTCGGCCAGGAGGCTCGCGGCGCCGATCCCGCGGACCCCGGGCGTGAGCCAGGGAACCCGCTGTTCGTCATCGGGGGAGGCGGGCTGATCGGCATCACCGGTGACGGCCACGGCCTCGGATGATGGCGGGGACGGACGACGGTCGACGCGAGGCCGTAGTTCTCCCGGTGTGGCGGGCTGCGTCCGTTCCGCGATAGTGGCAGCCATGAGCGCGATCACGTCCATCCACGCCCGGCAGATCCTCGACAGCCGCGGCAATCCCACGGTCGAGGTGGACGTCGGCCTCGACGGTGGCGCCACCGGTCGGGCCGCGGTGCCGTCCGGAGCGTCGACCGGAACACGCGAGGCGCTGGAGCTGCGCGACGGCGACGGGCCGTTCGGCGGCAAGGGCGTCACGCGCGCCATCGCCCACGTCAACGGCGAGATCGCCGCGGCCGCCCGCGGCCTGGATCCGGCTGATCAGCGCGCGCTGGACGAGCGCCTGATCGCGCTGGACGGCACCGACGGCAAGACGCGGCTGGGCGCCAACGCGATCCTCGGCGTGTCGATGGCCGCCGCCCGTGCGGCCGCCGCGCAGGCCGGTCAGCCGCTGTATCGCTGGCTGGGCGGCGAGGACGGCGACGCTGCTGCCGGTGCCGACGATGAACGTGCTCAACGGTGGCGTGCACGCCGACAACCCGGTCGACTTCCAGGAGTTCATGATCGCCCCGGTCGGCGCCGCCTCGTTCTCGCAGGCGGTCGTGATGTGCGCGGAGGTCTACCAGCAGCTCAAGGGCACGCTGCAGGAGCGCGGCCTGGCCGGCGGCGTCGGCGACGAGGGCGGCTTCGCGCCCGCGCTCGACCTCCAACGAGGCGCCGCTCGAACTGCTCGTCTCCGCCGATCGAGTCCGCCGGCTACCGCCCCGACGAGGACCTCGCGCTCTGCCTCGACCCGGCGGCCAGCGAGTTCTTCCGCGACGGCAGCGTACGAGCTCGCCGGCGAAGGCCGGTCGCTGAGCCCGGCAGGAGATGGTCGACTACTGGGAGCGGGTCACCGAGCCGCTACCCGGTGGTGTCCCTGGAGGACGGCATGGCGGAGGAGGACTGGGACGGCTGGAAGCTCCTCACCGACCGTCTCGGCTCGCGGCTGCAGCTCGTCGGCGACGACATCTTCGTGACCAATCCGAAGATCCTCGCCGAGGGGATCGAACGCGGCATCGCCAACTCGATCCTCATCAAGCTCAACCAGATCGGCACGCTCACCGAGACCCTCGACACCATCGCCGTCGCGAGGGACGCCGGCTACCGCTGCGTCATCTCGCACCGCTCCGGGGAGACCGAGGACACGTTCATCGCCGACCTCGTGGTGGCCACCGGCGTCGGGCAGATCAAGACCGGCGCGCCCGCGCGCTCGGAGCGCGTGGCGAAGTACAACCAGCTGCTGCGAATCGAGGAGCAGCTCGGCGAGCGCGCCCGCTACGCCGGGCGGGCCGCCGTCGCGCTCGCCTGATACCCCGCGGGCGTCAGGGGATCCGTCGAGCGAGGCGAAAGCCGCCGCGCTCGACGTGCGCCGAGGTCGCGCGGAAGGCCGGCACCATCTCGCTGGTGACGAGCCCGGCCTCGTCGGTCATCTCGTCGACGATCGCGAACCACTCGCCGATGCGCTCGGGGGTGTCGATCACGACCGTCACCACCGGGACCCGGCGGCGCAGCTGCCAGAACGAGTCGCCGTGCGGGCCGTGGTCGCCGTGGTAGCCCCAGATGCCGCGCAGGCTCGTCGTGCCCGGCGCGCCCGCCTCACGCAGCCGGCGCACCAGCCGGCCGCTCAGGGGGTGTCCGCGGTGGCGGGACTGCTCGCCCGCGTAGACCATCAGCTTCTGCCAGACGCCGAGGCCGGAGGGGTCGGTGGCGGGAAGCGCGCGCGGCTCGGCGAGCCGCTCGCCGTCGCGCTTGCACAGGCGCACGCGCTCCAGGGTGACCAGCGGCCGCTCGAGCCGCGCGCCGAGGTCCGGGAGGGCCTCCGCGATGCGATCCCCCTCGCCGACCGCGATGACCATGAGCGGCACCTCGGCGTTGCGGCTGAAGAAGCCGGCGCGCTCGCGCTCGCCGTGCGCGGTCCCGTCGACGCCGAGGAGCACCGTCGCGCCCGCGATCCCGCGCGCGCGGAGGAGATCCACGACGTCCCGGTAGGCGACCCCTGCGGCCGTGCGCTCCTGGCGGCCGAGATAGACGGTGAGCTTGGTCGCCTCGTCCAGCTCCGGCGGCAGCTCGACGGCCTCGATCCTGCCGGTGAGCATGCGCGCGCGCTCCAGCGTGACCAGGCCGCTGAAGCGCAGCGCGTCGATCTCGCGAACGACCGCCTCGATCCGCGGGCGGCTGTCCACCGCGATGGAGACGAGCGGCAGGTCCTCGGAGAGCGTGAGCAGCCGGTCGGTGCGCAGCTGGTGCTTGGCGCCGAACCCCTCGACGCCGCGCAGCAGGATGCTGGTCTGCAGCTCGTGGCGGGCGTAGATCTCGGTGAACGCGTCGGCGAGGTAGCCGCCGTTCGCCCGGTCGCGCTCGCCGATGTACGCGGTCAGCTTCAGGCAGTCCTCGTTCACGCCTCCGCTCCGATCTTCCGTCCCAGCCACGCCGCGGCGACGCCGAGGACGAGGCTCACGGCGAAGTTCGCCGCGCCCAGGCGCGTCTCGCCGTCCTGGCCGAGGCGATGGCTCTCCAGCGCCCAGGTGCTGAACGTCGTGTACGCCCCCAGGAGCCCGACGCCGAGCAGGCGGTAGGAGCTGCCGCCGAGCGCCGCGCCGACCAGGACCCCGAGGACGAAGGCTCCGCTGAGGTTCACCGCGAGCGTCCCGAACGGGAAGGACCGCCCTGTCCGGCCGGCGACGAGGCCGTCCAGGAGGAACCGCCCGACGGCGCCGACGCCGCCGAGCAGCCCGACGGCGATGACGGTCGCGACGCTCATGGGGTCACCGTCGCGCGCCGGACGAGGTTCGTCGCCACCGCGACGCCGAGGAACCCTGCGGCGATGCTCACGCCGGCGTACGCCGCCGCCAGGCCGACACGGCCGGCGTCGAGCATCTCCAGGATCTCGATCTGCATCGCCGAGAAGGTCGTCAGCGCCCCGCAGACGCCCGTGCCGAGGAACGGGCGGCGGTACGACGACAGCGGCAGGCGCTCCTGGAGCCGCGTGGCGAAGTAGCCGAGCAGCAGCGCCCCGGCGATGTTCACGAGGAACGTCGACCACGGCCACGCGCCGGGGCGGTGCGGGATCGCCTCGCCCAGCTCGGCACGCGCGACCGCGCCGAGGAACCCGCCGGCGAAGATCGCCGCGAGCTCGCGGCGATCAACCGGCATCGCGCAGAGGTGTCCGGGCGCATCGCACGAGCAACTCGGCGGCATCCTGACGGACCGCTCGCGCGGCGCGTCATCACGCGTCGGCCTCCTCGGCCGCCTCGGCCGGGACGCCGGGTCCGGTGAAGACCCCGGCGGCGTCCGGCAGCACGTGGTGAGGGTGTTCGTGGTCGGGGGAGAACCAGCGCTGCGCGATGGCGGTCGGGACGATGGCCGACAGGACGACCACGCTCACCAGGAGCGAGAACTGGGTGCGGTCGATGATGCCCGCGTTCAGCCCGTAGAGCGAGCTGATCGTGCCGAAGGTCAGGCCGGTGCTCATCAGCAGCGTGATGAACCCCGCATGGCGCGGCTCCGCACGGCGGGCCAGCGGGAACACCAGGCCGAGCTTGGGGATCATCTTCGCGGCGACGAGTGCGCCGAGCACCCCGAGGTTCGCCATGACCGCCCCGAGGCTCACGTTCAGCCCGCCGCGCAGGAAGAAGAACGGCGTGAGGAACGCGAACGCGACGACCCGCAGGCGCTCCTGCTCCTTGCGGTGGATCTGGTAGTGGCGGCTCATCACGAGACCGAGCGCGAAGGCGGGCAGGACCGCGTGGCCCTTGGCTGCGTCGGCGACCACCATGAGCAGGAGCAGGCAGAAGAAGACGAGCCGGATCTCGGGTTCGATCACCCGGTCCCCGTAGCGCGCGAAGAACGGCCGGGCGAGCTTCGGCAGCCCCACGATCAGCGCCACGGAGACCACGAGGAACAGCGGGAAGTAGGCGTTCGGCGTGATGAAGATCGCCGACAACGCCAGTGCCGTCGCCATGTCGGTGACGAAGCACGCGCTCATCAGCAGCTTGCCCACGCGCGTGGCGTTCAGGCCCGACTCGACGAGCACCGCATAGACGACCGCGAGGCTCGTCGTCGAGAGCGCGGTCCCGGCGATGAGCGACGCGCGCACGGTCCACCCGAGCGGACCGAACGCGACGAGGCTCGCCACCACGAACGGCCCGGCGAACGAGACCAGGCCGATCAGCAGCGAGGTCCCCAGCCGCTCGCGGAAGTCGTCGGGGTCGACTTCCGCGCCGGCGAGGAACGTGAGGACGATCGACGCGAATCCGGCGATGAACACGAGCCAGTCCGCGTTCGCGTCGAGATGCAGCGCGTTGCCCGCGATGACCCCGAGCGTCAGCTCCAGCAGGGCGACCGAGACGCCCATCTCGACCGAGGCGATGCCGGCGACCAGCACGAGCCCGGCGAGTACGGCGGCAAGCGAGACGGCCTCCATGGGTTCCTCCACACAACGTCGAACGACAGTTGGGTAGAGGCCATCAGCGAAACGACCGCGGTTATGGAGCGAGCCTCATCGCTCGGCGCCGATCATACCCGGGCTCGGTGCAGACACGGCAACGGTGCCGGCTCCGGCACCAGATGGACTCGGCCGAGCCCGCTCGCTAGTCCTTGATCGCCTGCGGCCGGCGGCGTTCGCGGTCCAGTTGCCGGGCGAAGGCCTCCGCGGTGGCGAGCGTCGCCCGGAGGTCGCCGACCCGGGCCGACGCGGCATCGGCGAACGCGCTGAACCGCGCCAGCGCGTCGGCGTAGGCGCTCTCGCCCGGCGGGAGCGTCTTGACCGCGTCGCGGGCGTCGAGGAGCTCGCGCATCTCCTGGACCGAGAAGCCGAGTGGCTTCATGTGCCGGATCAGGAGCAGGCGGTCGACGTGCTCGTCCGTGTAGAGACGGAACCCGCCCTCGGTGCGGCCCTCGGGCGCGATGAGCCCCTGCTCCTCGTAGAACCGCACGGTGCGCAACGAGAGCCCGGCGCGCTCGGCGACCTCGCCGATGTGCAGGATGGCGTCGGCCATGCGCGGTACCCTACTCTGACGTAACGAGAGATTTCGGATCCGGCCGGGCGGCCGGCAGGGAGGGCGGGACATGACGGGACGCCGACGACAGGACGCCGCGTGAGCGAGCCGAGAAGGCGGTCTGCTCGTTCCGGCGGGACGCTGCGGGTGCTCCCGCTCGGCGGCCTGGGGGAGATCGGCAAGAACATGTCGCTCGTCGAGTACGACGGGCGGATCGTCGTGATCGACTGCGGGGTGCGGTTCCCGACCGCCGAGATGCACGGCATCGATCTGGTGCTGCCGGACTTCGGCTACCTGAAGGAGCGCCGCGAGGCGATCGAGGCGATCGTGATCACCCACGGCCACGAGGATCACCTCGGCGGCCTGCCGTGGGTGCTGCGCGAGCTCGGCGACGCGGTGCCCATCGTCTACGGCCGGCGTCTGACGGTGGCGATGGCCAAGTCCAAGCTCGAGGAGCACAAGCTGCACACCAAGGCCACCCAGCTGGACCCCGGCAAGGTCGTGAAGGCCGGGCCGTTCGAGATCGAGCTGGTGCACCTGACGCACTCGATCCCCGACATGGCCGGGGTGATCCTGACGACCCCGCTGGGCAAGGTGTTCTTCACCGGCGACTACCGCTTCGACCAGACCCCGGTCGACGGGAAGCCCGCCGACATCAGCCGCCTCTCGCGCCTTGGGGACGAGGGGCTGCTGCTGCTGTGCGGGGACTCCACGAACGCCGACCGTGCGGGGTTCGCGCTGTCGGAGTCCGAGGTCGGCCCGGAGCTCGAGACGGTGTTCTCGAAGTGCTCGGGGCGGATCATCGTCACGTGCTTCGCGTCGAACATCCACCGCGTCCAGCAGGTGATCGACGCTGTGGACAAGCTTGGGCGGCGCGTTGCGCTGCTCGGACGCTCGATGGTCAAGAACGTGAACATCGGCCGCGATCTCGGCCACGTGCGGGTTCCCAGCGGGATGCTCGTCGAGCCACGTGGCATCGCCGGCGTGCCCGACGACGAGCTGGTGATCATCACGACCGGCTCGCAGGGCGAGCCTTTGGCGGCGCTGCGGCGCATGGCCTACGAGGAGCACCGCCAGGTCAAGCTCCACGCCGGCGACACCGTCGTCTTCTCGGCCAACTCGATCCCGGGCAACGAGCGCGCCGTCAACGACACGATCGACCGGCTCTTCCACATCGGCTGTGACGTGGTCACCAACAAGAACGCGCCGATCCACACCTCGGGCCACGGGCACCGCGAAGAGCTCAAGCTGATGCTCAACATGACCCGCCCGAAGTACCTGATGCCCGTGCACGGCGACCACATGCGCATCCGCCTGCACGCCCAGCTCGGCGAAGCCGTAGGCATTCCGAGCGACAACATCTTCCGCGGCGACAACGGCCTGCCGCTCGAGATCACCGCCAAGGGCGCCCGGTTCGCCGAGCGCGTGCAGTCCGGCATGACCTTCGTCGACGGCATCGAGCTCGGCGACCCGGCCGAGGCCGCGCTGCGCGACCGCCGCGAGCTCTCCGCCGACGGGATCCTGTTCGTCGTCGCCACCGTCTCCGCGGACACCGGCGACACGCTCGCCGATCACGAGATCGTCCTGCGCGGCATCCCGCTCACCGAGGACGAGAAGACCTTCATCAAGGCGACCCGCAAGACGATCGAAGCCGCACTCGACCGCGCCTCCGACAACGACATCCACGAGGTCGAGCTCGTCCAGCAGGCCCTGCACGACGACCTGGCCGAGTTCGTCTACAAGCGCCTGCGCCGGCGCCCGATGATCCTCCCGGTCGTGGTCGAGGTCTAGGCTCGGCGGGCCGGCGGCTTCGCGCGGATCCTTCGACCCGCAGCGTCCCCCGCTAGACTCCGGATCGCCCGCCGCAGGTGACGACCCGGTCGCTCAGGAGTGCCGGGTCGATCTCCGCGGCGGTGCCCCGCAATGGCCGCCACCGAGCCCATCGTCACCGGCGTCGACTTCGTCTGGATGCCGACCCGCGACCTGGACGCCGCGGTGGCGTTCTACGGTGGGACGCTCGGCCTGCCGCGCTCCGTGTACCGGCCCGATCGGCACTTCGCCGAGTTCGAGACCGGCAACGTCACGGTCAGCGTGATGAACGCGGAGGCGGCCGGCCTGGAGTTCCACGCGAACCCGAACGCGGTGGCGCTGCACGTCGACGACGTCGCGGCCGCGCGCGCGAGCCTGGAGGGGCAGGGCGTGGCGTTCATGGGCGACACGCTCGACACGGGCGTCTGCCACATGGCGTTCTTCGCCGATCCGGACGGCAACGCGCTCATGCTCCACCACCGCTACGCGCCGCGCGTCACCGATTCCTGACTTCGAACGACGCTCAGGCGGACGACGAAGGGGTGCGCCGGCGGCGGTCGGCGCCGGCGCCAACAACCGCGACACCGCGCGAGCCGACGACATAGGCTCCACCGGTCCGCTCGGCTCCCGGAGGAGAGAGATGTCCCGTCGTCGTGTCCGCCTCGCCACCCTCGCCGCCGGCGCGCTCGCGCTGGGCGGGCTCGCGCTGCCCGCCCTCGCCCCCGCGGCCCCGACCCTCTCACGCGACGAGGCGGTGCAGCTCGGCCGCGACGCCTACGCCTACGGGCTGCCCCTGGTCGAGTACCTGCGGATCCGTCGCGAGGAGACGAGCGTCCGCTACTCGAACGGTCGCGGCGCCGCCCCGGTGAACGCCTTCAGCCACGCCGCGACGTTCGCCACCGCGCGCGACCGGACGGTCGTCGCGCCGAACGTCGACACGCTGTACTCCATCGCCCATCTGGACCTCGGGCGCGAGCCGATCGTCCTCGGCCACCCGGACATGGGCCGCCGCTTCTACGACTTCGAGCTCGTCGACCCGTGGACCAACGTCGTCGGCTACGCCGGGACCCGGACGAGCGGCCAGCGGTCCGGGCGCCTGGCTCTCGTGTGGACCGGTGCCCGGCCGCGCCGCTCCATCCCGCGCGGCGTGCGCGTCCTGCGGGTCGCCTACCGGCGGATCTGGGTCATCGGCCGCACGCTCTCCGACGGGAGCCGCGCGGACCTGCGGCGCGCGAACGCGCTCCAGCGCCGCTACACGCTCACGCCGCTGTCGCGGCTCGGCCGGCCCGCGCCGCCCGCGCCGGTGCGGCGCGGCCTGCGCGAGCGCAAGTACCCGGTGCCCGGCGGCCTCGCCTTCCTCGACGCACTCGGCCGCGCGATGCGGGAGAACCCGCCGCCGGCCCGCGACCGCGCGATCCTGGACCGGCTGCGCGCGGCCGGGATCGGCGCGGGCCTCAGCCCCTCGCGCGCGGGTCTGGGCGCGGAGGTCCTGGCCGGCCTGCGGACGGGCGTCGACGACGAGCGCGCGACGCGGCCCGGCGCCGTCCGGCTGCGGGTGGTGCGCGACGCGCTGGCCCACCAGGGGTGGTACGTCGCGGCGAGCAACATCGGCCGCTTCGGGACCGACTACGCGTTCCGCGCCGACCTCGCGATCGCGGGGATCGGGGCGAACACCGAGGAGGAGGCGATGTACCCGATCGCGATCGCCGACCGTGACGGGCGTCTCCTGAACGGCGCCAACCGCTACCGGCTGACCTTCCGCCGCGGGCAGCTCCCGCCCGCCCGCGCGTTCTGGTCGCTGACCATGTACGACAGCGACGGCTACCTCGTGGCCAACCCGGCGAAGCGCTACGCGATCGGGTCCTCGCATCCGCCGCTCGTGCGGCGGCCCGACGGGTCCGTGGTGGTCGCGATCCAGCGCACGCGGCCGGCCGAGGCCGGTGTGAACTGGCTCCCGTCTCCCGCCGCCGGCTTCCGGCTGAACCTCCGGCTCTACATGCCGACGGCCAGGGCGCTGAGTCGCGCCTGGCGGGCGCCGGGCGTCGAGCGCGTCGGCTGACTCGGCCGCCGGGGCTGCCGCCGGCCCGGCGTTCGGGCGGTGGCTTCCGGCGCGGGCATTGCACGCGTACGGCGCAGGGAAGGCGACGCGATCCGGGGGTGGGCTCCGGCGCGCGGATTGCCTCGGGCGTACGGCGCAGGGAAGGCGACGCGATCCGGATGGTGTCTCGTCACGCGGCGGGGTGCGACTGTCGCGGCGGCGCGCGCGAATCGCGAGCACGCATCGTCCTCTTCACGTTGACCCTGGTATTCCGGGGTAACGTGCGGCGGAGCGGGTCGGCGCCTTGAAACCGCGCTTCAGGCGTTCAGGCGGCCGCCGCGCAGCTCCTCACGCCAGATCCGTCGCTTCTCGGCGTACTCCGGCGGCAGGGACCCGGCGAGGGACTCGGCCGCCTCGAGCGCCCGCAGGGCGGTCGAGTAGTCGCCGAACCGCGCGTCGCCGTCGGCGAGGATCAGCGCCATCTCGGCGGCGTCGTGCCGTTCGTCGTCGTCGTGCGGATCCGCGGGCCGGGCCGGCACGGGGCGATCGGAGAGCGGCGCGGAGCCGAGCGGGACCGGACGGGCGTCGGCCAGGTAGGGGGCGAGGTAGCGCCCGGCGATCTTCGCGGGCGGCCACCACAGCGCGCGATGCGCGACCTCCGTCGCGTGCTCTGCGCGGCGGCGTCGGGCCGGCGCCTCGATCGCCACGGTGGCCTCCGCCCCGAGGCGGGTCGGGTCCGCGCGCAGGTACCGCGGGGTCGTGCCGGTCAGCAGGAGCCCGCGGAGCATCGGGCGGAACGGCTCCGGCTCACCCGGGACGCCCGTCGTGGCGGCGATCGCCGACGCGACCGCGTCGGCCTGCTGGGTGGCGAGCCCGCCCTGCTTCAGCGGGAACGCCGTGCAGTCGCCCGCCGCGTAGACGCCGGTCGTCCCGACGACGCGGCCGTGCTCGTCGGTGGGGACGAAGCCGGCGTCGTCGGACGGCAGCCCGGGGATCGCCGGTCCCCGGAGCCGCGGGAGGGCGACGGCGCGCTGCGCGGAGACGCTGCCGCCGCCCTCGAGCCGCAGCCGGCCGTCGACGACGTCACGCGGGTTGCAGAGGGCGCGGACCCGGATGTCGCGCGCGGCGAGCAGCGAGTCGAGATCGGCGGAGGCGCCCGGGCCGAACATCTCGAGCGGACGCGCCTCGGGGGTGACGATCGTGATCTCGACCTCGTCCGTCCCGGCCGCGCGCAGGTGGTTCTCGGTCATGAGCGCGAGCTCGTAGAGCGGCAGCGGCCACGAGGCCCCGGACGGCATGGCGAAGGCGATGCTGCGGGCGCGGCCGGCCTGGAGGTCGCCCAGCGCCCGGCGCACCTCGGCGGCCTCCTCGGGTCCGGCGAAGGTGATGGCCCCCGGCACGGCCGGGACGGGCGTCGCGCCGAGCGCCACGACGAGCGCGTCGCAGGCCAGCCGCCGGCCGTCGTCCGCGACCGCGTACGGGCGCTCCGGGTCGACCTCGGCCAGGGCCCCCTGGTGGAGGCGCACGGACTGGTCCTCGGCCACCCTGGCGAGCGGGATGCGGCGCGCCTCGCCCCGGCCGAAGGGCTCGACGACGGCCATCGGCCGGTAGACGAACTCGGTGCCGGGCGCGAGCCACTCGAGGTCGATCGCCGGGCCCGCGAGGACGCGAAGCGCCAGCAGGGCCTCCAGCGCCGCGACGCCCGCGCCGGCCACGAGCACCACCGGCCGTTGTGCGTGAGGCATGTCCGGCAGGCTAGGGCAGGCCGCCGTCGCGGGCATCGCCCGGCCTACGGAGGAGGATCCGCAGCGACTACGGATCGGGTCAGCGCAGCGGCGCGTGGCGGCGGGAGATCCCGACCACGCCCACCGTCCGGCGCCACGAGGCGCGAAGCTCGTCCGCCGGCGCCATGCCGCGCCGCAGCGCCGGGCGGACCGGGAGGACCGTGAAGTCCGGATGGCGCACCCACGTCGGGACGTAGTCGACCCGGGTCACGCGCGCCCCGCGGTCGTCGACGACGAGCCGCAGCAGGGCGAGCATCCCGTCCTGGGAGGCGGCCGGGCAGCAGGCGGCGGTCTGGTTGGAGAGCAGGTTGCCCTCGCCGAAGACGACCATCTTCCCCGCGACCGCGCGGATCGGCTGGACGACGTGCACGTGCTGTCCCACCACGGCGGTGATCGCGGGCGAGCGGGTGAGGGCCCGCGCGAGGCGCTCCTGGCCGGGCGAGGGGCGCGACTGGTACTCCTCGCCCCAGTGGAGGTTCACGACGACCGCGTGCGCGCCGGCGCGGCGGGCCCGGCGGGCGTCGGCGAGGATCGTCCGCGAGAGGCCGAGGTTGACCGACCACGGGTGGGGGAGCGGGATGCCGTTCGTGACCGTCGTGTACGCGAGGTAGGCGACCTTCACGCCCTTGGCCTCGAGCATCAGGATCCTCCGCCGGGCGGCCGGCGAGGAGGAGGACCCGGTGTGCCGCACGCCGGCGCGGTCGAGCGCGCGGCCGGTCTGGTCGACGCCGTACTGGCCCTGGTCCAGCGAGTGGTTGGACGCGGTGTCGCACGCGTCCCAGCCCGTCCAGCGGATCGCGCGCGCCAGCGCCGGCGGCGAGTTGAAGACGGGGTAGCCCTGGGGCGGTCGCGGCGACATCGGCGTCTCGACGTGGCAGACGGCGAGGTCCGCGCCGCGGACGTAGGGCCGGATCTCGCGCAGCAGCGGGCGGAAGTCGTAGCCCCGGCCCCCGGCCACCGCCTGGGCGCGGTACCAGACGGGCGAGTGGATGAGCAGGTCGCCGTTGACCTCCATCGTGAGGTGGACCGGCTCCTCCGGCGCCGGCGCCGCGCCGGCGACGCGGACCGGTCCGCCGCTGCCGGAGGACCCGGCGGCGACCATGGCGCCGGCCACCATCGCCACGACGGCGACCGCGCCGAGGGCCGCGAGGCGCCGGCGGCGGACGCGCGCCGCCCGCGCTCGGCGCTCGGCGCGGCGACGGGCCTGGGGCTCGGGGGCGGGGTCGGTGGGCGACGCGGGCACGCCCTCAGGATGTCGCACCGGGAGGCGTGACGCGCCGACGCCGGGGTCCCGACCGCCCGGAGTAGCGGCCGGACGCGCGCTACCCTCGCTCGCAGATGACCCGCCGTGCCCGCCTCGCCCTCGCCGGCGCGCTCGCCGCCCTCCTGGCGCTCGTCGTCCTGTGGGCCGCCGCCTTCCACCTGCCGCTCGCCACCTGGCTCGACGCGGTGACCCTGCGGGGCTACGTCGGCCTCGATCGCGGCCCGCTGCAGGCGATCGCGCCGGCGCTGGCCCACCTGTGCGATCCGCTGCCCTTCTCGCTGGTCGGGGCGTTGCTCGTCGCCGTGGCCATCGTCCGACGGCGGCCCGACCTCGCGCTGGGCGCCGGCGTCCTGCTGGCGGGAGCGAGCGTGACGACCCAGATCCTCAAGCCGGCTGCTGAGCGGGCCGCGCGTGGCCGACCTGTTCGGAACCGCCGAGATGTCGCTGACCGCGTGGCCGAGCGGGCACGCGACGGCCGCGATGTCGCTCGCGCTGGCCGCCGTCCTCGTCGCCCCGCCGCGCCGGCGACCGCTCGCGGCGGCCGGCGGCGGAGCGTTCGCGGTCGCCGTGCCGTTCGGCGTGCTGGTCCTCGGCTGGCACCAGCCGAGCGACGTGCTCGCCGGCTACCTCGTCGCCGGGATCTGGACGCTCGCGGTGCTCACGGCGCTGTGGGCCCGCCCGGCCGCCGCCCGAGCCCCGGGCCGCGCGGTGCCGCGCGTCGAGGCCACCGTGGCCCCGACCGTCCTGGCGGCCGCCGCCGCGGCGGCGGCGTTCGGCCTGGCCGTCGTCGCCCGCCCGGACGCGGCGGTGGCCTACGCGCAGGCGCACACGGCGTTCGTCGCCGGCGCGAGCGCGATCGCCGCGGCCGGCCTCGGCCTCGCCGCCGGCCTGGCGCTGGCGCTCCGCCGGCCCGGCGCGTGAGCGCGACCCGGCTCGCGTACGTCGCGGACCTGCACTTCGGGGCCGACGACCTCGTGGTGGCCGGCGCGCTGGCCGGCGCCCTGCGGGCCGACGAGCCGGACCTCCTGCTCGTCGGCGGGGACCTCACCCAGCGGGCGCGCCCGTCGCAGTACGCCGACGCGCGCGCGTGGCTCTCGTCGATCGGCGTGCCGCACCTCGCGACGCCCGGGAACCACGACATCCCGCTGTACGACGTCCTGCGCCGGATCCGCGATCCCTTCGGGCGCTACCGGGCCGCCGTCGCGCCGCACCTCGAGGGGACCTGGCGGGGGCCGGAGACGCTCGTGGCCGCGATCTGCACCGCGAGCCCGCGGCGCCGGGTCGAGGGCCGGGTCGAGCCGGCACAGGTCGCCCGGCTCGCCGCGGTGCTCGCCGAGCCGGCGCCGCCGCACGCCGCGATCCTCCTCACCCACCACCCGCTCGTCGTGCCGCCCGGGCAGCGGGCGCGATCCTTCGAGGGCGGGGCCGGCCTGCTCACGACCGCGACCGCGGGCGGCGTCGACCTCCTGCTCTCCGGCCACCGGCACCTGCCGCACGAGGGGCCGTGGCTCCACCGGACCGCGTCGGGTCGGCGGGTGGTCGCGCTCTGGGCGGCGACCGCGTGCTCGCACCGGCGCCGCGGCGAGCACAACGGCTACGCGCTGATCGACGCCGCGGCCGATCGGCTCGAGATCACGACCTGCCGGTGGGACGGGAAGCGCTTCGTGCGCGAGCCGGTCTCGACCTGGTCGCGGGCGGCCGACGGCTGGGCCTTCGCCGCGACCGCGTAGCACCGACGTCAGAACGAGACGGGTGACCCGCCCGGCTTCCGGACCGGGGCTCTCAGGCGTCCCGGTAGCGCTCCGGGTCCCAGAGCGGCTCGTCGCCGCCGCCGGCCCCGCGCGCGAGGATGAAGAGCAGGTCGCTGAGGCGGTTGAGGTAGCGCACGACCTCGGGGCTCACCGTCTCGCCGCAGGCCACGGCGTGGCGCTCGGCCCGGCGGCAGACGGTGCGCGCGACGTGGAGATGCGCGGCGGCGGGCGTGCCGCCGGGCAGGACGAACGATCGCAGCGGGGCGAGCGTCGCGTTGACCTCGTCGCAGCGGGCCTCGAGCCACGCCGTCTGCTCGCCGCGCACCCGCAGGCGCGCCTTCTCGTCCCCGATCGGCACCGAGACGTCCGCGCCGAGGTCGAACAGGTCGTTCTGGACGCGCGCGAGCCAGTCGTCGTAGCCGCCGGGCAGGCCCAGGGTGCGGCAGACGCCGAGCTGGGAGTTCAGCTCGTCCACGGTGCCGTAGGCGGCGATCCGGGGGTCGGTCTTCGGGACCCGGCTCATGTCCCCGAGGTGGGTCTCGCCGCGGTCGCCGAGCCGGGTGTAGATGCGGGTGAGGTTGACCGTCACGGGCGCGGCTGACCATAGCGCGCGCCTCGCCGCGTGCCGGGGGCGGGGCGGTGTAGGATCGCCGCGCAGCACGACAGCGGCCGGTGGTCGGGGAAGTCCGGTGAGAGTCCGGCGCGGTCCCGCCACTGTGACCGGGGATGCCTCCCGCACGCGTCGCGTGCGGCGCAGCCACTGGGGACGCCACGGCGTTCCGCGGGAAGGCGCGGGAGGTCGGCCCGGGAGCCAGGAGACCTGCCTCCGGCCGAGAGCCCATACGTCCCTCGCGGAAAGGGGATGGCCCGAATGCCGAATCGACCGACCCGCGCCCTCACGGGCGTCTGCGCGCTCGCGGCGCTGCTCCTGGTCCCGTCCGTGGCGCCCGCGGCGGCGCCCGCCACGGTCAGCGTCCGGATCGAGGGCGCCGGCGGCACGCTCGTGCCGCGGACGACCCTCACGACCACGACGACGCCCGTCGTCAAGGACGGCGACCCGGCCCACAGCTGCACCGGCACGAGCGTCGCCGGCGCGCTCGAGCGGGCCACGGGCGGCGGGTGGGGCGGCTCATGGGCCGACGGCCTGGGCTACTTCGTGACCGGCGTCGAGGGCGAGTCCCCGCCGGACGTCTCCAGCTACTTCACCCTGTGGGTCAACGAGCGCAGCTCGGCGACCGGCATCTGCGACACCGAGCTCCAGGACGGCGACCGGGTCCTCCTCTTCCTCGACCGCTGCGACTACGACCCGCAGACGCAGGGCTGCGCCAACGCGCCGGTCCTGCCGCTCGGCCTCAGCGCGCCCGACCGGGCCACGCGGGGGAAGCCGTTCCCGGTCAGGGTGGTCCGCTACGCGCCGGACGGGACGCCCGCGCCGGTGGCCGGCGCCACCGTGGGGGGCGGGAGCGCGTCGGCCGTGACCGGGGCCGACGGAACGGCGACGCTGACCGCCGTCGCGGGACGCGGCGCCGACCTGCGCGCCAGCGAAGGACGGGTTCGCGCGCTCCGACACGCGTGCGCACCACGCTCTGCGCGGCGCTCGGCGGCGACGGATCGTGTCTCTCGGACACCGGGACGGTGATCGCCCCGCCCCCCGCCGCCGATCGCGCCGCGCCGGTGGCCCGGCTCTCATCCGTCCGCTACAA
The DNA here is from genome assembly GCA_963735885.1 of uncultured Solirubrobacterales bacterium. Taxonomy (GTDB): domain Bacteria; phylum Actinomycetota; class Thermoleophilia; order Solirubrobacterales; family Solirubrobacteraceae; genus JBBSBL01. The sequence continues at coordinate 25,713 of CAVTMP010000006.1, read as the reverse complement.
CCAGGTCTTCGGCGCCCGGCGCGGGCCGCGCGAGCTGCGCGGCACGGTCGCCGCCGACCCGTCGGGCCTCGCCCGCGTGGAGCTCGTCCTCACCGGGCGCAACGGCGCGCGGTGCTCGTACTACGACGCCGTCCGCGAGGCCTTCCGCGCCGCGAGCTGCCGCCGCAACCCGGCGCGCGCGTTCAGCGTCGGCGATCGCTCCGACTGGTCCTACCTCCTGCCGGCGCGCCTCCCGCGCGGGCGCTGGCTGCTCTCGGTCACCGCCACCGACCGGGCGGGCAACCGCTCGACCCCGGTCGACCGGATCACCCGGATCGCGGTCTACGTCGGGGTGGCACGGCCGCGATGAGGCGGTCCGTCGCCGCGGCCGGCGCGCTCGCCGCCCTGGCCTTCACGCCCGCGGCCGCCGCCGGCGCGAGCGGCCCGCGCGTGGAGACGATGATCGTCGCCCGCGGCGGGGCGGTCGCCTTCGGCCCGCGACCGGTGCTCGCGGCGGCGACGACGATCGCCGCGGGCCGGCGCCGCTGCCGGGTCGCGGCGGGCACGCCCGCCGCGGCGCTCGCCGCGGCGCGCCGGGCGGGCGGGCCGCCGTTCGGAGCGGTCGACCTCGCGGGGTCCTGCTCGCCCCGCCGCGCGGACGGGTCCGCCGGGCCTCTTCATCCGCCGGATCGGGGCCGACCGCAACCGGGGGGAGTCCGGCTGGGTGTACAAGGTGGGCTCGCGGGCCGGGACCGCGGGCGCCGGCGATGCCGCGGGGCCGTTCGGCTCCGGCCGCCTGCGCCCCGGGGCGCGCGTCGTCTGGTACTGGTGCCGCGTCGCGCTCGCCTGCCAGCGCAGCCTCGCCGTCGCGCCGGCCGCGCGCGCGGTTCCGCGCGGTGGCCCCCTGTCGGTCGTGGTGCGGTCCTACGACGACGCCGGTCGCGGCCGGCGGGTCGCCCGCGCGGTCGTCGCGCTGGGCGCCGCCCGGGCGCTGACCGGCGCCGACGGCCGCGCGACGCTGCTCGCGCCGGCGACCCCCGGCCGCTATCGCGTGACGGCCGTCGCGCGTGGTCTCGTGCCCGCGTTCCCCGAGACGGTCGTGGTCGGATGAGCGCGACCGCGCGGCTCGCGGCCGTCCTGGTCACGCTGGTCCTCGCCGGCGGTGCCGCCGGCTGCGGCGTGGGCGCCGGGGAGGGCACCGGCGAGGTGACGGTGACCGTGACGCGCGACTTCGGCGCCGGTCGTCTCGGCGAGCGCACCCGGGCGAGCGTGCCCGGGTCGGAGACGGTCATGCGCCTGCTCCAGCGGGAGTTCGACGTCGGCACGCGCTACGGCGGCGGCTTCGTCCAGTCGATCGACGGGCTCGCGGGCACCGGCGACGGGGATCGGCGCGCGGACTGGTTCTACTACGTGAACGGCGTCGAGGCGGAGACCGGCGCCGCGGATGTCGAGGTGAACCGCGGCGACCGCATCTGGTGGGACCGCCACGACTGGGGGGCGACGATGCGCGTGCCCGCCGTCGTGGGCTCGTTCCCGGAGCCCTTCCGGCACGGGACCGACGGCCGGCGCCTGCCGGTCGTGCTCGCCTGCGCGCCCGGGTCCGACGCGGCCTGCGCCGCCGTCGACGGCCGCCTGAGGGGCCTGGGCGTGCCGGCGGCCCGCGGCGTGCTCGGGACGGGCGCCGGGGAGAAGGTGCTGCGCGTGCTCGTCGGGCCGTGGGCGGTCGTTCGCGGCGACGCCTCGGCGCGGCGCATCGCCGAGGGGCCGCGGGCCTCGGGCGTCTACGCGCGGATCGGCGCCGGCGGCCGGCGGATCACCACGCTCGACACCCGGGGTCGCGCGGGGCGCTCGCTCGGGCCGGGGAGCGGCCTCGTCGCCGCGACCCGCCTCGAGGAGCAGCAGCCCACGTGGGTGGTCACCGGGACCGACGCGGCGGGCGTGCGCGCGGCGGCGGGGGCCTTCACCGCCGACGCGCTGCGCGACCGCTTCGCGCTGGCCGTCGACGCCGGCGGCGGCCGGATCCCCCTGCCGGAGGCCACGCGGTGAGCCACGTGCGGGCCGACAGCGCGCTGCACGCGGCCCGCGCGGGCGCCGGCGGCGCGTTCTGCCTCGCGCTCGGCGCCGCCGCGCTGCTGTACGAGAGCCCGGTCGTGCTGGCCGGCGTCATCGCGGCGATCGTGGTCGCCGGCGTGCTCGCCGGCGTCGGCGCGGCCCTGCGGCGCGCCGCCCTGCTCGCCGTCCCGCTCGCCCTCCTCGTCGCGCTCCTCAACCCGCTCGTGAGCCGCGAGGGGCTCACCGTGGTGGCGCGCCTGGGCGAGGTGCCCGTGCTCGGGCGCCTCGACCTGACCGCCGAGGCCTTCGCCTACGGGGCGGCGCTCGGCCTGCGCGTGCTCGCCGTCGGCCTCGCCGCCGCGCTCTTCACGGCCGCGATCGATCCCGACGAGGTGCTGCGCCTGTTCCGCCGGGTGTCCTTCCGCTCCGCGCTGACCGCCTCGCTGGCCACCCGCATGGTGCCCGTGCTGGGCCGCGACGGCGCGCGGATGGCCGAGGCGCAGCGGACGCTGCCGCCGGGCGCGCGCGCCTCGCGCGTCGCGCTCGCCGGGGCCGTCGCCGCGAACGCGCTCGACCGCGCGGTCGACGTCGCGGCGGCGCTCGAGCTGCGCGGCTACGGCGCGGCCCGGCGGGCGCCGCGCCCGGCGCCCCGCCCGTGGTCGCGCCACGACCTCGCGATCGCCGCCGCCGCGGCCGCGGTCCTCGCGCTCGCCGTCGCCGGGCGCGCCCTGTCGCTCGGGGCGTTCGACGCGTACCCGGCGCTGTCGGTCGGCACCGGCGCGCGGACCCTCCTGCTCGCGGCCGCCTTCCCGCTCGCGGCCGCCCTGCCGCTGCTCGAGCGCCGGGGGATCGCGCGATGAGCGCCCTCGCGGTCGAGGGGCTGACCTACCGCCATCCCGGCGCCGCCCGCCCGGCCCTGCGCGACGTCTCGCTCACGGTGGGGGAGGGCGAGATGGTCGTCCTCGCCGGGCTCTCGGGCTCGGGGAAGTCGACGCTGCTGCGCGCGGGCTGCGGCCTCGTGCCGCACTTCCACGGCGGGGAGTTCGGCGGGCGGGTGACGGTCGGCGGCCTCGACACGCGCGATCACGGCCCCGGCGAGATCGCCGCCGTCGCCGGGACGCTCCTCCAGGACCCGGAGACCCAGGTCGTGATGGGGACCGTGCGCGCCGAGCTCGCGCTGCCGCTGGAGAACCGCGGGGAGGCCCCCGGGGCGGTGGCGCGCGGCGTCGAGGAGGCGGCGCTGGCGCTCGGCATCGCCGAGCTGCTCGACCGCCCCACCGCGGAGCTCTCGGGCGGCGAGCTGCAGCGGGTCGCGCTCGGCGCCGCGCTCGCCGGGCGCCCGAGGATCGTGCTGCTCGACGAGCCGACCTCGCAGCTCGACCCCGTGGCCGGCGACGAGCTCGTCTGGCTGCTGCGGCGCCTGAACGAGGAGTGGGGGGTGGCCGTCGTCCTCGCCGAGCACCGGCTCGAGCGCTGCCTCGCCGCCGCCGACCGCGTCGTGGCGCTCCTCGACGGCCGCGTGGCGTGCGACGCGCCGCCGCGGGAGATGCTCGCCTGGGCGATGGACGCGGCGCCCGCGCTCGCCACGCCGGGCGCCCATCTCTTCGCCGCCGCGGGCCTGCGGCCGGCGCCGGCGGGCGTGAAGGAGGCCCGCGCGACGCTGCGGGCCCGCGGGCTGCCGGCGCCGGCGGGGACGGCGGGGGAGGCGGGGTGCGGGGGAGGCGGGGGCGCAGGACGATGGCGGCGGCGCGAACGGTGGTCCGCGTCCGGTGGCGGGCCGATCGGGCCGCGGGCTCCGGCGGCGCCGGCGGACGGGGCCCCCGCCGGCCCTGCGCCTGCGCCGGGTCTGGCACGAGCGCCCGGGCGGCCGGGCCGTGCTGCGCGGGATCGACCTCGAGCTGGCTCCCGGCGAGGTCGTCGCGCTGATGGGGCGCAACGGCGCCGGCAAGTCCACGCTCCTGCGCCACGCCGCCGGGCTCATGGCCCCGACCCGCGGGCGCATCGAGGCGACGGGGCGCGTCGCGCTGCTGCTCCAGCACCCGGGGGACTACCTGATCGGCGACCGCGTCGGCGACCTCGCGGCACCGCGGGCGCTCGGGCGCGCCGGGCTCGACGGCCTCGGGGACCGCCACCCGCGCGACCTCTCGGGCGGCGAGCGCCAGCGGCTCGCGCTCGCCCTCGTCACGGCGGGGGAGGGCGATGGCGCCCCGCCCGCCGTCCTCGGCCTCGACGAGCCCACCCGCGGGATGGACCGCGCCTGGAAGGGGGAGCTCGCCGCGTTGCTCCGCGCCCGCGCGGCCGCGGGCGCGGGCGTGCTGCTGGCCACCCACGACGCGGAGCTCGCCGCCGAGGTCGCCGGGCGGGTCGTCCTGCTCGGGGCGGGCGAGGTCGTGGCCGACGGCCCCACGGCCGAGGTGCTCGCCGGCGGCTGGTACTTCACGACGGAGACCGCCCGGATCCTCGGCGGCGCCGGCGGCGCGCTGCTGCCGGCCCAGGGCGCGGAGGTGCTGCGGACCGGGGCCGGCGCGGCGGCGGAGGCGGGCCGATGAGCTGGGGCCTCGCCTCGCTCGTGCTGCTCGCGGCCGCCCTGGCGTGCGGGCTCGCGTGGTACGAGCGCTCGCACCCCTCGGCCCGGGTGCTCGCGCTCGTCGGGACGCTCGCGGCGCTCGCGGTCCTCGGCCGGCTCGCCTTCGCGCCGCTGCCGAACGTCAAGCCGACGACCGACATCGTGCTCGTCTCCGGCTTCGCGCTCGGCGGACCACCGGGGTTCGTCGTCGGCGCGCTGGCCGCGCTCGTGTCGAACCTGTTCTTCGGCCAGGGCCCGTGGACGCCGTGGCAGATGGGGGCGTGGGGGCTCGTCGGGATCCTCGGCGCCGGCCTCGCGCGCCTCACCGGCGGGCGGATCGGCCGGGTCGGGCTCGCGGCCGCCGGCGCCCTCTGCGGGCTCGTCTTCGGCGCGATCATGGACCTCAGCCAGTGGCTGCTCTACGCCGGCGACCACCGGCTCTCCACGCTGCTCGCCTACGCGGCGACCTCGCTGCCCTGGAACCTCGCCCACGCCGGCGGCAACGCGGCCTTCGCGCTCGCCTTCGGCCCGGCGCTGCTGCGCGCGGTGTCGCGCTTCCGAGACCGCTTCGAGGTGCGCTGGCTCCCGGCCGGCGCCCCGCCGGCGGCGGGGGTGGCCCTCGCGCTGGTCGCCGGCCTGCTCGCGGCGGGCGCGGCGACGGCGACGCCGGCCGCCGCCGCCGGGACCCCCGGGGCGTGGCTCGCCCGCGCCCAGAACGCCGACGGCGGCTTCGGGTCCGGGCCCGGCGTGCGCAGCTCCCAGCTCTACACGGGCTGGGCGGCGCTCGGGCTCGCGGCCGGCGGCCGCAACCCCGCGGACGTGCGCCGCGGGGGCCGCTCGGTGCTCGACTACGTGCGCGCCGGGGCGGCCGCCATCACCGACACCGGGGAGATCGAGCGCACGATCCTCGTCCTGCGCGCGGCGGGCCGCTCGCCGCGCGCCTTCGCCGGCCGCGACCTCGTCGCGATCCTCCGGCACCGGGTGCGGCGCGACGGGTCGCTCGGCGGTCTCGTCAACCACACCGCGTTCGCCGTGCTCGCGTTCCGCTCGGCCGGCGAGGGGCCGGGCGCCCGCGACGTCGCCCGCACGGCGGCGTGGGTGGCGCGCCAGCAGAACCGCGACGGCGGGTTCTCCTACGCCCGGCGCGGCGCGCCCAGCGGGATCGACGACACCGGCGCGGCGCTCCAGGCGCTCGCGGCGGCCGGCCGCGGGCGCTCGCACGCGGGCGCTCCGCGCCGCCCGCTTCCTCCGTGCCCGCCAGCGGCCCGACGGCGGCTTCCCCCTGCAGCCCGGCGGCGCCTCGAACGCCCAGTCCACGGCCTGGGCGGTCCAGGGCCTGCTCGCCGCCGGGGTCGATCCGGCGCGGGTGCGCCCGCGCGGCGGGGGGCGCTCGCCGCTGGCCTATCTGCGCTCGCTCACCGCCCTCGACGGGAGCGTCCGCTACGCGCGCACGAGCGGCCAGACGCCGGCCTGGGTCACCGCGCAGGCCGCGGTCGCGCTCGCCCGCCGCACGTTCCCGCTGGCCCCGGTGCCGCGGGCCCGCCGAGCGGCGCGCACCCACCTCCCGGCGCGCCGCGCGCCCCGCCGCCCGGCGGTCGTGGCCGCCCGCCGGCCGGGCGATCCGGCGCGCCGCGGGACCCCCGCGCGGGCGGCGCGCCCGGCCCGGATCGAGCCGCCCGAGGTGCTCGCGCTCGCCCGCGGCGCGGGCGCGCTCGTGGGGTTGGCGGCGCTGGCGCTGGACGGGCCGTCCGGGACGCCGAGTCGGTAGGTTTCCGCGCCCATGAAGATCGGGGTTCCGAAGGAGACGACCGACGGCGAGGCCCGCGTGGCGCTCGTTCCCGACGTGGTCAAGGCGCTCGCGGGCGGGGGCCACGACGTCGTCGTCGAGGCCGGTGCGGGGGCCGGCGCGATGATTCCCGACTCCGCCTTCACGGAGGCCGGCGCGACCGTCACGCCCGACGCCGCGGCGCCGTGGGGTGCCGACGTCGTCGTCAAGGTCGCGCCGCCGAGCGCCGAGGAGACGCGGCGGCTCTCCGGCGAGAGCGTCCTGATCGGCTTCCTCCAGCCCCTGACCAACGCCGACGGCGTCGCGGCCCTGGCCGGCTCCGGCGCGACGACGTTCGCGCTCGAGGCCGTGCCGCGCATCTCCCGCGCGCAGTCGATGGACGCGCTGTCCTCGCAGAGCAACGTCGCCGGCTACCGCGCGGCGCTCATCGGCAGCCAGGAGCTCGGGCCGCTTCTACCCGATGCTGATGACCGCGGCCGGCACGATCCGGCCCGCCACCGTGCTCGTGCTCGGCGCCGGCGTCGCCGGCCTGCAGGCGATCGCCACCGCGCGGCGGCTCGGCGCCGTGGTCCAGGCCTTCGACGTCCGCGCCGCGGTCAAGGAGCAGGTCGAGTCGCTCGGCGCGCGCTTCCTCGAGTTCGACCTGGGCGGCGACCTCGAGGGCGAGGGCGGCTACGCGAAGGAGCTGACCCCCGAGCAGCAGGCCCGCCAGCAGGAGCTGATGGCCGGAGGCGATCGGCAAGGTCGACGTCGTCATCACCACCGCGCTCGTCCCCGGCCGCCGCGCCCCGATCCTCGTCACCGAGGACGCCGTGGAGCGCATGAAGCCGGGCTCGGTGGTCGTCGACCTCGCCGGCGAGGCGGGCGGCAACTGCGAGCTCTCCGGCCGGGCACCACCGTCGTCGAGCACGACGTGAAGATCGTCGCCCCGCTCAACCTGCCCTCGACGATGGCCGAGCACGCCTCCCAGCTCTACGCGCGCAACATCCAGGCGCTGCTCGGGCTCATGACCGGCGAGGACGGCGGGCTCGCGCTCGACTTCGACGACGAGATCATCGCCGGCGCCTGCGTCACGCGGGGCGGCGAGATCGTCCATCCCGGCGCCAAGGCCGCGGCCGCCGCCGCCTGACCACCGACTCCGAGACCGAAGGACCCACACCGTGCTCGTCACCGAGATCGCTCTCCTCGTCCTCGCGGCGTTCGTCGGCTTCGAGGTCATCTCGAAGGTGCCGAACACCCTGCACACGCCGCTGATGTCCGGGACGAACGCCATCCACGGCATCGTCCTGCTCGGCGGCCTGCTCACGATCGCCGAGGCGACCGGCTTCCTCAGCAAGTTCATCCTCGTGATCGCGATCGCCTTCGGCACGATCAACGTGGTCGGCGGCTTCCTGGTCACCGACCGGATGCTCGCGATGTTCAAGCGCAAGCCGGCCAAGCCGGCGGAGCCGGCGGAGTCGGCCGAAGCCGGCGGAGCCGACCGGCGGGAAGGGCCCGTCGTGACCTCGCTCGCCGTCGCGTGGTACCGCAGGAGGACTTCGTCAACCTCCTCTACATCGTCGCCTTCACGATGTTCATCCTCGGGCTGCGCGGGCTCACGGGGCCGAACACCGCGGTGCGGGGGAACAAGATCGCCGCCGCCGGCATGCTCGTCGCCGTCGTCGCGACGCTGATCAAGCCCGGCGTGATCGCGAACGGCGAGGACGCGCTGCTCATCGCCGTCGGCGTGGTGATCGGCACCGCGATCGGGATCCCGGCGGCGCTGCGGGTGAAGATGACCGCGATGCCGCAGATGGTCGCGCTGTTCAACGGCGTCGGCGGCGGCGCGGTGGCGCTGATCGCCTGGGCCGAGTACCGCCACGCGCTGGAGACGGGCGGCAACCCGCCGCTGGAGACGCTCATCCCGATCCTCTTCGCCGCGATCATCGGCTCGATCTCCTTCTGGGGCTCGAACATCGCCTTCGGCAAGCTGCAGGAGATCCTCCCCGGCCGGCCGATCTCGGTGCCCGGCCAGCAGATCGTCAACCTCGGGCTCCTGGCCGTGGCCGTGGGCTGCGCCGTGGCGATCGCCGCGGGGACCGAGTCCCAGGCGCTGTTCATCGCGCTCCTCGTCGCCGCGGCGATCCTCGGGAACATGGTCGTCCTGCCGATCGGCGGCGCCGACATGCCGGTCGTCATCTCCATGCTCAACGCCCTCACCGGCCTCTCGGCCGCCGCGGCGGGCGTCGCGCTGGACAACACCGCGCTGATCGTCGCCGGCATGATCGTCGGCGCCTCCGGCTCGATCCTCACCAACCTCATGGCGGTGGCCATGAACCGCTCCGTCCCGTCGATCGTCGCCGGCGGGTTCGGCGGCGTCGCCGTGGCGAGCGGCGGCGGGGACGACGGCGAGCAGCGGCCGGTCAAGTCGACCACCGCGGCCGACGTCGCGATCCAGCTCGCCTACGCGCAGCAGGTCGCGATCGTCCCGGGCTACGGCATGGCGGTCGCCCAGGCGCAGCACGCCGTGCGGGAGCTGACCCGGGCGCTGGAGGCGAAGGGGGTCGAGGTCGCGTTCGCGATCCACCCCGTCGCGGGCCGGATGCCCGGCCACATGAACGTGCTGCTCGCCGAGGCCGACGTGCCCTACGACCAGCTCAAGGAGATGGACGACATCAACCCCGAGTTCCCGCGGACGGACGTCACGCTCGTGATCGGCGCCAACGACGTCACGAACCCGGCGGCGAACGACCCGAGCCCGACTCCCCGATCTACGGGATGCCGATCCTCGAGGTCGACCAGTCCGGGTCGGTCATCGTGCTGAAGCGCTCGATGAGCTCCGGCTTCGCCGGGATCGACAACCCGCTCTTCTACCTGGACAACACCCAGATGCTGTTCGGGGACGCGAAGGCCTCGGTGAGCGAGATCGCGTCGGAGCTGGAGGCGCTGTAGGACGCCGTACCGGGGCCGGGTCTCAGCGAAGCGACCGGCGCAGCGCGAGGACCCGGCGGACGGCCGTGCGCTGCGCGGTGGGGTCGGCCCCCCGCGCCAGCGCCGCCGCGGCCCTCGCGCCGCGGGGCGCGGACTGGGCGTAGAGGAGGAGGTCGTTCCCGGCCGCGGCGGCGCGGAGCGCGAGCCCCTCCGCGCCGCCGTACGGGCGCAACGCGGCGACGTCGAGATCGTCGGTGATCGCGACGCCGCCGAAGTGCAGCCGGCTGCGCAGCTCGCCGGTGGAGATCCGCCGGGAGAGGAGCGCGGGCACCCGGTCGAGGGCGGGGTAGCGGGCGGTCGCGGTCATCGCGAGCTGCGCGCCCGCGCGGATCGCCGGCGGCGAACGGCGCCTCGTCGATGCGGCGCAGCGCGCCGGCCGCGAGCGGCACCGCCTGGGCGACGGCGTCCTCGTCGCGCGCGACCGTGCCGATGCCGGGGAAGTGCTTGAGCGTCGCGGCGACGCGCCGTTCGCGCAGGCCGACGGCGAAGGCGGCTCCGAGGCGGCCGGCGAGCGCGGGGTCGGCAGCGTAGGACCGGCCGAGGCGGCGTGCCCAGCTCCCCGGCCGGCCGAGGTCCATGACCGGCGCGAGGTTCACGTTCACCCCGACGTCGCGCAGGCTCGCGCCGGTCGCCCGACCCTCGCGCCGGGCCAGCGCGGCGTCGCGGGTGCGGCCGAGCGCCGCGGGCGAGCGGGACGGCGGGCCGGCCAGGCGCTTCACCAGGCCGCCCTCCTGGTCGATCATCACGAGCAGCGGCGCATCGCCGAGTCGACCCGGCCGGCGGACGGCCTGGAGGCGACGGAGCTCGCCGCGCAGCGCCGCCCGGGCGCCGACGTTCCGCGCGAAGAGGATGACGCCGCCGATCTCGCCCCGGGCCACCGCGCGGGTGATGGACGCCGGGACGCGGAGGCCGTCGTAGCCGACGATCACGCGCTGACCCGCGAGTTGGCGGCGGGAGAGGCCGGCGAGCGGATCGGGCGCCCGGGTCGGCCGGGTGGCCGTCGGCGCGCCGGGCGCGGCGCCGCCGCCGGGCGCGGCGACGGCGAGGACGGCGGTGGCGAGGGCGGCGCTCAGGTCGGCGAGGTGCGGGGGCACGGCGGGGGAGAGTAGCTGGTACTACGCCCTAGTACCATCCAGTACGATTCTCTAGTACCAGCTCGCATGCCGGATCCCGCCCCCGCCTCCGACCGCAACCCGTTCCGCTACGAGGAGCCCGTCCCGCCCGACGAGCTCGTCGATCGCGAGGCCGAGCTCGCCACGCTCGGCGCCCGCGCGCGCGAGGGCCGCAACACCCGGCTCACCGCCCCCCGGCGCTTCGGCAAGACCTCGATGCTGCGCCGGCTGCTGCGCGACGCCCGCCGCGACGGGCTCGCCGCGGTCTACGTCGACCTCTACGGCGTGCTGTCGATCGAGGACGTCGCGGTCCGCGTCGAGCTGGCCTACGAGCGCGACCTCGACGGCCGGCTGCGCCGCTGGTACGCCGGCTTTCGCCGCACGCTCCGTCCCGCCGCCCGGGTCTCGGGCGGCGTGGCGGCGCTCGAGCTGGCGCCGAGCGATCGGCCGGTCGCCGCGCAGCGCGCCCTGCTGGAGCGGCTCGCGACGCCGCGCGTCCTGCACGAGCGCCACGGGAATACGGTCCTCGTCGTGTTCGACGAGTTCCAGTCGCTGCTCGGCGCGGGCCCGGAGCTCGACGCGGTGCTGCGCTCGGAGATCCAGCACCACGGCGACGGCGTGGCCTACGTCTTCGCGGGCTCCCACCCGGGGATGATGGCCGAGCTGTTCGGCGGGCGCGATCGCCCGCTCTTCGACCAGGCGAGCCCGCTCACGATCGGCCGCCTCCCGGCCGACGCGCTGGCCGACCACCTCGGCACCCGGTTCGCCGCCTCGGGGCGCGACCCCGGCGACGGCCTCGGGCCGCTGCTCGACCTCGCCGACGGCCACCCGCAGCGCGCCATGCAGCTCGCCTACCACCTGTGGAGCGCCACGCCCGCCGGCGAGCGCGCGAGCACCGACACGTGGGAGACGGCGCTGGCCGCCGCCGGCCGCGAGGTCGAGGACGCCTTCCGCGCCACGTGGGGCGGGCTGCCCGCCACCCAGCAGCGCACCCTCGCCGCGATCGCCGACGGCGTCGGCGAGCTGACCGGCGCCGCCGCGATCGCCCGCTACCGGACGAGCAAGGGCGCCACGCCCGTCGCGCTGCGCGCGCTGATCGCGGCGGGGGAGGTCGAGGCCGAGGCCGACGCCCCCGGCGGCGTGCGGATCGTCGACCCGCTCTTCCGCCGCTGGATCGCCGCCGGGCGGCGCTGGGACCCGGCTCCCGAGGGCGGGTGACGGTGCCCGGCGCCATCCACGTCGGAACCTGCTCCTGGGCCGATCCGGGCTTCGTCGCGGAGTGGTACCCCGAGGGCCTGCCCGCCCGCGACCGGCTGGCCTACTACGCGGCGCGCTTCGACGCGGTCGAGGTCGACTCCCCGTTCTACGCGATCCCCGACCCGCGGACGGTGGCCCGCTGGGCCGCGGTCACCCCGCCGGGCTTCACGTTCGACGTGAAGCTCCCGCGCCTGCTCTCCCGCCACTCCACCCCGGTCGAGTCGCTCCCGCCCGACCTCCGCACGCGGGCGAACGTCAACGCCCGGGGGCGCGTCGTGCTCGACGCCGAGATCGAGGCCGCGGTCGCCGAGCGCCTCCTCGAGGCGGTCGCGCCGCTCGCCGAGGCGGGGAAGCTCTCCGCCCTCCTGCTCCAGCTCTCGCCGGGCTTCCGGCCCGACCGGCACGCGCTCGGGGAGATCGACCCGGTGCTCGAGCGCCTCGCGCCGCACACGGTCGCCGTCGAGCTCCGCCACCGCGCGTGGCTGGCGGAGGATCGCGTCGCCTCGACGCTCGACCACCTGAGCGACCGCGGCGCCGCCTTCGTGTGCGTCGACGCGCCGCGCGGCGAGGCCCCGACGATGATGCCGCCGCTCGACGCCGTCACGAGCCCGAAGCTCGCCTACCTCCGTGCCCACGGCCGCGACGCCCACGCCTACCTCCACGGCCGAACGGTGGCCGAGCGCTTCGCCTGGCGCTACTCCGACGCGGAGCTCGGCGAGATCCGCGCGCGGGTCGACGACCTCGCCGGCCGGGCCCGGGACGTGCGCACGATGTTCAACAACAACCGCGGGCGCGACGCCCCCGACAGCGCCCGCCGGATGCGCGAGCTGCTCGGCCAGGACCCCGGCCCGCCGGACCGGCCGCCGGGGCCGGCGCAGCAGTCGCTGCTGTAGCGGGCCGGCGCCGCGTACCCTCCTCCCGGCATGATCGATCGCGACCAGGCCCTCGCCGCGCTCGGCTCCGACCCCTTCGACCTCGTCGTCATCGGCGGCGGGATCACCGGCGCCGGCGTGGCGCTCGACGCCGCGACCCGCGGCTACAGCGTCGCCCTGGTCGAGAAGTCCGACTACGCCGCCGGGACGAGCAGCCGCTCCAGCAAGCTCGTCCACGGCGGGTTGCGCTACCTGCAGAACTTCGACCTCGGGCTCGTCCGGGAGGCGCTGCTCGAGCGCCAGCTCATGGTCAACCTCGCGCCGCACCTCGTGCGTCCGCTGCCGCTCGTCGTCCCGACCTTCGAGGACGCGCGTCCCGACCGGTTCATGGGCATCGGCCTGAACATGTACGACGTCATGGCCTCCTCCGGCCCGCGGCGCCGCCTCGGGCGCCGCCGCGGCCGGGACGGCGACGGCGGCGCCGAGCCCGGGGCCGACTGGAGCCCCGAGCGCCATCGCTCGATCCCCGGCGAGGAGGTGATCGAGCTGCTTCCCGCGCTCGCGAGCCGCGAGCCGACCGGCGGCTATCTCTTCTACGACTGCCAGACCGACGACGCGCGGCTCGTCCTCACCGTGCTCGGCGAGGCCGAGCGCTTCGGCGCGGTGTGCGCGAACCGGCTCGAGGTGCTGGCCCTCGTCGAGGAGGGCGGGCGGGCCTCCGGGGTTCGCGTCCGCGACGGGGAGAGCGGTGCGGAGCTCGTCATCGCGGGCGAGAACGTCATCAACGCGACCGGCGTGTGGGCGGACCGGATCCGCCCCGAGGAGCTGCGGGACGAGGCCGAGGTGCCGGTGATCCGCCCGAGCCGCGGCACCCACATCACGATCGCGCCCGAGCACCTCCCGCTCATGGCCGGGGCGATCGTGCCGGCGGGCGGCGACCGGTCGATCTTCGCGCTCCCGTGGCTGGGGCGGAGCCTCGTCGGGACCACGGACAACGACTACGAGGGCGACCTCGACCACGTCCAGCCCGCCGCCGACGACATCGCGTACCTGCTCGACGCGGTGAACCGGTTCTTCGGCACCGACCTCGGCCCGGCGGAGGTGAGCGCCGCGTACGCCGGGGTGCGGCCGCTGATCTCGACCGGGGACACGAAGAAGTCGGTGGACATCTCGCGCAAGGCCGAGCTGTACGAGACGTCCTCGGGCCTGATCACGATCACGGGCGGCAAGCTCACCACCTGGCGCCGGATGGCCAAGCTCGCCGTTGACCGCCTCGTCGAGCGCGAGGGGGGGCGGGCACCGTGCCGCACCGCCGAGATCCCGCTCGGACTGGCGATCGACCCCGACGACCTGCCCGAGGTCGAGGGCGTCCCCGAGGCGTCCTACGGCGCGCTGGCCGGCCGCTACGGGCACGCCGCGCACGACGTGCTGCGCGTCGCGGGGGAACGCGGCGAGCTGGCGCAGGCCATCGTCCCCGGGCTGCCCGACATCCTCGCCGAGGCGGCGCACGCCGCACGGGCCGAGCAGGCCCGGTCCGTCGGCGACGTCCTGCTGCGCCGCACGCGACTCGGCCTGCTGGCCGCGCGCGAGGTCGCGGGGACCGACACGGGCGTGGCCGAGCGCGTCGCCGCGGCGCTGGCCGGCGAGCTGGGCTGGGACGAGCGCCGCACGACCGAGGAGGCCGGGGCCTTCCGCGTCGAGGCGGCCGCGGAGGGCATCGCCCCGCCGGCCTGACAGCCGGATCGGCGTGCCTCGCGCCGCGGCCGCGTAACTTTCCGGGGGGCCGCCGGTTCGGGGATGGACCGGCCGCCGCCCCCCCTCGGCCGCCCCTCATCGTGCCCGGACGCCTCACCGACACGCCGCCCCGCCGCCCCGCCGTGCGCCTGCGCCGGGCGCTGTGCGCGGGGGCGCTCGGCCTCGTCGCCCTGGCCGCGGGGCCCGCGGCGGCCGGCGCCGCCGTCTTCCCGGGGGAGCCGATCGACGGGCCGAGCCCCGACCTGCGGGCCGTCGGCGGCCTCGACGTCGCGCTCGACGGCACCGGGGCGCTCGTCTACGTCAAGCGCGTCGACGGGGTCGACCGCGTCGTCGCCTCCCGGCTCACGGGGGGAGCCTGGGGCGCGCCCGAGCCGCTGGACGGCGGCCTGCCGGGCGGGTCCGCGTCGCCGGCGGTCGCCGTCTCGCCGGGCGGCGCGGTCCGGGTCGCCTTCGTGAACGGCGGGGCGCTGTACACGGCGACGCGACCGTCGTCGGGCCAGGCCTGGAGCGGGCCGACGCTGCTCTACGGCAGCGGGCCGGTCGGCCCGCCGTCCGTGTCCACGAGCGTGCACGGCAAGGCCTACCTCGCCTTCGCCGCCCCCGGCGCCGGGGGGAGCGACGTACGCGTCGCCTACGCCCGCGGCGCGGGCGGGTGGACGCTCGCCGCCCCGCCCCTCGACGCCGATCCCGGTCGGAGCGCCGGCGCGGGCACCGGACGGCCGAAGGTCTCCGCCTCCGCCGACGGGATCGCCGTCGTGGCCTGGGGCGAGGCCGGGGAGATCCGGGCCCGCCGCGTGTGGGGCACGTCGCCGAGCATCGTCGCGCCGGTCGCGAGCCTTCCCGGCGTCGCCGAGAGCCCGGAGATCTCCACGCTGAACGACTCCTCCTACGCGGTGGTCACCTGGCGCCAGCCCGTCGGCCCGGTACCCGTTCAGGGCGCGTTCGCCCGGCGACTGCGCGGCTCGCGCTTCGAGCCGCGAGCAAGCGGTCGACGGCCAGGGCTCGCCGGGCGCCGAGGACGCCGCGCCGCCGCGGGTCGCCGCCTCGGGGAGCGGGCGCGGCATCGTCGTCACGACCCGGAACGGCTCCGACGACATCATCGGCACGATCCTCGGCAGCCGCGTGAGCCTCCTGGCCCCCCAGCGGATCGACGCGGCCCCGGACGGCGGGCCCGCGTACCCGGCGGCCGCCGCGAGCAGCGGGGCGGCCGTGCTCGCGGCGTGGCAGGAGGCGGGCGGCAGCCAGCCGGAGATCGTCGGCCGGCCGTACGGGGACGGCACGTTCGGCGACCAGGTCCCGCTCTCGAACGCCGACCTCGGCCCGACGGCCGCCGACAAGGGGCTCGAGGCCGCCGCCGACGGCTACGGGGACCTCGCCGTGGCCTTTCTCCAGGGCGCGCCGGACGCCCGCCGACTCGTCGTCGCGAGCGCCGACCAGGCTCCCGGGCGCTTCGGCGCGGTGCCCGGCTCCGGCGGCTTCACGCGCTCGCGGCGGCCCGTGATCAGCTGGTCCGCCTCGCGCGACCAGTGGGGCGGCGCCGTGTACACCGTGCTGCTCGGGGGACAGGCCGTGGCCTCGACGCGCCGGACCGAGTTCCGCCTGCCCGGGCCGTTGGCCGACGGTCGCTACGCCTGGCAGGTGCTGGCCACCGATCGCCGGGGACAGGAGCGCACCGGGGGCGGGTCCGCCGTGCGGATCGACGGGACCGCGCCCACGGCCGAGCTCGTCGGGCTCGCGGCGAAGACCCGGCTCGCCGTCGGCGTGCGCTTCCGCGTCGACGCGCTCGACGCGCCGCCGCTCGCCGCGACCCCGCCGGCCGCGGGCCCCGGCGCCCCGGCGGGGGGCGGGGGCGCCGGGGGCGCCGCGCGGGGGCGGGCGAGACGCGCGCCGCGCGGGGTGAACGCCGCGCAGGCCTCCGGGCTGGTCGGGATCCGGATCGAGTACGGCGACGGGTCGCGGCTGCGGGTGGCCTCGCGGCCCCGGGCGCTCTCGCTCACCTCGCGGCTGCGCCACCGCTATCGCCGGACCGGCCGCTTCCGCCTGCGCGTCGTGACGCGGGACGTGGCCGGGAACTCGAGCAGGGTCGAGCGGGTCGTGCGCGTCGTGAAGCCGAAGCCCAAGCCGAAGAAGAAGAAGCGCAAGCCCGCCCGGAAGGCCCGGCGAGCCGCCCGTTAGCCTCCGGCGAATGTCGCCGCCGGCCGTCGTCCACGACCTCCGCGCCGCGGGCCGGACGCTGCGGCTCGGGGAGCGGCCCTGGATCATGGGGATCGTCAACGCGACCCCCGACTCGTTCTCCGACGCCGGCGAGCGGCGCACGCTCGCGGCCCGCGTCGCCCTCGCCGAGGAGCTGCTCGACGCCGGGGCGGACATCATCGACGTCGGCGGCGAGTCCGGCGTGACCACCGCGCCGGCGGTCGAGCCCGACGAGGAGATCCGCCGCGTCGTCCCGCTCGTCGAGCGCGTTGCCGGGGAGCTCGGCGCGGTCGTCTCGATCGACACCTACAAGCCGGCGGTCGCCCGCGCGGCGATCGACGCCGGGGCCGGCATCGTCAACGATGTCAGCGGCCTGCGCGACCCGGGGCTCGCGGCCGTGTGCGGCGAGACCGGCGCGGCGCTCGTCCTCGTGCACACCTACGCGCCGCCGAAGGAGAAGCTCCTGGACCCGGTCCACGACGGGCGCGTGGCGGGTGACGTCGCCGCCTTCCTCCGCGACCGGATGGCGCTCGCCGCGGCCCACGGCGTCGCGGCCGAGCAGATCCTCCTCGACCCGGGCCCGGACCTCGGCAAGACCCCGGCCCAGACGGTCGAGGCGCTGCACGGGCTCGACGCGGTGCTCGCGCTCGGCCGGCCGGTGCTGCTCGCGATCTCCCGCAAGGACTTCGTCGGGGCGGTCACGGGCCGGCCCCCGCGCGAGCGCGGAGCCGGGACGCTCGGCGCGCTCGCGTGGGGCGTGGAGGCCGGCGGTCACGTCTTCCGGGTCCACGACGTCGCGGCGGCGGCGGACTTCCTCGCCGTGCGCGCGGTGCTCCGCGGCGAGCGGGAGATCGACCCCGCGGCGCGGCTCGCGGAGGAGCTGCGCCGCGAGGCGCCGCCGCCGGCCGCCTGACGGATCGTCTAGGGTCCGTCCCGCCCGTCGCCGGCCGCTGTCCCTACGCGGCCGGATGCCCACCGACCGACCGGAGGACCCACCGCATGTCCGTACTCGACCGCTCCGCCCTCGAGGCGAGCCCGCTCGCCGATCTCCACGCCATCGCCTCGGAGCTCGGCCTCGACTCCTACCGCCGCCTGCGCAAGGCGGACCTCGTGGACGCGATCCTCGCCCGCCAGGGGGGCGAGGAGGCGCCGGTGCCCGACGCGGACGACGGCGACGTCGTCGACGAGGCCGCGGCGGTGATCGCCGCCGAGCCCGAGCCGGAGCCCGAGGACGAGGACGAGGACGAGGACGAGGACGGCCGCGCCGCGGCTCCGCCGCGCCGCCGCCGGGGCGGGCGCGGGGGACGCGGCCGGGCCGCGGGCCGCGACGAGGAGGACCGTCCGGCCCGCCGGGGCCGAGGCGCCGCGGGCCGCGACGAGGACGACCGTCCCGCCCGCGACCAGGCCGCCGCTCCCGCGGAAGGCGTCGAGGGCGTGCTCGAGGTGCTGCCGAACGGCTCGGGCTTCATCCGGGTCGAGCCGCCGGAGCAGAGCGACGGCGACGTCTACATCTCCGCCGCCCAGATCCGCCGCTGCGAGCTCGTCTCGGGCGATCGCGTCAGCGGGCCCGCGCGGCCGCCGCGCCGCTCCGAGCGCCACCCGTCGCTCGTGCGCGTGGAGACGATCAACGGCGTCCCGGCCGACGAGGCCGCGCCCGGCCGCTTCGACGACCTCGCGGCGACGTTCCCCGACGAGCGCTTCGAGCTCGGCAAGGACGACGCGACGCTCCACCTCATCGACCGCGCCGCGCCGATCGGCCGCGGCTCCCGCGTGACGATCGTCGGCCCGGCCCGCTCGGGCAAGAGCGAGACGCTGCGCGCCCTCGCCGCCGCGCTCGCCGCGCTCGAGGGCGTCGAGACCCATCTCGCGCTCGCCGGCGTCCGGCCCGAGGAGGTCGCCGGGTGGGCGGCGGGCCCGCTCGAGCCCGCCGCGACCACGACGCTGACCGACAGCCCCGAGGCCCACGCCCACGCGGTCGAGCGCGCGCTCGAGGGCGCACGGCGGGCCGCGGCCCGCGGCGGCGCTGCGGTGCTGCTCGTCGACACCCTCGAGGGGCTCCACGCGCCGGCCGCGCGGAAGGTGCTCGCCGCGGCCCGCAACGTGCCCGACGGCGGGTCGCTGACCGTGATCGCCACCGCGGCCAAGCCGCTACGGCGGCGAGACGACGGTCATCGCGCTCGACCTCGCCCGCGCGGCGGCGCAGCGCTTCCCGGCCCTCGACGTGGCGGCGAGCGGCACGTTGCGCCCCGAGCTGCTGGTCGGCGAGAAGGGCGTCAAGGCGATCGCCAAGGCGCACGCCGACGCCGCGAAGGAGAAGTAGGCCCGGCCCTCAGCGGGGCACGTAGGCGACGCGGTCCCAGGAGGGCTCGGGCGCGAGCTCGATCGGCTCGCCGTCGCGATCCGGCTGGATGTAGCGGAACGTCCCGCGGTCCTCGTCCCACGCGACGTCGAGCTCGTCCTCCTTCACCCGCTGGTCGAGCCAGGCGGAGCGGAAGATGAGCCGCCGCAGCCAGTGGACGAGCGAGCGCTCGGAGGGGCCGACGAGCTCCGGCCAGCAGTCGTTGACGTGCTCGCCCAGCGCGGAGGCCGGGTCGGGGATCTCGCCGTTCACGACGAGGTTCACGAGGTCCTCGCTCTCCCCGTCGCCGAGACGCCCGCCGACGAAGCCGAGCTTCAGCGCCGCCTGCTCGCAGCGCTCCTCGAAGTCGCGCTCGTTGAAGGTGAAGCGCAGCTCCCCGTACTCGAGGACGAAGTCGTCGCCGGAGTTGTAGTTGCCTCGCCTCATCGTGATGCCGCCACGGCCGGGACATCCCGTCCGAGAGCGTCGGCATCCTAGCCGCGTTTCCTGCGCGCCTCCGGGCGTGCAGCAGATGTTGCACCCGCGTGCGCGGCCCGCGTGCGCGGCCCGGGGGCGAGTTGCCGGCGCGGTCGGCCTAGGGCCGGCATGACCGACGACACCCACACCCTGCTCGTGGTCGAGGACGACGCGACGACGCGGACCTTCCTCGCCGACAACCTCACCGCCGACGGCTACGAGCTGCTCGTCGCCGAGACCGCGAAGGACGCGCTGCGGGCGATGGAGACGAAGTACCCGGACCTCGCGGTGGTCGACCTCGGCCTGCCCGACCGCGACGGCCTCGAGCTCGTGCGCGAGGTGCGCGCCGCCGACGGGGTGGCGAGCCGGATCGACCCGGCGCTGCCGCTCGTCCTGCTCACCGGCCGCGACGGGGAGCTCGACCGCCTGCGCGGCTGGGAGCGCGGCTGCGACGACTACGTCGTCAAGCCGTTCAGCTACCCGGAGCTGCGCTCGCGCATCGCGGCGCTGCTGCGGCGCGCCGACCGCCGCGCCGCCGGGGGCCGGGTGCGGGTCGGCCCGCTGGAGATCGATCCGCCCTCGCGCGAGGTCCACCTGCGCGGCACGCGGCTCGATCTCAGCCAGAAGGAGTTCGGCCTGCTCCGCGCGCTGGCGGCGGAGCCGACGCGGGTCCTGACGAAGGAGGAGCTCCTGCGCACCGTGTGGGGCTACCGGTCGCTCGGGACCACCCGCACGCTCGACTCCCACGCCTGCCGGCTCCGGCGCAAGCTCGGCGCCGAGGGCGACCGGTTCGTGATCAACGTCTGGGGCGTGGGCTACCGCCTCGTCGACGGGCCCGTGCCCGCATGACCGCGGGGCTCGCGCTGGCGGGGTGGCTCGCGGCGGCGGCGGCGCTGGCCGGCTGGGTCGGCGCGCGACGGAGGCTGGCCTCGCGCCTGGAGCTCGTCGCCCGCGCCGACCACGAGCTGCGCGGGCCGCTCGCCGCCGTCGGGCTGGGCCTCGAAGCGCTCGGCCGGGCTCGCCGGCCGCCGAGCCCGGCGACGCTGGCCGCGGTCGAGGGCGCCCTGGGACGCGCGCGCCTCGCGCTCGACGACCTGTCCGCGGCGCGCTCCGGACGCCGGGGCGGGGACCGGAGCGAGACGGTCGAGGTGGGGGAGGTGCTGCGCCGCACGGCGGAGCAGTGGGCCGCGGCCGCGTCGGCGCGTGGCGTCGAGCTCGTCCTCGCCGCCGCGCCGCCGGCGGTGGTGCGCGGCGACGCCCGGCGCCTGGCCCAGGCGACCGGGAACCTCGTCGCCAACGCGCTGGAGCACGGCGCCGGCCCGGTCGTCGTCTCCGGGCGGGCGCGCGGGCGGGAGGGTGCGGATCGAGGTCGCCGATCGGGGGCCCGGCCTGCCGGCCCCCGTGGCCGAGCTCGCCGGCCGCGCGCGGGCGGGTCGCGGGGCCCGGGGGCGCGGGCTGGCCATCGCGGGCGAGATCGCCGCCCGCCACGGCGGCTCCCTCGCCGCCGCCCCGAGCGCGCGCGGGGCCCGGCTCGCGCTCGACCTCCCGGCCGGTGGCGGCCGGGCGCGGTGAGCCGCCGCCGGCGGGCGGCCCTGCTGCTCGGGCTCGCGCTCCTCCTCGGCGGCCTGGCCGCGTCGGACGTGGCCCGGCGCGAGGCGGCGCTGGAGCGCCGTCTCGGCCCGCTCGTCCCGGTGCTCGTCACCCGCGCCGCGCAGCCGGCCGGGCGCCGTCTCGCCCCCGCGGCCCTCGCCCTGCGCGAGATCCCGGCGCGCTTCGCCCCGGCCGGCGCGCTCGCCGATCCGGCCGAGGCGGTCGGGCTCGTCGCGGCGGCGTCGCTCCCCGCCGGAGCCCCGCTCGGCCCCGGGTCGGTGCGCGACCCCGAGGCGGCGGCCGGGGTCGCGGCCGGCGTTCGCCCCGGCGAGCGCGTGGCCACGGTCGTCGCGCAGGCGCCGCGGGCGGGCGTGGCCTCCGGCGGGCGCGTGGACGTGCTCGTCACCCGGGAGGGACGGAGCGGCGCGGGCGGCCGCACCGAGCTGGCGCTGCAGGACGTCGAGGTGCTGGGCGCGCGCGCCGCCCCCGCCTCGGGCGGGGACGAGTCACCCGGCCGCCGGGTCGAGGCGGACCTGCGGGTGACGCTCCGCCAGGCCGTCTTCCTCGCGGCGGCGCAGAGCTTCGCGCGCGAGGTGCGCCTGCTGCCCCGCGCCGCGGGCGATCGAGGCCGCGAGCCGGCCGCCGTCGGCGTCGACGACCGGCTCGGCTAGTCCCGGCAGGCCGGACGGATGGACGAGATGCTCAAGCCCGACGGCGCATCGGCCGATGACGGATCTCGAACGATGTCTCGCCGCGTCTCCGTCTCCCTGCTCGTGTCGGCCTGTGTGGCCCTGCTGGCCGCGCCGGCGTCCGCCGCGCGGCCGATGCACGTCAGCGCCGCCTGGGCGCCGATCGCCAGGCTCGCCGCCGGCTCGATCCCGGTCGTCACCTCGGTCTCGCCGCTGCGGGCCCGCATCGGCCAGAAGCTCACGGTGCGCGGCCGCAACTTCGTCCCGGGGAAGGGCCGGACGACCGTCGTCTTCCTGCGCAAGGGCGCGCCGGCGATCTTCGTGAAGGCCAACGACGCGACGTTCACCCGGCTCACCCTCACGCTGCCGAGCAAGCTCGGCGGCTTCCTGGGCCGCCGTGGCGGCCGGGCGGTCGAGACGCGCTTCGCGATCCGGGTGCTCGGCCGGCGCTTCGCCAAGGACCAGACCCCGCGCCGGCTCTCGCCGCGCATCGCGCCCGCCGGCGGCACGTCCCCGCCGGCCAACACGTGCCTCACCCAGGCGAAGGCCGCCCCGGGCGTCGACGGCGACCGGGACCTGCTCTCGAACGCGAGCGAGCTCAAGTTCAAGACCGACCCCTGCAACGCGGACTCCGACGGCGACGGCATCACCGACGGCTACGAGTTCAACTCGGCGCTCGACCTGAACTCCCGCGCGCTGCCCTACCCGGGCAAGCGCCCCTACCCGAACGCGCTCGACCCGAGCGACAAGGGCATCGACTTCGACGGCGACGGCCTCACGCTGACCGACGAGTACCAGGCGTGGGTCAAGTTCGGGGCGAAGAAGCTGCCGCTGAACTACTCCGACGGGACGCAGAACACGGGCGGCCCGATCCCGACGACGCCGGCCACGGTCCCGCTGGACCTCAACGGGGACGGCACGCTCTCCGACGACGAGCGCGACATCGACAACGACGGGCTCGGCAACTGGGTCGAGGCACACGGGCCGCTGTCCAGCCCGGAGTGGTGGACCTCCCTGTGGAAGGACGAGCGGCCCTTCACCGTGCCGTGGAAGGGCACCGACTGGCTCGACGGCGACACCGACGGCGACGGCCTCAAGGACGGCGCCGACGACCAGGACCACGACGGCTGGGCCAACCAGGACGACTACCAGCGCACGACCTACTGGGTGCAGCCGTTCAACCCGTGCCTGCCGGACTACCGCTCGCCGACGTGCCCGCTGCACCCGCCGAAGCCGGAGGAGTCCTACCCGCCCTTCGACGACAAGACGCCGAAGCCGCTCGACCCGCCGCCGCTCACCATGTCCTTCCTCGGCGGTCCGTAGATCCCGACGGATCGCGCGTAGATCCCGGCTCCGCCGGCTCCGACCACGACCGCCCGCCGCGACCCGGCGGGCGGTCGGCGTTCCGGGCCGGGCGCCTCGCCGCGGTGGTGGCGTCGCCCCCGGGGCGAGACGCGGACCGCGGCGCCCTATGCGCAGCGTGAGCCCGCCGGACGCCGCCGACCTCGATGCCGTGGCCGACGCGCTCCGCGAGCGACTGCTCGCCGAGGCGCGCGTCCCGGTGGACGCCGGGGAGGGGGCGGAGGCCCGGATCCGCGCGCTGGTCGAGCGGGAGGCCGCGGCCCTCTCGCCATCCGACCGCGCCGCTCTGGCCCGCCGGGTGGCGGAGCGCGTCGCCGGCCTCGGCCCGCTCGAGGCGCTGCTCGGCGACCCCGAGGTCGACGAGGTCATGGTGAACGGGCCCGATGAGGTGTGGGTGGAGCGCCGTGGTCGGCTGGAGCCGGGTGGCGTGGCCTTCGACGACGAGGCCGACCTGCGTCACGCGATCGAGCGGATCCTCGCCCCGCTCGGGCGCCGCGTGGACGAGGCCAGCCCGCTGGCCGACGCGCGCCTGCCGGACGGGTCGCGGGTCAACGTGATCATCCCGCCGCTCGCGCTCGACGGCCCGATCCTGACCATCCGCCGTTTCCGCCCGCGCGCGCTCGGGCCCGACGACCTCGTCGCCGCCGGCACGCTCACCGCGCCGCTCCGCGACTTCCTGCGCTCGTGCGTGCGCGCGCGACTCAACGTGCTGGTCAGCGGCGGCACCGGCTCGGGCAAGACGACGACGCTCAACGCGCTCTCGCGCTTCATCGGGGAGCGCGAGCGCGTCGTCACCGTCGAGGACGCCGCGGAGCTGCGCCTCCAGCAGCCGCACGTGGTGCGCCTCGAGGCGCGGCCCGCGAGCCTCGAGGGGCGCGGCGAGGTGACGATCCGCGACCTCGTGCGCAACGCGCTGCGCATGCGGCCCGACCGCATCGTCGTCGGCGAGGTGCGCGGGCCCGAGGCGCTCGACATGCTCGCCGCCATGGCCACCGGCCACGACGGCTCGCTCTCGACCGTCCACGCCGGCTCCCCGGAGGAGGCGCTGCGCCGCGTCGAGACGCTCGCGCTGATGGCCGGCGTCGGGCTGCCGCACGCGGCCGTCCGCGAGCAGGTCGCCGGCGCGATCGACCTCGTCGTCCACCAGGCACGCGAGCGCGGCGGCGCCCGCCGGGTCGTCGCGGTGGCCCGGGTCGTCCGCGCGGCCGGCGGCCCCGCGACGCGGGAGCTCTACGCGGTGCGCGAGGGCCGCCCGGTCTGGCGTGCCGGCCACGACGACGACCTCGCCGCGCGGCTGGCGGCCGCGGCGTGAGCGGCGCCGTGCTCGCGGCCGGAATGCCCGGCGGACCGGCGTTCGCCGCGTGAGCGCCGCCGTGCCCGCGGCCGGCCTGGCGGGCGCGCTGGCGGTGTTCGGGCTCTGGGAGGCGCTCGTCGCCGCCGGGCCCACCCGCCTGGCGGCGTCGCTCGTCGCGGCGCTCGCGCCGCTGCGGCGAGCCGGGCGCGAGGGGCGGGAGCCGGCCCCCGCCGAGCGCCGGCGGCTCGCCGTGCTCGGCGCCGCGACGCTGCTCGCCGCCGGGTGGCTCCTCGCCGGCCCGCCGGCCGGCTTCGCCCTCGCCGCGTGCGGCCCGGCGGCGGTCGCCGGGCTCGTGCGGGCCCGCCTGCGCCGGCACCGCGCCGACGTCGGTCGCGCCGCCCCCGCGCTGGCGCGGCACGCTCGCCGACCTCCTGGCCGCCGGTCAGGCCCCGCGCGGGCGCCCTGCTCGAGCTCTCGCGCGGCGCCGGCGGCGCCGCCGGGGTGGAGCTGCGCGCGCCTGGCCGCCGAGCTCCAGGCGGACGCGCGCACCGACGACGCCCTGGAGGGGCTGCGCCGCCGGGCCGCCCGGCCGGAGGTGGACGCGCTCGTCGCAGCGATCCTCCTGCACCGGGAGGCAGGCGGCGACCTGCCGGCGGCGCTGCGCGGGGTCGCCGCGGCGCACGAGGAGACCGCGCGCCTCGAGGCCGACGCGCGGGCCGCCACGGCACAGGCCCGGCTCACCGGGACGCTCGTCTGCGGGCTGCCGCTCGGGGCGGCGCTCCTGGCCGAGCTCGCGCGACCCGGGGCGCTCGCCGGCCTGCTCGGCGCGCCGCTCTCCGGTCCGCTCCTGCTCGCCGCCGGCGCCCTGCAGCTCGGCGCCCTCGTCGCGATCCGCCGCCTGGCGCGGCCCGCGAGGTGAGCGCCGCCCCGCTGCTGGCCGCCACGGCCGGAGCCTGCGCCGCGGTCGCGATCGTGGATCTCGCCGCGCTCGCCGCGGCGGCCCCGCGCCGCCGGCGCCTGCCGGCCGCCGCCGTCGCGCTGCTCGCCCGCGTCGGGCGCGGCGCCGGCGCCCCGGCCCCGCCCGCCGACCTCGCCGCCCGGCTCGCGGCCGCCGGATCGCCGCTCGGCCTGTCGCCGCGCGACGTCATGGCGCTGAAGGCGGGCGGGGCGCTGGCGGCGCTGGCCGCCGCGGTGCCGCTCGCCGCGGGCCTGCCCGGCCGGCTCGGGCTCGGCGCCGCGCTCGCGTTGCCGGCCGGCGCGTTCCTCCTGCCCGACGCGCTGCTCTCCCGGCGAGCGCGCCGGCGGGGCGCGGCGATGGCGGCCGAGCTGCCGGATCTCCTCGACGGTCTCGCCCTCGCGTTGCGCGCCGGGCTGCCGCCGGCGCGCGCGATCGCCGAGGTCGCGCGCCGCCATCGCGGCTC
>CAVTMP010000005.1:0-172757 GCA_963735885.1 uncultured Solirubrobacterales bacterium | reverse complement strand
TGACGCGTCCCCCGACGGTACGGGCGCGATCGCCGACCAGCTGGCAGCCGACCACCCTGAGGTCGAGGTCCTTCACCGTTGCGTCAAGGACGGACTTGGGCGTGCCTACGTGTCCGGCTTCAACATTGCTATGGCCGGCGGTGCCGAGCGAGTGATCCAGATGGACGCGGACTTCTCCCACGATCCGGCCGATCTTCCGCGGTTGCTCGCCGCCGCTCGATCTGCCGATGTTGTGATCGGCTCGCGATACGTCAGAGGCGGTGGCGTCCGCGACTGGGGGCGGACACGACGTCTGCTGAGCCGCGGTGGCAGCGCCTACGCGCGCCTGGTGCTCGGGGTGCCGGTCCGGGACTTGACCGGTGGCTTCAAAGTGATCTCCTGCGAGGTCCTGCGACGCATCGATCTGAATCAGGTGCGTGCGCAAGGCTACGTATTCCAGATCGAGGTGACGTATCGGGCGGCGCTGTGCGGCTTTCGGGTGACGGAGATACCGATCGTCTTCCGTGATCGGCAGTTGGGACGGAGCGAAGATGTCTCCGGTGATCGCCCTGGAGGCGGTGCGTTTGGTTCCTCAGCTGCGGTGGCGTCTTGGTTCTCGGAGAGCCCGGCGGTCCGCTCGCCGTTCACGGGCCGGAGGAGAGACGCAATGAACGGTAGTGACGACGCGAATGTGCCTCGCCCGTGGCTCCGAGACGATCGGGCTGGGCTGCTCGCCGTGTTGGCCGCGGCAGCCGTGCTCGTCGGGCTTCATGTCTTGTGGATGGCTCGGTTCCGCTGGGGTTACGTGACCGACTGGGACGAGGCGGGATACACGGCTATTGGTCTGAACGACTACGACGCCCTGAGCGTCGGCGCGCGAGCGTTCTATGACGCCGCATGGCACTCGCTCGGCACCCAGCCGCCGCTGGTGCCGTTGTCCGCGGTGCCGCTGCTGGCGGTCTTTGGACGAGACCTCGACGTGGCGCAGCTCGTGGTGGTTCCGTACTTCGTGGGCTTGATGCTCGCGTCCTATGGGATCGCGAGGCGGCTCATGCCCACGCGCTGGGCGACGCTCGCGGCAGTGGTCGTCGGTACCGCACCGGTGGTGGCCGACTACTCTCGAATCTTCCACTTCGCGGTGCCTGCCGCCGCGCTGCTGACCGGCGGGCTCTGGGCGGGGCTGCGCAGCGACGGGTTGCGGCGCACCGGGTGGGTGGTTGTCGCCGCGTTGCTGCTCGGCCTGACCCCGTTGGCGCGAACGATGACCATCGCCTACGTCCCCGCGGCGATCGTCGGTCTCGCGATCCCGGCGCTCCTCATTCGCGAGAGCCGGGGGCGGCGCGCGCGCAACCTTGCACTGCTCATCGCGATCATCGTCGCCGTCATCGCCGTCTGGTCGGTGCCGAACTCGGACAGGTCATCGACTACCTGACGGGCGCGGGCTACGGAAAGACGTCGGGCCAGTTTGGCAAGTCCTACTCCATTCTCTCCGCTGAATACTGGACCAAGGAGGCCCGAATCGTTGCGAGCTACCTCCTTCTGCCGTTGGCGGCCGTGGTCTTGGCTTGCTTCGTGGCGGCCGCGACGTCTTTGGAGGTGCGTTCCTCGGGCTGGCGTGACCGCATCCGGAGGGGCATCGCCAGCGACGCCTTCCCGCTCGCCGCGGTGGTCGCGGGCGGGTACTTGGCCTTGAGTTCGACCACCAACAGGGAACCGCTTTCGCCCTACCGTGGATACCAGCGATGCTGATTCTCGCCGTCGAGGAGCGGCCGCCTCCGTGCGGACCGGATGGCTGCGAACCGCCCTCGCGACGCTCCTCGTCGGGGCCTGCGTGCTGAACGTGCTGGTCAAGAACGGCGTGAGTACCACGCTGTCCGAGCCCGTGTCGGTGTCGGTACCACTTGTGGGAATCGTGCAGGTCCTCGATGGGCGCGATCTTCTCTACTCTCAATTGGTCGGCCGCGGCTATCCGACACCGGTACCGCCGAGTACGCTTCCGGCGTTCCAGAAAGGTTGGGGTCCGTTCAACGAACGCATTGCGCGCGTCGTCACGCGGTACGCGGCGCAGAAGCGGGAGCCGCCCTACGTGGTGGTCGGGACCGGTGACTACTTCATCAATGACACGCGGCTCGACCTGGCCTTCGAACTGATGAACCGTCGCCCACTGCGGGTGAGTTTGATTGCTGCCGGGGTGGACACGGAGGCTGCATACCGACGGCAGCTGAGCGTGTTCGGCAACAACTTCCTGCTGACCTCGGATGCGCCCCGGCTCGGCCCGCCACGGATCGCTCGCGCGACGCTCGAAGCCGCCGCGCGAGCCTCCGGGTTCAACCCCGCCGCATCGTTCCGCACGCCAGACGGTCGCGAAGCCATCCTGTGGTGGCGGGGAGCGGGTGGAGAGACGGGTTCCGCGCGGGTCGGGATCGACACCGTTGGGTCGCGCCCCCAGGAGCGACAGGCTGGTGACTCCTGGCGGTGGGCCATCCGGCCGCGCGCCCTTCTCAGACTCACGAGTGCTGGAGCCGGTCGCTTCGTCGTTCACGCCACCTTGCAGGCGCCGCCGGGTGGCACCCGGGCGGTGACCATCAACCTCCCGGGCGGACGTGTCGAGCACATGAGAGCCACCCGAAGGGGGTCGGCGCTGCTCGAGACGATCACCCTGTCGCCGTCGATCAGCCAGATCCGGTTCGACCACCGGCCCCGCCTACCGCGCGCCGGGAGATCCGCGGCCACTCTACTTCCAGCTTCGCAACCTGACGATCACCCCCGGCTGATTCGGTCGCCGCCGGGCCCAGTGCCGGCGAGGCGACGCGTGCCGCGAGGAGCAGACTCCTCCTCCACGTCGATCGCAGCGCCCGAGCGGCGACGAGCCTCCGCTTGCGGCTCGGCTTGACCGGCCCGGCCACCGCGCGTCATCGGCGCCGACGCAACCGGATCGTCGCGACGCGCGTGAGCGCGGCCCCGGATGCCGGCTGGAACGTCGTCGTCAGGGCCAGGCGCAGCGCGCGCCGGCGCCGCAGCCGGCGTCCCGCGCGGTTGAGGCGCAACCGGACGCGGATCGCGCCCGGCGGGCTGCCTTAACGCGCACGCGCGCGGGCCCGGGCGGCGCGCTCCGCGCGGCGGCGGTCCCGGGGCGCGTGTCGATCGCGCCGCTGATCGTGACGTTGCCGGGCCGGGGCACGTAGACCAGGAGGGAGGGGCGTCGTCTGGCCGCCCCGCTCGGCCTCGCGCGTGCCCGATCGTGCTCTTCCATGCGCCCGAGAGGACTCGAACCTCCACGGGCCTTACAGCCCACAAGGCCCTCAACCTTGCGCGTCTACCAATTCCGCCACAGGCGCAGGACGGCCGAGTATAGAGCGGGCCGGCGGCCGCGCGGTCGCGTGGGCGGTCCACCGGCGGTTCCCGCTTGAGTCCGTCTGACGGGGCCGCTACCTTATCGAACACATGTTCGTTCCATCCCCTCGGGCCGACGTCAGGAGCACCGCGTGGTCGAGCTGAACCTCACGAAGCGCCAGCAGGAGATCTTCGACTTCATCAAGCGCTACTCGGCTCGCTACGGCTACCCGCCGACGGTACGCGACATCGGCAAGGCCGTCGGGCTCGCCTCGTCCTCGACGGTCCACGCGCACCTCGCGAACCTGGAGAAGGCGGGGCTCCTGCGCCGTGACCCGTCGAAGCCCCGCGCGATCGAGATGCTCGACAAGGCCGTCGACAGCGTGAAGAGCATCGTCCGCCCGGGCGGCCTGCCGCTCTTCGGCCAGGTCGCCGCGGGCTCGCCGATCCTGGCCGAGGAGAACATCGAGGAGTACGTCGACGTGCCGGGGGCGGCCGGCGGCGAGGACGGCGAGTACGTGTTGCGGATCCGCGGCGAGTCGATGACCGGCGCCGGCATCCTCGAGGGCGACCTCGTCGTGGTGCGACCGCAGGAGACCGCGCGGAACGGCGAGATCGTCGTCGCGCTCGTCGGGGAGGAGGCGACCGTGAAGCGGTTCTTCCAGGAGGACGACCACGTCCGGCTCCAGCCGGAGAACACGGCGATGCAGCCGATCCGCTCGAAGGACGTGCGCGTGCTCGGCCGGGTCGTCGGGCTGCTGAGGACCTTCGGATGAGCACGCGCCTGACCGCGCCGCCGCGCGGACGCTCCGCTCGGCTCGGCCGGTCCCGCTCGCCCTGCGGGGCGCGAGGGGGCGAGCCGACCCTGGACGCCCACGTGTCAGGCGCCTGGGAGCGGCTCGCGGCCCGCGGCGAGGCGACGTGCCCGGTCTGCGCGGGGCGGCTCGGCGCCGTCTACGCCGTCGCGGCGACGCCCGTCGAGGGCCGCTGCGCCGACTGCGGGGCGACCCTGAGCTGACCCCGCCACACCGCCGTCCGCGCGCTCGTCTACGGTCCGGCCCATGAACACCCACCTGGATGTCGGCGCGACCCTCGGGCGCGTCTTCGAGCTCTACCGCAACCACCTCGGCAAGCTGATCCTCGTCGCGGTCGTCGTCTGGGTGCCGATCGGCATCGTCCTCGGCCTCGTCGCCTCCAGCGACAGCATCTTCCTGCGGCTGATCGCGAACCTCCTGCAGTTCGTCGCGACCTTCCTGTTCGCGGGGCTCGTGATCAAGATCGTCGAGGCCGACCGCGCGGGGGAGGGCGAGCCGACGCTCTCCGAGCTGTTCGAGCGGGTCGGGCCGCGACTGCTCCCCCTGATCGGGATCTCGATCATCGCCGCGATCGGCATCGGCATCGCGGCGATCTTCCTCGTGATCCCCGCCCTGATCCTCGCGACCTACTGGATCGCGCTCGCGCCGATCATCGTCGTCGAGACCCGGCGGCCGGCGTTCGAGTCCTTCGGCCGGAGCATCAAGCTGGTCAGCGGCAACTTCTGGCGGGTCGTGCTGGTCCTGCTCGTCATCCTGCTCGTGCTCATCGCCGTGTTCATCATCGCCGCGGCGTTGGCGGCCATCAGCGCGGTCCTGGCCGTCATCGGCCTGATCGCCCTGGCGGTGCTGCTGACGCCGCTCTCGGCGCTCGTGCAGTCCCAGGTCTACTTCGATCTCATCGCGGCCAACGGCGAGTCCCCCCAGGCCGTCGCCGGGGACTGGACCCCGCCGGCCGCGGGGGCGGCGGCTCCTCCGCCCCCGGCGGCCCCGGAGGCGCCCGCCGCCCCGCCCGCGGCGTCACCGCCGGCCGCCCCCGAGGCGCCGGCTCGCGCCGCCGCGGCCGGCCCAGCCTGCGCCACCGTCCCCGCCGTCGGCGCCCGGCGGCGGCGTCTCCTCCGGCGACCCGCTCGGCGCGCCGGACGAGCATCCGCCGAGCCAGCCGCCGCCGAGCCAGCCTCCGCCGGGCGGAAGCTGAGCGGGGGCGGGCCGGGGTCGAGCGCCGGCAGTCGCGCCTCCGGAGCACGCAACTCGCGGTTGGCGGGATCGGGGCCGCTCCGGGTGTGAATGCTCCGTCGGGCGACCGCCGCCACTCGACCCCGTCAGGGGCGCCGGCGTGGCGCCGGTCGCCGCCGGTGGCGGTGCGGCCTGCGTGCTGCGGTTGGGGCGGGCTCGGCGGGTAGGTTCCGGCTGTGGGCGATTGGCGCGTCGAGCGGGTGCGGGCGTCGTACGCGGCGTTCGCCGCCGTCGACGCCGACGCATTCGTCGCGCTCTACGACGCAGCGTGCATCTGGGACTTCGGGCCGATGGCGGCGGCGTTCCCGCAGCGCTACTGGCGCGGCGTTCAGGGGCTGCGCGACCTCATCCGCGAGTTCGGCACCACGCTGGCCGACTTCGAGCCGACCATCGTGGCGCTGCGCCGGGACGGCGAGCGGGTGCTCGTCCGGGCGGCCGCGCGCCTCGACCTCGCGCGGCCGTCAGCGCTCGTCGTCGAGGGCGTCTTCGGTCAGCTGGTCGAGTTCCGCGACGGGCGGATCCTGCACGTCACGGTGACCGAGGACCCGCCGCCGGGCTGGGAGGGAGCCACGCCGGTTGCGGAGCCAGCCGATGGTGTCGGCTGACGACCAGCGCCGACGCGCACATCGCCCGCGCCCCTGACGGGGTCGAGTGCCGGCGGCCGCCCGACGGAGCATTCACACCCGGAGCGACCCGATCCCGCCAACCGCGAGTTGCGTGCTCCGGAGGCGCGACTGCCGGCGCTCGGCCCCGGCCCACCGGCGCATGCTCGGGAGGCGCGACTGCCGCCGCTGGGCCCCGGCCCACCAGCGCATGCTCGTAAACCGCGCGAAAGGCCGCTACGCTGACCAAGCAGGCCAGGCAGTCACGGAGGTGAACCCTTCGAGGAAAGTCCGGACACCACAGGGCAGGGTGGTCGCTAACGGCGACCCGGGGAAACCCGCGGGAAAGTGCCACAGAAATACACCGCCCAAGCCGAGGGCGCCACGTGGGTCCTCGGCCGGCAAGGGTGAAATGGTGCGGTAAGAGCGCACCGGCGCCGCGGCGACGCGGCGGCCAGGCAAACCCCACCCGGTGCAAGGCCAAGCAGGACCGCTTGCAGGCTGCCCGCCGAGGTCCAGGTCGGCCGCACAGATGGATGGCTGCCCACGACAGAATCCGGCTTACCGGCCTGCTACGGAAGGGCCCCGCCTCGGCGGGGCCCTTCTATGTTGCCGGGGCCGCGGTCGCCGGTAGCATCGCGCCGAGCCCATGCGCTTCGGGATCTTCTACGAGCACCAGCTCCCGCGCCCGTGGGCGGAGGGCGCCGAGCAGAAGCTCATCGCCGACGCGCTCGAGCAGGTCACGCTCGCCGATCGCGTCGGCTTCGACTACGTGTGGGAGGTCGAGCACCACTTCCTCGAGGAGTACTCCCACTCCTCGGCCTCCGACGTCTTCCTCGCCGCCGCGAGCCAGCGCACCGAGCGCATCCGCCTCGGCTTCGGGATCCTGCCGCTGCCGCCCGGCTACCAGCACCCGGCCCGCGTCGCGGAGACCGCGGCGATGCTCGACCTCGTCTCCGGCGGGCGCTGTGAGCTCGGCACCGGCGAGACGTCCTCCGGGGCGGAGCTCGGCGGCTTCGGCGTCGAGCGGGCGACGAAGCGCGAGCAGTGGGAGGAGGCGATCGACGTCGTCACCCGGATGATGGTCGAGGAGCCGTTCGCCGGCCACGAGGGCCGCTTCCTCTCGATCCCGATCCGCAACGTCGTGCCCAAGCCGGTGCAGAAGCCCCACCCGCCGCTGTGGGTGGCGTGCTCGCGGCGCGAGACGATCCGCATGGCCGCCGAGCGGGGCATCGGGGCGCTGTCGTTCTCCTTCGTCGAGCCGGAGGAGGCGAAGGCGTGGGTCGACGAGTACTACGAGATCATCGCCTCGGAGCGCTGCCGGCCGGCGGGCTTCGCCGTGAACCCGAACGTCGCCGTCGTCCTGCCGATGATGTGCCACGCCGACGAGGCCACGGCGATCGAGCGGGGGATCGACGGCGCCCACTTCTTCGGCTACTCGCTCGCCCACTACTACGCGCTCGGCGACCACCGCCCGGGCCGGACGAGCATCTGGGAGGAGTTCCTCGCGCGCCGCGACGAGGTCGGCTTCGCCCGCGACGTCGTCACGCCGGACGACGCGCCGCTCGGCGTGAAGATCCTCCAGCACGGGCTCGGCTCGCTGCGCGGGGCGATCGGCACCCCGGCGCAGATCCGCGCGCTCATGGAGCGCTACCGCGACGCCGGGGTGGACCAGGTCATCTTCTGCCTCCAGGCCGGGCGCAACCGCCACGAGCACATCTGCGAGGCGCTCGAGCTGTTCGCCACGGAGGTCGCGCCGGCCTTCGCGGAGGGCCGCGACGCGCGGGAGGCGGCGAAGCGGGAGCGGCTCGCCGAGCCCGTCGCCGCGGCGCTGGCGCGCCGCCCGGCGCCGCGCGTGGCCGACCCCGACTACGTGATCGGGCCGCTCGACTCCGGGCCGCCGGCCGCCCGTCCGGCCGCCGCGCGGGCGGGTGGCGATCCCCTTCGCAACGGAGGAGCGCCGACCGGCCGCACGGCGCCCGCCGAGGCCGCGCGCCTGCTGGCCGCCACGCTCGGCGCGCGGCTGCGCACGCGGGGCGAGCAGGCCTTCCGCGACTGGGTCCGGCGCTCCGACGACGCGCGGCTCGAGCGCACCGCGGGCTCCGACCCCGGTCTGCGCGTGATGTTCACCGGCATGGCCCGCCGCTACGTCCCGGAGAAGGCCGCCGGCTTCAGCGGCGAGATCCAGTACGAGCTTCGCGACGCGACCGGGACGGTGAAGGCATGGGTCGTCGTGGTGAACGGCGCCCGCGCCCGCGCCCGCCCCGGCCGCGGGCCCGACCCGGCGCTCACCGTCGCGATGGCGCTGGCCGACTTCATCCGCCTGGCCGGCGAGGACCTCGACCCGGGCCGCGCGCTGCTCGAGGGCCGGATCGACCTGCGGGGCGACGTCGAGGTCGCGCTGCGCCTCGGCGAGATGTTCGGGCAGGAGGCCGCGATCTGAGCCCGGTGGCCTGTGGGCGCTGCGGCGCGGAGGCGCCGGACGCGGCCCGGTTCTGTCCGGGCTGCGGCGCCGCGCTGGTGACCGCCTGTCCGTCCTGCGGGACGCCCGCGGCGCCCGGCGCGAGCTTCTGCAGCGCGTGCGGCACCGCGCTCGGCGACGGCGTGGCGCCCGCGGCCACGGCGGCGCCGCCCCGGGTGGCCCCGGCCGCCCCGGCGGAGGAGCGCCGGCTGGTGTCGGTGCTCTTCGCCGACCTCTCGGGCTGGACCGCCGTCTCCGAGCGCCTCGATCCGGAGGTCGCCAAGCGGGTGAGCGAGTCGACGCTGCTGCGGCTGGGCGAGGAGGTCGATCGTCACGGCGGGACCGTCGACAAGTTCGCCGGCGACGGGCTCATGGCGCTGTTCGGCGCGCCCGTGGCGCACGAGGACGACGCCGAGCGCGCGGTGCGGGCGGGCCTGGCGATGCAGGCGGCGATGCGGGAGATCAACGACGGCCTCGAGGCCGGGCACGGCGTGAGCTTCGCGCTGCGCGTCGGCGTGAACACCGGCGAGGTGCTCGCCGGCGCGGTGGGCGAGCAGTACACCGCGACGGGCGACGCGGTGAACACGGCCGCGCGGCTGGAGAGCGCGTGCCGCCCGGGGGCGGTGACGGTGGGGGAGCGGACGCGGCGCGCGACCGCCGACGCGTTCGACTACCGGGCGCTCGAGCCGCTGACGCTCAAGGGCAAGGCCGAGCCCGTGGAGGCCTGGGAGACGACGGCGGCCGTCGTCGCGCTGCCCGGTCGCCGCGCGGTGCGCGCGGAGACGCCGCTCGTCGGGCGCCGGGCGGAGCTCGAGCTCGTCGCGGACCTCCAGGCGCGGACCGTCCGGGAGGGCGGCGCCCATCTGCTCACGGTCGTCGGCGGGGCGGGCGTCGGCAAGTCCCGGCTGCTGCGCGAGGCCGCCGCCCGCCTCGCGGCGGCGTCCGGCGGGCCGCGGCTGCTGGAGGGCCGCTGCCCGGCCTACGGCGCGGGCGTCGTCTACTGGGCGCTCGGCGAGGTGTTCCGCGCCGACGCCGAGATCCGCGACGACGATCCGTCCGACCTCGCCTGGGAGAAGCTCCGCACCCGCCTCCAGGACCTCCTCGGCGGCGACCCGGCGCTCGCCGGCCGGCGGGCCGCGCTCGTCGGCCGCCTGCTCGGCATGGACGTGCCCGGACGCCGGGGAGCCGGCGGAGCCCGACGCCGAGCGGGCGCGCGACGCGGCGTTCGCGGCGGTGGCGGCCTGTCTGGAGGCGATGGCCGCGCGGCGGCCGCTCGTCGTGGCCTTCGAGGACGTCCACTGGGCCGACGACGGGCTGCTCGACCTCGTCGAGCACCTCGCCCGGTTCGTCCGCGCGCCGCTGCTCCTCGTCTGCCTCGCGCGGGACGAGCTGCTCGAGCGGCGTCCCGGCTGGGGGGCCGGACGCCGCCTGGGCACGCTGGTCTTCCTCGATCCGCTCTCCCCCGACGAGACCCGGGCCCTGCTCGCCAGCCTCCTCCCCGACGGCGACGGCGGGTCGGCGGCGGCGCTCGTGGAGCGGGCGGGCGGCAACGCCCTCTTCGCGGAGGAGATGGCGCGCCGGGTGCGCGAGCACGGCGAGGGCGGCGTCGCCGAGCTGCCCGACACCGTGCAGGGCGTCCTCGCGGCCCGGCTCGACTCGCTGCCGGCGCTCGAGCGGCGCTTCCTCCAGCACGCGGCCGTGATCGGCCGGACCTTCTCCGAGGACGAGCTCGAGCCGCTCGCCGCGGAGGGCATCGACGTGCCGGCCACGCTCGCCACCCTGCGCGAGAAGGACCTCGTCGTCCCCGAGGGCCGGGGCGGGGCCGCGGCCGCGGGGCTCGCGTTCCGCCACGTGCTGATCCGGGACGTCGCGTACGCGACGCTGCCGATGGGCGTCCGCGCCCGCAAGCACTTCGAGGTCGGCGAGCTGCTGGCCCGCCGCGCCGGCGATCGGGAGGACGAGGTCGTCGCGCTCCTGGCCGAGCACTACGGGCGCGCCGCGGCGCTCGGGCACGAGGCCGGCCTGCCCGGCGACGAGGTGGCCCGGCTGTCCGGCCGCGCGCTGGAGTTCCACGAGGCGGCGGGGGACGCCGCGGCCGAGATCTACGCCAACCGCGAGGCGCTCGACCGCTACGAGGCCGCGCTCGACCCGCGGCTCGAGGCCGACGCCGCGACCCGCGCGCGGCTGATCGAGAAGCACGCCGACGTCGAGGCGCGGATCGGGAGCCTCGAGCCCGCGATCGCCGGCTGGCGGACCGCGCTCGAGGCCGCCGAGCGCGCCGGCGCGCCCGAGGACGCGGCCCGGCTGCTGCGCAAGCTCGGCGCCGGCCTCGGCCGGGAGGGACGGCGGGCCGAGGCCGTCGACCACCTCCAGCGCGGGATCGCCGCGGTGAAGGACGCGCCGCCGTCGCTCGGGCTCGTCTCGCTCTACGAGGAGGCGGCGCTGCTCTACCTCGAGACCGGGGACAACATGCTCGCCGTCTACGCCGCCGAGAAGGCGCTGCGGCTGACCGAGCGCCTCGGCGAGCCGCGCGCCGCGAGCCGCGCCCACGCGGTCTTCGGACGGGTGCTCGGCCGCATGGGCGACGCGGACCGCGCGCGCGAGAGCCTCGAGCGGTCGGTCGAGCTCGTGCACGGGGACGACGCCGGCACCCTGGCCGCGCTCGTGGCGCTGGCCCGCCACCACGAGAGCGTGGAGGCCGACTATGCGGCGGCCGGGGCCGCCTACGCGGAGGCCCTGGCGATCGCCGAGCGACTCGGCGGCGTCCCCGACCAGGTCGAGATCCTGCTCGGACTGGCGCAGCTCGCCGTCGTCCGCGCCGACTGGGCCGAGGCGGCCCGCCGTCGCGAGGCGGGGGAGCAGCTGTCGGGCACGGAGGCTCGCTCGCGCCGGCGGGCGCTCACCCTCGGCCTCGCGGCGGTCGAGGCGTGGCGCCTCGGCCGCTTCGACGAGGCGGAGGCCCGGTACGCCGAGGCGCTCGAGCTCGCGGGGGAGGGGGGATGGACCGAGATCCGCGCCACGCTGCTCCACGCGCTCGCCGTGCTGCGCCGGGATCGCGACGATCCCGAGGGCGCGGTGGCGGTGCTCGGCGAGGCGCTCGAGGCCTGCGAGCGTGCGGGGATGACCGGCCGCGCCGTCCAGCTGCGCGCGCTGCGCGCGGTGGTCCTCGCGCAGGCGGGCCGGGGGGAGGAGGCGGCCGCGGACGCCGCCGCGACGACGGAGGAGGCCGCGCGCGTGGCCGATCCCGTGGCGCGTGTCGCGGCGCTGGAGGCGAGCGCCCTCGTGGCTGCGGACGGGGCGGGCCTCGCCGAGGCCGCCGAGGGATGGCACGGGCTGCAGCGCCCGCTCGACGCTGTGCGCTGCGAGCTCCTGCGCGGCGAGTCGCTGGCCGGCGAGGACCCGGCGGCCGCCCGCGAGGCGCTCGACGCGGCGGCCGCGGAGCTCGATCGCCTCGGGGTCGCGCATCTCGCCGAGTGGGCCCGGTCGAGCGGCGCGGCGATACTCCCGGCGGGTTAGGCCGACCTGACTCCAGGGCGAGCGCCGCGCACGTGCGCGGCGGCCACCCGGATCGCCGCCTCCCGCCCGCGGAAGGTCGTCTCCCGCCGGCGGATCGGCCTCGGCCGGGGGCACCGGGGCGGTCTACGTCTCGCGCGCGAGTCCCACGGCCGCGAAGCCGGCGTCGACGTCGAG
The DNA here is from genome assembly GCA_963735885.1 of uncultured Solirubrobacterales bacterium. Taxonomy (GTDB): domain Bacteria; phylum Actinomycetota; class Thermoleophilia; order Solirubrobacterales; family Solirubrobacteraceae; genus JBBSBL01. The sequence goes on along the minus strand of CAVTMP010000005.1, from coordinate 160,644 downwards.
GTGGACGTCGCACGCGGCGACCCGTCCGTCCTTCAGGGACCAGACATGGGCGACCTCGCGGTCGAGGCGCACGCCGCTGCCGCGCCCTTCGCCGCTGACCTTGACCAGGACCAGAACGTGCGCCTCGGCGTCGATGTAGCGGTGGGGCTCGTACCGCCACTCGCCCCAGGCCTCCCTGGTCTCCTCGAGCCACGCCATGAAACCGTCGATCCCGAGATAGGTGCGCGGACCCTCGGGGTAGATGTCGGGCGGACGGAGCTCGAAGGCGGGGTCGGCCTCGGCCCGCATGGCGTCGAGCTCCCCAGCCGCGAAACGCGCGTACGCGCGCCGGACCGCCTCCACGTCGCGCTCGGCCATCGCCGCAGTATCGCGGACGACGTAGGCGTGACCGCGCTCGCCCGCGCCTTGCCCCCAGCGCGACCAGATGCGAACATGCGTTCGTATCGTGATCGTCTGCGTCCTCGTTCCTCGCTTCGCAGCTCGCGGTCGCCGCCGGCGGCCGGAAGGGGCTGCTGCGGGAGCCGGCGGCGCTCGCCCCCGAGCCGGGCGGGATCCAGGCGGTCGGGGAGGTGTCGCTCGCCGCCGAGGCGTACGGGATCCACGCGGGGATGCGGCTCGGGGAGGCGCTCGCCCGCTGTCCGCGGCTGGCGCTCGTCCCGCCCGACCCCGCCGGCGTGGCCGACGGGTGGGAGCGCGTCCTCATGCGCCTCGAGGGCATCGGCGCGGGGGTCGAGTCGCCGGACGCGGGCCGGGCCTGCTTCGACGCGCGCGGCCTGCGCCGTCTCCACGGCGGCGACGACGCGGTGCTCGCCGCCGCGCGGCGCGCCGTCCGCGGGCCCGTCCGGATCGGGGCGGCGCCGTCGCGGTTCTGCGCGCTCGCCGCCGCCGTCGGCGCCCGGGCGCGGCGGCCGGTCCTCGTCGGGGGCGGGGAGGAGGGTGCCCGCGCCTACCTCGCCCGTCGTCCGGTCGCCCTGCTGCGCGGCCGCGCGGAGACGCGCGAGCTGCCCGATCCGCTCGGCCGCCTGGGGATCCGCACGCTCGGCGAGCTCGCCGCGCTGCCGCGCGCCGCCGTCGCCGATCGCTTCGGCCCGGCCGGGCTGCTCGCGCTCGACCTCGCCCGCGGCCGCGATGCCCCGCCGGTCCCGCGGGCGCCCGCCGAGCGGCTCGAGGAGGCGCTCGACCTGCCGGAGGCCGGCTCGGGCGCCCAGCTCGAGCGCGCGCTCGGCCTGCTCGTCGACCGGCTGCTCGCCCGGCGCGAGCGGCGGGGGCGAACGCTGCGGGCCGTCGTCCTGCAGGCCGCGCTCGTCGAGGGCGGGACGTGGCGGGTCGAGGTGCCCTTCCGCGAGGCGCTCGCCGACGCGGGCCGCATGCGGCTCGCCCTCGGGCCGCGCCTCGGCCTGCTCCCGGCGCCGGCCGAGCGCCTGCGGCTCGCCGTGGCGCGCTTCGGCCCGCCCGCGGCCGATCAGGGCGCGCTCGTCGCCGAGCCCGCCACGGCGCGGGCCGGCCGTCTGCGCGAGGGGGTGCGCCAGGCCCGGGCCGCCGCGGGGCCGGACGCGGCGCTCCGCGTGCTGACGGTCGACCCGGACTCCCGCGTGCCCGAGCGCCGCTCGGTGCTCGCGCCGTTCGAGTAGGAGGAGCGCGCTCGTCGTGGCCGGCCCCCGCCGCCTCGCCGTGCCCCGGCCGGCCGCGGTCCGGACCGGGCGGGGCGGCCGGCCGATCGCGGTGGCCGGCCGCCCGGTCGCGGCGGTGCGGGAGTCGTGGCTCGTGGAGGACCGCTGGTGGACCGAGACGCCGCTGCGGCGCCGCTACTGGGAGGTCGTCACCGGGGACGGCCGCGACCTCGTCGTCTTCCACGACCTCGTCGGCGGCCGCTGGTATCTCCAGCGCTGAGCCGCGCCGCGATGCGCCCGGCGCCGCGCCGCCGTAGGATCGCCGGGCGTGCCGCCGGCCGAGTCCGTCCCCACCTATCGCGAGCGTCTCCGGGTCGAGGGGGCGACGCTCGCCGGCTGCGGCCTGCTCGGCTCGCTCCTCCTGCTCCTGCTCGCGCCCCAGTCGCGCCGCTGGCCGCTCAACACGCTCGCGCAGCTCGCCGCCGTCGCCGTGCTCCTCGCCGTCTTCGGCCCGCGCTCGGTCCGCAAGGCGATCGCCGGGAGCGTGCCCGTCGTCGCCGGGGCGGAGGGCAGCGGCGAGCCCACGCCGCTCTGGCTGATCGCGCTGATCGTCCCCGGCCTCGCGCTGTCGTTCGCGGCGCTCTCCCTCCTCCCGCTCCCCGCCGCCGACCGCGCCGGTTGGGACGTGAGCCTCCGCATCACCGGAGGCTGCGTGCTCGTCGGCGCCGCGCAGGCGCTCCTGCTCGAGCGCGAGGTCGCCCGCGACGAGGCCGCCACCGGCCGTCGCCACTACCGCCTGCCCGGCTCCCGCATCGGCCGCGGGACGAAGCTCGGCTTCACCGGGCCGCCGGTCGAGCCGCCGGCGACGTGAGCCGGTGGCCCCGGAGGGCCACGGGCTCACGGGTCGGGTGACACGGCGGCGAGCGCCCTGGCCGTGATCGCGACGCTCGCCAGCGCCCCGCCGGCCACGAGCGCATCGGCCGCGCGCCGCCGCCCCAGGCCGGCCGCGACGAGGCCCGCCGCGCGCACCGGGCTGGTCGCGCGCGCGGCGCGCACCAGGCGGCGCTCCGGCGGCCGGGCGCGACCGAGCCACACCGCCGCGGCATAGCCGATTCCGGTCGCGAGGCGCAGTCCCTCGCCGGCCGCCGCCGCGCGCCCGAGACGGCCGCGCCGGACCGCGCCCCGCAGCGCCGCGCCGGACAGGCACGCGTCGACGAGGCCCTCGAGGTCGCGGCCGATCCGGGTCGACTCGCCGCGGCGGGCCAGCGGCCCGTCGAGCGCGTCGCTCGCCGCCGCCGCGAGGACGACGACCGCGGCCGGGTCGGCCCAGGCCACCGGGACGAGCCAGGCGCGGGCGAGCGTCACGGCGTCGGCCGCGCCGAGCGGCCGGGGCCGCCCCTCGGGCGTCTCGACCATCCCGAGGTGCCAGTCGAGCATCACGGCGCACGCCGCCCACCAGCCGAGGCCGCCGCGGAGGCGCGAGCGGAACGGCTCGGCGCCGCCCGCGGCGAGCCCGAGCCACAGGGCCGCGCCGGCCGCCGACCATGTCCACGCCTGGCGGCCGAGCGCCGGCCGCGCGGCGCGCACCGTGTTGGCGCGTCGCTGCGACGCGGCGAGGAAGCGGGCGATCGCCGGCGGCGAGAAGCGCCGGGCGAGCAGGAGGTCGAGCTGCTCGCGCGCCCACGCCTCGCCCGCGGTGCGCGCTCCCGGCGACTCGGCGTCCGCGGTGGCCACTCCCATCGGGCGCCAGTCTCGCGGATCGGAGCCGTCGCCCTCGAGGCCCCACCAGTCCAGGCGCCGGTACATCCCCGGCGCCGAGCTGAGCCGGCGCCTCCGCGGCGCCCAGGCCGACGCCGGCCTGGCCGCCGATCTCCGCGACGCGATGCCGGACACGACGGACGACCTATGAGCGACCGGGCGCTCCTCGACACGAGCGTCTTCATCGCCGCCGAGCCGGACCGCGCGACCTTCGCCGACCTCCAGGTCGCGCTGCGGCGCGCCGGGCGGCGAGCCGCGATCCTCGACGGGCTCGTCGCCGCCACGGCCATCGCCGAGGGCATGCCCGTGCTCACCCGGGACCGCGACTTCCTCGCGCTGGCCGAGCACGGGTCGCTCGAGGTCGTCCTCGTGTAGCCGGACGCCGGCCGTGTGCCGGCCGCCAATTGCGTGCAAGCCGACCGTGTGCCGGGCGCCACCCGCGTGCAGGCCGTTGACGTTCCCTACGCGTACACCCCGTCCAGCCACGCCTCGAGCGCCGCCTCGCGCGCCGCAGCGTCGACGCCGTCCACGAACAGGTGCGCGCTCATCCCGACGACGCCGCCGAAGTGGTTGCGCCCGAAGAAGCGGTACAGGCCGTCGGCGGTGCGGACGCCGAGGAACTCCGGCGTCGAGTAGTCGATGACGCCGTCGAGCGTGCCGGCGTCGCCGAGCGACGCGTGGACCGCATCGCCCACGTCCGCGTCCGAGGCAACGCCCAGGGCGGCGCGCAGCGCATCCATCGCGTCCGGCGTTCCGGCGGCCTCGGGTCCCTCGATGCCGGCCGACGGCTGGCCGACGTAGGTGACCCGGCGGCCGTTGAAGTGCTCGATGTACTGCCCGAGGGTGTGGAGGTAGAAGTCCGTGTGGCCGTCGATGGCGTCGTACTGGTCCTCCCACTCGTCGGCGAGGATCCCGCTGTGGACGTAGCGCAGGTGCGCCGTGCCGCCTTCGCGGGCCTCGATCGCGTAGTCGAGGGCGTTGAAGGTCCCGTCCGGCGACTCCATGCGGATCACGAGGCGGTGCGGCGGATCCCAGGTCGTGACGGGCCCCCCCTCGGGCGGCGCGGTGCCGGCGGGGATCTCCATCCCCGTCGGGAACTGCCAGGCCGCGGTATCGGCGGTGATCGCGGTCCAGACGTCGTCCGGGGCGGCGGGCAGGTCGACCTCGCGGGTGATCTCGAATGGACGGCTCATGACCGGGGCTCCTTGTTCTTGGTGATGGTGGGGTGCAGTGCGACGACGAACCGGTGCGGACGACCGCCGGAGGCGGCCTCGTCGTGGTACTTCGCGACGAGGCCGTTGACGGCGTCCGCCAGCTCGACGGCGAACGCGGCCCGGTCCTTCGCGGACGCGAACCGCACCTCGCTGTCGATCCCGAGGGTCGCGAGCGGCTTGCCGGCGACGCTCGCCCCGGTGATGAGCTCACCGACCTCGCGGACCATGCGCCCCGCGACCGCGAGCAGCCAGCGCGCGGAGCGCTGGTCCGGCTCACGTGACGGATCCGGCGCGACCGCCGACAGGGCGGTCGGCGAGATCACGTAGGACGCGGCCGTCGCCTGGAGCACGCGCTCGGTGCAGTTGCCCTTGCGGCGCTCCTCGACGAGCTCCACCAGGCCGTGGCGCTCCAGCGCCCGCAGGTGGTAGTTCGCCTTCTGGCGGGTGAGCCCGACGCGCGCCGCGAGCGTGCTGGCGGACCCGGGCTCGGCCAGCTCGGCGAGCAGGCGGGCGCGGATCGGATCCAGCGACGCCTCGGCGGCGGCGGGGTCGTCGATGACGGTGACGTCGTGCATGGGTGCACCCTGTCACCGACAACTATTCCTGTCAAGCATATTTCTCTTGTCGGATTCGCGCCGGTCCGGATGTCGTCGCCGGCGCCGGCACGAACCGCGACTTCCTGACGATCCATCTCCACCCGCCCGTATGCGAACATGTGTTCGTGTCCGGCACGCCGCCCTACGTCGAGCTCCATGCCCACTCGGCCTTCTCCTTCCTCGACGGCGCCTCGCTGCCGGACGAGCTTGCGACCGCCGCGGCCGAGCACGGCCACGCCGCCCTCGCGCTGACCGACCACGACGGCGTGGGCGGGTCGATGGAGCTCGCCCAGGCCGCCGCGCCGCTCGGCCTGCGCGCGATCCACGGGGCCGAGGTCACGCTCGACGACGGCCGTCACCTCACGCTGCTCGTCGAGTGCGAGCGGGGCTGGCGCAACCTCTGCCGGATCCTCACGGCGGCCCATGCCCACACCCGTGCAACTGCTCCGGCACGCGAAGCGGTCTCCGGATCTCAGGAGCGGAGCGTGCAGGAGCTGGGAGGCGCGAAGCGCCGTTCTCCCGTGCCGGCGCAGTCGCCGTCGGTCCCGCTCGGGACCGTCTGCCATCACGCCGACGGCCTCGTCTGCCTCACCGGCTGCGCGACCCGCGGCGTCCACGACGAGCCGACCGCCCGCCGCCTGCGCGACGCCTTCGGCCCCGAGCGCCTGCGGGTCGAGCTCCAGCGTCCCTTCCTGCCCGGCGACCGCGCCCGCAACCGCCGCCTGACCGCGCTCGCCGCGCGGCTGGGGGTGCCGTGCGTGGCCACCGGGAACGTCCACGCCCACGCGCGCGAGCGGGCGCCGCTGCAGGACGCGTTCGTCGCCATCCGCCACCGCACCACCCTCGAGGCCTCCGAGCCGCTGCGCCGCGGCAACGCCGCCCACGTCCTCACCACCCCGCACGCGATGGCCGCCCGCTTCGCCGACCACCCCGACGCGGTCGCCGAGACGCTGCGCCTCGCCGAGCGGCTGCGCTTCGACCTCGCCGGTGATCTCGGCTACCGCTACCCCGGCGCGGAGGACATCACGGCCGACCGCACGCTGGCCGAGATCGCGCGCGCCGCCCTCGTCGATCGCTACGCGGACGCGCCCGGCGCGCTGGCGTCCGAGGCGGCGCGGCGCCTGGAGGAGGAGCTCGGCGTCATCCGCGCCCTCGGCCTCTCCGGGTTCTTCCTGCTGCACCGCGACATGCTCGAGCTCGCGCGTGAGGTCGCGGCCGAGGTCCGCGGCCCGGACACCGCCCGCGCGCTGCTCCCGCCCGGCCGCGGGCGGGGATCGAGCGTCTCCTCGATCGTCTGCTACCTCACCGGCCTCTCGCACGTCGACCCGATCGCCAACGAGCTTCACCTCGGGCGCTTCCTCAACACCGAGCTCACGGCGCTGCCCGACATCGACCTCGACTTCCCGCGCGACGTCCGCGAGGTCCTCATCCCGCGGATCCACGAGCGCTACGGGCGCGACCGCTCGGCGCTCGTCGCCGCCTTCCCCACCTTCCGGGCGCGCGGGGCGATCCGCGAGATCGGCAAGGCGCTCGGGCTCCCGCCGGGGGAGATCGAGCGGGTGGCGCGCGGGTCGGAGGGCTGGTCGGGCCACGAGGTCGAGCGCGACGTGGCCGGCGCGCTCGGCGCGCGCCGGGCGGCCGGGGGCCGCTGGGCGTGGCTCGCCCGGCTCGCGGCCGAGGCCCACGGCCTCCCGCGCCACCTCTCCCAGCACTCCGGCGGGATGATCGTCGCCACCCGCCCGCTGATCGACTGCGTCCCCGTCGTGCCGGCCGCGATGGAGGGCCGCCAGATCGCCCAGTGGGACAAGGACTCCTGCGCCGACGCCGGCTTCTTGAAGATCGACCTGCTCGGCCTCGGGATGCTCTCCTGCGTCGAGCGGTGCGTCGAGCTGGTCGCCCGGGCGAGCGGCGAGCGGATCGACCTCTCCCGGATCCCCTACGACGATCGCGAGGTCTACGCGACGATCCAGCGCGGGGACACGATGGGCGTCTTCCAGATCGAGAGCCGCGCGCAGATGGCCTCGCTGCGGCGCACCCGGCCCGAGACGCTCGACGACCTCACGATCCAGGTCGCCATCGTGCGTCCCGGCCCGATCCAGGGCGGGGCGGTGAACCCCTACATCGCGCGCCGCCAGCGGCTGCGGGAGGACCCGGGCTTCCTCGTCCCCTACGCGCACCCCGCGCTCGAGCCCCCGCTCCGCGACACGCTCGGGACGATCATCTTCCAGGACCAGGTGATCGAGGTCGCGATGGCCTTCGCCGGCTTCTCGCCGGGCGAGGCCGAGAGCCTGCGCCGGGCGATGAGCCGCAAGCGCTCGAGCGCCGCGATCGAGGCCCATCACCGGCGCTTCGTCGCCGGGGCGTGCGCGCGCCACGGGGTCGACGAGGCCACCGCCGAGGGCGTGTTCGAGATGGTCCGCGGCTTCTCGGGGTTCGGCTTCCCCAAGGCGCACGGCGCGGCCTTCGGCCTGCTCGCCTACCAGTCCACGTGGCTGCGCGTCCACCACCCGGCCGCGTTCCTCTGCGCCCTGCTGAACGAGCAGCCGATGGGCTTCTACCCGCCCGACGCGCTCGTCCACGAGGCGCAGCGACGGGGCCTGGAGGTCCGCCCGCCGGAGGTCGGCGCGAGCGCGGCGGAGTGCACGGTCGAGGCCGACGGCGCGATCCGCATCGGGCTCGGCTACGTCCGCGGGGTGCGGGGCGAGGACGTCGCGGCGCTCGTCGCGGCCCGGGAGGCGGAGGGCCCGTTCCGCACGGTGGCCGATCTCGCCGCCCGGGCGGGGGCGGGGCGGCCGGCGCTCGAGCTGCTCGGCTGGTCGGGCGCCTGCGACGGGCTCGCCGCGGGCGGACGGCGGGCGGTCCTCTGGCAGCTCGGGGTGGCGGGCCCCGGACGGCCGGTGCGGGGTGGGGTCCAGCTCGCGCTGCCGCTCGACGTCCCGGCGCCGCCGCGGCTGGCCGAGCTCACCGACTGGGAGCGCATGATCGCCGACTACGCCACGACCTCGGTGACGCTCCGCGACCACCCGCTCGCCCTCCTGCGCGAGACGCTGCCGGCCGGCACGGCCTCCAGCGCCGACCTCGCCGTGCTGCCCCACGAGGCTCCGGTGCGGGTGGCCGGGCTCGTCGTGGCGCGCCAGCGGCCGGGCACCGCGAACGGGATCGTCTTCATGCTGCTCGAGGACGAGCACGGGACGGTCAACCTCGTCGTCCCGCCCGCCGTCTACGAGCGCCACCGCCTCGCGGTCCGCACCGAGCCGCTGCTCGTCGCCGAGGGCCGCCTCGAGCGCCATCCCGCCGCGGGGGGCGCGATCAACGTCCTCGTCCGTCGCGTGGCGCCGCTCGCCGCCCCCGACCGGCCGCTCGCCGAGGTTCGGGACTTCCACCCGCTCGACGAGCGCGAGCGGCGCCGCCGGGAGGCCGAGGGCGAGGTCGCCGCGGCGGGGGCGGAGGAGAGCGCCGCGGTGGACGGGGTCGCCGCGGCGGCCGGCGGCGGGGACTTCCGGGCCGTCGCGCCCGAGGTCATGAGCTTCGGCCGGGGACGTCGCCGCTGAGCCCTCCGGTCGCGCCGAGCGGCCGTGGCCGGGCGCCGCGGCGCCCACCGCCGCGCCGTGTGGCGCGGTAGGGTTCGCGCGCTGATGATCGGCACCTACCTCTTCATCGCCGCGTGGGTCGTGATCGGCGTCGGGCTGCTCTTCGTGGCCCTGCGCGGCGGTCCCCGCGGCGCGCGCGACGCGCTCCAGTCGCAGTCGCGTGGCGCTCGCCGGGGCGCCACGGCCCTCTTCGTGGTCGCCTTCCTCGGCCTCGGCATCGCGATCCCGGCCCTGGCGATCAGCGGGAGCCACCGCGACGAGAAGCAGGTCAAGGGCCAGAGCGTCACCCTCACCCCGCAGCAGCGGGAGGGTCGTGCGCTCTTCGCCCAGGCGTGCGGGAGCTGCCACCAGCTCAAGGCCTCGGAGACCGCCGGCCGCGTGGGGCCCGACCTCGACGCGCTGCTCGGCAAGCCGCCGGCGGCCACGCCGGTGGCCGCCGCCCGCCAGTACGCGGCGACCAAGAGCTTCGTGCTGGACGCGGTGGTCAACGGGCGTCAGCGGGGGAACGGGACGATGCCGGCGCTGGTCGTGACGCCCGAGCAGGCGCCGAAGGTCGCGGCCTACGTCGCGGCCGTGGCGGGGAAGTAGGCATGGACGCCGATCACGCCCGCGAGCTGCTGGCGCGCGAGCGCGCGCGCGTCGAGCACTCCCTCGCCGAGCTCGAGTCCGAGCTCGTCGGCCAGGAGGAGGGCGGTGTCGGCCAGCATCCCGCCGACTCGGGCAGCGACCTCTTCGAGCGGGAGAAGGATGCCGGGATGGCGGAGGACCTCCGCGCCGAGCTGGACGCCATCGAGCGGGCGGAGGGGCGACTGGCCGACGGGACCTACGGCCGCTCGGTGGAGAGCGGCGAGCCGATTCCCGACGACCGGCTCGAGGCCGTGCCCTGGGCCGAGCGCACGATCGCCGAGCAGGAGCGCTTCGAGCACGGCGGCGGGTAGCCGCGCTCGGCGGGCGATCGCCCGCCCGCCGGCTCCGTTCCGTCCGCCCCGGCCGGAACGATTCATCTCGTGCCCCCGGTCTCCAGGGAGGAGCCGGTCCCGCGGGATTGCCGTTCGCGCGCCCCTGCTAGCCTCCCGCACGCCGTCATACCGCTGAGTTCCTCCCGCCGGCCCGCCGGCGAGAGGAAGCGGGGGACCCAGTTTTCTGGGGCGAATCGCCTTCTGCGTAGCGCCGCTCTTTCGGTGCGAGCCCGTCAGCTAACCCCGTAAGCCCGCGAAAGAGGGGACGATCCATGCCATCCGCCAACGCCGCACGGACCTGGGACGAGCCGGGGCCCGATCTCTGGCAGCCGCCGCGGCCGCGCCGCGCCCGACCGCCCGCCGGCCCCCAGCCCGGGCGCCGGACCGTGACGATCACCGGCCGGACCGGTCCGCCGCCCTCGCCGCGCGTCGTCGCGCTCGATCGCCGGCGGCCCCGGCCGACCGCCATGGAGCGCTTCGGGCCACGCCCCGACCGCCTCGCCCTGTGGGCCGTCCTGATGGGCGTCCTGCTCGTCGTCGTCGCGGCGATGAGCGGCCAGGGATAGCCCCGCCGAGCGTCCCGGAACCCGGGCCTGAGCCGGGATTTACGCGCGGGCGTATACCGGGTAGGACACACCTGGACCTCGACCCGACGGTCGCCACGTCGCTTGTGAGCGCCTCGGCCGGCGTCTAGACTTACCAACCGTAAGGTGGCGCACAGGCGTCACCTCTCCCCGCCCGGTGATTGGCATGAAGAACACGATGAGCAGGTTCCAGATCCACGACGACCTCACGGCCCCCGAAGGCTCCGCACCCGTCCTGAAGGGCGCGCTCTCCGGCGGCGGGCAGCTGCCGAACATCCTCGGCGTGCTCGCCGGTTCGCCCGCGACCCTGCGGGCGTACGCCCGCTTCCGCTCGGAGCTGCGCCGCGGGCGCCTCACCCCCGCCACCCAGGAGCGGATCTCGCTCGCGGTGGCCGAGCACCACGGCTCCGCGCCCGGGATCGCGAGCCACTCGCGCTCGGCGCGGGCGGCCGGCCTCGGCCTGGACGAGGTCGCCCTCGCCCGCGAGTTCGACTCCCGCGACCCGCGCGAGGCGGCGCTGCTGCGCTACCTCAAGGTCGTGATCGAGCATCGCGGCGGCACGCCGGTGCACCTCCACGAGGAGGCGCGCGAGGCCGGCTGGGAGGACGAGGAGATCCTCGAGGCGATCGCCTGGCTCTCGCTCGAGGCCTTCACCGCGCTGGTCAACGTCGCCGGCGAGGTGCCGGTCGACGGCTCCATCGAGGCGCCGCGCTCGCTCCGGGCGGCCTGACGTCGATGAGCCCGCGGTCCGAGCCCGCCGGCGCCCGGCCCGGACCGCGGGACCATCAGTCCTCCGGCTGCTGCCCCCTCTACCACGAGGCGGTCGAGCTCATCGGCAAGCGCTGGACCGGCGCGATCGTGCGGGTCCTCATGGAGCGGCCGATGCGCTTCTCCGAGATCTCGAGCTCCGTGCCCGAGCTCTCCGACCGCCTGCTCTCCGAGCGCATGAAGGAGCTCGAGGCTCGCGGGGTCGTGCGCCGGACCGTGATCTCCGGACCGCCGGTCCGCGTGCAGTACGCGCTCTCCGACATGGGCCGCGACCTCGGCCCCGCCCTCGACGAGCTGCAGGTCTGGGCGCGCCGCTGGCTCGCCGCCGACGCCCGGGCGCGGGCGCGCGCCGGCACACCCGCGGGCCCTCCCGCCCGCGGCCGCGCCGCCAGCGGCGCCCGGTAGGGTTCCGCGCGGCGCCGCCCGGCGCCGCGCCCGCACGTCCAGCCCCGCCGAGAAGGGACCGCCGCATGGCCGACGCTCCGCTGACCGCCGACGACGTCCAGGCCCGTGTCGAGGAGCGGGACATCCGCTTCATCCGCTTCTGGTTCACCGACGTCCTCGGCCAGCTCAAGTCGTTCTCGGTCGGGCGGGACGAGCTGCCGGACGCCTTCGAGGGCGGCATGGGCTTCGACGGCTCCTCGATCACCGGGTTCAACGCGATCGAGGAGTCGGACATGATCGCCATGCCGGATCCCGCGACCTTCGCGGTGCTCCCGTGGCGGCCGTCGGAGAGCGGGGTGGCGCGGATGTTCTGCGACGTGCTGACCCCCGAGCGGACCCCCTACGAGGGAGATCCGCGCCACGTCCTGCGTCGCGCCTGCGAGCGGGCGCGGGCCATGGGCTTCGACCACTACTTCGTCGGCCCGGAGCTCGAGTACTTCTACTTCCGCGACAGCAAGTCCACCGAGGTCCTCGACGAGGGGGGCTACTTCGACCTCACGGCGCTCGACGCGGGGTCGGACCTGCGGCGGGAGACCGTGCTCGCGCTCGAGCAGCTCGGGATCCACGTCGAGTACACCCACCACGAGGTGGGGCCCTCCCAGCACGAGATCGACATGCGCTACGCCGACGCCATGAAGATGGCGGACGACTGCATGACCTACCGGATCACGGTGAAGGAGTACGCGCTCAAGTACGGGCTCCACGCGACGTTCATGCCCAAGCCCCTCTACGGCGAGAACGGCTCGGGGATGCACACCCACCAGTCGCTCTTCGCCGACGGGAGCAACGCCTTCTACGACGCCGACGATCCGTACTTCCTGTCCGACGTCGGCAAGGCCTTCATCGCCGGGCAGCTCCGCCACGCGCGGGAGATCTGCTCGATCTTCGCCCAGTGGGTGAACTCCTACAAGCGACTCGTGCCCGGCTACGAGGCTCCGGTCTACGTCGCCTGGTCGCGCCGCAACCGCTCCGCGCTCGTCCGGGTGCCCCTCTACCACCCCGGCAAGGAGAAGGCGACGCGCATGGAGCTGCGCTGCCCCGACCCGGCGTGCAACCCCTACCTCACCTTCGCCGTCCTGCTCCACGCCGGGCTCGAGGGCATCGAGCACGGCTACGAGCTGCCCGAGCCGATGGAGAAGAACCTCTACCACCTCTCGCCGGACGAGCGGCGCCGGCTCGGGATCGAGCAGCTCCCCGAGACGCTCGGCGAGGCGATCGAGATCACCGCGGAGTCGGAGCTCGTGCTCCGCGCGCTCGGCGAGCACATGTTCAACCGGTACGTCGAGATCAAGCGGCAGGAGTGGGACGACTACCGCGTGCAGGTCACGCCCTGGGAGCTCGAGCGCTACCTGCCGGTGCTGTAGGGCGGCGTCCGGCGGCTACGCCGGCGCCGGCCGGCCGCCCGCGTCGCACGGCGGGGCCCAGGCCGGCCCGAGGGCGCGCAGCCGGCTCTCCATCTGGGCGTTCGCCGCGCGCATCGCGGTCGGGCCGACGAAGGAGGGCCCGGCGAACGGCTCGTCGACGTCCTGGATGAGCAGGATCGTCATCGTGAGCAGCACGGCGAGGCTGCCGATCACGAGCAGGCGCCCCCGCGGCCGCAGCCGCCGGTCGACGTAGGCGGAGAAGATCACGAGCGTCGCGGTGACGCTGAGGATGAGCAGCCAGCGCAGCGGCCAGGGGACGCTGGGGGAGGCCTGCGAGACGCGCTGGCGCCGGGCCGAGGTCCGGTCGCGGTCGGCGGAGAGCACGGACTGCGCCGCGGCCTGCGGCCCGCGCGCGGCGACGAGCGCCAGCCCGGGCCGGAACGCCGCCACCCAGCGCTCGACCAGCGTCGAGGCGCCGTCCCCTCGCTGGAGGCGGTCCCACTCGTCGACCGCGACGGCCCGGCCGTAGCACGCGACGGTCCGCGCGAGCGGGCGCCCCGCGGGCCCCGCCACCAGCGCGCCGTCGAAGACGTTGAGCACCCCGCTCGCCTCGTCGGTGGCGTGGGAGCGGGCCTGGGCGAAGGAGTCGAAGGTCTGGACGAGCACGAAGGCGAGCAGCAGCACCGTCAGCGTCGCGAACGCCTCGGCGACGATGCCCAGCGAGACGGTGGCCGCGGGCGGCCCGCCCGAGCTCTCCTGGGCGACGATCCGCCGGTGGATGGCCCGCCCGGCGAGGAGGGCCAGCAGCACGGCGCTGATCGTGCCGATGACGTTGAGCATGAGCCGCGCGGGACCCTACGGTCGCGCTCGGCGGGAACCGGCGGTCGCCGCTAGCCGCGGGCGCCGGCCGGCTCCGGCTCGGGCTCCGGCTCCGGGCGGCGGGCGCCGTTCCCGCCATCGGGCTCCTCGGGCTCGTCGCGCCTGGCCAGGCGCGAGGGCCACCAGATCGGCCGGCCGATGTCGAACACGAGCGCGGGAACGAGCACCGAGCGGACGATCAGCGTGTCGAGCAGCACGCCGAAGGCGACGACGAAGCCGATCTGCGTGAGGAACACGAGCGGCAGGACGGCCAGGGCGCTGAAGGTGCCCGCGAGCACGATCCCGGCCGAGGTGATCACCGCGCCGGTGACGGCGAGCCCGCGGAGCATCCCCTGGCGCGTGCCACGGGCGACCGTCTCCTCGCGCACGCGCGCCATGAGGAAGATGTTGTAGTCCACGCCGAGCGCCACGAGGAAGATGAAGCTCAGCAGCAGCAGCGACGGATCGGAGCCCGGGAAGTCGAACACGTACTCGAAGGCGAGCGCGCCGACCCCGAGCGCCGCGAAGAACGACAGGATCACCGTGCCGACGAGCAGCAGCGGGGCGGCGACCGCGCGCAGCAGCACGACGAGGATGAGGAAGACGACGGCGAGGACGATCGGGATGATCACCCGGTTGTCGCGCGTGGCGGAGATGCGGAGGTCGCGCTCCTGGGCGGTCGGTCCCCCGACCAGCGTGCCGGGGCCGCCCGCGTCGCGGGCCACCGTGCGCAGCGCCGGGATCCGGTTGAAGGCCGCTTCGCTGTAGGGGTCGTCCTTCAGCACGGCCTGGAAGACGGAGCCCTTCTCGCTCGTCGCGACGTTCGGCGGGACCGCCGCGATGGCCGGGTCGCGGCGCAGCGCGCCCTGCACGGCGGCGACGCGACCGCGGTTCTCGACCACGACGTCCACCGGGGCGTTGGCACCCGCGGGGAACGCCTTCTGCAGCAGCTTCTGGCCCTTGACCGCCTCGACCTCGCCGCGGAACGAGTTCCCCTGCGTGAGCCCGGTGCCGAACTGCGTGAGCCCGAGGCACATCACGAGCAGGGCGACCGTCGTGCCGATCCAGATCGCCCGCGGGCGCCGCCGGATGCCCTCGCCGAGGCGACGGAACGCGCCGTGGGTCTCGTCGGTGCCCGGATCGCCGAGATGGGGGACGCGCGGCCAGAACCACCGCCGCCCGGCGATGACGAGCAGCGCCGGGAGGAGCGTGAGGCTCGAGATCATGGCCACGGCGATGCCCATGGCCCCGATCGGGCCGAGCCCGGCGGTGCCGTTGACGTCGGCCAGCGTGAGGCAGAGCAGGCCGGCGATCACGGTCAGCGCGGAGGCGACGATCGGCGGGCCGGCGCGGCGCAGCGCGAGCTGCATCGCCTCGGTCTTGGACTCGTGGCGGCGAAGCTCCTCGCGGTAGCGCGCGACGAGCAGCAGCGCGTAGTCGGTGCCCGCGCCGAACACCAGCACGGGCAGGATGCCGGCCGATCTGGCCGTTGATCGTCACCCCGGCCTTGCCGAGCCCGTAGGCCAGGCCGCGGGCCGTGACCTCCGCGAAGATCACCGAGAAGAGCGGGATCGTCCAGAAGACCGGACTGCGGTAGATGATGATCAGGAGGACGAAGACGATCGCCAGCGTGGCCAGCAGGAGCGTCCCGTTGATCTGCTTGAAGACGTCGATCGCGTCGGCGGAGAACCCGGCCGGGCCGGTGACCTCGACCTGGAGCCCGGGCGGCGCGCGCCCCTCCGCGTTGCGCAGGTCGTCGACGGCGGTCTTCAGCACGTCGGACTTGCCGCCGGCGAAGATCTCGGTGAAGGACAGCGCGGTCGTGCCGTCGCGGGAGACCTGCGGCCCCGTGGCGCCGCGGACGCCCCTCGCGGGGGGTGTCACCGCACGCGAGCGCGCCGCGGCGATCCGGGCCGCGATGAACCGCCGGTCGGCGGCGTTCAGGCCGTCGGGACGGCGGTAGACCGAGATCGCGGTCACCGTGTCGCCCTGCCGTGCCGCCTCGACGGCGCCGAGGGCGCGGACCGACTCGGCGTTGCCCGGGAGGAAGCTCGACTGCTCGTTCTTCTGGACGTCCTCGAGCTTGCCGGAGAAGGGACCGGCGATCACGGCCACGAGCAGCCACACGCCGAGGACGGCGAAGCGCGCCTTGCGGCCGGCGGGGAACTGGAGGAAGCGACTCAGGCGGGGCATGGGACGAAGCGCGAGCCGCTCACGCCGCGACTCACGTCATGTACGACCACGCCCGTGGGCGCGGATGACGGATATCTAGCACCCGACCGCGCGTCCGCGGAGTGACGACGGTCACGGGGCCGGCGGCAGGGGCGTCGCGCGGTCCGCGCGCAGACCGTCGAGCACGATCGCGAGGTAGCGCTCCCACCCGGGTCGGTCGGAGGAGCCGACGACCCGCGCGAGCCCGCACATCAGGGTCGGGACGTCGTCGAGCGCGACGTCGGCGCGCAGGGAGCCGGCGGCCTGGGCGCGTCGCATGACCGTCGCCATCGCGTCGTGCAGCTCGGTCATGGCGGCCTGGACGGCCTCCGTGCGCGCCAGGCCGGCGGCGAGGAGGTCGGCGAACCCCCGGTCGGAGGCCTGCATCTCGGCCGCCCGGCGCATGATCGTCGCGAAGCCCTCCCACGGATCGTCGGCGCGCGCGGCCTCGCGCGAGGCGGCGATGGCCTCGCCGACGCGGTCGAGGAGCAACGCCTCGAGCAGCGCCTCCTTCGTCGGGAAGTGCCGGTAGACCGTGCCGACGCCGACGCCCGCGCGACCGGCGACGTCGTCCATCTGGGCGTCGAGGCCGTACTCGGCGAAGACCGCCGCGCCCGCTTCGAGGACCCGCGCGCGATTGCGCACCGCATCGGCGCGGGTGGCGCGGGGGACGTCGGGGGTGGCGGATTCGGGAAGCAAGTGGAACCTCGATTCCGCTACACTGCCGCAAACCGGAACCGGAACTCAGTCTCCGATTGTACCCGAAAGGCCGACGATGAGCGAGATCACCGCCCCCTCTCCGTCCGCGGCGACGACCGCCGCCGTTCCCGCGGAGCGCGCCCCCGACACCCCCGACCCGCGCCGCTGGCGGGCGCTCGTCCTGCTCTGCGCCGCCCAGTTCATGGTGGTGCTCGACGCCTCGATCGTGAACGTCGCGCTGCCCTCGATCAAGGACGCGCTCAGCTTCTCGCAGGAGAACCTCCAGTGGGTCGTGAACGCCTACACCCTGGCCTTCGGGGGCTTCCTGCTGCTCGGCGGGCGCCTGGCCGACCTGCTCGGCCGCCGCCGGATGTTCATCGCCGGCCTCGGCCTCTTCTCGCTCGCCTCCCTGCTCGGCGGCTTCGCCTCGTCGGAGGGCTGGCTCATCGTCGCCCGCGGCGTGCAGGGACTCGGCGCGGCGCTGCTCTCCCCGGCCGCGCTCTCGATCGTCACCGTCACCTTCCGCGAGGGCACCGAGCGGAACAAGGCGCTCGGCATCTGGGGTGCCCTGGCCGGCGCCGGCGGGGCCGCCGGCGTCCTGCTCGGCGGCCTCCTGACCTCCGGGCTCGGCTGGGAGTGGGTCCTCTTCGTCAACGCGCCGATCGGGGTCGCCGCGATCCTGATCGCCCCGCGCCTCATCGCGGAGAGTCGCGCGGACCACCGCGAGCGCAGCTACGACGTCGCCGGCGCGCTGACGATCACGGCCGGCCTCGTGATCCTCGTCTACGCCCTGGTGGACGCCGGCAGCGCCGGCTGGGGATCGACCCAGACGATCGGCCTGCTCGCCCTGTCGGCGGCGCTGATCGCCGGCTTCGTGGCGATCGAGCGACGCTCGCGCGCTCCCCTGGCTCCGCTCGGGATCTTCCGCAACCGGGCGGTGTCGAGCGCGAACGTCATCGGGTTGCTCGTCGGCGCCTCGCTGTTCTCGATGTTCTACTTCATCTCGCTCTACCTCCAGCAGGTGCTCGGCTTCTCGGCGCTGCGGGCCGGCGTCTCCTACCTGCCGCTCGCCGTGTCGATCATCCTCGCCGCCGGGATCGCGTCGGCGCTGGTGCAGCGGGTCGGGACCAAGCCCGTGCTCGTCGGGGGCCTCGCGCTGATCGTCGCCGGGCTGCTGCTGTTCAGCGGGGTGAGCGTCGACGGGTCCTTCTCGGGCGACGTCCTGCTGCCGTCGATCATCGTCGCGTTCGGGCTCGGCTTCTCCTTCGTGCCGCTCACGATCACGGCGGTCTCGGGCGTGAAGGCGGCCGAGGCGGGCCTGGCGTCGGGGCTGATCAACACCGCCCAGCAGGTCGGCGGGGCGCTCGGCCTGGCGATCCTCTCGACCGTCGCCACCTCGCGGACCGGCGACGTGATGAGCGCCGCCCGCGGCGCGCGCGACGCCCTGCCCGGGGCGTTGACCGAGGGCTTCCAGGCCGCGTTCGCGGTCGGTGCCGGGTTCGCCGCGCTCGGGATCGTGCTCGCCCTGCTCCTCGTCCCGCGGGGCAGCGGCCAGGTGGAGCGCGAGCCGGTCGAGGCCACGGGCGAGATCTCGCCGGGCGCCGAGGCGGTGGAGCCGGCGCGGGCGTAGACGGCGGGCAACGGCATCGAGGAGGGCCGGCGCAGTCGGGCACGAGGGCTCCGCGCGACGCCTTCGCGGACGTCCGTGCGCCATCGACCGCGCCTATCGCGGTCAATGGCGGAAGCGGAAGCATCTCGCGAACCGTGCGTCCCGAGCGCCCGGACGCCGTGGCTTGCCTCTCACGATCGGGCCCTTCCCCGGATGTCGTTCGTGTCGGCGCGTCGCCGGTCTGCGCACGTCACGCCCCGCGGGCGCCGACGCCGGCGCCGCAGCGGCTCAACCCCCGCCGGCCCGGCGCCGCGCGCCGGTCCGGGTGCGGCGACGCTACGTCCCGCCGAGCGCGGCGGCGAGCGCCGCCGGGTCCGTCACCGGCGCCTGACAGGTGAAGCGCTCGCAGACGTAGGCCGCGGCCCGGCCCTCCACCGGGCCTCGGCCCGCGAGCAGCGGGACCGCCGGGTCGCCGCCCGTGACCGCCGCCTCGCCCCCCGCGGCCCCCGCCTCGCCCCCCGCGGCCCCCGCGCCGCCACCTGCGGCCGCCTCGGCGCCCGCGAGCACGACGTGGGGGTGGAACGCGCCCCGGACGACGGCGGCGAGCGGCTCGGGTGACGGCCCGACGATCGCCACCTCGCGCACCGGCGCGAGGTGGAAGTCGAGCGCGAGCAGCAGGTGGCCGAAGGCGGTCGGGTGGCGCACCGCGACCGGCGCGAGCAGGCGCAGGACGCCGACCGCCGCGCCCTCGTAGGACGCCTCGCCGGTCAGCGCGGCCAGGCGCAGCAGGGCGTAGGCGGCCGCGGCGTTGCCGGAGGGGACGGGCGAGTCCTCGAGGTCCTTGCGCCGCGGCGCGGCGAGCCTCTCGGCGTCGTCGGCGGTGGTGAAGAAACCGCCGTGCTCGGCGTCGCCGAAGCGGGCGATCATCGTCTCGGCCAGATCGCGCGCGGCGGTGAACCAGCGCGGCTCCCACGTCGCCTCGTAGAGGGCCAGCAGCGCCTCGACGAGGAACGCGTGATCCTCCAGGAAGGCGGGGATCTTCGCCTCGCCGCGGTTGTAGGTGCGCAGCAGGCGGCCGTCGCCGTCGCGCAGGTCGCGGAGCAGGAACCCGGCGCACGCCGTCGCCGCCTCGAGGTAGTCGGGTCGCCGGAGCGCCGCGCCGGCGTCGGCGAGCGCCGCGACCATCAGCGCGTTCCAGCCGCACAGCCGCTTGTCGTCGAGGCCCGGCCGCTCCCGTTGCTCCCGCGCGGCGTAGAGCCGGCGGCGGATCTCCGGCAGGCGGTCGGGCGGCGCGCCGGCGCGCACGAGCACGTTGCGGCCCTCGAAGTTCCCGCGCTCGCTCACGCCGAAGTGGGCGATCGCCTCCGTCGGCGAGCGCCTCGTCGTCCGAGCGCCGCTCGGATCTCGGCCGGGGTCCACACGTAGTAGCGCCCCTCCTCGCCCTCGGAGTCGGCGTCGAGCGCGGAGAAGAAGCCGCCCTCCTCGCCGCGCATCTCGCGCAGGGCCCAGTCGAGCGTCTCCTCGCACACGCGCACGAGGTCCGGCTCGCTCGCCGCGAGCCCGCCGTGGAGGTAGGCCCGCGCGAGCAGCGCGTTGTCGTAGAGCATCTTCTCGAAGTGCGGCACGACCCAGCGGGCGTCGACGCTGTAGCGCGCGAACCCGCCCCCGACCTGGTCGTAGAGCCCGCCGGCGGCCATCGCGCGCAGCGTGCCCAGCGCCATCTCCCGCTCGCCCCGCGCGAGGAGGAGCTCCACCGTCGAGGCGGGCGGGAACTTCGGCGCCCCGCCGAAGCCGCCGTTGGCCTCGTCGTAGCTCCCCGCGATCCCCTGCACCGCCTCGGCCAGCAGGCCCGCGTGGAGCGGATCGGCCGACGGGCGCAGGCCGGCCCCGCCGACGAGTCGCTCGGCGACCTGGGCGCCCTGGCCGCGGACGGCCTCGCGCCGCTCGGCCCAGGCCTCGGCGATGGCGTCGAGCACCTGCCGCCAGGACGGCATGCCCTGGCGCGGCTCGGGCGGGAAGTACGTGCCGGCCCAGAACGGCGCGCCGTCCGGCGTCGCGAAGGCGTTGAGCGGCCATCCGCCGCGCCCGGTCATCGCCTGGCACGCCTCCATGTAGAGCGCGTCGACGTCGGGGCGCTCCTCCCGGTCGACCTTGATCGGGACGAAGCGCTCGTTCATCACCGCGGCGATCGCCGGGTCCTCGAAGGACTCGCGCTCCATGACGTGGCACCAGTGGCAGGCCGAGTAGCCGATCGAGACGAGCAGCGGCACGTCGCGCTCGGCCGCCTCGGCGCGCGCCGCCTCGCCCCACGGCCGCCAGTCGACCGGGTTGTCCCGGTGCTGGAGCAGGTAGGGCGAGGTCTCCCGGGCGAGCGCGTTCGGCATCTCGCCGCAGGGTAGATGACCTCTCGCGCTGCCCCGCACCCGCGGGCGGGGGCCGATCCCTCGACCGCGGGATAAGGTCTGCCGCACCGACCAGAGGAGGAGCGAGTGGCGTCGTCGCGCGAGACCGTCACGGCGCCGGGTGCGCCGGAGGCCGTCGGTCCCTACGTCCATGCGGTCCGGGCCGAAGGCCTGCTCTTCTGCTCCGGGCAGATCCCGCTCGACCCGGCCACCGGCGAGATCGTCGGCGCCGACGCCGCCGAGCAGGCTCGGCGCTGCCTGGAGAACCTGGCGGCGGTCTGCGCCGCCGCCGGCGCCGGCCTCGGCGACGCGGTGCGCGTGACGGTGTACCTCACCGACATGGCCGAGTTCGCCGCGGTGAACGAGGTCTACGCGGAGTTCTTCGCGGCCGATCCGCCGGCCCGGGTGGCGATCGGGGTCGCCGCGCTGCCGAAGGGCGCGCAGGTCGAGGTCGACGCCGTGATCGCGCTGCCGGGCTGATGGGACGGGGCACGGCGCCGACGCTCGACGTGGAAGCGGTTCGCCGCGCCGCCGTCGCGGGGGAGGGCGTCGTGCGCGCCACGCCGGTGCTCTCGTCGCGGACGCTGGGAGCGCGCGTCGGCGGGACGGTGGCGCTCAAGGCCGAGAACCTCCAGCGCACCGGGTCGTTCAAGCTGCGCGGCGCGATGGCGAAGCTCGCCGCGCTCGGCCCGGAGGGCAGCGCCGCGGGCGTCGTCGCCGCGAGCGCCGGCAACCACGCCCAGGCCGTCGCCTACGCGGCGCGGGCCCGGGGCGTGCGCTGCGAGGTCTTCATCCCCGACGACGCCCCGATCGCCAAGGCCGAGGCCGCGGCCGGCCTCGGCGCCGAGATCCACCAGGTCACCGGCAGCGTCGACGACTGCGTCGCGGCCGCGCGGATCCGGGCGGCCGAGCCCGGCGGCCCGGCGTTCGTCCACCCGTTCGACGACGAGGTCGTCGTCGCCGGCCAGGGGTCGCTCGGGCTCGAGCTGCTCGACCAGGTCGACGACCTCGCGCAGGTCGTCGTGCCGGTCGGCGGCGGGGGCCTCGTGAGCGGCGTCGCGATCGCGGTCAAGGCGGCGCGCCCGGAGGTCCGCGTCGTGGGCGTGCAGGTCGACGCGTGCCCGTCGTGTCGCGCCTCGCTCGACGCCGGCCAGGCGGTCACCGTCGAAGCGGCGCTGACGATCGCCGACGGCATCGCGATCAAGCGCCCGGGCGGCGTCACCCTCCCGCTGGTGCGGCGCTGGGTCGACGACGTCGTCTGCGTGGGGGAGGAGGAGACGGCCGAGGCCATGGTCCTGCTGCTCCAGCGCGCGAAGCTCGTCGTCGAGGGCGCGGGCGCCGTCGGCGTCGCCGCGCTGCTCGCCGGGAAGGTCGCGCCGGCGCCGCGCGGCACCACCGTCGCGGTGCTCTCGGGCGGGAACGTGGACGCCGGACTGCTCGCCTCGATCGCGCGGCGGCACGAGACCGGGCAGGGCCGGCGGCTCGCGCTGCTCTCGCGCGTGCCGGACACCCCCGGCGGTCTGGCGCGCCTCCTGGCGCTCGTCGCGGGCACCGGCGCGAACGTCGTCGAGGTCGAGCACGTCCGCGAGGGGGTGTCGCTCCACGTGCGGGAGACCGGCGTCCAACTCGTGCTCGAGACCCGCGGACGGGAGCACGCCGACCGGGTGCTCGCGGCGATCCGCGACGCCGGCTACGGCGCGTCGGTGATGCGCTGACCCGCGCGCACCGCGGCACCGGAGCGCCGGCCCGCGGACCGGCCTACTGCGGCGTCACGTAGGCGTTCGTGAGCCCGCCGTCGACGAGGAACGTCGAGGCGGTGACGTAGGAGGACTCGTCGCTGGCGAGGAACAGCGCGGCGTTGGCGAGCTCCCGCGGCTGGGCGAAGCGGCCCATCGGCAGGTGGACCATCCGTCGCGCGGCCTCCTCGGGGTCGCTCGCGTAGAGCTCCTCGAGCAGCGGGGGTCGACACCGGCCCCGGGCACAGCGCGTTGACCCGCACGCCCTGGCGGGCGAGCTCCACGCCGAGCTCCCGGGAGAGGGCGAGCACGCCGCCCTTCGAGGCGGTGTAGGAGATCTGCGAGGTCGCCGCGCCCATCACCGCGACGAACGACGCCGTGTTGATCACGCTCCCGCCGCCGGACTCGAGCAGGTGCGGGATGCCGTGCTTGCAGCAGAGGAAGACCGACGTGAGGTTGACCTCCTGCACGGTGCGCCACGCCTCGAGCGAGGTCTCGAGCACCGAGACGTCGTCGGGGGGCGAGATCCCGGCGTTGTTGAAGAGCACGTCGATCCGGCCGAAGCGCTCGCGGACCTCGCCGTACATCGCCGCGACGTCCTCCTCGTCGGTGACGTCCACCTGCAGCGCGAGCTCCCCCTCGGCGCCGGTGGCGAGATCGACGCCGACCACGACGGCGCCCTCCTCGGCGAACCGCCGCGCCGTCTCGGCGCCGATCCCGCTCGCCGCCCCGGTGATCACGCACACCCTGCCCTCGAGCCGTCCGGCCACGCCTCACCCCTCCGTCGCGTAGTAGACCGTCTTGACCTCGGTGTAGTGGTCGAGCGCGTGCGGGCCGAGCTCGCGGCCCACGCCCGACTGCTTGAAGCCGCCGAACGGCGTCTGCACCCGGACCGAGCTGTTCGAGTTGATCGACAGCACCCCGGTCTCGATCGCCCGGGCGACGCGCAGCGCCTTCGCGCCGTCGCGGGTCCAGACCGAGCCCGAGAGCCCGTAGATCGTGTCGTTCGCGAGCGCGATCGCCTCGGCCTCGCCGTCGAACGGCACGACGGCCGCGACCGGCCCGAAGATCTCCTCGCGCACCGCGCGGTCGGCGGGGTCGACGGGGCAGAGCACCGTCGGCGGGTACCAGAACCCCGCGCCTCCCGGCGCCGTGCCGCGGAACGCGACCGGCGCGCCCTCGGGCACGAACGACGCCACGGTCTCGCGCTGGCCGGCCGAGATCAGCGGGCCCATCTCCGTGCCGGGGTCGAGCGGGTCGCCGACCCGGATGCCGGTGACGTGCGGCTCGAGCGCGGCGAGGAAGCGCTCGAGGACCGGGCGCTCGACGAGGATCCGCGAGCGGGCGCAGCAGTCCTGGCCGGCGTTGTCGAACACCGCCCCCGGAGCGGCGGCCGCCGCCGCCTCGACGTCGGCGTCGGCGAAGACGACGTTCGCCGACTTGCCACCCAGCTCGAGCGTGACCCGCTTGATGGTCCCGGCGGCGCCCGCGGCGATCGAGCGGCCGACCTCGGTCGAGCCGGTGAAGGCGACCTTCGCGACGTCGGGATGCTCGACCAGCCGCTGCCCGACCACGCGGCCCGGGCCGACGACGACGTTCACCACGCCCTCGGGGATCCCGGCCTCGAGCGCGATGCGCTCGAGCTCCACCGCGGTGAGCGGCGTGAGCTCGGCCGGCTTCAGCACCGCGGTGTTCCCCGCGGCCAGGGCGGGCCCGAGCTTCCAGCAGGCGATCGTCAGCGGGAAGTTCCAGGGCGTGATGAGCGCGACGACGCCGAGCGGCTCGCGGAAGGTCATCGCCACGCCGCCGGCGACCGGGATGGTGTCGCCGAGCAGGCGCTCGGGGGCGCCCGCGTAGTAGCCGAAGGTCTCGATGGCCATGGCGATCTCGCCGCGCGCGGAGCCGATCGGCTTCCCGGCGTTGCGCGCCTCGAGCACGGCGAGGTCCTCGTGGCGCTCGGCCATCGCGTCGGCCAGGCGGCGCAGGAGCCGCGCGCGCTCGGGCGCCGCCAGCGCCCGCCACGCCGGGTGGGCGGCCTTCGCCCGGGCCACGGCGGCGTCGGCCTCCTCCACGCCCGCCTGCGGGAGCTCCGCGAGCACCTGCTCGGTGGCGGGCTCGAGCACGCTCAGCACCGGGGCTCCTCGGTGAAGCCGGGGAAGCGCAGCGGGGCGGCGCCGGCGGCGAGCCGGGCGCTGCGCGCGGCGCGGAGGTCGGGGTCCTCCACCTGCTCGGCGACGAACGCGGGCAGGTCGCGGTCCGGCGCGAGGTCCGAGCGCACGCGCTCGAGGATGCCGTGCTGGTCGAGCGCCGGCAGCCCGCGCCGGCGGGCGGGCACCGCGGCGAGCGCGACCTCCTCGCCGTCGACGCGCAGACAGCCGTGGCGCGAGACGTACGAGGCGATCGCCCCCAGGCGCGAGCCGTCGCGGAGCCGCAGCTCGATCCCGTCGAGGCGGCCGAAGCGGTAGTTGCCCTCGGTCGGGTGGAGGAGGTCGAGCTCGCGGTCGGTGACCCACAGGGTGCAGACGTCGACCTCCGTGCCGGGGCTCTGCTGCAGCGTCGCCGGGATCGCGCCGTAGGGCGCGACGTGGGCGGAGTAGACGACGTCGAAGCCGGCGAGCCAGGCCGACGCGGAGGGCACCTCGCCCGCGGCGTCGCCGAGCTTGCCGGCGAGCGCGTCCGGCGACGCGTTCGCGCCGATCGCCAGGAGCGCCCGGCGGTCGCCGACCTCCGCCGGCGGCCCGCCGCCCGCGTCCTCCGCCGCCCGCGCGTACGGGTAGGAGAGCGCGCGCGCGACGGCGCTCACGCCTCGGCCCCGGCCTGCGCGTCGTGGGCCGCCCGGGCGGCCGCGACGAACGCGCCGATGATGCGGTCCTCGTCGGTGGCCTCGGCGTGCCACTGGATGCCCAGGGCGAAGCGCCGTCCGGGCAGCTCGATCGCCTCCGGGAAGCGGTCGAACGGCGCGTGGCCGGTGACGAGCAGGCCGTCCCCGAGCGCGTCCACCCCCTGGTGGTGGTGGGACTTCGTGGCGCAGTGCGTGGCCCCCGCCGCCGTGGCGGCGAGCGATCCGGGCTCGAGCTCGACGTCGTGGTCGGCCCCCTCGAAGGTCCCGAGCACGGGGCGGTGGCGCTCGTGGCCGAGCGCCTCGGGGATGTGCTGGAGCAGGGTGCCGCCGCGGGCGATGTTCATGATCTGCAGGCCCCGGCAGACCCCGAGCACCGGGAGGTCCCGCTCCATCGCCCGGCGCGCGAGCGCGATCTCGAAGGCGTCGCGGACGGGAACGGTGTCGACGGTCAGCGGATGCGGGTCCGCGCCGTAGGCCGCCGCGTCGATGTCCGCGCCGCCCGCGAGCAGCAGGCCGTCGACGTGGTCGAGCAGCGCGTCGGGCTCCTCGGTCGCCGCGGGGTCGGGCGGCAGCAGGACGGCGATCGCCCCGGCGCCCTGCACCCGGTCGACGTAGTTGCGGGGCAGGAGCACGGCCTCCTGGTCCCACACCGCCCACCGCGCGCGCTCCTGCGCGGTGCACAGGCCGACGACGGGCCTCACAGGCGCTCGAACCCCCGGAACTTCTCCCAGTCGGTGACCGCGGCGTCGAACGCCTCGAGCTCGATGTGGGCGTAGTTGAGGTAGTGCCTCACGACGTCCTCGCCGAACGCCTCCTGCGCCACGGCGGACTTCGCGAACAGGTCGCGCGCCTCGTGCATCGTGGACGGCACGTGCGGCTTGTCCGCGTCGTAGGCGTTGCCCACCAGCGGCGGCTCGAGCTCGAGCTCCTGCTCGATCCCGTGGAGCCCCGAGGCGATCATCGCCGCGAGGGCGAGGTAGGGGTTGACGTCGCCGCCGGGCAGACGGCTCTCGAGACGACGAGCCGAGCCGTGTCCGACCACGCGGAGGGCGCAGGTGCGGTTGTCCTCGCCCCAGGCCACGGCGGTCGGGGCGAACCACCCCTTGCAGAAGCGCTTGTAGGAGTTGATCTGCGGCGCGAAGAACAGCGTGAGCTCGCGCATGCAGGCGAGCTGGCCGGCGATGAAGCGGCGGAACGTCTCGGGCTCGTCGGGGAACAGGGCCGAGCCGTCGTCGCGGACGATCGACAGGTGGATGTGGCACGAGTTGCCCTCGCGCTCGTCGATCTTGGCCATGAAGGTGATGGCCCGGCCCTCCTGGGCGGCGATCTCCTTCGCGCCGTTCTTGTAGATCGAGTGGTTGTCCGCCGCCTCCAGCGCCGTGCCGTAGCGGAAGTTCACCTCGTGCTGGCCGTAGTTGCACTCGCCCTTCGAGTTCTCGACGACCATGTCGGCGCCGGTCATCTCGTTGCGGATGCGGCGGATCAGCGGCTCCACGCGCGAGGTCCCGAGCAGCGAGTAGTCGACGTTGTAGAGGTTGGCGGGCTCGAGATCGACGTAGCGCTTGTGCCACGCGTCCTCGTAGGAGTCGTTGAAGAGCACGAACTCCAGCTCGCTGGCCGCGTAGGCCGTCCAGCCGCGCTCGGTGAGCCGGTCGAGCTGGCGGCGCAGGATCTGGCGCGGGGAGGAGGGCACCGGGGCGCCGTGGTGGTCCTGGATGTCGGCCATGCACAGCGCCGTTCCCGGGAGCCACGGCACGAGGCGCAGGGTGTCGAGGTCCGGCGCCATGACGAAGTCGCCGTATCCCTTGTCCCACGACGTCAGCTCGTAGCCGTCGACGGTCTCCATGTCGACGTCGACGGCGAGCAGGTAGCTGCAGCCCTCCGAGTGGTTGGGCACGACCTCGTCGAGGAAGTGCGAGGCGGTGAGGCGCTTGCCCTGGAGGCGGCCCTGCATGTCCGCGATGGCGAGGAGCACCGTGTCGATCTCCCCGCGGGCGACGCGGTCCTTCAGGTCGTCGAGGGTCACGCTGCCACTCCAATGGTATGCATCGCCATCCTTTCCCAACCTACTCGATTCCGGCGTGGTCGTGTCAACTCGGGGTCAGGCCCTCCAGCAGGTGCTCGGTCCCGGCGAGGTGCTCGCGCAAGAGTTGCACCGCCCGGGCGCTGTCGCGTCGCTTCAGCAGCCGGACGAGCCGGCGGTGCTGGGCGTTGGAGTGGGCGAGCACCTCCTCGGGGTGGGGGATCAGCGCGATGAGGTCGCTCATCCGGCCCTGGATCTCCGTCGTCGTCGCCACGAGCCGGGGGGAGCGAGCGGCCTCGGCGAGCCCGATGTGGAAGCGGATGTCGGCGCGCCGGTAGTCGTCGAAGTCCGATGCGGTCGCCATGCGCCCGACGAGGTCCTCGAGGGCCTCGAGGTCACCGGGCTCGGCGCGCTCGGCCGCCAGCAGCGTCGCGCCGGCCTCGGTGGCCAGCCGCTCGTCGAGCACCGCGCGGGCATCGGCGCCGAGCGCCACCGCCGGGCCGCCGGCGAGCGGCGGCGCCTCGGTGACGAAGGTCCCGCCGCCGCGACCGCGCACCGACTGCAGCAGCCCGCTCTGCACGAGCGCGGTGATCGCGTGGCGCAGCGTCGAGCGGGAGATCCCCAGCTGGTCGGCCAGCTCGCGTTCGGGCGGCAGCCGCGACCCGGGGGCGAGCAGGCCGACGCGGATGCCCGTCCCGAGCCGGGCGACGGTCTCCTCGAACGCCGTCGGCGGCGAGACGGGACCGAAGACGATGGCGAGGGCGCTGTCGGTCATGGCTGCCGTCCCGAGCGCGAGGATCGCCGGCCCCGGCGGTGACCGGGGGCCGGCGATCCGGGCTCAGGTCGCCGGCTTCCGCACCTATGGCGCGAAGTGCGGCTTGGGCTCCGGCGACGACCTCCTGGTCGATCTCCTCGATCGTCCGGCGCGGTCCGGTGAACGTGTGGCGTGCGCTCACGAGCCACCAGATGCCCACGATGAGGAACACTCCGCCGGTCACGATCGGCGCGTAGTTCACGAGGCTCCAGTTCCAGTCCTTGTCGAACGGGACGCCCCCGGGGGTGACCGGGAGGCAGAACACGATCGTGATCAGCGCCACCCACAACGTCGCCAACAGGTTCATCCACTTGTACTTCTTCCCGTTCGTCCAGGGACCCGGGGTGAAGTTGTCGCGTGCCCGCCAGCGAAGGAAGATCGGGATCACGTAGGCGATGTAGAGCCCGATGACGCCGATCGACACAACCGCGAGGAAGGCCACGGGTCCCCCGGTGGTCTTGGAGTACTTCAGCGCGGGCAGGGCGATGATCAGCGCGAGGACCGCGACGAACAGCACCGCGTAGAACGGGATGCGCGCCGCGTTGACCTTGCTCCAGATTCGCCATCCGGGAATGGCGCCATCGCGGCTGAAGGCGTAGGTCATGCGCGAGGCGCTCGTCATGCAGCTCATGCCGCAGAACAGCTGACCCAGCACGGCGATGATGAGGATCGCCTTGACTGCGCCGGTTCCCATCCCCGAGCTCGCGAACACCTGGATCGAGCTGCCGACGCCGTAGTCGTTGACGGTGTTGATCGCCTTCTCGTTCCACGCGGCGAACGTGATCGCCAGCAGCACGACCCAGCCGATGATGGCCGAGTAGAAGATCGAGCGCCACACGCCCTTCGGAGCGCTCTCGGCCGCGCCGTGCGTCTCCTCGGAGATGTGCGCCGAGGCGTCGAAGCCCGTGATCGTGTACTGCGTGAGCAGGCCGCCGAGCGGGAGGATGTACAGGGCGAAGAACAGCCCGCTCGTCGATCCGTCGATGAAGCCGGAGTTGTTGACCGTGTGGGTGAACACGTAGGAGATGCTCGCGTGCTTCGACGGCGCGAGGACGAGGATCACGACGATCACCGCGACGCCGAGGACGTGCCACCAGACCGAGATCGAGTTCAGGACGGCGACGAGGTGCGAACCCGCGATGTTCACGATCGCGTGGAGCGTGAGGATGATCGCGAAGAGCCCGAAGACCTCGCCCGGGATGTTCGCCGAGTCGCCGAAGTTCACGCCGAGGATGTCCACCCCGTAGAGACCGAGGATCGCGTTCGAGAACTGCGCCGCGGCGTAGTCCACGGAGGCCGCGATCGCGATCAGCCCGAGCAGGTTGAACCAGCCCGTGAACCAGCCCCAGGCCGGCCCGCCGAGCTTCGACGACCACCAGTAGATGCCCCCGGCGGTCGGGTACGCCGAGACGAGCTCCGACATGCAGAACCCGATCATCAGGATCGGGATCGAGATCAGCAGCCATCCCCACGAGATGGCGATCGGCCCG
This sequence comes from uncultured Solirubrobacterales bacterium, assembly GCA_963735885.1. Lineage (GTDB taxonomy): Bacteria > Actinomycetota > Thermoleophilia > Solirubrobacterales > Solirubrobacteraceae > JBBSBL01. The sequence continues at coordinate 131,073 of CAVTMP010000005.1, read as the reverse complement.
CCGTTGTTCCACGCCTGGAAGTAGGTCGTGAAGCAGCCGGCGAGGATCGAGATGATCGTGAACGAGATCGCGAAGTTCTGGAAGCCGCTCCAGCCGCGATTCAGCTCCTGCTTGTAGCCCAGTTCCGCGAGCCGTCGCTCGTCGGCGTCCTGGATCTTTTCCCCTGTGCTCACGTACCCCCCCGATGATCGCCCGGCGCCGCCGCCGGCGACGCCCCTCTCTCCCCAGTCCTGGCGCGGAGCCGCCGAAAAGGTACGACGGTCCGTCCTCTGGCGGGCGCGAGAATATGGCCGCGCGCGGACGGAAGTCAAGTTCGGTTCCTCACGAGCGGGGCCTGCCCCCGCACGGAGGGGGGAACGCGGCGTTGCGGTCGTCCGGGCGGCCCCGTAGCGTGGGCGCTATTGGATCGGACCATTGGGGGGATGCGCGAGGGATGAGCTGGCGAGCGAGGGTCTTCGGGCACCGCTGGCGGCTGCGGCCGGGCTCCGATCTCGCGGTCTACGCCCAGATCGAGGAGCAGATCGCCGACCGCATCGCCGCCGGGGACCTGCCCGAGGGCGCGCGCATCCCGTCCGAGCGCGAGCTCGCGGCGGGGCTCGGGGTGAGCCGGATGACGGTGCGCCAGGCGCTCACCGCGCTGGCCGCTCGGGGCCTCGTCGAGCGCGGGGTCGGCCGCGGCACGTTCGTCGCCTGCCAGAAGGTCGACCACGACCTCTCGCGGGTCACCGGGCTCACCGAGCGCCTCGAGCGCTCGGGGCTCGAGCCGGGGGCCCGGGTCCGCGGGGCGCGGATCCTGCCGGCCCCGGCCGCGGTGGCCCAGGCGCTCGGCCTCGAGGCGGACGCGCCGGCCTGGCGCATCGAGCGGATCCGCTTCGCGGGCGGCGAGCCGGTCGTGCTCGAGGACTCCTGGATCCCGGAGGACCGCTGCCCGGACCTCGACACCCACGACCTCACGGGCTCGCTCTACGACCTGCTCGGCGGTCCGTACGGCTGCCGCCCCGTGCGCGCCGTCGAGCGGCTGGATCCGGTGCTCGCGGGCCAGGCCCAGGCCCGCGCCCTCCACGTCGAGCCGGGATCGCCGCTGATGCTCGTCGAGCGCACCGCGTACGCGGAGGACGGCCGTGCCGTCGAGTTCGCGCGTGACCGCTACCGGGGCGACCGGGCCCGCTTCGTCGTCCACGCCGCCGCCGGGGCGCTCGCGCGTGCCTGAGCGGCTCGCCGGCATCCTCGCCCGGCTGGAGGCCGACCTCGGGCCGGCAGAGGGTCCGGCGGCGCCCCTCGACGGCGGGATCACGAACCGCAACTACCGGGTGCGCCTCGGCGGCCGCGACCTCGTCGTGCGGCTGCCCGGCAAGGACACCTCGCTGCTCGGCATCGACCGCGACGCGGAGCGCGCCGCCACCGCCGCGGCGGCCGCGACCGGGGTCGGCCCCGAGGTCGTCGCGTTCCTCGCCGACGACGGATGCCTCGTGACGGGCTTCATCGCCGGCCGGCCGATCGAGGCCGCGGCGCTGCGGGAGCCGAGCACGCTCGCCGAGGTCGCGGCCGCGCTGCGCGCGGTGCACGCCGGCCCGCCACTCGCGACCCGGTTCGACAGCTTCCGGCTCGTCGAGGCCTATCGCGAGATCGCCCGCGGGCGCGGCGTCGCCGTCCCCGACGACTACGCGCCGGCCCAGGCGGCGGCGGGCGAGATCGAGGCGGCCCTGACCGGTCCGGAGCACGCGCCGGTCCCGTGCCACAACGACCTCCTCACCGCCAACTTCCTCCACGACGGGACGCGCGTGCGCATCCTCGACTGGGAGTACGCGGGCATGGGGGACCGCTACTTCGATCTCGCGAACCTCTCGGTGAACAACGGGCTCGGGCTCGAGGACGACGAGCGCCTGCTCGCCGAGTACTTCGAGGAGCCCTGCCCGCCGGGCCGCCTGGCCGCGCTGCGCCTCATGCGGCTGATGTCGGACTTCCGCGAGGCGATGTGGGGCGTCGTGCAGTCCGCCGTCTCGACGCTCGACTTCGACTTCGCCGCCTACGCGGCCGAGCACTTCGCGCGGCTCCGCGCCGCCGCCGAGGACCCCGACCACCGACGCCGGCTCCGGGAGGCCGCCGCGCATGGCCGTCGATCGCACCCCGCCTGACTCCGCTCGCTGCGTGATCGTCGGCGGCGGGGTCGGTGGCGCGTCCATCGCCTACCACCTCGCGAAGCTCGGCTGGCGCGACGTGGTGCTCGTCGACCGCAACCAGCTCACGAGCGGGTCGACCTTCCACTCGGCGGGGCTCGTCGGGCAGCTGCGCGGATCGGTCTCGCTGACGAAGATGATGATGTACAGCGTCGACCTCTACCGCCGCCTGCGCGAGGAGTCGGAGTTCGACCCCGGGTGGACGGAGTGCGGCGGGATCCGGCTCGCCTCGAGCGAGGCGCGCCTCGAGGAGCTGCGGCGCCAGGCCGGCTGGGCGAAGACGTTCGGGCTGCCGCTCGAGCTGATCTCCGCGCGGGAGGCGCAGGAGCTCTTCCCGCTCATGTCCACCGACGGGGTGCTCGGCGCCGCCCACCTGCCGACCGACGGCTACCTCGACCCCTCGCAGCTGACCTACGCGCTGGCCGACGGGGCGCGGCGGGGCGGCGCGCGGATCTACACGAACTGCCGCGTCACCGGGATCGACGTCGAGGACGGCCGCGTCCGCGGCGTGCGCACCGAGAAGGGGGACGTCGCGACCGAGGTCGTGGTCAACGCCGGTGGCATGTTCGCGGCGGAGATCGGCCGCCTGGCCGGGGTGCGGGTGCCGATCGTCCCGATGGCGCACGAGTACCTCGTCACCCAGCCCTTCCGCGAGCGCGACGGCGCCCGGCTCCCGACCCTGCGCGACCCGGATCTCCTCGTCTACTACCGCGAGGAGGGCGGCGGCCTCGTCATGGGCGGCTACGAGCGCGACAGCGCCCCGTGGTCGATGACCGACGAGGGTCGCGGGCTCGACGCGATCCCGCCGGACTTCAACGGCCGCCTGCTCGAGGAGGAGTGGGAGCGCTTCGAGGAGATCGTGGAGAACTCACGCCGTCGCGTGCCGGCGATGAACGACATCACCGTGACGCGGCTCATCAACGGCCCCGAGGCCTTCACCCCGGACGGCGAGTTCTGCCTCGGCGAGACGGAGGTGCGCGGCCTCTTCGTCGCCGCCGGGTTCTGCGCGCACGGTCTCGCCGGCGCCGGCGGGATCGGCAAGGTCATGGCCGAGTGGATCGCCGAGGGCGAGCCCTCGCTCGACCTGTGGCACATGGACATCCGGCGCTTCGGCGCGCAGTACCGCTCGCCCGCCTACACGCTCAAGCGGGTGCGCGAGGTCTACGAGACCTACTACGACATCAAGTACCCGGGCCACGAGCGGCGGGCCGGGCGGCCGCTCCGCGTGAGCGCCGCGAACGACTGGCACCGCGACCACGGCGCCGTGTTCGGCGAGAAGTCCGGCTGGGAGCGGGTGAACTGGTACGAGGCCAACGCCGAGGCGGGGGACGAGTCCCTGCGCCCGCGCGGGTGGGCCGGGGAGCACTGGTCGCCGGCGATCGGCGCCGAGCACGCCGGCACGCGGGAGCGGGCGGGCCTGTTCGACGAGTCCTCCTTCGCGAAGCTCGAGGTCTCGGGAGCGGGCGCCGCGGCCTTCCTCGAGCGGCTGTGCGACAACGAGGTCGCGCGGGCCGTCGGCGGCATCACCTACACCCAGATGCTCAACACGCGCGGCGGGATCGAGTGCGACTTCACGGTGACGCGCCTGCGCGAGGACGCCTTCTCGATCGTCACCGGGACGGCGTTCGGCAACCACGACCTCGGCTGGATCCGCGCGCACGCGCCGGCGGACGGGAGCGTGCGGGTGGCCGACGTCACCGCCCAGTGGTCGTGCTTCGGCCTCTGGGGCCCGCGCGCGCGGGACGTGCTGGGCGCGGTGACGCCGGCCGAGTTGTCCGGTGAGGCGTTCCCGTACATGACGATGCGCGAGATCACCGTCGGCGACGTGCCGTGCCGGGCGCTGCGGGTCACCTTCGTCGGGGAGCTGGGCTGGGAGCTCTACTGCCCGACCGAGTACGGGCTCGCGCTGTGGCGGACGCTGTGGGCGGCGGGCGAGCCGCACGGCATCGTCGCCGGGGGCTACCGGGCGATCGACACCCTGCGGATCGAGAAGGGCTACCGCCTGTGGGCGGCGGACATCACGCCGGACGAGACGCCGTACGAGGGCGGCGTCGGCTTCTGCGTGCGGCTGGACAAGGACGGGGGCTTCGTCGGGCGGGAGGCGCTCGTCGCGGCGCGGGAGGCCGGCCCGCGGAAGCGGCTGCGGTGCCTCGTGCTCAGCGACCCGCGCTCCGTGGCGTTGGGCAACGAGCCGGTGCGGGTGGGAGACGCGATCGTGGGACGGGTGACGACCGGGGCCTACGGGTTCACGGTCGGCCGCTCGATCGCCTACGCCTACCTGCCGCCCGAGCACGCCGAGCCCGGCACGGCGGTGGCGGTGGACATCTTCGACCGCTGGGTCGAGGGCGAGGTGGCGGTCGAGCCGCTGTGGGATCCGAAGGGCGAGCGGATCCGGGCGTAGCGCCGGGCGCTCAGACCGGCGTTCGCGGGCGGCGGGCGGCGCTCGGCGTTCGCGTGCCGCGGGCTGCGCGGCGTTCGCGTGCCGCGGGCGGCGCTCAGACCTCGAGGTCGTCCTCGGGCGGGTCCGGCCGATCGGCCCGGAACATCGGGATCACGAGCGCCGCGACCGCGATCGCGCAGATGAGGATCCCGAGCAGGCCGAGGCTCCAGAAGAGCGAGGTGGCGAGGGCGGTCACTCGGGCGAGCGTAGCCGCTGGGGTCGGGGGCCGCCGTGGGGCCGGGGCTGACGGCCGCGTCGAGTGGGAGTGACGCCGACATGCCCGTCGACGCGCTCCGCTTCACGTTTCCCGTGCATATCAGGGTCAACGTGCGGAGGACCGTCTTCGCCCGCCGTTCGCGCGAACAACCCGTGACACCTGGGCACCCGGGCGTTACGAGACGCCGCACCCGATCGCACCGCCTTCCCGGCGCCGTTCGCTCGGGCCGTGCCGCCGCCCACGAGACGCCGCACCCGATCGCACCGCCTTCCCTGCGCCGTTCGCTCGCGCCCGCGCCCCACGCCAGGCACGCCACCCCGGCCGCCCACCGAGGCCATGAGCCCCGGCCCGAGGCCAGGAGCCCCGCCCGAAGCCCCTACGGCCCCTCGCCCCGCAGCGTCGCCCGCCGCACCTTCCCGCTCGCGGTCTTCGGCAGCTCCGCGGCGAAGTCGACGATCCGCGGATACTTGTAGGGCGCGGTCTCGGCCTTGACGTGGTCCTGCAGCTCGCGCGCCAACGCCGGGCTCGGCGCCCAGCCGTCGCGCAGCACGACGACCGCGCGCACCACGCTGCCGCGCTCCTCGTCCGGCGCGGCGACCACCGCGGCCTCCGCCACGGCCGGGTGCGTGACCAGCGCCGACTCGACCTCGAAGGGGCCGATCCGGTAGCCGGCGGTGATGATCACGTCGTCGGCGCGGCCCTCGAAGTAGAGGTATCCATCCTCGTCCGCGGCGCACGCGGTCGCCCGTGCGCCACGGCTCGTGCCTCCCCGGCGACCCCTCGCCGAGATAGCGAGACGAAGAACGTCGGGACGTTCGCGGGTCGGCGACGCAGCTCGCCGTCCTCCACCCACAGCCGCACGCCCGGCAGCGCCGGGCCCATCGAGCCGGGCCGCACCGCGCCGCCCGGCGGGACCCCGGTGGTCTGGCCCGTCTCGGTCTGGCCGTAGCCGTCGCGGATCTGGAGCCCCATCGCCTCCGCGAAGACCCGCAGCACCTCGGGGTTCAGCGCCTCCCCCGCGGCGACGAGGCTGCGCAGGCCCGGCACGGGCCGCGGCTCGGCGCGCTTGGCGATCACGCGGTACTCGGTCGGCGCCATGCAGAGCACGTCCACCCGCTCGCGCGCGAGGATCTCCAGCCGCTCCGCCGGGTCGAAGCGCGCGTCGTGCAGCAGCGCCGCGGCCCCGCGGAGCCACGGCGCGATGAAGACGTTGCGCGCCGACTTCGACCAGCCGCTCGCCGCCGTGCACCAGACGAGGTCGCCGGGTCGCGCGTCGAGCCAGTGCTCGGCCTGGAGCCGCTGGCCGGCGAGGTAGCGCTGGCCGTGGAGCACCCCGCGCGCCTCGCCGGTCGTGCCGCTCGTGAAGGTGACGAGGCAGCCGTCGTCCGCCGCGAGCTCCGCAGCCGGCGCGGCCGGCCGGCGAAGAGCGCCTCGTCGGGCACCAGGAGCACCTCGCAGTCCGGACGCGCCGCCTCGAGCTCCGCCCGGTCGCGCTCGTCGGCGACGACCGCCGCCGGCCGCGCCGCGTCGAGCCGCAGCCGCAGGTCCTTCGCGCGGAGCTGCTCGTTGCCGGCCAGCACCATGGCGCCGAGGCGGAAGCAGGCCACCATCGCGAGCACCCACTCGGGCCGGTTGCCGATCAGCGTCATCACGACGTCGCCCCGGCCGACCCCGCGCGCGGCGAGCGTACCCGCCAGCCGCGCCGCGCGGTCCGCCACCTCCCCGAAGCGCCACTCGCGCCGCGACCCGTCGCGCGCCAGCTCGACCAGCGCGAGCCGGTCCGGCCGGCGCCGCGTCGACGACGTCGCGGGCGAAGTTCACAGCACCATCTGCGTGCAGGCGAAGAAGGCCGCGAGGCGGCCGTCGCGCTCGACCCGCACCTCCCAGACCTGCGTGCGCCGGCCCACGTGCAGGGGCGCGCCGACGCCGATCAGCTCATCGCCCTCGCGCGCGGCCGCGAACACGTTCGTCTTCAGCTCGACGGTGGTGAAGTCGCTCCCAGCCCCGAGCCGGCGCATCGTGCCCCACGCCGCGACCGTGTCGGCGAAGGCGACCCACGCGCCGCCGTGGACGTAGCCGCCGGGATGGAGATGGCGACGGTCGACGACCATTCGCGCCCGCACCTCGTCCTCGGCGATCGACACGAACTCGATCCCGAGATCGCCGGGGAACGAGCCGGCGAGCGCGCGGGCCGCGAGCTCCGGGGTGATCTCGGGTGCTGCGCCCTCGGCCACGCGCGGGAGTCTAGGATCGGCCGCTCCTGCCCGCGCTCCGCGCCGAGCCCGACGCGACCCACGGCGGGCGCATCGTCGACGCTCGCGGGCGCACCGTCCTGCTGCGAGGCGTGAACGTCAACGCGCCGGCCGAGTACCGCCCGACCGGCGGTGCCTGGCGCGTCGCCTACGCGCCGCGCTGATCCCGGAGCCCGTCCCGCCGGTATCCTGACCGGCACCCTGAACCTGACCCGGAGGCCGCCCCGATGGCCATCGCCAGCCCGCAGTTCACCGACAAGACCGACGAGCAGAAGGCGATCACCGACATGGTGCGCCAGTTCGTCGACGAGCAGATCCTCCCCAACGCCGAGCACTACGACCACGAGGACGAGTTCCCCGAGCCGATCGTCGAGCAGATGCGGGAGCTCGGGCTGTTCGGGGTGACGATCCCCGAGGAGCACGGCGGCATGGGGCTCGACCTGACGACCTACTCGATGATCGTCGAGGAGCTCTCGCGGGGGTGGATCTCGATCTCCGGGATCATCAACACGCACTTCATCGGCTCCTACCTGCTGATGAAGTTCGGCAGCGACGAGCAGAAGGAGCGCTTCCTGCCGCGGATGGCGACCGGCGAGATCCGCGCCTCCTTCTCGCTGTCCGAGCCCGAGGTCGGCTCCGACGTGCAGGGCATCAAGTCGACCGCGACGCGGCGCGACGACGGCGCGTGGGAGATCAACGGCCAGAAGATGTGGGTCACGAACGGGCTCATGTCCGCCCTCTGCTTCGTCCTGGTGAAGACCGACACCGCCGCCGAGCCCGCCTACAAGGGCATGACGTGCTTCATCGCCGAGAAGGAGCCCGGCGCCCACGAGAACACCGGCGAGCTCGCCGGCTTCACGGTCCCCCCGAAGATCAAGAAGATGGGCTACAAGGGCGTCGAGTCCACCGAGCTCGTCTTCGACGGCTACCGCTGCCCGGCGGAGAACATCCTCGGCGGCGAGGAGGCGGGCCTCGGCCGGGGCTTCGTCCAGATGATGGACGCGCTCGAGGTCGGCCGGGTGAACGTCGCCGCCCGCGGCGTGGGGATCGCCCAGCGGGCGCTCGAGCTCGCGCTGCGCTACAGCCAGGAGCGCAAGACGTTCGGCAAGCCGATCGCCCAGCACCAGGCGATCCAGTTCAAGCTCGCCGACATGGCCACCCAGGTCGACGCCGCCCGGCTCATGACGCTGCGCGCCGCACGGCTCAAGGACGCCGGCGAGCGCTCCGACCTCGAGGCCGGCATGGCGAAGCTCTTCGCCTCCGAGGCGGGCCGGTTCTGCGTCGAGGAGTCCTTCCGGATCCACGGCGGCTACGGCTACTCGAAGGAGTACGAGATCGAGCGGCTCTACCGCGACGCGCCGCTGCTCCTGATCGGCGAGGGCACCTCCGAGATCCAGCGCATGGTGATCGGGAAGAAGCTGCTGCAGCGCCACAAGATCTGAGCGGCCCCGGCCGGCGGCCGCCCGCCGCCGCGTAGACTCCGCGGCCGATGCCGGCCAAGGACACGCGCGCGCTGATCGAGCAGGCCGTCACCCGCTTCGTCGCCGACGTGCCGGCGCTCGCGCAGCTCAAGCTCGTGGTCGGCCTCGAGCTGCGCGGCCGCGGCGACGTCCAGCTCTACCGCGTCGAGGTGCCCGGGCCGAAGGTGGCGAAGGGGATCGCCGAGGACGCGAAGGTCCGCCTCTCGGTCGTGCGCGCCGACTTCAACGAGCTGGCCGACAAGGGTCACGTGAAGGAGTGGCGCGCCGCGTTCGAGCACGGCCAGGCGAAGGCCTCCGGGCCGGAGCCGATCCTGCGGCTCGTGACCCAGGTCGTCGAGCGCCAGGAGGAGCGCGCCCGGACCAAGAAGGCCCATCGTTGAGCGCAACCCCGCGCGAGGCCGGCCTGCGGATGCCGGCCGAGTGGGCCGAGCACGAGCGCACGCTGATCTGCTGGCCGGCGCGCGAGGCGGCCTGGCGGGGGACGACGATCGAGGCGGCGCGCGACGCGCACGCGGCGGTGGCCGGCGCGATCGCCGCCTTCGAGCCGGTCACGATGATCGCCGACCCGCTCCACGCCGAGGACGCGCGGCGGCGCTGCACCGCCGAGCACCTCGACGTCGTCGCGATCCCGATCGACGACTCGTGGATCCGTGACTCGGGGCCGCTCTTCCTGACCGGGCCCGGCGGGCGCTCGCGCCGCCGCCGACTTCGCCTTCAACGCCTGGGGCGAGGCCTTCACGCCCTACGACCGCGACGCCCAGATCGGGGAGCGGATCCTCGCGCGGCTCGGGGTCGAGCGCTACCCGTGTCCGCTCATCCTCGAGGGCGGGTCGGTCGCCGTCGACGGGGAGGGGGTGCTCGTCACCACCGAGCAGTGCAACCTCGCCGGGAACCGGGGCGGGGACCGCACGCGCGAACGGGTCGAGACGGCGCTCGGCGAGTACCTCGGCGCCGAGCGCGTCGTCTGGCTCGGCCGGGGGCTCGTCGAGGACCGCGACACCGACGGCCACGTCGACAACGTCTGCGCCTTCATCGCGCCCGGGCGGGTGCTGCTCCAGACCGTGGCCGACGACCGCGACCCGAACGCCGAGACGGCACGCGAGAACGCCGCCCGGCTGCGCGACGCCGGCCTCGAGGTCGAGGAGCTCGAGCTGCTGCCGCGGGTCCGTCGCGGCGACGAGGACGTCGTCGTGCCCTATCTGAACTTCTATCTGGCCAACGGCGCGGTGGTCGTGCCGATGGCCGGTGCCGACCCCGGGATGGACGAGGAGGCGCTCGCGCGGATCGGGGCGCTCTTCCCCGGTCGCGAGGCGATCGGGGTGCCGGCGCGGGTGCTCGCCCTCGGCGGCGGCGGCGTGCACTGCATCACCCAGCAGGTGCCGGTGCCCGGGGCCTGAGGTCGAGGCGGAGGAGGCGGAGCGACATGGCGATCGGCGTGATCGAGGCCACGGGCGAGCCGCCGCCGTCGCTCGCCCGCACCCGCGACCCCGAGCGCGCGCCGTTCCGGATCGGCGCGGTCCAGCACCGCTGGCACCCCGACCCGGCCGAGCACGAGGCGGCGCTCGCCGAGGGGGTGCGGGCGGCGGCCGACCGAGGGCGCGCGGCTCGTCTGCCTGCAGGAGCTGACGCTGTCGCCGTACTTCGCCCTCACGCCGGACGGGCCGGGCGCGGCGGGCGCGAGCGCCGGAGGACGCTCGACGGGCGGCCCGACGCGGCGGTTCGCGGCCCGGATGGCGGCGCGAGACCGGCGTCCCGGTGCACGCGTCGCTCTACGAGCGCGCCGACGGCCGCCGACGGCCTGGGCTACAACACGGCGATCGTCGTCGCGCCCGACGGCGACGCTCGCTCGCGCGCACCCGCAAGCTCCACATCCCGGTGACCGCGGGCTACCACGAGGACCGCTACTTCCGCCCGGGCCCGCGCGAGAACGGATACCCGGTCGTCGCGCTCGGCGACGCGCGGTTCGGCTTCCCGACGTGCTGGGACCAGTGGTTCCCGGAGCTCGCGCGCGCCTACTCCCTGGGCGGTGCCGAGGTGCATCGTCTACCCGACCGCGATCGGCTCGGAGCCCGACCACCCGGACTTCGACACCGAGCCGCTGTGGGAGCGGGTGATCGTCGCCAACGGGATCGCGAACGGCACGTTCATGGTCGCGGTCAACCGGATCGGCGCCGAGCCGCCGCTCACCTTCTACGGGTCGTCGTTCGTCTGCGACCCCTACGGCCGCATCCTCGTCCAGGCGCCGCGCGACGAGCCGGCCGTGCTCGTCGCCGACCTCGACCTCGACCAGCGCCGCGACTGGCTCGAGCTCTTCCCGTTCCTGACCACGCGGCGGCCGGACAGCTACGGGGCGCTGGCGGAGCGGCGCTGACCGCCGCGGCGCGGGTCGCCCGCGCGGCGGCTCAGCGGCAGCGCGTGCGCCGCCCGAGGACGGCGGCCACCGTTCGGCGGCCCTTCCGCGACACCCGGACGAGCGTGCGACACGTGAACGCGCGGCGGCCGTTCTCGCCCGTCACGACGAGCCGGCACGTCGTGCTCCGCCGTGACACGCGGCAGCCGCCCGCGGACCAGTCGAGGTAGGCGTCGGTCCGCGAGCGCTCGACGAACCGCCGGCCGATCCGGTGGTCAGCGCCAGCGCACGGGAGGCGGCGCTCGTCCCGCGGCGGCGGGCGGCGCTCGTCCCGCGGCGGGAGGTGGCGGCGGCGTCGCGGGCCGCGGGCGCCGGCCGCCGGGCCGCGCGGGAGGCCGCGGCGCTGCGGGCCTGGACGCCGTCCGAGAAGTGGCAGCTGGGTGGCTCGACGATCTCGTGGCCGGCCGCGTCCTGCCGCGTGACCGAGTAGGGAAGCTCGATGTGGCCCGGATCCCGGTCGGGGGACGGACACAGCCCCGGCACCCGCAGCACGTAGGCCGCGAACCGCGCTCGCACGTCCCGTTTGCGCTCGGCGTCCTTGGGATCGAACCGCCCGGTGAGCGCGCCGAACGCGAGCTTGAGGTCCGCGGCCTCGCCCTTCTCGTGGCGGGAGAAGCCCGGGCGCCCGGGCCCGTTCTGGGCGACGCCGTTGCGGTCCCAGCTCGTCGGGCACTGGATGAAGCCCGCCAGCGGTCCCCCCGCGGTCGCCTGGTTCGGGCACAGCTGGTTCAGCGTCCGGTCGGTGCGATCCGCCGGATTGCGCCGGTCGGCGACCCGGTGCCAGTCGTCATAGGCCTTCTGCTGCTCCTCCTTCGACCGGTAGCCGGAGGTGAGCGCGTAGCAGACCTGGGCCTCGTCGAGGATCGCGTAGAGCGCCTCGAGCTTGGCCTGCATCGTCGAGGTGAGGCCGCTCCAGGCGTGGCCGGACAGGCGGACCCGGTTGCGGCAGAGCACGCGCGGCGCCGCCTTGGCCACCTTGTAGGCGGCGCGCGGCCCCTTCTTGCAGGCGATCCTCGCCCCGTAGAAGACCCCGTTGCCCGGTCCCATCGTCCGGGTGTTGTTGGCGTGGAGCGCGTCGGCGGCCGTCTGGAAGCTGCCGCCGCCCTCGCTCCGGGAGCTGCGGTCGATGCGGCGCCCGTTCGCTCGCGGTCCGAGGCGGAAGGCGTTGGGCTTGAAGCCGGAGCGCGCGGCGAGGCCCTCCTGCGGGGAGCCGACCAGCGCAGCCAGCCGGTCGCGGTCGGTGCCGATGACCGCGTACGCGAGCGGGGACGGGGATCCCGCCGGCGGGCTCGCGCACGGCTCGTCGCTCCACGCCGCGGTGAACGAGAACGGCCACCGCCCACCGGTCTCGGCAAGGCCGGCGGCCGGGGTCGTCCGAATCGAGAGGACCCCGATCGCCTGGACGGTCAGCGACAGGGTGTAGGACCCGCCGATGGAGGAGCCGAGGCCGCCCGGCGCGGAGTCCTGGCCGCTCATCCTGAGCACCACGGGATCGCCGGACAGCAGGTCTTCGATCGACTGCCGGGTCGTGAACGAGAACGGCCGCGGGGCGACGATCGACACCAGCAGGCACGTGCCGCTCCCCCCGCGGAGGGCGGCGGGGGGCACGTCCCAGGTCAACGTGGCGTCGGGGTCGCCGGCGGTGGTCTGGATCGAGATGCTCCAGCTTCCCTGTCCCTCTCCGCTCTCGGTCCCGTGGCACGCGACGGGCGGAATGTCCTTGCAGCCGTTCCACGATGCGGTCGCGGAGCCCGGTCCCGAGGCGCCGATCTGGCCCGAGCCCGCGCCCGACGCGTCGAACTGGATGGAGCCGCCCTGGTCGTCCGGCTGCCGGCCGATCTTGGCCGTGGTCGTCTGCGTCGCGCTCGTCGCGATGCCGCCCAGGCTGCAGATGTCGTACTGGTTCGGCCCCGTCCCGTCGATCCGCTGGCTGAAGGTTCCCTCGAGCACCCGGAACCGCACGGCCTCGCCGCCCGTTCCGGCGCTCGCCGCGGGGGCGGCGAGCGCGAACGCGACGACCGCCAGCACGGTCATCCGACCGGCGGCGCCGGTGCCCCCCGGCGCGGACCCGAGCCTTGTCGCACGCAGCACGATCTCTCCGCGATCGAGTGTTCCAGCGAGCCCGGCGAGCGTCAAGGCGCGAGGCCGAACGGTGGCGCGGCAGCCCGGCCCCCGCCCGTTCACCGCTGCTCGACCGCGCACCAGTACGTCGTGCGCCCGCCGACGGTCGCGCGCGCCAGCTCGGCACCGCAGCGCGGGCACCGACCGCCCCGCCCTCGATGGGCGATGAGGTCGCCGGTGTGCACCCCGCCGCGGCGGACGGCGCGCCGGACCGATGCGCGCAGCGTCCGGCGCAGCCCGTCCAGCTCGTCGTCGGTCAGGTCGCCGGCCGGGCGCAGCGGGGACAGACGGGCCTGCCACAGGACCTCGTCGGCGAGCAGGTTGCCCACGCCGGCGATCGTCGACTGGTCGAGCAGGCGCGCCTTCAGCGGCGCCGACCCACGCCCGACCCGGCGGCGGAACACGGCCCGGGAGACCTCCGCCGCGTCCGGCCCGACGTGGGAGAGGTCCGGCTCGAGGACGGCGCGGCCCAGGCGCCGCCGGTCGCGAAGCGCGAGGCGCCCGCCGCCGGCGAAGGCGATCGCGAAGCGGTCCCAGTTGCGGGGCGCCGGCTCCCCGTCGACGACGATCCGGCCGGCCATCCCGAGGTGGAGGCCGAGCGTCGGGCCGTCCTCGGTCTCCACCCACAGGAACTTGCCGCGGCGGTGGGCCGCGAGGACGCGGTGGTCGCGCAGCGCCGCCGCGATCTCGCCCGGCCGGTGCGGGCGGCAGACGTAGGGGTCGGCGTCGTCGACGGCGGCGATCGTCCGGCCGACGGTCCGCGCGATCTCCTGTCGGGCACGCTCGGCCTCGGGGAGCTCCGGCATCGCGCCGAGGCTACGGACGGGACGCCGCGTCCGCTCAGCGGACGATGCGGAACGACACGGCCGCCGGGCCCGTGGCCCCGCCGGCCGTCCCGGCGACGCCGTGCAGGCGGTAGCGGCCGGCACGCAGCGCCCGTCCGCCGATCCGGCCGTCGAAGCGCAGCCGGTTGGCCCCGCGGCGGCCGGCGGCCGTGAGCGTTCCGGCCACGGGGATCCAGCGCACGCAGCGGCGGGCTCGACGGTTGGACCGGGTGGGAGCGTGGCAGGCGCGGCGGCTCCCGCGGCCCGACGCCGCGCGATCCACGGTGAACGCGACCCGGGCGGCGAGGTCGAGACGCCAGGCGACCGTGGTGTGCCGCAGGACGCGCCGGCCGCGGCGCCGGACGCGCCGGCCGCGGCGCCGGACGGTCCCGAAGGTCGCGGGCGACAGCGTGAGGGCGGTCATCCGCGCCGGCCGGGTGGGCACGCGGGGGAGGGGCAGGTCGATCGAGACGTCACGGGTCGCGGCGAGGCCGGCGGGATCCCACGCCGTCACCGTCGCGGTGTGCCGGCCGCCGGTCGCGAAGCGGTGGCCGACGGCGGCGCCCTCCGCCGCGGCCCCGTCATCGAAGCGCCAGCGCAGCCCGACGGGGTCGGCGTCGGGGTCGGACGCCGTCGCGGTGAACGTCGCCGTGCCCGCGCCCCCGGAGGGCGTGGCCCCCGCCGAGTCCACGACCGGCGGGCGCCGCTGGTACTCGAAGGCCCCGATGTCCACCCGCGGCCCGCCGGCCCCGTCGCCGTCCACGTACCGGGGGAGCCCGCCGAGGTCGGTGGGCGACTCGGCGCCCGCGGGCGCGCCCGGCGTCGAGGCGTCGATCAGCGGCGAGCCCCAGCGCAGGCGGTAGTCGCCCGCGGGCGCGTCGAGGAAGCCCGGCGCGCCGCCGGTGAGCGAATGCGGCCCGACCGGCGCGCCCTGCGCGCAGGCCACCGCACGGGCCGCGGTGTCGAAGCGGTTGAAGTCCTCCTCCACCCGTCCGGCGCCCGGGCCGCCGATCGGATCGAGGCAGCGGACCGCGAGCGCGTAGCCGGTGGCGATGGAGTCGTAGACGCTCACGGTGGCCGTCGGGCCGCCCTGCGACGTGGCCTCGGCGGCGGCGAGGCCCGCGGCGCCGGCGCCGAGCATCGTGAGGTTGCGCGCGAGCAGCGTCGCGTCCGTGGTGTCGCTGCTGCCGACGGCGGCGAGCAGGCCCGTTCCGTCCGTGCGCAGCAGGGAGCTGTACGCGCCGACCTGCGCGCCCGAGAAGGCCGCGATCCCGTAGCCGGACGCCCGCACCCGCCCGCGGCGGAGCGTGAGGGTCCCGCCGGCGCCGAGGCCCTGGGCGGCGGCGACGGCGAGGTCGCCTGCCGTGAGGGTCGCGCCGACGTTCACCGAGACGCCGGTGTTCCCCGCGGCACCGGAGGGCAGGTCGATCGCGCTCTCGTCCACGGTCGCCGCGCCGCCGAAGGCCAGGATGCCCGTGCCGGCGGTCAGGTCGGCGGTCCCCTCGATCGCCACGTCCCGGATCGCGATGTCGTCCCCGAGCGCGAGGGCCCGCTTGCCCGTCCCGCCGAAGCGCAGCGTGACGTCGTGCAGCGCCGAGCCGCCCGACCCGGATCCGAAGAAGAGCGTGGTGCCGACCCCGAGGGAGGCCGGCGCCGAGATCGTCGTGCGGGTCCGGCCGGCCCCGGCGATCTCCAGCGGGCCGGCGATCGCCGTGGTCGGCGCCGGCGTGGTCACCGCCCCGATCTCGACCCGGTCCGACCCGGCGGCCGCGTTCGCCGCGTCGACGGCATCGCCGAGGTTGGACTCGCTCGTCCCGACGCACCCGGGCGCCTGCACGCAGAACGTCGCCGCGGAGGCGCCGGCGGGGAGGACCGCGAGGCCGAGCACCACGGCGAGCGCCGGCGCGAGCCGGGAGGCGCGGGGCGCCGGGGACATGCCCCGAAGATCGACCCGTCGCGCGCGGCGCTTGAGGCGCGCGCCGCCGGCGTCAGGCGGAGCTCAGCACCTCGCCGTCGTAGAGCTTGTGGACCTTCACCGCCTCCGCCGGGGCCGCGTCGATGCACAGGCGGCAGAGCACGCACTCGTCGAGGTTCCGCTCGACGAGCGCCAACCGCCCGTCCGCCACGGCGAAGATGTCGACCGGGCAGACCTCGGCGAGCTTCGCGGCGACCGCGGCGTCGGCGGCGACGGCGTCCTCCACCTCGACGCCGATGAAGATCGCGTCGGCCCTCACGCCGCGCTCCGCTCGGCCATCTTCGCCTTGACGATCCCGGGGATCTCCGAGATCTCCTCGGCCACGACGATCCCGGCCTCGGCGAGGCGCGCGATCTTCTCGGTCGCCGTGTCCTCCTTGCCCTCGACGATCGTCCCGGCGTGGCCGAAGCTCATGCCCGGCATCTCGTCCATGAAGCGGCCGGCCATGAAGGCGACGATCGGCAGGCGGGAGCGCTGCTCGGTGACCCACGCCGCGAGCTCGGCCTCCATGCGCCCGCCGGGCTCGGTGTAGATCACGATCGCCTCGGTCTCGGCGTCGGCCTCGAAGCGCGGCATGAGCTCGGCGTAGGTCGAGCCGATGATCGCGTCGCCGCCGATCGAGACCGCGGTGGACTGGCCGAGGCCCGCGGCGGTGAGCGTCGAGGACATCTCGGTGGTCATGCCGCCCGAGCGCGAGATGACGCCGACGGGTCCCGGCGAGTAGGCCTTCGCCGCGTCCTTCGCCGGGCCGCCGATCCCGCCCATCTTGATGACGTCGGGCACGATGATCCCGAGGCAGTTCGGCCCGATGATCCGCGCGCCGCGGAGCGTCGCCAGCTCGACCATCTGCGCGACGTCCCGGCGCGGGATGCGCTCGGTGACGATCACGATCAGCTCGATCCCGTTCTCGATCGCCTCGAACACCGCGTCCTTGGTGAACGCCGGCGGGACGGTGACGACGCTCCCCGCGATCGGGCCGCCGTGGTGCTCGACGGCCTGGGCGACGGTGTCGAACACCGGCACGCCGTGGACCTCGCGGCCCTTGCGCCCCGGCGTGACGCCGCCGACGATCCTCGCCCCCGCGCCGTAGTCGAGGCACTCGCGGGTGAGGTTCACGGCCTCGCGGCCGGTGATGCCCTGGACGATGAAGGTGGTGTCGGCGTCGATCAGGATGCTCATGCCGGGATCTTCTCCACCGCGCGGCGCGCGGCCTCGTGCATCGACACGCTGCGATCGGCGTACTCGACCCCGTAGCGCTCGAGGATCTTGAAGCCCTCGTCCTCCCACGCGCCGGGGATGCGGAAGATCGCGATCTTCTCCGCCGGGTCCATGTCGAGCTCGAGGCAGGCCTTGATCACCCCGCGCG
Source organism: uncultured Solirubrobacterales bacterium (assembly GCA_963735885.1). Lineage (GTDB taxonomy): Bacteria > Actinomycetota > Thermoleophilia > Solirubrobacterales > Solirubrobacteraceae > JBBSBL01. The sequence continues at coordinate 113,810 of CAVTMP010000005.1, read as the reverse complement.
CGACGATGTCCACCCGGGTGTTGGAGACGATCGACATCATCACGGCGATCTTGTCCACGCCGGGCTTCGAGAGCACGAGCTTGGCCAGGCCGCAGGCCTTCTCGACCGACGGGTTGCCGCCGATCTCGCAGTAGTTCGCCGGCCTGCCGCCGTGCGCGCGAACGGCGTCGAAGAGCGTGAGCGAGCCGCCGCCGGCGCCGATGACGAGCCCGAGGTTGCCGTCGAACTCCGTCACGTTGCCGGCGACGCCGCGGTGGCTGGCGGCGTCGACCTCCTCGCCGGCCAGCTCGAAGGGCGTCGGCTCCCGGGCCTGGCGGGTCTCCTCGTCGCCCACCCCGAGGTCCGCGAGCAGCGCCTTGTGCCGGCCGCGCGCCTCGTTCTCCATGTCCATGTGGGCGTCGAGCGCGACGAAGCTGCCGTCCGCGAGCTTGCCCAGCGGGTTGATCTCGGCGAGCGTCATGTCGCGCTCGACGAACAGCCGCGCGAGCCTCGCCACGATCGGGACGAGGCGGTTCAGGTCCGAGCCGGTCACGCCGGTGGCGGCGATGACCTCCTTGGCCTGGAACTCGCTGAACGGGAGGAGGTTCGAGAAGTGGCGGCGCCCGACCGCTTCGGGCTGCTCCTCGGCCACCTGCTCGATGTCGATGCCGCCGACCGGGGAGAAGATGATCACCGGCTGCTTGCGGGTCCCGTCCCACACGACGCCGGCGTAGAGCTCCTGGGCGACCTCGGCCTTGGGGTCGACGAGCACGCCGCGCGGCTCGTGGCCGTTGATCTCGAGCTGCAGGACGGTCTCGGCGTGGGCCACGGCCTCGTCGGGCGTATCCGCGAACTGGACGCCCCCGGCCTTCATCCGCCCGCCGGTGAGGACCTGCGACTTGATGACCACCGGGCCGCCGATGCGCTCGGCGACCGCGCGGGCGGCCTCGGCCTCGGTGACGAAGCCGAAGTCGGTGACCGGGATGCCGGCCCGCTTGACGATCTCGCGGGCCTCGTACTCGAAGAAGCGCATGGACTCCTGGGGGCGGGAACGGCGGCGCGGAAGCCTATCGGGGTCGCGGCGCGCGCGGCTTGCCGTGGACCGTCGACCGCGACTTCGGCCGCTTCCCGGCGCTGCGGACGCGCAACCCGCTCGTGGGCTGAGCCGCCGGGAGCCGGCCGTCCTCACATCCCGTAGGCCTCGGCGAGCTCCGGGTCCTTCGCGGCGAGCAGCTCGGCGAGCTCGACCATGACCTTGCACTGCTTCCAGGTCGCGTCGTCCTGCATCTTGCCGTCGATCATGTGCACGCCGCGGCCGTCGGGGATCGCCTCGATGACCTTCTTGGCGAACGCGACCTCGTCGGGGTCGGGCGAGAACACCTTCTTCGCGATCCCGATCTGGTCCGGATGCAGCGACCACGCGCCGACGCAGCCCATGAGGAACGCGGCGCGGAACTGCGCCTCGCAGCCCTCGACGTCCTTGATGTCGCCGAAGGGCCCGTAGAACGGCAGGATCCCGGCCCCGGCGCAGGCGTCGACCATGCGCGCGATCGAGTAGTGCCAGAGGTCCTGCTGGGCGCTGGGGCGCGGCGCCTCCGGGCGCTCGGGGTCCGGGTCCTCGATCACCCGGTAGCCGGGGTGGCCGCCGCCGACCCGCGTCGTCTTCATCCGCCGCGAGGCGGCGAGGTCGGCGGGGCCGAAGCTCATGCCCTGCATCCGCGGCGAGGCGGTCGCGATCTCCTCGAGGTTCGTCACGCCCTGCGCGGTCTCGAGGATCGCGTGGACGAGGATCGGGCGCTCGAGGCCGGCCTTCGCCTCGAGCTGGGCGAGCAGGCGATCGACGTAGTGGATGTCCCACGGGCCCTCGACCTTCGGGACCATGATCACGTCGAGCCGGTGGCCGATCTCGGTGACGAGCGTCGTGAGGTCGTCGAGGACCCAGGGGGACTCGAGCGCGTTGACGCGCGTCCACAGGGCGGTGCCGCCGAGGTCGACCTCCCGGCCGATCGTCACGAGCCCGGCGCGGGCCGGCTCCTTGCGCTCGACCGGGACGGCGTCCTCGAGGTTGCCGAGCAGGATGTCCGTCGTCTTCGCGATGTCCGGCAGCTTCGCGGCCATCTTCTCGTTCGACGGGTCGAAGAAGTGGATCATCCGCGACGGCGCGAACGGGATCTCGCGCAGCGGCTCGGGGGCGCCGATCGCGAGGGGCTCGAGGAAGTCTCTGGGGTTGCGCACGGCGGGGAAAGCTAGCGGAGGGGGCTTGCGGCATCCTTCGAGGTCACCGAACCCGAACGCAGGAGCCACGCGAACCCGATGAGCACCACCGACGAGACGACGCCCGCCGTGGAGACGGACCAGGCCGCCCGCGAGGCGACCGGAGCCCACCCCTACGGCCGCTACCTCGAGGAGTTCGAGGTCGGTGCCGTCTACAAGCACTGGCCCGCGAAGACCGTGACCGAGGCCGACGACCACCTCTTCTGCCTGATCACGATGAACCACCACCCGCTGCACCTCAACGACGTCTACGCGAAGGCCTCCCAGCAGGGGCGCAACGTCGTCGTCGGGCCGCTGGTCTACTCGCTCGCGCTCGGCATGTCGGTGAGCGACGTGTCCGGCAAGGCGATCGCGAACCTCGCCACGGAGGAGCTCAGCCACCCGAACCCGGTCTTCCACGGCGACACGCTGTTCTGCGAGACCGAGGTGCTCGAGGTCCGGGAGTCCCGCTCCAAGCCCGACCGCGGGACGGTCAGGGTCCACACCCGCGTGCTGAACCAGGACGGCGTGCTCGTCGCGGAGTTCAAGCGGCTCGTGCTCGTGCCGCGCCGGACGCCGGGCGCGTAGCCGGACGCCGACGGGCGCGTGTCGCCCGGCCGCCTGCCGACGACCGGCCGCCGGCGGTCAAGCGGGCACGCGATCGGGTCGATACCGCGCACATGTTCGCGCGGACGGCCCGTCTCGCCGTGCTCGCCTGCGCGGCGCTCCTGATCGCCGCGCCGGGTGCCGGCGCGGCCACGCTCTGCGTCGCACCACGCACCGGCTGCGACTTCGACATGGGCACGCTGACCAACGCGTTGAACAGCGCCGCGGCGCTGCCGGGCACCGATCGCATCGAGCTCGGCGCGAGCGCCTACAACGAGACCGGGCTCGACTACACCGGCACCGATCCCGTCGAGATCGTCGGCCAGGGCGCGACGCAGACCTCGCTCACGCGCGCGGCGACGAACAACGGGGCGGTGTTCGTGGTCAGCGGCGGCCCGGCGACGCTGCGCGATCTCACCGTGCAGGTCCCGGCCGGCAGCGGCTCCTTCCCTCAGCCGGTCGGCGTGCGCAGCTCGACGCCGGTCACCCTGGCCGACGTCCGCGTGCGGACCAACCCGGCGGCCGGGGCCCCGGTCGGCCTGCGGTTCGCCGCGGACGCGACGCTCGATCGCGTCGACGTCGACCTCACGGCGGCCGGGGCCGGGACGGGCCTGGCCGCGGCGGCGGCGGGCGGAACGGTGAGCGTCAGCGACTCGAGCTTCGTGGCCCCGACGGCCGCCCTCGACGCCGAGCTCGGCGGGCTGTCCGTTCGTCGCTCGACCGCGCGGGCGCAGGACCTCGGCATCGGCGCGGAGGCCGGGTCCACGGTGACGGTGGACAGCACCCTCGTGCGCGTCGGCTCCAACGCCGGCACGGGGCTCCGCGCCTACCGCTCGAGCGTCGGAGGGGCGACCAGCCTCACCGCCCGCCACGTCACGGTGATCGGGACCGCCGGATCCTCGTCGAAGGCGCTCGAGGTCAAGAGCACCTACGCGACGCCGGCGGCCTCGACGATCACGGTCCGCGACGCGATCCTCCGCGGCTGGGACTACACCGCCTTCCGCTACTCCTCGGCCGGCACGGCGAGCGTGGCCGTGGACCACTCCATCGCCGGGCTCGGCCCCGGGACGACGTACTCCTCGGGGGCGGGGTCGCTGACCTTCGATCCGACGGTCGTGGACGTCGACCCGCTGTTCACGAACCCCGGGGCGGGCGACTACACGCCGGCGGCGGGGTCTCCCGCGCTCGACCAGGACCTCGAGCCGCTGCAGCCCGGCGAGTCGGCCACCGACCTCGCGGGCGCCGCGCGGATCATCGGCGGGTCCCGCGACTACGGGGCCTACGAACGGGCCAGCGCGCCGGGCGCCGTCACCGGCGCCGCCGACGTCCTCGGCACGACCTCCGCGCACGTCGACGGCAGCGTCGACCCCGGCGGCCTCGCCACGACGTGGCGCATCCGCTTCGGCCCGACCGCCGCGTACGGCGGCGCGACCGACGCGGTCGCGCTCCCGGCCGGCGCGACCCCGGTCCCGGTCGCGGCCACGCTCGCGGGCCTCGCACCCGGCACGACCTACCACTACACGGTGGAGGCCGCCAACTCCGTCGGCACCGTGACCGGCGCGGACGCGACCCTCACGACCGCGGCGCCGGACCCGCCGTCCGGGGGGCCGCCGGACGGGGGCGCCACCCCGCCGCCGCCCGCCGCGCTCCGGCTCACCGGCCTCGCCGTGCGGCCGGCCCGCTTCCGCGCCCAGCGGCGGGGGGCCAGCCTGGGGGCGCGGGGCGCCGCGGTGACCTACCGGCTGACCCGGGCGGCCACCGTGACGTTCTCGGTCCACCGCCTGCGCCCGGGCGTGCGGCGCGGCCGGACCTGCGCCGCCCCGCCGCGGCGCGCCGCGCGGCGGGCCCGGCGCTGCACCCGCGAGGTGGCGGTGCGCGGCGGCTTCGCCCACGCCGGTCGCCCCGGCGCCAATCGCGTCGTGTTCACCGGCCGCGTCGGCGGCCGCGCGCTGCCGCCGGGCCGCTACGTCCTCCTCGCGCTGCCCCGCGGGGCCCGGGCCGCGACCGTCTCGCGGGCCTCGTTCGCGGTGCGCTGAGCCTCGAGGGCCGCGGAGTCTCCCGCCCCCCGGGACCGGGATTCGCCGCGGTGTGAGGGGGGTAGGGTTCGTGCCCGGGCCCGCGGCCGGAAGCCGGGCGGGCCCCGGAATCCGGCACAATCGCCGGAATCCCGACGTCGCGACCCGAGGAGTTGACCCCGACCGTGAGCGCCACCGCCGCACCGACGAAGAACGCGAAGCTGCTGGCCTGGGTGGACGAGGTGGCCGACCTCGTCCAGCCCGACGCCGTCCACTGGTGCGACGGCTCGGCCGAGGAGTACGACCGTCTCTGCCAGGCGCTCGTCGACGCCGGGACCTTCGAGAAGCTGGCCGACGCGAAGCGGCCGAACTCCTACCTCGCGCTGTCCGACCCGGGGGACGTCGCGCGCGTCGAGGACCGCACCTTCATCTGCTCCGAGCGCGAGGTCGACGCGGGGCCGACCAACAACTGGCGCGCGCCCGGCGAGATGCGCGGGGCGCTGAACGAGCTGTTCACCGGCTGCATGCGGGGCCGCACGATGTACGTCGTCCCGTTCTCGATGGGGCCGCTCGGGTCGCCGATCGCGCACGTCGGGGTGCAGCTCACCGACTCCGCCTACGTCGCCGTGAGCATGCGGATCATGACCCGGATGGGCCAGGGGGCGCTCGACGTCCTCGGCGCGGACGGCGAGTTCGTGCCGTGCCTGCACTCGGTCGGCATGCCGCTCGCCGACGGCCGGGAGGACGTTCCGTGGCCCTGCAACGCCGAGAACAAGTACATCGTCCACTTCCCCGAGACCCGCGAGATCTGGAGCTACGGGTCGGGGTACGGCGGCAACGCCCTGCTCGGGAAGAAGTGCTTCGCGCTGCGCATCGCCTCGATCATGGCGCGCGACGAGGGCTGGATGGCCGAGCACATGCTCATCCTCAAGCTCACCTCGCCCGAGGGCGAGACCCGCTACGTCACCGGCGCGTTCCCGTCCGCGTGCGGGAAGACGAACCTCGCCATGCTGATCCCCACGCTGCCGGGCTGGAAGGTGGAGACGGTCGGCGACGACATCGCGTGGATGAAGTTCGGGCCGGACGGCCGCCTGTACGCGATCAACCCCGAGGCCGGCTTCTTCGGCGTGGCCCCCGGCACCGGCGAGCAGACGAACCCGAACGCGATGGAGACGATCCGCGAGAACTCGGTCTTCACGAACTGCGCGCGCACCGACGACGGGGACGTCTGGTGGGAGGGCATGACGAGGAAGACGCCCGCCCACCTGATCGACTGGCACGGCAACGACTGGACGCCGGACTCCGAGACTCCCGCGGCCCATCCCAACGCCCGCTTCACCACGCCCGCGGCCCAGGATCCCGCGATCGCGCCCGAGTGGGAGGACCCGGCCGGGGTGCCGATCGCCGCGATGCTGTTCGGCGGGCGCCGCTCGAGCGTCGTCCCGCTGGTCAACGAGGCCTTCGACTGGGAGCACGGCACGTTCCTCGGCGCGACGATGTCCTCGGAGACGACCGCCGCGGCGGCCGGCGCGGTGGGCAAGCTGCGGCGCGACCCGTACGCCATGTTGCCCTTCTGCGGCTACAACATGGGCGACTACATCGGCCACTGGCTCGAGATCGGCCGCCAGGGGGACCCGGCGAAGCTGCCGCGGATCTTCTACGTCAACTGGTTCCGCAAGGACGCCGAGGGCAAGTTCCTCTGGCCGGGCTTCGGCGACAACAGCCGCGTGCTCGCCTGGGTGTTCGGTCGCTGCGCCGGAACGGCGGACGCGGTCGACACCGCGATCGGCCGCGCGCCGGCGCCGGGCGCGATCCCGACCGAGGGCCTGGACCTCTCCGAGGCGGAGATGGCGGACCTGCTCGCCGTCGACGCCGAGGCGTGGCAGGCCGAGGTGCCGTCGATCCGCGAGCACCTCGACTCGCTCGGCGATCGGCTGCCGCAGGCGATCCGCGACCAGGCCGACGCGTTGGAGCGACGGCTGGGCGAGGCCGGCTGAGGGCGTCGGCCCTCAGCCCCCCGAACCCCCGCCCGCCCGCTCGGCCGCGCGCAGGCCGCCGCGGGCCCACAGGGCGAACACGCCGACGCCGACCAGCAGCAGCGCGATCGTCAGCAGCACCTTCTCGGGGGAGCCGGCGAGCAGCGAGCGGCCGGCCTCGAGCAGCGCCGTCGCCGGGTTGACCTTCGCGACCTGCGCCACCCAGCCGGTGAGCAGGTCGAGCGGCACGAAGACCGGCGCGACGAACAGGACGATGAAGACCGGGATCTGGATGAGGAAGCCGGCGGCCTCGGTCCGCAGGCGCATCGCGACGCCCGCCGCCCACAGCGTGGCGACGAGGTTCACGAGCACCCCGAGCACGATCACGGTGACGACCTCCCCGGCGCTGGCGTCGATCGTCATGCCGCCGATGAAGGCGGCGATCGTCACCACGGTCCCGGTGATGGCCCAGCGCCCGAGCGCGGCGAGCGCATAGCCGGCGACGATCCCGCCGCGGCGCGGCGCGGCGAGCAGCAGGCGCCGGGCGAACCCCGAGTCGAAGTCCCGCGCGATCGCGAAGCCCGTGAACACCCCGCCGAACGCCGCCGACTGGAAGAACACGAAGACGAACTGCCACGTCGTGTAGCCCGGCGGGTAGACGAAGCCGGGCACGTGGCCGACGGCCGACAGCCCGCCCGCGAAGGCGACGAGGAAGAACAGCGGGAAGACGATCGACGGGACGAGGATCGCCGGGTTGACGATCGCGTTGTGCAGCGAGCGCCACGCCACGGCGAGGGCGACCGAGCGAAAGCGCGGGCTCACGTCCGCGTGAGCCTCGTCCGCAGGACGCGCGCGCACAGCGCGAGCCCGATGGCCAGGATGCCCAGGGCGCAGCCGAAGCCCAGCGCGAGCGCCTCGGCGTCCCAGCCGACGAGCACGAGGCTGCGGATGCCCTCGACCATGTAGGAGACGGGGTTCCACGTCGCGATGGTCCGGAACCAGTCCTGGGCGATGAGCTCGCGGGGGAGGAAGGCCGAGGAGAGGAAGAGCGCGACGAAGAGCAGCGGGAAGAAGCCCTGCACCGCCTCGCCGGTCCCGAAGCGCAGGGCGATCAGCGCGCCGAGGCTGGCGAAGGCGAAGGAGATCGTCGTCGCGAGCGCGATCAGCACGAGCGCGCCGCCGGGACCGCTCTCGATCGGCACGCCGATCAGGAGCCCGACGCAGAGGTAGACGACGGCCAGCGTGACGCCGAGCACGAGCGCGCCCCCGAGCTGGCCGGTGAGCAGCGCGGCGCCCTTGAGCGGCGTGAGCGACAACCGGTTGAGGAAGCCGGTCTCGATGTCGCGGGCGAGGTTGGTGCCGGCCTGGATCGCGACGAACAGCGCGCCCTGCACGAACGGCACGGCGATCGCGAAGTCCTGATAGTTCTGCGCGGGGAACCCCGGGAGCTTCGCCGCGGCTCCGAGCCCGCTCGCGTTGATCGCGAAGAGCAGCAGCGGGAAGACGAACGGGAAGACCAGCAGCGCCGGCTGGCGGAAGATCTGCCGCACGGAGCGCTGGCCGAGCACGACGACCTGCTCGCCGAGCCCGGCGCCCCCGACCGCCGCCTCAGCGGCCACGCCGGCGCCCCCCGCGGCGGCCGGAGCCCTCGGGCGGCGGGTCCGCCGCGGGGGCGTCCTCGCCGGCGCCCTCGAGCTTGCGGCCGGTCTCGGCGAGGAAGACGTCGTCGAGCGAGGGGGCGTGGAGCTGGAGGGTGGCGACCGGGACCGCGGCGGCGTCGAGGCGCCGCACGACCTCGGCGAGCTCGGCCTCGCCGCCGGCGAGCTGCACCGACGCGCCGCCGCCGCCGTTGCGGGTCGGCGTGCCGAAGGCCGCGAGCGCCTCGACCAGCGCGTCGGCCTGCTCGGGGTTCGCGGGGACGATCTCGACGCTCGGGCGCCCGACCTCCGCCTTCAGCGCGGCCGGCGTGCCCTCGGCCACGATGCGGCCGTGGTCGATGATCCCCACCCGGTCGGCGAGGACGTCCGCCTCCTCGAGGTACTGGGTGGTGAGGAACACCGTCATGCCGTCCTCGTGGGCCAGGCGCGCGACCTCGTCCCACAACGCCGTGCGGCTCTGGATGTCCAGGCCGGTGGTCGGCTCGTCGAGGAAGAGGATCGCGGGGCGGTGGACGAGGGCCAGGGCGAGGTCGAGGCGGCGCTTCATGCCGCCCGAGTAGCCGCCGACCCGGCGGTCGGCCGCCTCGGTGAGTCCGACGCGCTCGAGCAGCTCCTGCGCGCGGGCGTCGCGGTCGGCCCGGGCCAGTCCCTGGAGCGCGCCCTGGAGGCGCAGGTGCTCGCGGCCGGTGAGGATCGGGTCCAGCGCGGCCTCCTGGAGCGCGGCGCCGATCACCGAGCGCACCTGCGCGCCCTGGCGCGCGACGTCGAAGCCGCCGACCTCGGCGCGCCCGGCGGAGGGCGGCAGCAGCGTGGTGAGCACGAGCACCGTCGTCGACTTTCCCGCGCCGTTGGGGCCGAGGAAGCCGTAGATCTCGCCCGGTTCGACGCGGAGGTCGATGCCGGCGACGGCCCGGACCTCCTTGAACTCGCGGACGAGCCCCTCGACCTCGATCCCGTTGGTGGCGTCGTTCATCGGCCGGGCACGCTAGCAGGTGCTTGAAGCACTCAACCTTCGACGTAGGCAAGTAGACTGCTCACCATGCCCGCCGCCGCGACCACCGGCACCTCGGCCGCCCGCGCGGCGTGGGGCACGCTGCTCACGATGATGCCGCAGATGCGCACGCGCATCTGGGACGCCTGCGCCGAGTTCGACCTCACGCCGATGCAGGGCCACCTCCTGCGGGTGCTCGGTCCGCAACGGGCCGTCCCGATGAGCGAGCTGGCCGGCGAGCTCTTCTGCGACGCCTCGAACGTGACCGGGATCGTCGACCGGCTCGAGGTTCGCGGGCTCGTCGTCCGCGGGACGGCGGAGGGAGACCGCCGCGTGCGGACCATCGCCATGACGCCCGAGGGCGAGCGCCTGTGGGCGCGCGTCGCCGATCGGATCGCCGAGCCGCCGCCCGGCTTCACCGCGCTGAGCGACGCCGACCAGCGGCGGCTGCGCGACCTGCTCGCCCGCGCGCTGGGCTGAGGCCTCTCCGCGCCGCGGCCGCTCAGCGCGCGCCGCGCGCGCGCGTCAGTGCGCGTCGTCGCCGCCGGCCGCGGGGGGGCGCGACTCCTCGGCCAGCGAGGTGATCGCGAGCAGGCCGCGTGAGGCGCCCTCGAGCACCTCCGTCGCCTCCTCGGGCGAGCGGGCGTAGAGCTCGACGAGCAGGTGGACGACGATCTTGTCGTCGTCGTGCTTGTGAAAGCGCACGTGGGTGAAGAACTCGCGCGTCCCGTGGTCGCCGAAGGCCGCGTAGGAGAGCGCGTCGCCGGCCTCCGGGCCCGAGCAGGTCTCGACGTCATCGGCCTCGACGGTGACCGTGCAGGAGGCGACCCACGGCGTGCCGGCGACCATGCGCTCCCAGCGGTCCTGGATCGGCTGGACGCGGCCGTCGGCGAAGCCGAGGTGCGGCTGGTCGTGCATGCAGTCCAGGCACTGCACGACGGCCTCCTGCATCTCGTCCACGACCTCGGTCCGCTCGCCCGTCGCGGGGTCGAGGCGGTGAATGCCCTCGTAGTGGACCTGCACCTCGAGGTTCGTGGACCAGCAGCGGTAGCAGCGCAACCAGCTGCGGACGGTCTCGGTCGAGCCCTCCATGAGACTCCGACTATATGACCCCCGGCCGGGGCAGCCGTCCGTCGATGACCGATTCGGGGCCCACCGCCGTGGAATCGACCCTCTAGCGTCCCGGCCCACCACCACGGCGAGCGGAGGCGGCATGGAGCGGGCGACGACGATGACCTACGAGCGCGACGGGCGCGTCGGGCGGATCGCGCTCGACCGTCCCGAGCGCGGGAACGCCATCACGTCGCACACCGCGGACGAGCTCGCGGCCTTCGTCGAGCGCGCGGACCTCGACCCCGAGGTCCACGTGATCGCGCTGACCGGCAACGGCAAGGGCTTCTGCGGCGGCTACGACCTGCACGAGTGGGCCGAGCACCTCTCCGAGGCCGGGACCGCCGACCCCGGGCGGGCGGGCACGGCGCTCGACCCCGCCGTGCAGGCCCGCAACCACGACCCCGACGGCGTGTGGGACCCGATCGTGGACTGGCAGATGATGCGCCGCAACGTGCGCGGGTTCATGGCCCTCTTCCACGCGGACAAGCCGGTCGTGTGCAAGGTGCAGGGCTTCTGCGTCGCCGGCGGGACCGACATGGCGCTCTGCTCCGACCTCCTCGTCATCGCGCAGGACGCGAAGCTCGGCTACCCGCCCGCGCGGGTCTGGGGCTCCCCGACCACCGCGCTGTGGGCGCACCGCCTCGGGCCGGCACGGGCCAAGCGCCTGCTGTTCACCGGGGACTCGATCAGCGGGAGGGAGGCCGAGGCGTGGGGGCTGGCCGCCGAGGCGCCGCCGGCGGAGCGGCTGGACGAGCGCTTCGAGGCGCTGGTGGCCCGGATCGCCCGGCTGCCGGTGAGCCAGCTCGTGATGATGAAGCTGCTCGTGAACGGGACGATCGCCGCCCAGGGCCTGCACCAGACGCAGGTGCTCGGCACGGTCTTCGACGGGATCACCCGCCACACCCCCGAGGGCTTCGCCTTCCAGCGGCGGGCCGCGGAGGCCGGCTTCCGGCAGGCCGTGAGAGAGCGGGACGAGCCCTTCGGCGACGCCGGGCCCTCCACCTTCAAGGGCTGACCGCGACGGCGGTGGCGCGCCGGCGCGGCCTCCCGGGCCCGGGTTGGCCGGCGGGGTGGCGGCGTGCCTTCATGGCCCGTTCAGGAACAATGCGCACACTCGCTGCGATGTCCGTCGCACGTCCCCCATCGCGTCTCCTCGCGCCCGCGCTCGTCGCGGGCGCGGTCGTGCTGGGCGCCGCCGGCTGCGGCGGTGGGGGCACCTCGTCCTCGGCGGCGACCGCGGCTCCCGTCCCGCCCGAGGTGAAGGCCGCGGAGACCGTGCCGGTCGCGCGCTTCCCGAAGTCGGCCGGCCGCTCGCTCCAGCAGATCGCCAACACGCTGCAGCCCGGCCCGCAGGTCGGCCTGGCGTCGTCGGTCTTCACGCCGGGCGTCAACCGCCTCGCCTTCGGGCTGATCGGGTCCGGCGGCGGCTTCCTCTACGCGCCCTCGGTCGTGTACCTCGCCCGGGGGCCCGACGCGCCGGCTCAGGGCCCGTATCCGGCGCCCGCCGACCCGATGACGGTCCGCTCCCCCTACCAGTCGCGGACGGCGGCCTCCGGTAGCGGCGACATCAAGGCGATCTACGCCGCGAACGTGCCCTTCCGCTCCGCCGGGCGCCACGCGGTGCTCGTCGCCTCGCGCTCCGGCGGGCGGCTGCTGGGGGCCACCACGACGGTCGACGTCGTGCGCCGCACGGCGATCCCGGGCGTGGGCGAGCGGCCGCCGGCGGTCGCCACGCCCACGGCCGCCTCGGTCGGCGGCGACCTGAAGGCGATCGACACCCGCGTGCCGCCGAGCGACATGCACGACGTCTCCTTCAAGGACGTCCTGGGCAAGCGGCCGGCCGTGCTGCTCTTCGCCACGCCGCAGTTCTGCCAGTCGCGCGTCTGCGGCCCGGTCACCGACATCGCCGTCCAGCTCAAGGCCGCCTACGGCAACCGCGTCGCCTTCATCCACAACGAGGTCTACCGCAACAACGACCCCAAGCAGGGCCTGCGCCCGCAGCTCACCGCCTTCCACCTCCAGACCGAGCCGTGGCTGTTCGTCGTCGGGCGCGACGGGAAGATCGTCGCCCGCCTCGAGGGCGCCTTCGGCGTCAACGCGTTCCGCGCCGCGGTCGAGAAGGCGCTGCAGGGCTAGGCGCGGTTGGCGCCGGCGAACGGCGCATCGAAGGGTGCCCCGAAGGCGGTTCGCGCGCCGAGGGCGCGGGTCATCGATGCGGCTGCGATTTTGCCCGCTGGGCGACGGAAATCGCAGCCGCGTCCCGGGACGCGGCTGCGACATTGGGTCACCCGCGCTTTCCCTGATGCCGTTCTCGCGGAGCGTTGCCAGGCCCGCCGCAGAGGGCGCGGGAACGCGGCGGGCCCCGGCCCCGGCCCTAACCGCCGATGGCGGACATGGTCCGCGGCGGCTGGACGAAGCCCGGCTCGCCGACGTGGTGCTTGAGCTCCTTGCGCCAGACCGCGTCGCGGACGATCTGCTCGAGGTCGTCGTCGTCGGCGCCGGCGCGCAGCGGGCCGCGCAGGTCGGTCTCGCGCAGCGAGAACAGACACGTGCGCAGCCGGCCGTCGGCGGTGATGCGGATCCGGTTGCAGTCCCCGCAGAACGGCTCGGAGACCGGGTTGATGAACCCCAGGCGGCCCCGGCCGTCGGCGAAGCGATAGACCCGCGCCGTCGCGCTCGGCTCCCGCGGCTCGGCCTCGAGCGGGTGGCGCGCGTGGACGATCGCGCGGACCTCCTCGCCGGTGAGCACCTGATCCGCGGACCACGCGCGATCGGCGTCCAGCGGCATGAACTCGATGAAGCGCACCTCGTAGGGGTGGCAGCGGGCGAACTCGGCGAAGGGCAGGACCTCGTCCTCGGTGAAGCCGCGCATCGCCACCGCGTTGACCTTGATCGGGTGGGCCTCGGGATGCTCGGCCAGCGCCTCGAGGCCGGCGAGCACGCGCGGCAGCGCGTCCCGCCGGGTCATGGCGAAGAACCGGTCGCGCTGGAGCGAGTCGATCGAGACGTTGAAGCGGTCGACGCCGGCCTCGACGAGCGCGGCCGCGTCCCGCTCGAGCAGGAACCCGTTGGTGGTGAGGCTCAGGTCCTCGATCCCGTCGACGGCGGCGAGCATCGCGGCCAGGCGCGGGAACTCGCGGCGCACGAGCGGTTCGCCGCCGGTCAGCCGGACGTCGTGGACGCCCATCGCGGCGAGGAGCGCGACGACCCGCTCGATCTCCTCGAACCGCAGCACGCCGTCGCGCTCGAGCCACGGGAGCCCCTCGGCCGGCATGCAGTACTGGCAGCGGAAGTTGCAGCGGTCGGTGACCGACACCCGGACGTCGGCGATGCGCCGGCCGTGGCCGTCGACGAGGGGCTCGCGGGTCACACCGGCAAGGGTAGAGCGTGGCCGACGGCGGCCGGCCCGGACGCCCACACGAGCGGCTACGCGCCCGGGGCGAGGCTCGCGCCGGCGCGCAGCGTCGCCTCGAAGTCGGTGCGGGCGATCGGGCCGACGCAGGGCGAGGTCGCCCCGGCGTCGGTGTAGCGGCGCAGGCCGGCGAGCACCTGCGCCTCGTCGCCCGTGGCCGAGAGGACGTCGAGGAAGCCCTCCGAGATCGCCCCCTGCATGGCGTCGACCTCGCCCGAGCCGGCGGCGGCGTCGAAGGCCGCGATGTCCGCGCCGAAGCCGGAGCGCTCGATCATCGCGCGGTAGAAGGGCAGGCCGAAGTACGGGACGAGGTCCCGCCGCAGGGCGGTCGAGCGCCGCGTCGCGGTCGTCGGTGAGCGCGGCCGGGACGGCCGGCACGATGTCGAAGCCGTCGAGCGGCCTCCCGGCGCGCTCGCGCCCCGCGCCGACCTCCGGGACGACGACGTCGCGGACGTAGTTCGCGTTGCAGAGCCAGAGGATCACCCCGTCGGCGACCTCGCCGGCCAGCCGGAGCATCGCGGGCGACAGCGCGGCGACGTAGATCGGGACGCGCGGGCGCGGGTCGAGGCCGGCGAGCCGGAAGCCCGTGCGCCACTTCTCGCCCTCCGGCGGATCCTCGCCGCGCAGGATCGCCCGGACGATCGCCACGTACTCGCGCATCTCGGCGACCGGGCGGTCGATCGTCTGGCCGTGCCAGCCCTCCACCACCGGGCGGTGGGAGACCCCGAGCCCGAGGTTCAGCCGGCCGCCGCTCAGCTCGTCGATCGTCGCCGCGGTCTGCGCCATCGTGGCCGGCGTGCGGGTGTAGATCGGCACGACGCCCGTGCCGACCCGGATGCGCTCGGTGGCCAGCGCGTAGGCCGTGACGACGGTGAGGGAGTCGCGGCCCGCGATGTGCGTGACGTACGCCGCCTCGTACCCGAGCGACTCCGCGAGGCGGACCCGCTCGACGGCCTGGTCGAGCGAGCGGCCGGTGGAGACGAAGCAGCCGAGGCCCATCGCCGCGCGGAGGATACGCCGCCGGGGGCGGCGTGGCTCTGAGAGCATCCGGCCGCCGATGCCGCCCGTCCCCACGCTCGCCTCGCTCGCCTCGCTGGCCGCGCTCGCCTGGCTCACCGCGCTGGCCGCGGGCTCGGCGGGCGCGCCGCCCGCGCGGGCGGCGTCCCGCTGCGCCGGCGCGCCCGCGGTGCGGCTCTCGTGCGCGCCGATCCCCGAGCGGCCGGAGTGGCGGCGCCGGGTGCCGGACCCGCGCACCCCGCTCGTCTACCCGCGCCGCGTCGAGGCGCTGGGCGGGCGCAGCCGCGAGCCGGACGGACTCCGGTCCCCGGGTGGGCGGGTCACGACCCTCGCCGGATCGCGGGCCGGGGAGCGGGTGCTGCTGCTCGATCTCGGCCGGGAGGTCGGCGGCCACGTCGAGGTGGTCGTGCGGGGGTCGACGGGCGCGCCGCTGCGGCTCGGGTACGCCGAGTCGCGGCGCGACGCGCAGACGCTCGGCGACGGGCCGCCGCTCCGCGAGCCCGTGCGCCGCAGCGACACGCTGCCGCGCGGCTTCGCCGGGACCTGGCGCAGCCCGGAGATCCGCGGCGGCCAGCGCTACGTCGTGCTCTCCACGGCCGGTCGCGGCCGAGCGGTGCTCGACGCCGTCCGCGTGCGACTCACCCAGTACCGCCCACGCGCCGGGGACTACGCCGGGCGCTTCCTCTCCAGCGACCCGGTGCTGAACCGCGTCTGGTGGGCCGGCGCGTACACGTGGTCGCTGGCCACGAGCCCGGACGGGCCGCGCCTCGTCTCCGTCGACGGGGCCAAGCGGGATCGCCTCGACTGGTCCGGCGACCTCGCGATTGCGAATCTCACGGCGTACGCGACGACCGCGCGAGCGCGTCGCATCGCGCGCGACTCGCTGCTCGCGCTCGCCTGCCGACAGGAGCGCGGCGGCTACGTCCCGATGGCCGTCGAGCCCCGGGTGGGGTGTCGCGTCGCGGATCTCTCCCGCCCGGAGGGGCTGCCGAAGCCGACCTTCGGGTCGGACGGGCTGCGCCTCGGCGCGTACGTCCCGCTGTTCGTCTCCTCCGTCGCGCGCTACCGCGAGCACACGGGCGACGACGCCTTCGCCCGCGCGCTGCTCCCCGGCCTGCGGCGGGCGCTCGACTGGGTCGCGGCCCGGGCCGAGGGCGGCCTCTACCGGGCGCTGGGGGGAGCCCGCGAGATCAACTGGCACCCCTTCGACCGTGCCGAGGGCGCCGATGCCTTCGCCAACGTGGGCTTCTACGCGGCGCTGCGGGACATGGCCGCCCTCGAGCGGGCGCTCGGCGGCGGGGAGGCGGCGGCCGCGCGCGACGAGTCCCGCGCGGCCGCCGTGCGCCGAGCGCTGCTCGATCGCCTCTACGACCCCGCGGTGGGGGCGTTCCGCGTGAACACCGACGAGCTCGTGCCGGGCTACGCGCAGGATGCGACGGTGTTCGCCGTGGCCTCCGGCGTGTTGGGCGGCGGCGCCGCGGATCGCGCGCTCGCGTTCGTCTCCCGGCGCCTCGCCTCGCCCTTCGGGTCGCTGACCACGGATCGCGCCGGCAACCCGTGGATGCAGCGCTACATCTCGCCGTTCGTCGCCTCGTGGGAGGTCCTCGCCCGCTTCGCCCGGCGTGACGACCGCGGCGCCCTGCGCGTCGTCCGGCGCCTGTTCGGCCACATGGCCCGCACGGATCCGGGCGACGTGCTGTGGGAGAAGGTGTCGCCGAGCGGCGGCCCGCAGGCCTACGGGACCCTGGGCGACACCACGGTTCCGGCGCCGCCGGGCCAGACCTCGCTGGCGCACGGGTGGAGCACCGGATCGACCTATGCCCTGTCGGCGTTCGTCCTCGGCATCCGCCCCGACGGCCGGGACTGGCGGGTGGCGCCGCGGCGGGCGGGGCTGCGCTGGGCGCAGGGGTCGATGCTCGTGCCGGCCGGACGCGTCGTCTCGCGTTGGGCGCTCGGGGCCCACGGGTTCCGGCTCACGGTGCGCGGGCCGAGCGGCCACGCCGGGACGCTGGTGGTCCCGCTGCTCGGTCGCGCGCGGGCCGTCGCGCTCGACGGCGCGATCGTGTGGGACGGCCGGCGCGCCCGCGGCGGAGCGCGGGCCGCGGCGGGAGCGGACGAGGTCGTGGTGCGCGGCGTGCCCGGCGGCGGGACGCACACCCTCGCCTGGGCCCGGTAGGCCCTCAGCGGGTCAGCATGATCCAGGTCAGGGCGCCGGCGAAGGCGATCTGGCCGAAGGTCAGCGCGGTGCCGAGGTTCGTCGCGCCGAAGAGCGCGGCGAGGCCGGTCCCGACGGCGAAGGCGCCGAGCATGATCGCGAGGTCGGTCCGCACCGCGGGGCATTGTGCCTGACGGCGACGGGCGGAGCCGCCGGGTGTGGGTTCGGGATGAGCCCGGCGGCCGGGCCCGATCGCCCGCAACCGAACGGCCGGGCCGGGGTTCTTCTCTACGATGCCGCGGATGCGTCGCGTTCCCCCACGGATGGGCCTCGCCGCAGTCGTCTGCGTGGCGGCCGCGGCGATCGTCGTCTTCGCGGTGCTGGCGATCCGCCCGGACGCCTCGGTCGGCGGTGCGCCGGTGCCGCTGCTGCCCGACCTCAAGGAGCTGCCGCCGGCGGACATCTCCGTGTGCCAGAACCCGCCGGACACCGCCGCGGACGTCCCCGGCCGGTGTCCGGGCGACGCCCTCTCCGATCGCAAGGCGCGCTGGCAGCTCAACTTCTCCTCCGCCGTGGACAACGTCGGTCGTGGACCGCTGATCGTCGACGGCACGAAGTCGAACCCCGACTCCGCCGTCGACATGGCGGCGAGCCAGGCGATCCGGCTGTCCAACGGCCGCATCGTCACCGGCTACCGCCCGAACGCGGGGACGATCTACTTCGACCAGCCGCACTCCCACTGGCACCTGCGGGACTTCGAGCTCTACGAGCTGCATCGCATGCGCGACTACGCGAGCGTCGCGCCGGATCAGAAGAGCGGCTTCTGCCTCGGCGACCGCTACAACAGCGACTACAAGCTTCGGCTCCCGGGCGAGCCGCTCGTCACCGACCCCGCGCACCGGATGCTCGACGGCGACTGCGGGCTCATGGACCTCGCGAACAAGGAGCGCTACACCTCCATTCGCGAGGGCATCAACCCCGGGTGGGGCGACAACTACGACGCCTACGTCGAGGGTCAGTTCATCGCGATCGACCCGGCGAGCGTCCCGAGTGGCGACTACGTGATCACCCACCGGGTGAACGCCACGCGCGCCAGCGCGTCGCGGCACCCGCTGGTGGAGTCCGACTACGCGAACAACGCCGCCTCGACCGCCATCCACATCCAGTGGCCGAGCGATCCCAACGGCGTGCCGCGGATCACCGGAACCGGCGGCCGCGCCGATCCGCAGCACTGCCCCGACACCGAGCGCTGCGACCCCTCGCGCTGGCCGTCGAACGGCAACCCGCCCACGGTCAAGGGGGGCGCCGGCGTGGGGCAGACCCTCACGTGCGCGAAGGGAACGTGGAGCGGTCGACCGACCCGGGTCCGCTACCAGTGGTCGATCGACCTCGGCAACGACTCCAACCCGATCCCGGGCGCCACGGGCCGCACGTTCACGCTGACCAAGGGCCTGCTGCGGCGCAAGGTCTTCTGCTACGCCCTGGCGATCAACCGCTACGGCACCGGCCTGGCCGCCAGCGACAGCCGGGCGGTCAGGCGCGTGCGCGCGAAGGTCGGCTCGGCTGCGGTGCGGCCCGGCACGCTGCGGGGACGCCGAACCGTGGCGCTGCGCTTCCGCACGACGGTGGGCGGCTCGGCCGCGGTCCGGATCCGGCGCGTCGGCGGCCCGACCGTCGCCACGCTGCGCCGCAGCGTGCGCGACGGCTTCAACACCGTGCTGCTCTCGCGGCGCGTGGCTGCGCGCGGGCTGGTCGCGGGGCGCTACCGCGCCGTGGTCACGGTGACCGACGCCTACGGGGCCCGGGCCTCGGCGTCGGCGCGCTTCTCCGTCGCCCGCTGACTCCGGGGCCCGAGCCCGCCGCTACGGTTCGCCGGCCATGCTCACGTGCCGCCCCGGGGTCCCGCTGCTCGTCGCCCTCGCCCTCGTGGCGGGGTGCGGCGGCGGAGCGGACGATCCGGCCGGCGGAGGATCCACGGGCGCGAGGACCGGCACGACGGGCCGCACGCCGGCTCCACGCCGCGTCGCGCGCCTCGTCCCGCCGGCGGACGCGCCGGCCCGGACGGTCCGGGTTCCGGTGCTCACCTACCACCGCGTGGCGCCCCTGCGACCGGGGGCCAACGCGATCGAGACGGACCTCACCGTCGAGCCGGCCACGTTCTCGGCCTCGATGCGAGCCCTGCGCGCCGGCGGGTTCCGGACGGTCAGCCAGGAGCAGGTGTTCGACGCACTGTGGCGGGGCGGCCGGCTGCCCCCCAGGCCGGTCCTGCTGACCGTCGACGACGGCTACGCCGACGACGTGACCCGCATCCTGCCGGTCCTGCGCCGGGAGCGGATGGTGGCGACGTTCTTCGTCATCAGCGGCCGCTTTCACGAGGCCGGCTTCCTCACGGCCGGCCAGGTGCGGGCCCTCGACCGCGCCGGCATGGACGTCGGGGACCACACGCGCTCCCACGTCGACCTCACGCTGCTGCCGGCGGCGCAGGTGGCGGAGCAGACGGCCGGGTCGCGCCGCGCGCTCGAACGCGTGCTCGGCCACCCCGTCTACACGTTCGCCTACCCCTACGGCCGCCGGGACGCGGCCGTCGAGGCCGCCGTGCGGCGGGCCGGCTTCACGATGGCGTACACGACCGCCTACGGGACGTCGCTCTCCTCGGGCGCGCCGCTGACGATGCCGCGGCTCCACGTCGGGCGCGCCGTGTCGCCAGCCGGCGTCGTCGGCCTGGCGGGCTCGTAGGGCGCGGGCCGAGGACGCGGTCGAGACACCCGCGCGTCGTCGCGGCCGCGGACTCAGCCGTCCCGTCGCGCGCCGCCCGTGGCGCGCGCGGCGCGATCGCGGCAGGCGCCGCACACGCCGCGCAGGACGACCTCGTGGTCGTGCACGTCGAACGCGACCCGGCCGGCGAGCTGCCCGATCGCGCGCTCCAGCCGGGGATCCTCGAACGGCGTGATCGCCCCGCAGCGGTCGCACACGAGATGGTGATGGTGGTCCCCGCTCGGATGCACCGGCTCGTAGCGGGCCATGCCCTGGCCGACCTCCAGGCGCGAGACGAGCCCGAGCTCGTCGAGCTGCTCCAGGGCGCGGTACACGCTCGCCCGGCCCACCGAGCGGCCCTCGGCCCGCAGCGCGTCGTCGATGTCCCGGGCGGTCAGCGCGCAGGCCTGGCGTCCGAGCAGCTCGACCACGGCGCTGCGGGCGCCCCCGCGGCGGAAGCCGGCGCGGCCGAGGGTCGCGGTGGCGTGCTCGACCCAGGCGCGGTCGGCGCCGCGCGCCCTCATGCGCTCGATCCTCGTCGGGCTTCCGCCGCGGCCGAGGCGGCGGCGGGCCGGCGCGGCACGGCCACCGACAGCGCGTACACGAGAACCATCGCCAGGGCGATCGACGCGCCGGCGGCGACCCCGGCGTAGTAGGAGACGTAGAGCCCCGCGACGCCGGCCCCGGCGGCGAGCGCGGCGGCGAGTGCCATCATCGGCGCCATGCGCCGCGCCAGCAGGCGCGCCGCGGCGGCCGGGCCGACGAGCACGGCGACCACGAGCAGGTTGCCCAGGCCCTGGACGGCGACCACGATCGTGAGCGCCACGAGAAGCAGCAGGACGACGGTCATCACGCCCGGCATGGCGCCCAGGGCGCGGGCGGAGGCGCGGTCGAAGCCGACGGCGAGCAGGCGGAGATGGAGCACCGCGAGCACCGCGAGCACCGCCGCGACGAGCCCGGCGGCGAGCCGCACGTCACCCGGGGAGACGCCGAGGATGTCGCCGAAGAGGAGCTGCTGCAGCCCGGGCGGCACCCGAGCCGAGAGCGCGAGCAGGGCACCGAGCCCGAGCAGCGTGGTGACCACGACCGCCACCGCGGTGTCGCGCTCCAGCTTCGGCACGCGGCTCGCCAGCGCCACCCCGGTCGCGGCCACGGCGATGCCGGCGATGCCGCCGAGCAGCAGTGGCAGCCCGAGCAGCGTCGCCGCCACGAGCCCGGGGAACAGGGCGTGCGCGAGCGACTCCGCCCCGTAGGACACCTCGTAGAAGACGATCCAGCAGCCGAGGGCGCCGCCGGCGACGCCGATCAGCACCACCTCGGCCAGCGCGCGGACCAAGATCCCGCTCGACCACGGCTCGGCGATCGCGTGCCAGATCGTGGCGAGCACTCAGCGCCCGCGCGGGTCGTCGTCGTGGTGGTGGGCGGGCTGCGGTGCCCGGCCACCGCCGGGCAGCTCGATCAGCGTCTCGCCGTAGGTCGCCTCGAGCACCTCGCGGGTGAGCGTGTCCCTCGGCGGGCCGAACGCGACCTGGCGGTGGTTCAGGCAGAGGACGAGGTCCCAGCGGCGGGCCTGCGCGACGTCGTGTGTGGCGATCATCAGCGCGCGCCCGTCGGCGGCGAGGGTGTCGAGCAGCCCCGCGAGTCGCCCCGCGCTCGGCTCGTCGAGGCCGCGGAACGGCTCGTCGAGCAGCAGCAGGCGTGCGTCCTGGACCAGGGCCCGTGCGACCAGCACGCGCTGCCGCTGCCCACCGGACAGCTCGCCGTAGGTGGCCTCGGCGCGGTCGCCCAGGCCGACGACCTCGAGCGCCTCGCGGGCCGCTCGGCGCTCGGCGCGCCCCGGTCGCCGCCACCACGGCAGCCGGGTGAGCGCCCCCATGAGCGCGACGTCGAGCGCGTCGACCGGGTAGTCGAGCCGCGACCGTTCGGTCTGCGGCACGTAGCCGCAGCGCGGCGGGGCGGTGAGCGTCCCGGCCGACGGGCCCAGCTCGCCGAGGAGCACCCGGAAGAGGGTGGTCTTGCCGCCGCCGTTGGGGCCGAGCAGGGCGATGCGCTGCCCGGCCCGCGCGGTGAAGGTGACGTCCTGGACGGCCGGCGGGCCGCCGTAGCCCGCCGACACCCGCTCGGCGGTGGCGAGGACCTCGGGGCCCGCCGCCGGATCGGCGGGCGCCGCAGAGGAAGGCGGGGCCACGGCGGTCACGATATCCCCGGGACCTCGCACCGCTCGCGTCCGCCCGTGAACCCGCGCGCCATCGCGTCGGCGTTGGCCTGCTCCATCCCGAGGTAGGTCGCCCCGGGCGAGCCCTTCGGCCCGAGCGTGTCCCCGTAGAGGACGAGGCTCGACGTGACACCCGTCTCGCGGCCGATCGCCTCGGCCAGGCGGGCGTTCAGCGAGCTCTCCGGAAAGATCGCGCGCACCCGCCGGGCGCGGATCTGATCGACGAGCCGGCGCACGTCGGCCGCGGCGGGTTGGGCCTGCGTGGACTGCGAGGGGATGACCGCGCCGACCACCGTCACCCCGTAGCGCTTGGCGAAGTAGGCGAACGCATCGTGATTCGTCACGAGCTTGCGCCGGCTCGCCGGGATGGCGGCCAGGCAGGACTGGATGCCCTTGTCCAGGGTGCCGAGCTTCGTGAGGTAGCTCGTGGCGTTGGTCTGGAAGACCTTTTCGTCCCGCGGCCGGGCGGCGTCGAGGGTCTCGCGGATCCTGGCCACGGCGGCCTGGGCGTTGACGGGGTCGTGCCACCAGTGCGGGTCGTAGCGGGAGCCGTGCGGGCCCGTCGCCCCGCCGGGCAGGCGCACCGGGACGTCGGCGCCGAGATCGACGACCTGCGGGGAGCCGCCGGACTGCTCGACGACCTTCCCGATCCACGCATCGAGGTCGTCCCCGCTGGTCAGCACGATGTCGGCCTTCGCGACCGCGGCGACGTCGTCCGGACGCGGCTCGTAGTCGTGCGGGTCGGTGTTCGGCTGCAGGATCTGGGTCACGGTGACGCGGTCGCCGCCGACGTTGCGCGCGAAGTCGGCGAGCGGGGTGGTGGTGGCGACCACGTCGAGCTTTCCGCCCGAGCCGCCACCGCCCGAGCCGCAGCCGCCGGCGACGAGCGCCAGGCACGCCACCGCCGCCGCGGCGGCCGCGACGGGCGGTCGCGGGCGACGCAGGGCGCGAATCGCGAGCGCGAGCGCGAAGCCGCCGCCGCTCAGCACCGCGATCGTCGCCCCGGGCGGCGCGTTCGTCTGAACGGCCAGCCAGGCGCCGGCGACCCCTTCGACGGCGGCCAGCGCGACCGTCGCGATCTGCCAGAGGCCGATCCGGTCGGTGAGGAGCCGTGTCGTGGCCGCCGGCACGACGAGCAGCGCGGTGACCAGGAGCGCGCCGACCGTGGTCAGCGCGGCGATGGTGGCCAGCGCGACGAGGAGGAGCAGGATCGCCTCCGGTGCCGCCGAGCGGGCGCCGAGGGCCCGGGCGGCCTCCGGGTCGAACCCGGTCGCCATCCACCGCCGGCCGAGCAGGGCGGAGGCCGCGAGCGCGAGCCCGGCCGTCGCCGCCGCGAGGACGAGATCCCGGGTCGAGGTGAGCAGGATGGAGCCGAAGAGCAGGCTGTCCACGTTGCCGCCGGAGTGGAAGACGTCGCTGGCCAGCACGATTCCGGCGGCGAGCATCGCGACGAGGACGATGGCGGTGCGGCTGTCCGCCGAGGTGTGGGGCCGGCGGGCGAGGAGGGCCACGACGCCGGTCATGACCACGGCCGCGCCGAGCGCGCCGAGGGCGGCGGCGAAGCCGAGTCCGTCGGCCAGCACGAGGCCCGGAAACGCGGCGGTGCCGATCGCGTGGGTGTGGAACGCGAGGCCGCGGAGCACGACCCACGTGCCGAGCGCCCCGGAGGCGACGGCGAGGAGCAGCACCTCGACGAGGCCGCGCTGGACGTACGGGAGCGAGAAGAGGTCGAACATCGCGGACGTCCTCCGGCAAGGACGGGACCGCGAGCAGACTAGCGTAAGAATGGGAATCAGTCTCAGATCTCGGAATCGACAGGACCTCGGCCGACGGGCACGGCCCGGTCGGCGGCGCGCGGGCATCACCCCGCCGCTCTAGCATGGCCCGCCGGTGAGGCCCCGCCCGACCGCCACGGCCGCGTGAGCCCCGCGGCGCCGCTCGCGCTGGCGCTCCGCGGGCCGGCCGGCGAGCCGGTCGACCTCGGCCGCATCGTCAGCTCGCACGGCCTCGCCGAGCTCGCGCCGATGCGGGTGGTGGACGACCGCCGCGGCCTCGAGGTCACGCTCGCCACCTCGGGCGGGCCGCGGACCGTCACCGTCGGCCCGGCCGGGCGGCGCCGCGCCGTCGTGGAGGTCGGAGGCCGCGCGCCCGGCGCGCGGCTCGCCGCCGAGCTCCTCGACGAGGTCCGCCACGTCCTCAGCCTCGACGACGACCTCTCGGCCTTCTACGCGCTGGCCGCCGACGACGCCGGACCTCGCCTGGGTCACCTCCGGCGCCGGGCGGATGGCCCGCGGCCAGACGGTGTTCGAGGACGTCGTCAAGACGATCTGCACGACGAACTGCGCCTGGTCCGCCACCGAGCGGATGATCGGCGCCATCGTCGGCCGGCTCGGCGACCCGGCGCCCGGCGCCCCGGCCGAGGGGCCGCTCGGGCGCGCCTTCCCCGCCCCGGCGGCGATGGCCGCGGCCGGGGAGGCGTTCTACCGCGACGTGGCGCGCGCCGGCTACCGGGCGACGTCGCTCCACGGCGTGGCCGTCGCGGTGGCCGAGCGGGGCGTCGACCTCGAGTCCCTGGCGCACGCCTCGCGGGAGGAGATGGACGACGACGCCGTGGGGACGGCGCTCGAGGCGCTGCCGGGCATCGGCCCCTACGCCGCCGCGCACGTGATGATGCTCATCGGCCGGCCCTCGCGGCTCATCCTCGACTCGTGGACGCGCCCGACGTTCGCCCGGCTGACCGGCCGGCGCCGCGCATCGGACCGGACGATCGAGCGCCGCTTCCGCCGCTACGGCCCGTTCGCCGGGCTCGCGCTGTGGCTGTTCCTCACGCGCGACTGGGCCGAGTTGCCCGACGCCACGTAGGCGCCGGCGCCGGGCTCAGCGCCGCCCGAACAGCCGCAGGAAGAGCAGGAAGACGTTGAAGACGTCGAGGAAGATCCCGGCGGTGCGCACCCCGAGCAGGCCGCCGAAGGCGAAGAGGAGCACGAGCGCGACCCCGCGGTTGCCGCGCGCGCTGGCGACGTTCAGGCCGATGAGGCAGCCGAAGGCGGCGAGCCACGGGATGAACCACGACGCCCCGCCGAGGTTCCGGCCGACGTAGGCGAGACCGACACGGGGGAGCGCGGCGGCTAGCCGGGCCCGGGGACGGCGCTCCGCCGGTCGGGCGGGCGGCGTCGGCTGGGCGGGCGGGGTCGGCGGGTCGGCTGCGTCGGCGGATCCTCCGCGGCGGCCGTCGTGGCGGACGTCGCGGAGGGGCCCATCACCGCGGCCTTCTCGGCGGCGAACTCCTCCGCCGTCAGGGCGCCGGCGTCCCGCAGCGCGACGAGGCGCTCGAGCCGGGCGAGGCGGTCCTCCGCCGCCCCGGCCGCCCCGGCGGCCCGGCGCTCGCCCCGCTCGGCCGCCGCCGAGGAGACGCGGCCCCGCATCGAGGCGGTCCCGCCGCGGACGCTCCGGGCCGCGCGATCGACGGCCGACCTCATCCGGCTCGCCAGGTCGGCGGTCGACGCGCCGGGGAACTCCCGCGCGGTCTCCCGGCGCAGCGCCCAGAGCCCGGCGATCGTGACGATCAGCAGCGCGACCGCGGAGGCGAGCGAGCGGCCGAAGTTGAACGGCTGCCAGAGCAGGACCAGCAGCGCCAGCAGGAGCGCGACGACGTAGGCGGCGACGGGGTACTCGTGCAGGGGCGGGGCGAGCGTCCGGCGCACCGCGACCGCGGCGCGCATCGGGCCGCCGACCCACCCGCCGGCGACGAGCAGGAACCCGAAGAAGATCGTGGCGACCCCGATCTCCTGCAGCAGCGAGGTGCCGATCGACCACGTCGCGGCGGCCGCGGGCTCCGCGGCCGCCGTCTTGGCGACGTCGTCGACGACCACGTTCCCGGCCAGCTCGCGCAGCACGAGCACCGAGCACGCCGACGATCACGAAGCTGCCGCCGATCGCCATCACGGTTCGCCGGCGTCGCCCGCGCGCGAGCACGACGGCGAGCACGTAGAGCCCGATCACGAGGATCGGGAGGACCCAGACGAGTCCGCGCAGGACCTGCGTCGCGTCCTGTGCGTCCTTGAGGTCCTGGGACCGGAACACCGTCAGCTGGGCGGCGCTGTCGGGGATCTTCTGGGCGAGGTCCGACGGCAGCCCCACGCGCGCCGCGATCTGGGCGACGAGGTCGCGGAGCTCGAGCTGCACCTGGCCTCTCTGCGTCGAGACCTTGTTGCTGCCGCCCTCGAGGATCTTCACGAACTGCTGGTGCGCCGCGCGGTTCGCGTCCTGCCAGAACCCCTGCACGCGCCCGTTGGCGAGCGCCTGGCCGGCGACCTGCTCCGCGAGCTGGCGCAGCCCGCCCGCGGCCGGGCCCGCGAGCGGCTGGATCTCGGTGGGCAGGACGGTCTTCAGCTCCTGGGCGACGTCGACCTGCTGGTAGAGCTGGTCGACGAGGTAGGGGCCGAGCGCGTCGCGGATGTCCTTGTTCTCGAGGAGCTTGCCGCTCGTGGACACCCAGTCGTCGGTGTTGAGCAGCTGGCGGTCGGCCCAGTTCGCGAACGAGCCGAGCAGCAGGAAGATCGACGCGAGGACGACGCACACCGTCGGCCACAGCCGCCCGGCGGGCGCCTCCGGCGGCGGCGACGCCGGAGGAGAGGCGTCCGCGCTCATCGACCGCAGCGTATCGCCCGGTTCGGCGCCGGCGCCGGCGCCGCGGGCCGGGCGAGCCGGCCGCGCTCGGGCGGCGGACGTGGCTACCCTGTCAGCGCCCGTACCACGGGCAGCTCCACCACATCGACTTGAACGAGGTCCTCATGTCCCTGCCGCTGGCCGACTACACGCTCGGCGACGCCCTGGTCACCATCCTGGGCATCTTCTTCCTGGTGATCTGGATCTGGATCCTGATCGTGATCCTCACCGACCTGTTCCGCGATCACGAGCTGTCCGGGTGGTGGAAGGCGGTCTGGGTCCTGTTCCTGGTCTTCCTCCCGTTCCTCACCGCGCTGATCTACCTCATCGCCCGCGGCCACGGCATGCGCGACCGGGCCATCAAGGAGCAGACCGAGGCGAAGAAGCAGCTCGACGACTACGTGCGCCAGACCGCCGGCGGCTCGCAGGCGGACGAGCTCGCGAAGCTCGCCGAGCTCAAGGCGAACGGGACGATCTCCGAGGAGGAGTTCAACTCGATGAAGGCCAAGCTCGTCGGCTGAGCTCCCGCTCGAGCGCCGGCGACGTCGAGCCCCGGGTCCTGGCTCCGCGAGCCAGCGCTCGGCCTCGCGGCGCCCGCCGAGCGCGCGCAGGCCGCGCTCGCCGTGCTCGGCGACGAAGTCGGCGAGCGCGTGGGCGCGGCGCGCGCGCAGCCGCCGGGCGGGCACGTCGAGCGCCGCGCGGTGGGCGTCGAGCGCGGTCGACGCAGCTCGTCGATGCCGCTGCGGCGGCGGCACGCGAGGAGACCGCGACGACCTCGGCGTCCGGCGCCGAGCGAGCGCAGCGCCGCGTGCAGGTCGCGGCGCGCCCGCTCGGCCACGATGCCCGAGGTCGGCCTTCGTGACGACGAGCACGTCGGGGATCTCCATGATCCCGGCCTTCAGGAACTGCAGCACGTCGCCGGAGCCGGGCTGCACGACGACGGCGACCGTGTCGGCGACCTCGGCGACCTCGGTCTCCGACTGCCCGACGCCCACCGTCTCGATCACCACGACGTCGAACGCCGCCGCGAGCGCGTGCGCGGCCGCGCGCGTGGCGGGCGCGAGCCCGCCGAGCCGGCCGCCCGGCGGCCGTCGAGCGGATGAAGACGCCGCGGTCGGCGGGATCGGAGTCGATCCGCGCGCGGTCGCCGAGCAGCGCGCCGCCGGAGCGCTTGGAGGACGGGTCGACCGCGAGCACCGCGACGGTGCGCCCCGCCGCCCGCCAGGCGGCCACGAGCGCGGACAGCAGCGACGACTTGCCGGCGCCGGGCGGCCCGGTGACGCCGACGACGTGCGCCGGGGCCTCGCCGCCGAGCGCGGCCGGGGCGACCTCGGCGAGCAGCGCCGCGACCTCGGCGCGGTCGCCGGGCGCCCGGCTCTCGACGAGGTTCAGGACCGCGGGCGCCGCGCCGAGGTCGCCGTCGCGCAGGCGGCGGCCCAGCTCGGCGCCGGCCTCGTGACCGGGCTCGCGGCGCGAGCCCTCCCGGCCTCCCGGCTCCGCTTCCGAGTCGCCGCGGAGACCGCTCCGCCGGTCGGCCACGTCAGCCGGAGGGTGCCGTGACCCCGTTGCGCTCGGCCACGAGCGCCACGATGTCGCGCATGATCCGCGTGAGGTCGAAGTCCTTCGGGCGTGTAGACCGCCGCGACGCCGGCCTCGCGCAGGCGGGGCGCGTCGGCGTCGGGGATGATCCCGCCGACGACCACCGGCACGTCGCCGATCCGCCGGCCTCGCGCAGCGCCGCGATCACGTCGGGGATCAGCTCGAGGTGCGAGCCGGAGAGGATCGAGAGGCCGACCACGTGGACGCCCTCCTGCAGCGCCGAGGCGGCGATCTGCGACGGCGTGAGGCGGATGCCCTCGTAGACGACGTCCATGCCCGGCGTCCCGCGCCCGCACGGCGATCTGCTCGGCGCCGTTGGAGTGGCCGTCGAGCCCGGGCTTGCCGACGAGGATCTTGAGCCGCCGGCCGAGCGCCTCGGAGACGCGCTCGACCTCGTCGCGCAGCGCGGCGAGCTCGTCGTCGCCGGCGAGCGGCGCCGCCGCCTCGCCGACGCCGGTCGGCGCCCGGTAGTAGCCGAACACGTCGCGCAGCGCCTGCGACCACTCGCCGGTCGTCGCGCCGGCGCGGGCGGCGGCGATCGTCGCCGGCATGATGTTCTCCTCCGGCTCGCGGGCGACCCGCGCGAGCTCCGCCAGCGCGGCGTCCACCGCGGCCTGGTCGCGCGCCGCGCGCCACGCGTCGAGCGCGTCGCGCTGCTCGGCCTCCACCGCGGGGTCGACGACGAGGATGCCGCCCTCGGCGTCCGTCGGTGAGCGGCGAGTGCTCGGTCTCGGTGAAGCGGTTCTGGCCGACGACGACCTGCTCGCCCGCCTCGATCCGCCGCAGCCGCTCGCGGTGGGACTCGACCAGCGCGGCCTTCATGTACGGGACGGCCTCGACCGCGCCGCCGTGCTCGGCCACGATCGCCATCTCGGCGCGCGCGCCCTCGAGCAGCTCGGCGACGAGCCCGTCCATCACCGTCGAGCCCTCGAAGATGTCGGGGTACTCGAGCAGGTCGGTCTCGTAGGCGAGGACCTGCTGGATGCGCAGCGACCACTGCTGGTCCCACGGGCGCGGCAGGCCGAGCGCCTCGTTCCAGGCCGGGAGCTGGATCGCGCGCGCGCGGGCGTTGCGGCCGAGCGTCACGGCGAGCGCCTCGAGCACGATCCGCTGCACGTTGTTCTCCGGCTGCGCCTCGGTGAGCCCGAGCGAGTTCACCTGCACGCCGTAGCGGAAGCGCAGCTGCCGCTCGTCCTCCACGCCGTAGCGCTCGCGCCCGAGCTCGTCCCACAGCAGCGCCATCGCGCGCAGCTTCGCGTGCTCCTCGACGAAGCGCACGCCGGCGTTGACGAAGAACGAGATGCGCCCGAACACCGTCGCGCATCAGCGTCCTCGTCGACGCGCTCGCGGACCGCGTCGAGCACGGCGATCGCGTTGCTCATCGCGTAGGCGATCTCCTGCACCGGCGTCGCCCCGGCCTCCTGCAGGTGGTAGGAGCAGACGTTGATCGGGTTCCACTTCGGGACGTGCGTCGACGCGTGTAGGCGACCATGTCGGCGATCAGCCGCATCGAGGGCCCGGGCGGGAAGGCGTAGGTGCCGCGCGAGAGGTACTCCTTGATGATGTCGTTCTGCGTCGTGCCCTGGAGCAGCGCGGCCTCGACGCCGTGCTCCTCCGCCGCGACGATGTAGAGCGCCAGCAGCCACGCCGCCGTCGCGTTGATCGTCATCGACGTGTTCATGCGGTCGAGCGGGATGCCGTCGAGCAGCGCCTGCATGTCGCCGCTGGTGCGCGACCGGCACGCCGACCTTGCCGACCTCGCCGCGGGCGAGCTCGTGATCGGGGTCGTAGCCGGTCTGCGTCGGCAGGTCGAAGGCGATCGACAGGCCGGTCTGGCCCTTCGCGAGGTTGCCCGCGGTAGAGCTCGTTGGACCTCGCCGCGGTCGAGTGGCCGGCGTAGGTCCGCATCATCCACGGGCGGTCGGGCTCGGGCAGGCGGTGCTCGCTCATCGTGGCCTCGATCGTACCGGCCGGTGAGATGAGTGATTCCGCGACCCCGCGTACGCGGGGCCGATCGTCTGGGCTACCGTCCGGCGGCCGTGAGCTCCCGCCCGACCTCGAGCCGCTCGACGTCCGGCACCTCGGCCGCGAGCGCGTCATCTGCTGCTGGCGGGTGGGCGACGTGCCTCGTCGATCCCGGCCCGGCGTCCTGCGCGGAGACGCTGCTCGCGGCTGCTCGGGGGTCGTCGCCCGCGCGCGATCCTGCTCACCCACATCCACCTCGACCACGCCGGCGCGGCCGGCGACGCTCGTGCGCCGCTGGCCCGACCTGGCCGTCTACGTCCACGAGCGCGGCGCGCCCCACGTCGTCGACCCGTCGAGGCTGCTGCGCGAGCGCCGCGCGCCTCTACGGCGAGGACATGGAGCGCCTGTGGGGCGAGATCGCTGCCGGTGCCCGAGGAGCGCCTCCACGTGCTCGCCGGCGGCGAGACGCTCGACCTCGCCGGCGGGTTCGCGGTCGCGCTACACGCCCGGCCACGCCTCCCACCACGTCGCCTACCTGCCACGAGGCGACCGGCGGGCCTTCGTCGGCGACATGGCCGGCGTGCGCATCCCGCCCGCGGCGTCACGCTCGCGCCGACCCCGCCGCCGGACATCGACGTCGAGGCGTGGCAGCGCCTCGCTCGACCGCGATCGCCGCCTGGGAGCCCGGCGCGCCTCGCGCTCACCCACTTCGGCGCGGTCGACGACGTCGCCGCGCAGATCGACGGCGCACGCGCGCGAGCCTCGACGCCCACGCCGGGCTGGCGCGCGACCTCGACGCACGACGCGTTCGCGGCGCGCGTCCGGGCGCGACTCGCGGCGGCCGCGGCACGAGCGCACCGCCGCGGTGTTCGAGCAGCGCCTCCTCCGCCCGCTCCCAGTACGCCGGCCTCGGCGCGCTACTGGGCCAAGCGCGCGAGCGCGCCGCAGGCCGCCGCGCGGTAGCATCGCGGCGATGCCGCAGACCGTCGAGCGCGCGCGCGTCGCCGGGCCCGGGTACGGGGCCTCGGCGGCCACTGGCGCGTGATCGTCCGCAACGACGACCACAACACCTTCGACGCACGTCGCCCACACGCTCGCCCGCCACATCCCCGGCGTGAGCGTCGAGCAGGGCTTCGCCTACGCCGACCGCGATCCACAACACCGGCCAGGCGATCGTCTGGGCCGGCCAGCGGAGATCGCCGAGCTCTACTGGGAGCAGCTCCGCGACGCGGGCCTCACGATGGCGCCGCTCGAGCCGGCATGAGGCTCGCCGTCGCGATCGCGGTGGCGGCCACGCTCGCGCTGCCCGCCACCGCGGCAGCCGCCTCGACGCTCCCGGACTGCCCGGGCTCGCGCCCGGCGCCGCGCGCGCTCCTCAGCGGCCAGGGCCAGCTCGAGTCGCTCGCCTTCGACGCCGCCGGCCGGCTGCTCTTCACCGACCGCACGCGGCAGGCGCTCATGGTGGTCCAGCGGCGTGGCGCCCGTCCCCGCGTGCTGGCCTCCGGCATCGACGATCCGGGCGGGATCGCCCTCGACCCGAAGGGCCGCGTCTACGTCGGGTTCGGGAACAACATCGCCAACGGGCAGGCGGCGCCGGCCGCCGGGCGGGCCGGGCTCTACGTGGTCGATCCGCGGACCGGCCGCAAGCGGGTGTTCGCCCGCGGCCTGTCGATGGCCAACGGCGTGGTCCGCGCGAAGGACGGCACGTTCTACGCCTCCGACGACTTCCAGCCGACCGTCGACCGGATCTCGCCGCGGGGGAGGGTGCAGCGGGCCTGGTCGACGGCGCCGTTCACCAACGGGCTCGCCCTCGACGCCACCGGGCGCCACCTCTTCGCGAACCGGTCGGGCGCCCCCACGGCGATCCTGCGCATCGACACGCGCACCGGCCGCTTCACGACCTGGGCCAGTCCGCCGGCGGCGGACGGCGGCGCCTTCCTCGACGGGCTGACCCGGGAGGGGCGCCACGCTGTACGCCGCCGCCTTCGGCGCCGGCGAGGTCTGGCGGATCGACGCCCGCCGCCGACTCTGCGCCCTGGCCCGCGGCGAGGCCGGCCTCAGCTCGGTCGCCGTCGGCCCCGGACGCCGCGGCTTCCCCCACACGGCGCTCTACGCGGCCGGCTACGGCGGGAAGCTGCTGGAGCTGCGGCGGGCGGCGGGGTAGCAGCACGATCCGTTTCACGCCGACCGGTAGCAGCCACGCCCGGGCTGCGCCGCAGGGCCGAAGGCCCCCGCGGCGGACCTGACGCGGACCATCCGCCGGCAGCCGCCAACGCCGCTCCCGGAGATCCGACGGCGGACGACGGGCGCGGCCGGTTGCCTCGATGAAGCGGGCAACCGGACGTGTCCGTCGTCCGCCGACCCCGCCGAGCCCGGCGCGGCAGACCCGCCCTACGCCGCCGCCGGCGGCTCCGGAGTCGGCTCGGCCGCGCCCTCCGCGACCGTCGCCTGGTCGTACTCCAGCGCCCCCTCGGCCACCACGTCCTGCCACGCGTAGAGCACCGGCACCTGGAACCAGCTCGAGTGGATCGCGCGCCAGCGGATGAACTCCGGGCCGTCCCAGTAGCGCGCGAAGGCGAGCTTGTCCTCGAACCCCGCGACCTGGAGGAACTTGTAGCGGTCGTCGAGCGAGCGGTAGACGCGATAGTCGGTCGCGCCGTAGCGCAGGGCGACCGGCGCGATCTCGGCCAGCGCCCCCGACAGCCGGTCGAGCGCGGAACGGCGTCGCGTACCAGGGGATGTGGATGACCTGGCCATCAGGCCCCGACCTCCGCGCGGATCGCGCCCGGGCCCTCGGCGGTCGTGCCCTGGCCCTCGGCCTCGGCGCCGACGAGGATCGGAGATCTTCCCGAGGTGCTTGTTGTCGCGCAGGAGCTGGTGGGCCTCGGCGACGCCGTCGAAGCCCATCGTCTGCCACAGCACCGGGCGGATCTTGCCCTGCTCGATCAGCTCGTTGGCGCTGCATCGCCTCCCACGCGTTGGCGAAGTGCGAGCCGAGGATCTCCTTCTGGCGCATCCACAGGTAGCGGACGTCGAAGTCGAGCGTGTAGCCCGACGTCGCGCCGCAGATCACGACCTTGCCGAACGGCTTGACGGCGAGCACCGAGGTCGGGAAGGTCGCCTTGCCGACGTGCTCGAAGACGATGTCGGGCGGCCCGCCGAGGATCTCCTCGACGGCCTTGGTGAAGCGCCGCGACTCCTTGAAGCGCGCCTTCTCCTCGTCGGGCGACTCGCCGCCGCGGCGCATCATCCCGGCGAACTCGTTGCGGTTGATGTAGCCGATCGCGCCGAGCTGGCTCGACCAGCTCGCCCTTCTCGTCGGAGGAGACGACGCCGACCGCGTCGGCGCCGGTCGAGCTTGCAGAGCTGGGTCGCGAACACGCCGAGGCCGCCGGCGGCGCCCCAGATGAGCACGCGGTGGCCGGCCTGCAGCTTGCACCGGTCCATCAGCATCCGGTAGGCGGTGAAGTACGTCAGGCCGTAGCTCGCGGCCTCCTCCCAGGCGAGGTGCGTCGGCTTGGGCAGCAGCTGCTGGGCCTGGACCTTGGTGAACTGGGCGAAGGAGCCCCACGTCGTCTCGTAGCCCCAGATCATCTGCGAGGGCGCGGCGAGCGGGTCGAGGCCGTGGACCTCCGGGTCCTCGTAGGAGGCCTGGTTGCAGTGGACGACGACCTCGTCGCCGGGCTTCCAGCGCGTCACGCCGTCGCCGACCTTCCAGACGACGCCGGAGGCGTCGGAGCCGCCGATGTGGTGGCCGTACTGCGGATGGTCGCCGTAGCGGAACACCGAGACGGGCTCGCCGAGCGCGGCCCACACGTTGTTGAAGTTCACGCCCGCGGCCATCACGCGCACGACGACCTCGAAGGCGCCGGGCTCGGGGACCTCGATCTCCTCGAGCTGGAAGGCGTCGGTCGGCTCGCCGAAGCGCTCCTCGCGGATGACCCAGGCGGCCATCGTCTCCGGGAGCTCTCCGGGCTCCACATCGACCTGTGCGACCTGGCTCACGTCGACTGCCACGGGGACCTCTCTCAGTCGAGAATCGGGACGGGCGCGAGATCCTACCGGCGCGGCCGGGGCCGCCACGGGCGGGCGGTCAGGAGCGCAGCCAGCCCTTGCGCGCGAACCAGGCGAGCATCAGCGCCGCGGAGACGGCGAGGGTGCCGAGGCCGAGCCACAGGAAGTCCGCCCGCGAGCCGATGCCCCGGACCATCCAGGCGAAGTTCATGCCGAAGAACCCGGTCACGAAGCTCAGCGGCAGGAAGATCGTCGCGACGACCGTGAGCTGCTTCATCACGACGTTCAGGCGGTTGGAGACGGTCGAGAGGTACACGTCCATCACGCTGGTCAGGAGGTCGCGGTAGGACTCCACCCGGTCGGAGATCCGCAGCAGGTGGTCGTAGACGTCGCGGAAGTAGTCGTGGCCGTCCTTCTCCAGGCCGGGGAGGCGGTCGAGATCCTCGAGCGCGCGGGCCGCGAGGTCGCGCTGGGGATCGACGACCCGCCGCGTCCGGATGAGGACGCGCTTGAGGTGGAAGACCTGATCGAGCTGCTCGTCGGTCGGACGGGCCACGATCTCGTCCTCGATCGTGTCGATCGCGCCGTCGACGTCGTCCAGCACGTCGAAGTAGGTCGAGGTGAGCCGGTCGAGGATCTCGTAGACGATGCGCTCCTCGGAGATGCCCTCGCGCGCGGCCAGCTCGCCGCGCAGCGCGTCGAGATCGGCGATCGGGTCCGGGTGCAGCGAGACGACGTAGGACCCGCTGACCACGAGGTGGACCTCGGCGAGGTGCGCGGCGTCGTCCTGTTCGGCGACCTTGTCGAGCTCGACCTGGCGCGCGCCGTAGAAGACGAGGAAGGAGTAGTCGCCGAACGGCTCGAGCTTCGGCCGCTGGCGGGGCTGGCCGAGGTTGCGGGCGACGAGCGGATGCCAGCCGAAGCGCGTGGTGAGCGCCTCGACGGCGGCGGCGCTCTCCGCGCCGGTGGCGAGGTGGAGGTCGAGCCAGAAGAACTCGTCGCGGGCCCTCAGGGCGTCGAGCCGGGCCGCGTCGATCCGGTCGAGGACCTCCATGTCGCCCACGGTATCCCCGGCGCCGGTCGGCGCGGGGGCCGGGCGGATCGGCGGCCGGCCGGATCGGCGGCCGCCACCGGCCGGCGGGTGGCCGCTACCCGGCGGCGGCCGGCTCGCGCGCGACGCCCGGCTCGCGCTCGACGGCCGCGACGGCCTCGGCCTCGGCCGAGGGGCCCGGCGTCGAGGGCGTCGCGGCGGGGGCGTCCGCGGGACGGGCGGCCGGCTTGCGCGCCACCAGGGTCCACGCCACGACGGCGCCGACCAGCGTGACGCTCGCGCCGAGCGTCAGCCCGCTGCCGAGCGCCGAGACGAACGCGGTCTTCGTCGCCGCCACGACCTCGGCCGGCGCCCTCCCGCCGGCGGCGGCGCCGGAGCCGAGGCCGTCGACGATCCGGTCGCGCGCCGCCGGCGGCAGGCGCGGCAGCGCGTCGTCGATCTTCGTCCGGCCGACCGCGGTGACGATCGCGCCCAGCACCGCGACGCCGAACGTGCCGCCGACCATCCGCGTCATCGACAGGACGCCGGAGGCCACGCCCGCCTTCGTCACGTCGACCGCGTTCATCGCGGCCGTGCTCATCGGCGACATGACGAGCGCCATGCCGACGCCCATCAGCACGAAGGCGGGCAGCAGGAAGCCGTAGCCGCTGTCCACCGTGAGCTGCGACTGCCAGAAGAGCGACGCCGAGGCGAACAGCAGGCCGAGGGTCATCAGCGGGCGCGGTCCGACCTTGTCGGCGAGGCGGCCGGCGATCGGCGCGATGAGGACGATCATCACGGTCGAGGGCAGGAAGCGCACCCCGGCCTCCAGCGGCGAGTAGCCGAGGATGTTCTGCATGTAGAGCGCGATGAAGAAGAACATCGCGAGCATCGCGAAGGAGACGATGAAGGCGACGATGTTCGCGCCGACGAACGAGCGCGAGCGGAAGAACGCGAAGTCGACGATCGGCGCGTCGCTGTGGCGCTCGATCCACACGAAGGCGGCGAGCGAGAGGAGCGACGCCGCGAGCAGGCCGAGGATGGCGGGAGAGCCCCAGCCCCAGGCGTTCCCCTCGACGAGCGCGAGGACGATCCCGGCGAGGCCCGCGCTGATCGCGAGGATCCCCGGGACGTCGACCTTCCGCGACACCGTCTCGTCGCGCGACTCGCGGGTCGCGAACAGGGTCACCGCGATCGCGCCCGCGGCCACCGGCAGGTTGAGGAAGAAGATCGACTGCCAGCTCACCTGCTGGGTGAGGAAGCCGCCGACCACCGGGCCGATCGCCAGGGCCAGCGCGGAGACGCCCGCCCACGTGCCGATCGCCTTGCCCCGCTCCTCGGCGGGGAACGCGTTGGTGATGATCGAGAGCGTCGCGGGCATCATGAACGCCGCGCCGATGCCCTGGACGGCGCGCCAGCCGACGAGCCAGGCGTCGCTGGGCGAGAAGCCGATCGCCGCGCTGGAGAGCGCGAAGACGACGACGCCGAAGAGGAACATGCGCCGCCGTCCGAAGATGTCGCCGAGGCGACCGCCGGTCACGAGCAGCACGGCGAAGGTGAGCGTGTAGGCGTTCACGGTCCACTCGAGCGCCGAGAGCGTGGTGTGGAGGTCGCGCTGGATCGAGGGCAGCGCGACGTTCACGACCGTGTTGTCGAGCATGATCATGAACAGCGCGAAGCACATCGCCGCGAGCGTCCACCAGCGGCGGTTCTCCTCGGTGACCAGGCGGGCGCGGTGGCGGCGGATCGCCTCGGTCATGGCGTCGGGTCCTCGTCGGGGGCGGAAGGGTCGGGGGCGCCGGTGCGCAGCAGCGGCCGGACGGCCTCCGCGAGACGGCGGCGCTCCGCCGCGCTCAGATGCGCGGCGAACGACTCGAGCCCGGAGAGGCGCGCCGCGCGGATGCGCCCGGCGGCCTCGCCGCCCTTCGCCGTCAGGGTCAGGCGCTTGATCCGGCGGTCCTCGGCGTCCTCGTGGCGCTCCAGCAGGCCGCGTCGCACGAGCACGTCCGCGGCCCGGCTGGCGGCCGGGAGCGAGAGGCCGACGCACGCCCCGGCCTGCTTGATCGAGCAGGGGCGCTCGAGCGCCGCGAGCTCGGTGAGCAGCTTGAACTGGGTGAGCGAGAGGTCGAGCTCGTCGATCAGCGCGAACACGTCCTCCGCGCCGCTCGAGCGCTGGATCGCGGCGAAGACGTCGAGCATCAGCCGGCCGAGCTCCTCGGGGGAGACCGGCGCGGAGGAACCGGTTGCTCGAGACGTAGCTATTGCTTGCACGCACGCAAGTATTACGTGGAAGCACGGATTCGTCAAGCGCGCGGGGCGGTGGGGCCGGGGCGGGGATCGACGTCACCGGTCCCCCGGCTTCTGTTAGCGTCGCTCCGCTGCCGTCGCACCGCTCGTGGACGACCAAGGAGGAGCGCCACCGTGCCGACCGAGCCCGTCCGTCCGTCTCGTCCCCGCCGCGTCGCCCTCGGCCTCGCGCTCGCCGCCGCCGCCGTGGCCGCGCTCGCCCCCGCGGCGAGCGCCTGGGAGGCCCCCGACGTGGCGGTGCTCACCGCCACCCAGCGCGAGGCGCTTCGCTCCGGCGCGCTGCTCGTGCGCGTCGCGCCGCACGCGCCGGGTCGCGCGCTCGTCCTCGGTCGCGCCCACAACGCCGGCGTCGCCTACGCGATCACGCGGCCCACCCTCGTGCGCCTGCGCCACCGGGCCGAGATCGTCGCCCTGCCGCTCACCGGCGTCGGCCGCCAGCTCGTACGGCGCTGCGGCGATCCCCAGGTCGTGGCCGTCGCCCGCTTCGGCGAGAGCCGCGGGCGGGACGCACGGCGGCTGCGCTCCAGCCCGTCGCTCTGCCGCGACCTCGACACCGGCGCGGGGATCGACCTCGCCCACGCCGACCGCTGCGACTTCATCGGCAACGGGGACTGCCTCTTCCCGTTCCCGAACGACCACTTCACCGTCCGCGACCCCACGACGCCGACCCGGCGGCGGGTGAGCTTCGCCGCCGACTCGATGCCGCGCAACAGCGGCGGCACCCCGATCGACCCCACCGACTGGAACCGCAACGACGGCTTCAGCCCCGGCTCGTCGATCGTGCTCAAGGTGCCGGGCCTCGACACGCCCGAGGCCTTCCAGAAGACCGGGCTCGTGCCCCAGACCGACATCGGCCAGACCTATCGCCGCGACCAGCCCGCGGTCCTGATCGACGCGGGCACCGGGCGGCGTCAGCTCATCTGGGCCGAGCTCGACGCGAACGCCACCACCGCGGGGAGCCGCGCGCTGATCATCCGCCCGGGCCGGAACCTCCGCGAGGGCCACCGCTACATCGTCGCCCTGCGGAACCTGCGCGACGGCGACGGCGCGGTGATCCCGGCCGGCCGGGGCTTCCAGGTCTACCGCGACTCCATCGTCACCGACCAGCCCGCCGTGGAGCGCCGCCGCGCGCACTTCGGCCGGATCTTCCGCGTGCTGCGCCGTGCCGGCGTCCGCCGCTCGGACCTCTACCTGGCGTGGGACTTCACCGTCGCGAGCCGCAAGAGCCTGAGCGACCCGATCCTGGCGATCCGCAACGACGCCTTCCGGCAGCTCGGTGACACGAACCTCCGCGACCTGAAGGTCCAGGGCACCGCGCCGAAGTTCAAGGTCACCCAGGTCGAGAACTTCACGATCGCCCAGAACAACCGGCTCGCGCGCCGGGTCACCGGCACGGTGACCGTGCCGTGCTACCTCGACCAGCCGGGTTGCCCGGTCGGCTCGAAGTTCCACTACGCCCCGGGCGCCTCGGTCCCCAGCCAGCTGCCGGGCAACACCTACGAGGCGAAGTTCATCTGCATCGAGCCGCGGGCCGCCTTCCAGGGCGGGTCCTCGACGGGGGCGGCGATCCCGGCCCGGCCCTCGCTGTACGGGCACGGCCTGCTCGGCAGCGCGAGCGAGGTGAACCAGGGCCAGGCGCAGGACATGGTCAACGAGCACCGGCTTCGTCTACTGCGCGACCGACGAGATCGGCTTCTCCAGCGAGGACGTCGGCCAGGCGATCAAGATCCTCGGGGACTTCTCGTACTTCTCGACCTCGGGCGACCGCACCCAGCAGGGGCTGCTCAACGAGCTCTACCTCGGGCGGGCGCTGATCCACCCGCGACGGCCTCGGCAGCGATCCCGCGTTCCAGGGCGGCGACGGGCGCTCGATGATCGACGGCTCGCGCCTCTTCTACGACGGGAACAGCCAGGGCGGCATCCTCGGCGGCGCGTTCGCCGCGATCTCCGTCGACGCCGACCGGATCTCGCTCGGCGTGAACGGCATGAACTACTCGACGCTGCTCACCCGGTCAGTCGACTTCGCGACCTACTCGCTCATCTTCAACCCCGCCTATCCGAACGAGCTGCAGCGACCGCTCGTCCTGTCCATCGTGCAGATGCTGTGGGACCGGGCCGAGGCGAACGGCTACGCGCAGCACATGACCACCGACCCGCTCCCGAACACGCCGCCCCACAAGGTGCTGATGTCGGTGGCGGTGGGCGACTTCCAGGTCGCGCCGGTGACCGCCGAGGTCGAGGCGCGGACGATCGGAGCCCGGCTGCGCACGCCCGCGGTCGACCCGGGCCGCAGCCGCGACGTGACGCCGTTCTACGGGATCGCGCCGATCGGCTCGTTCCCGTACGGCGGCTCGGCACTCGTCATGTTCGACTCGGGGCCGGTGCGCGACGACGGGGCGGGCGGCTGGCTCGGGGTCAACCCCTCACCGGCCACGAACCTGCCGCCGAAGGAGGCGAGCGGCGCGGACGGCAACGACGGCGTCGACCCCCACGAGTACCCGCGCCGCACGGTGACCGGACGGGCCATGAAGTCCGCGTTCCTGTCGATCGGCGGCCAGGTGACCGACACCTGCGACGCGAAGCCCTGCTACGCGGGCGCTGGCTCGGGCCGCCGCCGTACTGAGTCAGCGCCTACGGCAGCAGCAGGTCGTTCTGGCTGCTGGGCCGCTGGGCGCCGACCCGCAGGCGGGCCGGCGCGACGGCGCGGCCGGTCGCGGTCAGCGTGCACGCGCCCTCGCGGACGTTGACCTTGAAGCTCGCGGTGCCGTTCGGGTTGATCGGCCCCGTCGAGGAGACGGCGCTCGTGCACGGATCGGCGTCGAGTGCGCCGTGGATCGAGAGGTCCTGCGAGACCCGGCTCTGGTTGGTGACGACGATCGTCACCGGGCCGCCGCCGATCGCCCGGGGCGAGATCGTCACCCGCTTCCCGTCGATGAAGGCGGCGATGTTCAGCGGCCGCGGAGGCCGCGGGTCGTTCGCGTAGTCGTCGGAGCCACAGCCCGCGACGGCGATGGTCACGAGCCCGGCCGCTGCGATCGGCGGGATCCGCATTCGGCGCTACCGCTCTCCTCTCCAGGGGCCCGCGCCGGGCCCGACGGGCCTACCCTAACCGACGGCTCGGCGCGGCGAAAGCCCCGGCCGGCGGCCTTCCGAGCCCTCCGCAACGCGGCGTGCACCCCGTCCGGCCGGCGTCGTATTCCCTCCGCTCGTGCCCTCCGTGCTGGACGCCCCGCTGCGCGAGGCGGAGTTCCTCGTCGTCGACACCGAGACCAACGGCCGCGGCGGCGAGCGCTGCGAGCTCACCGAGGTGGCCGCCGTGCTCGCCGGCGGCGGCGAGCTGCACGAGCGCTGGTCGTCCCTCGTCCGCGCCCACGCCCCCCTCGGTCGGGGGATCCAGCGGTTCACCGGCATCACGCAGGCGATGGTGGACGGCGCGCCGACCGGCGACGTCGTCCTCCCGGAGCTCGCCGCCCGTCTCGCGGGACGGGTGCTCGTCGCCCACAACGCCGCGTTCGACCGTCGCGTGCTCCGGCAGGCCTTCGCGCGCGCCGGCCTCGAGTGGCCCGACCCGCCGGTGCTCTGCACCGTCGCGCTGGCCCGGCGGATGCTGCCGCTCCAGCGCCGGCGGGGGCTCGGCGAGCTCGCCGCCGCGCTCGGCATCGAGGTCGCCGGGGCCCATCGCGCGCTCCTCGACGCCGAGACGTGCGGGCGCGGTGCTGTGCGCGCTCCTCCCACGGCTGTGCACGCACGCCGCGAGCGTGGGGGAGGGGCTCGGGCTGCTCCGCCCGCGCCGCCGGCCGCGACGCCGCGCCGGCCACGGCGCGGGCGCCGCCGTCGCGCGCGCCCGGGCGCGGCTCGAGGAGCTCGATCTCGGCGAGCTGCCACGCGACCCGGGCGTCTACCTCTTCCGCGACGCCGCCGGCCGCACGCTCTACGTCGGGAAGTCCGTCTCGATCCGCTCGCGCGCGCGAGCGCACTTCGCGCCGGCCGCCGGCGGGGCGGCCTGGACCGGGGAGGCCAGCGTCGTCGACTACCGGGCGACGGCGTCCGAGCTCGGGGCGCTGCTGCTGGAGTGCCGGCTGATCCGCGAGCTGCGCCCGCCCGGCAACGTGCGGCTGCGCGCCCCGGACCCGCGCTTCGTCTACCTGCGCTGCCGGCTCGACGTGCCGTTCCCGGTGCTCGAGGTCGCCTCGGAGCCGGCCTCCGGGAACGGCTGGACGGTCGGGCCGCTGCGCGGGCGCGCCGCCGCGGCCGAGCTCGTCGAGCAGATCGACTCGCTCTTCGGCCTGCGCCACTGCGGCCGCCGCCTGCGCCGCCGCGACCATCCCTCGGCCTACGGCCAGATGGGGCGCTGCCTCTCGCCCTGCCTCGGGGACCTCGATCCGAATCTCTACCGCCGGCGGCTGGACGCGGCGCTCGGCGCTCTTCACGTCCCCCGCGGACGGGCGCGGCGCGCTGCTGGGCCACCTCACGGCGCAGATGCGCGAGGCCGCGGCCGCGCGCCGCTACGAGCGGGCCGCGGCCCTGCGCCGGCGCCGCGCCCGGATCGAGGCGCTGCTCGACCGGCTCGAGGGGGTGCTGCGCGCCACGCACGCGACCCCGGCCCTCGTGCTCGCCCGCCATCCCGTCACGGCGCGCCACGACGCGGTCTGGCTGGCCCGCGGGCGGGTGGCGGACTGGGGCCCGCTTCCACCGCTGGACGAGGTCGAGGCCCGGACGGCGGCCGCCCTGCGGCCCGTCGAGGGCCACGGCGTCGCCACCTGGGTCCCCACCGAGGAGATCGCCGAGATCCGGACGGTGACGGGGTGGCTCGCCGCTCATCCGGACACCCCGCGGCTGCCGCTCGACCCGCCACCGACACACGACGAGGTGTCGCGGTTCCTCGCGCGGGCGGCTACCACTCCTCCAGGTTCGTGACGGGGTCCAGGTGCGCCGACCACCGCTCCTCGATCCGCGCGAAGCGCCACACCCCCACCGCGATCACCCAGGTCAGGACGAAGAGGCCGACGATCGCGTACCCGACGTGGTTGAGGTCGAGGTTCGACACGAGGTCCCACGGCTGTCCGGTCAGGCCCAGCCTGCCGGCGAACACGGACATCAGCTCGATCGTTCCGATGAGGAGGGCGACGGCGACCGACAGCCCGGTGATGGTCATGTTGTAGAAGATCTTCCGCACCGGCTTGGAGAAGGCCCAGCCGTAGGCGAAGTTCATGAACGCGCCGTCGATCGTGTCGAGAAGCGACATCCCGGCGGCGAAGAGGACGGGAAGGCACAGGATCGCGTAGATCGGCAGGCCCCCCGCGGCGGCCGCGCCGGCGGTGGCGAGCAGGGCGACCTCGGTCGCCGTGTCGAACCCGAGGCCGAAGAGGAACCCCACCGGGTACATCTGCCAGGACTTCGTGATCGAGCGCGAGGCGCGACCGTAGAAGCGATT
Source organism: uncultured Solirubrobacterales bacterium (assembly GCA_963735885.1). Lineage (GTDB taxonomy): Bacteria > Actinomycetota > Thermoleophilia > Solirubrobacterales > Solirubrobacteraceae > JBBSBL01. Next base: position 70,649 of record CAVTMP010000005.1, on the reverse strand, counting down.
CATGAAGCCGCGCCGGTCGAGCTGCTCCTCGAGCTCGGCCTCGTTGAGATGGCCTCCCCGCATGCGCAGGAAGATCTTCACGATCCCGGCCAGGACGATCAGGTTGAGGATCCCGATCAGGAACAGGAAGGTCCCCGAGACCGTCGGCCCGATCAGCCCCGTCGCCTGATGGAGGGCGGAGCCGTCGCTGCTGACCTCGCCGCTCAGGCCCCGGATCCCCAACGCGAACGCCGCGGCGAGGAGGAAGACGATGCTCGAGTGCCCGAGGGAGAAGAAGAAGCCCACGCCGAGCGGTCGCTGTCCGTCGGTCATCAGCTTGCGGGTCGTGTTGTCGATCGCCCCGATGTGGTCGGCGTCGAAGGCGTGTCGCATGCCCAGCGTGTAGGCGGTCATCCCGATGCCCACGCCGAAGACGCCGCTCGCACCGAGGCTGAAGTGCTTCGGCACGACGAACGCGAACAGGAGCCCGAAGCCGATCACGTGCAGGCCGATGATCGCGCCGGCGAACCCCGCAGCCCGCTTCCACTCGGACCGGGTCAGCGCCCCCCTCATGCGCGTCCATCCTAGCCTCAGAACCGCCGAGCCTGTCGTGGCGTCAGCCGGCTCGCGCTCTGACCCCGCCTCCTACGAGCCGAACGGGAGCGTCACGACCTCGGCCGTCGTCGCGCCGTCCCCGACGGCGAGGACGGCCCCGGGCTCGGCCTCGCGGCGCACGAGCCCCAGCGCGATCGTCCCGTGGCGCGGCGAGTCGGCCACCGACCCGATCGACCCGACGACCTTCTCGCCGAGCCGCAGCGCGTCCCCCCCCAGGGCCGGCCCGGAGAGGCGCAGGCCGCGCAGGTGACGGTTCGGGCGGCCCCGGTAGTGCAGCCGGGCGACGGTCTCCTGGCCCACGTAGCAGCCCTTCGTGAACGAGACGGCGCGCTCGTTGATACCGGCCTCCTGCGGGATCACCGAGTCGTCGAGGTCGAGGCCGTAGCGCGGCCGGCCGCGCTCGACGCGCAGCGTCTCGACCGCCGCCTCGGGGACGGCGATCGCGCCGGCGGCCTCCAACGCGCCGCGGACCTCGGCCGTCCGCTCGGCGGCGCAGATCACGTCGACCCCGACGTCGGTGGCCACGATCCGCACGGGCACGCCGCCGATCGCGCCGGCCCGGTTCGCGTGCTCGGCCTCGGGCAGGTCGCCCGCGCCGCTCACCTCCCGGGCGCGCGGGCCGACGAGCGAGAGCAGGCCGCGTTCCAGCGTGCGCTTGTGCAGCTCCGCGTCGTGGCCCACAGTCGCGCGCCGCAGCTGGTTGAAGAGCTCCTGGAGCGCCGGCCGCTCGGTGTCGAGCCAGAGCTCCGCCCCGGTGTCGAGCACCCGGAGGTCCCCGAGCATCTTGCCCTTCGGCGTGAGGAAGGCCGCGTAGCAGCCGGTGCCCGGCGTGAGCGCCTCGACGTCGTTGGAGACCTGACCCTGAAGCAGTTCCCGCGCGGCGGGGCCGGTGAGCGCGAGCTTGCCGCGCTCGGAGCGGTCGAGCAGGCCGCAGCCCTCGTCGAGCGCCCGGCGCGCGGCGGCGATCTCGTCGGTGGCGGCCACGCGGTCGAGGATAGCCCGGCGCCGGGCTCCCCCTGCTGGTGGCGACTCACACCGCCCTCATGCCGAACTTGAGATTTAGCCATGCCATAATCACCGCGCATGCCCGTGAAGGACGCCACCGGCCACGACGTCACGTCGGCGATCGAGGACTACGCGAAGGCGATCTACGCGCTCGAGTCCCGCGCCGCCGCCGCCGTGAGCACCAACGCGCTGGCCGAGCGCCTCGGGGTGACCGCCGCCTCGGCGTCGGGGATGGTCAAGCGCCTCGACGACCTCGGCCTCGTGCGCCACGAGCCCTACCGCGGGGTCGTGCTCACCCCGGCCGGGGAGCGGGTGGCGCTCGAGGTGCTGCGGCACCACCGGCTGCTGGAGACCTACCTCGCCGAGAGCCTCGGGGTGCCGTGGGACCGGGTCCACGACGAGGCCGAGGTGCTCGAGCACGTCCTCTCGGAGGAACTCGAGGCGGCGATCGCCGCGAAGCTCGGCAACCCCACGCACGACCCGCACGGCGACCCGATCCCCACCGCCGACCTGCGGATCGAGGAGCGGCCCACGCGCAGCCTGCAGACCCTCGAGCCCGGGGAGCGGGGCGTCTTCGTCCGCGTGTCCGATGCGCGGCCCGAGATGCTCCGCTATCTCTCCGAGCGCGGCATCAGCCCGGGCGACGGCCTCGAGGTGATCGACAAGCAGCCCTTCGGCGGGCCGCTGTTCGTCCGCTTCGGCGACGACGTCCACGTCCTCGGCGGGCAGCTCGCGCTCGTCATGCGGGTGGAGGCGACCGGATGAACCCGCCGCCGCCCCCTCCGCCGCCCCCGGTCATCGACGGCGCCGTCGCCCTGCCCGGGCCCAGCGCGCTGCAGCGCATCCGCGACCGGGGTGGCGTGCGCGGCGCGCTGCCGCTGCTCGGCCCGGCCTTCGTCGCCGCGATCGCCTACGTCGACCCGGGGAACTTCGCCACGAACATCGCGGGCGGCGCCAAGTACGGCTATCTGCTGCTCTGGGTGATCGTCGCCGCGAACCTCATGGCGATGCTCATCCAGAGCCTCTCGGCGAAGCTCGGGCTGGCCACCGGCCGGAACCTCCCCGAGATGTGCCGCCGGGAGTTCGCCCGTCCGGTGAGCTGGGGGCTCTGGGTGCAGGCGGAGCTCATCGCCATGGCCACCGACCTCGCCGAGTTCGTCGGGGCGGCGATCGCCCTGAACCTCCTGTTCGGCGTCCCGCTGTTCGCCTCCGGGGTGATCACCGGGATCGTGGCCTTCGGGATCCTCGGACTCCAGGCGAAGGGCTACCGGCGCTTCGAGGTCGTCATCATCGGCATGCTCGCGGTGGTCCTGCTCGGCTTTCTCTACAACACGCTGAGCATCGGGGCGGACGCGGGCGCCGTCGCCGGCGGCCTGGTACCGCACTTCGCGGGCACGGAGTCGATCCTGCTGGCGGTCGGCATCCTCGGGGCGACGGTCATGCCCCACGTGATCTACCTGCACTCCGCGCTCACGCAGGACCGGATCCCCGCGCGCGACGATCGGGAGCGACACCAGCTGCTGCGCTTCATGCGCATCGACGTCGTCATCGCCATGGGGCTCGCCGGCGTCATCAACATGTCGATGCTGATCGTGGCCGCCTCGTTGTTCCACGGCAGCCCGCTGGCCAACGTCGACTCGATCGAGGGCGCCTACGCCGGGTTCGACGCGCTCGCCGGAAACGGCACCGCGTTGGCGTTCGCCCTCGCGCTCCTGGCCTCGGGCTTCGCCGCCTCGAGCGTCGGGACCCACGCCGGGCAGGTCGTGATGCAGGGCTTCATCGCCCGCTCCATCCCGCTCGTGGTCCGCCGCCTCGTGACGATGACGCCGGCGCTCATCGTCCTGGCGATCGGCCTCGATCCCTCCCGCGCGCTCGTGCTGAGCCAGGTCGTGCTCTCCTTCGGCATCCCCTTCGCCCTGGTCCCGCTCGTGATCTTCACGAGCCGGCGGCGGATCATGGGCGAGTTCGTGAACCACCGGCTCACCACCCTCGGCTCATCGGCCGTCGCCGCGCTCATCATCGGCCTCAACGTCTTCCTGGTCTACGACACGTTCGTCGGGTAGGACGACCGGCCGGGGCGCCCGGCGCGGCCGCGCCGGAGGCGACCGTCTGGCTCCCCGCCGCGCGGCCGGGTAGGGTCGCGGCAGCGATGCCGGAGCAACGCCTGCGATGACCGCCCTCGAGATCGGCTCCCAGCTCGCCGGGTACCGGATCGACGCGCTCGTGGGCCGGGGCGGCATGGGGGTGATCTACCGCGCGACCCAGCTCGCGCTCGACCGTCCGGTCGCGCTCAAGGTCGTCGCGCCCGAGCTGGCGAACGAGCCGGGCTTCCGCGAGCGCTTCCAGCGGGAGTCGAAGCTGGCCGCGTCGCTCGACCACCCGCACGTGCTGCCGGTCCACGAGGCGGGCGAGGCCGACGGCCGGCTCTTCATCGTGATGCGCTACGTGGAGGGCACCGACCTGCGGCGCCTGATCGACGCCCAGGGCCCGGTGGCCCCGGCCCGCGCGGCGGCCCTGGTTTCGCAGATCGCCGGCGCGCTGGACGCCGCGCACGAGCGCGGCCTGGTCCATCGCGACGTCAAGCCGGCCAACATCCTCGTCGCGCGCGAGGGCGGGCAGGAGCACGCGTACCTCACCGACTTCGGCCTGACCAAGAACGCCGCCTCGGGCGCCGGGCTGACCCAGACCGGCCAGTGGGTGGGCACGCTCGACTACGTGGCGCCGGAGCAGGTGCGGGGCGGAAGCGTCGACGGGCGCGCGGACGTGTACGCGCTCGCCTGCGTCCTCTACGAGCTGCTGACCGGCGCGGTGCCCTACGACCGCGAGGGTGACGCCGCGAAGCTCTGGGCCCACATGAACGATCCCCCGCCGGTCCCGAGCGCGAAGGTCGGCGGACTGCCGCCGGATCTCGACGTCGTGGTGGCCAAGGGGATGGCGAAGTCCCCCGACGACCGCTATCCCTCCGCCGGGGACCTCGGGCGGGCGGCCACGGCGGCCGCCTCGGGCGGCGGGGCGACGCGCATCGGCGAGATCGTCGCCGGGCCCGACCACACGGTCGTGGGCGGCGCCACGGTCCCCGCGGCCGGGCCCGCCGCCGGCGGGACGCCCCCGCCGGCCGGCGGGACGCCCCCGCCGGGCGCCGCCCCGCCGGGTGGCACGCCGCCCCCGCCGGGCGCCGCCCCGCCGGGCGGCACGCCGCCCCCGCCGGGCGCCGCGACGCCCCCGCCCGCCGGCTCCGGTGGCCCGCGACGCGGCGTCGTCTGGGGGGTCGTGGCCGCGGCCGCGGTGATCGTCGTCGTCTTCGTGGTGGTCCTCCTCGCGGGCGGCGACGACGGGAAGAAGAAGAGCGCGAAGACGACGCCCGTCACCACGACGACGACGCCGACCGCGCCGACCACGACCGAGGCGGTGACGAGCTCCTTCGCGCGCAACGACCTCGGGTTCGCCTTCGAGTACCCCGCGGGCTGGGGCCGGAAGTCGATCAAGAAGCCGGGGATCGTCCAGGTCCGCGGCGGCGATCTCTTCTGCAACGCCTTCCTCGAGCGCGGCGGCGCGCCGCGGGACCAGAGCCAGCAGGGGCTGCTGAACTACGGCAACGATCGCGCCAAGGCGCTGCGGAGCAACGCCAAGCACTTCGAGCTGCGCTCGGTCGAGATCGTCAAGACGAACGGCAACACCGGGGTCGGCATCGTGGAGGTCGACGACATCCTCGGGGGCCAGCGGTTCGCCGGTCGCAACGTGTGGTTCTTCCAGGGGCGCGACGTCTACTCGGTGCAGTGCAGCGCGCCGCCGAAGCGCTTCGCCTCGGCCGACGCCGACATCTTCGTGCCGCTCGTGCGCAGCGTCCGGCTGAGGCAGAAGCCCGCCTTCTGAGCGCGCGACCCCTGCCGGCGCCGCCCCCGCCGGGGAGGGCGGAGGTGGATCAGGAGAAGGGCAGCGTCGCCGTGCGGAGCTGGCCGTTGCCGTCGAGGAAGGCGATCTGGCCGCCCTGCCCGGTGCGAATCCCGCGCACGGCGTCGCAGTAGCTTCGCAGCGTGGTGTCGAGCCGCTTGCCGTTCACCCCGACGAGCAGGACGGTGCCCTGGTTGAGCTCCGGGATCCGGGACGCGGGGCTTCCGGACTCCGTGTGCGTGACGAGCAGGCCCGAGGGCGCGCCCGCGGCCTTCAGCTTGTCGGGATCGGGGAAGTCGAGGCCCAGACCGGCCCAGCCGATCGAGCGCCCCTGCCGCAGCCTGGCCGTGATCTGGCGGATCCGATCCACGCCGATCGCGTAGCCCTGGCCCTGGATGATCCGGCCGCCGGCGGCGGTGTAGCCGGCGGTGTTCATGCCCACCAGCTTCTCGTCGAAGGAGACGAGCGGCCCGCCCGAGTTGCCCGGGTTGATCGCGGCGTCGGTCTGGACGACGTTCGGCAGCGAGGGCACGTCCGCCGCGGCCTCGTAGACCGTGCGGACGGTGGAGATCACGCCGGAGGTGGCGACGAGGTTGTCGCGGAAGGAGGCGTTGGCGGGGAAGCCCAGCCCGACCACGCCGTCGCCTTCGCTGAGCTTCGCCTGGCTGCCCAGCGGCAGGGTCTTCAGGCCGGTGCCCGGCGTCACCCGGATCACCGCGATGTCCTCGCACGGCGCGGTCCCGACGATCTCCGCCCGGCGCTCGCTCAACGCCGAGCCGTTGTTGGTCCGGCCCACGCCCACCTTCAGCGTCTCCCCGCCCTGCACGACGTGGTTGTTGGTCACGACGAGGCCCTGGGCCGCGTCGAGGACCCAGCCCGTCCCCTTCTCGACCGGCTGGCCTCCGCGCTCCCCGATGATGAGCACGGTCGAGGGGGCCACGGCCTTGACGACCTGGGCGACGGTCGGCTTCTCCTTCGAGGAGGAGAACACGCCGGTGACGGCCAGCACGATGGCGGCGATCGCCACGACCACCGCGCCGGCGGCGAGGAGCAGCGCGCGGTTCGCGGTGCGGGCGAGGCGCAGGCGCTCGATCCGGGACGCGCTCGCCGGAGGGGGCGGGACGGCGCCGGCCGCGGGCGCGGCGCCGGCGGCCGCTCCGGCGCCCGCGGCCCCCGCGGCGGCGGCGCCCGCCACGGCCGTCGGGGGCGAGGCCGGCGCGAGGCGCGGGTCGGTCGTCGAGGCGCGCAGCACCGTCTCGCCGATCCGGATCTCCTCGCCGCCGCGGAGGGTCCCGGGCCCCTCGAGCCGGACGCCGTCGACGCGGGTGCCGTTCGTCGAGCCGAGGTCGCGGAGCACGAGGCCGCCGTCCCCGGTGGCCTGGATCTCGGCGTGCCGCCCGCTGACCTGGGAGTCGTCGAGCACGAGGTCGCACTCGGCGCGACGGCCGATCACGACGCCGTCGCCGGCCTCCACCACACGGGCCGGACCGTCCCGGGGCTCGATCGAGATCCACATGGGGTCCGGAACCTAGTGCGGGGGAGGCCGCCCGCGCAACCCCGGGCCGCGTCCGGCGAGCGGTAGCCTTGGCGGGGATGGCCCTCGCCGAGGACTACGAGCGGATCGTCGACTCCCTCCCCGACGACTGGACCGACCTCGACGTCGACCTGCGGATCGACGATCTCGCCCGGTACGTCGACGCGGCGGTGTACCTCGTCATGTGCAACGCCCAGCCGTACTCGCGGCACGACTGGCAGTGGCGGATCCGGGCGGCGCACCGCTTCGGCCACGCCGCCGCCGCGCCGGCGGTGATCGGCGCTCTGCGGCTGCTCGACCAGGCGGGGATCGAGGGCGAGCTCGCCGTTCGCGAGGTGCGCAGCGGCCGCGTCGAGGTCACCCAGATGTGGGGCCGCCCCGAGTCCGTGCGGCAGGAATTCCGCCGGCGCCACGCCCAGTAGTGGCGCGCGTCGCCGCCTTCATCCCGGATCTGCTCTTCGGCTCCAACGTGCTGGGGATGCTTCGCGCCGCGGGTCACGAGGTCACGCTGTGCGGCGACGCCGCGGCGCTGGCGCGCGAGGGGCCGGGCTCGGCGGTCGCCGTGATCGACCTGACCGCGGACGCGCCCGAGCGGCTCGCCGCGGTCGAGGCGCTGATCGGCGGCGGTGAGCTCGAGGACGTCCGGACGCTCGCCTTCTACTCCCACGTGGACGTCGCCACGCGCGACCTCGCCCGCGCCGCCGGGTTCGACCTCGCGGTGCCGCGCTCGCGCCTGGCGCGCGAGGGCGCCGCGCTCGTGGCGTCGCTCGTGACGCCTGCCCAGTAGGGCGGCGGCGCCGCCGTCGGCGGGCCGGCTCCCGCCGCCGGGATCGGAGCGCGTTCTATCCCGCCGGCGCGAGCCCGAACGCGAAGGCGCGGTCGACGTCGGGCGGTCGGGGCACGATCCCCGTTGCGGCCTCCCAGCGCGCCCAGGCGCGCAGCGCGGCCGGATCGAGGGCGCCGACCCGGCCGCCGGGCGCCGCGAGCACGGGGGAGACGGCGTCGAGCTCGGCGCGGGCGACGCCGGGGTCGACGCCCGGCGCGCCGGCGGCGAGCGCGGCGACCGCGCTCGCCGGGTCGACCAGCGTCTCGCGGTAGCCCCGGACCAGCGTGCGCACGACCGCCCGCGCCAACGCGGGGTCCTCCTCGAGCCGGCGGCGCTCCATGGCGAGGACGAGCTCCGGATAGCGCGGGGCCCCGAAGTCGTCCACGCGGAACACCCGGATGCCCGGCCGCCGGCGGCGCAGGGCCACGCCCTCGGCGTTCCAGAAGGCCGTGGCCGCGGCGACCCGGCGCCCGAGGAGGGCCGGCACGGCGCCGAACCCGATCGTGATCCGCCGGACCGCCCGGGGGTCGCCGCCGTCGCCCCGCACGACGGCGTCGAGCACCGCGTCGTCGCTCGGGAGGCCGGTCACGCCGACCCGGCGGCCCGCCAGCGCCCGTGGGCGCCGGACGTCGGGCTGGGCGATGACCGAGGCCAGCGGGCGCTGGACGATCGCCATGACGGCGACGAGGTCGCGGCCGCGCGCGCGGGCGATGGCCAGGTCGTGGATGTCGAGGATCGCGAGGTCGGCCCGCCCGGCAGCGAGGAGCTTCACGCCGTCGGACGAGGCCCCCGGCGCGCGGACCCGGATGCGCACGCCCTCGGCCTCGTCATAGCCCCGCGAGGTGGCGAGGTAGATGCCGCTGTGCACCGCGTTCGGCGCGAAGTCGAGCACGAGGGTGGCGTCGGCGCCCGGCCGATCCGACGAGCCGCCGCCTCCGGCGCACGCGGCGAGCGTCGCCGCGAGCGCAAGGAGCGCAAGGAGTGCGGCGGCGCGCATCGAATCGGAGGATAGGTCCAAACTCTCCCACGGAGGCGGTCAGTCATGGAACGCAAGGGTCCCTCGGCCTACATCGCCGAGTTCGTCGGGACGTTCATCCTCGTGCTGGCGATCTGCGGGTTCCTGTCGGTGAACACCCGCCCGCTGGCCGGCCTGGTCGTGAGCGGCGCCGACCTCGGAATCCTGCACGGCTTCGCCCTCCTCGCGATCGTCTACACGATCGGCTCGGTGTCCGGGGCCCATGTGAACCCGGCGGTGACGCTCGGGCTCGCCGCCGTGAGGAAGATCTCCGGGCGGGACGCCGCCATCTACGTCCTGTGCCAGCTCGCCGGCGGCCTGCTGGGTGCCTTCCTGGTCTACGAGTTCTTCAAGGGACGCGGGGCGCAGATCGACTACGGGACCCCGGCGATCAGCCCGAAGTTCCTGCAGGGGGGGAGCGTGGGACTCGCGTTCCTGGCCGAGGCGGTCGGGACCTTCGCGCTCATGTGGGCGGTCATGGGCACGGCCGTCAACCCCGAGACGCCGAAGGGCGTGGCCGGCCTCGGCATCGGCCTCACGCTCGGGTTCGCGGTGATGGTCTTCGGCCCGGCGACGGGCGGCAGCTTCAACCCGGCCCGCTGGCTGGGGCCGGCGCTCGTGTCGGGCCACTGGACCGACGGGTGGCTCTACGTCCTCGCGCCGATCGTCGGGGCGGCGCTCGCGGCGCTCCTCTACCGGTTCGTGCTGCGCGACGAGGGGACGCCCCAGCAGTCGGCGGAGGCGGGCGAGTCCGTCGGCTGACGGGCGCCCTCCGAGGTTCGGCGCGGGGCCGGCGGGCGCCCGCGCCGAACTAGACTCCCGACGCATGGCGCGCCGCGTCACCTTCTCGCGCAACGTCACGCTGTCGCTGTCGCGCACGTGCCGCTGCTACTGCAAGTACTGCGCGTTCGCCACCCACCGGGCCCACCTGCACGCGCCCGAGGAGGTCGAGCGGGTCCTCGACGGGGCGGTGCGGCGCCGCGCCAAGGAGCTGCTCGTGCTCACCGGCGAGCGCCCCGAGGTGCATCCCGGCGTCGCCGCGAAGCTCGCCGAGCACGGCCACGCGGACTTCACCGCCTACGTCGTCTGGGCCTGCGAGCGCGCGCTCGAGCGCGGCCTGCTCCCGCACACGAACCTCGGCGTGCTCCCGCCGGAGGACCTCGGCCGGCTGCGCGAGGTCACCGCGTCCCAGGGGCTGATGCTCGAGTCGGTCTCCGAGCGCCTCATGGCGACGGTGCACGCGGGTTCGCCGACCAAGCACCCGGCCCGGAGGCTCGAGACGATCCGCGCCGCCGGCCGGCTGCGGATCCCCTTCACGAGCGGGATCCTCGTCGGGATCGGGGAGAGCGAGGACGAGCGGATGGCGTCGCTCGAAGCCCTCGCCGCGGTGCACGGCGAGTTCGGCCACCTCCAGGAGGTCATCCTCCAGAACTACGTCCCCCACCGCCGCTACCACGGCGAGGAGCCGGCGGAGATCGCGACCGAGGCCGCCGAGCGCTACTGGCAGACCGGCCTGGCCGACGGGCCGGCCCTGCCGCTGCCCGCGTGGGCGTGCGAGGTGACGCTCGACGACATGCGCCGGCTCGTCGCCGAGACGCGGCGGCTCATGCCGGAGGTCGGCATCCAGATCCCGCCGAACCTGGCCGAATGGTGGCCCGAGCTCGTCGCGGCGGGCGCCACCGACCTCGGCGGCCTGTCGGCCAACGGCGACCACATCTCGCCCGAGCACCCGTTCCCGTCCCCGCCCCAGGTGCGCCGGCGCCTCCGCGCGGACGGCCACGCGCTGAGCGAGCGCCTGTGCGTCTACGGGCGCTACATCGACCCCGACTGGGTCGCCCAGGGCGTCCTCGACGTCATCAAGACCCACTACTGGAGCTTCATCCCGCGCGGCGGCTCCGGCCGCGGCGAGGTCCGCCCGATCCGGCGCGACCTCGTCCCGGGGGCCGTCGCCGCGGCGCACGAGGGCGCGTCGCTCGATCCCGAGGCGCTGACCGCGCTGTTCGCGGAGACCCGCCCCGAGGCGGTCGAGGACATCCGCCAGGCCGCCGACGAGCTGCGCGCGGACGTCGCGGGGGACACCGTGACCTTCGTCGTCAACCGCAACCTCAACGTCTCGAACGTCTGCGTGGTCGGCTGCGCGTTCTGCGGGTTCGGCCAGGGCCGGCGATCGCCGGACGCCTACGAGCACGACCGCGAGGACTTCGCGCGCCGCATCGCCGAGGCCGTCGACTACGGGGCCACCGAGCTGTGCATCCAGTCCGGGATCCATCCGGACTGGGGGCTCGAGGACTACGAGGGCTGGCTGCGGCTCGCCCGGCAGCTCGCCCCCGACATCCACCTCCACGCCTACTCGGCGATGGAGGTCGACCACATGTGCGCCACCTCGGGGCTCCCGCCGCGCGCGGTGTTCGCCCGGCTGCGGGAGGCGGGGCTCGACTCGACGCCGGGGACCGCCGCCGAGGTGCTCCACGACGGGGTGCGCGAGCGGATCTCGCCGAACAAGCTGCCCGTCTCGCGCTGGGTCGAGATCATCGAGGCCTCGCACGCCGAGGGCCTGCGCTCGACCGCCACCGTCATGTTCGGCCACGTCGAGGAGCCCTGGGAGCTGGCCGAGCACATGCGCGTCGTGCGCGCGGTGCAGGCGCGGACCGGGGGCTTCACGGAGTTCGTTCCGCTCAGCTTCGTGCCCTACCACACGCTGCTGGGGCGCACGCACGGGATCGAGGAGATCTCGCCGCGGGACAACCTGCGCCACACCGCGGTGTTCCGGCTCGCCCTCGGCCGCGCCGTCCCCAACCTGCAGGCCTCGTGGGTGAAGATGGGCCTCGACGCCGCGACCGAGGGGCTGCGCTGGGGCGTCAACGACCTCGGCGGCACGCTCATGGAGGAGTCGATCACCCGGATGGCCGGCGGGCAGCACGGCACCCGCCTGGATCCGGCGGATCTCGTCGCCGCCGCGCACCGCGCGGGCCGCCCCGCGGCCGAGCGCACGACGCTCTACGACGTGCGCCGGCGCCACGAGCTGCCGGCCGTGGCGGCCTGAGGGGCCGCGCCGGCCCTCAGCGGAACAGGTCCTCGCCCTCCGGGCGCAGGATGGCGACGGCGCCGGGCCCGTCCTCGGGCTCCACGTGGCGCCCGAGGCCGCGGACCACGACGGCGGGCTCGCCCGAGTCCTTGGCGCGCACGAGGTCCGCGGTCGCGGCCACCTCGTCGGCGACGGCGATCCAGGTGGCCCGCAGCCGCCGCCCGGCGGCGTCGGCGCGGCCGCGCCAGTCCTCCAGCGGACGCAGGCCGGCGCAGCCGATCGCCACGTCGCACTGCCCGTGGCGCCAGGCGCGGCCGAAGGAGTCGGTGACGAGCACGGCCGGCGCCGCTCCGCTGAGCTCGCGCAGCCGCCGGCGCAGCGCCCGCGCCGAGGCGTCGGGATCCCGGGGCAGCAGGACCACCGTGTCGGCGTCGCCGGCGTTCGACGCGTCGACGCCGGCGTTCGCGCACACGAGCCCGTGGCGGGTCTCGCAGACGAGCACCCCGCGCGCCGCGCGGAGCACCGCGCCGGACTCGTCGAGGACCACCTGCACGATGCGGGGGTCCTTGTCCTGCTCGGCCGCGAGGGTCCGGGCCCGAGGCTCGGGCTCCACCTCGTCGAGCCTCCGGATGGCGCCCTCGGCCTTCGAGACGACCTTGTGGGCGACGACGACGACGTCACCGTCGTGCAGCGGCTCCCCGGCCCGATCGGCGGCGGCGGCGAGCAGCGCGCCGAGATCGTCGCCGGCGCCGACCTCCGGGAGGCCCGGGAGCGGCCAGGCCCTCAGCACGCCGGACGGCCCGGTTCCGCACCCGCGTGGGGGCGCCGGGGTCTGGCGGCGGCCATCGCTAGGCGGTCGCCGCGCCGGAGGTCCGGTCGAACTGGACGAGCATGCCCCGGGTGTTCGCGGCGCCGCCCCGCTGCTCGACGAGCGCCGCCCGCAGCGCGGCGAAGTCGTCCGGGGTGTCGACGTCGAGGCCGAGCGACGGGACCTCCGCGACCCGGTGGGAGAGCCCGGCCGAGCGCGCGCGCTCGAGATGGCGCGCGAGGCTGTCCTCGCCGAAGGCCGGGGCCAGGCAGTCGGGCGGCTCGAGCAGCAGCGCGTTGGTCCCGGTGCCGTGGCGGTCGGGCACGATCACGGCATGCGGCCCGCCGGCGCGCGGCCGCCCCAGGAGCGCGTCCACCTCCTCGGGCTCGAGCAGCGGGCAGTCGCCCGGCACGAGCAGGACCCGGGCGGCGCGCCCGCGCCGGGCGGCGATCACCCCGTCCTCCGCGGCGGCGCTCTGCCCGACCTCGCGCGTGTCGTCGATCGTCTCCGCGCCGTGGCTCGCCGCGATCCGGCTCGCGCTCAGGTCGGCCGTGACGACGAGCACCGCGCCGATCGACTCCGCCCGGCGCAGGGCCACGAGCACGTCGGAGAGCATCGCCTCGGCGAGGGCGCGGCGCGGCCCCGGGGCGAGCAGCGGATCGAGGCGCGCCTTCGCGTGCTCGAACCGCTTGACCGGCAGGACGGCGACGGTCTCCACCGGGCGAACGCTATCCGTCTGCGCGGAGGCCCCCGGCGAAGGCCAGCGTCGCCTCGGCCACGCGGCGCCGCGCGTCGGCGTCCGACATGAGCATGTCGGTCACGTGGACCGGGACCTCGCCGCCCGGCCGGTCGGCCACGATCCCGTCGACGACGCCCGCGTAGGCGGCGGCGATGCCGCCGGTGTCCAGCGGATGGCCGGCCCAGTCGAGGAACGGCCCGGTCGGGCCCTTCACCACCGCGCCGCGGACGAGGGGACTGACCGCCACGACCGGCGCCGGCGTCGCGGCCAGGGCCGCGCGCATGCCGGGCACGGCGAGGATCGGGCCGATCGAGACCACGGGGTTCGAGGGACCGATCACGACCGCCCGGGCGGCGGCGATCGCGGCGAGGGCCTCGGGCGGCGGCTCGGCGGTCTCGATGCCCTCGAACGTCACGTCCTCGACGGGCCCCTCGCCGCCGCCGAGGATCATGAACTCCTGGAACGGCCGGTCGCGGCCGTGCGCGCGAACCCGGGTCCGCACGCGCGCGTCGGTCATCGGCAGCACCCGGGCCCGCACGCCGAGCGCCGTGCCGAGCTCGGCCAGCGCATCGGTGAGGCGGGCGCCCTCGGCCAGCCGCCGGGCCCGCTCGACGCCGATCGCCAGGTCCCGGTCGCCGAGGTTGAACCACACCTCCCGGCCGAGCCCGCGCAGCCCGTCCATCACGGCGAAGGTGTCGTCGCGCAGGCCCCAGCCGCGCTCGTCGATCCGGTCGGCGAGCCAGAAGGTGACGAGGTCCGGGTCGGGGGAGACGTGGGCGCCGTAGATCTCGACGTCGTCCGCGGTGTTCGCGATCACCACGAGGTCGTCGCCCACGACGTCGAGCATGCCGCGGGCGAGCTTCGCGCCGCCGGTGCCGCCGGCGAGCACGACGACCGGTCCGCGACCGCTCACGTCAGGCGGGGAAGAGCGCCGCCGGGTCGTCCGGCACCCCGGTGATGCGGATGCCCGCGTGCGTCTTGTAGCGCGCGTTGACCCCGATCAGCAGCGCCGTCAGCGACTCGATCGTGCGCGCCATCTCGAGCCGTCCCGCGTCCACGCAGCGCAGCCCCGGGATCAGGTGCAGCACCTCCGCCACCGCGCGCTTGTCCGCGCGGCGGTCGCCGCAGACCAGGACGTCCTCGTCGAGCTCGCGGTCGAGGTCGGCCAGCGAGGCGGCGCTCACCGTGTGCAGCGCCGAGACCACGCGCACGCCGTCCGGGGCCATCTCCTGCGCCTGCTGCGCGGCCGAGCCCTGCCAGACGCCGAGCATCCGCGTCGCGCGGCCGCTGACCGCCGCGGCGAGCGGGACGGTCGCGTCCACGAGGATCTGGCCCTCGCGCAGCGCGCCCTTGAGGTTGGTGAGGTTCTCGGACTGGTTGCGGAACGGCACGCAGAGGAAGACGAGCTCCGAGCGCGCGGCCGCGTCGGCGTTCTGAAGTCCCTCGAACGACCCTGCGGGGACCGCCGCTGCGGCGCGCCCCGCGGCATCGGCCGCCCGGCCCGCGTCCCGCGATCCGATCACCACCGGCACGCCGGCCCGGCCGAGGCGGAGAGCGAGGCCGAAGCCCAGCGCGCCCGTCCCGCCGACGATGGTGACCGGCTCCGGCACGGCGCGTGAGTATAGGGTTCGGCCCGCATGCGGCTCGAGGGACGGACGGCGCTGGTCACCGGCGGCGCGTCGGGGATCGGCGCGGCCACCGCGCGCCGCCTCGCCGCCGAGGGCGCGCGGGTGGCGGTGGCCGACGTGAACCTCGACGGCGCGCGCGACGTGGCCGGCGAGATCGACGGCTTCGCGGTCGAGATGGACGTCCTCGACGTCCCGGCCGTGCGGGCGGGCGTCGAGGCCGCGGCGGCCGAGATCGGCCCGATCGACATCCTCGTCAACAACGCCGGCACCGACCGCTTCGCCTTCTTCGTCCACACCGACGAGGAGCTCTGGGACTTCGTGCTCGGCGTGAACCTCCGCGGCATGCTCGCCGTGACCCACGCCGTGCTGCCCTCGATGCAGGAGCGCCGCGGCGGGGCGATCGTCAACGTCGCCAGCGAGGCCGGGCGCGTGGGCTCGCAGGGCTCGGTCACCTACTCGGCCGCGAAGGCCGGCGTGATCGGCTTCACCCGGGCGATCGCACGCGAGTCCGCCCGCTACCGCGTGCGCTGCAACGCGGTGGCGCCGGGGCCGATCGAGACGCCGCTGCTCAACGCCGCGCCGGAGCTGCTCGGCGAGATCGGCGCCCGCCTCAAGCAGGGGATGATCGACTCGACCGCCCTGAAGCGCAGCGGCCAGCCGGACGAGGTCGCCGCCGCGATCGCCTACCTCGCGAGCGACGACGCCTCGTTCGTCACGGGCCAGACGCTCAACGTGAGCGGCGGCCTGTCGATGGCCTGAGCGCGAGTCCGACCTAGACTGCCCCGCGGTGAGCGAGCTTCCGCGCAGCGTCCGCATCCGCGAGGTCGGCCCGCGCGACGGCTTCCAGAACGAGCCCGAGGTGATCGCGACCGACGACAAGGTGCGGCTCGTCGACCTGCTGGCCCGGACCGGGCTGCGCCGTCTCGAGGTCACGAGCTTCGTCCGCGCCGACGTGATCCCGCAGCTGGCCGACGGCGCCGAGGTCCTGCGACGGATCGATCCCCCGCCGGAGGTCGCGGTCTCGGTCCTGATCCCCAACGAGCGCGGGCTCGACCGCGCGCTCGAGCAGCGCGACCGCTTCGCCGAGGTCAACGTGTTCCTGTCCGCCTCGGAGACGCACAACCGCCGGAACGTCAACCGCTCGATCGCGGAGTCGCTCGACGGGCTCGAGCGCGTCCTCACCCGAGCCCGGGCCGAGGGCCTGCGCTGCGAGGGGGTCATCTCGACGAGCTTCGGCTGCCCCTACGAGGGCCACGTGCCGCCGGAGCGGGTGTTCGCGATCGCCGAGCGCCTCGCCGCGGCGGGCGTCGAGGAGATCGGCTTCGGCGACACGACCGGCATGGCGAACCCCAGGCAGGTGCGCGAGTTCTTCCCGGCGGCTCGCGCCGCCCTGCCCGGGACGGAGCTGACCGCGCACTTCCACAACACCCGCGGGCAGGGCGTGGCCAACGTGCTCGCCGCGCTGGAGGCCGGAGTGGAGTCCTTCGAGTCGAGCTTCGGCGAGCTCGGCGGCTGCCCGGTGCCGCCCGGCGCGACCGGCAACGTCGCCACCGAGGACGTCGTCTCGATGCTGCACGAGATGGGCGTGGAGACCGGCATCGACCTGCCGGCGCTCGTCGAGGCGGCGCGCGAGGCGCAGCGGGTGCTCGGTCGCCCGCTGGGCGGCCACGTGCTGCGGGCCGGGCCGGTGGAGTGGGGCTGAGCGTGACTCCCGACCTCGACGCGATTCGCGCCGAGGTCGAGGCGATGGCCCGGGAGGTGCGCGACGGCGCGGGGCCGGGGGAGCGGGCGAGCGCGCGGCGGCTCGCGCGGCGGCTCGCGGCGGCCGGGGCGCGCGACGTGGGGGTCGAGTCGTTTCGCTACCAGGGCACCTACGGTCACGCCCACGCCCTTCACGCGGCGGCGGGGCTGCTCGCCGCGCGGCTCGGCGGCGTCCGCGGCGCGGTCGTGGCGCTCGCGGCGCTCGCCTCGCTCGAGCTCGAGGCCAGCGGCCGGCGCCAGTGGCTGCGCCGGCTGCTTCCCGCGGGGGAGGGGGCGAACGTCGTCGGCCGCGTGCCGGCGGCCGGGGAGCGCGGCGCCACCCTCGTCCTCGTCGCCCACCACGACGCGGCCCGGACGGGCCTGGTGTGGCACCCGGCGATCGCGGAGGCCGGCGCGGCCCGGCGGCTGCGCACCCGGCGGATGGACGGCTTCATGTGGCCCACCGCCGCCGGCCTCGCGCTCGCGGCGATGCCGTGGCGCGGGGCGCGGGCCGCGGGGGCCGTGCTCTGCGCCGCGTCGATCGCCGCCGACCTCGACGTGGCGCGCGGCGCCACCGTTCCCGGGGCCTCGGACAACGCGACGGGCGTCGCGGTGACCCTCGACCTCGTCCGCGCGCTCGCCGCGGAGCCGCTCGACGGCGTCGAGGTGCGCGTCGTCCTGCCCGGCTGCGAGGAGTCCGGCATGGGCGGGATGGCGGCGTTCCTCCGCGCGCACGGAGCGGCGCTCGACCCCGCGCGCACCTTCGTGCTCGGCCTCGACACGCTCGGCGCCGGGACGCCGATTCTCGCCGCCGCGGAGGGCACGATCCTCACCCACCGCTACGCCGAGGCCGACCTCGCGCTGGCCGAGCGCGGCGCCGCGCGCGCGGGCCACGCGGCCCCGGCGCGGTGGCGGATCGGCGGCTGGACCGACCCGATCCTCGCGCGGTTCGCCGGACTGCCCGCGGTCTCGCTGCTCTCGATCGGCCCGAACGGCCGGTTCACGAACTACCACCGGCCGAGCGACACACCCGAGCGCGTGGACCGGGACGAGCGTCGAGGCCTGCGCGGAGATCGCCGCGGGGATCGCCGCGGAGTACGCCGCCGGCGCGCCCGGCTAACGCCCCGAGAACTCCGGCTGCCGCCGCTCGGCCAGGGCCTTCGCCCCCTCGGCGAAGTCCTCGGTGCCGGCGCAGACCTGCTGCGCGGTGACCTCCTGCTCGAGCGTCTGGGCGAGCGCCGGCTTCGACGCGGCGTCCAGCACCCGCTTGGCCAGGCCCACGGCGACCGGCGCGCAGGCCAGGAGCTCGCCGGCGAGCGCCTCGACCGCGGCGTCGAGCTCCTCGGGCGGCGCGAGGCGGTTGACGAGGCCGATGCGGTGCGCCTCGGCGCCGTCGACGATCTTCCCGGTCATCACGAGCTCCTTCGCCCGCCCGAGCCCGACGATCGCCGGCAGGCGCGAGGAGCCGCCGACGTCCGGGATCAGCCCGATGCGCGTCTCCGGCATGCCGATCACCGCGTCGTCCGCCATCACCCGCAGGTCGCAGGCGAGCGCGAGCTCGCAGGCGCCGCCGATGCAGCCCGCCGTGGATCTGGGCGATCACCGGCTTCGTCATCTCCTCGGCGAGGTTCCAGGCGTCGAGGCACTCGCGGCGGAACGCGCGCAGGTGGTGCTGCATGCCGGACAGCGCGTTCAGCTCGCCGACGTCCATGCCGGCGGAGAACATCGCTCCGGCGCCGCGGATGACCACGCAGTGGACCTCGACGTCGTTGGCCGCCTGCTTCAGCGCGACGCCGAGCGCTCCGACGAGCTCACCGTTCATCGCGTTGCGCTTCTCCGGGCGGTCGAGGACGACGTGGCGGACGGTGCCGCGATCCTCGGTGGTGACGGTGCTCATGGCGGGCACCGTACTAGGCTCCGGCCCCCCTGAAGACGACGAGTTCCCACGGAGGCCAGATGGCGGAGATCGAGAAGGTCGGCGTGCTCGGCGCCGGGCTCATGGGCCACGGCATCGCGCAGGTCACCGCGCAGGCCGGCTACGACGTCGTGCTGCGCGAGGTGGACCAGGCGACCCTCGACAAGGGTCTGGGGAAGATCGAGAAGCAGCTCGCGCGGGCCGTCGAGAAGGGCAAGGCCACCGAGGAGGACGCCGGCGCCGTGCGCGGCCGCATCCACGGCACGCTCGACTACGGCGACTTCGCCGACTCCGATCTCGTCGTCGAGGCGATCACCGAGGACCTCGGGCTCAAGCTCGCGATGTGGAAGGAGGTCGACGCCGTCGCGAAGCCGGAGGCGTGGTTCGCGACGAACACCTCCTCGCTCCCGGTGATCGCGCAGGCCGCCTCCACGAGCCGCCCCGAGCGCTTCCTCGGCCTGCACTTCTTCAACCCGGCGCAGGTGATGAAGCTGCTCGAGGTGATCCGCTGCGTGACGACCTCCGACGAGGCGTTCCAGGTCGGCCTCGACTACGGCGCGAGGATCGGCAAGCTCACCGTGCAGACGCGCGACTCCGCGGGCTTCATCGTCAACCGCCTGCTCGTCCCCTACCTGCTCGACGGGATTCGCGGGTACGAGGAGGGCATCGGCTCGATCGCCGAGATCGACGACGCGATGAAGGCCGGCGCCGGCCATCCGATGGGCCCGCTGACGCTGTCGGACTTCGTCGGCCTCGACACGCTCGGGGCGATCTGCGACGTGCTCTTCGACGAGTTCCGCGAGCGGCGCTTCGCCCGTCCGCCGATCCTGCGCAAGATGCTCTCCGCGGGCTGGCACGGGCGGAAGAGCGGCATGGGCTTCTACGACTACTCGGGCGAGGCGCCGGTGCCGAACCCGGGGATCTGAGGGCGGCGCTGGGCCGCCTGCTCGACCCGATCCGGCCGCATCCCCACCGCGGCGACCTCGTCGCCGCGGGGGCGGTGCCGTTCGCGCTCGCGGTCGTGCTCGTCAACGTGCGGATGGACGGCGTGTGGGGCCGCGGGGTCTTCCTCGTCCTCACGGCGCTCGCCTGCGCGCTCGTCCTCGCCATGGGCTGGCTCGCGCCGCTCGAGGGCGAGCGGCCGCGCAACTACCAGGCGACGCTGCTGCTGCTCGGCCTCGCGCTGCTGCTCGTCACGCTGCTGCGCCTCGCGCAGGTGCTCGGGGTGGAGCGGCCCCTGGGCTCGGCCGGCACGGTCGTGTGGATGTTCGCCGCCCTCACCGCCGTGGCGGTCGCGGCCGTCCACGCGCGGCGGGCCGCGGTGTGCGCCCTCGTGGCGTGCGTCGCCGGGACGGTGGCGCTGCTCGCGTTCGTCGACTGGGTGTTCGCGCCGCACACCATCACGACGTATCGCTGGGTCCTGCTCGCGATCTCGATCGGGTTCATCGTCGGGTCGCTGCGGCTCCGCGGGTCGTATCGACGCGAGTCGGTGTATCTCGTCGACGCCGCGGGGCTCGCGGTGCTGGGCATCGCGCTCGGCGCGCTCGCGATCGCCCTCGCCGGCGTGACCGCGCTCGTGAGCGACCTGGCCGCGACGAGCGGCGCCTCCGGCTCCCCGGTCGCGGCGGAGCTCGGTGATCGGGGCGCGGACCTCGGCACCTGGTGGGAGCTCGTCCTGCTCGCCGCGTCGTTCGGCCTCGCGGCCTACGCCGGAGTGGACGGCGAGCGCGGGCCCGGCTACCTGGGCGCGGTGGGCCTGCTCGCCTTCGTCCTGCTGGCCGGGCCGCCCGCGGCGAGCGGCGCGAGCCTCGTCGGCTGGCCGCTGCTGCTGCTCCTGGTCGGCGGGATCATGGTCGGGGCCGGCCTGCGCCCGCGCGACGAGCTGCCGCCCGAGCCGGGCGAGGGGCCGGGCGCGGAGGTCGAGACCGCGACCTTCGAGCGCCCGGATCCGCCCGGCCCCGGATAGCATCGCCCGCCCATGAGCGATCTCGACCACGCGGCGGGCCGCGCCGTCGCCGGCGGCCCGGAGCGCCATCACGCGAAGGCCGCGGAGCAGGGCAAGCTGCCGGTGCGCGAGCGCGTCGCGCGGCTGCTCGATCCCGGCTCCTTCGCCGAGGAGGCGCTGCTGGCCAACTGGGAGGCGGACGGCCTCGGGGCCGACGGCGTGGTCACCGGGATGGGGACGATCGCCGGCCGGCCGGTCGCGCTGATGGCCAACGACCCGACGGTGAAGGCGGGCTCCTGGGGCCCGAAGACCGTCGAGAAGATCATCCGCATCCAGGAGCGGGCGCTCGAGCGCCGGGTCCCGCTGGTCTATCTCGTCGACTCGGCGGGCGCGCGGATCACCGACCAGGTGCAGATGTTCCCGGGCCGCCGCGGCGCCGGCCGGATCTTCCACAACGAGGTGAAGCTGTCCGGGGTCGTCCCGCAGGTGTGCGTGCTGTTCGGCCCGAGCGCCGCCGGCGGCGCCTACATCCCCGCCTTCTGCGACCTCGTGATCATGCGCGACGGCAACGCCTCGATGTACCTCGGCTCGCCGCGCATGGCCGAGGTCGTGATCGGCGAGACGGTCACCCTCGAGGAGATGGGCGGGGCGCGCATGCACACGTCCAGGAGCGGCTGCGGGCACGTGCTCGTCGCCACCGACGAGGAGGGGATCGACGCCGCGAAGCGCTACCTCTCCTACTTCCCGACCTCGTGGGAGGAGGAGCCCCCCGCCGCGCCGCCCGCCGCGCCGGGGAGCGACGAGCCGATCCGCGAGATCGTGCCCGAGGACGAGGTGACGGCCTTCGACGTGCGGCGCCTGCTCGACGCGCTGCTCGACGCGGGCTCCTTCTTCGAGGTCCACGCCCGCTGGGCCAAGGAGCTGATCGTCGGCTACGGGCGGCTCGACGGACGCGTGGTCGGGGTCGTGGCCAACCAGCCGAAGGTGAAGGGCGGCGTGCTGTTCGTCGACTCGGCCGACAAGGCCGCGCGCTTCATCTGGACGTGCAACGCGTTCGGCATCCCGCTGCTCTTCCTCTCCGACGTGCCGGGCTTCATGATCGGGACCGCGGTCGAGCGCGAGGGGATCATCCGCCACGGCGCGAAGATGATCAGCGCGGTCTCCGAGGCCACCGTGCCGAAGCTCTGCGTGGTGATCCGCAAGGCCTACGGGGCCGGGCTCTACGCGATGGCCGGGCCGGCCTTCGAGCCGGCGGCGACGATCGCGCTGCCCACCGCGTCGATCGCGGTCATGGGCCCGCAGGCGGCGATCAACGCCGTCTTCTACAACCAGCTCCAGGCGATCGAGGACGAGGGCGAGCGGGCGGCGCGGACCGAGGTGCTCCGCCGCGAGTTCGCCGAGGAGATCGACGTGCTGCACCTCGCCTCGGAGCTCGTGGTCGATGCCGTCGTCCAGCCCGAGGACCTCCGCGGGGACCTCGTACGCCGCCTCGCGCTCGCCGTGCGCCGCACGCGCGACTGGCCGGCGAAGCGCAACGCGATCACGCCGGTCTGAGTCACTCCGCCGGCGGAACCCCGCTGTCGACGAGCACGGGCCCCTCGGTGCTCGCCTCCTGCCCGAAGGCGTCGACGACGGTGAGCGTGACCGGGTAGCTCCCGGCGGCCGCGTAGCGATGGGTCGGCGCCGCGGCCGTCGAGGTGTTCGCCGCCCCGCTGTCGGGGTCGCCGAAGTCCCACGTGCGCCGGACGATCCCGCCGTCGTCGATGGAGAGATCGCGGAAGGCGACGTCGGTCCCGGGCGGGACCACGCCGTCGCCGGCGCTCGTGCTCAGCGCGGCCTCCGGGGCCGCGTCGCGCCGCAGGCGGAGCGTGAACGTCGGTCCCGGGCGCCGGCCGCCGTCGCTGACGGACTCGAGGCGCAGTCGCAGCGCGGACGGCAGCCCGGAGGCGCAGAGCTCGATCCGGAAGGCGCCGGCCTCCCCGGGCGCCACGGGGCGCCCGGGGTCGTCGCGGGCCAGCGACCGGAGCGGGAACTGGTCGTCGCAGGCGGTGGGGGAGCCGGCGCGGCCGGGCGCATCGAGGAGCGCCAGCGCGACGTCCTCGCGGGAGAGGCCTCGCGAGGCGTGCCGGCAGCACGTCCATCGGCCCGGCCGGCCCCACGTCCAGCGGCCGGTGTTGCGCACGTGCAGGACCGCCCGCACCGGGTTCGCGCTCCGGGCGGAGTCCGGGACGACGATCGGCCGCGTCGGCGCGACGAGGCGACCGGTGGGGGCGAGCGGCGACCGGATGCGCGGGACGGGACAGATCCCGAGCCCGCGGCGGGCGCGGACGTGCCCGCCGTAGCGGGCGACGATCGCGCGGGCGTCGGCGCGCTGCGCGCCGCAGAGCTTCCCCGTGGCGCCGATCCGGCGGCGCGCCCGGCCGCACGCCGGGGCGTTGAGCACGATCGGATTCATGACCGCGCAGGCGCCGGTGATGTGCTCGAGCCCGACGGCGTGACCGATCTCGTGCATGACGACGGCGACGAGGGTCTCGTCCGCGGGATCGTCGCGGGCTCCGGCGTAGATGATCGCCCGGCCGTCGGGCGGGTAGTAGCCGAAGCCCGACTCGCCGTAGGCGCCGTTCGTGCGCACCTGCCGCAGGCGGACCTGCCCGCGGCCGCGCCGCGCCGGAACGAGGTGGAGCCCGGTGGTCGCCGCGTTCCAGTTGCGCACCGCCGCGCGGACGACCCGGTGCAGCTGCGTGTGGTCCGCGTAGCTCACCACGCGGGAGGGCCAGGAGGACGCGGCCGCCGCGGCCGGCGCGCCGAGCGCGACGGCGGCGAGGACGGCGAGGCCGGCGGCGGGGGTGGCGCGGGGCCGTGTCACGTGACGACGCTACGCGGCGGCCGCGGCCGCCGTCAAGGCGGTGCGGTCCACCCGGACGGCTACCCTCGACGAGATGGGGTCCGTCCGCTCCCGCAGCCCCTGGTGGCGACGCGCCGTTTGGGCGGCGGGCGTCCTCGTGGCGGGCTTCCTGCTGATCCAGCTCGTCCCGTACGGGCGCGACCACGCGAACCCGCCGGTCACGGGCGAGCCGCGCTGGGACTCGCCCCGCACCGCGCAGCTCGTCCGCCAGTCCTGCGGCGACTGCCACGGGAACCGGACCACGTGGCCGTGGTACTCGAACGTCGCGCCGATGTCCTGGCTCGTGCAGAAGGACGTCGACGAGGGACGCGGGGTCCTCAACTTCTCCGAGTGGGACCGCCCGCAGCCCGGCGTCGGCGACCTCGTGGAACAGGTGCTGAGCGGCGAGATGCCGCCGACGAAGTACACGATCCTCCACTCGGGCGCCGCGCTCTCCGACGCGGAGAAGCGAGCCCTGGCGCGCGGCCTCGAGCGCACCTACGCGCGGAGCCCGCCGGCCGGGATCCGCAGCGGGGGCGGGTAGGCCCCGTTCCGCAGGCGGTTCCCGGGCGCGGCCGCCGCCCGGGCGGGTATCCGGCGCCGCGGCGAAGCTCAGCGTCGGGCGACGACGACCGTCGCGCCCGGGCGGGTCCCGTCGAGCGACGCCGTGATCCGGTGCGCGCCGGGCCGCAGCGTGAGCCGCAGGACCGCGCGCCCGTCCTTCCCGGTGACCGCGCTCGCCCCGCCGAGGCGCACGGTGGCCAGGCCGATCGGCTCACCCGGCCCGGTCCCGACGCGCACCCGCAGCACGATCGCCCGGCCGGCGCGGACCCGCCACGGGGCGACCACCCGCAGGCGCGGCGGCGGGGTGGGGACGAAGGTCAGCAGGCTCGGCTGGGGGTAGGTCGCCGGTCCCGTGGAGGAGAGGGGCATCACGCCCCAGTGCAGCAGGCCGCCGAGCGCGGGGGTGACGTCGAGGCCCTCGGACTCGCCGTTGATCGTCCGCTCGAGCTCGAGCCGGCGGTGGCCGGTGCGGACGTCGACGCTCCAGACCTGGAAGTCGGCTCCGTCCTGCCCGGCCAGGAGCAGGCGACCGCGCCAGAACGCCGCACCCGTGACGCCCGAGGGCGGCACCGCCCCGCGAAGCCGGCGCACCGGCCGGATGGCCGGCGCGGCGGGGGCGGCGCGGCCGGGCCGGACGTCGGCGAGCCGGTAGGCGAGGAGGTCCTCCCCGCTCGAGGTCCAGGCCAGGCGGCCGCCGGGTGCGACCTCGACCCACATCGCCTTGGCGATGTCCGCCGGGTCGAGCTTCACGTAGTAGCGCCAGTCGAGGGTCGTCGGGTCCACGACACCGAACGCGCCGGTCCCGCACGTGTTCCCGAGGCGGTCGTCGTAGCACTCGAGCGGCAGCAGCACCCGGCCGCCCTCCGCCGGGTCCCAGGACGGGTCGCCGATGTGGTTGTAGCCCTCGCGCGCGTGGACGTCGGCGGGGATGGCGTCGTCGTGGCCCGCCTGCTGGACGAGCTCCGCGTCGGTCCGGTACGCGCCCTGGCGGAACCCGGCGAAGAAGAGGCGCGGGACGAGGTCGCTGGAGAGTCCCTGCCAGTAGCGGAAGCTGACGGTGCTCGTGCCCACCTGGCGCCAGCGGCCGGGATCGGCGGCGCCGGCGACGGACGGGAGGACGAGCAGCGCGAGAGCGGCGGCGAGGCCGGCGACGGCCCGCCGGCGGACGGGGGGCATGGGGTGAGCCTAGCCGCCACGGACGGCCCGCGCGCCGGCGGCGCCGGCGGGCCGGCGGCCGGGCTACGGGTAGACCTGCTCGCCGGAGGCGTCGTCCACGACGGCGATCGCGGCGGACGGGCACGCTCGCGCGGCCGCGAGGATCGTGCCGTCCGGACCGGATCCGACGACGACGGCGACGTCGTCGAGCCGGAACACGTCCGGTGCGACGTCGACGCAGTCGCCGTGCGCGGTGCAGGCGAGCTCGTCGATCACGGGAACCAGGGTCATGCGGCCATCCTCTCGTCGGGGGCGGCGCCGGCGATGCGCCGGCGCAGGGCGGGAAGCTCGTGCGGGCGGTCGACGAGGAGCGCGGCCACCGGCCGGCCCCGCGCCGTCCACACCGCGGTGAAGTCGCGCGCCGCCGGATCGCCGTCGATCGCGACGGCGTCGGCCCCGGCGGGGTCTCCGACGTGCTGGAGGCGAACGCCGTACTGGTCGCTCCAGAACGACGGCGGCGGCGAGGGGCGCGGCGGGCGCCCGAGGATCGCGGCGGCCACCGCGGCGGCCTGGCGGACCGCCGCCTCCCAGTGGTCGCTGCGCACGTGGGCGCGCCGCCGCGGGTCGAACGGTCGCGCGGCGTCACCGGCGGCGTAGACGCCGGCGAGGGCGGTGCGCCCGCTCTGCTCGACGCGGACGCCGTCGGTCTCCAGGCCGCTGCCCGCCAGCCAGCCGGTCGCCGGTGCGACCCCGATCCCGACGAGGACGGCGTCGCAGGCCAGCCGGCGCCCGTCGGCGAGCTCCACGGCCTCGGCGCGTGCCCCGGGGCCGTGCAGCGCGGCGACGCCGGTCGACAGGTGCACGTCGACGCCGGCCTCGCGGTGGGTCCCGGCGAGCCAGGCGCCCAGCGCCGGGCCGAGGACCGGGAGCAACGGCGCGGACGCGGCCTCGACGAGCGCGACGTCGACCCCGAGCCCGCGCGCCGTGGCGGCGACCTCCATTCCGATCAGGCCCGCGCCGACCACGACGAGGCGCGCGCCCGGCCGCAGCTCGGCACGCAGCCGCGCGGCGTCGTCGACCGTCCGCAGACCGTGGACGTTGGCGAAGCGCCCGGTGTCCGGGAGCCCGCGCGGGGCGGCGCCGGTCGCGATCACGAGGTGCTCGTACGGGAGCGTCTCACCGGAGTCGAGGCGCAGGCGGCGGTGGCGCGCGGAGAGCCCGATCGCCCGGCGGCCCAGCCGCAGCTCGACGGCCTGCTCCGCGTACCACGCGGCGGGCCGCAGGGCGAGCGCCTCCGCCTCGCAGGACCCGGCGAGCAGCCCCTTGGAGAGCGGCGGGCGGTCATAGGGGGGGACCGACTCCGCGCACACCATCCGGATGGGGCCCTCCCATCCGCCCGCGCGCAGCGCGGCGGCGACCCGCTGCGCCGCGAGGCCGCCCCCCGCGATGACGACGCCGGCCCTCATCGCCCGGCCTCGGCGGTGGCCGGACGCGGCCGGCGCCGCGGCGCGGGCCGGGGCGGCCGCCGCGAGCGCGCGATCCGCAGCGCGAGCAGGGACAGGACGGGCACCGCGGTGGCGAGGACGAGGTAGCGGAACCACGCGCTCGAGCCGTCCGTGCCGGCGCCGAGGGCGTGCACGACGCCGAGCACCCACACGACGCTCGTCGCGCGGTGGAGCTTCCGCCACCGCCGGGCGCCGATCCGCCGCCGGGCGTAGAACGAGAGGCCGAGGAGGGCGGCGAGGTAGGCGGCGATGATCCCGAGGCCGGTGAAGCCCGGCCGGTAGGACATCGAGAACGGGACGAGGATGCCGCGCAGGCCGGGTCGCAGCCAGCTGTCGCCGAGCAGCGTCACGCCGTGGACGGCGATCGCCGCGAGCCCCGTGACGGCCAGTTGCTCGTGGACCTTCGCCAGGCGTCCCTTGAGCCCGGGGCGACGGAGCAGGCCGGCGGCCATGGCGAGGCCGAGGATCACCGAGGCGCTGACGAGGAGCATCGCCACGATCCCGGAGGCCCGGCTCGCCAGCCACCACCCGTAGTCGAGGGGGTTCGGGCCGGTCACGCCGCCACCAGGGGTCGCATCAGGCGAAGGCGGCGCGCCGCGACCTGGCCGATCGGCTCGACGTCGCCGTCGTCGCGCACGATCAGCCCCCCGTTCGGGGCCAGCGCGGCGCGGGCGCCGGCCGGCCCGGAGAGGACCGCGATCTTGGCGAGGGTCTCGGCCTCGAGGGCCGTCGGGGCGAGCGCGGTGGCCATGAGGACGCCGGTCCAGGCCGGTGTCCCCGTGGACGGGTCGAGCAGGTGGTGGGCGAACCCGCCGCCCGCGGCCGGCCACAGGCGCGAGCCGACGCCGGAGGTGGCGACGCCGCCCGCGCCCACGGGGAGGACGTGGCACGTCTCACCGGTGAGCGGGTGCTCGACCTCCACCTGGTAGGGGTGCCGCTGCGCGTCCGGGCCGGCGATCCGGAGATCGCCGGCCATGTCGATGCAGACCCGGGCGTGCTGCTCGAGCCGCACCGCGAGCGCATCGGCGGCGAGACCCTTTCCGGTGCCGCCGGTGTCGATCGCCAGCCCCGGCGGGCGCCGGATCGTGCCGGCTGCCTCATCGACCTCGATCTGCCGCCAGGCCAGGCCGAGCCGGGGGGCCGCCGGCCGGCGCGGGGGCGCGGCGGCGAGCGCATCGGCGAGCGCCGCCGAGCGGGCGTCGGCGCGGGACTCGCCGTACCCCGCGGCGACGAGCTCGCCGACCAGGGTCGGATCGACGAGGCCGCCGGAGCGCTCGGCGGCCCAGCGTGCCGCGCCGACGGCCGCGCGGAGCAGGGGGGAGGCCGGCACCACGCGCCGGGGGTCCGCGTTGAGCGCGCACAGCTCGCTGTCCTCGCGGAAGCGGGAGAGGCGGGCGTCGAACGCCTCGACCCAGTCGCGAGCGGCCGCGGCCGAGGCGGCGGGCGACGGCCCCGCGGGGTCGACCGGGTCGCCGACGAGCAGGCGCAGCTCGCAGCCCATCGCGCGGAAGCGGAGGTCGTGCTCGGTCATGACGAGCGGGTGACGGGGGCCGGCGCGGGCGCCGGCGCCGGAGCGGGGGCGGGAGCGGGCGCGGTGTACGCCGGCGCCGCCGGCGCGGAGGACGGCGTCGGAGCGACGCTGCCGGTCGCCGACGAGGACCCGCCCCGCGCCGGACGGCGCCGTGGGCGTCGAGGCGGCGGCGGCCGGGGCGGGGACGACGTGCGTCACCACGGTCCGCTTCACGACGCGCCGGACGACGACCTTGCGGGGCGCGGCGGCCACCGCGGTGACCTTGCCGGCTCCGAGCATCGGGTCCTGCCCGCCGGCCATCTGGCCCGCGAGGAAGGTGAGGGTGGCGAGGAAGGTCGCGATCGCCGCCACGACGACGCCGGTGGCGCGGGGCCGGCCGCGGCCGGCCGCGCGGGCCCGCTCGGCGCGCAGGGCCCGGAGGGCGCGCTCGCGCTCGCGGTCAGTCATCCTGGCCCTCGCCCGCGTGCTTGCTGCTCTGGCCGTGGTCGTCGCCGCCCTCGCGCTCGCCCGCGCCGCCGGCGCCACCCGAGGCGCCGGACTGGCGCGTGTGGACGACGGGCGCGGCGGCGGCCGGGGGCCGCGGCGCCGCGGCCCCCGCCGGCGGCGCCGACGCCGACGCCGGTGTGGCGGCGACCGCGACGCCCCGGGCCACCGGGGTGACCGCGGGCGGCGGCGCGGCCGCAGGAGCCGGCCGC
This sequence comes from uncultured Solirubrobacterales bacterium, assembly GCA_963735885.1. Lineage (GTDB taxonomy): Bacteria > Actinomycetota > Thermoleophilia > Solirubrobacterales > Solirubrobacteraceae > JBBSBL01. The sequence goes on along the minus strand of CAVTMP010000005.1, from coordinate 41,650 downwards.
GGCTTCTCGTGCCGCGTGCGGTGGATGGTCTGGCGGATCACCTCGGTGCGAACGATGGCCGGCGGGCGAGCGGCGACCTTGGCGGCCTTCTGCTGGCCTCCGGCGCTCAGCGCGGCTCCGGTGAGCCCGCCCAGGGCGAGCAGACCGGCGCCGACGGCGATGCGGGAACGATTGGGGGTCATCGGGTCCGGTGCTCCTTCGCGATGGGGTCGGAACGTCGTGGAGAGGGTCGGCCGCGGCCGGCAACCCGCGGGCAAGCGCGGGTAAAGACCGGGGAAAACCCGCGGGCCGGCGTGTCGCCCCGCGGTACGGTCCCCGCGTGCCGGCGCCCGCACCCCGCATCCTGCTCGTCGAGGACGAGCCCTCGATCGCCGAGCCGTTCTCGCGTGCGCTCGTTCGGGCCGGCTTCGAGCCCGTCAGCGCGCGGACGGCGCGCGAGGCGCTCGACCTCCACGCGCGCCTGGAGCCCGATCTCGTGCTGCTCGACCTCATGCTCCCGGACGGCGACGGTCGCGACGTGTGCCGCGAGCTGCGCCGCCGCGGCGCAGGTGCCGATCCTCATGCTGACCGCGCGCGGCACCGAGACGGACCGCATCGTCGGCCTCGAGCTCGGCGCCGACGACTACGTCGTGAAGCCGTTCAGCGGGGAGGAGGTGATCGCGCGGATCCGCGCCATCCTGCGCCGCGCCGACCGCGATCGCGCCGGTGACGGGCCCGGATCGCCGGTCGACGTCGGCCCGCTCCACGTCGACCCCGCCGCGCGGCGCGCGACGCTCGACGACGACGAGCTCGACCTCTCCCGCAAGGAGTTCGACCTGCTCGCGCGGCTCATCCGCGAAGCCGGCCGCGTGGTCACGCGCGAGGACCTGATGGCGGACGTGTGGGACGAGAACTGGTTCGGCTCGACCAAGACGCTGGACGTCCACGTCGGCTGGCTGCGGCGCAAGCTGGGCGACGACCCCGCCGACCCGCGCTTCATCCACACCGTCCGCGGGGTCGGGTTCCGCTTCAGCGCCGCCGAGGAGGTCGAGGGCGGCTGAGCCTCCGCGCCCGCCTCCTGCTGGCGCTGGCCTACGTGCTCGTGCTGGCCATCGTCGCCCTCGAGGTCCCGCTCGCCCTCAGCCTCGCCCGGCGCGTCGACGCCGAGGTCCGCTCCCAGGCGCGCAGCCAGGTGGACCTCGTCGCGGCGAGCGCTTCCGGGCTCGTCAGCCCGGTCCGGCCGCGCGCGCTCGCGAGCCTGGTCGGGACGTCGGCCGCGGCGGTTCGCGGCCGGGTCATCGTCGTCGACGGCACGGGGCGGGTGATCGCCGACAGCGCCGGAGCCGCGGCGCTCGGGAACGACTACGCGGATCGCCCGGAGGTGGCGGCGGCCCTGAGCGGCCGCAGCGTGCAGGACACCCGGCGCAGCCAGACGCTCCGGCAGGAGCTGCTGGCGACGGCCGCGCCGGTCGTGGCCCGCGGCCGCACGGTCGGGGCGGTCCGCATGACCCAGAGCGTGGGGCGGGTGAACCACGCGGTGCGCCGCACGATCGTCGGCCTCGCGGCGATCGGCCTGCTCGTCCTCGCGCTCGGGCTGGGGGCGGGCGCCGTCATCGCCCGCCAGGTCGCCCGGCCGCTGCGCCGCCTGGAGGGCACCGCGCGCGCGGTCGACGCCGGCGACCTCACCCTGCGCGCCGAGGTGGAGGGCAGCCGCGAGCAGCGCTCGCTCGCCCACTCCTTCAACGACATGACCGACCGCCTCGTCCGCGCCCTCGAGTCCCAGCGCGACTTCGTCGCCGACGCCTCGCATCAGCTGCGCACGCCGCTCACCGGGTTGCGACTGCGCATCGAGGAGGCCCGCGCCGAGGGGGTGAGCGCCGGCGCCGACCGTGAGCTGGGGGCCGGCCTCCGCGAGCTCGACCGGCTCGCCGGCACGATCGACGAGCTGCTCGTCCTCAGCCGCGCCGGCGAGCGCGACACGGCCGCGGAGCGGGTGAGCCTCGACGACGCCGCGACCCGCGCGGCCGACCGCTGGGCGCCCGCCGCCCGCGAGGCCGGCGTCGAGGTCGAGGCCGCGGCCGAGGCGCCGGAGCACGCCCACGCGCGCTGCGCCCGCGCCGATCTGGACCGGGCGCTCGACGCGCTGGTGGAGAACGCGATCCGCTACAGCCCGCCCGGCTCGACCGTGCGGGTGGCCGCGGCGCCGGGTCGCGTCGAGGTGCTCGACCGCGGCCCCGGGCTCGCGTTCGGGGAGGAGGCGGCCGTCTTCGAGCGCTTCCATCGCGGTCGGGCCGGCCGCTCCGGCCCGTCCGGCACCGGGCTCGGGCTCCCGATCGCGCGGGCGCTGGCCCGCGGCTGGGGCGGGGAGGCCGAGATCGCGAACCGGGCCGGCGGCGGGGCCCGGGCCACCCTCCGGCTGCCCGCCTTTGCCGGGTCTTCACCCGCGGACGTCTAGGCTCGCTCGGATGATCCGGCGCATCCTCCTGTGGACGGCGCTCGGGTTGCTCGGTGTCGCCGCGGCGGCCGGCGTGACGCTCGCGGCGGACCGGCTCACGAGCCAGCGGATCGGCCTCGCCGATGCCCCGGCGTCGGCGGGCGACGACCTCGCCCCGGCGGCCCTGACGCCGGCGGCCACCGGACGCCGCCGGGCGCCGCGACCCCCGGCCGTGACGCCCACGACGACGACCACCACCTGGCGTCCGCCGGCGACGACCCCGACCGCGCCGCCGGCGGGCGCGGGCGGCACGGCCGGGACCGCCCCGAGCGGGTCCGGCGCCGACGATCGGTCCCACGGCGGGTCCGGGGGCTCCGGGCGCGACAGCGACAGCGACCGCGACGACTGAGTCCGGCCGGCGGGGCGGGCACGGACCCGGCCGGGGACGTGACGGCCATAGAATCGGCGCCCCATGAGCGACGTCGCCTGGACGCCCACCGCGGACTACGTGGAGCACGCGAACGTCACGCGCCTCATGCGCCGGCTCGGCGCGGACTCGATCGCCGACCTGCGCCGCCGCTCGGTGGCGGATCTCGCCGCCTACTGGGACGCCGTCGTCGACGACCTCGCCATCCCGTTCTCGACGCCCTACCACGCGACGCTCGACACCTCGCGGGGCATCGAGTGGACGCGCTGGTTCGTGGGCGGGCGGATCAACCTCGCCGCCGCGTGCGTCGACCGCTGGCGCGAGGACCCGGAGCGCGCGCGGGCGCCGGCGCTGATCGGCGAGGCGGAGGACGGCGAGGTCCGGACGCTGAGCTACCGCGAGCTCGCCGAGGCCGTGGACGCCCTCGCCGCCGCGCTGCGGGCCGACGGGGTCGCCCCGGGCGACGCGGTCGGCGTGTTCATGCCGATGGTGCCCGAGGCCGTCGTCGCGGCCTACGCGATCGCCAAGGTCGGGGCGATCTACCTGCCGATCTTCTCCGGCTTCGCCGCGCACGCCATCGCCGCCCGGCTGCGGGACGCGGAGGCGCGGGTCGTCATCACCGCGGACGGGACGTGGCGGCGCGGACGCCGCGTCGCGATGAAGCCGACGTGCGACGAGGCCGTCGCCGCCTGCCCGGACGTCCGCCGGGTGGTGGTCCTCGACCGCCTCGGCCTGGACGACGTGCCGATGACCGCCGGGCGGGACGTGCGCTGGGCCGACTTCCTCGCCGCCGGCGCGCCGGCCGACGGCCGCCACGCGCACGACACGGACGCCGAGGACGTGATGATGCTGGCCTACACCTCGGGCACGACCGGCCGGCCGAAGGGCGCCGTCCACGTCCACGGCGGCTTTCTCGTGAAGATCGCCTCCGAGGTCGCCTACTCGCTCGATCTCCACGCGGGCGAGCCGTTCTACTGGGTCACCGACATGGGCTGGATCATGGGGCCGCTGGCGATGGTCGGCTCGCACGCGGTCGGCGGGACGATGGTGATGTACGAGGGGGCGCCGGACTTCCCCGAGCCCGATCGCGTGTGGGCGTCGGTCGCGCGCCACCGCGTGGCGATGCTCGGCGTCTCGCCGACCCTGATCCGCGCGCTCAAGCCGAAGGGCGACGCCTGGCCGCGCCGCCACGACCTCTCCTCGCTGCGGATCATCGGGTCGACGGGCGAGCCGTGGAACCCCGAGCCCTACTGGTGGCTGCACCACGAGGTCGGGGGCGCCCGCGTGCCGATCATGAACATCTCCGGCGGGACCGAGGTCGGGGCGTGCTTCCTCACCCCCTACCCGGTCGAGCCGATCAAGGCCTGCTCGCTCGGCGGGCCGTGCCTCGGGATGGACGTCGACGTCTTCGACCCCGAGGGCCGGCCGGTCCGCGGCCGCGTGGGGGAGCTCGTCTGCCGCCAGCCGTGGCCGGGCATGACCCGCGGCGTGTGGGGGGACCCCGACCGCTATCTCGCGAGCTACTGGTCGATGTACCCCGGCGTGTGGCGCCACGGGGACTGGGCGATGATCGACGAGGACGGCCAGTGGTTCCTCTACGGCCGCTCCGACGAGGCCATCAACGTGGCCGGGAAGCGGCTCGGGCCGGCGGAGGTCGAGTCGATCCTCGTCGAGCACCCGGCGGTCGCCGAGGCCGCGACGGTCGGCGTGCCCGACGACACGAAGGGGGAGGCGGTCTGGTGCTTCTGGGTCGGGGTCGACCCCGACGGCGAGGACGTCTCGGCGGACCTCGCCGAGCGGGTGGCGGGCGATCTCGGCCGCCCGTTCAAGCCCTCGCGGGTGGTCCGCGTTCCGGCGCTGCCGAAGACCCGCTCGGCGAAGATCCTGCGCCGGGCCGTGCGGTCCGCGGCGATCGGCGAGGACCCCGGCGACCTCTCCAGCGCCGAGAACCCGGAGGCGCTGGACGGGATCCGCGGCGCGCTCGACGCCGCCGGGTGACGCCGCCCAGCGGTCGTCAGGGCGCGAGGCGACCGCTAGGCTGCGCTCCCGGGGTCGCGGGGAGCGGGAGGTGACGGGTTGCGGATCGAGCCGCCAGGACGCCGGCTCGGCTGGTGGTGGGCCTCGGCGGCGGTGCTCGTCGCGCTCTCGGCCGTCGCGCTCGCGCTCTCGCCGGCGCCCGCGCCGGCCCGCCGGCACGCGGACTCCTGGCACGCCCTCGCCCGCGCGGTCGCCGCCCCGTGGCCCCGGGCCCAGACCCGCGCCGGGACCTTCCGCGGCGGGCTTCGCGGCACCCGCTCGACCGGGTACGGCACCGCGCTGCTCGGCTACGGGCTCATCCAGACGGGCGTCCGCGACCACGACCGCCGCCTGCTGCGCGCGGGCATCCGCGCGGTCTCGCGCACCGTCCGGGTCCGTCGCCGGGCGAACCGCCGCGGAGACGGGGTGTTCGAGAGCCTGGCGGTCGCCGCCGCCTACAACGTCGTCCGGGCGCAGGCGCCGCGCGACCGCGGCTTCCGCCGGGCGCGCCGGGCGTGGCAGCAGTGGCTGCGCCGGGTGCGGCCCGTCTACCTCGGCGCGGCGGCGCACGGGCGGCGGGTCTGGTGGCGCTCGTACTTCAACAAGCACCTCGTCGAGGCCGTGGAGGTGCTCGAGCTGCTGCGGACCGGGCTCCACTCCCGGCGGCGCGGGACCGTGCTGCACGCCCGGCGTCGCGCCGCGCGCGTCGCGCGCCGGCTCGTCGAGCGCACCGTCCCCGCGCTCGCCCGGGCCGGCGCGTTCGACCTCGGGGGCGGGCGCCGCGCGGCGCTCGTGGCCTCGAACTCCCGCGCGCACCTCGCCTACCACGGCCTGACGCTCGGCCTCTACGGGCGCGCGGTCGATCTCCTCGGGCTGCTGGGTCGCCGGCGCGCCGGACCGGTCGCCCGCGCGACGCTGCGCCGGCTCGCCGACCGCCTCGTGGGGGCTCGCGGCGCCGGACGGCGACCTCGCGTACGTCGGACGCTCGGCCGAGCAGGCCTGGGCGCTCACCTTCACCGCCTACGGCGCGGGCGTGGCGGCGCGGGTCTCGCGCGGCCGGACCGCGGCGCGCTTCGACGCGCTGGCGGCCCGCGCGGTGGGCCGGCTCGCGCGGCGGCACCGTGACCGCCGCGGGCGCTACCGGATGATCCCGGCGCTGGTCCGCGGCGGCCGTGGCGCGCGGCGCGGCCTCGACGACTACGCCGGCGCGGTGGAGTACGCCGGGCTGACGCTCGTCGCGCTGAACTGGGCGGCCGACCACCGCCATCGGGCCGGGCCCGCCGTGCTGGCCTCCGACGCCGCGGGATCGAGCATGGTGCGCTTCGGCTGGGGGGCGCTCGCGCTCGTCCGCTCGGGCGCGACGTGGTTCGCGGTGAAGTCGGCGGTCGGCCCTCCGACCTGCGCGCGCAACCGCGCGCGCCGCTGCCGGCCGGCGCGACGTCGCTACGACCTCCGCGACGACTTCGGCCTGCTCGGGCTCAAGCGCCCCACCGCTCGCGGTCGCTTCGCGGACGTGATTCCGCAGCGCCCGCGGGCGGCGGGCGTCGCCGCGAGCGCGGGGCCGCTGCTGCTCGGCCGTCGCGGGCCGGCGCTGCCGATCGGGTACCGGACGCGGGTCGCGCGGGACGGCGCCGTGACGGTGCGCGGAGCCTTCGTGCCCACCGACGGGCGCGGTCGGCGCCGGGCGGCCTTCGCGTTCCGCCCGGCCGGGACCGGCGTGGACCTCGCCTTCCGGGCCCGCGCGCGTGACCGCTACGAGCTGTCCTTCTTCTTCACGCGGCGTCCGCGATGGGGTCGGGTCGGCGCGACGTTCATGGCCGGGGATCGGCGCTACGGCGTCGCGATCGGCCCGGTCGCCGCCGCCGCGGCCCGGCTGCGCGGCGGCTACGCCTCGGCGACCGAGCCACGACTGTGGCGGCTGCGGGTGCGGGTGCGGGTGCCGGCGCTCGGGCCCCTGACGGTGGCCTACCGACCGGGGTGAGCCGGCCCGGGCGGGGACGCCCGCGTCGCGCGCACACGGCCTCGACGTCGACCGGCCGGCGCGTCCGCGGGGCCGTCGCCCGGCGTGGCCCGGGCCGGCGCGTCGGCCAGCTCCTCGTCCAGCGCCGCCACGAGCGCGAGGGCGAAGTCCAGCGTGCGCCGCAGGGCCTCGGGGTCGAGCGCGTCGCCGTCTTCCGGGGCTTCGGCTCCCGTCGTCTCCACCCCGAGCGACGGCCAGCCGGCGCGGCGCGGGGGCAGCGCCAGGCCGCCGCCGCGGCCGGCGGCGGCGCGCGCGCGGAGCGCCGGGTCGCGCTCCGCCACGCCGCCGCAGAGCGCCAGCAGCCGCGGGTGGGCGCGCAGGCGCAGCGCGGGCCCGTCGCCGGTCCGCCACGCCGGATCGCCCGCTCCGCACGCGCCGAAGCCCAGGACCGCGATCTCCTCGGCGCGCACCGTCCGCCGGCGGCGGCGCACCCACCGCTCCATCCCCACCGCGTCGGCGCTCGCCGCGCCCGCGACCACCACCTCCACGGCGAGGTGGCGCGGCGGCGCGCCGTCCAGCGCCGCGGCGAGGGCGAGGGCCACCGCGGCGCCGCCGGCCTCGCCGGCGCCGTCGCCCGCGGGCGAGAGCGTCACCTCGACGAGCCCGACCGCCGCGAGCAGCAGCGCCACCGTCGGCACGAGCTGGACGGCGCCGACGCCGCGGCCCGTCTCGCCGAGCGCTCGCAGGCCGGCGGTGATGACGAGCGCGAGCAGCGCGAGCCCGAGCCAGGCGCGCGCGCTCGGCCAGAGCGGGCGGGCGAGCGCGCCGAGCGGCCGGGCGAGCCCGCGGTGGCGCGGCGGCGCGTCGCAGCCGGCGGCGATCACGAGGGTCAGGGCCCGGTGCCCGGGGTTCGCCTCGGTCGCCGGGGGATCCCGCGGCGCCGCGACGACGTTCTGCGTCGCGCGCTCCCGCGTCAACCGGCGCAGCGGGCGCGCCCGCAGTCCCGTGAGCTCCGGCAGGTAGGCGAACAGCGTGGCCGCGAGCACGGCGAGACCCACGCGCGGCTCCGCGGCGGCCACCACGCTGCCGACCAGCCCGAGGCCGGCGGCCCAGGCCGCCGCGGCGGCGACGCCGGGGCGGACCCACAGCGTCTCGACCGTCGGCGTGCGCCCCTGCCCGGCGAGTCGGTCGCGCAGGCGCAGCGCGGCCCGCCGCTCCGCGTCGCTGCCCGGCGCCCGCCGCGGGATCGCCACCAGCTCGCGGGCGAGGTCGATCGGGTCCATCCGGGCGCGGATCATGCCAGCCGCGCCGGGCCGGGACGGACCGCTACGCCTCGTCCTCCAGCTCGGCCAGCAGCGCCGCGACGACCGCCGGGTCGAACTGCGAGCCGGCGTTCCGGCGCAGCTCGTCCACGGCCCGCTCCCGCGGCATGGCCGCGCGGTAGGGCCGGTCGGAGGTCATGGCCTGGAACGCGTCGCAGGCGCAGATGACCCGGGCGCCGAGCGGGATGTCCTCCGCGACGAGCCCATCGGGATAGCCCTGCCCGTCCCAGCGCTCGTGGGCCGAGCGCACGAGCGGATGCACGCCCGCGAAGAACGGGATGTGCCGCAGCAGCCGCGCGCCGACGACGGTGTGGCGGCGGATCTCCGCCATCTCGCCCGGGTCGAGCGGCCCCGGCTTGCCGAGGATGTCCGGGTGCAGGGCGATCTTGCCGATGTCGTGCAGCAGCGCGCCGTAGCCGAGCGTGCGCCGCGCCTCGGCGTCCATCCCGAGACGGGCGCCGACCCGCGCGGCGAGATCGGCGACCTCGCGCGCGTGGGCGGCGGTGTAGGCGTCGTTGGCCTCGAGCGCGTCGGACAGCGCGGCCAGCGTGGCGGTGAACGCCCCCTCCAGCTCGCCGTAGAGCGCCGAGCGGTGGAGGGCGGCCCCCGCCTGGGCCGCCACCGTGTCCGCCAGCAGCGCGTCGTCGGCGGAGAAGCCGTCGACGGCCTCCTGCTCGAGGTTGAGGACCCCCCACAGCCGCCCGTCGACGCGGATCGGCAGGCAGAGCTCGGAGCCCGGACGGTTCGACGGCCCGTGCGGCCCGAGGAAGTCGGGATCCTGTGCCGTGTCCCGCACGAGCTGTGCCCGGCCCTCGCGCGCCACCCGGCCGCAGACGCCCGTGCCGATCGATTGCGCCCACGGGCGCGCCGGGTCGAGCTCGTCCATGACGGGGCCCGCGCCGGCCACGAGCCGCAGCGTCGCGCCCGCGTCGAGCCGGTGGATGTCGGCGAGGTGGTAGTCGAAGGAGTGGTGGAGCTCCTCGACGGTCGCGCGGCAGATCTCGACCGGGTCCATGAGCGGTGCGAGCTTCGCCGAGAGCCGGCTCGCCACGCCCAGGCGCTCACGCTGGTGGGCGGACTGGATCGCCGCCGCCGCGAGGGCGAGGTACTCGTGCGCCGCCTCCTCGTCCTCCGCGGCACCGCCCTGCCCGTCGGCCGGTCGCCCGCCGTTCCACTTCATCGCGTAGAGCGCGGCGTCGGCCCGGGCGAGCAGGGCGTCCTTCGCCGGCCCGTCCTCCGGCCACGCCGCGATGCCGTAGGACGCGCCGGTGCGCGAGTCGATCGCGGCGACCGCCCCCCGGGCGCGTGCCGCGACCTCCGCGGCGGCGGGCGCCCCGGTCTCCGGCAGCAGGAACGCGAACTCGTCGCCGCCGAGGCGGAAGACGACGTCGGAGCCCCGGGCGCTGTCCTCGAGGGCGTGCGCGACGTCGCGGAGCACGCGGTCCCCGGCCGCATGGCCCGCGAGGTCGTTGACGAGCTTGAAGGAGTCGAGATCGATGAGGACGACGCTGAAGCGGGCGGCGTGGCGACGCGCACGCTCGATCTCCGCGCTCACCCGCTCGTGGAACTCGCGATGGTTCAGCAGCCCGGTGAGGGCGTCGCGGCTCGCGCGGTCCTCCTGCTCGGAGTAGAGCCGCGCGTTGGCCACCGCCACCGACGCCTGGGTGGCGTAGAACGCGAGCATGTCGAGGTCCACGCCGAGGAACGTCCACGGGGCGGGGGAGAGGGCCACGATCACGCCCAGGCGCTCCTCGCGCCAGCGCAGCGGAGCCGAGCAGAGGGACCCGATCGGGAAGGCGGGATGGCCGGGCAGGCGCTCGAGCCCGGGCACGTAGGCGAGGTCGTCGGCCAGGCGCGGCTCGTTCATCGCCCCGGCGGACTCGGCCCAGGCCTCGATCGCCGCGACGACGTCGGGCGGGAGGTGCCAGGCGCCGCGGCAGCGCGGGCCGTGCCCGTCGTCGAGGAGCAGGAGGTAGTCGCTGCCGCCGAGCACCCAGCGCGCGTTCGCCAGCACCTTCTCGGCGACCTCGTCCAGGCGCAGGCCGGAGACCAGGTCCTGCAGCGAGAGCGTCAGGCGCCCGGCCGCCTCCGCCTGGCGCTCGACCTCCGCCTCGAGGCGGCGGCGGTCGCGGAGCCCGGCGGCCTGGCCGCGCCAGAGCACGACGCCGAGGCCGACCGCCGCGAGCCCGCCGGCCGCGGGCAGCAGCGCGGGATCGGCGGCCGCCGCCACGGCGAGCCCGGCGGCGCCGAGCGCCCCGACGCCCGCGGCGAGGCGGTCGGGCCAGCGGCGCTCCACCTCCCAGGCGACCTCGTAGAGACACTCCGCGTCGCCGCGCGCCTCGCAGCGGGTGTGCCGAACCCGCGCCGCGGGGAGGCCGAAGAGCCGCGGAACCGCCGCCAGCAGTCCGGCGTCGTAGGCGCACTCGACCTCGTCCGCGGTGAAGCCCGGCGCCTGCACCGCGCGGACGCGGGCATGGGAGCGACGGACGACGAGCGGCTCGAGGCGCAGGGTGGCGGTGAAGCGCGCGCAGGCCCGGCCGATCTGGGCGTACACCGCGCGCGGCGAGCCGAGCGCCGCGAGGACGAGGCGCACGGCGTGCCCGGCGCCGAGGTCGACCGCCTGCTCGCCGAGCGCCCGCGGCACGTCGGGGTCGCCGAGCACCGCGCTCGCCGCGCGGAGCAGCCGGAGCTTCGTGTCCCGCGACCACCAGCGGGCCTCGTCGCGCAGCTCCGGCTCGCGGCCGCCCATCCCGGCGCGCGCGAGCACGTCGTCCAGCGCGGCCGTTCCCCCCTCCCGCTCGACGTAGGCCAGCAGCACCCGCACCGTGGCGCCGCTCGCCTCGCGGGGCTCGGTCGCGGCCAGCGCGCCGTCCGCCGTCGGGTCGGAGGCGGGGTGATCCGGGGGCAGGCTGAGGGGTCGGCCGCTCACGGCGCTGCCGGCTCCATCGGCAGCGGCGCCGGCGGACTGAAGAGGGATGAACGACTTTGCGTAGGATCCGGGCGAGATGGAGCCGGCCGACCTCGCCTTCGCCGGACTCGCCCGCCAGGCGGAGCTGGTCCGCGCCCGCGAGGTCTCGGCGCGCGAGGCGGTCGAGACCTCGCTGCGCCGCATCGATCGCCTCGACCGGCGGCTCCGTGCCTTCCGCGTGGTGCTGGGGGAGCGCGCGCTCGCCGAGGCCGACCAGGCCCAGGCGCGCCTCGACGCCGGTGACGAGCGGCCGCTGCTCGGGGTGCCGGTGGCGATCAAGGACGACGTCGACGTCGCCGGGGAGGTCACCGCCTACGGAAGCGCGGCCCACGACCCCGCCCCGCGGCGTGAGGACGCCGAGGTCGTCCGCCGCCTTCGCGCGGCGGGGGCGATCGTCGTCGGCAAGACCAACGTGCCCGAGCTCATGATCTTCCCGTTCACGGAGTCCGCCGCCTTCGGCGTGACGCGCAACCCGTGGGACGACACCCGCTCCCCGGGGGGCTCGAGCGGCGGGTCGGGCGCGGCGGTGGCCGCCGGTCTCGTGCCGGCGGCGCTCGGGTCCGACGGCGCCGGCTCGGTGCGCATCCCGGCGGCGTGCTGCGGGCTCTTCGGCCTCAAGCCCCAGCGGGACCGGATCCCGCTGGCGCCCAGTCGGGAGGGCTGGCACGGCCTCAACCACTACGGCCCGCTGACCCGGAGCGTCGCGGACGCCGCGTTCTTCCTCGACGTCGCCGCCGACGTGCCCGAGGGCGTTCGCTACGCGGAGGCCGCCCGCACGCCTCCCGGGAAGCTGCGCATCGCGGCGTCGCGGAACCTCGTCGTGCCGGGGCCGGTCGCGGCCGAGCCGATCCGCGCCTACGAGGAGGCCATCGCGATGCTCCGCGGGCTCGGCCACGACGTCGTCGAGCGCGACCTCGACTGGGGCCCCGCCTTCTTCCACGTTCTCGCCCGCTACCTGCGCGGCATCCACGACGACGCCGCGGCGATGCCCGACCAGCGGCGGCTCGAGCGCCGCACGCGGGGGATGAAGCGCCTCGGCGCGCTCGTCCCGCCCAGCCGGCTCGCCGCGCTCCGGGCGGACGAGCCGGCGTTCGCCGCGCGGATCGGCGAGGCGTGGCGCGACTGCGACGTGCTGCTCCAGCCGGCGCTCGCCGCGCTGCCCTTCGAGATCGAGCAGTTCGAGGGCCGCGGGGCGCTGTGGACCGTCAACCGCGCCGCGCAGTTCACGCCGTACACGGGGGTGTGGAACGTGACGGGGCAGCCCGCCGCCGCCGTGCCCTTCGGCGTCGCCGACCGCGGCCTGCCGCTCGCCGTGCAGCTCGTCGGCAGGCGCGACGGCGAGGCCACGCTGCTCTCGCTCGCCGCGCAGATCGAGGCCGAGCGGCCCTGGGCCGACCGCCGCCCGCCGCTCGCGGCGTGAGCGAGCCGGATCCGGCCGCGCTGCTCGCCGTCGCGCGGGAGGCGGCCGCCGCCGCCGGGGAGGTCCTGCGAGCGCGGGCCGGCGAGGTCGCGCAGGACGTGCGCGCGAAGAGCACGCCGACCGATCTCGTCAGCGCGGCCGACCTCGCCGCCGAGCGCGCGATCCGCGGGGTGCTGGCGGCGCGGCGCCCGGACGACGCGGTGCTCGGCGAGGAGGGCGGGGAGGCCGGCGGCGAGAGCGGCCTGCGCTGGGTCGTCGACCCGCTCGACGGCACCGTCAACTACCTGTTCGGGATCCCGCAGTGGGCCGTGAGCGTCGCCTGCGAGGCCGCGGGGGGCACGCTCGCCGGCGTCGTGCTCGACCCGGTGCGCGGTGAAGAGTTCTCCGCCACCCGGGACGGCGCCGCGCGACTCGGCGGACAGGTCCTGAGCGGCTCGGACCGCGCCGATCTCGCGACGGCGATGGTCGCCACCGGCTTCGCCTACGACGAGACCACGCGCGCGGCCCAGGCCGAGATCGTCGCCCGGCTGCTCCCGCGCGTGCGGGACATCCGGCGCCTGGGCAGCGCGGCGCTCGACCTGTGCTGGACCGCCGCCGGCCGCTACGACGCGTACTTCGAGCGTGGCGTCAACCGCTGGGACGTCGCCGCCGGCGCGCTGGTCTGCGGGCGGGCCGGGCTGGAGGTGCGCCCGCTGCCCGCGGCCGGCCCGCTGCCGGACGGGGTGCTCGCCGCGCCGCCCGCGCTGGCGTCGAGCCTCGCCGCCGTGGTGGGCTGACCCGGGCCCGCCGCGGCGCCGGGGAATCGTCCGGGGTCGGCGGTGCGATGCGGCGGGTGGGACTCGAACCCACACGCCCTTGCGGGCAGGGCCTTTTGAGGGCCCCGTGTCTGACCAGATTCCACCACCGCCGCGCGCCCGCCGATTCTACGCGGCCGCCGGCCCGATCCCCCGAGCGTCGCTCAGGCGGGGGCGGGCGGCGCGGACGGGTCGGGGCCCGGTGGTCGCCCGGCGCCGCCGCGCGCCTGGTCCGCCGGCACCTCGAGCTCGACGTTCCAGGCCTGACGGAAGCCCTGCAGGCAGAAGGCGATGAGCAGGATCTGGACCGGCGCGATGAGCAGCGTGACGAGCCCGAGGAAGTCCGCGTCGAGCCCCGAGCCGCCGAAGATCGTGTCGGGCTGGGCGAAGCCCTGCCCGTCCCGCTCGAACCAGCCCGGGCCGGCGATGACGCAGATGATCGCGAGGATGATCGCCAGCGCCGCCGCGAGCGGCAGCGCGCCGCGGTTCCAGCGCGAGATGTAGAACGCCATCCCGAGGTAGACGACCACGTAGGCGAAGGAGATGAGCTTCTGCCCCTCGAGCACCGACCAGCCGAACAGCAGCACGACGAGCATCAGAACCGCGGAGACGACCAGCAGCAGGATCACCGTCGCCTTCGTCGCCTTCGACTGCGGCTTCTCGCGGTTCGGGTGCTCGATGATCACACCCTCGTTCTCCATCCCGCCGGGGACCCTACAATGCGCCGCGGCCGCGCGCATCCCCTCGTGCCCGCCGGCGTGGGGCGTCCCGACGGCCGCGCGGGCGTGGTGGAACCGGTAGACACGCCGGCCTTAGGAGCCGGTGGCCTTCGGGCCTTGGGGGTTCGAGTCCCTCCGCCCGCATCGGGCCGGCTCGGCGCCGCCGGGGTGGGTGTGAATCCGGGCGGCCGATCGAATCGCCGCGAAACTTCCGCGCGCCGGCGTTGTCTCACCTAGCATGAACCACATGCCTACCTCCTCCCGCCGCACGCGGGCCCGGCGGTTCGCCGTCGCGCTGCTCGTCACCGCGGTCGCCGTCCCCGGGGCCGTCGCGCCCACCGCCTCGTTCGCGCGTGGCGCGGGCGACAACCAGTACCAGGATCCGTTCGCCAAGAACAAGCGGGCGGCCGCGAAGAAGCGCGCCGCCGCCAAGCGCCGCGCCGCCGCCAGGCGCCGCGCCGCCGCCCGGAAGCGCGCGAAGTGCAAGAAGGCCAAGACCCGCGCCGCCAAGCGGAAGTACTGCACCAAGAAGCACCGCTGACGCTCGTCGCCGGCTGACGTTGCGGGCCCGGGACGGCGACGCCGCTCCGGGCCCGTCGTCGTTCCCGGTTCGCCTCACACGAGCGTCTCGCCCACGTGGGAGCCCGGCCGGGCGCCCGGCGGCACGGCGAAGAGCGCGCTGCCCGTGTGGACGATGTACTCGTTCAGCGCGTGGCCGACGCCGAGCGGCCGCCCGGCGTCCGTCCCGCGGCGCCGCTCCCGGTGACCGTCAGGGTGCCGCCCTCGGTCCGCTTCCCGTTCGGGCAGTAGGCGCGGTAGGAGCCGGGCTTCAGCGTGAGGGAGAAGGACTTCGAGGTCCCGGGGGCGATGTTCTCGACCTCGCCGAGGATCCGGTCGCCCTCGAGGATCTCCCACTCGGTCACGCGCGCCCCGCCCGTGTTGGCGACCGTGAAGGTGACGGCGCCCGCCGGGACTTCGGGCGCCGCGGGGCGGCAGCCGTCGTCGCTCAGGGCGATGGCGACCGCCGTCCGGCCGCCGGGCGCGCCGGTCGCGCCGCCGGGCCCCTGCGCCTCGCCACCGGCGACGACGGCGGCGATGAGCCCGACGACGCCGATCGCCATGGTGGCCGTCGGCGCCATCGCGGTGCGGCGCCAGCGGTCGGGCCACAGGACGAACGCGGCCATCGGCACGACGTAGACGAGCCAGGCGATGACCTCGGCGACGACCGGCTGGGGCTGCAGGCCGAGGATGCCCGTGAGGAGCGACCCAGTCCACGTCCCCGGCCGCACGAGCCACCCCAGGTCGATGGCCTCGTCCTGGAGGTGCGTGATCCAGCCGGCCTCGTGGGCGGTGTGGACGGCGCTCGCCAGCAGGCCGCCGGCCACGACGACGAGGACGAGGCCGGTGATGCGGAAGAAGCGCTGGAGGTTGATCCGCACGCCGCCGCGGTAGAGCGCGTAGCCGATCGCCACCGCGGCCACGAGGCCGAGCACGGCGCCGGCGCCCGCGGCCACCGTGTCGCTGGACCCGTTGAAGACGGCGGTGAGGAAGACGGCCGTCTCGAAGCCCTCCCGCAGCACGGCGAGGAAGGCCATCATGACGAGCGCGATCGTCGATCCGGCGGCGAGCGCCGTGGCGGCCTCGCCCCGCAGCGAGGTCTTCAGCCCGCGGGCGTGGCGCTTCATCCAGACGATCATGTAGGTGACCATCCCGACGGCGACGAGGGCGACGATCGTCTCCAGGCCCTCCTGCTGGCGCTGGGGGAGGTCCTGGCCGACGATCTCGAGGGCGATGCCGATCCCGGCGCAGAGGGTGATCGCGATGCCGACGCCGATCCACATCCCCCGCAGCGCGTCCCGACGGTCCTCCTGGACGAGGAAGGCGGCCACGATGCCGATGATCAGCGCGGCCTCGACCCCTTCGCGGAGGGTGATGACGAATGACGGCAGCATCGTGACGGTGGGCTCTCGGCTCCCGAGCGTTAGGCGACCCTAACGGTTAGGGCGCCCGAACTTCTATCACAGGGGTCGGGATTCGGCGATGCGACCGGCCGCGCGGGCGCCGACACGCCGACCGGCGCCCAGCGCGGCGGCCACCGAGTACCCTGCCCGACGGGATGCAGTTGACCCGACGCCCCGCTCCCGGCCTCGCGCTGCTCGCGCTGGCCCTCGCCGCCACGATGGCGGCGATCGTCGCGTGGGGCCCGGCCGGCCTCTGGGCCGCCGCGCCGACGCTGCTGCTGCTCCTGCCGCTCGCGCTCGGCCGGTACCTCGGCGAGGACGCGATCCTGCGCCTCGCCGCCGAGCGCCGGCCACGGCCGCCGCGGGCGCTGTCGCGCCTGCGCCTGCCCCGCCCGCCCGCACGTCTCGCGCTGCGCTCCGCGCTCATCGCGCACGCCTGCGGATCCCGCGGGCCGCCGGCGCTCGCCGCGCCGGCCCTCCGCTAGCCGCTCCGCCGCGCATCCCTGCGCGCCCCGGGGCGCCGCGACGCCGTCCCTCTGCGGGCGGCCGGGTCGGCGCGGACGACGTCCGCACCGCACACCGATCCGAAAGGCAGCAACAGACATGTCACCGGAGTTCCGCTTTCGCACGGCCCGTACGCGCGCCGTCGCGGGCTGGCGCTGGGCGCCGCGGCGGCTGAGCCCGGTCCACGGCCAGGGCCGCCACGTGCTCCAGGTCACGCTCAACGCGAACAACCACCTGGAGTGGCTGTACCGCGGCAAGCCGTTCACCTCGAAGACCGTCGTCCGTGTCAAGTAGCCGGCGCTCGGGTCCCTGCCGCCGAAGGTCCAGGGGCACGAGGGCCGGCGCACGAAGATCTTCGACTACCGGATCCCGCTGAAGGTCGACGGCCAGGCCGTCGCGATCGCCGGGACGCTGGTCTGGGTCGGGGCCGACGACGGCGGCGGGTTCCCGCTCGGCGCCGCGCTCGCGCTCGCGGCGCTCGTGGCCGGCGGGATCGCCCTCGTCGTGGTGGTGCGCCGGCGCCGCGGGCGGGACGGCGACGGGCCCGCGGGCGAGGGCCCGGCGGCGCCGCCGGCCAAGGAGGCGTGGTAGCCGTGCGCCGGCCCGGCGCCGCGGGCGCGGCGATCGTCGGCATCGCGCTGGGTGCGCTGGCCCTGCCCGCCGGCGCCGCGGCGCACGCCCAGCTCGAGGGGACGACGCCGCCGCGCGGGACGGTCGTGAAGACCCAGCCCCCCGCCGTGGTGTTCCGCTTCGACGAGCCCGTCGAGGGCAACTTCGGCGCCGTGCGGGTCTTCGACGCCCGCGGCGGGCGCGTGGACTCCGGCGGCGCCTTCCATCCCGGTGGCGACGGACCGAAGCTCGCGGTGCGCCTGCGCCGCGGGCTGGCGCGCGGGTCCTACACCGCGACGTACCGCGTGGTCTCCGCCGACGGGCACGTGGTCAGCGGCGGCTTCGTGTTCTCGGTCGGCCGGCGCGGCGCGCCGCCGCGCGAGACGGTGGCGCAGCTCGCCGGCGGCACGGGGGGAGGCCCCGGGGAGGACGTCGGCTTCGGCCTGGCGAGGGGGATCCAGTACGCAGCGCTCGCGGTCGTCCTCGGGGGCTTCGCCTTCCTGCTCGCGGTCTGGCTGCCCGCCCTGGGCGGCCTGGCCGGCGGGAGCGAGCGCTGGCGCCTCGCCTCCGAGGCCCTTGCGCGGCGGTTGCGCCGGGCCGTGGCGCTCGCCGCCGGCCTCGGAGCGCTCGCGGCGGCGGCGGGGATCGCCCTCCAGGGCGCGCTGGCCGGGGGGACCTCGGTCGGCGACGCGCTCGATCCGGACGCGCGCCGCGGATCCGCCTCGCCGACGCGCGCGGCGGCCGGATCGACACGGCCGCCCTCCGCGGCCGCCCCTACGCCGTCACGTTCCTCTATGCGAGCTGTCCCGATGTCTGCCCGCTGATCGCGCAGGAGATCGTCGGCGCGCTGGGGGACTCGGCGCCGACGCCCGCCGCGTCGCCGTCGTCGCCGTGAGCGTCGACCCGCGCGGGGACACGCCGAGCGCGGTGCGCGCCTTCCTGCGGATGCATCGCGCGCCGCGGCAGTTCGCCTACGGGATCGGCTCGTCGCGCGATCTCGCGCCGGTGTGGCGCGCCTGGTTCGCGGCGCCGCAGATCCCCGGACGCCCCGAGAGCACCCACACGGCCGCGGTCTGGCTCGTCGACCGCGGCGGGCGCCTCGCGGCGAAGTACGACGGCGGCGCCCCCTTCGCCCCGGGCGACCTCACGACGAGCTTCCGCACCCTGCTGCGGGCGTGAGTCAGGGTTCGGGCAGGTGGGCGAGATCGTCGAGGTCGCGCGGCCGCCCGGCGGCGGCCTTCATCGCGCGGAGGTGGCGTAGCCCGCAGACCCGGACCGGGACGCCGCCGAGGTCTCCGCGGACGGCGTCGGCCACGAGCTCGCGGTAGGGGTCGTCGGCTTCGACGCCCGCGAGCCACTGCATCACGTCGAGGTCGCCGAGTCGGGTGTGGAGGCGGAAGTTGCCGCCGCCGGCGAGGTCGCTCGGATCCGTCGCGTCGGTGGGCATCTCCTCCGGGCCGAGATCCGCAGCCTCGACCGGGCGCGAACCCACCCACCACGACATGCCGCACGCCGGCCTCGTGCAGCGCGCGAAGCAGCGGGGCGGGGTCGAGCGGCCCGCTCACCCGGCCGGCCGGCGAAACGCCGCGGCGAACCGCTTGGCGAACCGGTTCAGCGCGGCCGCCTGCTCGAGGTTCGCGCTCGGCCCGCGCTCGGCGGCGCGGGCGACCCGGGCCTGGCGCACGCGCTCCTCCCGGGCCACCTCCTCGGGCGTCCAGGCGCCGCGCGGGCGCCGATCGTCCTTGCCGCCTTCCACGGCGCAAGCGTAGCGGCGGGTGCCGTCGAGAGTCGGTGCTCCCGCCCTACAATGACCGACCGCCAGGGGGACTGGTGTATCGGTAACACGGCGGTCTCCAAAACCGCAACGTCAGGTTCGACTCCTGGGTCCCCCGCTCGGCTCTCGGCCACTCCTGGATCTGGTCCTGGTGGTAGTAGTCGGCTTCGACGTAGTAGCGCAGGCACATTTCGGCGCCCTCGGCGAAGTGGGGTGCCTTGCACTCGTACGTGGCCTGGCCGCCGTTCGGCGGGATGACCGCGGCGGGCATCGTCACCCAGTCGCCGCCGCTGGAGATCCCGGTCTCGCCCATGCACTCGTCGGCGAGCGCGAGCAGCGCCAGGGCGGCCACGGGCGGGGCACGTATCGGCCGTCCCGGCGACCCCTGAGCGGCGGACGAACGACGGAGGGGAGTCCATACCGCGCCCACACCGGAATCCGGCTTAACGTTGCGAGCTATGAGCAGGTTTCGGCTTGCGCTCCCGGCGGCCGCCGTCGCGCTGATCGCGCTCGGAGCGAGCGCGCACGGCGCCGGCCCGACGCCGCTCGCCTGCACCGACGCCGCGGTGCGCGCCGCCTTCGCCTCCGGCGGCGACTTCGCGCTCCAGAACCAGAGCGGGCAGAGCTACTGCCAGGTCAACGTCACCACGCCATACTCGCTCGCCGCCGGGAAGACGCTGACGATCGACGGCACCGGGCACACGTCGACCTTCGTCGGCCCCTACAACCCGACGAACGGACAGGGCTTCGCGAACGTCTCCGGCACGCTGACGCTCACCGGGGTCTCGGTCCAGGGCTTCCGGAAGGGCGGGCCGGGCCTCAACGGCTCGAAGGGGACCGACGGGGCCGCCGGAGCTAACGGCACGGGCGGGACGCCCGGCGCCACCGCCGGCGCGAGCGGCGGCAACGGCACCTCCGGCACGGCGGGCGGCAACGGGGGGCCCGGCGGCAACGGGCAGGACGCCCGCGGCGGCGCGATCACGATCAACCCGACCGGGCGGGTCACGCTCGACCACGTGAGCCTCGTCCGGCAACGAGGCGCAGGCCGGCAACGGCGGCAACGGCGGCCATGGCGGCGCCGGCGGGAGCGGCGGCAGCGGCGGCGCCGGCGGGTCGGCGCCGCAGTCCGGCGTCGGCGGCATCGTCGGCGGTCCCGGCGGCAACGGGGCCAACGGGGCGTCCGGCGGCAAGGGCGGCCAGAGCGGGAGCGGCGGGAACGCCCGGGGCGGCGCGGTCTACGTCGACGGCGGGACGCTGACCATCCTCGCCTCGACCGTCCGCTCCAACTACGCGCGCGGCGGGCAGGGCGGCTTTCAGAACGACGGCGGTGCCGGCGGCTTCGCCGGAGGCGGCGGCGCGGGCGGGGCCGGCTGGTACGGCAACGGCGGCAAGGGCGGCAACGCCGGCACCCCGGCCAAGGGTGGCGCGGGCGGATCGCCGGGCAACGTCGGCAATGCCTACGGCGGTGCGATCTTCAACGACGGCGGCAACGTCGACGTCACCGGCACGGACTTCTCCTACAACGTGGCCGCCGCCGGGAACAGCCAGGGCGGCTTCGGCGGTGCGGGCGGCTGGGGCGGCGCCGGCGGGGGCGGCGGGGCGGTGGGCCACGGCACGAACTGCGGGCCCTTCGGCTGCATTCCGCCCACGGGATCGGACCCGAACGCCACCGCGGGCGCCAACGGGACGAGCAGCGCGGGCGCCGACGGAGCGCCCGGGGGCGCCCCCGGCGCCGGCTCCGCCGCGATCGGCGGGGCCGTCTACAGCACGACGCCCTTCACCGTCGAGAACGGGACCAAGCTCGAGAACGCCGTGCGCTCCTACGGCTCGACCTCCGGCGGCGGCGGCACGTACGGCCGCGGCGCCTGCATCGAATCCTGCACCCCCGACGGCAAGTGGGGCTTCCCGGCCCCCAGCGACCCCTACCCGCAGACCCCCGGCACGTCCTCCAACCCCGACTTCTTCCCCGACCCCGACAGCGGCACGCCGAAGCTCAAGGCGCTCGACGCCCAGCCGGTCCAGGAGCCGTCGACGGGCACGCAGGAGAACGCCGTCTTCACCGTCACGCTGCGCCCGGCGCAGACCACCGCGGTCACGGTTCAGTACGCGACGAAGAACGGGACGGCGACGGCCGGCCAGGACTACACGGCGAAGAGCGGGACGCTGAGCTTCGCGGCCGGCGAGACGAGCAAGACGGTCTCCGTCCCGGTGCTGCCCGACACCACGCAGGAGGACGACGAGACCTTCACGCTCGAGCTCTCGAACCCGTCCGGCGCGGAGATCGAGCGCGCCTCGGCCACGGCGAAGATCCAGGAGCGGCGCAAGATCTCCGGCACGATCGTCGACAAGAAGGGCCGCCCGCTGGCCGACGTGACGGTCAAGGTCAACGGGATCGATCCCAAGACCGTGACCACCGATGCCGCGGGTGCCTACAGCGCGCGGGTCCTGCCGGGGCTCTACACCGTCGAGCCGGTCAAGCCGCCGCCCGGCCTGCCGGCGGACGGGGCCGCATACGAGCCGAAGGCGAGCGGCGACTGCATCCCGACCAACGAGACGTGCTCGGTGACCCTCCTCTTCGCCGACCGCGTGGCGAACTTCGCCTACGTCTACAAGGTGCCGCTCAAGGGGACGGTGAAGACGCTCGCCGGCAACGGCGTCAAGGACGTCCTGGTGCGGGTCACCGGGACCGACAGCGAGGGCAAGGCCGTCGACGTCCGCACCTCGACCGACGCGAAGGGCGCCTACTCCCAGCTCCTCTCGCCGGGGACCTACACGGCGCGGCCGTCCGACCCGCCCGGCGCCAAGACGCCCGGGAGCTACGACGTGGGCGCCTGCGACGGCACGAAGCGGCCGGCTGCGTGCTCGTTCACGGTCGACAAGACGCCGGTGACGGCGGACTTCATCAGCGAGTGCGAGCGCCAGCTCAACTTCCAGACGTCGATGATCGCCGTCGGCTGCCTCGTCCGCGTCGACGCCAAGGGCAAGCAGTACAAGGCCAAGGGGCCGGTGCGGATCAACGGCATCGACTTCGAGGCCGAGCAGGACAAGGCGCCGCTGCTCTTCGACACCGACAAGAAGACCGTCACCGGCAAGAACCAGACGATGTGGGTCTCGCGCGGGACGGGGGGGACCCGCTGGCTGGCCTACCACCTCGGCACCTTCAACCAGAGCTTCCCCGGCCGGGTGAGGAAGTTCACGCTCGCCCTGGGGTACGCGAAGGGCGGCTTCAACCCCGCGGGCACGGTCAACGCCTCCCTCTACGGCTTCCCCGCGCACGCGCCGGCCCTGGACATCGAGTCGACCGCCGGCAAGACGGTGCTCTCGCTGCAGCTCTCGCTGCCGCCGAAGGCCGGCGCGATCCTCGACGCCAAGACGGGCCTGTGGAAGGCGCCGAACGACTTCGGCGCGCTGCGGATCGCCTACCCGCTGATCGGGCGCGGCGCCGTCACGCTCACCAACGACAACGGGATCCAGGCCATCGAGGGCACGATCCAGCCGGGCTCGATCTTCGCCTTCGGGGCGGCGTCGAAGAATGGTGTCTTCGGGAAGGCCACCAACCAGACGCCGGTGCAGGGCCTCGTCCAGCTCGCGCGGGTCGGCTTCAAGTACGACTTCGCCGCCGACGTGCTGCGCCTCGGCGGGACCGTCGTGTACCACGCGCGCAAGCCGGGGTCGACGGCGGCGCTGCCGTCGGGCCTGCCGCAGGGCGTGCAGAACGCGATCGGCACCAACGGGCAGGGCGAGGGCTTCCTCTCCGCCCTGATCTTCGACTTCGAGATGGGCTTCAAGTTCGACCGCAAGGCGCGGCCCCCGGTCTACCCGAACCGCATCTCGCTGAAGGTCAACGGGATCAACAAGGTCGTCTACCCGCCGTGGTTCCTCTACCTCCAGCGGCTCGGGTTCGACATCGGGCGCGACACCGACCTCCCGAACACGCCGCTCAAGCTCCAGCTCCTCGGGGCGCTGACCTTCGGCCCGCGGATTCGCAGCGACCTCTGGTTCCAGGAGCTGGCCTCGCTCGACGTCGACGGCGGGCTCTACATCCCCTCTGACACCGGCGACCTGCAGATCATCGGGAACAGCACCTTGCGGCTCACGAACGTCAAGCTCATCAGCGGGCGCCTTGTGTGGGGGCTGATGTCGAAGTCGGCCGAGCTGTCCGGCGACATGTCGCTGAACCTCCGCGAGCTCATCCGGATGCTGCCGGCCTCGCTGGGCGACAACTCCTTCCTCGGCACGGCGCGGCTCGTCTTCCCGCCCGGCCAGTCGTGGTACATCGAGGGTGACGGCGCCGGGACGCTGCTCGGCTACCGCGTCGGGCGCCTGCGCCTGCGCTGGAACCAGAACGTGCTCGGGCTGTGCGGCGGGAGCGGGTACGGGATCTACTACGACGGGCGCCCGCACGCCGGCACCTGCGACTACGACGCCTTCGGGTCGGCCGCGCCGCGCGCCACCGCCGGCGCCGCCGCGAGCGACGGGACGCGCGACTTCACCCTGCCGGGCGGGAAGCCCGTGGCGATCCAGGTTCGCGGGACGAACGCCGCGCCCGACGTGGCGCTCGAGGGCCCGAGCGGCCTGCGCCTGGCGATCGAGCCGGGCAAGCCGTCGGCGGTCGCCGCGGGACGCGCGATGTTCCGCGACCCGGGCTCGAAGACCACCTATGTCGTCCTCGACGCGCCCGCCGCCGGGACCTACCGGCTCGTCCCCGCGACCGGCTCCTCGCCCATCGCCTCGGTGCGCTTCGCGCGCCGGCTGCCGCCGCCCCGGGTGAGCGCGCGGGTCGTCGGCCGCCGGTTGCGGGAACCGGCTTACCTGGCGGCTGACGCCGCACCCCGGCCAGGTCGTGCGCTTCGTCGAGCGCTGGACCGGCGGCGGGCGGACGATCGCCACCACGACCCGCGGCGCCGGCAGCGTGACCTTCACCCCGCGGATCGGCGGAACGCGCGCCCGCCGGATCGAGGCGATCGTCGAGCAGAACCGCCTGCCGCGCGCGCAGCTGCGCGTGGCGCGCTTCCGGGCCCGCGGCGACGCCGTCGCGCGACCCGGTGCGTTGCGCGCGCGGCTGAGCGGCCGGCGCATCTCGGCGCGCTGGTCGGCGCCGTGCGGCGCGGCGCGCTACTACCTCGTCCGCGCGGTGGCGGGCAAGACGGCCGTGGCCCGCCTGGTGCGCCGCACCTCTGCCGCGCTCACGCTGCCCAGGGCGCCGCGCTCCGCGACGGTCTCGGTGTGGGCGTTCGGCCCGGCCGGCGGCAACGGGCGGCCGGCGACGGCGACGCTCCGCGCCCGGCGCGGGCGCTGAAGCCAGCCCGCGGGCGGCGGGCCGCGGCTCAGGCGCCCGGGGCTCCCGGCGCGCCCGGCGCGCCCGGGGCTCCCGGCGCGCCCGGGGCTCCCGGCGCGCCCGGGTCCTTCAGGGCCTCGACGGCCTCCTTGCCCTTGTCGGCCAGGCTGCCCTCGCCCTTCGCGATGTCCTTCAACTCGCCGGCGTCCCCCTTGGCGGCCTCGGCGCCGCCCCGCTTCTCGTAGACGTCCTTCGCCTTGCCCTTCAGCAGATCCTTGAAGCCCATCGGCGCTCCTGTCGTGTCGGGAACCGGGGACCATCGACCGGACGTCGCCCGGTGTCAAGCCACGCGCGCGGGGCCGCGCGGAAGACACCCTGGGCGTCACGCGCCTCCGCCGCCGATCGCGGGCGGCGCGTGGCTCGGCGCGACACCCGCCGCCTGCGATCATCGCCGGCCATGGCCGACGCGATCGCCACCTCGCTCCCGCCCGGCCCGCGGCTGCCGACCTACCTCCAGACGCTGCTGCTCGTCTGGCGACCGGAGCCGACGTTGCGCCGCTGGCGTCGCCGCCACGGCGACCTCATCTCGGTGCGGGCGTACGGCAGCGGGCGGCTCGTCATCGTGTGCGACCCGAAGGCGATCCGCGAGGTGTTCCGCGGGCCCGCGAGCGTCCTGCGCGCGGGGGAGGCCAACGCGATCCTCGAGCCGGTGCTCGGCGAGCACTCGGTCCTGCTGCTCGACGGCGAGGAGCACCTGGCCCAGCGGCGCCTGCTCCTGCCGGCGTTCCACGGCGAGCGGATGCGCTCGTACGAGTCGATCGTGCGCGAGGCGACCGACCGGGCCGTCGACGGCTGGCCCGTCGGCCGGCCGTTCGCGCTGCTCGCCGAGATGCAGGCGGTGACCCTGGAGGTGATCGTGCGCGCCGTCTTCGGCGTCGAGCGTCGCGCCCACGGCGACGAGCTCGCCATGCGCATCCGCACGATGCTCGAGCCGATGCAGAGCCGGCTGCGGATCGCGATCATGGCCCTGACCGGCGGGCTCCTCGGCTCGCAGGCGGGAGCCCGCGCCTTCCAGGACCGGGTGGCGGCGGTCGACGAGCTGCTGTTCGCGGAGATCGCGCGGCGGCGGCACGCGACCGACCTCGAGGCGCGCGAGGACATCCTCTCCATGCTCCTGCTCGCCCGTCGCGAGGACGGATCGACGATGAGCGACGTCGAGATCCGCGACGAGCTCATGACCATGCTCGTCGCCGGGCACGAGACCACGGCCACCGCCCTGGCCTGGACCTTCGAGCGCCTGCTCCGCACGCCCGGCGTGCGCCGGGTGCTGGAGCGCGAGCTCGACGAGGGAGACGAGTACCTCGACGCCACGCTGCGCGAGGCGCTGCGCATCCGCCCGGTCGTGCCGAGCGTCGCCCGCGTGCTGGCCGAGCCGTTCGCGGTCGGCGGGTACGTGCTCCCGGCGGGTGTCACCGTCGTGCCCTCGGTGGCCCTCACCCACAAGCGGGCCGACGACTACCCGCAGCCGAACGCCTTCCGGCCCGAGCGCTTCCTCGGCGGCGGCCCGGACACCTACACGTGGATCCCCTTCGGGGGCGGTCCGCGCCGCTGCCTCGGCGCGAGCTTCGCCCTCTTCGAGATGCGCGTCGTCACGCGGCGGATCCTCGAGCGCACGCGCCTCGAGCCGGTCGGCCGCGCCGAGCGGGTGGTCCGCCGGGCCGTCGTCCTGGCGCCGGCGCGCGGGTCCCGGGTCATCCAGCGCCGCCCTCCGGCGGCGTCGTCACGGGGGCGACGGGCACGTCGGCGGCGCCCGGCCACTCCGGCCGCCCGGTAGCGGACGGACGCGCCCGTTCCGACCGCGGCCCCAACGCGAAGCGGGCGGCCCGTGGGCCGCCCGCGACGCTCTGGAGGGTGAGGCTCGGACCCGGAGCTACGAGACCGAGTACGTCACGAGGGACTCGCCGCTGCCCAGGGGAGCGCCGGCCTTCGTGTTCGCGCCGGTGGCGCGGTTGATGAGTCGCGCGGCCTCGGCGCTGAGCTTCAGGTCGCCCTTCAGCGTGACGCTCTGGTAGGAGTCGGTCTTCGTGGCGTTCGCGACGCGGGCCACCAGGATCCGCTTCTGCGCGAAGCAGCGGACCTTGACCTTGACCTTGTGGCGCCGCAGGAACTTGCGGACCTTCCTGCCGAGTCGGGCCTGGTGCGCGCGGTGGAAGATCCGCTTGCACTTGACCTGGACGCGGCCGACCGCGGTGAGCCCGACGCCACGCGGCGTCTTGACGAGCACGAACTGCGTCAGCGCGGCGGAGCGGTTGCCCTTGGTGAACTTCAGGCCGCCCTTGTGGCGGATGAAGCCGTTGAGCGTCTTCGACTGGACCCGGCCGCCGACGATGGCGAGCGTGACCGAGCCGTTGACGGCGGTCGCGCCGTTGATCGGCGTGACGGTGATGCCCTGGCTCTGCAGGAACTGCTTGGCCTCGGCGGACGGCGTGATCGTCGTCTTGTCGCCGGTGATCTTCACGACCTTCGCCGACGCGCCGACGGCGCCGAAGGCGAGGAGCGCGACCAGCGCGACGAGCGCCGGGGCGAGGATGCGAGTGCGTGCGTGACGCAGCATGTGGAACAGAACCTCCAGGTGGATGGCGTGTACGACCCTTGCCCTCTCGAACACGGGGGTCGGAGAGGAGTTGCGGTCCGCGTCGCGGCGATCGGCCGTCGTCGGCGCTCCGATCCGCTACCGGGTGCGGGCGGCGACGGCGCGGCGCACCGTGGCCAGCGCCGGGCGCGGCTTCAGCCCGGCGTCGAGCAGCCCGGAGTCCCAGGCCTTCGGCGGCCCGGCGAACCACTGGTAGACGTAGATCCGCTTGACCCGCCGGCTCACGCGGGCGAGCGGCCCGAACAGGTAGCGGATCGCCTTGGCCTGCTGGGTGACGTTCGCCGGATAGCGGTAGGGCGGCGGCTTCGGCGTCTTCGACGGGGGCCGGTGCACCATGCCGCCCGTCTCGTCGTACCAGAGCTCTCCGGGCAGCGCCCGGGCGGCCAGCTTCGTCCACCTCGTCTGGAAGCGGTTCGCGTCGGTGTAGTTGTGGAAGCCCCAGACCCGCGGCCGGACGCCGGCGCGCATCATCGCCTGCCCGTAGGCGCCGGCCTCGATGAGGCGGCCGCGGAGCGGCGGGGCGACCACGAGGTCGCCGGCGACCACGGTGCACGTCCGGCACGCGCGGACGAGCTGCGCCCAGTAGGCCGCGGCGAGCCTCGGGTTGCGGCACAGCAGCTGCGTGCAGAGGTTCTGCTCGTTCCATGCCCCGTAGCGGCGGACGTAGCGGTGCGCGCGGATGAACGAGCGCACGAAGGCGCCGTACGCGCGGGCGCTGGGCGGCCGCCCGGCGCGGGTGGCCCGGGCGAACGTGACGAGGATGTCGTAGCGCCCGGCCCGCGCGGCGGCGAGCCACTTCGCGACGCGGGTCCGCGAGGCCGCGCGCTTCGCGTAGTCGAGCGGGACCGTCAACCGCACGGCGCCCGCGCCGAGCGCCTGGAAGGTCGGGTTGGCGAACAGCCCCGCGTTCTCGTCCGAGATGCCGATCGCCGCCGTGCGCTTGACCGCGGGCGGCGTCGTCCCGGCGGTGGGGGCGGGGGACGGGGTCGGGCCGGCGCCGCCGCTGCCTCGCCGATCGCGGTCGGGACGAGCAGCGCCAGGCTCGCGCCGAGGACGGCGAGCACGGCGATCAGGGCGGGGGCGAGCGAGCGAGCGGGGCGGGGCATCGGCCGAGCAGGGTGACACATGCGGTGGCGGAGACGCGTCGGTACGGCCTCGCGAGGGCAGGGCATAGGCTTCGCGGCGTGCGCGCCCATACGGTCTATCGCACGTTCGTCACCGAGCGCCGCCGCGAGTTCGTGCGGATCACCGACGACGTCGCCGAGGCGGTCCGCGAGGCCGGGATCGGCGAGGGCATGGCGCTCGTCTCGGCCATGCACATCACCGCCGGGGTCTGGGTCAACGACGACGAGCCCGGCATCCAGGCCGATGCGATCGAGTGGCTCGACAAGCTCGCCCCGCCGACCTGGACGCCGCCGGCGAACGAGGTCGCGCGAGCGCTGCTGCCCGATGGCGGCGACTATCGCCACCACCGCGGCGGCGAGGACAACGGCGACGCGCACCTCAAGAACCTCCTGGTCCACCATCAGGTGATCGTGCCGGTGACCGCCGGGCGGCTCGACCTCGGGCCCTGGCAGGCGATCTTCTACTGCGAGTTCGACGGCCAGCGCCCGAAGCGGCTGGTGATCAAGGTGCTGGGGGAGTGACCGCAGGCGGCGCCGGCGCCTCGGCGGTGTTCGCCCCCGATGCGCTGGCCGGCCGCGTCGCGCTCGTGACCGGCGGCGGCACGAACCTCGGGAAGGCGGCGGCGGCCGAGATGGTCCGCTGCGGGGCGGAGGTCGTGATCACGGGGCGTCGCGAGGAGGTGCTGCGTGCGGCGTCGGCGGAGCTCGGCGAGCGGTGCACCTGGGTCGCCGGGGACATCCGGGAGACCTCCGGAGCCGAGGCGATGGTCGGGGCGGCGCTCGAGCGCCACGGCCGCCTCGACGTCCTGCTGAACAACGCCGGCGGCCAGTACTTCGTGCCCGCCGAGGCGATCACCGACAAGGGCTGGCGCGCGGTGCGGCGGCTGAACGTCGAGGGGACGCTGCGGATGTGCGAGGTCGCCCACGCGCTCGCGATGGGCCCGCAGGGCGCGGGCGTCATCGTCAACACGACGGTCTCGCCGCACCACGGCATGACCGCGATGGCGCACACGGGCGCCGCCCGCGCCGCCGTCGAGGCGCTCTCGCGCGAGCTCGCCGAGCGCTGGGCGCCGGAGGGCGTGGCGGTCTGCGCGCTGGCGATCGGCCGCTTCGACACCGAGTCGCTGCGCAAGTACCCGGAGCACATCTGGCGCGGGGCGGCGCGCACCGTTCCGCTCCAGCGCCTCGGCACGGTCGAGGAGTACGGCTGGCTCGTCGCGCTGCTCGCGGGCCCGCTCGGGTCCGCCTTCAGCGGGTCGGTGGTGACGCTCGACGGCGCCGTCGACAACTGGTGGGGCGCGTGGCCCCCGGAGGGCGTGCGCGACGATTCGGGCGAGGTCCCGGTGGAGGCGCGGCGGGGCTGACCACCCACGGGTGGATCCTCGGCCGGGTAGCCGGCACCTGTCGCCGGCTGCTGAACCTGAAGGCTCGTCCGGGGGCGGATGACGCTGGTCGCAGGACCCCGGGGTCGGGCTCGTCCAGGCCGTTTCGCCCCTGGGTCGCGGCTATCATCCGCCCTCGGCCTGCGGGCGAAGTGTTGTGGCTGCACAGAAGCCTTCCAAGCTTCTAGGGCGGGTTCGATTCCCGTCGCCCGCTCTCTCCGCCTCGCACGCGGGCGACGCCCGTCGCATAGGCTCGCCGCCATGCCTCGATCCTTCGCGTCCGCCCTCCTCGCGGGCCTGGCGGCACTCGCGGTGGCGGCGCCGGCGTCCGCCTGGGACCACGAGCCGGGGACCTCGACGGCCCGCTACGTGGACTGCTCCGCCCCGGACGGCGGCGACGGCTCGGCCCGCCGGCCGTGGAACGACCTCGACCGCCCGAGCGCCGATCCGCTGCGCCCGGGCGCGCGCGTGCTCCTGCGCCGCGGGACGACGTGCCGGGGCACGCTCGCGCTCGGCGGCTCGGGCTCCCGCCCGCGCCCGGCCCTCGTCGGCGCCTACGGCGTCGGCCCCCGGCCGAGGATCGTCGCCGACGGCGGCGTCGACGCGGTCGCCCTGCGCGACGCGAGCTGGGTGACGGTGCAGGACCTCGACCTGAGCAACCCCGGCCCGGAGGCCCGGCGGCGGGGCGTCCACGTCGTCGCGGCGACCCGCCTGGTCCGGGGCGTCACCCTGCGTCGGCTCCACGTCCACGACGTCACGGGCGACCTCGCGAAGGACGCCGACGGGAGCGGCGGGATCCAGGCGGACGTCCTGGGGCCGCTTCCGGCACGGTTCGACCGGCTCCGCATCGTGGACAACCGGATCGAGGACGTGAGCCGCAGCGGCATCTTCATCGTCGGCACGTCCGACCCCGACCGGCCGCGGGCCTCGGAGCCGTGGCCCGCGGCCTCGACCGGGGTGCTCGTGCGCGGGAACGTCCTCACCCGGCTCGGCGGGGACGGCATCGTCCCGCTCGGCACCGTCGGCGCGCGCGTGATCGCCAACGACGTCTCCGAGGGCAACCTGCGCGGGCGCTCGCTCGGCGATCCCCGCGGCTACGTCTGCAACGCCGGCATCTGGACCTTCCACGCGAACGGGACCCGCATCGCCCGCAACGAGGTCCACCACATGCGCTTCAACGGATGCGACGGAACCGGCTTCGACGTCGACTACGACCAGGACGCGACCGTGGTCGAGCAGAACTACAGCCACGACAACGAGGGCGGCTTCGTCCTGCTGTGCACCGACACCGAGCCGCGCGCCGCCGAGGTCCGCTTCAACCTGAGCCTCGACGACCGCTTCGCGCTCAACCAGTCGCCGTGCTCGCGCCCGGGCGGCACGTTCGACGGGATCCGCGTCTACGGCAACACGGTCGTGGCCGCCGATCCCGCGGCGGCGATCCTCGGCATCCGCATCGGCGTGCTGCTCAGCCCGCTGCTGGAGTTCCGCGACAACATCGTCGCCGCGACCACGCCGCAGCCTCAGGCGCTGCCGTGCGGCCTGCGCTGCTCGCACAACCTGTTCTCCGGGCTGCCGCCCGCGGGCGAGGCCGCGGTGGCCGGGGATCCTCGGTTCGTCGACCCGACGCGGCGAGGCACGGGCCGCCTGCGCGTCGGTCGCGGCTTCCGCCTGGCGCCCGGCTCGCCGGCCCGCCGGGCGGGGGTCGCGATCCCGGCCGGGGGCCGGCGCGACTACTTCGGCGTCCGCGTGCCGACCGCCCGCCCGCCGGACATCGGGTTCTCGCAGGCGCCTTGAGCGCCCACCGGCGTGAGCTCCCCGGCCCGCCTGCGTCGCGCATCGCGCTGGCGCCCGCCCGTGCGCGCGCCACGCGGTGGCCGCCGCGCTCGTCCGCTTCGGAACGCCATTGGAGGGACAGCCGCGGCTATCATCCGCCGCGCCGGCGGTTCCCTTCGGGATCCCGCCGCGACGTCGCGGGGAGTGGCGCAGTCTGGTAGCGCACCCGGCTGGGGGCCGGGCGGTCGCAGGTTCAAATCCTGTCTCCCCGACTTGGCGAGGGCCCCGTGGGAGCGGGGCTTTCGGGCTTCTCGACGGGGCCCCGGGGTGCGGCCCGAGACGTCCGTGGCACCGGCGGTGGTACCGGGCAACGTCCGGGTCCCCGACAGGGGAGGCGCTCCCGGGCAGGGCTGTGGACCATCCGGGGTACCTCGGCCGGGATACGGCAAAGTGTGCCACCTGAGTACCTGTTCAGGTATTCTCGTGTTGATGGCGCACGGCGCTTCATCGCATGACCCGGAGGGCCTTGACGCGGGTTTCGCGCGGGCGGTCGCGGACACGATGCAGGCGCTGGCGACGCCCAGTCGCCTGAGGATTCTCGGGCGCCTGCACGGGGGGCCGTGCTCCGTGAATGAGCTGGCCGCTGCGGCCGGGATGGAGCCCTCGGCGGTCTCGCACCAGTTGCGGCTGTTGCGCCATCTTGGCCTGGTGGTCGGGCACCGCGAGGGCCGGAGGGTCGTGTACGACCTGTACGACGATCACGTCGGTGAGCTGCTCGAGCAGGCGATCTCGCACGTCGAGCATCTGCGTGCCGGGCTGGGCCGCCCCGCTGCGGCGCGTGAGGTCACACGAGCGTGAGCAGGATCGAGCCCCGCCCGGCTCGCGTGCTCGAGCACACGCACGAGGTCGACGGCTCGCACGACCACCACCGCGCCGCCGAACACGAGCACCACCACCACGACCACGTGCACGGCCACGGCCTGGTGGACCCGTCGATCATGCGATCCCGGCGGGGCCTGCGTGTCGTCCTCGTCTCGCTGGTCCTGCTCGGTGTGACCGCCGCGGCCCAGGCGGCGATCTATGTCGCGACCGGCAGCGTGGCGCTGCTGGCCGATCTCATCCACAACGCGGGTGATGCGCTGACCGCGGTTCCGCTGGGCGCCGCGTTCCTTCTGCGCTCAGGGCGTGCTGAGCGCAGCGCCGGGATGCTCGTGGTCCTGGCGATCCTCGCCAGCGCGATCACCGCCGGGATCTTCGCCGTCGAGCGCATCATCAACCCGCTTGCACCAGGCCACCTCCCGGCGCTCGCGCTGGCCGGAGCCGTCGGCGTGATCGGCAACGCGCTCGCCGCCCGCGTTCGCCTCGACGGAGGACGACGCCTCAACAGCCCCGCGCTCATCGCCGACGGACAGCACGCCCGCTCCGACGCCCTCGTCTCCGCCGGGGTCATCCTCAGCGCCGGCTGCGTCGCGCTGGGCGCGCCGATCGCCGACCCCGTGATCGGGCTCGTGATCACCGCGCTCATCCTCCACATCTCGTGGGAGAGCTTCAACACGGTCCGCGGCCGCGGCCACCACTGATCCCGGCCGGGCTGCGGGATACTGGCGTGATGGAGACGCCGGGCGATCCGCTGCTGAGTCTCGTCCTCAACCTCGCGCGCTTCCACCGCGAGCACGAGAAGTTCTACGCCGAGTCGCCGCTGCACGACGCGATCACCCTGCAGCGCGACTCGCGCGCGCTGAAGGCGCTCGCCGAGCGCTGGTCGGTCGCCACGCCGGAGGGCGAGCCCGCGCCCAGCCCGTTCGCGGGAGCGCCGGA
This sequence comes from uncultured Solirubrobacterales bacterium, assembly GCA_963735885.1. Taxonomy (GTDB): domain Bacteria; phylum Actinomycetota; class Thermoleophilia; order Solirubrobacterales; family Solirubrobacteraceae; genus JBBSBL01. The sequence goes on along the minus strand of CAVTMP010000005.1, from coordinate 8,735 downwards.
CCTCAACGACGACCGCGCGACGGAGACGCTCGGCATCCTGTTCATGGAGGGCGAAGGCGAACCGGCCGAGATCGCCCGCCTCAAGGCCGACCTCGGCGCCCTGGCCGACGGATACCGCTCGGCCGGGGAGTGGCTCGCCGCGGCGATGGAGACCGCCTGGGGCGTCGCCGAAGCACTGCTCGACTATCCGGATCTCGCCGATCTGCTCGCCGAGCGCCACCGCATCATCAGCAACGACGGGCAGAGCGCCTCACTGGCGGTGCTCGCCGCGCGCAACATCGACCGCGCGCTCGCCGTCCTCGCGCGCATCGACTTCACCCCGGCCGCCCTGCGCGCGGACCTCGCCGCCGAACGCGTCGCCCCGCGCTACCTGTTCTCGGCCTCCGAGCTGCTCGACCACGCCGCCGACCTCGCCGCCCAGAGCGCGACCCTCGTTCACGAGAACGAGCGCCGCTGGCGGATCTTCCATCAGCGCGTCGAGCAGCTCACCGCCCCCTGAACCGCCGACTCGTCCGGCAGGCGGGTCGGACGAGCAGCCGCGCCCGCCCTGCCGCCGCCTTGACCGGAGACGGCCGCGGTGCTGGGATCACCCGACCATGGAATACCGCAGCCAGCGAGACAAGTCGGCCTACGACCGCCTCTCGCAGCGCTTCGCCCGCACCAAGCTCGGCGGCAAGCTCTTCATCACCGTCTTCCCGGCGATCGACAAGCGGCTGATCCCACTCACGCGGGGCCGCCTGAAGATCGCGATCGGCCAGCCGATCTGTCTCGTGCACACGCGCGGGGCCAAGAGCGGCCAGCCGCGCTCGACACCGCTGCTCTACACGCCGCGCGGCGACGCGATGGTCCTCGTCGCGTCGAAGGCGGGCGCCGAGCGCAACCCCGCCTGGTACCACAACCTCAAGGCCAACCCGGACGTGGACGTCGAGGTCGGCGGCCGCCGCCGCCCGATGCACGCACGCGAGGTCGAGGGCGCCGAGCGCGACGAGCTCTGGGCGCTGGTCAACGACAACTACGACGGCTACTCCACCTACCAGCAGCGCGCCGGCGGGCGCCGCATCCCGGTCCTGGTGCTCGAGCCGCGCTGAGCGGCGGACGGCTCAGCGCCGCCCAGCGCCGCGCGGATCTCGTCCGCCTCCGGGTAGTGCCCCTCCCGCTGCTCGGAGTCTCTCACCAGCCTACGGCTCGATCACGTTGCGCGGGTCGGGCTGTTCCTCCGGCGGGGCCTGCGAGTAGTCGCCGAAGGGCCCGTCGCGCTCGGCGACCACCGCGCGCACGCCGTCGCGCTCGGCGATGTCGATGAAGCGCCGCGCGTCGGGCGTGTTGCGCATCAGGCCGTCGAGGATCGGCCCGAGCGTCTGGGTGGAGGCGAGCCCCATGTTCTCGTAGGCCTGGTTGACGATCAGCTTCATCGCGGCGAGCTGCGAGGCGGGGATCGCGGCCAGCCGCTCGGCCTCCGCGCGGACCTCGTCCTCGAGCCGGGCGAACGGCACCGCGCGGTTGATCAGCCCGCAGTCCGCGGCCTCGACCCCGGAGAGCGGCTTGCCCGTCAGCGCGTACTCCTTCGCGCGCGTGAGCCCCAGCCGGTAGATCCACATGCCGGACAGGTAGGAGCCCCACATGCGCGAGTAGGGCGTACCGATCCGCGCGTCCTCGCTCGCGATCACGAGGTCCGCGCAGAGCGCGAAGTCGCTTCCGCCGCCCACGCACCAGCCGTGCACCTGCGCGATCACGGGCTTGGGCGCGCGCCAGACGCTCATCAGCTTCTGGGTGGGGGAGAGACTCGGCGCGGTCGCGGCCGCGAAGTCCTTGCCCGGGTCCCACTCGCCGTCGGTCGTCAGCCCCTCGTCCCATTGGTGGAAGCCGCCGGAGAAGTCGTAGCCGGCGCAGAACGAGCGGCCCGCGCCGCGCAGCACGATCGTCTTCACGGCCGCGTCGGCGACGGCGAGCTCGACGGCGCCCTGCACCTCGTCGGGCAGCGGCGGCACGATCGTGTTCAGCGAGTCCGGCCGGTTGAGGGTGATCGTCGCGACCGGGCCGTCGACGGCGTGGAGGATCGTCTCGTAGCTCATGTGCGGGATCCTTGCAGCGCGGGTGTCGATGGGCTTGAAATCGCGGCGCCCGCCCCCGCGGCAGAGGGCTTCTGCCACAGCCCGCGGGCTCCGCCGCCGGACCGGGGCCGGACCGGGGCCGGAGGCTAGGATCCGGCGATGCCCGCCGAGCGGCGCGCGATGATCGAGCTGCCGGGCGCGCGCACGGGCGTGCGGCGGCTCGGCGCCGGTGCGCCGCTGCTGCTGCACAACGGCTATCTCGCGACGAAGGACGACTGGTCCACAAGGCCGTGCGACCTCGACCGGAATCGCGGGATCCGTCTAGGCTGGCGCGAGCCCGCCGACCGGGAGCCCCCATGCCTGCGAGTCTCCGCCTCCTGAAGTTCCCAGCACTCGCCGCGATTGCGGCGCTCGCGCTCGCGGCTGCCCCGGCAGCCGCGCCCGCGCGGAGCGCGGCGCCGTCGGGCTCGGCGTTCCACACGCCGCCGCGCCACCTGCCGCCGCACCACGGGGACCTGATCCGCTGGCGGCCCGCCACGCCGTTCACCTCGCTCGGCGCGGCGGCGTCGAGCCGCGTGGTCCTCTACCGCTCGACCTCGGCGCGCGGGCGGGCTATCGCGGTGTCGGGTCTCGTCTCGGTTCCCCGCGGCCGCGCGCCGCGAGGCGGGTGGCCGGTGATCAGCTGGGCGCACGGCACGACCGGCATCGCCGACGTCTGCGCGCCCTCGCGCGCCGGACGCACCGGCGCGGCCCGCGACGGCGTCTCGTACACCGACGGTGTCCTGAACTCCTGGCTGCGCCGCGGCTACGCGGTGGTCCGGACCGACTACGAGGGGCTCGGCACGCCGGGCACGCATCCGTACCTGATCGGCCACTCGGAGGCGCGCGGCGTGCTCGACATCGTCCGCGCCGCACGGCGGCTCGACCCGCGGATCGGCCGCCGGCTCGTGATCGCCGGCCACTCGCAGGGCGGCCACGCGGCGCTGTTCGCCGCGGCCGACGCCCCGCGCTGGGCGCCGGAGCTCCGTCTGCGCGGCGTGATCGCCTACGCACCCGGGTCGCAGCTCAGCCTCGAGGTGCGCCTTGCCACCAAGTCGTTTACGACGCCGAGCAGTCTCTCCGGGATCGGCGCTTTGCTCGTCGTGAGCGCGGCGCGCGCGTCGAGCGCCGTCCGGCTGGACGACGTGCTCACCCCGGCCGCGCTCCGGCTCGTGCCGGAGGTCGACCGGTACTGCCTGGACCGCCTCGGCAGCACGCGCTCGTGGGGGGCGCTTGCGCCGTCGCAGATCCTGCGACCGGGTGCCGACACCGGCGCGGTGTACCGCGTGCTCGACGCGATGAACCCGGCGCTCGCGATCCGCGCGCCGGTGCTGGTCGTCCAGGGGGAGGCGGACGGGACCGTCCTGCCCGCGCTGAGCGACCTGCTCTACGGGCAGCTGCGGGCGAAGGGCGACCGGGTCGAGTACCGCAAGCTGCCGGGGGTGGACCACGGCGGAGCGGTGAGCGCCGGCCAGCCGATCGCCCTGCCGTGGCTCGCGGCGCGGCTGGGCGGGCGCTGAGGCCGGACGGCAACGAGCGACGGGGAGCGGTATGGGATACGAGTCCGATGGCGCTACGCGGGTCGCCTACATCCTCGGCGTACCCCTGGCCGAGAACGTCGTACGCCAGTGGCCGCAGATGGGTGAGATCGTTCGCACCAGCAAGCTCGTCGCCGATGTAGAAGGAAACTTCCCCGAGCTCAGGCTGGAAGTCGGCAGGCGTCTGCACCTCGATGACGTCGTCGTGGTCGAGTGGACCTGCGACTACGGCGACGGCAGGCTGTACCGGAACGTGACCATCGGCGAGTTGGAGGACGGGCAAGCGGTGCGGGTCACCGACTACTGGGGCGAGCCCACCGTGACACCCGGATGGCGCCGGCCGTTGACCGATCGACTGGACATGCCCGGCGACGGCACCTGGCCGGACTCAGAGCACCTGGGCCACTACTGAGCGTCCGCTGCGACCGCCAGCGAGGCGGTGTCACCAGGCCGTGGTGCCACGCGGTGAAGGAGGACGGGCCCCCCACTCGGTCGGTGTCAGTCGTCGGCCCCGAGCTCGAGACCTTGCACGCGGGCCGCTTCGGTGGCGCGCGCCGTCAGCACATCTCGCGCTCGTCGTCGACGACCAGCACCAGCGGGCTCATGCGGTCAGGAATCTCCTTCAGGCTCACAGCACGACGCGGCCGCGCTTGCGGCTGGCGAGGAAGATGCGCTCGAACGCGATCTTGGCCCAGTGGGCCTGTGGGCCGGTCATGACGTGCGGGTGCTCGGACGTGCCGAGAACGTGGTCGGCCTTGAAGATGATCCCGTTGTTGCCCGCGTCGAGGATGCAGATGGCCTCCATCTCGGACATCGGCATGGAGCGGCGCTCCCCGCCCTGCAGGTCTGCGGTGATGTTCTGCGCCGCGACCTTCGCCATGACCTCGCTCATCTGACCGGTCTTGGGGACGCCGGCGGGAACGAGGGTCTGCTGCGGCGGGGCGATCGCGATGTCGACACCAGCGGCGTAGACGTCCTCGATGTCGGTGTGGCGGAACTCGTCGTTGACGGGGAGGAAGCCCATCGGATTGCCCAGGCCTTCGGTCTCGCGGATCGCGTCGACGCCGGTGAACGGCGGCACGACCATGGAGAAGGCGAACGGGAGGACGCGGCCGCCTTCGAGCTCGATCTCGCCGTCGCGGACCTCCTTGATGACGTTGTTGGGGATCCCCTCGATGCCGAGCCTGTCGACGAACTTCTCGACCCGCTTCTGCGAGTCGGACACGCCGCCGAGCCCGAAATGGCCGAGGAACGGCTCCGCAGTGATGAAGGTCAGCGGCGCGACGTCCTGCAGCCCAGCCTTCTTGATCTGGTGCTGCGTGTTCAAGAGGAACTCGTAGGAGGCGCCGAAGCACGAACCGCCCTGGGCGGTGCCGACGACGACCGGCCCGGGGTTCTCCAGGAAGCGCTCCCAGGCACCACGGGTCAGCAGCGCGTGCTCGAGGTTGCAGACCGACTGGGTGTGACCGTCGACCGGGCCGAGACCCGGGACCTTCTCGAAGGCGAGCCGCGGGCCGGTGGCGAGCATCAGCCGGTCGTAGCTGAGCTCCTGCCCAGAGCTCGTCGTCACCGTGTGCGCGTCGAGGTCGAAGCCGGTGGCCGCCTCGTTGATGAAACGGATGCCCTGCTTGGCGTACATGGGGGCGAGCGGAAAGGTCACATCCTTGGGCTCACGCATCCCGAACGGCAGCCAGATCAGCGACGGGATGAACGTGAAGTCTGCGTGCGGATCGAGGACGACGACCTCGTGCTGGGCGTCCAGGCGCTTGCGCAGTTCGAGCGCGGCAGTCATGCCGGCGAAGCTGGACCCGACGACGACGGCGCGCTTGGAACTCGAGGCGGACACGGTGCCGCCCTCCTTTCGAGCGACAGCAGGGCGCCTCCAACGATCGTCCGGCGGGGGCCAACCCGCATCGGTCCTTACTACGAACCGGATCCGTAGTTCACACCGATACGCACATACAACGGTGTGGTGGTACACTGCTTCGCATGGATGTTCCGCACCCGCTCCCCGATCAGCTCGCCGAGCTGATCGCTCAGCGCTTCCGTCTCCTCGGTGAGCCGATGCGCATCAAGCTGCTCGATGCGCTGCGTGACGGCGACGCGACGGTCGGCGAGCTGACCGACCGGCTCGACGCCTCGCAGCAGAACGTCTCCAAGCACCTGGGCCTGATGCACCAGGCCGGAATCGTTCAGCGCAGCAAGCACGGCACGTTCGTGCGCTACGCGATCGCCGACGACGGCGTCTTCGCGCTCTGTGAGCAGGTCTGCGGCGGACTGCGCCAGCAGATCCATGAACTCGACCAGATCCTCACCGGAGGCATCGCATGACCACCAACGCAACGACCTGCTCCACCGACTCCAGCGAGTCGCGCGACTGGCCGCTGGAGCGCGTCCTGTTCGCGATGGCGGGCACGATGACCCTGCTGAGCGTCCTGCTCGCCGCGGTCGTCTCGCCGTGGTTCCTGCTGTTGACCGCGTTCGTCGGCGTCAATCAGTGGCTGTACGTCGCCTTCGGGGCGTGCGGTGCATCAGTGATCCTCAAGGGGGTCTTCGGCCTGCGGTCGGTCCTGTACCCGAAGGAGATCGCAGAGCGATGACCCAGTTCGGTCCGATCGGCCGCCTGGGCCGCTACACCGCCACGCACTTCCGCACGGTCGCAATCGCATGGGGGCTCGTCGCCGTCGTCCTGGGGGTCTTCGCCCCGAAGGTCGAGACGGCGCTCTCCGGCGCCGGCTGGGAGGCAACGGGCTCGCAGTCGGTCGCCGCGCGCAAGCTCATCGACAAGAACTTCCAGGGCCTGTCCTCGAGCGCCCTCATGGTCGTCGTGCACTCCAACACCAAGACCGTGGCCGACCCCGCGTTCACGAAGGCGGCCGCCTCCGCCTCGTCGACGCTGAAGGCGGACTCGCGCGTGAAGTCCGTCGTGCCGCCCCAGCAGGGCACGTCGATCTCCCGCGACGGCCACACCGCGATCATCCAGGCGGGCGCCGCGGCGGACTCCAACACGATGGTGCGCGCGGCCGACGACCTCAAGACCAGCCTCCACAAGCTGCAGGGCGACGGCGTCCAGGTCTCCCTGACCGGCGCGAGCGGCATGTGGTCGGACTTCAACACCGCCAATCGCACGGCGATGATGCACAGCGAGCTCATCTCCTGGCCGGTCACCCTCGCGATCCTGCTGCTCGCGTTCGGCTCGCTCGTCGCGGCGGGGCTCCCGCTGATGCTGACGATCCTGGGCCTGATGGCCTCCGCCGGGACGCTCTACCTCGGCACCCAGGTTCTCGACATCTCGATCTGGGCGATGAACTTCGCGCTGATGTTCGCGCTGGCGCTGGGCATCGACTACGCGCTCTTCATCGTGATGCGCTTCCGCGGCGCGCTGTTCGGCTCGCACGAGGCCGTCGAGGACGCCGTCGGCGAGACGATGGACACCGCAGGCAAAGCCGTCCTCTTCAGCGGCGTCACCGTCCTGATCTCGCTGATGGCCGTGATGCTCGTGCCGTCGCCCGCGTTCCGCTCGATGGCGCTGGGGATCATGATCGCGGTCCTCTTCATCCTGGCCGCGACGCTGACCCTGTTGCCGGCGGTGCTCGGCAAGCTCGGCCCCAGGGTCGACAAGCTCGCGCTGCCGTGGGTCCATCAGGGCGAGCACCGCTCCCCGAAGTTCGCCGCCTGGGGAGAGCGCCTGTGGCGCCACCCGTATTCCTTCGGAGCCCTCGCGCTGATCATCCTCGTCGCACTCATCGTGCCGGTGGTCGGCCTGAGGACCGGGATGCCGTCGATCAAGGTCGTCCCAAGCGGCGACAGCTCGCGCACCGGCTACAACCAGGTCCAGCAGGCGTTCGGCAAGGGCGCGCCCGGCGCGGTGCAGATCGTCACCACCCAGGGCGACGCCGCGCGCGTCACCGTGGTCGCGAAGGCCGACCCCGGCATCGCCCAGGTCATGCCCGCCCTGCCCGGCTCCGGCGGCAAGGCGCTCGTGCAGGTCGTGCCGAACACCGACCCCTCCTCCAAGACGACCGGTGCGACCATCGACCGGCTGCGCTCATCGCTGCCCCCGGGCACGCTCGTCGGCGGCTCGGTCGCCGAGAACCACGACCTCGAAGCCCTGCTCTCGAGCAAGACGCCGCTCGTCATCGGCGTCGTGCTGATCCTGGGCTTCGTGCTGCTGCTGATCGCGCTGCAGGCGCCGATCATCGCCGCGTTCGGCGTGCTCACCAGCCTGCTGGCCACCGGCGCGGCGTTCGGCGTCGCCCGCCTCGTCTTCCAGGAGGGCCACGGCAGCGGCTTCCTGGGCTTCGAGCCGCAGGGCTTCCTCGACGCCTGGGGGCCCGTCTTCTTCTTCGCGATGATCTTCGCCATCTCGATGGACTACACCGTGTTCCTGCTCTCCTCGGCCAAGGAACACTGGGACCGCAGCCACGACCCCAAGGGGGCGATGGTCGGCGGGGTCGCACACAGCGGCCGCGTGATCTTCGCCGCGGCCGGCGTGATGGTCGCCGTCTTCTTCACCTTCGCGCTCTCCGGGCCGCTGCCGCCCAAGGAGATGGGCGTCATCCTCGGCGTCGCCGTGCTGCTCGACGCGTTCCTCGTGCGGCTGCTGCTCGTGCCGGTGATCCTGCGCCTGCTCGGCCGCTGGGCCTGGTGGCTGCCCAAGCCGCTGCGGCGCATCCTCCCCGACGTGCGCTTCGGACACGCCTGACCATGTTCATCCCGTTGCCCGAAGTGCGCACGCGCGTCAGCGAGATCCGGGGCGACCGGCCGGTCGCGTTCCTCGTGCCGCTCGGGACATCGGAGCGCACTCGCCGCCCGCCGCGCCGCCAGGGTGCGCGCCGACGTCCGAGCACGGCGGGCGAACCCCTCACCGAAGGAGCCCCCATGCACAACCTGAATGTGGAAGCTGTCGAACGGACCGCCGCGGCGGCCGTCGCCGACGCGACGGCGGTCGTGCAGCAGGTCGCCTTCGACGGCGAGTGGCAGACCACCGACGGCGCCCCGCAGTTCCGCACCGAGATCCCGCTGCCCAGCGGCAAGACCGTGATCTTCGAGGCCGACTTCCCGGCGCCGATGGGCGGCACCGGGTCGGCCCCGAACCCGCTCGCCT
>CAVTMP010000004.1:0-1006832 GCA_963735885.1 uncultured Solirubrobacterales bacterium | reverse complement strand
CGGCGGCGAGCTCCAGACGGCGGCTCGCTCCGGACGGCGGCTCGCTCACGGATGCTCTTGATCATGGTGAGGGGGTGCGCGCCTCCGCGCTTTCGTCGTAGTGCGCCGGCGGAAACGGGGGCGCCGGGCGGGGTCACGACACTCATGGGGTGGTGGGTGCGGAGGCGACGATCATGGGCGGCGACGATCGCGGCGGGCGGCGGCGCACGCGGCGCCACGCGCCGGCGGAGGTCGAGGTGGCGTTGCTCTGCCTGACCGTGAACGGCGGCCATCGCCGTGCGACGGAGCGCGAGCTGCGGGGACGTGGGCGTCGAGGTGAGTCGGGACACGCTTGGTCGTTGGCTCGGGGATGACGCGATCGCCGGCCGCTACCGGGAGATCGTCGCGGAGGTCGCGCCGAGGCTTGAGGAGGAGGCCGTCGCGCAGGCGAGGGCGATCATGCACCGCGCGGCCGAGCGGGAACGCGACCTGCTCGACCGCCTCGACGACCGGGAGATGCCGCCGCGCGACGTGGCGTCGCTCGCCTCCGCGCTGCGCAACCTGTCGACCTCGAAGGCGCTGCAGGCCGACAAGGTGATCCTGCCGTTGACGGGGCGCGCGTCGACCTATCACGGCGTCGCGGCGGACGCTGAGGCGAACCTGCGGGCCCTCGCGCGGTTCGGTGTCGCGACGGTCGACGCCGAGGTGATCGAGGCACCCGCGAGCGAGTAACCGACCACGGGACGCGGTGAGGTGCGGGCGTCCGGGCGCCCGGACGACCCCGGGCCGCCGGCCCGGCGCAGGGAACCGGATGCGCGGCAGCCCGGACCGGAAGTCGGCCGCGTGCGCGCGGGGAGCGGCGCCAAATAGCACTACGAGACGTGCTGACACTAACTACACGACCCGGCAACGCTCCGACGAGCTGTGGCTCGGCGTCGCCGTCGCGACGACGAACGCCTCGCTCTCGAGCGCCGGGGGTCGCCGACCTGCGCCGAGCGCCGTCACCGCCGCGAGTCGCCGAGGGTGTTGGCGGCATCCCGGCGCCCTTGCGCGCTGCGTCGATCCGGGAAGCTCGCCTGGCTTCCCCTGGATGGGAAACAGGAGCCGCAGGCCAGCGCAGTCACGGCCGCCAGCTGCGGCGAACCCCGTGGGCCAGGGGAGGGCCCTAGACTGGGATCGTGCGCTTGGCCTTCAGGACGGGAGTTGTCGCGTGGAACGCGACGCCGCTGATGATCTGGCCGTCGTACCGTGTGAGCGTGAGTGCGAGCCTCGAGCCCGACCTTGACCACGACGGTTTCGGCGACGAGACACAGGACCAGTGCATGGGCGTGGCGGGCCGCCAGCGTCCGTTTCACCGTGACGCAGCACCAATCCGGTCACAGAGCCAGCCACGGACGCTGCGTCGCCCCCACCCGCCGCAATCGCAGGACGCGCAAGTGCACGCTTCTGGTGACTCTGCGCGGGAGCTTCACGCTAGACAGCACGGTGGGCACCAACACGTTCCGGTTCACCGGCCGGATCGGCGGCAAGCGCCTGAAGCCCGGCAGCTACAAGCTCGTCGCCACCCCGAAGGCAAACGGACTGACCGGGCGCCCGGTCAGCGTGGCCTTCCGCATCATCAAGTAGACCGGCCGGTCATCGTGCCGTTCCGGCTCTGGGACCCGCGCTGAGAAGGTCCACACGGGCCTACGGGAAGGCGGGTGCGATCGTTCTCGCGGGAGCGGCAGGGCTGTTCTGGCGGTGTTGGGGGCTCGCCGACAGACGCGCTTCGGCGTGAGTCCGACATCTGGCAGGCCGAGATCGACGTTGCCCACCTGCCCCGAGAGCGCCGCGAGAGCCGGCGAGGCGTCTCGTCGAGCCAAACACAAAGCACGCGCGCACGGCCAGCCTCAGAGTGGCGTCGTAGCACTACGAGGCGCGATAGCGCAAAGCGGTTGCGTCGGACCGTCGGCGAACGCCTTGGCCGCGACCGCCGTCACCACCGTCCGCACCCGGGTCGCTCGCCTCCCACGAGGTTCCCGAGCGCTGGGCCCTCCGTCAGACTCGGGCGCTTGACCGTGTTCGCCTCCCGACCGCAGCGCTGAGCAGGACCGCGAACGGTGCTGCGGGCGGCCGGTGTGGCGATCTCGGTTGGCCTGGCGGATTCGCTGAACCCGAGCACCGTCGCGCCGGCGCTCTACCTGGCCACAGGCCGCAAGCGCGTCCTGCGCGTGATGCAGTTCACGATCGGCGTGTTCGCCGTGGATTTCGCTGTCGGGCTCGTGCTGACCATCGGGCCGGGGAGGTTGCTGCTCGGGCTGGTCCCGCATCCCCAGCGAACCGTCAGGCACGTGATCGAGCTGGTCGCGGGCGTCATCCTGCTGGTCGTCGCGGTGGCGCTCTGGCGGGGGCGGCGGAGCCTGGCGCGCCGCGAGCTTCCGATGCGCAGCGGCGGTGGCGGCTCCGCGTTGTTCGCGGGCGCGTCGATCGCGACGGTCGAGCTGCCGACCGCCGTGCCGTATTTCGCGGTGATCGCGGGGATCGTGGCCTCCAGCGCGAGCCTTCCTCAGGAGATCGGGCTCTTGGCCCTCTACAACGTCGCGTTCGTGCTGCCACTGGTGGCGATCATCGTGATCCTGCTCGTTGCCGGTGAGCGTGCGAACCCCCTGCTGCAGAAGGGCGGGGCGTGGCTGCAACGGCGGTGGCCGGTGGTGCTCGCCACCCTGCTCCTGCTCGTCGGAGCCGTCCTGACCGTGCTCGGCGGCGCCGGCCTCCTCACGCAATAGCGCGACGCCGCCGGGACTCAGCTACGCCGCCGGGCCGTCCGAGTAGCCGTGGCGAGTCCTCGCTGACCGTGGGCGGTCGCCGTTCTAGCAGGGGATTCCGCCGCCAGCCGCTCGTCGAGGTGTGCGAGATGTCAGCCGTCAGCAGGCGAGGGCGGTGCTGATGCGGGTGGCGTTCGTAGTCAGTGCCCGGGCTTGGGTGGGGTTGATCGTCTGGGTGGTTTGGGCGCGGACATCGTGCGCGAACTGCGCTCCATTCGGAGGAAACGCACGGTAGGGCGGGCCTCAGACGGTATAGGCCGCCTCCCGACGGGCTGTTTGCAGTTCGTGTGCGATCTGCAGGCTGGGGCGACAACGAGCAGTCGCAAGGGGGCCTCCTGGAGGCGTCGATTTGCGGGGCTCGTTGGGTAGCCCGGTGGGTAAGGGGTCTCCTCCCGGACGGATCGCGGGGGGCCTTACGGCCCGTGGCTACTGGCGATCCGTGAGGGGTGAGCGACGGGACTCGAACCCGCGACCGCCGGGACCACAACCCGGAGCTCTACCAGCTGAGCTACGCCCACCAGGCGCGATCGCAGTGTAGCCCCGCCGCCCTTCCGCCCGCCCACGCGCGCAGGTAGCCTTCCGCCCCGCGATGGCCGACCGCCAGCCCGTCACCGGACGCACCGTGCTCGTGACCGGGGGCGCGCGCGGGATCGGCGCGGCCGCCGGCCGGGAGCTCGCACGGCGCGGCGCGAACGTCGCCCTCGTGGGCCTCGAGCCCGAGGAGCTCGAGGCGACGGCCGCCGCCTGCGGACCGAACGCGGCCGCCTTCGAGGCCGACGTCACCGACGTCGCGGCCCTCCAGCGCGCCGTCGACGGGACGGTCGAGCGCTTCGGCGGCCTCGACGCCGTCGTCGCGAACGCCGGCATCGGGTCGGGCGGCCTCGTCCGCTCGATCGAGCCGGCGGCCTGGGAGCGCATCATCGAGGTCAACGTCCTGGGCACGTGGCGGACGGTCCGCACGTGCCTTCCCGCGATCGAGGCGCGCGGCGGCTACGTGCTCGTCGTCGCGTCGGTCGCCGCGGCCCTGCACGGCCCCCTGCTGAGCGCCTACAGCGCCAGCAAGGCGGCCGTCGAGGCCTTCGCCCGCTCGCTGCGGATCGAGGAGGCCCACCACGGGGTGGGGGTGGGCTGCGCGTACTTCTCGTGGCTCGCCACGGACCTCGTCAGCGGCGCCGACGAGCATCCGGCCTTCCACGGGATGCGCGCCGGGCTGCGGGGCCCGTTCGCGAAGACCTACCCGGTGGAGGGCGCCGCCGGCGCGATCGCGGACGGGATCGAGACGCGGGCCCGCGACGTCGTCCACCCGGCCTGGGTGAAGGGCGTGCTCGCCGGGCGCACGGCGATGCAGCGGATCAGCGAGCGCGACGCGCTCGCGCAAATGCCGGAGATCGAGGCGGACATGGAGCGCGAGATCGCCGAGTCGGGCGCGGAGGCCGCCTCGCGTGCCGTGGGCGCGGGCGGCGCCGCCGACGCCGAGCAGGCCGCCGCAGCCCACGCCGCCTGATCCCGCCCGCCGATGGACCTCTCCTCCGCGGCCGGCAGCGTCCTCGCCGCGTTCGGCCTGTCCGGCGCGGCCGGGCTCAACGCGTGGATCCCGCTGTTCGTCACGGCGCTGCTCGACCGGCTCGACGTCATCACGCTCGCCGCGCCGTACGACAAGCTCTCGACCACGGCCGGCCTGATCGTGCTCGGCACGCTCATGATCGCCGACTTCGTCGGGGACAAGGTCCCGGCGGTGGACCACGTCCTCCACGCGGCGGGGACCGTCATCGCCCCGCTCTCCGGCGCGGTCCTCTTCTCCGGATCGGCCGGCGAGGGCGCGGACCTGCCCACGATCCTCTCGGTCGTCCTCGGCGGCGGAACGGCCGGCGCGCTCCACCTCACGCGCTCCGCCGTGCGGCCGGTCTCGACGGTCACGACCGGTGGAGTCGGGAACCCGGTGCTGTCGCTGCTCGAGGACCTCGCCTCGATCGCGCTGACGGTGCTGGCCATCGCCGTGCCGGTCCTCGCCGTGCTCGCCCTCGTCGGCGTCGTCGTCGCGCTGGCCGTGGCGTGGCGACGGCTGCAGCGCCGCCGCGACGATCGGACGGCGGCCGCGTCCGCCGACCCGGCGCGGTAGCCTCGAACCGCGTGACCACGCCGACGACCGCCCCACCGCCGGTCGCTCCGGGCCACGTCCCCGTCGGTGCCGGCGAGGCCGGGCGCTCGCGGCGTGCGCGCGCGTGGCCGCCGCCTCGCTCGCCCGCGCTCGTGGTGCTCGCCTGCGCGGTCCTCGCCGGGCTCTCCACGCTGCTCGCGCCCACGCCGAGCTACGACCCGTGGGCGTGGATCACCTGGGGGCGGCAGCTGACCGGGCTCTCCGACGTCGGCTTCACGACCGCGGCCGCCACCGGCTGGAAGCCGCTTCCGGTGCTCGTGACCACCCCGCTGTCGCTGCTCGGGCCCGATCTCGCCCCGGCGGCCTGGGTGGCGGTCGTCCGCACCGCGGCGCTGCTCGCGCTCGTCCTCGCCGGCCGGGTGGCGTACCGCGCCGCGGGGTGGCCGGCCGCGGCGGCCGCGGTCGTGTGCCTCGCGCTCAGTCCCCAGGCGCTCGAGCTCGTCACGGGGGGCGCCTCGGAGGCGATCGTGCTCGCGCTGCTGCTCTACGGCGTCTCGTGCCACCTCGACGGGCGACCTGGCCGCGCCCTGGCGGCCGGTGTCGCGACGGCGCTCGCCCGACCGGAGAGCTCGGCGCTGGTGATCCCCTACGCGATCTGGCTCTGGCGCGAGGACCTCGTCCCGCGCGGGCGGATCGCCGCCGCCGTTCTGCTTCTCCCCCTGCTCTGGACCGGCGGCGACTGGCTGGGGTCCGGTCGTCCCCTGCTCACCTTCGGCCACGCCACGTCGAGCATCGAGCCCAACCAGGTGCAGTCCGCCGACGTCCCCGGGGTCGAGCTGCTCCTCGGGACGAGCCAGATCCTCGCGCCCATCGTCGTGGTCCTCGCGCTGCTCGCCGCCGTCGATGCGGTGCGCCGCCGCGAGCGCGTCGGGGTCGCCCTGGCCGTCGCCATCGCGGCGCTCACGCTGCCGCTGACGATCCTGACCGAGCTCGGCTACCCCGGCGTGCCCCGGTACCTCGCCGCGCCGGCCGGACTCGCGTGCGTCCTGGCCGGCATCGGCGTCGCGCGCGGCGTCGCGTTGCTGCGCCGGCGTCGTCACGGGCGGCCGGCGATCGCCGCCGCACTCAGCGCGGTCATCGCGCTGGCGGTCCTGGCCGGGGCGCCCGAGCTCGACCGCTCGTGGGCCCAGTACGTCGACCGCGTCCGGCTCGATCGCGCGCTGCCCGGGGCGGTCGCGGCCGCCGGCGGGCGCGCGGTCGTCCTCGGCTGCGGGCGCCCGGTGATGCGGCCCTCCTACCTCGCGACGGACCTCGCCTACCGGCTCGACGTGCCGATGCGCGCGGTGAACAGCGGGGGGGCGGCGCCCGCCGTCGTCTTCTTCCCGCGCCGAGGCGTGTCGTGGCGCGGCTTCACCCAGGCGTGGGGGCCGTGGCTCGCGCTCGCGCGGATCGCGCGGACGACGGAGTGGGACGTCTACCAGCTCCGGGACGCGTGGACCCCGCCGTGCGCCGCAGCGGCCGCCGGCAACCTCGGGCCGGTCGTGCCGGACCCGCCGCCGCCGTCGTAGGCCCGCCTCGTCGCGCCAGGCAGGGACCACCGGACCTGGCGCTACCGGATGAGCGTCACGAGCACGCCGACGTCGACCCGGGCCCAGGCTCGATCGGCTGTGATCGGCTGCCCGCCGAGATCGAGGGCGAGCGCCAGGCAGGCGCGATCCGCCGGCGACAACCCCGCCGTGCGCGTCAGGGGCAGCAGACCCGCGGCCACTTCCGCCTGGCGACTCGTGAACGGCGCCAGCGACACCCCCAGCGCCTCGATCTCGGCACCGCGCGCCGCAGTATCCAGGCCGAGATCGGCGTAGCGCGCCAGGACCTCCGACCAGTTCACCGTCGAGACGACCGCGCCATCGAGCAGGAGCTCCACCACCTCGCCGCCGGGCTCATCGCCGAGCACCGCGAGGAGCGCCGACGCGTCGAGCACCGCGGTTCCGCTCACCGCGGGCGCTCGCGAGCCGCCTCGCGCCGGCGCTCGGCCACCAACTCGTCGACCAGGCTGCGTCGGCCTCGCGTCTCACGCAGCTCCTCCTGCATTCGTCGCAGGAGCTCCCCGCGCGGCTCGAGCACGATGCGCCGGCCGTCGACGCGCACCGCGAGCTCGTCCCCCGGCTTGATCCCCGGCGCCTTGCGCATCGCGACCGGAAGCACGAGCCGTCCCTGGGCGCCGATTCTCGGCCGGCGCGTTCGCGACCATCGTCGAACCGAGCCGGACAACAACTGCCCCCGGGAGGACTCGAACCTCCGGCCTGCGGATTAGAAGTCCGCTGCTCTATCCAGCTGAGCTACGGGGGCGGGACCGCGAAGCGTACGCCCGGCCGCCGCGGAGGCCCCGTGGACTCGAGAGCCGGCGGGCGACCTCACGGAACGCCGCGAACGCCGGGCCCGGCAGCACGCGTCTGCCCGAGACCCGCCGCAGGCCGGCGTAGTCGAACGGGTTCGAGCGGCTCGCGTACGACGTCATCCAGCTCTCCCAGTAGACGCGCTCGAGACGCAGTCGCATCCGCCGCCGCACGAGCGCCGGAACGATGGCGCGCAGGCGCGCGGCCTGGCGCGCTCCGGTCGTCTCGAACCCGTACCTGTTCACCATCCCCCTCGCCGAGGCCGGCCAGCCGAGCTCCGTGAGCCACAGCGGCCGGTCGGCGTCGCCGTGTCGTGCCATCACCCCGCGAACGGCGTTGACGATGCGCAGGACATCCGCGACCCACTGCGTGTAGGGATGAATCGCGACGACGTCGAAGTCGCGAGGATCCACCACCCCGTAGAGCCGGTCGAGCGCCTCCCACGAGGAGTTCGTCAGCGCGGCGAGGATCACGCGCGCCTGCGGGTCGGCCGCGCGGATCGCCGGCGCGGCGGCGTGCAGGAGCGCGGCATAGCCCTCCGCCCACCCCTCCCCGGTCCAGCCGAGCTGGATGTTCGGCTCGTTCCAGACCTGCCACGCGTCCGGCGGGCGGCGGGGCAGGTCCGGCCGCTCGGCCCAGAAGGAACCCGACGCGCCGTAGCGCGAGACCATCGCCGAGGCGAACGCGGCGAAGTCCGCCGGATCGCGCGGCGGATTGCCGGGCAGCTCGCGACCCCGTTCCCGGTACTTCCCGGCCCACGCCGGCGTACCCTCGAGCACGGGCAGGAGCGTCACGCCGCGGCGGGACATGGCCGCGAAGATCGGCATCGAGGAACACGAAGCTCGTCGGAGCTCCGGGCGTGCGCCGGAAGAAGCGGCGCTGCGCCCGGGGTACGTCGGCCCACCTGGGATAGGGCTGGAGGTACTTCCACCACAGCGCCACGCGGACCGACCGCACACCGGTCGCCGCCATCGTCCGCACCTCGTTCTCCACGGCGGCGCGCGGCAACGTGAGACGGCCGCCCGGGCGGAAGAGATCGCCCTGTGTCACGCCGAGAAAGCCCGGTGCCGGCATGTCGGCGGCGGCTGGAGTCGCCAGCGCGGCCACGACGCACAACACGGCCGCAGACGACACGACGGCACGCCGGATGCGCGCCCGGATGTAGCGATGCTGCGTCAGGATGTCTCCTCCGGCGAAGCCGGAGAGCATAGTCGCCCACCGGCGCCGGAGCGCGGGTGGGCGACGCCCCTACGCCTCGATGTTCGACATCACGTGCTTGATGCGCGTGTAGTCGTCGAACCCGTAGAGCGAGAGGTCCTTGCCGTAGCCGGACTGCTTGAAGCCGCCGTGCGGCATCTCGGCCACGATCGGGATGTGCGTGTTGATCCACACGCAGCCGAAGTCGAGGCCCTTGGCCATGCGCATCGCCCGGCCGTGGTCCTTCGTCCACACCGAGGACGCGAGCCCGTAGGGCACGCCGTTGCCCCACGCGAGCGCCTCGGCCTCGTCGGAGAACTGCTGGACGGTGATCACGGGCCCGAAGATCTCGTTCTGGATCATCTCGTCGTCCTGCTCGAGCCCGTCGACGACGGTCGGCTCGAAGAAGTACCCGCCACCGTTGCCCGGCGCGCTCCCGCCGGTCGTCACCGTCGCGTGGCCGGGCGCGCGCTCGATGAAGCCCTGCACGCGCTCGAGCTGGGTTCGGCTGATGACCGGGCCCATGTAGGTGTCGTCGTCCAGCGGGTTGCCGAACACCGTCCCCTTCGCCTGCTCGGTGAGCGCCCCGACGAACGCGTCGTGGACATCGGGCCCGGCGAGTACCCGCGTCGCCGCGGTGCAGTCCTGGCCGGCGTTGAAGTAGCCGGTGCCGGCGATCATCTCCGCGGCCGCCTCGACGTCGGCGTCGTCGAACACGATGACGGGTGCCTTGCCGCCGAGCTCGAGGTGGACGCGCTTGAGCGAGTCCGACGCGGCCGCCGCGACCGCCTTGCCGGCGCGGACCGACCCGGTGAGCGAGACCATCGCGATGCCCTCGTGGCGCACCAGTCCTTCGCCGACGTCGCCCTTGCCGAGCACGACGTTGAACGCGCCCTCGGGCAGGTGCTTCTGCATGAGCTCGGCCATCCACAGCGTGGAGAGCGGCGTGTTCTCCGACGGCTTGAGCACGACGGTGTTGCCCGCCGCCAGCGCCGGGGCGAACTTCCACACGGCCATCATGAACGGGTAGTTCCACGGCGTGATCTGGCCGCAGACGCCGACCGGCTCGCGCCGGATCGACGAGGTGTGGCCGGCCAGGTACTCGGCGCTGGCCCGGCCCTCGAGCATGCGCGCCGCCCCCGCGAAGAAGCGGATCTGGTCGACCGCCGGGGGGATCTCCTCGCTGATCGTCAGCGCGAGCGGCTTCCCGGTGTTCTCCGACTCCACGCGCGAGAGCTCCTCGCCGCGCGCCTCGATCTCGTCGGCGATCCTCAGCAGCGCGAGGCTGCGCTCCGACGGTGTCGCCTCCTTCCACTCCGCGAACGCCTTCGTGGCCGCCGCCACGGCGGCGTCGAGGTCCGCCGGGCTCGACACCCCCATCTCGGCGATCGTCTCGCCCGTCGCCGCGTTCTTCACCTCGTGGCCGCCGTCGCCCGACGTCGGGGCGGACCTGCCCCCGATGAAGTTGTCCAGCCGCTTCGTGGCCGTCGCCATGAACGCCCCTCTCCTCGCGTTGCGGTTCCGACCCGCAGCGTAGCCGTCCGCGGCCGGCCGGCGGCGACGAAGGGGCGACGTTGGCCGCCGCGGCGGGTCGCCGGCGCCGCGACGCGCCGATTCAGCGCGGCGGCCTACGCGTCGCGAGGGGTGACGCGGGCGATCTCGACCTCTTCGCCCGAGCGCACGTCCGGGTAGACGACGTAGGCCAGCGGCGCGCCCCCGAACCACGTCGCGTTCTCGCCGCCGCCGACGTAGATGCCGGCTCGCGCCGTGCCGTCGGGCTGTTGGACCCAGATGCGCTGGCCCTCGTGGAAGCCGTCGTCCATGCTACGCCGAGCTGCCGGCGGATGCCGGCCGGCGCGCCTTCGCGGCCTGCCGCTCGGGCGCCACCCGCACGACGTCCCACGCGAGCCCGACGCGCTCGAGCGCCGCGATCGTCAGGGCGGAGATGTCCACCTGGCCGCGCCGCAGGCCGTGACGCGCCGAGGTCGGGAAGGCGTGGTGGTTGTTGTGCCAGGCCTCGCCGAAGGTGATGAGCGAGAGCCACGCGACGTTGCGCGACTCGTCACGGGTCCGGTACTCCTGGCGGCCGAAGTAGTGGCAGATCGAGTTGATGCTGTAGGTCGTCTGGTGCATCAGGAAGATGCGCACCGCGCCGCCCCACAGCAGGCCGGTGAGCCCGCCGGCCACGGTCCCGGTCAGCGCGACCCCCAGGCCGAACGGAAAGGCGAGCCCGACGGCGACCCACAGCACGAAGGTCCGGTCGACGAAGCGGACGACCGGGTCCGCGAGCAGGTCCGGGCAGTAGCGCTGCTCACTCGCCGTCTCGTCGCCGAAGACCCAGCCCATGTGCGCGTGCCAGAGCCCGATCAGCTCGCCGCGCAGGCCCGAGGCGTCGTGGTCGAGGTGCGGACTGTGCGGGTCTCCGGGCCGGTCGGAGAACGCGTGGTGCATGCGATGGTTGGCCACCCACTCGATGACCGGGCCCTCGACCGCCGCGGAGCCGAGCGCCGCGAGCGCGAACCGCACCCCGCGCGTGGTCTTGAAGCTGCGGTGGGTGAAGAGGCGGTGGAAGCCGACCGTGATGCCGAGCCCGATGGGCACGTAGGTCACGGCGAAGACGACGAGGTCCTGCCAGTGCAGGGCGTCGTCCCACGCCAGCCAGCCGGCGAGGAACACGAGCAGGAACGGAACGATCATCACCACCGCGCTCGCCGTGCGGTCGACCGCGCTCATCGGGACGTCGGTGAGGTCTCCCGGCTGCGGCCCCTCGACTTCGGCCTCGTCGGCCACCTCGACGGTCGCGGGGCTCGCGCTCATCGTCCTGCCCTTCTTCGTCCTCTGAGGATCGGCCACGCGCGGAGAGAGGGACGTGGCCCCACAGGCGGCGTACGGTTCGCCCTAGTGTACGGCTGCCCGGCGACGTCCGGCCCGCCACCGAGAACGAGGAGGTCACGATGCCCCTGCTGGCCCGCCCCGCGCCGCTGAGGCGAGCGATCGAGCGCGCGCTGCCGGAGCGACCCTTCGCGATCCGCTTCTGGGACGGGAGCGAGGTGCCCGCGACGAGCCCCGGCGCCCCGACCTTCTTCGTGCGCTCGCCGCGCGCCGTCGCCCAGGTCCTCCGGGCGCCCGGCGAGCTCGGCCTCGGCCGCGCCTACGTCACCGGCCGGCTCGACGTGGACGACCTCGACGCGGTGGTCGCGCTCGTCGACGCCTGGGAGCCGCCCGACATCCCGCCCTCCGGCCGTGCCCGGCTCGTGCTCGCCGCCGCGGCCGCCGGCGGCCTCGGCCCCGCGCCGCCCGCGCCCGAGGCCGAGCTCCGGCCGCGCGGCGACCGCCACTCGCGCGCCCGCGACGCGCGCGCGGTGCGCCACCACTACGACGTCGGCAACGAGTTCTTCGCCCTCTTCCTCGACGACTCGATGACCTACAGCTGCGGCATCTTCTCGCGCGGGGCGACGACGCTCGAGGCGGCGCAGGAGGCCAAGCTCGAGCTCGTCTGCACGAAGCTCGAGCTCACCCCGGGCGAGCGGGTGGTCGACATCGGCTGCGGCTGGGGCAGCTTCGCCATCCACGCGGCGTCGCGCCACGGCGCCCGCGTGCTCGGCATCACGCTCTCCGAGCCCCAGGCGGCGCTCGCCCGGGAGCGGGCCGCCGCGGCGGGGGTCGGCGACCGGGTCGAGTTCCGCGCCATGGACTACCGGGAGCTGGACGGCGAGCCCTTCGATGCGGCGGCGAGCATCGGCATGGTCGAGCACGTCGGCGAGGAGCGGATCGACCTCTACGCCGAGCGCCTCGCCGCGCTGCTGCGGCCCGGCGGGCGGCTGCTCAACCACGGCATCGCGCAGCTCGGGCACGGCCCCGACACCGAGGCGGGCGCCTTCTCGGAGCGCTACGTCTTCCCCGACGCCCGACCGCTCCCCCTGTCGCGCGTGCAACTCGCGCTCGAGCGCGCCGGGTTCGCCACCGAGCACGTCGAGGGATTCCCCGGCGACTACGCCGAGACGATCACCCACTGGATCGAGCGCTTCGACGCCCGCTACGACGACGCGGTGCGGATCGCCGGCGCGGAGCGCGCCCGGGTCTGGCGGCTCTACCTGCGTGCGGCGCGGCAGGGCTTCCTCACGGGCTTCGAGTCGGTCTACCAGGTGCGCTGCCGGCGGCCCGGGCCGGCGGGATCCGGTTCGTCCCGCCGGCAGCCCGGGCTCGCGGCCCGGCCCGCTACCGCGCCGCGTGCTGCAGATCCAGCGCGTAGTAGAGCCAGTACTTCGACTGCTCGTCGATGACCGGCCGGGCCGTGCTGTTGTTGATCAGCCCGTGACCCAGGCCCTCGAAGGTGATGAGGTTGCCGGCCACTCCCCGCTGGAGCATCGCGCTCACGTTGCTCGCGGCCCACTCGTAGGGCACGACCGCGTCCTTCGTCCCGTGGAAGAAGATCGTCGGCGCGTCGCCCGAGTTGATCGTGTCGTTGAACGGGAGCGCGCCGTTGAGCACGGCCGCGCCCTGCACCTTCGAGCTCTGGCCGGGGTTCCCGCTGTCGCCCGCGTCCTCCGAGTTCGTCGCCAGCAGCAGCGCCGTCACGCCGCCGGCCGAGCCGCCCGACGCGGCGATGCGGTTCGGATCGACGCGATACGTCGCCGCGTTCGCCCGCAGCCAGCGGACCGCGGCCTGGGCGTCGTGCTGCGCCGCGAGCACGGCCCTCGTGCACTCGGGGGTGGCCCCCTGGCTGGCGCAGCCCTCCTGGCCCGCGCGCAGCAGGCGGTAGTCGATCGACACGCTGACGTAGCCGAGGCGCGCGAACTGGGGGGCGAGCCCGCCGCCGCTCTTGCTGCCGGAGGTGAAGCCGCCGCCGTGGATCCAGACGAGCACCGGGCGCTTGGCGACCGTGTCGGTCTGCGGCTCGTAGAGGTCGAGACGCAGCGGGTTGGCGGTTCCGTCCTGGCTCTGCGAGTAGACGAGATCCTTCGTCACCTTGACCTGCGTGGTGATCTCGTCGCGGTAGCGCACCGTCCCCTCGCCCGCGGGCCTCGGCACCGTGCACCCGGCGACCAGGGCGGCGGTCGCGCCGATCGCCACGATGGCGGCCACCCGCCGATGCATCCTCGACATCGCTGCTCCTCCTCGGTCGTCCGGTCCTCCGACGTCCGCTGGAACCCGCCGGTGGCGCGGGAGTTGCGGCAGCCCATGTGTCCACGGAACGACGATCAGGTCTCGACGAGCTGCGCGGCGGGCCCGCCGCGGGCGACCCCGGGAAACTCCGGACGCGCGATGGGCGCGGCCCCGCATGACGGCCCACGGACGTCGTGCGACGATCGGGCCGAACGTCATGGCTCGCCGACTCCAACCCGTCGACTCCGATCGCGAGCTGCGGGAGGCCGCAGGGGCGCTTCGCGCCGAAGCGGGCGAGATCGGCGCGGGCCCTTCGGACTACGACGGCCTGCTCGACCGCGTCGGCGACGCGCGGGTCGTGCTCCTCGGGGAGGCCTCCCACGGCACGCACGAGTTCTACGCCGAGCGGGCGCGCATCACCCGCCGGCTCATCGAGGAGCGGGGGTTCGCCGCGGTCGCGATCGAGGGCGACTGGCCGGATGCCTACCGCGTCAACCGCTACGTCCGCGGTGACGGGCACGACCGCGACGCCGAGGAGGCGTTGCGCGGCTTCCGTCGCTTCCCGACGTGGATGTGGCGGAACGCGGAGGTCCTCGACTTCGTCGGGTGGCTCCGAGCCCACAACGACCGGAGGCCCTCGGCCGGCGGCCGGGTGGGCTTCTACGGGCTCGACCTCTACAGCCTGTTCGCGTCGATCGAGGCCGTGCTCGCCTATCTCGACGGCGTGGACCCGGAGGCGGCCGATCGGGCTCGGGAGCGCTACGCGTGCTTCGAGCGCTTCGGCGGTGAGAGCCAGGCCTACGGCCGGGCGGTCACCCTCGGGGTGGATGAGCCGTGCCGCCGCGAGGCGGTCGCCCAGCTCGTCGACCTGCGGCGCCGCGCCGCCGACTACCTGCGCCGCGACGGGTTCGCCGCGGAGGACGAGTTCCTCTTCGCCGAGGAGAACGCCCGCACGATCGCCGACGCGGAGGAGTACTACCGGTCGATGTTCGGCGACCCGGCCGGGTCGTGGAACCTGCGCGACCGCCACATGGCCGACACCCTCGACCACCTGCTCGCCCACCTCGACCGCCACGTCGGGGAGGCCCGGATCGTGGTCTGGGCGCACAACTCGCACGTCGGCGACGCGCGTGCCACCGAGATGGGGGATCGGGGCGATCTCACCCTCGGGCGCCTCGCCCGCGAGCGTCACGGTCGCGACGCCGTGCTCGTCGGGTTCACGACCCACGACGGGACCGTGACCGCGGCGACCCACTGGGGCGGTACCGCGCTGCGCCGCACGGTGCGTCCGGCCCTCCCGGACAGCCTCGAGAAGCTCCTGCACGCCGTCGGCCTGCCGGCGTTCGTGCTCGCGCCCCGGCCGGGCGGCGACGCGGCGGGCGCGCTCGAGCGCGTGCGGCTCGGGCGGGCGATCGGCGTGATCTACCGGCCGGAGACCGAGCGCGAGAGCCACTACTTCGCGACGCGCCCCGGCGCCCAGTTCGACGCGATCGTCCACCTCGACACGACCCGGGCGGTCGAGCCCCTCGAGCGCGGCGCCGAGTGGCTGAGCGGCGAGCCGCCCGAGACCTACCCGACCGCGCTCTAGAGGACGGCGCGGTGGCCTCGCCGACCTCCTCCAGCGGTCCCGCGCGGGTCTTCCGCGACCGCCGCGAGGCCGGCGCGGCGCTCGCCGACGCGTTGCGGCCGCTCGCCGCCGAGGACCCGGTGGTGCTGGCCCTTCCGCGCGGCGGCGTCCCGGTGGGCTACGAGGTCGCGCGATCGCTCGGGGCCCCGCTCGACGTCCTGCTCGTGCGCAAGGTCGGCGCGCCCGGCAATCCCGAGCTCGGCATCGGCGCCGTCGCCGAAGGGGGCGTGCGCGTGCTCGACGCGGACGCGGTCCGCGCCCTGCTCGTGAGCGCCGAGGAGCTCGAGCTGGGGCTGCGGCGGGCCGAGCACGAGCTCCGGGTGCGCCTCGACCGCTACCGCGGCGGCCGCGCGGCCGCGCCGGTCGCGGGGCGCACCGTGATCGTCGTCGACGACGGCGTCGCGACCGGCGGCACCGCGGCGGCGGCGCTGCGCGCGGTCCGGGCGCGGGGCGCCGCCCGCATCGTCCTCGCGGTGCCGGTGGCGTCGCCGCAGGCCGTCGCCCGGCTGCGCGACGAGGCGGACGAGGTGGTGTGCGTCGTCGTGCCGCCGCTCCTGTGGTCGGTCGGCTCGTGGTACGAGGCGTTCGACCAGACGACCGACGCCGAGGTGGCGACGCTGCTCGCGCGTGCCGGTGACCCCTCGCCGGGGGCGGCCGCGGCGGCCGGGCCCCAGGGCGCGCGACGACCGGTCCGATCCCCCGGCGCCGGACGGCCGCGGCGCTGCGCGCCCGGTCGCCGTGCCCGCCGAGTCGGTCGTGCTGGAGGGCGACCTCACCGTGCCGGCGGGCGCGCACGGCCTCGTCGCCTTCGCCCACGGCAGCGGCAGCAGCCGCCACAGCCCCCGCAACCGGCACGTCGCCGACCTCCTCGTCGCCCGCGGGCTCGCGACCCTCCTGCTCGACCTGCTCACGCCCGAGGAGGAGCACGACCGGCGCAACGTCTTCGACGTCGGGCTGCTCGCCGCGCGTCTGCGCGCGGCGACGGCGTGGGCGACCGACGAGCCCGCCACGGCCGGGCTGCCGATCGGGTACTTCGGCGCGAGCACCGGCGCCGGGGCCGCGCTCATCGCCGCGTCCGAGGCGGACGCCGGGGTCCGCGCCGTGGTGTCGCGCGGTGGCCGGCCGGACCTCGCCGGGTCCGCGCTGCGCGCGGTCCGCGCCCCGGTGCTGTTGATCGTCGGCGGCGCGGACCGGCTCGTCCTCGAGCTCAACCGCGAGGCGCAGGCCGCGATCCGGGCGCCCTGCGAGCTCGCGGTCGTCCCGCGCGCGACGCACCTGTTCGAGGAGCCCGGGGCGCTCGACGAGGTCGCCCGCCTGGCGGCCGACTGGTTCCTGCGCCACCTCCCGTAGGCTCCCGGGCGTGCACGAGATCGCTCCCGGCCTCTGGCACTGGACGGCACGCCACCCGCACATCCGCATGGACGTCAGCTCCTACTGCCTGCTGCCGGAGCGCGTCCTGATCGACCCGATGCTGCCGCCGGAGGGACTCGGGTGGTTCGAGCGGCACGGCACGCCCGAGCACGTGCTGCTCACCAACCGCCACCACGACCGCGACGCCTGGCTCCTGCGGGAGGCCTTCGGGTGCACGGTGCACGGCGTTCGCAACGGCGTCCACGAGCTCGAGGGTCGTGGCCCCGTCGAGGCGTTCGACTTCGGCGACGAGCTCCCGGGCGGAGCCGTCGCCCACGAGGTCGACGCGATCTGCCCGGACGAGACGGCGCTCCACGTGCCCGCCCACCGGGCGCTGGCGTGCGCCGACGGGGTCGTGCGGTGGCCGGGCGGCGAGCGGCTCGGCTTCGTTCCCGACCAGTTCATGGACGACCCGGAGGGGACCAAGGCCGGCCTGCGCGCGGCCTACGCCCGGCTGCTCGACCTCGACTTCGACCGGCTGCTGCTCGCGCACGGCGACCCGGTCGTCGGCGGTGGCAAGGCGGCGCTGCGGGCCTTCGCGCTGGCGGGTGGATAGCGGCGGCGGGCGGATGTCCGCGGGGCCGATCGGCGGTCCGACGGCGGCCGAGTTCGCCGCGGCCGGAGCGCTGCTCGCGCCCTGGCGGGCGCTGACCGACCCGCTGATCGACGGCTACGAGCACCTCCCGGCCGATGGACGGGTCCTGCTCGTCGGGAACCACACGACGCTGGGCCTGCTCGACGTCCCGTTCCTCGTGCTGGGAATCCACCGGCACACCGGCCTGCTCGTCCGCTCGCTCGGCGAGCACCAGCACTACCGCGTCCCGGGGTGGCGGGATCTCCTCACGCGCTTCGGAACGATCGACGGCACGCGCGAGAACGCGCGCGCCCTGCTCAGCGCCGGGCAGCCGATGCTCGTGTTCCCGGGCGGAGGGCGCGAGGTCGCCCGCCGCCGCGGGGAGCGCTACCGGCTGGTCTGGAAGGAGCGGATCGGGTTCGCGCGGCTGGCGCTCGAGTTCGGCTACCCGGTGATCTCGGTGTCGACCATCGGCGTGGACGACATGTGGGACGTCGTGCTCGACGCCGACCACCCCCTCTATGCGCCGGCGCGCGCGCTCGCCGGCCGGCTCGGCGTGGACCCCGACCTGCTCTGGCCCGTGGTCCGCGGCATCGGGCCGACGCCCCTGCCGCGCCCGCAGCGCATCTACTCGCGGATCGGCACGGCGATCGACGCCGCCGCGTTCGGCTCCTCGTGGGATGACGCCGACGGCGCCCGGGCGCTGCGCCGCGCGGTGCGGACCGCGCTCGAGGCGGGCATCGACCAGCTCATCGCCGAGCGCGAGCACGACCCGGCCCGTCATCTCGTTCCCCGGCTGGCCGGTGAGGTGCGGCGCGCCGCGCGCGGCCCGCGAGCGCGGTGACGCCCCTATCCCGGCGAGCCGAAGGCGATCCCACGATCGGGACGCCGCCGCTCGACCAGTCCCGGCGCGGCTCCGGATCGCGGTCGGATCGGCCCTACTGGAAGGGGCCGCCGAAGTTCGATCCGAAGCGGCACAATTGGTGCATCGTCCTGCGGGATCAGGGCGTGCCCTGCTCCTACTGAGGATGCGCCGGGAGGACGCCACCTTGGGCTCGGTCACCTGCCAGATCTCGATGTCGCTCGACGGCTTCGTCGCCGGGCCCGGCCAGAGCACGGAGAACCCGATCGGGGAGGGCGGGATGCGCCTGCACGAGTGGGCGTTCGCGACCGACAGCTGGCGGGAGCAACACGGGTTGGAGGGCGGTGAGCGCACCCGCGATGCGGAGGTCTTGGAGGAGGTCGTCCAAGGTGTCGGCGCCTACGTCATGGGCCGCAGGATGTTCGGCGGCGGCGACGGGCCGTGGGACGAGACGTGGACGCGGCTGGTGGGGCGCGGACCCGCCCTTCCACGTGCCGGTCTTCGTGCTCACCCACCACTCGCGCGCGCCGCTGTCGATGGAGGGCGGCACGACGTTCACGTTCGTCACCGACGGGATCGAGTCCGCGCTGGAGCAGGCCCGGACCGCCGCCGGCGACGACGACGTCGCGATCGCCGGCGGCGCCAGCGCCGTGCGGCAGTACCTCGCGGCCGGGATGCTCGACGAGCTCTACCTGCACATCGTTCCGATCGTCCTCGGCGGCAGGCGAGCGGCTGCTCGAGGACGTCGGCGACCCCACCCTCGAGCCCGTCGAGGTGATCGCCTCCCCGGCGGTCACGCACGTCAGGTACCGCGTCATCCGCTGAGGCTCGGGGTCAGGGCGCGTCGCGCTCGTCGGGCCGGTTGCGTCCCAGTCGGTCGTGGGCGGAGACCCATTCGTCGACGGCGATCGCCACCCCGAGCGACAGCTCTCCGCAGAGCACCGTCGCGGCGACGATCTCCGCCAGCTTCCCCACCTCGCCGGTGCCGTAGCAGCCGAGGAGCTCGAGGCACTCGCGCTGGGTCGCGAGCCCGGTCCCGCCGCCGTAGGTCGCGACGATCAGCGACGGGAGGGTGACCGACCCGTAGTAGTCGCCGTTGGGGAGCAGCTCGGAGAAGCCATAGGCGGCCGAGGACTCCGCCACGTTGGCCACGTCCTGGCCGGTGGCGATGAACATCGCGGTGATGCCGTTGGCCGCATGCGCGCCGTTGTTGTTGGCGCCGGACATGAAGGCTCCGAGGTTGGACACCAGCCGCGTGCGGAAGAGCTGCTCCGGCTCGACGCGCATCTGCCGGCGCACGAGGTCGGCGGGGAACGTCAGCTCGGCGACGACGCGCTTGCCGCGCGTGTGCAGCATGTTGACCTGGGAGCTCTTCTTGTCGGTCGCGAAGTTCGACTCGAGGGTGAAGTGCCGGATCTCCGGGCGCCGGGCGGCGATCCACCGGCAGGCGATGGCGGTCGCCTTGCTGGTCATGTTCTGACCGGCGGCGTCGCCGGTGGTGTAGTTGAAGCGCGTGAACAGGATGCGGCTGGCCGGGAACTGCTGGATGTCGCGCAGCCGGCCGGAGCTGGTGGTGGCGTCGGCCTCGCGCTTGATCTCGGCGAAGTGCTCGGTCAGCCAGTGCCCGAATGCGCGCGCCTCGCGCGCGCTGTCGAACACGAACGCCGGTGCGCGCTGCATCGCGTCGTCCACGATCGTCACCGTCACGCCGCCCGCCGCGCGCGCGAGCTTCATGCCGCGGTTGTAGCTGGCGACCAGCGTTCCCTCCGTGGTCGCCAATGGCACGTAGAACTCCCCCTGGGCGTGCTCGCCGTCGACGAGCAGCGGCCCGGCGATGCCGATCGGGACCTGGGCGGCGCCGACGAAGTTCTCGATGTTCCCCGGAAGGGCCGCCGGTTCGAACGAGTAGCTCGTGAGGTGCGGCGTCTCGACGCCGGTCTGCTGCGCGAGAAACGCCGAGCGCGCCTCGGCGGCCTCGCGGGTGTAGTCGTTCTCCGGGTCGCGGGGGACCTTCCGGCGCCCGGCGTCGTCGCTCGTCTCCACGCCCACTCCTCATCGGTTTCTGGCTGGCCGGAGTCATGGTCCTCGATGGACCGGATCGGTCGACGGTGCCGGCCGTGGGGCGGGCGGTCCGCGTCGCCCCTCAGCCCCGTTTGACCGAGACGAGCGTGTTGTACTCCCTGGGGCCCTTGACGGCCGCCTCGCGGACGGTGCCGATGCCGCGCACGTAGTACTTGTGGTCGATCACGCCCGGCTCGAGCGGGGTCCACTCCTCCGTCCTCATCGCATCCTGCGAGGAGACGGCCGGGACCTCGACCGGCGTGCTGAGGCTGAGGATCTTGAAGTGGTCCTCGGCCTGGCCCCGGGAGTACTCCTGGCGGAACGACCGGCCGACCTTCGGGTCGGCGGGCATGAAGATGCCGGCCTGGGCCCCGTGGACGCCGGCCTGCCAGGACCCGCTCCGGCTCGTCACGTGGCCCTGCGCGTCGAGCTCCTTGGTGGCCTCGCCGAGATACCAGACGTTGCCCTGCCGGTCCTGCGCGTACCAGTCGATCGTGTCCTCCACCAGGTTGCCCGTGCTGTCGTAGAGGCGGTCGTGCACCACCGTCGCCGGCACGCCGAGGATCTTCCGGGTCTCGTTGGTGACCGCGAAGACGTCGACGGTCGCCTTCCCGTCCTTCACACCGCGGTAGCGCAGGGTCGTGCCCGGCTCGAGCGGGAACCAGGGATTGTCGACCGTGCGGGCGAAGTTCGCCGGATCGATACGGGCGGCCGCGGGTGCGGTCGTCGTCCCGCCGGTCGACTGCGAGCCCGATGTCGAGCCCGAGCCCCCGGAGCCGCACGCGCCCACGCCGAGCGCCAGCGCGAGGGCGGCGACCGGAGCGAGGGATCGTGTCGTCTGCATGGTTGGCCTTTCCGCCGGCGAGGGACGGCGCGTTCCGCCGCCTCGTCCTCAGGGTGCCCACCACGCATGAGCCGTCGATGAGAGGGAACGCCGGGTTGCCTTCCGCCGCCGACCGCGGGGGCGGCGGTCAGCCCGAGGCGATCGCCCTGCCGGGCGTCGCGGCCCGGTCGCGCATCCGCAGCAGCGGCTCGTCGGCCTTCTGCGGCGCCCACACCGTGAGCCATCCGTCGGCCTCGGCCACGGCCAGCAGCCCGTCGTCGCCGACCGCGAGCGCCTCCACCCCGCGCGCGCCGGCCGGGCGCCGGGCGAGGAGCCGCCCGGACGCGTCGTGGACGTTGATCACGCCGGCGCGCGTCGCGAGGTCGAGGGCGACCATCCTCCCGCTCGGGCTGATCGCCGCCCGGCCGACATCGGCAGCGGGGTGCTCCACCAGCGTGCGGCTCTCCGGGCGACCGCCGAGCAGCGGGAAGCGGAGCAGCTCGCGACCCTCGACCGCCAGCAGCTCGCCGCCGCTCCAGCAGAGCGCGGCGGGGCCGGCGGCGAAATCGGTGGCCAGCGAGGCGAGCCTGCCCCCGGAGCCGCTGCGATCGAACACCAGCACGCGGTCGCAGACGACGGCGAGCTTGCCGGCCGGCGCGGGCTCGAACGCGCAGGCCGGGCGACCGACCGCCCCGTCCGCGAGCTCTCGTCCCACGTCGAACGTCCACGGCGGGCCCTCCGGCCAGGGCAGGCCGACGACCGTGGCCGTGCCCAGCAGCACGGCGACGAAGCCGCCGTCCGGCGCCGCCGAGACCGCCCGCGGTGGATCGGCCGCTCCCGCCGGGCAGCGCCGCCGCGCGACCTCGCCCAGGCGCTCGCCTTCGAGCCGCAGCTGCACCACGTCGCCGTCCTGCGTGGCCGCGACCAGCTCCGCCTCCGCCCCCAGGAACTGGACCGCCCGGACCCACGCGTCGGTCAGGCCCTCGGCGACCGCGTCCGAGCCGTCGAGTGCGACCACCAGCACGCCCCGGGCGCGCGAGGACCCGCTGCGCGCCGCGGCGAGCCATCGGCCGTCCGGCGAGAGCGCCGCCGCGCGAAAGGCGCTCGGGTGCGGCAGGGGCGCCGGCTGCCACCGCCGGTCGGCGAGCCGCTCCGCGAGATCGAGGCCGCGCGCGGCGAGCCCGCGCGACCGGCGGGTGATCTCGCCGCCCGCCCCGGGGACGAGCCCGCGGCCGCTCACCGCCGGGCCCCGGTCTTCGAGAGCCGCTGCTGCGCCGCGCCGAGCCCGGCCTCGAGGTCCGCGCGCAGCCGGCCGAGCAGCTCGGGATCGGCCTCCGCGCGCTCGCGCAGCTGGTTGAGCTCGCTCGCCTGGAGCGCCTCGAGCTCCACGCGGGCCTCGGCGATCCGCTCGCGGACCTGCGCGATGCGGCGGATCGCGCGGACCAGCAGCGCGGCGGTGTCGTCGCCCGCCACGGCCTCGGGGCTCTGCTCCCATTCGCGCAGGATCCGCCGCAGCTCGTCGAGGTCGCCGAGGCCGTAGGCCTCGTTGGCCGCCGCCATCGCGAGCGTCGCGCGCTGCCTGGTCCGGGGGTCCTCGTGGAGGTCGGGGTGGAGGCGCTTGGCGGCCTCGCGGAACAGGGCCTTGCCCTCGGGCGTGGGCGGCCCCCAGGCGTCGGCCGGCGGGGGCGCCTCGCCGCTGGCCTGCGCGCTCTCCCGAGCCCGCTCGTCGGCCTCGCGCCAGGCGTCGGCGTGCTCCTCGCGAGTCGACGCCTCGTAGGCCTGACGGGCGAGACGCGCCTCGATCCCGTCGAGCTCGCTGAACAGCACGCCGACCTCGCCCTGGTAGCGCGCCTCGAAGCGGGCCAGCAGCGAGGTGAGGGTGGCGATCCGCTCCCGCAGACCGGCGAACTCGTCCTCCAGGGCGCTGAGCTCGCGCTCCTTGTCTCTGAGCTCCCGATCCTCAGGCGGCTCGGCCGCGCTGTCCTTACCGGCCACGCCCTGGACCTTAACGATCGCGCCGGAAAGCTGACCAAAGCTGCTGTTCGTCTGCACGCCCGGCGGGTTCGAGGACCTCGTGCGCGAGATGAGCGTGCCGGCCCAGAGCCGGACGCTGCCGCCGGCGAGCGACGCGCCGCCGGACATGGAGCTCGTGAGCGCCGTGGCCGTGGCGCACGGGTGCGAGCTGCTGGGGTGAGCGGCTGCGCGGCGCCGGCGGTCAGCCAACGGACGTCGAGTGCGGTTGCGCCGGGCCCGGATCGGGGTCTAGCGTGCCGGGAGTGGGGCGTCGACTCGTCCTCATCGGACTGATCACCCTCGCGGGCGCGACCGCGGCGCCCGCGGCGGCCTTCGACACCGGGCCGCACTCCGACATCAGCCGTCGACGCGCTGACCGCGGAGGGCTTCGGCAACACCGCCGTCGACGTCGCGAACGTCAACAACTGGTTCGTCGACCTCTACTCGAACGCGAAGTCGAGTCCCGCAGTCGCGGACCACGCCGACGTGCTGAACGGCGATCCTCGGCTCGTTCGCTCGGCGCCGCGGAGAACTGGTCCGACACCGTCGTGAAGGCCGCCCGGCCCGCACGCACTTCGACTCCGGGCACCGGGACGACATCTCCAACCGTCGAGCGTGCCCAGAAGGAGTGGGAGCGGCTGATGCGCAACACCGTACGCCTCGCCCGCGCCGCGCGCGTCCGCAACAGCCCGCTCGAGCTGCTGACCGACGATCGGGATGAGCCTGCACGAGCTCGAGGACTTCTACTCGCACTCGAACTGGATCGAGCAGCAGGGCTCGACGGGCGTCGACGGCACGGACTGGTCGAAGCTGCACGTTCGGCGGGACGCCGACGTGGTTCGACGTCGCGCCGGACAAGCGCGCGGGCGCTGAACGTCTACATCGGCGAGACGACGGGGCACTCGCGCAAGCACGGCGCAGTGGAACAGCGACGGCAACAGGTCGATGAAGACCGCCGTCGCGAAGGACTGGCCCGGGCGCCCCGGCTACGCGAACGCCTACATCACCGCGTACTTCGCGACCCGCCAGTGGCTGCGGGCGATCTGAAGACCGCGGCTCGGGGACGACGCCTTCTGGAGGCGCACGCAGCGCTACGCCGACCGCCACGGCAGCTCGCTGAACCACGACCTCAGCGGCGCGCTGCGCATCGGCATGAACTCCGGCCACTGGTAGGGCGAGGGCGAGCCGTGCAACCCGACGTGGTCGACCAACATCTGCGGCTCGCGCAACGGCCCCGGCGGCGACCTGCTCGGGCTGCGGTCGGCGACGCGCGACTACTTCGAGGACCACGGCAAGACGCTCTTCCGCCGCAACTTCGAGCGCGCTGATCAAGACGTGCTCGGCAGGCGGACGCCCCGACGGGTCGACCTGCTCCCCGATCACGTCGAGCCAGGATCTGCAGCGCACGACGCGCTTCGTCCAGCTGCAGGTGCCGCACGGATGAACGGCATCGACCTCGGCGACCCCGGCCCCGACGACGCCGACATGTTCACGCAGGCGACGATCGCCGGGCAGAAGTTCCAGTCCGGCGAGATCAACGGCTCACGACAGCTTCTCGTTCCCGCGCCCGACCGCGCCGTTCACGTTCATCAAGGCGGTGCCGGCGGCGGCGTCCGTACCGCGAGCCGATCGACCTCGATGCAGGTCGAGATCCGCACCAGCTCGTCGCGCTTCTCCGGGCACCGACGACGACGTCTACCTGCGCGATCGGGTCGGACCTGCGCTTCCCGCTCGACAAGAGCCTCTACGACGACTTCGAGCGCGGCGACCGCGACACGTACAGCGTGCCGATCGACGGCGCCGCGCGCGCGGGCCTGAACGTCGGCGACCTGCGGCGGATCCAGATCGAGAAGTCGCCCGACGGCGTGGCGGGCGGCTGGAAGCTGCGCGGGGTGAAGGTCGATCGTCGAACGGCCGCCAGATCTACGCGCGCGACGGGATCGAGCGCTGGCTCGAGGACAACCACCGCACCTGGCGCGCGCCGGACTTCCGCCCGAGCTCGCCCGCGGGCACGCGGGCTCCCGTTGACGCTCGACCTGTGGGACGAGGACTCGAACATCTACGGCGGCAACGACCACGGCGACATCAACCCGTACGACGTCCGCGACGCCGTCACCCTCGGCTACGCGCCGGGCGCGCCACGCGTCGAGCGGACACCGGCGGCGGCCACGCCTCGGCGGCCGCCTCGGCCGCGGCGGCGATCTGGCCAGCGTGCGCTACCGGGTCGACACCTGGGACCCGGTGCCGCCGCCCTCAACGCGTCCGGTGGTCATCGGTCCCGGGCCGGCCCCGCCCCCGCCGCCCCCCGCGAAGCCGGACCTCGTCGTGACCGAGCTGGGCCTGACGTCGACCACCGTGAAGAACCAGGGCGCCGGGGCCGCGGGCCCCTTCACGCTGACGGTCGGCACGCTGGCGCCCTTCCGGCTCGACGGCCTGGCGCCGGGCGCGACGGCGACGGTGACCTACACGAGCTTCTGCACCTCCGGGCTCGGCGGGCCCGCCCGCGTCGACTCGGGCAACGAGGTCGTCGAGACGGACGAGACCAACAACGAGCGCACGGAGACCTTCGTCTGCTGAGCGGCGTCGCCCGTGCCGGTTCTCGCGCGATGCGCGAAGCTCTCGCCGCCCATGCCCTCCTCCGCCGCCACGACCGTCGACGCCGGCGGGCGCGAGCTGCGCGTCTCCAATCCGGAGCGCGTGATCTTCCCGGCGACCGGGAGCACGCCGGAGGTGACCAAGCTCGAGGTCGTCCGCTACTACCTCGCGGTGGAGGACGGGATCATGCGCGCCCTGCGGCACCGGCCGACGACGCTCGAGCGCTGGCCGAAGGGCGTGCACCCGGGGATCGTGCTCTCGACGCGCGAGAAGGGCGGCGGCGACGCCTTCTTCCAGAAGCGCGTGCCGCGCGGCGCGCCGGACTACGTGCGAACCGCGCGGATCGCGTTCCCCTCCGGGCGCCACGCCGACGAGATCTGCCCGACCGAGATCGCGGTCGTCGGCTGGGCCGCGCAGATGGGCACGCTCACCTTCCACCCGTGGCCGGTGCGCGACGACGACGTCGACCACCCGGACGAGCTGCGCATCGACCTGGATCCCCAGCCGGGCACCGACTTCGACGACGCGGTGCGCGTGGCGGGCGAGGCGCGGCGGCTGCTGGCGGACCTCGGCTACACCGGGTTCCCGAAGACCTCGGGCGGCCGCGGCGTGCACGTCTACGTCCGCATCGAGCCCCGCTGGACGTTCACCGACGTGCGCCACGCGGCGATCGCGTTCGGCCGCGAGCTCGAGCGGCGCCTGCCGGGAGAGGTGACGACGAAGTGGTGGAAGGAGGAGCGCGGCGAGCGCGTGTTCGTCGACTACAACCAGAACGCGCGCGACCGCACGATCGCCTCGGCCTACAGCGTTCGGCCCCGGCCCGGAGCGCCGGTCTCGGCCCCGCTCGACGTGGGACGAGCTGCCCGAGGTCGGCCGGAGGACTTCACGGTCGCGACGATGCCGGCGCGCTTCGCCGCAGGTCGGCGACCGCCACGCGGCGATCGACGACGCCGCGTTCTCGCTCGAGCCGCTGCTCGCGCTCTACGAGCGCGACGAGGCGGAGGGCGCCGGCGACATGCCCTACCCGCCCGACTACCCGAAGATGCCCGGCGAGCCCAAGCGGGTGCAGCCCTCGCGCGACCGCAACCGGCGGGGCTGAGGCCGAACGGCGGATGTCCCCCCGGCATGCCGGCGGGCGACCGAACTCCGGAAGTGACGGCGTCTCAGGCCAACCCGACATCCCCAGACTCGACGTCGCACGGGGTGGGCGGTGAGAGGGTCGGCGCGCTCGGAGGCGATAGCGGAGGCTGGGCATCATTGGGTTCGGCCGACCGCATCCGAGCCGTGAGGTCCAGCACACGACCCGCGTGTCGAGGGAAGACGCCGTCACGGCGGGCCGTCTCGTGGGAGTCCGGTCGATACGACCTCCACGATCCGAAAGGCCTGCCATGCCCTCGTTGCGCACCACCGCCCCGATCGTCGCCGGGCTCGCCTCGGCACTGGCGCTGCTGGTTCCCACGGCCGCCCTCGCCGTGCCCAGCGACTCGCCGCCTCCATCGGGTGGTTCGCTTCCGTCGCACCTGCCCGCGTCGTTGATCGCGATGCTCGGCGGAGATCCGGTAGGGACCGGCGGGGTAGGGACCGGTGGGGTAGGGACCAAGACCATCAAGTCCGGTGGCCGCACCCACCGCCGCCGGACGCGCAAGCCGGTGGCGCGTTGCACCGCCGTCCGCCATCACAAGCGTCACCGGGTGCCGTGCCGGAAGCGCACGCGTCGCCACCCCGTCGGCGCGCGTGCGGCCACCGGTGGCATGCGCGGTGTCGGCTTCCTCTCCCGCGACTGCTCGGAGAACCCGGTGCACCTCGCGGGGCCATTCGTCTACAGCGACCCCGGAGTCGGGGAGATCGTCGCCACCCAGACGCTGTTCTTCGGCTGGACCGACAACGGCTGGATCTCGGCCGGCCACGGCCCCCAGGTATTCAACCGTCCCGAGAACGTCATTTCCAACCCGGACTCCACCTGGCAGACGAGCGACGGCGCCCTGTCCAGCGAGAACCTGAACATCAACATCCAGTCCGCGGGCTACTACGGATTCGCGCAGCTCACCCGCTGGTATGACCGCTTCGGGAACGTCATCGACGAGGACTATCGCTGGGTGACCAACACCTACGGCCCTTACTGGTGCCAGTACGTCTGACCGAGCCGGACGGAGAGCAGCGGAGTGGCCGGCCCGGCGCGCGACCCGCGCGCCGGCGTCCGGCACGTCGCCGAGCTTCCGCCACGCCGAACGCGGGAGCACCTGGGCGACCGGCTCGACGCGATCGTCACCTGGCTGATGCGCGTCGCGGCCGCCGATCCGGCTCCGGGGCGTCGGCCTGATCCGGCGCGATCAGCGTCAGTGCCGAGCCCTACTCCACCGGGGTGGCGTTCTCCCAGCCCGGTGGCGGGTCGTCGGTGTTCGTAACGCGGAGGATCAGGCCGTCCCGGAACTCGAAGACATTTCCGTACGTGCTCTCGACGTCGAATCCAGGCATGCGCTCGACCGAAAGGCGATACGCCCCCCGGACGAGCAGCCGCTCGCCGTCGAGGCGGAGCTCCAGCACCCGCGGCTCGAACGCTGCCAGCGTGGCGGCGTTCTCGGCCAGGAGGTCGCGCACTCCCGCATGCCCCTCCCACAGCCTCCGCGGCGCGGCCGCCGCCAGGGTGCCGAGATCCCACACGGCGTCGGGGTGGTAGAGCGCGACGAGCGCTTCGGCGTCCCACGAGGCGAACGCTGCGTACGAGGCCCGCACCCGCTCGATCCGCCGATCGGCCACGCCCGGCACGATAGCCACCACACCACCCCGCGCACCACCACCCCGTGCCGCCGATATGCCGCCGCCCGTTCGAGATGACTGCGGCTCGGACGCCGTGGGGTGCGGCGTCCCGGTCGAGCTGGCCGAGGGCGCGTTCCTACGGCATCTGGGCGCCTTTGCCGCGGTTGCAGGTCCGGCAGATCGCGCGGAGGTTGGCGGGGTTGTCGGTGCCGCCCCTGGCCACCGGGAGGATGTGGTCGATCTCGACGGCGTCGGCGCGGCAGCCGGGGACCTGGCAGCGGCCGTCGGCGTGGGCGAGGACGGCCGCGCGGGTGCGCCGCCAGCCGGCGGGGAGCGCGAGCCTTTCACCGGCCGGCCCGCACTCCGCGCGCAAGGCGCTGACGCTGCTCGGCGGCATCCTGCAACGCGCCGCCGAGGCCGGACGCATCCCGGCGAACCCGGCGCGCCTCGTGCGCCGCGCACCGCTCCCGGCCGCCGCCGAGGTCCGACCGCTCGCCCCGGCCACCGTCGAGACGATCCGCGATCCCCGGCCCGCCCCGACGCCGAGCGCGGGTGGTGCGGCCTCGACCTCGGGCACCGCGACGCCGTCCTCGTGTCCCTGCTCGCCTACGCGGGTCTGCGCCCGCAAGAGGCGATCGGGCTGCGGTGGGGCCACGTCCTCGACCGGACGCTCGTCGTGAGCGCGCCGAAGACCCGGACGCGGCGATCGGTCCGGCTGCTCGACCCGCTCGCCGCACGACCTCGCCGAATGGCGGGGATCGGCCAGCGGGACGGCCGGCGACGACGCGCCGGTCATCCCCGGCGCCGACGGCGGCGAGTGGACCGGGTACGCGGAGTGGCGCGGCCGGACGTGGAAGCACGCGCTCGCCGCCGCGAAGCACCCGCCCGCGCGCCCGTATGACCTGCGGCACAGCTTCGCCAGCCTGCTGCTCCACGAGGGCCGCAGCGTCCACTACGTCGCCCGACAGCTCGGCCACGGCGCCGAGCTGACCCTCAGCACCTACGGGCACGTCATCGAGGAGCTGGACGACGCGCCGCAGCTCCCCGCCGAGGACGCGATCCTGGCCGCTCGCGGTGGGAAGTCCGTTCCCTCTGTGTTCCCTGGCGCCGGCGGGTAGCGCCGAATCGCCAGTCGGGACGGCCGGATTCGAACCGGCGACCTCCTGCTCCCAAAGCAGGCGCGCTACCAGGCTGCGCCACGTCCCGTGGGTGCGAGTGTAGGCCGCGGTCGGGCGCCGGGCTCGGGTCGAGTACGCTGCGCCGCCGCCATGGGACGCGTCGAGCCCCTCCACGCCCTGCGCTACGACCTCGACCGGGTCGGGGGCCTGCAGGCCGTCCTCGCCCCGCCGTACGACGTCATCGACGCCGACCGACGCGCCGCGCTGGTGGCCCGCTCCCCCTACAACGTCGTGCGCATCGACCTGCCCGAGGGTGAGGATCCCTACGCGACCGCCGCGGCGGAGCTCGCCCGCTGGGAGGCGGAGGGCGCGATCGTCCGCGACGCGGAACCTGCCCTCTACGTGCTCGAGCAGCACTACACCGCGCCGGGCGGCGGCCGGCACGTGCGCACCGGCTTCCTCGCGCGCGTGCGCGTCGAGGACTACGGCGCGGGCCGGATCCGCCCGCACGAGCGCACGCACCCCGGCCCCAAGGAGGACCGGCTGCGCCTCACCCGCGCCACGCGCGCGAACCTCTCCCCCATCTTCAGCCTCTACGGCGACCCCGACGGCACGGCGCGCGCCGCCCTCGCGACCGCGACGGCCGGCCCGCCGTGGGGCGAGGCCGTCGACGAGGACGGGACGGCGAACCGCGTCTGGCGGGTCACGGCGGCGGAACCGACCGCCGCGCTCACCGGAGCCGCCGCCGCCGCGGAGCTGCTGATCGCCGACGGCCACCATCGCTACGAGACGGCCCGCGTGTACGCCGACGAGATCGGCGGCGAGGGGCCGCACCGCTACGTGCTCATGGCGCTCGTCGCGCTCGAGGACCCGGGGCTGACCGTCTTCCCGACCCACCGGCTCGTCTCGGGGCTGAGCGGCGAGCAGCAGGAGGCGCTGCGCGACGCGATCCTCCGCGACTTCGACGCCGAGCCGCTCGACGATCCGCGCGACCTCGAGCCCGGGCCGGCGCCGGACGGCCGGGTGCGCCTGGGCTACATCGACGCCCACCACCGCCGCCCCTACCGCCTGACGCTGAAGGACCCGGCGCTCGCCGACGCGGCGCTCCCGGACCACGCCGAGCCCTACCGCCGCCTCGACACCGCGGTGCTCGAGGCGCTGCTGCTCGAGGGCGCGCTCGGCTACACGGCCGAGCGGATCGACCACCTCGACGGCTTCGGCTACGCGCGCGACCTCGATCAGGCGCTCGCGCTGATCGAGGAGGGCACCTACGACGCGGCGTTCCTCATGGGCCCCACGCCGGTCGCGCGGATCCGCGAGGTCGCGGACGCCGGTGAGAACATGCCGCCGAAGTCCACGTACTTCTTCCCGAAGATCCCGACCGGGCTCGTCTTCAACCCGCTCGTATGAGTCCGGTGGTTTGCGGTCCGAGCGACCCGAGGACGAGGCTAGGATGAAGGCACGATGATGAAAGCCACGGCCCGGCGCACCGGCACGTTCTCCCATCTCATCCAGGTCCGCGACCACCGGCTGGAGGCGGACGAGCCGACCGACGTCGGCGGCGACGACAGCGCGCCGAGCCCGCAGGAGCTGCTGGCCGCCAGCCTCGCCTCCTGCACGGCGATCACCATCGAGATGTACGCGAAGCGCAAGGGCTGGGAGCTCGGGCCGGTCGAGGTCGAGGTCGAGTACACCCCGGCCGAGCGCGGCTGCCCGACGAGGTTCGAGCTCGTCCTGCACCTGCCCGACGGGCTCAGCGACGAGCAGGTCGAGCGCCTGCGCGTGATCGCCGCGAAGTGCCCCGTGCACCGCACGCTCGACGGCGAGGTCTCCTTCGAGGAGCGCGTCGAGGTGGCCGGCGCGGTCTGAGCGCCCGGTGGGTGCCGCCGCGCTCGCCCGGCTGGCCCCGACGCTGCTCGACGCCGAGGTGGCGGCGGGCCTCGCGGTCCGCGGACGCGTCGAGGCCGCCGTCCTCGTCCCGCTCTTCGCGACCGGCGACGGGGTCCACGCGGTGTTCACCCGCCGCCGGGAGGACCTGCGCCGGCACGCCGGCGAGGTGTCCTTCCCCGGCGGCCGGCGCGACGCCGGGGACGCCGACCTCCGCGCCACCGCGCTGCGCGAGGCCGAGGAGGAGATCGGCCTGCCCGCGGACGGCGTCGAGGTGATCGGGGCCCTCCAGCCGACCTCGACGATCGTCACCGGCTACGCCGTCCACCCCTTCGTCGGGGTGATCGCGCCCGGGCTCGCGTGGACGCCCAGCGAGCGCGAGGTCGCCGAGGTCCTCGAGCTGCGCCTGGCCGACGTCGCCGCCGGCTACGACCGCCGCCGGCTCGTGCGCCGCGGCGTCCCGATCCGCACCGACACCTACGCGGTGGCGGGCGAGCTCATCTGGGGCGCCACGGCGCGCATCGTGGCCGACCTGCTGGCGCGGCTCGAGGCCGCCGGCTCCGGCTTCGCGCGCTAGACGTCCTTCTCGATCGGCGCGTCGACGAGGTTCCCCCACTCGGTCCACGAGCCGTCGTAGTTCTTCACGTCGTCGTGGCCGAGCAGCTCGTGCAGGACGAACCACGTGTGCGCCGAGCGCTCGCCGATGCGGCAGTAGGCGATGATCGGGCCGCCGTTCAGCACGCCCTTCCCGGTGTAGAGCTCGCGCAGCTCGTCGGCCGACTTGAAGGTCCCGTTCTCCTGGACGGCCTGCGCCCAGGGCACCGACGCGGCGCCCGGGATGTGGCCGGCCCGCTGGGCGCCCTCCTGCTCGTAGCCGGGCATGGCGATGAGCTCGCCCGAGTACTCCTGCGGCGAGCGCACGTCGACGAGGCTCGTGCCGGCGTCGAGCGCGGCGGTGACCTCGTCGCGCTTCGCGCGGATCGCCGTGTCGCCCGGCTGCGCGGTGAACGTGGCCGGGGCGTGGCTCGGCGGCTCGGTGGTCGTCGGGCGGTTCTCGGAGATCCACCGCTCGCGGGGGCCGTTGAGGAGCTTCACGTTGTCGTGCCCGTAGTACTTGAGGTACCAGTACGTGTAGGCCGCGAACCAGTTGTTGCGATCGCCGTAGAGCACGACGAGGTGGTCGTTGGAGATCCCGTGGCGGCCGAACAGCTCGCCGAAGGCCTCCGGGCCGAGGAAGTCGCGCCTGACCTGGTCCTGCAGGTCGGCCTTCCAGTCGAAGCCGATCGCGCCCGGGATGTGGGCCTCCTGGTAGAGGGCCGGGTTCTCGTCGACCTCGACGATGCGGATCGCGTCGTCCTCGAGGTGCGCCTCGAGCCACTCCGGCTCCACCAGCACGTCCTTCGCATACTCGGCCACGGTCTCCGACCTCCCGGGGGTAAATCCCTATCGAGTTTCAGGCGTATCGGCGGCGAGTGTAGCGCAGCCCAGCAGGCCGTCGATCCCCGCCCGGGCCGCCGCGAGCCATCGCGGCGGATCGGCCGGGTCGGCGTCGAGGAAGGCGTGCGGGATCTCCGAGTACTCGCAGGCCCGCGTGACCGCGGCGCGGCCGTCGGCGAGCACGTCCGGCCCGACCGTGCCGGACGCCTCGTAGACGATCCCGCGGATCGTCGTGTCGATCGAGCGCTCGAGCAGCATCGTCAGGCGCGGGCCGTGCAGGGCGCGCACGGCGTCCTCGGGGCCGGTCGCGCTCGCCAGCAGCCAGCAGAGGATCGTGACGTTGTCCAGGGCGTAGGTGAGCGTGGCGATCCGGTCGGGGTCGCCGACGTAGGGCTCGGCGCCGGCGGCCGCGATCGCCGCCGTCGCGAGCCGGGTCCCGGGTCGTGCCGCGGACGGCATGGCCGTCGGCGCGCAGCGAGCGCGCGAGGGCCTGCCCGCGGCAGCCGCAGCCGACGATGAGGACGCGGGCCATGCGACGCCGCAGGCTACTGCGGCGGAGGCTCCGGCCCGCGCCGCGCCGCCCGCGCGGCCCGGCGCGCCGCGATCGCCGCGCGCATCTCGGCCTCGTCCTGGTCGGCGAGGTACGCGTCGCGCCGGGCGTCGAGCGCGTGGCGGTCCTCGGCCACCCGCCGGTGGAGGTCCTCCTCGGTCAGCTCCGGCTCGCCGCGGGCGCGGCGGCGAGCGTTGCGCGCCTCGAGCATCTGGTCGAGGTCCTCGGCCTCGGCGGCGAGCTTGCGCTCGTGCAGGTCGCGCGGGTTCCAGTCGAGCACGTCCGCCCCGCTCCCCGGATAGAAGCGGCCGATCAGGTAGAGGACGAGCACGATCGCGCCGATCCCCCCGAACATGACGAGGGCGAAGCCGTCCACTCGGGTCAGCCTACCGGTGGGGCGCGATCGTCGCGGCGGGATGACGACGTAGGATCGCCGCGCGATGCGCGACGCGCTCATCCTCGACATGGTGCGGACGCCCTTCGGGCGCTACGGCGGGGCGCTGGCGAGCGTGCGGCCCGACGACCTCGCGGCGCACGTCCTCGCGGCCGCCGTCGAGCGCAACGGGATCGACCCGGCGCAGGTCGACGAGGTGATCCTCGGCGATGCCAACGCGGCCGGCGAGGACAACCGCAACGTCGCCCGGATGGCCGCGCTGCTCTGCGGGTTCCCGGTCGAGGTCCCCGGGGTCACGGTCAACCGCCTCTGCGCGTCCGGTCTCGAGGCCGTGAACCAGGCGGCGCGCCTCGTGGCCACCGGCGACGCCGACCTCGTGCTGGCCGGCGGCGTCGAGTCGATGACGCGCTCGCCGCTCGTCGCGCTCAAGCCGGAGCGGGGCTTCCCGCGCGGCGGGATCGACCTCGTCGACACGACGATCGGCTGGCGCTTCGTGAACCCGCGGATGCCGTACTCGACCGAGTCGATGGGCGAGACCGCGGAGAACGTGGCCGAACGCCACGCGGTGGCGCGCCACGACCAGGACGCCTTCGCGCTGCGCTCCCACGAGCGCGCCCTCGCGGCCCGCGAGACGCTGCGCCGCGAGATCGCCCCGGTCGGCGAGGCGACCGACGACGAGGGCCCGCGGACCGACACGACGGCCGAGCGCCTCGCCGGCCTGCGCACGATCTTCCGCGACGGCGGAACCGTCACGGCCGGCAACGCCTCGCCGATCAACGACGGCGCCGCGTGCGTCGTCGTCGCCTCGCCGAACGGCGCGGAGCGGCTCGGCCGCGACCCGCTCGCCCGCGTCGTGGCCACCGCCGCGGCGGGCGTCGACCCCGCGGTCATGGGCCTCGGGCCGATCCCCGCCAGCCGCAAGGCGCTCGCGCGCGCCGGCCTCGGCGTCGAGGACCTCGACCTCGTCGAGCTCAACGAGGCGTTCGCCGCGCAGGCGCTCGCGTGCGCGCGGGAGCTGGAGATCCCGGAGGACCGGCTGAACGTCAACGGCGGGGCGATCGCCATCGGCCATCCGCTCGGGGCGAGCGGTGCGCGGCTCGTCGGCACGCTCGCCCACGAGCTGAGCGCCCGCGGCGGCCGCTACGGGCTCGCGACGCTCTGCATCGGCGTCGGCCAGGGCCTCGCGGCGGTCATCGAGGCGGCGTAGCGGACGGCCGTCTCAGCCCTCGACGGCGAACAGCCGCCACTCGCCGGGGACGCCCCGCAGCTCGCGGGAGCCCCGGTCGCCGAAGGCCAGGCCGGAGCCGACGACGAGATCCTTGACGGTGCCGGAGACGAGCACCTCGCCCGGCGCGGCGGCGGCGCCGACCCGGGCCCCGATGTGGACGGCCAGGCCGCCGACGTCGTCGCCGATGACCTCGCACTCGCCCGTGTGCAGCCCGGCGCGCACCTCCACGCCGAGGCCCCGGACGGCGGCCCGGATGGCCTCGGCGCTGCGGATCGCGCGCGCGGGGCCGTCGAAGGTCGCCAGCACCCCGTCGCCGGTGCTCTTCACCAGCCGCCCGCGGTAGCGCTCGATCTCCCGCGCGACGACGTCGTCGTGCGCGGCGAGGACGTCCCGCCAGCGGCGGTCGCCGAGCTCCGCGGCGAGCCGGGTCGAGTCGACGATGTCGGTGAAGAGGACGGTCGCGAGGATCCGGTCGGGGTCGCGCGCCGAACGGGACCCCGTGAGGAACTCCTCGATCTCGTCCATCATCGCGTCGGCGTCGCCCACCATCGGCAGGGTGTCGTCGCCCGGCAGCTCGACGTGCCGGGCGGCCGCGATCCGCTCGGCGAGAAACCGCGCGTGCTCCGCGACGATCTGGGTGTTGCCGGTCCGGTTGAGGATCAGCGTCGG
This sequence comes from uncultured Solirubrobacterales bacterium, assembly GCA_963735885.1. GTDB lineage: Bacteria > Actinomycetota > Thermoleophilia > Solirubrobacterales > Solirubrobacteraceae > JBBSBL01. The sequence continues at coordinate 971,247 of CAVTMP010000004.1, read as the reverse complement.
GACCCCGATCGAGGGGAGCACCGGCCGGATGTCGACGCAGTCGGCGTCGCGCAGGCGCCGGAAGCCGGCCGGCGTCGTGGTGAGCCGCTCCAGCGCGGCGAACCACCGCTGGAAGCGCTCGTCGCCGCCGAGCGACGGGGCGAGGTGGGCGAACATCGCGCCCGTGCCCCACCCCCGCTCCAGCGCCGCGAACCACTCGACCCGCTCCTCGGGGGTGAAGGCCCAGCTCACGTCGTCGTTGCGCACGTACGCGGCGATCGGGGAGCAGAGGACCATCGCGTCGACCCGGTCGGGATGCGAGGCGGCGAAGAGCAGGCTCATGAGCGACCCCTCGGTCAGCGTGACGAGCGTCGCCCGCTCGGATCCCGCGGCGTCCATCACGGCCCGCACGTCCTCCATCTGATCCTCGAGCGCCACCGAGGAGACGATCCGCTCGGAGAGCCCCGTGCCGCGCCGGTCGAACAGGATCAGGCGCCCGAAGCCCGCGAGCCGCCCGAGCCAGTGCGCGATCGACGGCTCGGTCCAGAGATGCTCGATCTGGTTGATCCAGTTCGGGACGAGCACGAGGTCGCGGTCGCCCTCGCCCACGACCTGGTAGGCGATCGCCACGTCGCCGCTGTAGGCGTAACGCGTCTCGCGGGTCATACGGAGGAGGCTAGCGACGGCTACGCTCGTGCCCCGCCCGTCCCGCCAGCCAAGGACCCGCATGGACTTCGACCTCACCGACGAGCAGCAGCTGATCCGCCGCACCGCCCGCGAGTTCACCGACAAGGAGATCTGGGACCGCGCGCGGGAGAACGATCGCAACCACCACTTCGACGTCGACCTGGTCGGCAAGATCGCCGACCAGGGCTACCTCGGCGCGATCGTCCCGCGCGAGTACGGCGGCGCCGGCCTCGACTACCTCACCTACGGGATCGTGGTCGAGGAGATCGGCCGGGGCTGCTCGGCGATGCGCACCGTGATCTCGGTCCAGACCTCGCTCGTGTGCTCCTCGATCCTGCGCTGGGGCAGCGAGGAGCAGAAGCACGCCCATCTCCCCAAGCTCTGCTCCGGCGAGTGGCTCGGGTGCTTCGGGCTCACCGAGCCCGACACCGGGTCGGACGCGGCGAACCAGAAGACGCGCGCGAGGAAGGTCGACGGGGGCTGGTCGATCAGCGGCGGCAAGATGTGGATCTCGCTCGGGAACCACGCGAAGGTGGCGCTGATCTTCGCCCAGACCGACCCGGCGCTGAAGCATCGCGGGATCGCCTGCTTCCTCGTGGACACCGACCATCCGGGGTTCACCTCGCAGCTGATCGAGCACAAGATGGGCCTGCACGGCTCCGACACCGCGTCGCTCGCGCTCGACGAGGTCGAGGTCGGCGACGATGCGCTGCTGGGCGAGGTCGGCGACGGCTTCAAGATCGCCATGAGCGCGCTGGACTCGGGCCGCTACTCGCGTCGCCGCCGGGTGCGTCGGGATCTGCCAGGCGTGCGTCGAGGAGTCGGTGAGCTACGCGAAGGAGCGCACCCAGTTCGACCGGCCGATCGCCTCCTTCCAGCTCGTGCAGGCGATGATCGCCGACATGGTCGTGCAGACCGACGCGGCCCGGATGCTCGTCTACCGCGCCGGGGCGTTGAAGGACCAGGGCCGGCCCTCCACGACGGAGACGTCGATCGCCAAGCTCTACGCCACCGAGGCGGGGAAGAACTGCGCCGACCTCGCGATCCAGGTCCACGGCGGCGCCGGCTACGTCGACGACCACCCGGTCGAGCGGTTCTACCGCGACGTCCGGGTCACCTCGCTCTACGAGGGGACGTCGCAGATCCAGAAGCTCATCATCGGGCGCGCCGCGACGGGCATCAACGCGCTCGTGCCCGCGTTGAGGCGGCGGTCGCGCGCTCAGCAGGCGGGACGTGCCTGCGGCCGCGCCTTCGACGATCGTGGCCGCGCGGGTAGCTGAGGAAGCCGGTGTCCGGGATCCGGTCGGTGAAGCGCAGGTGAACGACCCGTGATCCACTGAAGGCGCGCGCCGCCGAGCGCCGAGAGCGGCACGGCGTAGCGGACGACGTTCGCGCCCGCGTAGCGAGGGCGCGCCGGTGGCGACGATCTCGATACGGCGGGCCGCTGGTGAGGCGGCTGACCGCGAACCTGCCTGCGGGACACGCGGGCGGTGCCGTCGATAGCAGGGATCGAAGTGGTAGTTCGCCGGCCCGGTGGTCGGGTTGGTCGTCCAGAGCTCGAACACCGGCAGGGCGTGCGGGCTCCGCGAACGCGACGTACGCCTCGACGGTGAACGTCGCCGACCCCGCCCGCGACGGCGAGCGACGCGGAGCGGAGATCGACGTCCGGGCAGGTGGTGAATCCGCACGGCAACAGATCGCCCTGCGGGTCGAGCGTGGCGCCGGGCGCCGGGCGGCGTCCCGGGCGGAGGGCCGATCGGCGTACCCGGCGGCAGGACGGGGCGGCGGCTCGTAGATGTACTCGTAGAGGCCGGCGTTGCGGACGAGCTTGACCTCGCCGGTCTTGAGGTCGGTGACCTCGAAGCACGGGTTGCTGACCAGCCGGATCCGCCAGCCGCCCGGGATACTCGACCAGCGTCCAGTCGGCCGGCTGGCGGCCGCTGCGCGCGCCGTCGCGGCGCGACGGCACTTGAGCCGGACGCGCCCGAAGCAGCTACGGGTGGTGAAGCGGCCGCTCGTGCGGACGCGGAGCTGGCGCGTGGCGCTTCGCCGGGCCGTAGGGCGGGCGGCAGGAGAGGCCGCCGCCGGCCAGTCGCAGTTCGACCTCGCCCTTGGCGGCCTTGGCCTGGGCGATCGCGAAGGCGCCGCCGCCCGCCGTCGCCTCCCAGGTGGCGGTGCCGCGGCGGCCGCCGCGGCCACCAGGCGCACCGTCCCCCTGGTCGCGTCGATCGTGGCGCCGAAGCCGACGCTCGTCGCGCGACGGAGCTTCACCGCGCGGCGCTTCCCGTGCGCCTTCACCGTGACCGTGCCGCCGGCCGGGACGGCGACGAGGCTCCGGGCGAAGCGCGGCGGCGGCGGCTTCGCGGCGTGTGCGGACGGCAGCACGGCGAGCCCGGAGACGAACACGACGAGACCGGTCGCGGCGATCCGATGGGCCATCGGCCGACCGTATCCGCGCCGCGATCACCACGTCAACCGCGGTCCCACCGGCCTCACACCCGGCCGGCAGCCCGGGCGGCAGGGGTGGTCGACCCTTCCGGGGCGTGGTACCGGCCGGGACCAGATCTGGTACCCCCGGGAGCCGGGCTCGAGCGGACCCCGGGAGGCGTCGGTCGTCGGCGCGACGGTAGGGTCGGGCGGGGATGAGCACCGGCGCGCCTCCCAAGACCATCGGCGTGTGCGGCGCGGGCACCATGGGCCGCGGGATCGCGCAGGCGGCGGTGCTCGGGGGCATGCGGACCCTGCTGTGGGATCCGGTCGAGGGTGTGACCACGACCGCCCGGGACGCGGTCCGGGCGGCGCTCGCCAAGGGTGCCGAGCGCGGGCGCTGGGACGCCGCGGCGGCCGACGCGGCGGACGCGCGCCTCACCGCGGCCGAGAATCTCGCCGCCCTCTCGCCGTGCGACCTCGTGATCGAGGCCGCGCCCGAGGATCTGGACGTCAAGCACGACCTCTTCCGGCAGGTGGCCGGCGTCGTCGCCGAGGACTGCGTGCTCGCGACGAACACCTCCTCGCTGCTCGTCACCGCCGTGGCCGCGCCCGTGCCGCGGCCCGAGCGGGTCGTCGGCCTGCACTTCTTCAACCCGGCGCCGCTCATGCGCCTCGTCGAGGTCGTGGCCGGCGAGGACTCCGCCGCGTGGGCGCTCGACCGGGCGGCCGCGGCCGGCGAGGCGATGGGCAAGCGGGCGGTCCGGGCGGCCGACGTCGCCGGGTTCGTCGTGAATCGCTGCAACCGGCCCTTCGGCCTGGAGGCGCTGCGCGCGGTCGGCGAGCGGCAGGCGAGCGTCGAGCAGGTCGACCGGATCTGCCGGTTGGCCGGCTTTCGCATGGGGCCGTTCGAGCTCGCCGACCTCGTCGGCGTCGACGTCGGCTTCGACGTGTCCCGCTCCTTCTACGAGCAGAGCTTCGGCGAGCCCCGCTGGCGCCCGTCGCCGATCGCGGCGCGGATGGTCGCCGCCGGCCGCCACGGGCGCAAGGCGGGCCGCGGCTACTACGACTACCGCGACGGGCCGCACCGCCCCGACGACCCGGAGCCGCCGGACCCCGGTGGAGGCGACGGGCTCGTCGTCATCGCCGGTGAGAACCGCGTCGCCTACGAGCTGCTGGGGCTGGCCGAGGCTGCCGGCTGGGAGGCGGCCTCGCCCGCCGCGGCGGCGGGCGAGGTGCCGTTCCTCATCCTCGACTGCGGCGCCGGGGAGCACGACCCGCCGCTGCAGGGCGGCCCACAGGCCGTCTGCTGCGCCGACGGCTCCCTGGCGGCGCTCGACCCGGGCGGAAGCGCCGTCGGGTTCCACGCGCTGCCTCCGCTCGGCGACACGCGTGTCGCCGAGCTCACGCGCGGCCCGGGCACGAGCGAGGCGGCGGCGAGCGCCGGCGCGCGGTTCTTCGGCTCGATCGGCCTGCACGTCGAGTGGGTCGGGGACGGGCCGGGCCTCGTGCTCGGCCGGATCGTCTGCCAGCTCGTCAACGAGGCCGCGTTCTCGCTGGGCGAGGGCGTGGCGAGCGCCGCGGACATCGACGCCGGCATGGTGCTCGGCCTCAACCATCCGCGCGGCCCGCTGGCGTGGGGCGACGCGATCGGCCTCGATCACGTCCTCGGGCTGCTCGACGCGCTGTGCGCCGAGTCCGGCGACCCCGCCTACCGGGCCGCCCCGGAGCTGCGCCGCCGGGTGTGGGACGGGCGGCTCGGCCTCGAGACGGACGAGGGGTTCCATTAAGGTCGCGGCATGGCCCAGCCGCAGCACATGGACCGCCTCAGCGCGGTCGACACCGCCTTCCTGGCCCAGGAGGGCGACGCGACCCACATGCACATCGGCGGCATCGCGACCTTCGCCGGCCCGCCGCCGCGGATCGAGGCGGTCATGGAGCACATCCGCTCCCGCCTCCACCTCGTCCCGCGCTACCGCCACAAGCTCGCCTGGCCGCCGTTCGAGTCCGGGCGGCCGGTGTGGGTCGACGACCCGCGGTTCAACCTCGCCTACCACGTGCGCCACGCGGCCCTGCCCGCGCCCGGCGACGAGGGCCGCCTGCGCAACCTCGCCGCCCGGATCTACGCGCAGCGGCTCGATCGCACGAAGCCGCTGTGGGAGATCTGGATGGTCGAGGGCCTCGACGAGGATCGCTTCGCGCTGATCACGAAGACCCATCACGCGCTCGTCGACGGCATCTCGGGCGTGGACCTCATGACGGCGCTCTTCGACCTCGCCCCGGAGCCGCGCCACGAGGAGCCCGACGAGGAGTGGCAGCCGCGGCCGGAGCCGAGCCGGGCCCTGCTGCTGGCCTCCGCGGCCCAGGGGGCGGTGGAGCGCTCGGTGGAGGTCGCCGGACACACGGTCGGGGCGGTCGCACGCCCGCAGCGGGCGCTCGGCGCCGTGCGCGCGGCGGTCGAGGGCGTCGGGGAGATCGCCTGGACGGGCCTCAACGCGCCGCCGCCGACCCCGTTCAACCTCCCCATCGGCCCGCACCGCCGGCTGGCGACGGTGCGGGCCTCGCTGGCCGACTTCAAGGCGATCAAGAACGCGCTGGGCGGCACGGTGAACGACGTCGTGCTCGCGGTGGTGGCGGGGGCGCTGCGCGGCTTCCTCGGCCTGCGCGGCATGAGCACCGACGGGCTCGAGCTGCGCGCGTGCGTGCCGGTCTCCGTTCGCACCGAGGACCAGCGCGGCCAGCTCGGCAACCAGCTCACGCAGATCCTCGCGCCGCTGCCGCTGTACATCGAGGATCCGGTCGAGCGGCTCCGGGTCGTGCGCACGGCGATGGACGGCCTGAAGGAGAGCAAGCAGGCGCTCGGGGCCGAGGTCATCGCCGGCATGCAGGGCTTCGCGCCGCCGACGATCCTCGCCCAGGCCTCGCGGATGAACTTCTCCAACCGCTTCTACAACCTGCTGGTCACGAACATCCCGGGGCCCCAGCTCCCGATCTACCTGCTCGGCCACGAGCTCGAGGCGCTCTTCCCGATCCCGTTCCTGGCGGGCGAGCGGGCGCTGGCCATCGCCATCATGAGCTACAACGGCGCGCTGAACTTCGGCCTGCTCGGCGACCTCGACGCGCTCCCGGACCTCGACCTCGTGGCCGAGGGCATCACCGCAGCGGCGGACGAGCTGCTGGAGGCCGCCGGGCGCGAGCCGGCGACGGCGTAGCGCGCGCCGGTACGAGCAGCTCCTCGCGGTCGTCGATCGGGGACTCGCCTGACCGTGCCGGTCGACCCGGAGCGCCGGCGCGCGGGGCGCCCGTCATCATCACCGGCCATGACCCCGATCGCCCTCGTCGCCCCGCCGGTCGCGCCGACCCTCTGATGCGCGCCGTCACCTTCCAGGCGCCCGGCGAGATCCGCGTCGAGGAGCGGCCCGAGCCGGAGCTCGCGGCGCCCGATGACGCGATCGTCGCCGTCGAGGCCACGGGGGTCTGCGGCTCCGACCTCCACATCTACCACGGGCGCATCGCGATCGAGCCCGGCTTCACGATCGGCCACGAGTACGTCGGCACCGTCCTCGCCGCCGGCGACGCGGTCACCCGGGTCGCGGTCGGGGACCGCGTGCTCGGCACGTTCCAGGTCGCCTGCGGGACCTGCTTCTTCTGCCTCCGCGGCGAGTACCACCGCTGCGAGTCCGGCCGCACCTTCGGCCACGGCGCGACGCTCGGCGACCTGCCGGGGGCCCAGGCCGAGCGCCTGCTCGTCCCCCACGCGAACCTCGCGCTGCGCCGCGTGCCCGAGGGCATGTCCGCCGACGTCGCGCTGTTCGCCGGCGACGTGATGGGCACGGCCTACCACGCGGTGATCGCCGGCGGCGTGCGCGCCGGGGACAGCGTGGCCGTGCTCGGCCTCGGCCCGGTCGGCCTCTGCGCGGTGCAGGTCGCCCGGGCCGCCGGGGCGGCGCACGTGATCGCCGTGGACACCGTCGCCGACCGCCTCGCGATGGCCGAGCGCTTCGGCGCGACCGCCGTCCACCTCACCGACGGGGACCCGCGCGCGGCCGCGCGCGAGGTCACCGCCGGCCGCGGGGTCGACCTCGCGATCGACGCCGTGGGCGACCCGCGGGCGCTCGAGCTCGCGATCCGCCTGGCCCGCAACGCCGGGGCGGTGTCGGTCGTCGGCGTCTACGCCGAGCGACAGGAGGTCCACATGGGGCTCGTGTGGATCAAGGGCCTCACCCTGCGCACGGGCCAGGCGAACGTCATCGCCCACGTCGACCCGGTGCTCGCGATGCTCGACGCGGGCGTGCTCGACCCCGCGCCGCTCGTCACCCGGCACATGCCGCTCGACGCCGCGCCCGAGGCCTACGCCGCCTACGCCAACCGCGAGGCGCTGAAGATCGTCCTCACGCCCTGACCTTCGGCGGATCTCCTCCGCGCGGCGCGCCCGGGCTCACGAGGCCTTGAGCGCGAACCACACGCCGCCGACGCCGTCGCCCTTCGCCTGCCCGGGCGCGGCGTCGGGGCGGTAGGTGTAGAGCGGCTTCCCGCGGAAGGTGAGCTGCCGCCGGTGGTCGGCACGCCGCACGACGCCGATCTTCCCGCGCACGCCGCGGCCGCCGACGAGCCGGCCCTTCGCCGGCGCGCCCACCACCGGCCACACGCCGAGACAGGTTCCGGCGCACCCCTCGCCCTTGCGGTCGCCCGTCAGGTAGTAGACCGTGAAGCCCCGGGGCGTGGTGAGCAGCGTCCGCTTCCCGATCTTGCGCGCCTTCAGCACGGTGACCGTCTTCGGCTTCGCCTTGCGGCGCGCGGCGGCCGGCAGGGCGACCGCGGCACCGAGCAGGGCCGCGAGCGTGAGCGCGGTGAGCGCGAGGCGGGCGCGACGGGAGGCGATGGTCGACACGGGCGATCCTTTCGGCCGAGGGCTCTGCAGGGAAGGACGCCGACGTGGCGCCGTCCCTTCCCGGCGCAGCCTACGCCGGCCCGCACCGCGGGACGGACGGCCCGGGACCCGATGCTCCGGGGCGCGGGCGGGCTACGCGGAGGCGGCCGCGCCGGCCGCATCGGCGGCGAGCGGCGTGTCGCGCAGGTACCACTCGGCGTCGAGCGCGGCCTGGCAGCCGGACCCCGCGGCCGTGACCGCCTGGCGGTAGGTGTGGTCGACGAGGTCGCCGGCCGCGAAGACGCCGGGCACGCTGGTTCGCGTCGAGCGCCCGTCGGTGAGGACGTAGCCGTTCTCGTCGGTGTCGACCGCGCCGCGGACGAGCCCGGACTGCGGCTCGTGACCGATCGCGACGAAGGCTCCGCCGGCCCGGACCTCCCGGGTCTCGCCGGTCTCGACGTGCCGCACCCGGGCGTGCGCGAGCGCGCCGTTCTCCCCCGCCACGAACTCCTCCACGACGAACGGCGTCATCCAGCGGATGTTGTCCGCGGCGCGGGCGCGGTCGAGCATGATCGCCGAGGCGCGGAACTCGGCGCGGCGATTGAGGATCGTCACCGACCGCGCGAACTTCGCGAGGAAGATGGCCTCCTCCATGGCGGAGTCGCCCCCGCCGACGATGAGGGTGTCCGCGTCCTTGAAGAACGCGGCGTCGCACGTCGCGCAGTACGACACGCCACGGCCGGCGAGCGCGTCCTCCCCCGGGGCGCCGATCTTCTTGTGCTGCGCGCCCATCGCGAGGATGACGGCGCGGGTCGCGTGCACCTCGTCGCCGATCGTCACGCGATGCACGCCGCCGGGCCCGGAGGCGAGCTCGAGCGCGGTCGCGTCGTCGGTCACCAGGCGCGCCCCGAACCGCTCGGCCTGGTCGCGCAGCTGTTGCATCATCTCGGGGCCCATGACCCCGCCCGGGTAACCCGGGAAGTTCTCGACGTCCGTGGTCTGCTGGAGCAGGCCGCCCCAGGCGAAGCCCTCGGCGACGAGCGGCGCGAGGTCCGCGCGGCCGGTGTAGAGCGCGGCGGTGTAGCCCGCCGGCCCGCTTCCGATGATCACGATGTTCTCGATGTCGGCCATGTCCTCCGCCGCGTCCGGTTCCTCGGTCCTCCCCGCCCTCACTTCAGAAAGTATAGTGCTACGCCGCCACGCGGGCGAGCTTCCAGCGCTGGACCGTCTTGCGCAGCTGGAGGTAGGCGATCCCCCCGGGGATCGTGGGGAGCCAGAACGCGAAGGCACGATAGGTCAGGACGGCCACCAGCGCGAGCCCCGCGTCGACCCCGAAGCCGACGAACGCCCCGACCATCGCGCCCTCCACCCCGCCGACCCCGCCCGGGAGCGGGAGGACGTTGCCGAGCTGGCCGATGAAGTACGCCATCACCACGACGGCGAACGGGGGCGCGAGCCCGAAGGCGTGGAAGCACGCCCACAGGACGGCGATGTCGAAGTACCACCACCCGATCGCCCCGAGCAGCCCCCGCCGCCGCTCGCGGGTCAGGCGCAGCGCGGTGCGCGTGCCGGTGGCCACCGCGGCCGGCGCGGTGGCCAGCCGCCCGGCCAGGGAGGCGAAGCGGCCCCGGCCGTGCGACCAGTCGCGCAGCCGGCGCTCGAAGTCGCTCGGGAGCAGCGACATCGCGAGGAAGATCAGGATGACCGCCCCGCCGAACAGCGCCGGCACGGTGGTGAAGGCGAACGAGGTGCCACCCGGCAGCGCGCCGGAGTTGAGCCCCAGGCCGCCGACCACCAGGGTGCCCATGAACACCCCGTAGAGGATCACCATGAAGGCCACCATTCGGCAGGCGACCAGGCGCGGCTCCATCCCCGAGCGCCGCAGCGCCCACGCGGTCACCGCGATGCCACCCGCGCCGGCGGCGGCGAACAGGCGCGTGGCGGCGACCCCGGCCAGGCTGATCTGGTAGCTCTCGCGCAGGCCGATCGGCGACCCGGCGTCGACGCAGACCGTGCGGAACAGCACGACGTAGCTGAGGTACGAGCACACCTCGAACAGCGCCGCCGCGACGAGCCACGCCGAGTCGCCGTTGCGGATGCGGGCCCACGTGTCGTCGAGGCCGCCGATCCGCGGCAGCACGAAGTAGAGGAAGGCGATCGCCGCGAGGACGAAGAGCACGAACACGAGCACGCTGCGCGGCGTGAAGACGACCTGCGGCATCTCCTCTTCGTCGTCCAGCTGCGGCGTCGCCGGGTTGGCCTCCGCGACGGGGGCGGGCTGGCGCGCGGCGAGGACCTCGTCCGCCATCGGGCTAGGCGATCGACTCCGCGGGGCGGGCGCGCCGCTCGAGGGCTCCGATCCGGCGCGAGACGGCCGCGAAGGCCGGGGTGGCGCGCGGCGCCGCGGCGCGGACGCCCTCGGTCAGCGCGACGCCGGCGAGGAGATCGATGACGTAGTGCTCGCCGAGGTAGACGAGCGCGGTGCCGAGCGTCCCGGCGTAGGCCCAGCCGATCGCACCGGCGACCGGGCCGGTCTCGCTCAGCAGGCGCGCGGCCATCACCGAGGTGGCGAAGTGGATCGACGGCATGGCGGCGAGCGGGTTCCCTCCGAACAGAGCGTAGAGCGGCCCCCAGCGGTCCCGCCAGAACTGGTGTCCATACTCGATCATCATCCGCCGCACGCGCGGCGTCTGCCCGTCCTCCATCCGCCCGCGCTCGGCCGCGTACCAGGGCGGCGCGGTCGGCAGCGCCCAGTACACGAGCGCCCCGAGATCGAACACCGCGTACGTCTGCGCGGCGGCGCGCGGGAAGCGCTCACGGTGGAAGAGCAGCAGGTACACGACCGTGGTGTGGGGCACCGCGAACCAGACCCAGTGCGACCACGCCAGCACCTTCTCGTAGCGGCGGATCCGGTCCGGGTGGGCGAACAGGCGCTGGAGGCGGAGCGTCGGCGGGACGCCGAGGCCGAGCGCGCGGTCGATCCGCACCGGGTAGTCGATGTGCACCCGCCGCTCGAGCGCCTCGGGATCGTCGGCCGGCATCTCGTAGGCGGCGACGTAGGCCCACATCTGCAGCAGGCACAGCGCGATGTCCCGCGCCCGCGTGCGCGGGACGACCACGCTCAGCGCGACCGGCGCCGCGGCGGCCGTGCCGATCACCGCCGGCGCCGGCAGCCGCACCCGGCGACGGACCAGGGGCGCCGCGACCCCCGCGGCGACCACGACCCAGGCGGTCGCGCGAATGGCCGACGAGCGTCGCAAGGCGCCGAGTCTAACGGCGCCCTTCCGCGCCTTCGGGGCCCGAGCGGGGCCGGTCGGCGTGTAGAACTCCGGGGCGTGGCCGTCGCTCCTCGCAGCCTCGCGGTGACCGGTGCCGGGGGGTTCATCGGCGCCGCGCTCTGCGCCCGGCTGACCGGCGAGGGACGTGAGGTCCTCGGCCTCGACATCGCGCCGCAGGCCGCCGCGCGCGTCGCCGAGGCCGGCGCGGAGTTCCGCGCCGTGGACGTCACCGACCCTCGCGCGCTCGCCGGCGCGCTCGGGGGGCGCGACGGGGTCGTCCACGCCGCGGCCATCGTCTCCGACCAGGGGTCGATGGCCGACCACGTGCGGGTCAACGTGCGCGGGACACGCAACGTCCTCGCCGCGGCCGGCGAGGCCCGCGTCGTGCACGTCTCCTCGGTGGCCGCGTGGGGCTACGAGTTCCCCCGGGACCTCGACGAGGACGCGGAGCCGCGGGCCTGCGGCGTCCCGTACGTGGACACCAAGGCGGCCTCGGACGTCCTCGCGCGGCGGGCCGGCGCCGCGGTCGTGCGCCCCGGCGACGTGTACGGGCCCGGCTCGATCCCCTGGGCGGTCCGCCCGCTCGAGGCGCTGAAGTCGGGGGTGTTCGTCCTGCCCGGCCGCGGCGAGGGCCTCATGACCCCGGTCTACGTCGACGACCTGGTCGACTGCATCGTCCGGGCGCTCGACCATCCCGGGGCCGCCGGCCGGGCGTTCACGGCGTGGGACGGCCACGCCGTCACCGCGGCGGAGTTCGCCGGCCACTACGCGCGGATGCTCGGCCGCGACCGGGTCCCGACCGCGCCGCGCGCGCTCGTCGCGCTCGGCGCGCTCGCGCTCGAGCTGGGCGCGCGGGCGACCGGCCGCCCGCCGGCCGTCTCGCGAACCGCGATGACCTTCGTCGACCGGCGCGCGGCCTACCCGAACGCGCTCGCGCGCGAGGTGCTCGGCTGGGAGCCGGCGGTCGACCTCGAGGAGGGCATGCGCCGCACGGAGGCGTGGTTCCGCGAGACGGGGCTGCTCCCGTAGACCCGGGTAGGGTCCGCCCCCATGACCGACCACGCGCTGCTCCACGCCTACGACACCGTCAACCTCCTCGTGCACGAGGGCGCCGCGCGGATCGAGCTCAACCGGCCCGAGACGATGAACGCGTGGAACAAGCAGTTCGGCGTGGACCTCCTGGCGGCCGTCGAGCGGGTGGCCGGCGACCCGGCCCTCCGCGCGGTGGAGATCCGCGGCGCCGGGCGCGGCTTCTCCTCCGGCGCCGACCTCAAGCAGGGCTTCGACCCGACGCCGGCGGGCCATCCGGACGTCCACACGACGCTCACGGAGCGCTACCACCCGATCATCACCGGGATCCGGCGCATGCCGAAGCCGGTCGTCGCCGCCGTTCACGGTCCCGCGGTGGGCATCGGGTGCTCGCTGGCGCTCGCGGCCGACCTCGTCGTCGCGGCGGAGTCGGCGTACTTCCTGCTCGCCTTCGTGAACATCGGGCTCGTGCCCGACGGGGGGTCCTCGGTCTTCGTCCCCGCGCGGGCCGGGTTCTCCCGGGCGATGGAGATGTCGCTGCTCGGCGAGCGGGTGCCCGCCGCCCGCGCGCTCGAGTGGGGGCTGGCCAACCGCGTGCTGCCCGACGACGGCTTCGACGCCGGCGTCGCCGAGCTGATGGCGAAGCTCGCCGCCGGCCCCACCCGCTCCTACGCCGGCACGAAGCGCCAGCTCAACGCGCGCGCCTACGCCGGCATGGACGAGCAGCTGGCCCTCGAGGCCGAGATCCAGCAGGAGCAGGCGACCACCGCCGACTTCGCCGAAGGCGTCGTCGCGTTCATCGAGAAGCGTCCCGCCCGGTTCTCGGGTGCCTGAGCGACTGCGGCGCCCATCTATAGAATGCCGCGCGCTGTGAGCTCCGTCCGCCACCTCGCGGCGCGGCGCGGGCGCCTGACGGGGGCGCTCGTCCTCGCGCTCCTCGTCGCCCTCGCGCTGCCGGGCGCCGCGTTGGCCCTGCGGGCCACCCCCCAGTCCGGCGGCTCGCCCAACGCGGACGGGATCGCGACGCTCTACGAGATCGTCCTCGCCATCGCGGTCGTCATCTTCGTCGTCGTCGAGGGCGCGCTCGTGTACTCGCTCGTGCGCTTCCGGCGGCGCACGGGCGCCAAGGCGGCCCAGATCCACGGGAACACGCGGCTCGAGCTCTCCTGGACGCTCGGGGCGGCGCTGATCCTCGTCGTGCTCGCCGCCATCACCTTCCTCAAGCTCTCCGACATCCAGGATCCGCCGAACGGCGGCCCGAACGGCCTGGCGATCGCGTCGACCGGCAGGCCGGCGAGCCCCGGGGCGGTGCTCACCGCCTCGACGACGGCACCGAGCCCGCCGAACGGCAAGAAGATCACGATCAGCGTCACGGGCCGCCAGTTCGTCTGGCGCTACACCTACGGACCGGGCTTCGGCAGCCCGTACTCCTACCAGAGATGGTGGTCCCGGCGAAGACGATCGTCGTGCTCGGGATCCAGGCGACCGACGTCATCCACTCCTGGTGGATCCCCGCGCTGGGCGGCAAGTTCGACGCCGTCCCGGGCTACACGAACTACACGTGGTTCAAGGCCCCGATGCCGAAGGACCCGGTTCAGGGCACCGTGTACACGGGCCAGTGCGCCGAGCTGTGCGGGCGCAAGCACGCGAGCATGTACGCCCGCGTCCGCGTGGTCTCCCCGCCGGTCTTCCGCGCGTGGCTCGCCCGCCAGCGGGTGAAGATCCGCGACGCCAACCGCAACGCCGAGCGCCTGCGCCGCCAGCTCCAGGCCGAGGGCCAGATCTCCTAGGAGCCTGAACCAGCGCCATGTCCGCCACGCTCGAGACCACGACCCTCCGCCCCGTGCCCGCAGGTGATCGCCCACGAGGTGCGCGCGCCGCGCGCCCGTCACCGCTGGCTCGACTGGGTGACGACGACCGACCACAAGAAGATCGGGATCCTCTACATCGTCACGACGTTCGTCTTCTTCGTGCTCGGCGGCGTCGAGGCGCTGCTCATCCGGCTCCAGCTCGGCGTGCCGAACAACACGCTGATCACGCCCGAGCACTACAACGAGCTGTTCACGATGCACGGGACGACGATGATCTTCCTCTTCGTCGTGCCGATGATGGCCGGGTTCGGGAACTACTTCCTGCCGCTGATGATCGGCGCGCGCGACATGGCCTTCCCGCGGCTCAACGCGCTGTCCTACTGGCTGCTGCTGTTCGGGGGGATCGTCTTCTACGCCTCGATCTTCTTCCAGCCGCCCGAGGCCGGCTGGTTCTCCTACACCCCCGCTCTCGAGCACGGCGTACTCGCCGAGCGGCGGCCAGGACGCCTGGATCTTCCTGATCCACATCACCGGCGATCAGCTCGCTCGTCGGCGCGATCAACTTCTACGCCACGATCGTGAACATGCGGGCGCCCGGGATGAGCTGGGGCGCGCCTGCCGCTGTTCGTGTGGACGATCCTGGTCTACGCGATCCTGCTGATCCTCGCGCTGCCGGTGGTCGCCGGGGCGGTGACGATGCTGCTGACCGACCGCCACTTCGGGACGCTCTTCTTCGACCCGAGCGAGGGAGGCTCGCCGTTGCTCTGGCAGCACCTCTTCTGGTTCTTCGGGCACCCGGAGGTCTACATCATGATCCTGCCGGGGTTCGGGATCATCTCCGAGGTCCTGCCGGTGTTCGCCCGCAAGCCGATCTTCGGCTACAAGGCGATCGCCGCGTCCACCGCGGTCATCGCCTTCCTCGCGATCCTCGTCTGGGCGCACCACATGTTCGCCACGCCGATCCCCACCGTCGTGCTCGGCTTCTTCATGCTCTCCTCGTTCCTGATCGCGGTGCCGACCGGGGTCAAGATCTTCAACTGGATCGCGACGCTGTGGCGCGGCACATCGTCACCGCCGACCCCGCTCTACTTCGCGGCGGGCTTCATCGCGCATCTTCGTCCTCGGCGGCATCACCGGCATCTTCCTCGCCATCTTCCCGGTCGACTGGCAGCTCACCGACACGTACTTCGTCGTCGCCCACTTCCACTACACCCTGATGGGCGGCGCGGTCTTCTCGATCTTCGCCGGGCTCTACTACTGGTTCCCGAAGATGACCGGCCGGATGCTGAGCGAGCGGCTCGGCAAGGCCTCCTTCTGGTTGATGTTCATCGGCTTCAACCTGACCTTCCTGGTCCAGCACTCCGCTCGGCCTCTAGGGCATGCCGCGGCGGATCTACGAGTACCCCGTCGGCGCCGGGTGGGACGACCGACAACCTGATCTCGACCATCGGCTCGTTCGTCCTCGCCGTCGGCATCGCGATGACGGTCTCAACTTCGCGCGCATCGATCCGTCACGGCGCCCCGGTCGCCGGGCCGGACCCGTGGAAGGGCAACACGCTCGAGTGGTTCATCTCCTCGCCGCCGCCGGTCAACAACTTCGACGTCGTCCCGCGCGTGCGCTCGGTCGAGCCGATGCGCGACATCCGCCGCCAGGTCGAGCGCCAGACGGGCCAGCCCGCCGGGACCGGCGACGCGCTGACGAAGGTCTGAGCGCCGCGTGCCGGCCTCCCCCGCCACCGCCGCCAGCGCCACCGCCCGTCCCGTCCCGGTCGCCGCGCGGCGGGTCCTGGCGGACTACGTCGCGCTGACCAAGCCGCAAGGTCCAGTCGCTGCTGCTGCTGACGACGGTCGCCTCGATGGAGATCGCGGGCAGCCCGTCGCTCTCGACGATCCTCGCTGACGTGCCTCGGCGGCTACCTGTCGGCCGGCGGCGCGGGCGCGGTGAACCACTGGTACGACCGCGACATCGACGCGCCGCATGACCCGCACCGCGGACCGCCCGGTCGCCGCCGGCCGCATCGCCCCGCGCCACGCCCTGGCCTTCGGTCTCGCGCTGGCCGCCGCTGTCGTTCGCGCTGCTCTCGCTCACGGTCAACCTGCTCGCCGCCTGTCTCGCGCTGTCCGGCTTCCTCGGCTACGTGCTCGTCTACACGATGTGGCTCAAGCGCAGCACGCCGCAGAACATCGTCATCGGCGGCGCCGCCGGGCGCGGTCCCGCCGCTCGTCGGCTGGGCGGCGGTCACCGGGTCGCTGACGCGGCACCGCGCTCTACCTCTTCGCGATCGTCTTCTACTGGACGCCGCCGCACTTCTGGGCGCTGTCAGCCTGCTGATGAAGGACGAGTACGCGAAGGTCGGCGTGCCGATGATGCCGGTCGTCCGCGGCGAGACGGAGACGCGCCGCCAGATCCTGCTCTACACGCTGCTGCTCGTACGCGGTCACGCAGCTGCCCGTTCTGCGCCGGCGCGTTCGGCGTGCATCTACCTCGTCGCCTCGATGCTGCTCGGCGGCCTGTTCATCGCCGGCGCCGTGCGCGCTCCAGCGCCGGGCCGACCGCCGCTCGGCGCTGCGGCTCTACCTGTTCTCCCTGCTCTACCTCGCGCTGCTGTTCGGCGCGATGGTCGCCGACGCGAAGCTCTAGGATCACGAGCCGATGGACCGCAAGCTCGCCCGCAAGAACATCCGCTCCGCGCTGATCGTCACGGCGGTCTGCGTCTTCATGCTCGCGGCCTCCTTCGTGGCCGCCGCGATCTACAACGCGTGATGGACGAGCCGCGCGACCAGGAGGCTCCGCCCGTCGGCGAGGAGATCCACCTGCCGGGCCCGAGCTTCCTCCCGCTGCTGTGCGCGGTCGGCATCACCCTGGCGGTGATCGGCACGACGATCAGCTCGATCTTCGTGATCGTCGGCGTGCTGCTCTTCGTCGGCACGACGATCCGCTGGATCCGCGACACGCGCCGCGACATCGCGGCGCTCCCGCCCGACCACACGCGGTAGGGCCGCCGGGGCCTACGCCGCCGACGCGCCGGCCGGCACCTCGCAGTGGGCGCCGTCCTTCGTCCACAGGCGGACGATGTCGCGCACCGAGAGCACGCCGGCGATCTCACCGCCCTCCACCACGACGAGGTGGCGGAACCCGCGCTCGACCATGACGCCGGCAGCCTGCTCGAGCGACCAGTCGGGCGACGCGTAGACGATGCCGCCGGTCAGGTGGTCGAGGACCTTGGCCTGGTCGACGTCGAGGCCGTTGCCGACCGCGTTGAGGATGTCGCGCTCGGTGATGATGCCCGGGCCGGGCGCCTCGGGATCGAGCACGACGGCGGAGCCCACGCCGCGGGCGCTCATGCCCTGCGCCGCCTCGCGGAGCGTATGGCCGGGCCCCACCGTCAGCGTTACCGTCGTCATCCCTTCACGCACCTGCATTCGGCCCTCCCGGCGGTGTATTGCAACGATTGCCGCAAGCATAGCGACGCCGCCCCGGTGAGTCCGTACGCGCCAGGTTGACGTCGGCCGCCCGTTCGCTCATCCCGATCGCGCACCCACCTCGTATTCCCGACACCGTGTCAGTCCAGCGCCCCGCCACCGTCCGCTACCGCACCCGGCTCTTCGAGGAGGCCGCCGGCATCGTCGAGCAGGAGTACGCCTCCGACCTCGCGCTCGACGACATCGCCCGTCGCGTCGCCTCCTCCCGCCGCCAGCTGCAGCGGGCGTTCGCCGAGATCGGCAAGACGACCTTCCGCGAGCACCTGACCCGCGTCCGCATGGGCAAGGCGGCCGAGACTGCTCGCGACGCGGCGCCTGACCGTCCGCGAGGTCGCCCATCGCGTCGGCTATCGCCAGCCGGCGCAGTTCGCCAAGACCTTCCGCCGCCACCATGGGCGCCGCCCCCTCCGAGTACCGCTCGCGCCACCGCGTCCGGCGGACCGCGAGCCGTCGCGCTGGGCCCCCGCCCCACGGTGGTCGAAGCGCGCCGCGCGGCCTAGGCCGGCGGGCCCCCGCCGGCGTCCGAGAGCCCCGATGCGCGGCGACGCGCCGCGCCGCTTCGCCGGATTGCCGTTCGTCTCGCCGAGCGCGTAGGATGCCGCGCGAGATGCCGACGGTGGGACCGCACGGGTGCGTAGCAATCCCCTGCTCTGGCAGATGATCGCCATCGGCGCGTCGCCACCGCGATCGGCATCGGCTTCGGCGCTGCTGATCGACTGGTTCCCGGTCGACGCCTCCAAGCAGGCCGAGCCGATCGACACCCTCTACGACGTGCTGATGATCGTCTCGGTGCCCGTCTTCGTGCTCGTCGTGTCGTCGTGCTCTACTCCGTCTGGAAGTTCCGCATGCGCCCGGGCCAGGAGAACGAGGACGGGCCGCCGATCCACGGCAACACCCGGCTCGAGGTCGTCTGGACGGCGATCCCGGCGCTCATCCTCGTCGCCGCTCTGCTCGCTACGCCTACGCGGTGCTGCACGACGTCGAGAAGTCGAAGGCCGACACGCTGGCGATCGGCGTCTACGGCCAGCAGTTCGCGTGGACCTTCCAGTACGCGGGCCGGACGGCAAGGCGTTCTCCGTGAACCAGCTCTACCTCCCCTGCACCCCGACCGGCGGGAGCAGCGCGGCGGGGGCGCCGTGCCGCGGGCGCCCGATCAAGTTCTCGATCCGCGCGGTCGACGTCATCCACTCCTTCTGGGTGCCCGCGTTCCGCGATGAAGCAGGACGCGGTGCCGGGGATCGCCACCACCCTGCGCGTCCACGCCGACGAAGCTCGGCACCTACCCCGTCGTCTGCGCCGAGCTGTGCGGCTCGGCCACGCGATCATGCGCTCGACCGTCCACGTCGCTCCCGCAGCCTTCGACGCTGGCTCGCGCGAAGGGCCCCGGCGGCGCCGGCGGTGGCAGCGGCGGCGGCTGCGCCTCGCAGGCGCCTGTCGCGCTCGGCGCGACCCCGCCGACGCGGGCACCACCGGCACGACGGCCCGCGACCTCGGCAGGTCCTCAGGGCAGACGAGGCAGATCCGACCGCATCGTCGACCCGAACGCGAGATCGCGACGGGTACAGGGAAATCATGCCGCCAACTTCCGCAGACCCTCTCGGCCGAGCTCGACGCGCTGGTCGCCTACTTGGCACCGTGTCGAAGTGATGAGGAGATCTGATGACCGCCAAGCTCCGCGCCCCCGGCTGGTACCGCGCCGGCGCTGTTCGTGCTGCTCGGCATCGGCTTCTGCCTACGGGCTGACCGCGCTCCTGCGCGCGCTCTACGACTATCCAGCCGCGTCGTCGACGGCGACGCGATCACGACCGTCGCGCTGCATCGGCGTCCCGCTCTTCTTCCTCGTCGGCCTCGGGCGCCTTCGACTACTGGTTCTACTGGGCCGCCGGGCGCCCGACGCGGCCCGAGGACCACTCCGCGCCACGGCGCCACGCGCTGGAGGGACTACTTCCGGGTCAACACCGATCACAAGGTGATCGGGATCCAGTACATCTGCACCTCGTTCTTCTTCCTGTTCGTCGGCGGCCTGATGGCGATGCTCATGCGCGCCGAGCTCGCGCAGCCGGGCATGCAGTTCGTCGACGCGAGCAGCTTCAACGGCGCTCTTCTCGGTCCACGCGTCGCTGCTGATCTTCCTGTTCATCATCCCGGTCTTCGCGGGCCTCGCGAACTACGTGCTCCCGCTGATGATCGGCGCGCCGGACATGGCGTTCCCGCGGCTGAACGCGCTGTCGTTCTGGCTGCTGCCGATCGCCGGGCTCGATGATGCTGGCCAGCTTCCTCGCGCCCGGGCGGCGCCTTCGCGACCGGCTGGACGGCCTACGCCCCGCTCTCGACCGACGCGCCGATCGGCCAGATCTTCTTCACGATCGGCGTGCAGTTCGCCGGGCGCCTCGTCGATCGCCACGGCGCTGAACTTCCTCGTCACGATCATCACCATGCGCGCGCCGGGCATGAGCTTCTTCCGCATGCCGCTGCTCGTGTGGGCGAACTTCTCGACCTCGCTGCTGGTCGTGATCGCGACGCCGTTCATCGCCGCGCTCGCAGTTCTTCGTGCTGCTCGACCGCGCGCTCGGCTTCCACTTCTTCGACCGACGTCGGCGCGGCAGGACGGGAACGTGCTGATGTACCAGCACGTCTTCTGGTTCTACTCCCACCCGGCGGTCTACATCATGATGCTGCCCGGGCTTCGGGATCATCAGCGAGATCATCTCGGTGAAGGCGCGCAAGCCGATCTTCGGCTACCGGATGATGGCCTTCTCGCTGCTGGCGATCGTCGTGCTCGGCTTCACGGTGTGGGCCCACCACATGTTCGTCTCGGGCATGCAGTCGCTGGATCCGCATCCCGATGATGATCACGACCGCGATCATCGCCGTGCCGACCGGCATCAAGATCTTCTCCTGGCTCGCGACGCTGTGGCGAGGCGTGCTGCACCTCGACACGCCGATGCTCTTCGCGCTCGGCTTCCTGACGATGTTCACGCTCGGCGGGATCAGCGGCGTGATGCTGGCGATGATCCCCTTCGACATCCACGTCTCGGACACGTACTTCATCGTCGCCCACATCCACTACGTGCTGTTCGGCGGATCGCTGTTCACGATCTTCGCCGGCGTCTACTACTGGTTCCCGAAGATGACCGGGCCGGATGTACGACGAGACGCTCGGGCAAGCTGCACTTCTGGCTGACGTTCGTCTTCTTCAACCTCACCTTCGCGCCCGATGCACCTGATCGGCATCGAGGGCATGCCGCGCCGCGTCGCCGACTACGCCCAGCAGTTCGCGGGCTGGAACCTCGTCATCTCGATCGCCAGCTTCCTCCTCGGGCCTCGCATCCCTGATCTTCCTCTACAACATGGTCGCGAGCTGGCGCGGCGGCCCGCGCGCGGCGGCCAACCCGTGGCGCGCGCTCGACGCTCGAGTGGCAGGTCTCCTCGCCGCCGCCGGTCTTCAACTTCGACGCGGTGCCGACGGTGGTCGGCGGCCCGTACGAGTACGGCGTCCCCGGCGCGGTGCACGGCATCTTCAAGTCGCCGGCGCGAGGCCGTGCCGGCGCGGCCGCCGCCGGCAGCGGTCGCGACAGCCGCCGACGCACGGAGTGAGTGAGCTGATGGCCACGGTCCTCGTGGTCGCCAACGAGACGCTCGGCGGACGGCAGCTGATCGAGGCCGTCAAGGCGCGCGCGGCGAAGGGCGACGCCGAGTTCGTCGTCGATCGCGCCGCAGAACCGGCCGCAAGTCCGGCTACGTGATCTACGACGACGCCGTGCGCGACGCCGCCCAGCACCGCGTCGACCACGCGCTCGAGCGGCTGCGCGAGGCGGGCATCGAGGCCACCGGCGAGGTGATGGACCCCGACCCCTACCACGCGATGGCCGACGCGGTGCGCGAGTTCGACGTCGACGAGATCATCATCTCCACCCATCCCGAGACCCGCTCCGGATGGCTGCGCCGCGACCTGGTCGAGCGCGTCGAGGACGCGACCGGCCTGCCGGTCGAGCACGTCGTCGTCGACCTCGACGCCGACCGCGAGCGACGTCACCCGCACGCTCGTGGTCGCCAACCAGACCGTCGACCGGCGAGCCGCTGTTCGGCCTGCTCAAGCGGCAAGGCCGCCGAGAAGCCCCACCGCTTCATCGTCATCGTGCCCCAGGACGGCGGGCGACGGGCACCACGCCGACGAGGCGCGCGAGCGCCTGGCGGCGATGCTCGAGCGGCTGCGCGGCGAGGGCCTCGGCGCCACCGGCGGGATCGGCGACCCCGATCCGTTCACCGCCGTGATGAACGCGCTCCAGTTCTACCGCGTCGGACGAGATCGTCATCTCGACCCTTCCCGTGGACGCGCTCGGGCTGGCTGCGCGGCCGACCTGATCGAGCGCGTCCGCGGCGCCACCGTCGAAGCCCGTCGAGCACGTCGTCGTCGACCCCCAGGCGCGCAGGCGCCGCAGGCCGCCGCCTGACGCGACCCGTGAGCCGCTGAGCCAGGAGCCCGATGGAAGCCGCATCGATCGCCCACGCCGACGCGCACGAGCACCACGGTCCGCCCGAGGCGAACCGCTCGCTCCCGCGTCGACGCCCCAGATCCTCGGGATGCTGCTGTTCATCATCTCGCGAGGTCATGCTCTTCGGAGCGTTCTTCACGGCCTACTTCTTCATCCGGGTCGTGAACGACAACCCGTGGCCCGGCCGCCGGCACCGAGCTCCCGAAGGTCATCGCCGGCGTCAACACCGCGATCCTGCTGTCCTCGTCGCTGACGATGCACTGGGCGCTGACCGCGGCCAAGCAGCGGGAACCGGTGCGGCGCTGAAGGCGGGGCTGCTCACCACCTTCCTGCTCGGCACGACGTTCCTCACCGTCCAGATCAACGAGTACGTCCACATCGGCTTCGCGCCGTACACGACAGCGCGCAGGCGTCGATCTTCTACGGGCTCACGGGCCTGCACGGCGCGCACGTGTTCATCGGCCTGACGCTCCTGCTCGTTCGCCACGCGTGCGGGCCTTCCGCGGCCACTTCACGCCGGAGAAGCACCGCGGGGTCGAGGTGCCCGGCATCTACTGGCACTTCGTCGACGTGATGTGGGTGATCGTCTTCACGACGGTCTACCTCCTGTAGATGGCCCGCGGCCGGCCGTGCTGAACCCGCTGCGCACCGAGGAGGAGGCGTTCCGCTTCCTGATCTACGTCGTGATCGTCGCGGCGGCGGTCGTGGCGGTCGTGCTGGTGGCGCGCGCGGCGTTCTGAGGCCCCGCGGCGTCGCACGACCCGTCACCATGAGGGTCGATGCGCCTCGCCCTCGACCCGGTCGTGCTGGTGCTGCTCGCGCTCGGCGCGGGGCTCTACGTGCGGGCGGTGCGGATCCTGCGGGCGGCGCGGCTACCGCGTGCCGGGCGGCCGGCAGGCCTGCTGGTGGGTCGGCTGGGGCTGCTCCTCGTCGGCTTCACCTCGCCGGTCGCGGCCTACGCCGAGGACCTGCTCTCGCTCGCACATGGCCCAGCACCTGCTGATCGGGCGACCTCGCCGCGCCGTTCCTGCTGGTCGGGCTGCGCACACCGGTCCTGCTCTTCTACCTGCCGCGACCGGTGCTCGTGCTTCCTCGCCCGGCGCCACGGGCTGCGGCGGGCGTTCCGCTGGATCCGGCGGCCGATCCCCGCCTTCGTGCTCTACGTGCTCGTCGCTCTACGGCTGGCACCTCGCGCCGACGTTCGAGGCCGCCGCCCGCGACCCGGCCGTCCACGTGCTCCAGCACGAGTCCTTCCTCGCCGCCAACCTGCTCATCTGGTGGGTCGTGCTCGAGCCCCAGCACATGCGGCTGCCGGCGGACCTGTGGAAGATCGGCTACGTCTTCGCGGCGCGGATGGCGAGCATCATGATGGGCATGGCGATCGTCATGACGCGCTCGCCGATCTACGCCGGCTTCTACGGCGACCGCCCGCGGGAGCACGGCCTCGCGCCGCTGGCCGACCAGCAGATCGGCGGCCGGGCTGATGATGAGCGTCGACGTGCTGATGATCATGGGGGCGTTCGCGTTCCTGTTCTGGAAGGCGTCGGAGGCGGCGGACGGGACGCGGGGCGCTCGCCGGAGGCGCCGCCGCCGGCGGTGTCGGCGGGGGCCGGGCGGGCGTAGGGCTCGTCGGCGCCGTGCCGGGTCGCCGGGTCGGCGGCAGACCGGCACGCCCAGTCGCCCTTGCTTCTCGCGGAGCGCGGCCCGGCGCCCCGGACTACTTCACGGTGATCGTGCCCTCCATGCCGGCCTGGCGGTGGCCGGGGACCGTGCAGAAGAACGTGGTAGGTGCCGGGCTTGAGCGTCACCCTGACGGTCGAGACGCCGCCGTTCGCGACCACCTTGCCGGCCGCGTTCGCGCCGGGGCCTGAGACGGCGATGTTGTGCGGGGTGCTCGAGGCGTTCTTCGAGTCGACGGTCAGCGGTCCGGGCGGGGCGGTGGCGTCCGAGACGAGATAGGCGAGCTGGCCGTTCGGGTCCGTCGGGATCTCGAGCTTGCCGTCCGCGGGCGACGGCCGTCTTCTTCTGCGACGCCGGCGACGGCGGTGGCGAGCGGGCCGGTGTCCTGCCCCGTGCGGGCGACCGCGAACGCGACGTAGGCGGCGACGTCCTTCGCCTCCTGCCCGTCGACGAGCTTCGCCGGCATCACGCCCGTCGCTGGTTCGGATAGAGGATCTGCTTCTCCACGACGCCCTCGACCGTGTCGCGCTTGAAGCCGTCGCCAGCGACTGGCGGAACGCGGCGTCGAGGTTCGGTCCGGTGATGCCCTTCGTGCTCGGCGCGGGCGAGCACGTGGCAGGAGCCGCACTTCGCCACGAAGAGCTGCTTGCCGTGGACGAGGTCGGGCGTGCTGTCCTTGCCCGTCGCCGCAGCCCGCGACGCGACGCGCGGCGAGGGCGAGGGCCGCCGCGAGCGCGGCGCCTGCGGCGGCGGTGCTCCTGCTCGTCGGAGCCATCGTCACGCGGCACTCTACGGGCGGGAGGACCGCGTGCGCGCCCGTCGCGTCAGGCGGCGGGGGCCGGCGGACCTGCGGCAGGCCGTCGAGCTCGCCCTTCGCCGCCGCGATCACGCCGCGGGCGACGCCCTCCCACGACCAGCGCTCGCGCGCCGTGGCCACGAGCGCGGCGCGCGTCTCCTCGCGCAGCGTCCGGGGCGCGCGAGCCACCCCACGAGGCGCTCGGCGAGGTCGCGCCGGACGGTCCGCGGGCCGACGCGAGAAGGACAGCCACGGGCGCGCCTCCGCCGGAGCCTCGGCGGCCAGCGCGCCGGCGACCTCGGCCAGCCCGGAGTGCGCGGCCAGACCGGCAGCACGCCGCACGCCGCCGCCTCGGCGGCGACCATCCCGAACGCCTCGGGGAACGTGCTGGGCACGACCTGGGCCTCGCAGGCCGGCAGCAGGTCGGCGAGCTCGTCGTGCTCGAGGCGCCCGGTGACAGCACGACCGCGCTCGGCGAGCGCCGCCGCGGCCGCGAGGTAGCGCTCGCGCCCGCGTCGTCGCCGTCGAGCCCGTCGAGGAAGGCGAGCAGGTGGCGCAGCGGCGCCGCGGGGCCGCCCTCCGGCGCGCGGCCGCGCAGAGCGATCGCGCGACGGCGTCGAGGTCGCCGGCGGCGAGCGCGGCCGAGGAGCCGCTCGCAGCCCTCGCGGTAGGCGCCGAAGCCGACGACGACGAGCCGCGCGTCCGGCACGCGCTCCAGCACCAGCGGCCAGGCGGCGAGCGAGCAGGTCGACGCCCTTGGAGACGATCAGCTTGCCGACGTAGGCGACGAGCGGCTCCTCGCCGCCGGCGCAGGAGGCGCAGCGCGGCGGCGGCCGCCGCGGGTCGCGCGCGAAGGCCGAGTCCGGCGCGGTGCGCCTCGTCCTGGCCGCCAGACGCTCGGCGAGCGCGCGAGCGCTCGCCGGCCGCGGGCCGCGGCCGGCTCGCGCGGCGCGAAGTGCTGCGACGTCGACCCCGGGCGGCCCCAGCCGCGTGCGCGCCGGCAGCGCCGGGTCGCCCATCGTCGCCCACAGGCCGGTCGGCCGTGTGGCGCGAGCCGACGAGCACGCCGCGGGCGCGGGCCAGCCCCTCGCGCGCGTAGGGCAGGAAGCGCTCGGGCTCGGGGCTTGACGGTGTACTCCAGCGCGCTGCCGTGGATCTTCACCGCGTAGGGCACGCGCCGCCGCAGGGCGCGGGCGAGGATCGCGGGGCCCATCACGAGGTGGTTGGCGAGCGCCGACGTCGGGCGGACGCGCGCGGCGACCTCGCGCGACCGCCGCGACGTTCGCGTCGAGGTAGCGCTCGAGCTCGGCGTCGTCGAGCGTCGGCGAACGGCCGGGCCTCGATGCCCTCGTAGCGGTCGGCGACGTAGACCGGCAGCAGGCCGCCGATGTCGGGCGGTCAGGCCGTGCAGCGCGCCGGCTCGCGCAGCGTGAGCACGGCGCAGCTCGCCGCCGTCCCAGTCCCCGGCCGCGTCGACGAAGTCGAGCGCCGCCGGGCGCGCGGTCCTGGCAGAGCAGGTGCACCTCGTGCCCGAGGCCGACGAGCGCCGCGCGCCAGGTTCGCGTTGTAGACGTTGGAGCCCGTGCCGCGCAGCAGGTAGCCGTGGAAGATGAGGATCCGCACGCCGGAGCCCACGCTAGCCGGCGGACGGCGGCGCCCGGCCCGCTGGTAGGATCGCGCCGCCGTGTGCCGACCGCCAGCGCTACCGCCTGCGCGACCCCTCCACGCGGCCGCGAGATCGTCCTCGAGGCCGAGGCCGGCCGGGTCTACGTCGACCGCGAGACGCGGCGAGGAGCTCGAGGTCGTCGGCAGAGCTGCTGCCGCTC
Source organism: uncultured Solirubrobacterales bacterium (assembly GCA_963735885.1). Taxonomy (GTDB): domain Bacteria; phylum Actinomycetota; class Thermoleophilia; order Solirubrobacterales; family Solirubrobacteraceae; genus JBBSBL01. Next base: position 944,885 of record CAVTMP010000004.1, on the reverse strand, counting down.
GCGCCGTCCCCCTCCACGCTGCCCTGGGCGGTCGAGAACCTGCGCTTCTGCACCTGGTGCGACCAGCTGGCCCAGAAGGACCTCAACGACTGCCCGCACTGCGGCCGTCGCATGGCGCCGCTCGACGCCTGATACTTCCCGGCGTGTCCCCCGCCACCCGCCGCACCGCCACCCTCGCGCTCGCCGCCGTCGCCGGCGTGCTCGTGCTCGCGTTGCTGCTGGGCTCCTGCGGGGGCGGCGGCTCATCCTCGGGCAGCGTGACGACGCCCGACCTCACCGTGCCCTCCGACACGAGCGCGTCGCCCGTCACGACCCCGAGCACGACGACGACCACGACGCCCTCGACCACCGACTCGGGAACGGGTGGGGGGACCGGCTCCGGCGGCGGGACCGACACCGGCGGCGGCGCCGCGCCGAGCGGCGGCGGGGGCGCCGCGCCGAACAGCGGCGGCGGGACCGGCGGCGGCGGTACCGGCGGCGGCGGCACGGGCGGCGGCGGCACGGGCGGCGGCGGTGGCGGCGCCGGGGTCGGCGGCGGGGGCGGCGGCACCGGCGGGAGCTCCGGCGGGGGCGCCGCGCCGACCGGCTAGACCACCCGCGATCGCCGGCAGCGCCGCCGGGGCGGGCCGGTCAGTCGAAGGTGACGGGCGGCGGCGTCGGCGTGGTGATCAGGGTGGCCGTGAACGTGAGGCGCGCCGTGCTGTAGAAGCACCCGAACGCGCCCTTCGTCCCGACGCCCAGGAGCGCCGTCTGCGTCCCGAACAGGTCGCATGATCCGCGCGGTCGACTGGAGCGCCACGAGTTGTCGCGCGCGAGTCCGAGCGCCAGGATCGGTGCCCACGTGGAGGTGGTGAAGCCGACGCCCTCGCCCTTCTTGACGCCGAGCGTCTTCCCCAGCGGGATCTGAACGGTCTTCCCGAAGTAGGGCTCGAGCCGAACCTCGGAGCTCTGGCGCTGCACGGTGGTGGAGAACTTCGGCCCGTACTTCAACGTGGTGAGCCGCATCCTGGCGGTGCCGCCATAGGTGTCCTTGAAGAACTTGTTCTGCTTGCGGGTGGGCTTGCCGAGACGGAGGGTGAACGCCACGATCCGGCCGTCGGCGGGCACCGTCATCGGGGCCTTCGTCTGGCCGATCTGCACGGGGTAGGCGCTCGTGCGGGTCACCGCTCGGCAGTTCGTGTCCGAGGCCTTGTTGATGCAGCTCGGGGCCACGCTGTCCGTGCTCTGACCGAGCTCGATCACCCGCGCGGAGGCCGGCGCGGCGGCCGTCAGGGCGAGTGCGGGCACGGCGAGGAGGGCGATTCGGATTCGCTTCATGGCCGACATTCAACCGCAGCCGGCGGCCGGAGCGCGCCGGTTGCCGCACGGTACGTTGCGCTCCGCACGATGGCGGCGATCGACGCGCGGGGGCTCGAGCGGCAGTTCGAGGGCGGCCCGAAGGCCGTCGACGGCATCGATCTCGAGGTCGCCGAGGGAGCTAGCGCCCCTCGAAGCTCGCGGTCCCGGGGCCGGTGTCGAGGAAGGCCCGGACGCCGGCCTGCAGATCCTCCGTGGCGAAGAGCTCGCCGGCGAGCCGCGGCGTCTCGTCGTTCGCCCGCTCCAGCCCGCCGCCGAGGTAGGCGCGGAGGATCGCCTTCGTCGCCGCGTGCGCGCGGGTCGGCCCGGCGGCGAGGCCGGCGGCGAGCTCGCGCGCGGCGGCGTCGAAGCCCGCGTCGGGCAGCACGCGGTTGACCACGCCCCAGCGCTCCAGCGTCTCGGCGGCGTAGACCTCGGCCGTCATCACGAGCTCGCGCGCCCGGCCGGTCCCGGCCCGCTCCGCGAGGCGCTGGGTCCCGCCCATCGCCGGCGTCAGGCCGACCCGGGCCTCGACGAGCCCGAAGGCGGCCGCCTCCGCCGCCAGGATGAGGTCGCAGGCGAGGGCCAGCTCGAAGGCCCAGGTCAGCGTGAGCGCATGCGCCGCGAGCACCGTCGGGCAGGGCAGCGCCTCCACGCGCCGCGCGGTGTCGACGAGGTCGGCGAAGAGCGCGGTCGCCGCGTCCGGGCCGTCGAGTCCCGCGAACACCTGGACGTCGACCCCGCCGGTGAACGCCCGCCCCTCGGCCCGGAAGAGCACGGCCCGGGGCGGGTCGGCCTCGAGCGCCGCCACCGCGGCCCGGAGGCCGGCGCCGAGGGCGGCGTCGAAGAGGTTGAGCGGCGGGGCGTCGAAGGTGACGACCGCCAGACCGCCGGCCTCGCGCTCGAGCCGGACGGGATCGCCGCTCATCCGCGCAGCACCTCCGCCGCCGCCGCGATCTCGGCGGGGTCGCCGGCCCTGGGGACCCAGGGGAGCGAGATCCCGTCGTCGGCGTAGCGGGGGATCACGTGGAGGTGCACGTGGAACACCGTCTGGCCCGCGACCGGGCGGCAGGCGTTCAGCACGTTGACGCCGTCCGCCCCGAGGCGCTCGAGCGCCCGGCGGGTGAGCGCCTGCGCCACATCGATGCTGGCCGCGAGGTCGGCCGGATCGGTCTCGGTGATGTCGGCGCTGTGCGCGCGGGGCACGACGAGCAGGTGGCCGCGGGTGGCCGGGTTGATGTCCATGAAGGCGACGGTGCGCTCGTCCTCCGCCACCATCGTCGAGGGCAGCGCGCCCGCGACGATGCCGCAGAAGAGGCAGTCGGGATCGGCCATGGGCGCGAAGCCTACCCGCGCCCGAGCCGCGGGCCGGCGCGAGGCGCGCGGGGCGGCGCGACGCGGCGCCCCGGCGCCACGGGCGTCCGCTACGGTCCGCCGCCGTGCCGGTCTCCCCCGCGACCCTCCGCGCCGTGATCGAGCATCTCGCCGCGATCGAGCGGCCCTCGGCGTCGGACGGCGAGCGCGAGGCGGCCGAGTGGATCGCCGGCGCCCTGCGAGAGCGCGGCTGCGAGGCCCGGGTCGAGGCCGAGCGCGCGCACGGGACCTACTGGTGGCCGCTGGGTCTCCCGGCCGCGGCCGCGGGGCTCGGCGGGCTGGCCGCGCTGCGCGGCGGCGGGGGCGCCCGCGCGCTCGCCGCCGCGGTCGGCGCCGCCGGGGCGTGGGCGGTGTGGGACGACGTCGGCTCGGGGGCGTTCCGCTGGCGCCGCCGGCTGCCGGCCCGGACGACGTGGAACGTCGTCGCCGAGGGCGGAGAGCGGCACGCCGAGCGCACGCTCGTCCTCGTCGCCCACCACGACGCCGCGCACTCCGGGCTCATCTTCCACCCCGGCATCCTGCCCGCGATCACGCGCCTCGCGCCGGGTCTGCTCGCCCGGGCCGAGACCTCGCCGCCGCTCATGGCGCCGGTGCTCGCCGGTCCGGTGCTCGTCGGCATGGGCGCCCTGCTCGATCGCCGTGCGCTGCTGTGGGCGGGCGCGGCGCTCGGGCTCGGGAGCGCGGCGGCCTTCGCCGACATCGGCGCCCGCGCCGTCGTGCCCGGCGCGAACGACAACCTGACCGCCGTGGCGGTGCTCGTCGGGCTCGCCGAGGCGCTGCGCGACGAGCCGGTCGGCGGGCTGCGCCTGCTCCTCGTCTCGACGGGGTCCGAGGAGTCCTTCATGGAGGGCATGGACGCCTTCGCCCGCCGCCACCTCGATGGTCTGTCGCGCGAGACGACGACGGTCGTCTGCCTCGACACCGTCGGCTCGCCGGAGCTCGCGCTGATCGAGGGCGAGGGCATGCTCGTGATGCGCGACTACCCGACGGCGGTGCGCGAGGCGGTCGCCTCCGCCGCGGCGGAGGCGGGCGTCCCGCTGCGCCGCGGGCTGCGGCTGCGCAACGCCACCGACGGCGTGATCGCGCTGCGGCGCGGCTTCCCCTCGGCCTCGATCGGCTCGGTGACCGAGTACAAGGCGCCGGCCAACTACCACTGGCCGAGCGACACGCCGGACAACGTGGATCACGAGACCGTCGGCCACGCCGCCGCCCTCGCCGAGGCCCTGGTGCGGCGGATGGGGCGGGCGACATGAGAGGATCCCGCGCCGTGACTCGCCACCGTCCCGCCCGCACGCTCGCCTTGGCCGCCGCGCTCGCCGCCGTGCTCGCCCTGCCCGCCGCCGCCCCCGCGGCCGTGAAGGTCACCCACGACGTCACCTTCGCCACCGCCGGCGGCGTCGCGCTGAAGCTCGACGTGTACCGCCCGTCGGGTCGGGGCCGGCATCCCGCGGTCCTCGGCGTCCACGGCGGCGCCTGGGTGAGCGGCGACAAGGCGAGCGCCGACTGGGTCCGCTTCGGGGGCAAGCTCGCGGCGGGCGGCTTCGTCGCCTTCGTCGTGAGCTACCGGCTGATCTGCACGGACGCCGCGAACCGCCTCTGCACCGCCAGGCGCTACCCCGCCCAGCTCCGCGACGTCCAGGCCGCGGCGCGGTGGGTGCGGACCAACGGCGCCCGCTACGGCGCGGACACCCGCCGCGTGGGGGCGGTGGGCGGCAGCGCGGGCGGCTATCTCGTCGACGCGCTCGGCGTCCTCGGCGGGGCCGGCGCGCCGGGCCACGCCGACGCCGTGGTCTCCTGGTCGGGCCCGCCGGACCTCCGCCTCCACTCGAGCGGCGTCGGGCTCGGGGCGGGCGACGCGCTCCGGCGCTCCCTCGTGCTGAACTTCCTCGGCTGCGCCTCGGCGACGCGCTGCCCGGTGGGCCGGGCGGCCTCTCCCGTGACCCATGTCACGCGGGGCGACGCCCCGACCCTCCAGTTCAACAGCGCCGACGAGCTCGTTCCCCTCGCGGGGCTGCGCGGGTTCGCGCGGGCGCTCACCGCCAGGCGCGTCCCCAACCGGCTCGTCGTGCTCCCCGGGACCCGCCACGCGGAGGCCTACGGGGACGAGGTCATGCCCCGGACGCTGCGCTGGCTGCACCGGTACCTGGACCCGCCGCCACGCTTGAGCCCGGGTCCGCCGGCGGCTCAGCCCCCTGCCCCGCGCTCCCGCTGCCGCGCCCAGGCGACGGCCTCCTCGCGGGTGCTCACCTCGCCCGCGAAGCGCGCCTCCTCCACCTCGGCGAGCAGGCGGCCGAGCTCCGGGCCGGGCTCGATGCCGAGGGCGATCGCGAGCTCGTCGCCGCGGACGAGCGGCGCCGGGCGCGCGCCACGCCAGGCGAGCGCCTCCCCGAGCATCCCGTCGGCGAGGTCGAGGTGTCGGGCGATGGCCTCGTCGGCCTTGCGGCCGCGGGTGGCGAGGCGGTCGGCCACGGAGAGCACGGTGACGTCGACCTCGACGGGCTCGCACGCCGCGAGGTAGCGGTAGACCTCGCGGCGCGAGAGCGGGGCGTCGTGGACGAGGAACCCGAGGCGCAGGTGGTGGCGGGCGAGCCCGGCGACGTGGGCGCGCAGCCGTTCGCTGACGCGCAGCCGCGTGAGCGCCGCGCGCGCCATCTCCGCCCCCTCGGCGTCATGGCCGGGGAAGCCGATCCGCCCGCCCGGGAACGTCTGCCGCGTGGTGGGCTTCGCGACGTCGTGGTAGAGCGCGCCGAGGCGCAGCGCGCCCCAGCCGGTCAGCTCGTCGGCCAGCGGCTCGTGCAGCCGCGCCGAGGCGGCCCGGCCGTGCTCGCCCAGCGGCGCCGGGTCGCGCTCCAGCGCCACGACCTCGGCGAGCACCGCGAGCGTGTGGTCGTGGACGTCGAGGTGGTGGTAGGCGCTCTGCTCCACCCCGCGAAGCGCCGCGAGCTCCGGCAGGACGACGTCCGTCGCGGCGACGGCGTCCATCAGCGCCATCCCCTCGAGCGGCCGCTCGGTGACGAGGACCCGCCGCAGCTCGGCGAAGACGCGCTCGCCCGCGACCTCGCCGAGGCGCGGCGCCCGCATCCGGGCCGCGGCCACCGTGTCGGCGTCCGGGTCGAGCCCCAGCTCGGTGGCCAGCCGCACCAGCCGCAGGACCCGCAGCGGATCGGCGTCGAAGGCGGCGGGCGCGACCATCCGCAGCACGCCGGCCTCGAGGTCGGCGGCGCCGCCGGACGGGTCGATCGGCGGGCCGCCGGAGAGCGGCTCGGCGATCGCGTTCACCGTGAAGTCGCGACGGCGGAGGTCGTCCTCGATCGACCCGCCGGCGAGCGGGGCGAGATCGGCCTGCCACGCCTGCCCGGGCCCGACGACACGCCAGTGTCCGAACGCCTCCGAGAGCGGGAAGGCCGTTCCGCCCGCGGCTCGCGCGAGCCGCCGCGCGGCGCGGGCGGGATCGCCGGCGAGCACGAGGTCCGCGTCGGCCGTGTCGCGACCGAGCAGCCGATCGCGCACGGCGCCGCCCACGAGCCACGCCCGCTCGCCGGCCAGCGCGGCGCGCGCGGCTCCCACCACGTCGCTCATCGCCGGCCGCGGCCGGTCGCTCACCCCGAGTCGCCGGCCCGGTGGTGGACCCGGGGCACGCGGTCCGAGATCCCGCAGGAGATCTCGTAGTTGATCGTCTCGGCGTGCCGCGCCCACTCCTCGGGCAGCACGCGGTCGCCGCCCTGCGCCCCGAGGAGCACGACCTCCGCGCCGACGGCGACGTCGGGCGCCGGACCGAGGTCCACCGTCACGGTGTCCATGCTCACCGTCCCGGCGAGGCGCCGCCGCCGGCCGCCGATCAGGACATCCGCCCGGTTGGAGAGCAGCCGTCGCACGCCGTCGGCGTAGCCGATCGGCACCGCCGCGATCCAGCCCGCCTCCTCGGCGACGAAGGTGCGCCCGTACCCGGTGCTCTCGCCGGGCGCGATCGGCTTCACGTCGGCCACGTAGGACCGCAGGGCGAGCGCCGGCTCGAGGTCCTGCTCCTCGGGGTCGAAGCCGAACGGGTCCATGCCGTAGATCGCGATGCCGCAGCGGACGAGGTCGAAGTGCGTGCCCGGATCGCGGAGCGTCGCCGCGCTGTTCGCGGCGTGCGCCACCGCGCCCGGCGCCATCATGCGGATCTCGGCGGCGAACGGCTCGAAGCGGTCGCGCTGGAGCTCCATGAACTCCGGATCGGCGTCGGCCGTGGCGAAGTGCGTCATCGCCCCGGCGAGCTCCAGGCCCGGCGCCGCGATCACCGCCTCCGCGACGCGGCGCGCCTCGTCGGCGTCGCGGGTCCCGAGCCGGCCCATGCCGCTGTCGAGCTTCACGTGGACGCCGACGTCCGCGCTCGCGTGGGCGGCGAGCGCGCCGACGAAGGCCTCGCGCCAGACGACCACGTCCGCCCGCGCCCGCAGCACGGTGGGGATCTCCTCGCCGCTCAGCGCCCCCATCACGAGCACCCGGCCCTCGACGCCCGCGGCGCGGAGCTCGGCGGCCTCGTGCGCGGTGGAGACCGCGAGCCAGGTCGCGCCGCCGGCCTGCGCGGCCCGCGCCACCGGCGCGGCGCCGTGCCCGTATCCGTCGGCCTTGACCACCGCGCACAGCGCCGCCCCGGGGGCGAGGCCGCCGCGCAGGCGGGCACAGTTGCGCTCGACGGCCGCGAGGTCGATCGCGGCCTCGGCCCGGATCACCGGGCGCGCGCCCGCTGCGCCGCGGGAGCCATCTCAGGCGGTGAGCGCGTCGAGGACGTCGACGCGGGTGACGACGCCGACGAGGCGACCGTCCGCGCCGACCACCGGCAGACGGTTGTGCTTGCGCTCCGCGATGAGCCGCGCGGCCTGCTCGACCGGCGCGTCGGGCGCGACGGTCACCGGATCGGCGGTCATCATGTCGACGACCGTCGACGCGAGCGCCTTCTTCACCCGCGCCTCGAAGTGCTTCGTCGACTCGAGGAAGATCACGCCGCCCATGATGTCGACGTGATGCGGGAGGCTGATGTCCGCCGCCTCGTCGCGCAGGACGAGGTCCGCCTCGGTGACGATGCCCACGCAGCGGCCGTCGGCGTCGACCACCGGCACGCCGGGGAGGTCGTGCTCGCGCAGCGTCGTGATCGCGGTGTGGACGTCGTCCTCGGGGTGCACGCTGACGACGTCGGCGTCCATGATGTCGGCGACCGTCGGCACTACGGGGTCGTGGGCTCGCTCATCGCGCTGAGACTATCGGGCCAGCGCGGCGGGGAGGCGGGCCGCGACGTCGGAGGCCAGGACCCCGTCCGGCCCGTGCGGCGCCCCGGCCAGCCGGCCCGCGTGGAGGTGGAGCAGCACGCCGGCGCAGGCCGCCGTCCAGGCGTCCAGGCGCTTGGCGAGCATCGCGGCGATCGTGCCGGACAGCACGTCGCCCGTCCCCGCGGTGGCCAGCGCCGGCGCGCCGCCCGGGCTCACCGCCACCCGCCCGTCGGGGTGCGCGACGAGCGTGTCGTCGCCCTTGAGCACCAGCACCGCGCCGGCCCGCGACGCCGCCTCGCGCGCGAGCGCGAGTCGGCGGGCGCGCACCTCGTCGCCGTCGACCCCGAGCAGGCGCGCGAGCTCCCCGCCGTGCGGCGTGAGGACCGTCGGCGCCGGCCGCCCGGCCAACTCGCCGAGACGCCCGGCGTGGGCGTTCAGCCCGTCGGCGTCGAGCACGAGCGGCAGCGCGGCGCGCGCGGCGATGGCGCGGGCGAGCTCCTGGGTCGCGTCGTCGCGGCCGAGGCCCGGGCCCACCACGACCGCGTCCTCGCGCGCGGTCCGCTCCAGCAGCGGCTCGAGCGCGTCCGGGCCCAGCGCGCCGTCATGGTCGGGCAGCGGCAGGCTCATGACCTCGAGCAGCCGGACCTCGACGACGAGGTCGAGCGAGGCCGGGACCGCCGCGGTCACGTAGCCGGCGCCGGCCCGCGCGGCCGCGAGCGCGGCGAGGCACGGGGCGCCGGAGAGGCCGGTGGACCCGCCGCAGACGAGCACGCTGCCGGCGGTGAACTTCGTCGCCTCCGCGCCGCGCCGCGGGATGACGTCGAGCACCGCATCCCCGATGAGTCCGATCTCCGGCGTGGCGGCCGCCGCCGCGGGGATCCCGATGTCGATCACCGACACCGTGCCCGCGAGCGCCTTGCCCGGCGTGATCCACAGCCCGGGCTTGCCGGCGTCGAAGGTCACCGTGGCGTCGGCGGCCACCGCGGCGCCCGGGACCTCGCCCGTCGAGGCGTCGACGCCGCTCGGCACGTCGCAGGCCACCACCGCGGCCCCGCGCTCGCGCGCGGCGGCCAGCGCGCGGATGGCGCCCGCCACCGGCTCGCGCGGCGTTCCCGAGAAGCCCGTGCCGAGCATCGCGTCGACGATCCCGGCCGCGCCGGCCGGCAGCGCGCCCTCCCAGCCGGCGGCCGGGTCGCCCGGCAGCCGGTCGCGGTTCGTGGCCGCGTCGCCCCGCCACGCGGCGGGATCGCCGAGGGCGAGCACGTCGACCTCGCGGCCGAGCTCCCGAAGCCGTCGGGCGGCGACGAGCCCGTCACCGCCGTTGTTCCCCGAGCCGCAGACCACCGCGATCCGGCCGGTGGGGACCCGCTCGCCCACGACCTCGGCGAGCCCCGAGCCCGCGCGCTCCATGAGCTCGAGCCCGGGGATGCCGAGCTCGTCGATCGCGCGGCGGTCGGTGGCGCGCTGCTCCGCCGCGCCCTGGAGCGGCTCGAGCCAGCCCGGCAGGGTCACGCGGCGAGCGCCACCGCGGCCGCGTCGCGTCGCGTGTGCGTGAGCGAGATCTCGACCGCGACGCCGAGCGCGTCCGCGCGCGCCGCCGCGGCGCCGTGCAGCCGCACCGTCGGCGGGCCGCCGTCACCCGCCACCTCGATCTCGCGCGGCCGCAGGACGGGCAGGCCGAGCGCCTTGGTCACGGCCTCCTTCGCGCAGAAGCGGGCGGCGAGGTGCTGGGCCGGCCGGGCGCGGGTCGCCGCGTAGGCCCGCTCGGCGTCGGTGAAGAGCCGCTCACCGAGCCGCGGACGGCGCGCCAGGGCGCGCTCGAGGCGCGCGATCTCCAGCAGGTCCACGCCGACGGGGCTCACCCGGGCGATGCTACCGCCGCTACTCGACCGTGACGGTCTTCGCGAGGTTGCGCGGCTGGTCGACGTTCAGGCCGCGCAGGCGGGCGACGTGGTAGGCGAGCAGCTGCAGCGGGATCACGGCGAGGATCGGCGCGAGCATCCAGTGGGTGCGCGGCACCTCGATGACCTCCTCGGCGTGCTCGCCGATCTCGTCGTCGCCCGCGGAGACGATGGCGATGACGTGCGCGCCACGGGCCCGGACCTCCTGCATGTTCGACGCGACCTTGTCCAGCACCGGGGACTCGGTGGCGACGCAGACGACCGGGGTCCGATCGTCGAGCATGGCGATCGGCCCGTGCTTCATCTCGCCGGCGGCGTAGGCGTCGCAGGCGATGTAGGAGATCTCCTTGAGCTTCAGCGCGCCCTCCAGCGCGACCGGGAGCCCGACGTGGCGCCCCAGGTAGAGGAAGAACTCGGCGTCGCGGAAGCGTTCGGCGATCGAGCGCGCGGGCGCGTCGGCCGTGGCGATCACCGTCTCGACGTGGTGGGGCAGGTGCTTGATCTCCCCCACGAGGGCGGCGAGCGCCTCGGGCTCCAGCGTGCCCCGCAGCTCGGCGAGGCGCAGGGCGAGGAGGTACATCGCGGCCACCTGGCTGGTGAAGGTCTTCGTCGCGGCGACGCCGATCTCCAGGCCCGCCCGGGTGTAGAGCACCCCGTCGGACTCGCGCTCGGCCTGCGAGCCCATCACGTTCGTGATCGCCAGCACGGTGGCCCCGCGATCCCCGGCGAGCTTCATCGCGGCGAGCGTGTCCCGCGTCTCGCCGGACTGGGAGATGCCGATCACCAGGTCGTCGGGCCCCACGACCGGGTTGCGGTAGCGGTACTCGGAGGCGAGGTCCATCTCGACCGGGACGCGGGCCCACTCCTCGATCGCGTAGCGCCCGATCAGCCCGGCGTGGTAGGAGGTGCCGCAGGCCACGACGACGATCCGCCGGATCGTCCGCAGCCGCTCGTCGTCGATCGCGCCGAGGTCGCCGAGGTCGACGCCGTCCCCCCGGGCCGTGCGGTCGGCGACCGTCTCGGCGACCGCGTCCGCCTGCTCGTGGATCTCCTTGAGCATGAAGGTGTCGTAGCCGCCCTTCTCGGCCGTCTCGGCGTCCCAGTCGACCTCGACCACCTCGCGGCTCACGACCGTGCCGTCGGCGGCGGTGAACTCGGCGCCGTCGGGACGGATCGCGACGATCTCGCCGTTCTCGATGTACTGGACGTGCCGCGTCTCGGCCAGGAAGGCGGGGACGGCGGAGGCGAAGAACGCCTCCCCCTCGCCGCGCCCGACGACGAGCGGGCACTCCCGCCGGGCGCCGACGAGCAGGCCCGGCTCCGCGGCGGACATGGCGACGAAGGCGAAGTGGCCCTCCAGGCGGGCGTAGGCGGCGCGCACCGCCGCGAGCAGGTCGCCGTCGTCGTGGCGGGAGACGAGGTGCGCGATGACCTCGGCGTCGGTCTCCGAGGTGAAGACGGCGCCGTCCGCCTGGAGCTCGCGCTTGAGCTCCACGAAGTTCTCGACGATGCCGTTGACCACGATGTGGATGCGGTCCGCCGTGTCGGTGTGCGGGTGGGCGTTCTCCTCGGTGACGCGGCCGTGGGTGGCCCAGCGGGTGTGGCCGATTCCGGTGCCGGGCTCCCGCTCGGCCACCGCGACCGCCCCGCCGCCGGCAGGTCCGGTGGCGGCCCGGGTCTGCGCCTCGATCGCCGCATGCAGCGCCGAGAGGTTGCCCACCGCGCGGACGGAGCGGATCTCCCCGTGGTCGAGCACGGAGATGCCGGCGGAGTCGTAGCCGCGGTACTCCAGCTTCTCGAGGCCCGCGAGCACCAGGTCGCGAACGGGCCGGGCGCCGACGTAGCCGACGATGCCGCACATGGGCGAAACCTCCGTTCCTCAACGCATCGGACGCCGCGTCGGAGGCGTCGCCCGTCCCGCGGGGGCGGGTGCGACCGAGTGTAGCGGCGCCCGGTCGGCCGGCCGGTATGGACTGGACGGTCGGTCAGGGGGCGGGCGAGGCACCCAGCGAGGCCTCGACGAGACCGGCCAGGCGCTCGCAGACCTCCTGCGCCTCCGCCTCGCTCGGGGCCTCGGCCATCACGCGGATGAGCGGCTCGGTGCCGCTGGGACGGACGAGCACCCGCCCGCGGCCCTCGAGTGCCGCGGCCTCGCGGTCGATCGCCGCCCGGAGCGCCGTGGCGCCGGCGAACGCGGTGCGATCCCGCACGCGGACGCCGATCAGGCGCTGGGGCAGCTTCTCCATCGCGTCCCGCTCGGCGAGGTCTCGTCCGCCGAGGGCCTCGAGCGTGAGGAGCGCCGTGGCGATGCCGTCGCCCGAGGGCGCGAACCCGAGCTCGATCACGTGCCCCGACTGCTCTCCCCCGAACGCCCATCCGCGCTCGCGCAGCGCCTCCAGCACGTAGCGGTCGCCGACGGCCGTCGTGGCGACCTCGATCCCGGCCGCGCGCATCGCGGCGTGGAAGCCGAAGTTCGCCATCACCGTGACGGCGACGCCGCCGCCGGGGAGCCGGCCGGCCGCGCGCAGGTGGAGCGCGCCGAGCGCCAGGATCTCGTCGCCGTCGACGACCGCGCCGGTGCGGTCGGCGGCCAGCACGCGATCCCCGTCGCCGTCGAACGCGAAGCCGGCGTCGTGGCCGCCGGCGGCGGTGGCGGCGGCCAGCGCCTCGACGTGCGTGGAGCCGCAGCCGGCGTTGATGTTGCGGCCGTCCGGCGCGTCGGCCATCACCTCCACCGTGGCGCCCAGTCGCCGGAAGATCTCGGGGGCGGCCTCGAACGTCGCCCCGTTCGCACAGTCGAGCAGGACCCGCCGGCCGGTCAGGTCGAGCCCGCCGAAGCGCTCGTGCAGCGCCCGCAGGTAGTCCTCGAGCGTCCCGTGCATCGTGCGCACCCGCCCGACGCGAGGCGGCCGGTCCGGCGTCGGCCCGTCGAGCCGCGCCTCGATGGCGGCCTCCGCCGCGTCGGAGAGCTTGTCGCCGTCGGCGCCGAAGAACTTCACGCCGTTGTCGGCGAACGGGTTGTGGGAGGCGGAGATGACCGCGCCGAGATCGAGTCCGTGGCGGGCGATGAGCAGCGGCGCGGCGGGCGTCGGGAGGATGCCGGCCAGCAGCGCGTGCCCGCCGGCCTCGGCGATCCCGGCGGCGAGCGCGGACTCGAGCATCGGGCCGGACTCCCGGGTGTCGCGGATCACCAGGACCTGCGGCGTCGCGGCGTCGAGGCCGCGCACCGCCGCGCGGCCGAGCGCGAGCACGAGCTCGGGGGTGAGCGTCTCGCCGACCGGGCCACGGACGCCGTCCGTGCCGAACAGCCTGCGGGTCATGTCGTCCGCCGCGGGCGCCGGAGCGCTACCGCTTGGAGAACTGCGGCCGCTTGCGGGCCTTCTTCAGGCCGGCCTTCTTGCGTTCCTTGCGGCGCGGGTCGCGCGTGAGGAACCCGCGGCGCTTGAGCTCGCCGCGGAGGTTGGGATCGGCCTCGAGCAGCGCCCGCGCGATCCCGTGGCGCAGTGCCCCGGACTGCGATGACACCCCGCCGCCGTGGATGCGGGCGGTGACGTCCATGCGGGTCTCGTAGCCGACGGTCTCGAGCGGCTGGCAGATGACGCGGCGCAGCGTGATCCGCGGGAAGAACGCGTCCAGCGTGCGCCCGTTGATCGTGTAGGTGCCGGAGCCGGGCGTGAGCACGACCCGTGCGACCGCGCTCTTGCGCTTGCCGGTCGCCTTGTACGTCGCGCCCTTGGCGAGGTCGATCGTGGCACCGGCGATCGGCTGCTCCTCGGCGGCGGCCTCCTCCTCCTCGCCCTCGGCCGGCGCGACCGCCTCGGGTTCGCCCTCGACCGGTTCGGCGACGACGCCCTCCCCCTCGGCGCCGAGGGCGTCCTGGCCCTCGGGGACGATGTCGGGCTCGAGGTCCGCGCCGGGGATCGCGGGCTTCTCGCGCGGCGCGACGGGCTCCGGCTCCGCGGCGGGCTCGGTCGGCGGGGCCTCGGCGGAGGCCCTCGGAGCCTCGGCCTCGGCGGCGGCCTCGGCCGGCTCGGCCTCGGGCGCCACGGGTGCGTCAGGCTCGGGGGCGGTCTCGGTCTCGGCCTCGGGCGCGGCCGCCCGCGGCCTCGGCCTCCGGCGCGGCTCTCGGCCTCGGCCTCCGGCGCGGCCTCGGGCGCGGCGGCGGCCTCGGGCGCGGCCGGCTCGTCCGCCGGCGGCGACTCCGCCGGCTCGCCGGCGCCGGACTCGGGCTCCTGAGGCTCGTCGGTCGGCGGCTGCTCGGTCACGAGGAGAGCTCCAGGGGTTCGGGCTGCTGGGCGGCGTGGGGATGCTCGGGCCCGGCGTACACCTTGAGCTTGGTGATCTGCCGGCGGGCCAGCCGGTTGCGGGGGAGCATCCCCTTCACCGCACGCCGGATGACCTCCTCGGGCCGGCGCTGGAGCATCTCCTCCAGCGTGCGGGACCGCAGGCCACCCGGATACCCCGAGTGCCGGTAGTAGCGCTTGTCGGCGCGCTTGTTGCCGGTCACGGCGATCTTCTCGGCGTTGACGACGATCACGAAGTCGCCCGTGTCGACGTGCGGGGTGTAGTCGGGCTTGAGCTTGCCGCGCAGGGTGTCGGCGAGGCGGGTGGCCAGCCGGCCGAGGGTCTGGCCCTCGGCATCGACGACGTACCAGCGCCGATCGCGGGTCTCCGGGTTGGCGACGTAGGTCTTCATGACGCAGGACGCCGCGCCGGTCGGGCGCGGCGGAGCGGCCCATGATAGGGAAACGCCCGCGGGCGTGGAAGTAGGAGCCCTGAGGCCCCGGCCATCGGACCCCGGAGGTGCCCCGCACCCGTCGGGCGGCGCAACCTATCCCGCCCGCTGTGTATGTTGAGGACAGAAGCATTGACACGCCAGCCGAGTCCTTCGTCCCTGCCGCCGGGTACGAAGGAGCGGGGAACCCACTGGTCGCCACGTGGCGATCGAGGGGCGAATCCGGGCACTGGCGCCCGGTAGCGCGGTCCCTTCGCGCGAGCCCGACAGCTAACCCCGCAGGCACGAGACAAGGGAGGCATCGACCTCGATGCGAGCGGAAACCGTCGCGCGCCGCTGCGCGGCAGCCACGATCACGATGACCGCGCTGGGCGCCGGCTCCGCGCTGCCCGCGGCCGCCTACGACGGCGGGGCATTTGCCGCCCCACGCCCGACGGCCGACGCGGTCCGCTGCGCCACCCGCTGCACCGCCGCCACGGCGGTGCGCCCGGGCGGCACCGTCCGCGTGAGCGGGCGCCACCTCGACGGCCGCCTCGCCGTCGTCTTCCTCGGCGCCCGCGGCGGCGGCGACGACGCCGCGGCCCGGGGGCGCGCGAAGGCCGGCGCCGTCGAGGTCCACGTGCCCTCCGGGGCCCGCACCGGGCCCGTCCAGGTCGTGGCCTCCGGCGACATCGCCTCCCCCGCGAGCCGGGCGACGATCGTCATCGACCGCAGCAGCCCGCTCACCAGCCGCTCCGGCGTGCGCGCCGAGCTCGAGGCCAGCCGCGTCATCTTCTACGGCCGCCGCCGGGCCGGCGTCAGCTACGTCCTGCAGACCGCGAAGGCCCAGGACGTCCGGGTCGATCTCGTCCGGCTCTCCGACGGGCAGGGCGTCGCCTCGTGGACGGCCTACGGAGTCGCGCCCGGTACGCCGCGGACCGTGCGCTGGAGCGGGACGCTCGACGGCCGGGTCCCGCCGGCGGGCCGCTACCAGTTCCGCCTCACGATCGGCGACCAGCCGCGGGGCGTTCGGTCCAGCGCCCAGGCGCTGGGGAGCGAGGGACAGGCCACGGTCGGCTCGTTCACCTTCGTCCCCTACGTGTTCCCGATCCGCGGCGCCCACCAGTTCGGCCTGTCCGCCGGGCGCTTCGGCGCGGGCCGCTCCGGCCACAGCCACCAGGGGCAGGACACCTTCGCCGCCTGCGGGACCCGTCTCGTCGCCGCGCGCGGCGGCCGCGTCCAGTACGAGGGCTACCAGGGCGCCGCCGGCAACTACCTCGTGATCGACGGGGCGGGGACGACCCGGGACTTCATGTACGCCCACCTGCGCTCCCGGGCGCTCGTCCGCAAGGGCGAGCGCGTCTACACCGGCCAGACGATCGGCTACGTCGGCGACACCGGCGACGCGCAGGGCTGCCACCTGCACTTCGAGATCTGGAACGCCCCGGGCTGGTACCAGGGCGGCTCCCCGGTGGATCCACTCGGCGCGCTGCGGGCCTGGGACCGCGTGAGCTAGGAGCAGCGGGGCCGCCCGGGTCAAGCCTGGCCAGGACGCAGGGGGAGGGACAGTGCTCCGCACGGACCTCCCCCGAGGACGCCGCCGGGCTTCGGCCCGGGCGCCCCTATTCCCATTCGATGGTGCCGGGGGGCTTTGACGTGATGTCCAGCACCACCCGGTTCACCTCGCGGATCTCGTTGATCATCCGCGAGGCGATCTGCTCGAGCAGGTCGTAGGGCAGCCGGGCCCAGTCGGCGGTCATCGCGTCGTCGCTCGTCACCGCCCGGATGACGACGACGTGGCCGTAGGTGCGCTCGTCGCCCTGGACCCCGACGGTGCGGACGTCCGGCAGCACGCAGAACGACTGCCACAGCTCGCGGTAGAGCCCCGCCGCGCGGATCTCGTCCTGGAGGATCGCGTCGGCCTCGCGCAGGATCTCGAGCCGCTCGCGGGTCGCCTCGCCGCCGACGATGCGGATCGCCAGCCCCGGCCCGGGGAAGGGCTGGCGCCAGACCAGGCGCTCGGGCAGGCCGAGCTCGGCGCCCACGGCCCGGACCTCGTCCTTGAACAGCGCCCGCAGCGGCTCGACGAGCTCGAAGTCGAGGTCCTCGGGCAGGCCGCCGACGTTGTGGTGGGACTTGATCGTCGCCGCCCCGGTGCCGCCGCCGGACTCGATCACGTCGGAGTACAGCGTCCCCTGGACGAGGTAGCGCGCGCCGGCGCCGTCCTCGGCCAGGCGCGAGGCCTCCTCCTCGAAGACGCGGATGAACTCCGCGCCGATCGCCTTGCGCTTGGCCTCGGGGTCGGTCACCCCGGCGAGCCGGGCGAGGAAGCGCTCCTCCGCGTCCACCGCGACGAGCGGCACCTTGAAGTGGTCGCGGAAGGCGGAGATCACCTGGTCGCCCTCGTTCTTGCGCATCAGGCCGTGGTCGACGAACACGCAGGTCAGCTGGTCTCCGACCGCGCGATGGACGAGCAGCGCGGCGACCGAGGAGTCGACGCCGCCCGAGAGCCCGCAGATCACGCGCCCGTCGCCGACCTGGGCGCGAATCCGCGCGATCTGGTCCTCGACGATCGAGCCGGCGCTCCACGTCGGCTCGCAGCCGCACACCTCGGTGCAGGAAGCGGGTGAGGATGTCCTGCCCGTAGGGCGTGTGGACGACCTCGGGGTGGAACTGGATCCCGTAGATCCCGCGCTCGACCGACTCGAGCGCCGCGACCGGCGAGGAGGTCGACGAGGCGAGCGCGGTGAAGCCCGGCGGCGGCGCGAAGACCGTGTCGCGGTGGGACATCCAGCACGTCTGCTCCCGCGGCAGCCCGGCCAGCAGCCGGCCCGGCTCGCCGACCGTCAGGGTCGAGCGGCCGAACTCGCCGACCTCGGCCCCGCGGACGTCCCCGCCGAGCGCCTTGACGATGAGCTGCATCCCGTAGCAGATGCCGAGCACCGGGATCCCGAGCTCGAGCAGCCCGCGCTCGAGCGCCGGGGCGCCGTCGGCGTAGACCGACGCCGGGCCGCCCGAGAGGATGAGGCCCTTGGGCCGGCGCCGCGCGACCGCCGCGGCCCCGGCGTGGTGGGGCAGGAGCTCGGAGAAGACCCCGCACTCGCGCACGCGGCGCGCGATCAGCTGCGAGTACTGCCCGCCGTAGTCGAGGACGACGACCTCGTCGGCGGCCTGGGGCGGCGTGACCGGGCCGGACTCGTCCGCGGCGCCGAGCGCCGCCGTGGACGCGGTCAGCGGCTCAGTCGGCGGTGCCGGCAAGCGCGGCGGCCTTCCCGTTGGACCCCATCCCGACCTGCTGCTCGCGCTGGAGGTACTTGCCCTCGGTCTGGAGCGCCGGCGCCACCATGAGCTCCGCGCGGTTGAACTCGGCGATGTCCCGGTAGCCGCACGTCGCCATCGAGGTCCGCAGCGCGCCCATGAGGTTGAACGTGCCGTCGTTCTCGCGCGCCGGCCCGGTGACGATCTCGGCGAGCGACCCGTTCTGGACGGTGGCGACGCGGGTCCCGCGCGGCAGCGTGGGATGGAACGTCGCCATCCCCCAGTTGTAGCCGCGGCCCGGCGCCTCGTGGGCGCGCGCGAGCGGCGAGCCGATCATCACGGCGTCGGCCCCGCAGGCGATCGCCTTCGCGAGGTCCCCGCCGTTCCTCATGCCGCCGTCGGCGATGACCTTCACGTAGTCGCCGGTCTCGAGCATGTGCTGGGAGCGGGCGGCGGCGACGTCGGCGATCGCGGTGGCCTGCGGCACGCCGATGCCGAGCACCCCGCGCGTCGTGCAGATCGCCCCCGGCCCGACGCCGACGAGCACGCCCGCCGCGCCGGTGCGCATGAGGTGCAGTCCGGTGTGGTAGGAGGCGCAGCCGCCGACCACCACCGGGATCGGCAGGTCGGCGATGAACTCCTTGAGGTTCAGCGGCGGACGGCTCTCGTCGGAGGACACGTGCTCGGCGGAGACGACCGTGCCCTGGATGACGAGGATGTCGAGCCCGGCCTCGAGCGCCGTCTCGTAGTGGGTGCGCACCCGCTGCGGCGTGAGCGAGGCCGCCACGACGACGCCCTGGTCCTTGATCTCGCGGATGCGCCGGGCGATCAGCTCGGCCTGGACCGGCTCCTGGTAGATCGCCTGCATCTCCCGGGTCGCGGCCTCGCGCGGGAGCCCGGCGATGCGCTCGAGCTGCTCCTCGGGATCCTCGTAGCGGCAGAAGATGCCCTCGAGGTTGAGCACCGCGAGCCCGCCGAGCTTGCCCAGGATCCCGGCGGTGCCCGGCGAGACGACGCCGTCGACCGCCGAGGCGAGCAGCGGCAGCTCGAAGCGGTACGGGCCCAGGGTCCACGAGATGTCGACGTCGTCGGGATCCCGCGTGCGCCGGGAGGGCACGATCGCCATGTCGTCGAAGCCGTACGCGCGCCGCGCCTTCTTCCCGCGGCCGATCTCTACCTCCACGATCGGCCTCCGGCTCGCCGAGCGCCCGCCCGGCGGACAGCCGAACCTGGGGTCGGACGCATGATCGAGGCGGCAACCATCGAGTGCCGGCGATGCTAGCACCCGTCCCGGCGGCCTCCTCGGGCCCGCCGGAGCGCGCTCGGGCGCCGCCTACGGGACCTCGGCGGGCAGCGGAAGCGGGGCGATCTCGACCTCGCCGCGCAGGCGCTCGGCCCGCGCCGGATCGACCACGCCGGCCCCGAAGTGCTGCGTCGACTCCGCGCCGCAGGCGACGCCGAAGGCCAGGCAGTCGGCCGGGGCCTGGGCCGAGTAGCGCGCCGCGACGTACCCGGCGAGGAAGGCGTCGCCCGAGCCGACCGCCGAGCGGGCCTCCTGCGGGTCCACGCGCACCCGGTACATCTGCGGGCCCCCGTCCTCCATCACCCGCGCGAAGCAGCCGTCGGGCACGGTCATGATCGCCTCGCGGGCCCCGAGCTCCACCATCTCGGCCACGGCGATCACGCGGTCCTCGTCGTCGTTGAACTCGTGGCCGACGAGCTCCTCCGCCTCGAGCACGTTCGGTGACACGACCGCGGGCTCGGCGCGAACCGCCATCCGCAGCGGCTCGCCGTCGGTGTCCACGACCGTCGTGACCCCGAGGCGGCGCACGTCGCGGACGAGCGCGGCGTACTCCTCGGGCCCGACGCCGGGCGGAAGCGAGCCCGCGAACACGCAGACGCTCGCGCCTCGGGCGAGGTAGAGCAGCTTGTCGCGGAAGAGGCCGAGCTCCTGCGGGGAGACGACCGGCCCGCGCTCGTTGATCTCGGTCACCTCGCCCGTCGTGGGGTCGAGCACCGCGGTGTTCGTGCGCGACTCCTCGCGGATGCGGACGAAGTCGTTGAGGATCGACTCGTCGGTCAGCGCCTCGACGATCCTCGTGCCGGTGGCTCCGCCGGCGAACCCGGTGGCGATCACCGGCTGTCCGAGCGCCTTGAGCGCCCGCGCCACGTTCACGCCCTTGCCGCCGGGCATCGTCGCGCCGTCGACCGAGCGGTGGCGGCGACCGGGGCGGAAGTTCGGCACCTCGAGCGTCTTGTCGATGGCCGAGTTGAGGGTGACGGTGATGATCATGCGGTCTCGGTGTCCGCTCCCGGCGCCCCCCGCCGGCGGGCCCGGTCCTCGTCCCGGCGCCGGCGCCGCCGGCCGCTCCGGCGCAACCCGAGCGCGATGCCGGCCAGCGCCGCGAGCGCCAGGATGAGGGTACCGGGCCACAGCAGCCATCGCCCGGCGCGCTCGAGCCGCGTGACCTCCGGCACCGCCTCGGCCGTGACGGCCGGGATCCGCACGTCCGGGCGGCCCCGCGCCCGGACGATCACCGTGCCCACCCGCCGCCCCGCCGGGATCGGACCCTCCAGCTGGGCGGGCACGGCCACGGCGCGGCTCACCCGCGCGCCGCGGGGGACCACGTCCCGGACGGTGCGGGCCGCGACGACCCGCACCCGGCCGTCGTCGTAGCGGACCTTCGGTCGCGCGACGACGGCGCCGCGACGGCCGACGACCTCGACGCGGAAGCTCGCGAAGCCCCAGCGCAGCAGCGCGAGCGTGTCCGCGTTGCGGGCCGACTCGCTCGGCGTCCCGAGCACGGCGGAGAGGAAGGTCTCGCCGCCGCGGGTGGCGGAGCCGACGAGCACGTATCCCGCCCGGGCCGTGTGGCCCGTCTTCACGCCGTTCACCCACGGCACTCTCGCGACGAGCGTGTTGCGGTTGATCACGACCCGCCGCCGGTCGCCCGTCCGCAGGAGCGCGCGCGGCCGGTCGACCGTCCGCCTCAGGAACCCGTCACGGCGGAACACGCTCGCGAGCCGGGTGAGGTCCCGGGCGCTCGAGTAGTTGCCCGGCGTCTCCAGGCCCACGGGCGTGGCGTAGTGCGTGTGCCGCAACCCGAGGCGGCGGGCCTCGGCGTTCATCAGCGCCACGAAGCGCGGCACGGATCCCCCCACGCGCACGGCGAGCGTCCGGGCCGCGTCGTTCGCGCTCGGCAGGAGCGTCGCGGTGAGGAGGTCGGCGACGCTCATGCGCTCCCCGGGCCGCAGGCCCAGCCGCGACTCGGCGGCCCCGCCGCCGTAGGGCGCCGCGGCGAGCCGTCTGCGCAGCGGGACGCGCCGGCGCGCGACGATCGCGGTCATGAGCTTCGTCGTGGAGGCGATCGACCGGCGCTCGTCGGCGGCGCGCCGGTAGACGGCGGTCCCGGTGGAGGCCTCGACGAGGATCGCGGCACGGGCGCTCAACGGCGGGGCCGGTGCGGCACCGGCCACCGGAGCCGCCGCGGCGAGCGCGGCCACCGCGAGCAGGGCCGCGGCGAGGGTCGCCCCCGGTCGTGGGGGCCGGGGCCCCGCTCCGCGGGCGCCCGCCCGACGCCGGCGCTCGGCCTGCCGTCGGCCGGTCGCGCTCACGGCCGCAGCCGCAGCCGCTGTCCCGTGCCGAGGGCCTGCGGATCGACGTCCGGGTTCAGCTCCTCGATCCGGGCCACGGTGACACCGGTCCGCTCGGCGATCACCGAGAGGATGTCGCCCGGCCGCACGACGTAGAAGCGCGGCTGCGCCGGCCGGCGGGCGCGCTGGCCCGTCTTCGGCGCCGGGGTCGTCCCGGGCGAGTCGCCGCTCGGGCCGGAGCCCCCGGCCGCGACGACGAGCACGACGGCCCCGAGCGCCGCCACGAGCGCGAGCGGGGCCAGAAATCGCGCGGGGCTGCGGCGGGGCGCCATGGAGCGGGCGATCATAGCCACGCCGCGGGCTGCTCAGGTCAGCCCCCAGGCGAGGGCGCGCAGGCGTTCCGCCTCGGCCCGCGCCGCCTCGGCGGGCGTGCCGCCGAGCCGCTCGTGGGCCGCCACGATGCCCCGGGACACCGTGACGAGCCCGCCGGCCCGGCCCGGGGCGAACGCCGGGGCGAGGTCCTCGACCCGCCCGCCCTGGGCGCCGACCCCGGGGAGCAGCAGCACCGCCGCGGGCATCCGCGCGCGCAGTCCGGCCAGCCGGCCCGGCGCGGTGGCGCCCACGACCGCGCCGACGTCGGAGAGCCCGCGCGCCCCGATGCCGTCCGCGCCGAGCCCGGCGACCATCTCGGCGAGGCGATCGCTCACGTCACCGCCCGCCGCCAGGGCCTGCTCCTGGACATCGGCCGCCCCGGGGTTCGAGGTGCGCACGAGCACGAACACCCCGCCGCCCCGGCCCCGCGCCGCGTCGATGAGGGGTCGCAGCGACTCGCCGCCGAGCAGCGGGTTGGCGGTCACGGCGTCGGCGCCGAGGCCCGCGACCTCCCCGTAGGGCGTCGGGGTGGAGGAGATGAGCGCCTGGGCGTACGCGGCCGCGGAGACGTCGACGTCGCCGCGCTTGCCGTCGGCGAGCACGAGGAGCCCCGCCTCGCGCGCCCGGGTCGCGACCTCGGCCAGCGCCGCCCAGCCGGCGGCGCCCAGCCGCTCGAAGCACGCGAGCTGGAGCTTGACGGCGACGCACGCCGACCCGGCGGCGCCGATGACCAGCGCCGAGTGGCGGGCGACCGCGCGGGCGGCGCGCTCGGCCGGGGTGGCGTCCGGCCCGGCCTCGCGGAGGCCCGCCCCGTCGCCGGGCTCGAGGGCCGCGGGCCACAGGCGCAGCGGATCGGGATCGAGGCCGAGGACGATCTGCGACCGACGCCCGTCGACGGCCGCCGCGAGGCGATCGCCGAACGCGGCCGGGCAGCCGTGTGGAGCCCCGGTCCCCGAGGCGGGGCCCGGGGCCTCCATCGGGCGCGGCCGATCTGGAGCGCTAGCCCTTGACGGCCTTCTTGAGCCCCGCCCCGGCGCTGAAGCGCGGGACCTTCGAGGCCGCGATCTGGATGGTGGCGCCGGTGGCCGGATTCCGGCCCTCGCGCGCGCTGCGCTCGGCCACGTGGAACTTGCCGAACCCGGAGAAGACGACTTCGCCTCCCCGCTTCAGCGTGTCCTCGATCGTGCCGAGGGCGGCCTCGACGGCGGCGGTGGCCTCCTTCTTGCTCAGGTCGGCCTTGTCGGCGACGACGTCGACGAACTCGGACTTCGTCACAGGTCTCCTCCTTGGAGGTCGTGGAAGGGCGCGAAGCTAACAGCGTCCGCGGACGGGAAGGACGGCACTTCCCCGCGGCCACGCCGTTCTACCCCCTTCCGGCGGGCCGCCGCGCGCCGACCGACACCGGAAACCCGCATCTTGCGTCATTCGCGCGCTCCGCCACGCGCCGGGCACGCCGTCCAGGCCCCCGGCGACAATGCGCGGATGCCGCTCACCCGCGTCGCGTGGCTCGTGACCGTCGCCGCCTGCGCGGTGACCGCCGTGCTCCTCCTCGTGAGCGGCTACGTGGGCTATGGGCTCGTCGCGGTCGCCGTCGGGCTGTCGGCGGCGATCAACGTCCGCTGAGCCCGAACGGCTCCGCCGGCACCTCGGAGCCGGGACGGACGCGATCCTCCGGCTCGAGGTGGATGAGCACGTCCGCCTCGCGCAGCCGGGCCCGGATCGCGTCCTGCAGCTCGTGGGCGACCTGGTGGGCCGCCTCGAGGGTCGTTCCCCGCCGGAACTGGACGTGGAGGTCGACGTGGCGACGGGAGCCCGCGCGGCGCGTGCGCAGCTCGTGGTAGCCGACGACGCCGCGCGGCCCGAAGCCGAGCAGGATGTCGCGAATCGCCGCCATCTCGTCCTCGGGCAGCGCCTCGTCGACGAGCACCCGCGACGAGCGGTCGAGGATCCGCAGGCCGGCGACGACGATGACCGCCGCGACCCCGAGCGCGACGACCGGGTCGACCCAGGTCCAACCGGTGAGCGCGACGAGCACGAGTCCCGCCAGGACACCGCCCGAGGTCATCGCATCGGTCCGGAGGTGGGCCGCGTCGCCCTCCAGCGCCGGCGAGTCCGTTCGCGACGCCACCCGCGAGATGTGCCGGGCGACGACGAGGTTGACGCCGATCGAGGCGCCGATGATGGCGATGCCGACGGGCACCTCGGTGATCTCCGTGCCCGAGGCGAGCCGGCGCACGGCCTCGTAGACGATCACCGCCGAGCCGACGAGGATGAGCAGGCCCTCGATC
This sequence comes from uncultured Solirubrobacterales bacterium, assembly GCA_963735885.1. Classification (GTDB taxonomy): domain Bacteria; phylum Actinomycetota; class Thermoleophilia; order Solirubrobacterales; family Solirubrobacteraceae; genus JBBSBL01. The sequence goes on along the minus strand of CAVTMP010000004.1, from coordinate 920,800 downwards.
GCCGCCGCGAGGTTCTCCACCTTCTCGTGCCCGTAGCGGTGGGACTCGTCGGCCGGCTCGCCGGCCTTGCGGATCGAGAAGAAGGCCACGAACGAGGCGATGAGGTCGATGCCCGAGTGCATCGCCTCGGTGAGGATCGCCACCGACCCGGTGAGGCTCCCGGCGACCAGCTTGAGGACGATGAGCGTCGCGTTCGATCCGATCGAGAGCGCGGCGGCGCGGCGCTTGGCCCGCGCCGCCTCGGGGCCGCCGGCGGCGGGCGCCGGCGTCACGCCCGCACCCCGGACCCGAGCCACGCGAGGAACGCGCGGGCGGCGCGGCCCCGGTGGCTGATGGCGTCCTTCTCGGCGTCGGAGAGCTCGGCCATCGTGCGGCCGGACGGCTCCTCGTCGGGCAGGAACGCCGGGTCGTAGCCGAAGCCGCCGGCGCCGCGCGGCGCGGCGGCGAGCGTGCCGCGGCAGACGCCCGCGAAGGTGCGCTCCTCCCCGCCGGGCGGTTCGGCCCAGGCGACGACGCAGACGTAGCGCAGCGCGCTCCCGGGCGGCGCGTCGCGCCGCAGGCGCGCGAGGTTCTCGGCGTCGGTGGCCGCGGGCCCGGCGAAGCGCGCGGACCGCACGCCGGGCGCACCGGCGAGCGCCGCCGCCTCGATGCCGGAGTCGTCGGCCAGCGCCGCCCGGCCCGTCGCGGCGGCCGCGGCGCGCGCCTTGGCCGCCGCGTTCTCCGCGTAGGACGTGCCGGTCTCCGGGGGGAGGACGACGGCCTCGGGCAGCGGATCCACGCCGTAGGGAGCGAGCAGGCGCGCGAGCTCCCGCACCTTGTGGGCGTTGCGGGTGGCCAGCAGGAGCGACGCCACCGCAGCGGCTCAGCCCGCGCCGGCCGCCTCGCGCTGGGCGGCGCGCAGGGTCGCGATCCCGTGCTCGGCCAGGACCAGGAGGTCGTCGAGGTGCGCGCGGGAGAGGGGCGTGCGCTCGGCGGTGGCCTGCACCTCGACGAGACCGCCGTCCCCGGTCATGACGACGTTCGCGTCGACCTCGGCGGTGGAGTCCTCGGCGTAGTCGAGATCGAGCACCGGCGTGCCGGCGACGATCCCGCAGGAGACCGCGGCGATCGTCCCCGTGAGCGGCGAGCGGGGAAGCCGCCCGTCCCGCACGAGCGCCGCGCACGCCAGCTCCAGTGCGACGTAGCCGCCGGTGATCGCGGCGCAGCGGGTGCCCCCGTCGGCCTCGAGCACGTCGCAGTCCACCCACACCGTGCGCTCTCCGAGCGCCGCGAAGTCCACGACCACGCGCAGCGAGCGGCCGATCAGCCGCTGGATCTCCACGGTGCGCCCGTCGGGACGGCCGCGCGCCGCGTCTCGCGGCTTCCGCCGCCCCGTGGAGGCCGGCAGCATCCCGTACTCCGCCGTGACCCATCCCCGGCCCTTCCCGGCCATCCACTTCGGCACGCTCTCCTCGACCGAGGCCGTGCAGATCACCCGGGTCTCCCCCGCGGCGATGAGCACCGACCCGGTCGCCGAGCGGACGAACCCGGGCTCGATCGCGACCGGTCGCAGGGCGTCCGGCGGCCGGCCGTGGCTGCGCTCGGGGAGGCTCACGCGCCGCGCTCCGGGCTCACGCCGCCACACCCGACGGGGCCTCGACGTGGGTCACCGGGCCGAGCGGCATCTGCAGGAAGCGGGTCCCGAGGTCGCGGAACGTCGCGGTCTCCCCGGTGCACAGGAAGCGGTAGTCGCCCTCGTCCCGACGCTGCGCGCCGAGCCCCCGGACGGCGAGCGCGTGCTCCACGCGGCGCGCGACCGCGGCGCCGGAGGTGATCAGCGTGACCTCCGGGCCGAGGCCGCGCTGGAGCATCGGCCGCACGAGCGGATAGTGCGTGCAGCCGAGGATCACCGTGTCGACCCGGGCCGCCCGCAGCGGGCGGCAGTAGTCCCGCACGACCTCCACCACGTGCTCGTCGAACGGGAAGCCGCTCTGGATGATCGGGGCGAGGTCGGGGCACGCGACGCTGGTCAGCAGCGTGTGGGGGTCCGCCGCTCCGACGGCGCGGTCGTAGGCGCCCGAGGCGACGGTCGCCGGCGTGGCCAGAAGCCCGATCCGCCCGGAGCGGGTCGCGGCGGCGGCCAGCACGGACTCGGGACCGACCACGCCGATGACGTCGACGTCCCGGCCCCGGGCCGCGACGTGCTCCTGCACCGCCGCGAGGCCCGCCGAGGTCGCGGAGTTGCAGGCCACCACGAGGAGCTTCGCGCCTCGCTCGAGCAGGAGGTCGGCGATCTCCAGCGCGAACCCGCGGAGCTCCTCCGGGGACCGGTCGCCGTAGGGGAACCGCGCCGTATCGCCGAGGTAGAGGAAGTCCTCGTGCGGCAGGCGCACGAGCAGCTCGTGCAGCACCGTGAGGCCTCCGACGCCGGAGTCGAACACGGCGATCGGCAGGCGACGCGGGTCCCGGGCGGGGTCGGGCACCGCGTCATGGTCGCAGAGCCGACGGCCGGGGAGCGCTCTGCGCGGGACCACCCGGATGCCCGGTTCCGTGGCCGCGCGTGGGTCGTGACGCTGGAATCGATCGTCTAGCCTGCGCCCCGATGGCCCTGCGCGTCACCCGTCACGGCGACCACCTCGTCCAGCTGACCAGGTGGGGCGCGATCAACTGCTACCTCGTCCGCGAGGACGACGGCCTGACCGTGATCGACACGGGAATCACCGGGACGGCGAAGGGCATCCTGGCCGCGGCCGGGCGCGAGGGCGCGGTCGTCCGCCGGATCGTGCTGACCCATTCCCACGGCGACCACGCCGGCTCGCTGGACGCGCTGCGCGCGGCCCTCGGGGACGTCGAGGTCGCCGTCGGCGCGCGCGAGGCCCGTCTGCTCGGGGGCGACCGGACCCTCGACGCGGACGAGGCGAGCTCCAAGCTGCGCGGCAGCTTCGTCACGACGTCGCCGCCGACCCGCACCCTCGAGCCCGGCGACCGCGTCGGCTCGCTCGAGGCCGTGGCCTCACCCGGCCACACTCCCGGACACCTGGCGTTCCTCGACACGCGCGACCGGACGCTGATCGCCGGCGATGCGTTCCAGACGCTGGGCGGGGTCGCCGTCGCCGGGGTGGTGCGCCCGCTGTTCCCGCTCCCGGCCCTGGCGACGTGGGACAAGCCCACGGCCCGCCGCAGCGGCGCGGCGCTGACCGCCCTCGCGCCGTCGCGCCTGGCGGTCGGCCACGGCCGGGTCCTCGAGGACCCGGGGGCCGCCATGCAGGCCGCGGTCGCCGCGGCCGGCTGAGCGGGCGAGCACTCACCTCACCTGCTCGAGCGCGCTGCGCAGCTGCTTGACGATGCTCTCGGCGATCCCGGTGGCGCCGAAGCGCCGGCCCTTGGTCGCGGCCACGACGCCGGCCAGCACGGCGGCGACGAGCAGGATCAGCGCCACGTACTCGACGGTGCCCTGGCCGCGCTCGGCCGTCCAGGCGCGGTGGGCGGCGGCGTGCAGGCGGCCCATGATGCGGTAGCCCATCGATGTCTCCTCCGGTCGTGGTGGCGGTCACGGGCGGCGTGCCGCGCGACCCGGAGCCAGCGTGCCGGGCCGCGCGTGCCGGCGCCAGACGCGCTCGTGCCGAAAGGACGGCGGCATCGTCACGGCTCGCCCCGCGCCGAGCCGACGAAGGGGGCGGGCTACGCTGCCTCGCGGTGCGGGCGCTCGTGGTCACGAACATGTACCCCTCGCCGGCCGCGCCCGCGCTCGGCGTGTTCGTGCGCGATCAGGTCGAGGCCCTGCGCCGCCATCCGGGGGTCGACGTCGAGGTCTTCGCCTTCGCGCCGGGCGGGGCCGCCGCCTACGTGCGGGCCGCGCGGGCCCTGCGCCGCCGCGGTCGCGGCGCCGCCTTCGACGTCGTGCACGCGCACTTCGGCCTCTCGGCGTGGCCGGCGCTCGCGTCGGGGGCCGGCCCGGTCGTGGTCACCTTCCACGGCACCGACCTCGCCCATCCGCGCTCGCGCCGGATCTCCCTCGCGGTGCTGCCGCGCGTCGCGCTCGCGGCGGCGGTGTCGCCCGAACTGGCCGCGAGGATCCCGCCCGGGCGCGCCCGGCGGCCCGTCGCCGTGCTGCCGTGCGGGGTGGCCCTCGACCGCTTCGCGCCGGCCCCGCGGTCCGCGGCCCGTGCCGCGCTCGGCCTCCCCCGCGAGGGGCCGATCCTCCTCTTCCCGGCCGACCCGGCGCGTGCGGAGAAGCGCGTCGAGCGCGCCCGGGCGCTCGCCGGCTCGACCCGGCTGCTGACGCTCGGCGGCGTGCCGCCGGATCGGGTGCCGCTCTACGTCAACGCCGCCAACGCGGTCATCGTCCCCTCCGAGCGCGAGGGACTCGGCCTGGCGGTGCTCGAGGCGCTGGCGTGCGACGTCCCGGTGCTCGCCACCCCGGTCGGCGTGCACGCCGAGGCGCTCGCGGGGATCGCCGGCTGCCTCTGCGCGCCGTTCGACGCCGCGGCCTGGCGCGAGACCCTCGCCCCGCACCTCGACGCCGCCGACCCGAGGGTGGCGGGGCGGGCGCGCGCGGCCCGCTGGTCCTCGGACGCGATGGCGGCGCGCGTGCTCGAGGCGTGGCGCGAGGTCGCGCGGGATCAGGCGCCGTCCGCGTCCGCCCGCCGGCGCCCGAGGGCGGGCCAGTAGCGGAGAAGCCTCGCGCGCGCCTCGCGCGCGAGCGCGTGCTCCTCCGGCTCCGCGGCCGCCCCGTCCGGCTCCGCCGCCGCACCGCCCGGTCCCCCGGGCAGGGCCCGCATCGTCGCCACCACCGACCGGGAGAGCGCATCGAGGTCGTAGCCGCCCTCGAGCACCGCGCCGACCGGTGCGCCGACCTCGGCGCCGAGGCGCGCCATCGCCGCCGCCATCGCCGCGAAGCCGGCATCGGTCACCCGCCCGTCGGCCAGCGGGTCGTCGCGATGCGCGTCGAACCCGGCCGAGAGCAGGATGAGCTGCGGGGCGTAGGCACGCCCGAGCGGGGCCACCACGTGCGCGACGAGCGAGCGATAGACGTCGTCGCCCGTCCCCGGCGGCACCGGGAGGTTGACCGTGTAGCCGCGCCCCTCCCCCGACCCCAGGTCGTCGGCGGCGCCGGTGCCCGGATACAGCGGCGACTGGTGGATCGAGACGAACAGGACGCGACGATCGGCGTGGAAGATGTCGTTCGTCCCGTTGCCGTGATGGACGTCCCAGTCGAGCACGAGCACGCGCTCGACGCCGTGGCGATCGATGACGTGTCGCGCCGCGACCGCGACGCTGTTGAAGAGGCAGAAGCCCATCGCGCGCGCCGCCTCGGCGTGGTGGCCGGGCGGCCGGTGGGCGCTGAACCCCGTCGGGGCCGCGCCGGTGACCAGCAGCTCGGCGAGCAGCGCCGCCCCGCCGGCGCCGTGTGCCGCGGCCTCGAAGGAGTGCTCGCTCACGACGGTGTCCGGATCCACCATCCCGCCGCCGCGCCGCGCGAGCTCCTCGATCCTGTCGACGTGCGCCGCCGGATGCACGGCGCACAGCAGGTCGCGGCCCGCCGCGGGCGACTCCGCGCGGTCGTAGCCGAGCCAGTCCTCCGCGGTCAGCGCCTCGGCGATCGCCGCGATGCGGGCGGCGCACTCGGGATGCGGGCCGGTGTCGTGCCGCAGCGAGGACCGGTGGTGGACGAAGACCGGCGCCGCCATGCCGATACGGTACGACCTCCCGCGCATGACCCGCCCCTCCCCCCTGCACGCCGACCTCGCCGTGGTCGGTGCCGGCGCGGCCGGGCTGTACACGGCGCTCACCGCGGCGAGCGCGGGCGCGCGGGTGGCGCTCGTCTCCGCCACCCCGCTGGCCGAGTCGGCGAGCTACTGGGCCCAGGGCGGGCTCGCGGTCGCGCTGGCCGCCGACGACAGCCCCGACCTGCACCTGCGCGACACGCTCGTCGCCGGGCGCGGCGCCGTTCGGGAGGCCGCCGCCCGCACGCTGGTCGACGAGGCGGCGGTCGTGCTCGGGGACCTCGAGTCGCTCGGCGTGTCCTTCGACCGCGACCGCTACGGACGCCTGGCCCTGGGTCTCGAGGGGGGACACACGGCCCGGCGCATCGTGCACGCCGGCGGCAGCGCCACCGGCCGCCGGGTGACGCGCGCGCTCTCCGCGCTCGTCGCCGAGGCGCCTCGGGTCGACGCGCTCGAGGGTCGCCGCGCCGTCGACCTGCTGGTGGCCGAGGGTCGCTGCGCGGGGGTCCGCTGCGACGAGGGTCCCGACGTGCTCGCGCCCGCCACCGTGCTCGCCACCGGCGGGGCCGCGGCGCTCTGGTCGCGCACCACCAACCCCCCCGGCGCCGTGGGCCGGGGCCTGCTGCTGGCCCACCAGGCGGGCGCCGCGCTCGCCGACCTCGAGCTCGTGCAGTTCCACCCCACGGCGCTCGTCGATCCGGACGGCCGTGACGGGTTCCTCGTCACCGAGGCGGTGCGCGGCGAGGGCGCGCACCTGCTCGACGCCGCCGGCGAGCGCTTCGTCGACGAGCTCGCGCCACGCGACGAGGTGGCACGGGCGATCGAGCAGCGCCTCGTCGCCTCGGGCGCGGCCTCGGTCTCGCTCGACATGCGCGAGGTCGACCCGGCGCAGTTCCCGAACGTCGCCCGGGTCCTGCGCGAGGCCGGGATCGATCCGCGGCGCGATCTCGTGCCGGTGGCGCCGGCCGCGCACTACGTGATGGGGGGCATCGCCACCGACCTCCAGGGGCGCGCCACGCTGCCGGGGCTCTACGCGGTCGGCGAGTGCGCCTGCACGGGCCTCCACGGAGCCAACCGCCTCGCGTCCAACTCGCTGACCGAGTGCTTCGTCTTCGGCCGCCGGGCCGCCCTCGCGGTCCTCGGCGAGCCGCTGCGCGCCGCGCCGCCGGACCCGGCCCCGGGCGGCGCCCCGCCGGCGCCCTCCGCCGAGACCCGCGCGGCGCTCTGGGCGCACGCGGGGCTCGTGCGCGACGCGGCCGGGCTCGGCCGCCTGCTCGAGGACCCCCATCCGTTGGCCCGCCTCGTGGCGGCCAGCGCCCTGGCGCGCGAGGAGAGCCGCGGCGCCCACCAGCGCTCCGACTTCCCCGACCCCCGGGCGACCTTCGACGGTGGACACATCGTGATCGGCCCGATCGGCCCCCCGGCCGTGCAGCACTGGGAGTGACCGTGCGGGCGCCCCGGCCCGGCTCGGTCCACTGGAGCGCCGCCCCGCCGGCGTGCGCCGACCGGGCGCGTAGTTAACGCGCGGTTAACACGGCCGACGGGGCCCCTTCACGGGGGTCGGAGACACTGGCGCCCATCACACCGGGGTCCCGAATCGACCCAGGAGGGTTCGGGAATCGTGACGCTGTATCAAGTGAGCCGCGGCATCTACCGCGCACTCGCAAACGACATCCTGCCCGACCGCTTCGGCGGTGGCGCAGCCAACAACCACGAGGCCGTCCTGCGCGCGTGCGAGGCGACGGTGGAGCGCATGGTGCGCGACCGCGACGAGTTCCCGCGGCCGGCGCGCTCGCTGTTCAACGACATCCGCATCCACTTCCCGATGACGGCGCAGGGCCGGGTCTGGAGCGTCGTGGAGTGCCACGTGGCGTGCGCGCAGGGCTACATCGACCGCCTGCCGCGCGCCGGCTACGACGAGGCCGGCAATCCAGTCGAGTGCCGCGCGACGACGCGGCGCGGTTCCGCCTGCCAGCGGATGCCGCTCGCCCACAACGGGTACTGCCCCTCGCATCAGCACCTCGCCGAGACCGAGCACGTCCCGGCGGCGCTCGCCGCCTAGGGCGGGCGCCCCGGGCGGCCGCGCCCGGCGGGCCTCCCGGGCGGGGCGCTAGGCTGCGCCCCGCCATGACCCGCCGCGATCTCGAAGGTCGGCGCGTGGCCTGGCTCGGGCTCGGGATCATGGGCTCGCGCATGGCCGCCAACCTGTGCGCGGCCGGGGCGGAGGTCGTCGTCTGGAACCGGACGGCGGCCACGGCGGACGCGTGGGCGGCGGTCCACGGCGCCGCGGCGGCGGCGACGCCCGCCGCGGCCGTCGAGCACGCGGAGATCTGCTTCTCGATGGTCGTCGACGGCCCGCAGGTCGAGGCGCTGCTGGTCGGCGCCGACGGTGTCCTCTCCGGGGCGTCGGAGGGGCTTCTGTGCGTCGACTGCTCGACGATCGGAGCCGCGGCCGCCCGTCGCGTCGGCGCGGCGCTCGCCGAGCGCGGGGTGCGGTTCGTCGACGCACCGGTCACCGGGTCCTCGCCCCGCGCGGAGGACGGGACCCTGACGATCATGGCCGGCGGCGAGCCGGCCGACGTGGAGCGGGCCCGGCCGTTCCTCGCGGCGATGGGCCGCCTCGTGGTGCACGCCGGGCCGCTCGGCGACGGGCAGGTCGTGAAGCTCATCAACAACGCGGTCGCCGCCGTCAACGCCGCGATGGTCGGCGAGGCGCTCGTCGCGGCCGGCGCGGCCGGCGTGGACCTCGACGCGCTCGTCGAGGTCATGGCCGCCGGCTCCGGCGGCTCGGCGATGCTCGACCTCAAGGCCGGCCCGATGCGCGCCGGGGACTGGACGCCGCTCTTCCGCCTGGCCCACATGCTCAAGGACCTGGACCTCTGCCTCGCCGAGGGGGAGGCCGCCGGAGCCCCGCTGCCGCTGACCGCGCAGGTGCGGGAGACGCTCGTGGCGGCCGTCGGCCGGGGCCTCGGCGACGCCGACTTCGCGGCCCTCGTCGAGGTGCAGCGGGCCGCGGCCGGCATCCGCCTCGACGGCGACTCGGCGGCGCGTCGGACGCGCGTTTGACAGCATGTCGCACGGCGTCGGCGGGAGCCGCGATTTCGTGCCGATTTGCAGCGAAGTTTGGGGATCTTCGGCGTCTGACGTAGAATCCGGTTCCCGCGTTGCCGCCGGATGCATCTCCCGGGCGCGCGGAACGTTCACGTCCTCCGAACTCCCGAACCCAGCCATGCCAATCGCCTTCAAGGAATGGGCCGTCACCGTGCGGGCACTCGCCGAGGGCGAGCAGCTCCTGACCCTGCGCAAGGGCGGGATCCGCGAGGCCGGTCGCCATTTCGCGCTCGAGCACGACCGCTTCTTCCTCTATCCGACCTTCGACCACCAGCGCACGGACCTCGTTCGCGAGAGCCACCGCACGGAGCTCGGCCGGGCGCTCGAGGAGGGCGTCTGGGCCGACGGCGAGCCCTCGCCGCACGCCACCGGGCCGGACGGCCACCTGCCGCAGCCCGACCGCGTGCGGATCCGCGCGTGGGCCGAGGTCGCCGGTCACTGGACGGTGACCGACCGCCGCGCCGTCGATGCCCTGTCGCCCTTCTACGTGTGGACGCCGGACTACGCCGAGAAGCGCCTGCACTGGAAGCGCCGCCACCCGCTCCACGTCGTGCTGCTCCGCACCTACCGGATCCCGCGCCCGGTGACCGTGCGCGTCCGCGAGGAGTACGGCGGGTGCCGCTCGTGGCTCGAGCTCTCGCGCGAGCTGCCGTTCGAGGGCACCCCGGTGCTGTCCGACGACGAGTTCGAGCGGGCCGCCGAGGCCATCGCCGGCATCGCCGACGACCGCGTCCCGGCGCTGGTCTGACCCACGGGGTCCGCCCGCCGGCGGCGGTCGAACGCCTGCCGCGACGGGCCGCGACGGGCGGCGCCGCTCCGCCGAGCCGCTAGATGGCGTGGGTCGAGTCGACTTCGGCGTCGTTTCGCGCGCGCCACGAGTCCTCGGAGGCCGACGACGCCGCGCGGGTGCTGGACTCCCTGGAGCGCACCCGCGCGCGGCTGGACGATCGGCTGGGCTCGACGGTCCCCGACGTCACCGTGGTGCTGCATCGGTCCGAGCCGTTTCTCGGCCTCGCCCACCCGCTCTACCTGCTGGCGCGCGCGGTCGCCGTGCCGGCCGGGCGCCGCTACGTGGCGGGGTGGGCCGGCGTGCGCGAGATCCACGTCCTCTCCCCCGCGGCGCTCGCCCGCCGGGCGTCGCGCGTCCCCGGCTCCGGGGCGATGCTCGCCCTGGCGCCCGACGCCCTGTACGCCGGCCTCGTCGTGGCGCGCCTCGGCGGCTCGTTCCCGCCACCCCACACGCCCGCCCGCGGCCTCCGCGCCGCGCGCTGGGCGTGGCTCGCCGCGGGCGCCGGACGGTTCCTCGCCGGGCAGACGGCCCACGCCCGTCCGGCGATCGCGCGGCGTCTGCGCGAGGGCTCGCGGCCCGCGTTTCCGCCCGGGGTGCGCGACGCCGCCCTGCTCGGCGGCACGGTGCTCGACCTGCTGGCCCGGGAGGAGGGCGAGCGCGCCGTGGTCGATCTCGTGACCCGGCCGCTGCCGCCCACGCGCGAGGCCGGGCTCCGCGCCGCGTTCGGCGGCCGGCCCCTCGTCCACGTCGAGGGCGCCTGGCGCGCCCACCTCGCGACCCTGGCCGGAGACGCCTCGCGCCCCCGCGAGGACGAGCACCTCGAGGGGCGGCGGCGGCGGAGCCGGGATCGACGCTAGACGGCCGATCCCGCGGCCGCGCGGGTCGTCGACTCGATCATCTCGCCGCCGGCTCCGCCCGCGGGCCCGCTCGCGGGGGTCGCGAGCCGGTCGGCTACCGGATCACCTCGGTGCCCAGCCACGCGACGAGCGCGACCACCACGAGCGCCGCGATGAGGCCCGCGAGGACCCGGGACGCCCGGATCGGGGCCGGGCCCGACGCCTCGCCGGCGAGCTCGGCGTCGAGCAGGGTCTCCCGCGCCGCCTCCGCCCCCGAGGCGGGCACGAGAATGTCGCGAGGGCCGGCGGCGAGGAAGTCCGGCACGTCGAAGCCGGCGCTGCGGCGCAGGAGGCTCGGAACGCCCTGCTCCAGCAGAAGCCCCTGGATGAGCTCGGCCTCGGCCTGGTTGCGGCCGCCCGCCACGCGCACGAGATCCCCCTCGGCGTACTGGGGCTTGATCTTGCGCGCGCGCTCGCGGCGGTCGGTGACCGGCGCCTCGCCGGTCCCCGCCACGCCCCCGTACGCCAGCGGCATCCCGCACCGCGGACAGAACCGCTCCGACAGCGGATACGTGGTCGCGCAGTGCGGGCAGACGAGCGGCTCGGAGGCGCCCGCGCTCACTCGTCGACGACGAGCTCGACGGGCGCGTGGCGGCGCCGGGTCTGGATGTCCCACGCGCGCACGTCCGGCTCGGGCCCCGCGATGCCGACGATGATGTGGAGCACGCCCGGGAACCACGGCCGGTCGCTGCCGTCGACGAGCGCGAGGTTGATGTCGGTCTGCGAGGGCACGGGCTCGGTCCGGGTGTGCGAGTGGTAGATCGCGCCGAGCTCCCAGCCGTCGTGGCGCTCGATCTCGTGGTCGATCGCGAGCTGGTCGGCGGGGTCGAGCGTGTAGCGCAGCGGGCTCGCGTCGACGTTGCGGGCGCGAAACACCCGGGTCGCGACGCCGTCCTTCGCGGCGACCATCCCGCAGCACTCGTTCGGCGCCTCCTCTGAGGCGTGGAGCAGCAGCTCGTCGTAGAGGCCGCGCGGGAGGCGCATCCCGCGCGAGGCTAGCAGCCGGGTCCGGTCCCGCTTTGGGGGCCGACGGCGGCTAGGACTTCGCGTCGATGCGCGCGACGTCGTCGTCGTCGTCGGTGTGCGTGGCGCCCGAGACCGAGTCCTTGAACTCGCGCATCCCGCGCCCGACCGACCGCGCGGCCTCCGGGAGACGCTTGGGGCCGAGCACGATCAGGGCGATCACGAGGACGAGGACGATTTCCATCGGGCCGATCTGGGAGAACACGAGGGCGAGGCTCCTTGCGCGGGCGGGTCGGAGGATGGTAGCGGGGATCTGCGCCCGCACGCCCGGTTCGGCTCAGCGCGGACGAACGGCGAAGCGCGGGGCCGCCAGGCGGCGGCTCACCACCAGACGGTCGAGTCGAGGTTCTCGACCTCGTCGACCGGCCGGGTGTAGATCCCCGAGGACAGGTACTTCCAACCGTCGTCGCAGACGATGAAGACCACGTTGCCCTCGTCCAGCTCGCCCGCGATGCGCGAGGCGACCCGCAGGATCGCGCCCGAGGAGACGCCCGCGAAGATCCCCTCCTCGTCGAGCAGCCGCCGGGTCCAGACGATCGCGTCGCGATTCGTGACGAGGATCTTGCGGTCGAGCAGCGCGAGGTCGATGATCGGCGGGATGAAGCCGTCCTCGAGCGAGCGCAGCCCCTGAACGGGCTCGCCCTGCATCGGCTCGGCGGCGACGATCTTCACCGCGTCGCCGAACTCCTCCTTCAGGCGGCGGCCGTTGCCCATCAGCGTGCCGCCGGTTCCGAGCCCGGCGACGAAGGCCGACACCTCGTCGAGCTCCTCCAGGATCTCCGCCGCCGTGCCCTCGTAGTGGGCGCGCGGGTTCGCCGCGTTCCCGTACTGGTAGGGCATGTAGAGCGAGGAGTCCGCGGCCGCCATGTCGAGCGCGAGCTCGACCGCGCCGTTGGAGCCCTGGGACCCCTCGGAGTAGACGATCTCGGCGCCGTACATCTCGAGCAGCTGCGTGCGCTCCGGCGTCACGTTGTCCGGCATGACGACCTTGAGCGGGTAGCCCTTGCGCCGGCAGATCATCGCGAGCGAGATCCCGGTGTTGCCCGACGTCGGCTCGAGGATCGTCTGGCCCGGGCCGATCGCGCCCTTCTCCTCGGCGTCCTCGATCATCGCGCGCGCGACGCGATCCTTGACCGAGCCCGTCGGGTTCTGGGACTCGAGCTTGGCCCAGATGCGGACGCCCGGCTTGGGGGAGAAGCGGCGGAGCTCCACGAGCGGGGTGTTCCCGATCGCCTGGACGATGTCCCCGTAGCGCCCGCCGCACGGCTTGTTCTCGAGGAACGAGTCGGCCATAGCTTCACCGAGTATAGCGTCGCCCCGCGGGCCGGCCGGCGGGGCGACGGGCTAGGCCGAGCCGCCCGCCATTGCGGGCAGGATGACCAGCGTGTCGCTCTCGCCGACGGACGTCTCGAGCCCGTCGAGCACCCGCACGTCCTCGTCGTTGAGGTACACGTTGACGTAGCGGTTCAGCGCGCCGTCCTCCCCGAACAGCTGCGACTCGGTCTGCGGGTGGGCGGCGGCGAGCCCGCGCAGGACGGCGCCGACGTCGCCGCCGTCGACCGCGACCTCCTTCTCGCCGCCCGTCGACGAGCGCAGGACCGGGGGGATTCGAACCGTGGCCATGGGCGGCGCGGAGCCTATCCCGCGGCGGCGCAGAACGCCTCGTAGTCGGGGAAGAGGCCCATCTCGTCCTCGGCGATCTCGTCCGGCGGCCGAGAGCAGATCGGGCAGTCCGGGTCGCGCCGGACCTTGAGCTCCGTGAACGTCGCGCCGAGCGCCTCGTAGAGCAGGAGACGGCCCACGAGGGGCTCGCCCACGCCGAGCACGAGCTTGACGACCTCCGTGGCCTGGAGCAGCCCCATCGTGCCGGGCAGCACCCCGAGCACCCCGTTCGCGCCGCACGACGGCGCCAGCTCGGCGGGCGGCGGCTGCGGGAACAGGCAGCGGTAGCACGGGCCGTCGTAGGGCTTGAACACGCTGAGCTGCCCGTCGAACCCGAGGATGCTGGCGGACACCACCGGGATCTCGAGGCGCACGGAGGCGTCGTTGAGCAGGTAGCGGGTGGGGAAGTTGTCGAGCCCGTCGACGACGATGTCGTAGCCGGGCAGGATGTCCATGATGTTCGAGGCGTCGAGCCGAACCGGGTGCTTGACGACGCGCACGTCGGGGTTGATGGCGTGGATCGACTCCTCGGCGGAGTCGACCTTCGGCACGCCCACGCGGTCGGTCGTGTGGATGACCTGCCGCTGGAGGTTCGACAGATCGACGACGTCGTCGTCGACGAGGCCGAGCGTGCCCACGCCGGCGGCCGCGAGGTAGAGCGCCGCGGGCGACCCCAGGCCGCCCGCCCCGAGCAGCAGCACCTTCGCGTCGAGCAGCTTCTGCTGACCGTCGGCCCCGACCTCGGGGAGCAGGAGGTGACGGGAGTAGCGGTCGCGCTGCTCCGGCGTGAGCGTGCGCGGCATGACGACCTCGTAGCCGCGGTCCTTCCACAGCGTGATGCCCCCGGACATGGACTCGACGTGCTCGTAGCCGAGATCCTCGGCGAGGGTGCGGGCCCCGTAGGCCGACCGGTTGCCCGACGCGCAGTAGAGGACGAGGTGGGCGCCGCGATCGGGCACGACGCCCTCGATCCGGCTCTCCAGGTAGCTGCGCGGGACGTGGGCGGCGCCGGGCAGGTGGCCGGTGGCCCACTCCTCGCTCTCGCGCACGTCGATCACCACCGCGCCGTTGCGCATCTGCTCCTGGACCTCGGCCGGGTCGACCTCGGTGATCTGGCTCTTGATCTGGCGGAGCAGCTCCGCGCCGGACGGGCTCATCGCGTGGCCTCTCTGGGGCTGGGTCGCTTCACTTCAGAAAGGATAGCGACGAGCCGCTGCGGCGCGGAACGAAGCCGGGGCGCCCTCCCTGCCCGGAGGGCGCCCCGGCGTCATAGGCCCGTTGCGCTGCATTTGCTCCGACTCCGGAGCCGACCTCGCGGCCGGCGACCGAGGAGCCGTGCACCGAGGAGTATGGGGGTTGGCCGGCGATGCCGATATGGGGTCTTGACCCCATTTGCGCCGATGCGCTCGCGCTCCCTCCTCTCCCAGGTCATCGCCGTCAACGCGCTGCTCGTCGCGGCGACGGCGCTCGTGGCCACGCTCGCGGTCGACCTCTCGGTCAGCCGCCTGGCGGGCTGGCGCGAGATCGCGGTGCTCGTCCTCGCGCTCCTCGCCAGCCTGCTGGGGAACGCCCTGCTCCTGCGTCGCCGCTTCGCGCCGCTGGAGCGCCTCGTCGAGGAGATGGAGTCGGTCGACCTCGCCGGGCCGCGGCGGCCGGCGCCGCGGCTCGAGGGCGGGACCGACGAGGTTCGCCGGCTGGGCGCCGCCTTCCAGCGCATGCTCGACCGCCTCGAGGCGGAGCGCCGGGGCGCGGCGCGCGCCGCCGTGCAGGGCCAGGAGCAGGAGCGCCAGCGCATCGCCCAGGACCTCCACGACGAGGTCAACCAGGCGCTGACGGCGATCCTGCTGCGCCTCGAGGCCTCGATCCAGGACGCGTCGCCGCCGCTCGCGCGCGAGCTGCGGGAGACCAAGCGGCTCGCGAGCCAGGCGATGGAGGAGCTGCTCCAGCTCGCGCGCCGCCTGCGCCCGACGGTGCTCGACGACCACGGCCTGCTGCCGGCGCTGCGGACGCAGGTGCGCGACTTCTCCGAGCAGACGGGCATCCACGCGGCCTTCCGCCCGCGCGGCCACGTCCCGACGCTGACGCGCGACCAGCAGCTCGTCATCTATCGAGTCACGCAGGAATCGCTCTCGAACGTGGCGCGGCACGCCGATGCGCGCAGCGTGGAGGTCGAGCTCTCCTTCGTCGGGCGAACGGTGCTGCAAGGTCTCGGACGACGGCCGCGGGTTCGACCACGGGCGCGCCGGAGGGCTCGGGCTGCCCGGGATGCGCGAGCGGGCGCTGCTCGTCGGCGGCCGGCTGCGCGTCTTCTCGCGCACCGGCCAGGGGACCCGCGTGGAGCTGACCCTCTGAGATGCGCATCCTCGTCGCCGACGACCACGGCATCGTCCGCAGCGGGCTGCGGCTGCTGCTCGAGCGCCAGGCCGATCTCGAGGTCGTGGCCGAGGCCGCCGACGGCGTCGAGGCGATCGAGGAGGCCCTGACCCAGCGTCCCGACGTCTGCATCCTCGACGTCGGGATGCCGCGCCTCACCGGGCTCCAGGCCGCGCGCGAGATCCGCTCCCACCTGCCCGCCACGACGATCCTCATGCTCTCGATGCACGACGACGAGCGCTACCTGTTCGAGGCGCTGAAGGCGGGCGCGTCGGGCTACGTGCTCAAGCGCGAGGCCGACCAGGACCTCGTCGCGGCGGTCCGCGCCGTCGGTCGCGGCGAGCGCGTTCCTCACCAACGCCGCCGAGCGAGTCGCTCATCCGCGCCTGGATGGACGACGACGCCGCCGGGCCGAAGGAGCCGCTCACGCCGCGCGAGGAGGAGGTGGTCAAGCTCATCGCCGAGGCGCACACCAACGCGCAGATCGCCGGCGTCCTGCACCTGACGCGAGAAGACGGTCGAGTCCCACCGCGCGAACGTCCTGCGCAAGCTCGGCATGCGCGACCGCGTCGAGCTCGTGCGCTACGCGATCCGCCGCGGGCTCGTCGAGCCGTAGGACGCCGGCGCCGGGGCGCGCGGCGTGGGTTGACCTACCCTTGGCGGCGGTGCCCGCCCGTCTCCGACTCGTGCTCTGGGTGCTCTGCGGCGTGGCCGCCGCGGGGCTCGCCCTGGCCCTGCTGCTGGGCCCGGGCCGCGGCGCGTCCGCCCCGGCGCCGGCGTCGGGCGGCTACGAGGGTGCCCTGCGCCCCCCGGGCATCCCGGTTCGGGACTTCGCCCTGCGCGACCAGGACGGGCGTCCGGCGTCCCTCGCCCGCCTCCGCGGCCGCCCGGCGATCCTCACCTTCCTCTACTCCACCTGCCGCACGGAGTGCCCGCTCACCGCGCAGCAGATCCGCGGCGCGCTCGACGACGTGGGCCGCGACGTCCCGGTCCTCGCGGTGAGCGTCGACCCCGCCGGCGACACGCCGGCGCGGGCGCGGCGCTTCCTCGTCGAGCAGCGGATGAACGGGCGGATGCGCTTCCTCCTCGGCACCCGTGCTCGGCTGGCGCCGATCTGGAAGGCCTACGGGATCCAGCCGCAGGGCCGGGGCTACGACCACAGCGCCTACGTGTTCGTGCTCGACCGCAGCGGGCGCCAGTGCGTGAGCTTCCCGATCTCCAAGCTCACGCCCGAGGCGCTCGCCCACGACCTGCGGGTCGTGGGCGAGCGCCGCGGCTGCCTGCGCTGACGACTCCCCCCGCGCGTTAACGGCGACGGCCCCGCCGCAGGCGGGGCCGTCGCACGACGTCGGGTGTCAGAGGCTGACGCTCGGCGCTACTTCCTCTTGCAGGGCGTGTTCCAGGTGATCGTCTTGCCCGGGGCTCCGACGTAGGTGAACACGGCCTTCGTCGTCCACTGCCCGCTCTTCGGGCAGGTCGCGGGCGTCGTGGCGTAGTTCTTCCGCTTCGCCTTCCGGCCCTTGCCGACCTTGACCGCGTGCGCCTTCACCTTGAGGTTGAAGTCGCTGAGGACGGCGGGGTCGGTCGACGGCGGCAGCGGCGGCACGACCACCGTCAGGACGTTGCCCTTGATCTTCCCGGGGAACGCCTGCGGGGCGACGGCGTTCTTCGCGAGGAAGATGATGCCGTTCTTGATGTTGAAGGCGAACAGCTTCACGGGGACGATGCCCTGGTTGCCGACGGACGTGAGCGGCTTGGCGTTCACGATCGCCGTGCCGGTGCCGATCTGGGCCTTGGCGCAGAGCTTCTCGCCACCCTGCTTGGTCAGGGCCGTGTACGGCTTCGGGACCTTGCAGACCGGATAGGTCGACGTGTCGGTCTTCGTCCCCTTCGGGAACGTGATGACGGTCTTGCTGACCGCCTTCGGCTTGAGCGCGCCGGGATCGCTGGTGGCGAGGGCGCTGTTGAAGCCCGTGCTGGACTTCGGCTTCTTCGTCGTGAAGGTCAGCTCGAACTTCTGGGTGAGCGCGGCGCTCGCGACACCGGCCAGAGCCAGGACGAGCACGCCGACGAGCACGGCGGTGAGGGACTTGCGCAAGGGGGATCTCCTCCTCGGTGGACAGGACTTGGACCGAACTATCCCGCAAATCGGCGGGCCGTGCGCCGGTTCAGGCGTCCGGCTTCCGCGAGCCCCGCCGGCGCCGTGCGCGGACGCGGTCGACGGCCATCCAGCCGAGCAGCAGGATGAGCGGGGCCGCGTAGAGGAGCGAGTGGTACCAGTGGCCGAAGTGGGCCGTCGGCGGCACGCTCACAGGTTCGCCGCCGAGAGCAGCCAGAGCCCGAGGCTCGTGAAGCCCACCATGACGATCAGCATCCAGTACTGCGAGCGCGTCGCCGCGCGGACCGTGGTGAACACGCTCAGGGCGCGGTCGTGGGCGAGCGTGAGGGCGGCGACGTGGCCGAGGACGAGGGCGGCGACCTGCACGTACCAGACGCCCGTCGCGCTGATCACGCCGTAGTCGATCGTCGCGTCGGCGGTGCCGAGCCAGTTCGAGCCGTCCCCGCGCGGGTCCGAGATCAGGAAGGCGATCGCCTGGCCCTGGTAGGCGAGCAGCGAGACGTAGTGGGCGATGACGTAGGCGAGGGCGATCGGGACGAGGGTGTGGGCGAAGCGCGCGGCGAGGTGGGCGTGCGGAACGTCGTCGGCCACCGTGCGCATGCCGGCGACGCCGATCGAGTAGATCGCCGCCACGAGGAGGACGCAGAGCAGGAGCCCGAGGCTGTAGGCCACCTCGTTCGCCGCGGTGAACCCGAGCCCGAGGGCGTGGCGGATGGTGTCCTGGAGGTCGGGCGCCGCGTCGGTCCACAGCGGGCCCTGCGAGAGGCCGTCGAACGTCGTCGAGCCGATCATCGCGAACAGGGTGGGCAGCGTCCCGGGGATGATGTCGAGCGAGGGCAGGCCGGAGAGCGGCGGGCGCGCGAGGAGCCACCCGTCGCGGCGCTCGAAGGCCGAGACGCGGGCGAACAGGCCGAAGTAGACGCCGAAGCCGTCGCCGCGCGTCGACCAGGGCTCGATGCCGTACAGGCTCATCCCCACGAGCTGGATGCCGGCGTAGACGAGCGCGAGCACGGCGACCGTGCTCGGGTCCGCCTTCCCCGTGTACACGAGCTCGACCCAGGCGAAGGCGAGGATCGTCGCCGCGGCGGGCCAGCGGCCGAGGCGCGCCGGGTACGGCAGCGCGGCGGGCAGGCGGCCGCCGGCGAGGCGCGCCGTCGCCCACGCGACGGCGCGGGCCAGCGCCCGCCACGGGCTCAGCAGGCGGAAGACGTCGCCGAAGAGGAGGCTGGCGAAGGCCAGCCCGACCCAGAAGTGGACGTAGACGATGGTCGGCGCGAGGTTCGCGGTGGGGACCTGCGTACCGCTCAGCCCGGCCCACACGAGCAGGCCGAAGACACCGAGCCCGACGATCCCGCCGATGACGTCGGCCCACGCCCCAGAGCCGGAGGAGCCGCCGCCGCGGGGCCCGCTCGAGGCGTGGCCGCGGCCACAGCACGGCGAGCGCGACGAAGGACAGGACGAGCACGGCCGCCGCGGCCCAGCCGAAGAGCCAGGCCGGGATCGGCAGGTCGGCGCGCCCGACGAGGCCGTGCGCGGCGGCCGGCTCCGGCGCGACCCCGAGGCCCGCCAGGGCGCCGGCCGCGCCGCCCAGGACGATGGTCGCCCGCGGGCTCACGGGTTGACCGTGAGCCTGGCGATCTGGGTCGAGGTCGCCTCGACCTCCATCTCGAACACGCCCTCCTGCGTGGCGCGGAGGTCGAAGCGCGCCGGCTTGCCGGGCGCCACGTCGCGCTTGACGTCGTAGCCGTGGAGGTGGATCTCGCCCGAGTAGTCGGGCGACGTGACCGTGATCGCGACGCGCTCGCCCTTCGTGACCGCGATGTCCTTCACGCCACCGACGGCCTGGCCGCCCTTGACGCTCAGGGCGGCGCGGGCGACCGATGGCGCCGTGGCGGTCGCGGTCGTGCTCCGCGTCGTGGTCGTCGCCGCGGACTTCGAGCCGCCGCCGGAGGTGCTCGCGACGACGACGGCGACGACGACCACGAGGGCGGCGAGGCCGAGGAGGATCAGGCGCTGGTTGCGGCTCATGCTGCGGCCTTCAGGGATGCGGGCGATGCCGGCGTTCCGGCCGGCGGCCGGGTCGACGTGCGGTGCATGGTGTCGTCTCCTTGATCGATGGACCCGCCGGGCCGCGCGCGGGCGCGAACCCGGCGTGGGACGACCGCCGCGGCGGCGCCGGGCGGTCTCAGGCCGTCGTGGCGACGGGCGGCGCGCGTCCGGCCGCGCACGTGGCGAGGCCGGAGGACCGAGGCGGAGCGACGAAGGCGGAGGGCGAGCCGATGCACGGCGAACGGGCGACGGCCGGGCGCGGCGGGCGGCGCGACCCCAGCGTGCGGGCCAGCCGTCGGGCGGAGCGCAGCACGAGCCGGGCCAGGAGCACCGCGAGGAGCGCGAACGGAAGCTGCAGCGCGAGTCCGGCGAGGAACGCCGGTTCGCCCACGACGCCGAGAGGGAGGGCACCGGTGTGCAACAGGCGCTCGAGGTGCTCCTGGAGCGCGAACGCGACCGGCGCGACGAGCGCGTAGGGCCACGCGCGCGCCGCCGCGGCGCCCGGGTCCCGCAGCTCGGCGCGGACGGCCAGGCACCCTCCGGCGGCGACGGCCGTGAGGAGCACCACCAGCACGATCGGCAGATGGGCCAGATAGGAGTGGCCCGTCTCGGCGAGCAGCCGGCCGCGGCGGCCGGCCTCCGGGGCGGCGAAGGCGAAGCCGAGCTGATGGGCGGCGAGCGAGCCGGCCAGCACGAGCGGCAACGTCACCAGGAGGGCGAGGAGGCGGCGCACGTCGCCGCAGTATTCCGCATCCGGGCCAGCGGGCGGCCCGGATGCGGATCGGCACGGCGACGGCGACCGTGCCCGGCCGCCCCGGGCTACAGGGTCGCCGTCGGCTCCCGTCCGAGCCGGCGCTCGACGCCGTCGAGCAGCCCCCAGTTGGCCTGCAGGACGGCCTCGGCCTCCGCGAGCAGGGCGTCGTGGTCGGCGCCGTCGAGGCGCGGCTCGATGAGCGCCCGCCCGGCGGCGGCGTGCTCGCGGTCGAGCTCGGCGTGGAGGTCGAAGTACCGCGTGGCGGGACCGGTCTCGAAGCCGTAGTGGGCGGTGAGGCCGTCGCGCTTGGTCTCGCTGATCGCCGGCTGGGCCGCCTCGATCGCGTACATCGCGACGAGCGAGCCGAGCAGCGTCCGCCCGTCGTCGCCCGCCCAGGTGCGGGCGCAGGCCGCCGTCTCGGGCTCGGGCGCGGACGCCCGGGTGCCGCCGACCGCGCCGGCGAACTCGTCCCAGACCGGGACGTGGGCGGCCTCTTCGGCCGCGTGGGCGCGCAGCGCCGGGCGCAGCGCGGGCTCGGCCAGCTCGGCGGTCCGCGCGGAGGCCGCGGCGAGCCCGGCGACGGCGTGCGCGTACTCGCCGGCGTACACCGCCAGCTCGTCGAGGGTCAGCTCCCCCGCCGACCAGCGTCGGTAGAACGGGTGCCGCAGCACGTCCCAGCGCGAGCGGACGTCGTCCAGGCGGCTCCAGAAGTCCACGGGCTCCTCCTCGGTCAGGTCACGGTCGGGCGGCGGACCGGAAGGTACCATCCTGCCCCCCGTGCGCCCGTCCGTGGACGACATCGCGGCGCCGCCCTTCCCGCGGGGCCTGCCGTGGATCGGCGTGGCCAGCCTGCGGATGGACCAGCAGCTCGGCCGCCCGGTGCTCATCGAGTTCTGGGACTTCTGCCGGCCGAACTCGCTGCGGACCCTCCCCTACCTCGTCGCCTGGCACGAGCGGTACGCGGACGACGGGCTGCGCGTGGTCGGCATCCACACGGGCGGCTTCCCGCCCTCGCGCGACGCCGATGCCGTGGCCGCCGCGGTCGAGCGCCTGCGGATCCCCTACCCGGTCGTCGTGGACACCGACGGCGAGCTCTGGTCGCTCTACGGCAACGAGGGCTGGCCCTCGCGCTACCTGTTCAACCGCGAGCTCATGCTGCGCGACCTCCACGTCGGCGAGGGCGCCTACGCCGACACCGAGCGCGCGATCCAGGCCGTGCTCGGCGTCGAGCGGCCGCTGATGGCGCCCGTGCGGCCGGAGGACGAGCCGGGGCTGCTGCTGCCCGCGCAGAGCGCGGACGTCGAGGGTCCCTACTCCGGGCCCTACGAGGCGGGCGGCGTCTGGGCGGTGCTGAGCGGCGCGGGGACCGTGCGGGCGAACGGCGCGGCGCTGACGGTCGATCACCCCGGCGCCTACCCGCTCGTCGAGCACGAGCGCTACGCGGAGGGCGTGCTCGACCTCGAGATCGGCGAGGGCGTGACGTGCTGGGCGACGTGCTTCACGCCGGGGGCGCCGTAGGCCGAGCGCCGTCGGCCGAGCGCCTCACGGCTCGAAGGCGCCCGGGGCCAGCTCGTCGAGCCCGCGCCGGCCGAGCAGGCGCCGCGGCTCCGGCGGGCCGTCCTCGCGGACGAGGATGGCGGTCCCGGGCCAGTACGGGCTCTCGTTCGGCGTCGCGGTGAGGAACTGCGTCTCGTAGATCCAGTTCCCGCTGTTCCAGCAGCCGCGCGCCGGTGGGGGCCACCCACTCGCCGACGTCGTCGCCCGGGAAGGGCCCGGCGCGGTGCGTGTGCCCGAAGATCACGTGGTCGGCCTCGATGCCGAGCCGGGCGATCGCCTCGCCCATGGCGCGCAGGCCGGCGCGGCGGAGGCCCGGGCCCGAGATGTCGGTGCGCAGCCGGCCCGATGCGCGCCCGGTTCAGGGCGCCGATCACGAGCGGGAAGGCGGCCGCCGCGGCCCAGCGGCGGATCGGCGCGTGGCCGCCCGAGCCCGCCAGCAGCTTCCACGCGCGCACCGAGACGCCGTGCGACCCGGTGCCGAGCGTCGAGTCGACCTGCTGGGCGACGGTGTGCGCCCAGGCGTAGATCGGGGCGAGCGCGGCCTCGTAGTCGTCGGGGATGTCCGCGCCGCTCGGGGAGCCGCCCGACGACGTGGCTCATCACGCCGGCGGCGAGCCGCTCGAAGGTCGGGACGGTGATGTGGCGGTCGAGGTAGTGGCCGTGGGTCGCATAGACGTCGTCGCGCAGCCACACGCCGGGGTAGCGCGAGCTCGACGCGAGGCCGGCTCGCACCAGCGGGCGAGCGTCGCGCGCCGCCTCGCCGGCCCGCGGCCTGGCGCGCTCCTCCAGGCCGAGCGGCGGCGGCGTCCCGTCCCGGCGGCGGCGCTCCATCCAGGGCTGCGACGAGGTGGTGGTCGTGGTTGCCGGCCACGAGGACGATCTCGCCGCCCGCGCCGAGCGCCGCGCCGAGCGCCGCCCAGAACGGCCGCGAGCCGCCTCGAGCGCCTCCGCGCACCGGGCCGTGGCGCAGCTCGAGCGCGTCGCCGAGCAGCACGACGCGCTCGACCCGCTCCGCCTCGATCGCCGCGAGCAGCGGCGCGCGGTTGCTCCGCGAAGCGCAGGACGTCGATGCCGCGTCCGGCCGCCGAGGTGGAGGTCGGAGACGACGAGCGTGGGCACGACCACGGGGAGCATGCGGGCGCCGCGGACGGCACCCCGCGGCCGGTCAGCCGGCCTCGGCCGCGACTGCCGTGCGGATCGTCTTGGGCAGCATGAAGCGCACGTCCTCCTCGATCACCTCGAGCTCCTCGACGACCTCGGTCCCGCGGGCCCGGAAGAAGTCGACGAGCCGCTGCACCAGCTCCTCGGGGGCGCTCGCGCCGGAGGTGATCCCGACGACGCGCTTGCCGGCCAGCCACTCCTCGCGGACCTCGGACTCGTTGTCGATCAGGTAGGAGTCGGTGCCGAGCTCGCGCGTGACGTCGACGAGCCGGTTCGAGTTCGAGGAGTTGCGCGAGCCGATCACGAGCACGAGGTCGCAGTGCCCGGCGAGCTTCTTCACCGCGGCCTGGCGGTTGGTCGTGGCGTAGCAGATGTCGTCCGTCCGGGGGCCGACGATCGTTCGGGAAGCGCTCGCGGAGCCGCGCGACGATCGCGCGTGTCTCGTCGACCGACAGCGTCGTCTGCGTGATGTACGCGACCTTGTCGGGATCGGCGCAGCTCGAGCGCGTCGACGTCGGCCTCGGTCTCGATCAGCACGATGTGACTCCGGCGCCTCGCCCATCGTGCCCTCGACCTCCTCGTGGCCGGCATGGCCGACGAGCACGATCGTGTAGCCCTCGCGCCGCGAACTTCTTCGCCTCGACGTGGACCTTGGTCACGAGCGGGCAGGTGGCGTCGATCGTGCTGGAGCGCGCGCCGGGCCGCGTTCGCGTGGACGCCGGGGCGACGCCGTGCGCGGAGAACACCGACCGTCGCGCCCTCGGGGACCTCGGTCTCGACTCCTCGACGAACACCGCGCCGCGTTCGCGCAGCTGCTCGACGACGTGCTTGTTGTGGACGATCTCCTTGCGCACGTAGACCGGCGCGCCGTACAGCTCGAGCGCGCGCTCGACCGTCTGCACGGCGCGATCGACGCCGGCGCAGTACCCGCGCGGCGCGGCGAGCAGCAGCTTCTCGGGCGCGTGGGCCATCGTGTTCCAGTGTACGCGCGGGTGCCCGCCGTGGTTCGCGCCGGCGGCCCGGCTGAGGACGGCTCAGGGCAACGGGGAGCCCACCGCGACCCAGGCGATGAGTCCGGCCGCGAGCACGACCTGGACGGCGAGCACGACGACGAGGACGCGGCCCCCGTCCCCCTGGCGGAGCCCTCAGTCGTTCGCCGTGACGGCCTCGAGGAGGTCGGCGAAGCGCTCGCCGGGCCGCGCCCGACGGGTCGGGACGTGCTCGCGTCGGCACGCCGTCGGCGGGCGCCTCGTAGCCCGCGCAGGATCTGGCGCGCCACCGATGCGCGATGCACCTCGTCGGGCCCGTCGTAGAAGCGCGCGGCGCGCGCGTAGCGGTACATCGCCTCGAGCGGGAGGTCGGTCGAGTAGCCGAGCGCGCCGTGCGCCTGGAGCGCCCGGTCGATCACGTCGTGGAGCACCTTCGCGCCGAAGAACTTGATCAGCGCGATGTCGCGCCGCGCGGCCATCGACGCCCTCCGTGTCCATCTTCCAGGCGGCGTGCAGCGTCATCAGCCGGGCGGCCTGCATCTCGGCCGCGGAGTCCGCGATCCAGTTCTGCACGGTCTCCTTCTCGGCGAGCAGCGAGCCGTGGGCGTAGCGCACGAGCGCGCGCTCGCAGAGCATGTCGAAGGCTCGCCCGGCCACCCCGAGCCAGCGCATGCAGTGGTGGATGCGGCCCGGGTACGAGCCGCTGCTGGGCGATGAGGAAGCCGGCGCCCTCGGCGCCGAGCAGGGCCTCGGGCCCGACCCGGACGTCGCGGTAGTGCGATCTCGGCGTGGCCGCCGTAGCGCGCCGAACTCCTCCTCGGGATGCTCCATCGTCGCGCACGTCGCGGACGATCTCGACGCCCGGCGTGTCGACCGGGACGATGAACATCGAGGCGCGCTGGTGGGGCCGGGCGTCCGGGCTGGTCACGGCCATGACGATGAGGAAGTCCGCGATCGACCCGTTCGAGGAGAACCACTTGTGCCCGTTGATCACCCACTCGTCGCCGTCCCGCTCCGCGCGCGTCTGCAGCAGCGTGGGGTCGGAGCCCGCCGTGTCGGGCTCGGTCATCGAGAACGCCGAGCGCAGGTCGCCGGCGAGCAGCGGGTGCAGCCAGCGGTCCTTCTGCTCGGGCGTGCCGGCCAGCGCGAGGATCTCGGAGTTGCCCGAGTCGGGCGCGGCGTTCCCGAACGCGAGCGGGGCGATCGGGCTGGTGCCGAGGACCTCGTGCATCAGGCCGAGCTTGAGCTGCCCGAACCCCTGGCCCGCCGAGCTCCGGGTCGAGGTGGGCGGCCCACAGGCCCCGCTCCCGCACCCGCTCCTGGAGCGGCGCGAGCGCGCGCAGCACGGCGGCCTGGTCCGAGCTCCGCGGCGAGCGTCTCGAGCGGCCAGATCTCCTCGCGGACGAACGCGCGCCATCCAGTCGAGCTGGGCCTGGAACTCCGGGTCGGTCGAGAACTCCCACGCCATGGGCTGACTCCTTGTCGAGCGGCGGTCGCGACGGTGCCGACGAAGCCTACGGCGCGGAGCCGCCTACGGCACCGGAGCCGCGGCGAGGTTCGCCTCCATCCCGGCCACCACGAGGTCGGCGAAGCCGTCGGGAAGCGGCGCACGGATCCCGCCCCGGTCGGCCACGCGAGAGACGATCCGCTCGGCCGAGGCCTCGACGAGCGCCCGGGCGCGCGACGCGTCGGCCACGAGGCGGCCGTCCCGCTTGACCGCCTCGCCGCCGACGAGGACCGCCTCGACGTCGCCGGCGCCGGCCTGCAGCACCGCCGTGGCCACGCCGTCGTGGACCGGCGACAGCGCGAGCGTGTCGGTGCGCAGGACGACGAGGTCCGCCGCCTTGCCGGGGTCGATCGACCCGCAGACGTCCGCCAGCCCGAGCGCCTCGGCGCCGCCGAGCGTCGCCGATCGCAGCATCTCCGCGGCGGTGAGCGTGAGGCGCTCGGGCATCACGCCGGCCTCCAGGGCGGGCTGGTTGGCCCGCGCGCGCTCGGCCTGCAGTCCGAGTCGCATCTGCGTGAAGAGGTCGCCCCGGTTGTTCGACGCGATGTCGCAGCCGAGCCCGAGCCGGATGCCGCGACGCCGGGCGCGCTCGAGCACCGGGAACCCCATCCCCATCTGCAGCTCGGTCTCCGGCGTCGACGAGATGGCGGCGCCCGCCTCGGCCAGGAGGTCGAGCTCGCGGTCGGTGCACGCGTTGCAGTGGACGTGGAGCTGCTCGGGCCCCAGCAGGCCCGCGGCGTGGAGGAGCTCGACCTCTCGCGGCCGCCGCGGATGCCAGACGCAGCCGGTGTGGGTGGTGAGCGGGAGGCCGAGATCCTCGGCCGCGCGGATCTCCGCCGCCGTGGCCTCCCACGGGACCACGCCGAGCTCGCTCAGCGCCACCCCGAGGCGCAGCCGACCCGCGTCGCCCGGCAGCCGCTCGGCTCGGATCCGCCGCAGGTCGGCCACCCGCGCGTCCACGCCGGCGAAGGGCGGGTGCTCGAGCGGCACCGGGTAGAAGCCGTAGGCCCACACCCCGCGAATCCCGGTGGCCTCCAGTCCGTCGAGCGCGGCATCGGCGTGGGCGGGCGAGCTCAGGCAGTGCGAGAAGTCGACGAGGCAGGTCACCCCGGCCTCGAGCGCCTCCAGCCCCCCGGCGAGGTTGCCGGCGAGGACATCGTCGGGCTCGTAGGCCGCGGCGAGGATCGTGCGGATCCGCCAGAAGTAGTCGGTCAGCGTCCAGTCCGCGGTGATGCCGCGCAGGGCGGTCTGCCAGACGTGCCGGTGCGTGTCGACGAAGCCCGGGAGCACGAGCCCGCCCCGCGCGTCGAGGACCTCGGCATCGCCGCCCGGCCGGGACGGCCCGCGGGCGGTGTCCCGTGGCTCGACGGCGCGAACGCGCCCGTCCTCCACCAGCACGTCGGCGTCGAGGACGCGGCCCGCGCCGGGATCGCCCGACAGGACCCGGCCGCCTGCGACCCGCAGGCGGCCGCGACTCACGGCCGCGGAGCGGCCGCGCGGACCTCGAGGGCCGCGCGGAGGTCCTCCGCGGTGAGGCGCACCGCCGGCAGCGTGAGCTCGACGGCGCCGTCGCGACCCAGCAGGCCGCCCGGCCGCACGACGGTCACCCCGATCACCCGATCCTCGCGGTCGAAGCGCACCGCGTGCCCCTCCGCGGTCTCCTGCCAGCGCGCGGCCGCCGCCGGGTCGCCGGCGCTGAGGTAGAGCACGTCGGCGTCGGCGTCGTAGCTGACCGAGTCGAAGTCGTGCTCGCCGATGCGCACGGCGGTCATCGTCGCGGCCCCTCGTGGCGGGCGAAGGCGGTGAGGACCCGGCCGTGCCCACCCTGGTCGAACGCGACGACGACCTTGATCAGCGCGCCCGACCGCGCGCCCCGGCGGTAGTACCAGTCGTCGCCGGCCCAGCCGCTGCGCCCGCGGACGTCGGGGCGCTCGACGGTGGAGAGGACGTCGTCCACGAGGAAGGTGAGCTCCGGCTGCGCCCGCTTCATGTGGTCCCAGCGCGCCTGCTCGAGCACGACCGCCCGCCCGAGGTAGTCGACCGTCGAGAGGAGGACGGCGGCCGGCGTGCGCGCCTCGCGGCGGCGCGCCCGCCGTCGCCGCCGCGCGCGGCGGCGGCGCTCCTGCGGCGCGAGGCGACGCGCCGGGACGAGGGTGTGCAGCGGCTGGGGGGTCGTGCTTACGGCGACGGTCGCTCATCTTGCTGCAAACCGGAGCAATCCCGCTCACCGGTTTCTCGCAAATTGCGGGATTCTCGCCTCGGAAGGTGCGCGGTTCGCCCGGTGCCGGCGCGCCCGGCGCGGTTCGGCCCGGCCCGTGCCGGCCGCCACGGGCTTCTCGGCGCTAGGCTAGGTCGCCGAGAAGAGCGAGCGCCCCGCGCGAAGGAGAGTCCATGGCCCAGCACCACCTCGACCGGCTGACGGCGGTCGACGCGTCCTTCCTGCTGCGCGAGGGCGACAGCTCGCACATGCACGTCGGTGCGGCGATCATGGTCGAGGGTCCGGCGCCCCCGTTCGACGAGTTCCTCGACAACATCCGGGGCCGCCTCCACCTCGTTCCGCGCTACCGGCAGAAGCTCGCGTTCCCGCCGGGCGAGACCGGCCGGCCCCTGTGGGTCGACGACCCGACCTTCAACCTCGAGTACCACGTGCGCCACACGGCGCTGCCCCACCCCGGGTCCGAGGAGCAGCTCTTCCGCCTCGCCGCGCGGGCCGTCTCCCAGCAGCTCGATCGCAGCAAGCCGCTCTGGGAGATGTGGCTCGTCGAGGGCCTGCAGGACGGGCGCTTCGCCCTCATCAGCAAGACCCACCACGCGCTCGTCGACGGCGTCGCCGGCGTCGACCTCGCGACGGTGCTCTTCGACCTGACGCCCGACCCGTCGCCGCCGAGCACCGACCTCGAGCCGTGGCAGCCCCATGCCGAGCCCACGCCGGCGGAGCTCATCGCGAACGGCGTCCGGGGCGCGGTCACCGGGGCGCTGGAGATCGGCGTCCGGGCCCTGCGGCGCGCGACGAGGCCCGGTGAGTCGATCGAGGTCGCCCGCGAGGCCGTGGAGGGTGTCGGCGAGATCGTCTGGGCGGGCCTGAACCCGGCCCCGGACTCGCCGCTGAACGTCGAGATCGGGCCGCATCGGCGCTACAGCGTGGTTCGCACCGAGCTCGAGGACTTCAAGCGGGTGAAGAACACCTTCGGGGGCACCGTGAACGACGTGCTCCTCACCGTCGTCTCGGGCGCGCTGCGGGAGTGGCACCGCTCGCGCGGCGTCCGCACCGAGGGCATGGAGCTGCGCGCGCTCGTCCCGGTGTCGATCCGCACGAAGGACGAGCACCACCAGCTCGGCAACCGCATCGCGGTCATGCGAGGGCCGCTGCCGCTCTACATCAAGGACCCGGTCGCCCGCCTGCGCTTCGTCAAGCAGTCGATGGACGGGCTCAAGGAGAGCAAGCAGGCGGTGGGCGCCGAGGTGCTCACCGGGGTCCAGCAGCTCGCCCCGCCGACGGTGCTGGCCCAGGCCTCTCGCCTCAACTTCTCGACCCGCCTGTTCAACCTCATCGTGACGAACGTGCCCGGGCCGCAGTTCCCGCTCTACGTCCTCGGCCGCCGCCTGCTGGACCTGTTCCCGATCGCCTTCCTGCCCGAGAACCACGCGCTGGCGATCGCGATCATGTCCTACGACGGCCACGTGAACTTCGGGCTGCTCGGCGACTACGACGCCATGGGAGACATCGAGACCGTCGCCGCCGGGATCGACCGCTCGCTCGCCGAGCTCGTGCGCCTGGCCGAGGGCCGGGCCGGCGGCGCGGCCGCGGCCGGTGTCGCGCCAGGACGTGCCGGCGGTGACGCGGCGACGACCACGCCGACGGCCCGGCCGGCGATCGCGGAGAAGCGGCCGAAGGGCAAGGGCAAGGGGAAGAAGGCCAAGAAGGCGAAGGCCGACAAGCCGAAGAAGGCGGCGGCCCGGGCGAAGGGCGGCGCGGACGCGAAGCCGGCGTCCGGCGCGAAGGGCGGCGCGGACGGGAAGCCGGCGTCCGGCGCGAAGGGCGGCGCGGACGCGAGCGCGGCGTCCGAGAAGACCGCGTCCGCGAAGGGGGCCGCGGGCCGCGGCAAGGGCGGCGGCCCGGAGCGACCGGAGCCCGACGCGGACGCCCCGCGCCTCCTGCCGCCGGTCGGCTCCAGCCGCACCCGGACCGGGCCGGGGGCGGGGATGCGGGCGGCGAAGCGCGGCGCGAGCCGCAACGGCGCCTCGGCCGATTCCCGGCGCAAGCCGGCCCCCACCGCGCCGCGCCGGTCGCGCGGGTAGGCCCGCGCCTCACTCGATGACGCCGTCCGGACGCGGGCACCGGCCGACCGCGGGCTCAGGCCCCGCCTGACAGGCGGGCTCAGGCCCCGGCGGCGACGCGCACGACCGCCCGCGCGGACGCCGACCGTCCGCTCCGGTTGCCCGCGCGATCGATCGCCACCACGACGACGGCGTAGCGCTCGCCCGGCGCGCCGCGGAAGCGCAGCCGCCGGCGGGTCGTCGCGATGAGGCGGGCGCCCCGTACGCCGCCGCGCGCGATCCGGACCTCGAAGCGGGCGACTCCCGACGCGAGCACGCCACGCGGCGCCCGGTCCGACGCCGACCAGCGAAGCGTGAACGTCCGGCCTGGGGCCCGGGCCGGCGCACGAAGCCGCACCGTCGGCGGCCGCCGGTCGATCCGGCGGGCCGCGTCGAGCGCGGCGCCGGCATCGAGGATGCCCCAGCCGAGCGCCGGCCCCCACCCCCGTCCGGGCGGCCGGCGGGCCGTGCGGCCGAGCAGGCGGATGACGTCGGCGGCGCGAAGATCCGGGTTCAGCGCACGCGCCAGCGCGGCCGTGGCCGTGACCTGCGGGGCCGCCATCGAGGTGCCCTGGAGATAGCCGTACGGCGCGCCGCCGAGCGACACGCGGCATCCGCTCGGAGGGCACGAGGACTCGATCGCGGCCGGCCCCGCCGGCAGCACGCCGAGCAGCCCCGGCGGGCCGGGCGGGCGCCCCGACACCAGCGGCGGCGCGCCCGGCGCGTAGGCGCCGTAGGCGGCGAGGGAGATCTCGTCGCCGTAGCCGGCGAACGGCGCGCGCTCGCCGTCGGCCTGGGCGGCCGTGACGGTGAGCCCGCGCGCCACCCGCCCGCGCGAGCCCGGCGGCTGCAGCACGTTGGCGGGGTCGCCCTGCTCGGCCACCGGCTCGTCGGCCGCCGCGGCCACGAGGACGACCTGTCGCGCCCGGGCGTAGTCGAGCGCGCGGACGAGCGAGGCCGGCGCGCGACGGCCCTCGTCGTCGCCGAAGCTGAGGTTGACCGCCTGCGCGCCCCGGTCGGCCGCGTCGACGAGCGCGGCCGCCACCGAGGCGTCCGTCAGGTCGCTCTTGACCACGACGAGGCGGCAGCCCCACCCCGCCCCGGCGATGCCGGCGCCGTCGTCGGTGGCCGCGCAGGCCAGCGAGGCGACGTGCGTTCCGTGGCCGCTCTCGTCGGTCGTGGCCGGGCCGTGCGTCGGGTCCCCGTCACGATCCACCGCGGCGGCGAGCTTGCCGGCCAGATCCGGATGACCGGCGGCGATCCCCGTGTCGATGATCCCGACCAGCGCGCCGCGACCGCGCGTGATGGCCCAGGCCCGGGGGAAGCCCTCGCGGGCCGGCCACCACTCCTGCGGGACGTTCGCCGGGGTGCCGGGCCACGTCTCCGGCGCCGTCAGCGCCGGGTCGTCCGGCGTGCGCACCGGTGCGGCACGGAGGCGGTAGCGGTGCTCGGCCTCGACGGACGCGACCCCGGGGCGGGTGCGCATGCGGCGCAGCAGTCCGCCCAGCGGGACGCCGGCGCGCGGGCGGACCGTCAGGAGCCCGAGTGCCGGCACGGCGGGGCCGTCGGCGCGCGCGGCGTCGCCGGCGAGCGCCGCCACGGCGCTCGCGGGACGGTCCACGGACGACGGGCGATCGAACAGCACGACCGCCCGCCCGGTGAGCTGTGCCGGAGCGGCCGGCGCCGCGACGGCGAGGAACGCCGCGCTCAGCGCGAGCGTGAAGGGGCCGCGACGCACCCGCCGAGGATAGATGCGGCCCGGCGTCGCCGGGTCAGGTCAGTAGCCCAGGGCGAACTTCGCGTCCTCGCTCATCCGCTCCGGCGTCCACGGCGGCGAGAACACCATCGTGGGCACGACCTCGTCGACGCCCTCGAGGTCCCCGACGAACTCCTTCATCTGCTCGGTGACCATCGGGCCGATCGGGCAGGCCGGGGTGGTGAGCGTGAAGGTCACGTTCACCGTCCCGCCCTCGACCTCGATGTCGTAGACGAGGCCGAGCTCGACGAAGTCGAGGCCGAGCTCGGGGTCGATGACGTTGCTCAGCGCGTCGCGCACTTCCGTCTCGGTGGCCATGCGACGAGTGTAGAGCCGTGATGCCCCATGAGCGTCTACGCGCCACTTGTGTTCACTCGCCCGCCAACAGCGTCGACGCGCCATCGCGAGAATGGAGTACCGTGACCGGATCGTCGCGTACGAACCTCAGCCCGCCCGCCTGCGCTGCGCAGGAGACGAGGACCGCACGACACAGGGACGCCGGCGCCGCGCGATCTCGCGTGCGCTGCGGGCGGAGCGCGATGTCGTCGTGGACCTGCGCGACCTGCGCTTCGCCGACGCCTCGCTGATGCTCGATCTCGCGATGCTCGCGCAGCGGCTGCGCGCCCGCGGACGCCAGCTCCTGCTGGCGGGCCCCCAGCCCCAGATCCGCACGCTGATCGAGCTCGTCGGCCTGCACCGGATCGCGGGCATCAGCGTCACCGGGCCGCTGTCGGCGACCGGCTGAGCGCGTCGCCGGCGGCCCCGCGGCGCCGCTGTCCTACCCTGTAGGCACCGTGCTCCTCCTCTTCGGCCTTCTCTTCATCGCCGTCCCGATCGCGGAGCTCTACGTGATCATCCAGATCGGGCAGGTCATCGGCGTCGTCCCGACCATCGCCGTGCTCGTGATCGACTCGATCGCCGGGGCGCTGCTCCTCGGCCACCAGGGCCGCGCCGCCTGGCAGCGCTTCGGCGCGGCGGTGCGGGCCGGTCGCCCGCCCGCCCGCGAGACGATCGACGGCGCGCTGGTGATCTTCGGCGGTGCGCTGCTACTCACCCCCGGCTTCCTCACCGACGTCCTCGGCCTCGTGCTGCTGCTCCCGCCGACGCGGGCGGTGATCCGGGCGCTGATCTCCCGGCGCCTCGTGCTGCGCATGGCCGCGACCGCCGGCGGCCCCTACGGCCGCGGCGCCGTGTGGACCTACGGCGCCTACGGCGCGGCGCGGCGCCGCCGTCGCGGGCGCCCCGAGCGGGACTACGACGTCGAGGGCACCGCCCGCGAGGTCGACCCGCCGGGCCTGCCGTCCTCGTGATCGACCCCGAGCTGGAGCACGCCCGGCCGCCCGCCGGGCCGGGATTCGGCGACGCGGTGACCTTCGCCTTCGGCGATCCGTCCGCGGCGGTGTACGGCAGCGCGCGCCTCGGGCTCGTGCCCGGCGACCCGCCCCGGGCCACCGGGCTCGCGATGCTCTTCGCCGGCGGCGCGCCGATCGCGGTCTCCGCGGAGAGCGCGGAACCGGGCGGGGCCGGGTGGGAGCGGATCGAGGTCGGCGACCTCACCGCCGAGATCGTCGATCCGCTCCACGCCTGGCGCGTCGCCTTCGACGGCGACGCCGGCGGGTTCGACCTCGCGTTCGCCGCGCTCGGCCCCCCGGTCGAGCTCGGTCCCGGCGTGGCCGCCGCCGAGGCCGCCGGCCTGACGGGCTACGAGCAGCTCTGTCGCGTCCGTGGCGCCGTGCGCACCGGCGCCGAGACGCGGGAGGTCGACGCGCTCGGCCAGCGCGGCCATCAGTGGGGCGCGCCGGACTGGGAGCGGATCGAGGCCGCGCGCACGGTGTCCGCCTGGCTCGGGCCCGACCTCGGCGTCACCCTCGCCGCGGTGCGCCCGGCGGGCGCCGAGGGCCACGACGAGGAGGCGGTCAGCGCCTTCCTCGTCGAGTCCCCCGGCGAGACGGAGGGCGCCGTGGTCGCCGTCGGGGAGCCGCGACTCTCGACGCTCTACGACGCCGCCGGCCGGCAGCGGCGTGCGAGCGCGGAGCTGTGGCCCGACGCCGAGGACGCCTACCCCCGCCGGCTCGCCGGCTCGGTGGTCTGCGGCACCTCGATCGAGCTCGGGCGGCTCGCGCTCGATGCGGCGTTCTTCCGCTGGAGCATGGAGGGCCGAAGCGGCGTCGGCCGCTACGACGTCCTGCGCCGAGCGGCGTGATGAGCGCGATCGAGGCGGTCGTCAGCGACTTCGGCGGCGTGCTCACCACCCCGCTGGTGGGCGCCTTCGCGGCGTTTCAGGACTCCCACGGGGTGCCGCTCGAGGCGCTCGGTCGCGCGCTGGCCTGGATCGAGGCGCGCGACGGCGAGAACCCGCTGTTCGCGCTGGAGACCGGCCGGATGAACGAGCCGGACTTCCTCGCTCGCCTCGAGGACGCCGTCGAGGTCCAGCTCGGCCGGCGGGTGGAGATGGGCGGCTTCTCCGAGGCGTACTTCGCGAACCTCCACCCGAACACCGAGCTCATCGATCTGATGGCGGACCTCCGCGGTCGCGGCTATCGCATGGCGATCCTGACGAACAACGTGCGCGAGTGGGATCCGCTGTGGCGGGCCAAGCTGCCGGTCGACGAGATCTTCGAGCTGGTGGTGGACTCCGGCTTCGTCGGCATGCGCAAGCCCGACCCCGCCATCTACCGGCTCACGCTCGAGCGGCTCGGCGTGCCGGCCGCGCGCACGCTGTTCGTCGACGACTCGGAGATGAACGTCGACGCGGCCCGTGAGCTGGGCCTCGTCGCCGTCCACTTCCGCACCACCGAGCAGGCCATCGCGGACATCGAGACCGCGCTCGCGACCGCGTAGGGCGTCGCCGAGGCTACGACCGGCGGCGGCGCGAGGGGCGCGCGATCCGCCGGCGGGGGACCGTCGCGTCCGCGCCTCCCGGGCCGTCCGCGGGGAAGGCCGAGAGCGCGACGAGCTCCTCCTCGCCGCACAGTCCGCCGCCGACGAGCGTGCCGGAGCGCAGCTCGATCCCATCGCCCATCCCGGGTGTGGGCGCGGTGCGTCGCTCGGCGGCGAGCGCCGCCGCGAGGAACCCGTTGGCCCCGGCGGGGTCGGGGTCCGCATCCGGCGCGTCGAGCGCGTCGAGCGCGTAGCCGGCGGCCAGCGCGCCGAGCAGGTCGGCGAACACCTCGGGCCGGCTGACGAGGTCGAGCGCGACGGGCGCGCCGCCGACCTGCGCGAGCGCGCCGAGCTGACCCGGCACCGCGCGGACGGCCCCGGAGAGCCGCGCGAGCTCGTCCCCGCGCCCGGCGTAGACGTCGCGCAGCGCCGCGGTGGCGGAGGGCGCGCCGTGGCGCGCGAGCCGCGCGCCGACCTGGGACCAGACCTCGCCCTGGTCCGCGCGGGCCGGCGCACCGGCCGCGGTGGCGGCGAGGACGCTGGCCCG
The DNA here is from genome assembly GCA_963735885.1 of uncultured Solirubrobacterales bacterium. Taxonomy (GTDB): domain Bacteria; phylum Actinomycetota; class Thermoleophilia; order Solirubrobacterales; family Solirubrobacteraceae; genus JBBSBL01. Next base: position 885,604 of record CAVTMP010000004.1, on the reverse strand, counting down.
CTTGCGGGCGCGCAGGCCGGGATCCGGCGCGGCGGGCGAGGCCGTGAAGCCCTCTCCCGCTCGTCCGCCCTCCCAGCGGCCCTGCTCGACGCAGCTCACCGGCACCGTCGCCGAGCGCCCGGCGCCGATCAGCACCGGGACGTCGAACGTGCGGTCCTGACGGGCGCCGCGCACCTCCTCCCCCTCGAAGCAGAGCAGTGGGAGATCGGTCGGGTTCTGCACGACGAGCGAGCCGACGGCACCCGCGCCGTCGACCTCCTTGACCGCCGCCCCGAGGCCCAGGGCGGCGGCGAGGGAGCGGTAGCGGAGCCGCGGCTCGGGACCGAGGACGGGGAAGACGGCGAGCGCGCCGGAGACCTGCGGCGCGCCGAGGGTGAGGTGCGGCGCGAGGGTGTTCATGGCTTCGGGGTCGCGTGCGGCGGCCGCCGTCTGACGCGGAGCGGCCCGAACGCGGTCGATGCGGCCGAAGTTCGCGCCTCGGGGTTTCCAGCCGCCGGTCGAGGGGGTAGGCTCGATCGTCAGCGGGTCCGGGGTGCTTCTCGTGGTGAAACGTGGCGCCCGGCCGCCCGTATCCCTCGCCGTGGAGACCATCCTTTCCCTGTCCCGCAGCCGCGACGACGGCGGCGTCGTGTTCGACCTCGTGCTCGACGGGCACGGGGCGGGCTGGCACCGGCACGACTTCGGCCACGACGGCGCCTACCGCGCCGTCGCGCCGTCCTCCCCGCGCGAGGCGCGCGACGAGCTCGGGCCCGACGCGTCGGCCGCCGTGGTCGTCGAGCTGCGCAGCGCGGCGGACGAGCTCGGCACGCTCGGCGGGCGCCTGCGGCTCGACGCCGCGGAGGCCGCCGGCGCGGGCGAGGGCATCCGCGCCCGACGGGCCGCGGACCGGGCGGACCGGCTCGAATCGGCGCGCCGCTCGCTGCTCGACGAGATCGTGCGGGCCTGCGACGAGACGTGGGACGCGGCGGTCGCCGGCGTCGCGCGCGCGCGACGCGAGGATCCGGACGCGCTGCCCGGCGCGATCCGCGAGGTCGAGCTGCTGTGGTCCGCCCGGCGGGCGGTGCGGCGGCTGATCGGGCGCGACGAGCCGCGGTAGCCGCCGCGTCGGCCGGGGCGCCGCGAGCCTAGTTCTCCGACCCCAGCCGATCCCAGCAGTACAGCTCGACGCAGTCCGAGGCGAGGGCCGAGCAGCGATCCCGCGAGAGCCACGGGAGGACGGTGTCCAGCCACTCCTCCTCCCCCACGCCGTGCTCGAACGCCTCCTCGCCGCGCATCCCGGCGGCGATCTTCAGCGCCTCGCGGCGGTTCTCGCCGAGGGCCGGGAAGACGGTGGTGAGGAACTCCCGATTGGCGATCGCGTGGCCGACCTCGAGCGAGGCGTGCCAGGCCGCGAGCATCGAGAGGTCGTCCTCGTCGAGGTCGGCGACCGCCTTCGCGTAGTGGGAGGCCAGCTCCGCCTCGGGGATCTCGTCGACCCACGCGTGGACGATCTCGCCGAGCAGCTGGCGACGGGCCTCGCGACCGACCGAGTCGGCGATCACGCGGATCGCGTTCTGGGGCTCGATGAAGCAGAGGGACACGCTCACGGACTCCGCTCGCAATCGTCGGAGGGACGGGACGTGGCGCAAGCTACGCGGGGCTCCGGACGGCACACGGGCGCCGGGCCGGGGCCCGCCGGCGCGGCTCAGCCGCGCACCGTGATCTGCACCGGCCGGGTGACCGCGCGCCCGAACGGGTACGCCGCCTCGGCCGGCACGATGGCCCGGATCCGGTAGCGCACGGTCCCGACGGTGGCCCGGAACCGGTAGCGCGTGGCCCAGCGGCCCGTCCGCGATGCGCGCGTGGCGGCGAACGTCTGCCAGCCGCGCCGGGGCACGTGGGCCTGCACGAGCACGAGCTTCCCTCCACGCGGCAGATGCCCGCCGAGCAGCCGGCCCGAGAACCGCGCGGTGCCGCCCACCCGGTTCGTGCGCGGCGTGGCGCCGAGCGTCGTTCGCGCCGGGACGCGGAGCGCCGCCGACGCCTGGGCGCCCAGGACGCGGCCGGTCCCGCCGTAGCGCAGCACGAGCCGCCGGCCCGGACCCGACGGCACCCGCCAGCTCAGGCGTCCGCGCGCGTCGGTCCGCGTCGTGCCGACCCGCGCGGCGCTCGCGCCGGGCACCGCGGTGGCCGCCCAGATGGCGACCGCGGCGCGGGGCACCGGCCGTCCGTCACGGGTGAGCAACGTCCCGCGCAGCCGGGCGCCACGACCGTGCGCGACGGTGAGCGCGCCCACGAGGCGCTCGGCCCGGCGGCCGGTGGCGGGGCGGACGAGGCCCACCCGCATGCGGGTGGCCACCCGGAAGGGGGCCGTGCGGATCATCGGACGACCGTCGAGGGTCCGGTCACCGTGGCGTACGTTGCCGGCGACGTCGGCGACGGCCACCTCGAACTCGTAGGCGCCGGGCGCCAGGCGCTCGTCGTCCGCCAGCGCGACGAGCCGTCCGGCGCGGAGCGTCGTCGGCAGGTCTCGCCAGGTCGTCGCGCCCGTCGGCCGCATGCGGATGACCCCGCGGGCGATCCCCGAGGTCCGGTCCGCGACCAGCGCCTCGACGCGTCGCGGGTCGGCGGGATCCGCGGCGAGGAAGGCCGCGGTCTCCGGGGCCGTCGCGTCGACGCGAACCGCGATCGTCCGCCAGCTCGAGGGGTTGCCGGCGAGGTCCACCGCCCTGAAGGCCACGAGATGCCGCCCGTCCTCCGCGAGCGTCGCCTCCGCCGCGTCGCCGCCGGCGAGACGCGTCGGGCCGTCGTCCACGCGGACCGCGACGTGCGCGCCCTCGGCGACCGGCCGCCCGGCGGCGGCCGCCGACAGGCCGGACAGTCCCGGCTGGTCGTGCGCGGCGAACCGGAGCTGGAGCGGCTGCCGGTGCCAGCGCGCGGGGTCCGGCTCCGGATCGACGGCCGCCACCGGCGCGGTGGCGTCGATCCGGACCTCCGCCTCGCCGAGCGTCGAGGCGGGAACACCCGCGCCCGAGACGGCGCGCGCCCGCACCCGCGTGGCCCCCTCCGGCAGGGCGCCGACGGCCAACCGGGCGTCGGCGCCGTTCACGTCGACGGTCGCGTCGGGCGCGCTGCCGTCGGTCGTCACCGAGTAGCCGGCGATGCCCGAGGGCGGGGCGGTGAAGCCGTCGGCCAGGCGAATCGCGAGCGGCTCGGCCTGTGCCCGCGCGCGGGTCAGCCACCCGCGGTCGGCCGGGGCGGCCGTGCCGGGCACGGTGTCGTCGAAGCGGAGCACGACCGGGTCCGAGACCGCGTCGGGGTCCAGGTTCCCGGCCTCGTCCTCCAGGGCGACGCGCAACGTCCACGCGCCGCGGTCGGGCACGGTCAGGCCGTCGGCGCGCACGATGCCGCGGCCGGCGACGCGACGCTCCGGCGCGCACGCCGACGGGTGGTCGAGGCGGCAGACGCGCACGCCGCGCCGCGGCGATCGGCGAGCCCGCACCCTGCGCCGGATTCGACCACGCCACCGAGAACGCGTTCGTGGCGCGCCACCCCTGGCCGCCGTCGACCCCGAGCCCGGCGGGGGGCGCCGGCGCATGGTTGTCGACGTACACGGTGCGACGCGCGTGCGCCTCGTTCGCGGCGGCGTCGGCCGCCCCGAGCACGAGCTCGTGCGGGCCGTCGGACAGCCCCGCGGTGGCGACGTCGTAGGTGCTCGACCGGTCCTGGCACGGTCGCGCGCTCGTGTAGTCGCAGGCGAACGGATGGGAGCCGATGGTGGCGCCGTCGACGCTCACGGCATCGAAGAGCGCCCCCGTCGCGTCACGGGTGGTCAGCTGAACCTGCTGGTTGCCGCGATGCCAGCCGTCCGTCCACAGCTGACCGGCCGCGTCGAGCGCCGGAGCGGTGGGGTCGCTGATCCGGACCCGCGCCGACCACAGGTAGTTCTGCGCGTAGGGGTGCTGGGCCCCGTCGCCGGTGTCGCAGCCGAGCGGCGAGGCGCAGACCGTGATCGCGCGCAGCCAGTGCGCGCCGGGGACCGCCTGCTGGATCGGCGGCTCCCCGTAGCGGAACACCGTCCCGCAGGCGCCGTGGGCGGTGTTGCACTCCCGCAGGGTTCCCGTGTCGCCTTCGAGGCGCGAGACCCAGCCCGGCGACTCCGTGTCGAGCTCTCCCGACCACTCGAGCCCGACGATGGAGGTGCCGGCCGGCGCGTCGAAGCGCCAGTGCGCGTTGGTGTACGCCGCGACGTGCAGGGCGAGCGTGGTCGTGCGGGTCCCGAGGCCGTCCGTGGTCCCGGTCGTCGGGCAGCGCTGGCGGATCACCATCGCCTGCGCGTCGGAGACGATCGGCTGCCAGCTGTGGTTCACGCCGCCCGCGGCGTTGCAGGCGGACACCTCGTAGGTGCCGGCACGGGCCGGCGAGGATCCGAGGGCGAAGACGCATCCGAGGACCGCGACGAGGAGCAGGGCCGGACGTGGGCGCCGGCCTCCGCCGCCACGGGCCCGGTTCGACGGGGGAGCTGGAGCCGGGGTCCATCCCGGCGCGAGGAGGCAGGTCATGCGGTTCCTTCCGGGTGATCAGGGGCCGAACTCGCCGCCGGGGCTGCCGGCCGGCTCGGCGGGGGCGTGGGAGGTGGAGGAGCCGCGCGGCGCGGCGGCCGGCGGCGACGAGGGCGAGGGCGACGAGGACGAGGGTGACGAGGCCGCGCGCGCCGGCGAGCTCGAGGCCTCGACGCCGAAGTCGTCGGCGCGTGGGGCGGGCTCCGGCGCCGGGGCCGTCGGGGGGGCCGGCCGCGGCGGCGCGGCGGCCGGACTCGTCGCCTCCGGCCGCTCGGATGGCTCCACGGCGTCCGGCGGAGCGGCGGGCTGCGGGTCCGAGGTCCGCTCGGGCGGCGGGGTCGGAGCCGGGCGGGCGAGCGCCTCGACGCGCGCCCTGACCGCGGCCGTCGCGGCCGCGTCGTGGTGGGTCACACGGTCGACCACGGCCCCGCCCCCGGCCAGCGCGGCCGTGGAGGCGGCGACGGCCGCGACCTTGCTCGACGTCGCGGCCTCCGCCGCCGCCTGCAGCTTGCCCGCGCCGAGCGTCACCCGCTCCTGCCACCCCAGACCGCCGCCGAGCGTCTCGAGCGCCCCGGCGACGGCGCCGTCCGGGCCGGAGGCCGAGACGACGCCGGTCACGGCGACCAGCGGAACGACGGCCGTGATCCCGCTCGGCGCATCCCGGTAGGCCCGCAGCGTGGCGCGACATCCGGGACATCGGCGCAGATGCCGACGGACCTGGACCAGCTCCCGCACGGTCGCCTCGCCGTCGGCGAGCCGCGAGAGGACCGGCGCCCAGCGCTCGCACTCCGCGCCGGAGGCGATCGCCTCGTAGCGGTCGCGGAAGCTGGCACGACCCTCCGTGAGCAGGCGGTTCACCTTCGTGTAGGTCCACCCCATCCGCTCGCCGATCTCGCGGTAGGAGTGCCCCTCGGCCTTGAGCACCAGCGCCTGGACCTCCTGCGGCTTGAGCGACTGGAGCGCCTCGGCGGCCGCGGCGAGGCGATCGAAGCGCTCGACCTGCTCCTCCTCGCTGGGCGCCGGCGCCGGCCGGGCGTCGAGGTCCACCTCCTCGCGCGCGAGCAGGGACTGGCGCTCGGCGCGCACGGCCATCGCCTCGTGCTTGACGACCGTCCGCATCCAGGCGTTCGCCGTGGCCGGCTCGAGGCCCCCGGCGCGCCGCAGCAGGATCTCGACCGCCCGTTGGTAGGCGTCGTAGGCGTCGTCGGCGCACAGGCTGTGACCGCGGGCGAGGCGGAGCAGCGACGCGGCGTTCGCGCCGAGGATGGAGAGGACGAGGTCGCGGCCGGCGCGTTCGTCGTCGTCGTCGAAGAGGTTGTGCCCGTTTTGCATAAGTCTGGTGCGTCGTGCGGGCCATAGGCCGGGCGGCGCGCCGATTCGCCCCCCTCCCACCCGCCGGTCGCCGTCGGGCAGCCGTGGGCGCCGCCGGCGGGCAGCCGACGGGCGAGGGCAGGGGACGGGGCGATGGCGGGCGGCGAGGGCGCGGGCCGGCGCCCGCCGCACGAGCGTGAACCTACGCGCCCACGGGGTGTTTTACGCCGGAAATCGGTGTAACGACGGTATGACCCCGCCCGGGTGCTGGCCGACCGGGCTCCGGTGGGCGCGCCCGAGCGCTGCCCGAGCGGTTCTCAGGCGATGCCGAGCGCCCGCAGCGCGCGCGCCGGATCGGCGCTCGCCTCGGCCGCGGCGGCGGCCAGGGTCGCCCGCCGCTCCGGCTCGCCCCAGTTCCACAGCGCGAGGTCGAGCGCGGCGAGCGGCACGCCGCACGCGGTCGCCAGCTCCCGCGCCCGGCGCTCGAGCAGGGGGACCTCGGCGATCGCGAACAGCCGCCGGGCCGCCGCGACGACCGGCGTGCGCGACCCGAGGTGCTGCGCGTCCGGCGCGACGTCGAGCAGCCGGAGCGCGCCGGCCGCGATGAGGAGCTCCATGCGCGCGTCGCGCCCGACGCCGTCCACCCCGGCGCGCTCGAAGGCGAGCGCGAAGCGCCGCTCCGGGCCCCATCCGGGCTCCCCGCCGAGCGCCGCCACCTGCGAGCCGGCGGCCACGGCCCGCGCGCGCCAGGCGTCGAGCGAGCGCGCGCCGCGCCCCGGCTCGTGGGCGCTCCGCGGCCCGAGCGCGACGACGTCGGGGTCGGGTCGCTCCCCCGACGCCCAGGCGGTCCGCGCCGCGGCGATCGCCGCGAAGGGCTCGGGGCCCTCGAGCGGGCCGAGGTAGGTGACGAGGAAGAGGAGCCACAGGCCCTCCTCGACGTCCCCCGCGCCGGCCGCCTCGGCGTAGAGCCCGGGCGGGTCCGCGGCCATCAGCCGCAGGCGGGCGTCGGCGAAGGCGATCTCGCCGGCCAGGCGGCGGGCGTCGGCCGCGGCGCGCAGGCCGGGCACGAGGTCGTGGCGGTAGCCGTCGTCGGCCGCCCGGGCCAGGCGCGTGACGCGCACGCCGCGCGCGCCGACCCGCGCGGGACCGGAGCCGCGGGCCCGCGCGGACGTCGCCTCGGACGCGCCCGCACGGCGGCGCCCCGGCGCGGGGGAACCGCCCCCGGGCGCCGCCCGGCCGCCCGCCGGCCCCTGGCGGGTGCAGATCGGGCAGCGCTCCACGAAGCGGCCATGGCGGCAGAAGGTCGGCACGACGAGCGAGTCTAGGGGTGGCTGCCGCGGCGCACGGCCCGCCCCGGCGTGCGCCATTCCGGCCCAAACTCGGGTTGGCGCACCCCCACGGATCCGCCATCCCGTGTAAAAGAGCGGTCATGGGAACGGAGCAGGGCGCCGCGCCCGCGGCGCGCGGGACGAGCGGCGAGGTCGACGTCCGCCTCGCGGGCGTGCGGAAGGTCTACGGCGACGTGGTGGCGGTGGACCGCGTCGACCTCGACATCCGCCGCGGCGAGTTCTTCACGCTGCTCGGCGCCTCCGGCTCGGGCAAGACCACGTGCCTGCGCATGATCGCCGGGTTCGAGCGCCCGGACGAGGGCGCGGTGACGCTCGGCGACCGCGACGTCACGTCGCTCCCCCCCGCCGAGCGCGACGTCAACACGGTCTTCCAGGACTACGCGCTCTTCCCCCACATGAGCGTGGCCGACAACGTGGCCTACGGCCTCGTGGTCAAGAAGGTCGGGAAGGCCGAGCGCCGCGAGCGCGTCGCCGACGCGCTCGCGATGGTGCGCCTCGCGGGGTTCGGCGACCGCCGCCCGTCCCAGCTCTCCGGCGGGCAGCGCCAGCGCGTCGCGCTCGCGCGCGCGCTCGTCAACCGGCCGCGCGTCCTGCTGCTCGACGAGCCGCTCGGGGCGCTCGACCTCAAGCTCCGCCAGCAGCTCCAGGTCGAGCTCAAGACGATCCAGCACGAGGTCGGCATCACCTTCGTCTACGTCACCCACGACCAGGACGAGGCGCTCTCGATGAGCGACCGGATCGCCGTCATGGAGGGCGGCCGCGTCCTGCAGATCGGCTCCCCGCGGGCGGTCTACGACGAGCCGGACTCGCGCTACGTCGCGGGCTTCGTCGGCGTCTCCAACGTGCTCGAGCTCCCGGTGGCGGCGATCAGCGGGGACGTCGCCGAGCTGCGGCTCGGGCGCCGAGGACCGCGTCGCCGCTCCGGCCGCCCCGGGGCTCGCGCCCGGGGCCACGGCGATCGTGACGATCCGCCCCGAGCGGATCCACCTGCTCGCGCCCGAAGAGGCCGCGCCCGCCGCGGAGGACTGCCGCGCGGCCGGCACGGTGCGCGAGAGCCTGTACGCGGGGCCGACGACGCGGTTCGTCGTCGACCTCGACGGCGGCGGCCAGCTCATGGTCGTGCGCCAGAACGCACGCGCCGGTCACGAGGAGGCGACGGCGCTGACGGGCCGCGCCGTCCGCCTCGCGTGGGCGCAGGACGCCACCCGCGTGATCGGCTCCGCCGACGGCCCGCAACCCACACACGAGGAGGCAGCAGCATCGTGAGGAAGATCCTGACGGTCGCCGTCGCCATGGCCGCCGCATTCGCGGTCGCGGCCTGCGGGAGCGACAACAAGAGCTCGTCGAGCACGACCACCGGCCCCGACGTCAACGCGAAGGGCGAGGGCCAGCTCAACATGGTCAACTGGGAGGGCTACGCCGACCCCTCCTTCGTGAAGGGCTTCGAGTCGCAGACCGGCTGCAAGGTCAACTCGGTGCCGGCCGGCACCTCGGACGAGATGTTCACGAAGTTCACCTCGGGCGGCGGGGGCCAGTACGACCTCGTCTCCCCCTCCGGCGACGCCTCGCTGCGGCTGATCAAGGCCGGGGCGGTCGCGCCGCTGGACACGACGAAGCTGGTGAACTTCAAGAGCCTCGCGCCGAACCTCCAGTCCCCGGCGTTCAACACCGTGGACGGGAAGAACTACGGCCTGTCGTTCATGTGGGGGGCGAACGTCCTGATCTACAACGCCGACAAGATCAAGACGGCGCCGACCTCCTGGGCGGCGATCTACGACCCGCAGTACAAGGGCCAGATCACGGTGCCGGACAACCCGATCCAGATCGCGGACCCGGCGCTGCAGTTCTACGGCCAGCAGGACCCCTACGCGCTGTCGGACTCCACGCTCAAGCAGGTCCAGCAGAAGCTCACCCAGCAGCGCCCGCTGGTGAAGAAGTACTGGGTGCTCGCCACCGACTTCGAGTCGCTCTTCAAGTCGGGCGACGCGGTGATCGGCGCGGGCTGGCCGCTGATGACGAACGACCTGCGGAACGCCGGGCTCAACGTCAAGGAGGTCCTGCCGAAGGAGGGCGTGACCGGCTGGTCGGACTCCTGGATGCTCAGCAAGAACGCCAAGCACCCGATCTGCGCCTACAAGTGGATGAACTACGTGACCTCGCCGCAGACCCAGGCGAAGGTCGCGACGGTGACGAACTACTCGCCGGCGAACCTCAAGACGTGCGGGGTCGTGGGCGCGACGCGGTGCAAGGAGCTGCACATCACCGACGCGAAGTACTACTCCACGATCAAGTACTGGCAGTACCCGATCTCGCCCACCAACTACCGGCAGTGGACGGACACCTGGGCGCAGGTGCGGGGCTGATCGCGGCCCCGGCGGCGGGAGGCGCCCGGTGAGATGACCCGCCGGGTCTCCCGCTTCCTCTACGCGCACCCCGGCGGCCGGCTCGGGCTCCTGCTCGGGCCGGCCGTCGCGTGGCTGCTCGTCTTCTACCTCGTCGCGCTCGGGCTGCTGCTGCTGACGTCGTTCTGGTCCCAGGACGTCTTCACGGCCAAGCTCGTCCGGAACTGGAACCTCGACAACTACTCGAAGCTCTTCGGCGGGCAGGACGGCCTGTGGCTGGAGATCTTCGGGCGCACGGTGCTGCTGGCCGCGATCGTGACGCTCGTCGACATCGCGCTCGCCTTCCCGTTCGCCTGGTTCGCGGCGCGCGTGGTGAGCCCGCGCTGGCGCACCGTGGCCTTCATGCTCGTCGTCGTCCCGCTGTGGTCGAGCCTGCTCGTGCGGATCTTCGCCTGGCGCACGATCCTCGGCGGGCAGGGCGTGCTCAACTCGTTCCTCGTCGACACGGGGATCCTCGGCAAGCCCTCGGGCGCCTTCCTCTTCAACAACACCTCGCTCGTCATCACCTGGGCGAACATCTGGCTGCCGTTCATGATCCTGCCGGTCTTCACGGCGCTGGAGAAGATCCCCCACTCCTACCTCGAGGCCTCGCGCGACCTCGGCGCGGGCGCCCTGGCCACCTTCCGCCGCGTGATCCTCCCGCTCTCGGTGCCGGGGATCGTCGCCGGCTCGATCTTCGTCTTCTCGCTCACGATGGGGGACTTCGTCGCGCCGCAGCTCGTCGGCGGGAAGTCGCAGGTGCTCGGCTTCACGATCGCCCAGAAGTTCCAGCAGGACACGGCGTTCGGGGCGGCGCTGACGACGCTCACGCTCGCCACCCTGCTCGTGTTCCTCCTCGTCTCGCGCCGCAGCGGCGCCCAGGAGGCGATGTAGGTGGACGGGACGCGGGCGTCGCGGTGGGGCTTCGGCGCGGCGGCCGCGCTGGTCTTCGGCTTCCTCTACCTGCCGCTCGCGCTCATCGTGCTCTACGCGTTCAACGCGACGAACATCAACGCCTGGCCCTTCCCGGGGTTCTCCACGCGCTGGTTCGAGCGGCTCGCCGACGATCCGGTGCCCAAGGAGGCCGCGTGGCTGTCGGTCCAGGTGGCCCTCTGCGCCACGGTGCTCGCGCTCCTGCTCGGCACCGCGATGGCCTTCGGGGTCGCGCGCCATCGCTTCCGCGGCAAGGGCACCCTGAACTTCGGGGTGACGTTGCCGATCATCCTGCCGGGCGTCATCACCGGCGTGGCGCTGGCCTCGTTCTTCCTGTTCGCGGGCATCGACCTCGCCAAGCAGGATCTCGGGCCCCTCGCCCTGCCGGTGACCGTGATCATCGGGCACACGACGTTCACGATCGTGATCGTCTTCAACAACGTCATGGCGCGCCTGCGCCGGGTCTCGCCCAACCTCGAGGAGGCCTCCCGGGACCTCGGCGCGAGCCCGTGGCAGACGTTCCGCCACGTGACCTTCCCGACGATCCGCACGGCGCTCGTCGCCGCGGCGCTGCTCGCCTTCGCGCTCTCGTTCGACGAGATCGCCGTGACCTTCTTCCTCGCCGGCGCCGACACGACCACGCTGCCGCTCTGGATCCTCGGGAACTTCCGCCAGACGACCGCGCTGCCGGAGGTCAACGCCGTGGCGACCGTCGTCCTGCTCGTCTCGCTCCCGATGATCGGGATCGCCGCGTGGCTCATGCGCGACGAGGGCGCCGGCCCCCGGGTGGCGCAGGGGGAGTAGCGCCGCTCAGCCGGCGAGCCGCGCGATCCCCCCGAGGAAGAGGTCGGCGGCGAAGCGGGCGGCGGCCTCGACGTCCACCGGGTCGCGCTCGACCATGCGCAGGCCGATCTCCAGCCCGGCGCCGGCCATCGCCGCCGCGGCGTACTCGACGTCGATCGGCGGCAGGTCGCCGCGCTCGACGGCCGCGCGCAGGTCGACGAGCAGCTCGTCGACCCCGGCGCCGAGCACCGGGTCGTCGAACATCGTGCGGATCGTGCCGGCGTTGCGGCGGAAGAGCGCGGTCATCGTCGGATCCTCCGCGATGGCCGCGAAGTAGGCGCGGAACCCGTCGAGCACGAAGCGCTCGAGCGTGGCCGCGCTCGCCCGCGCGGCGACGAGGCGGGCGCGCACGTCCCGCGCGCTCTCCTCGAGCAGCGCCCGGAAGACCTCGTCCTTGTCGGGGAAGTAGTTGTAGAAGGTCCCGGTCGCCAGCTCCGTGCGCCGGACGATGTCGCGCACGCTCGCGGCACCGAACCCGAGCTCGGCGAACACCTCGCGCGCGGCGGCGAGGATCGCCGCGCGGTTCGCCGCCTTCGTGCGCTCGCGACGGCCGGGCGGGACCTCGTCGCCGCCCGCCTCTGCGGCGGCCGGCGCGGCTGCGGAGGCCGCGACGGCGCTCACGCGGCCACGACCTCCGATTCAGCGGCCGCCCGCGGCGGCACCGGAAGGGTGAAGCCGCGCTCCGCCGCGCGGCGCGCGCCGGCCCGCTGCTCGCGCTCGAGGTCGAGGACGTAGCTCTCGAAGTCGACCTGCATGGTGTGGCGCTGGCTCTTCACGTAGCGCTTGAACATCCGCTCGCGCTCGGCGCGGATGTCCGCCTCCATCTCGGCGCGGGGCGGCAGCGCGTACTCGCCCCGGAGGTAGGAGGCGATCCACTTGCCCTGGATCTCGGCGAGCGGCATCACCGCGCCGAGCGGCTGCAGCAGGCCCACGAAGAACACGTTCGGGACGTCCGGCTTGAACACGCGGCGAAACAGCGGCAGGTCGTTGTCCGGCGCGGAGATGAAGTCCTCGTCGAAGAAGGGGAAGGTCACCTTGTAGCCGGTGCAGTAGATGATGACGTCGGCCTCGACCTCGGTGCCGTCGGTGAAGCGCACCCGATCTCCCGCGAGCTCCGCGATGTTCGGCTTGCAGACGATCTCGCCGTGGGTGATGCGGGTCAGGATCTGGTCGGAGATCGTCGGGTGGGCGTCGCCGATCCGGTGGTCGGGCTTCGGCAGCCCGTAGTTCTCCACCTTGCCGATCTGGCTGCGCAGGATGACCTCGAAGCAGCTTCTGCCGCAGGCGCCACGGGATCCGCGGATCGGGCTTGAGGACCTGGTCCAGCGGCTTGCCGAAGATGTACTTGGGGATGATGTGCGCCCCGCGGCGGGCGGCGAGATAGGTGCTCTGGGCGACGAGGCTCGACTCCACGGCGATGTCCATCGCGCTGTTCCCCATGCCCAGCACGACGACCTTCTTGTCGACGAGCGCGGTGTGGTCGACGTAGGCGTGGGCGTGCATCTCGACGCCGTCGAAGTGCCCCGGGAACCGCGGCTCCGGCCAGCGCGGGTTCCAGTGGTGGCCGTTCGCGACGAGCAGCGCGTCGTAGCGCCGCTCCTCGCCGCCCTCCAGCCGAACGGTCCAGACCCCGTCGTCGTCGCGCTCCGCGTGCTCGACGCCGGTCTCGAAGCGGATGTGCTCGCGCAGCCCGAAGTGGTCGACGTAGTCGTCGAAGTACGCGGCGATGTGCGTGTGGTGCGGGAAGTCCGGATAGGACTTCGGCATGGGGTGGTCGGCGTACTCCATGCGCTCCCGCGAGGTGTTGATGTGCAGCGACTTGTAGGCCGCCGACATCCCGTTGCGGTTCCCGAACACCCAGTTCCCGCCGATGCGGTCGCTCTTCTCGAAGCAGTCCACCGCGATGCCGCGGTCGTGGAGGCCCTTCAGGGCGGTGATGCCGGACGAGCCGGCGCCGATGACGCAGGCGTTCGGGAGGGAGGCCATGGCGGTCGGGCTCCTGACGTGGCGGAACGAAAAGATGACGGGAGCGTCACCCTAGCGAGAAGGTGACGCCCCCGTCAAAGACTCCGACGCGCCGGCCCGGCCGGGCCGGCCGCCACCCGGGCTCAGCGGTGCCCGCTGAACTCGATGGCCTGCTGGAAGGTCGGTCGGTTGGTCCAGCGCATCGTCGTGCCCGGAATGAGGCCGGGAGCGAACTTGATGCGCTCCGTCGTCGCGTCGGAGCGCCACGCGGCCGGATCGGGGCCCTGGCCGGCGGCGAGCTTCGTCGCCGCCGCGCCGAGGGCGGCCCACAGCGACCGCGAGCACGCCCGGAGGTTGCCCGCTCCGCAGTAGCGGCGCGACCAGCGACCGCGCACCGGGGCGCCGAGCTGGGTGCGGAGATCCTTGTCGACGTAGCCGTACCAGCCGCCCCCGTAGGAGGAGCCGCCCGAGTTCGCGTCGTTCGAGATGCCCTGGATGCCGCTCAGCTCGGTGGTGAGCTTCCCGAGCACCGGCTTGAGCACGGCGGTCGCCAGCCCGTCGTAGGCCCCGTCGAGCACGGCCGCGCCCGGCGCGTCGATCTTGCCGTCGAGGTTGCGGTCGAGCCGGTCAGGGCCGGCGGCCACCCATGCGTCGACCTGGGCCGCCGCCTTCGCGGCCAGGGCGCTCGGGGCCGCCGTGCGGCGGAGCACCCGCCGGATGACCGGCCAGTTGATCTCCGCCCGCAGGTCGACGGTCGCCGCGCGGTTCATGACGCCGGCGACGTCCTCGAGCCGCGAGCGCCCCGGGAAGCCGGTGAACAGCTCGACGCGGTGCACGGACCCGTAGCTCCACTCGCTGTCGGACGCGGCCCAGCCCGGCGCCGGCTTGTTGTTCCAGTTGACGATCCGGCCCGAGCGCGGGTTCGCCGCGTGCGGGTGGGCGTTCTGGGAGATGAAGCCCCGCCAGTCGTAGCGCCCGGTGCCGAGGGTCGGCAGGCTCGGGTTCACGCCCCTCGCGCGGCGCGGGAGCAGGCCGGAGGAGAAGTACGCGATGTTCTTGTGGTCCACGTAGTGGATGTTGAACGTCGTCTCGAGCTCGTTGGCCACCCGGAAGAACGACTTCGGCCCGGTGGGGACGTTCTCGCTCATGTCCTTGAAGAAGAACGCCGAGACGGGCTCGCGGCCGCGCGTCGCGCGCTCGCGTGGCGACCGCGTACGGACGGCCGTGCACCGTGACCGTGCCGCCGACCGGGCCGTGGACGGTCTCGTCGAAGGCGACCGGCTTGCCGTCGAGCGTGCCCGCGTCGAAGTGCTTCATCTTCACGCAGCGGCCCTTGTAGCGGTAGCTCTTCGTGCTGCGCGTCGGCTTCCCGCCGCCCGGCACGCAGAGCTGCTCGAGGAACTGGTCGGTGTTGTCGTTGCCGGCGCTGGTCAGCGACCAGGCGTAGTCCTTGCCGCGGCCGAGCAGCACGTAGGGCATCGTCGGCGGCGCGACCCCGCGGGCGTCGTAGCCGCCGCCGTGCACGTCGACCTGCATCACGATCTCGGGGTAGTAGTAGCCGAGCTGCGGGCCCATGACGGCCATGCCGTTGCCGGTGGCCGAGGCCTTCGGCCCGACGAGCAGCGCGTTGGACGCCTGGCGGTGGGTGGCCGAGGATGCGGCCGCCGCGCTCGACGTCGAGTTGGGATCCACGAGCGAGGAGCCGGGAGTCCGGCCCGTCGGCTGGAGGTCGTAGGGGAAGCGGTTCGGGATCGAGGTCGGCGCCTCGGGATCGTTGACCTGACGCAGGTCGCGGAAGATCCGCATGCCGCCGCGCGCGCCGTAGCGGCGCTGCAGCTTCGCCAGGAAGTCGGCGTTGCGGACCTCGTTGCCGCCGCCGTTGCCGAAGATCGAGCCGATGAACGCGTAGGCGGCGATCGCGTCGGTGAGCGTCGCGGTCGGCGGGCGGTCGGCCGGCGCGACCTCGCGCTGGTAGTACGCGTTGACGCCGTCCTTCCAGGCGCTGAAGTCGGCGAGCACGGCGCGCCCCCGGGCGCCGTAGCGCTTGACGAGGTCGGTGCCCTGCTTGGCGACCGACGCCCGGGCCGCGGCGCTCGGGACGAAGCTCTTGCCGCTCGTGACGAGCCCGAAGGCGTTGACGCCGGGAATGTCGAGCGTGGCCGCGTACGCCGGCCCGAGCCCGAGACGGAGCAGGAGCCCGCGGTCCTTCGCCGCGACCCAGCCCATGCCGAAGTCGACGTCGAAGCGCGTCCGGCCGTTGATGTGCGGGACGCCGTAGCGGTCGCGCTGGATCGTGAGGCCGGCACGGCCGGTGTTGTCCTCGCTGACGACCGGGCCGTCGCTGCCGACGCCGAAGCGCTCGGAGAGGAAGCGGGTGCGCAGGTCGTTCGCCGTGACGTTCTTCTTCAGCGGCGTGAGCCCGTCGTAGAGCGGGACCTGGTTCGTGGAGTTCGGCGTCGTGGGCAGGCCGCCGAAGGCCCCCGCGGGCAGGACGTTGTAGGCCTGGGCGGCGTAGTCGGACGCCTCGCCGGCGGCGGAGGCGCCGGCGGGAGCGGCCAGGGCGACGAGGGAGACCGCGGCGAGCGCGGCGCTGCGAAGGGTGCGAGACGGCATCGGACTCCTCGGACGGGGTGGCGGACCGCCCTCGCGGCGGCCGGGCAGGACTCGGACCCTACCGACGCGCGGCGGAGCGTGTGCCGGTTCCGCTCAGCGCGAGATCCGCAGGGTCTTCGTGGCGCTCTTGCGCCCGGCGCTGAGGCGGACCCCGAGCGCGAGAGTCCGGCGGCCGGGCGTGACGCGGACCACGATGGCCCGGGTTCGCCTCGAGAGCGCGTAGCGCCGCCCGCCGGCGCGCAGCACGGCGTCCACGTTCGTCGCGAGCTTCAGGCGCACCGAGCGCGCTCGGCGGGAGAGGCGCGCCGGCACCGAGACGGCGGTGAAGAAGGGCCGCACCGCGAGGATGCGGACCCGCACCTTCGCGCTGCCGTCCCGCCCGCTGCGGTCGCGGGCGACAAGACGGATGACGTGCGCGCCCGGCGTCAGGCCCGTGGCACGGCCCTCCCCCGGACCCTCAGCACCACGACGGCGAGTATCCACCCACACCGGCCCGGACGCAAGCCGAGTCGTGCCCTACTTCGCCCCCGGCCCCGAGAAGAAGTCCTCGCCCTCCCGGACCGTGCCCGCCGCCAGCGCCTCGGAGCGCAGCGGGTGCTCGGCGTCGCCCTCGAGATCGAGCGCGCCGACCGCCAGGCGCTCGCGGTCCGCGTCCATCGGGCTGCCGCCGAGGTGCGGTTGACGATCCGCGCGCACTTGCGGCCCTCGGCGATCGCGGTGACGACGAGCGACTGGCCGGTGCGGGCGTCGCCGCAGGCGAAGACGCCGTCGACCGAGCTCGCGTAGATCGGCGCCCGCACGTTGCCGCGCGGGTCGAGGTCGACGCCGAGCTGCTCGACCGCGCCGTCCCGCTCCGGCCCCGAGAAGCCGATCGCGATCAGCACGAGGTCCGCGCGGCAGCTCGAACTCGCTGCCCGGGATCGGCTCGAGGTCGCGGGACGAGGTCCCGGTGACCCGGCGGCCGTGAACGGCCGCGACCCGTCCGTCCGCGCCGGCGAAGCCGGTCACCTCCGTCCCCCACCGGCGCTCGCCGCCCTCCTCGAGCGCGTAGGTCGTGAGCGTCCGCTTCGGCGGCAGCGGCCACGGGTGTCGCGGTCGTCGCGACCGCTCGGGGCAGCTCCTGGTAGACGTCGAGCATCACCACGTCCTGCGGCCCCCTCGCGGTGCGCGTTCGAGATGCAGTCCATGCCGGTGTCCCCGCCGCCGATCACGACGACGCGCTTGCCCTCGGCCCGGATCTCCGCGCCGGGCTCGGGCGCCCGCGACGGGCGGCCCTCGTGCGCCGCGACGTAGCGGTTGCGCTGGTAGAGGTAGTCCATCGCGAAGTGGACCCCGGCGAGCTCGCGTCCCGGGACCTCGAGGTCGCGGTGCACGCGCGAGCCGATCGCGACGACGACGGCGTCGTGGCGCTCGCGCAGCTCGGTGGCGGTGACGTCCACGCCGACGTCGACGCCGTACCGAACGGCGATCCCCTCCGCCTCGAGGATCGCGACGCGCCGGTCGATCACCGGCTTCTCGCAGCTTCGCGTCCGGGACGCCGAAGCGCATCAGCCCGCCCGGTCCCTCGTCGCGCTCGTAGACGGTGACCTCGTGGCCGCAGCGGTTCAGCTCGGCGGCGACCGCGAGCCCGGCGGGCCCGGAGCCGACCACCGCGACCGTCTTGCCCGTCCGGCGATCCGGCGGCTCGGGCACGACCCAGCCCTCCTCGAACGCGCGCTCGACGATCGCCATCTCGATCTGCTCGATCGTCACCGGGTCGTCGTTGATCGCCAGCACGCAGGCCGACTCGCACGGCGCCGGGCAGATGCGGCCGGTGAACTCCGGGAAGTTGTTCGTCGCGTGGAGCTGGTCGATCGCCTCGCGCCACTTGCCGCGGTAGACGAGGTCGTTCCAGTCCGGGATCAGGTTGCCGAGCGGGCAGCCCTCGTGGCAGAACGGGACGCCGCAGTCCATGCACCGCGCGCCCTGGCGCGCGAGCTCGTCCTCGGGCTGGAGGTCGAAGTACTGCTCGTAGTCGGTGACGCGGACGCGCGGATCGCGCTTGTCGAAGCCGACCCGCTGGATCCGGAGGAACGCGCCGAGCTCACCCATCAGACGCCGGCGCCGCCCTCGGCCGCCGCGATCGCGGCGACCCCGCCCGGGGGCGTCGCCTGGCGCGCCTCCTCCTCCCGCGCGGCCTGATCGGCCAGCGCGCGCTTGTAGTCGCGCGGCATCACTTCACGAAGCGCCCCACGGACGCGTCCCACCCGGCGAGCAGACGCCGGGCGACCGGCGAGCCGGTGCGCGCCGCGTGCTCGCCGACGAGCTCGCGCAGCTCCGCCTCGTCGGGCCCCCTCGAGCGGGTCGAGGTCGACGAGCTCCCGGTTGCAGCGCCCGGCGAAGGTCCCGTCGGGATCGTAGCACGTAGGCGATCCCGCCGCTCATCCCGGCGGCGAAGTTGCGGCCGGTCGGCCCGAGCACGACGACCCGCCCGCCGGTCATGTACTCGCAGCCGTGATCGCCGACGCCCTCGACGACCGCCGGGCGCCCGGAGTTGCGCACGGCGAAGCGCTCGCCCGCGAGCCCGCGGAAGAACGCCCGGCCGGCCGTCGCGCCGTAGAGCACCGTGTTGCCGACGATCACGTTCTCCTCCGCGCGGAACCCGGCCGACTCCGGCGGGCGCACGGTGAGGATGCCGCCCGAGAGCCCCTTGCCGGCGTAGTCGTTCGTCTCGCCCTGCAGCGTGAAGCTCACCCCCCGCGCGAGCCAGGCGCCGAAGCTCTGGCCCGCCGAGCCGGCGAAGGCGATCTCGATCGTGCCCTCCGGGAGCCCGTTCGCCCCGAGTCGCCGGGCGATCTCGCCCGAGAGGATCCCGCCGACGGTGCGGTTCACGTTGCGCACCCGGCGCTCGAGCCGGACGCGCTCGCCGCGCTCGAGCGCGGGAGCGCTCGCCGCGACGAGCTCCCAGTCGAGCGCGTCGCGAGCACCGGGTCCTGGGCGCGGATGCGGTGCAGCGGCGTGCCCTTCGCCACCTCGGGCGGGGCGAGCACGGCGGAGAGGTCGACCCCGCGCGCCTTCCAGTGGTCGATCGCGTCGTCCACGCGGAGGAGGTCGGTGCGGCCGATCAGCTCGTCGAAGCGGCGCACCCCGAGCGAGGCCATGAGCTCGCGCGCCTCCTCGGCCACCATGAAGAGGTACGTGACGACGTGCTCGGGCGTGCCGCGGAAGCGGCGGCGCAGCTCCGGGTCCTGCGTGGCGATCCCCACCGGGCAGGTGTTGAGGTGGCAGACGCGCATCATCACGCAGCCCATGGCGATCAGCGGGGCGGTCGAGAAGCCGATCTCGTCGGCGCCGAGCAGCGCGGCGATGACGACGTCGCGGCCGGTCTTCATCTGCCCGTCGACCTCGACCAGTGATGCGCGAGCGCAGGTCGTTGAGCAGCAGCGTCTGCTGGGTCTCGGCCAGGCCGATCTCCCACGGCAGCCGGCGGAGGTGATCGAGGACTGCGGCGAGGCGCCCGTGCCGCCGTCGTGGCCGGCGACGACCACGTGGTCGGCGTTCGCCTTCGCCACGCCCGGCCGCGACCGTGCCGACGCCGACCTCGGAGACGAGCTTGACCGACACCGTCGCGTCGGGGTTCGCACAGCGCAGGTCGTAGATGAGCTGCTTGAGGTCCTCGATCGAGTAGATGTCGTGGTGCGGCGGCGGCGAGATGAGCCCGACGCCCGGCGTCGAGTGGCGGAGGTAGGCGATGTAGTCGTCCACCTTGTGGCCGGGGAGCTGGCCGCCCTCGCCGGGCTTCGCGCCCTGGGCCATCTTGATCTGCAGCTGGTCGGCGTTGACGAGGTAGTCGATCGTCACGCCGAAGCGGCCGGAGGCGATCTGCTTGATCGCCGAGCGGCGCTCGTCGCCGTTGGCGTCCGGCGTGAAGCGGCGCGGGTCCTCCCCGCCCTCGCCGGTGTTCGACTTCCCGCCGATCCGGTTCATGGCGATCGCCAGCGCCTCGTGCGACTCGGGCGAGATCGAGCCGAGCGACATCGCGCCCGTCGAGAAGCGCCTGACGATGTCGCTCGCCGGCTCGACCTCCTCCAGCGGGATGGGCTCGGCGTCGTCGCGCAGCCGCAGCAGCCCGCGGAGCAGCGCGCGGCGCGAGGTCTCCTCGTTGGTGGCCTCGGCCCACTCGCGATAGGTCTTCTCCGCGACCTCGCCGTCCGCGTTCACCGCGTGCTGGAGCCGCGCGATCGTGTCGGGGTTCCAGATGTGGTGCTCGCCGTCGCGGCGCCACTGCAGCACGCCGCCGACCGGCAGCACCTCGCGATCGGTGCGCGGGTAGGCCCGGAAGTGGCGCTCGAGCGCCTCGCGCGCGAGGACGTCCATGCCGATGCCGCCGATCCGCGACGCCGTGCCGGTGAAGTGCCGCTCGACGAGCCCGGGCTCGAGCCCGACCGCCTCGAAGATCTGCGCGCCGCAGTAGGACTGCATCGTCGAGATCCCCATCTTCGAGATCGTCTTGAGCAGGCCCTTGCCGATCGCCGTGACGATGCGCCGCTCGGCCTCCTCGCGCTCGAGGTCGACGGGCAGCAGCGACCGCTCGGCCAGCTCGTCGAGCGACTCGAACATGAGGTACGGGTTGATCGCCGAGGCGCCGTAGCCGATCAGCGTCGCCATGTCGTGGATCGCGCGCGGCTCGCCGGACTCGATCACCAGGCCGGCGCGCAGGCGCGTCCCGGCCCGGACGAGATGGTGGTGCACGGCGCTGACGGCGAGCAGCGACGGGATCGCCGACGCGCTCGGGCCCGACGTTGCGGTCGGAGAGGATGAGGATGTTCGCGCCGCTGGCCGACCGCCTCCGCGGCCTCGGCGCAGATCTCGCTCGACGCGCGTCTCCATCCCCTCGGCGCCCCGCTCGATCGGCCAGGTGAGGTCGATCGTCGCGCGCGTGGAACACGTCGTGGGAGACCTGGCGGAGCTTCTCGAGCTCGTGGTTGCGCAGGATCGGCTGGCGCATGACGAGCTGGTGCGCGTGCCCGGGCGTCTCGTCGAGCAGGTTGACCTCGCTGCCGACCCCGGTCCGCAGGCTCATCACGACCGGCTCGCGGATCGGGTCGATCGGCGGGTTGGTGACCTGCGCGAACAGCTGCTTGAAGTAGGCGAACAGCGGCGGCTGGCGGTCGGAGAGGACGGCGAGCGCGGCGTCGTTGCCCATCGAGGCGACCGGCTCCTCGCCGTTCGTCGCCATCGGGGCGATGACGAGCTTGCAGGTCCTCCTGCGAGTAGCCGAAGGCGAGCTGCTGGCGCGCAGCGGCTCGACGCGCGGCACCCGCGGCTCGCGCTCCGGCAGGTCGTCGAGGTTGACCGAGCGCTCCGAGTACCACTCGCCGTAGGGCCGGCGGCGGGAGACCTCGCGCTTGACCTCCTCGTCCTCGACGATGCGGCCGTCCTCGAGGTCGACGAGGAACAGCTTGCCCGGGCTGCAGGCGGCCCTTGCGGACGATCTGCTCGGGCGCGACGGTCAGCACGCCGGTCTCGGAGGCGAGCACGACGTAGCCGTCGGCGGTCTGGACCCAGCGGCCGGGGCGCAGGCCGTTGCGGTCGAGCGTGGCGCCGACCACGCGGCCGTCGGTGAAGGCGACCGCCGGCGGGTCCGTCCCACGGCTCCATGAGGCACGAGTGGTAGTCGTAGAAGCCCGCGCACGTCGGGATCGACGTCGTTCCGGTCCCGGTAGGCCTCGGGGATCATCATCATCATCGCGTGCGGGACGAGCGCCCGGCGAGCACCAGCAGCTCGAGCACGTTGTCGAACGTCGCCGAGTCCGAGCCGCCCTCGCGGACGACCGGCATGACCTTCTCGAGGTCGTCGCCGAACAGCTCGGAGGCGAGCTGCGACTCGCGCGCCCGCATCCAGTTGACGTTGCCGCGCAGCGTGTTGATCTCGCCGTTGTGGGCGATCATCCGGTACGGGTGCGCCAGCTCCCAGCTCGGGAACGTGTTCGTCGAGAAGCGCGAGTGCACGAGCGCGAGCCGCGTCGTCGATCCGCTCGTCGCGCAGGTCCGGGAAGTAGCCCGGCAGCTGCGGCGCGGTCAGCATCCCCTTGTAGACGATCGTGCGCGAGGAGAGGCTCGGGATCGCGAGGTCGGCGCCGGCCGCCTGCTCGACCACGCGGCGGATCACGTAGAGCTTGCGCTCGAACGCGTCCTGGTCGGCCACGCTCCTCCCCGGCGCCGATCACGAGCTGCCGGATCACCGGGGCGGAGCGCGGCGCCGTCTCCGCCGACGTGGCGCTCGTCGACCGGGACGTCGCGCCAGCCCAGCACGCGCTGGCCCTCGGCGACGACCGTGTCGCTCGATCAGCGCGCTCGAGCTCCGCGCGCCGGCGCCGGCGTCGCGCGGGAGGAAGCAGCATCGCCGACGCCGTAGCGGCCCGGCGGCGGCAGCTCGACGCCCGAGCTCGCCGCGGAAGAACGCGTCGGGCAGCTGGAGCAGGATCCCCGCGCCGTCGCCGGTGTTCGGATCGGCGCCCGCGGCGCCGCGGTGCTCGAGGTTCTCGAGCGCGTACGAGCGCGCGCTCGACGACTCCGTGGGTCGGGGCCTCCCGTGAGCTTGGCCACGAAGGCGACGCCGCAGGCGTCGTGCTCGTAGCGGGGTCGTAGAGGCCGGCGGCCCCGTAGCGGGCTGGTTCGGGCTGCATCGTGGCGGTGCGTCGAGCGGTGGGAACACGCGAGAAGCGGCCCAGTATACGGCCGCAGCAGGCCGGAACGAGGGGCCTCAGCGCTTGGCCGACGGCCCCGGCCTGGCCGCCGGGCGCTTCTTGCGGCCGGCTTCTTGGCGGCCGCGGGCTTGGGCGCCGCCTTGGCCGCCGCGCGCTTGGGCGCGGCCTTCGCCGACGCGCGCTTGGGCGCCGGCTTCGGGGCCGCCTTGCCGTCCGCGCGCTCGGGGCCCGGCGTCTTCGCCGCCCGTTGCCCGCGTCCCGCGCCCCGCGCTCGGAGCGGACCTCGGCGAGGCTCGCCTCGAGCGCCGCCATCAGGTCCGGGGCGGGCGGCCGGCGCCTCGGCCTCCGGCTGGACGGCGATCTCCTCGCCGGCGGCCTTGCGCTCGATCAGCTCGAGCACGCGGTCGCGGTACTCGTCGCGGTAGCGCTCCGGGCTCGAACGAGCCCGACAGCGAGTCGATCAGCTGCTGGGCCATCGCGACGCTCGCGCTCGGTCGCCTCGACCTCGCCGAGCGCGACTCGAGCTCGTCGAGCGGCTCGGGCGCGAGGACCTCGTCGCCGTAGAGCATCGTCGACAGCGATCAGCACCTCGCCCGCGGCGCGCAGCGCGCAGAGCTGCTGCTTGGTGCGCAGCACGACGCGGCCGATCCCGACCTTGCCCGGCCGCGTCCATCGCCTCGAGCAGCAGGCGGTAGGCCTTCGCGCCGCCGGTCGCCGGCAGCGAGGTAGTAGGCGCTGGTCGTAGTAGATCGGGTCGATCTGCGCGAGGTCGACGAAGTCCTCGATGTCGATCGTCTTCGTCGCCTTGGGATCGAGCCCGTCGAGCTCGTCCTGGGTGATGATCACGTAGCGGTCCGGGGCGATCTCGTAGCCCTTGACGACGTCGCTCGTAGGCGACCTCCTCCCCGTCGGCCGGGCAGATGCGCTTCTGGCGCAGCCGCACGCCGTCGCGGTCGTGGAGGTTGTGGAAGCGGACGGTCTTCGAGGAGGTGGCGCTGTAGAGCTTCACGGGCACGTTGACGAGCCCGAAGCTGATCGCGCCGGTCCAGATCGCGCGGGGCATGCGTGAGGGTCTATCGGCTCGGCCCCGGCCCGGTCAAGCGGCGGGCCGGGGCTTGCCGGGCGACCGGGTGCTAGGCGAGGCCCTCCGCCTCGTACTCGCGCAGGTAGCCCTCGAAGAGCCGGCGATGGCCCTCCTCGTCGCGAAGGATCGCGATGACCATGTCCTGGGTGACCCAGTCGACGCCGTCGGTCGCCTCGATGATCCGGTTGTAGTGCTCGATCGCGCCGGTCTCGGCCTCGATCACGCCCTTGATGACGTGGACCGTGTCGGTCTGGCGCTCCGGCGGCTGGAGGTAGCGCTGCTCGGCCGTGAAGCCCATCGAGCCGGGCACGACGCCGTAGAGCTCCTTGATGCGGTTCGCGTACTGCTGCGCGTGGCCGAGCTCCTCCTGGATGTCCTCCTGGAGCGACTCGACGATCTCCTGCGCGCGGACGCCGTCCGGGTTGATCGAGTTGGCGATGTAGCTCATCACGGTCTCGATCTCCATCCAGTACGCCCGGGTCAGCAGGCCGATGATCTCCTCGCGCTTGGAGCGGTTCTCGTCGGACAGGATGCCCTCGGAACTGGTGCGCACCGACATTTCAGTCTCCTTTCGTTCGGCGGGCGCTCGCGCCACGCCGGTCTGCACGTCGTTCCCGGCCCGGGGCCCGGGCAAACCACGCCCGCGCCCCTCGGGCGGTACGGGCGCCCGGCGTCGAGGATCTCACGCCGCGCCGCGCCGCGTCGTTGAATGTCGGTGATGGCCGCCGCGACCCTGCCGCCGTTCCAGGCGCTGCTCGACGCCCACGGGCGCGACGTGCGGCGCTTCCTCGTGGCGACGGCCGGGCCCGAGGCCGACGACTGCTGGCAGGAGACGTGCCTCGCGGCGCTCCGCGCCTATCCGCGAGTCTCCTCCCCCGAGAACCTGCGCGGCTGGCTCTTCACGATCGCCCACCGCAAGGCGCTCGACGCCCACCGGGGTCGGGCGCGCCGGGCGGTCCCCGTGGCGGCCGTGCCCGAGCGGGGCGCGCCGGAGCCGCCGGGGGCCGAGGAGCCGGAGCTGTGGGCGCACGTGCGGGCGCTGCCCCCCAAGCAGCGCGCCGCCGTGGTGCTGCGGCACGTCGGCGACCTGGACTACGCGGAGATCGGCCGCGCCATGGGCACCACGCCCGAGGCGGCGCGGCGCAACGTGCTCGAGGGGCTGCGACGGCTCCGGGAGGTGTGGCGGCGATGACGACGGACCGCACGCGCGCGGGAGCGCCGACGGACGACCTCGACCGCGCCCTGCGCGCCGCGGGCCGGGCGCTCGATCCGGGCCCGGCCGCAGACGTCGTCGCCGCCGCGGCGGAGGCCGGGCTGCTCGACGTCGCCTACGCCGTCGAGCCCACGCCGGTGGGGCCGGTCGTGCTCGCCGCGACGCCGCGGGGCCTCGTGCGGGTGGGCTACACGGACGACGGGCCGGACGCCGTCCTCGAGGATCTCGCCGTCCGGCTCTCGCCGCGGATGCTCGAGGCTCCCGCCCGGCTCGACCCGGTGCGCCGGGAGCTGGACGAGTACTTCGCCGGTCGCCGCGAGCTCTTCGCGGTGCCGGTCGACCTCGCGCTGGCGCGCGGCTTCGGGCGCCGGGTGCTCGCGGCGACCCGGGCGATCCCGTTCGGCCAGGTCCGGAGCTACGGCGAGGTGGCGCGCACGGCCGGGAGCCCGCGGGCCGCGCGGGCGGCGGGCAACGCGCTCGGCGCGAACCCGGTCCCGATCGTCGTCCCCTGCCACCGGGTGGTGCACGCCGGCGGCGGGATCGGCGGCTACACCGGCGGGCTCGAGCGCAAGCGCGTGCTGCTCGCCGTCGAGGGTCGCGCCGCGGGCTGATCCGTCACGCGAGTCGCGCGGCGAGGCGCGGGCCGCCGGCCGTGTCGCGGGCGGTCGGCGCCACCCGGATCAGCTGCGCCAGTCCGGCGGGCGGCCCTCGCCGGGCCACGGGGCGAGCAGGAGCAGCAGCCGCGCGTCGGTGCGGGCGCGGACCTCGTGGCGCTCGTGCGGGGCGAAGGTGGCCAGCAGCCCCGGACCGCCGTGGGCCTCCTCGCCGTCGCAGGAGATCTCCACCTCGCCGGCGACGACCGCGACCCACGCCCGCTCGTGGACCTCGTGCTCCTGCAGGCGCTCGCCCGCCGGCAGCGCCAGGAGGATGCCCCGCGCCTCGGGCTGCGAGTCGAGGACGACGGGGTGGTGCTCGTCGACCTCGTGCGTGCTCAGGTCCCAGTGCTCCATCGCGACCTCCGGATCGTAGTCGCCGGGGACGCTACCCGTCCGTCTCGGCGCCGACGCTCGCGGGCGGCGCGTCCCGCTCGGTGCGCGCCCGGGGGTGCGGGCACAGGGTGCCGCGCCCGGGGCATCCCGCGCAGAGGCCCGACCACGGCGCGGCGCTCGCCTCGAGCTCGCCGCCGAGGATCGCCGCCGCGCGCGCCGCCCAGCCGCGAGGCGATCGCCGGCGCCTCGGCGGCGAGGTGGCGGGCGGTGGCCGGGTGTCTCCGGTCGCTCGAGGTAGCAGTGGACCACCTCGACCTCGGCGACGCCGGCGCGCAGCAGCGCGAGCGCGTAGACGTCCCGCTGCAACCCGTAGTCGCGCGCGGCCGCGGCCGCGGGCGTCTCGCCGGGCGCGAGCCGGTCGGACTTCCAGTCGACCACGAGGGCGCGCTCCCCCTCCCGCGCCAGCGCGTCGAGGACGCCCGAGACGAGCACGTCGCCCTGGCCGGGGACCGCGAGCCGGAAGGCGAAGCGCTCCTCGCGGCGCGCCCCCGCGACGGCGAGTCGCGCCGCGGGCGCCGAGCCGGCCCCGGCCGCGACGAGCCGCGCCACCGTCGCCAGGTCGCCGGCGCCCGGCGCGAGGCCGAGGCGCCGGGCCTCCGCCGCGACGGCCTGGGGACCGGGCGTCTCACCGGCGCCGAGGACGGCGGTCTCGAGCAGGGCGTGGACGAGCGTGCCCCGCTCGCGCGCGTCGAGTCCGGCGGACGGGCCGGCGCCGCGCGGGCCCTCGGCGTCGGGTGGCGCGGGCAGGCGCAGGACGCGCTCGAGGTAGAACCGCCGCCCGCAGCGGGCCGCCTCGGCGAGCGCCGAGTAGCTCAGGCGCTCCGGCGCCGGGGCGCCGCCCGCCGCGGGCGGGGGCGGCTCCGGCTCGGCGGTCGCGGGCACCGGCGCCGCCGGTGCCCCCGGCCCCGGTCCTCGATCCACGGGCTCGGCCGCGGGCGCGGGGACCTCCCCCCGGCGCCGCCTCGGGCGCCGGCGCGGGACCGGCCGGCGCTCCCGGCCGCCCGATCGCATACGCGATCGGGACCCGGCGGCCGTCGGCCTCGCGCTCGGCGACGCCCACGTCCTCCCCGCGGGCGAGGCGTTCCGCGAGGTCCGGCACGAGCCCGGCGGCGATCCAGCCGAGCGGCACGCGCCAGTCGCCCGGCGGGCGCTCGACGTCCACGGCCCCGCAGAGCACGAGCCGCTCGCGGGCGCGGGTCATCGCGACGTAGAAGAGGCGGCGCGTCTCCTGCTCGGCCGCCGCGCGCCGCGCCGCGGTGACCTCCGGCCAGTCGAACGCCTCGACGGCGGGACCGCCGCCGAGCGGCCGCAGCCGCAGCCCGATCTCCCCCCGGCGGCCGAGCCGCAGGAGGTCCTCGCCGCGCGGCGAGGCGCGTCCCAGGTCGGCGACGCAGACGACGGGGAACTCGAGCCCCTTGGCCCGGTGGATCGTCATGAGGCGCACCGCGTCGAGATCCTCGCTCTCGACCGGCGCCTCCCCCTCCCGGGCCTCGGCCAGCGCCTCGCGGCCGGTGCGCCGCGCGACGGCGTCGACGAAGCCGCGCAGCCCCGGCCCCTCGGCGGCCTGGTGCTCGCGCGCGAGCCGCAGGAGCTTCCGCACGTTGGCGAGCCGCCGCGCGCCGCCCGGCATGCGCAGCACCGCGAGGTCGTAGCCGCGCGCCGCGACGGCGCGGGCGACGAGCTCCGCCGGCTCGCGGCGGGCCGCCTCGCGGCGCTCCGCCTCCGCCCACGGGACGAAGGCCGCCAGGCGCCCGCGCGCCTCGGCCGACAGCGCGGCCGGGAGCGCCTCGGCGGCCGCCGCGAGCTCGAGACCGGCGGGAGCGACGGCGGCGCCGGGCGCGAACGCGGCCCGCAGCACCCGCCAGGGATCCGTGCCGGCGTCGCGGGCCGCCGCGGCGACGTGCACGAGCGCGCCCGCGTCGAGGCCGACGAGCGGCGAGGCGAGCACCTCCCAGAGCCGCGGCTCGTCACGGGTGTTGGCCAGCACGGCGAGCCACGCGACGAGGTCCTGCACCTCGCGCCGCTCCCAGTAGCCGCGACCGCCGATCACGTAGGTCGGGACCCCCGCGTCGTCGAGCGCGCGCTCATAGGCGCCGAGGTCGGTGGCGGCGCGCAGCAGCACCACGACGTCGCGCGCGGGCCGCCCCCCGGCGACGAGCGCCCGGATGCGCGCCGCCAGCGCCCGGGCCTCGGCCATCCGCCACGCCGCGCAGGGCGGCGGCGCGCCGTCGGGCATGACCTCCTCGGCCGTCCACGCCCCGCGGTGGGTGATCAGGAGCTCGACCGCCGGGTCGGCGGCCGGCGGGTCCGCGCGGCCGGCGAGGAGCGGCACGTAGGAGTCGATCTGCGGCCCCACGCCGAGGTTGACGGCGTCCACGAGCTCCGGGCGGGCGCGGAAGCTCGTGCGCAGCTCGAGCGCGGCGCCGGCCGGCTCCAGCGCCGCGCGGCGCGCGCGGAACAGCTCGACGTCCGCGTGGCGGAAGGCGTAGATCGACTGAGCCGCGTCGCCCACCGCGAACCAGCCGTCCGGAGCCAGCAGCTCGAGCAGGCGGAGCTGCACGCCGTTGACGTCCTGCAGCTCGTCGACCAGCACGCGCCGGAAGCGGCGGACCTCGCGGCGACGCACGTCGGCGCGATCCTCGAGCAGCGAGACCGCCAGCAGCTCGAGGTCCGCGAAGTCGACCGCCGACGCCGCGCGCTTGGCCGCCGCGTAGCGCGTCCCGAAGGCGCGCAGCAGCAGGTCGAGCGCGCGAAGCGCGGGTCGCAGCTCCTCGTCCGCGCCGGCGCGGACGGCGTCCGCCAGCGCCCGGCGGTAGTCGCCGGCGGCCGCGCCCCCGAGCCCGGCGCCGTCGCCCCCCGGGAGGGCGAAGCGGCCGAGCTCGCCCGGCGCCGGCACGCCGTCCCCGTGCCCCGCGAGCCACGCGGCGCAGTCCGTCGCCGCGGCGGCGCCCGCCGCGGCCCGCTTCCCGTCGACCGCCCCCAGCTCCGCCGCCGCCGGGGCGCAGGCGCGGGCCAGCGCCGCGAGCGCGGCGCCGGGATCGCGCTCCGCCGGCTCGGGCAGGCCCGGGGCGGCCTGCCCCCGGCTTCGCAGGGCGGCGTGCGCGCCGCGGACCGCGGCGCGCAGCGCGACCGGGGGGACGCGGGCGAGGAGGTCGGCCCCGGCCTCGCCGGCCTGCGCGACGAGGTCGTCGAGCGCCCGGTCGTAGGCCGCGCGGGCCATCCGGTCGGCACCCGGCGCGTCGAGGACGGTGAACCCCGGGTCGATCCGCGCGGCGAGCGCGTTCTCGCGCAGGAGGCGGTGGCACAGGGCGTGGATCGTCGAGACCCGCGCCTCCTCGGCGTCCACGGCGAGGTCGTCGCGCCCCCGACGGCGCAGCTCGTCGCGGATCCGCATCGCCATCTCCCCCGCGGCCTGCTCGGTGAAGGTGATCGCGAGCACGGCGGCCACCGGGACGCCGTCCTCGAGCACCGAGCGGACGTAGCGCTCGACGAGCACCGCGGTCTTGCCCGAGCCCGCGGCGGCGGACAGCAGCAGCGGGCCCTCGCGGCGCTCGATCGCCGCCCGCTGCTCCGCCGTGAACCCCGGCGCCTCGCCGTCGCTCACGCGCCGCTCCGGCAGACGCCCGGGTGGCGGCAGGCGCCGAACCCGCACGTCGACGGCGACGGCGCGAGCTCGCCGTCGAGCAGGGCCCGCCCGAGTCGCGCCGCCGTGGCGGCGGCCTCCTCCAGCCGGGCGGCGAGGGCCTCCGGGTCGGCCAGGTCGTCGCCGTAGAGCGCCTTCGCCGCGGCCGCGTCGGCCGCCGGCCCGGTGGCGAGCACGAGGCCCCGGGGGCGATCGACGCCGCCGACCGGCGCGTAGACCCCGCCGGCCGCCTCCTCGCCCAGCACCTCGCGCACGGCGAGGAGGTAGAGGGCGACCTGCAGCCGGCGGGCGTCCTCCCAGCCCCGCGCGCTCCACGACGGATGCGCGCGGCCGGTCTTGTAGTCGCGCACCACGGCCCCGCCGCTCGCGGCATCCCGATCCACCCGGTCGACGCGGCCGTGGACCCGGACCCCGCCGCCGAGCTCGAGCGCCGGCGCGGAGCCGGGCTCGTCCGCCATCCCGAAGGACCATTCGAGCCGCTCCGCGGCCCATGGCAGCCCGGCGCGGGCCTCCTGCTCCAGGCATCCGCGCACCGACGCGCGGATCGCGCGCAGCGCGCCGGCCCGACCCCCCGCGGTGCCGGCGAGGCGGTGCTCGGGCGCGAGGCGGTCCAGCGCCTCGTCCGCGAGCGCCAGGGCCCGCTCGAGCGTGGCGGGCTCGACGCGAGCCGCGCCGCCGCCGGCGTCCTCGCGGAGCGCCGCGAGCACGCGCTCGAGGACCGCGTGGACGAGCCGGCCGCGATCGAGCGGCTCGGCGTCCGGCTCCAGCGCGGCGGGCCGCAGCTCGTCCTGCACGAGCCAGCTCGCCGGGCAGCCCCAGAAGCGCTCGAGCGCCCCGGGCGAGATCGCCTCGCGCTGACGCAGCCGCGCGGCGGCCGCCGCCGGGAGCGGGCCGAGCGGCCGCTCCGCCACCCGCGGGCCCCGCGCCGCGAGCCCGCGCCGACGCTCCGCCGCCGTCGGCGCCGCGTCGGGCGCCCACGTCACCTCCGAGAGGAGCCGGGCGCGGCGCGCGCTCCACAGGTCCGGCTCGAAGCGCCGGACGACCTCGTCCACGAAGACCGAGCGGAGGGCCGGCGCGCCCTCCTCGGTCGACGTGCGCCAGCTCAGCACGAGCCGCTCGGCGGGCCGGGAGACGCAGGCGTAGAAGAGGGCGCGCTCGGCGTCGCGGATCCGATCGCCGCGCGGCAGGCGCAGTCCGGAGGCCTCGGCGATCTCACGTCGCTCCTCGTCGCCGAAGAACGGCTCGGCGGGCGCCGGGCGCGGGAACTCGTCGGCCTGGAGGCCGCCGACGAGCACCGCGCGGAAGCGCCGCGCGCGGATCGCCAGCGGGTCGGCGACGAGCACCGCGCCCGGGCGCGGGACGCCGGCGTCGAGCACCACCTCGACGCCCGCCAGCGCCTCGACCGCCTCCGCCGGGTCGAGGCCGCCGAGCGCCTCGACCTCGCGCAGGGCGGCATCGACCGCGCGCAGCGCCTCGGCGTCAGCCGCCTCGCCCGGAGACAGCGGGCCCCGCGTGCCCCGGACGCCGCCCGCGAACAACGCGGACGCGGCCGCCCTGAGCGCCGCCGGGAAGCCCGCGCCGTCCCCCCGGCGGCCTCGGCGAGCCGCCCCAGCGCCTCGGGCAGCCGCCGCCCGCCGCGCTCCCACGCGCGCCGGGCCGCGACCAGCCGGTCCTCGCCGACCCGCCGGAGCGACGCCTCGAGGGCATCCACGGCGTCGGGATCGTCGGACACGCCGGGAGCGCGCAGCCACGCGAGGAGGTCCTCGGCGCGGGCGCCCGCCCGCGCCGCGAGCGCGCAGCGCGCCAGCCCGAGCAGACCCGCGCCGAGCGCCGTGTGGGCGAGCGGCGCGGCTCGGCGCTGCACGAACGGGATCCCGTAGGCCCCGAAGACCTCGGCCACGAGCGCCGCGTGGTCCCCGGGCGTCCGCAGGACGACCGCGATCTCCTCGGGCGCGACCCCGTCTCGCATCAGCCCGAGGACCTCGGCGCCGAGCTGCTCGGCCTCGGCCCGCTCGCCGCCCGACTCGAGCAGCCCGACGGCCTCCCCCGCCGCCACGCGGGCCGTCTCCGGCTCGAACAGCGCGCGCTCGAGGTGGTGGAGCGCCGCCGCCTGGTGCTCCGGATCGGCCGGCAGGTCGACGACGCGGTCGGCCGCCGCCCGGAGGTCCTCGGCCAGCCCGGCCCGGTCGGCGAAGGCGGCCCGCCCGGGCTCGTAGGGGAGCGAGACCCACACCTCGACGCCGGCGGGGCCGGCCAGCGTCTCGACGGCGTCCCGCTGCGGGGCGGTCAGGTCCTCGAAGCCGTAGAAGAGGACCGGGGCGCCGCCCCAGCGAGCGGGATCGGCGCGCAGCCCGTCGAGCGCGCGCCACGCGCGGCCGTCCCCGTCCACGCGCCCGAGCCGCTCGAGCCGCGCGCGTGTAGGCCGCGTGGATCGACGCCACCTCGCGGGCGTGCGCGGCGCGGCGTCCCCGGCGGCCGGCCCAGGCGTCGACGGCCTGGCGCAGGCGCCGGGGCGCGACCCGCTCGCGGTCGAGCTCCGCCTCGAGGCGCACCGCGGCGGCGAGGAAGCCGGGCGCGCGGGCGCTCGGGGCCAGCACCCGCAGACCGGCGTCGCGGATCGCCGCCGCGACGACGCGCTCCCGCTGCACGGGGCCGATCGCGTGCTCGGGCGTGCCGACGCGACGGGCGAGCTCGCGCACGAAGGTCTCGAAGCTCCCGACCCGGCCCCCGATCAGCGCGCCGCCCGCCGTGAGCTCCCGCTCGTAGTGGAGCGCATCGGCCGCGGTGGGCACGACGAGCATCGGGTCGCGCGGGGCCATCGCGCGGAAGGCGCCGAGGACCTCCCCGGCCTTCGCGGCGTTGGCGGGACCGATGACGAGCGTGAGCGGCACGAACGCCCATGGTCGCGCCCCGCCCCGACGGGCTGACGTCCGGGCCCGCCGCCGGGAGGTGGCGCGCGGCCTACGCCGCGGCGGTCTCCGGTGGCGCGGCCCCGCCCGACCCGGCCCCGGCGGCGACGTCGGCCTCGGCCTCGGCCTCGGGGGGCTTGGCGCCCTCCTTGGCCCAGGGCTCGTCGAACTCCACGCGCCAGCGTCCCTCGTCGTTCTGCACGAGCGCCAGCCGCGCCCGGAACGAGCGGCCGCTGCGGCCCTTGAAGCCCGTGACGGGCTTCTCCGTCCGCCCCGCCCGGATCAGCTCGCGCGCCACGGCGGCCGGCAGCTGCTTGCCGGCCTTCGCCTTCCAGATCACGAACCCGCACCCCGGATCCTCGCGCGACCAGCACGAGTACCCCTTGCGGTTCTCGACGATGTCGTGGCCGCAGACGGGACAGGGCCCGAGGTTCGCGCGCGGGATGCGCACGTCCTTCAGCGTGCTGTCGAGCGTCGCCGACGGTCTCCTCCGCGAACTTCGCGATGTCGCCCATGAAGCGCTCGCGGGAGTCCTCGCCGTGCTCGATCTTGGCCAGCCGGTGCTCCCAGCTCCCGGTGAGGCTCGGCGAGGTGAGCGGGTGCTCCCCGAGCAGGCGCACGACGTTCAGGCCCTTCTCGGTGGCGACGAGCGCGCGACCGTCGCGCTCGACGTAGCCGACCTGGATGAGCCGCTCGATGATCGCCGCGCGGGTGGCCGGCGTGCCGATGCCCGAGTCCTTCATCGCCTCGCGCAGCTCCTCGTCGTCCACGAGCTTGCCGGCGGTCTCCATCGCCGCGAGCAGCGACCCCTCGCTGTAGCGCCGCGGCGGCTTGGTCTCCTTGCGCTCGGAGCGGACGTCGCGCGTCTCGACGGTCTCGTCGCGCTCGAGCTTGGGCAGCTGCTGCTCGCGACCCTCGTCGTCCTCGCCGGCCTTCGGCTCCGCGTCGGCCGACTCGCCGTAGACCGCGCGCCAGCCGGGCACGAGCAGCACCTTGCCGCGCGTGCGGAACACGTGGCCGGCGACCGTGGTCTCCACGCGCGTGTTCTCGAACACGGCGTCGGGGTGGAAGACGGCGAGGAAGCGGCGGACGGCCATGTCGTAGACGCGACGGTCGTCGGCGCTCATCTTCTCGACGGGGTGCTCGCTGCGGGTGGGGATGATCGCGTGGTGGTCGGTGACCTTCGCGTCGTTGACCACGCGGGCGAGCGGGAGGACGTCGAGGCCGGTGACGTAGCGCGCGCCGTCGCGGTACTCCGGCCGCGTGCCGACGAGCTCGGCGGTCGGCTTGATCTCGCCGATCATGTCCTTGGTGAGGTAGCGCGAGTTCGTGCGGGGGTAGGTCAGCGCCTTGTGCTCCTCGTAGAGCCGCTGGGCCGCCGCGAGCGTCCGCCGCGCGGAGAAGCCGAAGCGGCTGTTCGCCTCGCGCTGGAGCGACGTGAGGTCGTAGAGCAGCGGGGCGCGCTCCTTGCGCTCGGTGGTCTCGAGCTTCGTGATCGTGCCCGGCCGGCCGGTGGCGGCGGCGACGATCGCCTCCGCCTCCTCCGCCGGTCGCCACCCGCGGCTTGGCGCCGGCGTGGTAGCGGCCCTCGTAGACGCGCTCCGGCGGCGCGGCGAAGGTCGCGTCGACGACCCAGTAGGGCTCGGGCACGAAGGCGCGGATCTCCTGCTCGCGGCGGGCGATGATCGCGAGCGTCGGCGTCTGCACGCGGCCCAGCGAGACCGCCCCGTCGAAGGAGGAGCGCAGCCGGATCGTGGCGGCGCGCGTCGCGTTCATCCCGACGATCCAGTCGGCCTCGCTGCGCGAGCGGGCGGCGGCCTCGAGGCTGGCGAGCTCACCGGCGGGCCGCAGGCGCCCGAACGCGTCGCGGATGGCGCCGGCCGTCATCGAGGAGAGCCACAGCCGCTGCACCGGCTTCTTCGAGCCGGCCAGCTCGTAGAGGTAGGCGAAGATCAGCTCACCCTCGCGCCCCGCGTCGCAGGCGTTCACGACGCTCTCGACGTCCTCGCGCCCGAGCTGGCGGCGCACGACGCCCATCTGCTTCTTCGAGCGCTCGTCGCGGACGACGAGCTTGAAGCGGTCGGGCACGATCGGCAGGTCCGCCATGCGCCACTTCTTGAACTTCGCGTCGTACTCGTCCGGCTCCGCGAGCTGCACGAGGTGGCCGACGGCCCAGGTGATGACGTGCTCGGGCCCCTCGAGGTAGCCCTCGTGCTTCGCGAACGGGCCGGGCAGGACGCGGGTGAGGTCGCGACCGACGGAGGGCTTCTCGGCGATGACGAGGGTCTTGGCCATGGCGGCGGAGGGTAGCGCGGCCCCCCGGCCGCGTCAGTTCGCGCACCCGCCGGTGTCGACGACCCGTCCCGCGGGGGCGATCCCGCGCAGGGCGGATCGCACGACGCGGTTGGGCACGCCGAAGCCGCCCGCCGGGCCGCCGCCGGTGGCGGCCGCGAACACGGTCGTGAGCACCCGGCCGCCGCCGTCGACGACCGGCCCGCCGGAGTTGCCGGAGCGCACCCGGCCGCGGACGGCGGTCATCGGGCGCAGGACGGGGCCGCGGCCGTAGGCGTCGTCGCCGAGGACCTCGCGGGTCGGGCCGATGCGCGCCGCCTCGGCGTCGAACGGCCCGTTCAGCGGATAGCCGAGGATCGCGCCGGCGGTGCCCTCGCGCGGGTCCGCGGCGAGCGCGAGCGCCCGGCGGCCGAGACCCTCGGCGCGCAGCACCGCGACGTCGTTGCGCGGGTCGAAGGCGACGGGCTGCGCGGCCAGTCGCGAACCCGCGCCGACCGGCTCGACCACCACCGAGTCCGCGGTGCCGGCGACGACGTGGGCGTTCGTGACGACGAGGTCGGGCCCGGCGACCCACCCGGACCCCTCGATCCCGAGCCCGCAGGCCTCGCCGAGCACGCGCACGACGCTGCTCCGGGCGGCGCGCACGCCCGGATCGCGCACCACGCCGGCCTCCGGGCGCTCGACGAGGCCCGGCGGCGGGCCGTTGACGGCGGGGAGCGGATCGAAGCGCGCGAGCGCGTTCAGGATCGGACCTGACGGCGGCAGCGCCTCGTTGAGGCGGCGCAGGATCGCCGAGCGCTGGATGTCCGCCCGCAGCCCGCGGGCGACCGGCGACTGGAGCGCCACGGCGCCGACGATCCACGCCACCCCGAGCGCCACGCAGGACAGCAGCGCCGCGCCGAGCACCCCGTCGACCACGCCGAGCGCGGGCAGCCGGAGGGCGCCGCGCAGCCGCGACCCGAGGGCCTCGAGCCCGGCGGCGAGCAGGCCGCCCACGAGCAGCGCGCCGGCCAGGCCGAACAGCGGCGCCCAGGGCGAGCGCGAGCCGGCGTCGAGCAGCGCCGGCCCCAGGCGCGCGCCGAGCAGCGCGCCGACGGCGAAGCCCGCGAGCGAGAGCGCGCCCACGACGAACCCCTGGCGGTACCCGTAGACGGCCGCGAGGGCCGCGAGGCCGACGATGATCCAGTCGATCGCGGTCACGAGGGCGGTCGAGCGTAGCGCCGCCCGGCCCCACAC
The DNA here is from genome assembly GCA_963735885.1 of uncultured Solirubrobacterales bacterium. Lineage (GTDB taxonomy): Bacteria > Actinomycetota > Thermoleophilia > Solirubrobacterales > Solirubrobacteraceae > JBBSBL01. Next base: position 849,553 of record CAVTMP010000004.1, on the reverse strand, counting down.
CGGCCCGGGCCGACCCCCCGGTCGAATACGCTGCCGCGCGCTGTGGCCGGAGGAGGTCGATCAACGGACGCGGCGCCGCCGCGCTTCTCGCCCGCGGCGGCGAACCCCCGCCGGGCTCTCACGCGCCTGCTTCCGCTCGCGCTCGTCGCCATCGCGGCGTTCGTCTACGGCGTGAGCTGCGGCACGGCGCCGGGGCGGGCCGAGCGACGGACCGCGGAGCGCTACGTGCGGGCCTGGGCCCGCGCGGACTACCCGGCGATGTACGCCCTGCTCTCCGACGGCGCGCGACGGCGGATCGGTCCCGACGCGTTCGCCGCGGCCTACCGGGCCGCGGCCGACACCGCGACCGAGCTCGCGCTGAAGCCCGGCGGGGCCGAGGACGGCGAGAACGGCACGGTGCCGGTGCCCACGACCGTCTCCACGCGGGTGTTCGGCACGTTGCGCGCGGTCGCGCGGATCCCGCTGGACGGATCGGGCGAGGACGCCCACGTGGCCTGGCGACCGGAGATCGTCTTCCCGGGCCTGCGCGCGGGTGAGCGGCTCTCCCGCCGGACGGCGCTCGCCGCCCGGGGCGACCTCGAGGCCCGCGACGGGACCACGCTCGCCGCCGGCGCGAACCGCACCTCGACCGCCCCGGACGTCGCCGCCGAGATCGCGGGGCGTCTCGGGCCGATCCCCGCGGACCGCCGCGCCTTCTACCGGGCGCGCGGGTACCCACCGGACGCGGACGTCGGCATCTCCGGGCTCGAGCGGGTCTTCCAGGCGCCGCTGGCGGGCACGCCGGGCGGCACGCTGCTCGCCGGCTCCCGCACCCTCGCGCGCTCCGCGCCGCGGCCCGGCCGCACCGTGCGCAGCTCGATCTCCGCGGCCGTCGAGCGCGCGGCGATCACGGCGCTCGGCGGCCGCTACGGGGGCGCCGCGGCCATCGTCCCCGGCACCGGCGAGGTCCTCGCCCTGGCCGGCGTGGCGTTCAGCGCCCTGCAGCCGCCCGGCTCCACGTTCAAGGTCGTGACGGCCTCCGCCGCGCTCGCCGCGCGGATCGTGACCCCGCAGACCACCTTCCCCGTCCGCTCCGGCGCGGTGCTCGAAGGGGTCACGCTCTCCAACGCGGGCGGCGAGTCGTGCGGCGGATCCTTCGCGACGAGCTTCGCGGAGTCGTGCAACTCGGTCTTCGCCCCGCTCGGCGCCAAGCTCGGCGCGGCGAAGCTCGTCGCCGCCGCCGAGCGCTTCGGGTTCAACGAGCCGATCGCGATCCCGGGTGCCGAGACCCCGACGATCCCCGCCGCGAACGCGGTCGGCGACGACCTCGCCGTGGGCTCGACCGCGATCGGCCAGGGCGAGGTCCAGGCCACGGCGCTCTCGATGACCTCGGTGGCGGCGACGATCGCGAACGACGGCGTCCGCGTCCGGCCCGTGCTCCAGGCCGGACGGCGCGGGCGGGCGTCCCGCGTGGTCGCTCCGCGCGTCGCCGCCACCATGACCACGCTGATGCGCGGCGTGGTGACCGGCGGCACGGGAACCGCCGCCCAGATCCCCGGCGTGGCGGTGGCGGGCAAGACGGGGACGGCCGAGCTGCGGGACACGACGCAGCCGGGCGCGGGCGGCCCCCAGGACACCGACGCCTGGTTCGTGGCGTTCGCCCCGGCCCGGCGCGCGAAGCTCGCGGTGGGCGTGCTGCTGGTCAGCGCCGGGGCCGGGGGCGACGCGGCCGCGCCGGTCGCGCGCGAGATCCTCGTCGCGGGCCTGCGGTAGGCGCGGGCGGCCTCACGGCTCCTCGCCCGGCGGGGGCTCCGGCCAGCGACCGCCCCGCCGCTCGATCGCCACGCCGGTGGCGATCCCGGCGATCAGCCCGATCAGGATCCCCAGCACGACGATGCCGGCGTCGACCCCGCCGTCGCGGGTCAGCCCGACGAGGACGATGGGGATCGAGACCGCGGTGAACACCCCGAGCCCGGCGGGCCAGGGCTCGAAGCTCGAGTCCGGCCGCCCCGAGGGCTCGTCGCCGAGCCACGGGCGATCGGGGTCGACGGTCATGGCGGCCGGGGAGCCGAACCGATCGCCTAGAGGTCGAGGACGACGCTCGCGGGCCTCGTGCCCGGCGGCCCCTTGATCCTCAGGATCAGCGGGCGGTTCTGGTACACGTCGATGCTCACCCGGAAGATCAGGACGCCGCCGGCCACCGGCCCGGAGCGGCTCGCCGGGGTGTCCGGCGCGGGGGACAGCCCGATCCCGCTGTAGGTCTCGCCGGAGTCGCCCGGGCCGGTCGAGGACCTTCGCGCGGTAGCCGAGCGGGTTCTCGGGCGGCAGCGGGATCGGGCGGTAGACGGTGCCGAGGGTGTCGACCATCCGGAAGTCGGCGGCCATCGGGCGCGGCTTGCTCGTCTGGCTCTGCGCGCGGACCCAGACGGCGAACCACTCCTGTCGCGGCGGGAGCACCCGCGCGGCCAGCGGCACGCCGGCGAAGTACTCCCGGTCCTCCAGGCTCGCCGCGTTGAGCTGGCGCGAGACCTGCACCTGGTAGGCGATGTCGCCGATCTGCACGTAGACGCCCTCGTTCGGCGCGAAGCTCCGTGCCTCGCTGTCGCCGTTCCAGTTGCAGGCGGACAGGCCCACCGCGCACAGGCCGGCCAGCGCGAGGGCGAGAGGGCGACGCAGGGCCGACACGGCGCGGCAGTCTACGGGCATCCTCATCCGGCCGCGACCGTCGCCCGGGCGCCGCGATCGCGGTCCTCCTCGAGGATCGCCCGCAGCCGCCGGAGCGCCCTGCGGTGCTGGCGCCGGGTCCACCCGCGCGCGCCGAGCGACTCCATGATCCGGTCGCTCGGCTTCGCCGGCTCGGTCTCGTAGGTCCACTCGACCTTCGTGGTCCCGCCGGACCCGGGTGAGAGCGCCCAGGTCGACAGCGAGCGGATGCGATTGCCCTTCCCGCCCCGGCCGCGGGCCACGAGGCGACGGGGCCGCTCGAGGTCGGCGTAGGTGACGTCGCCCCAGCCGAAGCGGTTCAGCGTCCGGGTCATCCGGAAGCGCGCCCCCGCCCCCCGCCCGACGGAGTCCTCGCGGGTCAGGTGCCACTCGCGGAGGAAGTGGTCGGTGAACTCCGGGAGGTTCGCGACGTCCGCCAGGTAGTCGAAGACCTCTTCGCGCGGGCGGGCGATCGTGGTCGACACGGTGAGGGGGTCCACGGCGCGCGTGATCTTAGTCCCGGCGGTCCCGCCGCCGGTCCCCGACGGTGACTCAGGCCGCGCGGCGAACCGGGCGCGCCCGCACGGCGTGACCGTGCTCGCTGCTGCGGATGACCTCGGAGGCCACCGGCGCCTCGCGCACGTGGCCGCGGCACAGCTCGCAGAGCGTCCGGCCGTCGGCGTAGTGGTGGACCCGCTCCCCGACGAGCGGGGTGCGACCGCAGCCCGGGCAGCCGTCTCGCCCGGCGGTCAGCGCCCCGACGCTGCGGCGCAGGAGCTGGCGCTCGAGGTCCGGGGCGATCGGCGGCGGGGGCATGGGGCAGCATTCGACCCGGCGCTTCCCGCTCCTTCCGCCCCGGGATGTGGCGTCGCGTAACACCTACGGTTGTGCTTCGTGCCTGCTGTGGTACAAGAGTGATCCCAGATCCGCGCGGCTTCCGTGGGCCGGGCGGGATTCCCACGAGGGAGGTCGGTCTTGGATTCCTTCACCGCCGGCACACGCGCGGGGACCGGGACGTTCCGGTGCGCGGCGTGCGACTACGTCATCACCCTCTCGCCGGGCGACCTCCTGCCTCGCTGTTCCGGGTGCGGCGCGGACTCCTTCGTGCGGGCCTCGCTCTTCTCCGGGCACACCACCGCGGTGGACCTGCCGGCGGTCATCGACCCCGACCCCGAAGCCTGGATCGCCGAGGTTCGGGACACGGTCGACGGGCCCGGCCAGTTCTTGGCCTATGCCGACGGCGGCGAGATCCAGGTCTTCGCGATCACCCGCGAGTGGACCCGCATCGGCCGCAGCCTGGCCGCCGACATCCGCTTCGACGACCCCACCGTGTCCCGTCGGCACGCGCTCGTGGTGCGCCGCCCCGACGCCGTCCGCGTGCTCGACGATCGCTCGCTGAACGGCGTCTTCGTCAACGGCGAGCGGGTCGAGTGGGGCAGCCTGTCCGACGGCGACGAGGTGGTCGTCGGCCGCCACCGGTTGCGGTTCATCGACGTGCCGCCGGTGTCCGGCATGCGGGATGCGCCCGACGCGGGCGCGGCGCTCGCCGGCTCGTAGCGTCCCGGCCCGACGCTCGCCTACACTGGCCCGATGGCCGAGATCATTGCCGTGCTCTCCCAGAAGGGCGGCACCGGGAAGACCACGACGGTGCGGACGCTGGCGGACATCTTCCGACGACTCGACCTCTCGGTGCTCGCGGTCGACCTCGACCCGCAGGGCAACCTCTCCGACTACTTCGACGTCGATCCCGAGGCGGCGCCGACGATCGGCGACGTCCTCACCGGTTCCGCCGAGGCGGCCGACGCGATCCACGACGACGTGATCCCGGCGAACCTCGGCCTCGCGGAGGCCGAGCTCGTGCTCGGCGGGAAGATGGGTCGCGAGCTGACGCTCCGGCGCGCGCTCAGGGACGTCAAGAAGGACTACGACGTGGTGCTCGTCGACTGCCCCCCGGCCCTCGGCCTGCTGACCGTCAACGCGCTGGTCGCCGCGGACCACGCGCTGCTCTCGGCCGAGGCCCAGTACTTCGCGATGCAGGGCGTCGAGCAGGCGCTCGAGGTGATCGACCTCGCCCGGGACGGCCTCAACCCCGACCTCGAGTGGCTCGGGGTCGTGTTGAACATCGCCGACATGCGGACGGTCCACTCGCGCGAGGCCTACGCGTCGCTGCGCGAGCACGTCGGGGACAAGCTCGTCGGGCCGACGGTGCGACAGTCGATCGCCTACGCGGAGTCCGCCGAGCGGGCCGTGTCGATTCTCGACTACCGGCCCGACCTCGGCGCCGACTACCTGAACGTGGCCGACGAGCTGCTCGGTCGCCTCGGGATGGCGGACGCCCGCCGGCGCCTGCGCCCGTTGCTGGACGACCGTGACGGAACCCCCCCGACGGGGTCCCCGCGAGCCGCCGCCGGGGCCACCTGACCCTTCCTCCCGCCGTGCCCGGGCGCCGGATGCTCCTGGTCGCGCTGGTCCCGCTCCTCGGCGCCGCGGGCGGCTGCGGCGCGGGTGCCGGAGACGGGCTGGGGCCGCCCGCGAAGGCGGCGAGGCCCGCGGTCGACGTGGTCGTGCCGGCAGCCGCGCCGCCGGTCCGGCCCGCTCCGGAGCCCGCGATCGACCGCCGGCCCCCGCCCCGGGGGTCGACGCGGGCCACGGTCCTGCTCCTGCGGGCGACCACCCTGCGCTCGCGGCCGGGCGGGCCGGTTCTCGCCCGCCTCGGGACCCGGACGGCGTTCGGCTCGCCGGTCGTGCTCGCGGTCGTGCGCCGCCGGGCGGGGTGGCTCGGCGTGCTGCACCCGCGCGCGGGGAACGGCCGGCTCGGCTGGATCGCGGCGCGCGGCACGCGCGCCTACCGCACGGCCTGGTCGATCGCCGTGTCGCTGCGCCGGCGCGAGGCCGTCGTGCGCCGGCGCGGCCGCGTCGTCTGGCGGTTCCCGGTCGCGGTCGGCGCACCGGCGACGCCGACGCCGACCGGCCGCTTCGCGGTGACCGACAGGCTGCGCTTCCGCCGGCCCGGCGTCTACGGCTGCTGCGCGCTGGCGCTCACCGCGCGCCAGCCGCGGATCGCCCAGGGCTGGGGCGGCGGCGACCGCATCGCGGTCCACGGCACGCCGGCGGCCGGGACCGTCGGCGCCGCGGTGAGCCACGGGTGCCTGCGGGCTCACGCGCAGGACGTCCGGCGGCTGGTGGCCCGGGTGCCGCTCGGCTCGCCCGTGACGATCGCGGCGTAGACCGGCGCCCGCCGCCTCGCCGGCCGGCGGATGGCGTGCTCGGCCTGCCGATCCGGATCGGCTCGGTGCCCGCGCCCGCGGCGTAGGTCAGGCCGCGCGGAGGCGCGCGCCCATCGCCTCCGCGAGCGCCATCGCCCCGCTGAGCGGGCGGACCATCACGGTGAACTCGGTCACGAGACCCTCGGCGTCGAGCGTGAGGTAGTCCCAGCCCTGGAGCGAGCGGTCGCCGACCCGCGCCTCGAAGACGAGGCCGAGCGTCCGCTCGCCGCGAACCTCGTCGACGTAGCGGAAGTCCTCGAAGACCTCGGCGACGTGGCGCAGCAGGACCATCGTCGCCTCGCGCCCGGCGTACGGCTTGTAGACCACCGGGCTGCGGAAGACGACGTCCGGGTGCAGCGCCGCCTCCATCGCCTCGGCGTCGTGGGCCTCCACGGCGCGACGGAAGGGATGCGGCTCGGCGGCGGCGCCCATCGACCCGCAGCCTACAGCGCCCGCACGTCCGCGCCCTGGGGCTCGAAGGGCACGCGGAGGACGGCCGCCCAGCCCTCGACCTCGGCGTCGAGCCGCCGGGCGAGGCCGCCGGTGGACTCGAAGTGGGACCAGAAGAGGATCGTCGGGCCGGCGCCGGAGATCGTCGCGCCGAGCGCGCCGAGCTCCCGGGCCCGCGAGGCGAGCTCCGCCGAGCGCGGGTACAGATGGGCGCGATGGCGCTCGTGGAGGCGGTCGTCGAGCCCGCGGGAGACGAGATCCCAGTCGCCGCGCGCCAGCCCGAGGACGAGCAGCGCCGCGTGGGCGACGTTGTGGGTCGCGTCGGCGAGCGGGACGGTGGCGGGGAGCGCGGCGCGCGCCTCGCGGGTGCGCACGCCGTCGCGCGGGACGACGAGGACGGCCTCGAGGCCGGCGGGGGGGTCGAGGCGGACCGGCTCCCCGCCGGCGCAGACGACGAAGCCGCCGAGCAGCGAGGCGCCCACGTTGTCCGCGTGGCCCTCGAGGTCGGCGGCGAGGCCGAACACGTCGGCGTCGAGCTCGAACAGGTGGTCCGCGGCGAGCAGGCCGGCCACGAGCGCCGCGGCGCTCGAGCCGACCCCGCCGCAGAGCGGGATGTCCGAGCGGATGCGAAAGGTGAAGTCGTCGGGCGGGTGGAGGCGCGCGAAGCCGCGCACGCACAGGTTGCGCCGGTCGGTGGCGATCGCGAGGTCGGTCTCCACCGCGAAGCGCCCGGTCTCGGCGACCTCGACCTCCAGGTGCAGGGCGAGCGCCGCCGCGAGCACGTCGAACCCCGGGCCGAGGTTGGCCGAGGAGGCGGGGACGCGGACGAGTCGGCGGCGCTCCATCGTCCCCTCAGGCGAGCACCGCGCGCTCGACCGCCGCGATGTCCGGCGCGCAGGGCACGACGGCGCCGGCCTGCTCGAGCGCGGTCTGCGGGTCCTTCAGGCCGTGGCCGGTGAGCACGCACACCACCCGCTGCGCCTCCCCCACCCCGTGGGCGATCACCCCGGCGACGCTCGCGGCCGACGCCGGCTCGCAGAAGACGCCCTCCTCGGCGGCCAGCAGCCGGTAGGCGTCGAGGATCTGCTCGTCGGTGACGGCGGCGACCGCGCCGCGTGAGGAGGTCATCGCCTCCATCGCCTCCTCCCAGCGGGCCGGGTTGCCGATCCGGATCGCGCTCGCCACGGTCTCGGGGCGCTCCACCGGCGTCCCGGTGACGAGCGGCGCGGCCCCCGCGGCCTGGAAGCCGAGCATCCGGGGCGCCGTGTCGAGCTCGCGAAAGCCCTTCCAGTACGCCGTCACGTTGCCGGCGTTGCCGACCGGGATCGCCAGCGCGTCGATCTCCCCGAGCGCCTCGTGCACCTCGAACGCCGCGGTCTTCTGGCCCTCGAGCCGAAACGGGTTGACCGAGTTCACGAGCGCGATCGGGTGGCGCTGGACGAGCTCGCGGACGAGGCGCAGCGCCTCGTCGAAGTTGCCGCGCAGGGCGATGACGCGCGCCCCGTGCATCAGCGCCTGGGCGAGCTTGCCGGTGGCGATCTTGCCCTCCGGCACGATCACGGCGCCGCGCAGGCCGGCCCGCGCGGCGTAGGCCGCCGCGCTCGCCGCGGTGTTGCCGGTCGACGCGCAGATCACCGCCTCGGCGCCCTCGCGGACGGCGGCGGACACGGCGCACGTCATCCCGCGGTCCTTGAAGGACCCGGTCGGGTTGGCCCCCTCGAGCTTGAGGTGCACCTCGGCGCCGACCCGCTCCGACAGCCGCGGCGCGGGAACGAGCGGCGTCGAGCCCTCCTGGAGCGAGACGACCGGATCGGACGCCGCGAACGGCAGGCGCTCGCGGTAGCGCTCGATCACGCCGGGGATCCGAAGTCCTCCTCGATCACCCGGATGGCCCGGGGAGGGGCCGTGAGGAAGTCGAGGCCGCCGATCAGCTCGGCGGCCGCGAAGAAGCGCGACTCCAACACGGGGTGGACGACCATCACGAGCCGGGCCTCCGCCCCGAGCCCCTTCTGGACCACGGACTTCACCGAGATGTCCTGCAGCCCGAGGATCTGGGCGACCTGGGCCAGCACGCCGGGCCGGTCGTCCACCTCGAGGTGGAGGTAGAAGGACGAGACGACGTCCGGCACGACCTCGAGCCGCTGGGTCGTCTCGGGCGTGGAGGCCGGCGGGATCATCGCGCTGATCACGTCGCCGAGCACCGCGCTGGCGGTCTGCGGCCCGCCGGCGCCCGGGCCCGACATCGTGATCTCGGTGATCGCGTCGGACTCGACCGTGACCGCGTTGAACGGGCCGTGAACCGAGGCGAGCGGGTGGGCGGGATAGAGGAACGCCGGGTGCACGCGGACCGACAGGCCGCCGTCCACGCGCTCCGCGGTGCCGATGAGCTTGAGCCCGAGGCCGAGGTCGCGCGCGTACTCGAGGTCGTCGGCGGTGATGTGCTCGATCCCCTCGTAGACGACCTGGTCGAGGTGGACCGGGGTGTCGAAGGCGAGGCGGGCGAGGATCGCCATCTTCGCCGCCGCGTCCCTGCCGCTCACGTCCTCGCTCGGGTCGGCCTCCGCGTACCCCAGGCGCTGGGCCTCGGCGAGCGCCTCGGCGTAGGAGGCCCCGGTCCGCGCCATCTCGCTGAGAACGAAGTTCGTCGTCCCGTTGACGATCCCGTGCAGCCGCTCGACGCGCGCGGCGGCCAGCGACTCCTGGAGCACGCGGATCACCGGCACGACGCCCGCCACGGCGGCCTCGAAGCGCAGCTGCACCCCGTGCTCGCGCGCGGCCGCCCACAGCTCCTCGCCGTGCTGGGAGAGCAGCTGCTTGTTCGCGGTCACGACGTGGCGTCCGGCGGCCATCGCCTCGAGCACGTGGTCGCGCGCGGGCTCGAGGCCGCCCATGAGCTCGACGATGAGGTCCGAGCCGGCGAGGATCGAGGCGAAGTCGCCGCCCGAGCGGGTCAGCACGCCGACGATCTCCGGGCGCAGCCCGGTGACGGCCGCGACGTGGTCGGCCCGCTCGGCGAGCAGCGACGCGAAGGCGCCGCCGACGGTGCCGCGCCCGAGCAGGCCGATGCGGAAGGGCTCAGGCGAGGTGACGGGCGAGGAGGTCGTCGTAGGTCTCGCGCCGGACCACGACGCGGGCGTCGCCGTCACGGACCAGGGCCACCGCCGGTCGCAGGGCGGCGTTGTTGTTGGACGCCATCGCGTGCCCGTAGGCCCCGGTCACCGGCGTGGCGAGCACGTCGCCGACGCGAGGGTCGGGCAGCAGCGCGCCGTCCACGAGGACGTCGCCGGACTCGCAGTGCTTGCCCGCCACCGTGCAGCGCTCGGTGCCGGCGGCCTCCGCGCGGTCCGCGATCAGCGCCTCGTAGCGGGCGCCGTACAGCTGCGGGCGCGGGTTGTCCGACATGCCGCCGTCCACCGCGACCCACGTGCGCACGTTCCGCTTGACCGACTCCACGGTGTAGAGCGTCACGCCGGCGTGGGCGACGAGGGCGCGCCCCGGCTCGAGCAGGATCCGCTTGCCGGGGCCGATGAGCTCGCGCACGGCGCTCACGGCGGTCTCCACGTGGGCGGCGATCGAGCCGTCCTCGTCGCCCTCCGCGTAGGCGACGCCGAGGCCGCCTCCGAGGTTGTAGACGGGGAAGTCCCCGAGCGGCGCGATCGCCGCCACGGCCGCGCGGAACGCGTCGAGGCCGCGCAGCAGCGAGCCGACGTGGAAGTGCAGGCCGCGCAGCTCGAGGTCGGGGTCGGCGGCGAGCGCCTCGAGCAGGGCGGGCGCCTCGCCGAGGGAGACGCCGAACTTCGAGTCCGCCTGGCCGGTGCTGATCGCGGCGTGGGTGTCGCCGGCCACGTCGGGCGTGACGCGCAGCAGGACCGGCTGCCGGCGCCCGGCGGCGCGGGCGGCGGCGGCGACGCGCGGGACCTCGTCGGCGGCGTCGATGACGATCAGGGCCACGCCGGCGGCGACGGCCTCCCGGAGCTCGGCGTCGGACTTCGCGTTGCCGTGGTAGGCGGTGCGCGACGGCTCCACCCCGCCGTGCCGGGCCAGCGCCAGCTCGCCCCCGGAGGAGACGTCGGCCCCGAGGCCCTCCTCGGCGAACAGCGCGAACACCGCGGGCACCGGGAGGGACTTCGACGCGAAGAGCAGCTCGTAGTCCGCGTGCCCGACGGCGTCGAAGGCCGCGTGGTAGGCCCGCGCGCGGGCGCGCAGGTCGTCCTCGACGAGCACGTAGAGCGGCGTGCCGAGCTCGTGGGCGAGATCCACCGCGTCGCAGCCGCCGAGCTCGAGGTGGCCGCGCTCGTTCACGGCCGAGCCGATCGGCAGCAGGGCGGAGCGCGTCTCGGCGGCGGTCGACATGGGCCGGGAGATTATGCCAGGGGTGCGATGCTCCGAGCCGTGCGCACGCGGCGCCCCACGCCCCCCGGCCCGGCCCGCCTCGACGTCGTCGACGGGCTCGCCTACTCGCTCTGGCTGCCCGAGGGCGAGCCGCGCGGAGGCGTGGTCATCGTCCACGGCGCGGGCTCGTGCAAGGAGCGCCACCACGACTTCGCGCGCGCCTGCCGCAGCGCGGGCTTCGCCGCCGTCGCCTACGACCAGCGCGGGCACGGGGCCAGCGGCGGCCGGCTCGACGGCCGCGCGCTCGCGGACGCCGGCACGGTGGCGGGCGTGCTTCCACCGGGCCCGCTCGCGCTGCGGGGCTCGAGCCTCGGCGGGTACGTCGCGCTCTGCGCCGCGGCCGGCGCGGGTGCGGACGCGGTCGTGGCGATCTGCCCGGCGAGCGCGGAGGGCCTGGCTCGCGGCCTGCGCCACGACGCCTTCGACTTCGACGCCGACCGCCCGGCGCTGGGCGCCCTGCTCGCCGCCCACGACCCGGCCGACGCCGCGGCGGGGCTCGAGGTCCCCGTCCTCCTGCTCCACGCCGAGGGGGACGAGCGGGTCCCGGTGGCGCACTCGCGGGCCCTCGCGGCCCGGTTGCGCCACCCCCGCTCCCGCCTCATCGCCGTCCCGGGCGGCCACCACCGCTCGGTCCAGCACGACGAGGAGCTGCAGGGCGAGGCGCTGCGCTTCGTCTCGCGCGCCTTCGCGGCCCGCTGATCAGGCGGGGGCGGCGCGGCGCCCGCGCGGTGCCGCCGGGGCGTCGCGCCGCAGCGGGCCGCGTCGCGCGAGCACCGCGAGCCACGCCACCCCGAGCACGAGCGCGACGAGCGCGGAGACCTGGGCCGCGGTGAAGGGTCCGGCCACCTCGTCGTTGCGGCGCACGAACTCGACGAGGAAGCGCTCGAGCCCGGCGAGCACGAGGTAGATCCCGAAGATCACGCCCGGGCGGTAGGCGTGGCGCATGCGCCACAGCCACCACGCGACGAGGCCCATCGTCAGCGTCTCGTAGATCGGCGTCGGGTGGACCGCGACGTCGGTGGGGACCGTCCCGTGCGGGTAGGGCATGGCCCACGGGAGCCCGCTCGCGATGCCGTAGTCGCCGTCCCCGGAGACCTGGCAGCCGATGCGCCCGATCGCGTAGCCGAGGGGCAGGCAGTACGCGGCGATGTCCCACAGCCGCAGCGTGAGGATCCCGCGCCAGCGCGCCCAGACGGCGACGAAGACGATGCCGCCGAGCAGCCCGCCGTACCAGACGAGGCCCGACCCCGAGAAGAGGTTGCCGATCAGGTCGCGCTTGACCTCGTCGTAGTTCTGCGCCACGAACCACAGTCGCGCCCCGACGAGGCCGCCGAGCAGCCCCACGAACACCGTCTCGTAGGCCCACTCGCCGTTCCAGCCGTTCTCCTTGTAGCTGCGGTGGGCGACCGCGCCCCAGGCGACGAAGTTCAGGGCGAAGAAGATCCCGAACGTCTGCAGGCTCAGCGGCCCGATCTCCACCTTGGCGAGCACTCGCCGCAGCGTAGCGGCGGCGGCCCTCGCGCGGGTCGCCCCGCGGCCAGAGGTGGTTCAGCGGATCAGAGGTAGTTCAGCGGGTTGGTCACCGCGCCGTTGACCCGGACCTCGAAGTGGAGGTGGGGTCCGAAGCAGAGTCCCGTGCAGCCCGAGAGGCCGATCACCTGGCCCTGGGAGACCCGCTGGCCCACGCTGACCTGGATCGCCGACTGGTGCGCGTAGCAGGTGGAGAGCGCGCCGCCGTGCGAGATGCAGGTGTAGTTGCCGTAGCCGCTCGTGGCGCCGGCCAGGATCACCGTGCCGGAGGCGGCGGCGCGGATCGGGGTGCCGCTGCCGACCCCGATGTCGACGCCCGGGTGGCAGGCCTCCCACGCGCGCCGCTCGCAGAACGGCGAGGTGATCGGACCGTTGACCGGCCAGATCATGTTCCCGCTGCCGGGCTTCACCGGACCGGCGGGAACCGGCGCGCCGCCGCTCCCGCCTCCGCCCTGCTTGGCCTGGATCTGGCTCTCGAGGTCGGACACGTCGCTCTGGAGGGCGTCGATCCTGCCGCGCAGCTCGTGCTGGTCGGAGCGCACCGAGGCGAGGGCGCCGGCCTTGCGGTCGCGCACGTCGGCGAAGCTCGCCCGCCGCGTCTCGAGCTGCTGGCGGACACCGGCGACCTCGTTGCGGCGCTCCAGGATGGCGGCCGCCACCCGCTCCTGGCGCGCCTCGAGCGATCCGAGCCGCCGGGCGGCGATCGTCGCGGCGGCCTTCGCGTCGCGCACGGCGGTGATGATCTGCCGGTCCTGGTGCCCGACGCGGGAGAGGAACTCGCCGGACTCGAGCAGGTCGGCGAACCCCTTGCTGTTCAACACCACGGTGACCACGTCGGGCTGGTCGGACCGGTAGATCTCGACGAGCCGGCGCGCGAGCACCCGGCGCGCGACGACGAGTCGGGCGCGCAGCCGGGCCAGGCGGGCCTGGACGGCGCGGAGGCGCGCCTGGATCCGCGCGAGCTCGGCGCGCTTGGCGTCGAGGTCGGCCTGGATCGAGTTCTGCCGGGCCTGGAGGCGGTCGATCCCGGACTGCAGGCCGTTGATGCGGCGCGTGTAGGCGGCCACGGTCGTGCTGAGCACCCGCGCCCGGCCGGACTTCCGGTCGAGCTGGGTCTGGGCTCGATCGATCCGGTTGCGCAGCGAGGAGATGTGCGCGGAGGTGGACGCGCTCGAGCCGAGCGGCAGGACGCCCCAGAGGACGGCCGGCACGGCGACGACGAGCAGGAGGAGGCGCACGCGGGACACGATGCGGCGCACGACTGTAGGTCCGGGGCTCACGAGGTCAACACGCGGTGGGAATCGTGCAGCGGAGAGGACATGCGGCGCGGGCCGCGACGAGGCGGCAGCGTGCGGAAACGGTCGTCGGTGCGAGTCATCTGGTTCGCCTGCGGGGTTAGCTGACGGGCTCGCGCGTTGCGCTACGCCACCGGCGCCGGACACGGAGTGCGGTGGGTGACGATTCGCCCCGGGGACGACGTGTGGGTCCCCCGCTCCCCTGCTCGTGTGCAGGGGATTCGGCACGCGGACCGTACCAGGACCGGCCGGGACCCGGCCCAACCGGAATCCGGTGTGCAAGGGATCTTGCAGGCGGGAGGAGCCTGGCCCGTCGGGTCGATGCGCCCCTCGGGACGCCGGTAGGCTCCGCCCCGGACCCCGCCCCGGGCGATCGGCCCGGAAGCCTTCGTGATGGATCCCGACCCCACCCCCACCCCGGCCGACCCGCTCGGCCTCGAGCTCGAGGCGCGGCTGCGGGAGATCGTCCACGCCGCCGCACGCGAGGCCGAGGCCGCCCGCCGGGACGTCGAGGCCCGCCGACGGGCCGCGGTCGCGGAGACCGAGCGCTACCTCGAGTCCGCGCGCCGTCGCGTCGACGCGGACGCCGCGGAGCGCGGGCGGCGGCTCGAGCGGCTCGGCATCGAGATCGACACCCTCTCCCGCGCGCTCGAGCGGCCGCTCGACGACCTGGCCCGAGCCATCCGCGACGCCGCGCAGGAGCTCGCGACGCCGCTCTCGGCGCCTCCCGGCCCGTCGTGGGCCGCGGGGCCGGGCGAGGCCGGGGTCTCGCCGGCGCCGGCCGCCTCCGCCCGAGCCGCCCGCGGCCGCGCCGACCCCCCCGGCCGCGCCACCCTCGCCCGAACCGCCGCCCCCGCCCGCGCCGCCGCCCGCGCCCGAGCCGGAGCCCCCCGCGGAGCGGGGGCCTGAGCCCGAGCCCGAGCGCGAGCCGACCCCCACCCCCGACGCGGCCGCGCCGCCTGAGCCGGTGCCGGCGCCCGACGCGGCGCCGCCGCCCGAGCCGGTGCCGGCGCCCGAGCCGGCGCCCGACGCGGCGCCGACCCCCGAGGCCGTGCCGGCGCCCGAGCCGGTGCCCGAGATGGCGCCGACCCCCGAGGCGGCGCCGACGCCCCAGCCGTGGCCGGCGCCCGAGCCGGCGGCCGCGCCGACCCCCGAGCCGGTGGCGGCCCCCTCGTCCGACGCGCCGCCGACGCCGACCGCCGGGCCGGGCGCCGCGCGCCTGCTGGCCATCGAGATGGCGGTCGGCGGCGCGACGCGCGCCGAGGTGTCCGATCGCCTGCGCGAGCGCTTCGGGATCGAGACGCCGGGCGAGCTGCTCGACGGCGTCTTCGGCGCCGACACCGAAGGGTCGAGCCGGCTGCGCTGGGGCACCCCGTAGCGGTGAGGTCGACGAACGACGGCACCGAAGACCGGGGCTCCGACGGTCGCGGGCGTCGAGCGCCTCAGCTCGTACCCGCCTAGCGAGCCCAGGACGACGCGCTCGGTCGAGGGAACCCCGGCCGAGCTGTGACCCGATCGGCTCCCGGGGAACCCGCCGTGGCTTAAGGAGGACGGAATCCGGCCTCCTACCATGTACGTCGTCCCGCCCCGCCCCTCGGAACGAAAGCGCGCTCTCGCACCCATGGCTCGATCGACGCCCTTCGGCCGCGACCGCGGGCTCCAGGCCCGCATGGTCCTCACGATGTTCCTGCTCGGCCTCGTCTACGTCGCGCTCATCGGCGCGCTCTTCGCCGCCGGAGCCGGCGCGCTCACGATCGCCCTGGTCGCGGGCGTGCTCCTGCTCCTCCAGCTCTTCACCTCGGACAAGATCGCGCTCGCGGCCATGGGCGCCCACCAGGTCACGCCGGCCCAGGCCCCCGAGCTCCACGCGATGGTCGACCGCCTCTGCGTCCAGGCCGACCTGCCGAAGCCCCGGGTCGCCGTCGCCCAGACGCCGATGCCCAACGCCTTCGCGCTCGGGCGCTCGCCGAAGTCGGCCACGGTCTGCGCCACGACCGGGATCATGGACCTGCTCGAGCCCGCCGAGCTCGAGGGCGTGCTCGCCCACGAGCTCACCCACGTGCAGAACCGCGACGTGCTCGTGATGACGATCGCCAGCTTCTTCGCCACGGTCGCCGGCTACATCGTGCAGTTCGGCTTCTTCTTCGGCGGCGGAGGCGACGACGAGGACGGCGCGCCGTTCATCGTCGTCATCGCCGTGGCGTTCGCGGTGTACGCGATCTCCTTCGTCCTGCTCCAGGCGCTCTCCCGCTACCGGGAGTACTCGGCCGATCGCGGGGCCGCGGTCATCACCGGGCGACCGAGCGCCCTGGCCTCCGCGCTGATCAAGATCAGCGGGAGCATGGAGCGCGTGCCGCGCGAGGATCTGCGCTCGGTCGGCGCGATGAACGCCTTCTTCATCATGCCCGCGGTCTCCAAGCAGTCGATCGTGGCCCTCTTCTCGACCCACCCGCCGCTCGAGAAGCGCCTCGCCGCCCTGCAGCGCCTCGAGGCGCAGCTCCAGGGCGCGCCGGCGTAGACGAGGCACCCGCCTCCGGGGCGACCGCGGAGGCGACGGCGGCCGCGCTCCCGGTCGCGGCGGCGAGGGCGATCATCTAGCGTCCGGCCGATGGGGCTGTTCGACGTCGTCTTCGGCAGGCGCAAGCTCAAGGGGCCCGCGCCCGACCGCCTGTTCGCCGCGGCGACGGCGTACGTGACGCTCGAGACCGGGCTCGGGATCACCACCCGCGGCGTGGCGGGCATCGTCTTCCAGCCGCTGGCCACGGCCGACTTCACGGCGATCGCCGCCGAGATGGAGGAGGTCGTGCGCGGCACCGGCGGAGACCAGGGGACGCAGGTCGAGACCCGCGACGACGAGTACGGCTACCGCTGGATGGTGCTGCGCGACCCCGACTTCGACGACCTCGTGGTCGGGGTCAACGGCGTCAGCGACGCGCTGCAGGGCGGCGGCTACGGGGACCGGGTCCTCTGCGCGGTGTTCGCCTTCCAGGAGTCCGGCGGCCGCCCCGTCTACCTGATCTACAACTACAAGCGCGGCGCGTTCTACCCGTTCGTGCCGGCGCCCGGCGACCAGCAACGCGACGTCGAGGCCGAGCTGCGCCTCAAGGCGCAGCTCGGCGCGGAGCTGCCGATCGAGGCCGAGATGGAGCGCTGGTTCCCGCTCTGGGGCATCCCGATCTGACGCGGCCCCTGGACGGATAGGGGGCGCGGGCCGCCTGCTCGCGCCCTAACCTCGGCCGCCGGAACGGACTCCCGGACGCCGATGTACCGCGTGGAGAGCACAGGCGCCCTCGTCGAGGGCCACCGGCGGCTGCTGTCGCGGCGGCGCGCCGCGCCCGTCGGGCGCAACGTCGTGCTGCTCGGGCACGGTCAGCCTGCTCACCGACGTCTCCTCGGAGATGGTCACGACGATCCTCCCGCTCTACCTCGTCGTGGGGCTCGGGCTCTCGCCGCTGCAGTTCGGCGTGGTCGACGGCCTGTACCAGGGCGCGACGGCGCTCGTCCGCCTCGCCGCCGGGTTCGTCGCCGACCGCGGCGGGCGCTACAAGGCGATCGCCGCCGTCGGCTACGGCCTCTCGGCGGTCTGCAAGCTCGGCCTGCTCGCGTCGGCGCCGCGTGGGGCGCGATCGCCGCCGTCGTGCTCGTCGACCGGGCCGGCAAGGGCATCCGCACGGCGCCCCGCGACGCGCTGATCTCGCTCAGCGCGCCGGCCGACCGGCTCGGCGCGGCGTTCGGCGTGCACCGGGCGATGGACACCACCGGCGCGCTGCTCGGCCCGCTGATCGCCTTCGGGCTGCTCGCGCTCGCCCCCGGGTCCTACGACGCGACCTTCGTCGTGAGCTTCTGCTTCGCGATCGTCGGGCTCGCGGTGCTGCTGCTCTTCGTCCAGAACCGCACCCGGGCCCCGGGCGACGCCGCCGCCCCGGCGGCGGCCGCGCCCGCGGAGCGGCCGTCGCTGCGCGAGGCGTCCGCGCTGCTGCGCGAGCGCCCCTTCGCCGCCGTCGTCCTGGCCGGCACCGGCCTCGGATTGGCCACGGTGAGCGACGCCTTCGTCTACCTCGCCCTCCAGCAGCGCACCGACCTGGAGACGAGCTTCTTCCCCCTGCTCTTCGTCGGCACCGCGCTCGTCTACATGCTGCTCGCCGTCCCCGCCGGGCGGCTGGCCGACCGGATCGGGCGTGGGCGCGTGTTCCTCGGCGGCTACGCCGTGCTGCTGCTCGTCTACACCGGACTCTTCCTGCCGCTCTCCGGGCCCGGCGTCGTCGCCCTCTACGTCGGCCTGCTCGGCGCCTACTACGCCGCCACCGACGGCGTGCTGATGGCGCTGACCAGCAGCCTCGTGCCCGAGGCGCTGCGGGGCAGCGGGCTCGGGCTGGTCTCCACCGCGACGAGCCTCGCGCGGCTCGTCTCCTCGATCGCCTTCGGCGCCCTGTGGACCGCCGCCGGGCTCGCCGTCGCCGGGTACGTGTTCGCCGCGGGCCTCGCGCTCGCCCTCGTCCTCGCGCTCGTCGCCCTGCGCCAGGTCCGGGAGGCCTGGGCCCGTGTCTGATCCCGGCGGCGCGACGCGGCGTCGCGCCGCATTCGCCGCGATCGTCGCGGTGTGCATCCTCGTCGGCGGCGGGTTCGTCGCCTACGCCGCGCTGCGCGGCGGCCGCGAGCCGGCGGACCGGGCGCCCACGGCCCGCCAGGCCGACGAGCTGCGCGCGATCGAGGCCCGCCCGCCCTACGTCGTCCTGCGCTCGCTCGACCGCGTCCGACCGCGCAACTACGGGCGGGTCGCCGTGGCCGCGGTCGCCGACCCGGTCCGCCCGCGCGCCCTGACCGGGCTGCGCTGCGACCGCGTTGCGTTCAACGGCCGCGTCGGGCTGTGCGCGCGGCGCGGCGGGACCTTCGGCACCGGGACCGAGGCGACGATCTTCGGGCCGGGGTTCCGGCCCGGCCGACGGCTGGAGCTCGCCGGCGTGCCGAGCCGCACGCGCGTCTCGCCCGACGGCCGCTACGGGACCGTGACGACGTTCGTCTCCGGGCACTCCTACGCCGAGGCCGGCGCGTTCTCCACCGCCACGACGCTGCTCGACCTCCGCCGCGGCCGGCGCGTCGCGAACCTCGAGCGCTTCACGGTGACCCGCGACGGGCAACCCGTGACGGCTCCGGACCGCAACTACTGGGGCGTCACCTTCGCGCGCGACGGCCGCACGTTCTACGCCACGCTCGGCACCGGCGGGAGGACCTGGCTGGTCCGCGGCGACATCCCGACGCGGACCGGACGCACGGTCCACGAGAACGCCGAGTGCCCGTCGCTCTCGCCCGACGGGCGGCTCGTCGCCTACAAGAAGCGGATCGGCAACCCGCCGCAATGGCGCTTCACCGTGCTCGATCTGCGCACCGGGCGCGAGACGCCGCTCGCCGAGCGCCGGCCGATCGACGATCAGATCGCCTGGCTCGACGACGCGAACGTGCTCTACGACAACTCGGAGGAGATCTGGACGGTCCCGGCGAACGGCGGCGGGCGACCGCATCGTTGGGCGCCGAGCGCCGGCTCGCCGACCGTCGTCGGCTAGATGATCGGTTCCGCGACCCGCGTGCGCGGGCCGCGGAATCCGGCCTCTAGTCCGGGATCAGCCCGTCGCCCGAGAAGTCCGCCCGCGCTTCGTCCAGCGTGGAGTCCGGCGGCGGGATGATCACGTCGGAGCCGACGAGCTCGTCGCCCGGGAGCGGCTCGCCCTCGGCCACGACGAGGTCGTGCATGCGGGCGAGCAGGTCGGCGAACGTGTCCCGATCGCCGGCCTCGACGGCGGCGACCGCCTCGTTGTCGAGCTCGTTGAGGCGGGCGCGGACGTCGTCGGCCAGCCGGTACTGCCCCTCCGTCGCGAGGCGCGCGATCACGCGCCCTTCTCCCCGCCGGCCGGCGGGCCGTCGCCGGCGCCGAGCTCCGGCGCGGGCGCGGTGCCGCCGCCCAGCTCGGCCTTCATCTTCGCCAGGTCGTCGTCGACCTGGCTGGCCGACGTGAGCTCGCCGAGCTGGCGGTCGAGGTCGTCCTTGCCCTCGCCGAGCTGCGTGAGGTCCTCGAAGGTGCCCGCCGCCTCGAGCTCCTGCACGGCGTCGGCGCGGGCCTTCATGTTCTCGGTCTTGTCGACCGCGCGCTGCATCGCGAGCCCGACGTCGGCCATCTCCTCGCCCACGCCGGTCGCCGCCTCGGAGATCCGGACCTGCGCCTCGGCGGCGGAGTACTGGGCCTTGATGACCTCCTTCTTGCTGCGGAAGGCCTCGATCTTCGTGCGCAGCTTCTGCTCGGACTCGGCGAGCTGCTGCTGCTGGGCCTCGAGGTCGGCGACCTGGGTGTCGAGCGACTGGAGCTCGGTCTGCGCGAGCTGCTTGCGCTCGAGCGCCATGCGCGCCAGGTCCTCCCGGTTCTGGGCGAGCGCCTGGCGCGCCTGGGTGTCGAGCTTCACGACCTGCTGCTCGAGCTTCTGCGACTGGAGCTGGAGCCGCTTCTTGGACGTGGCGACGTCGGCGAGCCCCTTCTTCACGTTCTGGAGGAGCTCGATCTGCTTCTGGTAGCTGTACTCCAGCGTCTCGGCGGGATCCTCGGCTCGGTCCAGCAGCTTCGAGATCTTCGCCTTGATGACGGTGGACATGCGCCCGGAGACGCCCGGCATCGCTTCCTCCTCGGCCGTTCGGTCGGGTCGCGACCTAGCGTAGCCGACGCACCCGAACCGCCGAGGGTCCCGGGATCGCTCATCTAGCATCGGCGGTCGCATGGATCGCATCGTGGCGGGACGCGGGCCCGACGGACCGGTCGGGGCATGAGCGCGGGCGGGATCGCCGCCGTCGCGGCGGCGCTCGCCACGCTCGCGGCCGGGTCGGCGGGCGCGAGCGCGGCATCGGGTCCCCCGCCGTTCGCCTGGCGCGGAATCGTCGAGGGCGCCTACGGGCGCCCGTGGACGCACCCGGAGCGGACCCGGATGCTGCGCTGGATGGCCGGGCACGGCCTGAACGCCTACGTCCACGCGCCGAAGGACGACCCGCGCCAGCGCGCGTACTGGCGCGAGGCCTACCCCCGTGCGGAGATGCGGGCCTACGCCGCGGAGGTGCGCCTCGCCCGACGGCTCGGCGTCGCCTGGATCCCCAACCTCAGTCCGGCGCTCCCGGCCATCCCCTCCGGCACCCGGCCGGGGCGGCCCGCGAGCCGCGATCTCTGCTTCTCCTGCCGCGGCGACCTGTCGGCGGTCGTTCGCCGTTTCGCCCCGTTCGCCCGCGCCGGCGCGCGCACGTTCATGGCGTCCTTCGACGACGTCCGGCCGGTCTTCACCCACCCCGAGGACCGCGCGCGCTACGGCGCCGGCGAGTCCGCGCACGGCCGCGCGACCGGCGAGTTCCTCTCGCGTCTGCGGATCGCGTTGCGGCGCCTGGTTCCGGGCGCCCGGCTGCTCACCGTCCTCGCCCACTACGCCGGCACCGCCGACGGGGCATACCTCCGCGCGCTGCGGGCGCGGCTCGCGCCCGGCATCGAGGTCATGTGGACCGGGACGAGCATCCCGTCGCGCCAGTGGAGCGCGGCCCAGGCGCGGGCCTACGGGCGGCTCGTCGGCCGCCGGCCGCTCGTGTGGGAGAACTGGACGAACACCGACGCGGCGGGCAGCGCGGCCCCGGGCGGGACCGTGCGGATCTTCCTCGGCCCCTACGTCCGCCGGGCCGACGTCCGCGGCGCGGTCGGCGGCTTCTTCTTCAACCCGGCGAACGAGCCCGACCTCAACGTCCTGCCGCTCGCCACCGCGGCGGCCTGGCTGCGCGATCCCGTCCGCTACCGCCCCCGCGCCGCGTGGCTGCGCGCGGTGCGGGAGCTCGCGGGGCCGAACGCCGTCGCCCGCGACGCGCTGCGCGCCTGGGCGGAGACGTCGTACTCCACGAAGCTCGACGACGCCGAGGCCCCGACCTTCGCCCGGGCGGCGCGGGCGCTCCTGCGCGCCTACCGGAGCGGCGACCGCTGGCGGGACCCGTGGGCCCGCGCGGCCGGCGAGCTCGCCGCCGTCCGCGACGCGCCCCGGCGTTTCGGCCCGCGCGCGGCCGTCCGGCGGCTGGTCGCGCAGGCCGGGCCGTTCGTGGGCGCCGCCGCGCGCGGGGCGCGGGTCGGGCGCGCCGCGCTCGGGCTGCTGAGCGCCGAGCGGCCGGCCCTGAGCGTCGGAGGGGATCCCCGCGCCGGCCTCACCGGGCGGGTCGCGCCGCCCGCCCCGGCGGCCGCGGCCGCGGTCCGCCAGAGGCTCGACGCCGCGAGCACGCAGTGGGCCGCCGAGCGGCGACTCACCTTCGGATGGCGGGGTGGGACGGCCGTGGACTTCCCGCCTTTCCGGGTCCCGCCGAACGTGATGGATGTCTTCGTCGCCCGCGCGCGCGCACTCGACGCCGCGTGGCGGCCGGTCGCCGCCCGCGCCGCGTCACGGGTGTCGCTGAGCCTGGACGGACGGCCCGTGCCGACCTCGGCCGGGGGGCGGTTCACGCTGCGACGCACGGCCTGTGGCCGCGTCCTGAGGGCCACGGACGGCGCCGGGGGCCGCACCGCGCTGCGCCTGCCGCGCTGCTGAGGGGCGACCGGGGAGGCCTACAGGCCGTCGGGGTGCCGAACGGCGAAGCCGCGGCCGGAGCGCATGGCCTTCTGCCAGCGCGAGCCGGCGGCGGTGGCGCCGCTCGTGTCGAAGCGGACGCCGGCGACGACCATGTAGATGTGGCCGCCGTTCGCGTAGAGCGTGATCCAGTCGCCGGCGCCCCGCCTGCCCCAGCCGGCGTAGTCGCCGGAGGTCATCGCCTCGGCCACGAGGCCGGCGCCGTGCAGCGCGTAGGACACCGAGCCCGAGCAGTCGTAGCCGCGGGCACGCCAGCTCGCGTGCCCGCCGCCCCAGACGTAGGGCTTGCTGCGGATCCGGTTGCCGGCCCAGATCACCTGGCGGACGGTCAGCGGCGCGTCGGCGGGCGCGTAGGCGACCCCCTTGCGGATCTTCGCCACGCTGCCCGTCACCGTCGGTCGCGCCGGCGTGCTCTGCGGGCTCCGCGGCCGGACGCCGAACGCGGCGCCACCGGCGGCGCCCGACTGGCTCGGCGCCTGCCCGGGGACCGCCCCGCCGGGCGTGTCGGCCAGGGCGCTCGGCGCGCAGGCGAGGACGCCCAGGAAGGCCGTGATCGTGGTGTGGCGAAGCGCCCGCAAGCCCAGAGTCTCGTTCGTCGGCCTCCGGGGTTAGCTGACGGGCTGGCGCTAAACGAGCTTGCGCCTCTCGCGGTTCCACCGCGTGATTCGCCCCAACATCCGGGTCCCCCGGTCCCCGGGATTCGAGCCCCGGGGATTCGGCAGGCGGAAAGCTAGCAAAGCGTTCGACGGAAGAGCCGGACCTCCTCCCCCGGCGTCCCGGCCCCGGTGACACCATGCGGGGATGCCCGCCCGCACGCTCCGCGCCGGCTGAGCCCGCCGCTACCCTCGCGTCCGTGCGCCGCCGTCCCGTCCCGCCGCCCGTCGCGCTCGCCGTCGCGGCGGCCGTCGCGCTCGCCGCGCTTCCCGCGACCGGCTGCGGCGGCGGCGGGAAGCCGCAGGGCCTCGGATCGGGGCCGACGGTCGGGCGCTCCGGCGCGGGGGCCGCGACCCCGGCGGGGCTCGGCTTCCCGGCGTTCGCCACGAAGAACACGACGCGGGTGGGCGGGGCGGATCCCGTCGCCAACGCCGCGGCCGTCGCGCGCGCGGTCTACCCGGGCGGCGCGCAACGCCCGCAGGCGGTCGTCCTCGCGCCGAGCGGCGACTGGCGCGCCGGGCTGGCGGCGGCGCCGCTCGTCGCCCGACCGCTGCGGGCGCCGATCCTCCTGGCGGGCGCCGGCGAGCTCCCGGGCGCGAGCGCCGAGGCCCTGCTCGCGCTGCGGCCCACCGGTGCGCCGGCCGCCGCCGGGGCGCGGCTCGTGCAGGTCGGGGACGTGGCGGACCCCCCGGAGCGGCTCAAGACCGTGCGGATCGCCGGCAGCGGGCCGGCCGAGCTGGCGGCGGCCGTGGATCGCTTCCGCACCACCACCGCCGGCCGGCCGAGCGAGGCGGTGATGGTGGTCTCCCAGGATGCGCCCGCCTACGCCATGCCGGCCGCCGCGTGGGCGGCGAAGAGCGGCGACGCCATCCTCTACGTGACGCGCGACGCGGTGCCCGCCGCCACCCGGCGGGCGCTGCGCGCGCACGACCGGCCGCGGATCTACGTGCTCGGGCCGCCGGCGACGGTCTCGGCGCGGGTGGAGCGCGCCCTCGGCCGCCTCGGGCGGGTGCGCCGCATCCCCGGGCGCGACCCGGTGAGCGCGGCGATCGCCTTCGCCCGCTTCTCCGACGGCGCGTTCGGCTGGCGGGTCGTCGATCCGGGCCACGGCCTCTCGTTCGCCAGCGCCCGGCAGCCGCTCGACGCCGTCGCCGCGGCGCCGCTCGCCGGCGCCGGCGCCTACGGCCCGCTGCTGCTCCTGGACCGCCCGTCGCCGGTGCCGCGGGCCGTGCAGTCCTACCTGCTCGACATCCAGCCCGGCTACACCGACGACCCCGTCCGCGGGGTCTACAACCACGGCTGGCTGATCGGCGACGAGCGCGCGATCTCGCTCGGCTCCCAGTCGCTGATCGACCAGCTGCTGGAGATCGCCCCCGTCTCGGCCGGCGGCCCCGCCCCATGAGCCAAGCCGAGCACCCCGAGCGCCTGCGACCCGGGCACCGCGTCACCGTCGCGGACGTCCGTGCGCTGATGGGCGCCTCGACCCCGCACTTCGCGCTGCAGATCCGCGAGCGCATCGGCCGCCTCGTCGCCGGCCTCGCCCCGGACGACCCGGCCCGCCTGGAGGGCGAGCGGGAGATGGCGCGGCTCGAGCGCCTCGGGCGCAGCGGCGAGGTGCGGGGAGAGCCCGCGGAGCCCGGCATGCAGCCGCTCGCCAGCGTCGGCCGCGACGACCCGGCCTGAGTCCCGGCCGAGACGGGACATCCGTCGCCCACCGTTGCCGGGGGGAGGCCGAGCGTCTACCCTCGCCGCGGATGCCGCCCGGAGACCCCGCGACGCCGAGCGCTGCTCGCACCCGGTCGATCGTCCGGATCGAGGTCGGCCGCGCGCTGCGCCAGTTCGTGCTCAACGGCCTCGCCGGGTCGCCGCTCGTCCCCCGGCCGGCCCGCTACTACGCGCTGCGGGCCTGCGGGCTGCGGATCGACACCTTCCGCATCGGCTCCGGGTGCTTCTTCGGCGGTCCCGAGGTGACGATCGGCGCCGGCTCGACGGTGAACCACCGGTGCTACTTCGACACGACGGCGCGGGTGACCATCGGCCGCAACACCCACGTCGGACCCGGCGTGATGTTCTGCACCGCCTCGCACGAGCCCGGCGACGCGAGTGAGCGCGTCGGCCCGGGCCGGGGCGCCGAGATCGTCGTCGAGGACGGCTGCGGGATCGGGGCCGGGGCGATCATCCTGGCCGGCGTGCGGATCGGCACCGGCTCGATCGTCGCGGCCGGGACGGTGGTGGGCCACGACCTCGGGCCCCACGGCCTCTACGCGGGCATGCCCGTGCGCCGGGTCAAGCGACTCGACGAGCCGGCGGCCGCCCCGGTCCTCGCCCCGCGGGAGCCCGCCGCCGACGTCGAGGTGCCCGACCGCTCCGCGGCGCGCGGCTGACCCGGA
Organism: uncultured Solirubrobacterales bacterium; assembly: GCA_963735885.1. Taxonomy (GTDB): domain Bacteria; phylum Actinomycetota; class Thermoleophilia; order Solirubrobacterales; family Solirubrobacteraceae; genus JBBSBL01. Next base: position 824,273 of record CAVTMP010000004.1, on the reverse strand, counting down.
CCGCGGGACCCGTCGTCGGCGGAACGTTGGCGGGGGCTCCTGCTCCCTGCGATTCCACCGACGACGCGAGACGCGTGGTTCGCGGCGTAGGGACCGCGAACCGGCTCAGCGCGGCGCCGCCTCCACCCCCGGCCAGACCGCCCCCGGGTCGGCGACGTCGAGCAGCGTGAAGTCGGGCGCCTCGCCGAAGTGCCGCAGCATCCGCTCGCGGATCGCCTCGTAGCGGCGCACGGCCTCGCTCCGGCGCCCGCGCAGGAGGCTGAGCGCCACCACCCGCCGCTGCGCGTCCCCGTCGAACGGGTCGATCTCGGCCAGGCGCCGGGCGGAGTCCGCGGCGGCGTCGAGGCGGCCCTCCCGGACGTGGAGGTCGACGAGGGCCCGCGCGACCTCGCCGGCGACGGCCCGCAGGCGCTCGCGCTCGGGAAGCGCCCACTCGGCGTAGGCCTGGTCGGCCAGGAAGTGACCTCGATACAGGGTCATCGCGCGCTCGAGCGGCTCCCCGGCCCCGGCGCCCCGGCCGCGACCGGCGGCATCCAGGCCGGCTCGGGCGGCCGCCTCGAAGTCGTCCGCGTCCACCGCCACGCGCGCCGCGCGCAGGCGGTAGCCGCCGCCCTCGCGCACGATGCAGGTCCGCGCGTCCTCGGTCGCCGCGACGTCGAGGCGCTGGCGCAGGTGGTGGACGAGCGCCCGCACGGTCGTCGTCCGGCCCGAGGGCGAGCCCGGCCACAGGGCCTCGGCGATCTCGTCCACGGTCACCACGCTCCAGCGCTCGGCGACGAGGAGCTTCAGGAGCTGTCCGGCGCGCTGGCCCACCCAGGCCTGGTCGCCCTCGGCGCCCGGGACCTCGACCTCGGTGCGCCCGAGCGCCCGCACGGCGACGGGCGCGTCGGCCGACCATGCCGCGGCCATCCGGCGTCGCCGGTCATCGCGCCGGCCGGCGCGCGCCTGCACGACGATCCGCCCGTCGGCCAGCCGCCGCGCGGTGATCCACGCGGCGCCGGCCGTGGCGCCCGGAGGCAGGTCGACGCGGAACTCGGGCGTGAGCTCCCCGTCGGGATCCACGGCGCGCGCCAGGCACCCCGACTCCAGCCGCGTCCCGCGGGCGCCGCAGCCGAGCAGCGCGCAGCAGCGCTCCCCCACCTCGGCGGGCCGTCCGGCGGTGCCGAGCAGGCGGGCGGCGACGACGTTGAGGGCCAGGACCCCCCCGTCGGCGTCGAGCACGAGCGCGCCGTGCGGGAGGCCGTCGAACACCGACTCCGGCTCCGCCAGGTCCCGGCGCGCGGCCGGGCCCTCGCCGTCGGCGCTCATCGCCGCGATCCCTGCCCGCGACGAGCGGTGTCATCCCAGAATCCAACCGGCACAACGCGCATGCAATCGGAATCGCAACGCGAATGCAATCCCTGCGCATAGCTTCATACCCACCCCATTCCGCGGTCCGCAAGGGTGGCGTTCTCGCCAGTCCACCGGGCCGGCGTCAGCCGCCGAAACGACGCCGGACCCACCACACATGCGCCATCGCCATCGCCATCACCTTCCCGTTCCGTGCCGCCGCCTCCGGACCGAGGTTCCCTCATGAAGAGCGTCGTCATCGTCGCCGACCACACCTGCGTGATCGAGGCCATCCGCAACGCCCTGCGCCAGACCTCGGGGGTTCGCGTGCTGGGCTTCCTCGACGTTCGGCTCGCCGTGACCGACGCGCTCGCCGAGGCCGCCCCCGACGTCGTGCTCGTCGACGAGATGCACCAGCCGGACCACGCGCTCGCCCGGCTGCGCGAGATCCGCGACCAGGTGCCCGGGGCCGCCCGCATCCTGCTCACGACGCGGATGGATCCGCGCTGGGTCGCCGACGCCGTGGAGGCCGGCGCCACCGCGGCGATCTCCAAGGGCGTGCACCCGGCGACCCTCGGCACGCTGGTCCGCGAGACCGCCTACGGGAACCTCGTCCACGTCTTCGAGTCGAGCGCGCGCCGCGCGGCGGAGCTCGAGGAGTGCACGCTGACCGAGCGCGAGCTCGAGATCCTCGCCCTCGTCGCCGAGGGCCACACCAACGGCAGGATCGCCCGCACCCTGTGGGTCACCGAGCAGACCGTCAAGTTCCACCTCTCCAACGTCTACCGCAAGCTCGGTGTGTCCAACCGCACCGAGGCGAGCCACTGGGCCCATCAGCACGATCTCGTGTCTGCCCGCCCGGCGGCCGTCGCGTCGTAGGCGATCCCCTCGCGAGCAACCTATCCATTGGTGGGGCGACACACCCGGAGGCCGGCCATAGGCTCGGTACGAGTGCCTATGACGGACGATTCGCGAGCTCCGACGGTCGGTCGATCGCGCCCACGAGGAGCCCAGACGGGCTCCGGGCGGCGAGCCCACCTGGTCGCGGTCGACGCCGCGGCCGCGGCGCACGCCGCGCCCCGCGACGGTCGCACCGCCGCGGTCAGGCCGGCGAGCGGGCGGCTGCCGCGCGGTCGCGTCTGGACGCTCGTCATCGCGGACGTCGTCGCCCTGCTGGTCGCCGGGACGGCGACGTTCGTCGTCGCCGAGCAGGCGGCGCCGCCGGCGGTCGTCGCGTCGGCGGGCGTCGCGGCCGGGCTCGCCGCGCTCGCGCTGCTGACGTGGATCGGGGTCTTCTGCGCCTACCGGCTCTACGACCGCCAGCCGAACACCATCGCCACGAGCAACTTCGACGAGATCGGCGAGCTCTTCCACGCGCTCCTCGCCGGCTCCCTGCTCTTCCTCCTCGTCGGCCAGGCGCTCTACCGGATCTTCGACGTCAAGGTCTACTCGCCCGTCGAGGCCACCCTCTTCCTCGCGTCGGCACTCGTGGCCGTTCCCGCGTGCCGGTACGTCGTGCGCACGTTCGTCATGCCGACGGTCATGGCGCCGCGGCGTGCGCTCATCCTCGGGGCCGGCACGACCGGGCGCATGGTCGAGCGGAAGATCGCCGCGCATCCGCACTACGGCCTCGAGCTCGTCGGCTTCCTCGACGACGACCCGGCCCTCAGCGGGGGCATGAGCGTGATCGGGCCCACGAGCGAGCTCACCCGGGTCGTCGAGGAGATGGAGATCGACTGGGTGATCCTCACCTTCTCCCGCGGGACCTACGACGAGACGCTCGACCTCGTCCGCGCGGTGCGGCGACCCGACGTCCACCTCTCGATCGTCCCGAGCTTCTACGAGCTGTTCGCCTCCAACGCGACGATCGAGGACATCGAGGGGCTGCCCGTCGTGAGCCTGCCGCCGATGCGCTTCAGCCGCAGCGTGGTGGTCCTCAAGCGGGCCGTCGACCTCGTCGCGGCGGTCGCCGGCCTGATCCTGCTCGCGCCGCTCTTCGCGCTCGTCGCGCTGGCGATCAAGCTCGACTCGCGCGGGCCGGTCTTCTTCCGCCAGCGACGCTGGGGACGCGGCGGCCGGGAGTTCCGCATCGTGAAGTTCCGCACGATGGTCGACGGCGCCGACGCGATGAAGGAGGGGGTCGAGGAGCAGAACGACCTCGCCGGCGGCCCGCTGTTCAAGATCCGCGAGGACCCGCGCATCACGCGCACCGGCGGCTGGCTGCGCCGCACCTCGCTCGACGAGCTGCCGCAGCTGTGGAACGTGCTCCGGGGCGAGATGAGCCTCGTCGGCCCCCGTCCGTTCGTCGTCGACGAGGCGATGCAGATCACCGGCTGGGCCGGCCGCCGGGTGGAGACCACGCCCGGGATCACCGGCCTGTGGCAGGTGCTCGGCCGTACCGACCTGCCCTTCGAGGAGATGGTCAAGCTCGACTACATCTACGTGACCAACTGGTCGCTCTGGTGGGACATCAAGATCCTCTTCCAGACGATCCCGGCCATCCTCGCCCGGCGGGGCGCCTACTAGGGGCCGCGCGATGCCGGTGCTCGTCATTCCCGCCTTCAACGAGGCCGAGAACGTGCCGCGGCTGCTCGAGGACCTCGCGCGGCGGCCCAGCCTCTGGCGGCTCGGCAAGGTCGTGCTCGTCGACGACGGCTCGGACGACGGCACTCCGGAGGTCGCCGAGGCCCATGCCGGGCCCGTGCCGCTCGAGGTGCTGCGCCTCGGCCGCAACCGCGGCCCGGGCCGTGCGTTCGACGCCGGCTTCCGCCGCGCGCTGGAGCTCTGCGGGGAGCGCGGCCTCGTCATCACGCTGGAGTCGGACACCACGAGCGACCTCGACGTCCTCGAGCAGATGCTCGCGACGGCGCGCGACGGCGCGGACGTCGTGCTCGCCTCGGTGCACGGGGGCGGGCGGATGCTCGGGGTCGGGCGCGCGCGCCGGCTCATGTCCCGCGGCGCCGCGTTCGCGATCCGCCGGGCCGCCGGGCTCGACGCCCGGACCGTGTCCTCGTTCTTCCGCGTCTACCGCGCGCGGGCGCTGCGCGCCGGCTACGACCGCCACGGCGAAGGGTTCATCCGCGAGCGCGGCTTCGCCTGCAAGGCGGAGATCCTCATGAAGCTCGACGCGCTCGGGGCCACCGTGGCCGAGGTGCCGGTCGACCTCGACGCCGCCCGCCGCACCGGCGCGAGCAAGCTGCGCATCGCGCCGACGGTCACCGGCTACGTGCGCCTGATCTCCCGCAACTCGCTGCTGCGCGACCCGGTCGAGACCCCGCCGCTGCTCGGCGACGGGCTCTTCGGCGACGAGGCCGTCCGATGAGCACGCCGCGCGTCGCCGTCGTCGGGGCCGGCCTGCTCGGGCTCACCGCCGCCTACCGCCTGACCCGGGCCGGTCATCCGGTCGTGGTCTACGAGCGGGCGCGCGAGATCGGCGGCCTCGCCGCGTCGACCCCGCTCGACGGCATCCCGGTCGATCGGTTCTACCACGTCGTGCTGCCCACCGACGACCGCGTCCGGGGCCTCGCCGGCGAGCTCGGGCTGGCCGACCGCTTCCGCTTCCGCCGCACCGGCGTCGGCTTCTACCACGACGGCCGCCTGGCCTCGATGTCCTCGCTGCGCGAGCTGCTCTCGTTCCCCGCGCTCGGCCCCGCCGACCGGCTGCGGCTCGGGGCGTTCGTCGCCCGCTGCCAGCTGATCGGAGACCACGCGGACCTCGACCGCGAGCCGCTCGAGCGGTGGCTGCGGCGCACGGCGGGCGACCGGCTGTGGGAGCGGCTCTGGCGCCCGCTGCTGGACTCGAAGTTCGACGGGCGCTACGACGACCTCCCGGCCACCTACCTCTGGGCCCGCACCCGGCGGATGTCCCGCACGCGCGACCGGACGTCGCACGAGGTCATGGGCACGATCGACGGCGGCTACCAGGTGCTCGTCGACGCGCTGGCGGCGGCGATTCGCGCCGGCGGCGGCGAGGTCCACACCGAGACGCCGGTGCGCCGGATCGCCGAGGCCGGCGGCCGGGCCGTCGGCGTCGTCACCGACCACGGCCTCCACGCCTACGACCACGTCCTCTCCACGCTCATCCCGCCGCAGGGCCGGCGGCTGCTCGGGCCGGCGCTGGCCGACGCGGCCGGCCCCGACCGCTGCCGCTATCTCGGGGTCGTGTGCCTGGTCATGCGGCTGCGGCGGAGCATCAGCCCGTACTACGCGCTGAACCTCACCGACCGGCGCGTCGCGCTGACCACGGTCGTGGAGACCACCCACGTCGTCGACCCCGAGCGGGTCGGCGGCACGCTGATCTACGCGCCGCGCTACGTGAACCCGGACTCCGAGGAGCTGGAGCGCTCCTCGCTGGAGATCCGGCGCGACTACCTGCGCCGCGTCCAGGCGATCTTCCCGGCGCTGCGCGACGACGACGTCGTGGCGATGCAGGTCGCCCGCGCCCGGGTGGCCGAGCCCGTGCACGTCCTCGGCGACGCCGGGCGGCCCGCCGAGCTCTTCCCCGCCCCCGGCCTCGCGCTCGCCTCGACCGCCCAGATCTACCCGGAGCTCGTGAACGGGCAGGCCGTCGTCGGGATCGCCGACCGGGTCGCCGAAGGCCTGCTGGAGCGCCTCGAGCGCGCGGACGACGAGGAGCGGGCGGCATGAGCGCGACCGCCCAGACGACCGCCCGGCGGACCGGGCTGGCCCGGCCGCTGCGCGCGGTCGCGATCCACCCGGACGCGGTGGCGGTCGCCGTCCTCGCCGCGGTGACGGTCGTGCTCGCCGGGCTCACCTGGGCGACGTGGGGCGATCTGCGCCTCGACACCGGGTACGACCTCGTCGCCGGCGGACGCACCGCCGACGGCGCCCTGCCCTACGTGGACTACATGTACAGCTACGGCCCGCTCGGACCGTTCGTCCTCGGCGGCGCCTTTGCGCTGGCCTCGCCGACCTTCGGGGTCGCCACGGCCATCGGGCTCGTCCTCGCCGCGGCGATCGTCGGGCTCACCTACGCCGTGGCCCGCGTGGTCGCGCCGCCCGCGGGCGCGACCGCAGCCGCGTTCCTCGCGGCGACGGTCGCCTTCTCGAACTCCGACATCTCCTTCGCGCTGCCGCACACGCTGTCGGCGTCCCTGGGCTACGCGCTCGCGCTCAGCGCGGTCCTGCTGCTCTCCCGTGCCGGTGCCCCCGGCCGGCGCCGGGGCGTGCTCCTCGCCGCGGGCGCCCTGCTCGGGCTCGTCGCCCTCACCCGCCCCGACGTGACGCTCGCCTGCTTCGGCGCGGCCGCCGTCTGGCTCGCCGTACGCGCGTGGCAGGCCGCCGCGGCCGACCGCCGGGCCGCCCTGCTCGACGCCGCGGTCCTCGCCGGCCCGGCCCTCGCCATCCCGCTCGCCGTGTACGGCGCCTTCGCCGCCGACATCGGCGTCACGGGGCTCGTGCACCGCAACCTCCTCGCGGACGGCCTGATGCGCGAGACGGTCGGCCCGGTGTACGACAAGCTCGCCCCGTTCACCGCCGCGAGCTTCGCCGGGCTCGCCGGGCACCTCGCGCTCGCCGCGGCGGGGATCGGCGCTCTCGTGCTCGCCGCCGTGGCGGTGCGGCGCGGCGGAGCGGTCCGCACCGCCGCCCTGGTGGCGATCGGCATCGCGGCGCTCGCGGCGCTCGCGCTCGTCGTGGAGCGGCCCGACACCGTGCGCCACTACCTCCAGTACGCCTACGCCTGGATCCCCGCCGGCGCCGCCCTCTGCGCCGTGGGCATCGTCGCCGCCGTCCGGCGCGGTCGGCTCGCGTGGGATGCCGAGACCCAGACCGCGCTGCTCGCGAGCATCGTCGTGCTCGGCCTCTCGGCCGGCTCCTACGCGGAGTTCTGGCCCTACCCGAACCCGGGCTTCCCGCAGGACACGGGCTACGCGCTCCCGTTCGTCGGCATCCTGCTCGCCTGGCTGCTGTGCCGTGCCGTGCCCCAGGGCGACGGCGTGCGCCGCGCGCTCGGGATCGGCGCGCTCGCGGGCCTCGGCCTGCTGAGCGCCGGCCTCGTCGTGCACGACGCGCGTCAGGAGACGCTCGAGGTGCGCGGCGCCGGCGGCACGATGACGGCGCTCGGCGGCGACACCGCCTATCCGGCGGCGCTCGCGCGGATCGAGGGCAGCACCCGACCCGGCGAGCCCATCCTGCTCGCCCCCCAGCTCACCGCGCTCTACGTGCTCTCCGGCCGCGAGAACCCCCTGCGGCAGATCTCCCTGCTCCCGGGCGCGCTCGACGGGACGCGCGACGAGGCGGCGGCGATCGGGCGCCTCGATCGCGTCCGGCTCGCGATCGTCGACCGCACCCCGCTCACGCGCTATCGCACCGGCGCGTTCGGCACCGCGTACGACCGGCGGATCGGCGCATGGCTGCGCCGGGACTTCACCCGGGCGGAGACCCTCCGCGGCTCCGGACCCGGCACCCCAACCCTCGACGTCTGGCGAAGGAGAAGCTCCTGATGGAGTCACGGAAGATCGGCATCACCGGCGCAGCCGGGTTCATCGGCTCGCACCTCAGCGACCGGCTGGTCGCCGAGGGCCACCGGGTCGTCGGCGTGGACGACCTCTCGCGCGGCGCGTTGGCGAACCTCGCCGGCGTGCTCGACGACGAGCGTTTCGAGTTCCACCGCATCGACGTCCGCGACGAGGCGACGCTGCTCCACGTCTTCGGCGGCTGCGACGCGATCGTCCACCTCGCCGCGGAGAAGATCCCGCGCTACGGCGGCGCCCTGCGGACGCTCAACGCGAACGTCGCCGGCGCGCTGTCGGTCTACGAAGCGGGGCTGGCCCTCGGCGCCCATGTCGTGGTGGCGTCGACCTCGGACGTCTACGGCAACGCGACCCCGCCCTTCGCCGAGGACGCGAACCTCACGCTCGGGCCCCCCACGACCCGGCGCTGGGCCTACGCGGTCTCGAAGCTCTACGACGAGCACGTGGCCCTGGCCCTGGCCGCCGAGCAGAACCTGCGGGTGACGATCCTGCGCCTGTTCGGCTCCTACGGGCCGCGGAACCACCCGAGCTGGTGGGGCGGCCCGCAGGCCGCGTTCATCGAGCGCCTGCTCGACGGCGAGGTCATGGAGCTCCACGGCGACGGCCGCCAGGTGCGGACCTTCACCTACATCAGCGACACCGTCGACGGCTTCGTCCGCGCGCTCGAGACCCCGGAGGCCGAGGGCGAGATCGTCAACCTCGGCGGCGACGAGCCGACGACGATCTTCCGCCTCGCGGCCGAGGTGCAGGCGGCACTGGGCATCGCCGGCGCGCTGCGCGTCTCCTACCTGCCCTACGAGCAGATCGGCGGCCGCTATCAGGACGTGCGCTGCCGGATCCCCGATACGCGGAAGGCGCACGAGCTGCTGGGGTTCCGGGCGTCGGTGCGGCTGGACGAGGGGCTGGTGGAGACGGCGGCGTGGCATCGTGCTCGTCGGGAGCAGGTCGCGTCGGGGGCGGCGGAGGTGGCTGCGGGCGCATGAGCCCGGTTCGCCCCGTCACCCGTCGCCGGCTGCTCACGGTGAAGTCCGCCCTGTTGGGGGCGTTCGCGTTGCTCCTGCTCGTGCCGATTCTTGCGCAGGGTGCGCCGACGAGGCCGGATGGGCTGAGCGCGATCGCGTTGGGGGGGAAGGTGTCGTTGGCGTGGCAGCCGGTGGGCGGGGCGACGAGCTACCGGGTGTATCGCGGGACGTCGGCGGGTTCGATCACGACGCAGGTCGGGACGTCGGCGACGCCGGCGTTCAGCGACACCACGGCGGTCAACGGGACGGCGTACTACTACGCGGTCCGCGCCGATGACGGGACGCAGGGGCCGGCGTCGGCGCCGGTGGCGGCGACGCCGCGGGCGGTGAGCTGCTCGACGGGGAACGCGATCGTGCGGGAGAACTGCTTCCCGGGGTCGACGGGGTATCCGCTGCAGCAGCCCGAGCGGGCGTATACGGGCGGCATCGAGGGCTACGCGTCGAAGACGAGCGTGAACCAGGGCGACAGCGTCGGGTTGAAGGTCAACACCGGGGACGGCGCGCCCTATCACGTGGAGATCTACCGGGCCGGCTGGTATGGCGGGGATCGGGCGCGGCTGGTGTCGGTGCTGCCGAGTCGCAGCGGGACGGCGCAGCCGAACTGCGGGGACGGTCCGGGCGACACGGGGCTGATCGACTGCTCGAACTGGTCGACGACCGACACGCTGACCGTCACGCAGGACTGGCCGACCGGGGTGTATTGGCTGCGTCTGGTGCGCGAGGACAACAACCGCGACAACGCGATCCTGCTCGTCGTGCGCCACGACGGCGGCAACGCCGACCTCCTCTACCAACTTCCGGTCTCCAGCTACCAGGCCTACAACAACTACGGCGGCAAGTCGCTCTACACGTTCAACTCGAGCGGCGCCAACACGGTGTCGGGCGCGCCGCGGGCGGTGAAGGTGTCCTATGACCGGCCCTACCAGCAGCCGATCACCGGGCAGAACAACTGGTTCCCCGAGGCCGACCAGGGCAACGTGGCGTGGTTCGAGCACCAGGGCTACGACGTCGACTACATCTCGAGCGTCGACCTCCAGACCAACGGCGGCCAGTTGCTCTCGCACAAGGCGTTCGTCTCGCCCGCGCACGACGAGTACTGGTCGGCGGAGATGCGCAACGCCGCGACGGCGGCGCGCAACGCGGGCCGCTCGCTGTTCTGGCTGGGGTCCAACCAGGTCTACTGGAAGATCCGCTCGGAGGCGAGCCCGTTCAGCGGCCAGGCCGACCGGGTCGAGGTCACCTACAAGACGACCGAGAGCGGCCCGGCGGACCCGAGCGGGCAGCCGACCGGCACCTGGCGCGATCCCGCGGGCGCGAACGCGCCGGAGAACGCGCTCGTCGGCTCCCAGTACGTGGGCGACAACGACTTCACCGAGTTCCCGATGGTGGTCTCGGCGCCGCGCAGGGCAAGCACCGCGCCTGGCGGCACACGTCACTGGCCTCGCTCGCCGCGGGAACCTCGGCCACGTTCGGGCAGAAGCTCGTCGGCTGGGAGTGGAACGACCGCGCGGCCAACGGCCAGGAGCCCGCCGGGGTGCAGTCGATCTCCTCCTCGCCGACCAACGGCAACATCCTCCAGGACGCCGGCCGCGTCTACGCCCAGGGCAACTCGACCGGCACGAGCACCTACTACAAGGCCGCCAGCGGCGCCGTCGTCTTCTCGACCGGCACGAACGACTGGAGCCGCGGCCTCGCGCTGAACGGGTTCGACCAGGGCGAGCCGAACACGACGATCAAGCAGGCGACGGTGAACGTGCTCGCCGACATGGACGCGCGGCCGTCCACCGTCGAGGCCGGCCTGACGGTCGACGCGACGGGCGCGCCGTCGATCACCGACCGCCAGCCCGCGCCGGGCGCCACCGGCGTCGGCGTCGACGGGACCGTGCGCGTCACCTTCGACCGCGCGATCGACCCTTCGACGCTGACCGCCTCGACCTTCCGCCTGACGCTCGTCCGGCGCACCCGTCGCCGGCGAGCATCGCCTACGACGACGCCACCAGCACGGCGACGCTCACGCCGACGGCGTCGCTCGATCCCTCCAGCACCTACCAGGCCCAGGTCACCACCGGCGTGAAGACGTGGTCGAACGAGGGCCTCGCCGCGAACTCGACCTGGACCTTCACCACCGGCGCCGGCGCGGCGCCGCAGGTCACCGCCAAGGCGCCGGCCGACGACGCCGCCGACGTGCCCATCGGCTCCAGCGTCACCGCGACGTTCAGCCGCTCGATCGATCCGGCGACGCTCACGAGCCAGACGTTCTCGCTCACCGGCGCCGGCGGGGCCGCGGTCCCCGCGAGCATCAGCTACGACAGCCCGACGCGGACGGCGGTCCTCACGCCGACCGCCCGCTGGCGACGGGCACGCTCGCACACCGCCACGATCACGACCGGGGTCCGCGCGCCCGACGGCACGGCCCTCTCGGCGCCGGTCACGTGGAGCTTCACGACCGGCGCGGCGGTGCAGATCACCGCCCGCTCCCCGGCGCCGCTCGCGACCGACGTGTCCCCCTCCGCCGTCGGTCCGCGTGACCTTCTCGAAGGCGCTCGACCCGGCCACGGTCAACGGCACGACCGTCTCCCTCGACGGCGCCGGGCGGCGCGACGGTGCCGGCGGGCGTCAGCTACGACGCGGCGACGACGGACGGCGATCCTGACGCCGAACGGCACGCTCGGCCTGGCCACGACCTACACGGCCCACGTCACGCTCGGCGTACACGGCGCCGACGGCTCGCCGCTCGACGCGCCCTCCGACTGGACCTTCACCACCGGCCTGACCGCGCCGGCCGGGCCGACGCTCGTCGAGCCGTGATCCCGGGTGCAGGCGCGACCGGCGTGGACCGCGAGACGGCGGTCACCGCGACCTTCGACCGGGCGCTGAACCCCGCGACCGTCAACGGGTCGACGTTCACGCTGCGCGACGCCGGCGGGTCCCTGGTCCCCGCGACGGCGAGCTCCCTGGGCGGCGGCGCGATCAGCCTCCAGCCCACCACGCCGCTGGCCGGGAACACCACCTACACGGTGGACGTCACCACCGGCCTGACCGCCGCCGACGGCACCCCCCTGGCGGCGCCGCTGACCTGGACGTTCACCACCGCGGCGTGCCCCTGCTCGCTCATGCGACCGGCGCTCACGCCCGTGCTCACGAACCTCGACGTCCGCGACGGCCGCAGCGGCACCGGCCCGTTCACCTACGAGCTCGGCACGAAGATCGCCGTGACCGACAACGTCCGGCTGCTCGCGCTCGCCTTCTACAAGGACCCCAACGAGACCGGCACCCACGTCGGCCGCCTGTGGAACTCCAGCGGCCAGCAGATCGCCCAGGTCACCTACCAGAACGAGACCGCCTCCGGCTGGCAGCGCCAGGACCTCCCCACCCCCGTCACGCTCACCCCCGGCCAGACCTACGTCGTCTCCGTCGGCCTCAACTCGCGCTTCGTCATGACCGTCGGCGGACTGCGCCACCCAGCTCGTCAACGGTCCGCTGACCAGCGTCACCGACGGCGCCAACGGCGTCTTCGCCGACGCCGCCGGCCAATACCCGACCAGCACGTATCAGACGTCCAACTACTTCGCCGACGCGATCGTCGACTACGCGACCGCGCCGCCGGCGGTCTCCTCCCGCACGCCGACGGCCGGCGCCACCGGCGTGGGCATCGCGACGAACGTCACGGCGGACTTCGACCGGGCGCTCGACCCCGCCACGGTCAACGGGACGAACGTCACGCTGACCGGCCCCGGCAACACCAGCGTCCCCGCCACCGTCAGCTACGACAGCGCGCTCCGCCGCGTCACCCTCCACCCGACCGCCCCGCTCGCCGCGGGCACCACGTACACCGCGCGGCTGACCACCGGCCTGCGGGCGAGCGACGGGACCGCGCTGGCGGCCGACGTGACGTGGACCTTCACGACCCAGGGCGCGTCGCCGACGGTCACCGCACGCACCCCGGCGGCCGGCGCGACCGGCGTGGAGCGATCGCGACCGACGTGACGGCGGACTTCGACCGGGCGCTCGACCCGGCCACCGTCACCGGCCGAACGTCACGCTCACCGGGCCCGGCAGCACCGCGGTGACCGCCACCGTCTCCTACGACTCGATCAACCGCCGCATCACCCTCCACCCGACCGCCCGCTCGCCGCGTCGACGACGTACGCGGCGCGGCTGACCACCGGCCTGCGCGCGACCGACGGGACCGCGCTGGCGGCCGACGTGACGTGGTCGTTCACGACCCAGGGCGCGTCGCCGACGGTCACCGCACGCACCCCCGCATCGGGCGCGACCGCCGTCGACCGCACCGCGAACATCACCGCGACCTTCGACCGCGACCTCGACCCGGCGACGGTGATCGGCGCGAACGTCACCCTGACCGGGCCCGGCAACACCCGCGTCGACCGCCACGGTCTCCTACGACTACGATCAACCGGCGCATCACGATCGACCCGACCGCGACGCTCGTGGCCTCGACCACCTACACCGCGCGGCTGACCACCGGGCTGCAGGCCAGCGACGGCGCCGCCCTCGCGGCGGACGAGACGTGGACCTTCACGACGGCGCCGTGCCCGTGCTCGCTCTTCGGAGGCAACCCGACGCCGCCCCTGACGGGGCTGCCGACCCAGGACGCGCGGACCGGCGCGGGACCGTTCGGCTACGAGGTCGGCGTGCGGTTCACCGTCTCCTCTCCGCTCGCCCTCTCCGCGGTGCGCTTCTACAAGTCCGCCGGTGAGACCGGAGCGCACACGGGCACGCTGTGGAACGCCACGCTCGGCACCCCGATCGCCACGGTGGCGTTCAGCGGCGAGAGCGCCTCGGGCTGGCAGCGCGCGGCGCTGTCCTCGCCGGTCGCGCTGGTCGCCGGCCAGGTCTACGTCGTGTCGGTCGGCCTGAACGCGCGGTTCTCGATCGGGTACGGCCAGCTCGCGTCGGCGGTCGTCAACGGTCCGCTCTCGAGCGAGGCGGACGGCCAGAACGGCGTCTTCGCCCTCGCGGCCGGAGACTTCCCGAGCCGCAGCTACAAGAGCGCCAACTACTTCGTGGACCCGGAGGTGCGATGAGCTCCGGGGCGGCGGCCTCCCCGTCACCGGCGGGGACCGCCTCGCGACGCAGCCGCCTGCTGGCGGCCGGGACGGCCCGGCGGGGCGCGCTCCTCCTCTCCGCGGGAACGGTGGGGTCGGGCCTGCTCGCCTATGCCTTCAACGCCGTCGCCGCCCGGTCGCTCGGCCCCGACGCCTACGGGCCGATCGCGCTGCTGTGGGCCGGGATGTTCCTCGTCGCGGTCGTGCTCTTCCGGCCCCTGGAGCAGACGCTCTCGCGGGCGATCGCCGAGCGCAAGGCGCAGGACGTCGACGCCCGGGGCGCGGTGCGCTCGGTCGTGCGCCTCGGCATCGTGACCGCGACGCTCGCCGCCGCCGCCTGTCTCGCCCTCTGGGCGCCGCTGACCGATCGTCTGTTCGACGGCAACGGCACCCTCACGCTGGCGCTGGCGGCCGGCATCGTCGGATACGCCGCGTCCTACCTCGTCCGGGGCGTGCTCGGCGGCGTCCGCTGGTTCGGCGGCTACGGCACGCTGCTCCTCGCCGACGGATCGGTGCGCCTCGCGCTCGCCCTGCCGCTCGTCGCCGTCGCCTCCCAGGACCTCGCCGCCGCGGCGGTCGCGCTCGCGGCCTTCGCCGGCGCCGTCGCGCCCCTGGTGGTGCCGGGATGGCGTCGCCGCACCGCCCTGCGCGCGGAGCGGACGTCCCGGTTCGACGTCGGCGAGGCGACGCGGTTCGCCGTCCCGGTCGGGGTCGTCGCGGCCGCCGACCAGATCCTGCTCAGCGGCGGGCCGCTGCTCGTCGCGCTGACCGCGCCGGGCAACGCGACGAAGGCGGCCGGGATCGTGTTCGCGGCCACCATGCTGGTCCGCGCCCCGGCATACCTCTTCCAGGGCGTGGCGGCCGCCCTCATGCCGAGCCTGACCACCCTCGAGGTGCTCGAGGACCGCGGCCGCTTCCGCCGCGCGCTCGGGCGCACGCTGCTCGCGCTCGGGGCCTTCTCCGCGGTGCTGGTGGTCGGGGTCGCCGTCGCGGGCCCTGCGTCGATGGGCCTGCTCTACGGCTCCGGGTTCTCCGCCGGCCGCGCCGACCTCGTGGTGCTCGCCCTCGGCGTCGGCCTCTACCTGACCGGCGCGACGCTCTACCAGGCGGCACTCGCCCGGCGCCGCACCGTCGCCTCCGCGGCGTCGTGGGCGCTCGCGGCCGCCGTGTTCGTCGGCCTGGAGCTCGCGCTCCCGGGGGCGGCGCTCCACCGGGTGTCGGTGGCCTTCGCCGTCGCCGCCCTGGTCCTCGCCGCGGCGTTCCTGCTCGTCGTGACGCCGCCGCGCCAGGTGCGCGTGGCCGCCCGGCGGCTGGCCCGAGGCCGGGCGCCGGTCGTCGCGCCGGTGAAGGGCGGCGGCGCGCGGTGACCGCGCTCGGCCGGCGCGACGTCGAGCCGGGCCCCGCGCCGCCGGCCGCGACGGGGCCGGAGGTGTCGGTGATCATTCCCACCCGCAACGGCGCGCCCCGGCTCGACACGGTGCTGACGGCGCTCGACCGGCAGACCGTGGGGCGGCATCGGTTCGAGGTCATCGTCGTCGACGACGGGTCCACCGACGACACGCCGGCGGTCGCCGCGGCCCACGCCGGCGTCCGCGTCATCCGCCACCGCGAGGGCATCGGGCAGCCCGCCGCGTCGAACCTCGGCGTGCGCGCCGCGCGCGGCCCGGTGCTCGCGTTCACCGACGACGACACGGAGCCCGCCCCGGACTGGATCGAGCGCGGGCTGGCGGACCTCGAGCGCCTCGGATCCCATCTCGCCGCGGGCCGGGTCGAGCTGACCACCGGCGATCCCCCCACGACCGCCGAGCTGCTCGACGTCGGGCGCGGCTACCTCGACCAGGCGCGCAACGCCGCCGAGGGCTTCGGCGCGACCGCGAACCTCTGGGTCCGGCGCGACACCCTCGAGCGGCTCGGCGGGTTCAACGAGGCGGCGGCCTTCCAGACGCACGATCGAGATCTCGGCGACCGCGCCCGCGCCGCCGGGCTGCGGGTCGCCTACGCCCCCGGCCCGGTCGTCCGCCATCCGGCGCGGGCCGACGCCCGCCAGCTGGCGCGGACCTGCTACCGCCTGGCCCAGGGGACCGCGTGGCTCGCCCGGCACGGGGTGGATCCCGCCGTCCGGAGCCGCACGCCGCTGTGGCGCCGACGGCGGGGCTGGGTTCCCTGGCGCTCGATCTGGGGCCTCGAGCGCATCCAGTCCCGCGGCCGGGCGACCTCCGCCCGGGAGCGGGCACGCCTGCGGGTCGCCCAGTTCGCCTGCGTGCAGATCCCGCTCACCGTGGGCGGTATGGTGGGCAGCACCCGGGAGCGGCTGAGGCCGTGGACCCGACGCGCGACGACCTGAACCGGCGTCGCGGCGGCTCCGATCCCGCCCCCGGCGACGGCCCCGCCCGACGCACCGCGTCGGACCGGCGTGCTATCAACCGGCGCCGGGTCAGACTGGGTTTCCTCATGCTCCTCCCCGCCACCCTCGCCGCCGCGGCCGTCGTCGCCGCCTCCTCCTCCTCGCCGCACGCCGTGCCGGCGTCGTCGACGCTGCGCGCGCTCGCCGACGGATCCGCGAAGGCCGGCCGGGCGGCGCCGGACTGGTCGCGCGCACCGGTGCTCCGCGTCGGCGGCCGGCCCCGGCGGTCGGCCTACCTGCGCTTCCGCGTCCCTCGCGGCATCCGCCGGGCGACGCTCTGGCTCTACGTCACGGGCGGCCCGCGGCGCGTCCGGGTGGCGGCCCTCCGCGTCCGCGGCTCGGTGCGGCCCGCGCTGGCCAGCGCGGGGAAGCGGCACGTCACCGGCGTCGTGGGCCGCACGACCGCCGGGCGGATCGGCCGCTGGATCTCGATCGACGTCTCGCGCGCGGCCCGCACCTCGGGCACCGTGACCCTCGTGCTCGTGTCGCGCAGCCGCCGGGCGCGGCTCTTCTCGAGCCGCGAGGGCGGACGTCCTCCGCGCCTCGTGGTGCAGTCCGGCTCGGGCCGGCCCGCCGCGGGCGGCGGCGCGACCCCGCCGGGAGCCCCGGCGACGCCCTCCCTGCCGTCGGGCCGGCTGCCCGCGGTGGTCTACGCCCCGGCGCCGCCCACGCGCTTCGTCTCGCCGACCGGCGACGACACCGGGAACTGCACGCGGGCCGACCCCTGCCTCACCCTCGATCGCGCCTACGCCGTCGCCGCGCTGGGGGAGACGGTCGAGATGGCCGGCGGGACCTACGACACCGTCGCGGTGCGCCCGGACCCGCGCAAGGGCGGCTCGACGTGCGTGAGCGACCCGGCCAGCGGGTCCTGCGTCGTGGTCATGGCGGCGCCCGGCACCACCGTCAGCATCCGCGACCTCACGGTCGGCGTGCGCTCGGCCAACTCGAGCGCGCTCGGCCTCGTGCTCCTCTCCCGCGCCACGCAACGCATCACGAGCGCCGACACGAGCCTGTGGAGCGCCGGCGAGACGGCCCTCGTCGGGATGTCGCACCGCAACTACTTCATGTCCGGTGGATCGTGGGTCACGATCAACGGCGGCGAGGTGGGCCCGGAGACCACGCCGGACGGCACCCACCCCGAGGTCCAGCGCGTCTACAACACCAACCCGCTCGTCGTGCCCCGGCACGTGCGCTTCGAGGGCATCTACTTCCACGACGTCAACACGACGAACTCGAAGGCCCACGTCGACTGCCTGCAGGTCGAGAACGGCACCGACCTCCAGATCGTCGGCAACCGCTTCGAGCGCTGCGGCTCGGTCGGGCTGCGGATGAGCTACGGCAGCGACAGCGACCAGGGACCCCCGACGAACGTGCTGATCGAGAACAACGCCTTCGGCGACTGCGCCGACATCCCCGTGTCCCAGTGCTACTACGCCGCCCAGCTCGGCGTGGGCCACGACGTCACGGTGCGCAACAACTCCTCGACGATGTCCATCCAGGGGCCGAACAGCCTCGGCTCCGGCTACGACGCCTTCAACGTCCGCTACGTGGGCAACGCGATCAACGGCAGCTTCCAGCCCTGCGGCCCCGGCACGTTCCGCCACAACGTGGTGACGGGCAGTCCGTGCGGCGGCGCGGACCGCCGGGTCGGGGCGATCGGGTTCGTCGGCGCCGGCCGGCTCGACCTCCGGCTCTCCGCATCGAGCCCGGCGATCGACGCCGGCGACCCGGGCGACTTCCCGGCGACGGACGCCGCCGGGGCCGCCCGCCCGCGGGGCGGCGGACCCGACGCGGGCGCGTACGAGTCGCACTGATCCTCAGGCTGCCATCGGCGAACGGCGTCAGGGACGGGGCGGGCTGGCCGCATCGCGCGGCATAGGGCCCCTCCTTCGATGCCGGTCGTCCGCGCTCGCCGCCCGCCGGGGCCGGCGCTGACGCGACGGTCCGTCCCGCCCGCCGAGCGTCGGTCGTTCGTCCATCGCGCCCCCGCGATGCCGTCGACCGAACGTCCACGGCCATCGCACCGGTTTTCAAGTCGGGGTCATCCCCCTGACGACAGGCACCCTCATGCGACTTCGCTCCCTGCCGGCCCTCGCGCCGGCGCTCGCCCTGCTCTGCTGCGCGTCGACGGCGGGAGCGACATCGCTGGTCGGGACCTCGAAGGTGCCGCACAAGCGGGTCTCGGTCCGCTCCGGCCGGGTCGAGGCCGTCCCGCTCGTCGTCAAGCGCAGCGGATCGCTGCGGACCGTGCGCGTCTGGGTGGATCGCCACACCCGGGCCCGGACGCTGCTCGTCGGCGTCTACACCGACCGGCGTGGCCGGCCGGGGCGCCTCCTGGCCCGGGGGCACCGCCGCCGGCTGCGGCGCCGGGCGTGGAACCGCGTCCCGGTTCGCGCGACGCCGGTCATGGCGGGCCAGCGGGTGTGGGTCGCCCTCGCCGCCCGAGGCGGCACCCTGAGCTACCGCGCGCAGAGCGGCGGCTGCCGCACCGAGACCACCGCGCTCCGCGGCGGGTTGCTGCCGACCCGCTGGTCGGGAGCGGTGACCGCCCGCCGTCGCTGTGCCCCGTCCGTCGGCGGGGACGGCCAGCCGGCGCCGCCGGCGCCGGTCCCCGTCATCCCGCCGATTCCCGCGCCCACGCCGGATCCCGTCGTCCCGCCCCCGACGCAACCCGACCCCGTGCCCCCGCCGGACACCACGCCGCCCGACACCACGATCACCGTGGCCCCGCCGGGCCTGACCGTCGCCACGAGCGCATCGTTCCTGTTCGAGTCCGAGCCCGGCGCCACCTTCGAGTGCCGCCTCGACGGCGCGGCGTGGCTCCCCTGCGCGAGCCCGGACGAGGTGGCCGGCCTCGGCGACGGCCACCATGCCTTCGAGGTGCGGGCGATCGATGCGGTCGGCAACACCGACCCGACCCCGGCCACCCACCTGTGGACGATCGACATGAGCGCACCCGGCGTCCCGGCGATCGGCTCCGGTCCGTCGGGCCTGACCAACGCGACCACGGCGGAGCTCACCTTCACCGGCGCGGACGGCGACCGCTTCGAGTGCCGCCTGGACGGCGGCGGCTGGGGCGCCTGCGCCAGCCCGCAGGCCTACACCGGCCTCGCCAACGGCCTCCACATGTTCGACGTGCGGGCCATCGACACCGCCGGCAACACGAGCGCCGCCGCCAACCGGACCTGGACGGTGGACACCGTGGCGCCCGGGGCGCCGGCGATCGGGTCCGGGCCGTCCGGCCTGACCAGCGACCCGACCGCGAGCTTCGCCTTCGCCGGCGAGTCCGGCGGCACGTACGAGTGCCGCCTGGACGGCGGGGCCTGGGGCGCCTGCACGAGCCCGAAGGCCTACACCGGCCTGGCCGACGGCGGCCACAGCTTCGACGTCCGCGCCACCGACGCCGCCGGCAACACCGGCCCGACGACCACGCGCACCTGGTCCGTGGACACCGTCGCGCCCGGCGCGCCGGCCATCGGCTCCGGGCCGTCCGGCACCACGACGTCCACCGCGGCGACCCTCGCCTTCACCGGCGAGGCCGGCGCGAGCTTCGAGTGCCGCCTCGACGGCGGCGCCTGGAGCGCGTGCACGAGCCCGAAGGCGTACGCCGGCCTCGGCGAGGGCGGTCACACCTTCGAGGTCCGCGCGATCGACGTCGCCGGCAACACCGGCACCGCCACGAGCCGGGACTGGACGATCGACACCACCGCGCCGGCCGCCCCCGTGATCGGCTCCGGGCCGTCCGGCGCCACGACCGCCGCGTCGGCGACGCTTCGCCTTCACCGGCGAGGCCGGCGCGACCCTCGAGTGCCGCCTCGACGCCGGCACCTGGGGCACGTGCACGAGCCCGAAGGCCTACAGCGGCCTGGGCGACGGCAGCCACACCTTCGACGTCCGCGCGAAGGACGGCGTGGGGAACGTCGGCCCGGCCGCCACGCGCACCTGGACGATCGACACCACCGCGCCCGCCGCGCCCGCGATCTCCTCCGGCCCCTCCGGCGCCACGAACTCCACCTCGGCGACCTTCGCCTTCACCGGCGAGGCCGGCGCGAGCCTCGAGTGCCGCCGCGACGGCGGCACCTGGGGCGCCTGCACCAGCCCGAAGGCCTACACCGGCCTGACGGCCGGCGCCCACACCTTCGACGTCCGCGCGAAGGACGGCGTGGGGAACGTCGGCCCGGCCGCCACGCGCACCTGGACGATCGACACCACCGCGCCCGCCGCGCCCGCGATCTCCTCCGGCCCCTCCGGCGCCACGAACTCCACCTCGGCGACCTTCGCCTTCACCGGCGAGGCCGGCGCGACGCTCGAGTGCCGCCGCGACGGCGGCACCTGGGGCGCCTGCACCAGCCCGAAGGCCTACACCGGCCTGACGGACGGCGCCCACAGCTTCGACGTCCGCGCCACCGACGCCGCCGGCAACACCGGCGCGACGACGACCCGGACGTGGACCGTCGACACGACCGCTCCGGCGGCGCCGGGCATCAGCGCGGGCCCGAGCGGGACGATCACGTCCACCTCCGCGAGCCTCGCCTTCACCGGCGAGGCCGGCGCGACCTTCCAGTGCCGCATCGACGCCGGCGCGTGGGGCGCCTGCACCAGCCCGAAGGCCTACACCGGCCTGGCCGACGGCGGCCACACCTTCGACGTCCGCGCCACCGACGCCGCCGGCAACACCGGCGCCGCCGCGACCCGCACGTGGACCGTCGACACGACCGCGCCGGACACGACGATCGGCTCCGGGCCGTCGGGCACGACGAGCTCGACCTCCGCGACGCTGACCTTCACCTCCGAGGCCGGCGCCAGCTTCCAGTGCCGCATCGACGGCGGGAGCTGGAGCGCGTGCACGAGCCCGAAGACCTGGACCGGGCTCGCCCTCGGCGCCCACACCGCCGACGTCCGCGCCACCGACGCCGCCGGCAACGCCGACGCCACCCCGGCGAGCGCGAGCTGGACCATCCAGGCCGCCGGCGACACGACCCCGCCGACCGTGAGCTGGACGAAGCCGACGGCCGGCCAGACGGTGTCGGGCACGCTCGACGACCCGACCTGCGAGGCCGCCGCCTCGGACGCCGGCGGGATCGACCGGATCGAGTTCTTCGTCGACGGCACGCTGCTGAACACCGAGCGCACCGCCCCCTACACCTGCGCCTGGGACACGACCACCGTGGCGAACGGGTCGCACACGCTCCGGGCCACCGCCTACGACGCCGCCGGCAACAGCCGCAACGCCGACATCGCGGTCACGGTCGCCAACGCGGTCGACACCACGCCGCCGGACACGAGCATCGGCTCGGGCCCGTCCGGCACGACCTCCTCGACGAGCGCCTCGCTCGGCTTCTCGGCCACCGAGGCCGGCTCGACCTTCCAGTGCCGGCTCGACGGCGGGGCCTGGGCCGCGTGCACCAGCCCGAAGGCCTACAGCGCGCTCGCCGAACGGCTCGCACACGTTCGACGTGCGCGCGACCGACGCCGCCGGCAACACCGACGCCACGCCCGCGAGCCGGACCTGGACGGTCGACACCGGCGCGCCGCCGCCCCCGGCCGGCCTCTACATGTCGCCCTCGGGCTCCGACTCCAACCCCTGCACCGACGCCCAGCCGTGCAAGACCCTCACCGGGACCGCGGCGAAGGGCGGCGCGAAGTCGACGATCTCGATGAAGCCGGGCACCTACGCCGGCCAGACGGTGAACACCGGGTCGAGCGGCGACTGCACCGACCACCTGAGCGACCCGGCCGCCACCACCAACTGCCGGCGGTTCGTCGCCCAGCCGGGCGTGCACATCGGGAACCTCCAGGTCTCGGGCGCCGGCACGTGGATCACGGCGGCCACCCGCGGCGACCTGCTGATCGACGGGGCCTACAGCTTCGGCGGCAAGCAGGACGTCGTCGAGAACGCGATCATCGACCCGGGCGACGGCGACCCCGGCCTCTACCTCGACCACGTCACCGACTTCACGATGACCGGCTCCGAGGTCAAGGGCGTCGTGGACAACGACGGCGTGGACGTGTACGGCGGCGCGACGGGCAGCCTCAACACGCGCCTGTTCAACAACGAGATCCACGACGTGAACATCACCGCGGCCTCGTGCCAGCACACCGACGGGGTCCAGGTCGCCGGGACGAGCGGGCCCGGGAACACGGGCACGCAGATCAAGTTCAACCACATCTACGACATCGACCAGAACGCCGACATCCAGCTCGACTCCGCGACCTCGCAGCGCGGCACGAACGAGGTGGTCGAGGGCAACACGCTCGGCATCGTCAACGACACGCCCACCTCCTGCGTGCCCACGCCCTATCCGCGGGCCATCACCCTCTCCGGCATCAACCTCCTGGTCAAGAACAACACCGCCGTCCTGCCGTTCTTCGTCTACCCGGGATCCGGCAGCGTCGTCGGGAACCAGGCGCCGAAGCCGCAGATGAGCGGGGCGAGCTGCTCGACCTACGCCTTCAGCGGGAACGTGTGGAGCGCGAACCCGTACGGGACCTCCTGTCCGTGACGGGCCGCCGCCGGGGCCGACCCCCCGGCCCCGGGGGTCGGTAGCGTCCGGCGGGTGACGCCGCCCGAGGCCCCGCCGCCGGACACGGACGTCGACGTCGACGTCGTCGTCGTCGCCCACCGCAGCCGCGACGTCCTGCGCGACTGCGTGGCCCCGCTGGCCACCTGGCCGCGAGCGCACGTCGTCGTCGTCGACACGGCCTCCGGCGACGGGGCGCTCGAGACGCTCGCGGGCCTGGCGGTCGAGGCGGTGGCGGCCCCGCGCAACGGCGGCTTCGGCTACGGGTGCAACCTCGGCGCCGCGCGCCGCAGCGCCCCGTACGTCTGCTTCCTCAACCCCGATGCGCGGCTGGCGCCCGGCGACCTCGCCCGCCTCGTCGACCGCCTCGAGGCCGACCCCTCGGCCGCCGTCGCCGGCCCGCGCCTCGAGGACGAGCACGGCGCGCTCGAGCTCAGCCGCCGGCGCTTCCCGCGGCTGCGCTCGACGCTCTCCACCGCGCTGTTCGTGCACCGGCTCGCACCCCGAAGCGCCTGGGCGGACGAGGTCGTCCGGGATCCGGAGCGCTACGTCGAGCCGGGCCCGGTCGACTGGCTGTCGGGCGCCTGCCTGCTGGTCCGGCGCGCGGCGTTCGACGCCGCCGGCGGGTTCGACGAGGGGTACTTCCTCTACAGCGAGGAGACCGACCTCTGTCGCCGACTCCGAGACGCCGGCTGGCGGACCGTCTTCGAGCCGTCGGCGCGGGCCGTTCACATCGGCGGGGCCTCCGCGCCGCGCGCCGGGCTGCTGGCCACGCAGGTTCGGAGCCGGGTCCGCTACGCGGCCATCCACGAAGGGGCCGCCAACGCCCGCGCGACCGCGCTCGCGCTGGCCCTCGGGGCGCTCGCCCACCTGCCGGTCGCCGCCGGCAGGCCGGGACAGGCGCGCGGGCGCCGGCTGGCCTTCCGCGCCGCGATCTCGGCGGCGCGACACCCCCCGGGCCCCGGAACCGTCCTGCCGCCTCCCGCGGGGGCCGCGCGCGATCAGCCGGCGACGGCGAGCGGCGGGGTCGCCGGGCGCGGCGAGCGGCCCAGCGCGAGGTCGAAGACCTCGGCGAGCTGAGTGGCGAGGCGGCCGCGCTCGAAGCGCTCGACGGCCGCTCGGTCGCCGACCGGATCGGGATCGCCGCGCTCCCGGCGCTCCATCTCCCCGGCGACGACCTGCGCCATCGCCCGCGCGTCCGACGGGCGGCAGAGGCGGGCGGTCCCGCAGGCGGCGAGGAAGTCCCGGGCATCGCCGTCGGGGACGGCGGCCAGGATCGGGCGTCCCGACGCCATGTACTCGTAGGTCTTGCCGGGCACGAGCCCGGCGCGCTCTCCGCCGGGCAGGTCGTGCATCGGCAGGAAGAGGAGGTCGGCGGAGCGGACGAGCGCGATCGTCTCGGCGTGCGGCAGGTAGCCGTGGAGCCGGACCCGGGCGGCGGCCGCCTCGGCGATGCGCCGGTCGCCGGCGGTCAGCGGCCCCGCGAGGTGGACCTCGGCCCGGCTCGCGGCCCGGGCGTCCGCGGCGCGGAGGCGATCGAGCGCCTCGAGCAGGTACACGTGGGAGCGCGGCAGGATGTCGACGTCGTAGCCGCGGCCTCCGAGCAGCCGTCGCAGGCCGCGATGGCGCAGCGCCAGGTCGGTGTGCATGGTGCCCGTGTGGACGATGCGGAAGGCGTCGTCGTCGCGGGCGGGCGGGGGCCCGTCGAAGTCCCCGGCGTCGTAGCCGTTGGTCACGCACACGACGCGGGAGGGATCGAGGCGCGGGAACGCCCGCCGCACGCGGCGGGCGGCCTCCGGCGTGTTCATGATCACCATCGCCGCCGTGGCCAGCACCTGCTCCATCCGCCGCAGGTCACGCCGCCGGTGGAGGTCGGTCGGGTAGATCCACATCTCGTCGAGCGCCCACGGGTCCTGGAGGTCGGCCACCCAGGGGACGCCGAGCTCGCGCGCGAGGCGGACCGCGGGGACGGCGGTCTCGTAGGGGACGAGCGTGGCGAAGAGCAGGTCGACCGGGCCGGCCCCGCGCCCGAGGGCGACGGCCTGCGCCTCCCACCAGCGGGCCAGCGGCGAGCGGCGGTCCGCGAGGCCCTCGAGCCGGCGGCGCCGGCCCTGGCTCGGCGGCGGCTCGGGCCCGGCCGCGCGAAGGACCTCGACGCCGGGGCGGGCGCCGTCGCCGAGTGTGGGGTCGGCGGGCGCCCAGCGGCCGTCCGACCGTCCCGTCCCGGTCACCACGACCGGCTCGATCCCCAGGCCGGGAAGGCGGTCGACGAGCCGGTTGCGCTGGACGGCGGCCCCGCCGAGCGGGGGGTAGTGGTAGGCGAGGACGAGGGCCCGCGTCACGGCCCGGCCCCCGTCGCCGCCATGGGCCGCTCGCCGGGCGCGGGCGGGCCCACGAGGCGCTCGAGCCCCACGCGCAGCGCGTCGGGGAGCCCCGCCGCGGCCGCGCCCTCGCCGCCGGCGCGCAGCTCGTCCGCCGGACGGGCCAGCGCGGCGTGCAGCGCCGGCTCGTCGTCGGCCACCAGCACGAGCCCGACCTCCGCCAGGCGGCGGGCCAGCGGATCCTGGTGGTCGTCCACCGCCTCGCCGAGGTCCCCGCGGCGCGGCACGACGATCGGGCGCTTCCCGCACCGCTGGGCGAGGAGGATCGAGCCGGTGCCCGCGTGCGCGACGACGGCCCGCGCCTCGGACATGAGGGCGGCCATCTCCTCCCACGCCAGGAACTCGACCCACCGTCCGCGGCCGTGCGGCACCCGTGCGCTGCCGTACTGCACGACCAGCGGCTCGTCGGTCTCGAGCCGGGCGGCGTAGGAGACGAGGCGCTCGAACGGCTGCTCGTTCGTGCCGGCCGTGAAGAAGATCACGAGGACCCCAGGAGCGTGCCGGCGTAGCGGGTGCCGGGTCGCACGGCGGCGAGCTCCGGCCACTGGACGAAGACCTCCTCGGCCACCGGCGCGATGAGACGCCCGCTGAGGGAGAGCTCGCGGATCCGCGTCAGGCTCTCGACGTAGACCACCGGCACGCCCGCCGCCCGAGCCATCCAGGCGAACGGCACCGCGATGCCGGCCCCGGTGCTGACCATCGCCGAGGGCCGCAGCTCCCGCATCACGCGCCGCGCGAGCCGCAGGTTGCGCAGGAAGTTCGGCACGTTGCGGTTCGTGGGGCCGTGCGCGTGCACGACGCGCTCCCCGCCGAGCAGCGAGCGCGAGTCCGGCTTGTCGAAGGTCACCCAGACACGCGGATACCCCTCCCAGGCCGTGCGCAGGCCGACGAGCTGCATCAGGTGCCCGCCGCAGGAGCACACGAGCAGCAGCGGGCGCGGATCCCGGGCGGCGGGGCTCACGTCGCCCCCGGGGGGACGGGCTCGGCCACGGCGGCCGCCGGCCGGCCCCGGGCGGCCCGCAGTCCGCTGCGCGCCCGGCCGACGAGCTCGCGGGCGTCGGCGACGACCTCGGGCGCCCGCCAGGCGAGGACCGGGAGGTAGGTCGCGACCCCGGCCGCGACGAGGATGATCAGCGTGGCGAGGTCGGAGAGATCGGACGGCAGGACGGCGAAGCGCAGCACGAGGAGGACGGCGAGCATGACCGCGGCGGCCTGGGCGACGCCCGCGAGGGCGCGCCAGAAGCGCATCGCCGGGATGTGCAGCGCGTGGGCGGTCAGCCGGCAGTAGACCGGCTCGACGAGCGTCGTCGTGATCGCGTACCCGGCCGCCACCCCGACGATCCCCCACTGCAGCCCGACGACGAACGCGCAGACGTGGAGCGAGAAGTACCCCACGGTGAACCAGAAGATCGCCCGCGTCCGGTCGCGCGCCTCGAGGATCCCGGTGTCGAGGGCCTGGAGCGACTGCAGCAGGCCGACCCACGCGAGGATCTGGAGCACGGGCACCGCCTCCGACCACTTCGGCCCGAGCACGACCCGGATGAACTCCGGCGCGACGACCATGAGCCCGGTCAGCGCGGGGATCGAGAACGCGGCGACGGCGCGCGTCGCGCGGATCCAGCCGGCGGCGATCCGCGCCGTGTCGTCCTGGATGCGGGAGAACGCCGGGAAGAGCACGTCCTGGATGGGCGCGGCGACCCGGCTCAGCGGGCTGAGCATGACGTTGTAGGCGATGGCGTAGTACCCGAGCGCGGCCGGCCCGAGGAACTTCCCGATGAGGAGGTTGTCGAGGTTGCGGTGGGCGAAGTAGAGGAGCCGGTGGCCGAAGAGGTAGCCGCTGAACGACAGGAGGCGACGGAGCGCCGCCGGCGACCATCGCCACCTCGGCCGCCAGGGAGAGGCGACCCAGAGGATCGCCGCCGAGCTCGCGGCGTAGGCGAGCTGCTGGGCGACGATCGCCCAGGCGCCGCCGCCGGTGGCCGCGACGACGATGCCGGCGGTGCCCCCCACCGCGACGCCGACCATGACCCGCAGCTCCAGGCTGCGGAACTGCATGTCGCGCAGCAGCAGCGACTCCTGCACCTGCGAGAGCGAGAGCAGCAGGAACCCGCCCGACATCACCGCGACGAGCGGCTGGACCTCGGGCTCGCCGTAGAAGTCCGCGATCAGCGGCGAGCACGCGACGCCGAGCAGCGCGAAGAACGTGCCCGCGGCGATGCTCGTCCAGAAGGCCGTCGAGCGATCGTCCTCGTCGATGTCCTTCCGCTGGACCAGCGCCGAGCCCAGCGCCATGTCGCCGAACACGAGCGCGAGGCTGGTGAACACCAGCACCATCGCCGCGATGCCGAACTGGTCCGGGGCCAGGATGCGGGCGAGCACGATCGCGACGACGAGCCGCGCCCCCTGGGCGAAGGCCTGCGCCGCGAACTTCCACGCGACGCCGCCGAGGACCGTGGAGCTCCCGTCGCTCACGCCGGGCCCTTCTCGAGCTCGGGCCGCGTGAAGGCGCACGCGGCGCCGACGAGCACGAACATGAGGAGCGTCACCTGCACGAAGGCGAACGAGTCGAACGTGATCATGCCGAACGCGTAGGCGGCGATCCCCCCCGCCAGCCCGACGGCGAGCCACGAGTCCTCGTCGCTGGCGGCGCTCCGGGACGCTCGGGAGAGGCGGACGATGATGCGCCGGAAGAACCAGATCAGCGCCGCCACCCCCGCGACCCCGAGCTCGAGCAGGGCGCCGAGCCACGCGTCATCGAGGATCGGGGCGTTGAACACCGGGCTCTTGACGTCGGTGACCCGGGTGCCGAACCCCTGGCCGAAGATCGGCGTCTGGACCCATTCCTTGAGCGCCGGGTCCCACTCCCCGATCCGTCCCACGCCGTAGTTGCTGTGCCACTCGGCACCGGCGTTCTGCTCGGACTTCACGATGCCGCCGTCCGGCGTGAAGGCCTCCTTGAGGCTGCCGAGCGTGCCCGGCACCGCCACGTGGGCGGCGAGGATCACCGGCACGAGGTAGGGCAGCAGCCGCACGGTCTCCCGTCGCTTGAGGACGAGGAAGACGACGAGCTCGATCACGAGCATGACGATGCCGGTGCGCGAGCGCGTCGCGAGCGCGCCGAGCGCGAGCAGCCCGATCGCCAGCCACCACCAGTGTCGCCCGGAGCGGCGGTAGAGGTAGACGCCGATCGGGATGAGCATGACCAGGGCCGCCCCGAGGGCGATCGGGTGCTGCCCCGAGGCGTAGGCCCGCGCGCCGCCCCCCCGGTCCGGCACGTACGGGATGCCGCTGAAGTTCAGGACGGGGATGTACTGCTGGAGGTGGTCGAACGGGTTGTAGCGCGTCCGGGACTCGATCACCGCGCAGAGCCCGAGCACGGCGCCGCCGATCACCAGCGCCATGAGCAGGAGGTCGATCTGGTCCCGTCGCCGCAGCGCGACGCAGACCAGCCAGAGGACGACGAAGTAGCTCGCGAAGAACACCAGCGAGAACGCCATGTCCGAGCGCAGCCCGCCACCGGTGATCCGGCCGAAGTTCGTGATCTCCGAGAGGGCGATGGCGGCGGCGATGGCGAGCATCGGGACGCCGAGCCCGGTCCGGGCGCGCACCTCCGGCTGGATCAGCGCGGACGTGACGAGGGCCAGCGCGACGAACCCGACGAGCGCGCGGTAGGGCTCGAGGCCGAGGCCGGCGATCGTGTAGCGCTTCACCGGGATGAAGAGCAGCATCACCACGACGGCGCCGAGCAGCGTCGTCCAGGCGAACATCCAGCGATGGGCGGCGGCCACGACGAGGCCGACGCTGACCGCGGCCAGCGCGATCCCGGGGTGGTAGCCCAGCGCGACCGAGACGAGCACGAGCGCGAGCGCCACGCCCAGGCCGGCGTAGACGAGGCTCTCGGCCCCCGCCGCGCGGCCGGCGCTCCTCGGTGGTACCCGGGTCGCCCCCATCGGCCGCCGGGTCAGTCCCCGGGCGGGTGCGCGTCCTCGGACCGGCGGCGGGCGCCGCCCGCCTCACGGGACGCGCGCCGGCGAGCCTGCGGCGGCTCGTGCCACTCGACCGGGCGCGACAGCGGGACCGGGTCGCCCAGGGCCCCCTCCGCGACGGCCGGCTCGACCGCCTCCTCCTCCGTGCGGTCGATGGCGCCCGCCTTGCCGAGACGGACGTTCTCGAGCAGGTAGGCGCCCGCGACGGCCGCCGCGATGGCGAGGAGGAAGCAGGCGACCGCGAGCAGGTAGCCGTGACCGGAGAGCATCTGCGCCTTCGGTCCGGCGATCAGCTGCATCTCGACGCGCTGCGTCGAGGGCACGCGGTTCAGCGCCTGCTCGCGGGCGACGTACGCCCGCAGGGCGCCGATCGTCCGCTCGTTGAGGTTCTGCGCGGCCGCCTCGCTGTCCCCGGTCGTGGCGACCTTGAAGAGCGGCAGCGGGTCGCCGTTGCCGTTGCGGGTGGCCACGGCCTCCCCGGTGATCTCCGAGCCGGCCGGGCGGTCGGGCACGAGGGCGGAGACCTGCTTGCTCTCCGCGAAGAAGGCGTAGATGGTCGCGAGCGAGGCCAGCCGGCCCGGATCCGCGAAGTCGGAGCCGCCGGAGCGCCGCCGCGTGACGCCGGGGTCCACCCCCTGGCCCGCGTCGGTGACGCCGGGGAGCTGCGTGCGCCCCCACGGGAAGCCCGACTGCGTGACGAGCACCGTCGAGCCGCTCTGCCACTGCTCCGGCTTGCGCCAGTCGATCCCGCCCAGGCCGATGCTGAACGTCGCCAGGATCGCGAAGAGCACACCCACGGCGACCCCCGCGCCGATGAGGCGCTGGTGGCGCTTGATGACGGTGAGGTGTCGCTCGAGATCCATTCGTACCGCTTCCGGGGCGTCCGTGCCCCGGCCGCCCGCCGTCGACGTCGCCGCACTGCCCGACCAGCGTCGGCTGGATCGTAAGTCCGAGGCGCCACGGGCAACCCACCCAAAGGGATAGGTCGAGGCTCGACCCCTCGCCGGTGTCGCGGCCGGCGCCGCCGGGGATGATCCTCCTGTGACCGATCCCGGCTCCCCTCCCCTGCGCGTCGCCGCCGTCGGCCTCGGCTACTGGGGTCCGAACCTGGCCCGCGCGTGGAGCGGCCTCGAAGGCGCGGACCTGCGCTGGCTGTGTGACCTCGACGCGGCGAACCTCGAGCGGGTCGGCGCGCCAGTTCCCGAGGCGAGGGCCACGACCGACCTCGACGAGGTGCTCGCCGACCCCGAGGTCGAGGCCGTCTCGATCGCGACGAGCGGTCCCGACGCACGCCCGCCTCGCGCTGCCGCGCGCTCGAGGCCGGCAAGCACGTGTTCGTCGAGAAGCCGCTGGCGCCACGAGCGGCCGACGCGCGCGACGGTGGCCGCCGCGGCCGACGAGGCCGGCCTGCTCATGGTCGTCGGCCACCTGCTCGTCCACCACCCGGCGTCGCGAAGCTCAAGGAGCTCGTCGACTCCGGGGCGAGCTCGGGGACATCCACTACCTCTACACGAACCGCGTCAACCTCGGCCAGGTCCGCGACGACGAGAACGCGCTCTGGTCGCTCGGCGCCCACGACATCTCCGTGATGCTCCACCTCGTCGGCGAGCTGCCGGTCTCGGCCTCGGCCCACGGCCAGTGCTTCATCCGCCCGGGTGTCGAGGACGTCGTGTTCGCGCTCCTGCGCTTCGAGAGCGGGGTCGTCGCCCACATGCAGCTCTCGTGGCTGGACCCGCTCAAGACCCGCCGCATCACCGTCGTGGGGTCGGACAAGATGGCCGTGTTCGACGACATGAAGCCCGACGAGAAGGTCAAGATCTTCGACAAGGGCGTCACGTACCCGACGGCAACGGCAACGGCAACGCGAACGGGAACGGCGGCGCATGGCGGCCGCCGGTGTCCTACGGTGAGTACGTGGGCCTGCGCTTCGGCGACACCTACATCCCGCGGATCTCCAGCGAGGAGCCGCTGCGCATCCAGTGCCGGCACTTCGTGCGCTGCGTGCGCGGCGTGGAGGAGCTGCGCGCCGGCGGCGCGGAGGGGATCGCGGTCGTCGAGATCCTCGAGGCGCTGCAGCGCTCGCTCGACCAGGGCGGCGAGATCGTCCCCGTGGCCGCCGCCCCGCTTCCGGGGTGAGCCCCGTGCCCGCCCCGGTGTCCGGCGTCGTGGCCGGCGGGCGGTCGTCGCGATCCAGCCGGCGCCCGGCCGGGGCCGGCACCGCCTGGGTCCTCGACTCCGCCGACGCCGTCCGGGCCGCCGGCGAGCTGTGGGGCGAGCTCGGCGCGGCCCACCCCCACGCGCAGCCGGAGTTCCTGCTCCGCGTGTGCGAGCACCGCGACGAGGTCGTCTCGCCCTACGTGCTCGTCGTCCTCCGCGACGGGCATCCCGCCGCGCTCGCCGTGGGCCGGTTGGAGGACGTGCGGCTCGCCGGCCGTTTCGGCTACCGCGACGTGTACCGCCCGCGGGTGCGGGCGATCAGCATCGTGGCCGGCGGGCTCGTCGCGCCGGATCCCGCCCGTGACGAGCCCGAGCTCGTGCGGCTCCTGATGGCGGCGCTGCGGGCGGGCGAGGCCGACGTCGTCAGCCTCCCGGGGCTCGCGACCGACTCGGCCGCCTTCGCCGCCGCCCGCGGCGCCCCGCCGAGGCTCGCGCGGCCGCTCGCTCCCGTTTCCGCCCCCCGCTGGCAGGTCGCCCTGCCCGATGCGCCGGATGACTTCCTCGCCGCGCGCTCCGCCCGTTGGCGACAGCAGCTCCGCCGCAAGGACCGCCGGCTGTCCGAGCGCTACGGGGAGCGCCTCCGGGTGGAGGCGCTCACCGAGCCCGCCGACCTCGATCGGGTGCTCGACGACCTCGAGACGGTCAGCGCCGGCACCTACAAGCGGGGGCTCGGCGTGGGGTTCGCCCGCACCGACGAGCAGCGGGCCCTCGTGCGGCTGGGCCTGGAGCGCGGGGCCTACCGCGCGTGGGTGATGTCGATCGAGGGCCGCCCGCGCGCCTTCGTCGACGGCTACGCCGAAGGGGACACCTTCTGGCTCGGGACCCTGGCCCACGACCCGGACCCCGATCAGCGGCCGTTGAGCATCGGCACCCTGCTCCTGCTCCGCGCGTTCGCCGACCTGTGCACGGACCCCGCGGTGCGCCGGTTCGACTTCGGCTCCGGCGACGCCGAGTACAAGCAGCGCTTCGGCGATACGTGCATCGAGGAGGCGGACGTCGTGATGTTCGCCCCGCGACCGCGCCCGGTCGCCGTCAACCTCGCCCGCGCCGCGGTGCAGTCCGCCGACCGCGGCGCGCGGCGCGTGCTCGGCGGCGAGCGGACGCGGCGCCTCAAGCGGGCCTGGCGCGAGCGCCTGGCGCGCCGGGCGCAGGCCGCCGCGGCCTCCTGAGCGACGCCCGGCCTCCCCTCGCGAGCAGCTCGCCCGCGCTCACCACGGACCACCCGCGCCGGGCCGCGAGGTCGAGGGCGAGCTCCGTGGTGGCGAGGACGTGCTCGGCGCGCCGCTCGGCCTCCGGGCCGGTGCGGTCGAAGTCGTGCAGCAGCACCACCCCGCCGCCGGCCTGCTCGAGCGCGGCGACCCGCCCGGCGGGGTCCGGCAGCACCGCGGACGTGTCACCCGAGTCGAGCGTCCACCACGCCAGGGGCGCGCCGCGGCGGCGCGCCGCCGCCCACACCGGCAGCGTGGGGCGGCCGTGGGGCGGGCGGTACGGCGCGTCGGCCGCCAGCCACGGCGCCAGGGCGGCGTAGCCGCGGTCGAGGTCCCCGACCGCCCGCCACGGCGCCGTGGCCCAGGCGTCGAGGTGGTCGTGCGAGTGGCACGCCACCTCGTGACCGTCGGCGACGATCCGATCGAGCAGCGCCGCCCCCTCGGCGGCGCGACGGCCCAGGGCGAAGAAGGTCGCGCGAGCCCCTCGGCGGCCGAGTCGTTCCAGGACTCGCGGCGTGAGGTCCGCTCCCGGCCCGTCGTCGTAGGTCAGCGCCAGCGCGCCACGGCGCCCGCAGCGGCGCGCGAGCTCGCGGATGTCCGCGGCCCGGGCGACGGCCGGCACGCCGTACAGGGCGCACGCCGCGGCTCCCGCGCCGCCGATCAGGCCGGCGCCGGCGGAAAGCCGTCGTGCACGATCCATGACTTCACCGTCCCCAGGAAGCGCTCGGGGACGATGTGCGCTCCCGGGAAGAGCCGCGAGAGCTCGCCGCGTCGCAGCAGCCGAACCTCGCGCACGATCTCGCGTGCCTCGTCGGGGTCCGGCGTCCGGCTCCGCCAGCCGCACGAGCGCCGGCGCAGGATCTCCACGCGCGTGCGCTCGGGCAGCCACTGCCAGCCCACGACGTGGAAGTGCGGCTCGACCGGGAACCAGAAGTTCGGCGTCTGCAGCCACATCGCCCGGCCCACCCGTCGCATCTCGCGCGCCATGGCCGCCTGGTGATCGGCCGTGAAGAGGTGCTCGATGACCGAGTTGCTGAAGGCGACGTCGAACTCGCGGTCCGCCACGCCGTCGAGGTCGGTGGCGTCCCCGGCCACCGGCGTGATGTTGGCGTGGCGGCTCTCGCCCGCCGCGAGGTTGAGCATCGTGATCTGGACGTCGTCCCGCCCGGCCCAGCCGACGCCCTCCCACAGGTCGTCCGTGCCGCCGACGTCGAGGATGCGCAGCGGTCGCGGCAGCGGCGCCGCGAGTCGCGCGAACAGCTCGAAGCGGCGTGCGCGCATCCGGTTGGAGAACGAGTTCGGGTCGCGCCAGTCGGCGAGCCGGGTGACGACGTTGCTCATCCGCGGCGCCTCCGGCTCACGGCGGCGTCCCGCGGCGCAGCGCCGACCGCAGCCGCTGGCGCTCGCGCAGGGTGTGGCGGACCTCCGGATCGGGGCAGCGGCTCTCGCGCCGCAGGGCGGCGGCCGCGTAGCCCCAGGCGATCCCGGCGGCGGTGGGCCCGGTGCGCAGCTGGTAGGCGGTGCGCAGCAGCACGTAGCTCGGCCGGTAGCCCATGTACCAGGAGCCACGCCCCTGGGCCGCACGCGCGTGGAAGCGACCCCGCTCCCGGCCGCCCTCGGCGCGGTGGTGGCGGAACGGGAGCTCGACGAACGTCCGCGAGCGGAAGCCGCGGAGGCTCACGGCGAGCTCGTCCACGCCGTCCCAGCCCATGCGCGGCTCGAGCGCCATCAGCTCGGGCAGGCAGGCGCGGCGGTAGGCCCGCGTGGCGCCGCGCGGATGGTCGGGCATCACCCGCCGCCGCACCCACCTGCCCTGCTCCTCCTCCCAGCACGCGCCGCTGGCGATCCCGAGCGCGGGGTCCGCGGCGAAGCGGGCGAGCAGGCCCTCGAAGTAGTCCGGGGCGAAGGAGACGTCGGCGTCCACCTTGACGACCACCTCGGGGTCGCACGCGAGCGCGCGCACGCCGGCCCGGAAGGCGTCGAGGTCCCGGCCCTCGCGGCGCCCGTCGGCCAGCGCGCCGCCCGGCGGCGCCTCGAGGTCGACGAGCCGGATCCAGTCGTGTTCGGCCGCCAGCGCTTCGACGACGCCCCGGCTGCCGTCGTCCGAGCGGTCGTCGACCACGATCCACTCCTGCCGGTCGCCGTCGCTGGGCGATCAGGGCGGACGCGAGGCGCGGCAGGTTCTCGCGCTCGTTGCGCGCCGGGGTGACGACGGCATAGCCGAGGCCGGGCCCGGCGCCGGATGCCGCCGGCGCCACGTCGGTCGAGGGCTTCACGGGCGTGAGGCTACCGGCGCGCGCCCCGGTTCCCGGCGCGGCGCTGGACGTTCGTCCAGGCGCCTCCTGGCCGGATGCGCGCCCCTGGGGGCCGCTACCCTCCGCTCCGTGCTCGACCGCGTCCTGCCGCTGATCGAGCCCGACGAGCGCCCGGCGGCGATCGACACCTCCCAGGGCTATCTCGACCTGCTCGGCGGGCTCGGGCCGGTCTCGACCGGCACCACCCAGGACCTGATGCTCACCGGCCTGGTCCCGCGGATCTACGAGCGCTGGTGGCGCCCCGCCCTCGGCCGCCTGGCCAAGGGGGTGCTCGGGCCGGGCATGGCCGACGAGCACCGGATCGCCCGCCTCCTGCTCGGCCTCGCGCCCGGCGACGGCGTGCTCGACGTCGCGTGCGGGCCGGGGAACTTCACCCGGTCCTTCGGCCGCACGATCGGCGAGTCCGGGCTCGCCGTGGGGATCGACGCCTCCCCGACGATGCTCGCCCGCGCCGTGCGCGACACCCCGCCCGACGAGTATCCGGGCGTCGCCTACGTGCGCGGCGACGCCGTGCGCCTCCCGTTCCGCGCCGCGAGCTTCGACGCGGTCTGCTGCTTCGCGGCGCTCCACCTCTTCGCCCATCCGTTCATCGCGCTCGACCACATGGCGCGGGTGCTCACCCCGGGCGGGCGCATCGCGATCCTCACCTCGTGCCGCACCCGCTCGGCGCCGGTGCGCACGATCGACGGCCTGCTCGGCTCCCGCGGCGGCATGCGCATGTTCGAGCCCGACGAGATCGTCGACGCGCTCGGCTCCCGCGGCTTCGTCGACGTCCGGCGCCGGATCTCCGGCCTCACGCAGTTCGTCGGCGCCCGCCGCCCGCGTCCCTGACCCGGAAGGAGCTCTTGCCCGTGGACATCGCCATCCTGCTCTATCCGCGCTTCACCGCCCTCGACGCGATCGGCCCGTACGAGGTGCTCGCTCGCGTTCCGGGCGCGACGCTGACCTTCGTCGCGGCGCGCCCCGGCCCGGTGCCGAGCGACACCGGCCGCCTCACGCTGATCGCCGACCGCGCGATCGCGGAACTGCCCGCGCCGGACGTCGTCGTGGTCCCCGGCGGCCCGGCACCGCTCCACGCCACCGAGGACGAGGAGACGCAGACGTGGCTGCGCTCGGCGCACGAGACCGCCACCTGGACGACGTCGGTCTGCACGGGCGCGCTGGCGCTCGGGGCGGCGGGGATCCTCGAGGGGCGGCGGGCCACCACCCACTGGGCCTCGCTCGACCGCCTCGCGGCGCTCGGCGCGGAGGCGGTCTCCGAGCGGGTGGTCTTCGACGGTGACGTGGTCACGGCCGCGGGCGTCTCGGCCGGCATCGACATGGCCCTCGCGCTGGCCGCGCGCGTGGCCGGCCCGGAGGTCTCCCAGGCCATCCAGCTGGGCATCGAGTACGACCCCCAGCCGCCCTTCGACAGCGGCTCGCCGACGAGGGCGTCACCGGAGATCGTCGAGCTCGTCCGCGCGATCGGCGCGTAGCGGCCCCTCGCCCCGGGGGCCGGGGACGGCGTCGTCGGCTAGGCTCGTATCAGCCATGCGGATCGGGCTCTTCCTCGCCTACTGGCCGTGGTACTCCCTCGAGGAGCAGGTGGAGCTCGCCGTGCTCGGCGACGAGCTGGGCCTCGACTCCGTCTGGATCTCGGAGGCGTGGGGCCAGGACGCCGTCTCGGTGCTCGGGCTGCTGGCGGGCAAGACCGAGCGGATCGCGCTCGGCTCCGGCCTGATGCAGATCCCGGCCCGCCAGCCGACCGCCACGGCGATGGCCGCGGCCACCCTCGACGTGATCTCGGGCGGCCGCTTCCGGCTCGGCCTCGGGCTCTCCGGCCCGCAGGTCTCCGAGGGCTGGTACGGCGTGCCCTTCACCCACGGCCTGGGGCGCACGCGCGAGTACGTCGAGATCGTCCGCGCCGCGCTCGCGCGCGAGCGGCTCGAGCACGCCGGCCGGCACTGGACCCTGCCGCTCCCGCCGGGCGAGGGCCTCGGCCTCGGCAAGCCGCTCAAGCTGCTCGCCACCCCCGTCCAGGAGCGCATCCCGATCTACCTCGGGGCGATCGGGCCGAAGGCCGTCGAGCAGACCGGCGAGATCGCCGACGGCTGGCTGCCCTTCCTGTTCAACGTCGGCCAGCCGGAGGTCCTGCTCGACCCGCTCCGCGCCGGCGCGTCGCGCGCCGGCCGCGACCTCGCGGACATCGACGTCGCGCCGGTCGTCCCGGTGGCGGTGGCCGACACCGTCGAGGCCGCGCGCGACCTCGTGCGGCCGTGGATCACCTTCTACCTGGGCGCGATGGGCGCGAAGGCGAAGAACTTCTACGTCGAGCTCGCCGATCGCTACGGCTTCGGCGCGTCCGCTCGCGCCTGCCAGGACGCCTTCCTGGCCGGCGACCGCCTGGGCGCGGCCGCCGCGCTGAGCGACGAGCTGATCGACGCCGGCACGATCGCGACGACGACCGACCGCCTCCCCGACCGCGTGGCCGCCTACGCGGCGGCCGGCGCGACGACGCTCGTCGTCGTGCCGAGCGGCGAGCGGCCGGCGCTCGTGCGGGCGCTGGCCGCTCTCGCGCGGGCCGGGGCCGGTGTCGGCTAGCGAGGGGCCGGGGCGCCCCGAGCCGGGCCCGCCCGAGCCGGGCCGGCCCGAGCGCCCCCCGGACCGTCCCGACGGCATCCCCGGCAGCGCGCTCGCCGGGCCCTTCGCGGTGGGGGAGTACGCGGCGAGGCTCCGCGAGCGGGTGCGGGCGTTCACGCGGGTCCAGATCCACGGCGAGGTGTTCAACCTCGGCCGGAGCGCGAAGCGCGTGTACTTCGAGCTGCGCGACGGGGACGGGGCCATCGCCTGCGGCATGTGGCGCACGGACTTCGACCGGCTCGGGCTGCCCGAGGGCGCCGTGGCCGACGGGAGCCACCTCGTCGTGGCCGGCGGCCCCGACTACTACGTCGGCTCGCGCACGGCGTCGCCCGGGTTCTCGTTCCACGTCACCGCGCTGCGGCCCGCCGGGGAGGGCGACCTGCTGGCGCAGCTCGCGCGGCTGCGCCGCACGCTCGACCGCGAGGGGCTCTTCCGGCCCCAGAAGGCGCTGCCCCGCCCGCTCCTCCCGCGCACGATCGGCGTGGTGACCGGCGAGCGCGGCAAGGCCCGCGACGA
The DNA here is from genome assembly GCA_963735885.1 of uncultured Solirubrobacterales bacterium. Classification (GTDB taxonomy): domain Bacteria; phylum Actinomycetota; class Thermoleophilia; order Solirubrobacterales; family Solirubrobacteraceae; genus JBBSBL01. The sequence goes on along the minus strand of CAVTMP010000004.1, from coordinate 786,192 downwards.
CGTGCTCGCCGGGCTGCGCCGGCGGGGCTGGGCCGGCCGGCTCGTGTGGGGCTTCGCACCGGTGCAGGACCGCCGGGCGGCGCCCGCGATCGCCGCGGCGCTCCAGGACCTCGCCGCGTGCCCGGAGGTCGAGGTCGTGATCGTCGCCCGCGGCGGCGGCTCCCTCGCCGACCTCTTCTGCTTCTGCGACGAGACGCTGTGCCGGACCGTGGCGCTGCTCCGCATCCCGGTCATCGCCTCGGTGGGACACCACACGGACCGGACGCTGATCGACGACGTCGCGGCCGTGAGCTGCTCGACCCCGACGCACGCCGCCGAGGCCGCCGTCGGGCTCGACGTCGCCGCGGCCCGCGCGGCGCTGGGCGGCCACGCGGCCGCCCTGGCCCGGGGCGGCCGCGCGGCGACCGTCGTGCGGGCCCGCCACCTCGCCGCCCTCTCCCGGGCGCCGGGGCGCCATCTCGCCCGCCAGCGCGCGCGCCTGCACCAGTCCCTGCGGGAGGTGCGCGCGGCCGGGCGGCGGCGCCTCGACGCGGAGCGCGGGCTGCTCGAGACCTGGCTGCTCGTGCACCGGCGCAAGGCCGCGGCGGCCACGACCGCCCGGGATCGCGCCGCGGCCACGCTGCCCGCGGCCGGTCGCCGGGTCCGGCTCACCTCCGAGGCCTCGCTCACGCGCCGCCGGCGCGACCTCGACCGGCTGGCCCAGCTCCTCGACGCCCACGATCCCCAGCGCACGCTCGAGCGGGGCTACGCGCGGGTGGAGGCCGGCGACGGGTCGCCGCTCGTCTCCGCCGCCGCGGCGCGGGCCCACGAGCGCTTCGCCGTGCGGTTCGCCGACGGCCGGGTCGCCGTCCGGCGCGAGGAGGACGCCGCGCCGTGAGCGACGACGCGCCCACCGTCCCGGAGGACCTGACCTACGAGACGGCCAGCGCCCGCATCGAGGCGATCATCGCGCGGCTGGACTCGGGCGACGCGGGCCTGCGGGAGACCCTGGCGCTCGTCGGCGAAGGCCGGACGCTCGTCGAGTTCTGCGCCGCGGAGCTCGACGCCGTGGGCCGGGGCCTGGAGGAGCTGCGCCTCGAGGAGCTCGTCGCGCGGCTCGAGGCGCGGCCGGCGCGCGGCGAGGGCGACGACGACCCCCCGGCCGCGGCCGAGCCCGACCCGCCCTTCTGAAGGCCGCGCGATCGTCGCCGGCCTCCCTGGCCGGTAGTTGCGTGCGCAATTACTTTCGGCTAGACTCCCCGTCCTCGCCGTCTTCCCGCACTCCGAAGGAGCCGCCATGCAGCTCGAGGGCATCCACCACGTCACCGCGATCACCGCCGACGCGCCGCGCAACGTCGACTTCTACGTGCGGGTGCTCGGCCAGCGCATGGTCAAGAAGACCGTGAACCACGATCAGCCCGACGTCTACCACCTCTACTACGGCGACGAGCACGGCTCCCCCGGCAGCGCGATGACGTTCTTCGAGTTCCCCGACGCGGCGCCCGGCCGCGCCGGCGACGGCATGGTCCACACCGTGGCCTGGCGGGTGGGCTCGCCCGCCGCGCTCGACTTCTGGGCCGAGCGGCTGGCCGCCGAGGGCGTGACCGCCGAGCGCGAGGGGGACGTGCTGCGCTTTCCGGATCCCGAGGGCCTCACGCTCGCGCTCGTCGTGCGGGAGGGCCTCCCGGACCGGCCGCTCGCGGCGCTCGCGCCGGACGTCCCCTCCGAGCACGCGCTCCTCGGCTTCGACGGCGTGCGGGCCTATGCCTCCGACCCCGCGGCGAGCCGCGCCCTGCTCGAGGCCGGGCTCGGGTTCACGGCCGCCGCCGGCGGCCACGAGGCGGCCGGGTCGGCCCGACGGGGCGGCTACGCCTACGATCCGGCGCCCGCCGAGCGCGGCGTCCAGGGCGCCGGCACCGTCCACCACGTCGCCTGGGCCGCCGTGAACGACCCGGAGCTCGAGGCGTGGCGCGGACGCGTCGCGGCCGAGGGCGCCCGTCCGACCCCGGTGATCGACCGGATCTACTTCCACTCCGTCTACTTCCGCGAGCCGAGCGGCGTGCTCTTCGAGCTCGCCACGCTCGAGCCGGGGTTCGCGGTGGACGAGCCGGCCGACGCGCTCGGGGAGAGCCTCGTGCTCCCGGAGCGCTACGAGCCGATGCGCGAGACGCTGGAGCGCACCCTCACCCCGATCGTCAACCCCCGCGCGGGCGCGGCGCAGGGCTGATGGCCGCGGCCGGGTCGATCGACGACCTCGTCCACGTCATCCGCCCGGCGGCGGCGGCGCCGGAGGGGGCGCTCGTGCTGCTGCACGGCCGCGGGACCGGCGAGCACGACCTCGCGCCGCTGCTCGACGCGCTCGACCCCGAGCGCCGCCTCGTGGGCATCACCCCCGGCGGGCCCCTGCACCTGAGTCCGGGGGGTCGCCACTGGTACGTCGTGCGGCGGGTCGGCTTCCCCGACCCGGACACCTTCCACGCGACCTACGCGCGCCTCACCGGCTGGCTCGACGCGCTCCCGGCGGCGCTCGGGGTCCCGATCGGGCGCACGGTGCTCGGCGGGTTCTCGCAGGGGACCGTGATGTCCTACGCGGCCGGCCTCGGCGCCGGCCGCCCCGCGCCGGCCGGGATCGTCGCCCTGAGCGCCTTCCTCCCGGAGGTCGAGGGATTCGCGCTCGACCTCGACGCTCACCGGGGCGTCCCGGTGACGATCGCGCACGGGACGCTCGATCCGGTCATCGACGTCGCCTTCGGGCGCGACGCGCGCGACCGGCTGGCCGCGGCCGGCCTCGACGTGACCTACCGGGAATCGCCCGTCCCCCACGCGATCGACCCGGCGGCCATCGGCGGGCTGCGGGACTTCGTGGCCCGCGTCGTGCCGGCCGGCGCCGCGAGCCGCCCGGCGTAGGCGATCGGACGCGCGGCCGCGCGCGCCGGGGCGTGGAATCGACATCGCGCGGTCCCGCCCGGGCGCGCGGCGCCCCGGGATCGATCATCTAGGGTCCTGCGGGCCGATGGCGACCTACGACCTCCTCGCCGAGCTTCCGCTCGAGATCGACGCCTACGCGCTCGAGGGCCTGACGCGCGACGTCTCCAGCGGCTTCACGCGCCGATCCACCGTCATCCACCTGCACGGCGGCGGCGAGGAGGGACTCGGGGAGGACGTCGTCTACGACGGGGAGGACCACGACGCGGTCCAGGCCGCCGGCCCGGTCCACGATCTCACCGGCCCGCGCACCCTCGGCGAGTTCTGCACCCTCACCGAGGAGCTCGACCTCTTCCCCACGAAGGAGCCGGAGCGCGGCGAGGTCTCCCGCCTCTATCGTCGCTGGGCCTTCCACTCCGCGGCGCTCGACCTGGCGCTGCGCCAGGCCGCAAGGCCGTTGCACGAGGTGCTCGGCCGCACGCCCGCGCCGCTCACGTTCGTCGTGTCGCTGCGCCTCGGCGAGCCCGCAAGCCTCGACCCCCTGCGCCGCCTCCTCGACCTCTACCCCACGCTGCGCTTCAAGCTCGATCCCACCGCGGACTGGGACGAGGACCTCATCGCCGCCCTGGTCGCCACCGGCGCCGTCGACTCGGTGGACTTCAAGGGCTTCTACAAGGGCACGGCGGTGGACCAGACCGCCGGTCCCGACCTCTACCGGCGCGTGGCCGAGGCGTTCCCCGACGCCTGGATCGAGGACCCGGGCATCGACGACCCCGAGGTCGACGCCGTGCTCGAGCCCCATCGCGACCGCATCACCTGGGACGCCCCGATCCACTCGGTCGCCGACATCGAGGCGCTGCCCTTCCCGCCGAAGATGGTGAACATCAAGCCGTCGCGCTTCGGCCCCCTGCGGGCGCTCTGCGCCGGCTACGACCACTGCGCGGCGCACGGGATCCGCGCCTACGGCGGAGGCCAGTTCGAGCTCGGCGTCGGGCGCGGCCAGGCCCAGTACCTCGCGGCGCTCTTCCACCCCGACACCCCGAACGACATCGCCCCGGGGGGCTACAACGACCCCGACCCGTCGCCGGGGCTGCCGGCCAGCCCGCTCCCGCCCGCGCCGGCGCCCGTGGGCTTCCGCTGGGAGGGCTGAGCGCCGAGGCGCGGCCGGCGCGGATGCGGCTCCCGCCGCGAGGTGTCAGCCGACCGGGCGGAATCGGTGCGCTGCCCGGGGGCGAACCTCCGGGCCGCGCCGCCTCGGATGGGCGTGCCCGCCCGCCTCGCCCGCCTGCCGGCGATCACCCTCGCGGTCGCGCCGGGCCTCCAGGTCCGGGTCGCGGCGACGCCGCTCGCCCGCCTTCGCGGCCTGGCCGGGCTGCGGGACATGCCGGCCGGCGTGGCGCTGCTGCTGCCCGCGACGCGCTCGGTGCACACGCTCGGGATGCGCTTCGCGCTCGACCTCGTCTGGCTCGGCGCGGACGGGCGGGTCGCGCGGGTCGATCGGCACGTCCGACCCGGGCGCGTGCGCTCCTGCCGCGCCGCGCGCGCCGTGCTCGAGCGCGCGGCGCGGTGAGTCGCGCGCGCCTCAGACCCGCTGGATGATCGTGCCGGTGCCGAGGCCCCCGCCGCAGCACATCGTCACGAGGCCGATCTCCTGGTCGGAGCGCTCGAGCTCGTGGAGCAGCGTGGTGATGAGCCGCGCTCCGGTCGAGCCGAGCGGGTGGCCCAGCGCCATCGCGCCGCCGTTCACGTTGACCTTGTCCATGTCCGGGTTGAGCTCGCGCCGCCAGGCGCCGAGGACCGGGGCGAAGGCCTCGTTGATCTCGACGAGGTCGATGTCGCCGATCGCCATGTCGTTGCGATCGAGCAGCTTGCGGGTCGCCGGGATCGGTCCCTCGAGCATCTTCACCGGGTCGCAGCCGACCGTCGTCTGGTCGACGATGCGCGCCCGGGCCTTGAGGCCGTGGGCCCGTGCGGTCTCGGCGTCCATCAGCAGCACCGCGGCCGCCCCGTCGGAGATCTGCGACGAGTTCGCCGCGGTGATCTTGCCGTCCGGCTTGAACGCGGGCTTGAGCTGCGCGAGCGTCTCGAGGCTCGTGTCCGGCCGGATGCCCTGGTCGGCCACGTAGGTGTCGCCGTTGACCTGGAAGGGGACGATCTCGCGCTCGAAGCGGCCCTCCTCGGTCGCCTGGTGGGCGAGCCGGTGCGAGCGGACGGCCAGCTCGTCGAGCTCGGAGCGGGGGATCTCCCACTGATCGGCGATCATCTCGGCCCCGAGGCCCTGCCCGACGATGTTGTACCGGGCGAGCAGCTCGGGGGTGAACGCCATCCCGTAGTCCTTCTGGGTCTGCATCGCGTCGGCGAAGGAGATGTGTCCCATGTGCTCGACGCCGCAGCCGACGACGACGTCGTGGACCCCCGAGGCGATCTGGGCGGCGCCGAAGTTCACCGCCTGCTGGGCGGACCCGCACTGGCGGTCGATCGTCGTCGCGGGCGTCTCGATCGGCAGGCCGGCCTCGAGCCAGGCGTTGCGGCCGACGTTCAGGCCCTGCTCGCCGAACTGCTGCACGCAGCCCGTGATGACGTCCTCGACCTCGCCGGCCTCGATGCCGGCCCGGTCGATCACCTCGGTCATGACCTTGCCGAGCAGGGCGTTCGGATGGACGTCCTTGTAGTAGCCCTTCTCCTTGTGGCCGCGCCCGATCGGGGTGCGTACGGCCTCGACGATGACGACCTCGCGGCCGTGCCCGTTCCTCATGGGTGGTGACCCTCCGGTGTTCGCTCTCGGCGGCGGATGCGGGGGCGCGCCGGTGGTGCCGGCGCGTCCGTCTGACGTACTGTACCGATTGACTGGCGAGTCAACCAAGGGGAGGCCGGCGGGTGCGGGAGCGGGTCGGAGTCGCGGGATCGGGGGCGATGGCGTGCGGCGTGGCGGCGTCGGCGGCGGCCCACGGCGACGTGGTGCTCTGGGCGCGCTCGACGGAGTCCGCGGAGCGCGCGGCGGAGTCGATCGAGCAGATCCGCAGCCGGATGGTGCACGGCGCCGAGGCGGGCGACGTGCACATCCGCACCGACCTCGACGCGCTCGCCGAGAGCACGCTCGTCGTCGAGGCGATCGTCGAGGACCATGCGGCCAAGGCGGACCTGCTCGGCGACCTCCACGGCCACCTCGATGCCGCCGCGCTGCTCGCCACGACGACGTCGTCGCTCTCGATCGAGGGCCTCGCCGCGGCGAGCCGGCGGCCCGAGCGCTTCGTCGGCCTCCACGTGTTCAACCCCGTGGCGAAGATGGAGCTCGTCGAGCTCGCGTTCCCGACCGCGGCGAGCGAGGAGACCCGCGCCCGTGCGCGGGAGATGTGCGACGTGCTCGGGAAGACCGCCGTCGAGGTGCCCGACGTGCCCGGCTTCGTCGTCAACCGGCTCCTCTTCCCGTTCCTCTTCTCCGCGGTCGAGCTGATGGAGGAGACGGGCATCAGCGCGGAGGACGTCGACCGGTGCATGCATCTCGGCGCCCACCACCCGCTCGGCCCGCTCGCGCTGCTCGACTTCGTCGGCCTCGACGTCGCCGAGGCGATCGGCGAGACCCTCGGGACGCCGGTGCCGGGCCGACTCCGGGCGCTGGTGGCGGACGGCGCCCTCGGCCGCAAGGCCGGGCGCGGATTCCACCAGTACGGCTAGCGCCGGGCGCTCGTGCGCGGCGGCCGCCGCCCTGACGCAACCTTCACTGCGCTTTTAAAGCCGCTTGAGGTTGCGCGCCGATACTCCCGTCGCGACGTACCTCACAGCAGCACCTCCTCCCAGAAGCACGAAGCCGGCCCTTTCGGGGGCCGGCTTCGGCTTTCCCGGTGGTGGACCCGCCCCGATCCACCATCCTCTCCTCCTCAACCGCCGGGCCATTCCGGGGCACGAGCGGCTGTGAGGCGGCGAACGCTAGCGCGTTTTCGCGCCTTGCGCCATTCGCCACTTGAGCCGCGCGCGGCGATCCGCGCATCCGCCACGCCGGGTGGCGGCGCGCCGCGCCCCGACGCTCACGCCTCGGCCCCGCCCCGCTCCCGGATGCGGACGGCCTCGATGCGGTTGTCGCGCACGGACTCGACGCGGATCGAGTAGCCGTTCGCGCTCGACCGTGTCGCCGCGGCGCGGCAGCCGCCCGAGCTCGGAGAACACGAAGCCGCCGACCGAGTTGTAGGCGTCGCTGTCCACCGGGAGGGCGAGCCCGTGATCCGCGAGATCGGTCACGGCCACCTCGCCGCGCACGTACCAGTCGCCGTTCGCGAGCTGCCGCACGGCGCCCCCCGCCGGGTCGGTCTCGTCGTCGATCTCCCCCACGACCTCCTCGACGATGTCCTCGACCGTGACGATCCCCGCGGTGCGGCCGTACTCGTCGACCACGACGGCGAGCGAGGTGCGGCTGCGCTGCAGGTCGGCGAGCAGGTCGTCGAGCGGCTTGGTCTCCGGCACGATCGTCGCGTCGCGGATCGCCGGCTCGATCGCCGATTCGGGCCCGTCGGTCAGCAGGATCTGGGCGAGCGAGTTCGCGTGGACGAAGCCGCGCACCTTGTCCGGGTTGCGATCCTCGGTGACGACGAGCCGGCTGTGGCCGCTCGAGACGCACCGGCGCAGCGCGGCCTCGACGTCCTCCCCCGCGTCCACGCTCACCACGGCCGGGATCGGCGTCATCACCTGGCGCGCCTCCTGCTCGTGGAGGTGGAAGACGCCCGAGAGCATCCCCGCCTCGCCGCGGTCGAGGTGCCCGCCCTCGGCCGACTCGGCGATCAGGAGCTTGAGGTCCTCCGACGTGCCGCCGGGGTCGCCGACCTCTCCCGCCCGCACGCCGAACAGGCGCAGGATCGCGTTGGAGGTCGCGTCGAGCAGGCGGATGAACGGCCGGAACGTGAGGGAGAAGACGCGCAGCGGACGGGAGACCCGGCGGGCCGTGCGCTCCGCGCGGGTGATGGCGAGGATCTTCGGCACCTGCTCGCCGAGGGTGATGTGCAGCGCCGTCGTGATGAGGTAGGCGACGACGATGCTGATCGCCACCGCCGCGCCGTGGGAGATGCTGCCGAACAGCGGCTCCAGGAGCGAGGCGATGGCCGGCTCGCCGAGGAAGCCGATGCCGATCGAGGCGAGGGTGATCCCGAGCTGCGCGGAGGCGAGGTACTCCGAGATGTCGTCGAGCTCGTCCAGCGCCTCCTGCGCCCCGGGCGCATCCTCCTTCGCGAGCTGCTCCAGGCGTCCGCGCCGCGCGCGGACGAGGCCGAACTCCGCCGCCACGAAGAACGCGTTGAGCGCGATCAGCACGACGACGCCGAGAAGGAGGAGGACCGCGGTCACGGACCGGGGGCCGCGCGCCCGGGCACCTGCCGGGCGCTACTTCGAGGTGGGACGTCGTCGGTCATCCAGGCCGTCGGCGCGAACGGTAGCAGCGGCCCGGGCGGCGCACGGGTCGCGGCGCGGGCGCGCGGACGAGCTCCCGGACGTGCGGTGACGACGGCGGCGGAGGCGAGGCCGGCGGCCGCTACAGGTCGCGCAGCGAGACGAGCCCGCTGCGCAGCGCGAGCTCGACGAGGCGGACCCGCTTCTGGTTCTGCGGCAGGTCCCCGATCTCGAACTTGGCGAACAGCGTGCGCAGATGGGTCTTGACCGCGTCGACGCTGAGGAACAGCTCCTCGGCGACCTCGCGGTTCGTCGCCGGGGTCGCATAGCCCGTCGCGTCGCGGAACGGGCGGCAGAGCGCCACGAGCACCTTGCGCTGGGTCGGCGACAGGGACGCGGCGTCCGGCACGTCCGGCGCGACGGCGGTCTCGCCGACATCGAGGCCGCTGACGGCGGGCGCCGGCGCGCGGAACTCGGCGGTCGTCCGGCCGAACCGCAGCACGTCCCCGTCGCTGAGCCGGCGGCGACCGGTGACGCGGTCGGCGTTCAGCCACGTGCCGTTGCGCGAGAGCCCGTCGTCGGCCACCGTCCAGTCGTCGCCCATCCGCTCGAGCTCGGCGTGCAGCCGCGAGGCCTGATCGTCCCAGTCGATGCAGAGGTCGCTGGCGGGGGCGCGCCCCACCGCGATCCGGTCCACCCCCGCGCCGAGCTCGACGATCATCTGCGCGCCCGCGCCGTCGCGCAGGACGAGGAACGGGTCGCCGCGGCGCTCGGCCGCGATCCGCTCCTTGAGCTCCTGCGGCGTGGGACGTCCGGAAGGGGCGTCGGCCGGCATGACCCCGAGCCTACCCTCACGCCTCCCCGGTGCGCCGTGCTAGGAATCCCGCCCATGGCAGACCTCCGGGTCGGGGCGACGGTGGCCGGGCTGCCGGATCGAGGGCGTCGCGGGCCGTGGCGGCATGGGCGTGGTCTACCGGGCCCGCCAGGTGGCACTCGATCGCGCCGTCGCGCTGAAGGCGATCCGGCCCGAGATGTCCGCGACGGCCGAGTACCGCAAGCGCTTCCGGCGGGAGGCGCGCCTGGCCGCCGCGATCGAGCACCCGAACATCGTGCCGGTCTACGAGGCGGGCGAGACCGACGGGGTGCTCTACCTCGTCATGCGCTGGGTGCCCGGGACGGATCTCCGCGCGCTGCTCGAGGCCCAGGGGCCGCTCGCCCCCGGGCGGGCGGTCGCCCTGCTCGCTCCCGTGGCCGACGCGCTCGGCGCCGCCCATCGGCGCGGCCTCGTGCATCGTGACGTCAAGCCCGCCAACGTCCTCATCTCCCACGAGCACGGTCGCGAGCGCTCGTGGCTGACCGACTTCGGCATCGCCCGGACGGAGGCGGACACCGGCGGCGCCATGACGCGGACCGGCGCGATGGTCGGGACCCCGGACTACCTCGCGCCGGAGCGCATCGAAGGTCGGCGGGGCGACGCGGCGAGCGACGTGTACGCGTACGGCTGCGTGCTCTACGAGGCGCTCACCGCCCAGGCGCCCTTCCGGCGGAACACCGAGCTGGCGGTCATGCACGCCCACCTCAACGCGGAGCCGCCGGCCGCGCGCGACGTGGAGGCGGCCGTGCCCGCCGCGCTCGACGGGGTCGTGGCGCGCGCCATGGCGAAGGACCCCGCGGCGCGCTTCCCGTCGGCCGAGGCGGCGGCCGAGGCGACCCGGGCCGCGCTCGAGGATGCCGGCGGGCCGGCGGGCGCTCGTCCCACGGCCCCCGCCTCCCGGCCGACGGCCGCCGAGGAGCCCTCGCCGGCCACGGCGGGCGCCGGGCCGTCGACTCCGGCGGAGACCGCCGCGCCGGCGGTGGCGGCCGCCCCGCCGACGCGCGAGGCCCCGGGACCGACGGCGCCGGTCGCGACCCCGCCTCCGGGGCCCCCGGCGAGGCGGGGCCCGCCGCCGGCGCCGGCCCGCCGGCGGCGGGGCGCGGCGGCCCTCGCCGCCGTGGCCGCGCTGGCGGCGATCGCGGCGCTCGTCGCGGTGCTCTCCGGCGGCGGCGACGGCGGCCCGGGCGCCACGGTCGGCGCCGGGACGCGGACTCCGGCGGCGACGGGCTCGGCCGGGCGCGTCGGCGCCCCGATCCCCGTCCCGGGCGGACCCGACGGGATCGCCACCGGCGCGGGCAGCGTGTGGGTCGCCGCCAGCGCGGCGGGCACCCTGGTGCGCCTCGACGCCCGCCGGCGGCGGGTGACGGGCCGGTTCGCCGTGGGGCGCGACCCCGACTCGGTCGCGGTCGCCGGCGGCGTGGCCTGGGTCAGCCTCACGGGCGAGAACGCGGTCCGGCGCGTCAGCGTCGGCGGCAGCGGGACGCTCGGCGGCCCCGCGCCGGTGGGCCGGGCGCCCGAGGGGCTCGCGGTGGAGGGCGGGACGGTGTGGGTGGCCAATCGCGGTGACGGCACCGCCTCCCGGCTCGACGCCGGCACCGCCGCGGCGCGGGGCGCGCCCGTGAAGGTCGGGCGCGCGCCGGTCGGCGTGACGGCCTTCGCCGGCGCGATCTGGGTGGCGAACAGCGGCGACGGCACGATCACGCGGATCGACCCGCGTGCCGGCCGCGCCACGGCCACGGTGGACGTGGGCGGCGAGCCGCGCGCCGTCGCCGGCGCGGCCGGGCGGCTGTGGGTGGTCGACGCCCGCAACGGGGCCGTGCGCCCGGTCGACCCGGCCGGCAACCGCGTGGGCGCCCGGATCGCGGTCGGCGCCGACCCGCGCGCGCTCGCCGCGGAGGGCTCCACGCTCTGGGTGCCGAGCGCCGTGGCCGGGACGCTCGCCCGGGTGGACGCCCGGACGGCCCGACGGGCCGGCGAGCCCGTGAAGCTGCCCGCCGTCCCGCTCGGCGTGGCGGTCGGCGACGGCGTCGTGTGGTCCACGAGCCTCGCCGCGAACGCCGTCGTGCCCTACGCGCCGCCCGGCTGACGCCGGCGCGGGCGACGGCCGCGGTCGCCTCGCCCGCCGGCGCGCCCGCAGCCCCGCTCAGCGGATTCGCGCCACCGGCGCGCCCGCGGCGAAGACCTGGGGGGGCCCGTCGCGGTCGTCCTCCCAGGCCGCGACGACCTGGGAGCCGGCGAGCGCGAGCGCCGGCCGCCACGCGTTCTGACCCGATGAGCCGCCGTCGTCGACCCGCACGGCGCGCCCGCCGCCACGACCCTCCCGCACCCGCGTGATGCGCACGTCGCCGAGGCCGCGGACATGGTCCTGCCAGGCCACGAGCGCGGCGCCCCCGGCGAGCGGCACGATGGCCGGGGAGAACGTGTTCACCTGACGCGCGCCGTGCGGGTCGACCTGGCGGTTCGGACGGCCGGGCACGGCGACGTCGATGTCGTAGAGGCGGGAGGGGCGCGACGCCGAGGACGCGTCCTTGCGGAAGTCGGTCCAGGCGACGAGCGGCCCCCGGTCGGTGAGCGCGGCCCGCGGCGCGTCGTCGATCGACTCCACGGGCTCCGTGCTCCCCGGCGGGGGAGGCGCGTCGCTCACCTGGGCGGTGCGCCGCCAGGTGCGCCCGGCGTCGGGGGAGATCCGCGAGTACACCCGCCAGTCGTAGGTGTGGAAGTCGACCCAGGAGGCGAGCACCGTCCGTCCCCGGACGGCGAGCGACGGCGCCCAGGCGTTCGCGAGCTTCGCCGCGTTCTCCACGGGCTCGCCGTCGTCGAGGCGCCGGTCGGAGACGACCCGCCGCCCGCGCACCCGCGCGACGTGGAGGTGCGCCTGGGGGAGGCCGTCGTCGGCCGACCGCGCCCGTTCGTCGATCCAGGCCACGATCGCGTCGTCGCCGCCCAGGGCCGCGACCTTGGGCTCCCACTGCCGGGCGCCGCGCGGCGCGGCGCGCCCGACGGCCACCGCCGCGGCGAAGGTCCGCCCGCCGTCGCGGGAGAGGGCGACGTAGGCGCGCATCGTGCCGCTCGAGTCGTCCTGCCAGGCCATCCACACCCGCCCGCCGGCCGCTGCGGCCACGCTCGGCCACCACTCCGTCGCGCGCCCCGGACGCCGACCGGTCGGACGGGTCCGGTAGCCCCAGTGGCGCCCGCCGTCGGCCGAGCGGACGAGGACGACCTGCTCGCGCCCGCGCCGTCGCTCCTCGAAGGCCGCCCAGGCCTGCCGTCCGCGGGCGGCGAGCGCGACGTTGCGCTGGGGCGCCGAGGACGGCGAGATCGGCCGGCTGGTCGTGAACGGCGTGGCGCCCCGCTTGCGCCGGACCACGGGCCGGCGGCGCGGCGCGCGACCGACCTCGACGTCACGCCAGACGACGTCCTCGACCTGGCCGCCCCGGCACGGACCCGCCACGCGCGGGCTGGGGCACGCGACGCCCGAGGTCGGACCGGCGGCGTCCCCGGCGTGGCCGAGGCGGCGACGGCGCTCGGCCATCGGCTCGCCCGGCGCCGCCGGGTCCGGCACGAGCCATCGGGCCACGGTCCCGAGGCCCGGAGCGGGGTCCTGCCCGACGAGGGCGCCGCGCGGCCCGCCGCCGCGCCCGCGCGGCTTGATCGCGATGTGGGACTGGGCGTCGGCGGGGAAGTCGTAGAGGTTGCCGGTCAGCTCGGGCAGCGCCATCGCCTCGATCGACGGGTGGCGCAGCAGGTCGGAGTACCCCGCGGCCTTCAGGACGTCGGGCGCCCAGGGCCCGGTGGGCTTGACGGTGTCGCCGACGAAGAACTCCGGCTGGACGAGCAGGTCCACCCGCTGCTGATCGAGCTTCTGGACGACGTCGGGCATCCAGGCGTCCTTGCTCGTCACGAACCCGAGCCGCCCGACCGGCGTCCGCACGACGCGCAGTCCCGATACCGCGCCCGGGACCAGATCGAGCCCGGCGCCCGGGAGCTCGATCGGCGTGAGGTAGCTCTTGACCTGGCGCGAGATCAGGCGGCCGTCGGGCGCGAAGACGAGCGCCATGTTCACGGGCTCGGGCGTCGCGGCCTCGTAGACGTAGTCGCGAGCCGGCTCGTCCGGGTCGCGCAGCCGGGCCACCTTCGCGGGGTTCTCCTCGTCGCAGCGGCTCGCGCCGGGCGGCGGGGTGAACGTCGCGCGGCGGGTGCAGACGATCCGCCAGCTCCGGGCCATGTCGACGCCGGCCTCGAGGTAGACGCCGTAGCGCCGCGCCAGCTCGGCGTAGGTCTCGACGGCGACCCGGCCGAACGTGTCGGTGAGGGCGACCGCGAGCTGCCGGACCGGGCGGGCGCCCAGGCCCGGGAAGCGCCCGGCGTAGTACGCCGCGGGGTCGGCGTAGCGTCCCGAGCAGGGAGGCGACGCTCGACACCAGCCCCGTGGCCGCCCGCGCGCCGGCCCCGCGGGTGCCCGTGAACGCGGCGGGGAGCCCGACGTCCTCGGGCAGCACGACGAGGTCGCGCGCCGTCCGCACGGGCCGGCGTGGATCGCTCGGCCCGAGGCGGTGGCCGGCGACGTCGTCGGCGCCCTCCTGCACGGCCGGCGCGCCGGCGGTGCGCAGCGACCGATCGGCGAGCGCGAAGAGCTTGTCGTGGTAGGTCGATCGGCTCACGACCCAGTCGAGCGAGAACTTCGGCCCCACGGCGAACACCCGCACGGTTCGCGCGCCGGCGGCGCCCGGCACCAGCGCGGTGGCCGCGAGCGCGAGCAGCGCCGCGACGAGGAGGCGGCGCGGGCCGCTCACCCGGCGAGGGCGTCGAAGCGGCTCGCCGTCTCGAAGTCGATCGCGGTGAGCCCGCCGGCGGAGTGATTGGTCATGGTCAGGCGCACCTTGTTCCACCCGTGGACGAGGATGTCGGGGTGATGGTTTACCGCTTCCGCCGCCTCGGCGACGCGGTTCGCGAAGGCCATGGCCGCCCCGAAGTCCGGGAAGCTCCACTCGCGCACGATCGCGTCACCCTCCCGCTCCCAGGCGCTGCCGCGCACGCGATCGGCGATCTCGCCGTCGCTCAGCCGTGACATATCGTTGCCCTCGTGCGCATCGTCAGCCTCGTCCCCTCCGCGACCGAGACGCTGTTCGCGCTCGGGCTCGGCGGCGAGCTTATCGCCGTCACGCACGAGTGCGACCACCCCGCCGCGGCCCGGGAGCTGCCGCGCGCCACGCGCGACGTCCTCCCGTCGGGCCTCTCCTCGCGCGAGATCGACACGGCGGTCAAGGAGCGCACCCGGGCGGGCGCGGCGATCTACGCGCTCGACGCCGACCTGCTGCTCGACCTCCGCCCGGACCTCATCGTGACCCAGGAGCTGTGCCCGGTCTGCGCCGTCTCCGCGGACGACGTCCGCGCCGTCGCGGAGGAGATCGACCCGGCGCCGCGCGTCGTCACCCTCGACCCGACCACGCTCGGCGAGGTGCTCGGGGACGTCGCGCACGCTGGCGCAGGCGACCGACCGCAAGGACGCCGGCGTCGAGCTCGTGCAGGACTGCGCCCGGCGCGTGGACGCGGTCCGGCTCGCGGTCCGCGGGGCGCGGCGGCCGCGCGTCGCCGCGCTGGAATGGCTCGACCCCGTGTTCGTCGCCGGGCACTGGACGCCCCAGCTCGTCGACTACGCGGGCGGAGAGGACGTGCTGGGCCTCCCGGGGGAGCGCTCCGAGGAGCGCACGTGGGAGGAGGTCGCCGCCGCGGCGCCGGACATCGTGCTCGTCATGCCCTGTGGCCACGACGCGCCTCGCGCGCTCGCCGAGGCCGAGGCCTACCGCGAGCGGCTGCGCGTCGCTCGGCGCCGGCGAGGTCCTCGCCGTCGACGCCGCCGCCTGGTTCTCGCGCCCCGGCACCCGCCTGGTCGACGGCCTCGAGGTCCTCGCCCACGCCCTCCACCCCGACCGGGTGCCGCCCGGGCCGGGCGCGGTGCTGCCACTCACGAGGTGACAGGGCATGGCCGCGTGCAGCGAGCCGGTAGCCGCCGGCCACCACGAGCGCGAGCCCGGGCACCAGCCAGGGCCGCGCGCGCAGCCACGGGCTGCCCCGAGCGCCGGCGCGCCACGGTCCAGGGACGACCGGCGATCACGCCCGGAGCAGGCCGGACCCGCCCGCCACCGCCACCGCGGCGACGGCCGCGCCGATCCCGATGGCGAGGCACGCCACGGTGGCGAGCGCCTGATGCCCGCGCTCCGCGGCGCGATCGATCACGGCGCCGGCGACGAACCCGCCGATCACCCCGCCGACGTGGCCGCCGATCGAGATACCCGGCACGGCGAGGGTCAACACGAGGTTGATGGCCAAGGTCGGCGCCAGGCCGGAGCGCCAGATGTCGATGCCGCGGGAGCGGCCCATGACGATCGCGGCCCCGAGCAGGCCGAACGCCGCGCCCGACGCGCCGACCGTCCGCACGTCGGGCTCCGCGATCAGGGCCCCGAGCGAGCCGCAGAGCAGGCACGTGACGTAGAGGAGGAGGAACCGCCAGCGGCCGAGGGCCGGCTCGAGCATCGAGCCCAGCACGAAGATGAAGTACATGTTGAACAGCAGGTGGAGGATCCCGGCGTGCAGGAAGCCGGAGGTCACGAGGCGGTAGTACTCGTGCTGGTCGGCGATCGCCGGGCCGTAGAGCGCGCCCTCGGCGATCGCCCGGCCGCCGACGCCCCGGGCGAGGCCGCCGCCCGCCACGGTCGAGACGACGAACACCACGACGTTCAGCGCGATGAGCGCGTAGGTCACCGTCGGCCGGTCGGTCAGCGTGGCCGCGGTGCGCACGGGCGTCCGGTCGCGCGCGCACTCCGGACAGCGCATCCCGACCGGGGTGGGAGTCATGCAGTCGGGGCAGATCGCCCGCCCGCACGAGGAGCAGGAGACCCGCGTCTCGCGGCTGGGGTGGCGGTAGCAGGTCTCGGCCATCGAACGCCGGTCCAAGCTAGCAGGGGCCGTACGGGGCCCGACCCGGGCGGATCAGCTCCCCGGCACGCTACGAACGGCGCCGTCCCTCGCGCAGCAGCTTCCCGGCCTCGTCGGCGACCTCGCGCAGCGCCCGCTCGGCGGCGCTCGCGAACCCCTTCGCCTGGGCGCGGCGGCGGCCGCGGCTCCGCGCGCGAACGAGGACGAGCGCCGCGCCGGCCCCGACGCTCACGGCGGCCGCGGCCGCCGGCCGGGCCCAGTTGCGCGGGTCGCGCATGGCCGCGAGCTCCCACGACTCGAGCTCCTCGGCCGCCGCCTCGGTGAGCTGGACGAGATGATCCTCGAGGCGCTGGGCGAGGTCCTCCGGCGGCTCGACGGGCGCGAGCGCCCGGCGCAGCAGGTCCTCGAAGTCGGCGGTCGTCTCGCGGCTGCTCACGCCGCCTTCTCCTCGACGATGCCCTCGAGCTGGCGGATCGCGCGGTGGATCAGCACCTTCGTCGCGCCGTCGGAGCGGCCGAGCGCGCGGGCGATCTCCCGGTTGTCCATGTCGAGCGCAAAGCGCATGATCAGCGCCTCCCGCCGGTCGTCGGGCAGCTGCTGCACGCCGGCGAGGACCTTGCGCAGCTCCTCGCGACCCTCGACGATCGACTCGGTCGTGTGCAGCTCGCCGATGGTGCCCGCGTCCTCGAGGTTCGTCTGCGGCTTGCGGGCCCGGTCGCGGTAGTAGTTGGCCGCGAGGTTGTGCGCGATCCGGATGAGCCACGGCCGCAGCGGGCGCCCGTTCGACTCGCGCTGCGCCCGCGCGAAGTGCCGGTAGGCCTGGAGGAACGTCTGCTCGGTGAGGTCCTCCGCGTCGTGGTGGTTGCCGACCCGGTAGTAGGAGTAGCTGTAGACGTCGCGCAGGTGCGCGCGGTACAGGTCGGAGAAGTCGCGGTCGAGTTCCGCCTTCGCCTCGGGTGCCAGGTCCTCCACTCCACGGCAGCCTACCCCTAGGCCGCCGTGCGAACGCGGCTGCGCCCTTCGGCCGGTCGGGTGATGCCCGCCGCCCAGGCCTCCGCCTCGACGCGACCCTCGACGAGGTCCGCCAGACCGCTGAGGGCGGGAGCCGGGACGCCGGCCTCGGCCAGCAGCCCGGCGAGCAGCGGCACCGCCTCGACGGCGTCGGCGGGCCGGCGCTCGGCGGCGAGGACGGTGGCCACGAGGTCCCCGGCCCCGGCCGGCCCGGCGAAGGTCTCCGGCCGCCCGCCACACGCGCGGCTGTAGGCCTCGAGCTCGGCGAAGACCTTGCCCGCGGCGGCGCCCGCGGCGTTCGGGCCCGTGGGGGCGGCGGCGGCCGCGGCGAGGCTCGCGGCGTTCTTCGCCACCCCGGCGAGCTCGACCCCGACGAGGTCGGCGGTCTCGTGGACGTCGCAGCCGGCCGCCGCGAGGACGTCGGCGAGCCGCCGGACGGCCGTCCGGCTCTCGCCGGCGAGGACCAGGGAGGCGCCGTGAGCGGAGAGATCGGCGGGCCGCGCCGGCCCGCCCAGCGCCAGCGTCGCGGCGGCGGGCAGCCGCTCGGCGACCGCCGCCGAGGGGAGCGTCCCGTGCGGGCCCACGAGGCCCTGGCCGGTCACGAGCACGGCGACGTCGGGGCGGGCGTCCGCAGCGTGGACGGCGAGCGCGGCCGGCAGCTCGCGGCTCGGGACCGCGAGGACGAGGAGGTCGGCGGCCGCGAGGTCGAGGTCGGCGGCCGGGACGACGTCGACCTCGCGGGGCAGCGCCACGCCCGGCAGGCGCGCCGCGTTCTCGCCGGCGACGGCCAGCGCGGCCGCCTGCTCGGGGGTGCGGCAGCCGAGCTGGACGCGCAGGCCGGCGCGGGCGAGCACGACCGCGAGCGCGGTGCCCCAGGCGCCGGCGCCGACCACCGCGGCCCGCCGGTGCGGCGTGACCCCGCCGAGCCACTCCCATTGCAGCTCGACGCACGGCCAGATCCGGTCGGTCACGGCCTGCGCGAGCTGGGGCGAGGCGGCCTCCACGAGCGGGAAGGTGAGCGGCCGCCCGACGCGCATGCGGACCTTGTGGGGCCGGATCCGCCAGCCGCGGCGCACGGCCTCGCTGCCGATCACGGAGACGGGGACGACGGGTGCGCCGGTCTCCAGCGCGAGGCGCCCGACGCCGCGCCGCGCGGCGCGCAGCGGGCCGGGCCGCACGCGGGTGCCCTCGGGGAAGATCACGACGCAGTCGCCGCGGTCGAGGATCGTCTTCGCGGTCGCCACCATGTCGCCGTCGCCGTTCCCGCGCGCGACGGGGAACGCGCCGAGCGACCCGAGGAACCAGCCGGCCAGCCGGTGCCGGAACAGCTCCTCCTTCGCCACGTAGTAGAGCGGGCGCCGCAGGCAGGTGCCGATCACGAACGGGTCGAGGAAGGACCGGTGGTTCGCCGCGAGGATCACCGGGCCGTCCTGCGGGATGTGCTCGCGCCCGATCCGGCTGAGGCGGAAGTAGAGGTGGAAGAACGGCTGGAAGACCGCGCGCACGAGCCAGTAGAGGATCGGCTTCACGCCGCGCTCGCGCGCGCGGCGATGGTGCACGGCGACGTCCATGCCCGGAGTACCCGCGGCCCGCGCGCGCGTTACAGTGGGCGGACCGATGGCTCTCGACGGGACGAGAACGCTGCGCGGAGCCCTGGCCGGGGCGGCGGCCGCCGCGGCGTGGGCGGCCGCTGCAGCCGCTCGACAAGCGGCTGTTCGCCAGCCGCTACGACGACGTCGAGCTGCTCGGGAAGCTCGTCACGCGCGGCCAGGCGTGGCCCGCCGCCGGCACGGCGATGCACGTCGGCGCCGGGGCGCTCTTCGGCGCCGCCTACGCGAACGTGGCGCCCCTGCTGCCGGTCCCGCCGGTGGCCCGCGGCCCGCTCCTCGCGCTCGCCGAGCACGTCGCGCTGTGGCCGGCCGGGCGGCTGACCGACGCGCTGCACCCGGCGCGCGAGGAGCTGCCCGCCCTCACGGGCAACGCGCGCGCCTGGTGGCAGGCGGCCTTCCGGCACGCGCTCTTCGGGTTCGTCCTCGGCGAGCTCGAGCGCCGCCTGAACGAGGAGCCGGAGCCCGAGCTGCCGGACTTCGAGGCGCCCTACTCATCCAACGGGCACGGCAGCCTCGAACACGCCGTCTCGGCCGAGCCGACCGCGTAGATGGTCGGCTCCACGACCCTGCGCGCAGGGATGACCGCGCACGCGGCCGCGGACCCGACCGTCTGACCGCCCGACCCGCCCCGCGACGGTGAGCGCGCGCGTCCTCGTCACCGGCGCGTCCGGCTTCCTCGGCGGGCACCTCGCGCGGGCCTGTGCGGGCGCCGGCGACGACGTCGTCGGGCTGTCGCGCTCGGGCCGCGTTCCGGAGGGCGGGGGCGTGGGCGCGGCGGTGGACCTCCTCGACGGCGAGGCCGCGCGGGCCGCGGTGCGCGAGGCGCGCCCCGACGTGGTCCATCACCTCGCGGCGCTCGCCTCGACCGGGCGATCCTGGCAGGCGCCGGAGCGCTGCCTGGCCGAGAACCTGCGCTCGACCTGGAACCTGCTCGAGGCCGTACGCGCCGAGGCGCCCGCGGCCCGGGTGCTGATCGCCGCCTCGGGGGAGGGCTACGGCCCGCCGGCGCGGCTGCCGGTGGACGAGTCCGCGCCCCTGCGCCCGCAGACGCCCTACGCCGTCTCGAAGGTCACGAGCGACCTGCTCGGCGGCTTCTTCGCCGACGCCCACGGGCTGCGCGTGGTCCGCGCCCGCGCGTTCAACTCCGCCGGCCCGGGGCAGCCCGACAGCTTCCTCGTCGGCTCGCTGACCCGGCAGGCGGCGGCGGGGACGCTCGCCGGCGCGGATCCGGTGCGGGTGCGCAGCGGGTCGCCGGACGTGCGCCGCGACTTCACCGACGTGCGGGACGTCGTGCGCGCCTTCCGGGCGCTCGCCGGGGGCGCGGCGGAGCCCGGGGCCTACAACGTGGCCAGCGGCCGGGCGGCGAGCGCGCGCAACGTCGCGTCGCTCCTGGCCGACCTCGTCGCCCCGGCGCGGCTGGAGCACGACGTCGACCCGGAGCTGGTCCGCCCGCACGAGACGC
This sequence comes from uncultured Solirubrobacterales bacterium, assembly GCA_963735885.1. GTDB lineage: Bacteria > Actinomycetota > Thermoleophilia > Solirubrobacterales > Solirubrobacteraceae > JBBSBL01. Next base: position 766,022 of record CAVTMP010000004.1, on the reverse strand, counting down.
CCGAGGTCGTCGGGTCCGCCGAGCGGCTGCGCGCCGCGACCGGCTGGGCGCCGGAGATCCCCTTCGAGCGGACGGTCGCCGACAGCTTCGCGTGGTGGCGGGAGCGCCTGGCCGGCGCCTAGAGTGGTCGATACCGCCGGAGTAGCTCAGATGGCCAGAGCAGCCGCCTTGTAAGCGGCAGGTCCCGGGTTCGAGTCCCGGCTCCGGCTTAAGCCTGCGTCATGTCGGCACCCCCATGATTGCGGTCCCCGTCGAGGCCACCCCTCGACGGCAAACCCGCGCACTCTCATGCGCGGGTGCCGACACTCACATCACAACCAGACGCTCAGCGCCGACCGCCCATACGGTCTGGGGGAGCCACGCGGTCGGTCGCCGACCGTCGCCGTGGGACATCCCCGGATCATGTGCCACGTCATCGCCAGACCTTGATGAGTGACGGTGCGGGCAACCACGGATGTGGAGTCGGCGCCCTCGGAGCCACAATCGGCTGAACCGCCGAGGGAGGACGCATGTCCACGCTTCTCAGCCTTGCGCAGTACCGGATGTACGAGGACCACATGGACGGCGGTTGGGGATGGGCGATGGCCGTCCTGATGATCGTGGCGCTGGTCGTGATTGTCGCCCTCGTCGTCTGGCTCGTCAGGTCGAACCGGCCGTCGTCCCGACAAGCGGATTCTGCGCCACCGGCCGATAGCGCGCTGGACATCCTGGACCGCCGGCTCGCACAGGGCGAGATCAGCCCGGAGGAGTACCGCGAGCGTGCAGCCATCCTCGGTAAGAGCTGACCACGACGCCTCGCGTCGGTGGCGCCCGGAGGACCGGCATGCGGGCCCGGTGTGCACTTGCTGGAGCCTGCCTCGCAGGCACCCCAGTGCGCGCAACGAGGCGAGTGCGGCCAAGAGAAAGACGGCCGGGACGCGACGGTCGCCGAGCGGCGCCACGGCTCCGCAGGAGGCGGTCTGACGGCCTGCGAGAAGCTCCGATGAGCGACGGCGTCGTGGCGCCTCGCGGCGAGCGCACGCACCGCGTGCTGCGGCTCGCGGCGGCCGCGACGATCGCAGCCGTCGCGCTCGCGCTCGTCGTCTCGAGCGCCGGAGGCTTCACCGCGGTCGCCGGAGCGCTCGAGGACTTCGAACCACTCTGGCTTGTCCCCGCGATGCTCGCCGTCGCGGCCGCCTACCTCCTGCTCGGCGCGCACCTGCGCCGGCTCGCCGGCCTCCGTTCGCTCGCGTACGGCGCGGCGACGGCCCTCGCGCTCGTGTGGTTCGGGCTCGGCAACGTGCTACCCGGAGCCCCGGCTCCCGGCCTGCTGATCGTGGGCTCCGAGCTCCGACGGCGCGGGCTCGATCCCCAACGCGTTCGGCTCGTGCTCGCGTTCTCGGCCTGGTTCAACCTGCGGACGTTCCTCGGCCTGGCCGCGATCAGCGCGTTGATCGCGACCGCGTTCGACCACCCGCCGATCGGCGACACCGTGCTCCTGCTCGGCGCCGCCTCGGGCATGCTCGCACTCCTCGCCCTCACCGCGGCGATGGCGTCCGGCTCCGCTGCAGCGCAACGGCTGGCGACGCTGCTGTCGCATCTGCGCGCGCCGCGGCTTCGGCGGCCGCCGGCGCAGGCCCGCGCGTCCGCCACCGCGTGGCATGCCGCCGCCAAGGCGGTCGTCGGGACCCCGCGCAACCGGCTCGTGCTCGTGCTGCTCGCCACCGGGGCGTGGCTGGCCGACGCCCTGTGCCTCCAGCTCGCGCTGCTCGGCGCCGGCGTCCACATGGATCCGGACATCGTCCTGCTCGCGGACCTGATCGGGGTCCTGGCGGCCTCCGTCCCGCTGCTGCCCGGCGGGCTCGGGATCGTCGAGGCCGCCATCCCGACCGTGCTCCACCGCTACGGCGCCCCGCTCGACGCGGCGCTCGGCGGCGTCCTCGTCTACCGCGCCCTCACCGTCGTGGTGCCCGCCGCTATGGGCGCCCTCGTCGTGCTGAGGCTGGGCGCCGCAGGTCGCGGCGAGACTACGGACAGCGCCGGGACGTCCGACGACGGCGCGAGGGCGCGCTGATCGCGCTCGGCGCCCACACGAGAGGCCGGGTTGCTTCGGTTTCTGCGCAGGTCGGGCGTCCCGGACGACGCTGCGAAGCGTCGCGGCGTGACCGACAGCAGTCCGGCGCACTGACCGATCGCGAGCAGGAGTTCCCACGGCCGCCGTTCGCCGACCGGCGTCGCTCGGTCCTCAGGCGAGGTCCAGCTCTTCCTCGGGTCGGGCTTCGCCGTCCTGGTGCGCGAGGGCAAGGCGAGCGAGCTGGCGACCGCGCGGCGCGGGCTCGAGGCGCGGCCTGACCTGTTGGCGGCCGGCCCGGTCGCGGTGCTCTGGGGGGTCGTCGACAAGATCGTCGACGACTACGAGCCGGTCGTCCGCGGGCTGGAGACCGACGTCGAGCAGGTCGAGGAGACGGTCTTCTCGGATACCGGCGGAGAGGAGACGCAGCGGATCTACTTCCTCAAGCGCCAGCTCAGCGACTTCTACCGGACCGTCCATCCGCTGCTCGCCCCGCTCGAGTCGGAGGGGAACCTCCGGGTGAGCGAGAGATGGGACTCGCGGGAGCAGTTCGCGGCGTTCGGTGAGTGCCTCATGCCGGTGCTGTCCCAAGCCGGGATCGAGTTCGCCGGCGAGCCGGAGATCTTCGAGACCCACAACATCGAGAAGCGCTAGTCCGTCCAGACGGAGGCAGGGATTTGGGGCCCGCGCAATCGAGGGGTCTATCGGCACTCAGATACTCGTCAACCTCGGAACAACCCGCTTGGACCCAGGGCGTTCCCCTACCGACCGCGCGAGTCATGCTCGCGTGAACACGCCGAGCAGCCGCTCCTGCTGTCCGCGCGCAGGAGGAGCGGCTCCCGTCGGAGCCGCTGGGCGACCGTGGAATGGTGGACTCAGTCACGTTCAGTCCGCCTGCGCGTCGGGCTCAGCCGGCCTCTGATCTAATCGCCTGGTCCACATAGGCCACCGACCGAGGGAGAAGGCATGGGTGCTCAATGGAATGATGGGCGGCGCTTCGAGGGAAGGGTGGCGGTGGTTACCGGGGGCGGAGGGACGCTTGGTGGAGCGGTTGCCAGAGGCTTCGGTTGGGAGGGCGCCTCGGTGGCCCTCGGCTATCGCTCCTCTCGCTCCCGGGCCGCGGAAGTCGTGGCGGAACTGGAGGGCCGGGGCGGGCAAGCTCACTCCGGCCACCTCGACGTCACGGATCAGGACTCGGTAGACGCGTTTGTCGCCGACATCGCGGAGCGCTACGGTCGGTTGGACGTCCTCGTCAACGCCGCTGGCCGGCTCGACGAGGCGGACACGGTGAGATTCAGCGAACTGGACACAGCCGCGGCGAGCGCCCTCCTTCAGGTTGATGTGATCGGAGCCATGCGGATGTGTCACGCAGTGAGGCCGATGATGCTCGAAAGTGGTGGCGGTGCCATCGTCAACTTCTCGAGCACCTATGGGAACGGGACAAACCCCGAGAACGCGATCAACTTCGTTCCCGTCACCTACTCCACCGCGAAGGGAGCAATCCGCGGCTTCACCACCACCCTGGCCCGGGACCTGGCCCCGGAAATCCGCGTTAACGCACTTGCCCCCGGCCCGATCTCGGGGGAATGGGAGACCGAGTGGGGAGTCTCGCCCGAGCACATCGAGGAGGCCATCGCGATGAACCCGCTGAAGCGTTTCGGCAAGCCGGAGGAGATCGCCGAAACCGTCCTGTTCTTGGCTTCGGACGGGGCCGGGTACATCACCGGTCAGGTGATCCACGTGGATGGCGGCTGGGTGGTGGCCGGTTAGAGCATGCCCTGCTCCCCGATGTCAGCAAGAGTCCCTGGCGGCCTGGGGCGACTTCCGCTTTCGGAGAACGGGGGAACCTGTGGTCGCGCCTTGTCAGTCGACGCCGCGTTCGTGTCGTGCGGCTTGCTCGAAGTGTTGTGCCCAGGGTTGCGCCGAGCACGTCCAGATCTCGAGCTCGGGCTCAAACCAAGATGCATCGTCCATTGTCCCGGCGTGGAGGAACGCCAGATCGGGGTCCTCGTCGGCCAAGCTGACGATCGGCGAGCCGCACGCCGAGCAGACCCGGCGCTCGGTGTTCAGGCCGTCTTCCTCGAGGGGCTTCATCCCTATCGGACGGTGGCAGGCGGTGACGCACCGGTAGGGTCCGGCGATCCGGCGGGCGCGGGCGCGCTCGCCGACCACGACGACCGGGAGTCCGCATGCCGCTTGCCGCCTCGACGACGACCTACGCGCTGCTGGGCGTGCTGTGGCTCGTCCTGCTGCTGTTCTTCGGGATCCGCTCGATCCGCCGCGGGCACTGGGTGATGTTCATCGTCGGGATCTTCATCCCGGTCTTCTGGATCATCGGCGCGCTGCTCCCGCCGACGCGCGAGTAGCCGCCCGCCCCGAGCCGGTCGCCCACCGACGAACGCCCCGCGACGGCTCGCGAGGCGCTCGGCGCTCCTTCGGAGGAGATGGGTCGCCGGGTCAGCCGGCGAGGGCGAGGCGCCGCCGCGCGCGGCGCGGACGCAGCGACGTCACCGGCGCCGATCCCGATGTGGCGGCGAGCTGGCGCGCGCCGGTCGTGCGCAGGAACGACACCAGGTCGGCGGTGTGGCGGAACGGATCCGCGATCGCGCGGCCGTCGGCCCCGACCGCCGCGATCGGCTCCTCGCCGATGACCGCCATGACGACCGGACTCGCGGGCACGCCGACAGCGGAGTCGATCGCCGCCAGACGCCCGAGCGCAGCGGCGTCGCGCGGACCGGCGGCGCGGATCTCGACGTGGTCGTGGGAGGGGGGCTGCATCATCATGTGGACCTCGTTTTCGTGACCGGATCAGACCGCTCTGGGCTTCGACGTGTATATTGGACCCCAACGGTCGACTTGTCGATGGCCAATCAGGGGAGAATTGGATTGAGTTCTAACCCGGTCGTGAGCCCAGATCAGCTGATCGATGCCCTCGGTGCCTGGACCGAGCGCTCCGGTCCGCGCTACCGGCGCCTCGGCGCCGCGATCCGCGGCGCCATCGAGCAGGGCCTCGCGCCGGCCGGCGCCCGGCTCCCCGCGGAGCGCGCCCTCGCCGACGGTCTCCTGGTCAGCCGCACGACGGTGGTCAACGCCTACGCGCTGCTGCGCGACGAGGGGCTGGTGGAGAGCCGGCGCGGCAGTGGCACGACCGTGCGGGCCGTCGGCCCGGCCGAGGCCCCGCCCGCCGCGTTCCGCGCGCCGATGATGAGTCAGCTCGTCGACTCCCGGGCGGCCCGCATCGACCTCTCGATCGGCGCGCCGTTGGACCCGGCGCTCGTCGCCGAGCCGCTGGACCTCGAGGCGGCGGTCGCGCTCGCGCCGCCCCACGGCTTCACGCCGCTCGGGCTCACCGCGCTGCGCCAGGCCGTCGCGGCGAAGCACGCCGGCGAGGGCGTGCCGACGACCGTCGACGAGGTGATGATCACCTCGGGCGCGCAGGGCGCCCTGAGCCTCGTGGCCCGCGGGCTCGTGACGCCGGGCGACCGCGTCATCGTCGAGGCGCCGACCTACCCGGGCGCGCTCGAGGCGCTCTCCCGCGCCGGCGCGCTGGTGGAGGCGATCCCGATGGACGAGGCCGGGGTCCGGCCCGACGCGCTGGAGCGCGCGCTCGCGCGCGGGGGCGCGCGGCTCGTGTACCTCGTGCCGACCTGCCACAACCCGACCGGAGCGGTCACCACCGAGGCCCGACGCCGCGAGCTCGTCGACGTCGCCCGGCGCCACGAGGTCACCATCCTCGAGGACGGGACGCTGGCCGACCTGCGCTTCGGAGGGCCGCCGCCGACGCCGCTCGCGGCCCTCGCGCCCGAGCGCGTCCTCGCCGTCGGCTCGCTGAGCAAGATCGGCTGGGGCGGCCTGCGCGTCGGCTGGCTGCGCGCGCCCTCGGCGACGATCCTCCGCCTCGCCCGCATGCGCGCCGCCGACGACCTCGGTGGGCCCGTGTTCGCCGAGGCGGTGGGACTCCGGCTGCTCGAGCGCCTGCCGGAGCTCATCGAGGCCCGGCGGGAGGAGGCCGAGAGCCGGATGGGCGTGCTCGCCGACGGCCTGCGCGAGCTGCTGCCCGATTGGGAGTTCGCCGAGCCGCGCGGCGGCTTCTCGCTATGGGTCCGCCTTCCGCACGGCAGCGGCGACGAGTTCGCCCAGGTCGCGCTGCGCCACGGGGTTGCCGTGGCGGTGGGCAGCGCGACGGCGATCGACGACGACTTCATCGATCGCATCCGGCTCTCCTACACCCCATCGCCCGAGCGCCTGCGCGGCGGCGTCGAGCGGCTCGCCCGCGCGTGGGCGGAGTACGCCGGCTGGCCGTCGGCCACCATCGCCGCGGAGCCGGCGTTGCCGCTGTAGGGCCGCCCCACCGCGCGAGCCCGGCGAACCGGCCCGGACAAGGCAGCTGGCCCGGGCGCTCGCCGTGGCCGCCGGACCGCTACGCCGCGGGCCGGACGGCGTCGCCGACGGCGATCTCGCCGTCGGCCAGCACGTCGGCGCGGAGACCGCCGCGGTGGACGAGGCCGCGGAGCACCCCGTCCTCGGTGAGCCGGGCGAGCTTGCGACACGGCTCGCACAGCTCGACGCCGAGGCAGGGCACGCCGCCGACGGTGAAGCGCCGGCCGACGAGGTCGTTCAGCGCGATCCCGCGGGTCACGAGGTTGCGGCGCGAGCCGCCCGGGCCGAGCTCGATGCCCGTCTCGCGCGCGAGCGCCTCGAGCGCCTCGGCCTCGATCAGCGTGAGGTCCTCGCCCGATCGCTCGCCGGCCTGCGCGCCTTCGGCGAGCGCGTGCCGGTCGCCCTCCAGGCCGCGCCCGCCGAGCGCGCGGACCCGCTCGACCGCCGACGTCGCACCGTCGGCGTCGAGCACCAGCGTGATCGCCTCGACGGTGCCGTGCTCCACGCCGGGCACGCTAGCGGACGCTCCAGGTGGCGGCCGGTGGGGCCTCTACCCTGCCGCACGTGGAGGCCAGCACGCCGCCGGAGCCGCCCGAGCCTCCTGCCGCCGTCGCGCCGCGGGACGCGATCGCGCCGATGCGCATCCGCGCCCCGGTGCGGGGGAACCGCCGGCTCGAGCGCCTGATCGCCGCCGTCAACGCCGACGACGAGGTCAAGGCCTGGTGGCACGTCGCGTCGCTCAACGCCACCCGCCTCGGGATGTCCGACCACTCCTGGGTCCACGTCCAGATCGTGGTGAACATCGCCCTGCGGCTGACCCGGCTGCTCGGCCGCCGCGGCGTCGAGCCGGCCACGGTGACCGATCACGGCCTGCGGGCGGGCGACGCGGAGGCCGTCGTCGCGGCGGCCGCGCTGCTGCACTGCGTCGGGATGGCGGTGCACCGCGCCGATCACGAGGCGCACTCGCTGTTCCTCGCCGCGCCCAAGCTGCGCGACCTGCTCGCCGCGGCCGGCTACGAGGATCCGGAGCGCGCGGTCCTCGCCGCGGAGGCGCTCCACGCGATCATCGCCCACCGCCGCAAGGGGGAGCCGTTCACGCTCGAGGCCGGCATCGTGCGGGTGGCCGACGCGCTCGACATGGCGGAGGGGCGCTCGCGGGTGCCGTTCCAGACCAAGCGGCCGAACATCCACTCGCTCTCGGCGGCGGCGATCGAGTCGGTGAAGATCGCTCCCGGCCGCGACAAGGCGATCCGCATCGACGTGGCGATGACGAACTCCGCCGGCATCTTCCAGGTCGACGAGCTGCTGGCCACGAAGCTCCGCGGCTCCGGCCTGGAGGAGCACATGGAGGTCGTGGCCCGCATCGAGGCCGAGCACGAGCGCCGGCTCGTGCCGGTCCTCGAGATCTGATCAGGCCGCGGACCCCAGCCCGGCGAGCAGGCGCTCGAGGTCGTCGTCGTCGTTCCACGCGCCGACGGAGGCGCGCACGAGGCCGCGGCCCGGGAGCTCGCGGACCACGACGTCCGCGGTGCCGAGCCGCTCGACGGTGCCGGCCGCGTCGTCGTCCCGCCACGCGACCAACGTGGACCGCCCGCGGGGGGCGACGTCGTGCCCGCGCTCGCGCAACCGCCCGGCGAGCCGGGCGGCGAGCCCCGCGGCCCGCTCGTGCACCGCCTCCGAGCCGGGCGCGGCCAGCGCGTCGGCCGCCGCGAGCGCGAAGGCCAGGCCCTCGGCCGGCAGCGCCGGCGCGTCGAACCGCCGCGCGTCGGGCCACGGCGCGGCCTCGAGTCCCGCCGCCGGGTCGGCGAGGTTGCCGTAGCCCGTCGCCGGCACGGCGAGGCGGTCGCGCAGGGCGGGGGAGACGTAGAGCATGCCGGTCCCGTCGGGCCCGCACAGCCACTTCTGGCCCGCGCCCGCGTACGCGTCGCAGCCCAGCGCCGCCACGTCGACGTCGACCGCGCCGACGCCCTGGGCTCCGTCGAGCAGCACCGGCGCGCCGACCTCCCGCAGCGCGGCGGGGGCGACCTCGCCGCCCACCCAGCTCACGTGCGAGCAGGCGACGAGCCGCGTCGCCCGACCGACCGCCTCGGCGAGGTCGGCGAGCGGCGCGACCCGGACCTCCACGCGCCGCTCGCGCAGCCGCGCGAGCGGGCCGAGCAGCCCCGGATGCTCCTGGTCGGAGGTGAGCACCTCGTCACCGGGTCGCAGGTCCAGCCCGGCGATCACCCGCGCGAGGCCGTCGCTCGTCGCGGTGGTGAGGGCGAGATCCGCCGGGGCGCAGCCCAGGCGCGCCGCGTAGACGTCGCGCAGGCGGGCGGCGAGGGCCGCCCGACGCCGGAAGTGCGGGAGGCCACGGCCCTCGAGCGCCTGGCGCTCGACCTCCGACCGGGCCGCGGCGGCCGCCCGCGCCGGCGCCGGACCGTTGCTGCCGGCGTTGAGGAAGGCGAGCCGGGCGAGGACGGGGAACGCCGCGCGCAGCGCGGCGAAGGGCTCGGAGTCAGGCGAAATGAAGGTCCTCCGCCTCGAGGTCCTCGACCGGCCGCGCGCAGGTCGGACACCACCAGCGGGCCTCGACCTCGGTCCCGCACGCGGCGTGGCGCGGCGCTCCGTCGCCCGGCCCGTGGCGGGCGCCCCAGTCGGCGAGCGGCCGGAGCGCCGCCGCGAGGTCGCGGCCGGCCGCGGTCAGCTCGTAGGCGAAGCGCGGGGGACGATCGGAGTACGGCGTGGCGAGGACGAGACCCGCGCGCTCCAGCCGGCGCAGGCGGTCGCTGAGGACGTTCGGCGCGATGCCGGTCACGGCCTGCTGCACCTCGCCGAAGCGCCCCGGGCCCGGGACCAGCGCGGCCACGACGAGCAGCGTCCACCGGTCCCCGACCCCGGTGAGCGCCTCGGCGAGCGGGGCGAGCTCGGAGCCGGCGCGCGCGTCCTCCATGCGGAGGAGGGTACTCGCGAGGCCTCGCGCACGACCTGGCTATATTGTCGCTTGCAATTCGCAAGTGACCAGGGAGGCGGCATGACGACCGTGCTCGAGGACGTAGGGGCGACGGTGGCCTCGGTCGTCGACCGGGTGGGACCCGCCACGGTCGGCCTCGGCCGCGGCTGGGGCCGCGGCTCCGGGGTGGTGATCGGGCCCGACCGCGTCGCGACGTGCGCGCACGCGCTCCGCGGCGACGGCGCCACGGTGAGCTTCGCCGACGGGCGGCAGGAGGCGGGGCGGGTCACGGCCGCGGACCCCGACCTGGACCTCGCGGTCCTCGACGTCCGGACCGCGGGCATCGCTCCGGTGGCCTGGGCCGAGGGCCCGCTCCCGCCGATCGGCGCGCCGATCGTGGCCCTCGGCGACCCCGGGGGGCGCGGCCTGCGCGCGACGCCGGGGTTCGTGTCCGCGGCGGGCCGGACGTTCCGCGGGCCGCGGGGTCGCGCCCGCGTCGAGGCGATCGAGCACACCGCGCCACTTCCCCGCGGCGCCTCCGGCGGCCCGCTCCTCGATCTCGAGGCCCGGCTGCTCGGGTGGAACGCGCTCCGCCTCGACGGCGGCCTGATCCTCGCCGTGGCCGCGCCCCCGGTGCGCGGACGCGTCGAGGCGCTCGCCGCCGGCGAGGTGCCGGACCGCGTGACCCTCGGTGTCGCGGTCGTGCCCCCCCGCGTGGCGCGCCGCCTGCGCCGCGCGGTCGGCATGGAGCCGCGCGAGGGCCTGCTCGTCCGCGCCGTGGAGGCCGGCGGGCCGGCCGACGCCGCCGGGTTCACGCGCGGCGATCTCATCGTGGCCGCCGGGGGCGCGCCGGTGGCCCGCGTCGACGCGCTCTACGCGGCGCTGGACGCGATCGGGCCCGGCGGGCGGCTCGTGCTCGGCGTCGTGCGCGGCGACGACGAGCGCGAGGTCGTGGTCCGATTCCCGGGAGCCGGGTCGTGAGCGCCGCCGCGCCGCGCGCGCGACCACGACCGCGACGGCGACGGGCGCGCGCCCGACCCCGGCGATCGTGAGCGTGACGCGCTCGACGCCTACTCCCGGGTCGTCACCGAGGTCGCCGAGGCGCTCGCGCCCGCGGTGGCCAACCTCCGCGTCCGGCGCGGGGGGCGCCGGGGTCGCGGCGGCGAGGGCGCCGGCAGCGGCGTGGCGCTCACGCCCGACGGCTTCGTGCTGACCTCCGCCCACGTCGTCGAGGGCGCCCGCGCCGGCGGTCGGGCGCTCTTCCCGGACGGCCGCGAGGAGTCGTTCTCGATCGTCGGCGCCGATCCGCTCTCCGACCTCGCCGTCCTGCGCGCCGAGGCCCGTGACCTCGTCCCGGCGCGACTCGGCGACGCCGAGCGCCTGCGGGTCGGCCAGCTCGTGGTGGCCATCGGCAACCCGCACGGGTTCGCCGGCTCGGTGACGGCGGGGGTCGTCTCCGCGCTCGGACGCTCGCTGCCGGCCCGCGCCGGCCGCACGGCCCGCCACATCGACGACCTGATCCAGACCGACGCCGCGCTCAACCCCGGCAACTCCGGCGGCGCGCTCGCCGACAGCGGCGGGCGCGTGGTCGGCGTCAACACCGCGGTCGCCGGCGTCGGGCTCGGCCTCGCCGTTCCCGTGAACGCGGCGACGCGGGGCATCGTCGGGGCGCTGATGACCGACGGCCGCGTGCGGCGCGCCTGGCTCGGCCTCGCGGCCGGTCCCCGGCCCCTGCCGCCGGCCGAGCGCATCCGGCTGCGGCGCGACTCCGGCGCCGAGGTGACGGAGACCGTGGCCGGCTCGCCCGCCGCCCGCGCGGGGATCCGGCCCGAGGACCTCCTCGTCGCGCTCGACGGCGCCGCGGTGGAGCGTCCCGCGGACCTCCAGCGGCTCCTGACCGAGTCGCGGATCGGCCGGACGGTGACGCTCGAGCTCGTCCGCGGGGGCCGGCGACTCGAGGTCGAGATCCGCCCGGTGGAGCTGCCCGCCTGATCAGCCCCACGGATCGCGCCCGCGCGCCCGGGCCCATCCGATGCGGGCGAGCAGGACGGCGAGGTCGATCGTCCCCGCGACGAGGAAGGCGAACGGACCCGTGACGACGCGCGCGGCGATCCGGCGGGGCACCGGCTGACGGTATCGTCCGGCGCGCCATGGCCTCCGGCGTCACGACCACCGTCACCGAGCTCCCGGAGTCGCGCGTGCGCGTCGAGGCCGAGGTGCCGCCCGACGAGGTCGAGCGTCGCCTCGCGCAGGCCGCCTCGTCGCTCGGCCGCGAGATGCGCGTCCCGGGCTTCCGCAAGGGCAAGGTGCCGGCGACGGTCGTCATCCGGCGCGTCGGCCGCGAGGCGGTCCTCGACGAGGCGGTGCGCAGCTCGCTGGGCACGTGGTACTCGGACGCGATCGACGCCGCCGGCATCGTCCCCGTCGGCGACCCCAACCTCGACCTCGGCGACCTGCCCGCCGAGGGCGCCCCGCTGACCTTCTCGATCGAGATCGGCGTGCGCCCGGCGGCGAGGCTCGGCGCCTACCAGGGCCTCGAGGTCGCGCGACGCGAGCCGGAGCCGAGCGACGCGGCCGTCGAGGAGGAGATCGACCGCCAGCGCGAGCGGGTCGCCCGCCTCGAGACGGTCGAGCGCGCCGCCGAGCCCGGCGACTTCGTCGTCATCGACTATCTCGGGACGCTCGACGGGGAGCCCTTCGAGGGCGGCGAGGGCCGCGACCAGCTCGTCGAGCTCGGCTCCGACCGCCTCGTGCCGGGCTTCGAGGACCAGCTCCGCGGCGCGAGCGCCGGTGAGGAGCGGACGGTCGCGATCACCTTCCCCGACGACTACGGCGCCGAGACGCTCGCCGGCCGGCCGGCGTCGTTCGCGGTGACGGTCAAGGAGATCAAGGCCAAGCAGCTGCCCGAGCTCGACGACGACTTCGCCGCCGAGGCGCGGCTTCGACACGGTCGACGAGCTGCGCGAGGAGGTCGCGGGCCGGATCGCCGAGGCCGAGGAGCGCGCGATCGACGGCGAGTTCCGCGAGGCCGTGGTCGACGCGGTCGCGGCCGGCGCGACCATCGAGCTGCCCGACGCGCTCGTCGAGGCGCGCGCGCGGGAGATGTGGGAGCACACCCTCCGCACCCTCGCCCGGCAGGGCATCTCGCGCGAGGCCTACCCGCAGATCTCCGGCAAGGGCGAGGAGGAGATCATCGCCGAGGCCAAGCCCGACGCGGCGCGCTCGCTGGCGCGGGAGGCCGTGCTCGAGGCGGTCGTCGCGGCGGAGGGCATCGAGCCGACCGACGACGAGCTGCTCGAGGCGCTCGAGCACTCCGCCGAGCACGAGCACACCACGCCGGAGAAGCTCCTGGCCCGGCTGCGCAAGGCCGGTCGCGAGGACGAGCTGCGTCGCGACGTCGCCGCCCGCCAGGCCATCGACCTGCTGGCCGGGTCCGCAACCCCGATCCCGGCCGCCCAGGCCGAGGCCCGGGAGGCGCTGTGGACGCCCGGGAAGGGCGAGGGCGGGGCCGGCGGTGGACAGCTCTGGACCCCCGGCGACTAGCCGGGAGCGCCCTCCGACACCCCGCTCGGGCCCCGTCCCGCACCCGGCGGGCGGACCCAGGCCGGTTGGTAGACTCGGCCCGACCGGCCGGGCGACGTGCGTCGGCGGCATTCGGCTCACCGGCAGGATTCGAGCCGAGGAAGCGAGAAGAAGGCGAGCTATGAGCCCACTGGTCCCGATGGTCGTCGAGCAGACGTCGCGCGGAGAGCGCGCGTTCGACATCTACAGCCGTCTGCTCAACGAGCGGATCATCTTCCTCGGGACCCCGATCGACGACCAGATCGCGAACCTCGTCGTGGCCCAGCTGCTCCACCTCGAGTCCGAGGACCCCGACAAGGACATCTCGCTGTACGTCAACTCGCCGGGCGGGTCGGTCTACTCGGGCCTGGCGATCTACGACACCATGCAGTTCATCAAGCCCGACGTGCAGACGATCTGCGTCGGCATCGCCATGTCGATGGGCGCGTTGCTGCTCGCGGGCGGCGCGAAGGGCAAGCGCATGTCGCTTCCGAACGCGAAGATCCTGATCCACCAGGTCTCCTCGAGCTTCCAGGGGCAGGCCACGGACATCGAGATCCACGCGAAGGAGATCATCGACATCCGGCGCCGCCTCGACGAGATCATCGCCGAGCACGCCGGCAAGCCCGTCGAGGAGGTCCGCGGCGACACCGAGCGCGACTACTTCATGAGCGCCGAGGAGGCGAAGGACTACGGCATCATCGACCGGGTCATCGCGCACCACTAACGGCGCGCGCCCCGGCGGCCGATCCAGGGGAGAGGGACATGGCACGGCCCACCGATTCCAACGAGCAGCTTCTCTGCAGCTTCTGCGGGAAGTCGCAGCGGCAGGTCAAGAAGCTCATCGCGGGCCCGGGGGTCTACATCTGCGACGAGTGCATCGACCTCTGCAACGAGATCATCGACGAGGAGCTCACCGCCCCGCCGAGCTTCGACCTCGAGAACCTCCCCAAGCCGCGTGAGATCTACGACGTCCTGAACGAGTACGTCGTCGGGCAGGAGGCCGCCAAGCGCACGCTCTCGGTCGCGGTCTACAACCACTACAAGCGCGTCCAGATGATGCAGGGCGACGAGGCGGACATCGAGCTGCAGAAGTCGAACATCCTGCTGCTCGGCCCGACCGGCTGCGGCAAGACGCTGCTCGCCCAGACGCTCGCCCGCATCCTCAACGTCCCGTTCGCGATCGCCGACGCCACGGCGCTGACCGAGGCCGGCTACGTCGGCGAGGACGTCGAGAACATCCTGCTGAAGCTGATCCAGGCCGCCGACTACGACGTCAAGAAGGCCGAGACCGGGATCATCTACATCGACGAGGTCGACAAGATCGCCCGCAAGGCCGACAACCCGTCGATCACCCGCGACGTGTCCGGCGAGGGCGTCCAGCAGGCGCTGCTCAAGATCCTCGAGGGCACGACGGCCTCGGTCCCGCCGCAGGGCGGCCGCAAGCACCCCCACCAGGAGTTCCTCACGATCGACACCACGAACGTGCTGTTCGTCTGCGGCGGCGCGTTCGCGAACCTCGACGGGGTCATCGAGCGGCGGATCGGCAACCAGGGCATCGGCTTCGGCGCGGCGATCGAGAGCAAGATCGCGCGCGACACCGGCGACGTCTTCGAGCACTGCCTGCCGGAGGACCTGATCTCCTACGGGCTGATCCCGGAGTTCATCGGGCGCCTGCCGGTGATGTCGGCGATCCACCAGCTCACCCGCGAGGACCTGATGTGCATCCTCACCGAGCCGCGCAACGCGCTCGCCAAGCAGTTCCAGCGCTTCTTCCAGTTCGACGGGATCGAGCTGGTGTTCGCCGACGAGGCGCTCTCCTCGGTCGCCGACAAGGCGCTCGAGCGCGAGACCGGCGCGCGCGGCCTGCGCTCGATCATCGAGGAGATCCTGCTCGAGGTGCAGTTCGAGCTCCCCTCGCGCCGCGACGTGAAGAAGTGCGTCGTGACGAAGGAGACGGTCGAGAAGGGCCTGGCCCCGACGCTCGTCACCGAGGCCGCCCCCGACGAGGCGGACGACGACGGAGCTGGGCGAGAAGTCGGCGTAGGCGCGCGCCCGGCGCGGCGGCCCAGGCGCCACGGCGAGCGCGGGCGCTCGAGTCCGGATCGGTCAGGGGCGCGAGCGACACCCGGCCGTTTCATACACTCCGCCGCCCGATGGCCGATCTCGCTCCCCGCTTCGATCCCGACGAGGTCGAGCCGCGCGTCCTGCGCCGATGGCTGGACTCGGGCCTGTTCCACCCGGAGCCCGAGGGCACGAGCGCCGAGAACTACTCGATCGCGATCCCGCCGCCGAACGTCACGGGATCGCTCCACATGGGCCACGCGCTCAACGGCTCGATCCAGGACGTGCTGATCCGCTACCACCGGATGCTCGGCCGGCGCACGAAGTGGATCCTCGGCACCGATCACGCCGGCATCGCGACCCAGAAGCAGGTCGAGCGGCGCCTCGGTCGACGAGGGGACGACCCGCGAGGCGATCGGCCGCGAGGCGTTCGACGCGCGGGTGTGGGAGTGGCGCGAGGAGTTCGGCTCGCGGATCATCGAGCAGTTCCAGCGCCTCGGCGCCTCCTGCGACTACGGCGAGGAGCGGTTCACGCTCGACGCCGGCTACGCCCGCGCGGTCCAGCAGGTCTTCGTCGACCTCCACGCCAAGGGGCTGATCTACCGCGACCACTACCTCGTGAACTGGGACCCGGGCAGCCGCTCGGCGATCTCCGACCTCGAGGTCGAGGACCGCGAGGTCGTCGACCGCCTCTACGCGATCGACTATCCGCTCGCCTCGGGCAGCGGCTCGGTGACGATCGCCACGGTGCGGCCGGAGACGCTGCTGGCCGACACGGCCGTCGCCGTGCACCCGGACGACGAGCGCTACGCGCGCCTCGTCGGCGAGTCCGCCGTGCTGCCGCTCGTCGGCCGCCGCCTGCCGATCATCGCCGACGCCCACGTGAAGCCGGAGTTCGGCACGGGCGCGCTGAAGATCACCCCGGGGCACGACCCCAACGACTTCGAGATCGGCCGCCGCCACGGGCTCGAGGAGGTCCAGGCGATCGGCGAGGACGGCCGGATGACCGAGGCCGCGGGCCGGTTCGCGGGTCTGCGCGTGCTCGAGGCGCGGGAGGCGGTGGTCGCGGCGCTCCGCGACGAGGGGCTGCTGCGCTCGACCGAGGAGTACCGGCACGTGGTGCCGCACTCCCACCGCTCGGGCGAGCGGATCGAGCCGCTCGTCTCGCTCCAGTGGTTCATGCGGATGGACGCCCTGGCCGCGCCGGCGATCGAGGTCGTCCGCGACGGCCGGATCCGGTTCCACCCGGAGCGCTGGGCGAAGGTCTACCTCGACTGGATGGGCGAGATCCGGCCGTGGTGCATCTCGCGCCAGCTCTGGTGGGGCCACCAGATCCCGGTCTGGTATCGCGGCGAGGAGACCCACGTGGGGCCCGAGCCGCCCGCGGGCGACGGCTGGACGCGCGACCCCGACGTGCTCGACACGTGGTTCTCCTCCGCGCTGTGGCCGTTCGCGACGCTCGGCTGGCCGGCGCAGACGCCGGAGCTGCGCGCCTTCTATCCCACCGACGTCCTCTCGACGGCGCGGGACATCATCTTCCTCTGGGTCGCGCGGATGATCATGATGGGCCTCGAGTTCACCGGCGAGGTGCCGTTCACCGACGTGAACATCCACTCGGTGATCCAGGCGCCCGACGGCCGGCGGATGTCGAAGTCGCTCGGCACGGGCATCGACCCGCTCGACGAGATCGCCCGGCACGGCGCCGACGCCGTCCGCTTCGGCCTGCTCGCGATGTCCTCCACCCAGGACGTCCGCTACTCCCCCGAGAAGGTCCAGCAGGGCCAGGCGCTGGCGAACAAGCTGTGGAACGCCTCGCGGCTCGCGCTCTCGCGCGTCGACCCGGCGGCGCGCCCCGAGCCGTCCCCGCGGACGCTCGAGGACCGCTGGATCCTCTCGCGCCTCGAGGCCGCGAGCGCCGAGCTCCGCGCCCGGCTCGAGCGCTTCGACTTCGCGGCGGCGGCGCTCGGGCTCTACGACTTCGTCTACGGGGAGCTGTGCGACTGGTACCTCGAGCTGGTCAAGCCGCGGCTCTACGACGAGTCCGGCGGCGACGACCGCGCCGGCCTCTCGGCGACGCTCCTGCACGTCCTCGTCGAGACGCTGGCGCTGGCCCACCCGGTCATCCCCTTCGTGACCGAGGAGATCCATACCCGGGTGCCCGGCGCGACCGGCCTGCTGGCCGCGCGGCCGCTCCGGCCGCTCGACCCCTCGCGCCGCGACGCGGGAGCCGAGCGGGCGGTCGGCGACGCGATCGCCGCGATCCGCGCCGTGCGGGCGTGGCGCGACGCCGTCGGCGCTCCGGCGGGGGCCCGGGTCCCGGCGCGCCTCGAGGCGAGCGGCTACGAGGAGACCGCCGCGCAGGTGGCCCGGCTCGCCCGGCTCGACCTGGACGGGGGCGACGGGGAGCCCGTGGCCACGGTCGCCGTGCCGGGCGGCGCGGTGCTCGCGCTGACCTCGGACGACGTCGACGCCGACGCGGCCGCCGAGCGTCTCGCGGCGCGCCGGGCCACGCTCGAGGCGGAGGTCGAGCGCGCCCGGCGCAAGCTCGAGAACACGGGCTTCGTGGCCAAGGCGCCGGCGGCCGTCGTGGACGCCGAGCGGGACAAGCTCGCGCGCCTGGCCGAGGAGCTCGCCGGGCTGTGAGCGCCGGGTCGGGTCGCGCGTGGGCACTCGCCGACGCCGAGCGGCACCTGCTGTCGCTCGAGCTGTTCGGGATGCGGTTCGGCCTCGACCGCATGCGGCGCCTGCTCACCGTGCTCGGCTCGCCGCAGGAGCGGTTCGCCAGCGTCCACGTGGTCGGGACGAACGGGAAGTCCTCGACCGCGCGGATGATCGCGGCGATCCTGGAGCGCCACGGGCGGTCGGCCGGCGCCTACCTCTCGCCCCACCTCGTCACGTTCGCCGAGCGCGTCCGGATCGGGGACCGCGACGCGGACCCCGCCACGTTCGCCGCGGCCGTGCGGCGGGCGGCCGCCGCCGCGGCGAAGGTCGACCGCACGGCGGCGCCGGACGATCGCGTGACGCAGTTCGAGACCGTCACCGCCGCCGCCTACCTGCTGCTCGCCGAGGCCGGGGTGGACGTCGCCGTCGTCGAGGCCGGCCTCGGCGGGCGCCACGACGCGACGAGCGTGATCGACTCGCGCGTGCAGGCGCTGACCAACGTCGGGCTCGAGCACACGCGCTGGCTCGGGCCGACCGTCGCCGACATCGCGCGCGAGAAGCTGGCGGTCGTCCGGCCCGGCGGCGCGCTCGTCGTCGGCGCCGGCCTCCATCCGGACGCCATGGCGCAGGCGCGGCGGGTGGCCGGCGAGACGGGGTCGCGCCTCGTCGAGGCGCCCGCCGACCCCGGTGTCCGGGTCGCGGCCGCCGGCGCCTTCCAGCGGCGGAACTTCGCGCTCGCGGCGGTCGCGGCGGAGGCGTTCCTCGGACGGGTGGATCCGGCCGCGATCGCGGCCGCGGCAGCCGCGGTCGAGGTGCCCGGGCGGATGCAGGTCGTGGCGCGCGCGCCGCTGACGATCCTCGACGGGGCGCACAACCCGGCGGGGGCGCAGGCGCTGGCGGAGTCACTGCCCGAGATCGTCGATCGAAGTAGGCTCGCGCTCGTGATCTCGATCCTCGACGACAAGGACGCGCCCGGCATGCTGGCGGCGCTGCTCCCGCACGCGGAGGTCCTCGTGGCCACCGGCAGCCACCATCCCCGCGCGTTGCCGCCCGCCACGGTCGCCTCGCTGGCCGCCCAGCTCGGCGGACCCCCGGGCGCGGTCGAGCCCGACCCGCGGCGCGCCCTCGAGCGCGCGCGGAGCGCCGTCGGCCGGGACGGCGTGGTCGTGGCGACCGGCTCCATCTACCTCGTCGGCGACCTCCTCGCCCCCGCCGGCGCGCGGCGGGCCTCGGCGCTGTGAGCGACCGCGAGCAGCCCGGGTTCCTGCCGATGATCGGCCTCGTGGCCCTGATCGTCGCGGTGGTGATCCTCGTGTTCTTCGGGATCGGCTACCTCTTCGGCCGCCTGTTCCTGTAGGCCCGGCGGCTACACTCGCCGATCACCATGGTCCCCCCGGCCATCTTCGGGATCGAGAACTCCGGCCTGAACCTGGCCGCCAACCTCGTCCTCCTGTTCCTGGTGATGTGCTGGCTCGCGCTGGTCTACTGGACCTACGCCGACGCCCGCCGGCGCATCGCCGACCCGATGCTCGTCGGCTGCGCGACCGCCGCGTCGCTGTTCCCGTTCGTCGGGACGATCATCTACCTGATCGTGCGCCCGCCCGAGTACCTCGAGGACGCGCGCGAGCGGGATCTCGAGATCCAGGCCGCCGAGGCGCGGCTCGCCGCGCTCGGCCACCACCGCTGCCCGCACTGCGACGGGGACGTCGAGCGCAGCTTCCTGCGCTGTCCGAGCTGCCTGCGCAAGCTCAAGGATCCCTGCCAGAGCTGCGGCAAGCCGCTCGACCCGCTGTGGAAGATCTGCCCCTACTGCGAGACGGAGGTCGTCCCGCCGAGCGCGGCCACCGCGGCGGCCCGCCGCCCCGCCCGCCGGCGCCGTACGACGACGCCGCCCGAGGCGACGCCGGCCGCCGCCGCGCAGTCCGCCGCTCCGCCGGCCGCGCGCCGCGCAGTCCGCCGCTCCGCCGGCCGCGGCCGCGCAGTCCGCCGCTCCGCCGGCCGCGGCCACGGCCGACCCGTCGACCGGCGAGCGCCGCGCCGCCCGCCGCGCCGCCCGCGCCGCCGCCGCGACCTCCGACACGCCCGCCGCGTCCGAGCCGCCCCCCGCCGAGCGCCGCCCGCGCCGGGCCGCCCGCGCCACCGAGCCGCCGCCCGAGCCGACCGCCTGATGGAACGCACGCTCATCCTCGTCAAGCCGGACGCCTTCGCCCGCAACCTCACGGGCGAGATCCTCGCGCGCTTCGAGCGCAAGGGGCTGAGACTCGTCGCGCTGAAGCTCGTGCGCGTCGACGAGGCCCTGGCCGGGGAGCACTACGCCGAGCATCGCGAGCGGCCCTTCTTCGGCGAGCTCGTCGACTTCATCACCTCCGCGCCGCTCGTCGCGCTCGTGCTCGAGGGCGACCACGCGATCGCCGCGGCGCGGCAGGTGATCGGCGCGACGAACCCGCTCGAGGCCGCCACCGGGTCGATCCGCGGCGACTTCGCGCTCGAGGTCGGGCAGAACATGGTCCACGGCTCCGACTCGCCGGAGTCCGCGGCGCGCGAGATCGCGCTGTGGTTCCCGGAGATGAGCTGAGCGCCGTCCCGGCGCCGTGCGCCTGATCCTCGCCTCGCGCTCGCCGCAGCGGCGGGCGATCCTCGAGCAGGTCGGCGTGCCGTTCGAGGTCGTGGTCTCCGGCGCCCCGGAGGTCGAGTCGGGCGCGCCGGCGGCGGTCGCGGCGGAGAACGCGCGCCGCAAGGCGCGCGCCGTGGCGGCTCGCCCGGAGGCGGCGGGCGCGACGGTGCTGGGCGTCGACACCGTCGTCGCGCTCGGCGACCGGATGTACGGCCAGCCGCCCGGCCCGGAGGCGGCGCGGGCGACGCTGGCCGCGCTGTCCGGGCGCACCCACGAGGTGCTCGGCGGCGTCGCCCTGGCCGTCGGCGGCGACCCCGGGGCCCCGCCGCGCGAGGCGCTGGCCAGCACCCGCGTGACCTTCCGCGCGCTCAGCGAGGCCGAGATCGCGTGGTACGTGGGCACCGGGGAGTGGGAGGGGCGGGCGGGCGGCTACGCGATCCAGCGGCGCGGCGCCGCGTTGGTCGAGCGGATCGAGGGCGACTACCTGAACGTCGTCGGCCTGCCGCTGGCCGTGGTGACCGCGCTGCTCCCGGGGCTGGCCGGCGGGGGTGCGTGAGCAGGGTTTCCAGCGATTTGTCCCGTCCCACGGGCGATTTCAGCGGCGTGGCGCCCGGGGGCGTTTCGCTACACTTCCCCCGCGGACGGGGCTCCTGCCGCGCTCGGCGCCCCCGGGGTCGGCGTGCCGGCCCTCTCGCCGGCCCGCCCCGCCTCGTCCCGACCTGAGCATGGGCTTCTTCAGCTACCTCACCGGCTTCGGTGGCCGCGACATGGCGGTCGACCTCGGCACCGCGAACACGCTCGTCTACGTGCGCGGGCGCGGCATCGTGCTCTCCGAGCCCTCCGTGGTGGCGATCGACCAGCGGACGGGCGAGGTCCACGCGGTCGGGATCGAGGCGAAGCGGATGCTCGGGCGCACGCCCGGGCACGATCTCGGCGATCCGTCCGCTCAAGGACGGCGTGATCGCCGACTTCGACGTGACCGAGGAGATGCTCCGCCACTTCATCCAGAAGGTGCACCAGAACCGCTGGGCGCACCCGCGCGTCGTCGTGTGCGTGCCCTCCGGGCGTGACGGGCGTCGAGAAGCGCGCCGTCGAGGAGGCGTGCCTGTCGGCCGGGGCGCGCCAGGCGTACCTGATCGAGGAGCCGATGGCCGCGGCGATCGGCGCCGGCCTGCCGGTCGGCGAGCCGACCGGCAGCATGGTCGTCGACATCGGCGGCGGCACGAGCGAGGTCGCGGTGATCTCGCTCGGCGGGATCGTCGTCTGCCAGTCGATCCGCGTCGGCGGCGACGAGCTCGACGAGGCGATCATCAACTACGTCAAGCGGGAGTACAAGCTGCTCATCGGGCAGCAGACCGCCGAGGAGGTCAAGCTCGAGATCGGCTCGGCCTTCCCGATGCCGGAGGAGGTGCAGGCGGAGATCCGCGGGCGCGACATGGTCTCCGGGCTGCCGAAGACGGTCGTGCTGACGAGCGAGGAGATCCGCACGGCGCTCGAGGAGCCGGTCTCCCAGATCGTCGACGCGGTCAAGGAGACGCTCGACCGCACGCCGCCGGAGCTCGCCTCGGACATCATGGACCGCGGGATCATGCTCGCCGGCGGCGGCTCGCTGCTGCAGGGGCTCGACGAGCGGCTGCGCCACGAGACGCAGATGCCGGCGCACCTGGCCGAGTCCCCGCTGACGTGCGTCGCGGTGGGCTCCGGGCGCTCGTTGGAGGAGTTCGAGGCGATCCACCGCTCGAACCGGAACGCGAAAGGAAGCCGTCGGCGCCGGTACTAGGCTCCGAGGCACGCGACACATGAGGACTTCACACCCGTGCGCGACAAACAGGTCCGACGGCGCCGCCTCGTGCTGGCGGCCCTCGTCGGCGTCTCCCTCGTCCTCCTGACCGCCTACTTCGGCGGTACGCGGCGGACCCCTGCGCACGCTCCAGCGCGGGGTCTCCGAGGTGCTCTCGCCGATCCAGGAGGGCGCGAGCCGCGCGCTCAAGCCGGTCCGCGACCTCGCTCGTGGGTCGGCGACACGCTCGACGCCAAGGACGAGGCCAAGCGCCTGCGCGCCGAGCGCGACGCGCTGCGCGCCCAGGTCGTGGGCAGCCGGGCGGCGCTCGAGGAGAACACGCAGCTGCGCCGCATGGTCGGGCTCGACACCCGCCGCGGCATCGACGCGTTCGACCCCGTGACCGGCCGCGTGATCGGCCGCTCGCCGACGGTCTGGTACGCCCGCATCGAGGTCGACCGCGGGAGCGACGACGGCATCCGCGTCGACCAGCCGGTCGTCGCCGGCGACGGGCTCGTCGGGAAGGTGACCGACGTGACCCCCGGCACCGCCATCGTCACGCTGATCACCGACCACACCTCCGGGGTGTCGGCGAAGGTCCTGCGCGGGCCCGGCGAGCTGGGCATGGTCGTCCCGGCCGTCGGCGATCCGACCGATCTCCTGCTCCAGTACCTGCCCCGCAACGCGCGGGTCCGGGTCGGCGACCAGGTCGTGACGGCGGGCTCGCGCTCGACGCGGCTCGAGTCGCTGTTCCCGCCGGACCTCCCGATCGGGACGGTCTCCGAGGTCTCGCCGGACGAGCTGCGCCTCAACCAGCGCGTCCACCTGCGTCCCACCGCGGACCTGCAGCACCTCGACTTCGTCCAGGTCCTCACGCGCCGGGTCAGCGGCGACCGGGCCCAGGTCCCGTGAGCGACCGCGGCTGGCGCCTGCCGCTCCGGCTCGCGATCGTGGGCCTGCTCACCGTGGTCGTCCAGATCACGGCGGTCTCGCAGATCACGATCCTCGGGGACGACGGCCGACCTCGCACCGCTCGCCGTGATGTCCGTCGGCCTGCTCGCCGGGTCGATGCCGGGCGCCGCGTTCGGCTTCGGCGTCGGCCTGTTCCTCGACCTCGCGCTGTTCCAGACGCTCGGCGTCAGCTCGTTGCTCTACATCGCGCATCGGCTACGCGGCGGGGCGCCTGCGCGAACTGCGCGATCCCGGGCACGGGCTGCTCCCGCTCGCCGCCGGCGCGGCCGCGACCGCCGTCGCCACGCTCGGCTACTCGCTGATCCAGTTCCTGCTCGGCGTCGAGGCGCCGGTGAGCCTCCTGCTCCTGCGCCAGATCCTGGCCACGATCGTCGTGAACACGCTCATCGCCCTGCCGGTCTACGCGCTGCGTGCGCCGGATCATCTCCGGCGCGCTGCCCGAGGACCCGACCCGCCGCCGCCGGCGGCGCGCGTACGCGACGGGCGGCCTCAGCCCGCTCTCCCAGGCGAGGCCGCGATGATCCAGGATCCCTCCGGCGACCGCCGCGCGCCGATCACCCCGCAGCTCGCCTTGCGGGTGGCGATGCTCGGCGGCGTCGCGCTCGTGCTGTTCGCGATCATCTTCTTCCGCCTCTGGTACCTCCAGGTGCTCTCGGGCGACACCTATCAGGCCAAGGCGAGCAACAACCAGGTCCGCGACGTCGTGGTCCAGGCGCCGCGCGGCCAGATCGTGGACCGCAACGGGACGACGCTCGTCGACAACCGGCTCGCGACCGCGGTGACGATCGAGCCGCCGCGGCTCCCCGGCCGCTCGGGCAGCCGCGAGCGCGAGCGGCTCTACCGGCGGCTCTCGCAGGTGCTCGGCGCCTCCACCCGGCCCGAGCGCTGCCGGGTCGGACCGGACGTGCGCCGCCTCCTCCCGCTCGCCTGCGCGGTCGAGCGGGGCGTCAACCAGCTGCCCTACGCCGACGTCACGGTCAAGCCCGACGGCTCGCGCGACGAGGTGAACTACCTGCTCGAGCACCAGCAGCGGTTCCCGGGGGTGAGCATCCGGCAGGTCTACCTGCGCACCTATCCCTTCAGGGACATCGGGGCCCAGCTCTTCGGCACGATCGGGCAGATCACACGGCCCCAGCTCGGCAAGCCGCGCTTCGCCGGCGTGCCCCAGGGGACGGTCGTGGGCCAGAGCGGCCTCGAGTACAGCTACGACCGCTACCTGCGCGGCCGCGACGGCGCGACGCGGATCCAGGTCGACGCGCTCGGGCAGCCCAAGCGCTACCTGCGCCGCCGCGAGCCCGCCCAGGGCCGGACGCTGCGCCTCTCGCTCGACCTCGGCCTGATGAAGGCCGGCCAGCAGGCGCTCGCCACCGGCATCGGCCTCGGCGCGGCGAACGGCGCGAACGCCGGCGCGTTCGTCGCCATGGACCCCCGCAACGGCCGCGTCCTGGCGATGGGCTCCGCGCCGAGCTTCGACCCCAACGTCTTCGCCCGGCCGATCACCCAGCGACGCTACGAGGGGCTGTTCGGCCAGCAGGCCAACTACCCGCAGCTCAACCGCGCCACGCAGTCCGCCTACCCCACGGGCTCGACGTTCAAGATGATCACGGCGACCGCCGGCCTGCAGTCGGGGACGATCGCGCCCGGGACGTTCGTCAACGACCCCGGCTCGATCAAGATCGGCGACATCGTGTTCAAGAACGCGGGGGGCGCGGCCAACGGCTCGGTGGACATGCCGCACGCCATCCAGGTCTCCTCCGACGTCTACTTCTACTCGCTCGGCGCGCAGCTGAACTCCGCCCGGACGCGGGGCGGCGCGCTCCAGCGCTGGGCGCGCCTGTACGGATTCGGGCGCCCGACCGGGATCGACCTGCCGGGCGAGCAGGCCGGCAACGTGCCCTCCCCGGCGTGGCGGGCGCGGCGCAACGCCGTCGAGCGCCGCTGCGAGCGCCGGCACGGCGGCCGTCCCTGCGGCATCGCCGACCTGCGGCCGTGGTCGGTGGGCGACAACGTCAACCTCGCCGTCGGCCAGGGCGACCTCCAGGCCACGCCGCTCCAGCTCGCGACGGCCTACGCCGCGCTGGCCGACGGCGGCGTCGTGCGCAAGCCGCACATCGGGCTCGACGTCACCGACGGCAGCGGGCAGGTGCTCCAGTCGATCGACGCGGGCGCCGGTCGGCGCGTCCCGCTGCGCGAGAGCACGCGCGCGCCGATCCTCGAGGGGCTGCGGCTCGCCGCCGGCGCGCCCGGCGGCACCTCGGCGGACGTGTTCGCCGGGTTCCCCAAGCCGGTCTTCGGCAAGACCGGCACCGCCGAGCGCGGCGCGCAGCCCGACCAGTCCTGGTACGTCTGCTACGTGCCCGATCCGGTCAAGCCGATCGTCGTGGCGGTCACGATCGAGCGCGGCGGGTTCGGCGCCGAGGCCGCCGCGCCGACCGCCCGGCTGATCCTCTCCGACTGGTTCGGCATCCAGAAGAAGGTCGTCACCGGGAGCTCGCGGACGCGATGAGCGCGACGACCGTGCGCCGCTCGATCGACGAGGCCACCCGGCCCCGGGCCCGGCGCACGCTCCTGCTCGATCCGTGGCTGATCGTCGCCGCGCTCGGTCTCGTGGCCTGCTCGCTGATCACGATCAGCGGCGCCACGCGGGACGACATCCCGGGGAACCCCGACTACTACGTGACCCGCCAGGCCGTCGTCGCCGCCGTGGGCCTCGGCCTCGCGACGCTGCTCGCCCGCTTCGACTACTCGCGGCTGCGCGACCTGCGCTACGGCATCTACGGCTTCCTGCTCGTCTCGAACCTCGTCGTCTACGGCCTGGCCTCGGCCACCCGCGGGTCCCGGCGCTGGATCGAGCTGCCCTTCTTCCAGTACCAGCCCTCCGAGATCGGCAAGGTCCTGCTCGTCGTCTCGCTCGCCGCCTTCGTGGTGGACCGGGCGCGACGCCTGGGCGAGGGCCGCACGACGTTCCGCATCGCCGGGCTCGCGCTGCTGCCCGCCCTGCTCGTCATCGGGCAGCCCGACCTCGGCACCGGCATGGTGTACGTCGCCATCGCCGTGACGATGCTGCTCGTCGCCGGCACGCCGTGGCGACACCTCGCCGCGCTCGCCGGGCTCGGGGTGATCGCGGTCTCGGTCGTCCTCGTCGTCGCCCCCGCGGTCGGCATCGAGGTGCTCAAGCCCTATCAGGTGCAGCGTCTCACCGGGTTCGTCAACCCGTCGAACGACCCGCGGAACCAGACCTACCAGATCAACCAGTCCCTCATCGCCATCGGCTCCGGTCAGAAGACCGGCCGCGGCGTCGAGGGCGCGACCCAGACGGGCCTGAACTTCCTCCCCGAGCACCACACCGACTTCATCTTCGCCGTGGTCGGGGAGCAGTACGGGTTCGTCGGCGCCGCCGTCGTCCTGTCGCTCTACGCGATGCTGATATGGCGCACGCTGCGCATCCTGACCCTGGCGAAGAACCTGTACGGCACGCTCATCGCCGGAGGCATCTTCGCGATGTTGTTGTTCCAGGTCTTCGTCAACGTCGGCATGACCATCGGGATCATGCCCATCACCGGGGTTCCCCTGCCGCTCATGAGCTACGGCGGCTCGTCGGTGCTCGTCACATTCATCTGCCTCGGTCTCCTGCAGTCGATCCACGTCCAAGGACGGATCGCCACGCGGGGCAAGGGCCGGGTGCACCACCTCCAGTGAGGAATCCATCTTGAAGAAGCAAGTGCTGGTCAGCGTCGATCGGGCCGAGACCCGCGTCGCGCTGCTCGAGGCCTCCGGCCGCGTCACCGCCGCCCGCAGCGGCTCCGGGCGCCGCCGCAAGAAGGCCACCGGACCCGGCGAGGACTACCGCGTCGCGGAGCTCTACCTCGAGCGCCGTGGCGCGCGGTCGATCGTCGGCAACATCTACAAGGGCAAGGTCGACAACGTCCTCGCCGGGCTGGAGGCCGCGTTCGTCGACATCGGCCTCGACAAGAACGGCTTCCTGCACGTCGACGAGATCGTGCTGCCCGGCGTCGAGACGCCGCGGCGGGGCCGCGGCAAGAGCGGCGGCAGCCGGATCACCGAGCTGCTGAAGCCCGGCCAGGAGGTCGTGGTCCAGGTCGTCAAGGACCCGCTGAAGACCAAGGGGGCGCGGCTCTCCATGGAGCTGGCGATCCCCGGGCGCTACATGGTCTACTCGCCGCAGGGCGAGGGCGTCGGCGTCTCGCGCCGACTCGACGACAACGAGCGCGAGCGCCTGCGTCGCCAGACCGCGAAGCTCGACCTCCAGGGCGGGGGCGCGATCATCCGCACCGCCGCCTACGGAGCCAAGCGCGCGGACTTCGAGCGCGAGCTCCAGTACCTGTTCAAGCTGAACGAGGTGCTCCAGCAGCGCGTCGCCGCGACGGCCGCGCCGGCCATGGTCTTCCAGGAGGCCGACCTGTCGGTGCGCGTGGTGCGCGACATCTTCTCCGAGCACTTCGAGCGGGCGATCGTCGACGACCCCAAGCAGTACCAGCGGCTCGTCTCCTTCTTCACCCGCACCGCGCCGGAGCTCGTCGACCGGGTCGAGCTCTGGGAGGACCACGAGCCGCTCTTCGAGCGCTTCGGCATCGAGTCCGTCCTGGCCTCGACGCTCTCGCGCCGCGTCGACCTGCCCAGCGGCGGCTACCTGATGATCGACTACGCCGAGGCCCTCACGGTGATCGACGTCAACACCGGGTCCTTCACCGGGCGCGGGCGGAGCAAGGGCCTGGAGGACACGATCACCCGGACGAACCTCGAGGCCGCGGACGAGGTGGTCCAGCAGCTGCGGCTGCGCGACATCGGCGGGATCATCGTCATCGACTTCATCGACATGGCCCGCGCGCGCAACCGCGACGCGGTGCTGGGGACGCTGCGCAAGGCGCTCGACGAGGACCGCACGAAGACCTTCGTCGTGGAGATCTCGCCGCTCGGCCTGGTCGAGATGACGCGCCAGAACGTGACCGAGGGCGTGCGGGAGATCATGACCCGGCACTGCCCGACCTGCGACGGCGAGGGCGTCATCCGCTCCGAGGAGACGATCGCGATCGAGTTCGAGCGGCGCCTGCGCGACCTCGCCGGCGCGAAGGGGGCGCCGGAGGCCTTCCTGCTCCAGGTGAACCCGCGCGTGACCGCCCAGTTCACGGGCCAGGGCGCGTGGCGCCTCGGAGGGCTGGAGTCCGACACCGGCCGTCGCTTCTTCTTCGAAGGCTCCGAGGGCCTGCCGCTCGACCACTTCGCGGTGCTGCTCGAGGGCTCCGTGGCCGAGGTCGAGGAGCGGGCGCTGCCCTTCCGACCCGGCGAGGAGGTGCTGGTCTCGATCGTCGAGCCGCACATGTACAACGTCGACGACGCCGTGGCCAAGATCGACGGCTACATCGTGTCGGTGACCGGCGGCGGCCGGCACGTGGGCACCAAGCGCCTGGTGCGCATCGAGGAGGCCGGTCGCACCGCGGCGACGGCCACGCTGCTCGACGCGCCGCCGGGCGACGGAGGCGGCGAGGGGGACGCGGGGGAGTCGACGGACGCGGTAGACTCCGCGCCTCGGCGCCGTGGCCGCAGAGGTGGCCGGCGCCGTTCGCGCGCCAAGGCCACGACCGCGGCCGACCCGGGCGCCGAGTGACCCTTCACCCCATGTACGCGATCGTCAAGACCGGCGGGAAGCAGTACCGCGTCGAGCCGGGCCAGTCCCTGCTCGTCGAGCGCCTGCCCGAGGACGAGGGCGCGACGGTCGCGCTCCAGCCGCTGATGTACCGCGGCGAGGGGGACGAGGTGGTGCTCGACGCGACCGGCCTGGCCAAGGTCAAGGTCGAGGCGAAGGTCGTGGCCCACGAGCGCGGCCCGAAGCTCCGGATCTTCAAGTTCAAGCCCAAGCGCGGGTACAAGCGCCGCACCGGCCACCGTCAGGAGCTGACGCGGCTCGAGATCACCACGGTGGCGCTCGGCGCGCGCCGGGCCGCGGCGAAGAAGGCCGCGTCCAAGCCGCCCGAGGCGAAGGAGGCCGGGTCCAATGGCGCATAAGAAGGGCCTCGGCTCCAGCCGCAACGGCCGCGACTCGGCCGCGCAGCGTCTCGGCGTGAAGGTCTTCGCCGGCCAGCGGGTCACCGGTGGCGAGATCATCGTCCGCCAGCGCGGGACGCGCTTCCGGCCGGGCGACGGCGTCGGCATCGGCAAGGACGACACGCTGTTCGCGACCGCCAGGGGGACCGTGACCTTCACGGCGGGCCGTCGCGGACGCGTCGTGTCGGTCGTCGCCGCCGAGGAGTAGGGCGGCGCCCGCGAGGGCCGGCGGCCGGCGGCGGCGTCGCGCGCCGAAGCCGGTGCTCAGCCGCTCTGCGCGACCGGTCGCACGAGGATCTCGTTCACGTCCACGTGCGGCGGCTGCCCGACCGCGTACATCACCGCGCGGGCGATGTCGTCGGGCTCGAGCGCGCCGGTCGGCCGGTTCTCGAAGAACGGCGTGTCGACCATGCCGGGCTCGACGAGCGTCACCCGCACGCCGCTGCCGTCGAGCTCCAGCCGCGCCGCCTCGCCCATCGCCGTGACCGCCCACTTCGTGCACGAGTAGAGCGAGCCGGGAAGTGCCCGGCGGCCGGCGACGGACCCGGTGAGCAGCAGGTGCCCGCGGCTCTCGCGCAGGGCCGGGATCGTCGCGCGAACGGTCAGCGCGGCCCCGTAGACGTTCGTCAGCACCATCGCGCGCCAGTGCTCCGGGCTCTCGGCCAGGAAGCCGCGAGCGGCGCCGAACCCCGCGTTGGCGAAGGCGACGTCGAGGCGCCCGAACGCCTCGAGCGCCGTGGCCACGAGGCGCTCCTGCTGCTCCCACTCGGTCACGTCGCAGCCGAGGGCGATGGCCCGCTCGGGACCGCCGAGCTCGGCGGCCAGCGCCTCGAGCGCGTCGGTGCGGCGGGCGGCCAGCACGACGCGATGGCCGGCCTGCGCCGCATGGCGGGCGGTCGCGGCGCCGATGCCGCTGGAGGCGCCGGTGATGAGGAAGACGGGGTCGGGCATGACGGGCCTTTCGGACGGAGTGCGTGGCACGATGGCGAGGAGTCATGCTGACCGATCGCGCGCGCATCCACGTGACGGCGGGGCGGGGGGGCGACGGCTGCCTGAGCTTCCGCCGCGAGGCCCACGTGCCCAAGGGCGGCCCGGACGGCGGCGACGGCGGGCGCGGCGGCGACGTCGTGCTCGTGGTGGACGACGCGCTGCGCGACCTCGGCGCCTTCCGGCGCCGCTCCCACTTCGCGGCGGGCCGTGGCGGTCACGGCCAGGGCTCGAATCGCCACGGGCGCGACGGCGACGACGTCGAGGTGCGCGTGGCGCCGGGCACCGTGGCCGTGCTGGAGGACGGCACCCGGCTCGACCTCGTGCGGCCGGGCGAGCGGGCGCTGGTCGCCCGGGGCGGCCCGGGCGGCCGCGGCAACAAGCGCTTCGCCGGGCCGCAGCGGCAGGCGCCGCGATTCGCCGAGCGCGGGCTCGCCGGCGAGGAGGGCTGGATCGACCTGCGCCTCAAGCTGCTCGCCGACGTCGGGCTCGTGGGGGTGCCGAACGCCGGCAAGTCCTCGCTGCTCTCGCGTCTGACGCGCGCGCGGCCGAAGGTCGCCGGCTATCCGTTCACCACGCTGGAGCCCGTGCTCGGGACGCTGCATGGCGCCGAGCGCGCGCTCGTCGTGGCCGACATCCCGGGGCTGATCGCGGGCGCCAGCGACGGTGCGGGGCTGGGGCACGACTTCCTCGACCACGTCGAGCGCACGCGGCTGCTCGTTCACGTGCTCGACCTCGCGCCGCTCGACGGGACCGACCCCGGGGACAACCACGCGACGATCGAGCGGGAGCTCGCGCTCCACGACGCGCGGCTCGCGCGCCTGCCGCGCGTCCTGGCGCTGAGCAAGGCCGACCTCGTGCCGGCGGCGGAGGCGGAGTCCGCGGTCGCCGCCTGGCGCGAGCGGCTCGGCGACGGGGTGCCGGTGCTCGTCACCTCGGCGGTGACCGGCCAGGGGGTCGAGGAGCTCGGGCGGCTGCTGCTGCGCCGCGTTCCACCGCTCCCGGATCCGGGGGGGCCCGCGCCGAGCCCGGCGCCCCCGGGGGCGGGCGGGGCGGCGATCGCCGAGCACCGGGTCTACCGCCCCGCGGCCCGTCGCGGCTTCTCGGTCGAGCGCGTCGCCGACGGGGGCTTCCGGGTGCGCGGGGAGGGCATCGACCGGCTCGTCGCGCGCTTCGACCTCGAGAACGACGAGGCGATGGGGGAGCTCGAGCGCCGGCTCCGCGCGATCGGCGTCGTGCGGGCGCTGGAGGACCGAGGGTTCCGCGCGGGCGACGACGTCGAGATCGGCGGGGTGGTGTTCGAGCTCGACCCCGGCGGGACGGTCTGAGCCCCGCGCCGTCACGGCCCGTCGCCCGCCGGCCGAGGCCGGCGGGCGTACCCGCGGCGCGCCGTGAGCCGCGCCGCCCTCGACGGCCGAGGCCGGCGGGCGTACCCTGGAGGGGCATGTCGATGTGCGAGCACATCCTCGTGGCGTGCGAGGCCAGCGCCGACGGCGACGAGGCCCTGGTGGCGGCGGCCGCGCTGGCGCGTCGCTGCGGCTCCCGCCTCACGGTCGTGGCGGTCGCCGAGACCGATCCGCCGGCCACCAGGCGCTGCTGCGGCTTCGGATCGGCCGCGTGGGAGCGCTGTGAGCGCGAGGACGCGCACGCGCGCCTCGCCCGCGGCGCCCTGATGGTGACCGGCGGGCCCGAGCCCGAGCTCGCCGTCGCGCACGGCCGGCCCGCGGCGGCGCTCGCGATCGTGGCCGAGGAGCGGGGCTGCGACCTCATCGTCGTGCCCGCGCCGCCGCGCGGCGTCGTCGCGCGGCTCGCCCGGCGCGACTGGGCCGCCGCGCTGCGCCGGCGGGCGAGCGTCCCCGTGCTCCAGACCCCGGGCGCGGCCCGGCGGCGGGCGGCCGGGCCGGCGGCGACGCGGGCGTAGGCGTCGAGACCCGCCTGGGCCGCCGGCGACCGCCCCTGGGCGGCCGCCACCCCGCGCGCGGGCCGCCGCCGTCGACGGCTCCGGACGCCGGTGCCGGGGCGCCGGTTCTAAGCTCCGCGCTCGCCATGGGCACCGTCGTCGTCAAGCTGGGCTCGAGCATCGTCGTCGACGAGGACGGGATGCCGCGCGCGGACGTCCTCGGGCGCATCTGCGGGGACGTCGCCGGCGTGCACGCGGCGGGCGACGACGTCGTCGTGGTGACGAGCGGCGCGATCGCGCGCGGCATCGCGCTCATGACGCTGCCGCTGCGGCCGCGCGCCATGGAGGAGCTGCAGGCCGCGAGCGCCGTCGGCCAGGGTCACGTGTACCGGGAGTACGACCGCCTGCTCACCGCGCAGGGGGTCGTCACGGCCCAGGTCCTGCTGACGTTCTTCGACATGAGCGCGCGCACCCACTACCTCAACGCGCGTCGCACCCTGCGCCGCCTGCTCGACTGGCGGGTCGTGCCGGTGATCAACGAGAACGACACGACCACGACCGACGACATCTCCTTCGGCGACAACGACTTCCTCGCGGCGCAGGTGGCGATCCTCCTCGGCGCCGAGGTGCTCGTGCTGCTGACCGACGCCGACGGGGTCTTCACGGCGGACCCCCGCACCGACCCCGCGGCGCGCATCGTGGCGGAGGTGCGGGATCCGGTGGACCTCGAGCCGCTGCAGATCGGGCACGGGACCTCGCCGCTCGGCTCGGGGGGGATGCGCTCGAAGGTGGTCGCCGCGGAGATGGCGACCGCCGCCGGCATCCCGGTGGTCGTGGGCAGCGGCCTCGCGGACGGGGTGCTCGGGCGGGCCGTCGCCGGTGAGCCCGTCGGCACCCGCTTCGCGCCGCAGGACGGCCGCTACTCGTCGTTCAAGCTCTGGCTGAAGTACGCGAAGCCCACGCGCGGGCGGGTCGCGGTCGACGCCGGCGCGGCCCGCGCGCTGCGGGAGGACGGGACGAGCCTGCTGCCGGTCGGCGTGGTGGGCGTCGAC
This sequence comes from uncultured Solirubrobacterales bacterium, assembly GCA_963735885.1. Classification (GTDB taxonomy): domain Bacteria; phylum Actinomycetota; class Thermoleophilia; order Solirubrobacterales; family Solirubrobacteraceae; genus JBBSBL01. The sequence goes on along the minus strand of CAVTMP010000004.1, from coordinate 733,006 downwards.
GGCGGCTTCGATGCCGGGGACGCCGTCGAGGTCGCGCACGCGGGAGCCGCCGTCGGCAAGGGCATCTCGAACTTCTCCGCCGAGGAGCTCCGGCGCGTCGCGGGCCTGAAGTCGAGCGAGGTCCGCGAGCGGCTCGGGGCCGCCAGCGAGGAGGCCGTGCACCGCGACTACTTCGTGCTGGCCTAGCAGCCTCGTCAGAAGGCCGCGTATCCCGGATGCGGACCGTCCGCGGCGCCGGATCGCCGTGCGCGCGGCGGCCCGGATGCGGCCGGCCGGCCGCTACCCTTGCCGTCCATGGCCGTCGCCCCGCTCTCGGTCGCCGCAGTGTGCCGTCTCGCGCGCCGCGCGTCGCGCGAGCTGGCCGCGCTCGACTCGGCGGTCAAGGACCGGGCGCTGCGGGCGATCGCCGACGCGCTCGAGGCCCGGAGCGAGGAGATCCTCGAGGCCAACGCCCGGGATCTGGAGCTCGGCCGCGACGCCGGACTCGAGCCGGCGCTGATGGACCGCCTCGCCCTCGACGGCGGGCGCGTGGCCGCGATGGCGGACGGGGTGCGGGCCATCGCCGCCCTGCCGGATCCGGTCGGCGAGGTCGTCGAGGGCCGTCGCCTGGAGTCGGGGCTGGAGCTCCGCCGGGTGCGGGTGCCGCTCGGGGTCGTGGCCGTCGTCTACGAGGCCCGCCCGAACGTGACGATCGACGCCGCCGCGCTGTGCCTGAAGTCCGGGAACGCCGCCGTGCTGCGCGGGTCCTCGTCGGCGGCGCACTCCAACGCCGTGCTCGCCGCAGTGGCCGCGGAGGCCGGCACGGAGGCCGGGCTCCCGGACGGCGCCGTCTCGCTCGTCGCGGGCGGTGGTCGCGGCGAGCTCGCCGAGCTCGCCACGCAGGCGGGCGTCGTGGACCTGATCATCCCGCGTGGCGGCGAGGGGCTGAAGCGGGCGCTCAAGGGCGTCGCGACGGTGCCGGTGATCTACGCCGCGTCGGGCAACTGCCACGTGTTCGTCGACGCCTCCGCCGATCTCGACGACGCGGTCGCGATCGCCGTCAACGCGAAGGTCCAGCGCCCCGGGGTCTGCAACGCCGCCGAGACGCTGCTCGTCCACCGCGACGCGGCGCCGGCCTTCCTGCCGCGGGCGCTCGCCGCGCTGCACGACGCCGGCGTCGAGCTGCGCGTCGACGCCCGCACGCGCGCGCTCGCCGACCCGGCGCTGCCGCTGCGGGACGCGTCCGAGGAGGACTGGGACACCGAGTTCCTCGCGCTCGTGCTCGCCGTCCGGATCGTCGACTCGGCCGGTGAGGCGATCGCGCACGTGAACGAGCACGGCAGCGGCCACTCCGAGGCGATCCTCACCGGCGATCTCGCGGCCGCGCGGGCCTTCCAGGCCGGTGTGGACGCCGCCTGCGTCTACGTGAACGCCTCGACGCGGTTCACCGACGGGGCCGAGTTCGGCCTCGGGGCGGAGATCGGGAACTCGACGCAGAAGCTCCACGCCCGCGGGCCGATCGGCCTGCGCGAGCTCTGCACCACCAAGTACCTCGTCGAGGGCGACGGGCACGTCCGCCGTTAGGCGGCGCGCCACCGCTCACGGCGTCGCCGGCGCGCGATGGCCCGGATCGGCATCCTCGGGGGCACGTTCAACCCGCCGCACGTCGCCCACCTCGTCTGCGCGCAGGAGGCGCACGCGCAGCTCGGGCTCGACGTGGTCCGGCTCGTGCCCGCCGGGGTTCCCCCGCACAAGCCGGTGCCGGACGACCCGGGCGCCGAGGCGCGGCTCGAGCTCTGCCGCCTCGCGGTGGAGGGCGACGAGCGCTTCGCGGTCTCGCGGGTCGAGGTCGACCGGCCGGGGCCGTCGTACGCCGTCGATACGCTCCAGGGACTGCGCGATGCCCGTCCGGAGGACGACCTGACCCTCATCGTCGGGGCCGACATGGCCCACGCCCTGCCGGGCTGGCGGGAGCCGGAGCGCATCCTCGCGCTGGCCCGGCTCGCCGTCGCCGAGCGGGGCGGCGTCGCCCGCGAGGACCTGGCGGCACGGCTCGCGCCGCTCGAGCCCGCCCGGCCGGTCGAGTTCTTCGACATGCCGCGGATCGACGTCTCCTCGACCCTCATCCGCCGCCGGGTGGCCGAGGGGCGGCCGATCCGCTACCTCGTGCCGGACGCGGTCGAGGCGCGCATCGCCGACGCGGGTCTCTACCGGCCGGCCGGGGTGGCGGCGTGAGCGTCCGCTCCCCGGCCGGGACGGTCGTCCCATGAGCGGCGAGGCCGCCGGGACGGCGCCCGCCACCGGGGCCGAGGCGCGGCCGACGCCCGAGCGCCTCGCCTGCCTCGCCGCCGAGCTCGCGGCGGACAAGAAGGCGCGCGACATCGTCGAGATCGACCTGCGCGGGATCGTCGGCTACACCGACTACTTCGTGATCGCGACGGGAAACACCGATCGCCAGGTCAAGGCGATCCACGACGGCATCCACGAGGAGATGAAGAAGCGGGAGGGCCTGCTCCCGCGCCGCGTCGAGGGCCTGCCCGAGGCGCGCTGGGTCCTGATGGACTACCTCGACGTCGTCGTCCACGTGTTCACGCCCGACGCGCGCGAGTTCTACGGCCTGGAGTCCCTGTGGGGCGAGGCGCCGGTGCGGCGGGTCGACGCGTAAGGCGGCCGGGCACCCCTGAACGACCCCGGTGACCGTCACCCGGCCCGGCGCCCCCCGCCGGCGCCCCGGGGCGGTGATTGCCCCGGGGCGCCGCGCCGGTCTGCGATGCGGCTCAGCGCCCGTAGTGGACGGACTCGCAGCCGGCGCCGGCCGGCGTGGTGACCGCGCCGTAGATGTCCACGAACCGGTCGTGGCGGTCGGCCTTCACGCGGTCGGCGCCGTCGCCGCACGTGATGGTGTCGCGCGCGCCGTGGTCGTGCCAGGCGACGATCAGGTCGTCGCCGGCGACGCCGTCGAGGTGATCGTGGCCGGCCTCGCCGACGAGAACGTCGTTGCCGTCGTTGCCGCGGAGATCGTCGCGGCCGCGGCCGCCGTACTCGCGGTCGTTGCCCTCCTCGCCGATCAGCAGGTCGTTGCCGTCCTGGCCGTAGAGCCGGTCGTTGCCGGGCGTCGTGGTCTGGCTGCCGCCGCTGCCGGTGCCGTCGCCCTCGAGCTCATCGTTGCCCGAGCCGCCGTAGAGGACGTCGTTGCCGCCCAGGCCGTTGGCGAAGTCGTTGCCGCCGCGGGCGTGGGTGACGTCGGGATGGTCGGTGCCGTAGAGCAGGTCGGGCCCGCTCGTTCCGTTGATCGTCGCGGCGCCCGCGATGCCGGAGCCGACCAGCAGGGCGGCGACGGCGATGGCGGCGGTGCGGCGGACGGTGGTGGTGATGGGGCGCATGGGAGCCTCCTGGGGGTGGTGGAGTGGACGCTCGTCATGCTGCGGCGTCGAGGCTCCCCCGCCCAGGACCCCTCGGGCTCGCGGCGAGCACCCCAGGGGGTGGGCCGACGACACCTGGGGTGGGTGAGGGGAGACGGCGGTGATGCGCCGGAAGCGGTCGGCGGCACCGCGGCCCCGGAATGCGAAAGCCCTGCGCGGCAGGGCTTTCAGCCGATGGAGCTAGCGGGACTCGAACCCGCGGCCTTTCGGCTGCCAGCCGAACGCTCTCCCAACTGAGCTATAGCCCCGGACGGGTACGACGACGCCATTCTAGTGCCCGCGGTCTGATTGTTGCGAGCAGGTGACAACCGCAGATGGAGGTAGGACCCTCGTCCATGACCCGAACACTGGTTCGTCTGCCGGACGGAATCGCCGGCCACGCCGGGCGATATCAGTCGTCCTGGGGCAGCCGGTCCCGGAGGAACGCCACCAGCGTCCGGTTCAGGAGCTCCGCCCGCTCCCACTGCAGGAAGTGGCCGGCGCGGGGGACGACGAACGGGCCGACGAGGTCGGCGAAGGCGACCTCGCACATGTCCGGGAACTCCCGCGGGATCACGTGGTCCTCGGGGCCGTAGAGGACGAGCGTCGGGACCGGATTGGGCTCGAAGAAGCGCGGCCGCTCGGACAGCGGGATCGTCCCCAGGGCCGACTCGTAGTTGCCGAAGCCCGCGCGCAGGCGCGCGGCGTCGGCGAACGGCTCGGTCATGTAGTCGACGTCCTCCGCTGTGAAGGCGCCGACCGCCGCCCAGTGCCGCGAGCCGTAGAACTGCGCGACGTACCGGGTCCGCCGCTCCGGCGTGTCGAGCTCGGCGGCGAGCGCGTCGGCGTCGCGGCCCTGGCGCAGGAAGTAGTCGCCCGCCATCCGGACCGCCGGCGTCGGCTGCCGCGGCAGCCCGGCGGCGGCGTAGGCGTCGCGCAGCAGCGGCAGGATCGTGTTGGGCAGCACCTGGCGGACGACGCTGCCCGGGAACCGCAGGCCGAGGTCCTGGATCACCCCGCCGCCGAGGTCGCCCCCGCACGCCGCCCACGCCGCATGGCCGAGCGTGCCGGCCATCAGCGCGTGGAGGTCGCGCGCGTGGGCGGCGAGGTCGTAGGCCCCGTCGGGGGCGAGGCCGGAGTCGCCGAACCCGCGGAGGTCCGGCGCGACGACCTCGAACCCGGCCGCGGCGAGCGGGCCGACGTTCCGCGCCCAGATGCGCTTGGTCTCCGGCCAGCCGTGGACGAGCAGCAGCGGGAAACCCCCCTCGCCCTCGCGCCAGAACGCGAGCTCCACGCCCTCCCGCACCGTGGCGCGACGGACGGCGAATGACGCTCCGGGCACGCGCGGCAGTCTAGGTAACCTCCGACCGCCCATGGCCGAGGCCCGCTACGACCCCACGGCGATCGAGCCACGCTGGCAGGAGCTGTGGGCGCGCGAGCGGACCTGGGAGGTGGGCGACGACGTCGATCCCGCGCGCAAGTCCTACGTGCTGGAGATGCTGCCCTACCCGAGCGGCGAGCCGCACATCGGGCACCTGAAGACCTACTCGGTCGGCGACGCGGTCGCCCACTTCCACCGCCGCACCGGCCGCACCGTGCTCCATCCGATGGGCTACGACGCGTTCGGCCTCCCCGCCGAGAACCACGCGATCAAGACCGGCGTCGCGCCGCGCGAGTCGACCGACGCCTCGATCGCCTCCTTCCAGCGGGAGTTCCGCTCCTGGGGGATCTCGATCGACTGGTCGCGCGAGTTCGGGACCCACGAGCCGCGCTACTACCGCTGGACCCAGTGGCTCTTCCTCCAGCTCCTGGCGCGCGGCCTGGCGTACCGCCGGGAGGCCGCGGTGAAGTGGTGCCCCAACGACGCCACCGTCCTGGCCAACGAGCAGGTCGTCGACGGGCGCTGCGAGCGCTGCGGCGCCGTGGTCGAGGCGCGCCAGCTCGAGCAGTGGTTCCTGCGCATCACCGACTACGCCGACCGCCTCGTCGCCGACCTCGACACGATCGAGTGGCCCGAGCACGTGAAGACGATGCAGCGCAACTGGATCGGCCGCTCGGAGGGCGCCGAGGTCGTCTTCCGCTGCGAGGCGCTCGGCGTCGACTACCCCGTCTTCACCACGCGCCCCGACACCCTGTTCGGGGCGACGTTCTTCGTGATGGCGCCCGAGCACCCCGACGTGCTGCGGCTCGCGGCCGGGACGCCGCACGAGGCCGACGTCCGCGAGTACGTGAACCGCGCGCTGACCGAGTCCAGCGAGGATCGCGGCGCGACCGACCGGCCGAAGACGGGCGTGCCGCTCGGCCGCGAGGTGGTCAACCCGGTCAACGGCGAGGCGATCCCGATGTACGTCGCCGACTACGTGCTGATGGAGTACGGGACCGGCGCGATCATGGCGGTCCCGGCCCACGACGAGCGCGACTTCGCCTTCGCCGAGGCGTTCGGCCTCCCGATCCGCCGGGTCGTCGGCGGCGGCGAGGCGCTGCCCTACGCGGGTGAGGGGCCGCTGGTGGGCTCCCACCCCGACTTCGACGGGATGGACAGCCGCGAGGCGATCGGCGCGATCGTCGCGTGGCTCGACCGCGAGGGGAAGGGCCACGCCTCGGTGAACTACCGCCTGCGCGACTGGCTCATCTCGCGCCAGCGCTACTGGGGCTGCCCGATCCCGGTCGTCCACTGCGAGGCCTGCGGGATCGTCCCCGTGCCCGAGGCCGACCTCCCCGTCCTGCTCCCCGACGTCGAGGACTACGCGCCCCGGGGCCGCTCGCCGCTGGCCGCCGCCGAGGACTGGGTGGCCACGACGTGCCCGTCGTGCGGGGCCGAGGCGCGGCGGGAGACCGACACGATGGACACCTTCGTCGACTCCTCCTGGTACTTCCTGCGCTACTGCGACGCGCGCGACGACGACGCGGCATGGGACCCGGCGATCGTCGGGCGCTGGATGGGCGTCGACCAGTACATCGGCGGGGTCGAGCACGCGATCCTCCACCTCATGTACGCGCGCTTCTTCACGAAGGCGTTCGCGGACATGGGGCTGCTCGACGTCGACGAGCCGTTCGAGCGCCTCTTCACCCAGGGGATGATCACGCGCGACGGGGCGAAGATGTCCAAGTCGCGCGGAAACGTGATCTCGCCGGCGACCTACGTCGAGCGCTACGGGGCGGACACCGCCCGCTGCTACATCCTCTTCATCGGACCGCCGGACCAGGACGCCGACTGGTCCGACGAGGGCGTGGAGGGCGTGCATCGCTTCCTCGCGCGGCTGTGGCGCCTCGGCGCCGAGGCCGAGCCGGGGGCGGAGCCGGCCGAGCTCCCCGAGGATCTGGGCGAGGCGGACCTCGCCCTGGCCCGCAAGGCGCACTGGGCGATCGAGAAGGTGACCGCCGACATGAGCGGGCGCTTCGCCTTCAACACGGCGATCGCCGCCGTGATGGAGCTCGTCAACGACTGCTACCGGCGGCGGGAGGAGGTGACCGCGGAGACGCTGCGCTTCGCGACGGCGACGGCCGCCTCGCTCGTGTTCCCCTTCGCGCCCCACCTCGCCGCGGAGGTCTACGACCGGCTCACCGGTCGGCGTGTGTGGGAGGAGCCGTGGCCGGCCGCGGACCCGGCGCTGCTGGAGTCCGACACCTTCGAGCTCGTCTGCCAGGTCAACGGCAAGGTGCGCGACCGCGTCCAGGCGCCCGCGGCGGCGTCGGAGGCGGAGCTCCGGGCGCTCGCGCGCGAGCGGCCGAACGTGCGGGCGCACGTCGACGGCCGCGAGGTGATCCGCGAGATCGTGGTTCCGGGCAAGCTCGTGAACCTCGTCGTGCGGTAGCCGGTCGCGGCGCCGACCTCCTGACGCCGGCGCCGCGCCGCCGAATCGTCACCGCCGCGTGCTGATCCGTCACGTGCGGCGTCCTAGCCTCGCGCCGCGATGTCCGAGATCTCGCGGCCCGTGCTCCTGGTCTACGCGGCCGCCGCGATCGCCGTCGTGTTCCTCGGGGCCCGCTGGCTCGGCGAGGGTGGCGGCGCCGCGCCCGGGACCGTCGCGGGCCGGCCGGGCGGCCCGCCGGCGGGCGAGCGCGTGCGCCTGGGCGCCGGCGGCGGCGGGCCGGTCGTCGTCCACGTCGCCGGCGCGGTGCGGCGACCCGGCGTCTACCGGCTCCGCGCGGGCGCGCGGGTCGTCGACGCCGTCGGCCGCGCCGGCGGCGCCACGTCGCGGGCGAACGAGAACGGGGTCGATCTCGCGGCGAAGCTGGCCGACGGCGTCCAGGTCGTCGTCCCCGTGCGGGGGCCGGCCGCCGCCGGTGCGGCGGCCGGCGCCGGTGGGGCGGCGGGCGGCACGTCCGGGGCGGGCGCGAGCGGCGGGGCCGGGCCGGCGGCCGGCGCCTCGGCGCCCGCCGGGCCGCTGAGCCTGAGCTCGGCGACGGCCGAGCAGCTCGACGGGCTCGACGGCGTCGGCCCGACCACGGCGCAGAAGATCGTCGCCTACCGCGTCGCGCACGGCGGCTTCGGCTCGGTCGACGAGCTCGACCGCATCCCCGGCATCGGAGCGAAGAAGCTGGCGGCGCTGCGTCCGCAGGTGTCGCCGTAGGGGCATCGGAGCGCCTGGCCGCGGGCGTGGCGGCCCTGCGGGAGCGTCCGCGCCACCTCGCCCTCGGCTCCCTCGTGGCCGGGCTGCTGCTCGGCGGGATCGCGCCGCCGCCGCCGGTCGTGCTCGGAACAGCCCTCGCCGTCGCGCTCCTCGGCGGGCGGCCGGCGGCCGCGCTGATCTGCGCGGTGGCGCTCATCGGCGGCGCGGGCGGTGCCGAGCGTCGCCTCGCGGCGCTCGACCGCACGGCGCTCGGGCCGCGCCTCGGGCACGTCGGCGCGGTCGAGCTCGAGGTGCTCGAGGCGCCGCGTCCCGGGCGCTTCGGCCGCCGGCTGGCGGCGCGGCTCGCCTCGGGCCCGGGAACCGGGGAGCGCGTCCTGCTCACCATCCCGCCGTGGCGGCGCACCCGGGTTCCGCCGGTCGGCGCGCTCGCGGAGGCCACGGGGCGGCTCGCCCGGCCACGATCCACCGATCTCCTCGCCCGTCAGCGCCGGGCGCACGCCGTCCTGCTCGTCGCCGCGCTGCGCTGGGACGGCCGGCGCCGGGGCGGGCTCGACGGGCTCGTCGATCGCCTCCGCCTCCGGGCCGACGCGGCGCTCGCCGCCGGCCCGCCCGCCCGCGAGGCGGCCCTGCTCCGCGGCATGGCGCTCGGCGAGGACGAGGCGCTCACGCCGGAGGTGCGCCTCGACTTCCGGCGGGCCGGCCTCAGCCACCTCGTGGCCGCCTCGGGCCAGAACGTCGTCCTGCTGTGCGCGCTGGCGGCGCCGCTGCTGGCCCTCGCCGGCCTGGGGCTGCGCGCCCGGCTGGTCGTGCTCCTGGGGCTCGTGGCGATCTACGTCCCGCTGGCCGGTGCCGGCCCGGCGATCCAGCGCGCGGGGATCATGGGCGCCGCCGGGATCGTCGCCGCGATCGCCGGCCGGCCGGCCTCGCGCTGGTACGCGCTCGGCCTCGCGGCCGCCGCGACGCTCGCCCTCGACCCGCGCGCGGCCCGCGACCCGGGCTGGCAGATGTCCTTCGCGGCGGTCCTCGCGATCCTCCTCGCCGTGCCGCGCCTGCGGGACTCGGCGCCGGCGCGACGGCTGCCGCGGCCGCTGGCCGAGGCGGCCGCCGTCACGCTCGCCGCGAGCCTGGCCACGGCGCCGCTGATCGCGCTGCACTTCGCGCGCGTCTCGCTCGTCGCGATCCCGGCGAACCTGCTCGCGGCGCCCGCGGTGGCGCCGGTCATGTGGCTCGGGCTGGCGGCCGCGGCCGTCGGCCAGGTGGCGCCCGGGGCCGCGGGCGCGATCGCCGCCCTCGCCGGCCCGCCGCTCGGCTACCTCGAGTGGCTGGCGCACGCGGCGGGCTCGGTGCCGTCGGCCGAGGTGCACGTGGGAGCGCCCGCCTTCCTCGCGGCGCTGGGAGCGGGCGTGGCGTTGGCGCTCCTCGCCCGGCGGCTGTCACGGACCGCTCCGGCACGACGGCTCCGCGTGGCGGTCGGAGGCCGGGTCCCGTCGCCGGCGCTCGCGGTCGCCGCGCTGGCCGCCGTGCTGGTGGCGGCCGGACTGGCCCGCCGCGCGGTCGGCGGCTCGCCGAGCCCTCCGGCGGTGCCGGCGGTCTCCTTCCTCGACGTCGGGCCAGGGCGACGCCACCCTCCTGCAGGACCGCGACCGCGCCGTGCTGGTCGATGCCGGCCCGCGCGAGGGCCCGATCCTCGCCCGGCTGCGCGAGGCCGGGGTCACCCGCCTCGACGCGCTCGTCATCACCCACGCCCAGGCCGACCACGAGGGCGGCGTGCCGGCCGTGCTGCGCGGCCACCGGGTGGGGCTGCTGCTCGACGGCGGCGCCGGCGCGGGTGGGGCGGACCGGGCCGAGATCGGCGCCGTCGCCGCCGCCCGCGGCGTGCGCGTGGTCGCGGCCGCGGGCGGGCAGCTTCTCCGGGCCGGCCGCCTGGCGCTCCGCGTGCTCTGGCCCCCGCCCGGCGCCGCGCCGGACCCGGCCGGCGATCCGAACCTGCGCGCCGTGGTCGCCGTCGCCCGCGCCGGACCCGTCGGCGTGCTGCTCACGGCCGACGCCGAGTCGCCGGTGACCGCGCCGCTCGACCTGCCGCCGGTGGCGGTGCTCAAGGTCGCCCACCACGGCAGCGCCGACCCGGGCCTCGGGGCGCTCGTGGCCCGGATCCATCCGCGGCTGGCGGTCATCGAGGTCGGTCGCCACAACCCCTACGGCCATCCGGCCGCGCAGGCGCTCGCCGCCCTGCGGGCGGTGCCGCGGGTGCTGCGAACCGATCGGGACGGCACGGTGCGGGTGCTCGCCGACGGCCGCGAGGCGCTGCGGGTCGAGGCGGCGCGATGAGCGAGGCGCCGCGCGTCGAGCCGCCGCGACGAGCGCCACGCCCGACCCCGGATCTACACTCGCTCCGTGCCGCCCTTCAAGCCCGCCTACCTCATCCACGGCGACGACCACGGCCGGATCGCCGAGCGGCGATCCCGGCTGCGGGCCGTCGCCGAGGGCGGCAGCGGCACCGCGGGGCTGGAGCTGCTCGAGGGCGAGGAGGCCACGGTCGAGGACGCCGTGGCGGCGCTCTGCGCGATGAGCCTCGCGATCGGCCGGCGCTTCGTCATCGTCGACGGCGTCGAGCGCTGGAAGGACGCGGACCTCGGACCGCTCGAGGCGGTGCTCGCCGACCCGCCGCCGGAGACGACGATCGCCTTCTTCGGCCGCGAGGAGGGACGCGCGACCGTGCCGAAGCGGCTCGTCGCGGCCGTCGAGGCGGCCGGCGGCGACGTCCGCGCCGAGCGGACGGTCAAGCCCTGGGAGCTGCCGAAGTGGGTCGTCGCGCGCGCCGCCGAGGCCGGCGTCGCGGTGCATCCCGCCGCGGCCAAGGCCCTCGTGCGGGTCGTCGGGGAGCGCCAGCAGCGGCTGCTGCGCGAGGTCGAGAAGCTCGCCCTCGAGCTCGGTCCCGGCGTGCGGATCGAGGTCGCCCACGTCGAGGCGCGGGCCGCGGCCTCGGCCGAGCGCAGGGCGTGGACGCTGGCCGACGCCCTCGTCGGGCGGGATGCGGCGCTCGCCGCCACCACCTGGCTCGAGCTGCGGGCCCGGGGCGAGCGCCTCTCGGGACTCACCCGGATGGTGACCGGGCGGCTGCGCCTCGCCGTCGAGGTGGCGGAGCGCCTCGAGGCCGGGGAGGCGCCCGCGGCCGTGAAGCCCGGCCTGCGCATGCCCGCCAGGGCCGCCGAGCGCCTGGTGCGCGACGTCCAGGGCACCGACGCCGCCGGGCTGCGCCGCGCGCTGGGCCTCGTCGCGGACCTCGAGGTCGCCTCCCGCGGAGGCGGGCCGTCGGGCAGCGAGGACACCGCCGCGGTGCGTGCGGTCGCCGCGATCACGGCGACGCGGTGAGCGCGGTGCGTCCGCGGTGCGCGGCTCGCGCGGCGCGCCCATGGTGCGCGGCTCGCGCGGCGCGCCCGCGGCGCGCAGCTCGCGCGGCGAGCTCTCGCGTGCGCCGGGGCGCCGCGAGTGGGCGCTAGGCCGTGCTGCCGCGCCGCACGCGCGCCGCGCGGCGCTTCTTGCGGGCGCCGGTGTTGCGGTGCAGCGCGCCCGACTTCACGGCCTTGTCGATGGTGCTGACCAGCGCGCGGTGCTCCGCATCGGCCGCGGCGTCGTCGCCTCCGGCCACCGCCGTCTCGAGCCGGTGGAAGTACGTCCGCACCCGCGAGGTGTACCAGCGGTTCTCCCGTCGCTCGCGCTCGGAGCGGAGGTTGCGCTTCTTCTGGGAGTGGATGTTGGCCATGACAGCGCGTCGCCGCGGGCAGGGCCGCGGCGGCGGCGTACTATAGCGCGCCGGTGCCGGCCGAGAACCCCGCCTCACCCCGTCCCGCCGCGTCCGCCGCGGGCCCCGGCGAGGCGGTCGCGACCGGGTCCGCCGGGGCCGGCGGGGCCGTCCCGCCGCGCCGGCGGATCGCCCGCAACACCGGCGTGTTCGCCCTGGCCACCGGGGCCTCGCGCGTCGCCGGCCTCGTCCGCGAGGTCGTCGCCTCGAGCTACTTCGGGACCAGCGGGCCCTTCTCGGCGTTCACGATCGCCTTCCAGGTCCCGAACCTCGTGCGCAGCCTCGTCGCCGACGCCGCGCTCTCGGCGGCCTTCGTCCCGGTCTTCACCGAGATGCTCGAGCAGGGCCGCAAGCGCGAGGCGTTCCGCCTGGCCTCGACGCTCTTCGTCCTGATCCTCGCCGGGCTCGGCGCGATCACGGCCGCGTTCATCGTCGCGGCCCCGCTCGTCATGCCCCTGTTCGTCGGCGACGAGTTCTCCGCCGAGCTGACCGACCTCACGGTCGGGCTCTCGCAGGTGCTCTTCCCGATCGTCGTGCTCCTCGGGCTCAACGGCCTCGTCGTGGGCATCCTCCACTCCTACGAGCACTTCACCGTGCCGGCGATCGCCCCGGTCGTCTGGAACGTCGTGATCATCGTCGGCCTCGTCGTGCTGAAGCCGGCGTTCGAGGGCCAGAACCAGATCTACGCCTACGCGATCGGCGTGCTGATCGCGACGGTCGTGCAGCTCGCGATGTCCGTGCCGATGCTCCCGCGCGTGGGCTTCCGGTTCACCTGGGCGGTGGACTGGCGCGACCCGCGGCTGCTGCGGGTCGCGCGGCTCATGCTGCCGGTGACGATCGGCCTGGGGATCATCAACTTCGACCTGCTCGTCAACTCGGTGCTCGGCTCGCTGATCTCCGACCAGGCGCCGCGCGCGATCGACGCCGCCTTCCGGATCTACATGCTGCCCCAGGGCGTCTTCAGCGTCGCCCTGGCCACCGTGCTCTTCCCGACGCTCAGCCGTCTCGTCGCCCGCGGGGACATCGACGGCCTGCGCGGGACGATGGGCAACGGGCTGCGCCAGATCTGCCTCTTCCTCATCCCCGCGGCCGCGTGCACGATCGCGCTGGCCACGCCGATCACCCGCCTCGTCTACCAGCGCGGCGCCTTCGGCGCGGCCTCGACCGAGCAGGTGTCCACCGCGCTCTTCTGGTTCTCCTTCAGCCTGCCCTTCGCGGGCGCCAACCTCCTGCTGACGCGCACGTTCTTCTCGCTGCAACGGCCCTGGGAGCCGACCCTGCTCGCGCTCGGCAGCCTCGTGGTCAACGTCGTCGTGAGCCTCGCGCTCTACGGCCCGCTCGGCATCGCCGGGCCGGTGATCGGGACCGCGGTGGGGAGCATCGCCATGACCGCCGGGCAGGCGTGGGCGCTGCGCCGGCAGATCGGACGGATCGACGGGCGGCGGACGTTGGCCGCGGCGATCCCGATGCTGCTGGCGGCGGCGCTGCTCGGCGGCGTGGCCTACGGCGTCTGGCGCGGCCTCGACGCGGCGCTCGGGCAGGCGCTGGGAGCGGAGATCGTCTCCGTCGGCGCCGCGCTGGCCGCGGGCGCCGCCGCGTACACCGCCGTCGTGCTCGTGCTCCGGGTGCCCGAGGCCCTCCAGGTGCGGGAGCTCGTCTCCGGTCGCCTGCGGCGTCGCTGACCGACCGGGCGACCACGCCGCAAACAGCGCGAAACGGCCGCTCGCCGCCGCCGCGGCGACGGCTATCGTGGCCCGGCCGTGACCGACGCCGCCGCCACGCCCCTTCGCCCCGGCCTCTTCACCGCGGCCCGCGACGCGGCGGGGCCGTGCCCGTACGGCGAGTGCGCCGGGGACGGCTGGATCCTCGAGGAGGCCACGGACACCGCGGTGCCCTGTCGCTGCCGGGACCAGCGGGTCGCCGCCCGGCGCACGAGCGGCCTCGCGCGGACGATCCCCGAGCGCTTCCGCCACGTCACGTTCGAGAGCCCGGAGGTCCAGGACCTCCGGGCCCGGGCGCCTGCGGTCGTGCGCTCCGTGCAGCGGTTCTGCGACGGGATCGACCGCGAGCTCGACGCGGGCCGCGGCCTGGGCTTCCACGGCAGCGTCGGCACCGGCAAGACGACGCTCGCCTACCTCGTGACGCGCGCCGCGCTGCGGGCCTCGCGCTCGGTCGCCGTCTACTCGTTCCCGCGCCTGCTCGTGGAGATCCGCGACACCTACCGCGACGACGCCGGGGCGGGACACCTCGGCTTCCTCGAGAAGCTCACCACCGTCGACCTGCTCCAGCTCGACGACCTCGGCGCGGAGAAGCCGACCGAGTGGGTCGCCGAGCAGCTCTTCCTCGTGATCGACGGGCGCTACGAGGCGCGTCGATCGATCGTCTACACGACGAACCTCGAGCCGGGCGGGGCGGGGGAGGGGCGCGACGCGCTCGCCGACCGCATCGGCGCCCGCACCGCCTCGCGCCTGGCGGAGATGTCGGCGCCCGTGCCGCTGTTCGGGCACGACCACCGCACCGCGCACGCGCCCGACCTGCCCTGAGCCGCGGCTCCGGGGCGCCCCGCCGCGCGGCCCGGGATCCCCCGGCCGCGGCCGGACCCCGCCGTCCCGCCCTATCCTCAGTCGCCGCCCATGGCCGACCAGGCGCACATCCGCAACTTCTCGATCATCGCCCACATCGACCACGGGAAGTCGACGCTGGCCGACCGCATCCTCGAGGTCACCCACACCGTCGCCGACCGGGACATGCGGGCCCAGGTCCTCGACTCGATGGACCTCGAGCGCGAGCGCGGGATCACGATCAAGGCGCAGGCCGTCCGGGTGCTCTACCGCGCCCGCGACGGGCAGGAGTACCAGCTCCACCTGATCGACACCCCCGGGCACGTCGACTTCACCTACGAGGTCTCGCGCTCGCTCGCCGCGTGCGAGGGGGCCCTGCTCGTCGTCGACGCCTCCCAGGGCGTGGAGGCGCAGACGGTGGCGAACACCTATCTCGCCGTGGAGTCGGGCCTCGAGCTGATCCCCTGCCTCAACAAGATCGACCTGCCGGGCGCCGAGCCGGAGCGGGTGGCCGCCGAGATCGGCGAGCTGCTCGGCGGGGCGCCCGAGCACGTGCGGCGCATCAGCGCGAAGACGGGCGCCGGCGTCGAGGACGTGATCGAGGCGCTGATCGCCGCGGTGCCGCCGCCGCACGGCGACCCCGACGCGCCGCCGCGCGCGCTGATCTTCGACTCGGAGTTCGACCCCTACCGGGGCGTCATCGCCTACATCCGCGTGGTGGACGGCACGTTCACCAAGGGCGAGGCGATCCGCGCGATGCAGGGCGGGACCGAGGCCGAGATCGACGACATCGGCTTCTTCACCCCGGCGATGAGGCCGGCCGCCGCGCTCGGGCCGGGCGAGGTCGGCTATCTCATCACCGGCATCAAGGACGTCACGCGCCTCGCCGTCGGCGACACGCTGACCGCGCGGTCGCGCCCCGCCGCCGAGCCGCTGCCCGGCTACCGCGACGTCAAGCCGATGGTGTTCTGCGGGCTCTTCCCGATCGACTCCGACGACTACCCCGACCTGCGCGACGCGCTCGAGAAGCTCACGCTCAACGACGCCGCGCTGGCCTGGGAGCCGGAGACCTCGGACGCGCTCGGCTTCGGCTTCCGCTGCGGGTTCCTCGGCCTGCTCCACATGGACATCGTGCGCGAGCGCCTCGAGCGCGAGTACGACCTCGAGCTGCTGGCGACGATGCCGAGCGTCGAGTTCGAGGTGACCCTGGCCGACGGCACGGTCGTCCCGGTCCACAACCCGACCGACATGCCGGACCCGAACACGATCGCCGAGGTCCGCGAGCCCTACATCACCGCCTCGATCCTCACCCCGAAGGCCTACATCGGGGCGATCATGGAGCTCTGCCAGGAGCGGCGCGGCGCCTCGACCGGGATGCACTTCCTCTCCTCCGAGCGGGTCCAGCTCACCTACGACCTGCCCCTGGCCGAGATCGTGCTCGACTTCTTCGATCAGCTGAAGTCGCGCACCCGCGGCTACGCGTCGCTCGACTACGAGGTCGCCGGGCTGCGGGAGTCCGACCTCGTGAAGCTCGACATCCTGCTGGCGGGCGACCCGATCGACGCGCTCTCGATGGTCGTGCACCGCGACAAGGCCTACGAGGCCGGGCGGGCCCTGACCGAGAAGCTGCGCGAGAAGATCCCCCGCCAGCAGTACGACGTCCCGATCCAGGCGGCGATCGGTTCGCGCGTCGTCGCGCGGGAGACGATCAAGGCGTTCCGCAAGGACGTGATCGCGAAGTGCTACGGCGGCGACATCTCGCGCAAGCGCAAGCTGCTGGAGAAGCAGAAGGCCGGCAAGCAGCGGATGAAGCAGGTCGGGCGGATCGAGGTGCCCCAGGAGGCGTTCCTGGCGGTGCTGGAGCTGGGGGAGGGGAAGTAGGGGATCCGGCCCATCGCGACGCTCATCGACGCGCGGCGCTCATGAGCGCGGCGCCGATCGCGGCCGGGTGCGCCGTCCTCCTCGCGCTGCTCGGCGCCGCGCCGGCCCCGGCCGCCTACTCCACCGGCCGCGACTGCCAGGGCGTCGGCCTGCTGCCCGTGCGCTCGGGCGCGCTGCAGGCCACCGCGCCCGACGCCGGACCGCTGCGCTGGCGCGACGGGCGCGGGCGGGAGGTGCTGCGCGAGCTCGCGCGCGCCGGCGGCGGCGCACCCGGCCGCGCCGGCTTCCGCACCGCGGCCGGCTGGTTCCACGCGACGCGCGTCTTCTGCGCGAGCGTCGGCCGCGACGGCCGGCGCGAGGCCGTCTACGACACCGACGACCCGGCCGGGCGCGGGCTCGCGGTCGCGCTGCGGCGCGGACCGGAGGGCGTGATCGCGGTGCGGATCCGGGTGCTGGGCTCGACCCGGGGCGTCCTCGCCACGGGCATCGGCTTCGCCGCCCGGCGGGGCGAGCGCTGGCTCGGCTTCGGCGAGCGCTCCGATGCGGTCGCCCGGGCTCGCGGCGAGGTCGAGAGCTCCGTGGGCGAGGGGGCGTGGCCGCGGGCGGCGCGCGGGGTGCCGGCGGCGATCGTCGTCCCGTGGGGGTTCCGATCCCGCGACGACGCGACGACGTACCCGGTCCCGTGGCTGCTCTCCACGCGCGGCCACGGCGCGCTCGTGCGCGATGACGAGCGCTCGCGCTTCTCGTTGCGACCCGGGGGGCGCGAGGAGTGGGCGGTGGAGGTCGACGCGCCGCGCCTGCACCTCGACGTCCTCGCGGGCCCGCGCCCGGCCGACGCCCTGCGCCGCATGACCGCGCTCACCGGCCGCCAGCCCGCCCCGCGCGCGCCGTGGTTCCTCGGCGTGTGGGTCATGCCGAACGACTTCGACCGGGAGGACGTCCCGGCCGAGCTGCGGCGGATCCGGACGCTGCGCGCCGGTGACGTCCCGGTCTCGGTGGCCGAGACGACGCTCCAGTACCTGCCGTGCGGGGACGCCCGGCGCCTGCGCGCCGCGAGCCGGGCCCGCGTGCGCGGCCTCCACGCCGCCGGCCTGCGCATCCTCGCCTACGCGCATCCGATGATCTGCACGCGCTACGCGGGGGTCTACCCGCGCTTCGCCCGGAACGGCTGGCTCGGCCGCCGCGCCGACGGCGCGCCGTACGTCTACCGCACGTTCGCCGACCGCTACGGGTCGCTCGAGGTCTCCCAGGTCGACTTCACCCGGCCCGCGGCGGTGAGCGGCTTCCAGGCCCTGCTCGCGCAGATGCCCCGCGACGGCTACGACGGCTGGATGGAGGACTACGGCGAGTACTCGCCGCCCGACGTCGTCTCGGCGAGCGGGATCCCCGGCGCGCGGCTCCACAACGCCTACCCGCGCCTCTACCACTGCGCCTCGGCGGGGCTCACCGCGCGGGCGTCGCGGCCGCTCGCGGCGTTCGTCCGCTCCGGGTGGACGGGCAGCGCCCGCTGCTCGCGGCTCGTCTGGAGCGGCGACCCGACGGCGACGTGGGGCTTCGACGGCCTGCGCTCGGCGCTCGCCAACGGGCTGAGCATGGGGCTGTCGGGCGTCGCGCTGTGGGCCTCGGAGCTCGGCGGCCTCTTCGAGCTCGACGGCGCACGCCTCGACCGCGAGCTGCTCCTCCGCTGGATCGAGCTCGGCGCGGTCTCGCCGTGGATGAAGGCCCGCAAGAAGGCCATCGTGCTCGCGAGCGCGGGCTCCCGCCGGCCGCAGGTCTGGGACCCCGACGTGCTGCCGGTCTTCCGGCGCTGGGCGAAGCTCCACACGCAGCTGTGGCCCTATCTCCAGGCTGCCGTCGAGCGCTACCGCCGGGACGGCCTCCCGCTCATGCGCCACCTCGCGCTGACCGACCCCGGCGATCCCCGCGCCGCGGCGCGCGACGACGAGTTCCGCCTCGGCTCCGACCTCCTCGCCGCGCCGGTGCTCGCGCCGGGCGCGCGGTCGCGCGCCCTCTACCTCCCGCGCGGGCCCTGGATCGACCTCTGGCGCTCCGCGCGGTACCGGCGGCGCACGGGCGGGCTGCGGCTGGGGACCGCGCGGCTGCTCCGCGGCGGCCGGGACGTCCGGCTCCCGGCCCCCCTGGGGGAGCTGCCGCTGCTCGTGCGCGCGGGGGCGTTGCTCCCGCTCCTGCCGCCGGACGTCGACACGCTCGGTCCTGCGCCGCGTGGCGGCGGCGTCGTCACCTTCGCGGCGCGCGAGCGCCGCCGCGAGATCCTCGCCTTCCCCCGCGGGCGCTCGCGCGCCGCGATGCCGGGCGGCGAGGGCCTGGCCTCCGTGGAGGGCCGGCGGGGATGGACGCTGGCGATCCGCGGGCGCCGCACCCGCCGCTACGCCGTGCAGGCGTCGCTCGGCGCGCTGCGGCGGCCGTTCGTCCCGCAGACCGTGCTCGTGGACGGCCGGGTGCTGCGACGCGGCGCCTGGCGCTACGACCGGCGCACGCACGTCCTGGCACTCGCGGTACGCGGTCGCGCCCTGCGGGTGGCGGCGCTCCGCCCCCGTTGATGCGGCGCCCGTGGTCGGCGGCGCCGCCGTCGCCTGGAAGAATCGCCCGCCATGGACCTCGGCCTGCGTGGACGTGCCTGCCTCGTCACCGGCGCCAGCCGGGGCATCGGTCGCGCCACCGCCGTCGCGCTGGGTGCCGAGGGCGCGCGCGTCGTCCTGCACGGGCGCGATCCGGCCGCCCTGGCCGCGGCGACCGCGGACGTCGAGGCGGCCGGCGGGACCGCCGTCACCGCGACCGGCGACCTGCGCGAGGCCGACGTCCCCGAGCGTCTGCTCACCGCCGCCCACGACGCCTTCGGCCGGCTCGACGTCCTCGTCAACAACGCCGGCACGAGCGCCATGACGCCGCTCGAGGAGCTGACCGACGAGGACTGGCGCGCGCAGTGGGAGCTCAGCGTGATGGCGCCGCTGCGGCTCATGCGCGCCGCCTGCCCGGCGATGGCGGAGCGCGGCTGGGGGCGGGTGGTGAACGTCTGCTCGTCGTCGGGGAAGCGCCCGTCGCCGGCGAACGCGGCCTACTCGGTGGCCAAGGCGGGGCAGCTGTCGCTCTCGCGGGCGTTCGCCGACGCCTACGCCGCGCGCGGGGTGGGCGTGAACGCGGTCGCGCCCGGCGTGGTGGCCTCGCCGCTGTGGACCGACCCGGGCGGCCTCGCCGACCAGCGGGCCGCGGCCGGCGGCACGACCCGCGAGGCCGCGCTCGCGGCCGCCGCGGCGAAGATCCCGCGCCGGGCGCTCGGCACGCCGGAGGAGGTCGCGGCGGTCGTCGCGTTCCTCTGCTCCGAGGCGGCGGCGAACGTCGTCGGCGCGGCCTGGTCGGTGGACGGCGGCACGATCCAGACGATCGTCTGACCGCCGCGGCCCGCCCGCCGCGGCCCACCACCGGCCCCCGCCACCGGCCCGCCGGTCTGCCCCGGCGGCCGCGCCGACGGCGCCGCGATAGCGTTCCGCCGCCCGTCCGCCTTCGTCCGAGCCAGAGAGGAGCCCGGTGCCCGTCACCACCGACGCCGTCGGGAAGGCCTACCCGCCCGTCGTCTACGCCGTCGGCCGCGAGAAGGTCCGCGAGTACGCGGCCGCCGTCGGCGAGACGAACCCCCTCCACTCCGACGTCGGGGCGGCCCGCGGCGCGGGCTACGCCGACGTCGTGGCGCCGCCGATGTTCGCCGTGGTCTACGCCGGGCCGTCGGTGGCCCCGGGCATCTTCGACCCCGAGGTCGGGATCAACTTCCCGCTGATGGTCCACGGCGGCCAGGAGTTCGTCTGGGGCCCGCCGGTCGTGGCCGGCGACGAGATCACCACGACGGCGACGGTGCAGGACATCTCCGAGCGGGGCGGGATGGCCTTCTACGTCTTCGAGTCGGTCTCGCGCAACCAGCGCGACGAGGTCGTCTGCACGGGGACGTGGACCAACATCGTGAGAGGAGCCTGATCGTGTCGGAGCTCGAGCCGGGCCGGCCGATCCCGGAGCTCCGGGTCACGCCGGACGCCTACGTCACCGTCCGCTACGCGGGCGCCTCCGGGGACTTCAACCCGATCCACATCGACGAGACGTTCGCGACGTCGGTCGGGCTGCCCGGCCGGATCCTCCACGGCCTGTGGTCGATGGCGCAGGTCGCCCGCGCGATGACCGATGCCGGCGGCGGCCCCGAGTCGCTGCGGCGCCTGGCGGTGCAGTTCCGCGGCATGGGCGTGCTCGAGCAGGAGATCGTCGTCTCCGGCACCGTGGCGAGCGCCGAGGGCGGCGTGGCGCACGTCGAGGCGGAGGCCGTGCAGGGGGAGAACCGGATCGTGCGCAACGTCGTCGCCGAGATCGCCACGGGCTGAGCGGGCGGGCGGCCGGCACGCCGGTCCTAGAATCGGATCATGCTGACGCCCCGTCAGGAGCTCGTGCTGCGCCTGGTCATCGAGGACTACCTCGAGGCCGGCGCTCCCGTGGGCTCCAAGCACCTCGCCACCGGCGTGGAGTGGGGGCCCTCGACCATCCGCGCCGAGCTCGCCGCGCTCGAGGACGAGGGGCTGCTCGCGCACCCGCACACCTCCGCGGGCCGGGTGCCGACCGACGCGGGGTACCGCTACTTCGTGGACCGGCTCCTGCCGGCGGCCGAGGCGCCGCCGGAGACCGCAGGCCTCACGCTGACGCTCGGACGCCGCGAGGTCGACGAGGCGATGCGCGTGACGAGCGAGACGCTCTCCCAGGTCACGAACCTCCTCGCGATCGTGTCGGCGCCCCCGCTGGAGACCTCGACGATCCGCCACATCGAGGTGCTCCCGCTCCAGCCGCGGGTGCTCATGGTCGTGGTCATCACGTCGACGGGCGGCGTGGCCAAGCGGGTGTTCGCGTTCGAGGCGCCCATCGACCCGGGGCTGGCCGGCTGGGCGGCGAGCTACCTGAACGAGCGCCTGGCCGGCCTCGGCCTCGGCGCCCGGATGCTCGGCGGCCGCCTGCGCGACCCCTCGCTGACCGAGGGCGAGCAGGGGTTCCTCGACACGCTCGCGCCGGCCTTCACCGCGCTGGAGGAGACCGCCGGCGACACCCTCTACGTCGAAGGCACCGCCCGGCTGCTCGTCGAGGAGTCCGGGCAGGACCTCTCCGAGCTCGAGTCGGTGATGGAGATGCTCGAGCGCCGCGTCACGCTGCTCGGCGTCCTGCGCGCGTCGCTCGGGGACCGGGACGTCGTCGTGCGGATCGGGAGCGAGAACGAGGCGCCCGCGCTCCGCTCGCTCGCGCTCGTCGCGGCGAGCTACGGCCTGCCCCAGCGGCGCCTGGGCGCCGTGTCGGTCCTCGGCCCGGTGCGGATGGACTACGGGCATGCGATCCGCTCGGTCCGCGCGGCGTCCCATCAGCTCTCGCGGTTCATCGAGGACGTCTACGAGACGTGACCCCGCGCGACTACTACGAGGTGCTCGGCGTCGGCCGCTCGGCCGGCGAAACCGAGGTCAAGAAGGCCTTCCGGCGGCTCGCCCGCGAGCTGCACCCCGACGTGAACGCCCACGATCCCGACGCCGAGGAGCGCTTCAAGGAGGCGGCCGAGGCCTACGAGGTCCTCTCCGATCCCGAGCGTCGCGCGACCTACGACCGCTACGGCCACGACGGCCTGCGCAGCGGGGGCTACGCGCCGAACTTCGACACGTTCTCGTTCTCGGACGTCTTCGACGCGTTCTTCGGCGGGGGATCGGTGTTCGGCGGCGGGGCGCCCGGCGGTCCGCTGCAGGGCGGCGACGTCGCGGTCACCGCGGAGGTCACCCTGGCCGAGGCGGCCACCGGCCGCTCGGTGGACGTCGCCTTCGAGGCGATCGCGACGTGCGCGGCGTGCCGCGGCAACGGCGCCGAGCCGGGCACCCCGATCGAGACCTGCGAGCGCTGCGGCGGCGCCGGCCAGGTGCGCAGCGTGGTTCGGACCCCGTTCGGGCAGGTCGTCCGCGCGGCGGCCTGCGAGGCCTGTGGCGGCGACGGCCGCATCGCCGCGCGGCCGTGCGCCGCCTGTCGCGGCGAGGGCCGCGTGGTCGAGCGGCGCACGCTCGGGGTGGACGTGCCCGCCGGCATCCGCGACGGGCAGCGGATCCGGCTGAGCGGCCGCGGCCACGCCGGGGAGCGCGGCGGGCCGGCGGGCGACCTCTACGCGCTCGTGCGGGTGCGGGAGGACGAGCGCTTCCTCCGCGACGGCGACGACCTCGTCACCGCGCTCGACGTGCCGGCGCCGCTCGCGGCGCTCGGCGCGACCCTCGAGGTGCCGACGCTCGACGGGCCGGCCGAGGTGGAGATCCCCGCGGGGACGCAGCCGGGCGAGGTCGTGGTGCTGCGCGGCCAGGGCATGCCGGCGCTGCGCGGCGGCCGGCGCGGAGACCTGCGCGTCGTGGCCAACGTCGTCATCCCGCGGCGGCTCTCGGGCGCGCAGCGCGAGCTGCTCGAAGAGCTCTCCGGGACGATCACGGAGGAGAACCTGCGCTCCGACGAGGGTCTCGTGGCGAAGCTGCGGCGCGCGCTCGGCGGGTGAGCCGCCGCCGGCCGCGCGAGGCGCCGGGCCGGCCGCGGGGGAGCCGGTCCTCGCGGCGCGGCACGTGATCCGCCTCGCCGTCCGGGTCCCGCGGGAGCGGGCGGAGCTCGCGCTCGCCGAGCTGCTCGAGCTCGCGCCCTCCGGCGTGGAGGAGGTCGACCTCGGCGACCGCGTCGAGTACGCGGTCTACGGCGCCCCCGGCGAGCTGCCCGCGCTGCCGGACCTCGAGGCCGCCGTCGGCGGCGGCCCGGCCGACGTCGTCACGCGCGAGGTCGCGGACGACTGGGGCGAGCGCTGGCGGGCCTTCCATCGCCCGCTCGTGCTCACCGGCCGGCTGCGCGTTCGCCCGCCCTGGTCGCCGCCCGGCCCCGAGCCCGTGGACATCGTCATCGACCCCGGCCAGGCCTTCGGCACCGGCGCGCACGCGACCACGCGACTCTGCCTCGAGCTGCTGCTCGAGCGGCCCGCCCGCGGACCGCTGCTCGACCTCGGCTGCGGATCGGGCGTGCTCGCCATCCTCGCCGCGCGCCGCGGCTTCGCCCCGGTCCTGGCGGTCGACCACGATCCGCTCGCCGTCGACGCCACCCGGGCGAACGCCGCGGCGAACGGCGTCGCGGTCGAGGCCCGGCGCGTGGACCTGCGCCGCGAGCCGGTGCCGGCCGCGCCCACGGTGGTCGCCAACCTGCTGCGCCCGCTGCTGCTCGACTACGCCGGCGGGCTCGGCCGGCCGCCCGAGTGCCTCATCGCCTCCGGCCTGCTGGCGGGCGAGGCCGACGAGGTCGCCGCCGCGTTCGCCCCCCACGGCCTGGTGGAGGGGGCCCGGCGCGAGCGGGGCGAGTGGGCCGCGCTGCGCCTCGATCGCGGCGCGGCGCGCGAACGGTAGGCGGCCGGTTCCGCGGCGCCGGCGCGGGATCGTCCGTGCCCGCGGGGTCGTGGAATCGATCATCTAGGGTCCGCCGTCATGGCCGACGCGGTCGTCATCGGCGCGGGTCACAACGGCCTCGTCGCGGCGGCCTACCTCGCGCGGGCGGGCCTCTCGGTCGAGGTGCTCGAGCGGCGCGGGGTCGTCGGCGGTGCCTGCGTGACCGAGGAGCTGTGGCCGGGGGTGCGGGCCTCGCCGGGCGCCTACACGCTCTCGCTCCTGCGCGCCGAGATCATCCGCGACCTCGACCTTCGCCGGCACGGCCTCGAGGTCGAGGTGCACGAGCCCTACCTGTTCGCGCCGCTGCCCGACGGGCGGCGGGTCGTGACGTGGTCCTCGCGCGAGCGGACCGCCGCGCAGCTCGCGCGCGACTGGTCGCCGGCCGACGCCGACGGGTACGCGGCCTTCGCGGGCCGCTGGGAGGCGGCGGCCGCGCGCGCCCGCCCGCTCATGCTCGAGCCCGCCGACCGCGCGCGATGGCTCGCCGCGGCCGGTCCGGGCATCCTCGACGGTCCGATCGCCGACGAGCTCGCCGGGATCCCGTCCGAGCCGGTTCGCGTCCCCTTCGCGCTGCAGGGCCTGATCGGGACGCTCGCCGGGCCCGAGGATCCGGGGACGGCGTTCGTCGCCTTCTTCCACGACCTCGGCGAGGCGGCCGGCCCGCCCGGGGCGTGGGGCTTCGCGCGCGGCGGCATGGGCGCGGTGACCGCCGCGCTGCGGGCCGCCGCGGAGGCGGCCGGCGCGCGCGTGCGGACGGACGCGACGGTCCAGCGGGTCCTGCGGCGCGACGGCGCCGCCGTGGGCGTGGTGCTCGCCGGGAGCGGGGAGGAGGTCGACGCGCGGGCGGTGCTCTCCGGGGCCGATCCCCGGCGCACGGCGGCGCTCGCCGGCCTGCCGGACCCCGCCCCGGCCTGGAGGCAGGACGGCCCGACGGTCAAGGTCATGCTGCTGCTCGACGGGCTGCCGGACTTCCCGGCCTGGCCCGGGCCCGAGCCGTGGAGCGGGACGATCGACATCGGGTTCACCCTGGCCGATCTCGCCGCCGCGGCGGCCGACGCCCGGGCGGGCCGGCCGGCGGCCCGGCCGTGGATCGAGGCCGCGTGCCAGACCGCCGCCGACCCGGACCTCGCGCCCGCCGGGCGCCACGTCGTCTCGCTCTTCTGCCAGTGCTTCCCGCCGGGGGTCGACGCCGAGGCGGCGGCCGACGCGTCGATCGCCCGCTTCGCGGAGGTCTGCCCGGGCCTCCCCGACCGGATCCTCGCCCGCCTGGCGCTCGGCCCCCGCGAGCTGGAGGCGCGGTTCGGCCTCACGGGCGGCCACATCTTCCACGGCGAGATGCTGCCCGGCCAGATCCTGGAGGACCGCCCGGGCCCGCGCCGCTTCGGCGGGGTCGACGGGCTCTACCTCGCCGGCTCCGGCGCGCACCCGGGCGGCGCCGTCACCGGAGCGCCGGGCTACCTCGCCGCCGCCGCGGTGCTCGCGGATCGCGCCGCGACCGGGGCCTGAGGATCGCGCCGCCGGGGGGCGCCCGAGGATCGCGGCCCGCGCGGCCTCAGCGCGAGAAGACGCTGCGCGAGAGCACCCGCACGCGATCCCACGGGATGCCGTCGCTCGCGCGCCGCGGCAGGCCGTCGCCGGTCGCGCTGGCGCGCACGTCGCGGATCACGTTGCCCCAGTAGCTCCCGGGCGGGCGGCCGGCCGCGCGGCCCCAGTCCACCGCGCCGCCCGCCGAGCGGTCGAGCTCCATCTCGATGACGTAGAGGTCCGGCACCCCGCCGCCGTCGGCGACGATCGCGCCGTAGCGCTGCAGCGCCACGCAGATCATGCGGAGGAATCGCGTCTCCGGGCCGCCCGCGGCGCGGCCCGGGACCGTGCGGCGGCGGCAGTCCACGCCCGGGTCGAGCTGGAGCCGCATCCCCATGACCAGCGGCGATCGGTCGCCCTGGTCGCTCTTGCGGGCCGGGGGCCGGTGCCGCGCCGAGATCTCCGGCGCCACGAGCCGCAGGGCGTGGCGGATGGCCCCGCGGCGGACCTCCCCGGCCCGCAGCAGCCCGGCCCACGGCAGCCCGCTGCCCGTGCCCTGGCCGCGGAGCGGCAGCCCGTTGCTGCGCCGCCCGTAGCGGACGATGCCGAAGCCCTGCGCGCGGACGACGCGGCGGCGGCGGTCGACGCGCGCCCGCCACAGGCGCAGCTCGACCTCGCGGCCCCAGCGCGGGTGGCGCGGGTCCTGGACGACGACGGGCGCGTCCTCGGCGAGCGAGCCGCCGGGCGTCACGCCGGCGGGCATCCGCCAGCGAAAGCGCCGGCCGCCCGCGCGCACCGAGAACCAGGGATCGCGCGCCCGGCGCGATAGACGCCGGGGACCCCGCCCCGGTCCAGGAGGCCGAGCCGCTCGCGCCGCATGCTCGCGAGCATGTTCGCGATGACGGCGGGGGAGTGGCGATCGGTCGCCACGCCGGCGGGGATCGGCTCGTTGAAGGCCCCGGCCCCGCGCCCGCCGAAGCGGTAGGGCTGGAGCGCCGGGTCGGTGGCCAGCAGGGCGGCGCGGGCCGTCGCCCGCTCGCCGCTCTCGCGCCCCGGGCCCGGGACGCGGGCGCCGACCGCCGCGCCGGCCAGGGCGGCCGCGAGGCCGAGGGCGGCGCCCGTGACGGCGACGGTGCGCCCGTGACGGCGCCTGAGCGGGGAGGCGGGCATCGGTGAACGGTACCCTCGCCGCGGATGTCCTGGAACGTCGTCATCGCCGGCGGGGGCTTCGGCGGCTACTCCGCGGCGCGGACGCTGGAGCGGGTGCTCCCGCGGCACAGCGCGCGGATCACGCTCGTCAACGACGTCAACTACCTGCTCTACACGCCGCTGCTGCCGGGCGCGGCGGCCGGGACGCTCGACCCACGCCACGTCGTCGTCCCGCTGCGCGAGGAGCTGCGTCACACCGACCTGCGGATCGGCACGGTCACCGGCGCCGACCCCCGGGCGCGGGTGCTCCGCGCCGCGCTCGTCGACGGCGCCGCGCAGGAGATCCCCTACGACCACCTCGTCGTGGCGCTCGGCTCGGTGTCGCGCACGCTGCCGATCCCGGGGCTGCGCGAGCACGCGATCGGCTTCAAGACGCTGTCGGAGGCGATCGCCCTGCGCAACCGCGTGGTGGCGATGCTCGAGATGGCCGAGCTGATCGAGGATCCCGCGGTTCGGGCGTCCTACCTCACGTTCGTCTTCGTCGGCGCGGGCTACGCCGGGCTGGAGGGCCTCGCCGAGCTGCAGGACTTCATGAGCGACGTCATCGAGCTCTACCCGCGTTGCCGCGTCCAGGGGATGCGCTGGGTCCTGGTCGAGGCGCGCGACCGCGTGATGCCGGAGATCCCGGCGAGCCTCGCCGGCTTCGCCACGCGCGAGCTGCG
The DNA here is from genome assembly GCA_963735885.1 of uncultured Solirubrobacterales bacterium. Classification (GTDB taxonomy): domain Bacteria; phylum Actinomycetota; class Thermoleophilia; order Solirubrobacterales; family Solirubrobacteraceae; genus JBBSBL01. The sequence continues at coordinate 705,938 of CAVTMP010000004.1, read as the reverse complement.
CAGCCGGGGCATCGAGATCCGCACCGCGACGACGCTGGACGAGGTGGCGGCCGACCACGTGCGCCTCGCCGGCGGCGAGGTGCTCCCCTGCCGCACCGTGGCCTGGACGGCCGGGGTCAAGCCCCATCCGGCCGTCGCCGCGCTCGGCCTCCCGCTCGACGACGGCGGGCGCATCCGCACGGAGCGCACCCTGCGCGTCGAGGGGCACGCCGACGTCTGGGCGGTCGGGGACGCCGCGGCGGTGCCGGACCCCGCCCGCAAGGGTCGGGTCTGCCCGCCGACCGCCCAGCACGCCCTCCGCCAGGGACGCCGCGCCGCCCGCAACGTCGCCGCGTCGATCGGCGCGCCGGAGGCCCAGGTGCGGCCGTTCCGCTACCGGACGCTCGGGGTCTTCGTCGACATGGGCCGCTACCGGGCGGTCGCCCTGACGACCGGGATCCGCTGGCACGGGTTCCCGGCCTGGTTCCTGGCGCGGACCTACCACCTCCTGCTGATGCCCGGGTTCGCGCGCAAGCTCCGCCTCGTCACCGACTGGACCGTGGACCTGTTCTTCGCGCGGAACACCTCGGAGCTCGGGCACGTCGAGCACGCGCCCGGGCTGGACAGCCACGCGCTCGTCGGCCAGAGCGCGGGCGGGACCGACGGCCGCGCGCTCGCGGACGCGCCGTCGGCGCGGGACGGCGTGAGCTAGCGTCGGCGAATGGCCGCGCGCCACGAGCCGGCGGCGTCGGCGCCCGCGCCGCCGCCGCGCCGCCGCGCCGCCCCGCGGTGGCTCCGGATGGACGCCTTCGACGGGGCGACCCTGGCCCTGCTCGCGCTGCTCTCGTCGTGGTTCCTGGTCGTGTTGCTCTGGCGGGCCGGGCCCGACCGGGTCTGGACCGGGACCGATGGCCTCCTGCCGGGCGACCAGCAGCAGTACCTGGCGTGGATCCGCCTCGCCGCGCACGACGTCCTGATCTCCGATCCGTACCGGCTGGAGCCGAGCGCGGCGAGCTTCCTGCATCCCGGCCTGGTGATCTCCGGCGGCCTGCACGCCCTCGGGGTCTCGCCCCCGGTCGCCTACCTGCTGTGGAAGCCCGTGGCCGTCGTCGCGCTGTTCGCGAGCGTGCGCTGCTACGTCCGGGCGCTCGTCGCCGGCCGGTGGGCGCGGCGCGCCGCGCTGGTCCTGGCGCTGTTCGCCGTCGCACCGGCGGTGGCCGTGACGGGGTCGCTCGGGCTCTCCGGGCCCACACGGGCCCAGCTCGGCTTCATCTCGCACGAGATGTGGGCGGGCTTCTGGCTCTGGGGGTATCCGTTCACCACGCTGGCCATCGCCGCGGTGCCCGGGGCGCTGCTCGCCTACGGCCGGGATCGGGCGGACGGTCGGGTGCGCGGCCTGGGCGCCGCTGCTCGCGCTGCTCGCCTCCTGGCTGCAGCCGTGGCAGGGGGCGACGCTCATCGGCATCCTCGTCGCCACCGAGGGGCTCCGGCTGATCGGCGCGCTGCGCGGCGAGGAGACCGGGCCACGGGCCGCCCAGGCCCGGCGGGTCCTGGCGCCGCTGGCCGTGACGGTCGTCGCCGGCCTGGCGCCGCTCGCCTACTACTGGGGCCTCTCGCGCTGGGACCCGTCGTGGGGGATCGCCCGGGCGCTCAACCTCCGCGAGGCCGCGGTGTGGTGGCGGGCCCTGCTCGTCGCCGCCGTCCCGCTCGGGCTGCCCGCCCTGCTCGCGCTCCGGATCCGCCCGGCCACGTTCCAGGACCTCGCGCTGCGGGTCTGGCCGGTCATGGCGCTCGGCCTCTACGTCCTCATCGCCGTCGGGAAGGTGGGGACCTACCCGCTCCATGCGCTGCAGGGGCTCGCGATCCCGCTCGCCGTGCTCGCGGTCATCGGCGTGGCGGGTGTCCCGTGGCGAGCGGGCCGGCCCGTCGCGGCCGTGTTGGCCGTCGCCGCGCTCGCGCTGCTCGTCGTGCCCGGCACGGTGAACGAGCTCCGGCGCTCGCTTCGGGACGCCGACACGGCGAGGATCCCGTTCTTCAACACCCGCGGGGAGGAGGACGCGCTGGCCGCGCTCGCCCGCGACCCCCGACCCGGAGGCGTTCTCGGCCCGCTGCGGATCGGCTACCAGGTCCCGTCCCGGATGCGGCGCCGGGTGTGGCTCGGCGGCGGGTCCTGGACCCCCGACTGGTTTCGCCGGATCGCCCTCGGCGAGGCGCTCTTCGGCGGGGCGTTGCCGCCGGCCCAGGCGCGCGCGCTCGTCCGCTCGACCGGCGCGCGCTTCCTGATCTCCGACTGCCGCGGCCGGGCCGACCTCAGCGAGCCGCTCAGGCCGCTCGTCCAGAGCGTGCGGCGGTTCGGGTGCGCGACGGTCTACGTCCTGCGGCCCGGCTGAGGCGTCCCCGCCGGCGCGCCGGGCGCGGCGCGGCCGCCCCGGGGGGTCCTATCCTCTCGGATGCCCCGTGTCCCTCGCCGAGCGCATTCGGTCCGACGTCACCGTCGCCATGAAGTCCGGCGACCGCTCGCGCGTGGAGGCGCTGCGGCTCGTGCTCTCCGAGCTCCAGAAGGACGCGAAGGAGGGGGGAGCCGACGAGGTCGCCGTGCTGCGCCGCGAGCGCAAGCGCCGGCTCGACGCCGCGGCGCAGTTCCGCGACGCCGGCCGCGGCGAGCTGGCCGACGGCGAGGCCGCCGAGGCCGAGCTGATCGCCGGCTACCTGCCGGCGGAGCTGTCGGACGACGAGCTCGCCGAGCTCGTGGACGCCGCCGTGGCCGAGACGGGGGCCGCCTCCCCGCGCGAGATGGGCCGGGTCATGGGCGTGCTCATGCCGCGGGTCGCGGGCCGCGCCGACGGGGGCCGCGTCTCCGCGCTGGTGCGGGAGCGCCTCGCGTGAGCCGCCGGCGGCTCGAGCTCGACAACGCGGTCGCCGCCGAGCTCGCGGGGAGCGAGGACGTCGTGCTGCGCGCGCTGCGCGAGCACCTCGACTGCGAGGTGTTCCTGCGCGGCAACGTGCTCACCCTCGACGGCGAGGACGCCGCCCTCGAGGCCGGCGCGACGGTGGTCCGCGAGCTGTCCGAGCTCATCGCCCAGGGTCACGAGATCGCGCCCGGCACGATCGCGGCGGTCACCGACGCCCTCGACCGCCGCGAGTCCCCGGCCCGGATCCTCGAGGACGTGGTGTGGCGCCACCGCGCGGCGAAGGTCGCGCCGAAGACCGTCAACCAGAAGCGCTACGTGGACTCGATCCGGCGCAACACGATCACCTTCGGGATCGGGCCGGCGGGCACCGGCAAGACCTTCCTCGCCGTCGCGATGGCGGCGGCCGCCCTCTCCCGGCGGGAGGTGAACCGCATCATCCTCACCCGTCCGGCGGTCGAGGCCGGCGAGCGGCTCGGCTTCCTCCCCGGCGACCTGATGGCGAAGGTCGACCCCTACCTGCGGCCGCTGTTCGACGCGCTCCACGACATGCTCGAGCCGGACCGCGTGACGCAGCACCTCGAGCGCGGGGTGATCGAGGTCGCGCCGCTGGCCTTCATGCGCGGCCGCACGCTCAACGACAGCTTCATCATCCTCGACGAGGCGCAGAACACGACCCCGGAGCAGATGAAGATGTTCCTCACCCGGCTCGGGTTCAACTCGCGCATGGTCGTGACGGGGGACATCACGCAGATCGACCTCCCGCCCAACCACGACTCCGGGCTCGTGGTGGTCGGCGAGATCCTGGAGGGCCTCGAGGGCATCGACTTCGTTCGCTTCGGCGGTGCCGACGTGGTCCGCCACAAGCTCGTCCAGCGGATCGTCGCCGCCTACGGCGAGCACCAGAAGCGCCTCGCGCCGGGGCTGCGGCCGGCGGAGCGCAAGCGGGCGTGAGCGCCCTCGAGGTGGAGGTGCTCGGGCTCGAGGCCGCGCCGGCCGGCCCGGGCGCCGCCGAGGTCGCCGCGCTCTGCCGCCGCGCGCTCGCCGCCGCCGGCGTCGAGGACGGGCACGTCGCCGTCACGTTCGTCGCCGAGGGGCGGATGCGCGCCCTCAACCGCTCCCACCGCGGCCGCGACGCGGCGACCGACGTGCTCTCCTTCCCGGTCGACGGCGGCGCCCCGGCGGCCGGCCCGCGGGAGATCGGCGACGTCGTCATCTGCCCGCCTCACGCCACGGACGTGCGCGAGGCGGTCGTCCACGGCGCGCTGCACCTGGCCGGGATGGATCACGAGTCCGACGCCGGGGAGATGCTCGCGCTCCAGGCCGAGGTCCTGCGCGCGGCCGGCGCCGGGGCGCCTCGGTGATGCGCAGCGGGTTCGTCGCCCTGGCCGGCCGGCCGAACGTCGGGAAGTCCACGCTCGTCAACGCGGTGGTCGGCGAGAAGGTCGCGATCGTCTCCGAGAAGCCGCAGACCACGCGCCGGGCGATCCGGGGCGTCGCGACGACGCCGGACTGGCAGCTCGTCCTGGTCGACCTCCCCGGCGTCCAGCGCCCGCGCGACGCGCTCACCAAGCGGATGCAGCGCCGCGTCGAGCGCGAGCTCGCGGACGCCGACGGGGCGCTCCTCGTGGTCAACGCCGAGCAGGGCGTGGGCCCGGGCGACCGCTTCATCGCCGGCCTGCTGGCCCGAGCCGGCCTTCCCGTCTGCGTGGCCGTCAACAAGGTCGACCGCTGCGCCGAGGCCGGCGTGCTCGCCGCGCTCGCGGCGGCCGCCGAGCTCGAGGTCGGGGACTCGGTCTATCCCGTCTCGGCGCGAACGCGGCGCGGTCTCGGGCCGCTGGTCGAGGGCCTGGCCGCCACGCTGCCCGAGGGTCCGTTCCTGTTCCCCGCCGGGGAGCGGACCGACCAGGAGGAGTCGATCGCGCTCGCCGAGCTCGTGCGCGAGCAGGTGCTGCTGCGGACCCGCCAGGAGGTGCCGCACTCGGTGGAGGTCGAGGTGGACGAGGTCGAGGAGCGGCGCGCCGACCTCGTCGCCGTCCACGCGTCGGTGTGGGTGGAGACCGAGTCCCAGAAGCGGATCCTCATCGGGTCGGGCGGGCGGATGGTCAAGGCCATCGGCACCGCCTCGCGGCGGCAGATCGAGCGGCGCGTCGGGCGCCGGGTGCATCTCGAGCTCGCCGTCCGGGTCCGACGCGGCTGGCGGGCCGACGACCGGCTGCTCGACCGGCTCGGCATCGAGTAGGGCGGCGAGGGTCCGGCGCACGATGGAGCGGCCGCTCGCCGCCCTGGCCGAAGCGCTCGAGCGGGCCGAGGGCGCGCGCGGCCATGGGTGAGCTCTGGCCGGCCATCCGCTGGCTGCACGTGATCGCGATGGCGTTCTTCGTCGGCGGCCAGCTGCTGCTCGCCGTCGCCGTCGTGCCGGTGGAGCGTCGCTCCCCGGATCGCGAGCGGCTGCGCGCGATCGCGCGCCGCTTCGGCTACGGGACGCTCGTCGCGATCGGCGTGCTGCTCGCCACCGGCGGCGCGATGGCCTCGCACCTCCGGCTCTGGGACGACCCCACGCTGCAGCTCAAGCTCGGCCTCGTCGCCCTCGTCGCGGCCCTCGTGGTCTGGCACATGCGCCGACCGACGATGCACGCGCTGGAGGCCGCGATCTTCGTGGTCTCCCTCGCGATCGTCTGGCTCGGCCTGGCCCTGGCGCACGGCGCCTGAGGCCCCGGGCTACGCGGTCGCCCGCGCCGCGCCGGTGACCGCCCACCGGGATCCGCGGAAGCGCAGCCCGGTGGCGAGCAGGCGGGCGGCGATGAGGCCGCAGAGCCCGACCCACACGCCGACGATCCCCCAGCCGAAGGCGAGCGAGCCGAGGGCGATCGGCGCGAAGACGCCGAGCGCCGCGCCGAGCATCGACCACATCAGGAAGCGGGTGTCGCCCGCCCCGATGAGGATGCCGTCGAGCGCGAACACCGCGCCGTTGGCCGGCTGCATGAGTGCGAAGAGCGGCCAGATCGCCTGCGCGCGGTCGATCACGGCGGGGTCGTCGGTGAACGCCGCCGGCAGCACGTCGACGAGGACGAGGAGCGCCGCCGCGAAGGCCGCGCCGAGCGCGACCGACCAGCCGATCATGCGGCGCGCGGCGGCGCGCGCCCCGGCGGCGTCGCCGGCGCCGAGCGCCTGGCCGACGAGGACCTGGCCGGCGATGGCGATGGCGTCGAGCACCAGGGCGAGGAAGGTCCAGAGCTGGAAGGCGACCTGGTGGGCCGCGAGGGAGGCGGCGCCGATGCGGGCCAGCACCGCTCCCGCGACGATGAAGGCGGCGTACAGCGCGCCGGTGCGCACGAAGATCTCGCCGCCGATCCGCACCAGCGGCCGCATCGCCGCCCGGCGCGGGCGACGGTCCGTCGCGGGCGCGTGGAGGAGGAACCAGGCGAACGCGGCGCCCATGCCCGCCTGGGCGATCGCCGTGCCCGCGGCCGAGCCCTCGATGCCCCGGCGCAGGCCGTAGACCAGCCAGACCTCGAGGACGACGTTCGCGACGTTGGCGGCGATCACGATGACGAGCGGCGTGCGGAGGTCGGCGACGCCGCGGAGGTAGCCCTGGCCGGCGAGGGCGACGAGGGCGAACGGCAGCCCGAGGGCGGCGATCCGCATGTAGGCGACGGCGTAGTGCGCCGTGCGCCCGGTGCCGCCCATCAGCGTGACGGCGGGCTCGGCCAGCGCCACGGCGAGCACGACGAGCGCGGCGCCGATGCCGAGCGCGAGCCAGAAGGCCTGTGCCGCGAGGCCGCCGGCCGCCCGCGTGCGACCGGCGCCGACGAGCCGCGCGACCTGCGCCGTCGTCCCGTAGGCCAGGAAGTTGAACAGCGTGAACGCGCCGGTCAGGAGCGTCCCCGCGATGGCCAGCGCGGCGAGCTGCGGCGTCCCGAGGTGCCCGACGATCGCCGTGTCGACGAGCAGGTAGAGCGGCTCCGCGGCGAGCGCGCCGAGGGCCGGCACGGCGAGCCGCAGGATGTCGCGGTCGTAGGGCGAGCGGCGCGGCGCCCACCGCCGGCCGGCCGCCGTCACCGGGCCCGCCGCCGGGCGGCGGCGCTCACGGCAGACCCGAGGCGAGCTCCGGGGCGAGCTCGCCGACCGCGGCGAGGTCGAGCGCGCCGCGGAACAGGAACGGCAGGGTGAGCACCGGCGCGCGGGCCGCGCGCCGCAGGCGGCGGAGCTGGCCCTGCTGGGCCTGGACCCGGGCGGCCTGGGCGCGCGCCGCGGTGCCGGCCGCCCGCACCGCCGGCGACCCCGCGGCGGTGGCCTCGCGCACCCGTTCGACCTCGCGCGCCGTGAAGCGCCGCGGGTAGAGGCCGTTGACGACGATCGCGTCCAGCGGGCAACCGATCGCGTCGGGCAGCCGACCCTCGAGCTCGAGCGTCTCGCTCACCGGCATCTCCTCGGGCGTGGCCACGGCGACGTAGCCGGCGCGCGCCGGGTCGCGGAGGAAGTCCGACACCCGGTCGGCCTGAGTCCGGATCGGCCCGACCCGCGCGATCTCGGCGAAGGTCCGCGGCGTGCGCAGCATCCCGATGCCGTGCCCGGACGCCGGGGCGTCGACGACCACGAGGTCGTACCCCTCCGCGCCGCGATCCCAGCGTCGTGGCTGCGCGAGCTCCCACGCCTTGGTGATCGTCACGAGCTCCTTGGCGCCGGGCGCCGCGGCCACGAAGTAGGAGAACGCCCGGCTCTGGGCCAGGACGCGGACGAGCGGGCCCCCGATCTGGGTGGCGAGCCACTCCTCGAGCGCCGCCTGGGGGTCGATCGACGTGGCGTGCACGCCGTCGGCGATCGGGGTCTCGCTGCCCGGGCCCACGTCCTCGCGGCCGAGCAGCCGCCCGAGCCGCGTCTGCTCGGCCACCTCGCAGAGGACGGCCCGGCGGCCGCGGGCGGCGGCGGCGAACGCGACCGCCGCCGCCACGGTGCTCTTGCCGACACCGCCCTTGCCCGTCACGTAGACGAGGTCGCGGTCGAGGAGGGCGGTCACCTCTGGCAGGATGCCAGCCGGACCGACGGCGCCGCCGGCGTGCGTCCCGCCCTCGGTTCGGATCCGTATGCACCCCCGAGGCGAGATGGACGAGATCGACCCGCGGCTCCACGCCGCGTACGAGGCGTGCCGGCGCATGCACCGGCGCCACGACCCGACCTACTACTGGGCGACGCGCCGGCTGCCGGTCGACGTGCGGCCCGCCGTCCACGCCCTCTACGGGTTCGTGCGGACCGCGGACGAGATCGTCGACGGCCCGCGCCGGCCGGCGGATCCGGCGGCGCGCCGGGCCGCGCTCGACCGGCTCGAGGGGGAGCTGAGCGACGGGGTGGCCGCCGGCGGATCCGGGCACCCGGCGGTCGTCGCGCTGATCGACGCCGGCCACCGCCACGACCTCCCGCTCGGCGAGCTCAGCGTCTACATGCGCTCGATGCGGGCCGACTGCGGCCCCGTGCGCATCGCCGACTGGGACGAGCTCGTCGGCTACATGGAGGGCAGCGCCGGCTCGGTGGGGCGCATCATGGCGCCGCTGCTGGGCGCGCCGCCCGAGCGCCACGAGAGCTTCGCGCGGCTCGGGCTGGCCTTCCAGCTCACGAACTTCATCCGCGACGTGCGCGAGGACTTCGCGCTCGACCGGCTCTACCTGCCGGAGGAGGACCGCCGGCGCCACGGGGTCCGGGAGGACGACATCGCCCACGGTCGCGCGACGCCGGCGTTCCGCGCGCTGGTCGCCGAGCAGGTGGCGCGAGCGCGGGCGCTGTTCGCCGACGGCGAGCCCGGCGGCGCCGCGGTCGCCCCGCAGGTGCGGCGGGGCATCGCGCTGGCGCGCGCCGTCTACGTCGGGGTGCTCGACCGGGTCGAGGCGATCGGCTTCGACGTGCTGCGGCGGCGCACGAGCCTTCCGCCCTGGGCCCTCGCGGGCGCCGTGGCCCACGGCCTGCGCGGCTCCTCGTGACGCGCCGCGCGACGGCCCGCGGCGCCGAGCGGACCTCGCTGGAGGGCGAGCGAGCCGACGTCCTGGTCTGCGGCGCGAGCTTCGCCGGCCTGGCCGTGGCCCGCGAGCTGGCCGGCGCCGGTGCCGAGGTCCTGGTGATCGACCGCTACGCGATCGGCGAGCGGCAGACCTCCGCCTGCGCGGCGCCGACGCCGTGGCTCCGGGCGATGGGCGTCGAGACCGCGATCCGGCAGGAGATCCCCTGCATGCGCTTCGCCACGCCCCACGGCGCCGTGCGCTTCCGGCTCCCGTGGAGCTGGTCCTCCTTCGACTACCGCGAGCTCTGCGCGGGGCTGTGGTCGCAGTGCGCCGAGGCGCGGTTCGAGACCGCGAAGGTGGAGGGCCGGGGGGCGCGCGAGGCCGGCGGGAGCATCCCGGTCCGCACCGACCGCGGCACGCTGCGGGCCCCGATCGTCGTGGATGCCCTGGGCTGGCGCCGCGTGCTCGCCCGCGAGGGCTACCAGCCGCCCGCGGCGCCGCTCTCCCGTGGCCTGGAGGTCCATCCCCGCGACCGACGCGGCGTCGACCTCGAGGTCTGGGTCGACCGCTCGCTCGTCCGTCGCGGCTATGGCTGGAGCGTGCCGGCCGGCGGGGAGCGACGTGTGGGGATCGGGAGCTACGAGCCGCGCGACCGCGTCAAGGAGCCCACCCGCGACCTCGCCGCCCGCCTCGGCGCCGAGGCGGTGGCCTGGCAGGGGAACTGGTTCCCCCACCGCCTGCGCGACGCCGGCGACGGCGAGGTCTTCTTCGTCGGCGACAGCGCCGGCCACTGCTTCCCGCTCTCGGGCGAGGGCATCCGCTCCGCCTTCTACTTCGGCATCGCCGCGGGCCGCGAGATCCGCGCCGCGCTCGCCGGCGAGCGCTCGCGGGAGGCGGCGCTGGCGCGCTACACGCGCTTCAGCGCCGCGCACGCGCCGGCGTTCCGCCTCGCCCTGGGCCTCCAGCGGGCGATCCCCGCCCTGCCGCCCCGGGTGCTCACCGCGCTGCTGCGCGTGCTGGGCCGCCGGCGCCTCGTCGACCGCGCGTTCGGCTGGTACCTGGACCAGGCGCCGCCGTCGTTCGCGGAGACCCCGGGCCCGCCCGCGGCCGTGCCGGCGCCGGCACCCGTGGTGGCGGCGTAGCGGACCGGCGCGCCGCTCACCCCGCCGGGCCGGCCGGCGGGTCGGGCGCGGGCGGCGACGGGGTCAGCCGCGCGCGCGGCGCGACACGACCGAGGGCGACGACCGTGCCGGCCAGCAGGACGGCGAGCAGCGTGAACGGGACGGCGTCACCCCCGGCCTCGCCGAGGCCGCCCCCGCCGGAGGCGCCGAGCGTCTGCCCGCCGGCCCACGCGAGGTTGCCGAGCGCGTAGGCGAGCCCGAGGTCCAGCCCTTCGGCCTCGGCGGCGTCGCCGAGCAGCGCGGTCGCCGGGGCGAACAACATCCCGAAGACCACGCCCGAGAGCACGACGAGCCCGGCGAGCAACCACCAGGGCGAGAGCCACGGCGCCAGCAGCGCGAACACGATCGTGCCGGCCAGCCCGGCGCGGATCGGGGCGTGACGTCCACGCCGGTCCGACGCCCGTCCGATCCGGCGCGCCATGACGCCCTCCAGCGCGGCGGACGCGACGAACGTCGCGCTGATCGCGGCGGTCCCGGCGCCGAGCGTGTCCAGGCGCAGCGGCACGAGGACCTCGAGCACGCCGAAGACCAGGGCGGGGAGCAGGACGAGCCACATGGCGCCGAGGACCGCGGGGCGGCGCGCCGTCGCGAAGAGGAAGGCGAGCGGCTGGCGCCGCCCCGGCTGCGCCGCCGGGGTGCGCACCACCCAGACCGACAGGGCGAGCGTGAGCGCCGCGGTCGAGGCGAACACGGGCTCGGGGCCGATCGCGACCGCGAGCCCGCCGACCGCGGGGCCGAGCAGGGCGCCGAAGATGGCCGCGCCGAGCGCCGTCCCGGTCATCTCCCCGCGCCGCTCCGGCGGCGCCGCGCCGACGAGCCAGGCGAGCGCGCCCGCCCACGAGCACGACCCGGCGGCACCCTGGACGAACCGCGCCACGTCGAGCAGCACGACGTCCTGCGCGAGCGCGAAGACCACGCTCGACGCCCCGAGGAGGTTGAGGCCGATGAGCACCGTCGGCTTGACCCCCAGGCGCGCGGCGAGGATGCCGCTGGGGATCGCGAAGAGCAGCGTCCCGGCGGGATAGGCCGCGGCCAGGATGCCCGCCGCGGCCTTGCTGAGCCCGAGCTGCTCGGTGTAGTAGGGCAGGATCGGCGCGATCGCCGCGAAGAAGATCGTGTCGACGAAGAGGACCGCGCAGACGAGCAGGACGAGGCGACGCAGCACAGCCCGCGAGCCTAGAAGGTGGGTTGCGGCACCCTAAGATCCGTCCCGTGCCCGGCGACCCCGAGATCCGCTTCGACGAGCGCGGCCTGGTGCCGTGCATCGTCCAGGACTGGGAGACCGGCGAGGTCCTCACGCTCGCGTACATGAACGCCGAGGCGCTGCGACGCACCCGCGAGACCGGCGAGGTCCACCTCTGGAGCCGCTCCCGCGGCGAGCCGTGGCACAAGGGCGCGACGAGCGGCAACACCCAGTCGGTCCGCGCCCTGCGGGTCGACTGCGACGGCGACGCGGTGCTCGCGATCGTCCAGGCCGCCGGCCCGGCGTGCCACACCGGGGCGCGGACCTGCTTCCACCAGGGCGAGACCGAGGCCCGCGCCCCGCACGAGGCGTTGCCGGACCTCGAGCGCACGCTCGGCGAGCGAGCGCGCGAGCGCCCGGAGGGCTCCTACACCGCCGCGCTGCTCGCCGACCCGCCGCGCGTGGGGGCCAAGGTCCGGGAGGAGGCCGAGGAGGTCGCCCGCGCCGCGCGCGAGGAGCCGGACGAGCGCGTCGCCGAGGAGGCGGCCGACCTGCTCTATCACCTGCTCGTCCTGCTGCGCTCGCGCGATCTCGCGCTGGCCGACGCCGGAGCCGTCCTCGATGAGCGTCGCGCGCCCGGCTGATCCCGCGGCGCCCGTCGCCGCGGTCACCCCGACGCTCGACGAGGTCCGGGACCTCGCCGGCCGCCACACGCTGATCCCGGTCCGCGAGACGTTCGTCGAGGACTGCGAGACGCCGGTCTCCGCCTTCCTCAAGCTCCGCGAGGACGGCCCGGCCTTCCTGCTCGAGTCGGCCGACCAGGGCCAGCGGGTGGGCCGGTACTCGTTCATCGGCTTCCGGCCGCGCGACGTCGTCCGCTGGTCGCTCGGCGACCCGGGCGACCCCTACGAGATCGCCGCCGGGGCGACGGGGGCGCACGACGTCGCCCCGGTCGGCGACCTGCCGCCGTTCGCCGGCGGCGCCGTCGGCTGCTTCGGCTACGACCTCGTCCGGACCGTGGAGCCGCTCGGGCCCCCGAACCCCGATCCGCTCGGGCTGCCCGACCTCGCGCTCATGCTCTCCGACACGCTCGTCGTCTTCGACCACCTCAAGCACACGGTCACCGTGCTGGCCAACGTGCTCCCCGCGGACGGCGCCATCGAGGACTCCTACCGCGCGGCGCTCGAGGCGATCGCCGAGGTGCGCCGCCGGCTCGCCGGCCCGGTGCCGCGGACCGGCCGGCCGGCGGCGCGGGGACGCACGATGCCCGAGTTCCGCTCGAACCTCGAACGGGCGGAGTTCGAGGCGATGGTGGCGCGCATCGTCCGCTACGTCCACGCCGGCGACGCCTTCCAGGTCGTCCCCTCGCAGCGGTGGTCGGCCGAGGTGCCGGTCGAGGCGTTCTCGATCTACCGCGGGCTGCGGGCGATCAACCCGAGCCCGTACATGTACTTCCTCGACTTCGGCGACTTCGAGATCGCGGGCGCGAGCCCCGAGCCGCTGCTCACCGTCCAGGGGCGCCGCGTGTCCACCCGGCCGATCGCCGGGACGAAGCCGCGCGGGGCGAGCGCCGAGGAGGACGCCGCGCTCGCCGCGGAGCTGCTCGCCGACCAGAAGGAGCGCGCCGAGCACGTCATGCTCGTCGACCTCGGCCGCAACGACGTCGGGCGCGTGTGCGAGTACGGCACCGTCGAGGTCGAGGAGCTGATGGCGATCGAGCGCTACTCGCACGTGATGCACATCGTCTCCTCGGTCGCCGGCACGCCTGCGGACCGGGATCGGCGCGCTCGACGCGCTGCGCGCGGTGCTCCCCGCCGGCACGCTCTCGGGCGCGCCGAAGGTCCGCGCGATGCAGATCATCGACGAGCTCGAGCCGGTCAGCGCGGCGGCTACGGCGGCGCGATCGGCTACGCGAGCTACACCGGGGACCTCGACACCTGCATCCACATCCGCACCGTGGTCGTCAAGGACGGGGTCGCGCACGTCCAGGCGGGCGGCGGCACCGTCGCCGACGCCCGCCCGGAGTACGAGTACGAGGAGTCGGTGGCGAAGGCCCGCGCCGTGCTCGACGCGGTCGAGCTCGCGGTGGGGCAGCGGGGCTGGCCGTGAGGGGACGGTGAGGCGGCGTGCGCGTGCTCGTCATCGACAACTACGACTCGTTCACCTACAACCTCGTCCAGTACCTGGGGGAGATCGGGGGCGAGATCGAGGTCGTGCGCAACGACCGGGCGACGGTCGAGGACCTGCTCCTGCGCGGGTACGACCGGGTCGTCGTCTCGCCGGGTCCGTGCACGCCGGACCAGGCGGGCATCAGCCTGGAGGCGGTGCGCCGGTTCCCGGGCGCCCGCATCCCGACGCTCGGGGTGTGCCTCGGCCACCAGGCCCTGGCGCAGGCCTTCGGAGGCCGGGTGGTCCAGGGCACGCCCGTCCACGGCAAGACCGCGGAGATCGAGCACGACGGCCGCGGGGTCTACGCCGGGCTGCCGCCCCGTCTCACCGTCGGCCGCTACCACTCGCTCGTCGTCGATCCCGCCGCACACGGCGACCTCGAGGTCAGCGCCCGCGGCGGCGGCGTCGTGATGGGCCTGCGCCACCGCCGGCTGCCGGCCGAGGGCGTCCAGTTCCATCCCGAGTCCGTGCTGACCGAGCACGGGATGGACCTCCTGCGGAACTTCGTGGGCACGGAGTCCGAGCCGCCGGTGGTCCCGGGGGCCGACGGCCGCTCCTAGTCGACGGCCGCCGGCGCCCCGAGCACGGCCCGCGCCGCCGCGAGGATCGCCCCGACCGACCGGTCGGCGTCGGCCTCGGTGGTCGACCAGTTGCTCACCGAGATGCGGATCGCGTCGCGACCCTGCCACGTCGTGCCGCCCAGCCAGCAGGTCCCGTCCTCCTGGACGCGGCGGATGACCTCCCACGTCGCGTCGTCGTCGCCGCCGACGCGGACGAGCACCTGGTTCAGCACCACCTCGTTCAGCACCTCGAGGCCGGGCTCGGCGTCGAGCGCCGCGGCCATCCGCGCGGCGAGCTCGCAGCACCGCTCGACGAGCTCGGTCACGCCGCGGCGCCCGAGCGAGCGCAGGGCGGCGTACACCGTGATCCCGCGCGCGCGACGTGACATCTCGGGCGCCCAGTCGAATCCCCAGCGCTCCTCGGTGTCCCCGACCGGCAGGTAGGCGGCGGACATCGTCATCGCCGCGCGGTGGGGCGCCGGGTCGGCGACGGCCACGACGCCGCAGTCGTAGGGGACGTTCAGCCACTTGTGGGCGTCCGTCGCCCAGGAATCGGCGCCCGCCATGCCGGCGACGAGCGGCGCCAGGCGCGGGCTCGCGGCCGCCCAGAGACCGAAGGCCCCGTCGACGTGGCACCACGCGCCGTGCTCGTGCGCCGTCGCGACGACGTCGGCGAGCGGATCCACGGCGCCGCTGTCCACGTTGCCGGCCTGCGCGCACACGATCGCCGGGCCGGCACCCCGCGTCAGGGCGTCGCGGAGCGCATCGGGCCGCATCCGTCCGCGCCCGTCGAGCGGGATCCGCTCGGCGGCACCCCGACCGATGCCCAGCAGGCGCAGGGCGGTGAAGATCGTGACGTGGGCCTCCGCGCCGACGAGCACCCGCAGCGGCGGCGCACCGCCGAGGCCGTCGGCCTCGACGTCCCAGCCGACCCGGCGCAGGACCTCGTGGCGCGCCGCGGCCAACGCCGTGAAGTTCGCCATCTGGCCGCCGGTCACGAAGCCGACACCGGCTTCGGGCGGCAGCCCGAGGACCTCGCGGAGCCAGCCCGCGGCGACCTCCTCGATCACCGCCGCGGCGGGGGAGGCCGGCCAGCCGCCGCCGTTCTGGTCCCACGCGGTGGTGAGCCAGTCGGCACCGACCGCCGCGGGCAGCGCCCCGCCGATGACGAACCCGAAGTAGCGCGGCCCGGGTGTCGCGACGAGGCCGCCGTCCGCGTCGCGGGCGAGGTCCTCGATCACCCGGATCGGGTCCACGCCGTCCGCGGTCAGCTCGCGCCCGAGCGCCGCGCGCAGCGCCTCGAGCGAGGCGGCCGGCCCCACCCGCCGCTCGGGCAGGGAGGCGAGATGCGCGGCGGAGAGCTCCGCGGTCCGCCGAAGCACGCCATCATCCACCGTCTCGCCTCCTCGTCGGCCGGTGCGGCGATTCTGCCACGATGACCGCCGCCGCGACCGCTCGGCGCCGCACGCGGCGCCGAGCCTCCCCGCTCACCGTGCCCGACGACGTCGTCATCCAGGCCCTCGACGTGCTCGCCTCGCGCCGCGACCTCTCGCGCGAGGAGGCCGCCCGGGTCCTCGACCGGATCATGGCCGGCGAGGTCGCCGACGTGCAGATCGCCGCCTTCCTCGTCGCGATGCGGACGAAGGGCGAGACGGAGGAGGAGCTGGCGGGGCTGGCCGAGACGATGCGCGCACGGGCGTCGCGCGTCGACGCGGGCCGCACCGACCTGCTCGACACGGCGGGGACCGGCGGCGGGCGCCCGACCTTCAACGTCTCGACCACCGCCGCCCTCATCGCCGCCGGCGCGGGCGCCGTCGTGGCCAAGCACGGCAACCGCTCGGCCACCGGCCCCTCCGGCTCCGCCGACCTGCTCGAGGCGCTCGGCGCGCGCATCGACCTCGACCCCCCGGCCGTGGCCACCTGCATCCGCGAGACGGGCTTCGGGTTCATGTTCGCCCCCGCCCACCATCCCGCCACGCGCTACGTCGTGCCGGTGCGCAAGGCGCTCGGCGTGCGCACGATCTTCAACTTCCTCGGCCCGCTCACCAACCCGGCGGGTGCGACACGCCAGCTCATCGGCGTCTCCGACCCCGCGATGCTGCCGGTCATGGCCGGCGCCCTGGCGGCGTCTGGGCACCGAGCGGGCGCTGGTAGTGTCCAGCGCGGATGGGCTTGACGAGATGAGCACCTCCGGGCCGACCGAGGTCGTCGAGGTGACGGCGGCGGGGGCGACCCGGACGTGGACGGTCTCCGCCGCGGACGTCGGGCTCGACCCGGCTCCCCACGACGCGGTTCGCGGCGGCACGCCCGCCGAGAACGCGGAGACCGCGCGGCGCATCCTCGCCGGCGAGCGGGGGGCGCCTCGGGACCTCGCGGTGCTCAACGCGGGCGCCGCGCTCTACGCGAGCGGTCGGGCCGACAGCCTGGAGGCCGGCGTCCGGGCCGCCGAGGCCGCCGTCGACGACGGGGCCGCCGCCGCCGCGCTGGAGCGCTTCGTGGCCGCCACCCGGGAGCTCGCCGGCACGTGAGCGTGCTGGAGCAGATCGTCGAGCACACGCGCGCGGGCGTCGCGCGGCGCCGGCGGGAGGTGCCGCTGTCGAGCCTCGAGCCCGCGGTGGCCGGTCGGGAGGACCGCCCGTTCGCCGAGGCGCTCGCGCAACCGGGCATCTCGCTCGTCGCCGAGCACAAGCGACGCTCCCCGTCGGCCGGCGCGATCCGCGAGGACCTCGCGCTCGAGGACGTCGTCGGCGCCTACGAGCGGGGCGGCGCCGCGGCGGTCTCGATCCTGACCGCCGACCACTTCGGCGGCTCCCTCGACGACCTGCGGGTCGCCCGCGCCGCCACCGCGCTGCCCCTGCTGCGCAAGGACTTCTTCGTCGATCCCTACCAGCTCTACGAGTCGGCGGCAGCGGGCGCCGACGCGGTCCTGCTGATCGTGGCGGCGCTCCACCCGGATGACCTCCGGGCGCTCTTCGACGAGGCGGTCTCGCTCGATCTCGACGTGCTCGTCGAGGTGCACGACGGCGAGGAGCTCGAGACCGCGCTCGCCGTCGGCGCGGACGTCGTCGGGATCAACAACCGCGACCTCCGCGACTTCTCGCTGGACGTGGAGCGCACCTTCGAGCTGCTGGCCGACGTGCCGGCCGGGAAGACCGTGGTGTCGGAGTCGGGCTTCGACCGGCGCGAGCAGCTCGACGAGCTCGAGCGGGTCGGCGTCGACGCGGTGCTGGTCGGCGAGGCGCTCATGCGCTCGGGGGACCTCGAGGCCGCGTGCCGTGCCCTCACCACCGCGCCCGGCGCGGACCCGGAGCCTTAGCGGCCCTCCAAGCGGCCTTTATCGGCCGTTGGGATCGGCTCCCCACACTCGATCCCATGACCAAGCTCCTCCGCTCCCCGTTCCCGGCCGCCCTCCTGGGCGGCCTCGTCGTCGCGCTCACGTTCCTGCTCGTCGGCGGCGGCGACAGCACCGTCACCAAGACGGTCATCCAGCAGTCGCCGCTCACCACCCGCCCGGCGGCGAACAGCACCGCGCTCACGCCGCGCCAGATCTACGAGAAGGCGGCGCCCGGCGTCGTGTTCATCACCGCCCAGGTCGTGCAGGACTCGCAGTCCTCGCCCTTCGGGCTGCCCCAGCAGCAGCAGGGCCAGGCCACCGGCTCGGGCTTCGTGATCGACGACAAGGGCCTCATCCTGACCAACGCCCACGTGGTGGAGGGCGCCTCGAAGGTCAGCGTCAAGCTCGAGGACAAGACCTCGCGCGACGCGAAGGTCGTCGGCAAGGACCCGTCCACGGACATCGCCCTGCTGAAGATCGACCCGGCCGGGCTGAAGCTCGACCCGCTCCCGCTCGGGCAGGACGCCCCGGTCCAGGTCGGGGACCCGGTCCTCGCGATCGGCAACCCGTTCGGGCTCGACCGGACCCTGACGACCGGCGTCGTCTCGGCCAAGCAGCGCAAGATCGAGGCCCCGAACGGCTTCTCGATCGACAACGTGCTCCAGACCGACGCCGCGATCAACCCGGGCAACTCCGGCGGCCCGCTGCTCGACGCCGCCGGCCGGGTGATCGGCATCAACTCCCAGATCGCGACCGGCGGCAACGGCAACGGCAACGTGGGCATCGGCTTCGCGGTGCCGATCGACACCGCGAAGAAGGTGCTGCCGGACCTCGAGCGCAACGGCCGCGTCCAGCGGGCCTACCTCGGGATCGAGGGCGTGACGATCGACTCCTCGTTCTCGCGCATCGGCCTCAAGGCCACGAGCGGCGTCCTCGTCCAGAGCGTCACCCCGGGCGGGCCGGCCCAGAAGGCCGGTGTCCGCGGCGGCGACGTGCAGAGCGTGGTCGGCGGTCAGCAGGTCAAGCTCGGCGGTGACGTCATCGTCAAGATCGACGGGCGCGACATGCGCTCGATCGACGACGTCGTCTCCACCGTGGCCAAGGAGCGCCCGGGCCAGAAGGTCGAGGTGGAGATCCTGCGCGACGGGAAGTCGAAGACCATCACCGTCACCCTCGCCGACCGCCCCGCGCAGCTGCCCAACGGGTAGCGCCCGCGCCGCCGGACCGGCGCCGTCCGCCTCGTAGGATCATGGGGGTGGACGGCGCCCCGCCCCGCATCAAGATCTGCGGCATCACCCGCCTCGACGACGCCCGGCTCGCCGTCGAGACGGGCGCGTGGGCGGTCGGGCTCATCTTCTGGCCGGGGTCCGAGCGCCGCGCCTCCCGCGACGAGGCGGCCGCCGTCGGCGCCGCGCTGCGGCGCCGCGCCGAGATCTGCGGCGTCTTCGTGAACGCGACCCTCGACCACGTCGCGCGCGTGGCCGACGAGGCCGGCCTGACCATGGTCCAGCTGCACGGCGACGAGGGGCCGGCCTACGGCGCGGAGGTCGCGCGCCGGACCGGCTGCCGGGTGGTGAAGGCCGTCCAGGTCCGCTCGCGGGCCGACGTCCAGAGCCTCCGGGCGTTCCCCACCGACTATCACCTCCTCGACGCCTGGGCGCCCGGTCGCCGGGGCGGGACCGGGGTCCCGTTCGCCTGGGAGCTGGCCCGCGCCCACGCCGGCGAGCCGCCGGTGATCCTCAGCGGCGGTCTGCGCCCGGAGAACGTCGAGGCGGCGATCGCCGAGGCGCGCCCGTTCGCGGTCGACGTCTCCAGCGGGGTGGAGTCGGCGCCCGGGATCAAGGACCCCGATCGCATGCGGGCCTTCGCCGCCGCCGTGGCCGCGAGCGCCGGCGCCGCGGCGCCGGCCTCCGGGCCGGGACGCGAATGAGCGCCCCGGCCCGGCCCCACGACGGGCTGGAGCACCGCTTCGGCCCCTACGGCGGCCAGTACGTCCCCGAGACGCTCATGCCCGCGCTCGCCGAGCTCGAGGCCGCCTGGCTCGCCGCGCGGCGCGACCCCGCGTGGCGGGCCGAGCTCGAGGTGCTGCTGCGCGACTTCGCCGGCCGCCCGACGCCGCTCTACCTCGCCGAGCGCCTCAGCGAGGCCGCCGGCCACGAGATCTGGCTCAAGCGGGAGGACCTGCTCCACACCGGGGCCCACAAGATCAACAACGCCCTCGGGCAGGCCCTGCTCGCCCGTCGCATGGGCAAGCCGCGGGTCATCGCGGAGACCGGGGCCGGGCAGCACGGCGTGGCGACCGCCGTGGCCTGCGCGCGGCTCGGGCTCCGGTGCGTCGTCTACATGGGCACCGAGGACATGCGGCGCCAGCGTCCCAACGTCGAGCGGATGGAGCTGCTCGGCGCGACGGTCGCGCCGGTCGAGGACGGCGCGCGGACCCTCAAGGAGGCCGTCTCCGCGGCGATCCGCGACTGGGTGGCGAACGTCGGCGGGACGCACTACATCATCGGCTCGGCCGTCGGGCCCGCGCCCTACCCGGCGCTCGTGCGCGATCTCCAGCGGGTCATCGGCGACGAGGCCCGCGCCCAGATCCTCGAGCGCGCCGGTCGCCTGCCGGCGCGGGTCGTCGCCTGCGTCGGCGGCGGATCCAACGCGATCGGGACGTTCACCCCGTTCGTCGAGGATCGCGAGGTGGCCCTCGTCGGCGTCGAGGCGGCGGGCGAGGGCCTCGGCTCGGGCCGGCACGGCGCGCCGCTCACCGCCGGCGGGCGGCCCGGGGTCCTGCACGGCTCCTACTCCGCGATCATGCAGGACGACGAAGGCCAGATCGCCGAGGCCCACTCGGTCTCGGCGGGACTCGACTACCCCGGCACCGGCCCGGAGCACGCCTGGCTGCGCGACTCGGGCCGGGCCGCCTACGTCGCCGTCGACGACCGCGAGGCGCTCGCCGCGTTTCGCCGGGTCTCGCGCCTGGAGGGGATCATCCCGGCGCTGGAGAGCAGCCACGCGCTGGCCTGGGCGATGGCCGAAGGCCCCGGTGACCTCGATCTCGTCTGCCTCTCCGGCCGCGGCGACAAGGACCTGGCCGAGGTGCTCGGCTCCGCGCCGGCGTGAGCGGGATCGAGCGG
This sequence comes from uncultured Solirubrobacterales bacterium, assembly GCA_963735885.1. GTDB lineage: Bacteria > Actinomycetota > Thermoleophilia > Solirubrobacterales > Solirubrobacteraceae > JBBSBL01. Next base: position 685,502 of record CAVTMP010000004.1, on the reverse strand, counting down.
ATCGCCGCCGCCTTCGCGGAGCGTGACGGTCGGGCGGCGCTCATGCCCTATCTCATGGGCGGCTACCCGGACCTGGCGACCTCACGGGCGATCGGCGAGGCCTACGCCGACGCCGGGGCGGACCTCGTCGAGCTCGGCGTGCCGTTCTCCGACCCGTTGGCCGACGGTCCCGTGATCCACGCCGCCGGCGACGGCGGCGCTGCGCGCGGGGGCCACGACGGGGCGCGTCGTCGAGGTGGCGGCGGCGCTCTCCGGGCGGGTGCCGGTCGTGGTCATGTGCTACGCCAACCTCGTGCTCGCCCGCGGGGTCGAGCCGTTCGTCACCGCGCTCGCGGATGCGGGGGTGAGCGGCCTGATCGTGCCCGATCTCCCGCTCGAGGAGGCGCCGGCGACGCTCGCCGCGTGCGACGCGAGCGGGCTCGCGCTCGTGCCGCTGGTCGCGCCGACGACGCCGGACGAGCGGCTCGCCGAGATCGGCGCCCGCGCGCGCGGATTCCTCTACACCGTGTCGGTCGTCGGCACGACCGGCGAGCGCGACGGCCTCGACGACGGGCTGCGGGCGGTGCTGGCCCGCGCGGCCCGGAGCACGAGCGTGCCGGTCGCGGTGGGCTTCGGCATCTCCACGCCCGCCCAGGCGGCCGCGGCGGCCGACGCCGGCGCGGCCGGGGTCATCGTCGGCAGCCGGCTCGTCCGCGCGGCCGGCGAGGCGGACGACCCGCCGGCCGCCGTGCGGGCGCTCGTCGCCGAGCTCGCCGGGGCGCTCCGGGTAGCATCGCCGCCGTCATGGGCGTCGTCATCACCGCCACGGCCGGCCTCTCGCTGTGGATCGTCCTCTGGGCGCTCGGCATCAAGTCCTTCGACGCCTTCCTCCTCGTCGTGGTGATGCTGCTGGTCGCCGCGGTGGTGGTCCGCCTCCTGCCGTCCCTGCCCGGGCGCCGGGACGACGCGCGCGACGGATAGCGCGCGGCCGCCGTCCGCTGCGGGTCGAACGAACGCTCGCGGACCAGGCGCCGCGGCCGAGGGCCGAACCGGGGCCCGCTACCCGAAGAACGTCCGGGCGATCTCGAGGTAGGCGAGGTCGACCGGCTTGACGCCGGTCACGTCCGCCAGGGGCACGCTCTCGATCGCGGCGCCGCGCAGCGCCACCATCCGGCCGAACTCGCCGGCGTGGACCATGTCGGCGGCCTTGACCCCGTAGCGGGTGGCGAGGATCCGGTCGCGAGCGGTCGGGGTGCCGCCCCGCTGGACGTGGCCGAGCGTCGTGACGCGGGCCTCGTAGCCCGTGAGGCGCTCGAGCTCCCTGGCGAGAGCCGGCCCGATCCCGCCGAGGCGCTCGTAGCCGTACTCGTCCCGCTCGACCGAGGCGCGCACCGTGCGGCGCTCGCCGCCGGCGAAGGCCAGCTCCGCGCCCTCGGAGACGACGATGATCGAGAAGTCCTTCCCGCGGTCGTGGCGACCCTCGACCCCGGCGGCCAGCTCCTCGACGGTCTGGACGACCTCCGGGATCAGGATGCCGTCGGCGCCGCCCGCGATCCCCGCGAAGAGGGCGATCCAGCCGACGTTGCGTCCCATCACCTCGACGACCATCACCCGGTCGTGCGACTGCGCCGTGGTGTGCAGGCGGTCGATCGCGTCGGTCGCCACCTGCACGGCGGTGTCGAAGCCGAAGGTGAAGTCGGTGCCGGTGACGTCGTTGTCGATCGTCTTCGGCACGCCCACCACCGGGAGCTGCGCCTCCTCGTGCAGCCGGCGGGTGATCATCATCGTGTGCTCGCCGCCGATCGCGATCACGCCGTCGAGCCGGTCGCGCTCCTGCCACCCCTGCACGCGCTCGAGACCCGCGGGCTCCCGGAACGGGTCGAAGCTCGAGGTGGACAGGATGGTGCCGCCGAGCGGGAGCAGGCCCGAGACCGCGCGATCGTCGAGCGGCATCCAGTCGTGATCGGCGAGGCCGCGGTAGCCGCGCCGCAGCCCGATCGGGTCGTGGCCGTGGCTCAGCAGCCGCCGGGTCACCGCCCGGATGACCGCGTTGAGCCCCGGGCAGTCCCCGCCGGCCGTGAGCAGCCCCACCCGCATCGCGGCGGTCAGCCGAACCCCGGGCCGGCGGTCATCGACACCCCGCGCGGGCGGCCAGCCGGCGCGCCTCCGCCGGGAACGTCGTCTTGCGGAGCTTCTGCTTGCCCCGGATGTCCTTGTACTTCTTCGCGGTCTCGAAGTCGGCCGGGTACAGGGCGGGGCAGAGCTTCGCGAGCTCGCGGTCGTTCAGCCCCCCGTTCTCCTTGACGAGCTGCAGGCGCGCGTCCTGCTGGCCGGCGGTGAGCGTGTTGCTCGCGGCGCCGTTGGGGAGGTTGCCGGGCTTGGTGCCGCACCCGGCGAGCACCGCGACGAGCACGGCCGTGAGCGCGATCCGCCGGGGCATCGGCGACACCGTAGCTCACGCGCGCGCCGCGCGGCGGACGTAGAATCGCCCTCCCGGCGCCCGCCCGGGGCCTCGACCTGTTGCGATCCCCCCGCCTCGCCCTCGCCGCCGTCCCCGCGGCGGCCCTCGCGGCCGCCGTTCCCGGCTGCGGCGCGTCGGCTCCGGATCCCCGCGACGCCGTGCCCGGGCACGTGCTGACCGTGTACGCCGGCGTCCCGCTGCGCGGGATCGACCGCGCGCAGGCGGTCGATCTCGTGGCCGCCGAGCGCCTCGCCCTCGCCGAGGCGGGGGGTCGCGCCGGCCGCTGGCGCGTGCGGCTGCGCGTGCTCGACGACTCCGGCCTCGCCGGGCGATGGGATCCGGCCCGCGTGTCCGAGAACGCGGGACGCGCCGCGCGGGATGCGACGACCATCGCCTACCTCGGCGGGGCCACCTCCGGCGCCAGCGCGATCGCCCTCCCGCTGCTCAACCAGGCCGGGATCCTCCAGGTCAGCCCCGGCGGCGCGGCCGCCGCGCTGACGCGCCGCGACCGAGCCGTGCCGGGCTCGCCGGACCGCTACTACCCGAACCGCCGCGCCGGGCGGACGTTCGGGCGCGTGCTCCCGCCGGACTCGGCCCAGGGGTCGGCGCTCGCTGCGTGGATGGCGCGACTCGGCGTGCGATCGGCGTACCTCGTCGACGCGCAGGAGGCGGACGGGGTGAGCGTGGCCGCCGCGCTGCGCCGGCGCCTGCCGGCGGCGGGGATCGGGGTCGCCGGCTCCCAGTCGGTCGCGCCGGGCGAGGCCGACTGGGCGGACGTCGTCGCGACGGCCCGCGACGCCGGAGCCGACGCCCTGTTCTTCGCCGGGTCGGCCCAGGCGGGAGCCGCCGCCCTGCTGCGCGCGGTGCGGGACACGGCGCCGGGACTGCCCGTCTTCGGCTCCTCGGCGCTCGCGCAGCCCGCCGTCGCCGCCCGCCTGGGGCCGGGCGGCGAGGGGCTGCGCGTGACCAGCCCGGCGTTGCCCGCGCGTGGAGCGCCGCCCGCGGCGGCCCGCTTCCGCTCGGCCTTCCGCCGGGCCTACGGGCGTTCGCCGCAACCGGGAGCCGCCTTCGGCTACGAGGCGATGCGGGTCGTGATCGACGCCATCCGCCGCGCGCGCTCGGGCGGGAACCGCCGCAGCGCCGTCGTGCGTGCCTTCTTCGCCACCGAGCGGCCCCGGTCGCCGCTCGGCGCCTATGTCATCGACCGTCGCGGCGACCCGACCCTGCGCGCCTACGCGGGGTACGTCGTCCGCGACCGGCGCCTGGTGCCGGCGCCGGGCGCCACGGGGGCGGAGTCGGCCGCGGGGGTGCGGTCGGCCGCTCGGGCGGACTCGGCCACGGGGGCGGAGTCGCCTTAACGCGAGCGGTCCCCGATAGGGCTAGGATGCCGCCGCACGGTTGTGAACAAGCTGTGTTCAAACCACTTCGGAGGGGGTTTCGTGCGCGTACGTTTCTTTGCCATCGCGAGCGCCGCCGCGCTGGCGCTCGGCGTCGCCGCCTGCGGCGACAGCAGCAGCGGCGGCGGCTCGGGCAACAAGGACCTGACGGTCTACTCGAGCCTGCCGCTGCAGGGCGCCTCGCGCGTCCAGAACCTCGCCGTCATCAGCGGTGCGAAGCTCCGGCTCTCGCAGGCGGGCGGGAAGGTCAACGAGTTCAGCGTCGCCTACAAGTCGCTCGACGACTCGACCGCGTCGGCCGGGACGTGGGACCCGGGGCAGGTCTCGAAGAACGCCCGGACGGCCGCGCAGGACACGAGCACGATCTCCTACATCGGCGAGTTCAACTCGGGCGCGAGCGCCGTCGCGATCCCGATCCTCAACCAGGCCGGGATCCTCACGGTCTCGCCGTCGAACACGGCGGTCGGCCTGACCACGAGCGGCCCGGGCGCCGACAAGGGCGAGCCGACCAAGTACTACCCGACCGGCAAGCGGACCTACGTCCGCGTCGTCCCGCGCGACACGATCCAGGGCGCCGCGCTGGCCACGCTGATGAAGCAGGACGGCTGCAAGTCGGTCTTCATCCTCAACGACAAGGGCGTCTACGGCGCCGGCCTCGCGAAGGTCGTCGAGGGACAGGCCGCGAAGCTGGGGATCACGGTGGACGGCAACGAGGGCATCGACCCGAAGGCCGCGAACTACCGCTCGCAGGCCGGGCAGATCAAGTCGGACTGCTTCCTGTTCAGCGGCACGACCGACCAGAACGGCGTCCAGGTCTACAAGGACGTCGCGGCGGCGAACCCGACCGCCAAGCTCTACGGCCCCGACGGCGTCGCCGAGGCGGCGTTCACGGACCCGAGCAAGGGCGGCATCCCGGCCAGCATCGCGCCGCGCGTCAAGGTGACGGTGGCCACGCTGGACCCGAAGAGCTACCCGCCGGCGGGCCAGAAGGTCCTCAGCGACCTGGCGGGCGGCACCGGCAAGACGCCGGACCCCTACGCCATCTACGGCTATGCGGCGATGGACCTCGTGCTGAACTCCATCAAGGCGGCCGGCAGCAAGGGCAACGATCGCCAGGCGGTGATCGACCAGGCGTTCAAGATCCAGGACTACAAGTCGGCACTGGGCACGTACTCGATCGACGCCAACGGCGACACGTCGATCACGGACTACGGCGTCTACAGGATCAACAACGGCCAGCTGAAGTTCGACACGGCCATCAAGGCCCAGGGATGACCGACTGACTCGGGGAGGCGGGGCGGCGCACGGCCGCCCCGCCCGCCGCCCGGTCGCCCGCCCGAGATGGAAGCCGCGTCCATCCCCGCTCCCGCTCCCGGTTCGCGGCCGCTCGCCGCGGTCCGGGGCTTCCTCCAGCGCTTCGGGCTGATCATCGTCCTGCTGATCCTGCCCGTGTGGTTCGGGATCCAGGACCTCTCCGAGGACGGCAACCTCGTCCGCCTCGGCAACAACCTCATGGCCGGGCTGTCGAACGGCGCGATCATCGCGCTGATCGCGCTCGGCTACACGCTCGTCTACGGGATCATCGAGCTGATCAACTTCGCCCACGGCGACGTGTTCATGCTCGGGTCCTTCGTGGCCTACCAGTTCTGGAACACGGTGCTGGGCATCGGGCTGGGCTCGAGCGTCCCGGCGATCGTCCTCGGCCTGCTGCTCTCGATGCTCGTCGCGATGGTCGTCTGCGCAACGCTCAACGTGATGATCGAGCGGGTCGGCTACCGCCCGCTGCGCAACGCTCCGAAGCTCGCGCCGCTGATCACCGCGGTCGGGTTCTCCTTCATCCTGCAGAACGTCGGCCTCCTCTGGCTCGGCGGGTCGCCGCGCAGCGTCGACGACCTCATCAAGGCGCAGAACACCGTGTTCTCGGTTGCCGGGATCGACGTCTCCCGAGCCGACCTGCTCGCCTTCGGGGTGACGATCCCGCTCGTCGTCGCGCTCACCACCTTCGTCGCCCGCAGCCGCCTCGGCCGGGCCATGCGCGCCACCGCGCAGGACCCCGAGGCCGCCAGGCTCATGGGCATCAACGTCGACACGACGATCGCGCTGACCTTCCTGCTCGGCGGCCTGCTCGCCGGCGCCGCCGGGCTGATGTCGGCGCTGTACGAGACCAACGTCTGGTTCTTCTCGGGCTTCCAGGCCGGCCTGCTCGCCTTCACGGCGGCGGTGATGGGCGGGATCGGCAACCTCAAGGGAGCGGTGCTCGGGGCGGTCATCATCGGCTGCATCGACCAGATCTCCGACAACCGGTTCGGCGGCGAGTGGACCGCCGCCGTCGTCTTCGGCTACCTGATCCTCGTCATGGTCTTCCGGCCCCAGGGGCTCCTCGGCGAGGAGACGAGGGAGGCCGGATGAGCGCCGCCCGCACCGCCCTCGGCCGCCGGCCCGCGCAGATCGCGCTGTTCGCGATCGTGCTCGTCGTCGCGATCGCCTTCCCGCTCTTCCTGCCGAAGACCGACGGCAACACCGACTTCATGATCACGGCGCTGACGTACGTGGTGATGGCGCTCGGGCTCAACATCGTCGTCGGCTTCGCCGGGCTGCTCGACCTCGGCTACGTCGCCTTCTACGCGATCGGGTCCTACGTCCTCGGCTGGCTCGCGTCGGGCTTCTTCGTCGACGCCAACCTCCACCTCGGCGTGAGCGGCGTCACCTCGACGCTGCCCGGGATCCACCTCAACTTGATCATCGTGGCGATCGTCGCCGCCGTGGTCGCGGCGGTCGTCGGCATCCTCATCGGCCTGCCGACGCTGCGCCTCCGCGGCGACTACATCGCGATCGTCACGCTGGCCTTCGGGGAGATCATCCGCGTGTTCGCGCTCAACGGCGACGCGATCACCTTCGGCGACAACGTCCGCCTGACCGCCGGGCGCCAGGGGATCACGCCGATCGACCCGATCCAGATCCCGGGGCTCGAGCGCTTCAACCCGCTCGACCTGCGACCGTGGTACTGGACGGCGCTCGTCCTCGCGCTGATCACGCTGTTCGTCAACTTCCGCCTGCGCGACTCGCGGCTCGGCCGCGCGTGGATCGCGATCCGCGAGGACGAGGTGGCCGCGTCGAGCATGGGCGTGCCGCTCGTGCGGACCAAGCTGATGGCGTACGCCACCGGCGCGGCGCTCGGCGGCACGGCGGGCGCCTTCCTCTCCAGCTACCAGAACACCGTGAACGCCGACCAGCTTCCAGTTCTCGTTCTCGATCTTCGTGCTCGCGATGGTCATCCTCGGCGGCCTCGGATCGATCTGGGGCGTCGTCGTCGGGGCGATCGCGCTGTCCTACATCAACGTCAACTTCATCCCCGACACGCTCACCACGGTGTTCAACGACATCGGCGTCGACCTCGACCCGACGGAGCTCACCTTCGGGATCTTCGGCTTCCTGCTCGTGCTGATGATGATCGTGCGCCCCGAGGGCCTGATTCCCGAACGACGTCGCAAGCTCGAGCTCACCGAGGGCATCGGCGCCGGCGACACCGAGATGGGGGAGGTGCAGCCGTGAGCGTCGAGCCCGGCACGCCCGCCGCACCGGCGGCGAACGGCGGCGACGTGCCCGACGCGATCCTGCGCGCCACCGGCGTGTCGAAGATCTTCGGCGGCCTCGTCGCCGTCGCCGACGTCGACTACGCGGTGCCCCGCCGCGGGATCGTCTCGATCATCGGGCCCAACGGCGCCGGCAAGACGACGTTCTTCAACATGCTCACCGGGCTCTACAAGCCCTCGACCGGCCGGATCGCCTTCGACGAGGGCGACATCACCTCGGGGCGGCCCGACCGCATCACGAAGCTCGGCATGGCGCGGACCTTCCAGAACATCCGCCTGTTCGGCACGATGAGCTCGCTCGAGAACGTCATGGTCGGCGAGCACTCGCGGATGCACGCCGGACTCGTCGGGTCGATCTTCCGCACGCCGCGCGTCCGCCGCGAGGAGCGCGAGACCCGGGAGAAGGCACGCGCCGAGCTGGCCTACGTCGGGCTCAAGCCCTCGCAGCACGACCAGCTCGCGATCAACCTCTCCTACGGCGACCAGCGCCGGGTCGAGATCGCCCGCGCGCTCGCCTCCGACCCGAAGCTGCTGCTGCTCGACGAGCCCACCTGCGGGATGAACCCGAACGAGTCGGCCCGCCTCGTGGACTTCATGCGCAAGCTGCGCGACGAGCGGGGGGTCACGATCCTGCTCATCGAGCACGACATGAAGGTCGTGATGAACGTCTCCGAGCGGATCACGGTGCTCGACCACGGCGAGAAGATCGCCGAGGGCGGGCCGGCCGAGGTGCGCGCGAACCCGCGGGTCATCGAGGCCTACCTCGGCAAGTCCGAGTCCGAGACGGAGGGCTGAGCGCGTGCCGCTGCTCGAGGTCGACGACATCCACACCTTCTACGGGGAGATCGAGGCGCTCAAGGGCATCTCGATCACCGTCGAGGAGGGCGAGATCGTCACGCTCATCGGCTGCAACGGGGCCGGCAAGTCGACGACCCTGCGCTCGATCTCGGGTCTGACCCCCGCGCGCGAAGGCCGGATCACCTTCGACGGCGAGGACATCACCCATCTCCCGCCGCAGGACATCGTCGAGCCGGGGGATCTGCCAGGCGCCCGAGGGCCGCCACTGCTTCCAGCGGATGACCGCGCTCGAGAACCTCGAGCTCGGCGCCTACCTGCGCCGCGACGACGGCGTGCGCGACGACCTCGACCGCGTGTTCGACCTCTTCCCGCGGCTCAAGGAGCGGGAGACGCAGAAGGCGGGGACGATGTCCGGCGGCGAGCAGCAGATGCTGGCCATCGGGCGGGCGCTGATGGGCCGCCCGCGCCTGCTGCTGCTCGACGAGCCGAGCATGGGCATCGCGCCGATCCTCGTCGAGCGGATCTACGAGACGATCGCGGAGATCAACCGCCAGGGGACGACGATCCTGCTCGTCGAGCAGAACGCGAACTACGCCCTGGGCGTCTCCAGCCGCGGCTACGTGCTCGAGACCGGGACGGTCGCGCTCACCGACCACTCGGCCGCCCTGCGCGAGAACCCCGACGTCCAGCGGGCCTACCTCGGCGCATGACCGCGGCGCTCCCCCTGGCCGACTTCGGCGTGAAGGCGATGTACCTGCTCTTCCTCTGGCTGGCGTCGTGCATCGTGGCCGCCTGGCTCTCGGACCGCAAGGGCTACGGCGAGCGGCCCGGACTCGTCCACCGGCCTGCTGCTCAGCGTGGTCGCCGTGCCGATCTGGCTGCTGTGGCCGGCCAAGGCGCACTCGGCGTGGAAGCGCGAGGGCGTCCTGCCCAAGCGCCACGCGCCGCCCGAGCTGCCGCCGCCCGCCGGGGACGCGGAGTCCGGGGGCGGCCCCGCCGGCCGCCGGGACCTGACGCGGGACCCGGGCCGTCAGGCCAGCGCCGAGCGGAGTGCCTCGTCGAGCTCCGGGTGGCGGAACTCGTAGCCGAGCTCGAGCGCCTTGCGCGGGATGACGTTCTGGCCCTTGGTGACGATCTCGGCCATCTCGCCGTAGAGCGCCTTGATCGCCAGCGCCGGGACCGGCGCGATCGCGGGGCGGTGCAGGGCGCGGCCCAGCGCCTTGGAGAAGACGGCGTTCGTCACCGGCGTCGGCGCCGTCGCGTTGACCGGGCCCGACCACCGCTCGTCGCCGTCGAGCGCGGCGAGGAAGAGGCCGACGACGTCGTCCACGTGGATCCACGGCATGTACTGGCGCCCGCCGGCGACCGGCCCGCCGACGCCGAGCCGGAACGGCGGGAGCATCTTCGCAGCGCCCCGCCGGACTTGTCCAGCACCACTCCGGTGCGGATGGCGACCACGCGCACGCCGAGCTCGGCCGCCTGCTGGGCGGCGCGCTCCCAGACGACGCAACCTCGGCCAGGAAGTCGCTTGCCGGCGGGGGAGGCCTCGTCGAGCTCCTCGTCGCCGTGGGGGCCGTAGAACGCCCACGGCCGAGGAGCTGACCAGCGCGCGCGGGCGGGGCTCGGCCTGCGCGCAGGCCCGCCACGAGGTTGCGCGGTGCCGGCCTCGCGGCTGCGGACGATCCGCTCCTTGGCCGCCGCCGTCCAGCGCTGGGCGACGGTCTCGCCGGCGAGGTGCACGACGGCGTCGCGACCGGCGAGCGGCGCCGACCGGAGCCGTCGTCGCGCTCCGGGTCCCACCGCGACCGCGTCGACGCCCGAGGCGCCGGCGCGCCGACTCCGGGTCGCGCGAGAGGACGGTGACGTCGTCGCCGCGGGCGCGCAGCGCGCGCACGAGGCGCGGCCGATCAGGCCGGTGGCGCCGGTGACGGTGACGTTCATGCGTACGATCGCTCACGCACTCAGCCGCTGCGACCCGATCGGCGTCGGCGGCGGCGATAGCCGAGCTCGAGTCCCGCGCTCGCGTCGCCGCTCGCTCGCGCCTCGCCGGCGACCGCCGCGGCCACGGCGCCGACCACGTCGCCGGTTGAAGACGGTCGGGATGATGTAGTCCTCGCGCAGCTCGTCGTCCCGGACGATCGTCGGCGATCGCGCGGGCCGCCGCCATCTTCATCTCCTCGGTGATCTCGCGCGCGCGCACGTCGAGCGCGCCGCGGAAGATCCCGGGGAAGCAGAGCACGTTGTTGATCTGGTTCGGGTAGTCGGAGCGGCCGGTGGCCATCACCCGCACGTAGGGCGCCGCCTCCTCGGGGGTGACCTCGGGCGTCGGGTTGGCCATCGCGAAGACGATCGGGTCGCGGGCCATACGTCGCGAGCGCCTCGGGCGGGAGCGCGCGCGCCCCGAGACCCCGATGAACAGGTCGCTGCCCTCGAGCACCTCGGCCGGGCGTGCCGGCCCGGCGCTCGTGGTTCGTGGTCTCGGCGAACCACCGCTTCACGCGGGTTCATCGAGCCGTCGAGGTAGTCCGCCCGGTCGATGTGGATCGCGCCGCGGGAGTCGCAGCCGATCACGTCGGCTCACCCCGGCGGCGAGCAGGATCTTCGTGACGGCGACGCCGGCCGCGCCCGAGGCCGATGACGAGCACCCGCAGGTCGTCGAGACGCCGGCCGGTGAGCTTCACCGCGTTGAGCAGCGCCGCGAGCGACGACGACCGCCGTGCCGTGCTGGTCGTCGTGGAAGACGGGGATGTCGAGCGCGTCCTTCAGCCGGTCCTCGATCTCGAAGCAGCGCGGCGCCGAGATGTCCTCGAGGTTGATCCCGCCGAACGCGGGGGCGATCGCCGTGACCGTCGGCCACGATCTCGTCCGGGTCCTTCGTGTCCAGGCAGATCGGGAAGGCGTCGACGCCGGCGAACTCCTTGAACAGCATCGCCTTGCCCTCCATCACCGGCATCGCCGCCCGCGGGCCGATGTCGCCGAGGCCGAGCACGGCGGTGCCGTCGGAGACGACGGCGACCGTGTTGCGCTTGATCGTGTACTGGAAGGCCTTGTCGGGGTCCGCGTGGATCGCCATGCAGACGCGCGCGACGCCCGGCGTGTAGGCCATCGAGAGGTCGTCGCGCGTCTTCAGCGGGTGCTTGTTGTGCTGCTCGATCTTGCCGCCGACGTGCAGCAGGAACGTCCGGTCGGTGGTGTCGACGGTCGCGCGCGCCGTCGACGGCGTCGATGGCCGCGAGGATGCGCGCCCAGTCGTCCTGGTCGGCGGCGTCGACGGTGATGTCGCGGACGGTGTGCTCGCCGGCCGCGTCGACGAGGTCGACGGCGCCGATCGTCCCGCCGGCGCTCGCCGATCGCGCTGGCGACCTGCCCGAGCATGCCGGGGCGGTGGGCGATCTCGACGCGGATCGTGAGCGAGTACTGGGCGCTGGGCTGCAGGGGCATGGCGACGGGCGGGGCGGCGCGGGGCGGGGGCGCGGCGGACTCTAGCTTGACGGCGGATCGTCGCGCGAGGTGCGGCGCGCGGGTCGCCATAGAGTGTTCCCGGCATGGCCGGCGCGAGCGACGAGCTCTTCCTGATCGACGGCAACTGGCTCGCCTACCGGGCGTTCTTCGCCCTGCCCGAGTCGATCGCGACCTCGACCGGGATGCCGACCAACGCGATCTTCGGCTTCGCCTCGATGCTGGTGAAGATCCTCACCGACTACGGCGTCGCAGCCGACGGTCGTCGTGTGGGACGCCGGGCACTCGGGCCGCCGCGAGGTCTATCCCGAGTACAAGGCGCAGCGCACCTCGCGCCCGGACCTGCTCAAGCAGCAGTGGCCGCACCTCGAGCCGCTGGTCGAGGCGTTCGGCTACCGCAACCTCGCCGTCGAGGGCTACGAGGCCGACGACGTGATCGCCTCGATCGCCGAGCGCGCGAGGCGGGAGGGCGTGCCGGTGATGGTCGTCACCGGCGACCGCGACGCCTACCAGCTGGTCGACGACGGCGTGCGGATCATGACGACCTCGCGCGGGATCACCGACACCCGGATCTACGACCGCGACGGGGTGGTCGACCGCTACGGCATCCCGCCGGAGCTGATGCCCGACTTCATCGGCCTGAAGGGCGACACCTCCGACAACATCCCCGGGGTCCCCGGCATCGGCGACAAGACCGCGGCCCAGCTGCTCCAGCGGTTCGGGTCGCTCGAGGACGTGCTCGACCACGTCGACGAGATCTCCGGCGCCAAGCGCAAGCAGATCCTCCGCGAGCACGCCGAGGACGCGCGGATGTCGAAGCAGCTCGCGACCGCCAGCCGCGACATCCCGACCGACCTCGAGCCGCGGGCCTTCGTCGGCGCCGAGCCCGATCGCTCGCGTCTGCGCGACGTGTTCCGCGAGTTCGAGCTGCGCGACCCGCTGCGGCGCCTCGAGGAGGCGCTGGGCAGCGAGGAGGCGGCGGCGCCGCGCCCGCCCGGCGAGCCGTCCCTCGCGGTCCGCCTTCGGCCGGGCGGTCCGGCGGACGCCGCCGCGCTGGACGACGGCGACCTCGCGCTCGCCGCCCGCGCCCCGGAGGCGCCCGAGGGCGCGCTGTTCGCCGCGGCGGAGGCTGGGGCTTCGGCGCCTACGCGGGCGGCGAGGAGGTGCTCGCCGGCGAGGTGCGGCGACCCCGCCGAGCTCGTCGCGGCGTGCGCGGAGCGGCCGGTGATCGCCCACGACGCCAAGGCGCTGCGCCGGGTGCCCGAGACCCTCGCCCACGACACGATGATCGCCGCCTACCTGCTCGACCCCGCGCGGCGCGGCTACCCGCTCGCCGAGCTCGCGGAGGAGCGCGGCCTCGTCGCCGCGACGGGCGAGCCCGCCGCGGACGACGCGGTGCTCGTGCACGCGCTCGCCGCCGCCCAGCGGCCGCAGCTCCGCGAGCGCGGCCTCGAGGACCTCAACGCCCGACATCGAGCTCCCGCTCGTCCGGGTGCTGCGCGCGATGGAGGTCGCCGGCCTGAAGCTCGACACCGAGCGCCTGGCCGGGATCTCGGCGCGCGTCAAGGCCGACGCCGACGCGCTCGAGCGCGAGATCTGGGACCTCGCCGGCGAGGAGTTCACGATCGGCTCGCCGCAGCAGCTCGCCGAGGTGCTGTTCGTCAAGCTCGAGCTCTCCCGCAAGCGGCGCGGCAAGACCGGCTTCTCCACCGACGCGCGCGTGCTGCAGTCGATCCGCGACGAGCACCCGATCGTCGAGAAGATCGAGCGCTGGCGGGAGCTGACGAAGCTCGCGTCGACCTACCTCGACGCGCTGCCGGAGTGGATCGATCCCGCCGACGGGCGGATCCACACGACGTTCAGCCAGGTCGTGGCGGCCACCGGGCGGCTCTCCTCGACCAACCCGAACCTGCAGAACATCCCGATCCGCACCGCGCTGGGCCGCGAGATCCGCGCCTGCTTCGTCGCCGAGCCGGGGCGGCTGCTCGTCTCGGTCGACTACTCGCAGGTCGAGCTGCGGGTCCTCGCGCACATCGCGGGAGAGGACGTGCTGCGGGAGATCTTCCGCCGCGGCGAGGACGTGCACACGGCCACCGCCCGCGAGGTGCTCGGGGCCGGCGAGGGCGACGTCGATCCGGGCACCCGCTCGAAGGCGAAGATGGTCAACTACGGCATCGTCTACGGCCTCACGGACTTCGGCCTCGCCGATCGCCTCCAGATCCCGCGCGAGGAGGCCGCCGAGTTCATCGAGCGCTACCTCGACCGCTTCCCGGCCGTGCGCCGGTTCATCGCGGAGACGATCGCGCAGGCCGAGGAGCACGGCTACGTGAGCACGCTGTTCGGGCGCCGGCGCCAGATCCCGGAGATCCGCGCGCGCAACCGACAGACCCGCCAGCTCGGCGAGCGCCTGGCGGTCAACACCGTGATCCAGGGCAGCGCGGCGGACATCATCAAGCTCGCGATGGTGCGCTGCCATCGGGCGCTCGACGACGCGGGCATGGCGACGCGGCTCATCCTCCAGATCCACGACGAGCTGCTCTTCGAGGGGCCCGCCGAGGAGGCGGAGGTCGCGCGCGACCTCGTGTGCGCCGAGATGGTCGCGGCCTGCGAGATGGACCCGCCCCTGGCGGTCGACGCCGGGGTGGGGCCCAACTGGATGGAGGCGAAGTAGGCCTGGGCGGTTCGGCCCGCCGCCCCACGCGGGCCCGCCCGCCCCTACGCGGGAACGCGATTGCGGCGTGGAGGCGACGGCAGGGCCGCCGCGGCCCTCGCGCCCACGAAGCGCGGGTGCGCGATCTCGAGGTAGTGGTCGAACGCCCGGCGGGTCACGGCCGGCACGCCGACCGCGCGCAGGGTCGGGCGCAGCGGGCGTCCGGCGAGGCGCGGAACCAGGCGCTGCACGCGCAACAGCCACTCGAACTTCCACCGGTGCCCGGCGCTGAAGTCGCCGTAGCGGGCCAGCGCGCCGGCGCGGTCGCTCCGGCCGTCCACCACGGCGCGAACCTCGCGCCCGCACGCCAGTCCGAAGTAGAGCGCGGTGCGAATGCCCTCGGCCGTGGTGGGCAGGCAGTGGCCGGCGGAGTCCCCGGCGAAGAACACGCCGCCCTCGGTGGCCGGCCGGATCCGGTGCGGGATCCAGTTGCCCTGAAAGCGCACCGGGTCGCGCCGCTCCGCCTCGGCCAGGCGAACCGTCGGCGCCTTGACGTGGAAGCGCGGATCGAACGACCCGACCCCCACCCGCACCTCGTCCCCGGCCGGGAAGCTCCAGCCGTAGCCGGCCGGCACGATGGCGCGGTCGATCCACAGCTCGAGCTCGTCCCCCCGCCCCGCGGGATGCACCTCGAGCCCGCGCGAGAGCGTCGCGTCCGGCGGCTGGACGTTGGGACCGCCGCCGAGGACCCGCCGCCACCCCAGGGCGTCGACGACGAGCGGGGCCCGCACCTCGCCCCGGTCCGTGTGCACCGTGTGGGCGCCCGGGGCACGCGTGATCCGCTCCACCGTGGCCGTCTCGAACTCCGCGTCGCCCTGGTCGCGCAGCGCGGCGCAGAGCGTCCGGTAGTCGAAGGTGGAGAACGTCCAGGGCAGCCGCCAGCGCACGTCCCCGCGCGCCGAGTGGACGAGCAGCTCGCCGAAGGTCTGCCGGTGGGCGGCCATCAGCCCCATCGCCTCGAGCCAGGGCGTGGGGATGGCGCAGGCGGAGGTCTGGCGCTCGCCGACCTCGTAGCGGTCGATCATCAGGACCCGCGCTCCGGATCCGGCCAGCTCGCGGGCCACCGCGAGGCCGGCGAAGCTCGCGCCGCAGATCAGCACGTCGGCGTCGGCATCGATCCGGGTGCGCTCGGCCCCGCGCTTGGTCTCGCGCCTCGGCATGGGGCGCCGGATTCTACGTGCCGCGCGGCGCCGCTCGGCCGGGGCGGACGCGCTACCCTCTGCCGGCCTCATGAGCACCATCACGCCCCTGCCCACGGACCGTCCCGACGCCAAGGTCGTCGACGGAAGCGACGGCCTCCTGCTCGAGATCGACGGGAAGATCGTCCCGAACTACGACGCGACCCTCACCCTGTTCAAGGAGGGCGACGTCGTCACCGGACACGTCGTGCGCATCGACAACGACGAGGTGCTCGTCGACATCGGCTTCAAGTCCGAGGGCGTCATCCCCTCCGGCGAGCTCTCGATCCGCAAGAGCGTCGACCCGAACGACGAGGTCGAGCTGGGGGAGGAGGTCGACGCCCTCGTCCTCACGAAGGAGGACCAGGACGGGCGGCTGATCCTGTCCAAGAAGCGCGCGCGGTTCGAGAAGGCGTGGCGCCGGATCGAGGCCGCCGCCGAGTCCGGGGAGCCCGTCGAGGGCACGGTCATCGAGGTCGTCAAGGGCGGCCTGATCATCGACCTCGGCGTGCGCGGCTTCCTGCCCGCCTCGCTCGTGGACATCCGGCGCGTGCCCAACCTCGACGACTACCTCGGCACGGCGATCGAGTGCAAGGTGATCGAGCTCAACCGGTCGCGGAACAACGTCGTGCTCTCGCGCCGGGCGGTCCTCGAGGAGGAGCGCAAGGAGGTCCGGCAGCAGATCCTCGACCGGCTCCAGCCCGGCATGGTCGTCGAGGGCCAGATCTCGAACATCGTCGACTTCGGCGCGTTCGTCGACCTCGACGGGATCGACGGCCTGATCCACATCTCCGAGCTGTCCTGGTCGCACGTCAACCACCCGAGCGAGGTGGTGGCGATCGGCGACACCGTCCAGGTGAAGGTGCTCGACATCGACCGCGACCGGCAGCGGATCTCGCTGGGGCTCAAGCAGACCCAGGAGGACCCGTGGCAGAGGGTCGTGGACACCTACAACGTGGGCGACGAGCTCGAGGGCAAGGTCACGAAGGTCGTCACGTTCGGCGCCTTCGTCGAGATCCTCGACGGCGTCGAGGGCCTCGTGCACATCTCCGAGCTCGCGGCGCATCACGTCGAGAACCCGCGCGAGGTCGTGAACCCGGGCGACACCGTCCTGGTCAAGGTGCTGGAGATCGACAGCGAGCGCCGCCGGCTCTCGCTCTCGATGAAGCGCGTCGAGGCGGAGCAGCCGGGCGCGACCGGCGTGCCCGCCGCGCCGCTCGACGAGGTGCCCGATCTCGGGCTCTCGGAGGACGTCTTCGCCGGTGACGATGCGGTCCGCGCCGACGCGGCCGCCGCGCCCGTCGACGGCGAGGCCCCGGCGCCCGCCGCGCCCGAGCCCGTCGCCGAGCCGGCCGCCGGCGAGCCCGCCGCCGAGGTCGAAGCGCCCGCCGCCGAGCCCGAAGCACCCGCCGCCGAGCCCGAGCCCCGCCGCCGAGGCCGAAGCACCCGCCGCCGAGCCCGAGCCCGAGGCCGAAGCACCCGCCGCCGAGGCCGAAGCACCCGCCGCCGAGGCCGAGCACCCGCCGCCACACCCGAGCCCGCGGCGAGCCACGACGCGGCATCGCACGACGGCTGAGCGCGTCCCCCTCGTCGGCCTGACCGGCGGCCTGGGTGCCGGGAAGTCCACCGCGCTCGGCGCCCTGGCCGACCTCGGCGCCGCGACGCTCTCGACCGACGCGGTCGTGCACGACCTCTACGGGGAGCCCGAGGTGCGCGATGCCGTCGTGACGCGATGGGGCGCGGAGGTCGCACCCGACGGGGCGGTGGACCGGGCCGCGGTCGCCCGCCGCGCGTTCGCGACCCCGGAGGACCGCCGCTGGCTCGAGGAGCTGCTCTGGCCGCGGGTCGCCGCGCGGATGGCGGCGTGGCGGTCGGACGTCGAGGCCCGCGAGCCGGCGCCGCGAGCCGCGGTGATCGAGGTCCCGCTGCTCTTCGAGTCCGGCCTGGAGGGCGGCTTCGACGCGACGATCGCCGTCGTGGCGGACGAGGCCGTGCGCTCGGAGCGCGCCGGCGCCCGGGGCCACGCCGCCCTCGGCGAGCGCACCGAGCGGCAGCTCGGCCAGGGCGAGAAGGCCGCGCGCGCGACCTACGTCGTCGAGAACGACGGCACCGAGCGGGATCTGGCGGCGAGGCTGTCGGCGATCCTTGCCAGACTGGAGGCGTGACGACCCGCTCGGCCGGCATGCGGGCCGCCAGGGCTCGCCGTCCCGCGACCCCGCGCCGCAGCCACCTGCGCCGCCGTCGGGCCCTGCTCGGCGCTGGGCTGCTGGCCGGGCTCGCGATCCTCGCCGTGGTGCTCGCGCCGATGCTCGGCAACGCGGTCAAGGAGCTCACCCTCCCCCTGCGCCACGAGGACGTGATCCGCCAGCAGGCCAGCGAGAAGGGGCTCGACCCGGCGCTCATCGCCGGCGTCATCTACGCCGAGTCGAAGTTCGCCGACCGCACCTCGAGCGCGGGCGCGAAGGGTCTCATGCAGATCCTGCCGGACACCGCGCAGTTCATCGCGCGCCGCTCCGGGGGCACGCAGTTCGAGGTCGCCGACCTCGGCAACCCGGACGTGAACATCCGCTACGGGTCCTACTACCTGCGCTACCTGCTGAACCGCTACGGGGAGAACGAGGTGCTCGCGCTCGCGGCCTACAACGCGGGAGAGACGAACGTCGATCGCTGGCGGGCGCGCGTCGCCGGCCGGAGCTTCGCCATCCGCGACATCGCCTTCCCGGAGACGCGGGCGTACGTCGAGCGGGTGCTCGGCGCCCGCCGCGACTACCGCCGCGAGTACCCGGCCGAGCTCGGCCTCGGCTGAGGTCGCCGACCCGCGACCCGAGCGCGGAGCCGATCATCTAGGCTCACCCGTCGATGCGGGTCTTCCTCACCGGTGGCACGGGCTTCATCGGCGGCGAGGTGGCGCGGCGGCTGCGCGCCCGCGGCGACGAGGTCGTCGCGCTCGTCCGCTCGCCGCAGAAGGCGGGCGGGCTGACCGAGGCCGGCGCCGAGATCGTGGCCGGCGGCCTGGCCGACCGCGACGTGATCCGCGCGGGCATGGAGGGCTGCGACGCCGCGATCCACGCCGCGGCCGTCTACGAGGTCGGGATCCCGGAGGCCGAGCGCCCGGCGATGTACGCGGCGAACGTGACCGGCACCGAGACGGTCCTCCGGGCGGCGCTCGACGCGAAGGTCCCGAAGGTGGTCTACGTCTCCACCGTCGGGGCGTTCGGCGACACCCACGGCGAGGTCGTCGACGAGTCCTTCGAGCATCCGGGGCACGACTACGCCTCCTACTACGAGGAGACGAAGGTCCTCGCGCACCGTGCCGCGAAGCGGCTGATCGGCGAGGGCCTTCCGTGCGTGATCGTCCAGCCGGGCGGGGTCTACGGGCCGGACGACCACTCCGCCGTGGGCGACCTGATCACCCGCTTCTGCGACGGCAAGCTCCCGGCGATGGCGTTCCCCGACCTCGGCTTCACGCTCGCCCATCGCGATGACATCGCGGCCGGCATCCTGCTCGCCCTCGACCGCGGGACGCCGGGGGAGAGCTACGTGCTGGGCGGCACCGTCACGACGATGGGCGGCATGGTCGAGACCCTGGCCGGTGTCGCGGGTCGCCGCCCGCCGCGCTTCACGATGCCCGCCGGGGTGATCCGGGCGGCGGCGCCGTTCGGCCGCTTCGTCGGCCCCGCGCTCGGCTTCCCGCCGAACCTCCGGGAGCTCGTGTCCTCGGCCGACGGCGTGACGTACTGGGCCACGCACGCGAAGGCCGAGCGGGAGCTCGGCTACGAGCCGCGCGAGCTGGCGCAGGGGCTGCGGGACACCCTGGCCGCCGAGGGCCGGCTGCCCGCCTGAGCACGCGCCGAGCGTCGTGGCGACAGCGCGAGGGGCGGTCCCACGCCCCCGCTATCGTGCTCCGGCCGTGCCGCCCTTCTCGCTCGACAGCGCCTACGCCCCGACCGCCGACCAGCCGAAGGCGATCGCCGCGCTGGCCGAGGGGGTCGAGCGGGGCGACCGCTTCCAGACGCTCCTCGGCGCCACCGGCACCGGCAAGACGATGACGATGGCCTCGACGATCGAGGCCGTCCAGCGCCCGTCGCTCGTCATCGCCCACAACAAGACCCTCGCCGCGCAGCTCTGCAACGAGTTCCGGACCTACTTCCCGGAGAACGCGGTCGAGTACTTCGTCAGCTACTACGACTACTACCAGCCCGAGGCCTACGTCCCGAGCCGCGACCTCTACATCGAGAAGGACTCCTCGATCAACCAGGAGATCGACCGGCTCCGCCACGCGGCCACGGCCGCGCTCTTCGCGCGCCGCGACGTGATCATCGTCGCCTCGGTCTCCTGCATCTACGGCATGGGCTCCCCGGAGACCTACGACGAGAACCTCCAGACGCTGCGCAAGGGCGACGAGATCGACCGCGACGCGCTGCTGCGCAAGCTCGTCTCGATCCAGTACACGCGGAACGACGTGGCGCTGGGCCGCGGCAACTTCCGCGTCCGCGGCGAGACGCTCGAGATCTTCCCCGCCTACGCCGAGACGGCCTACCGCGCCGTGCTGTTCGGCGACGAGATCGAGCGCCTCCAGCACTTCGACGCGCTGACCGGCGAGCTCATCGAGGACGACCTCGAGCACGTCGCGATCTGGCCGGCGACGCACTACAACGTCAAGGAGGGCTCGATCGACCGCGCGGTCGAGGACATCGGCCGCGAGCTGAACGTCCGCTGCGCGCAGCTCGAGGCCGAGGGGAAGCTGCTCGAGTCCCACCGCCTGCGCCAGCGCACGCAGTACGACATGGAGATGCTGCGGGAGATGGGCTTCTGCTCGGGGATCGAGAACTACTCGCGGATCCTCGACGGGCGGCGCCCCGGCGACCGGCCCTACTGCCTGATCGACTACTTCCCCGAGGACTTCGTCTGCTTCATCGACGAGTCCCACCAGACCGTGCCCCAGATCGGCGGGATGTTCGAGGGCGACCGCTCGCGCAAGCAGACGCTCGTCGACTACGGGTTCCGGCTGCCCAGCGCGATGGACAACCGGCCGCAGACCTTCGACGAGTTCCTCTCGATCACCGGCCAGATCGTCTTCGTCTCCGCGACGCCGGGGGAGTTCGAGCGCACCCGGGCGGGCGCGGTCGTCGAGCAGATCGTCCGGCCGACGGGGATCGTGGACCCGGAGGTCGAGGTGCGCGAGACGCGCAACCAGATCGACGACCTGATGGGAGAGGTGCGCGGCCGCGTGGACCGCGACGAGCGGACCCTGGTGACCACGCTCACGAAGAAGATGAGCGAGGACCTCACCGACTACCTGCTCGAGATGGGCTTCAAGGTCCGCTACCTCCACTCGGAGGTCGACACGCTCGAGCGGATCCAGATCATCCGCGACCTGCGGCTGGGGGAGTACGACGTGCTGGTGGGGGTGAACCTCCTGCGCGAGGGGCTCGACCTCCCCGAGGTCTCCCTCGTGGCGATCCTCGACGCCGACAAGGAGGGCTTCCTGCGCGGGGAGACCTCGCTGATCCAGACGATCGGGCGCGCGGCGCGGAACGTCGAGGGGAAGGTCCTCATGTACGCCGACAAGGAGACCGCGGCGATGCGGGCGGCGCTGTCGGAGACCGATCGCCGCCGGGCGATCCAGGTCGCCTACAACGAGGAGCACGGCATCACCCCGGAGACGATCGTCAAGGGGATCTCCGACATCGCCGAGTTCCTCCAGGGCGAGGCGCGGGTCCCGCGGGGCCGGCGCAAGCGCGCGACCGTGACCGAGGGGATGTCGGCCGGCGACATCGAGCGCGCGATCGTCGAGCTCGAGGAGGAGATGCTCGCCGCGGCGGAGGAGCTGCGCTTCGAGTACGCGGCCAAGCTGCGCGACGAGATCAAGGCGCTGCAGCGCGACCACGCCGAGGCCGTGGCCGCCGGCGGGCGGTGAGCGCCGAGCAGCGCCGGCAGGACGCCGTCCTGCGCTGGTACGCGGCGGTGCGCCGCGACCTTCCGTGGCGCCGGACCCGGGATCCCTACCGCCTGCTGGTGGCGGAGGTCATGCTCCAGCAGACGCAGGTGGCACGCGTCGTCCCGTTCTACGCGGCCTGGCTCGAGCGCTTTCCCGACGAGCGCGCGTTGGCGGAGGCCACGGCCGCCGACGCGCTGCGGGCATG
Organism: uncultured Solirubrobacterales bacterium; assembly: GCA_963735885.1. GTDB lineage: Bacteria > Actinomycetota > Thermoleophilia > Solirubrobacterales > Solirubrobacteraceae > JBBSBL01. The sequence continues at coordinate 663,781 of CAVTMP010000004.1, read as the reverse complement.
GAGCGGCCTCGGCCACAACCGCCGCGCCCTCGCGCTGCGCGACGCCGCCCGGGTCGTCGTGGCCGACGGCTGGCCGCGGACCGAGGCGGGCCTCCGCGCCCTGCCGGGCGTGGGGCCCTACACCGCGGCGGCGATCGTGTCCTTCGGGTTCGGCACCCACGCCGCCGCGGTCGACACGAACGTCCGGCGGGTCATCGCGCGGTGGGACGGGGAGGCCCGGACGCCCGCGGCGCTCGCCGCCCGGGCGGGTGCGCTGCTGCCCGCCGGTCGCGCGGCCGACTGGAACCAGGCGATGATGGAGCTCGGGGCGACGGTCTGCGGCGCGCGTGTCGCACGCTGCGAGGCCTGTCCGGCCGCGCCGTGGTGCGCGTCGCGGGACCGGGTCGCCGTGCCGGCGCGCCGCGCGCGCCGCGCGGCCCCGCGCTTCGAGGGCGGCGATCGCTGGGCGCGCGGCCGGATCGTGGCGGCGCTGCTCGCCGCGGCGCCGCTCCCGGACCTCGGGCCCGAGCGGCTGGAGCGCGCGCTGGACGGCCTCGCGCGCGATGGGCTGGTCGTCCGCGATCGGGGAGGAGTCCGCCTGCCGGAGACCGGGCGTCGGGTACCCTGAGCGGCCGATGCCGGACCCAGCCGACCGCACCGACTTCCCGCTCTCCCGCCGCGGCTACGACCGGGGCGTCGTCGACGCCCATCTGCGGCGGCTTCGCGACGAGATCGCGGAGCTCCGCGCCGCGGCGGCGGACGCCGGCGCGTCGGGCGCCGCCGTCGCGGGTGACGAGGTCCGCTCGATCGTGGCGGCGGCCGATGCCGCCGCCGGCGAGATCCGCCGCAAGGCGCAGGCGGCGGCCGACGAGACCCGCGGCGCGGCGGTACGCGACGCCGACGAGGCCCGGGCGCACGTCGGCCGCGTCCGCGAGGCGGCCGGCGCGCTGCTCGCCCAGGTCGAGGCCCTCGAGGCCGACCTCGAGCGCGGCGTCGCCGCGCTGCGGCGCGGGGAGCCCGAGGTCGTGGCGGCGCCCGCGGTGGCGCCGGCCGAGCCGGAGCCGGCCGCCGAGCCGGAGCCGGCCGCCGAGCCCGAGCCGGCCGCCGGCGTCTCCGAGCCGACTGCCCGGTCTGAGCCCGAGGGTGCGACCCCGAACGGCGACCGCGCCGACCACGCGGAGGGGGACCTTGCCGGCGCGCGACTCGTCGCGCTCCAGGCCGCGCTCAGCGGGCGCCCACGCGAGGAGGCCGAGGCGGAGATCGGCGACCTGCTCGAGCCGAGTGCGTGCGCGCGCCTCCTCGACGAGGTCTACGCCAGGGCGGGGCGGAGCTAGGCGACCTGCCCGGGGACGGCCGTGGCGTCCCGCGTCGCGGCCTCCGGCCACGCCGTGCGGCGCAGGAACGCCCGCGGAGCCGGAGCCCGCCGCGGAGCCGGAGCCCGCCGCGGAGCCGGAGCCCGAGGTCGCCGCGGAGCCCCGGCCGGTCGCGGACCCCGAGCGCACGCCGGAGCCAGCGCCGGCCGCGCGTGCCGGTGCCGGTCGCCGAAGCCGGGTCCGAGCCGGAGCCGGCGAGCTCGAACGGCGACGGGCAGCAGGGCGACCTCGCCGGAGCCCGCCTCGTCGCGCTCCAGGCGGCGCTGAGCGGGCGCCCGCGCGAGGAGGCCGAGGCCGAGATCGCCGGCCTGCTCGAGCCGGCCGCCCGCGCGCGCCTGCTCGACGACGTCTACGCCAAGGCCGGGCGCACCTAGTCCGGTCGTCGCCTCCGAGGGCGTGAGAGTCCCGTATGAAGGGCTCTCCGTGCTGCGCCGACCCGGTCGGCGACCCCCTACGATCCGGCGTTCCTCCGCGTCGTTGACCGCCTGATGTCCTTCGTTTCCCCGGCCTTCCTCTGGTATTTCATGCCCGCCGTGCTGGTGGCGCTGTGGGTGTTGCCCAAGCGCGCCCGGAACGTGTTGGTGGCGGTGGCGAGCGTGGTCTTCTACGCGTGGGGGGCGGGGGAGTTCGTCCTCGTGCTGCTCGGTGCGGTGGCGGTCAACTTCTTGGTGGGGTTGGCGTTCGACTCCGAGCGGGTCGGGGGGGTGCCGGCGCGCCGCAGGGCGCTGTTGGTGGGGGCGGTGGTCTTCAACGTGTCGATCCTGGTGGTGTGGAAGTACGCGCCGTTCGCCAGCCGTCAGTTCCAGGAGCTGGTGCGGTCGCTGGGGCCGAACGTGGATTGGGCGGTGCGGATCGCGTTGCCGATCGGCATCTCGTTCTTCACGTTCCACCACATCTCCTACACGGTGGACGTCTACCGGGGGGTGCGGCCGCCGCAGCGCAACGTGATGCGGTTCGTGGTCTACATCCTGATGTTCCCGCAGCTGATCGCGGGGCCGATCGTCCGCTATCACCAGATCGACGATCAGCTGCCGGTGGACCATCCGCGCGACCGTCTCGACGACTTCGCGGCCGGGTTTCCGCGGTTCGCGTTGGGCCTGTTCAAGAAGGTGGTGATCGCCGACGCGATCGCGCCGGTGGTCGACGCGGTCTACGGGTTGCCGGCGGGGGAGATCAACACGAGCGCGGCGTGGGTGGGGGCGTTGGCGTTCACGTTGCAGATCTATTTCGACTTCAGCGGCTACACCGACATGGCGCTGGGGCTGGGGAAGATGCTGGGGTTCCGGCTGCCGGAGAACTTCGACCGGCCGTACTCGGCGGTGTCGATGACGGACTTCTGGCGGCGGTGGCACATGTCGCTGACGCGCTGGTTCCGCGACTACGTGTACATCTCGATCGGCGGGAATCGCGGCACGACGGCGCGGACGTGCCGCAACCTGATGTTCGTGTTCCTGCTCACGGGGATCTGGCACGGGGCGGGGTGGACGTTCGTGGTGTGGGGCGCCTACCACGGCGTGCTGCTCGTGATCGAGCGGCTCACCGGGTTGCGGGACATGCGCGATCGACGGTGGGAGCCGCTGCGCCGCGCCGTGGTGCTGTTGCTGGTGATCGTCGGGTGGGTGCCGTTCCGGGCGGACACCCTGAGCGAGGCCGGGACCGTCCTGTCCGCGATGTTCGTGCCGGACCTCGGGCCGCTCCCGGCGGCCGTCTCCGCGCAGCTCACCAACGCGACGACGCTGATCTTCGTGCTCGCCGGGCTCGTGGTGCTGATCCCGCGCTCCTTCGTGCTCGGCCGCTACCTCGACGCCGCCCGCTCGCGGCTGGCCACCGCCGCCCGGTTCGCCTTCTCCGCCCTCGCCGCACCGTACGCGGCGGTCCTCATCGCGGCCGGCACCTTCAGCCCCTTCCTCTACTTCCGGTTTTGAGCCGCCCGCACGTCACCCGCCGCCACGGGGCCCTGGTCGCGGGGCTCGCCGTCGTGGGAGCGATCTTCTTCTTCGCCCCCGCGCTCGCCTATCTCGGGGGCGACCGCGCGAACGAGGCCAGGACAAGACGGTGGAGGAGATGCGCCGCGCCGACACGGTCGTGCTCGAGCAGGCCGAGCGCATCTTCTGGGGCGTCAAGCCGGCGGCCATCTGGGACCCGGTCTTCCTCGACAAGCTGGAGCGCCGCCTGCTCCGGGGCGGCCCGCCGCCGTCGACCTCCGCCACGACGCGCCCGAGCCCGAGGCTGGCCCTGCCGCGGGACGTCTTCCGTTGAGCTTCGGGCGCTTCGCGCTCGGGGCGCTGCTGATGGCGCTCGTGCTGGGCCCGGTGGCGCTCGGCGCCTGGCGGGTGCGCGCGCGGGTGCTGCCGGCGTGGTCGGGCGGCCCGGCGCGGGTCGCCGAGGCGATCCTCGCCGTGGCCGCGCTCGTGCTCGTCGCCACGGCGCTCGGCGTCGCCGGCCGGTACTCGATCGTGCCGGTGGTGCTCGGGTGCCTGGCCACCGGCGCCGCGCTGTGGTGGTGGGGCGCGCGTGCCGGCGCGCCCCACCCGACGTCCGACCCGCCGCCCCCGGCGCCGCCCGCCCCGCGCTGGTCGCGGCTCGTGGCGGTGGGACTCACCGCCGTGCTCGCGGCGGAATGGGCGCCGCGCACGATCGACGCCCTGCACCGCGGCATGTCGAACATCGACACCCTCTGGTACCACCTGCCGGTCGCGGCCCGCTTCGTCCAGGACGGCGGCATCACGGCCCTCCACTACCTCGACGGCGACGCGGTGACGGTGTTCTACCCGGCGAACTCGTCCCTGCTGCACGGTCTCGGGATGCTCGCCTTCGGCGAGGACGTCCTCTCGCCGGTGCTCAACCTCGCGTGGCTCGCCCTCGCCCTGGCCGCCGCATGGTGCCTCGGGCGGCCGTTCGGGGTCGGCCCCGCCTCGATCGCCGGCGTGGCGGTGGTGTTCGCGCTCCCGGGGCTCGCCACGACCCAGCCCGGCGGGGCGTACAACGACGTCGTCGGCCTGGCCCTGCTCCTGGCCGCCGCCGCCGTCCTCGTCCAGGTCGGCCCGACCCGGCCCGCCGTCGCGCTCGCCGCGCTCGCGGGCGGCGTCGCGATCGGCGTGAAGCTCACCCTGCTGGCCCCGGTCGGGGCGCTCGCGCTCGGCGTGGTGGCCATCGCCGCGGGCCGCCGGGTCCACGCCGCGCTGTGGTGGCTCGGCTCCATGGCCGCCTGCTCCGGCGTCTGGTACGCCCGCAACCTCGTGGAGGTCGGCAATCCGCTGCCCTCGCTCGGCTTCGGACCGCTGCCCTCGCCGGCGACGCGCACGCCGATCTTCACGATCGCGGAGTTCCTCTTCGAGCGGCGGATCTGGAGCCAGTACTTCCTCCCGGGCCTGGAGAGCGCCTACGGGCCCGCCTGGTGGGCCGTCGTCGCGCTCGCGCTCGGCGGCCTCGTCCTGGCCGTGGCGCTGCCCGCGAGCCGAACGGCTCGGATGCTCGGGGTCGTCGGGCTCGTCTCGGGCGCGGCCTACGTCGTCACCCCGCAGTTCCTCGGGCTCGCGGGCGAGCCGATCTTCTTCGTCTACAACCTCCGCTACGCGGCGCCGGCGCTCGTGCTCGGCCTCGGCCTGCTCGCCGTGGCGCCCCGCCTCGCCCTCGGGCTCCGGCTCGCGCTGGCGCTCGGCACGACCGGGGCCGTCCTGCTCGCCACGCAGCTCGATCCGAGCCTGTGGCCCACCGACCTGCGCAGCGAGCGCTTCGTCGAGCCGATCCGCAACGCCACCGCGCCGAGCGTGCTGCTCGGCGCGGTGCTCGCGCTCGCCGGGGGCGCGTGGGTGTTCCGCGACCGGCTGCCGCGACCCGGCCGGCGGTGGGCCGCCGCCGGCGCGCTCGTCGCCGGGATGGTCGCGCTGCTCGGCGGCTGGCGCGTGGCGAATCGCTACGTCGAGGATCGCTACACCTCGGATCCCTACCTGACGAGCATCTACCGCTGGGCGAAGGGGACGAGCGACGAGCGCATCGCGATCGCCGGCTTCTTCCTCCAGTACCCGCTCACCGGCGAGCGGCAGTCCAACCGGGTGCAGTTCCTCGGGCAGCGCGGCGAGCACGGCGCCTACGCGCCGTACGCCGCGTGCCGCGCCTGGCGCGCGGCGCTCGGCCGCGGCGGCTACCGCTGGGTCGTCACCGCGCCGACGGGCTTCCCGGTCGGCCGTCCGGGGCGCGCTCCGGAGGCGCGCTGGATCGCCCGCGATCCGGGGGTGCGCCTGGTCCGGCGCGACCGGACCGCCACGGGATCGGAGGCCGAGCTCTTCCACCTCGACGGCCCGCTCTCCCCGCGCGGCTGCCCGCGCGGCGCCGCCGCCCGGCGCGACGACGCCGCGACATCGGGGACGGCGCCGGGATAGAGGGGTGAACGGCCGCATCGATCATGGTCGTCCATCGAGGCGGATCTCGCCCGCGTCATGACGCGGGCGCTCCCGCGCCCCTCGGGCTCAGGCCGGCGCCGCCGACGGGGCGGTCGCCCGGGCCAGGACCGTGCGGCGCAGGAAGTCGACCTCCGCCTCCGCCGCGCGCTCGAACCACTCGCCCGTGTAGACGTCGAAGTGGCCGACCGGGAGGTGGACGATCTCGCCGCGCGGCGCGGCGTCCGCCGCGCGTGCGGCGGGAGCGGCGGGCGTCACCGCGTCCTCGTCGGCCACCACGACGAGCAACGGGCAGCGCACGCCGGCGGCGGCGCGTCCGGGTCGCCAGGCCAGCACCTGCGGGATCGCGCGGGCGGCGACCTCGTTGCGCCAGCGGGATCCCTCGCCGACGATGGCCCGGAACCCGGCGTCCGCGTCGGGGCTGGTCATGGCCGCGACGCTGCCGGGCGGCCCGATCGCCGGGACGGTGAGCGGCTCGGCGCCGGTTCGGGCCCGGGCGAGGTCCCGCACCGCGGCCGCCGTCAGCGCGAGGTTCGTCCGCGGCGGGATCGCGGCCACGGTCGGCAGGCCGTCGGTGAACGGGACCTGGGCGACGGCGGCGACGACGCGGCGGTCGCGCGCGGCCGCCTCGATGACGTGCCCGCCGCTGAACGAGGTGCCCCACAGCACGATCCGGTCGGGATCGATCCCCTCGAGCGTTCGGGCGAAGGCGATCGCCGCGGCCCAGTCCTGGCGCTGGCGGCGGACGTCGAGCCACTGGCGCGGCTCGCCGCCGCTGTCGCCGAAGCCGCGGTAGTCGAACACGAGCGCGGCGAGCCCCGCGGCCGCGAACCGCTCGGCGAACGGCGCCAGCCCGTCCTCGCGGGTGCCGCTGAAGCCGTGGGCCATGACGACGCAGGGCGTGGCTCGGTCCCCGGCGCCGTCCGGTCGATACCGCCAGGCGGCGCACCGCTCGCCCCACGAGTCGAAGGTCACCTCGTCGCGATCGCTCATCGGTCGGGTTCTACCGGACCGGCGCCGCGCCGGCGGGCGTCGCGGTATCCGGGGGGAACGTCTGTTCGGGCTCCTAGAATGCACGGCCATGCCGCCGGAAGCCCAGCTCGTCGTCTCCGGAGCCCGTGAGCACAACCTCAAGGACGTCACGGTCGCGATCCCGCGGGACGCGCTCGTCGTGATCACCGGGCTGTCCGGCTCGGGCAAGTCCTCCCTGGCCTTCGACACGATCTACGCCGAGGGCCAGCGGCGCTACGTCGAGTCGCTCTCGGCCTACGCCCGCCAGTTCCTCGGCCAGATGGACAAGCCGGACGTCGACTCGATCGAGGGGCTCTCGCCGGCGATCTCGATCGACCAGAAGACGACCTCGCGCAACCCGCGCTCGACGGTCGGCACGGTGACCGAGATCTACGACTACCTCCGCCTGCTGTGGGCGCGCATCGGGCACCCGCACTGCCACATCTGCGGGCGGCCGATCGCGGGCCAGTCCGCGGAGCAGATCATCGACCAGGTCATGGAGCTGGAGCCGGGGACGCGCTTCATGGTGCTCGCCCCCGTCGTGCGCGGGCGGAAGGGGGAGTACGGGAAGCTGCTCGACGAGCTCCGCGGCGAGGGGTTCTCGCGCGTGAAGGTCGACGGCGAGCTGCGCCGCCTCGACGAGGACATCGTGCTCGACAAGAAGCTCAAGCACGACCTCGCGGTGGTGGTCGATCGCCTCGTGATGAAGCCGGAGCTGCGCAAGCGCCTCGCCGACTCGATCGAGACGGCGGTGGCCCTGGCCGAGGGCCTCGTCGAGATCGAGATGGTGGACGGCGGCGAGGTGCTGACCTACTCCGAGCGGTTCGCCTGCCCGGTCCACGGGCCGGGGATCGCGGAGCTCGAGCCGCGCATCTTCTCCTTCAACTCGCCGCACGGCGCGTGCCCGCGCTGCACCGGGCTGGGCTCGCAGATGGAGATCGACCCGGACCTCGTCGTGCCCGACCCGACGCTGTCGATCGCCGAGGGCGCGATCGCGCCGTGGTCGGCGAGCGCGTCGAACTACTACGAGCAGCTCACCCAGTCGATCGCCGAGCGCTACGACGTCGACCTCGAGCGCGCGTGGCAGGACCTGCCGGACGCGCAGCGCGACTTCTTCCTCCACGGGACGAACGGCGAGCGGATCCAGGTCAGCTACCGCAACCGCTTCGGGCGCCGCCGCTCGTACACGACGAGCTTCGAGGGCATCGTGCCGAACCTCGAGCGCCGCTACCGGGAGACGGAGTCGGACTGGTCGCGGGAGAAGATCGAGGAGTACATGACGCTGCGGCCGTGCCCGGAGTGCGGCGGCGCCCGGCTGCGCCCCGAGTCGCGGGCGGTGCTGGTCGCCGACACGCCGGTCCACGAGTTCACCCACCTCTCGGCGCACCGGGCCCTCGCCTGGGTCGAGGGCCTCGACCTCTCGGCCCACGACCGCCGCGTGGCCCGGCTCATCCTGCGCGAGATCGCGGAGCGGCTGCGCTTCCTCGTCGACGTGGGGGTGGGCTACCTCTCGATGGACCGGGCCGCGGCCACGCTGTCGGGCGGGGAGGCGCAGCGGATCCGTCTCGCGACCCAGATCGGCTCCTCGCTCGTCGGCGTCCTCTACATCCTCGACGAGCCGTCGATCGGCCTCCATCAGCGTGACAACGCGAAGCTCATCGGCACGCTGCAGCGGCTGCGCGACCTCGGGAACACCGTCATCGTGGTCGAGCACGACGAGGGCACGATGCGGGCCGCCGACCATCTCGTCGACATGGGGCCCGGAGCCGGCGAGCACGGGGGGTACGTGGTCGCCGAGGGCACCGCCGCGCAGGTCGAGCGGGTCCGCGACTCGATGACCGGCCAGTTCCTCGCCGGGACACGCCGGATCGAGGTGCCGGCCACGCGCCGCAAGCCGCGCGGCGCGGTCCGGATCGAGGGGGCCACCCAGCACAACCTGCGCGACGTGGACGTCGACGTCCCGCTCGGCGTGTTCGCCTGCGTGACCGGCGTCTCGGGGTCGGGCAAGTCGACCCTGATCAACGACGTGCTGCACAAGGCGGTCGCGAACCGGCTCCACCGGGCCAAGCAGCGGCCGGGCGCCCACCGGCGGATCACGGGCCTCGACCGGCTCGACAAGATCATCGCGGTCGACCAGTCGCCGATCGGGCGCACGCCGCGCTCGAACCCCGCGACCTACATCGGGCTCTTCGATCAGATCCGCGACCTCTTCGCGCGGACCCCCGAGGCGCGCGCGCGCGGCTACAAGCCGGGGCGCTTCTCGTTCAACGTGAAGGGCGGGCGCTGCGAGGTCTGCCGCGGCGACGGGCAGATCAAGATCGAGATGCACTTCCTCCCGGACGTCTACGTCCCCTGCGAGCAGTGCCACGGCAAGCGCTACAACCGCGAGACGCTCGAGGTCCGCTTCAAGGGCCGCAACATCGCCGACGTGCTCGAGATGCCGATGGAGGAGGCGCTCGCGTTCTTCGCGCACATCCCGAAGATCCATCGCCGGGTCCAGGCGCTGCACGACGTCGGGCTCGACTACATGCGCCTCGGCCAGCCGGCGACGACCCTGTCCGGCGGCGAGGCGCAGCGCGTGAAGCTCGCCGCGGAGCTGTGCAAGGTCGCGACGGGGCGGACGCTCTACATCCTCGACGAGCCGACCACCGGTCTCCACTTCGCCGACATCCAGCGCCTGCTCGAGGTGCTCCAGCGCCTCGTGGAGGGCGGGAACTCGGTCGTGGTGATCGAGCACAACCTCGACGTGATCAAGACGGCCGACCGGATCATCGACCTGGGCCCCGAGGGGGGCGACGAGGGCGGTCGCGTCGTCGCGACCGGAACGCCCGAGGCGGTCGCCCTGGTCGAGGGGTCCTACACCGGCGGCTTCCTGCGCGATCTGCTGCCCGCGCCGAAGGCGCGCCGCGGCGGGCGCCGGCGCGCCGCCGCGGCCGCCTGAGGCGCTACCGCCCTCCCGCGCCCGCTCCGGCACGCGGGCGGCGGCCGGAGTGCCCGCGCCGCGGGGCGCCGCGTCGGGCGTCCCGTCCCGGGCCGGGGGCGGCCTCCTCGCCGAACCCGGCCCGGGCGAACTCGTCGTGCAGGCGCAGGGCGTGGGCGATGGCGCGGGTGTCCCGCGCCTGGTCTCCCAGCACGAAGGTCGTCCCGACGCCGGTTCGCCCCGCCCGCCCGGTGCGGCCGATCCGGTGCACGTAGCCCTCGCGGTCGGGCGGCGCGTCGAAGTTGATCACGTGCGCGATGTCCGCGACGTCGATCCCGCGCGCGGCCACGTCGGTGGCCACCAGCGTGCGGAGCTCACCGGAGCGGAAGCGGGCGAGGGCGCGCTCGCGCTGGCCCTGGCTGCGGTTGCCGTGGATCGCGGCCGCGTCCACGCCGCGCTGGCCGAGGCGCTTGGCGAGCCGGTCGGCGCCGCGCTTGGTCCGGACGAACACCAGCGTGCGCCCGGCGGGGTCGCCCACCCGGCTGAGCAGGGCGTCGACCTTGTCCTCGTGGGCCACGCGCACGAAGCGGTGCTCGACGTCGCCGCGCTGCTCGGGGGTCGCCCGGTGCTCGTGGCGACGGGCGTCGCGCGTGTAGGCGTGCGCGATCCTCGCGGCCTCGCCGTCGAGCGTGGCGGAGAAGAACAGCGTCTGACGATCCTCGGGCGTGGCGCGCACGATGCGATCCACCGCCGGGCGGAAGCCCATGTCGAGCATCCGGTCGGCCTCGTCGAGGACGAGCAGGCGGACGTCGCGCAGCGAGATCGCGCCGCGCTCCATGAGGTCGAGCAGCCGTCCGGGCGTGGCGACGAGCACGTGCGAGCGGCGCGCGAGGCGCGTCTGCTTCTCGAAGCCCACGCCGCCGTACACGGCGGCGATCGAGAGGGCGCGGGCGTGGCAGAGGCCGCGCGCCTCCTCCACGATCTGACCGGCCAGCTCGCGGGTCGGGGTGACGACGAGGGCCGAGGGCCGCGGGTCGGTGGCCTCGATGCGATCGGCGATCGGCGCCATGAACGCGAGGGTCTTGCCGGATCCGGTGGGCGACTTCACGTGGACGTCGCGACCGGCCAGCACGTCGCCGATGACGAGCGACTGGACCTCGAAGGGGGTGGTGATGCCGCGCGTGGCGAGCGCGTCCGCGACCGCGGACGACACGCCGAGCTCGGCGAAGGTGGGGCGGGACATGGGGTGCTGCTCCTTCCGGCGGCCCGTGGGAGGACCGCGTGCGATTCGGGAGATTCGACTGACCCGAGCCGCGCGTGGAGCGCATCCAGAGACAAGAACCTCGGGGCGGCGGGTGCCACCCGTGGCGCGCACGCTAGCAGGCCGGCCCGGGGACGCGGGCCGGCGGTCCGTCACGGGAGCGCTACGCTGGTGCGGTGACCGACTTCTTCGTCCCGCGGCCGGAGGGCGTCTCCGGCGGAGACGAGAAGGCCTACGCCGCGATCCGCGAGGCCGTCGGCGCCGAGCAGGGGCGGCCACCGCGCCAGCGGCGGATCCACAAGCTCTACACGCGGCGCTCCGCCGTGGATTGCGAGTCGGAGGTCGGCAAGCCCGATCCCGTGTCCGGGGACCTCGTGCTGGCCATCCTCGACCTCGGCCACGGTCGCCCGTACGTGATCTGCTGCGGCGCGCCCGGCGCGGAGGCGGCGCCCACCAGCCTGCTCGTGGACCACCGCGTCTACGAGATCACCGAGTTCGCGTCATGACGACCTCGGCCGAGCGGGTCGACGATCTGCGGGCCGAGGCCCGCTACCGCCGGGAGCGGCTCGCCCTGTACCGGGCGCGGTCCTACGGCGATCGACCGACGAGCGCGGCCAAGCTCCGCGAGCTCGAGCGCGTCAGCGCGCAGGCCGCGGACCGTCTTCGCCGGGCCGAGGCGGCGGAGGCGGAGGCGGACGGCGGCTCCGGCGCGGGCTGACGCTCGCCCGTCACGCCGCGCGAACCGGCCGCCGCCGCCGCGCCGTCGGCTATCCTTGACGGGAATGCGGGCTCCTCGGGGCCACGGTCAGCGAGGATGACATGACGATCAAGTCACGCCAAGAGCGCGAGCAGGAGCGCCGCGACGAGCGGCAGGAGCAGATCCGCCAGCAGGTGGACGACGGGTCGCTGGTGATCCGCAAGATGACCGACGCCGAGCGCAAGCGCTACCAGCCCAAGCCGCGCAAGCCCGGCCGGCCGGCGCGCGGCAAGCGCTGACGGTCCCGCCCGGTACGAGAGGTCCGGCGCGGCTCCGCGCGTTCGCGGTGACGCTGCGGGAGGCTGCCCGGTCGCGATGACCGAGCTCCCCGCCCAGGCGCTCCTCTGGGCCCGGAAGTGGCGCTTCTACGAGCGCAACGCGCGGCCGTGGAACCGTGCGCGCATCCACTGGCACGCGATGCGCCGCGGCGCGTTCGTCCGCTGGCCGATCCAGGGCAACGTGCTCGAGATGCTCGACGAGGGACGTCTCGAGCTCGGGGAGGGGGTCCTGCTCGAGCCCGGAGTGTGGATCACGGGGCCGGGCGCCGCGCGCATCTCCATCGGCGCCGGCAGCTTCCTCAACCTCGGGGTCATGGTCGCCGCGGTCGAGCGGGTGGAGATCGGGGCGCACTGCATGTTCGCCAACGGCTGCTTCGTGACCGACGGGAACCACCGCTTCGACGATCCCGACACGCCGGTGCCGTGGCAGGGCTTCACGACGAAGGGCCCGACGCGCGTCGGGGACAACGTCTGGTGCGGGGCGAACGTCGTCGTGACGAGCGGCGTGACGATCGGCAGGCGGGCGGTGATCGGCGCCAACAGCGTCGTGACGCGCGACGTCCCCGCGTTCTCGATCGCCGCGGGCGCGCCGGCGAAGGTCGTCGGCGAGGTCACCTACGCGGCCGCGGCCGGCTGAGGGCTCCGGCCGGCCCTACTTGTCGAGCATCACCTGGAGGCCGAGGACGACCGCCCCCACGCACGCCACCGTGCCGGCGACCGCGAGCACCGCGTAGGCCGCGCGGCCCGCGGCGCGGCCGTCGCGATGCCGGTCCCCCGAGCGCACGGCGCCGTGGAGCGCGAGCGAGAACGCCAGCGTCAGCCCGATGCCGCCCGCCAGCGCGTACAGCACCACCTTGCCCAGGGCGGGCCAGTCCACGATCGTGGTGCTCACGGGCTCTCCGGGAGCGGGGCGGCGGGCGCCTGCCGGGCCCGGCGGGCGAGGAGCACGCCGGCGACCGCCAGCATCAGCGTCGAGACGATGACCGGCCCGGCCGCGCCCGCGGGGAAGAGGTCGGTGAGCAGGTAGGTCAGCGCGCCGACTGCGGCGGCGGCGGGCAGGGTGAGCACCCACGCGACCACGATGTTGCCGGCGACGCCCCAGCGCACCGCGGAGAGGCGCTTCGCGGCCCCGGATCCCATCACGGCGCCCGAGATCGTGTGCGTGGTCGAGAGCGGGTACCCGAAGTGGGTCGCCACGAGGATGGTCGCGGCCCCGCCCCCCTGCGCCGAGAAGCCCTGCGCGGGGTCCATCTTGATGATCCGGGTGCCCATCGTCCGGATGATTCGCCAGCCCCCCATGTAGGTGCCGAGCGCGATGGCCGTCGCGGAGCCGGCGATGACCCAGGTCGGCACGCTCGCGTCCTTCGGCAGGTCGCCGTTGGCGATGAGCGCGAGGGTGATCACCCCCATCGTCTTCTGGGCGTCGTTCGTGCCGTGGGCGAGGGCCAGCAGCCCGCCCGACCCGAGTTGGCCCAGCCGGAACCCGCGCCCCACCGGACCGGGCCGCAGCCGGGCGACGAGGCGGTAGGCGACCAGGATCGAGACTCCGGCCACCGCGAACGCGAGGATCGGCGCGACGATGGCCGGCACGACGACCTTGCCCACGATCCCGGCCCCGTCGATCGCGCCGGTGCCGGCGGCGACGAACGTCGCGCCGACGACACCGCCGATCAGCGCGTGCGAGCTGCTGGAAGGGAGGCCGAAGTACCAGGTGAGGAGGTTCCAGGCGATCGCGCCGACGAGGCCGGCGAACACGACGGTCGGCGTGATCGCGCCCTGGTCGACGATGTCCTTCGCGATCGTCGCCGCGACCGCGAGGGAGAGGAAGGCCCCGACGAAGTTCAGCAGCGCGGCCAGCGCCACCGCGACCCGCGGCGGCAGCGCCCGCGTGGAGACCGAGGTCGCCACGACGTTCGCGGTGTCGTGGAATCCGTTGGTGAAGTCGAAGGCCAGGGCCGTCGCCACGACGATGGCGATGGTCAGGTCGCCGCTCACCGGTTCTTGATCACGATGCTCTCGAGTGCGTTGGCCGCGTGCTCGCAGGCGTCGATCGCCGCCTCGAGCCCGCCGAACACGTCCTTCCAGCGGATCACGACCATGGGATCGACGCCGTTGTCGAACAGCGACGCCGTCGCCTCGCGGACGACCCGGTCGCCGTCGTTCTCGAGCCGGCTGATCTCGTGGACCTCGCGGGAGATGTCCTTGAAGGAGCGCAGCTTCGGCATCGCCTCGGCGATCTCGCCCGTGGCCGCGACCAGGATCTCGGCCTGGCGCTGGGCCTGGACCATCGGCGCCTCGATCTTGTAGAGGCCGAGGAAGTCCGCCGCCTCCTCGATGTGGTCGACGACGTCGTCGAGCGCCCCGGCGAGGGCATAGATGTCCTCTCGGTCGATCGGGGTCACGAAGGACTCGTTGAGTCGCAGGATGACGTCCCGGGTGATGCGCTCACCCTCCTGCTTGCAGACGAGGATGTCGTGCGCCAGCTCCGCGCGGTCGGGCCAGTGCCGCAGCATCTCCTCCAGCAGCTCGGCCGCGCGCCGGAGGTTCGTCCCCGCGGCCTCGAAGAGGGTGAAGAACTCGCGGTCCTTGGGAACGAGGGAGAGGCGCGGCACGGGTCCGATCCGGGTGGCGTCCACGGCGTGAACGCGATGTGAAGGCGGAGCGCGGGCAGTCTAGTGCCCGCGCTCCGCGCCCGACATGACCGTCCCGCGACCCCCGTGCACGGGGCTCGCGGGACCCTCAGCCCAGCGCCGCCCGGAAGCTCGCCAGCTCGTCCGGATCGATCGAGTACGTGTGCTCCGGGCCGGGGTAGCGGCGCCGGCGCACGTCGTCGGCGTACTCGGTCACGCCCGCGACCATGCGGTCCTGCAGGTCGTCGTAGCGCTTGACGAAGCGGGCGCCGACCCCCTCGCGGATGCCGAGGAGGTCGTGGAAGACCAGGACCTGGCCGTCGGTCGCCGGCCCGGCGCCGATGCCGATCACGGGGATCTCCATCCGATCCATGAGGACCGCGCTGACCGGGGCGGGGATCGCCTCGAACACGATCGCGAAGCAGCCCGCGGCCTGGAGGGCCTCGGCGTCGCGGGCCACCTCGAGCGCGCGCTCCGCCGTCCGGCCCTGGGCGCGGTAGCCGCCGAGCGCGGTCGCGGTCTGCGGGGTGAGCCCGACGTGGCCCATGACCGGGATGCCGGCGGCGACGATCGCGCGGGCCCGCTGCACCGACGAACCCCCGCCCTCGAGCTTGACGGCGTCGCATCCGGCCTCCTTGACGAAGCGCTGGGCGGTCGCCACCGCCTGCTCGTCGGAGGCCTCGTAGGAGCCGAACGGCAGGTCGCCGACGAGCAGCGGCGTCCGCAGGCCACGGCGCGCCGCGGCGGCGAGCATGAGCATCTCGTCGGTGGACACCGGGATGGTGCTGTCGTGGCCGAGCACGACCATCGCGGCGGAGTCGCCGACCAGCACGAGGTCGACGCCCGCGGCCTCGGCCGCACGAGCCGAGGGGTGGTCGTAGGCGGTGACCATGACGATCGGCTCGCCGTTGGCGCGCTGCTCGGCGAGGCGGGGGAGGGTCATCGGGAGCCGCTCGGGCGGCGCGGAGACGACCTGCGGGACGGTGGACATGGGTTCTCCTCTGGTCAGCGTGCGGGGTCGACGCCCGAGATGGATCTCTGGGTCGCCGCCTCGCGGTCGACGGGTCGGGACGGGGCAAGCTCGGGGTCGGCGGGGTCGATGCGGTCGTTGTCGATGAGCCGGGCCGATCCGACTCGGGCGGCCATGGCGACGAGCACCTCCCCGTCGACGCGCTCCACGGGGGCGAGGTCGTCGGGCGAGACGATCGCGAGGTACTCGGGGGTGACGTCGTGCTCCGCCATCGCGGCCCGGGCGCTCGCGGCGATGCGCGACGGGTCGCGCTCGCCGTCGCCGATCGCGGCGCGCGCCGCCTCGAGGCCGCGGCGGAGGGCCACGGCGCGGGCGCGGTCCTCGGAGTCGAGGTAGGCGTTGCGCGAGGAGGCGGCGAGGCCGTCGGGCTCGCGGACCGTGGGGCGCACGTCGATCTCGACGCCGAGGTCGAGGTCGGCGGTCATCCGGCGCACGACGAGCGCCTGCTGGGCGTCCTTCGCGCCGAAGAAGGCGACGTCGGGCTCCGCCATCGCGAACAGCTTGGCCACCACCGTGGTGACGCCGTCGAAGTGGTCGGCGCCGCGCGCGGCGCCCTCGAGGGTCTCGGTCAGCGGCCCGCGGACGCGCACCGTCGTGGCACAGCCGCGGGGGTAGACCTCGGCGGCCGTGGGGGCGAAGAGGACGTCGACGCCCTCGTCGGCGGCGATCGCCGCGTCCCGGCGCTCGTCGCGCGGATAGGCGGCGAGATCCTCGCCGGGACCGAACTGGGTCGGGTTGACGAAGAGCGAGACGACGACGACGTCGCAGCGCTCGCGGGCGGCGCGCATGAGCGCGCGGTGTCCCGCGTGGAACGCGCCCATCGTCGGCACGAGGCCGATCGTGCGGCCCGCGGCGCGGGCGGGCGCCAGCGCCTCGCGCAGCGCCGCCACGGTCCGCACGGTCCTCATGCCGGGGTCGTGAGCCCGCGCGAGCGCCCGCGTCGCCCCGGCCAGGGCGTCGAACACCGCCAGCAGGTCCGGGGCCCGCTCGGCGACGGCGGCGCGCTGCCGGGTCACCGTGGCCTCGTCGCCGCGCGCGAGCGGCCCGGTGAGCGCCCGCTCTCCGCCGAGCCGCGCCCAGTTGTCCACCGTGGCGCGGACGAGGGGGACGAGGTCCGCCCGCTCCAGCCCGGCGGTCGCGGCCAGGCGCTCCGCCGCGGCCTCGAGCGTGACGAGGAAGTTCGAGGCCACCGAGGCGGCGGCGTGGTACGCGGGTCGGTCCGCGGGCGCGAGCGCGACGGGCCGCATCCCCAGGGCGAGCGCGAGGTCGCGCGCCGCGGCGCGGGACGCGGGGGAGGTCCCGTCGACGGCGCACCCCGCGCCGGCGAAGTCCGCGCCGTCGTCGGTGACGGTCATGAGCGGGTGCAGGGAGAACCCCTCGCGTGCGCCGAGGACGTCGAGGCCCGTCACCCCTGAGCAGTGGCCGACCAGGGGTCCCGGGCCCACCGCCGCGGCGCCCGCGGCGATCTCGGCGTCGGGCACGCAGAGGAGCACCACCTCGGCGTCGGCGGGGTCCGCCCCGCGGCCCAGTGGGCCTCGCACCTCGCGGCCGGCCGCCCGGAGCGCCGCGGCGAGCGCGCGGCCCAGGCGTCCCGCGCCGAGGATCGCCGTGGCCCGCGGGCGCGCATCGCCGACGCCGCGGTGGGCGCGCGCAAGGGGGGAGGGGGAGGGATCTCGATCCAGTTCCCGCATGGAGATACCGGTCGTGGCGTGTCGGCGACGTGGTGCTATCGGGGTCCGGCCGCTCTCGCCGAGCGTGACGGCCCCGTGAGGATCATACCCCGCCCCCGGCCAGGGGCTACCATCGCCCGCCATGGCGGAGGCGAGCGCGCGGCGCGAGGCGCTGAAGGCGGTCTACCGGGAGGCGATCGCATGCCCGCGCTGCCCGCTCGCCGAGACGCGGACCAACGTCGTCTTCGGGGCGGGGAACGCCGACGCGGACCTGATGTTCGTCGGCGAGGCGCCCGGCCGCGACGAGGACGCCAGCGGCCTCCCGTTCGTCGGGCGCGCCGGACAGCTGCTCGACACGCTGCTCGCGGAGGTCGGCCTGGCGCGGGCCGACGTCTTCATCGCCAACGTCCTCAAGTGCCGTCCGCCCGGCAACCGCGATCCCCAGCCGGGGGAGATCGAGACCTGCCGGCCCTGGCTGGACGAGCAGATCCGGCTGATCGAGCCCCGGGTCATCGCCACCCTGGGGAACTTCGCGACGAAGCTCCTCCGCGCCGACCAGACCGGGATCTCCAGGGTCCACGGGCAGGCGGAGGTGCGGGCGATCGGCGGCCGGGCGGTGCGGCTCTACCCGCTCTACCACCCGGCCGCCGGGCTGCGGACGCCCGCGACGCTGGCGGCGCTGCGCGAGGACGTCGCCCGGCTGCCCGACCTGCTGGCGCTGCCGCCGCCGGCCGCGGAGGAGGCTCCCGAGGAGATCCCCGAGGCGGCGGAGCCGGAGCCGGACGACCAGCGGCGACCATCGGCGTTGCGCGACGAGGCGCGGGAGCAGCTGGGGCTGTTCGACGGGTAGCCGTGCCCGCATCGACCACTCCGGGCGCCTCGTGGTCAAGCCGGGCGGCTCCTGACCCCGGCGCTCGACCGATGCCGGCGCCGTCGAGCAGGATGGCTGCGGGTCGTGCCAGCGGAGTCGGGCGCCTACTCCTCCGCGTCCGGGTGCCCGCCGGCGCGCCGGCCTCGTAGCGGTCGCGGCGGCACCGCGACCTCGATGGAGACTCGCGCCCGCGCCCGGAGCGCCCGGCGCTCACCCAGCATCGCCGGGAGCAGCGGGACGGCGGCCGCAGCCCCGCCGAGGTGGGCGCGCAGACCGCCGCCGCGCAGGGCGTGCCACGCCCAGGCCGCCTGGCGATAGGCGACGTAGGGCAGCCAGCGGACCGGGAACGCCTTGGCCACGAGCAACAGCGTGTTGCGCTCCACCCAACCGGCCACCGGGCGGCGCAGGCGGCCGGAGGAGCCCTCGCTCGCGTGGCGCGCCACGACCGGCTCGTAGCGGCAGGTCCAGCCGGCCAGGCGCAGCCGGAGTCCGAGGTCGACGTCCTCGAGGTAGGAGAAGAGCCGCTCGTCGAAGCCGCCCACGGCGTCGACGGCGGTCCGGCGGTAGAGCGCCGCCCCGGCGCACGCCGCCCAGACCTCCCCGGGCTCGTCCCACCGGCCCTCGTCGCGGCGGAAGCGGCCGCGTTGCTCGCAGGCCCCGTCGCGGCGCAGCACGTCGCCGGTGTCGTAGATCCGCGCCGGGTCCTCGAGGTCGACCATCTTCGTCGCCACGGCGGCCGCCTCCGGGTGGGCGTCGAGCGCCGCCCCGGCCCGTGCCACCCAGTCGGGGGCGAGCACGATGTCGGTGTTGACGAGCGCGACGTGCGGCGTGCCCGAGGCGGCGATGCCGCGGTTGGCCGCGACGGCGAACCCGTGGTTGCGCTCGAGCGCGACGACCCGGACGGCCGGCCAGCGCTCCGCGAGGTGCTCGCGCGAGCCGTCGGAGGAGCCGTTGTCGACCACGACGACCTCGGCCGGCGCCACGCTCTGGGCCTCGAGCGAGGAGAGCACGCCGTCGAGCCAGCGCCGGCCGTTCCAGTTCGGCAGGACGACGGTGACGGGCGTCGGCGGGCTCACGCCGCCCGCTTCGCCGCGCGACGGCTCCGCCAGGTCGCGGCGAGCTGCGCGCGCTCGCGGGCGGCGTCGCGCCCGAGCACGCGCCGCAGCGCGATGCGATCGGCGAACGTCGTCATCTGCAGCCAGTCGTCGACCGCGGCGCGCCGCGGACCGAGACGCTCGGCGACGACCGCGCGCCGGCGCCCCGCGAGCAGGTCCACCGGCTCGCCGGCGAAGGCGCCCGCCGAGCTGTGGGCCTCGCGGTGCACCACGCGGGCCCCGGGCATGAACCACGTCTCCACGCCGGCCGCGGCGGCGCGCAGCCCGAGGTCGAGATCCTCGCCGTAGAGGAAGGCGCGCTCGTCGAACGGCCCGAGGCGCCGCAGCGTCGCGGTCCGGCCGGCGACGCAGCAGCCGACGGCCCACGCCACGCGACGCGGGGCGGCCGAGCGGAAGGGCTCGACCCGGCGGCGCAGGGGCGCCGGGAGCGCGGCGGGGGGCACAAGCGCGCGCAGCGCCTGGATCGCCGTGGCCGGCGCGGGCTGCGCCGAGTCCTGACGTCGCCCGTCGGGGTGCAGGACGACGGGCGCGAGCAGGCGGTCGGGGGCGCCGGGGCGACGGAGCTCGGCGGCGAGGGACTCCAGCGACGCGTCGACCAGCTCGACGTCGGGGTTGACGAGCACGGCCACGTCCGCGCTCTCGCCGAGTGCGGCCACGCCGCGATTCGAGCCGCGGCCGAAGCCCTCGTTGGCGCCGAGGTCGATCACGATCGCGTCGCCCGGCCAGGCGCGGGCCACCGCGAGCGACCCGTCGCCCGACCCGGAGTCCACCACGACCACCCGGGCCGTCGGCAGGTGCCGTGACACGGATGCGAGCAGGCGCCGGAGGTCGGCGGCGGAGTCGTGGGTGACCGTGACGAGGGCGAGCGGGCCCCCCGCCGCGCGGCCGTCGCGCGCCCGCCCCGTCGCCGCGCCGCCCGCGCCCGGTCCCCGGGGCGCCGTGGACGCATCGCCGTCCCCGGCCCGCGGCGCGCCGGCCGAGGCGGGCCCGTCCGACCCGAGCGCCGCCGCCCGCCATCGCTCCAGCGCCGGCTCGAGGCGGAGACGCTCGCGGGCGCGGGCCCAGCCCGCCCGGCCCATGGCCGCGGCGAGATCGGGATCCCCCGCCACCTCGGCGAGCGCCCGCGCCGCCGCGGCGGCGTCGCCGGGCGGGTAGAGCCGGCCGCACCCCGGGTCGAGGACCTCCAGCGCCCCGCCGCCGGCCGGGGCGATGACCGGCCGCCCGGCCGCCAGCGCCTCGGCCAGCACCATCCCGTAGGGCTCGCGATCGGCGGCGTGCAGCAGGCAGGTGGCGGCGGCGAGCGCCGCCGCCGGATCGTCGAGCGCGCCCGAGAGCTCGACGTGACCGGCGAGGTCGGGCGCGGCGGCCCGGGCGCGGAGCGCGGCGAGCAGCGCGGCGCCGTCCTCCCCGATCGGCGGCCCGGCCACCACGGCGCGGAGCCCCGGCACCGAGGCGCGCGCGCCGGCCACCGCCTCGAGCGCGAGACCGGGGCGCTTCCACGGCACGAGCGCGCCGAGGACGAGGGCGGTCGGAGCGCCCGGCGGCGGCGGGGGCGGCGCGGCGTCCGGCACGACCACCCCGGGGCGCACGACGTGGATGCGGGCGGCGAGGGCGCCGCCGGGATCGAGGTCCTCGGCGATCGCGCCGGACAGGCAGACGATCGCGTCGGCGCGGCGGGCGGCCGCGCGGACGGCGCGCCCCACGGGCCCCGGCGGGAGGAGGTCCACGTGCTCGAACACCAGGCGCGGGCGGTCCCGCAGGCCGGCGAGGCCGGCGGCGGCGGCGATCGCGCTGCGCATGCCCCAGGCCACGACGACCGGGGCGCCGAGCGCGATGGCGAGGTCCCGGATCTCCCGCCCGTGGGCGCCGAGCCGCAACGGGGCGGCCGCGCGGTCGCGCACCGTCCCGCGCGCCTGGATCCGGCGGGTGGGGAGCGTGAGCACGGGCACGTCCCGCGCCCGGGCCCGGTCGGCCAGGCCGCCCGCCGGGCAGGCGAGGACGGCCGGCTCGCCGACGCCGCCCAGCACGTCGAGCAGGATGCGCTCGGCGCCGCCGTAGAGGCCCGAGTAGCTGGTGAAGAGGATCGGCACGGAGACGAACATCTATCGTGGCGCGGTCCGCCGTGCCGCCACCTCGTCCGATCCTCGTGAACGCCCGCGCCGCCGTGCGGCCGGAGCTCGGTGGGGTCGAGCGCTGGGCGCGGGAGATGGCGACGCGGCTGCCGGCCGGGCGACCGGGCGCCTATCGGGTCGTCCGCCCGCCCACCCGGCTGAGTCACCGGGCGGGCCATGCCTGGGAGCAGGTCTGGCTTCCGGCGGTGGCCCGACGGGCCCGGGCCGGGGTGCTGTTCTCACCCGCCAACCTCGCGCCCGTCGCCTTCCCCCGCAACGTCGTCGTCGTCCACGACGCCGCCGCGCTGCGGTTCCCGGGGTTCTACAGCCGAGCCTACGTGGCGTGGCAGCGCGCCGTCCTGCCGGCGATCGCGCGGCGCGCCGTCCGCGTCGTGACGGTGTCCTCCTTCTCGCGCGACGAGATCGTCGCGCTGCTCGGCGCCGCGCCCGAGCGGGTCGTCGTCATCCCGGGCGGCGTGGACGAGCGCTTCCGCCCGGACGCCGATCCCGATCCCGCGCGGCGCGCGCTGGGCCTCGCGCGTCCCTACGTGCTCACCGTGGCGAGCCGGATCGCCCGGAAGAACCTGGCCGCGCTCGGGCCCGCCGCGGCGACGCTCGCGGCCGAGGGCGTCGACCTCGTCGCGGCGGGCGGCGGGCGCCCGCACCTGCAGGCGGAGGACGGCGTGGGGTCCGTGCGCGCGCTCGGCCACGTGCCGGACGCCCTCCTCCCGGGGCTCTATGCCGGCGCCCGCGCCTTCGTTCTCCCCTCCGTCTACGAGGGCTTCGGACTGACGGTCGTGGAGGCGATGGCGAGCGGGGTCCCGGTCGTCGCCGCCGACCGGGCGGCGCTGCCGGAGACGACCGGCGGCGCCGCGCTGCTCGTGGATCCCGACGACCGCGAGGCGGTCGCCGGTGCGCTGCTCCGCGTCGTGGGCGAGCCCGGCACCCGCGCGGATCTGCGCGCGCGCGGCCTCGCGCGGGCCGGGGAGCTGACCTGGGCCGCGGCGGCGCAGCGGGTCGACCGCCTGCTCGCGGACCTCGCGACGTAGCCCGGTGCCCGGGGCGCTCGGGCGTCCCGCTATCGCGCCCGCGCCCGGCCGCGCGCCGTCGGCGCGCACCCCGTCGCCACGACCTTCGCGCGGCAGCCCTCGAGGCGCAGCGCGGCGCCGCGCCACGCCGCGAGCGCCGGCTTGTCGGCGGTCCGGCCGCGGAGCACGACGGCGCAGGCCCGCGTAGCGGAAGGTGAAGTCGCTGCCGATGTCCGTGGAGGCCCAGGTGTACCAGTACAGCGCGCTCAGCCGGCGTGAGCGTCGCGCCCGGGCGAGCAGCGGCAGCGCCTGGCGGACGCGGGCGGCCTGGCCGATCCGGGTCACCTCGGCGAAGAACGGCACGCGCAGCCGCCCGGCGGAGGAGGGCCAGGACACCTCGGTCAGCGCGATGCGCAGTCGCGCGTCGCCGCGGGTCGCCATGACCCGGCGGTTGGAGTCGACGACCCGCAGGACGTCCCGCGGGTCGCGGGTGAACGGGTTCAGCGCCACCTCGTCGAAGCTCCCGCGCCCGCCGGCGCGGTAGATCGCGTCGAGCGCCTCCCACGACCGGTTGGTCAGGCTGGCCAGGAGGACCCGGGCGCCCCGATCGGTCCGGCGGATCGCGGTCGCGGCCGCGCGCAGGAGTCGGACGTAGGAGCCGGCGAAGGGCGCGGGCCAGTAGTAGGAGTTGTCGGGCTCGTTCCAGATCTGCCACGTGCGCACGGGGCGCCGGGGGACGGCCGGGTGCTCGCGCCAGAAGGCGCCGCGGGGCCCGTAGCGCCGCACGAGGCCGGCCATGAGCGCCGCGTACCCGGCGGGGTCGCGCGGCGTCAGGATGGGACTCGTGACCTCGGCGCGGGCCCACGCCGGCGCGCCGAGCACCGTCGGCAGCACCGTGACGCCCCGCCGCGCGAGAGCCCCGACCACGCGGTCGAGCCACCCGAGGTCGGTCGGGACGCCCGCGACGGCGCGCAGGCTCCGCCGTCGTCCCGCGGGCACGAGATCCCAGCGAGCCCAGGGCTGCAGGCGGTACCAGTACACCGGCATCCGCACCGACTCGACCCCGGCGCTCGCCATGCGCGCCACCTCGCCGGCGACGGAGCCCTGCCGCTCGACGAGCAGGAGGTCGAAGTTCGCGCCGAGGAAGCCCTGCGGGACCTGGCGCGCCGGCGCCGCGCCGGCCGGCGTCGCCGCGAGCGCGGCGACGAGCAGGCCGGCGAGCAGCGCCGGGAGGAGGGCTCGGGGCACTACCGGCAGCGGGTGACGGACGCCTTCACGCCGGACTTGCAGCCTTCGAGCGCCAGGGCCCGGCGGCGCAGCGCGACGAGGGAGGGCTTGTCGGCGACCCGGCCGTCGCCGAGGGCGCGCAGCCCAGAGTAGTCGAACGGGTCCTCCGGGCTCTTGTACCGGGAGAGCCAGGTGTAGACGTAGACCCGCGTCAGGCCCAGCTTGGCGCGGTCGCGCACGAGCAGCCGCATCGCCTCGTCGAGCTTCTGCGCGGAACCCGCGTCGGTCGTCTCGACGCCGTAGATGTTGCGCGTCAGCTGGTCGGATCGCTTCCCGCCGCGGGAGGGCTCGCAGTCGTACGCGCGACAGGCGGCCGGCCAGTTGAGCTCGGTCCAGTAGATCGGCTTGCGGCGGTCGCCGCGCCGGTTCATCACGCGGCGAACGTTGCGCAGCGCGGTGATGATGTTGCGCGGCTCCCAGGTGTAG
Organism: uncultured Solirubrobacterales bacterium; assembly: GCA_963735885.1. Taxonomy (GTDB): domain Bacteria; phylum Actinomycetota; class Thermoleophilia; order Solirubrobacterales; family Solirubrobacteraceae; genus JBBSBL01. The sequence goes on along the minus strand of CAVTMP010000004.1, from coordinate 639,634 downwards.
GTCTGGACCGCGACCGCGTCGAAGTACCGGCCGCCCTTGCGGGCGAACGAGTCGTAGATGAAGCCCAGCGACTCCCAGGAGAAGTTCGTGAGCGCGGCGAGGACGACCTTGGCGCCCCGGTCGGCGCGCTTGATCGCGCGGTAGGACGCCCGCAGGAGGTACGGATAGGTCAGCCGGTCGCGCTGGGGCCCCGCGGGCACGGGCGCGCCCGAGGGGTCCGTCGCCGGGCCGGAGTCGAACGGCTGGGGCCAGTAGAGGGAGATGTTCGGCTCGTTCCAGACCTCCCACTCGCGCAGCGGCCGCGCGCGGAGCCCCCGGTTCTCCTTCCAGAACCGCCCCTTCGGGCCGTAGCGCTTGACCACGGCCTCGAGGAAGCGCGTGTAGCTGCGCACGTCCCGCGGGATCGGGGCGTTCGACTGCGGGTTCCACGCCGCCCAGTCCGGCGCCCGGACGAGGACCGGAAGCACCGGGAGGCCGCGACGGGACGCCGAGGCGACGGCGCGGTCCATCTCGGAGAAGTCGGTGGGCACGCCGCCGACGATGCTGCGGAACCGGCGCCGCTGGGCGAGGGGCACGTCGGCCACCGTGCGGTAGGGCTGCATGCGGGACCAGAAGAACACGATGCGGGTCGTCTCGATGCCGCCCGCGACCATCTGGCCGTACTCGCGATCGGCGAGGCCCGTGGCGTCGCTCAGCATCGGGCCGTCGACGTTGACGCCGACGAAGCCCTGCGGCACGGGTCGCTTGGCCACGATCTTCTTGGCCTTCGGCGCCGGGCGCTTGTGGCTCCGCTTCTTCGCCGCCGGCGCGGGCGCGGCGACCAGCCCGGCGATGGCGAGACCGGTCAGAAAAAAGGTGAGGAGGCGGGTCATCGGCAGGTAGTGTAGGAAGGGTGGAGCGTCAGGGGCGCAGGTTCGCCACGCCGCAGGGCGGGGTGGCACGACTGGACGCGCGACGAGCGCGCGTCGCCCTCGTCCACGACTTCCTCGTGGACGTGCGGGGCGCGGAGCGGGTGTTCACGGTCATGTGCGACATGTGGCCGGGAGCGGACGTCTTCACCGCCATCTACGACGAGCGGGGCACCGAGGGGCGGTTTCGCCATCGGGACGTCAACACGTCCTTTCTCCAGAAGATGCGCCCGACCGCGAAAACGTTTCGCGCGTACCTGCCGCTCTACCCCTACGCGATCGAGTCGCTGGACCTCTCCGGCTACGACCTCGTGGTGTCCAGCTCCTCGGCATGGGCGCACGGCGTGATCGTCGATCCGGGGACGGTCCACGTCTGCTACTGCCACAACCCCTTTCGCTACGCCTGGAACGCGCGGGAGGCCACGCTGCGCGACCGCGCCGCCCCGAGCCGCGCCGCCCTCGCCGCCGTGCTCAGCCGCTGGCGGCGGTGGGACCGGTCCGCCGCGCAGCAGGTCGACCGCTACGTGGCGAACTCCGTGACCACGCAGGACCGGATCCGCCGCTACTTCGGGCGGGACGCCGACGTCGTCCATCCGCCGGTCGACACCGCCCGGTTCCGCCCCCGGCGGGAGACGGAGATCGCCGACCACTGGCTCGTGGTCTCCGAGCTCATGCCCCACAAGCGCATCGAGGTGGCGGTGGCGGCGTTCAACCGGCTCCGCCGCCCGCTCGTCGTCGTCGGGGACGGCCCCGACGCCCGGCGCCTGGAGCGCCTCGCCGGGCCCACGATCCGCTTCGAGGGGAGGGTCTCCGATGCTCGCGTGACCGAGCTGCTCGGCGTGGCCCGCGGCCTGGTGGTCACGGCGACCGAGGAGTTCGGCATCGCCGCGGTCGAGGCGCAGGCCTCGGGGCGACCGGTCGTCGCGCTGCGCGACGGCGGCGTGTGCGAGACCGTCGTCGAAGGCGAGACCGGGGCGTTCTACGACACGCCCGACGCCGACGAGCTCGCGGCCGCGGTGCGCGGGATCGAGGCCGCCCGCGTCGATCCCGCCGCGTGCGTGGCCAACGCCGAGCGCTTTGGAGTCGCGAGCTTCGAGGCCGGCCTGCGCGCCGCCGTGGCGGCGACCTGCGCCGAGGCCGGCACCGCCCGCGGGGCCGCCCGGCCGCTGCGCCGGCCCCTGCCACTCGGCCGCGCCCCGCGCAGGGGATAGGGACGGCCGCCGGCGCTCACTAGGATGCCGGCGGTGCCCCGCCCCGCCGCCCCGGCATGAGCGACGCCGAGCGCCTGCAGGCGCTTCGGGACACCGCGATCTCGGCGGCGCGGGAGTACGCCGAGGCGGCGTTCGCGCCACCCCCGTTCGTTCCCGGCCGCACGCCGGTGCCGGTCGGCGGCCGGGTGATCGGCGGGGCCGAGGCCGCCGCCCTCGTCGACGCCTCGCTCGACGGGTGGCTGACCGAGGGCCGCTGGGCGGAGCGCTTCCGGGCCGGGCTGCGCGACGCGACGGGACGGCCCGCGGTCGCGCTCGTCGGGTCGGGCTCCCAGGCCAACCTGCTGGCCGTCGCCGCGCTGCGCTCGCACCTGCTCGAGCGCCCGCTGGAGGCCGGGGACGAGGTCATCACCCCGGCCGTCGGCTTCCCCACGACCGTCAACCCGATCTACCAGCAGGGACTGCGACCGGTGTTCGTCGACGTCGAGCCGGACACCCTGAACCCCTCCGTCGAGGCGATCGCGGCGGCGATCGGGCCGCGGACGCGCGCCGTCGTCGCGGCGCACGGCCTCGGCAACCCGTTCGACGCGACCGGGGTCGAGGCGCTGTGCGCGGAGCACGGCCTCGCCCTCGTCGAGGACTGCTGCGACGCCTTCGGCTCGACCTACGCCGGGCGGCGCTGCGGGACGTTCGGCGCGGCGGCGACGTACTCCTTCTATCCCGCCCATCACATGACGACCGGGGAGGGCGGGGCGGTGGCCACGAGCGACGAGCGCTGGACGCGCGCGGTCGCCTCGCTGCGCGAATGGGGGCGTGACTGCTGGTGCCCGCCCGGGGTCAACGACGCCTGCGGACGGCGGTTCGACGGGCGCTTCGGCGAGATGCCCGCCGGCTACGACCACAAGTACGTCTTCAGCCACCTCGGCTTCAACTTCAAGGTGACCGACATGCAGGCCGCGCTCGGCGTCGCGCAGCTCGAGCGGCTCGCGGGCTTCACGGCCCGCCGGAAGGCGAACTTCGCCCGCCTCGACGCCGCCCTGTCCGGGCTCGGGGACCGCCTGATCCTGCCGCGGGCGCTCCCGGACGCCGACCCGTCCTGGTTCGGGTACCCGTTCACCCTGCGCGACGGCGACGCGGCCGCGCGGCGCGAGCTGCAGCTGTTCCTCGGCGAGCGGATGATCGACTCCCGCCTGCTGCTGGCCGGCAACATGACGCGCCAGCCGGCCTACCTCGGCCTCGACCACCGGATCGCGGGCCCGCTCTCCGGGGCCGATCTCGTGACCGACGGGTCGATCTGGGTCGGGTGCTACCCGGGCCTGCCGGACGCGGCGATCGACTTCCTCGCCGAGTCGGTCGGCGCGTTCTTCGCCGGGCGGTAGCGGCCCCGGATCCCCCGTCCCGGCAGCACCCGGCGCGGCGTCACCGCCGCGCCAGCACCTCCCACTCCCCGTAGCGCCGCGCCGGGCGATACGTGGCGGCGAGGTAGCGGTCGAGGAGGTGCACCCCGCTCGAGCGACCGGCCCGGTTGGGCTCCGGGAAGTCGGTCAGCCGGCTGAGCCAGCGCACGAGGACGGCCGGGCGGGCGCGGCGCAGGTCGGCGACGATCTCGCGCTGCACCGGCGCCGAGGTCAGGACGCCGGGCGCGGCGATGTCGTAGCGCGTCGGGTTCTCGCGCTCCGCCATGACGTAGAACAGCGGGGCACCGGCGGTGACGAGGTCGTTGCGCCGGCCGCTGACGTAGATCGCGCCGCCGCCGGGCGTGCGGCGCCGCACCTCGGCGACCGCCGCGGCGAGGGGATCGGCGACCCGCGCCTCGGCGCGCACCCCGTCGCCGGGCGGGACGGCGAGGCGCACGGTGGCCTGGGCGATGCCTCGCACGCGGTGGTCGACGCCGTCCGCCACGACCCAGCCGAGCGCGACCGCCGCGACCGCCGTCCCGGCCACGGCCGCGGCGCGCCGTGAGCCCGTCGCCGCCTCGCGCCGTCCCGCGATCGCCCAGGCGGCGAGCACGGCGAGCACGACCTCGAGCGGCGGGGCGTGGAAGTAGTCCGGCCGCGTCCAGAGGTAGCTCGCCATGCCGAGGCCGAACACGGCGGCGGCGAGGCGGGGCCAGTGCTCGGCGCGGCGGAAGCGCGCCGCGAGCGCGGCCAGGGCGGCGGCGAGGCCGGCGAGCAGGGCGAGCGGCAGGTAGAAGTGCAGGACGGAGCCCGCGGTGTCCACGATCTCCCGGGGCGAGCCGAACGCCCACTCGTCGGTGTAGGTCGTGGGGAGGGGCAGCTGCTGGTAGTCGCGGAAGTCGACCACGGGGTACCGCACGACGAGGTCCCAGGTGGGGCCGAGCCCGGCGGCGAGGACGACGGGGAGGTAGAGCAGGAGCCCGGCGCCGAGCGCGGCGCCGGCGAAGCGCCCCGCCGTCGCGGCACGCGCCCGCGGTTCGTCGGGCCGGATCGCCACGGCCGCGAGCACGCCGAGCGCGGCGAACGCCCCGAACTCCAGCCGCCAGGCCGCGCAGACGCCGACCAGCGCCCCCGCGAGCGCGGGGCGGCGCTCGAAGGAGAGCAGCGCGCCGAGGGCGAGGGCCAGGGCGATCGGGTAGGGGTGCGGTCCGCTCGGGAAGGCCATCGCGAGCGCGGCCGCGAGCCACGCGAGCACCGCCGGGGGACCGGGCGCCGCGCGATCCGCCAGCCGCCAGGCGAGCAGCGCGACGGTCGCGTCGGCGAGCACCCGGACGATCCGCCACACGAGGAGCGAGGGGCCGAAGAGATCCCACAGCCCGGCCAGCAGATACGGCTGGCCCGGTGGGTAGAACCACCAGAAGTCGGAGTAGGGCGTCTCGCCGCCGGCGATCCGCCTGGCCGCCTGGAGCATGAGCCCCTCGTCGTTCGGCTGGATGCCCTTGAGCATCGTCGCCGCCGACAGGACGGCGGCGCCGAGGAACAGGAGGACGGCCAGCCGGCGCCGGCTCACGCGTCGGGCGGTCCCGCCGCCCTCGACATCCCCGGCCGCGGCCGCAGCACGTAGACGGTGGCGCAGCCGAAGCGCTCGACGCGCTCGACCAGCCCGCCGAGCACCGGCGCCAGCCGGGCGCCGCGCGTGGTTCCGCACTGCGCGTAGAGGAAGCGCGCCCGCGAGGCGACCACGAGCGCCCGGGCCCGGGCCGGCGACAGCCCGCCGTCGAAGAGCGCGGTGGCGAGGCCGGACCGGCGGGCGAAGTCGGGCGACCACGAGAGCGCGCCGACCCACGTCTCGCGCCCGGTGGCGGAGGGGATGAGCTGGCCGGAGTAGAGCGGGGCGAGCACGCCGCCCGCCCGTCGGTCCGCCGCCAGGAAGTCGAGCGCGCGGCGCTCGTCGTCCAGCACGAAGTAGGGCTCGCGGCCGTTGTGGATGTTCGTCGCGGCGATGTCGAGCTTGTGCGCCAGTCCCGGGAGGATCATCACGGCGAGCGCCGCGACGATCGCCCAGCGCGGCGGGCGCGACCACACCGAGGCGACGCCCTGGACCGCCAGGATCGCGAGCGGCAGGGTCAGGCCCTGGAAGGCGTGGTAGGGGAAGGTGACCGGCAGGGCGTAGATCGCGAGCGCGGCGAGCGGCCAGACGCGCACGGCGAGCTCCTGCCACGACGGGGCCCGCAGGCGGTAGGCGAGCGCCGCGGGCGCGGCCAGCGGCAGGACCGTCAGAGCTACCGCCCACCACGGCCATGACCATGCCGGCTGGGAGCCGGCGGCGTTCACCTCGCCGGCGAGCCTCCACGGCGTGTCCAGGCGCGAGAGCAGCGCGTAGTAGACGGCCGGGAGCGCGGCCGCGACCAGGCACGACGAGGAACTCGGTCGCCGGCCGCTCGCGCGTCCGCCGCCAGCGGATCGCCTCGACCGCGACGACGATCAGCCCGAGCGTCGCGCCCTGCCACGGCTGCAGCCAGGTGATGAGCAGCGCGCCGGCGGCCGCCGTCCACAGCAGCCGCGCCGGGCCGCCCGCCCGGCGGCGCTCCAGCCCGAGCAGGACGAGCGGCATCGAGAACACCGCGAGCGCCGTCATGAGGTAGCCCCAGAGGTACTGGCCGGTCCACATCTCGCCGGAGATGAAGTCGAACGTGTACTGGCGCCGCGGCCCGCCCCACCCCGTCCAGGCGACGAGCGCGCTGGCCGGCATCACGGCGAAGAGGGCGAGCACGAGCGCGACGTGGCGCTGCCCGCGCACCGCCAGCAGCCGGCGGACGTACAGCAGCGCGCCGGTGAACGTGACCGCCACGGCGACGGGCTTCCAGAGCAGGTAGGCGAGCGGGATCGGCAGGCCGAGTCGCGCGGCGAGGCCGGACAGCAGGAAGCCGGGGTGGAGGAACGGGCGGTCGCCGGGCGCGAGGTCGAAGCGATTGCCGATCAGCCCGTGGTGCGCGGCCTCGCGGATCCAGGCGAAGTACTGGAGCTGATCGAGCGGGTAGAGGCCGTCGGCGCCGGACAGCGGCCGTCCGCGGGTGAGCAGCGGGACGAGCACGGCGAGCGACGTCGCGGCGAGCCCGAGCAGGCACCCGAGCTCCACGCGATCCAGCCCCCGCCGGCCCGCCCGTGCGGCGCCCGCCGGCCCGGACGGCGCCTCCGCGGTGGCGGCGGCGCCGCTCACGCCGCCGGCGCCGCGCGATCGAGCCGGCGGCGATCGAGCTCGTAGACCGACGCGCACCCGAAGCGACGCACCGCCCGGAGGTATCCGCGCAGCAGCGGCGCCAGGTCGACCCGGTTGCCGAGGCAGTCGCCGAAGACGAACGCGACGCCGCGGGCGTCGCGCGCGAGGCGGACCGCCTCGGCCCGGCCCATCCGCCCCGTCACCAGGCGATCCGCCGCCTTCACCCGCCGGTCGAAGTCGCGGGTCCAGGAGATCTCCCCGAGCCAGGTGTCGCGACCGGTGTAGGCGGGGACGAGCAGCCCGGAGTAGATCGGGCCCATCACCCCGCCGCGCACCGGCGAGGCGGCCATGAAGTCGAGCGCGCGACGCTCCCCCGCCTCGACGAAGAACGGCTGGCCGCCCTTGTGCACCTCCTCGCGCGTGATGTTGAGCTTGTTGACCACGCCCGGGAGCGTGACCAGCAGGACGCCGGTCCACAGCACGCCCCGGCGGCGCATCCACGGCGGGAGTCTCCCGCGCCGCGCCGCGACGCCCTGCACCGCGAGGACCGCGATCGGCACCGACATGCCCTGCACGCTGTGGAAGGGGAAGGTGCCCGCCTTGCTGACGTCGATCACCCAGTACTCCAGGATCATCGCCCCGGGCAGGATGCGGATCGCGAGGTCCTGCCAGTCGCGCGCCGGCACGCGGTACCCCCAGTAGACGGGGATCGCGATCGGGAGCAGCCCGATCGCCCAGGCGTACCAGGGCCAGTTCCCGACCCGCGTGGAGTTGACCTTGCCCGCGAGCTCCCAGGCGGGGTCGATCTTCGAGAGCCAGTAGTAGTAGACGAGCGGGACCGTCCCGGCGACGACGAGCGGCCCGAGCGCGCGGAGCAGCGGCGCCGCGCGCGGGCGGCCCTCGCGACGCCAGCGCCAGGCCTCGACCGCGCCGAGCGTCATGAGCACCGCCACCCCCTGCCAGGGCTGGAGCCACGACATGAAGAGCATGGCGGCGGCGCCCCAGCCGGCGTACCAGGCGGTCCCGCGGCCCGGGGCGCGGCGCGCCGGCGCGCGCGCGCGCTCGGCGGCCAGGAGGGCACAGGGCACGAGCGCCACGGCGATCGCGGTCATGAGGTAGCCCCACATCCACAGCCCGGGGAACATCTCGCCCGACATGAACTCGACCTGGCCCTTGAGCCGGCTCGGGTCGATGTTCGCCAGCCCGACGATCGCCGCCAGCGGCGAGACGTAGAACAGGGAGATGACGAGCCCGGCGCGGCGCCGCGTGCCGGCCGGGAGCATGCGCCGCACATAGGCCAGGAACGCGAAGAACACGAAGGCGATCGCCACGGGCTTCCACAGGAGCTGGTAGGCGGGTCCCGGCGCCAGTCCGGCCTTGACGAGCAGGGCGGAGAGCAGGAAGCCGGGGTGGAGGAAGTGCGAGGTGCCGGGCTCGCCCACGTCCCAGACGTTCTGGATCAGAACGTGCTCCGAGGCCGAGCGGATCCAGCCGAGGTACTGGAGCTGGTCGGCGACGAGGCCGCCGTCCACCCACGTGAGCTCGCGCGGACGGGTCGCCAGCGCCACCAGCGGGATGAGCGTCATGACCGTGAAGGCGAGCAGGGTGAGCGCCTCGAAGCGGTCGAGACGCAGGGCGGCGGGCAGCGCCCGCCGGCGAGCCGCGCCGGGCGGGATCGGGGACGGCGGGGACCCGGCGACGGTGGGGGCCGCGCCGCTCACCGTGCCGCCTCGCGCAGTTCGCGGTCGCGTTCCGTGTAGCCGGCCGCGAACGCCCGCGCGGCCTCGTAGCTGAACAGCCGCTCGTCGAGCGCGTGCACCCCGACGGCGTGCAGCACGGGGTTGATCGCGCGGGCCGCCGTGGCCTTGACGTGACTGAGCGGCGTGAAGGGCGGGGGCGACTCGGCGAGCTCGGGGTGCTTGGCGTGGAGCGTCCGCGCGGCGCGGCCGACGACGCGCATGCGCCGCTCGGTCGAGGCCGGCGTGTCGGTCCGCAGGTGATGGCCGAGCGCGTCGCGGTCGTAGCGCAGCCGCAGGCCGCGGGCCGCGAGCCGGTAGGCGAGCTCGGGGTCCGTGTAGCGCTCGAGCTCCTCGTCGAAGGGGCGCGGCCCGAGGAAGTCCCGCTTCACCGAGACGTTGGCCGTGCAGAAGTGGCGCCACTCGACGTCCTCGGGGTCGGGGATCGCGTTGAAGGCGAAGAGCGGGCCGCCGTTCTCCAGCCAGTGCATGTGCGGCGTGACCGTGACCTCCGGGGACCAGGTCACGCGCCCGTCGAGCGCCTCGTGCGGCGCCGGGCGCCGGCGATGGTGGGCGAGGTGACGGGCGAGCAGCCCCGGCGTCGCGACCACGTCGTCGTCGATGAACAGCACCACCGGTGCGCGAGCAGCCTCCAGCGCGTCGTTCCGGGCGGCGGAGATCCCGCCGGGCGCCCGCCGCCGTGCCTCGACCTCGGGGTGGGCGGCGAGCACCGCCGCGGTGTCGTCGGTCGAGCCGTCGTCCACCACCACGACCTGGGCGGAGACCTCGGCGGCCTGCGGGGCGAGCGCCTCGAGGCAGCGCGCGAGCGTCGCGGCGCGGTTGCGGGTGGGGACCACGACCGTCAACGCGGGATCGCGGGCGCTCACAGGAAGAGCACGCGGTGCCGGGCGCTCGCGGCGGCCAGCACCGCGACCTCCGCGAGGTCGACGGCCGCCGCGCCGGGCAGGTCGGCGAGGCTCCGGGCGAGCCCCGCCGGTCGCCATCCGTGGCGGTAGGAGAGGTAGGGGAGGCACCACACGAGGAAGATCGGCCGGCGGGCGCCGAGGGCGAGTCCGGCGAGGGCGAGCAGCAGCCGCCCGTGGGACTCGCGCCAGATCCGCCCGCGCCACGGGAATCGGGCGCGAAGCGAGGGGTGGCGCTTGACGAGCCACGCGAGCGTGCGCCAGCGCCAGGTGAACCGCACGGCCTGCGTGAGGGTCGGCTCGCTCACGGCGTGGTTGACGACGGCGTCCGGCGCGAACGCGGCGCGGGCGCCCTCCTCCAGGGAGCGCAGCGCGAGGTCGGTGTCCTCGGAGCCCGGCGTCGTGATGCGCTCGTCGAAGCCGCCCGCCCGCTCGAGGAGGGCGCGGGGATAGAAGACGTTGCAGGTCTCGAAGAAGGGCCCGAGCGCGTCGATCCGGATCGAGCGCGCGCGGGGGCGATCCCGCAGGCGCGGCTCGTCGCCGGGCTCCGGGCGGGTGCGTCCCTGGATCAGCGCGCCGGGCGCCGCGGCGGCGGCGGCGAGGCCCGCCGCGAGCCATTCCGGCTCCGGCCGGCAGTCGTCGTCGGTGAACGCGACGATCGGACCGCTCGCCGCCCGCCAACCGGTGTTGCGCGCCGCCGCCGGCCCGCGGGGGCGCGCGTGGCGCAGGGCGATCTCCACGGCGCCGTCGGCCAGGGCGGCGGACGTGGCGTCCGCCGACCCGTCGTCGACCACCACGACCTCGAAGCGCTCGCGCGGGAGGGTCTGCGCCGCCAGCGCGCCGAGCAGCGCCGGCAGCCGATCGGCGCGGTCGCGCGTGGCCACGACCACGCTGACCGCGAGGCCGGTCGTGCGTCCGGTGGCCACGGTCACCGCGGGTACGCTTCGGCCGTGGCCACGGAGCGGTTCAGCTTCCCCCGGGGCGAGCTGCGCCGTCGCACGGCGCGGGGCGTGCTCGTCAACGGGGGCTTCCTGATGCTCGTCGAGGCGGTCACGTTGGTCCAGCAGATCGTGGTCGCCCGCCTGCTGTCGACCTCCCAGGTCGGGCTCTACGGGATCGTATCCGTGACCGTCGTGACGCTGCTCACCCTCAAGCAGGTCGGGATCGACGAGCAGTACGTCCAGCAGGAGGAGGAGGACCAGGAGCTGGCCTTCCAGCGGGCGTTCACGCTCGAGCTGTGGCTGTCCGGCGTCTTCACCGGGCTGATCGTGCTGCTCTCGCCGGTGATCGCCGCGATCTACGGGGACTGGCAGATCGCGCCGCTGATGATCGCGCTCGCCTACCTTCCCGTGGCCTTCGCGCTGCAGTCCCCGGCCTGGGTCTTCTTCCGCCGCATGGACTTCGTCCGCCAGCGGACCGTCCAGGCGGTCGTCCCGCTGACCACCTTCGTCGTCACCGTCGCGCTGCTGCTCCTCGATCTCGGCGTCTGGGCCCTGGTCCTCGGGGCCCTCGCGGGCAACGCGGCGGCGGCGATCGTCGCGATCCGCGTCTCGCCCTATCGGCTGCGGATCGAGTTCCACCGGCCCAGCGCGCGGACGTACTGGCGGTTCTCGTGGCCGATCCTGGTCGCCGCCGTCGCGGGCCTCCTCATCCGCCAGGGCCAGGTCTTCGCCTTCGACCTCGAGGGCGGCCTGGCCGCCGCCGGATGGATCACCCTCGCGGTCACCCTGACGCGCTACGTCGACCGGGCCGACCAGGTGGTCACCGCGACGATCTATCCGGCGATCTGCGCGGTGCGGGACCGCCGCGACACCATGACCGAGATGTTCGTGAAGTCCAACCGGGTCACGGCCATGTGGGCGCTGCCGTTCGGCGCGGCGCTCGCCCTGTTCGCCCCCGACCTCGTGCGCTGGGTGCTGGGCGAGAAGTGGGTGCCCGCCACCGTGCTGATCCAGGCCATCGGCATCACCAGCGCGGTTCACCAGCTCGGCTTCAACTGGACCGCGTTCTATCGGGCTGTCGGGGTCTCGACGCCGCAGGCCTGGTACGCCCTCGCCGCGCTGGCCGCCTTCCTCGCGGTGCCGGTCCCGCTGCTCTTCGCCGTCGGGGTCGACGGGTTCGCCTACGGCATGTTCGCCGTGATGGCGGCGGCGTTCGGCGTGCGGACGTGGTACGTCAAGCGGCTGCTTCCCGGCGTCCCGATGACCGCCCTCATCGCGCGGTGCGCGCTGCCGGTCCTGCTGGCCTCGGCGGCGGTGCTCGCGGCCCGGGCCCTGGAGACCGGCGCCCGGACGCCCGCGGTCGCGGTGGTGGAGCTCGGCCTCTTCGTCGCGGTCCTCGCCCTGGCGACCTGGTGGCGGGAGCGCCGCCTCCTCGCCGAGATGGCCGGCTATCTGCGTCGCGGCGGTGGCGGCGTCGCCGCGTCCGCCGGAGAGGCGCCCGCGTGAGCGTGCCGGCGCCGCGCCCGGTCCTCTACGTCCTCGAGCGCTACCCGGACCTCTCGCAGACCTTCGTCCACGGCGAGATGGCCGCCCTGGTCGCGCGCGGCTGGGACGTGGACGTGGTCGCGTTGGCGCGGGGGAGGACCGAGGGGGCGGAGGCGCCGGTGGTCCCGCCGGCGTATCCGTCCGACGCCGGCGCTTCGGCGCGGGCCCGGGCGGGGTTGCGGCTGGTGGCCGCTCACCCGCGGATGAGCGGGCGCTACCTGGTGCGCGAGCGGGCGTGGCCGCCGCCCGGCGGCCGCCGCCGGCTCGCCGGGCTGGCCCGGATCGCTCCGTGGGCCGGGCGGGCCGCCGCCGCCGACCACCTCCACGCGCACTTCAACGGCGAGGCCGCGGACGTCGCGCGCCTCCTGTCCGGGTGGACCGGCACGCCGTTCTCGGTGGCGGTCCACGCCACCGACGCCTGGCTCGAGCCGGGTCGCCTGCGGCGCAACCTCGGCGCCGCGGCGTTCGTCACGGTGAGCTGCGACTACGTTCGCCGCCAGGTCGTCTCGGTCGCTCCCGCATCGGCCGGCCGGACGGAGGTGTTGATCGCCGGGATCGATCCGGCCCGCTTCTGCCGGCGCGCGCCCTACCGCCCGGACGGGCCGATCGTGGCCACCGGGCGGCTGGTGGAGAAGAAGGGCTTCGACGACCTCGTCGCCGCCGCGGCCACGCTCGCGCCGAGCGGTCGGCTGGGCGGACGCGAGGTGCTCGTCGTGGGCGAGGGTCCCCGGCGCGCCGCGCTCGAGGCGCAGATCGCCGCCTCGGCCGCCCCGGTGCGGCTGCTCGGGGCGCGGTCCGCGCGCGAGGTCCGGGACCTGCTCGAGGGCGCCTCGGCGTTCGCGCTGCCGTGCAAGATCGCGGCCGACGGCGACCGGGACTCGATGCCGGTGGCGTTGAAGGAGGCGATGGCGCTGGAGCTGCCGGTCCTCTCCACGCGCGAGGTCGGCATCCCCGAGCTCGTCGGGGCCGATCGCGGGCGCCTCGTCCCCCCCGGGGACCCCGAGGCGCTCGCCGCCGGGCTGGGGGCCCTTCTGGCGCTGGCGCCGGAGGAGCGGGCCGCGCTCGGCCGCGCCGGCGCGGCCTGGGTGCGGGAGCACTGCGACATCGCCCGCGAGACCGGCCGGCTGGCGGACCTGATCGCCGGAGGCCGCGGCGGGGGGTGAGCGCGTCCAACCATCTACCCTCCGCCGTCGTGCCGGGAACCGCCAGCTCCGCCCCGCGGCGACTCCTCGTGACCGGAGGCGCGGGCTTCGTCGGGTCGAACCTCGCCGTCGCGCTCGCCGCGCGCCACCCGGACTGGGAGGTCGTGGCGTTCGACAACCTGCGGCGCCGGGGCTCCGAGCTCACGCTGCGGCGGCTGCGCGAGGCCGGCGTCGCGTTCGCGCACGGCGACGTCCGCGAGCCCGCGGACCTGGAGCTCGTCGGGCCCGTCGACGCGATCCTCGAGTGCTCCGCGGAGCCTTCCGCGCTCACCGGTGCGGACGGCGCCACCGACTACGCCGTGCGGGCGAACCTCCTGGGCGCCTGGCACTGCCTCGAGATCGCCCGCCGCCACGGGGCCCAGTTCGTCTTCCTGTCCACGAGCCGCGTCTATCCGGTGGCCGCGCAGCGCGCGCTGCGCCTCGAGGAGGCGGAGACCCGCTTCGAGCTGTCGGCGGACCAGCCGGTCGCCGGCGCCGGGCCGGAGGGCATCGCCGAGGGCTTCCCCCTGGACGGCGCGCGCACGCTCTACGGGGCGACGAAGCTGGCGGCCGAGCTGCTCGTCGCCGAGTACGCCGAGAGCTTCGGGATCCCGGCCGTGATCGACCGTTGCGGCGTGATCGCCGGGCCCTGGCAGATGGGCAAGGTGGATCAGGGCGTCTTCACCTACTGGCTGCTCTCGCACTACTATCGGCGGCCCCTGCGGTACATCGGCTTCGGGGGCGCGGGCAAGCAGGTCCGGGACCTCCTTCACATCGACGACCTCTGCGATCTCATGGACGAGCAGCTGGGAGCGCCGGACGCGTGGGCGGGCGCCACGGTCAACGTCGGAGGCGGCCGTGGGTGCAGCCTCTCGCTGTGCGAGCTCACCGCGCTGTGCCGCGAGCTGACCGGCAACGAGGTGCCCATCGAGGTGGAGCCCGAGACCCGCCCGGGGGACGTCCCGGTGTACCTCTCGGACTGCCGGGCCCTGTTCGCGCGGACCGCCTGGCGTCCGCGACGCGGGCCGGACGAGATCCTCGGCGATGTCCACGCGTGGGCGCAGGAGCACGCGGAGGACCTGCGGGAGGCGATCGCCTGATGCCGGTGGCCATCGTCACCGGATCGGGCGGCCTCGTCGGCTCGGAGTCGGTGGGGCACCTCGCCGAGGCCGGATACGACGTGATCGGACTGGAGAACGACACCCGCGCGCGCCTGTTCGGGCCGGAGGCGTCCACCGCACCGGTCACCCGCCGGCTCTCCGAGCGCTACGAGAGCTTCCGCTCGCTCGACCTCGACATCCGCGACGCCGACGGGGTCGAGCGCCTGTTCGCGCGTCACGGCGGTGAGCTCGCGCTCGTCGTCCACGCCGCCGCCCAGCCCTCGCACGACTGGGCCGCCTCGGACCCGATGGCCGACTTCTCGATCAACGCCACCGCCACGCTGAACCTGCTCCAGGCCGCCCGGACCCACGCCGCCGAGGTGCCCTTCGTCTTCATGTCCACGAACAAGGTCTACGGCGACCGGCCCGAACGACCTGCCGCTCGAGGCCCGGGAGACCCGTCTGGAGCTGCCCCCGGAGCACCGGTGGTTCGGCGGGATCGACACGTCGATGTCGATCGACGCCTGCCTGCACTCGCTGTTCGGCGTCTCGAAGGCCGCCGCCGACCTGCTGGTCCAGGAGTACGGGCGCTACTTCGGCATGCCCACCGTCTGCTTCCGCTGCGGCTGCCTGACCGGGCCCAACCACGCCGGGGCCCGGCTCCACGGGTTCCTGTCGTACCTCATGCGCTGCACGATCACCGGCGAGCCGTACACCGTCTACGGCTATGACGGGCTCCAGGTGCGCGACAACCTCCACTCCGTCGACGTCGCCCGCGCGATCGACGCCTACGTGGCCGCCCCGCGCCCCGGCGCCGTGTACAACCTCGGCGGCGGCCGGGCCAGCAACTGCTCGATGCGGGAGGCGATCGCCGGCTGCGAGGAGATCGCCGGACGGGCGCTGGACTGGCGCCTCTCCGACGAGCCGCGCATCGGCGACCACCGGTGGTGGATCAGCGACCTCTCGGACTTCCGGCGCGACTACCCGGAGTGGGACGTCACCTACGACACCGAGGCCATCCTGCGCGAGATCCACGACCACAACGTGGAGCGATGGGCGGCGCCGGCGTGAAGCTGTCCGTCGTCATCCCGGCCCACGACGAGGCGGCATCGATCGCGGCGACCGTCGTGCGGATCGTCGCGACGCTCGACGAGGAGGACATCCCCTTCGAGGTCGTGGTGGTCGACGACGCCTCGACCGACGGCACGTCGGGCGTGGTGGCGGAGCTCGGGGCGGAGGACCCGCGAGTCCGCTGCGTGCGCAGCCCGAACCCGCCGGGGTTCGGCTTCGCCGTCCGCGCCGGGCTCGACGCGTTCGCGGGCGACGCCGTGGCCATCGTCATGGCCGACGGCTCCGACGAGCCGCGCGACCTCGTCCTCTACTACCGCGTGCTGCACTCCGGCTACGACTGCGCGTTCGGATCGCGCTTCATGCCCGGCGCGACGGTGACGAACTACCCGCGCTTCAAGCTGATCCTCAACCGGATCGTCAACCAGGGGATCCGCCTGCTCTTCCAGCACGGCTACAACGACACGACGAACGCGTTCAAGGCCTACCGCCGGGAGGTCGTCGAGGGCGTCCGTCCGCTGCTCTCCAACCACTTCAACCTCACGGTGGAGCTCCCGCTCAAGGCGGTGGTGCGCGGCTACCGCTACGCGATCGTCCCCACGTCGTGGACCGGGCGGCGCGCCGGGTCCTCGAAGTTCGAGGTGCAGGAGATGGGCAGCCGCTACCTGTTCATCGTGCTCTACGCGTTTCTCGAGCGCCACCTCAGCCGGGGCGACTACCGTCGTGGACCGCAGCCGGTCGCCGCCGAGACGGCTCAGCACCCGGCCGGGTCCGGCGGGCGCACCAGCCGGTAGACGCGCGCGCCGTCGGGCAGCGCGAGCACCCGCTCGGCGCCGGGGACTCCCGCCGTCCACCCGGCGGCCGCGGGCGGGGCCCCGCGTCCGAACAGGCGCGCCTCGCGCGAGGCCACCGCGACCCAGCCCGCCCGCTCGTGGGCGAGGGCCGCGCGCCAGGCACCGCAGCCCGACACCGGGCCGAACGCCCCGTGCGGCCCGCGCCGCCCGATCTCGCGCACGCGGTGGCCGAGGTCCGGGCCGTAGAGCGGGTAGGCCTCGTAGAAGCCGGCGGTGGCCACCCGGGCCTCGCGCGGGATCAGCCGCGTGAACGCGAACTTCCCGGTGGCGTAGCGGCCGTCCTGGTAGCGGTCGGCCACCGCCCAGCCCCCCGCCACGACGAGGACGAGGAGCGCCGCGGCGCCCGCGCCGAGCGCGAGGCGCGACGGCGGGGCGGCGCGGCCGCCACGGCGCAGGAGCCACGCGCCCACGACGAGCGCCGCAAGGACGGCGAAGACGACGAGGCGCACGCGCTCGAGCGTGTCGAAGCCGGCGGCGCGGATCGTCACGAGCAGGACGATCCCCGCTCCCGCCGCCCACCACCACGACGCGGCGGCCCGCTCCAGCGGCGGCCAGAGCGGCAGCAGCGCGAGGCCGAGCGCGAGCGCCGGCATGGAGTAGCGCACGGCGTTCTCGAAGAACACGGGGAAGCCCGGCGGCCCCGCGGCGCCGTTCGGGGTGACGAGATAGAAGGCGGCGGCGAGGACGGCGACGAACCCGGCGGCGCGCAGGGCCGGCGAGCGGCCGCGCACCAGCGCGGCGAGCGCACCCCCGAGTCCCAGGGCGACGATGAGCGGCCACGCCGTGCCCATCGCCCGCCGCAGGCCCGGGCCGAACACCTCGCGCCACACCTCGGTGTCGGTGAGGTAGCGCGAGATCGAGTCCCCGACGGCGTTCCCCGCGTCGGGGATCGACAGCGGCCCCAGGTCGAGCCCGAACCAGGGCAGCGGGTTGCCGGTGGCCACGAGGTTGCGCAGGAACCAGGGGGCGGCGCCGATCGCGAGCATGGCCGCCCAGGCGGCGGCCGAGCCCCACGCATCGCGCGGAGCGCGGCGCCCGGCGCGGGCGTCCAGCGCGAGCCACGCCCAGACGGCGAGCGTGAGGGCGCCCACCGACGCCATGACCGTGGGCTTCGTGCCGAGCGCGAGCCCGGCGCCGAGACCCGCGAGCAGCAGCGGCCGCCGCGCCAGGCCGCCGGAGACGAGCATCGCGATCCCGGCGAGCAGCGGCGCGTAGGCCACGACGTCGCTGTTCGCGGAGCCCGGCTGGCTCCGGGCGAGTCCGGGCCAGGCGAAGACCACCGCGGCGCCGAGCAGCGCCGGGGCGCCGAGGCCCCATGGCCGCCCGATCGTCCAGGCCGCGAGCAGCGCGAGGAGCAGGAAGGCGACGGGCACGAGCGGCGAGAGCACGTCCGAGCGCATGAGCAGCAGCCCGGTCGCGTGGAGCAGCTCGTTGTTGTGCGGCAACCAGGTGACCGTGGAGTCCGCGTTGATGAACAGCGGATCGAAGACGCGCCCGTCCTGGGCGAACCTCGCGGCCAGCGGCATGTGGTAGCCCAGCGTGTCGGAGCTGAGCATGCCCTCCCGCCAGGCGCTTGCGAGGCCGACCGCCCAGTGGGCGAGGAGCGCCGCCGCCCCGAGCCCGGCGACGAGCGCGCCCTGGCCTCCCGGCGCCGGCGCGGGCGCGGGCGGTGGCGGCGCCTGGGGCAGCGCGGCGGCCGGCGGGCGGCCGCACGCCAGCCCGACCGCGAGTCCGGCGAGCGCGGCGGTGATCGCGAGCGGCCAGCGGTCGAGCGCCCCGACGGCGCCGAGCGCCTCGGAGACCAGGAGGAGCATGATCAGGGTCGCGAGGGCCGTGCCCAGGAGCCCCGGCGGCCCCGCCCACCCCGGCAGGAGCCGCCCCCGCAGCCGCGCCGCGCCCCACAGCAGCGGGCCCAGCGCGAGCGCGCCGAGCGCGAGCCCGGCCACCCAGCCGCCGAACCCGAGCACGGCCTAGTCGTCCGCCGGCGGCCGCCGGCGGACGACGACGTCGGAGGTCCGCGGCGCCCCGGGCGGATCGTGCGGGCGGAGCCCGCACCGGCCGACGACGGCCGCATCGAGTCGGTCCAGGTCGCGGTCGACCTCCACGTCGAGGCCCGCCTCGCGCGCCGGTCGCGGGCCCGCCGACTCCGGCCGGCCGGCGACGGCCCGGCGCTCACGCCGGGGTCGCGCGCTCGCTCGGAGCGTCGGCGGCCGGCGCGCCCGGGGCGCGGAGGTCCGCCGCCGGGTGGCGGAGCAGCGGCCATCCGCGCCGCTTCTCGTCCAGGCGGAAGCGCGCGAGCACGCCGAGGGTGCGCAGCCCGTACTTGCAGCTCGTCAGGAAGTCGACGCTCGAGGCCTCGAGGAAGTAGCGGGTCGGGATCGGCAGCTCGATGACGCGGGCGCCGCGCGCGACGATCTGCGCGAAGATCTCCTGGTCGAAGACGAACTCGTCGTTGTTGCGCAGGTACGGGATCTGGCGCAGGAACTCGGCCGAGAACGCGCGGTAGCCGGTGTGGTACTCGGAGTAGTCGCGACGGAAGGCGATGTTCTCGAGTGCGGTGAGGAAGCGGTTGCCGACCCACTTCCAGCGTGGCATGCCGCCCGCGATGGCCTCGTCCTCCAGCAGCCGGGACCCCATGACCACGTCGGCGCGACCCTCGAGGATCGGCTCGACCATCCGGGCGACGAGCGCGGGGTCGTACTGGTTGTCGGCGTGCACCATGACCACGACGTCGGCGCCGTCCAGCACCGCCCGGGTGTAGCACGTCTTCTGGTTGGCGCCGTAGCCGCGGTTCTGGGGATGGCGGACGACGGTGAAGCCCGCCCGCAGGGCGACGGCGGAGGTCTCGTCCGGCGAGTGGTCGTCGACCAGCAGGGCCCGGTCGGCGGCCTCGACGGGCAGCTCCTCGGCGACGAGCGGGATCGTCGACGCGGCGTTGTACGCCGGCAGCACGATGTGGACCTTCTGCGCCCCGCCGCGGTCGTGGACGAGTGGCTCGGAGGGCTCGATCGCCTGGGTGCGGTGGGCGAGGATGACGCGCTCGTCGCCGAGCGAGAGCGAGAGCGAGGCGGTGTCCGGCAGCGCGCGCCGCGCGCGGTCGACCACCGCGCCGAGCGGGCCGCCCCGCTGGCCGGCGCCGGCGACCCAGTAGCCCGCGGAGAAGGTGCGCACGAGCGGCACGTCGTCGGAGAGCACGAGCCCGCGCGCGCCGAGCAGCTCACGGAGGGTGAGGCGGGGGAGCAGGTAGGTGTGCGCGGGCAGGTAGCCCCACCAGCGCCGGCCGGCGAGCCGCGCGGTCCGCGAGGACGGGTCCGGGGTGACGACGCACAGCACGCCGCCGGGGGCCAGGAGCTCGTGGCAGCGGTCGATCGCGGCGACGGGGTCGTCGAGGTGCTCGATCACGTCGGCGAGCACGATCACGTCGAAGCCGCGATCGTCGCCGAGGGCCTCGAGGGTCAGCTCGCGGACGTCGAGCCCGAGGACGTCGCGGGCGTAGGCGGCCCCGCTCGCGGAGAGCTCGAGGCCGATCGTCTCGTAGCCGCGCCGCCGCGCCTCGTCGAGCAGCAGGCCGTGCCCGCAGCCGACGTCGAGCAGCCGGCCGGCCGGGACGTGCTTGCCGACGAGGTCGAGCAGCCGCGTGGCGGTGGCGCGGCGTCCGGCCTCCTCGGCGAGGTACGCGTCGTCGGACATCTCGCGGTAGAGCTCGTGCAGCGCCGGGCCCGCCGGCAGCGCGGGCTGCTGGACGGTGCCGCACTCCAGGCAGCGAAAGAGGTCGGCGTGCGCGCCGACGTCGTGGTTGGAGGGCGAGAACTGATCGGCGCTCGGCCCGTCGGACCGCCCGGGATAGAGCAGCTCGAGCGCGCCCGGAGCAGATTCGGCAGGCGGTCGGCACGGTGGTCATGGGCCGGTCAGGGTACCCGTTCGGCTGCTTCGGCCGTGTCGGACATACCGACCGGCTATCCGTGCCTCATCTACGCTTCCGAGTCGGAGCGCTCCCCCGGAATGAACAGCAGCGACAGCCCACCGGCGAGATCGGCGTCCCGGGGCGCGGGCGCCGACGGCGCCGGGTCGTGGCCGCCCGAGCGCGTGACGGCATCGACGCCGGCGGCCGGCGCCGTGCCGGTGCCGCGACGCGCCGTGCTCGGCCTGGCGCCGCTGGAGGTCGCGGCCTTCATCGGCCTGCTGGCCCTCGCGCTGGGACCGGCCCTTGGCCTGCTCGTGCGGGTCTGGAGCCGCGGCGGCGTCGTCGCCGGCGGGGACGGCTTCTACGTGGCCGACACCATGCAGTACCTCAACTGGATCGCGCAGTCGGCCGAGCACGTCGCCGTCGCCAACCTCTACGACTTCGCCCCGCCACACCACGTGTTCGTCCATCCGGGCGTCGTCGTGAGCGGGCTCCTGCACCGGGCCGGACTCGGCCTGGTGGCGGCGTGGTGGCTGTGGAAGCCGGTCGCGGTGGTGACGCTGTTCGCCGGCGTCCGCGCGCTCGCGCATCGTCACTTGCGGGTGGGGGGGGATCGGGCTCTCGCCCTCTGGCTCGGCCTCTTCTACTGCTCGCCGCTCCTGCCGTTGTTCGGCTGGACCTCGATCGGGGGCCCGATCGAGGACCTGCGCGTCGAGTTCGTCACGGGAGAGACGTGGATCGGGCTGCACCTCTGGGGCTATCTGTTCACCGCCATCGCCGTGGGGCTGCTGCCGCTCGCCCTGATCGCGTACGAGCGGGGCCGGGTCCCCGGCGGGGGGCGCGCGCTGGCCCTGGCCTCCGCGGCCGGACTGACGATGGCCTGGCTCCAGCCGTGGCAGGGGGCGACCTTCATCGTCGTCGTGCTCGTCGCCGAGGGGGTCTGCGTCGTGCGGCGGGAGCGCGCCGCGCTGCATGCGCTGCGGACGGCGTGCCTCCCGCTCGTGGCGACGGCCCTGCCGCTCGCCTACTACCTCGTCCTCTCCCTCGCCGACGAGGCCTGGCGCATGGCCGGGACGGCGAACGCCATCCCGCGCTGGGCGTGGTGGGTCACGGCGATCGGGCTGGTCCCGCTGCTCCCCGCGGTGCTGGCGTATCGCGTCCCGGCGCGGGACTTCGGCTCGGTGGCGCTGCGCGTCTGGCCGGTCGGCGCGCTGGCGCTGTTCCTGGCGCCGTTCGGCACGTTCCCCGCCCACTTCTGGCAGGGCATCCAGATCCCCCTCTCCGTCCTCGTGGTGATCGCGTGGCGCGAGCGGCTCGGGACGCGGCACCGGTCGGTGCTCGCCGCGATCGGCGCGGTGGTCCTCCTCGCGGGGATCGGCACGGTCTACCGCGTCGACGCGCTCCGCAAGGCGACGCGGACGGGCGGACAGCCGTACTACCTGACCGACGGCGAACACGCTGCGCTGCGCTGGATCGGCTCGCGTCGCGGCCCCGGCGGGGTGCTGACGCCGGTCTACCTCGGCAACCTGGTGCCCGCTTACGCCGAGCGTGCCACCTGGGTCGGGGCGACGTCCTGGAGCCCCGACTTCGTGGCCCGCGCCCGCGCCGCCGACCGGCTCTACGCCGGCGACCTCGGGACCGCGGAGGGGGCGGCCGTGGTTCGAGCCTCCGGGGCGCGGTTCCTGCTGGCCGACTGCCGGGGCCCCGACCGGATGGCCCGGTACGCCGCCGCGCTTGGATGGACCCCGGCTCGTTTCGGCTGTGCGACCGTCTACGAGGCCCCCGGCGGATCCAGGGAACGTGGCGGCAGCACACGCCGCTAGCCGAGAGCGCTGCCCGGGACCGGACCGGGCAGCGCGGCCTATGATGACGCGGGGCGGGCGTCGGAGCGGGCGCGCGGGGGGAAGCCGACGCGCCCAGCACGGCTGGGACGGCTCATGCAGTCGAGCAACGAGACACATGTCGTGATCGGAGACGGGACCACCGCGGGGGGGGTTGCCGAGCAGATCGAAGCCGCGCATGCGCCGGCGCGACGCCACGGCCTCGTCTCTCCCGCCACGGTGGTGGTCGGGCTGAGCGCCATCGGGCTGCTCCTGCGCTTCGCCGTCGCCGACCAGGCGCTGTACGGCGACGAGCTCTACACGTTCGACGAGTTGCACGGTCGCTCGCTCGGCGGCGCGATGCACGCCGTGACGGGGGGCCCGGAGGTCTCGCCGCCGCTCTACTTCCTGCTGGCCTGGGCCGCCGCTAAGTTCGGCGACCCCGTCATCGGGCTCCGGCTGCCCTCGGTGCTGCTCGGCACGCTCACGATCCCGGTCGCCTACCTGCTCGGGGCCCGCACCGTCGGGAGCCGGGCGGGGCTCTGCGGCGCCGCGCTCGTCGCGCTGAGCCCGTTCGCCATCTTCTACTCGAGCGAGGCGCGGCCCTACGCGACGGCGTTCTTCCTCGCAGCGACCTCCTCCTTCGCGCTCATGGGCGCACTCCAGGACGGCCGTCGCCGGTGGTGGGTGCTCACGGTCCTCGCCGCGGTGGCGGCGCTCTACACGCACTACACGACGGTGTTCGTGATCGCCGCCCAAGGAGCCTGGGCACTCTGGGCGTGGCCGGCGCGACGCCGCGCGACGCTGGCCGCGCTGCTCGTGACCGCCCTGGCCTACCTGCCCTGGCTGCCGTCGGTCAGCGACAAGGGGCGCCTGGACCAGTACCGTCTGGTGGCGGGAGACCTCACCCTCGGGAAGTTCGGCGCGAACCTCGCGCGCACCGCGGTGGGCCACCCGCTCGTCCAGGCGTCGACGCTGCCCGGCCTGCTCGGGGTGTTGGTGCTGCTCGGCGTCGTGGCGGTCGCGGCGGTTGCGATCTCGCGGGCCGGCCTCCCGCGTCGGCTCGAGCCCAACCTCGCGCTGCTGGGCATGCTGGTCCTCGCGGCGCCGCTCGGCCTGGCCGCCTACACGTGGGTCGGCGGCGCGAACCTGATCCTGCCGCGGAACCTGGGCACGTCGCTCGTGCCGATGGCCCTGCTCTTCGGCGCGCTGGTGGTGGCCGTGCCGACCCGGCTGGGCGTCGTGCTCACGCTCGTCGTCGTCGCCGTGTTCGCGGTCGATGCGGCGCGGACGGCGCGGCCCTCGGTGCGGCGGCCGCCGTTCGACGACGTCGCCGGCGCCATCGCGTCGCGCTACCGGCCCGGAGACATCGTCGCCGAGCTCGAGGGCATCCGGCTGCGGGGACCGATATCGCGGACGCTGCCCGATGAGTTCAGCCGGCGCGGCGAGGAGATCCCAGTCCGCCGAGAGCCGCTCGACTGGCGCGGCCCGCCCGCGCTGGGGGGCGGCCGGCTCTTCGTGGTGGTGCCGCGCTGGGTCAGCGGGAGCCCGCCGGCCCTCCGACCTGGCCTCCGGCTCGAGCGCGCCGCCACCTTCGGCGGGCTCGACCGCATCAGCTTCTACGAGTACCGAGCCGCGCGGCCGTGAGCGCGACGGGCCGGGCCACGTCCTCCGGCCGCTCTGCGAAGCGCGTCACGACGTCGGCCACCCGCTCCGCGGCGCGCCCGTCCCACAACGGCGGTGGTGCCGCCGGCGACTGCGGCCGCCGCAGGAGCCCGGGCACCTCGCCGATCCGGCTCGGCTCGAGGCCGAGCACCGTGTTCGTCCCGGCGCGCACGGTCACCGGCCGCTCGGTGGCGTCGCGCAGCGTGAAGCAGCGGCACGCCGAGGTAGGTCGTCTCCTCCTGCACCCCGCCGGAGTCGGTCAGCACGGCGGCGGCATCGGCCTCGAGCGAGAGGAAGTCGACGTAGCCGGTGGGCGCGACGCAGGCGCGCCATCGGGCGCGACCAGGCGCTCGGCTCGCCATCCGCTCGCGCGTGCGCGGATGGACCGGGAACAGCACCGGCAAGCTCGCGCGCGACCTCGCCGAGCCGCGCCAGCACGTCGCGACCAGCCGCGGACCGTCGACCAGCGCCGGCCGGTGCAGCGTGACGAGCAGGTACCCGCCGCGCTCGAGGCCGTGGCGCGCCGCAGCCGCGACGGCGCGGAACCGCGGCCTCGACCGCGACGAGGCTGTCGATCATCGTGTTCCCCACGAGGTGGACGCGCTCCGCCGGGATGCCCTGTCGCCGCGAGGTTCTGCGACCGCTCGTCGCTGTGGACGAAGAGCAGCGACGCGCAGCTCGTCGGCCACGACGCGGTTGATCTCCTCGGGCATCGCGCGATCGAAGCTGCGCAGCCCGGACTCGACGTGGGCCGAGCGGCACGCCGAGCTTCGCCGCCACGAGGGCCGCGGCGAGCGTCGAGTTCACGTCGCCTGCCGACGAGCACGAGATCCGGCGCCTCGGTCCGCGAGCACCGGCTCCAGGCGCTCCATCGCGCGGGCGGTCTGCTCGGCGTGGCTGCCGGACCCCACCGTCGAGACGATGGTCGGGCTCCGGGGCGCCGAGATCGGCGAGGAACGCCTCCGACATCATCCGCGTCGTAGTGCTGTCCGGTGTGGACGAGCGCGTGGCGTCCGGGAATCGCCCGGCGCAGCGCCGCCAGCACCGGCGATCATCTTCACGAAGTTCGGCCGCGCCCCGACGACCGTGACGCGTCCTCACCGGCGACCGCCGACGTACTCGATCACCGTCACCGGCACGAGCCCGCCGAAGGTGCGCCGCAGCGTCTCGCGGAGGCGCCCGCGCGCCGGTGGCGCCGGGAGAAGCACCCGCGGGTAGTCGACGCCCACCACGAAGACGCGGCCCGTACGCGCGCCGCGACCGCCACGCGGCGGGATCGGCCACCTCCCGCACGCGGCCTCCAGGAACGCGGATGAGCCCCACGAGCCCGAACTGACGGTAGGGCCGGCGCGCCGCGAGTGAGAACTCCCGCTGGAGCGGACTGTTGAGGCGACCGAACCGGAAGACGCGCTGGTCGCGGGGCAGCCGGGCGCGGAGAATCCCCTCGGTCGTGCTCCGGGGGACCAAGCTGGCGTAGGCCTGGGCGATGGTGGTGACCGCGACGACCGGGTCCCCCGGACGGCCGCGGGCCGCGATGAGGCGGGCCGCGTCGTCGAGCCGTGGGCGTTGGGCGGAGGTCTCGACCCGTGCCACCCCGATCCGCGAGTCCGACGAGCAGGGCCGCGCCCGCGATGCCGGCCGCAACCCGGGAGGCGCGCGTGACGAGCACGGCCACGAGGAGCAGCGATCGCCGGGACGGCGATCGCGAAGTTCCGGGGCAGGAGCAGGTTCCGGTCCTCCGAGCAGCCAGTAGGCGACGAGGCCGACCGGGGCGCTGACGGCGAGCGCCGAGACCAGCAGCAGCCCGTCACGCGGCGGCGCAGGCACGCGGTCCGCCGGCCTCGCCCGCCGCGCCGCCCCCCAGCCCGCAACCGCCACGACGAGACCGGCGCCGAGCAGGATGACGGCGACCGGACCCGGCACCCGCTCGAGGCTGTCGCCCAGCGCGTCGGTCGTCGAGAGCGGATGCCCGACGAGCGCCTGGATCTGGTCGCTCACGAGGCCGCGCAGGCTCATCGGCCTCGTGAGCGCAGGCTTGCCCTGCTGTTCGGAGAGGTAGGGGAGCCAGGGCAGGTAGGCGATGGCGACCGCGCCGTTGACCAGTGCGATGGCGCGCCAGCGATCGCGGTTGGCGGCCGCGGCGGCGACCGCCAGCGCGGCCACGGCGAACGCGGCGGTGTAGTGCGTGTACAGAGCGCCGGTGGCGAGCAGGCCGTGAACGCTCACCCACCAGCGGACCCCGCGGCCGGAGCGCACGGCCTCCAGCAGGGCCAGCGCCGACAGCAGCACGAGAGCAGCATCAGCAGGGCGTAGCCGCGGCCCTCCGAGCCGAAGAACACCGCGAACGGGCTCACGGCGAGCAAGGCTGCCGCCAGGAGCGCCGGCCCGGCGGCCGACCGTGCGGGGCGCCGAGGAGGTAGATCGAGCGGCACCGAGCGCGGTCCCGAGGACGATCGAGGGCAGGCGGAATCGCCTTGGCGTCCCCGAACGCCTCGAGCGAGAGCGTCGCGAGCACGTGGAACAGCGGCGGGTTGAGCTCGAAGGCCTGGATGCGGTGGAGGATGCCCGTCGAGACCGGGACGCGCGACCGCGTAGGTGAAGAGCTCGTCGGCGTACAGGCTCTGGCCGGCGGCCCGCCCGCGCAGAACGAGGGCCAGCCGCGGTCAGCGCTCGCGAGGACGAGCGCCGTCGGCGCCGCGGCGTCGCGGCGCCCGCGGGCCGGGAGGCGCTCGAGGCGGCCGGCTCCGCGCCGCGCTCAGCTAGCGGTTGCGCCCACGGGCTCTCCGGGCGGACGAGCGCCGCACCGACGAGGACCCGCGCGTAGCCGTACGGCCTGTCGCGAGAACACGAACTTCGACTCTCCGGCGATCCGACGGCCCTGCTGGCCCTTGAGCTCCGAGATCCGCCCGCCCTGGAGGTGGGTCTTCAGCGTCAGCTCAGGAGAGATCTCGAAGCCGCCCGAGCGCAGGCCGAGCGCCGCGGACGTAGTCGAGGTCGAAGCCGCGATAGGCGTAGGTCGGATCGCGGATACGGCAGGCCGACCAGCCGCCCGGCACAGCGAGCGGTAGACGGCCTGGTAGACGCGGTAGGTCCACGGGATCGACGCGGCGTCGCCCGGCTCGGCGTAGCGCGAGAGCAGCACGAGCTGACTGCCGCTTGGTCGACGATCTCGTCGCGGAAGTCCGGAATCGCGGCGATCGGGTCCACGCCGTCGCCCATCACCACCACGCCGACCCTCCCGCGCGCGTGCTCGATGCCGAAGCGGATCGCGTGGCCGATCCCGCGCGGCAGCCCCTTGTGGAGCGCGCGCACCTCGGCGTAGCGGTTCGAGAGCAGCATGGCCTCGCGGAACGTGTAGTCGTCGGAGCAGTCGTCGATGATCAGGATCTCGGAGTCCACGCCGGTCTCGCCGAGCAGGCGCACGAGCTTGTCGACCACCGAGGGGACGTTCTGCTCCTCGTTGAGGCACGGGATCAGGACGCTGACCTCCGGGGCACCCCCGGTCGCGGCGTCCTCGCGGGTCGGCGCGGCGCCCGTCACGCGCCGGCGGGCACGCCGGGCGGAAGGTAGACCTGGCGCATCCAGTCCACCGTGAGCGGGATGCCCTCCTCCAGCGTGACCCGCGGGGCGTGCCCGAAGGCCTCCGCCGCCTTGCTGATGTCCGGCCGCTTGTTCTGGACGTTGTGGGCGTCCTCGGGCAGGTACTCCACGCGGGCGTCGTCGAGGCCCAGGTGCTCGAGGATGAGGTTGCTCGCCGTCTCGACGCTGCGAACTCGGTGCCGCCGATGTTGTAGACCTCGCCGGGCACGAAGTTCTCGCACACGTTGGCGAGCGTGGGGATGAAGTCGTCGATGTACATGAAGACGCGATTGTAGTCCTGGTAGACCGTGTAGGGCAGGTCCATCAGCGCCCGGTAGGCGAACAGGCAGACCACGCTGCGGTAGGAGTGGTAGCGCTCCCCGGGGCCGTAGGCGTTGAAGAAGCGCAGCCGCACGATCGGCGAGTCGTGGCGCTTCTCGAAGTTCATGATCTGGACCTCGTTGACCCACTTCGTGGTGGCGTAGTCGTTCTGCTGGATGATCGACTGCTGCAGCGGGATGTCCTCGTGCAGGATGTCCTCGTGACGGTCGCCGTAGATCTCGGAGCTGGAGGCGAAGATCAGCCGGAACCCGTGGCGGCGCTGGAGCTCCAGGAGGTTGCGCGTGCCGATGACGTTCGTCTTCCACAGCGTCTCGTAGTACTCCTCGCCGTTGATCCGGCCGAACTCCGCGGCGAGGTGGTAGACGAAGTCCACCGGCCCGGTCCGGGCGAGGAGCTGCTCGAGCTGGCGATGCTCGCGGACGTCGGCGCGCAGCACCTGCTCGTCGGCGTGGTGCTGGAGGTCGCAGCCCCAGACGTCGTGGCCGCGGCGACGGAGCTCGGCGACGAGCGGCGTGCCCAGCGTGCCCTGCGAGCCGGTGACGAGGATCGTGGCCATGGTTCCCGCGAGGCCGGGCCGTCCGGGCCCGGAGCGCAGGCACCTTAGCGCGTCCGCACGGCACCGTGGTCGGCTCGCGGTATGGGCGGGAGAGCGGCGGAATCGATCATCTAGGGTGACGCGGTGGCCGCGCCTGACATCAGCGTCGTCATCCCCGCCTACAACGAGCGCGAGACGCTCCCGCTCACGGTCGGCGCGGTCCGCGCCGCGATGGAGGAGCTCGGGCGCCCGTACGAGATCCTCGTGGTCGACAACGCCAGCGAGGACGGCACGCTGGAGGCGCTCGCCCCGCTGCTCGACGAGCGCGTCCGGGCGTTGCGCAACGACGCGAACCGGGGGAAGGGCTACTCGGTGCGGCGCGGGATGCTCGAGGCCCGGGGCGAGCTGCGGCTGCACTGCGACGCGGACTGCGCGCCCTCGTTGGCGTCCCTGCCGAGGATGCTCGAGGCCATCGCCGACGCCGATGTCGTCGCCGGATCCCGCCTCGCGCCGGGGGCGCAGGTCGGTCGCCGGCAGCCCCTGCGGCGCCGGATCGCGGGTCGGAGCTTCGTCCTGCTCTGCCGCGCGCTGCTCGGCGAGCCCACCACCGACCTGTTCTGCGGCTTCAAGCTCTTCCGCGGGCCGGCGGCCGAGCAGGCCTTCGGCCGCAGCCGGCTCGAGGGCTGGACCTACGACGCCGAGGTGCTCGCGCTCGCGCGCGCCCTCGGCTACCGCGTTCGCGAGGTGGGGGTCGTGTGGAGCGACCGGCCGGCGTCACGCCTGTCGATGACCCGGGTGCTCGTGCCCGTGACCCGGGAGCTGCTCGCCGCCCGCCGCCACGTCCGCCGGGAGGGACGGATCGGGGTGGCGGCGCCGTCCGGCGCCGTCCGCTTCGAGCCCGCCGAGCCGCGGTCGTGAGCGTCGGCATCGAGGCGGCCCGCGCCGGGACGCGGCGCGGTGCGGCCGTCCGGCTCGGCGCCGTCGAGTGGGCCTGCCTGGCCGGGGTCACGGCGCTCGCGCTCGGGCCGCTCGCCGGCCTGCTGCTGCGCGTGTGGTCGCGCGGCGGCGTGGTCGCCGGCTCGGACGGGTTCCTGGTGGTGGATCAGCTCCAGTACCTGGGCTGGCTGCGCCAGGCGGCCGACCACGTCGCGGCCGCCAACCTCTACGACATCGGGCCGCTCCGGCACACGTTCGTGCATCCCGGGGTGGTCCTCTCCGGCCTGCTCCACAAGGCCGGCCTCGGGGTGGCGGCCGCGTACCTCGTGTGGAAGCCCGTGGCGGTCGCGGCCCTCTTCGCGGGGTCGCTCGCCCTCGTCCGCGCCCGCCTCGGGCGCTCGGACGACCGTGGCCTCGCGCTGGTCGTCGGCCTCTTCTTCTGCTCGCCGGTCGCCGCGCTGGTCGGCTGGGCGGGGCTCGGCGGGCAGGAGACGAAGTTCCGCCTCGACTTCTCGACCGGCGAGCTGTGGATCGGGTCCTACCTCTGGGGCTACCTGTTCACCGCGATCGCGGTCGGCCTCCTCCCGCTGGCGCTCGTCGCCTACGAGCGCGGCCGGGGCGGAGGGTCCCGGCGGATGCTCGCCGTGGCCGCGGTCGGCGGGCTCCTCTGCGCCTGGCTCCAGCCCTGGCAGGGGGCGACGTTCGCCATCGTCCTGGTCGGCGCCGAGGGCCTGCTCGTCGCGCGGCGGAGCCGGTCGGCGCCCGCCGCCGCGCGCGACCTCGGCGGCCCGCTCGTCGCCACCGGGCTGCCGCTCCTCTACTACCTCGTCCTCTCCCGCGCCGATCCGGCCTGGGAGCTCGCGCAGGTCGCGAACGACTTCCCCCGCTGGCCGCTGTGGGTCACCGTGGTCGCGCTCGCCCCGCTCGCCATCCCGGCGGCGGCGGCCTACCGCCTCCCCGCCGTGGACTTCGGCTCGCTCGCCCTGCGGCTCTGGCCGGCGGCGGGCCTGCTCATCTTCTACGCCCCGGTCGGCACGTTCCCGTTCCACGCCTTCCAGGGCCTGCAGCTCCCGCTCGCGGTGCTCGCCGTCCTGGCGTGGCGGGCCGAGCGCGGGACCCGGCCGCTGCCCCGCGGCGCGGCGCTCGCCCTCGTGGCGCTCCTGGTGGTCCCGGGGACCGCGTATCGCGCCCAGCAGCTCGCCGACGCCGTGCGCCTCGGGCGCCAGCCGCACTTCCTCACCGTCGGCGAGCGCGATGCGCTGCGCGCCCTCGCGGCGGACCGCGAGCCGGGCGGTGTGCTGGCCCCGGTGTACTCCGGGCTGCTCGTCCCGGCGTACACCGGGCGCCAGACCTGGGTCGGCGCCGGCTCGTGGACGCCGGACTTCCGCGCTCGCCGGGCCCTGGCCGAGTCGCTCTTCGGTGGCGCCCTGTCGCCGGCGCGGGCCGAGGCGCTCGTGCGCCGCTCGGGGGCCCGCTTCCTCCTCTCCGACTGCCACGGCCGGGCCCGGATCGACCGCGTGGTGGCCGGGTTCACCGATCCGCCGCGGCGCTTCGGCTGCGCCACGGTGTACCGCGTGCGATGACGCTCCGGCGGGGGGTGGCGGCGGCCCTGCTCGCCGCTCCGACGGTGCTCGCCTTCTTCTCCGGCGGCTTCTTCGACGAGGCGCGGATCACCGCCGCGATCGGCATGTGGGCGCTGGTCCTCGTCCTCGCCGTCGCGGTGCGCTCGCCGCTCCCGCCCGGCGGGCGCGGCGCGGATGGCGCTCGCGGCGTCGATCCTCTTCGCGGCGTGGACCACGCTCTCGATCGAGTGGGCGCCGCTGAGCGTGCCCGCGGTGGACGAGGCCCAGCGGATGGTGCTCTACGCGGGGGGGCTGCTGGCCGGGGCGGCGGCCTTCGCCGACCGGCCGACCGTGCGCGCCGTGGAGCCCGCGCTGGCCGCGGGCGCGACCGTCGTGGTGGTCTACGGGCTCTCGGAGCGGCTGGTGCCCGGCCTGCTGAGCTTCGAGCGCAGCGGCGCCGGCGCCGGGCGCCTGGATCAGCCGCTGACCTACTGGAACGCGATGGGCGCGCTCGCCGCGATCGGGCTCGTGCTCTGCGTGCGGCTCGCCGGCGACCCGGACCGTCGTCCCCGCACGGTGGCCGCCGCGGGCGCCGCCGCCGTCCCGCTCGCGCTCGGCACGTTCCTCTCGCTCTCCCGCGGGGCGCTCGCCGCGCTCGTCGTCGGGGTCGTGCTCCTGCTCCTGCTCGTCCCGACGCGGCGCCAGCTCCGGGCCGCGATCGCGCTGCTCGTGGCGGGCGGGCTCGCGGTGGCCGCCGCGGCGCCGCTCCCGGGGGTCCAGTCGCTGGACGGCGCGCTCGGGGCGCGCGAGCGGGAGGGGGCGATCATGCTCGCCGTCCTCGCTGGGGCTCGCCGCCGCCGCGGCCGTCGCCGCGCGGCGGGTGGCGCGGCGCTCGGCGCGAGATCCGGCCGAGATCGTCGTGCGCTCGACCCCACGGCGGCGGATCGCTCTCGGCCTGCTGCTCGGGGCGCTCATCGTCGCGACGCCGCTGCTGGCGGCCGGCGCCGAGCGGACGACGGTGTCCGGATCGCCGGCCTTCCGTGCGGGCGCCGAGCGGCTCGGCTCGGTCCAGACGAACCGCTACGCCTACTGGCGGGTGGCGGCCCGGGAGCTCGCCGACCACCCGATCCGCGGCGGGGGCGCCGGCTCGTTCCGGGTCGCCTGGCTGCGGGAGCGGAGGATCTCGGAGTCGGTCAACGACGCCCACTCGCTCTACGCGCAGGCGGCCGCCGAGCTCGGGCTCGTCGGCCTCGCCCTCCTGCTCGCCGCCTTCGCGGGGATCGCGCTCGCCGCCCGTGCCGCGCACCGCCGCGCCCCCGGGACCGCCGAGGGCCTCGCCGCGGCGCTCGCGGTGTACGCGGTCCACGCCGGCCTCGACTGGGACTGGCAGATGCCGGCGCTCACGCTCGTGGCGATCCTCGCCGCCGCGGCGCTCGTGGGCCTGCGGCCCGGGGCTACTGGATCGGCGGGTCGATCGGGCTGAGCGCCCGCATCCGGGCGATCGCCCGGGCACGCAGCGCCCGATCGCGACCCTTGGCGGCGAGCCCGAGCGAGCGCCACGCCACGAGGTTCTCCGGCTCGCGCTCCACCACGCGCAGGTAGCGGTCGATCGCCGCGTCCCGCCGCCCCGCCACGTAGTAGAGCGAGCCCAGGAGGAGCGTCGGCTCGACGTCCGGGGCGTCGGCCGCCGCGCGCCGGAAGTCACCGGCCCGCTGCCGCAGCCGCTCGCCGGTCGGCTTCACGGCGAACTCACGCACCGCGGCGCCCGCCGTCACCAGTCGCGCGACGTGGAGGTTGACCGCGAGGAGCGCGAGCAGGATCGCGGCCGCCACGGCGAGCGCGAGGCGCGAGGCGGCGTCGAAGCGGGAGGCGCTCATGCCGACTCGGCCGCCGGGGCGGGGTCGGGCACCGGGCCGGCCCGGCGCAGGGCGAGCGTGAGCGTGAAGCCGCACGCCACCGCCTGGAGGGCGAGGACGATGGCGGCGAACGAGGCGAGGCTGCCCCCGTGCCCGAGGGTGAGCAGCAGCAGCGGCTCGAGCACGGCCACCGCCGCCAGGCCGACGAGGAACCAGCGGTTGTGGAGCGCGAGCAGCAGCTGCACCGCGAGGTAGGTGCACGCCAGCAACGTCATCGCCGCGGTCAGCAGGAGCAGCGCCTCGGAGCCGCTCTCGTACTTCGGGCCGAACGCCACCTTGAGCACGAGCTTCGGCACCGCGGCGTAGAGGAGCAGGCACGGGACGCCGACGGCGAGCACGACCGCGAGCGCGCGGCCGAGCACCCCGCGCGCGTCCCGGCCCGCCGCGTGGCGCCGCGCCGCCTCCGGCAGCAGGTGGAAGCCGACGCCGATCGCGACCCAGATGACGACCTTCGCCGCCACGGCCGCCGCGGCGTAGGAGCCGGCGCCGCGGGCCGTCAGCTCGTGCTTGGCGATGATCACGTCGATGTTCTGCAGGACGGCGATCAGCGCGAGCCCGGCGATGGCGGTCCACCCGGCGACGACGAGGGCACGCAGCGGGTGCTCGGGCGCCGCGGGCTCGGGAGGGCCGAGCTGACGGCGCAGCCGGACGCCCAGGATCGCGGCGAGCGCGGCCATCGCCAGGGGCGTGCCGAGCCAGGCGCCGGTGACCCCGAGCCCGGCGACCGCGAGGACGACGCCGAGCACGAGCCGCGCGAACTGCTCCGAGGGCATGCTCACCCCCACCGCGGCGTAGGACCGCTGCGACTGGAGCGCCCCGCGCTGGATCGACAGGAGGATCCACAGGCAGGCGGTCGGGATCGTGGCCGCGGCCGCCCACTCCTCGTCCACCCCGATGGCCGACGCGATCGGTGCGCGCAGCAGCGCGGCCACCGCGCTCAGCACGAGCGTCGCCAGCACCATCGTGCGCGTCCAGCGCGAGATCGTGGCCGCGAGGTTCCGCCCCTCGCCGAGGCGTCCGAGCGAGCCCTCGCGCGCGGTGGCGACCTGCAGGGCGGCGCCGGGCACGGAGAGGATGAGGAAGGTCGAGACCAGCGCGGCGAGCGACCCGTAGCCGTCCACGCCGAGGATCCGCCCGAAGGCCACGGTGGTGGCGAGCGCCACGACGTTCGAGGCCATCATCGCGCCGGCGAGCCCGACCGCCTTCGCGGTCTCCGACTGACGCAGCTCGGTGAGCGATGGCCGGCGGCGCATGAGCGCGACGCGCGGCGTGGACGCGGGCGGCTTCGGCGGGTCCGCGATCCCTGCGGGGTCCGGCACGGCGCGGACGGTAGCGGAGAGCGG
The DNA here is from genome assembly GCA_963735885.1 of uncultured Solirubrobacterales bacterium. Lineage (GTDB taxonomy): Bacteria > Actinomycetota > Thermoleophilia > Solirubrobacterales > Solirubrobacteraceae > JBBSBL01. The sequence goes on along the minus strand of CAVTMP010000004.1, from coordinate 605,951 downwards.
TGTGGGTCCGGTGGGGCCGACCGGCGCAGCGGTCGCTTGCGCGGCTCCTCCGCACCGCTGGCGTGTCCCTTCGCTACCGTTGGCGGCCGATGTCCCCGCTCCTTCGCCGGCTCATCCTTCCCGCGCTCGCCGTGACGCTGCTCGGCGCGGGCCCGACCGCCACGGCGGTCGCGACGAACGCCGGGGACCAGCAGTACGTCGACCCGTTTGCCGGTGGCGAATCCGGAAATCAGGGCAACCAGAAGCCGAAGCCGAAGCCGAAGCCGAAGTCTCGGTCGAAGCCCACGTCGGCGCCGAGGTCCCACGGCGGCGCCGGTGATGGCTCGTCCGGGTCGCCGGGCTCGCCCGCCTCCGCCGGATCGGGCGGACCCTCGGGCTCCTCGTCCGGCACCTCCGGCGACACCACCTCCGGCTCGACCTCGAGCGAGCCCAGCGGCAGCTCGTCCGGGTCGGATGCCGGCAGGGAGCGCCGGGGCGACGCCGGCGCCGGGTCGGCGAAGCCCGTCCGCCTGCTCGCCGCCGGCAAGGCCACGTTGCTCGCCCTCGCGGTGCGGGTGCCCGTCGTCGGCGCGGCGCTGCGAGCGGGACCGCCGGGCTGACGCAGGCTGGGGCCGGTCAGTTCACCTGCGGGGCGGTCGGGGCCGCGGGCTGCGGCGGCGGAGGATTGAGACGCCGCACCTCGCGGCGCGCTCGGGCTGCGAGCGCCGGGTTCACGTCGGCCGCGACGTCGGCGAGCAGCGACCACGCCGGAATCGTACCCCGGGCTGTCCGCCACTGCACGCCGCAGCAGGCGGACGGCCTCGACGTCCCGCCCGAGGAACGACGCGAGCTCGGCCTCGTTGACGAGCGGCGACGGGTCGGGGTTGAGATCCTGGGCCCCACGGAACAGCGAACGGATCCGGCGAGCCTCGGCGGACGGGATCGGATCGGGGGCGCCCGCGAGGGCGGACGTTCCCTGGGCATCGAGGTCGTTGACCCGGATGCCGTGGGCCAAGAACGCCACCACGGCACGCCCGACGAGCGCCAACACCACCCGCGCAGCGACCCCGCTCACGGTGCCACGGCTCCCGCGCGCGTCGGGGTGCCCTCGGGGACCGCGGCCGCCGCCGGGGCCGCCGGCCGCGCGTCCTCGACCGCTCCAGGCCAGCAGCGCCGAGGCGAGCAGCAGCGCGACCAGCGTCACGGCCGGGCAGCTCCCAGTCCCAGTCGACGGCGCTGTGCGCCGCCCACACCGCCACGCCGGCGGCCCAGCCGGGCGCGAGCGTCGGGATGTCGTCGGATCGCGCGGACTGCCGCGACGGCCACGCCGCCGAGGAACAGAGAGCATGAGCGACAACGCCGACGATGCCGAGCTCGGTCAGCAGCCTGCAGGTAATCCGAGTGCACGTCGACCACGTTGTAGTTGATCGCCCGCTTCCTGGAGCCAGGCCACGCGGAAACCGCCCGCCCCGGTGCCACGCAGGGGTTCCCGTCGCACCTCTCGGACCGCCACACGCCAGAAGGCGTTGCGGTTGGAGTCGAGCGAACCGAGTCGGTCGGCTGTCGCGCCGCGGGTGGGATTGCCTTCGCCCAGCGCTCCGTTCGTCGACCCCTGGGCGATCACGAGGGCGACCGGGAACGCGGCGCAGACCACGGCGCCGACGATCGCGAGCGGCCGTAGCAGCGCCGTGAACGGCCTCGCGCAGGCGTCCGTCGCGCTCGGCGCGCGCCACCCAGGCCGCCACGAGGCCGACGCCGGCTGCGAAGACGACGAGCACAAGGGCCATCTCGAGGCCCTGGTCCTTCCGCGTCTCGAGCGGGCCGAACAGCGTGCGCACTCCGCGCAGGTGTCGAGACGACCACCGGGACGGCGCCGCCGCCACCAGGAGGGCGAGCGCCCGCAGCTGCGCGCGCGTCGGTGCGGCGGCGACCAGCACGCAGACGCCGCAGGCCAAGGCGACGAGCGCGCCGCGCGAGAACGTGAGGTACAGCCCCACGCGCGACGGCACCGTGCCGGCGGCGGCGAGCGGCGCGCAGCCATCGCGCCGCGCGTGCGCTCGCCGACCATGCGGCCGCAGAGGACGAGCGCCGATCGCGGAGAGCACGCCCATCCCGTTCCAGTAGGTCAGCGGCTGCTCGAGCCGGCTGGCGGCGGTGAAGCTCCGGTCGAGGCGTATCAGGCCCGGGAAGGACCCGCTCGGAGAGCGCGTAGCCGACCACGACCAGCGCGCCCAGCGCGAGCGCCGGCTCGACGGCTCGCGCCGCGGCGCGTGGTCGCAGGAGCGCCAAGCCGGCCACCACCGCGCCGAGATAGACGAAGCAGCCGCTGCACGTCGTCGATCGCTGCGCCGCGCACCGGTGTCCACGTGATCGACAGCGCGGTCCACGCCGCGAGGCCGGCGAGCCGCCGAGATTGCGAGCCAGGCGACCCGCGACCGGGGCAGTGGTCGCCCGCAAGCACCGCCGCCGCGACGACGAGGGCCCAGGCCCCCAGCCCGGCCCAGAGGAACGACTCATCGAAGTACCCACCGGAGAAGAAGCCAAGCGCCGTCGGCCCGGCGAGGAGGAGCGCCGTGACGAGCGCCTGGAGGACGCCGCGGGTCGCGCGGGGGGATGCGGTCGAGGTCGTCACGGGGCGCCGGGCCCCGCCAGGGCGGCGGGAGCGCGCGATTGTAGGACCCGCCCGCTGTCCGCGTGCGTGTGAGACGCGTGTGACCTGGTCGTGTCCGCCTGGTTGCAGGCCTGCACGGCGCGCCCCGTCTGGGCTATCGTGCGCACCTCGGCCGGTCGACAGCGACACGGGCACTGGAAGGGCCACGTCGCCATTCGCCCGAAGCAGAGGACTTGCGGCGAGGGTCTGTCCGGCCCGGACGACGGACAGGGAATGAAGCAAGCACCACAGGAGTCACGAGCCCGCTCGAGCGAGCGGGAGCAGGAGCGGGTCGCGCTGGCGCGCGAGCTGCCCGTCCCTGCGCCCGGCCGCCTGGCGCGGATCAACCGCGCGTTCGCGACCGACGTCGCGATGCTCACGCTCGGCGCCGCGATCGCGGGGGCGGCGGACGAGAGCGTCAGCCAGGGCGGGCTCGGCTGGGGCATCGCCTTCGTGGCGGTCACCTTCATCGCGCTGAAGCTCCGCGGCGCCTACGACTACCGCGTCCGACTCAGTCCGCTCGGCGACCTGTCGCGGCTCATCGGCGCGACGGCGACCGCCGCCATCCTGGTCCTCAGCGTCCGGCTGCTGACCAACGACGTCCTCGGCGCCGGGGCGCAGGTCGTTCGACTCTGGCTGGCGACGACGATCTGCCTGGCCACCGGCCGCGCCGGGCTCGCGCTCTGGCTTCGCCATAGCCGCCTCCGCGGGCGCGGGCTGACGCCGACGTTGGTCATCGGCGCCGCCCCGGTCGGCCGCCGTGTCGCGCAGCGGCTGATCGAGCACCCGGAGCTCGGCCTGACGCCGGTGGGCTTCCTGGACGAGGACTCCGGGCGGAACGGCACGCCGCAGCCCGACGACCCGCCGGTCCTCGGCTCGACGTGGGATCTCGACGACGTGATCCGCCACGAGGACGTCGGGCACGTGATCGTGGCCTTCGCCGCCGCGCCGCACGACGTCCTGGTGAACCTCATCCGCCGGTGTGGGGAGCTCGGGGTGCGGGTCTCGGTCGTCCCGCGCCTGTTCGAGGAGATCAACAGCCGGATCGAGGTCGAGCACCTCGGCGGCATCCCGCTGATGCGCACCCGCCGGGTGGACCCGCAGGGCTGGCACTTCGGCGTCAAGTACCTCGTGGACCGGGTGGTCGCGGGACTGATGCTCGTGCTGATCTCGCCACTCATGCTGGCGATCGCGCTGGCGGTGAAGCTGAACTCGAGGGGACCCGTATTCTTCCGCCAGCCGCGGGTCGGGCTCGACGGCCACGAGTTCATGATGCTCAAGTTCCGCACCATGCACGGCGAGCCCGGGGCGGACGGCGAGTGGGACGCGGCGTGGGCGGCGCAGGTGATCAGCGAGGCCGGCCGCCACGGCACCGAGGGGCCGGGCCGCGCCGTCGCGTCGGATCCCGTCGCCGCGGGCGGCAACGGCAACGGCGCTGCGCCCACCGTCATCGACCGGCGCACGAGACTGGGCCGGTTCCTGCGGAAGACCTCGCTCGACGAGCTCCCCCAACTCCTGAACGTGCTCGTGGGCGACATGTCGCTCGTCGGGCCGCGCCCCGAGCGCACAGCCTACGTTCGGGCCTTCCAGGACCACGTCTACCGCTACGGCGACCGCCACCGCGTGAAGTCCGGTCTCACCGGCTGGGCGCAGGTGCACGGCCTGCGCGGCGACAGCTCGCTGGCCGACCGCGTGGAGTGGGACAACTACTACATCGAGAACTGGTCGCTGCTGCTCGACTTCCAGATCCTCTGCCTGACCGTGCCGGCCATGCTGGCACGGGAGGCGCACTAGCGCCGACCGTGTCGGGACCGTCGAGCACCGCCGATCCGGCGGCGGCCCCTGACGGTGCCGGTCGGCAGGCGCGGCCGGTTCGGACCCGACGTGCGCCCGGCCATCGTCCACGACTGGTTCCAGGGCTTCCACGGCGCCGAGCGGGTGGTCGACGCGCTCGTTCGGGACGTCTTCGCCGACACGGCCGAGCCGGACATCTACACCTTCCACGCGGCGCACGAGGTCATCCCCGCGCACCTGAGCCGGCTCATCGTCCGCGGAGTCGCGGCTCGCGCGCATCCCGGGCCTTCGCCAGCGCGGGCACACCCCCGGTGCCTGGCGTTACCTGCTCCCGACCATGCCGCGGTGGTTTCGCGGCCTGCCGCTCGAGGACTACGACATCGTCGTCTCGTCGTCCCACGCCTGCGCCGTGGCGGTCGACCCGCGACGCGGGACGCACGTCTGCTACTGCCACACCCCCATGCGGTACGCGTGGACGCCCGAGATCGACGGCGAGCGCGGCCGTGGCGCCGAGCGGCTGGTCCTCAGCGCGCTGCGCGGCCGTCTGCGTCGCAGCGACCTCGCGGCGTCCCGGCGTGTCGACGCCTACGTCGCCAACTCGACCGCCGTCCGCGACCGCATCCGGCGCTTCTACGGTCGCGACGCCGAGGTCATCCACCCGCCGGTGGACGTCCGCGAGTTCCGCCCCGACGCCGACAAGGAGCCGGCGCACTTCCTCTGGGTCCACCGGCTCGTGCCCTACAAGCAGCCCGAGCTCGTGGCCGAGGCCTTTCGCGGCCTGCCGTATCGCCTGACGATGGTCGGCGTCGGGCCCGCTCGAGGCCAAGGTCCGCGCCGGCCTGCCGCCCAACGTCGAGCTGCGCGGCTGGACGTCGCGCGAGGAGCTCACGGCGCTCTACGGCTCGGCCTCGGCCTTCATCCACGTGGGCGAGGAGGACTTCGGCATCTCCATGGTCGAGGCGCTGGCCGCCGGGCTGCCGGTCATCGGATTCGACCGCGGCGGCGCGCGGGACATCGTTCGCCCGGACGTCGACGGCGTCCTGGTCGACCGCGTCGACGCTGGAGACCGCTGCGCGCCGCGGTGCACGCGACGTGGCCGCGAGGACCTGGGAGCCGGCGGCGCTGCCGGCGCGCGCGGAGCGACTTCTCCCGCGCGCGCTTCAGCGAGCGCTTCGCGCGTTCGCGTCAGAGGTGCACGCCGCGCGACGCGGCGCGATGAGCGTCTCGGTCTCGGTCCTGATCCCCTCGGTGTCGGCCGGCCCCGAACTGGTGCCGACCGTCGAGGCGTTGCGGGCGACGGCGGCCGGCGACCGCGTCGGTCGAGATCGTGATCGCCGACAACGGCCTCCCCGGCGAAACCCGGCCGGATCGTCGAGGAGTCCGGTGCGCGGTGGTCCGGACTGGGCCGCAACGCGGGGCTTCGGGACCGCCGTGAACGCCGCGCGCGCGCGTCTCGCGCGGCGATCGTGCTCGTCGTGACCAACGACGACGTCGACCCGCTGGACGGCTTCGTCTCCCGGCTGGCCGCGCCGTCCTCGGGGGAGGCGGACGTCGCGGCCGGGGTGCTGCTCCGGGCGGAGGCGCCCGACCGCATCGAGACCGCGGGCCTCGAGGTCGACGCCGTCCTCTCGTCCTATGACTACCTGCACGACGCGCCGGCCGCGAGCCTCCGGGCCGAACGAGCTCCCGCCCCTCGGGCCGTGCGGGGGTGCCGCCGCGTACTCGCGCGAGATCTTCGACGCGACCGGAGGATTCGACGAGGGGTTCTTCGCCTACTGCGAGGACGTCGACCTGGCGCTGCGGCTGCGGGCGGCCGGCGCGCGCACCGTCCTCGTCCCCCGGGCCCGTGCGCTTCACGCGACCTCGGGCAGCACGGGCTACCACTCCCTGCGGAAGGCGGAGATCGTCGGGGAGTCCCGTGGGTACCTCCTGCGCAAGTACGGCGTGCTACGGCGCCCGCTCCGGGCGCTCCGGGCGATCGCCGTCGAAGGCGTGGTCTGCTTGGAGCTCGCGCGGCGACACCGCTCGCTCGCCCCGGCCCGGGCGCGGGTCCGGGGCTACCGACGCGGCACCGCGACCATGCCCACGCCGCACCTCGGGTCCGCGGCCGTGCCGTGGCGTGAGGGCCTGCGCCGCCGGCACGCGCGGAGCCGCCGCATCTCGAGGCCGCCCGCGAGCTGACCCCCGGGCTATGCCTGCTGCCGTGCCGAGCGGAACAGGATGTTCGCGTAGGCGCTCGAAGACGAACGAGTCGCGCAGCCGCCAGCGACCGCGGGCGCGGTCCAGCGCGAAGCCCTGCGGAAGGTTCACGGCGTCGACGAGCCGCGTGAGGCCCACCGGGCGGCTGGCGAGAGCTCGGTGTACACCACGGCGCGCCCGCCGGCTCGCTGCACGGTCACCAGCCTCGGCCGGAGGACTTGGCCACCACGAAGAGCAGGGCAGGCCGCGATCGAGCCGGTGTGCGCTCGTCGGTGGAAGGAAGCGCACCGCGGCCGGCCGGTCGCCGAGTCTGGAGCGCCCGCCACCAGCGTCGAGGGCGCGCTCGGGAGAGCCGGCGGGGAGGTGCGCGATCTCCGAGCTCTGGAGGGTCCTCGACGGATACGCGGCGCGTGTCGGGCCGTCGCCGCAGCCGAGGGGGAGCGACGGGCGCTGACCAGCGCGGCCGCCAGCGCAAGGCGACGGAGAGCGGTCACCGCTGATCCCCCCCGATGAGCGGACCAGCGCCGGCGTAGGCGATCGGCCGAGCGTAGCCGCCGACCACCCGCCATCGGCCGTCGACCTGCCGCATCCGCACCGGCAGCGTCAACGTCGCCGTCGACGACCTCCTTCTACCGACCGGCTGACGGACCGTGACCATGACCCGCACTCGATCCGTCCGCGACCCGCGCGGCCGGCGGCGACCGACGTGGCGCGTGGCGGCCGCGGTCAGGAACGACAGGGCGTCGAGCTACCGGCCGCGCCGGCCGGCACGGGATCGGCCGGTCCCAAGAGCGACACGAACCCCGTGAAGTTGCGTACTGGACGTCGCGCCACCACCGACGAACGCCCGCTCCGCCGATCGGCGGGCCGTCGTCGACCTCGACGTGCGGAGGTCGTCACGAGGTTGCGCGTGCGGGTCAGGTCGCCCGTGGCCGCAGCCGGCGGCGAGCGTCACCCGCGGCAGCGCCGCGAGGCCGAGCCTCGCGGCTCCCGCGGGCCCGGTGCCGCGCGGGCCACGTCGCCGGGGCGCCGCACGCGCCGCCTTCCGCACGGCCGTCGCGGCTGAGCGCCCGCACCGCGATGCCCGTTCCGATCAGCGCCAGCACCAGGTTGCCGGTCATCGCGGCGAACGAGCGGGTGAGCAACAGCGGGACGAAGCTCATCGCGACCGCGTAGAGCGTGAGCAGCGAGTCGCTCGCCGGTGCCCGCCGCCCCAGGCGGCCGAGCAGGCCCATCGCGACCCCGACGACCGCCGAGCCGATCACCACGCCGGCGAGACCGAGGTTCCAGTAGAGCTCGCCCTGCAGGAGCGATCGGCGTGCCCGGGCAGCCCGTCGAGCCGACGCCGCGCGGCCCTCGGGCATCGAACGCGCGTCGCCCGGATAGAGGTAGCCGCTGACCTGCTGGTCGATCGGCTGGGGCTTGCCGCTCCAGAGCGAGCGCGGGACGAGCGTGGCCGGGATGTCAGCCAGCGTGCGTCCATCCAGGAAGTCGACCGAGTCGGGGACGAGCTCGCGCATGGCGACGAGGTTGTCGAACGTGTTGAGGTCGGCGCTCGCGAGCTCGGACGGCGGCGTATCGAGAGCGAGCTCGATGGCGCGGCTCGTCGTCGACCCGCTGGCTGTACTCCCGCACCTGCTGGTAGACGAGCAGCAGGCGCACGACCGCCAGCACGAGCGCGGCGGCGAGGCCAGCGAGCGCGCGCTCGGGGGCGGCGGAGGTGGAGAAGGACACGAGCATCGCGACGATCAACGCGAGTGTGAGCTCGCGGAGCTGCAGGCAGACGCCGCGGCGACGCCGACGACGAGGCCCGCGACGACGAACACCGCCACGCCCGGCGGCTCCGCGACCCGGCGGAGCGACCCGGGCCGGCGAGCGTCGCCGATCCAGGCGTAGATCGCCGCGCCCTGGACCATCCAGACGCCGACGAAGCCGTAGAAGCTCGACTGCTGGTTGGCCCGGATCGTCGCCGGCGCGTCGATCAGCGCGTCGAAGCCCCCCTGTCGCTGGAAGAGCGCGCCCCAGAGGAGGTGCCGCCGACCACCGCCGCCACGACCGCCACCGACCGAGGGCGGGCGACAGGTGCGCACGACCCGCGGAATCCGGCGGTGTCCCGCGGCGTTCGGGGAGCAGCAGCGAGAGGTAGCCGAGGCACCAGGCGGCGATCCCGGCCCTGCGATCGCGACCGATCGCGTGAGGTCGCCGGGGCCGAATCCGAGCGCCTGGAGCGGGACGGTCGGCGAACTCCGGCGAGCCCCACAGCGTGAGCGCCCGTAGGCCGAACGTCGCGAGCCAGAGCGGGATCGCCAGCCCGAGCGGCCACAACGCCATCGGGTGTCGCGGGCGCCCTCGGAGCGCATCGCGACGAGGACCGTCGCGCCGAGCGCGCAGACGATCGCCACCAGCGCGAGGGCGAACGCGCCGGGCCCTTCGCTGTTGACGACGTCGGCCGCCAGCAGGCCGCTGAGCGACGCCGGCCGCGACCACGGTGCCGAGGCCACCGCCGAGCAGGGTGCCGCGCGGCGGGGCGATGACGCTGGCGCCGACGGTCACAGGACCTGAGGCGCGCGGGCCGAGTCGAGCTCGATGACCTCGTCGCGAGGGCCGCCAGTGGGTGCGGAAGAGCCGGCGGAGCTGCTCGACCCGGACGACGTTCTCGACGGTGAGGGCGATCGCCGTGCCCCAGGCGAAGGCCTCGACGCCCAGCGACGGCTCGAGGGCGAGGCCGGCGGCCACGATCACGACGAGGCCCACGACCTGATTGCCCAGCTCCCAGCGCGCCCGGCCGCCGAGGACGAGGCACTCCGACAGCGGGCCGGTGGCGGCGTCGAACAGGCGGGCGACGATGAGGATCACGAGCGTGGAAGCGTAGGCGGCGTAGGCCGGGTCGAGCAGGCGGAGGATCTCCGGCGCAAACACGATGCCCAGGGCGGCGATCGGCACGGTGATGAGCAGCCCCGCTCCTGCCGCGCGCCAGAGTAGCCGAGCCAGGGCGTGGTAGTCGCGATCGGCCAGGGCGCGCGCCATCAGGGGCACGGTCACGCTGACGACCGCCGTGAAGGCCCACGAGAACGTCCCGCTCACCCGCAGCGCCGCGTACAGGCCGGCGATCTCCGCGTCGCTCACGCCGATCGCCGAGGCCAGCCACAGCGGGAGCCAGAGGACGATCTCGATGATGCCGCCGAGCATGCCGGTCGGGATCCGGTCGGGCTCGCGAACAGGCCGCTCTGCGGTGCTGAAGGCGGCGCGGAGCGGCGATCGGCCCACCGCGCGGGCGACGAGCGCCAGGCTCGCGACGCTCGCGGCGAGCGTCCCCAGGCTCGTCACGTAGGCGAGGGTCAGCCACGAGTGGTCGATCGCCGCGGCGAGCGGCGCCACCACCGTGAAGCCGATCGGGACGACCACGCCCTGGACCACGCCGGCCAGCGAGACTTCGCCGTAGCCTTTCGCGACGCCCATGACGACGTACGCCGCCGCCCAGGCCAGCGCCGCCAGGAGGAGGGCCGGCGCCGCGGCCAGCGCCTCGGCCGCCGTGGCCGAGGGCAGGGTGACGATCAGGATCGGCGCGCTGGCCAGCGCCACCGCCGGCAGAGTCCACCGGAGGATCGCCCGGAAGCCGCTGAGATGCCCGAGATCCCCATCGCGGCTGGCGAGCGCGACGTGCTTTGGGATGATCTGGTCGGTTCCGAAGCGGAGCAGCACCGATCCCGCCCACACCACCGTCCAGAAGACGAAGAACGTCGCCGCCGCCGAGGTCGAGTAGAAGTGCGAGACGAGCGCGATCTGCGCCAGCGCAAGCGCGGCGTTGGTGCCGCGCGTGACCAGGAACACGGTGCCGTGCGCGGCCAGAGCCCGTCGTGAGCGCAGCACAGTCCCGGACGATAGCGACGGTCGGTGTGCGGGCAGGAGGTTCGCTACGCTCGGTCGGTGACCCCGGGCCCGGTCCACGAGACCCGTTCTGCGGCCGCGACGGAGGAATTCGGTGCTGCGGTCGCGCGGGACCTGGTTGCCGGGGATGTCGTGCTCGTCTCCGGTGAGATGGGCGCCGGCAAGACGACCCTCGTGCGAGGCGCCTGCCGCGCGCTCGGCGTCCGCGGCCCGGTCACCAGCCCGACCTTCAACCTGGCGCGGCGCTACGCCGGGCGCCTCCAGGTATCCCACGTCGACCTGTACCGCCTCGACGGCGGTCTCACCGGTGAGGATCCGGCTCTGCTCGCGGAGTACATCGAGTCGGGAGACGTGGTCTTCGTCGAGTGGGCGGATCGCGGCGGCGCCTGGCCGGGGCGGGTCGCCCGGCGGGTGCGACTGACGCACCTCGGCCGCGACCGGCGACGCATCGAGGTTGAGCCCGCCGGCATTGCCGCGAGGCTCACACGCGAAGGCCCGGCCGCATGAGCACGACCTCCGGCACCGTGCATGCCGGGGAGGTTCGCAGGAGGAAGCGAACGACCTCGGCCAGGTCTTCGGGGCGGAGCATGTCGGCCAACGGGATGGCTCGTGCCCAGGCCTTCTCGCTCATCGGCGTCGCGGTGAGCGCCGGGCAGAGGGACGTGACCTTCACGCCCGTTCCCGCCAGCTCCGCCTGCAGCGCTTCGCCGAGTCTGACGATCGCGGCCTTGGTGGCGGAGTAGGCTGCGATCTCTCCGATTCCGCGCACAGCCGCTACGGACGCCGTGTTGACGACGAGCGCACGTCCATGCTCGCCACCCGCAGCTCGCAGCAGCGGAAGGCAGGCGCGGCTGACGAGATAGGTACCGCGGAGGTTCACGGCGAACACCCGGTCGACTACCCGCTGATCGAGCGCCTCGACGGAGCCCAACGGACCCCCGTAGCCTGCGTTGTTGATTAGAACGTCGAGTCTGCCGAAGCGCTTGCGGTGGGCTGAAACGAGGCGCGCGACGTCATCGTCGCTGGCGATGTCCGCTATCTCTGCCTCCGCCTGCGCGCCGTGCGCTCGGAGCGAGGCGGCGACGGCCTGCGCACGTCGCCCGTCACGCGCCGCGATCGTGACTCCATGTCCTTCCTCGGCGAGGAGCCTGGCGATCGCCAGGCCGATCCCCGCCGACCCTCCCGTGACGATGGCGGCTCGCCCAGCGCCTTGGCTCACGTCGAAGGCGGCGGTCCGAGCGCGGGTTGGGGCGGTGAGGCCGGCGTGGATGAGCCGGCATCGGCCGCTCGCCGAGGCCGGCCGCGCGGGAGGCGATGCCCGAGCCGGACGAAGTAGCGCCCGACACCGTAGTAGCTGACCGCGCCCAGTGCCGCCGTGACCGCGAAGGTCACGACGAAGAAGGCCAGCTCCCCGTGCTCGGCGATGAAGCCGTCTCGTGCGAACCCGGTCATCACCGGCAGGTGGAAGAGGTAGAAGCCGTACGAGATCGTTGCGATCCACACCAGCGCCGGGGTACGAAGGAAGCGGCCCAGGCGCCCGCGATCGGAGGTGCCGAACACCGCAGGCAGGAACAGGCACACGGCGACCAGGACGTTGAACTGCTGATGCAGGAGATAGAACGCGGGGGAGTCGACCCGCACGGTGCCGCCGCCGATTCCAGAGAGCCAGAACAGCACGGCGGCCGCGACCCATGGGAGCCACGGCCGCCGGTCGATCAACCGGACCACAGCTGGCTGGCGCTCACGCCCGGCGAGCGCCACGCTCACCACGGCGAGGGCCATCCCCACGGCCAGTGCGTCCAGGTACGCGGGGAGCGTGAAGAGCGGCGCACTGACCTTCACCGGCCCGAGTCCGGGGGCCGGGGGCGTGACGACGAACCAATACCAGCGCCACAACAAGCTGCAAAGCCAGAGCAGGGCCAGCCCGGTGAGCTCGGTGATCAAGAACGCGCGCCGGGAGTTGAAGCGGACCAGTCGCATGGTGAGCGCCCAGACCGGGAGCATCACGTAGAAGGACGCCTCGACGGCGATCGTCCAGGCCTGCCCGATCCCGTTCGTGATCGTGCTCTTGTCGTAGATCTGGAGGAAGCCGTAGTAGAGGGGGGCCCCGCTCGGGGTGAACACGTAGTCCATGCCGAAGTAGATTGCGACGGCCGTCAGGGCGACCCAGTAGACCGGGACGATCCGGAACACGCGCCGGGCGAAGAACGGGAGCGTGGCGGGCCCGCGGGCGCGCTCGAGACGGGCGTCCGCGAACGGGCGGTAGAGCAGGAACGCGGAGAGGAGGAGGAAGATCGCCACGCCGGGATCGAGTCGGGTGAGCAGCGGAGAGAACGCGCTCGCATCCACCTCGGGTGCGATGAAGATGAGAAAGTGGGCGACGAAGACGCTGAGCGCCGCGATCCCGCGCAAGGAGTCCAAGAGCGGATAGTGGGGCGTGGCCAGCGAAGGGGGCGGCTCGGCGCGCTGGACAGCGGGGGCGGATGTCACCGGGCGGATCGTAGCCGAGGCCCGGTGGGCGGCCCGTAGGTGCACCGCCCCTTCGTTCCGCTGACGCGGAGCGGGCCCTAGACTCCTCGTTCGCATGGTCGGCACCTACATCGCGGGCACCGGATACCACCACCCCGAGCGGGTGCTCACCAATGCCGATCTCATCGTCCGGATCGACACGTCGGAGGAGTGGATCGTCAGCCACACCGGGATCCAGGCCCGCAATATCGCGGCGGACGATGTGGACACGAGCGACCTCGCGGTTCTCGCCATCCGGAGCGCCCTGGAGCGCGGCGGATGGACGGTCCACGACGTCGACCTGCTCATCTGCGCGACGAGCACCCCGGACACGCTCGCGCCGGCGACCGCGGCCCACGCGGCGGAGAAGCTGGGTCTACGCGGGATCCACTTCGACATCAACGCCTCGTGCTCGAACTTCGCCTACGGGCTCGCCGTCGCGCGGGGTCTCATGGTGGCTCAGGGCCAGCGCCGACTCGTCCTCAGCACGGCGGAGAAGTACAGCCGGGTGGTGGACTATGCGGACCGGCGGTTTGCGATCTTCTTCGGCGACAGCGCGGCGGCCGTGCTCCTCCAGCCAGACCCGCCGGTCCTCGGGGCGGAGGTGGTGGACATCCGGCTCAGCTCTCACAACGAGGGGGCGGGTCTGGCGCTGACCCCCGTGCAGGGCTGGTTCACGATGGACGGAGCCGCGATCAAGCCGATCGCGACCCGGCTGCTCGTCGAGTCCGCGGGCGACATGCTGGACGCGCACGGGTTGACGATCGCCGACCTGCGCGCATTCATGGCGCACCAGATGAACTACCGGCTGCTCGAGGATCTCGTGGAGGCGCTCGGCGTTCGCGACGATCAGCACTGGCACAACGTCCAGACCCGCGGAAACCAGGGGGGCGCCGGCATCGTGACAACGTTGTGCGCCGGGATCGCGAGCGAGCCGCTCGCGGACGGTGACCTCCTGCTGCTCAGCGTCGTCGGCTCCGGCTTCACGGCCGGGAGCGTGCTGCTGCGCTGGATCGATCGCCGCTAGCCGCTCGGCCGCGCGTGATCGTCCTCGCGCTGGACACCGCGACCGCCGCCACCACCGCCGCGGTGCTCGACGCGCGCGACCCGGCGGCCGCGGCCGAGCGCCGGCACGACCCCGCGCCCGGCGAGCGGCCCGGACACGCCACACGCCTGCTCGGGCTCTGCGCCACGGCGCTCGAGGCCGCGGACGCGGACTGGGGCGACCTCGGCCGGATCGCGGTCGGGACCGGCCCGGGCAGCTTCACCGGCCTGCGGATCGGCCTCGCCACCGCGCACGGCCTGGCGCTCTCCCGCGATCTCCCGCTCGTCGGGGTCTCCTCGCTGCACGCGCTCGCCGCCGGCGCCCTCGACGCCGCGCCCGGCGGCCGGGTCGCCGCGGTGCTGGACGCGCGGCGGGGCGAGGCGTTCGCCGCCGCGTGGGACCGCGAGGCGGCGGCGATGCCGCCCGCGGCCCTCGCGCCGAAGCCGCTGGCGGCGGCCCTCGCCGGACTGCCCGGACCGCGTCTGGCGGTCGGGGACGGGGCGCTACGATTCAGGGCGCTCATCGAACGGGCCGGCCTCGAGGTCCCGGACGACGATTCGCCGCTCCACCGGGTGTCCGCCTCGCTGCTCGCCCGGCTTGCGCTCGACGTCCGGCCGGGTGCCCGCGGCACGGTCCTCCCCGACTACCTCCGCCGGCCCGACGCGGAGCTCGCCCGGGCCGGGCGGGAGCGCGCATGACCGCCGAGAAGCTCGACATCCGCCGGCTCACCTACGCCGATCTCCCGCAGGTCGTGGCCATCGAGCGACGCGCCTTCCCGACGCCGTGGTCGCTGGCCATGTTCGTGCTCGAGCTCTCCAAGCCCTCCGGCATCTGCCTCGCCGCGCGCCGCGACGGCCGGCTGACCGGCTACCTCGTCTGCTCGCGCTACGAGACCGTGTGGCACCTCATGAACGTCGCCGTGGACCCCGTCGCCCGGCGGCGGGGCATCGGGTCGGCGCTGCTCGAGCGCCTGCTCGAGCGCATCGGCGACGAGGACGCCCGGCTCACCCTCGAGGTGCGGCCGACGAACGACGAGGCGATCGCGCTGTACGAGCGCTTCGGGTTCCGCTCGGCCGGGCTGCGGCGCCGCTACTACCAGGACAACGGCGAGGACGCCCTGATCATGTGGCGCACGCCCGCGACCCGCTCGGGCTCGCTCGCCGACGTCCCCGGCGCGGTCGAGCCGGCGTCGCTGCGGGCCGGTCGCCGCGCGTGATCCTGGCGATCGAGACGAGCTGCGACGACACCTGCGCCGCCGTGGTCGCCGCGGACGGCTCGGTGCGCTCGAGCGTGGTCTCCTCGCAGGGCGTCCACGACCGGTTCGGCGGGGTCGTGCCGGAGATCGCGGCGCGGCACCACCTCGAGCTGCTCGATCCCGTGATCGAGGACGCCCTGGCCCGCGCCGGGACCACGCTCCCGGCGGTCGAGCGCGTCGCGGTGACGCAGGGCCCCGGGCTCGTCGGCGCGCTGCTCGTCGGCCTGGCCGGGGCCAAGGCGATCGCCGCGGCGCGGCGGCTCCCGCTGACGCCCGTGGACCACCTTCACGGCCATGTCGCCGCCGCCGCGCTCGGGCCCGCGGCGCTCGCGCCGCCGTTCCTCGTCCTGATCGCCAGCGGCGGGCACACCTTCCTCGCCGACGTCCGCGAGCCCGGCCCGGGCTTCACCGTGCTCGGCGCCACGCTGGACGACGCCGCGGGCGAGGCCTTCGACAAGGGGGCGCGGCTGCTCGGCCTCGGCTATCCGGGCGGCCCGGCGCTCGAGCGGCTCGCCCGCGACGGCGACCCGGCCGCCTTCCCCCTCCCGGTCGCGGACGGCGTGGCGGGCCTCGACATGTCCTTCGCCGGCGTCAAGACCGCGCTGCTCTACGCGGTCCGCGACCTCGGCCCGGCGGAGGCCGAGCGGCGCCGGGCGGATCTCGCCGCCTCCTACCAGGCCGCGATCGTCGCCCAGCTCCGCGAGCGCCTGCGGCGTGGCCTGGAGGCCACCGGGCTCGACCGGCTGGCCCTCGGCGGCGGCGTGGCGGCGAACGGCGCGCTGCGCGCCGCCGCCCGCGCGCTCGTCCCCGGCGTCGCCGTCCCGCCGCCGGAGCTCTGCACCGACAACGCGGCGATGATCGGCGCCGCGGCCCGCGAGCTGCCGGCGCTGCCCTTCCCCGACTACCTCCGACTCGACGCCTACGCCACGGGCGAGCGCGGCCTCTAGATGATCGCGCTGACGCTCTACACCCGGCCGGGCTGCTGTCTGTGCGACGAGGCGCGGACGGTGCTCGAGCGGGTGCGCGGCGAGGTGCCGTTCGCGCTGCGGACGCGCGACATCACCACCGACGACGCCCTCCACGCGCGCTATCTGGAGCGGATCCCGGTGGTCACCTGCGGCTCCGAGGAGTGGTTCGCGCTCGAGGTTCCCGAGGCCGAGCTGCGGGAGCGGCTCGGTAGAGTGGCCGGCGCATGAGCAGCGTGGCCCAGCGCGACGAGGACAGTCCCAGCGGGCAGCCCGGAGAGCGGCTCTCGCTCGGCGTGGCGGCCCGGCTCTCGCGCTACCTCCAGGTCCTCACGCAGGCCAAGAAGATGGGCAAGGAGACGATCTCCTCCCAGGAGCTCTCGGACTACACGCACGTCAACTCCACGCAGATCCGCCGCGACCTGTCGGGGTTCGGGAAGTTCGGCAAGCGCGGGGTGGGCTACAACGTCGACTCGCTCGTATCGCAGATCCGCAAGATCCTGCGGACGTCGGGCCAGCACAACATCGCGCTGTTCGGGGCCGGCAACCTCGGCCGCGCGATCGCCGACTCCGACATCTTCGCCGACCACGGGTTCCGGGTGGTGGCGCTGTTCGACGCCGATCCGCGCAAGGTCGGGGAGTCGGTCGGCCCCCACCGCGTCCGGCCGGTCGGCGACCTGCCGGCGGTGGTCGAGGAGGAGGACATCGTCGTCGCGGTCCTCGCGGTCCCCACCGCCGCGGCCCAGCCCCTCGCCGACGAGCTGGTGGGGGCCGGGGTGAAGATCATCTTCAACTACAGCGAGGCCCTGCTGCAGGTCCCGCCCGAGGTCACGGTCCACACCTCCAGCCCCGCCGTGGACCTCCTCTACGCGCTCTACTTCTACCTGACCTGATCTCCGCGCCGGCCTGCGGCCGGGCCGCCACCGTGAGCTTCGACCTCGACACCATGCCCGACGTCTTCGCCGAGGCGACGGACTTCACCGTGGGCCTGGAGGAGGAGTTCGCGCTGCTCGACCCGGCGACGCTGGCGATGGTCCCGCGCTTCGAGGAGCTGCGCTCGGCGGCGGTCGATCGCGACCCCGTGCTCGCCGAGTCGATCGCCGGGGAGCTGATCTCCTCGGAGATCGAGATCCGCTCGGGGCGGGGGGAGGACCTGCACGACGCGATCGCCCGCCAGCGCGACCGGCGCCGCCGGCTCTTCACGCTGGCCGGCGAGCGCGGCGTCGCCCTCGGCGCGACGGGCACCCATCCCTGGGCCGACTACCGCGAGCAGCACATCATCGACACCGCCCACTACCGGCGGGTCGCCGACGACCTGCGCTACGTGGCCTGGCGGAACAACACCTTCTCGCTGCACGTGCACGTCGGGGTGCGCGACCTCGACCGCGCGGTCCGCGTCTGCGACCGCCTGCGCCCGGTCCTGCCGCTGCTGCTCGCCGTATCGGCGAACTCGCCCTACGTCGACGGCCGCGACTCCGGGCTCCACAGCGCCCGCACCCAGACGTTCACCCGGAACTTCCCGCGCTGCGGGGTCCCCGATGCCTTCGGCGGCTGGGCGGGCTACCGCGCCTACCTCGAGTTCCTGCTGCGGACCCGGTCGATCGTCGAGTACACGCAGCTGTGGTGGTCGATCCGCCCGCACGTGGCCTTCGGCACCGTCGAGGTGCGGATGGCCGACGCCCAGATGACCGCGGGCGAGTCCGAGGGCGTCGCCGCGCTCGTCGTCGCCTGCGTCGCCCAGGCCGCGCGCGACCTCGACGACGGCGTCCCGTTCGCCGACCCCGCGCCGCGCCTCGTCGAGGAGAACGTGTGGCGCGCGATCCGCTACGGGCTCGACGGTCGCATGATCGACCTCGAGCGGGCCGAGGAGTACCCTGCGGCCGCCGTCGCCGAGCGGCTGCTCGCGTGGACGGCGCCCGCCCGCGCGGAGCTCGGGATCGAGGTGGCGCTGCCGGAGCGCAACGGCGCGCAGCGCCAGCGGCGCATGATCGAGGCGGGCGCGCCGATGGACGAGGTGTTCGCGGCGGCGGTCCGCGAGACCCGGGAGACCTACGCCCAGGAGGTGGTGGCATGACCAGCGGAGTCCCGCCCCAGCAAGGACAGCCCAGCGAGGAGGAGATGCGGGCCGCGCTCGAGGCGCAGATGAAGCGCCTGCGGGTGGAGGAGGTGCTGCTCAGCGCGGTCGCCGACCTCGTGAACCTCGGGATGCGCCGCGTGGGCGTCGTCCCCGGCACCGAGGACGAGCGCGACCTCGAGCAGGCGCGCGTGGCCATCGAGTCCGTCCGGGCGCTCGGTCCCGTGCTGGAGTCGGCCACCCCGGAGCAGGCGAAGCCCGTGCGCGACGCGCTCGCCCAGCTCCAGCTCGGGTTCGTGCAGGCCGGCGAGGGGGCCGGGGCGCCGCCGGCTCCCGGCGCGGCGCCGGCCGGCGAGGACACGGGCGGCGAGGACACCGCCGGGGAGGGCTCGGAGACCCCGCCGGCACCCGACGCCGGGGGCGCCGAAGGTGCCGAGGCGCCCGGGCCCGCACAGCGCAGCGGGCGCCTCTGGGTGCCCGGGCAGTAGCGCCGCACCCGGCGCCGATCGGCCGATCCGCCCGATAGTCTCGCCGCCGATGCTCGCGCGCCCTCCGCTCCGCATCATGGTCGCGGTCGGCCTCGTGGCGGCCGGCACGCTGGCCCTCCAGGTCGTCCTCACCCGCCTCTTCTCGGCGGTGCTCTTCTACCACTTCGGCTTCCTCGCGATCTCGCTCGCGCTGCTCGGCGTCGGCGCGGGCGCGATCCTCGTCTACGTCCGCCCCGGGTGGTTCGAGCGCCCGACGCTCGAGCGCGGGCTCGCGCGCTGGGCGCTGGCGTTCGCCGCCCTGGTGCCGGTGGCGGCCTTCCTCCTGGTCCGGCTGCACCTCACCTACCTCACCTTCGAGATCACGGGCGAGTTCGCCTGGAGCTTCGCGGCGGCCTGTGCGCTGAGCTTCCTGCCGCTGCTGGCGGCCGGCATCGTGGTGGCGCTCGCGGTACGCGCCTACGCGCGATCGATCGGGCGCCTCTACGCGTTCGACCTCGTCGGCGCTGCGGTCGGCGCCACGGTCATCGTCCCGCTGCTCTGGGTGGCCGACGCCCCGACGCTGATGGTCGCCGTCGGCGGTCTCGGCGCCGGCGCCGCGCTGCTCTTCGCGTGGCGTGCGCGCCCGGAGCGGACGGCCGCGCTCGCGGCGCTGGTGCTCGCCGCCACGCTGACCGCGGTCTCGGCCGACAGCCGGATGTTCGCGATCGACCCGCTGGGGCCGGACCCCGTGGCCGAGCGATGGACCCCGCTCAGCCGCGTCCTGGGCTACCTGCCGGTCGGGTCCTCGCCCAACGCGCTCGTCGTCTACGACCGCGTGATCGGCGAGATCGTGCCCCACCGGCGTGGGACCCCGATACCCGGCTGGCGGCGGCTCCAGGAGGGCCCGCAGTCGGTCGGCTACGCGATCGGCGGGCCCGGGCGCGCCCTGGTCATCGGCGGCGGCGGGGGGCGCGACATCCTGACCGCGCTCTCCGAGCGCCAGCGCGTCGACGTCATCGAGCTCAACCGCGGCATCCGCGACCTCGTCGACGGCGACCTGCGCGCGGTCTCGGGCGCCCCGTACACGCTGCCGGGCGTCCACACCGCGATCGGGGACGGGCGCTCGACGCTCGCGGCGCGCGACACCCGCTACGACCAGATCCAGCTCGGGTTCACCGACACCTACAGCGGCAACTCCGGCCAGGCGTTCGCGCTGAACGAGAACAACCTCTACACCGTCGAGGCCTTCCGCGAGTATCTCGACCATCTGCGGCCCGACGGGATCCTCAACGTCTCGCGGCCCTATCGCGCGAACGGCAACGAGGGGCTGCGCATCACCGGGCTCGCCCTCGAGGCGCTCCGCCAGGCGGGGGTACGCGACCCCCGGCGCCACGTCGCGGTGCTGCTCGGCAGCTACGACAACGCGTTCAACCGCTTCCCCTACGCGACGACGCTCGTCAAGCGCACGCCGTTCGCCCCCGCCGAGATCGCGCGCCTCCGCGCCCTGGCGGCCCGCCGCTCGGAGGGCGTGGTCTTCGCGCCCGGGGGCCCGTTCCGCGGCCAGTGGGCGGACCTCGCGGCGGCGGCGCAGTCCCGCGGCCTTCTGCGCCCGGGCCGCCTACGACCTCTGCCCGCCGACCGACGACAAGCCGTTCTTCTTCAACATGCGGCGCTTCGACGACATCTTCCATGACCGGACGCGCGGGCCGCTGAGCGCTCCCGACCCGGTCTTCGTGCTCGGCCTCACGCTGCTCGTCCTCCTCGCCCTCGCGGCGGTGACCGTCGCGGCCCCGCTCGTGCTCGTCCCGCGGGCCGGCCGGCCCCGGGCCGGCGCGCTGTCGTACTTCGCCCTGATCGGCCTCGGCTTCCTCGTCCTCGAGGTCGTCCTCATCCAGCGGTTCGTGCTGTTCCTCGGCTTCCCGACCTACTCGCTCTCGGTGGTGCTCGCGGCCCTGCTGCTGTTCACCGGGGCGGGCGCCTGGCTCTCGCAGCGGTTCGACGCGAATCCGCGCCGGGCGCTGCTCGCCGCGCTCGGCGCGGGGTCCGCGGTGATCCTCGCCGCCGCCTACGGGCTGCAGCCGCTGCTGCGCGCGCTGATCGATCTGCCGTTCGCCGCCCGGGTGGCGATCACCGTGGCGCTGCTCGCCCCGGCCGGCGTGGCGCTCGGCATGGCGATGCCCCTCGGGCTGCGCCGGCTCACCGCGCTGTGGCCGAGCGCGGCGCCGTGGGCCTGGGGGGTCAACGGGGTCGCGTCCGTCGTCGCCTCGGTGATCGCCGTGTCGGTGGCGATCACGTGGGGCTTCGCGGTCGCCACCGTGGTGGCCGGCGCCTGCTACCTGCTCGCGTTCGTCCACGCCGCGCTCGGTCGCTGGCCCGAGGCCGAGTTCGTGCCGGTCGTGTCGCGTCGGGAGCCTTCGGAGGCGGCGCCGGCGACATCCCCCGCGCCCGCGCCCGGGTTCGCGGTCGCCGGGGACGCCGTCGCCATGAGCCCGATCGAGCCGGGCGCCTCGCCCGGAGCCCCGTCCGCGCCGCCCGACGCCCGGCCGATCATCTAGACTCCCGCGCGCTCTTTTCCGGGGCGGCCGCCCGTGCGCGGGTCTTCGGCCGCCCCGATCACGTTGCGGGGCCCGGCCCCCGGCTCCCACCTGAACGCAGACTTCTGGAGGATTCCTTGTCCGAGTTCCTGACCGATCACGGGGTCGTCGTCGCGCTGGTGTGCGCCGGCTGCGCGGTGATCTACGGCGCCGTCACCTCGCGCCAACTGCTCGCGCTCTCCCCGGGCAACGAGCAGATGCGCTCGATCTCCGCCGCCGTGCAGGAGGGGGCTCGGGCCTACCTCAACCGGCAGTACACGACGATCGCCCTGGTCGGCGTCGTGCTGTTCGTCGCGCTGATCTTCATCCAGAACATCGAGGTGGCCGTCGGCTTCCTGATCGGCGGCTGCGCGTCCGCCGCCGCCGGCTACATCGGGATGAACGTGTCCGTCCGAGCCAACGCCCGCGTCGCCGAGGCGGCCCGCGGCGGTGTGGGTCGGGCGCTCGACGTGGCCTTCCGCGGCGGCGCGGTGACCGGCATGCTCGTCGTCGGACTGGCCCTGACCGGCGTGGCCGCGTACTACGGGATCCTCACCGCGCTCTTCGACAAGAGCCAGAAGGAGGCCATCGACGCGCTCATCGGCCTCGGCTTCGGCGGGTCGCTCATCTCGGTCTTCGCTCGTCTGGGCGGCGGCATCTTCACCAAGGGCGCCGACGTCGGCGCCGACATCGTCGGCAAGATCGAGGCCGGCATCCCGGAGGACGATCCGCGCAATCCCGCCGTGATCGCCGACAACGTCGGGGACAACGTGGGCGACTGCGCGGGCATGGCGGCCGACCTGTTCGAGACCTACGCGGTGACCGCCGTCGCCGTCATGTTGCTCGGGGTGCTCACCTTCAACGAGCAGACGCAGGTCGCCCTCTACCCCCTCGTCCTCGGCGGGGTGTCGATCATCGCCTCGATCATCGGGACCTTCGCCGTCCGCTCCGCGGCCGGGAACGTCGAGCGCGCGCTCTACCAGGGGCTGATCCTCTCCGCGGCGATCGCCGCCGCCGCGTTCTACCCGGTCACGGCGTGGCTCATGGACGGCGTGAGCTTCAAGGCCATCGTCGCCGCGCGGAGCGCCCCGACGGTGACGGACTTCTACCTCTGCTCGCTGATCGGCATCGGGGTGACCGCGTCGCTGTTCGTCATCACCGACTACTACACCTCCACCCGGTTCTCGCCGGTGAAGAAGACCGCCGCCGCCTCGCAGACCGGGCACGCGACGAACATCATCCAGGGGCTCGCGCAGGGCTTCCAGGCCACGGCGCTGCCGGCGATCGTCATCGCGCTCGGCATCCTCGGCGCCTGGAAGCTGGCCGGCGGCGGCGCCGACGGCATCTACGGCATCGGCGTCGCGGTGATGGCGCAGCTCTCGCTGACCGGGCTGATCGTCGCGCTCGACGCCTTCGGGCCGATCACCGACAACGCCGGCGGCATCGCCGAGATGGCCGACCTGCCCGAGGACGTGCGCAACGTGACCGACCCGCTCGACGCCGTCGGCAACACGACGAAGGCCGTCACCAAGGGCTACGCGATCGGGTCGGCGGCGCTGGCCGCGCTCGTCCTCTTCGCGGCCTTCGAGCGCGAGCTGAGCGCCGAGGCCGGCCGGGTCTTCCGCTTCGAGATCGGCAACCCGCCCGTGCTCATCGGCCTGCTCGTCGGCGGGCTGATGGTCTACCTGTTCGCCGCGCTCTCGATGGAGGCCGTGGGCCGGGCCGGCGGCGCGGTGGTCGAGGAGGTTCGCCGCCAGTTCCGCGAGAAGCCGGGGATCATGGACGGCACCGAGCAGCCGGAGTACGCGGCGTGCGTGGACCTCGTGACCAAGTCCGCCCAGCGCGAGATGATCCTGCCCTCGCTCATCCCGATCCTCATCCCGCTCGTCGTCGGCCTGATCTCCACCGAGGCGCTCGGCGGGCTGCTGATCGGCGTGATCGTCGTCGGGCTCTTCATGGCCATCTCGATGACCAGCGGCGGCGGCGCGTGGGACAACGCGAAGAAGCTCATCGAGGACGGGGCGTACGGCGGCAAGGGCTCCGATGCCCACGCCGCCTCGGTCACCGGCGACACCGTCGGCGACCCCTACAAGGACACCGCCGGGCCGGCGATCAACCCGATGATCAAGGTCGCGAACATCGTCGCGATCCTGATCATCCCGATCATCACGTAGGGGGCGGCGCTACTCCGCGAACACGCCCGGCCGGGCGTCGAGCCGGGGCCGGGCGGCCTCGATCTGGGCGGCCAGGGCGATGAGACCCTCCTCGCCGGCGGGCCGGCCGACGAGCTGGACCGCGAGCGGCAGCCCGTCCTCGCCGACGCCGACCGGGAGCGAGATCGCCGGCAGGCCGGTGGCGTTCGCCACGGCGGTGTAGCCGGCCATGGGGTAGGACTTGCGGAACTCGGCCTCGGGGTCCGGGCCGTCGGCCTGGATCTCCCCGATCGGCAGCGGCCGGCAGCCCAGGGTGAGCGTCAGCACGGCGTCGTAGGGCGAGAGCGCCCCGATGACCCCGCGGGAGAAGGCCTGGATCCCGGTCATCGCCCGCCCGAGCTCCAGCGCGGACGTCCCTCGGGCCCGCTCGATCAGCCACCACGTCACGCCCTCGACGTCGTCCGCCGTGGCCTCGCGCCCGACGAGTCCGCCGAGGCCCTGCGCGGCCATGCCGGAGAGGAACGCCCAGATCGTCATGAAGAACTCCTCGAGCGCCGGTGCGCCCCACGGGGCCTCGAGCGGCTCGACCGCGTGGCCGAGCGACTCGAGCAGGCGGCCGGCCGCCTCGACCGCCGCCACCGAGACGGGATCGGGCGCGAAGTCGAGCGGGGGGTTCAGCGCGAGGCCGATCCGCAGCGCGCCGGGGTCGCGTCCGACGCTCGCCGCGAACGGCGCCGCCGGCGGGGGCGCCCAGGTGGCGTCGCCCGGCTCGTAGCCCGCGATGACGTCGAGCAGCGCCGCCGTGTCGGCCACGGTCCGGGTGACGACGCCCTCGTTGGTGAGAAAGCTCTCGCCCTGGATCGGGCCGTAGGAGACGCGCCCGCGCGCGGGCTTCAGCCCGACGAGGCCGCAGCACGCCGCCGGGACGCGGATCGAGCCGCCGCCGTCGTTCGCGTGGGCCACCGGCACGGCGCCCGACGCGACCGCCGCCGCCGAGCCGCCGGAGGAGCCACCGGGGGTCCGGGTGACGTCCCACGGGTTGCGCGTCGGGCCGAAGCGGCGCGGCTCGGTGACCGGGAGGACGCCGAACTCCGGCGTGTTGGTCCGCCCGACGAACACGAACCCGGCGCGACGCAGCCGGGCCACCATGAAGTCGTCGAAGGGCGGGACGAAGTCGCCCGTGAGCTCGGACCCGAAGGTCAGGCGCAGGCCCTCGGCGAACGGGCCGAGATCCTTGAGGGCCATCGGCACGCCGGCGAACGGCCGGTCCTCGCCCGGAGCCGCGGCGTCCGCGGCGGCGAGTGCCCGCTCGCCGTCGACGAGCGTGAAGCAGTTCAGCTCCGCCTGCACCTGCTCGATCCGCCGCAGCGCCGCCTCGACGGCCTCCCGCGGCGAGAGCTCGCCCGCGCGGACGTCGGCGGCGAGGCGGCTGGCGGACGAGAAGTCGGGCGCGGCGGCGGTCATGGTTCTCCTCGCGATGTGGGGCGGGCGGCGGGGTCGGCCGGCGCGGCGAGCGGCGGGGTCGGGCCGACGCGGCGGGGGGCGGCGACCCTACCGCGGCGAGGGCGCCGGCTCGTCGACGCGGCCGACGATCACCTCCCGCCGGCGCAGGCCGGCCGGCCGTGCCCGCGCGCCCGACTCCCCGCAGCGACGGAAGAAGAAGTCGTCCGGATCGCGCCACCACTCGCCGGCCGCCAGCGCCGGGACCATCGGCGAGTTGGCGCAGCGCCGCGCATGACCCCGGTTGCCGGCCATGTGGCCGAGCTCGTGCAGCAGAACGGTCTCGAGGTCGTACCGGCCCGCGCCGGGATGCGCCGGGCCTCGCTGCCACGGCACGCTCGGGTCGAGCGCCACGTCGCGCTCGACGACCCGCGTGCCCAGCCGCCGCGGGGGTCCCACCACCACGCAGCCGCCGGGGCCGCACCGCCGCGTCACGCGGTAGCGCACGACGCGGTAGATCGTCGTCAGGCCCAGGGCGCCGGGCGGCAGCACGCGAGAGAACCCCACGGTGCTCACGCCGTCGCGACGACCGGCCACGCGTCCGGTCGTCCCCACGGGTCGCAGGCCCCAGCGCCGGCCCGTGCGGACGGCCAGCGCGACGAACCGGGTGACGCCGACCTCGCGCGGGACGTCCCGGAGGCCGACGCGGAAGGTGGCCCGGCCGCGGCGGCCGATCCAGCGCGGGATCGCGCCGCCGACCCGGCCACGCGCGGCGAGGACGAGGCTCCGGGGGGTGGAGCGCAGCTCGGCGGCGCCGTCCGCGGAGGACCGGGCGACCACCTGCCACCAGTACCGCCCGGGGCGCGCGAGGGCCCTGGCGGCCGCCCCGGACGGCCGCCACTCGACGACGAACGCGTCGAGGGCGCCGGGCCGCGCGCCGCCGGCGGCGACGATCGCGCCCGGCTCCAGCGCACCGCCGGCGGTGCGGGGGCTCGAGGCCACCACGATCCGCGCGGGCGTGAGCGCCTCGGCCGAGAGGCGCGCCCGGAAGGTCAGCCGCGTCCCGGCGGTGGCCCGGGCGCCGGCGAACGGCGTGAGCGGCTGCAGCGTTCCGGCCGGCGCGGGCGCCGCGCCGGCCGACGGCGGCGCGGACGAGCGCCGTCAGCGCGAGGAGCGGGAGCCACCGGCGGACCATGCCCCAGGTGTATCGGTCCCGGCGGCGCCGTGCCGCAGTTCGGCACGGCCGCGCGGCTCGCCCCTCGCGGCGGCGAACCGCCGAAGCGGTCCCGAGCTCAGGTCTCGTCCAGGCCCGCGGCCGCGCATCCGGCCCGCAGCGGCTCGAGGCCGAAGGCCTCGACCGGGCCGAGCGCGCCCGTCTGCGCCATGCCGCCCTCGGCCGCGGCCATCGCGCCCCACGCGAGGAAGCGCGCGGTCAGGTCGTAGCCGTTGGGGCCCCGCAGCTCGACGCGGGCGAGGCTTCCGCCGCCGGCGTCGAAGGCCTCGGCGACGACGATCGACGCGGATCCGGCGCGCGCGTCCGCGTCCGGGCCGCCGGTCGAGCCCCGCAGCAGCTTCCCCGCGGCGGCCTCGAGGCCGCCGCGCACGCCGGGCACGCCGGTGGCGAGGGCCGTGCCCGCGGAGAGGCCCTGCACCACCCGGGAGAGCGGGCCGAACCATCCGAGGTACGCGCCGACCTCCCGCAGGGTGGGATGCAGCCGCGGGAGCGTGAAGTGCTCGCTCGAGCCGACCGAGATCCCGGTGAGGCGCCGGCCGCCGACCCGGAACGAGCGCACCCGCGCCGCCCCGCGCTCGGTGTGCAGCGCGCCGTCGCGGTAGGCGAAGGCCGGAGCCAGCATCGCCCCGCCGAGCGAGGCGAGCGTCCCGCCGCTCGCCGCTCCCGCGATCGAGCCGCCGGAGGTGAAGTAGCCGAGGTCGACGCGTGTCGCGGCGGCGCCCGCGCGGTCCAGCGCCAGCGCGCCGGCGAGGTTGCCCGGGACCCAGTCGTAGCCGAACGCGGTGACGAGGCCCGCGCCGCTCCGCGCCGCATTCGGTCCGTGGCGCTCGAAGACCTCTCGGATGAAGGCCGGCTCGCCGGTCGAGTCGAGGTACCAGGCGCCGGCGTCGATCGCGGCCGCCACCGCCGCGCCGCCCCAGCGGACGAACGGCCCCACCGTGGTCACGAGCACGTCCCCGGCCTCGACGAGCGCCCGCACGCTCTCCGGCCGCGCCACGTCCGCCGTGGCCGTCTCGAGCGACCCGCCGAGCTCCGTCGCCAGCGCGGTCGCCCGCTCGGCGCTGCGGGCCGCCAGCACGGGGCGGGCGCCGGCCGCCACGAGCGCCGCGGCGGTCAGCCGCCCCGTGTACCCGGTGGCTCCGAAGAGCACGATCCGCCCCGCCATCGCCGCCGACCCTACCGCCTATGATCTCGCCCGCCGCGCATGGCCAGACGCCGCCTCCACGGCCTCGAGCGCGTACTCGGGGTCAACGCGCTCTTCTCGACGGCCTACGGCAACGTGGGCTCGTCGATCTACTACGCCCTCGGGCTGGTCGCCTCGTTCGCGCTCGGGCTCACCCCGGTCGTGTTCGTCATCACCGGGGTCATCTTCTACCTGACGGCCGCGACCTACTCCGAGGCGACGTCCATGTACCCCGAGGCGGGCGGATCCTCGAGCTTCGCGCGACACGCGTTCAACGAGTTCTGGTCGTTCTTCGCGGCGTGGGCCCAGATGCTGAACTACGTCATCACGATCGCCATCTCGGCGTTCTTCGTCCCGCACTACCTCGGCGGACTGTTCTGGGACCCGCTGCGCAGCTCCCCCGCCGACATCTTCTTCGGGATCGGCGTGATCGTCGTGCTCTCGCTGATCAACGTCGTCGGCGTGAAGGAGGCCTCCGGGCTGAACATCGTCCTCGCGGTGACCGACCTCGCCACCCAGGCCCTGCTGGTGATCGTCGGCGCCGTGCTCGTCCTGAGCCCGGAGGTGCTCGCGGACAACGTCAACTTCGGCGTGGCGCCGACGTGGAAGGACTTCCTCATCGCGATCCCGGTGGGCGATGATCGCCTACACCGGGATCGAGACGATCTCGAACATGGCCGAGGAGGCGCACGACCCGGGGACCACCGTCCCGCGCGCGATCAACCGCGTCGTCATCGCCGTGTTCGCGATCTACGCCGCGCTGCCGGCCGTGGCGCTCTCGGCGCTTCCGGTGACCTGCAAGGGCGGTCGGTGCACGACGCTGCTCGGGGTGTCGGAGGAGAACGGCGGCTACGCGGGCGATCCCATCCTCGGCGTGGTCAAGCAGCTCGACCTCGGCGCGCTGCAGGGCGCCGCCGAGCTCTACGTCGGCCTGCTGGCCGCGACGATCCTCTTCATCGCCACGAACGCCGGCATCATCGGCGTCTCGCGCCTCGTCTACTCGATGGGGCTGCACCGCCAGCTCCCCGACCGGGTCCGCCAGCTCCACCCGCGGTTTCGCACGCCGTGGATCGGGATCATCGTCTTCGGGGCGATCGCCTGCGTGACGCTGATCCCCGGCCAGGCGACCTTCCTCGGGAACATCTACGCGTTCGGCGCCATGCTCTCGTTCACGATCGCGCACCTGTCGGTGATCCGGCTGCGCACGAAGGACCCGGACCGCGCGCGGCCCTACCGCGGTCCGGGGTCGCTGCGGATCGCCGGGCACGAGCTCCCGCTCTTCGCGGTGATCGGCGGGCTGGGCACCGGGCTGGCCTGGGTCACGGTCACGCTGCTGCATCTCGCCGTGGCCGCCGCCGGCCTGGGCTGGCTGCTCCTCGGCGTCGTCGTCTACGTGGTCTACCGGCGCCGCCAGGGACTCGACCTCGTCAGCACCAAGAAGGTGGCCATCCCCAAGCCGGTGGTCGAGCACGAGGCCGAGTACGCGTCGATCCTCGTCGTCTTCGACGAGGACGGCTACGTGCCCGAGATCCTCTCGACGGCCCGGCGGATGGCGGCGGCGCGCGAGCGCGGGATCCACGTGCTCGTGCTCATCACCGTGCCGAGCTCGAGCCCGATCGACGCGGCGATGCCCGACCAGGAGCTCCAGGCGCAGGGCGTCGTGGAGCAGGCCAAGGTGCAGGGCGGCCGGCGCGTCACCGGGCACTGGGAGAAGGTCCGGGCCGGCCAGGCCGGTCGGCGGATCGTCGACGAGGCGCGCGAGATCGCGGCCCGCGCGATCGTCATGCCGCTGCCGGCCGATCGCGGGGGCTCGGCCTTCGGGAAGTCGCTGGACACGGTGCTGGCCGAGCGACCCTGCCGGGTGATCATCGAGTCGGGCGCCGACGGGCGCTCCGATCGCGGCGCCGATCGCGCGGTCGCCGCCAGCTAGCCGGCCCCGGGCCCGGCGTAGGATTCTCCGCCGGCATGCCCGACCCCCGCCGGATCCACCGCGGCGCGACCCGCGCGCTGTCCGCCGCGATGCTGGTGGTCGGCGCGGCGATCCTGGTGCGCACCTTCGCCGCCGGCGGCGGACCGGTGGCCACCGGGGTGCTGGTCGGCGCGCTGTTCGTCGCGGCCGGCCTCGGGCGGCTCTGGATCGAGGCGCGGCGGCCGTGACGTGGATCGGCGCCCGTGGGCTGTTCGCGATCGTCTACACGACGTCGGTCGCCTCCGTCTACTTCGCGCTCGGCGTGGTGGCCGGCCGGGCGCTCGGCCTGACCCCGCTCGTCTTCCTCGTCGGAGGGCTCTTCTTCGGCCTGGCCGGCATGACGTACGCCGAGGGGGCGGCCGGGCATCCGGAGGCGGGCGGCTCCACCGTCTTCGCCCGCTACGCGTTCAACGAGCTCGTCTCGTTCGTCACGGGCTGGGCGGTCATCCTCGACTACGTCATCGTGCTCGCCGCGACGGCGCTCGCCGCGACCGGCTACCTCGGGACGCTGTGGTCGCCGGCGGGCTCGGGGTTGCCGCGGTTCGGCCTCGCGGCCGCGATCGTCGCCTTCGTCGTCGTCGCGAACGTCCGCGGGCTGAGCCCGTTCCGCCTCAGCCGCCGGGTCCTCATCGCCTTCGGCGACATCGCGGTCCAGGTGCTCGTCGTCGTCCTCGGCCTGGCGCTCGTCTTCCATCCCGGCGCGCTCGCCGACTCCGTCGACCTCGGCACCACCCCCACGTGGAGCGACCTCGTGTTCGCCCTCACCCTCGTCACGGTCGCCTTCACCGGGCTGGAGGCGGCGGCGAGCCTGTCGGCCGAGGTGCGGATCGAGCGGCGCGAGCTGCGTCGGCTGATGGGCGGCGGCGTGGCGGTGATCGTGCTCGTGTATCTCGGCATCTCGCTCGTGGCGATCAGCGCCCTGCCCGTCGTGGACGGCCGGACCGCCCTCGGCGGCCGCTGGGAGGATGCGCCGCTGGTCGGGGTGGTCCGTCAGTTCGACCCGCACTGGCTCGCCGAGGCCATGGGCTGGATCGTCGCCGTATCCGGCACCGTGGCGCTCGTCGCGGCGGCGAACTCGGCGATGCTCGGCGTGTCGCGGCTGGCCTACTCGCTGGCCACCAACCGCCAGATCCCGAGCGCGCTCGGCCGCCTCAGCCAGCGGTTCGGCACGCCGTGGGTGCTGATCGCCCTCTCCGGCCTGTTGGCGGTCGCCCTGCTCATCCCGACCGACCTCGAGTTCCTCGTCGGGATCTACGCCTTCGGGGCGATGCTCGCCTTCACGATCGCGCACGTGTCGATCGTCCGGCTGCGCTACCGCGAGCCGGACCGCCGACGGGCCTTCCGCGTCCCCCTGAGCGTGCGGGTGGGGCGCGCCGAGGTGCCGCTGCCCGCCGCGTTCGGGGCGGCGCTCTCCGCGCGCCGCGTGGGTCAGCGTGCTCGTGCTCCACGCGGGGGCGCGCTACGTCGGCCTGACCTGGATGGCGTTCGGCCTCGTGCTCTACGTCGTCTATCGCCGTGGCGGCGGCAAGCCGCTGCTGGGGCGGGTCACGATCCCGGCGCAGGCGCTGCGCTACGAGATCCCCGACCGCGAGTTCGGCTCGATCCTCGTGCCGATCTTCGGCGAGCCGCTCGACGACGACATCGTGCAGACCGCGGGCCGGCTCGCCGGGCGGACGCGCGACGAGAGCGACGACGAGGGCGACGCCACGATCGAGGCCATCTGGGTCTTCGAGGTGCCGCTCTCGCTTCCGCTCGACGCGCGGCTGCCCGACGCGCAGGTCCGCCGCGCGCGCGCGGCGCTGGCGCGGGCGAAGTCCGTGGGGGAGGAGTACGAGGGCGTGCAGGTGCAGACCGCGATGACCCGCGCCCGTCGCGCCGGGCAGGCGCATCGTCCACGAGGCCCGGCGGCGCGGCGTCGAGGCGATCGTCCTCGCCGCGGAGGAGCCCTCGCGGATCCGCGGCGGGTCGTTGCTCGGCGGGTCCGGGGGCCCGCTGGACAACTCCGTGGGCGAGGTCACGAAGTACGTCATCCGCAAGGCGGAGTGCCGGGTGATCCTCACCGCGGCGCCGGTCGAGGTCGTCGCCGCCGCGACCGGCGAGCCGACCGGGACGGACGACGCCGCGCGCTAGAGTCCCGCCCATGCTGATGCTCATCGTCGGGGCCGGGCGCGTGGGGTCGACCGTGGCCCGCCGGGCGCTGGAGCTCGGGCACGACGTCTCGGTCCTGGACGAGGATCCGCTCTCCCACGAGCGACTCGACAAGGACCTCAGCGAGTCCTGGGAGGATGCCGGCGGCCGCTTCACGGTCGGCACCGCGCTCGAGGTCGACGCGCTCGTCGAGGCGGGCATCGAGGACGCCGAGGCGTTCCTCGCCTCGACGAACGGCGACAACACGAACCTCGTCATCGCCCAGATCGCCCAGAAGCGCTTCGAGGTGCCGAAGGTCATCGTCCGGGTCCTGGATCCGGCGCGCGCGGCCTGGTATCAGGAGCAGGGGCTGCACACCATCTGTCCCACCCAGCAGGCGATCGAGATGCTCGAGGCCGCGGCGTTCGCCGCCTGACGCAGAGGGGGGCGGGCCGGTGTACGTGATCATCGCGGGAGCGGGCAAGGTCGGCTGGAACCTGGCCCGGGAGCTGATCGACAAGGGGCACGAGGTGACCCTGATCGAGTCGAATCGCCGCCGCTACCTCGTGGTCGAGCAGGAGCTCGAGCACGCCGTCCAGTACGGCGACGCGACCGAGCTGTGGGTGCTCGAGCGCGCGGGCATCTCGCGCGCCGACCTCGTCATCGCCGTGACCGGCGACGACGAGGACAACATCCTGATCTGCCAGGTCGCGAAGGAGAAGTACCTCGTCGGGCGCATCGTCGCGCGCGTCAACAACCCGCGCAACCACCAGCACTTCAAGCTGCTCGGCATCCAGCCCGCGGTCTCCGCCACCGACCTCATCCTGCGGCTGATCGAGCACGAGGTGCCGCAGTACGGGCTGGTCCAGCTGCTCGCGCTCGAGGAGGAGCGCCTCGAGATCATCGAGGTCGAGGTGGTGGAGGGCGCGCCGGCCGCGGGGCGGCGCGTCGGCGACCTGGAGATGCCCGAGGGCAGTCTCGTGATCTCGGTCCTCCGGGACGGCGCCGGGTTCGTGCCCGGCCCCGACACCGTGGTCGAGCCCGGGGACGAGGTGCTGCTCATCCTCGATCCGGGGCTCGAGGCCGACGTCAGCTCGAAGTTCTCCCAGGCGGCCGCGGCCGCCGGCTCGTGAGCGCCGGGCGTCACGTCGCCCATCTCGTCGTCGGTGGCGGCCTGGCCGGGGCGAACTGCGCGCGGTGGCTGCGCGAGGAGGGTGCCGAGGGCGCCGTGGTGGTCATCGGCCGCGAGCTCGACCCGCCCTACAACCGCCCGCCCTGCTCGAAGGGCTACCTGACCGGGAAGGAGTCGCGCGAGGACACGTGGTTCCGCCCGGCGGGCTGGTGGGAGGCACAGGACATCGAGCTGCAGACCCGGACCAGCGTGACGAAGCTCGACGCCGGCGCCCGGCGGGTCACGCTCTCCACGAAGGAGGAGCTGAGCTTCGACACGGCGCTCCTGGCCACCGGCGCGAACGTCCGCCGCCTCCCGGTCGAGGGCTCGGAGCTCGAGGGCATCCACCACCTGCGCGCGCTCGGCAACGCCGACGCGATCCGCGCCGACGTCGCGGACGGGGGCCCGGTCGTGCTGCGTCGGCGGCTCCTACATCGGCTGCGAGGTCGCCGCGTCGGTGCGCTCGGCGTTCGGGTGCGAGGTGACGATCCTCATGCAGGAGCCCGTGGCGCTCTCGCGCGGCTTCGGCGAGACCGCCGGCCGCTTCTTCCAGAGCCGCCTGGAGGAGCACGGGATCGCGGTGTGCGGCTCCGACGAGCTCGAGCGCTTCGAGGGGGAGGGCGGCCGCGTGCGGCGAGGTCGTCACGCGCGCCGGCCGGCGCCTGCGGGCCGACACGGTGGTGATCGGCGCCGGGGTCACGCCCGACGTGACGCTGGCCCGCGCGGCGGGCCTGGAGCCGGGCGAGGGCGGCGGCGTGCGCTGCGACGCCGGCCTGCGGACCTCGGCCCCGGGGATCTTCGCCGCCGGCGACATCGCCGAGTACGACAGCGTCGTCCACGGCCGCCGGCTCCGGGTCGAGCACTGGGACGTGGCCTTCAACCACGGCCGGACCGCGGCGCTGAACATGCTCGGCCGTGACGTCGCCCACGACGTCGTGCCCTACTTCTTCTCCGACCTCGCCGACTGGGCGTCGCTCGAGTACGTCGGCCCGGCCGCGAGGTGGGACGAGGAGGTCGTCCGCGGCTCGCTCGAGGACGGCGAGTTCTCGCTCTGGTACCTCGACGGCGGCCGGGTGGCCGGCGCGCTCTCGGTCGGGCGTGGCGACGATCTCGAGCACGCCCGGCGGCTCATGGCGGCCGGTGCGCCGCTGGCCGGCGGTGCGGCCGCCGCCGCGCGGCTCGGCGACGTCTCGACGGACCTGGCGTCGCTGTAGGCGTGCCCTCCGGGCCCGCGGACGACGCCGCCCCGCGCCTGCCGGCGATCATCGCCACGCTGCGGGGGTTCGCGCGCCGGGCCGGCGCGCGCCGGGTGGTGCTCGCGCTCGACCAGGGAGGGACGCTTCCCACGGCCGTCGTGGACTGCCCTGCGGACGGCCCGCTGGAGATCGCGGAGGGCGAGCAGGTCCGCGTGATCGAGCGCCCCGACGCGCTCGCCGGCGAGCCGCTCGGAGAGCCGCACGTCCACGCCCTGCCGCCGTTCGAGGTCGATGCCGAGACCGGGGAGCTGCGCGGCATGATCGGCGGCCTGGACTCCTACGGCCGCGCGGTGCGTCAGCTGGCGATGCTGTTTCCCGGTCGCAGCGCGGTGACCGTGGAGTGGGAGAGCACCGACCCGTCGGCGCCGCTCGCGCTCGCCGCCCGTGGCGAGGAGCCGATGGTCCTCGCGCTCGGCGAGGCCCAGTTCGAGCTGCCCGACGGGTTCCCGGCGCCGGGGCGCGGCGGCGGTAGGCGCTCCGCCCGGCGCGGGGGCGGCCGGCGCTCGCCGGCGTGCGGCACCGAGCACAGCCGGCCCGGCCGAAGACGGCCGAGCGCCCAGCGGCTACCCCGCCGCGGCCGCCCGCAGCTCGAGGCGGTTGCCCCAGGGGTCGGCCGTGTAGAAGCGCCGCACGCCGGCGATGCGCGCGTCCACGTCGACCGGGTGGCCGGCGGCGGCGAGCCGCGAGGCGAGCTCGTCGAGCGCGGCCGTGCCGTCGACGAGCAGGCCCGGGTGGCCCTTCGTCGCGGGCGCGAAGCCTTCGGCCTGGATCCCGACGTGGAGCTCCTGTCCGCCGCAGCGAAACCACGCCCCGCCGGTCGTCCGCACGCCCTCGGGCTTGGGGACCTCGGGCAACCCGAGCAGGTCGCCGTAGAACGCCCGTGCCGCCGCTTCCGCGCCCGGCGGCGCGGCGAGCTGGACGTGGTCGAGCCCGACGATCGCCACGGTCAGGCGGCGGGCTCCGCAAGCGCCTCGCCGTCGGCGCCGCTGCTCCGGTCGCGCCCGGCGAAGTCGTCGGTCCGGCCGTCGATCGGGACCCGGCGCGCCCGCGGTCGAATCGCCCCGCGAGCGACGGCGTCCGACCACGCGCCGCCGGAGAACCCGAAGCGACCGCGACCGTCGTTCTTCATCGCCTGGTCCGGTGTGGGTGCGCTAGCCTGCCCGTCGCGCTCATCGGTCGCGGTGAGTGTCTTGCGGGGTGGTGTAATTGGCAACACGCCAGCCTCTGGAGCTGGATTTCGGGGTTCGAGTCCCTGCCCCGCAGCTCTCGCTCGGGTCGGCTCCGACCCGAGCAGCGTGCCATGGCGGCCGGACGGAACGTGTGTTCGCCCGCGCGTCAGCGCAGCCGCACGCGG
Organism: uncultured Solirubrobacterales bacterium; assembly: GCA_963735885.1. GTDB lineage: Bacteria > Actinomycetota > Thermoleophilia > Solirubrobacterales > Solirubrobacteraceae > JBBSBL01. The sequence goes on along the minus strand of CAVTMP010000004.1, from coordinate 570,667 downwards.
ACCGTCTCGGCGACGGTCAGCGCGCCGCCGCCGGCGGCGCGGATCCGCACGCGCAGCGAGGCGACCACGGCGCCACGCCGGCGCAGCGACCGCCGCGCCGCGGAGCGCGCGTTCGGCGGGATCCGCAGGCGGAGCGTGAGCGTCGCGCCCGCGCGCCCGTGCCCACCCGCGGAGAGCAGACGCCGCGACCGTGCGCCGGGCGCCCGCAGCACTCCGGCCGCGGTCGCCGAGCAGGCCCGCGTGCATCGCACGCGCACCGACACCATGCCCCGGCGGACCCGCTGGCGCCCGCCGGCGAGGACCCGCCCCGCCGGCCCGAGCTTCGTGATCGGCCCCGGACGACCGGCCGGCCGGGCCGAGGCCGGCGGGGGCGTGGGGTGGCCGCCGCCCTGGCCGCCGGGCCCGGGCGGCGGGGGATCCGCCCCGCCGCCGGCCGGCGCCCACGCCAGGTAGCCGTAGGTCCGGCCGGCCCACGGCGCGATCGGGTCACCCGTGAAGCCGCTCACGCCGGCGGCGTGGTGCTGGGCCAGCGTCCGCATGTACGCCCCGACCTGGGCGGGGCTCAGACCGGCGCAGGGCCCGGCGGCGCCGCTCTCGCCCTCGCAGAGCGCCACGAGCCCCGCCACGTGCGGGCTCGCCATGCTCGTGCCCGAGGCGGTCGCGTAGCCCCCGTTCTTGTAGGTCGAGGTGACGCAGACGCCGGGCCCGGCGATCACGTGGGCGGCGTCGGCGTCGAGGAGCGCGAAGTTCGAGAAGCTCGCCGCGGTGTCGTCGCTCTCGCCCTCGCCGCAGGCTCCGAAGGTGCCGCCCCCGCCCGCGGCGCCGTCCGCGTCGGCGACGGCGGTGACCGTGAGCGCCTCTGGGTAGGCGGCCGGGACGCCGCGCGGGGTCCCGCCGAAGTCGCGCCCCTCGTTCCCGGCGGCGACGACCATCGTGACGCCCGCCGCCACGGCCCCGCACAGCGCCCCGTGCAGGCTCGAGGTCAGGCAGGTGCTCGCGCCCTCGCTGCCGCCGATGCTGAGGTTCGCGACCTTGATCCCCAGCGCGGCGGCGTGGGCGGTCACCCAGTCGATGCCGCAGATGACGGACGACGCGCTCCCGTTGCCGTTCGAATCGAGCACCTTGACCGCCCAGATGCGCGTGCCGGGGGCCGCGCCGAGGACCCCGGCGCCGCTGTTCTTCGCCGCGATGGTCCCCGCGACGTGCGTCCCGTGGCCGTCGTCGTCGTCCGCCGGCTGGCCGGGGCTGATGCAGTTCGTCCCGTCGGAGACCTCGAGGTCGGGGTGGTGGAGATCGACCCCGCTGTCGATCACCGCGACCGCCGCCGTGCTGGCGCCGCGCGCCGTCGCGCCCGTGACGGCGCCGACGCGGCGCAGGCCGAGCGGCACCGTCTCGCCCGCGGCGACCGGCGAGCCGAGCGCCCGCACCGGCAGGTCGGGCGTGACCGAGCGGACCGCCGGGTCGGCGCGCAGGGCGTCGACCTGCTCGGCGGTCAGCCGCGCCGCGAACCCGTGCACCGCGGACCGGAAGCGGTAGCGGGCGCGAAAGCCCGCCGCGTGCTCGCGCTCGGCGGTGGCGTCGGCCGGACGGGTCACGGCGGAGCGGTAGGTGACGATCCAGCCGCGCGCCGGCGTGTCCGCGGCGGTCGCGGGGCCGGCGGCGGCGAGCAGCCCGGCGGCGAGCCCGGCGGCGAGCAGGGGACGAGGGCACGCGCGGCGCATCGTCCGATCCATCGGCGGCGCACGCGCCGAGGTGAAGCGCCGCCGCCGCATTCCCGGCGGATGGGCGACCGGCCGATCAGCCGAGGGCGACGCGGTCGCGCGCGAGCGAGACGCCGGCGGCACGGTCATCGCGGGCAAGCTAGCGGCGCGCCACGGCTCCGGCGCCTCTAGGCCGTCGCCTGCTCGGCCCAGTCGCGGTAGAGGCGCCAGTAGCGGCCCTGCGCCGCCAGCAGCTCGTCGTGCGTCCCGGTCTCGACGATCCGCCCGTGCTCGAGCACGACGATCCGACCGGCCCCGCGGATCGTCGACAGCCGATGGGCGATGACGATCGCCGTGCGGCCGGCGAGCAGGCGGCGCAGGCCCTCCTCGATCCGGGTCTCGGTGTGGACGTCGACGTTCGCGGTGGCCTCGTCGAGCACGAGGATCCGCGGGTCGGCGACGAGCGCCCGGGCGAAGGCGACGAGCTGCCGCTGGCCCGACGAGAGCTGAACGCCCCGCTCGCCGACCTCGGTGTCGTAGCCGTCGGGGAGCCGTTCGACGAAGACGTCCGCGCCGACGGCCCGCGCGGCGGCGGCGATCTCGTCCCGGCCGGCGGCCGGCCGCGCGAAGGCGATGTTGTCGGCCACGGTCCCGCTGAAGAGGAACGGCTCCTGGGGCACGATGCCCATCTGCGAGCGCAGCGAGCGCGAGTCGACGTCGCGCAGGTCGTGGCCGTCGACGAGCACCCGGCCGGCGGTCGGGTCGTAGAAGCGGGCGACGAGCTTGGCCAGCGTGGACTTGCCGGCGCCGGTCGCGCCGACGAGGGCGACCGTCTGGCCGGGCGGCACCACGAGGTCGAGGTCGCGGAGCGCCCACTCGCCCTCCTCGTCGGAGCCGTAGCGGAAGGACACGTCCTCGAGCCGGATCTCGCCGCGCAGTCGCGGCAGGACGTGCGGGTCCTCGCGATCGCGCACGTCGGGCTCCTCGTCGAGCAGCTCGAAGATCTTGTCCAGCGCGGCCATGCCCGGACTGGTAGGTCGTGTAGAGCTGGGAGAGCTGCTGGATCGGGTCGAAGAAGTTGTTCAGCGCCGCGACGAACGCGAACACCACGCCGACCGTCGTCTGGCCGTCGATCGCCGCGAACCCGCCGACCAGCAGGATGCCCGTCGTGGTCAGCGCGGAGAGCATCTCGACCGCCGGGAAGTAGGCGGCGTTGAGCTTCACCGTCGTCAGGTTCGCGACGCGGTTGCGCTCGTTGAGCTCGGCGAACTCCCGGATGTGGCGCGGCTCCTGGCCGAAGCTCCGCACCACGCGGATGCCGGAGATCGACTCCTGCAGGTAGCCGGTGATCGCCGCGATCCGCTCCCGGGTGAGCCGGTAGGCGTCCGCGGACGCGATCCGGAACGCCAGGCCGCCGAGCCAGAGGATCGGGACGACGATGAAGGTGTAGAGCGCGAGCTGGGGATCGAGCAGCAGCAGCACGACGGCCGTGCCGACGAGCATGAGGGAGGACTGGAAGAGCGTCGTGATGCCGTCGCTCACCAGCTGGTCGAGCGCCTGCACGTCGTTGGTGAGCCGGGAGATGATCACGCCGGCGCGATTGCGCGAGTAGAAGCCGACCGACAGGCGCTGGAGGTGGGTGAAGAGCTCGAGCCGCAGGTCCTGCAGCGCCCGCTGCCCGACCCAGCCGGTGAGCCACGTCTGGGCGTAGGTGGCCGCCCAGTAGACCAGCGCCGAGGCGAGGAAGGCGAGCACGATCCAGTCGAGCGCGGCGACGTCCTTGGCCTGGATGCCCTGGTCGATGGCGAGCTTGGCCAGCGGGGCCGGCGCGAGGGCCGCGGCGGTCGCCGCCACGAGCGCCCCGATCATGAGGACGACCCGTCCGCGGTAGGGGCGCAGCAGGCCGAGCAGGCCGCGGAGCTTGCGGCCGCGGCCGGTGCCCGCCCGCAGGCGCCGGCGCACGTCGGCCAGCCGGTGGTCGACGCGCTCGCGGCGGCTCGCCGGCCCGCCCCCCGGACGCTCGTTCGTCACAGCCCCGCCACCTCGGCCTCCATCGGCTTGCGGGTGAGGAACACCTGGTCGGGCAGGCCCTTCTCGACGATCTCGCGGTACAGCTCCGAGGTCTCGAGCAGCTCGTCGTGCGTCCCGTGGTCGCGCGATGCGCCCGTGCTCGAGCACGACGATCTCGTCGGCCAGCGCGATCGTCGAGAGCCGGTGGGCGACCACGAAGGTCGTGCGGCCGCGCATGACCTCGCGCAGCGCCGTCTTGATGCGCTGCTCGGTCGAGGCGTCGACCGACGAGGTCGCGTCGTCGAGCACGAGGACCCGCGGGTTGGCGAGCAGCGCCCGGGCGATGGCGATCCGCTGGCGCTGGCCCCCGGACAGCGTGAGGCCCCGCTCGCCGATCCGCGTGTCGTAGCCCTCGGGCAGCGCGCGGACGAAGGCGTCGGCCTCGGCCCGCCGTGCCGCCGCCTCGACCTCCTCGCGGGTCGCGTCGGGCCGCGCGTAGGCGATGTTGTCGTGCACGGTGGCGGAGAACAGGAACGGGTCGTCGGTGACCACGGCCACCGCGGCCCGCAGCGACGTCACGTCGACCTCGCGGAGGTCGGCCCCGTCGAGCCGGACGCTGCCGTGCGTCGGGTCGTAGAGGCGCGGCACGAGCGACACGAGCGCCGTCTTCCCGGCCCCGCTCGCGCCGACGAGCGCGACCGTGCGGCCGGCCGGCACGTCGAGGTCGATCCCGTCGCAGGGCCGGTCGCCCGGCGCCCTCGTAGGTGAGGGAGACGCCGCGGAGCTCGACGTGCCCGTCGCCGGCCGGCAGCGGCGGCGCGCCGGCCGGCGCGGTGATCGCGGGCGCGCGGTCGAGCAGCTCGAAGATCCGCGCGCCCGAGGCGGTCGCGCGCTGCGAGAGGCCGAGCATGAACCCGAGCGTCCGCATCGGGCCGATGAGCATGAGCAGGTAGGCGTAGAACGCGGTGAACGCCCCGAGCGTCGAGCGCGCCGGAGATCACGTCGCGCCCGCCCCAGAAGAGGATCGCGGCCAGGCCGAGGTTCGGCAGGAAGCCGATGAACGGGTTGTAGAAGGCGCGCAGCCGGGTCGCCTGCATCGACTGGTCGAAGACCCGCGTGGTCTGCGCGGGCGAACCGCTCGCGCTGGCGCTCCTCGGCGGCGAACGCCTTGACCACGCGGACGCCGCTCACGTTCTCCTCGGCCTCGGCGGTGAGCTCGGCGATGCGCTGCTGCACCTCCTGGAGGGCGGGGCGCGAGCGCCGGCCGTAGCGGGCGGCGACGACCACGACGAACGGCACCGGCACGAGCGCGATCGCGGCGAGCTTCGGGTTCGAGCACGAACATCGCCACGGCGGCGAGCACCAGCGTGAGCGCCGACTGGACGATGAAGACGAGCCCGTAGCCGAGGAAGAAGCGCACCGCCTGGAGGTCGACGGTGACGCGGGACATGAGCTGCCCGGTCTGCTGGCGGTCGAAGAAGCCCAGCTCCAGCGCCTGGAGGTGCTCGTAGAGGCGGGCGCGCAGGTCGAACTCGACCGCGAGCGAGACGCGGCCCGCGACGAGCCGGCGCCCGACGCTGAAGCCGAGGCGCAGGAGGCCGGCCGCGGTGCACGCCGAGCGCGAGCCACGTGAGGTGGCTGCCGCCGTCCCCGTCGTCGATCGCGTTCACGGCCTCGCCGATCAGCAGCGGGATCGCCACGGTCATCACCATCGCGCCGAGCGCGAGGCCGAGCGAGGCGCCGACCGCGCGCCGGTACGGGCGCAGGAAGCCGAGGAGACGGGTGAACGTGTTCACGCTTCAGAAAGCATAGGAAGGGCCGCGCGGCGCCCGCTCTGGGCCTACGGAGCCGTGCGATCCTGCGGCGACGATGCCCCGCCCGCGCCGGCCTCTGCGACGACTGCCGCCACCAGCGCCTGGTCGCCACCACCCGCGGCTCGGTGTTCTCGCTCTGCGAGCGATCGCGCTCGGACCCCGCCTACCCACGCTACCCGCCGCTTCCCGTGCGCGCCTGCGCCGGGCAGGAGCCGCGGGAGGGGACGAGCCCCGACGCGACGGCCCCGCCGCGCCACGGCGCGTGAGACCCCGCGCTCAGCCGCTGCGCGGCGGCGGGTCGAGCACGAGGAACGCCGAGGCGTCCTGGCCCTGGACGATGCTGACGAGGAAGAGGCTCGGGCTCGTGACCCGGGCGACGAGCGGGGTCTCGGGCGCCCTGACCACCGTCCGCACGGTCGGGGTGAGCGCCGGCAGGGTGGCGCCGAGCGGGCGCGCCAGCGCCGGCTGCAGGTCGGCGTGGCGGAAGAGCAGGGCGGTGCCCTGCGGTTGGGCGGCGGCCGGGGCGGAGGCCCCGGCGGCCCGGGCCTTCGTCGCCGCGGCCTGCTGCGCCTTCGTCGCCGGCGCGGGCGGGAGCAGCGCGACGACGTTGTCGACGTCCAGATAGCGGAAGGAGTAGAGCGCCATCTCCAGCGCCTCGCGGCGGAGCAGGAGCATGCGCTGGGGCGAGGCCTTCCCGGTACGGATCGAGCAGCGGGGCCCGAGTCCGCACAGCGTGTACATCACCGCGCTCCCCCGCACGATCGACACGCGCGAGCTGCTCGGGTTCGCGCGCAGCGCGACGTGGACCGGGAGGTCGGCCACCGCGAGCTTGCCGCCCGTGGCGGAGACGAGCTGGCGGCCGTCGGGCAGGTGGTAGGCCGGGCTCACGTGGTCGGCGATCTGCTGGGCCCCGTCGGCGCCGCTCGCGCCGGGCCGCCAGTCCGACCAGCCGGTCGCGGGATCGTCGCGGGCGGCGCGGCCGGCGAGCGCCGCCACCACGACGGCGACGGCGAGGACGCCGAGGGCGACGAGCACCCCGAGCGCGATCGACGCCCGGCGCGCGTGCCGCGAGCGCGCCGGGGCGCCCGGGGGCTCCGTCGCCGCGGGGGCGGCGTCCCGCGTCCAGAGCTTCGGCCACGTCGCGTCCGCCAGGAGGTCGACGGCGGGCTCGCGCAGCCCCTCGTCGTCGAGCAGGTCGACGACCTCGTCACCGTGGATCTCGCGCTTCTCGATCAGCACCTCGGCGATCCGCTCCACCTTCGCGCGGTTCTGCGCGATCGTCTGGTAGGCGGTGACGTAGGCCTGGCCGAGCAGGCGGGCGACCGCGATCCGCTTGGCGGGGTCCTGCAGCACCTTGGCCAGCGGGTCCTCGCCCATCACGCCCCCGCCGCCGCGGCGCGGTTCATGATCTGGATGCCGATGCGCTCGAAGCGCTCGTCCACCCGGTCGCGCGCGCCCCGCTCGTCCTCGGCGCCGGCCGGACCCCCTCCGCTCCCGGGAGCGCCGGCGTCTCCGGGCCCATCGCCCACATGCCGACCATCGCGCACGCGAGCCGCGTCGCGCTCTGCACGTCCCCGCCGACCCCGGTCGAGTTCTCGCCGTAGAAGACCTCCTCGGCGGCCATCGCCCCGAGCGTCCAGATCAGCCGGGCGACCTGCTCGCTGCGCCAGGCCGAGAAGCGCTCGTCCTTCTCGATCGCCTGGTGGTGGCCGAGCGAGCCGGCGCGCATGCGGATCGAGAGCCGGGTGGAGAGCGAGTCCTTCATGAACACGTGGCCGGTGACGGCGTGGCCGGCCTCGTGGATCGCCACCGCGCGCGTCTCCTCGGGGATGTAGGTCACCCCGATCGCGAAGCCGGTCTCCACCGTCGTCATCGCCTCGACGAGGTCGCGCCAGCCGAAGGCCTGGCGGCGGTCGGAGTGCGCGAGCGTGAGCGCCATCGAGCAGACCTGCTCGATCATCGCGGGCGAGTAGCCGTTGGTGATCCGGGCCAGCTCGTCGCGGCGGCGGTCGGAGTCGAGGTCGTCCTCGTGGTCCACCTTCCCCAGGTAGAGGTCGAAGATGTCCTTGCGGTCCTCCTTCGTCGGCGTGCGGAAGTGGATGTGGCGGCCCATGCGCCCCGGCCGGATGAGCGCCGGGTCGAGCACCTCGAGCGGCACGTTCGTCGCGCCGATGAAGTAGATCTGCTCGGTCCGCGGGCCTGCGGCGGGCGGACCCGGAGCGCCATGCCGGCCGAGGCGCTGCGGCACGAAGTAGCTGCGCGTCGAGGAACGTGTTGACGCGCTTCGCGGCGAAGCGCTGCATGAACGGCGGGTCGTCGACCCCGTCCATCTGGACCAGCAGCTGGTTGAGCGCGAGCCCGCCGCCCTGGCCGCCCATGCCGCCCGGCACGATGAAGCCGGTTGATCGCCCCGGCCACCCGCTCGAAGGCCGGCGGGTACACCGCGGCCGGGGCGGCCGCGCGGGCGGCGAAGACCTTCTCGCGCCAGGCCCGCGGTCTCGAGGACGAGGTCGCCGGTCGGCGTGAGCGCGCCGTTCGGGCCGTAGTAGAGGAAGTCGTGGATCGAGCCCTGGTCGTGGACCGGCGTGGCCATCCCGCCGGCGCCCTGGAGCGCCTGGCGGCGCATGCCGACCGCGTCGATCTCGTCGATGAACACGATGCACTGCCCGCCCCACTTGCGCGCCAGCCGTCGTGCGCGCCCGACGAGGATCATCACGATCACCACGTCCATGCCGATGAAGGTCTGCGCGAAGCCGGAACCGGGCATGGTCATGAACGGGCAGTTGAAGCGACGTGGCGATGCCCTTGGAGAGCATCGTCTTGCCGGTGCCCGGAGCGCCGATGAAGAGCAGGCCGCGCTCGGGCTTGCCGCCGGCCTGCTTGAAGTCGTCGCTCGACTGCCAGAGGGAGATCACGCGCGTGACCTCCTCCTTGGGCTCTCCTCCTTGGGCTCCCGCTGGCCGCGGACGTCCTCGAGCTTCACGCCCCAGTCGGCGTCGCCGGGCTCGTAGGCCTTCATCTGCTTGATGCCGAAGAAGAGCAGCGGCCCGAAGAGGATCGCGAAGTTGATCAGGAAGAGCAGCGGGAGCTGCAGCACGAGGAAGATCAGCGACGGCCCGGCCTGCGAGAGGAACCCGCCGACGGCGTCCAGCGTGTCGCCGAGCGGCACGTTGGTGCCGAACAGCTTCAGGACGAGGTTCGTGGCGAGCAGCAGCGCGAAGAGGATCGCCACGAGCCAGAGGAAGCGCCGCAGCCAGGTGCGCCAGAACCAGACCCGCCGGCGGGCGACGACGTCCTCCGCCCGGGTGGCGTCGTCGGCCCCGTAGAGGCTGGGGGAGGGGACGAGCCGGTGGACGATCACGTCCACCAGCCCGCGAACACCACGACGCCGAACGCCGTGCCGAGGAGCGCGCCGACGAGGCTCCAGCCGTTGGCCCGGTAGAGGACGAGGAAGAAGGCCGGGCTCGTGAGCAGCGCGACCGCGGTGGCGGCCCGGCGCAGGCGCCTCCACTCGCCGGTGAGCGCGACCGCCTCGTCGCTCAGGCCGGGGCCGCGCTCGGACCCGGAGTCGAGCTCGTTGCCCATGGCCGGGGAGGGTAGCTCAGGCCCGCTCGCGCTCGGCGCGGTGGTGCGGGTGTCCCGTGATCAGCACGCCAGCCCGCCCCGCCCCGGGATGAGCGCGACCCCGGGCTTTCCGCCGCTGACCAGGTCGTCGATGCCCACGGAGATCCGGTAGCGCACCACGGTGCGCTTGCCCACGCGGACGCGTCGCGTCTTGACGATCGCGAGGCCGGCGACTCGGGGGCCGGTGACGCCCAGGACCTCGGTGTTGCGTCCGAGGGTGGAGTAGTTCGCTCCGTCCGCTCTTCAGCTTCACGTACGTCCCGGAGTCGTTGTTCGGGATCGTGAACTGGCCCGGCCGCCTCGCCCCGGCGATGCGCATCGTGAAGCGGTAGCCGCCGCCGCTGCCGACCGCGCGGAAGCCCTTGCCGATGAAGCCGCACGAGCCGCTCGTGATGCTCCCCAGCAGGGGCGAGTCGGCCGTCAGTCCGTGCACTTCCAGGCCCAGTCCGCCGCCCGTGCCGCCCCGACCCGGCCGCGAGGACGGCTCTCTTCGGCTTCTTTGCCTTGCAGAACTCCCGCATCGAGTGGTAGGTGATCTGACCCTGACCCGGTGAGGCGCCGCCGGTGACCGCCAACTCCAGCGTCGCGCCCCGGAGCGATGCGTGGGGAGGGATGGAGCCGTCCTCGTCGGGCGGGCACTCACACGTCCCGAGGCAGAACCACTTCGACCCGCTCAGCAGGCCGAAGTCGAGTTGGGGCGTCCCCGCTCGTACCACGTCGTTGCCGATGACCTCCATCAGGGGTCGATCGGCGTCGCCGGTCGCGATGTATTCACCGAGCGCGTACGGCTGGGAGCGAAGGAAGGCACCGTCCGTCACGGGGTCGGACGGCAGGCTCGGGTCGGCCTGTCGCCAGCGCCAGCGGGTCGGTCTGGTGCCAGGCCGCCCCGGCGGCGGGGAAGCGCCAGGCCGCGGAGGCCCACGTTCCGATGAACGCGGGACTCGTCCCGCCCGCCGTGGCGTACGAGGCCGCGTTGCTGCCCGCCGTCAGGATGCCCGGGATCTTCGCCCACAGGCTGCCTCGGCCCGCAGCCTCGTCGGCGTGGCCCCAGAAGCCGATCGCATCGTAGGTGCGCTGGAACAGCGGCTCGGTCGGCGTCGACATGTAGCTGTGGAGCCAATTGGTGCTGTCGCGCCCGGTGACGGTCTCCGCGGCCCATTCCGCCGTGCCGTCCATGATCCAGTCCGTGATCCTTGGCCACGTCCCCGGGGCCAGGGCGAACTGGTAGCAGTGCATCAACTCGTGCGCCATGAGCCGCTCCGGGTCCCCGTGGGCCTGGCCGGTCGGCCCGACGCGGACCCGGCAGTAGGCAGCCGGGCCGTGGCGAGGAGAACTCTCGCCGCGCGCGTTGACGGGCAGCGAGTCCATCAGCGCCGTGCCCTTCTTGCCGATGGCCACGGAAACCGTGAACGCCTTGACCGTCACGGGTGCGGCGCTGGGCAGCTTGGCCCGGTAGATCGCGTTGTACTTCTCGGCGATGGCCGTGTAGCCGGGACTGGGGGTGAGGACCGGTTCGGCGGCGGTCCGGGCCGACCGAGGGGAGCTCGCGTCGTTCGGCAGGCCGAGATAGCGATCGATCGCGCGGTGCTGCGCGGCGCTCAGCCGATCCCAGACGCGGTAGACCATCACGATCGCCGACGTCCCATCCGGCGGCGCCTCCCGCCGGTCCCGCCGGTCGCCGCACGCCGGGCAGCGGTCCGTAGGCGATCGCGAACGCCTGCAGCGCGAGCTTCGGGGTGAACGAGCCGTCCGGCCCGATGCCATCGACCGTCCGCTGCCACGCCGTCAGGGCCAGCACTCGCCGCAGGCGGGCGGCGAGCTGCCGCGCGTAGGCGACGACGGCCGCTCGTGCCCCGGCGCGGCGACCGCGGGCGCGAAGGCGGACGGTCCCGATCGTCCGCCCCGACCGGAACGCGATGGCGACGTCGGTCGTCCGCCGGGTCGAGCGCACGCGCAGCAGGCCACGCACGCCCCTGGCCACAGCGACGCGCCGGCGACCACGGGCCAGGGTCCGCAGCCCCGCTGCGGCCCGGGCGGAGGTCGAGAACGAGAAGACGCCGATGGAGAGCCCGCGGCCACGAGCCCGGAACGCCGCGCCCTGGGTCCGCGCCCGGCGCAACGCCCGCGGGACCGGGGCGCTCAGCGCGGCCCGCGCCACGCGCGACCCGCCGCCCGCGGAGCGATATCCCGGCACGTCCGAGCGCCCGGGCAGCAGTGCGTCGTTGATGCCGGAGATCCGCACGCAGCGCCAGTCCCCGCGCACCAGCGCCAGCACACTGGCCCGGCACTGCCGGGCATTGGCCGGCGGGAGTGGACCCAGGCCGCCGCCGCCACCGAGAAGGCGCGCGACCGCGAAATCGCCGGCTCCGCCGACCCCCGCGGCGACAATCTTGCCGTCCGGTTGCAGCAGGACGGCACGCGCCACGTCGACGCCACCGAAGCCGGCGGTCGCTCTGCCGCCGGTCGCGAACGCGCCGTCGAGGGCGCCCGCCGGGGTCAAGCGGGCGATCGCGAAGTCCTCCCCGCCGGCGCTCGCCGTGCCCCCGGCGAGGACGATCGCGCCGTCCGGCTGTAGCGCGGCCGCCCGACCCACGTCCTGCCCGCCGAAGTCGACGGTCGTCTTCCCGCCGGCGCCGAACGAGGTATCGAGGCCGCCGCTCGGGTTGAGCCGCGCGATCGGCAAGATCGCCGGCACCTGCGCCCGCCGTCGTGTCCCCGGAGAGGACCGCCTTGCCGTCGGGCTGCACCACCACCGCATCCGCACTGTCATCTCCGCCGAAGTCGAGCGTGACCTTGCCGCCCGCGCCGAAGGACGAGTCGACCGAGCCATCGGGATTCAGCCGCGAGGCGGCGAAGTTGTGCCCGCCGGTGCCCGCCGTCGAGTCGCCGGCGATGACGATCCTGCCATCGGCCTGAAGCGTCGCCCGGCGGGCGTGGTCATCCCCGCCGAAGTCGACGATCTTGTGCCCGCCGTCACCGACGGACGGATCGACGCGCGCCGGTCGGAGTGAGCCAGACCACGGTGAAGTCGGTCTGGGTGAGCGGCACCGTGGTGTTGCCCACGACGACGATCTCGCCGTCGGGCCGCACCAGCACGGAGGTGGCGACACTCGTCGCCGCGCCGAAGGTGATGCGCGACGTGCCGCCGGTCCCGAACGAGCCGTCGAGCGAGCCGTCGGGGTTCAACCGGGTGACCGCCATCGCCGTGGAACCCGACTGTCCGGCGACGACGATCTTGCCGTCAGGCTGAAGCGCAACCGCGAACGCACGGTCGTCGCCGCCGAAATCGATCGTCGTCTTGCCGCCCGTGCCGAAGGACGTGTCCGGCGAGCCGTTCTCGTTCAGCCGAACGACGGCGAAGTCGTTCGGCGACGCGCCCGCCGAGGTCTCACCGGCGAGCACGATCTTGCGGTCGGGTTGGGCCGCGATCGCCCACGCCCCGTCGCTGCCGCCGAAGTCGATCACGGCCTTGCCCGCGCTGCCGAACGACGGGTCCGGCTGGCCGGGTGCGGCCATCGCCCCGACCGCGAGCACCGCCAGCGCCGCGAGCGCGACAAGAGGTCGGCCAGGAGCAAAGCAGGGCGGCGCGCCCGTGGAGCGCCGGAGGACGGCTGTCACTCGCAACGTTCTCACCCGAGCACGCTCCAGATCGTGGCGATGACCAGAATGCTGGTCCGACGGCCGACCCTAACCCGACGCCACGCGCGACGTCAACGCACCGAAGAACGGCCGGGTTTCCGCCACGACTGTCCTGCCTCTTACTCCCCCTGGATCGCCACGGCCACGTACTTCGTCTCGAGGTACTCGCCGATGCCCTCGACGCCGCCCTCGCGGCCGTAGCCGGACTGCTTGACCCCGCCGAACGGGGCCGCCGCGTTGGAGACGATCCCCTGGTTGAGGCCGACCATCCCGGTCTCGAGGCCCTCGACCACGCGCAGCGCCCGCTGGAGATCCCGCGTGAAGACGTAGGCCACGAGGCCGTACTCGGTGTCGTTCGCCGCCGCCACGAGCGCCGCCTCGTCGTCGAAGACCGCGATCGGCGCCACCGGGCCGAAGATCTCCTCGCGCAGGACCCGGGCCTCGAGCGGCACGTCGGCCAGCACGGTCGGGGCGTAGAAGTAGCCGGCGCCGCCCGGCGCCGAGCCGCCGACGACGGCCCGGGCGCCGCGGCCGACGGCCTCCTCCACCATCTCGGCGACGCTGTCGCGCTGGCGCCCGTCGATGAGCGGGCCGACCTCGACGCCGTCCTCGGTGCCGCGCCCCACGGACATCGCGCCGAGCCGCTCGGCCAGGCGCGCCGTGAAGGCCTCGGCCACCCCGCGCTGGACGAGGAAGCGGTTGGCCGCCGTGCAGGCCTCGCCGACGTTGCGCATCTTCGCGATCACCGCGCCCTCGACCGCCGCGTCGAGGTCCGCGTCGTCGAAGACGAGGAACGGCGCGTTGCCGCCGAGCTCCATCGAGACGCGCAGCACGCTCTCGGCCGACTGGGCGATGAGCTTGCGCCCGACCTCGGTCGAGCCGGTGAAGGAGAGCTTCCGCGCGCGGGAGTCCGCGATGAGCGGGGCCATGACGTCCGCCGTCGAGTGCGTGGTGATCACGTTGAGCACGCCGGCCGGCAGCCCGGCCTCGCCGAGGATCTCCGCGAGCGCGAGCATCGAGAGCGGGGTCTGCTGCGCCGGCTTGACGACCATCGTGCAGCCGGCGGCGACCGCGGGCCCGATCTTGCGCGTGCCCATCGCCATCGGGAAGTTCCACGGCGTGATGAGCAGGCACGGGCCGACCGGCTGGCGCATCGTGAGCAGCCGGCCCGTCCCGCTCGGGGCCGCCGCGAACCGGCCCTCGATCCGCACCGCCTGCTCGCTGAACCAGCGCAGGAACTCGGCGGCGTAGACGACCTCCGCCCGGGACTCGTGGACGGGCTTGCCCATCTCGAGCGTCATCAGCAGGGCGAGGTCGTCGGCGCGCGCGACGACGGCCTCGAAGGCGCGGCGCAGGATCTCGCCGCGCTCGCGCGGCGGGTGGGCGGCCCAGGCCGGTTGCGCCGCCACCGCGGCGTCGAGCGCGGCGACGCCGTCGGCCGGCGTGGCGTCGGCCACGGGGCACAGCGGCGTGGCGGTGGAGGGATCCTCGACGTCCAGGGTGGCGCCGCCCGTGGCGTCGCGCCACGCGCCGCCGATCAGCAGGCGCTTGGGCACCGCGTCCACGACGGCCCGCTCGCGCGAGGGGGTGATCGTGCTCATGGGCTCACCGTACCCGACGTCCCGCCGGGCGAATCGGGTGCCGGCGCGGCGCTACCGCGTGACGTCGATGCGCCCGGTCATCCCCGGGTGGACGAGGCACTCGAAGGCGTAGGACCCGGGGCGGGTGAAGCGGAGCCGCGTGCGGCGGGGGTTCGGGCTGTCGGCGGTGGCGTCGATGTCCATCGCGACGAGGCTCAGCAGGCCGTTGCGATGGTTGCGCCCGTCGTAGTCCGGCACGGGGCTCGCCGGGTCCGAGCCCAGCGTCCACGGCTCGGTGCCGAAGAAGACGGTGGGGTTGACCCGGACGTGCGGCGCGCGGCCCGGGCCGTCGGGGAGGATCTCGAACTGTCGTCGCAGCGGGCGCCGGGCGCGCTCGGGGCCGAAGGTGACGGTGTGGAAGGAGAGCGACCCGGGCGCGATCGAGAACTCGACCGTCCGGCCGACGCGGATCCGCTTCACCCGAGGGAAGAACCGCAGCAGGGTGATGCCGTCGCGGCGGTCGTTCCCGCCGCTCACCCGCGGCCCGCTCGGGCCGCGCCAGCGGTCCAGGGTCCGGGCCCGGCGCACGAGCCCGGCGACCTGCGCGCGGGCCGCGGCCCGGTCGGCCGCGGCGCTCGGCACCCGGGCCCCGCGCGGGCGCACGGTGATCGTGCCGCTCATCCCGTTCGCGACGTTGCGGCTGCCGGGGTGGGTGAGGCACACGTAGCGGTAGGTCCCGGCCTTCGGGAAGCGCAGCGCGAACGGGCGGACGGTGCCCTTCAGCGGCGGGACCCCCGACGAGGTCAGCCGCGTCCCGTCGTAGCTCGTCCCGCCGAGGCGGTGGTAGGTGCTCGCGCCGAGGAACAGGGTGGGCAGGCCGGTGTCCGAGAACCAGTACGGCGCGCCGGTCGCGTCGCGGTACCCGGTCATCGGCCGGGTGAGGTCGATGTCCACGAACTTCGGCGCGGCCGCCCCCTTCGGGATGAAGGTGACCGTGTGGAAGCCGCGCATCTCCCAGCGCACGCGGCCGCCGGCGCGGATCGTCAGGTGCCTGCGGAAGAAGGCGTCGAGCTCCAGGCTCGCCGGTGCGCCCGCCGCCGGCTCCGGCGGGCCGGCGTAGACGACCTTCGTCGCGCGCGCCGCGGCCGCCGCCGCGACGGGCGGCGGCGCCGCGAGGGCCGCCGCGCAGACCGCCACGATCGCGGGCAGCGCGAGACGGCGGCGACCGGGGCGGGCGAGCGGCATCGCGCCCCGGACCCTAGCCGGGCCCGGAGCGCGCAGGCGCCGCTTGCGCTCCGCCCGCGGCCGCTACGCGGCGGCCGGCTCGCGGGCCGGCTCGAGCGCGACCGCGAGCACCTCGTCGATCGTCATCGCGAAATGGAAGGTCATGCGCTCGCGCACGTCCGCCGGCACGTCGTCGAGATCGCCGCGGTTGCGCTCCGGCAGGATCACGTCGGTGAGGCCGGCCGCGTGGGCGGCGAGCACCTTCTGCTTCACGCCGCCGATCGGCAGCACCCGGCCCTGGAGCGTGACCTCGCCGGTCATCCCGACGGTGTGGCGCACCGGCCGCCCGCTCAGCAGCGAGCCGAGCGCCGTGACCATCGTGACGCCGGCGCTCGGGCCGTCCTTGGGGATCGCGCCCGCCGGCACGTGGACGTGGAACTCCTTGCCGTCGAACGTGTCCGCCTCGATGCCGAGGTCGGCCGCGTGGCCGCGCACGTAGGAGAGCGCGATCCGCGCCGACTCCTTCATCACGTCGCCGAGCTGCCCGGTGAGGACGAGGGCGTCCTTCCCCGGCATGCCCGTCGCCTCGACGAACAGGACGTCGCCGCCGGTGCCGGTGACCGCGAGGCCGGTGGCCACGCCGGGCACCGCGGTGCGGATCGCCGCCTCCTGGAAGAACTTCTGGCGACCGAGCGCGTCGCGCACGGCGTCGGCGTCGATCGCGACCGGCGGGGTCGCCGTGCCGGAGGCGATCTGCGTCGCGGTCTTGCGCAGCAGCGTCCCGAGCTCGCGCTCGAGCTGGCGCACGCCGGCCTCGCGCGTGTACTCGGCGGCGACGAGCCGCAGCACCTCGTCGCCGATCGCGACCTCGTCCTCGCGCAGGCCGTTGCGCTCGCGCTGGCGCGGCCAGAGGTAGTCGCGCGCGATCGCCGTCTTCTCCGCCTCGGTGTAGCCGTCGAAGCGGATGACCTCCATGCGGTCGAGCAGCGGCCCGGGGATCGTGTCGGTCACGTTCGCCGTGGCGATGAAGAGCACCTGCGAGAGGTCGATCTCCACGTCGAGGTAGTGGTCGCGGAACGCGTGGTTCTGCGCGGGGTCGAGGACCTCGAGCAGCGCCGCCGACGGGTCGCCGCGCCAGTCCGCGCCGACCTTGTCGACCTCGTCGAGCATGATCACCGGGTTCATCGTCCCGGCGTCGCGCAGCGCGCGGACCAGGCGTCCCGGCAGCGCGCCGACGTAGGTGCGCCGGTGCCCGCGGATCTCGGCCTCGTCCCGCACGCCGCCGAGCGACATGCGGACGAACTCGCGCCCGGTCGCGCGGGCGATCGACTCGCCGATCGAGGTCTTGCCGGTGCCGGGCGGCCCGATGAGCGTGACGATCGCGCCGGAGCGCCGGTCCTCGGCGATCCCGCGCTCCTGGCGGAGCTTGCGCACGGCGAGGTACTCGGTGATGCGGTCCTTGACGTCCTCGAGGCCGGCGTGGTCGGCGTCGAGCACCTCGCGCGCGTGGACCGGGTCGAGGCGCTCCTCGGAGCGCTTGCCCCACGGCACGGCGATCAGCCAGTCGAGGTAGCTGCGGATCATCCCCGCCTCGCCGCTCTGCTCGCCCATCCGCTCGAGGCGCCCGAGCTCACGCTCGGCCTGCTCGCGGGCGTGATCGGGCATCCCCGCGGCCTCGATCTTCGCGCGGTACTCCTCGACCACCGAGCCGTCGTCCTCGCCGAGCTCCTTGCGGATCGAGTCCATCTGCTTGCGCAGGAAGTACTCCCGCTGCTGCTGCTCGGCGCCGGACTGCACGTCGTCGCGGATGCGGCGGCGCACCTGCAGCTCGGCGAGGCGCTCGCGCTGGTAGCCGAGCGCGAGCTCGAGGCGCTCGGCGACGTCGAGGGTCTCGAGCAGCTGGACCTTCTGCGCGAGGCTCAGGTCGGGGGAGTAGCCGGAGGTGTCGGCCAGGGCGCCCGGCGCCGTGATCGAGCGCACGAACGCCGCGACGCGACCGTCGTCGCCGCGCAGCTCGAGGATCTCCTCGACGACGGCGCGGTACTCGCGCTCGAGCTCGCGCGTGCGGTCGTCGGCGGGCTCGGCGTCGGGGCGCTCGTCGACCTCGACGACGAGGCGGCCGTCGGGCGCCGTCGTGGCCGCGCCGGCGACGCCGCGGTGGCGCCCCTCGAGCGCGACGGCGGGCCCGCCGCCGGCACGCCGCACGTGGTCGGTGACGTCGGCGACGGTGCCGACGGCGGCGAACTCGCCCTCGGTGCGGGGGACGAGCAGGACGCGATCCTCGTCGCCGACGTCGACGGTGAGGGTCACGGACATGTTCGGGAAGACGACGGCGTCGTCGAGCGGGACCAGCAGGAGACGGCTCATGGGCGGCGGGACCTTTCCGGGGGTAGCAGCTTACGCTGGGTAAGCACTATAGCCGCGGCGCGGGCCTCCGGCCGCGCGGACCTGCGACCATGCGGCGGTGACTCCGGACTCGCCCGCGCCCGACCCGGCACCCGACGATCCCTCGGGGATCGAGGGGCCGCACGACACGCTCGCCGCCGAGGAGTTCGCGATCCCCGCGGCGCCCCGACCGGCGCCGCCGGCCGATCCGTCCGGGATCGAGGGGCCGCACGACACGCTCGCCGCCGAGGCCTTCGCGATCGGCGGCGGCGGGGTGCCCGCCGGGCCGGAGCCGAGCGCCGCCCGCCGGGCTCCGCTCGCGCTCGCCGTCCTCGGCGCCGCCGCGGTGGCGGTGCTCATCGCCCGCCGCCGCCGCGGCTGAGCCTCAGCGCCGGTCCGGCGCCGCGGGGCTGACGCGCGCCGCGGCCCGGAGCCCGACCGCCATGAGGGCGAGGCCGAGGCCGGTGCCCGCGGCCCACGCCAGCCACATCTCCGCGGTCGGCACGGCGAGATCGAAGAAGTCGCGCGCCGCGGGCAGCGCGAGCAGCCCGGCGAAGCAGAGCAGCATGAGGGCGCAGAGGCCGCCGACGAGGGTTCGGCGGCGGCCGGGCTCGGCCTCGAGCGCGAGGACGACCGCGAGGCCGCACACCACGGTGATCGCGAGCGCCACCGTGCGGGCCTCCACCCGCGGGAGCTCCAGGGCGCCGCGGGCCAGCGCGTACCCGGCGGCGATCCCGATCCCGATGCCGAGGCCGGCGGGAATCGCGAACCGCGCGACCTGGGCGAGGAAGCGCTCGGGACGCCACGGCCCGCGGCTGGGCGCGAGCGCCAGGAGGAAGGCGGGGATGCCGATGGTCAGCGTCGAGGCGACCGTGAAGTGACGAGGCAGGAGGGGGTAGGTGGCGGTCGTGACGCCGACGGCGAGGAGCAGGAACGCGGCGTAGACGCTCTTGGTCACGAACAGGCGCGCGACCCGCTGGATGTTGCGCAGGATCTGGCGGCCCTCCCCGACCATCGGCGGGACGGCGGCGAAGTCGCCTTCGACCAGCACGAGGTCGGAGACGCTGCGGGCCATCTGGCTGCCGGTGCCCTGGGCGATCGCGAGCCGGGCCGCCTTGAGCGCGGGCACGTCGTTCACCCCGTCCCCGACCATGCCGACGTAGCGGCCCGAGTCGGTCAGCGCGGCGACGACGCGCCGCTTGTCCTCCGGGGAGATCCGGCCGACGGCCGGCGCGGCGAGGATCGCCTCGCGGAGGGCCCCCGGGTCGTCGGGGAGCGTCCCCCCGTCGAGGGCCGCGGCCTCGCCGGGCACCCCGGCGTCGCGGGCGATGGCCTCGACCGTGGCGGGGGCGTCGCCGGAGAGGACGCGCAGCAGCACGTCCTCCTCGGCGAGGAAGGCGACGGTGCGGTCCGCGTCGGGGCGCAGGCGCTCGGCGAGCACGACGAGGCCGAGGACCTCCACGCGCGCGGGGAACGACGCGTCGGCCGCGGCGGCGGGGAGCGGCCCCGGCGCGACGCCGACGGCGAGCACGCGCCGGCCGCCCGCGGCCTCGCGCGCGGCCCGCTCCGCGAGGACGGGGTCGGCGCCGGCGAAGCGCTCCGGCGCCCCGAGGACGATCCGCTCGCCGCCGATCTCGAGCGCGCTCCAGCGCCGCGCCGAGGAGAACGGGACCTGGGCGCGCACCGGCTCGGCGTCGACGTCGCCGCCGCCGCCGAGGCGCGCCGCCCCGATCGCCGCGAGCGTCGCGTTGGGCGACGGCGCGCTCGCCGCGAAGCGCGCGAGCGCCCGGCGGACCCGCGCCTCGTCGACGCCGGCGGCGGGGCGGACCGCCACGACGCGGAGGGTCGGCTCGGTCAGCGTCCCGGTCTTGTCGGTGCAGACGACGTCGACCGACGCGAGCGACTCGATCGCGTTGAGCTGCTGGGCGAGCACCCCGCGGCGGGCCATCTTGGCGGCGGAGACCGCCGCCGTGAGCGAGACCAGCAGGATGAGCCCCTCGGGGACCATGTTGACGATCGCCGCGGTGGCGACCTGGACGCTGTCGGCGGCGTTGCGGTGGCGCAGCACCAGGGAGCCGACGAGCAGCACGGCGAGCGGCGCACCGATCCCGGCGAGCAGCAGCAGCAGACGGTCCATCGCGCGCTCGAGCGGGGAGCGAGGGTGGCGGAAGGCCCGCGCCGTCTCGGTCAGCCTCGCGGCACGGGAGTCCGGCCCGACCGCGGTGACGGCGTAGGCGCCGTTCCCCTCGACGGCAAAGGTGCCCGACCAGACCGGGTCCCGCGCGGCGCGGACGACGGAGTCGGACTCGCCGGTGAGCAGCGACTCGTCGAGCGCGAGCCCTTCCGCGCTCGCCAGCTCGCCGTCGGCCACGACCTGGTCCCCGGCCGTGAGCCGCACGAGGTCGTCCACCACCACGTCGCCGACGGGGACGCGGCGCTCCGCGCCCCCGCGGACGACCGTGGCGACCGGCGCGACGAGCGCGGCCAGGCGGTCGAGCGCGCGCTTCGCGCGCACCTCCTGGGCGATCCCGATCGCCGTGTTCGCGACGAGGATCCCGAGGAAGAGCGCGTCCTTCCACTCGCCGAAGGCGAGCGTCAGCGCGCCGAACACCGCGAGGATCGCGTTGAACACCGTCAGCGTGTTGGCGCGGGCGATGCTCAGGTAGGAGCGGCTGCTCGCCGGCCTCGGCAGCGGGCCGCGGTCGGCCAGGCGCCGCGCCGCCTCCTGGTCGGTGAGCCCGGGGGCGGCCGGCATGGCGGGAAGGTAACCGGTCGCGTCCGTCAGAATCGCTCCATGGACCTCGCCCCCGGGACGGTCATCGCGGGCTGCCGCATCGAGGCCGTGGCCGGGCGCGGTGGCATGGGCGTGATCTACCGCGCCACGGAGGTCGGCCTCGGGCGGCCGGTCGCGCTGAAGCTCATCGCGCCGGACCGCGCGGCCGACGAGGGGTTCCGCGAGCGCTTCGCGCGCGAGTCGCGGCTCACCGCCTCGCTCGACCACCCGAACGTCATCCCGATCTACGCGGCCGGGGAGGAGGACGGGCGCCTCTACCTCGTGATGCGC
This sequence comes from uncultured Solirubrobacterales bacterium, assembly GCA_963735885.1. Lineage (GTDB taxonomy): Bacteria > Actinomycetota > Thermoleophilia > Solirubrobacterales > Solirubrobacteraceae > JBBSBL01. The sequence goes on along the minus strand of CAVTMP010000004.1, from coordinate 549,627 downwards.
TACGTGGCCGGCACGGATCTCCAGGCGGCGCTGGCGGCCCGCGGACGGCTCGACCCGGCGCGCGCGGTGGCGATCGTCCGCCAGGTGGCGGCCGCGCTCGATGCCGCGCACGCGACGGGGCTCGTGCACCGCGACGTCAAGCCCGCCAACGTCCTGCTCGGCGGCGAGCCGGGCCACGAGCACGTCTACCTCAGCGACTTCGGGATCGTCCGGGCGCCGGCGGGCGACACGAAGCTCACCGACAGCGGGGACTGGGTCGGCACGGTGGACTTCATGGCCCCCGAGCAGCTTCAGGGGCACCGGACCGACGCGCGCACCGACGTCTACGGCCTCGGCGGAGTGCTGTACACGGCGCTGACCGGCGCGGTGCCCTACCCGCGCGAGACCGCGCCCGCGACGATGCTCGCCCACATGACCGAGCCGCCGCCGCGGCCCTCCGCCCACGCGGACCTCCCCGTGGATCTCGACGGTGTCGTGGCCCGGGCGATGGCGAAGGAGCCGCAGGCACGATTCCCCTCGGCGGGGGATCTCGCGGCCGCCGCGACCGCGGCCATCGGTGGAGACGCGCAGCCCGTCGCCGAGCGCAGCGTGGCCCGAGGACCGGCTGCCGCGGACGTCGCCCCGCCCGCTCACGTCGATCGGGCGGCCCCGGTCGGGGCCCCGAGCCCGCGACCCGATGCGGCCGCCGCGCCCGCCGCGGTGGCGGACCCCGCCGTCGCGCCGACGGCCCACATCGATCCCGCCGCGGCCCCGACGGCGCACGTCGACCCGGCGGTCGCCCCGACGGCCCACGTCGATCCGGCCGCGGCCCCGACGGCGCACGTCGACCCGGCGGTCGCCCCGACGGCCCACGCGCGCCCGGCGACCGCCGTGGCGCCGCCGGGTCCCCGGCCGGCGCCGGCCGCCCATCCGCCGCGGCGTGGCCGCCGCGTCGCGGCCCTCGCCGGCGTCGCGCTGCTCGCGGCGCTCGCCGTCGCGGCCGTCGGCGGCGTCTTCGATTCCGAAGGCCCGCCGGGCGGCGCGCTCTCCGGCGGCGAGGTCCGTGGCGTGGTCGGGGCCTTCGCGCACGCCTACGCGCGCGAGGACATCACCGGCCTCGGCCGGACCCTCGCCCCCGACGTGCGCCGCGTCGCCCCCGGGAGCGTCGAGCGCGGCCGTCGCGCCGTCCTGGCCGAGTACCGCCGCCAGTTCGCCGCGAACGCCGTACGCGGCTATCGCGTCTCGGGGCTCGCGGTACGCGCCGGCGGGGTCGGACGAGCGGAGGGCCGCTACACGGTGCCCCGGGCGGGTCGCGGGCCGATAACGGGCCGGATCGTCTTCGGCGTCACGCGGGTCGGCGGTCGGCCGCAGATCGCGCTGATCGCGGCCGAGCCGCGGGCGTAGCCGCGCTCAGCAGACCTTCGCGACCTTGAGGGTCACCGTGGCGCCGCGTCGCGCCGCGTCGCCGGCCCCGGGCCGGGTCTCGCAGACGCGACGATCCAGCGGCACGAGCAGGGCGTCGAGCAGGTCGCTCTCGTCGATCACGCGGGATCGCAGCCCGGCGGCGGCGAGGCGATCCTCGGCGTCCCGTGGGGCGAGGCCGGCGACGTCCGGGACGCGGACGGTCACCTCCCGGGTGACCCGCAGGGCGGTCATCGCGGGCGCGCGCCCGTCGGCGGAGGCGAGGACGTCGATGACGTTCGTCCCCTCGCGCAGCGGGACGCTCGCGCGAAACCCGCCGCCGGCGACCTCCACCGCCCGGCCGGCGACGAGCACGCTCGACTCCGGCGGCCCGACGCGCCCGCGAACCTCGACCTCTCGGCCGCGGACCACGGCGGCGTCGCCGGGCGCCTCGAGGGTGAGCCGGACGGGCGGGTCGGGCGCGTGACGATCCGCGCCGCCGCAGGCGGAGAGCAACAGTGCGCCGGCCAGCGCAGCGGCGGGAAGGGTCGTGCGGAGCGGAAACATCGCGCTCAGGCCCCGGGCCGTCGGGGTCGCCGCGGGCGGCGCGGTCGTCCGGACGGCGGCCCGGGGTGTCCCTCGCCGCCGCGCCCCCGGGCCGCCTCGGCCCGCTCGCGGTCCTCCGCCAGCCCGATCTCGAGGAAGACGAACGAGACGGCGAGGACGCCGGCGGCGCCGAGCAGGAAGAGGCCGGCCGCGGTGGCGAGCGTGGATCCGCCGCCCGCCAGCAGCACGGCGATCCCGGCGAGCGCGAGGGCGAGGGCGGGGAGGACGCGGCGGAGCAGGATGGGACGCACGGGACTGGGCATCATCGCTCACCGGCGTGCACCCCGCGGCCGGTCGTCCCGGCCCACCGGCCGTGCCACGGGTCAGGCCGCGATCCGCTCCTCGCCCACCGCCGCGGCGACGAGGTCGCCGAGCAGCGAGCCGTAGGCGTGCTCGAGGTCGGGATCGGCGAGCCGGTCCTCCCCGGCGGCGAAGGCGTCGTCGGCCCCGCCGACCGGGAGCTCGTGCTCGAGGGTGGCCGCGCCGATCGTGCTCAGCACCTTGCGCACCTCGGCCTGGGCCCACACGGCGCCGAACATCCCGGTGCTGGCGCCGACCACCGCCGCGGGCTTGCCGCGCAGCGGGCTCGACGCCAGCGGCCGGGAGACCCAGTCGAGCGCGTTCTTCAGCTGGCCGGGGATCGACGCGTTGTACTCCGGGGTGGCGACGAGCACCGCGTCGGCCGCGGCGATCGCCGCCTTCAGGCGCGCGACCGGCTCGGGCTGGGCGCCGTCGCCGCCGTCGACATCCGCGTCATAGGGCGGGAGGTCGGCCAGGGACGGCGCGGAGACGAGCTCGACGCCGGGCGGCAGCAGCGTCCCCGCCGCCCGGAGCAGGCGGGCGTTGTGCGAGTCGCGGCGCAGCGAGCCGGAGATGGCGAGCACGCGCATGGCTAGGAGGCCTTCGCGAGCTCGAGCTCCACGCGGAGCGTGACGTCGTTGCCGAGCGCGAACCCGCCCTTGGGCAGCGGCGCGTTCCAGTCGAGGCCGAACTGCGTGCGGTCGATGACCGTCTCCACCGTGAGGCCGACCTTCTCGGTGCCGCCGATGTCCACGTGCGGGCCGACGATCGTGCCCGTGCCCTGCAAGGGCGCGGTGCGACCCTTGATCGTCAGCTCGCCGGCGACCGTCACGGCGCCGTCGTCGGCGACCCGGACGTCGCTCGAGCGGAAGGCGATCCGCGGATGGTTGGCCGCGTCGAAGAACTCCGGGGACGCGAGGTGGGCGGCGAGGTTCTCGTCCTTGGCCTCGATCGAGTCGACGTCGACGGTGCCGGTCAGCTCGGCGGCGCCGTTCTCGCCGACGGCGAGCGTGGCGTCGAAGCGGTCGAAGCGGCTGCGGTAGGTCGCGACGACCATGTGCCTGACCTCGAAGGTCGCGCTCGAGTGCACGGGGTCGAGGGTCCAGGTGCCGACGGGAAGCCGCTGCTGGGTGATGGTGCTCATGGGTGTTCTCCCGGGGTGTGGTTGTCTCTCGTTACGGACCGTGGTCCGGATAAGATGATCGTAGCACAAGCGGACCACGGTCCACATGACATACTGGGCACATGGCCACCAGCCCGCGCCACGACGCCCCCGAGGGGCCGATCGAGCTCCCGCAGGTCCAGGAGGCCGTGCGCGAGCGCGCCGACGCCGCCCGCAACCGCCGGCGGATCCTCGAGGCCGCGGACCGCCTCATCGCCGCACGCGGCGCCGACGGCGTCTCGATGGAGGCGATCGCGGACGAGGCCTGCGTCGGGAAGGGCACGCTCTTCCGGCGCTTCGGCGATCGGGCCGGCCTCGCCCATGCCCTGCTCGACGAGCGCGAGCGCGGCTTTCAGGAGGCCCTCATCCGCGGCGCGCCGCCGCTCGGCCCGGGCGCCCCGCCGGCCGATCGCCTCGTCGCCTTCGGCCACGGGATGCTCGACGTGCTCGAGCGCAGCGCCGACATCCTCCTGCTCGCCGAGACCGGCAGCCCCGGCGCCCGGTACCGATCGCGCGTCCACACGACCCATCGGGCCCACGTCGCGCTCCTCATCCGCGAGGCGGACCCCACGCTCGACGCCGACCTCACGGCCGAGATGCTGCTCGCCTCGCTCGGCGCCGAGCTGTTCGCCCACCTGCGCCACGGCGGGGAGATGAGCCGCGAGCGCCTGCGGGGGGGCTGGACGACGCTCGTGCGGCGGGTCCTCGACGCACCCGCGACCCGGCGGACGCCGTCACGCCCGCGGGCCCCCCGGCGGACCCGCGCGTGAGCGTGGACACCCTCTTCGACGACGCGGACCTCCACGGCGACCTCGCCGCGCGCGCCCCGACGCTCGCGGCCCCCTGGTGGAAGACGGCGACCGGGGAGCGCTCGACCTACCGCGCCGAGCTCGGGACCGTGCCGGCCGAGCGCCGGGGCGACGTCGACGCGGTCCACGCGGCCGCCGTCCACCGCCTCGTTCAGGCCGCGATCACGGCCCGGGCGGCCGGCGACGACGCGACCGCCCGCCGCCTCTCCCAGGCCGCCGCCCGGCTCTGCCAGGAGGTCGTCGGGCTGTGGGCGTCGGTGGCGCTGGTCGAGGAACGGTAGGCGCGGCGGCGCGACCGGCGCCGGACCTTGTGCGCGGCCGTCGGGCGTGGGAGGGTCCCCGGGTCCGAGTTCACCCGAGTGAGAGGGAGGCCACATGGCCGAGAGCGTGTATCGCGTCACCGAGGTCATCGGCGTCAGCGGCGAGTCGTGGGAGGCGGCGGCCCGCAACGCGGTGGAGACGGCGGGGGCGAGCGTGCGCGACCTGCGCGTGGCCGAGGTGCTGCGCGCCGACGTGACGATCGAGAACGGCAAGGTCAAGGACTACCGAGTCCGCCTCGGGATCTCCTTCAAGTACGACTCGGGCGACTGACGGCGGGCCGTGCCGGGCGCGGCGGAGCTCGTCGCGTTCGTCGCGACGAGCGATCCGGAGCGCGCCCGGCGCTTCTGCGCGGACACGCTCGGACTCCGGCTGGAGGCGCGGACCCGTTCGCATCGGTCTTCGATGCGGGCGGGACCGCCCTGCGGGGAACACGCTGCCGCGCGTCCGAGCCTCGCGTGTCAGCGCAGGCCGGGCGCCAACGCGACTCCGGCCGCGCGCAAAGCGCGGCGCACGCGCCGATCGAACAACGCCAGGGAAGCCCCGTGGGCGCGGGCGGTCGCCAGCGCGAAGCCGTCCGCCAGGCTGATGCTCGAACCGCGGAGTCGCGCGGCGTCGCGCGCGACCGCGCGCGTCGGAGGGACCAGCTCGACTCCCAGCGCGTCGATCGCGTCGACCGCGGCGCGGAACGCGGTCCCGTTCCCGGCCGGTCGCACGAGTGCCTCCGCGTAGTTGGCCGTCGACAGCAGCACCGGGGTGTCGTCGTCGACCATCCCCCGAATGGCGGCGGTGACGGGAGGGCGCCTCGCGGCCTGAACGGCGAACTACCCGTTCGAGGTTTCCCGGCCCGACTGGTCCGACCGGCACGGACTACCGCTCGGGCAGCGGCGCCCGGATCTCGCGCAGGTACTCGTGCACGAGGCGCACGACCGTCGCGCCGTCGCCGACCGCTGAGGCGACACGCTTGATCGAGCCCTGGCGGACGTCACCGGCCGCAAACACCCCGGCCATGCTCGTCTCGAGCAGCAGGGGCCCGCGGTCGTCGCCGCCGGAGATCCCCGGCTGATCATCCAGGTCGCGGCCCGTGAGGAGGTAGCCCCCCTCGTCGCGCGCGATCTCGTCGGGGAGCCACTGCGTGTGCGGCTCGCCGCCGATCATGATGAACAGCGCCGCCGCGGGCACCTGCTCGACGGTGCCGCGTGCGCGATCGGCCAGCACGAGGGACTCCAGCGGCCCGCTCGTCGGCCGCGACGTCGACCACCTCCGTGCGGTGGCGCACCGCGACGTTCGGCGTCTCCTCGATGGCGCGCACGAGGTAGCTCGACATCGACGTCGCGAGGCTGTCGCCGCGCACGACGAGCGTCACCGAGCGGGCGTGCCTGGCGAGGTCGAGCGCCGCCTGTCCGGCCGAGTTGCCGGCGCCGACGATGAACACGTCCTGGTCCTCCATCGCACGGCTCTCGCTGACGGCCGCGCCGTAGAAGACGCCCGCGCCCAGGAGCGCCTCGATGCGCGGCACGTCGAGCCGCCGCCATTGGACTCCCGTCGCGATCACGACCGCCCGCGCAGACACCTCGCTGCCGTCGGCCAGGCGGACGACCCGCTGCTCACCACGCCGCTCGAGCGCGACCGCCTGCTGGGCGAAGACGATGTGGGCTCCCATCAGCCACGCCTGCTCGCAGGTGCGCTCCATCAGCAGGGCGCCGTTGACGCCGTGCGGGAACCCGGGGTAGTTCCTGATCAGCGGGCTCGTACCGGCCTGGCCGCCGGAGATCGCCCGTTCCAGCAGCACGGTGTCGAGCCCCTCCGATGCGGCGTAGACGGCCGCCGTCAGGCCGGCGGGTCCCGCGCCGACGATCGCGAGCTCGCACGCGTCGACGTCGTTGCTGATGCGGACGCCGATGGCACGCGCGAGGTCCGGGAGGCTCGGATCCACCATCACCTGGCCGTCGTAGCGGATCACCACGGGGAGCCGCGCCGCGTCGAGGTCCGCCTGCTCGAGCAGACGCCGCCCGGACTCGCTCTCCACGGCGTGGAACCCGAACGGCATGCTGAAGCGCGTCATCACGTCGCGCAGCTGCGCGACCCTGCCGTCGCCCTCCGCGGCGATGATCCGGAACTCCTCGAAGTTCGGCTTCTCGTCCCGCGTCCACCACGAGAGGTACTCGCTCATGGCGCTGTACATCATCTCGTCATCGGCCCACGGCCGCACGATGTGGAAGTCGGCGCGCCCCAGCGTGATCGCCTGGACGGCGGGGCTGGTCGACGTGTAGTCGCGATCGACCAGCAGGACGCGCTTGGCCCGGGGATGGAGGTCGTGCGCGCGGACGAGGAACCCGGAGCCGGCGGCGTCGTCGACGAGCAGCAGCGCCACCGGCTGCTCGGCGTCCGCCATCGCCTCCAGCGCAGCGAGCGCCGCCTCCGGCGAGGTCTCGCCCTGGACGGTGAAGTCGTTCCCGAAGCGGCGCCGCAGGCCCGAGAGCAGCAGATCGAGCGATGTCTGGTCGCTGTCGACCACCAGGAGCACCGGCAGGACCAGCGACTGGCTCATGCGGCGAGCTTAGCCCGGCGCGCTCCGGGCGCAACGCGGGCCGTCGCGCCCGGCGGGCCCGTGGAAGCGGAACGACGACCACCCTCAGGGCCGGCCCGTGAGAACCGAACTGCGAGGTCGCGGGGTAGGCCGTCCGCGTTCGAGCCGGTCTCAGGTCACCTCGCTCAGGAACTCGCCGAAGAGCTCGACGTACCTGTCGACCTGCGCCTCCTCGTGGGTGACCGACACCGTTGGCCCCAGCCACCAGCCCGATTCCCAGACCCCTCGGTTGGCCATGAACACCCGGATCAGGGCACGGAGGTCCGGGTCGTCGGCGGCCCGCGAGCCGGCGGCGTCGCTCGGCGGGGTGGGCTGAAAGAAGTAGTACGCGTGGCCGCCGACCTGAGCGACGCTCCATCCAAGCCCGGCTCGCGCGATCGCCTCCCGCAGCCCGGCCGCCATCCGTTCCCCGAGCGCGGCCGTGTGCTCGAACGCCTCCTCGGTCAGGACCTCCAGGAGGGCGGCGCGCCCGGCCGCCATCGAGAGGGCGTTGGCGAACAGCGTTCCGCCGGTGGAGACCTCGCCCACCACCACACCGGAGACGACGCGCGACTGCTCGGGAGGCGCGATCAGCGAGGCGATCTCGTCGCGCATGCCGTAGGCGGCGAGGGGCACGCCCGCCGCGATCGACTTGCCGGTGACCAGCACGTCCGGGTCGAGTCCCCACTTCCCGGTGAGCCCGCCGTGGGCGCACACGAGCGAATGGGTCTCGTCGATCGCGAGGAGCGTCCCGTGCTCCCGGGTCAGGCGCCGGAGCGCCTCGTGGAAGCCGTCCTCAGGCAGCAGAAACCCGGCGTTGGTCATCGCGGGCTCCGCGAGGACGAGCGCGACGTCACCCGGTGCGAGCGCCGTTTCGAGCGCGACCACGTCGTTGAACGGGACCACTCGCGCCTGGCCGGTGATCCAACCCGGGAGCCCGCGCATCTCCGGAACGACCCGACCGTCCTCCAGGACCACCAGGGTGGCATCTCCCTCGCCGTGGTACTTCCCGTCGAACAGCAGGATCTTCCCGCGGCCGGTCATCGCGCGGGCGATGCGGATCACCTCCGTGTTCGCCTGCGTCGCGGAAGAGGTGAACTGCCATTGCGGCAGCCCGTAACGTGTCGCCAGGTGCTCCGCGACGGCGATCGCATCCTCGGTCGGGAGCAGGAACTGGTTTCCGCGCGCCATCTGGGCGCTCACGGCCTCCACGACCGCGGTCGGCGCGTGCCCGCAAAACGCGCTCATGTCGGCGACGTACATGTCCAGGTACTCGTGCCCGTCCACATCGGTGAAGTGGGCGCCCTTGCCGTGGGAGACCCAGACCGGTGGATGCTCGTAGAGATCGTCCATCCATGACATCGGAACGCCGCGCGGCATCGACTTTCGTGCCTGCTGGAGCAGCGCCATGGATTTCGGCCGCTCGACGGCGAACCGGGCGTTCTCCGCTTCGAGCATCGCCCGAGCCTGCGTCCCGTCAATCCCTGCCGGATCGGCCATGGCTTCCGAGTAGCTAAGCACGGTCAGGCCGACGACGTGAACCCGGACCTGCGCGACCGGCTGCCGGAGGACCCCTCGTCCGGTTCGTCATCGAGGCGATCGACGAGCTCGACCGTCATCCCTCCGGTTCGGGCGCACCGACGTCGCCGAACCGTGGATCGAACGGTTGCCGATCGGAGCGGCAGACCGTTCCCGGACGGGGTGTCCGGAGCTCGGCGAGGTAGGCGGCCGTGGCGCGCTCGACGCACCTGCTGGGGTCCGCGTCGCTGGTGTGGCCGTAGCCGTCGTGGGTCAGCAGGACCGCATTCCCGAGCAGTCGGCTGACACGGCGAGCGTTGACGTATCGCGTACTCGGGTCGTGTCGCGTTCCGATGACGAGGATCGGATTCCGGGTCGTTGCGTTCCACGGCCCGGTGTAGCGCTGGGCCCGGCGCCCCAGCCAAGCCGCGCATGGCGCCCAGCCCGTCCAACCGACGAACGGTCCGCCGATGCGGCTGACGCGCGCGAGCCGCGCGATCACGTCGGGCCACTCGTTCAGACGCTGCCGGGCAGGGCTGTCCGCGCAGATCTTTGCCTCGGGCGGGTCGCCGGGCGCTGTTCGGGCCGCGGCCAGGCTCGTGCGAGCGAGGGTCGCGAGGGCCGAACCGTCGCCGTTCGCGGCGTGGTCGAGATCGCGCGCCAAACCGGGCCAGAGCGCCGGGTTCTGGAGCCCGATGAAGATCGGCAGGGCCGCCTCGCCGTACGTCAGCGCACCCGGTGGCTGCGCCGTCGGAGCAGCAACCGGGCGGCGCCGCAGCTCGGCCAGGAGGCGCTCGACGCGGTCCGCGGCCGAGCCGTGACCGGCCAGCGCACAGCGGGCCGCGCCCGCGTTCCGGCACACCGACTCGAACGCCCGCAAGGCCGCATCTTGCCCGACCACGCCGTCGGCGAACCGCGCCTCGGCTCCACGCACGACGATCCTCGGATCCAGCAGTCCGTCCACCGCCATCGCGCGCACGCGATCCGGGAACAGGTTGGCGTAGGTCAGGCCGAGGAACGTGCCGTACGACACGGCGCGATAGGTCAGCTTGCGATCGCCGACCAGCGCGCGCAGGTAGTCGAGATCGCGGGCGTCATCGGCAGTGGAGACGTGAGCCAGCAGCGATCCGTTCCGTGCGGCGCAGCGCTCCGCGTACCCGCGGATCTTGGGCACATGGCGCAGCGCCTGCGCGCTCGTCTCCGGCAGCGGCACCCCACCCCAGAACCGGGTGCGGGCGCGCTCGTCCGCGAAGCACCTCACGACGGCGCTGCCGCCCGTGCCCCGGAGGGCCCAGCCGACGACGTCGAACCGGCCCTGACCGAGCGCATCCAGGTCCGCGCCGCTCTCCATCACGAGCTCGGTGCTGCCCCTTGCGCCGCCGCCGTTGACGAATAGCGAGCCGAGCCGGCGGCCACGCCGGCTCGCCAGGTGACGAACGACCGGCAGCGTGATGGAACGCTCATCCGGGTGCGACCAGTCCAACGGCACCCGCACCCGCCCGCACTGCAGCCTCACGCCGCAGTTCCGCCAGTCGATCTTCGTGGTCAGGCCGACCCGATCGACGTCACCCGACGTGGCCCGTGCCTGCGCGAGGTCGGCGCGGCCCGGGACCAGACCCGTCGCCCACGTGGCGACGACCGCAAGCGCGAGGACCAACGCGGCGAGTGGGCCCCCGCAACGGATCGGGGTGCTGCGCCGGTATCGGCGATGAGTGATGGACTGCCTCCTGTGCTGCTGGTCCCGGGATGCGGCGAATCTCTCGCTGCGACCGGCGAAACAGGCGATGCCGGAGGAGGGACTCGAACCCCCGACACGCGGATTATGATTCCGCTGCTCTAACCAGCTGAGCTACTCCGGCCGGGTCGGGCGGATTCTAGAAGGGGGACCTCGCCAGGGGTGCATCCGGGGTCGCCAGGCGGGCACGGCACGCCGGTAGTCGTCGTAGGAGGGGCCGAAGCGTCGGGCCAGCGTCGGCTCCTCGTAGCCGTGGACGAAGGCGTAGACGACGCCGGAGAACGCACCCGCGTAGAGCAGCAGCACGGGCCGGCCGAGCACGAGCCCCTGGCCGACGATGATCGCCGCGACCGCCAGGTACATCGGGTTGCGCACGTAGCGGTAGGCGCCGCTGACCACCAGGCGCTCGGTGGGGGCCACCGGGGCGGGCGTTCCGAGCCCGTCGACGACGAAGCGCGCGAACGCGTGGAGGAGGACGGCCGCGCCGCCCGCGATCAGCACGCCGCCCGCCACGCGCACCGGGAGCCAGGTCGCGCGCGCATCCCAGTGGGTCAGCCACCAGGGAATCAGGCCGGCGACGACTCCGGGGACCAGGACGAGGAACGCCAGGCTGGAGGCGGCGGCCCTGGCGAGCGGCGCTCGGGAACCGCGACGATCAGGACGGAAGGGCATCGCCGGCGCAGCCTATGATCCCGCCGGCCGCCCTCGTGCCCGACCTCGCCCGCGCCGTCGACACCGTCGTCACCCGCTGCCTCGCCGTCGCGCCCGGGGAGGACGTGCTCGTCGTGGGCGACCCGGCGAGCCGGGAGATCGCCGAGGCCCTGCGCGACGGCGCCGCGCGGGCCGGCGCGGACGCCGTGCTCGCGCTGATGGACGAGCGCGCGACCGACGGCACGGACCCGCCGCCGACCGTCGCCGCGGCCCTGGCCGCCGCCGACTGCTACCTCGCGCCGACGACCCGCTCGCTCTCCCACACGCCGGCGCGCAGGGCCGCGAGCGACGCCGGCGTCCGCGGGGCCACGCTCCCGGGCGTCACCGCGGAGATGCTCGCCCGCGTGATGGACGTCGACCTCGACGTCCTCGCCGCCCGCTCGCGCACCGTCGCCGACCTCCTGACCGCGGCCGACGAGGCCAGCGTGACCTGCCCGCTCGGCACCGACCTGCGGCTCGACCTCCGCGGACGCAGCGGCCTGCCCGACGACGGCGACCTCGGCCTGCCCGGCGCGTTCGGCAACCTGCCGTGCGGCGAGGGGTTCATCGCGCCGGCCGGCGGTGAGGGCCGGCTGCTGGCGAGCTCGCTCGCCGTGCTCGGCCTGCCCGACGCGCCGGTCCCGCTCGAGGTCGCGGACGGCCGCCTCGGCGCGGGCCACGACGCGTTCGGCGAGCGCTTCCTCGGGCTGCTCGACGCCCACGGCCCGGCCGGCCGGAACCTCGCGGAGCTCGGCGTCGGCACGAACCCGCGCGCGACGCTCACCGGCAACGTGCTCGAGGACGAGAAGATCCTCGGCACCGTCCACGTCGCCTTCGGCGCGAGCGCGGGGATCGGCGGGACCGTGTCGGTGCCGATCCACCTCGACGTCGTCGTGCTCGAGCCGACGCTCGAGGTCGGCGGGACGCGGGTGCTCGACGGCGGCCGCTGGGTGCTCGACGGGTGAGCCCGCCCACGCTGCTCGCCGTCCCGAACGTCTCCGAGGGGCGCGACGGTCACGCGATCGCGGCGATCGGGGCGGCGTTCGAGGGCGGCGGCGCGGCGCGGCTGCTCGACGTCCACCGCGACCACGACCACCACCGCGCGGTCTACACGCTCGCCGGCGCGGCGGGCGCGCTGGCCGGGGCGCTGTGCGCCGGGGCGGCGCGCCGCGGTCGAGCGGGTCGACCTCGCCGCCCACGCCGGCGTGCACCCGCACGTCGGCGCGCTCGACGTCGTGCCGGTCGTCCACCTCGCCGAGGCCGACCGCGGCGCCGCGTGCGCCGAGGCGCTCGTCGCCGGGGATCTCATCGGCCGCGGCCTCGCGGTCCCGGTCTTCCTCTACGGGATCCTCGCCGCCGGCCGCACCCGCGCCGAGCTGCGCCGCGGCGGCCCGGAGCGCCTCGCGGTGCGCATGGCGAGCGGCGAGCTGGAGCCGGACTTCGGCCCCGACCGGCCGCACCCCACGGCGGGCGCGGCGCTCGTCGGCGCCCGCCCGCCGCTCGTCGCGTTCAACCTCCTGCTCGCCCCGCCGACCACCCTCGACGACGCCCGGGCGATCGCCGCCGCGGTCCGCGAGGGCGGCGCCGAGGGCCTGGTCGGCGTGCGGGCGATCGGCCTGCCGCTGGCCTCGCGCGACGCCGTGCAGGTCTCCCTCAACGTCGAGGACCCCGTCGCGACGCCGCTGCGCGCGGTCGTCGCCGCGGTGCGGCGCCACGCGGCCATCGCGGAGGCCGAGCTCGTCGGGCTCGCGCCGCGCGCGGCCTTCGACGGCTTCCCGGACGACGTGCCGATCCCGGGCTTCGACCCCGCCCGGCACCTGATCGAGAACGCGCTCGGGAACGCTCTAAGCTCCTGAGCCCATGGCCCAGACGAAGCGCAAGCGCCGCACCAAGCACCGGGGGAACGCGGCCGGGATGGTCGAGACCCGCGGGCGCACCGGTCGCAAGCCGACGAGCGACGAGCGCAAGCCCGCCGCCGGAAGGGCGGCGGGGGCGGCGCCGCGACCCGGGCCGATCGCTTCGACCGCCCGCCGACCTGGAAGAGCGCCTTCCAGCGCGCCGCCATCGCCACCATCCTCTTCTTCGCCTTCGTCGCGCTCGTGTTCAAGGAGCCGGTGCGGACCTCGATCACGATCTCGCTCTTCATGCTCGTGCTCTACATGCCGCTCGGGTACTACACCGACCTGATCATCTACCGTCGCCGCCAGCGCAAGAAGCTCGAGGCCGGCCGGTGATGGACGTCCGCAGCCTCACCGTCGGGCCGGTGCAGGAGAACTGCCACATCGCCTTCCTGCCGGGCACGGGCAAGGCCGTCGTCGTCGACCCGGGCGACGAGCCCGAGCGGCTGCTCGAGGCGCTGCGCTCGCTCGACGTCGAGGCCGAGGCGATCCTGCTCACCCACACGCACTTCGACCACGTCGGCGCGGTCGCGCCGCTCGCGCGCGCGACCGGCGCGCCGGTCTACTGCCCGGAGATCGAGGTGCCGGTGCTCGCCGACATCATGAGCTTCGTCCCGTGGCCGGGCTTCGGCCCGTACGAGAGCTACGAGGCCGACCACACCGTCGCGGGCGGCGAGCGCCTCAGCCTCGCCGGCCTCGACCTCGACGTCATCTTCACGCCCGGGCACAGCCCGGGGCACGTCACCTACGCCGTGTCCGAGCACGGCGCGCTGTTCTCCGGCGACGTCCTCTTCCAGGGCTCGGTCGGCCGCACCGACCTGCCCGGCGGCGACTGGCCCACGCTGGCCCGCTCGATCGCCGGTCTGCTCGACGCCTACCCGGACGAGACCGTCGTCCACCCGGGGCACATGGGCGTCACCACGCTCGGCCGCGAGCGGGCGAGCAACCCGTTCCTGGCCGAGCTCGCGCGCTCGTGACGCGGCTGCAGGCGCCGCGCGGCACGTTCGACGTGCTGCCCGACCAGGCCGCGCGCCGGGCCGTGGTCGAGGAGGCGGCGGGGCGGATCCTCGGCGGCGCCGGCTACGGGCGGATCGAGACGCCGACCTTCGAGGCGACCGAGCTGTTCGCGCGCGGCGTGGGGGAGGCGACCGACATCGTCCAGAAGGAGATGTACACCTTCGACGACGGCGGCGGGCGCTCGATCACGCTGCGGCCGGAGGGCACCGCGCCGATCTGCCGGGCCTACGTCGAGCACGGGATGCACAAGCTCGCCCAGCCGGTGAAGCTCTGGTACCTCGGGAGCTTCTACCGCCACGAGGCGCCCCAGGCGGGCCGCCACCGGCAGTTCTGGCAGGTCGGCGCCGAGGCGATCGGGGCGGCGGACCCGGCGCTCGACGCCGAGGTCGTCCTGCTGCTCGCCGAGCTGCTCGACGCCCTCGCCGTCCGGGGCGTGCGGCTGCGGATCGCGAGCCTCGGCACGCCGGAGACGCGCGCCGCCTACCGCGAGCGCCTGGCCGCCCACCTGCGCGCCCACGAGGCGGAGCTCTCGCCGGAGGTCGTCGCGCGGATCGACGTCAACCCCCTGCGCGCCTTCGACTCCGACCACCCGGGGACGCGGCGGGTCATGACGAGCGCGCCGCGGCTGCTCGACCGCTCGACGGCGAGGACGCCGCCCACTTCGCCGAGGTGCGCGCCATCCTCGACGCCGCCGACCTGCCCTACGAGGTCGACCCGACGCTCGTGCGCGGGCTCGACTACTACACGCGCACGGTGTTCGAGTTCACCTCCGAGCAGCTCGGCGCCCAGAGCGGGGTCGGCGGCGGCGGGCGCTACGACCGGCTGATCGAGCTGCTCGGCGGGCCGGCCACGCCCGGCGTCGGCTGGGCGGCGGGGATCGAGCGCATCCTGCTCGCCGGCGGCGAGACGCCCGTGGCGGAGCCGGTGGTCGACCTCTACGTCGTGTCGCTCGACCCCGCGCGGCGGGCCGAGGCCGTCGTGCTGGCCAGCGAGGCGCGCCGCGCCGGCCTCGGCGCC
This sequence comes from uncultured Solirubrobacterales bacterium, assembly GCA_963735885.1. GTDB lineage: Bacteria > Actinomycetota > Thermoleophilia > Solirubrobacterales > Solirubrobacteraceae > JBBSBL01. The sequence continues at coordinate 534,608 of CAVTMP010000004.1, read as the reverse complement.
CAGCTCGAGCCGGCGGGCCGCTCGACGAAGGGCGTGCTCAAGCACGCCGACCGCATCGGCGCGCGGTTCGTCGCCCTGCTCGGCGAGGACGCGGCGGGGCGGGCGACGGTGCGCGACATGGAGGCCGGCGAGCAGCGCGAGGTCGGCGGCGACGAGGTCATCCCGTGCGCCCTGCGGGGCGAGCTGCCGGCATGAGGCCGCCGAGGGCCGAGCGGGAGCACCGGGCGTGAGGCCGCCGCGCGCCAACCGCTTCCGCGACACCTGGTGCGGCACGCTGGCCGCGGGGGACGCCGGGCGCGAGGTGCGCGTCGCCGGCTGGGTGCACCGCCGCCGCGACCACGGCGGGCTGATCTTCATCGACCTGCGCGATCGCTCCGGGATCGTCCAGCTCGTCTTCCACCCCGAGAGCGCGCCGGAGGCCCATGCCGCGGCGCACGACCTGCGCGGGGAGGACGTCGTGACCGCGGCCGGCACGGTCGCCGCCCGCGAGCCGGAGAACGTGAACCCCGCCCTCCCGACCGGCGAGATCGAGATCGCGGCCGGGTCGGTGGAGGTGCTCGCGGACGCCGAGACGCCGCCGTTCCCGGTCGACGAGGACGGGCCGGTGGACGAGCTGCTGCGCCTGCGCCACCGCACGATCGACCTGCGGCGGGCCGGGATGCAGGAGGCGATCGCCCTGCGCCACGCGGTCGTGACCACGATCCGCGCGGAGCTGAACGCCCGGGACTTCCTCGAGGTCGAGACGCCCATCCTCACGCGCTCCACGCCCGAGGGCGCGCGCGACTACCTCGTCCCCGCCCGGACCGAGCCCGGGAGCTTCTACGCGCTGCCCCAGTCGCCGCAGCTCTTCAAGCAGCTGCTGATGATGGCCGGCTTCGAGCGCTACTACCAGATCGCCCGCTGCTTCCGCGACGAGGACCTGCGCGCCGACCGCCAGCCGGAGTTCACCCAGCTCGACCTCGAGATGGCCTTCGTCGAGGAGGACGACGTCATCGCCGTGATGGAGGCGGTGATGGCGGCCTGCTTCGCGGTGGCGGAGTTCCCGATCGACGCCCCGCCGTGGCCGCGGATGCCCTACGACGAGGCGATGCTGCGCTTCGGCACCGACCGGCCCGACACGCGCTTCGGCCTCGAGATCGCCGACGTGAGCGCGGCGGTGGCCGGCGCCGAGTTCAAGGTCTTCAGCGGCGCGATCGCCGGTGGCGGGGTCGTCCGCGGCCTCAACGCGGGCGACCGCGAGACCGCGCGCTCGGAGCTCGACGAGCTGACCGAGCTGGCCAAGCGCCACGGCGCGGGCGGCCTGGTGTGGGCCTTCGTCGAGGACGGCGGCGGCTGGCGCTCGCCGATCGCGAAGTTCCTCGCCGCGGAGGAGATCGCCGCCGTCACCGCCGGGCTGGGCGGGAGCCCCGGGGACCTGCTGCTGCTCGTCGCCGACGCGCCGGCGACGGCCGCCGCGGCGCTCGGCGCGCTGCGCGGCGAGCTGGCCGCCCGCCGCGGCCTCGTGCCCGACGGCGCCCACGACGCGCTGTGGGTCGTCGACTTCCCGATGTTCGAGCCGGCGGACGGGGGCGGCTGGGCGGCGCTCCACCATCCGTTCACCGCGCCGTCCGGCGACCTCGCGGACCCCGGCATGCTGCGCTCGCGCGCCTACGACCTCGTGCTCGACGGGGTCGAGATCGGCGGTGGGTCGATCCGCATCGGCACCCCGGAGGTGCAGGCCGCCGTGCTCGAGATCCTCGGGATCGGCGCGGAGGAGGCGCAGGCGCGCTTCGGCTTCCTGCTCGACGCGCTGCGCCAGGGCGCCCCGCCGCACGGCGGCATCGCCATGGGCATCGACCGGATCGTCGCCGTCCTGGCCGGCCGCGACTCGATCCGCGACGTCATCGCCTTCCCCAAGACCGCCAGCGGGGCGGACCCGCTGACCGGCGCGCCGGCGCCCGTCGACGCGCGCCAGCTCCGCGAGCTCGGCCTCCAGCGTCTCGCCTCGGCGCCGCCGCGCTGAGGCCCCGCCACCCGGCGCAACCCGGCCCATTCCGAAACCGGCGCTAACGCCCGAGCCCGTTCCTGCCGAATAGAGCCAGGCATGTCCCAGGTCTCGCGACCCATGCTCATCGTCCTGCTCGCGACCGTCGCCTTCGCGGGGGTCTGGTTCGTGGCCCTGCGCCCGAAGCCCGACAGCGCGAGCAGCGGCGCGGCCAAGACCGAGGCGCCCGACGCCCCGGGCGTCAAGGGGCTGACGAAGGCGGTGGCGAAGGCGAAGGGCGCCGTGGCCACCTCGAGGGCCGACGCGGCCAGGCAGGCGCAGGCCGACGCCGGCGCGGGCAGCGGGCCGAGCTCCGGCGCGGGCGCGTCCTCCTCCGGCGGCGGCTCGTCCTCGACGAGCAGTGCCGCCGCTCCCGCCGCCGGTGCCGCGGCGGCCGCCGGTGCCGCTGCCGCGACCCGGGGCTCCGGCGCCCCGGCCGCCGGCCGCACGGTGGCGGTCAAGACCTCCGCGGCCACGGCGCGGGCCGTCGCCGCGGTCGATCGCGGCCTCGCGAAGCGCAAGGTCGTCGCGCTGCTCTTCTACAACCCGCGCTCCTCCGACGACGTGATGGTGCGCAAGTCCTTCTCGCGGCTCGGCACCCGCGGCGGCCGCGTGGTCCTCGTCGCCTCGCCGCTGAAGGAGCTCTCGAAGTTCGGCACGGTGACCCAGAAGGTCCAGGTCACCGAGGCCTCCTCGGTCGTCATCTTCGACCGCACGGGCAAGGCGAGCGCGATCGTCGGCTTCACCACCGACGCCGAGATGTCCCAGCGCATCTCCGACGCGCTGGCCTCGCGGGCGTAGCACCGCCGCACCGGCCGGCTGGGCCCCCGCGGCCTACCATCACCGGCGTGGACGCGCTGGAGCACCATCTGGCCGCGCCGGTCCGGCGCGGCCACCGGCCGCGCGGCGGGGCGAGCGGCGCCGCCGGCGGGGCGGCGTGCGGCGATCTCGTCACGCTCAGCGTCGCCGTCGCGGGCGATCGCGTCGCCGACGCCGGCTTCGACGCGCACGGCTGCGGCGCCGCCGTGGCGGCCGGGAGCGCCGCGGTCGAGCTCGTGCGCGGGCGTCCGCTGCTCGAGGCCGCGACCGCGCGCCCGGACGACATCGCCGACGGGCTCGGCGGGCTGAGCCCCGGCAAGCGCCACGCCGCCGACCTCGCCGCCGACGCGCTGCACCGCGCGCTCGGCGCCGCGGCCGGCGGCGACGCCGGGCTGAGCGCCGCGACCCGGCCGCACGCTCGTGGCGATGAGCGGCGGGGTCGACAGCGCCGTCGCCGCGCTGCTGACCGCGCGCGCGGGCGGGGACGCGGTCGGCGGTCACGCTCGAGCTCTGGGCCGACGCGGCCAACGACGCCGAGCGCTCCTGCTGCTCGGCCGCGGCGGTGCGCGCGGGCCCGCGCGCTCGCCCACCGGATGGGCCTGCCGCATCTCACCCTCGACCTGCGCGACGAGTTCCGCGCCGGCGTCGTCGACCCGTACCTCGCCGACCACGCGGCCGGCCTCACCCCGAACCCGTGCGTGCGCTGCAACGGCCACGTCCGCCTCGACGCGATGCTCGACCTCGCCGGCCGCCTCGGCGCCGGGGCGCTCGCCACCGGCCACTACGCCCGCGTCGTCGAGCGCGACGGCCCGGCCGGGCCGCTGCTGCGCGCCGCCGCCGACCCGGCCAAGGACCAGACCTACATGCTCGCCGCGCTCGACCCGGCGTCGCTCGCGCGCCTGCGCTTCCCGCTCGGCGAGCTGCAGCAAGCCCGAGGTGCGCGAGCTCGCCGCCGCGGCGGAGCTCTGCCGGTCGCGCGCGGCGCCCGACTCCCAGGACCTCTGCTTCCTCGCCGGCACCGAGCGCGGCGCCTTCCTCGCCCGCCACGGCGGGATCGCGCGGCCGTCCGGGCGAGATCGTCGACCGGCGCGGCCGGGTGCTCGGCCGCCACCGCGGCCATCACGCCTTCACGGTCGGCCAGCGCCGCGGCCTCGGCATCGGCGGCGGCGAGCCGCTCTACGTGCTGGCCACCGACGCGCGCCGCCAACCGCGTCGTCGTCGGGCCGCGCGCGGCGCTCGCCGTCGACCGGGTCGAGGTGCGCGGCGCGCGCCTGCGGCGCGACGGCGCCCGGCGTGGACCGCGTGAAGCTGCGCTACCGCGCCCGGCCGCTTCCCGCCCGCGTGGCCGGGGCGCCGCCGGCCGGGACGCCACGCCCGGCTCGACCTCGAGCTCGCCGAGCCGGCCGGCGGGGCCGCGCCGGGGCAGGTCGCCGTGCCTGATGGACGGCGACCTCGTCGTCGGCTGGGGCACCATCGCCGCGGGCCGGGCGGCCGCACGCCCCTAGACTCCGGACGCCCCATGCCATGACCTCGGACGAGATCCGCGAGACCTTCCTGTCGTTCTTCGACGAGCGCGACCACGTCCGGCTGCCGTCGTTCTCGCTCGTGCCCGGCGACCTACGACCCCTCGGTCCTGCTCACCACCGCGGGGATGCACCCGCTGAAGCCCTACTTCCTCGGGCAGGAGGCCCCGCCCGCAACCGCGTCTGACCACCTGCCAGAAGTGCTTCCGCACGACCGACATCGAGAACGTCGGGAACGACCGCCCGCCACCTCACGTTCTTCGAGATGCTCGGGCAACTTCTCGATCGGCGACTACTTCAAGGCACGGCGCGGTCGAGCTCGCGTGGGAGCTGTCGCTCGAGGGCTTCGGCTTCGCGGCCGAGGACGTCTGGATCACGGTCTTCGCCGGCGACGAGGCGCTCGGCTCGGCCCCGACGAGGAGGCGATCGAGGCCTGGCGGGCGGTCGGCGTGCCCGCGGAGCGGATCGTCCAGCTGCCGCGCGCCGACAACTTCTGGCAGGCCGGCCCGACCGGGCCGTGCGGCCCGTGCTCGGAGCTCTACCTCGACCGCGGCGTCGCCTTCGGCCCCGACACCGAGCGCCCGGGCGACGACAGCGAGCGGTTCCTCGAGTACTGGAACCTCGTGTTCATGCAGTTCGACCAGGAGCCCGCCGGCATGCTCACGCCGCTGCCGGCGAAGAACATCGACACCGGCCTCGGGCTCAACCGGATGGCGGCGATCCTGCAGGACGTCGGGTCGGTCTTCGAGACCGACCAGTTCCGCCCCGCTGGTCGCGCTCGGCGAGGAGCTGTCGGGCCGCCGCGACGGCCAGGACGAGCCGACCACCCGGGCGCTGCGGATCCTCGCCGACCACGCGCGCGCGATGATGCTTCCTCGTCGCCGACGGCATCGTGCCCTCGCAACGAGGACCGCGGCTACATCCTGCGGCGCGTCATGCGCCGCGCCATCGCAGCAGGGGCGCCGTGCTCGGGCTGGAGCCCGGCTTCCTGCCGCGGTACGCCACCGTCGTGGAGGAGACGATGGGCGGCGCCTACCCCGAGCTGGCCGAGCAGCGCGAGGCGGTCCACCGCTGGCTCGCGGCCGAGGAGGAGGGCTTCGGGCGCACGCTGGCGCAGGGCACGAAGCTGCTCGACGAGCTCATCGCCCGCGCGCACGAGCGCGGGGACGAGGGCATCGCCGCCGAGGACGCCGTTCCGCCTGCACGACACCTACGGCTTCCCGATCGACCTCACGCTCGAGCTCGTCGCCGAGCACGGCCTCGGCGTGGACGAGCGGGGCTTCGAGCTGCTCATGGACGAGCAGCGCGAGCGCGCGCGCGGCGGATCGGCGACCGGCGATCCGCTCGCCCGCGACGCCGGGCGGGAGGCGGCGCACGGCGCTCGCCGGGCACGCCGGGCTTCGCCACGCGAGTTCACCGGCTACGAGACCATCGAGCAGGAGACGAGCGTCGGCGCGCTCGAGCGGGTGGGCGGCCGCGTGCTCGCCAAGCTCGTCGAGTCGCCCGTTCTACCCGGCGGGCGGCGGGCAGGTCTCCGACGCGGGCGTCGTCGAGTGCGCCGAGGGGCGACTGCCGGCGCGACGGTCACGGCGATCTTCCGGCTCGGCGACGACCAGGTCCGTCGCGCTCGAGCCGCGGGCCGGCGAGCTGCGCGAGGGGGAGCGGGTGCGGCGCGCGTCGTCGACCGGGCGGCGCGCCACGCGACCGAGGCAACCACACCGCCACCCACCTGCTGCACGCGGCGCTGCGCGAGCGCCTGGGCGACGCACGTCCGCCAGGCCGGCTCGGCCGTGCAGCCCGACAAGCTGCGCTTCGACTTCACCCACGGCCAGGCGCTGAGCGCCGAGGAGCTGCCGACGTCGAGGACGAGGTCAACGGCGGATCCTCGAGAACCAGCCGGTCCGCGCGCTGACGACGACGCTCGACGAGGCGCGCCGGCTCGGCGCGATGGCGCTGTTCGGCGAGAAGTACGGCGAGGTCGTGCGGATGGTCGAGGTCGGCGACGGCTCGTTCTCGCGCGAGCTGTGCGGCGGCACCCACGTGCGCTCGCACCGCCGAGATCGGCGTGTTCAAGATCCTCGGCCGAGACCTCCTGCGCGGCGAACGTGCGGCGGATCGAGGCGGTGACCGGCCCCGCCGCCGTGCGCGCTGCTGCGCGACCACGACGCGCGGCTCGGCGCGGCTCGCCGAGCGCCTGCGCGTCACGCCCGAGCGGACCCTCGACGCGCTCGAGGCCCGCGAGGAGCGGATGGCCGCGCTCGAGCGGGCGGCGCGCGAGGGGGGCGGCGCGGAACGGGGCCGTGGACGTCGACGCGCTCGCCGCCGGGCGCGACCGAGGTGGACGGCGCGCAGGTGCTCGCCGCGGCGGTGGCCGCGCCGGACCCGAAGGCGCTGCTCGACCTCGCCGACCGGCTCAAGGCGCGGCTGGGGGACGCCGCGATGGTGCTCGGCACGGTGGCCGACGGGCGCGTCCACCTCGTCGTCCGCGTCGCGCCGGCGCTCGTCGAGCGCGGCGTGAAGGCCGGCGCCGTCGTGAAGGCGGCGGCCGAGGTCGCCGGCGGCGGCGGCGGCGGCCGCGACACGATGGCGCGGGCCGGCGGCCGCGACCCCGAGAAGCTCGACGAGGCGCTCGCCGCGGCGCGGAGCGCGATCGAGTCCGCCCTCGGCGGGGACTGACGGCGGGCGCGTGGGCCGGGTGCTCGCCCTCGACTACGGCAGCGCGCGCTGCGGCTGCGCGCTGAGCGACCCGACCGGCGTGCTGGCCACGCCGCTCGAGGCGGTGGCGCGGCCGGGGACGAAGGCCGGGCTCGCGCGGCTCGCGGCGCTCGTCCGCGAGCGCGGGGTCGAGCGGGTGGTCGTCGGGCTGCCGCTCTCGCTGGGCGGGGGGGACACGGCGCAGACCGCGGAGACGCGGGGGTTCGCCGAACGGCTGCGCGCGGCGCTGCCCGACCGGGTCGCGGTGGACCTCTACGACGAGCGCTTCACGACCCGGATCGCCGAGCGGGCGGGGGGGACGGCGAGCGAGGACTCGCGGGCGGCCGCGGTCCTGCTCGAGGACTGGCTCGCCCGCCACGGGACGCCCGCGTGAGCCGTCGAGGCGAGCCGCGCGGCCCGCGCAGCGACGCGGAGCGGGAGGCGGCCCGCCGCGAGCGGGAGGCGCGGCGCGCCGCGCGCGAGGGGCGCGCGCCGGCGCCGGAGCCCGAGCCGCCGCGCCTGAGCCGCCGGCCGAGCCGCCCGTGCCGGAGCCCGAGCGCCCGGCACCGGAGCCCGAGGCGCCCGAGCCGGAGGCCGAGGCGCCCGGACCGGAGCCCGAGGCGCCCGAGCCGGAGGCCGAGGCGCCCGGACCGGAGCCGAGGCGCCCGAGCCGGAGCCGAGGCGCCCGAGCCGGAGCCCGAGGCCCCCGAGGCCGAGGCGCCCGAGGCCGAGGCGCCCGTGCCCGAGCCGGTCGCGGCGGAACCGGTCGCGGCGAAGCCCGAGCCGCCCCGGCCCGGGCCCGCCACCGCCACCGCCGAGACTCCGGTTCCGCCGTTTCATCCCGACGAGCGACCGATCGGCACCACGCGTGCGACGCCCCCGCGGCCGGCGGCCGCCGGGGCCGTGCCGCCGCGTCGCGGCCCGGTGACGCCGCACCCGCGTCCTGGCCGGTGTCGCCCTCGCGCTCCTGGTCCTCGCCGGGTGGTTCCTCGTCTCCCTCTTCCAGCCGTTCGGCGGGGACGGCGACGGCACGGTCACGGTGCGCATCCCGTCCGGAGCGAGCGTCGACGACATCGGCGACCTCCTCGAGCGCCGCGGCGTGATCTCGAGCGCGTTCTTCTTCACGCTCCGGGCGCGCCTCTCCGGCGACGCCGACAAGCTGCGCTCCGGGCCGCGGGTGCTCAAGCGGGACATGAGCTACGGCGCCGCGCTGGACGCGCTGACCACCGCGCCGTCGGCGGCGCCGACCGTGGCGATCACGATTCCCGAGGGTCGCTCGCGCCGCGAGACGGTGCCGATCGTGCGGCGCGCCGGCCTGCGCGGCGACTACCTCGCCGCGACCCGGCGCTCGGCGCTGCTGGATCCGCGCCGCTTCGGCGCCCCGCGCAGCACCCGCACGCTCGAGGGCTTCCTCTTCCCGTCCACCTACGAGCTCCGCCGCCGCGCCGCCGTGAAGGCGCTCGTCGACCGTCAGCTCAACATCTTCCGCCAGCAGCTCCGCGGCGTGAGCCTGCGCTACGCGCGGAGCAAGAACCTCACCGTCTACGACGTCCTGATCATCGCCTCCATGGTCGACCGCGAGGCCGGCGTGCCGAAGGACCGGCCGCTGATCGCCGCGGTGATCTACAACCGCCTCAAGCAGGGCATCCCGCTCGGGATCGACGCGACCACGCGCTACCAGTTCCACAACTGGACCCGGCCCCTGCGGCGGTCCGAGCTCGCCTCGGACTCCCCGTACAACACGCGCCGGCGCCCCGGGCTCCCGCCGACGCCGATCGGCAACCCGGGGCTGGCGGCGATCAAGGCCGCCGCCCGGCCGGCGCGGGTGAACTACCTCTTCTACGTCGTGAAGCCCGGCACGTGCGGCGAGCACGCCTTCTCCGCCACCGACGCGCAGTTCCAGCGCGACGTCGCCCGCTACAACGCGGCCCGCGCCAAGGCGGGCGGCAAGAGCCCGACGAAGTGCCCCTAGCCGGCGTCCTGGGCTGGCCGGTGGCCCACAGCCGCTCCCCGGCGATGCACGAGGCCGGCTACCGGGCGCTCGGCCTGCGGGACTGGCGCTACCAGCGGCTGCCGGTCCCGCCGGGGCTGTTCGCCGAGATCGCCCGCGCGCTGCCCGGCGCGGGCTTCGTCGGCGCGAACGTCACGATCCCCCACAAGGAGGCGGCGCTCGCGCTGGCCGACAGCGCCACGGCGACGGCGCGGGCGATCGGCGCGGCGAACACGCTCACCTTCACGGCCGGCGGGATCGAGGCCGACAACACCGACGCCCCCGGCCTCATCGCCGCGCTCCCGCATCCCGCGGCCGGCCGCTCGGCGCTCGTCCTGGGCGCCGGCGGGAGCGCGCGGGCGGCCGTCTGGGCGCTGCTCGACGCCGGCGCCCGCGACGTCATGGTCTGGAACCGCACGCCGGCGCGGGCCGAGCGCCTCTGCGCGGAGGTCGGCGGCCGGGTCGTGGAGGCGGCGGAGCCCGCCGACCTGCTCGTGAACTGCACCTCGGTGGGCCTGGACGATCCCGCGTCGACGTTCAAGGACCTGCCGCTTTCGGCCGATGCTCTGGACGAATATTCGGTCGCGGTCGATCTCGTCTACGGCGAGGCCCCGACGCGACTGCTCGACGCGGCGCGGCACGCCGGCCTGGAGGTCGTCAGCGGCAGTGAGGTTCTCGTTCGGCAAGGGGCGGAAGGGTTCCGACGATGGACGGGACACGAAGCCCCCCTCGGAGCGTTCCGAGCCGCCGCCGGGGTCAGATGAGGCCGGCGCGCCGCCCCCTGGGCCGTCTCCGGACGCCGCCCCGCCGGGCGCTGCCGCCCCGCCCGGCGGCCCGGTAGCGCCGCCGAGCCCGGCCGCCCCCGTCCCGCCCCGGCCGCCGGCCGGGACCCCGGCCCCCGCGGTGACACCCGCGCCGAGCCCGACCGATCCGCCGGTGCCGCCGCCGCAGACCGCGGCGGCGCAGGCGTCCGCCGCGGCGCCGGCGCCGCTCGCGCCGACCGGCGGCTCCGCGCCCGCCGACGAGCCGCCGGACCTCGGCCCGGCGCCGTGGGAGGAGGAGCCCGAGCCGGAGCCCCCCGCGCCCGCCCCGCCGACGCCCCCCGCGCCGCAGCTTCCCGCGCCCGCCCCGCCGACGCCCCCCGCGCCGCAGCCCGTCGCGCCCGCCCCGCCGCAGCCCCCCGCGCCCGCCCCGCCGACACCCGCCCCGGCGGCATCCGAGCCCGCCCGCCCCCAGCTCCGGGCGATCGGTCCCCAGGAGGTCGTGCAGACCGCTACGGCCCCCGAGCTCCAGACCGACTGGGACGGCGTCAGCAAGCCCTCGCGGGCCAGCGCGCTCGGCCGCTTCGTCACCGACGTCCTCATGGAGCTCGGCTACGTCGAGCCCTCGCGCGTCGACCAGGCCGTCGACACCGCGCGCACCGCCGGCCGCCCGCCCGAGCGGATCCTCCTCGAGGAGGGGGCGATCACCGCCGACCAGCTCGCCCGCGCGATCGCCGAGCGCTACGGCCTCGATCACCTCGACCTCAACGTGTTCAAGGTCGACATGGGCGCGGCGAACCTCGTCAACGCCGCCGCGGCCAAGCGCTACGAGGCCGTGCCCGTCTCCTTCATCGACGAGAAGACCGTGCTCGTCGCGATGAGCGACCCCTCGAACGTCCTCGCCGTCGACGACCTCGCGATGCTCACCCGGCTCGAGGTCCGCCCGGCGGTCGCCTCGCCGGAGGACATCGGCGCGCTGATCTCCAAGATCAGCCGCTTCGAGGACGCGGTCCAGGAGGCGGTGGAGGAGGAGTACGACGACGGGGAGCACGGCGGCGGGGAGGTCGTCGACCTCCAGGAGTCCGCCGACGACGCGCCGATCGTCAAGCTCGTCCACTCGATCATCGCCGAGGCCGCCGAGCGCGGCGCCTCCGACGTGCACTTCGAGCCCGAAGGTCGCGAGATGCGGGTCCGCTTCCGCATCGACGGCGTCCTCGCCACCGGCACGACGGTCCCCGCCCGGATGGTCGGGGGGGTCGTCTCGCGCATCAAGATCATGTCCGGGCTCGACATCTCCGAGCGCCGGATCCCGCAGGACGGCCGCGTGTCGCTGACCGTCGAGGGCCGCCACGTCGACGTCCGCGTCGTCACCCTGCCGAGCGTGCACGGGGAGTCGGTCGTGATGCGGATCCTCGACAAGGACTCCGTCGTGCTCGAGCTCGACAAGCTCGGCATGGGGCCCGACGATCGTCAGCGCTACGAGCGGGCCTTCACGCAGTCCTACGGCGCGGTGCTGGTCACCGGGCCCACCGGCTCGGGCAAGTCGACCACCCTCTACGCGTCGCTCGGGTCGCTCAACACCCCCGACAAGAACATCATCACGATCGAGGACCCGGTCGAGTACCAGCTCGAGGGCGTGACGCAGGTCCAGGTCAACCCCAAGGCCGGCCTCAGCTTCGCCAACGGCCTGCGCTCGATGATGCGCGCGGACCCCGACATCATCATGGTCGGGGAGATCCGCGACCGGGAGACGGCGCAGATCGCCATCGAGGGCGCGCTGACCGGCCACCTCGTCCTCTCCACGCTGCACACGAACGACGCGCCGTCGTCGATCACCCGTCTCATCGAGATGGGGATCGAGCCCTTCCTCGTCGCCTCGGCGATCGACTGTGTCGTCGCCCAGCGCCTGGCGCGGACGCTGTGCACCACGTGCAAGCGACGCGTCCTCGTGCCGGCCGCGATGCTGAACGAGGCGGGCTTCAACGTCGGCTTCGACATCGAGGGCTACGACGCGTCGGGCTGCGGACGCTGCGGCGGCATGGGCTACAAGGGGCGCCTCGGCCTCTACGAGGTGATGATCGTCACCGAGGAGCTGCGTCAGCTCGTGCTCGAGCGCGCGTCCGCGGACGCGATCCTCGAGCTCGCGCTGCGCCAGGGCATGCGCCGCCTGCGCGACGACGGCCTCGACAAGGTCCGCCAGGGCCTCACCTCGATGGCCGAGATCTCGCGGGTAACGGGATCGGGATGAGCTGCCGATAGAGGGTGGGAATGAGCGTCGACTTCGCCGAGATCGTCATGGAGGTCGTCGACCGACGCGCCTCCGACCTCCACCTCACCGCCGGCGTCCCGCCGATGGTGCGCGTCCGCGGGCGCCTGTCCGCGCTCGAGGGCTATCCGGCCCTCACGCCCACCGACACGCGGGAGATCATCTACTCGGTCCTCTCCAACGACCAGCGCCAGCGGTTCGAGACCGAGTGGCAGATCGACTTCGCCTACGCGGTCCCGAACACCGCGCGCTTCCGCGTCAACGCCTACTTCCAGCGCGCCGCCGTCGGCGCCGCCTTCCGGCTCATCCCGGCCGAGATCCAGGCGCTCGAGACGCTCGGGCTGCCGCCGGCGGTGCACGAGTTCGCCACCCGCCCGCGCGGGCTCGTGCTCGTCACGGGCCCGACCGGCTCGGGCAAGTCGACGACGCTGGCGTCGGTCGTCGACCTCATCAACGAGTCGCGCGAAGAGCACATCATGACCATCGAGGACCCGATCGAGTTCCTCCACAGCCACAAGAAGTGCATCGTGAACCAGCGCGAGCTCGGCGCCGACGCGACGACCTTCGCGTCCGCGCTGAAGGCCGCCCTGCGCCAGGACCCCGACGTGATCCTCGTCGGCGAGATGCGCGACCTCGAGACGATCCGCACGGCGATCACCGCGGCGGAGACCGGTCACCTCGTGTTCGCCACGCTGCACACGCAGGACACGCCGCAGACCGTCGACCGCATCATCGACGTCTTCCCCGCCGAGCAGCAGGGCCAGGTCCGCGTGCAGCTCGCGGTCTCGCTCCAGGGCATCGTCACCCAGCAGCTCCTGCCGACCGCCGACGGCTCCGGCCGCTGCGTCGCGGTCGAGGTGCTGATCCCGACGCCGGCGGTGCGCAACCTCATCCGCGAGGGCAAGACCCACCAGATCTACTCGGTGCTCCAGACCGGCGGCGCCCAGGGCATGCAGACGATGGACGCGGCGCTCGCCGGGCTCGTCCGCGCCGGCAAGATCACCCGCCAGCTCGCCGAGTCGCGCTCGACCACGCCCGAGGAGCTCCGCCGGCTCCTCGGCGCCACCCCGATCGCCGCCTGACGGGGAGGCCGGCGGCGATGGCCACCTACGTCTTCCGCGCGATCGACGTCGCCGGCGCCTCGTCCAAGGGGGAGGTCGAGGGGGCGAGCAAGCAGGCCGTCGCCGACCAGCTCAAGGCGCGCGGCCTGATCGTCGTCGACATCTCCGACAAGCACGGCTCGAAGGAGCTCAACTTCGAGTTCATGCAGCGGGTCAAGGCCAAGGACCTGACCATCATGACCCGCCAGCTGGCGACGATGGTCTCGTCCGGCATGACGCTGCTCCGCGCGCTCTACGTGCTGGAGAACCAGACCGAGTCGAAGATGCTGAAGGACACGCTGGTCGACGTCCGCAAGGACATCGAGGCCGGCCTGCTCCTCTCCGACGCGCTCGAGCGCCACCCCAAGGTCTTCTCGCCGCTGTACGTCGCGATGGTGCGGGCGGGGGAGTCCGGCGGCGTGCTCGAGGACGCGCTCCTGCGCACCGCCGACCAGCTCGAGAAGGACGACTCGCTGCGGCGCCAGATCCGCGCGGCCATGATGTACCCGGCGGTGATCATCAGCTTCGCGATGGTCGTGCTGCTCGCCCTCGTGGCGTTCCTCGTCCCCATCTTCGCCAAGGTCTTCCAGCAGTTCGGCGCGAAGCTCCCCGGGCTGACGCAGTTCACCGTCAGCCTGTCGAAGATCGTCACGGGGCAGTGGTACCTGATGCTCATCCTCCTCGTGGCCTCGATCTTCGGCTTCCGCGCCTGGAAGCGCTCCTCCTGGGGCCGCCCCCAGTGGGACCGCTTCCGGCTGCGCATCCCGTTCAAGATCGGCGACGTCGTGCAGAAGGTCTCGCTCGCGCGCTGGTCGCGGACGCTCTCGACCCTCGTGAGCAGCGGCGTCCCGATCCTCCAGGCGATCGAGATCACCGGCAAGACCGCCGGCAACACCGTGGTCGAGCGGTCGATGGAGTCCGTGATCGAGTCGGTCAAGGGCGGCGGCACGATCGCCGCGCCGCTCAAGCAGGCGCCCGTGTTCCCGCCGATGGTGGCCTACATGGTCGGCGTCGGCGAGGAGACCGGCGCCCTGGACAACATGCTCGGCAAGGTCGCCGACTTCTACGAGGACGAGGTCGCCGCCGCGGTGAAGGCCCTCACCTCGATCCTCGAGCCGGTGATGATCATCTTCGTCGGCAGCATCGTCGGCTTCATCGTCGTCTCGATGTACCTGCCGCTGTTCAAGGTGTACGACAACATTCGGTAGGGGGGAGGTTCTCGGGCGGGCCTGGACTCCCCACGCTCCGCGCGCCGAATCCTCGCTCTCACCGCGGGCGCTCGCGTTAGCAAGCAGGTGTCGGCAGACGCCTCGCCGAGGTGTGCTGCACCACCCACTGCGCGACCTGGGTGAGGGCCCGGGCACCGGCTTCGTAGGTGCCGGAGGGCGCGATCGTCGCCATGGCGACCACCAACGTCTTCCCGTCGCCCAGGTCGAGCCAGCCCATCTGCCGGACCAGGTAGGGCCCAGCCGGGGAGGGCCCCCAGCCGCCTTTGAAGCCGGCCGGTCGGCCAGTGGACCCGAGACCCCACCGCTGACCGGGAACGACTTGCTGCATCAGCCGGATCACCCGGGAACCCCGATGGGAGCACAAGTAGCCGGACATGAAGGCCCGCTGCGCGTCGAGTGACCATTCGGTCTGGCCGAAAGCGGTGAACCCGGGCCGGGTGCGTTGCGCGTTCACGGTCGTGGACGTGTCCCCCGATGCAGCCAGGACCGCCTGCACCGCGTTCGCGGCCCGTTGTCCGCCGCCCAGGGACGACCACAGGCCTTCCGCGGCGGCGTTGTCGGAAGCAGCGATCGCCCGAGCGAGTTGATCGCTCGAAGCGCCGCCGGCGTCCAAGGCGGCTTGGGCGACCGCCACTTTGATCGACGACCAGGCAACCCCGCCGGTCAAGTCTCCGAGCTGTTGGCCGGCCGGAGCGCCGAGACCGGACAGCGACACGCCGACCTGACCGCCCAGGTTCCGACTGAGTTGCTGGAAGCTGGCGGTAGCGGACGCCGGAAGCACGGCGTCGCTCCCACCGCCCTGTTCGGCGCCGGGACGGTCGATGGTGCGTTGGCTCTGCTCCTTCTTCGCCTTCTCGAGCCGCACCGCGGCTCTGAGCCGGGATAGCTTCTCCTGGTCGCGACGCTCCCGCGCCGCCGCGGCCTTCGCGGCGCGCGCCGCCTCGGCGGTCTGCTCCGAGGAGTCATCTGCTCCGCACCCGGTCGCGAGCGCGGCACTCACTGCAACGGCGGCCAAGAGGCTGAGGGCCGGTCCCTGGCCGCGCATGCGCAGCAGCGTACCCGACCCCATACCTGATTCTTCCCCACTGGCGGACCGGTACCGGTAGGGTCGCGCCGTGCTTGGAATCCGGCTCACCTGCCTGCTCATTCTCGGGGCCCTCCTCCTGCCGGCTGTTGGGTGCGGGAGCAGCGACAACAGCAAGATCGAGCGGGCCAAGGCCGAAGGAGCCGCGCAGGAGCGCGCTCGGGAACGTCAGCGCCAGATCGTTGAGAATCAGCGGCGCCTGCAGCGAGAACTCGACCACCTCAAGGCGGAGAACCGGCGCAAGACGAACGGCGGCTCGGGCGGGTCCGGAGGAGGTTCCGGCGGGTCTGGAGGGTCCGGAGGGTCGGGCGGTTCGACGGTGGTCGCGGGAACCGATTGCGGGGCCGGGCTGCGAGCCGGGCCGAACACCAGCTGCGCGTTCGCGGCGGTGGTGCGGGACAGCTTCGCCGCGAACGGCGGCAACGCCGGGAGCTTCGATGCGTACAGCCCGGTCACCAACAAGACTTACGTGATGACCTGCAGCGGGGGATCCCCGCACGTCTGCACCGGAGGCAACAACGCCTCCGTGACCTTCCCCTAGCCCCGGCCGGCACGACAGCCCGGGCCGGCGGTGAACCGGTCCGTGGACCCGTACAGTGCGTCGCATGCTGAAGCGCGCCGGAATCCTCGTGCTCGCGGCCGCGGCCGCCGCCGCCCTCGTCTTCGTCGCCATCGACTCGACCGGCGGCTCCGACAGCCAGCGCTCCCGAGCCGCGGTGGTCGCCCCGCCGACCACCACAGTTCGTGCGCTCCAACCGGCCGTGAACCGGGCAGCTCGGACCGTTCCGCCCCGACCGGAGGCCGAACAGCCGATCGCGCCTGAACCGGAGGCCGAGCACGCCACGTCGACGCGACGGCCGCCTCGGCCACGCATCATTCAACGCCGGATCCGCTATGGGCCGAAGCGGCGCGCCGAGATGCGCGGATACGCGATCCGCCACTACGGACTGCCGAGCTGGCGGCTGCGGCAGCCGCGGGTGATCGTGGAGCACTACACGGCCGTGCCCACCTTCGCTTCGACCTTCAACACGTTCGCCGCGGACGTCCCGGACATCGAGCTTCACGAGCTGCCCGGCCTGTGTTCCCACTACGTGATCGACCGGGACGGGAGCATCTACCAGCTGGTCTCCACCCGGATCATGTGCCGACACACGGTCGGCTTGAACTACACCGCGATCGGGATCGAGCACGTCGGCCTGAGCGACGCCCAGGTGCTCGGGGACCGCGCACAGTTGCGCGCTTCGCTCAAGCTGACCCGCTGGCTTCGATGCCGCTACGGCATCGCCCTACGCGACATCATCGGCCACAACGAGAGCCTGAGCAGCCCTTACCACCGAGAACGGGTCGCAAGGCTGCGCGGCCAAACCCACGGCGACATGGCCCGACCCGCCATGAACGTGTACCGCGGGAAGCTGCGACGGCTGGGCTGCTCCAAGCGGGCCGGCGGGTAGCTTCGCGCTGCGAGGCCTCGGGCGCCCCGGAGCCGCCGACGCGTCACCATGGCGAGTGCGCGATGGCGTTGCGGCTCAGCAAGGTGAGCAGGGGCGAAGGCATACCCACCGGATTCGCCGGAGCATCCGCGGAAATCCGTTCAGCTCAGCTGCTACCCCCGCTCTGAGATGCGCAGCGCCGCCAGGAACTCGTTCCTGACGCACGGGAAGTACGGCGTTGGGCGCATCCTGTACCTGGACGCCAGGTACAGCTCACCGTGACTCCGACGCCAACGCGCGGATCCCATCCCACAGTAACTGGTCCCTCCATCGCGAGCTCGAACCCGCAGAACGCCAGGAGTCGCGTTGCGTTGAAGCAGAACTTGACTCACACCAGCCGAGGCCATCGATCGGCGAGACGCAACGGGCGCCCGAGCCGCCGCACCGATAGCGCCGACGGCCCGGGCTCTGTGCGCCGAGGGCTGCGTCCCGACGTCCGCCGCGCGGCTCATCATGCGTGGCCCGCCGCCACCCTCCGCGGCCCCGATCGCCCACCCCGATGACCGATCTCCCCGACCACGTCCGCCGCAACCGCGCCGAGTGGGACCGATGGGCCGCCGACTACGAGGGGCCGGGTCGCGCGAACTGGGCGCAGGACGAGCCGAGCTGGGGCATCTGGGGCGTGCCCGAGTCCCAGCTGCGGATGCTGCCGGACGACGCCGCGGGCCTCGACGCCATCGAGCTCGGCTGCGGGACCGGCTACGTCTCGGCGTGGCTCGCGCGGCGCGGCGCGCGGCCGGTCGGGATCGACAACTCCGACGCGCAGCTCGCCAGCGCACGGCGCTTCCAGGCGGAGTTCGGCCTGACGTTCCCGCTGCTGCACGGCAACGCCGAGGCGGTGCCGCGGCCGGACGCGAGCTTCGACTTCGCGATCTCCGAGTACGGCGCGAGCATCTGGTGCGACCCGTACCGGTGGATCCCGGAGGCCGCGCGGCTGCTGCGCCCGGGCGGCCGGCTCGTGTTCCTCGTCAACGCGCCGCTGCTCGTGGCCTGCCAGCCCGACGAGGAGGACGGTCGGGTCGGCGATCGCCTGCTGCGACCGCTGTTCGGGATGCACCGGCTCACGTGGTCCGACGACGACTCGGTCGAGTTCCACCTGCCGCACGGCGAGCTCGTCCGGCTGCTGCGCGCGGCCGGCTTCGGGATCGAGGAGCTCGTCGAGGTGCGCCCGCCGGCCGGCGCGGAGACCCGCTACCCGTGGGTGTGGGTCGACCTCGAATGGGCGCGGCGGTGGCCGAGCGAGGAGGTCTGGAAGGTGCGGCGGGAGCGCTGACCCCGCGACGGTGCCCCCAAGTCCGTAGTGCGCCGCAGCGCCGCTGGTGCCGTCTCCGGATGACCGGGTGACCCGCGCGCGCCACGCTGCCGGACATGGGTGATGCCACGGCCGACGAGGTTCTCGCCACGAGCGACGAGGGGCTGCGCGAGCAGGCCTTTCGCCGCGTGAAGAAGCGGCGGGACCTCCACACCCACGCGTTCGCCTACCTGGTGGTCAACCTCCTCCTCTGGGGCGTGTGGGCGGTGATCGGCGCGACCTCCCATTCGTGGTTCCCGTGGCCGCTCTGGGTCACGCTCGGCTGGGGGCTGGGCCTCGCGTTCAACGCGTGGGACGTCTACGGCCGCCATCCGATCACGGAGGACGAGGTCCGCCGGGAGATGGATCGCCTGCGCACGACCGGCCGGAGCTGATCGGGCTCAGCCGTCGGGCAGCAGGTCCACCATCAGCTCGACGGTGCCCGCCGCCACGGCCTGCGAGACCTCCGGGCCCAGGCGCCGCAGGATCCCCACCATGGCGTCGTTGTCCGCCAGCACGAGCGCCGTGGCGTAGCGGATGCCCTCGGCCCGGGCGCGGTCGGCGAGCCGCTCGCAGAGCAGCGTGCCGAGCCCCGCGCCCTGCCAGTCGTCCAGGATGACGGCGGCGAACTCCGCGCAGTCGGGGTCCTCCTCGAGGCGGACGTAGCGTGCGACGCCCACGCCGTCGCCGGATTCGGGCCGGATGGCGACGAGCGCCTCGTGGTCGTGGTGGTCGACGTCGACGAAGTAGGCGATCTGGTCCTCGCTGAGGTGCGGCGCCGGCGTCAGGAAGCGCCGGTAGCGGGCCTCGTCGCTGAGGCGGTCGAACGCCGTTCTCAGGCGCTCGGCGTCGCCCTGGGCGATCGGGCGCACGCGCACGACCCGGCCGTCGGCGAGCGCGACGTCCTGCGGGTAGGCGATGTGGGTGGCGGCCACGGCCGGCGGAACGGTAGCGGTCGTCGCCATGGTCACCGCGCCCGCGGCAGCGGCCGCCCGCGGACCTCGACGTCCCGCGCGGCGAGCGCCGCGTCGGTGGCCCCGACCGCGCCGCGCACGTCCGGCACCACCCGGACGAGGCGGTGCCGGCGCAGGAGATGCGGCGCGCCGGATCCGCCGACCAGCAGGACGGGCGGCGGGTCGATCTCGGCGAGCTCGTCGGCGAGATCGAGGATCTCCGCATCGCGCGGGCGGGTGACGCTCACGCCGACCACGGCGGGACGCCGGCGGGCCGCCTCGGCGCCCAGCGCGGGCACGGCGAGGCCCGCCGCGGTGAGGGTCACCCGGTAGCCGGCGTGGTGGAGGACCCGCGCCGCCATGTGGAGGCCGAGCCGGTGCTGCTCGTCCTCGAGCGTGGCCAGCAGCACGCGAGGCCCGGCGTCGCGCTCCACCGGCGGGTCGCAGGCGACGTTGACGAGGCGATAGGCGATGGCGGTGGCCGCGTGCTCGTCGGCGACGCTCATCTCGCCGCAGGCCCACAACGCGCCGACCTCGTACATCGCCGGAGCCACCACGCGGTCCAGCACGAGCTCGGTGCGCAGCCCGGCGGCGCCGGCGGCCCGCACCGCCGCGACGGCCCCGCCGGCATCCCCGGCGCGCAGGGCACCGAGCAGCGCGTCGGCGTGGCGGCGGGTCTCAGCGGTCACGCGGAGCCTCCCGACTGGCGGGCCGGCCGGGGCCCGGCCCGGCCCCGGCTCGATCCCGATTCTCGCGCACCCCGCGATCCGGGGCGCCGCGGTCAACCCCGGAGGCCGACCTCGGAGATCTCCGCGCGATCGCGGCCCGGCGCGAGCGCCACGACCCAGACGAGCCAGTGGCGCATCGACGGTGCCGCGGCGGCGAGGCGGATCGGGCGGCCCGAGCGCACCGTGCTGCGGCCGGCGAGGCGGATCCAGCCGCGTTGCGGTGCGCCGCTCGCCGGGCGGCCGCCGCGGGCGCCGTAGATCTCGGTGGTGAAGCCCGGCGTCGGCGTGCGGATCGTGATCGCGCGCGCGCGGGCGGGCCGGACGGCGGTCACGGCCAGGCCGACGCCCGGCTTGCCGAGCGCGCCGCTCGCGTAGCGCTGCGTCGCCCAGGCGGTGGAGAGGCGGCCGTCGACGGCGAGGCGGGCCTGCTCCTGGTGCTCCCCGTCGCCCCCGTAGGGGTCGATCGCGAAGGCGCGCGGGAGGAGGGCCACCGGCCCGGCGGGCGGCGTGGCGGCCGGCGCCGCGGCCGCGGCGCGCGACGGCCGCGACCAGCTCTCCGGGGCGACGGCGGAGGCGCTCGGCGAGTCGTCCTCGGTGACGAGGAGCGTGACCGCGGTGCCGGCCCCGAGACCGCCGAGGAAGAGCATCGCCGCAGCGAGCATCGTGGGGCCGCGGGAGCCGGGCGGGGGCACGAGCGGCCACGGCCGGGCATGGGCAGAGGTCGGCGCGCCGGGGCCGACCGGGCCGGCGGGCGCGACGCCGGCCGGCTGAGCACGAGGGTCGACGGGGTTGGCGGGCGGATCCTGGCGGGGGAGGGCGCGTCGCGCGTCGAGGGCGGCGCCGCGGTCCTCGAGGGCGTCGGGGGAGCCGGCCTCGGGCGCTCCCGGGTGCGCGTCGCCCGGCGCTGCCCGGTCCGGTGGCGGGACGGAGACCGGGTGGACCCCGAGCTCGGCGACGAGCGGGCGGATCTCGATCTCGCCGGTCTCGGGCTCGGGCGGAAGGAGCGGCTCGGCGGCCTCGATCGGCGGTGCGGGCTCGCGGCCGGTGATCCGCGGCGGGCCCGGGAGGTAGCCGTCGATCTCGGGCGGCTCGGCGAGATCGGGCTCGAGCTCCGTCGCCACGACGCCGGGAGCGGGCGGGAGCGGCGTCTCGGCGGAGGCCGCACCGGGAACGGGAGGGAGCGGGGTGTCGGCGGCCGCGTGCGCCGCCGGGGCCGGACCGGGCCCGGGGGAACGCGCGGCCGACCGGGCCTCGGGCCCGGGGGGAGGACCGGTCGCGTGCGCCGCGGCGTCGGGTGGGGGGGTCGGGCGCCCGGTCGCCGGTGGGGCGGGGGCCGCGCCGCGGACATCGTGGGCGCTGCGGAGCAGGCGATCGCGGGCGCGGCGCGCCGCACGCTGGAACGGCGTCGGCCCGCGGCGGTCCGGATCGGGCGGCACGGAGCAGGACGCTAGAGATGCGGGCGGACACATCCAGCTCCGGGGCGCCGACTTCCTCGCAAACTCCGCGGGCGGCCCATCCGACGGACGCGGGTGTTCGATCGACCGCGATGGCCACCGTCAACCGAACACTCGCGGTGGCGGCGCGGAGCCCGCGAGCGCTACCGCTTCCGCGGCGCGCCGTGGCGGAACTCGCTGCGGCCGGGAACCCGGGCCGAGGCGGGCGCGCCGCCGCGGGCCGCGGCGGTCGCGGTCGCGCCGCCGGTCGTCCCGTCGCCGGTCGGCGCCCAGTCGGGCTCGGCGGGCCGCAGGCGCAGGAGCGCGCGCCACGTCGGCTCGTCCATCGCGCCGGTGGGGGTCGTCCCGCGCGAGAGCTGGAACGTCCGCACCGCGATCGTCGTCCGCGAGCCGTAGACCCCGTCCTGGGAGACCTTGCCGCCCGCGGCGGCGAGGTGCTGCTGGAGCCACAGCACGTAGTCCCCGCGCGAGCCGGCGTGCAGCGGCGGCCACCCGGGCTCGGCCGGGGTGGCCGTCGCGGGCGGCGTCGCGGCGAGCGCCCGCCAGCCGCCGGGGCTCGTCTCCTGCCAGTCCCACCAGCTCAGCCCCGACGCGCCGAAGGCGCGCGCGAGCGAGCGGAAGCGGAGGAGCTCGGCGGTCGAGGGGCGCATGTAGGTCTGGCCGAGCGGGACGATCGGGCGCTGGTAGATCCGGTTCCAGCGGTACGTGTGCGCGTAGACGCGGTCGACCGAGGCGCCGATCGCCTTCCAGTACATCTGCGGCTGGTTGAACTGCGCGCCGCCGGGACCGAGGAAGACCGAGTAGGGGAAGGCGCCGTGGTAGTCGACGTAGGGGAAGCCGGCGAGCGAGAGGGGGAAGCGCGCGCCGACGCCCTGCCGCAGGAGCCGCATGTAGGTCCGCGCCGAGCGGTACTTGCCCTCGTACTCGCCCTCCGCGTCGATCGCCAGGCAGTCGGCGCCGCGCTGGACGGCGCGCACCGAGTTGCGTGCCTCCTCGACCGGCCGGTTGCCGTAGACGTACGGCCACGCGCAGACGGACAGCCCACGCGCCTTGAGCGCCGACACGAGGGCGGGCGTGAACTGCCGCCACATGTTGGCGCCGTCGGAGGACTTGACGAACACCGTCCGGATGCCGGCGCGCCGGGCGCGGTCGGCGATGGCGTCGACGCTACCACCCTCGCTCTTCCACGACTCCCAGATCCACATGCCGTCCCCGTCGAAGGCCGTGCCGGTCGGCGGCGCCGACGGGGTCTGGGCGCTGGCCCGGCGTCGCGCGCGGACCGTGACGGGGCCGACGGCGTTCGAGGCGCGCCCGCCGAGCGTGCGCAGGCGGATCCGGCCGCTCGCCGCGTTGCCGGGGACGCGGACCACGAGGCTCGTGGCGGAGCGTCGGCGGACCGTGACGGCGACCGTGCCGCCGCCGCGCCGGGGGAAGACGACGCGGACGCGGGCGGGGAAGCGGCGGCCGGTGAGGAGCAGGCGCCCCCCGGTGCTGACGGTGGTCCGCGCGGCGCACGAGGCGGCCGGGTGGCAGCGGGCCGCGGCGAGGCGCGGCGCGGGCGTGATGCGGGCCTCGGCGGCGCCCGGCGCGAGCGCGATCGGGGTCGCCGAGCCGACGGCGCCCAGCAGCGCGCCGCACAACCACCGGCGGACGGGTACGGACAGCGGCATCACCCCGTCAACCGAATGCTAGGGCGAAGGTTGCGGGGACGCGACGGTTGCACGCCGGCGCCCGGGCGTGCGGCGTCGCCGCGCCGACGGCCTCGCACGGGCGCCGGGCCGCCCGGGGCTCGCCCGCTACCGCGCGGCGTGCGCGACGAGATCGAGCGCCGAGACCACGCCCTCGGGTGCGTCGGTGGGGCCACCCGAGACGAGGAGATGCGACACGCCGGGGCGACTGAGCGCGGCGACGGCCTCGCTGAGCGGGGCACCGGGCGCGATGAGCTCGGGTGGCTGGTGGACCGCCGCGCGGGCGACGACCATCGAGTCGTCCTGGCCGATGAAGGCGAGCAGGCTCCGCTCGGTGGCCCACCCGACCGGGCGGCCGGTGGTGCGGCCGACGACGAGGATCGCGTGGACGTGGTGGGACGTCATCGCCCGCAGCACGTGGCGCAGCGGGGCGTCCTCGACGATCGTCAACACCCCCGGGGTCATCACCGAGGAAACCGGAACGTCGCCCACGCCCCCGTTCGGCACGTGGCCGCGTGTGTCGGGCTTCGCGAGGCTCGGCGACATCGGTGCCGCGGACGTTAGCCGCTGGCCCGCGGAGAAGCCATCCGGGCGTGGCCACGCCCGTACCCGGGAACCCGCATCGCGCGTCGGTAGTCCCTACGCTGCGCGGCCCCCGCCGCGGCCGATATCGTCGCCGGCCCGTGACCGATCACGACCGCGACCGCGTGCCCGCGGACGCAGCCGCCGCGGAGGTTGCTGCACCGCAGCGCACGAAGCTCATCCTCGCCGACGACCACGCGGTCGTCCGCAGCGGGCTGCGCCTCCTGCTCGAGGCCGAGGACGGGCTCGAGGTCGTCGCCGAGGCCGGCGACGTGGCCGAGGCCCTGCGCAAGACGCGGGCCCACCGCCCGCACGTCCTCGTCCTCGACCTGAACATGCCCGGCGGGTCGAGCCTCGATGAGATCCCGGCCTTCATCGAGGCGTCGCCGGACACCGCGATCGTCGTCCTCACGATGCAGAACGACCCGGCCTTCGCCCGGGAGGCGTTGCGCGCCGGTGCGCGGGGCTACGTGCTCAAGGAGTCGGCCGACGACGAGCTGGTCCAGGCGGTTCGCGCCGCCGCCGAGGGGCGGACCTACCTGAACCCCGAGCTGGGCGCGAAGCTCGCCGCGGAGCCGCCCGCGGCGCCCGGCCCGCCCGACGACCTGACCGAGCGGGAGCTCGAGGTCCTGCGCCTCATCGCGCTCGGCCACACGAACGGCGAGATCGCCGACCAGCTGTACCTCAGCGTGCGCACCATCGAGTCCCATCGCGCGCACATCCAGCAGAAGCTCCGCCGTACCACCCGGGCCGAGCTCGTGCGCTACGCGCTCGATCACGGTCTGATCGAGGCCTGAGCGGAGGTGCGCGAGCGAGCGCTCGCGCTCGTGGCGCTCGTCGGGCTCGCCGCCGGCGGCGCCCTCGCGCTGGCCGGGGAGGCCGGCGCGGCGAGCGCCGTGTGGGCCGCGGTCATCGTCGTCGCCCTCGTACCGCTCACCGTCGCGGTCGCCCGCAGCCTGGCGCACGGCGACGTCGGCGTCGACATCATCGCGCTCGTGGCGATGGCCGCCGCCCTCGCCCTCGGCGAGGAGCTCGCCGGGGCCGTGGTCGCGCTCATGCTCGCCGGCGGCGGGGCGCTCGAGGCGGCGGCGGGCCGGCGGGCCCGGCGCGAGCTGACCGCGCTCCTGGAGCGCGCGCCACAGGTCGCCCACCGGCGGGACGGAGACCGGGTCGAGGACGTTCCCGTCGATGCGGTGGTGGTCGGCGAGGTCGTCGCCGTGCTCGCCGGCGAGATCGTCCCCGTGGACGGGATCCTGCGCGCCCCGCACGCGGTGCTCGACGAGTCGAGCCTCACCGGCGAGCCGCTCCCGGTGACCTACGCCCGCGGCGACGCCATGCGCAGCGGGACGGCGAACGCCGGCGAGGCCTTCGACCTGCAGGCCACCCGCCCCGCGGCCGAGAGCGCCTACGCCGCCCTCGTGCGGCTCGTGCGCGAGGCGGGGAGCCGGCGGGCGCCGTTCGTCCGGCTGGCCGACCGCTACGCCGTCGTCTTCCTCCCGCTCGCGCTCGGCACCGCCGGCCTGGCCTGGGCGCTGAGCGGCGACTCCGTGCGGGCGCTCGCCGTGCTCGTGGTCGCGACGCCGTGCCCGCTCATCCTCGCGGCGCCGATCGCGATCGTCTCGGGCCTGTCGCGCACGGCGCGGCTCGGCGTGATCGTCAAGGGCGGAGGCACCATCGAGCAGCTCGCGGGGGCGCGGACCGTGCTCTTCGACAAGACCGGGACGCTCACGGTCGGCGAACCGGAGATCGAGACCGTGGCGGCGCTCGACGGCGGCGATCCCGACCAGCTGCTGCGCGTCGCGGCCTCGGTCGACCAGCTCTCGGCCCACGTGCTCGGCGCGGCACTCGTCGTCGCCGCGCACCGGCGCGGACTCCGGCTCGACTTCCCCGCCGACGTCGAGGAGGCGCCGGGCGACGGGATCGTCGGGACCGTCTCCGGCCATCGCGTCGCGGTGGGCCGTCGCGGCTGGCTGGAGGCGAGCGGCTGCGAGGGGCTCGAGGCGACCGACCGGCTCGTGGCGCAGGCTCCGCCGGGTCGCGCGCGGATCTTCGTCTCGCTCGACGGCCGCGCGGCCGGGGCGATCGTCATGGCGGACCGGCTGCGGGACGACGCGGCCGAGATCATCGGGCGCCTGCACGAGGCCGGCGTGCGGGAGGTCGCGCTCGTCACGGGCGACCACGCGGACGTCGCGGCGGGAGTCGCGCGCCAGGCCGGCATCGACCGGGTCTACGCCGACCTCGACCCGGAGGGCAAGCTCGAGGTCGTGCGCGCGATGCGCGGGCGACCCGAGCTGCGCTCCGTCGTGATGGTCGGGGACGGGATCAACGACGCGCCGGCGCTGGCGCTCGCCGACGTCGGCGTCGCGATGGGCGGCGCCGGGGCGACGATCTCGGCCCAGACGGCCGACGCCGTCATCGTCGTCGACCGGGTCGACCGCCTCGTCGACGCCCTGCAGGTGAGCCGCCGCTCCCTCGCGATCGCCCGCCAGAGCGTGCTCGCGGGCATGGGGATGAGCCTCGCCGCCATGGCGATCGCGGCGTTCGGCTACCTGACGCCGGTGGCCGGCGCGCTGCTCCAGGAGGGGATCGACGTCGCCGTGATCCTCAACGCCCTGCGGGCGCTGCGCGGGTGACGGGGCCTCAGCCGCCGCGTCGGGCCGGCCCGCGCGACCGGGCGCGCGCCTCGCGCACGAGCTCGTCGAGCGAGCCGGCGATCCCGTCGCCGAGCAGGTCGAGGTCGGGCATCGCGGCCCGGTCGGCGCTCAGGCCGAAGACGACCCCGCCGTCGTAGGAGACGATCGCGATGCCGACGGCGTGGTCCGCGGCGAGCGGGACGAGCGGCCAGACCTCCCGCAGCGGCGCGCCGAACGCGTACAGCGTGGCCTGCGGGCCCGGGACGTTGGTGATGGTCAGGTTGAAGAGCCGGGTGGCGTAGAGGGAGCGCGCCAGGGTCGCGTGGAGCACCGGTGGCGCGAGGGAGGTGAGGTCCACGATCGTCGCCGTCCCGAGCGCCTCCGAGCCGGCCTTGTGCGCCTCGGCCTCCTGCACCGTCAGCGCGTGCCGCTCCAGGGACGTCGGCTCGGCCACCGGCAGGTGGACGAACAGCGAGGTCACCCGGTTCCCGAGGGCGAGGTGCTCCGAGGCGGTCCGGAGGTTCACCGGCACCATCGCCCGCAGGCCGCGCGCCGGGAGCGGCTCGCCGCGGTCCAGCAGCACGGCCCGCAGGCCGCCGGCCGCCGCCGCGAGGACCGCATCGTTGACCGTCCCGCCGAGCCGGTGGGCGACGAGCTTGAGGTCGGCGAGCGACGCGCGGACGACCGCGTAGCGGCGCGAGGCGCCGATCGGGACGTTGAGGCTCGAGGCGGCGGCCGGGACGAGCTCGTCGCGGACCAGCGTCTCGACGAGCGCGCGCGAGCGGTCCAGCGCGGAGCCGAGTCGCGACGGATGCCGGGCAAGGCCGACGCTCGCCCGCGCCGGCCACGTCACCGCCCGCGCCGCGGCCAACGGCCACGCGGCGATGCCGCCATCCGGCTCGGCCGCCGCCGGCGCCGCGTCGCGGGCCGGCGGCTCCGGGTCGGGCTCGGGCTCGGCGTCGAGCAGCAGATGGCCGACGTCCACCGACCCCACGCCGTCGAGCATCGCGTGGTGGGTCTTCGTCGCCAGCGCCCAGCGGCCTCCGGCGAGCCCCTCGAGCAGGACGATCTCCCACAGGGGACGGCCCCGGTCGCACCGGTGCGACCAGTAGTCCGCCGCCCAGTCGCGAAGCTCCTCCTCGCCGCCCGGAGGGGGCAGCGCCGCGCGCCGCACGTGGTCGGCGACGTCGAATCCCGCGTCCTCCCGCCAGCGTGGCCACGAGAGCCCGCCGGTGCGCGGGGTCGACAGCCGCTGGCGGAAGCGCGGGAGGCGCTCGAGCCGGCGGCCGAGGTGCGCGCGGACGTCCCGGAGGCTCGGCGCGCCGCCCCCGGGCGGGGCGTCGAAGGCCATTACCGCGCCGATGTTCATGTTCACGGCCTCGTCGACCTGCTCGAGCTCGAGGAACGTCGCGTCGAGGGGGCTGAGGGCGGCGCTCACGGGACCGGGACGCTAGCGGGCGGTCGGAGCAGCGGCATCCCGACGGCGGGCGGGTGCGGGTCCGTAGGGCGCACGGATCCGTGCAGGCGTCCGCCCGTCCGTCCGGCTGGGCGCACGGCGAGCCGCTCGCCCGGTACGCTCGTTCCCTCGGCGACGCCCCGCCGCGACGCGCCCGTGCCCCTACGCTCCGTCATCGTCCCGCCAGCGGCACTCGACCGGTTCGGGGCGGTGCTCGGGCAGCGTGCCGCACGCGAGATGTTCGCGGCGATGGAGGCGAGCCGCGAGGTGCTCGGCGACCGCGTGATCTGGAGCTTCAACTCGACCGAGCGGGGCGGGGGCGTGGCGGAGATGCTCCGGTCGCTGATCGGCTACGCACGCGGCACCGGGATCGACGCGCGCTGGATGGTGATCAACGGGACACCCGAGTTCTTCGTCGTCACGAAGCGGATCCACAACCACCTCCACGGCAGCCCGGGCGACGGCGGCGGCCTCGGCGACCCCGAGCGCGCCGTCTACGAGGAGGTGTTGCGCGAGGCGGGCCGCAAGATCGCGGAGCTCGTCAGCCCCGGCGACATCGTGCTGCTCCACGACCCGCAGACCGCGGGCCTCGCGCCCGCCCTCGCCGGCAGCGGCGCGCACGTCGTGTGGCGCTCCCACATCGGCATGGACGTCCAGAACGACAGCGGCCACGAGGCGGTGCGCTTCCTGCTGCCCTATCTCGGGGATGCCCAGGCTTACATCTTCTCCCGCCGCGCCTACGCCTGGCCGGAGCTGGACGCCGCACGGGTCCACGTCATCGCCCCGTCGATCGACGCGTTCTCCCCGAAGAACGAGCCGTTGGACCGCGCGGTGGTCCACGCGATCCTGCAGGCTGCGGGGTTGGCCGACGGCACCGCGACCGGCGTCGCGCGGTTCACGCGCGAGGACGGCTCGCGCGCCCGGGTGGACCGCCGCGCGGAGGTCCACCAGGACTCGGTGCTCTCGTTCCGTACGCCGCTGGTCGTCCAGGTCTCGCGCTGGGACCGGCTGAAGGACCACGTCGGCGTGCTGCGCGGGTTCGCCGAGCACGTCGCCCCGCACACCCCGGCCCATCTCATGCTCGCCGGCCCCGCGGCCGAGTCGGTGACCGACGATCCCGAGGGCGGCGACGTCCTCCGCGAGATCGTCGAGGCTTGGCGCGACCTGCCCGCCGCCGTGCGCCGCAAGGTCCACCTCGCGTGCCTGCCGATGGACGACACCGACGAGAACGGGGCGATCGTCAACGCGTTGCAGCGCCACGCGCGCGTGGTCGTGCAGAAGAGCCTGGCCGAGGGATTCGGCCTCACGGTCGCCGAGGCGATGTGGAAGGGACGGCCGGTGATCGGCAGCCGGGTGGGTGGGATCCAGGACCAGATCGTCAACGGCGGGACCGGATTCCTCCTCGGCGACGCGGAGGACCTCGCCGACTTCGGCCGGCACCTGCGGATGCTGCTCGAGGACCCGAAGCTGGCGACCCGGATGGGGCGGGCGGGGAAGCGGCGGGTCGTCCGGAGCTTCCTGGGCCCGCGTCACCTCATCCAGTACCTGAGGCTCTTCGAGCGGCTGGTCGAGCGGGAAGCGACGCCCGCACCACCGTCCCCCGCCCCGGCGCGCTGACGACCTCGAGCTCGCCGCCGGCGAGGGTGCACCGCTCCTGCATCCCGATCAGGCCGAAGCCCCCGGCGCGCGCGGCCGGATCGAACCCCGCGCCGTCGTCCCGCACCTCGATCGTCACGCGGCCGTCGTGCTCGGCGACGGCGATGGCGACGCCGTCGGCGCCGGCGTGCTTGGCCGCGTTGGTGAGCGCCTCCTGCACGACGCGGTAGATCGTCGTCTCGAGCTCCGGGGCGAGGCGCCCGTCGAGGCACACCTCGCGGTCGATGGCCAGGCCCTCGGCCGTGCCCGCGCGATCCGTGAGGCTCGCGATGGCCGGCGGAAGGCCGAGCTCGTCCAGCGCCGCGGGTCGCAGCTCGGCGATCAGCGTTCGCAGCGCGTCGATCTCGCGGCCCACCTGCGCCACGCTCTCGCGCACCGCCGCCTCGAGGCCCGCCGGGTCGGCGCGGCGCAGCGCGGACGAGAGGAGCACCCGCAGGGCGCCGAGCCCCTGGAGCGTCTCGTCGTGCAGCTCCCGGGCCCACCGCCGGCGCTCCTGCTCGGCCGCGTCGAGCGAGTCGCGCAGGCGCGCCTGCTCCACGGTCTTCGCGGTGGCCACGGCGGTGGCGGCGATCGCGGCGAAGGCGAGCATGAGCCGCTCGTCGTCGCCGCGGAACGCGGGGTCCGAGGTGAGCCGGTCGAACGCGGCGAGGACCCCGAGCATGCGTCCGCGGAAGGCGAGCGGCACGAGGAGCGCGGTGCGGGCATCCGAGACCCCGAGCCGATCGGCGGAGATCCGCAGGCGCGACGGGACGTCCGCGATGCGCTCGGCGCGGCCCGAGCGGCACACCTCGCCCCAGGTCGTCCCGTCCTCGCGCAGCCGGCGCCCGAGCGCGTGGGGATCGAAGCGGCCGGCGCCGGCGGCGAGCACGAGATCCTCGCCCTCCTCGAGCAGGATGACGAGCGCGCGGGCCTCCACCAGGGCGCGGCCGCGCTTGACGATCAGCTCCAGCACCCGCTCGAGCCGCGTCTCGCCGCCGACCGCTCGGGCGATCGCGGTCGTCGCCTCGAGGCCGTGGACGGCGCGCTCGAGCTCGTCGCGGCGGCGCTCGACGCTCTGATGGAGCCGCGCGTTGTCGATGGCGATCGCCGCCCACTCGGCCAGGATGATCACCGTCTCCTCGTCAGCCGCGTCGAACGCCGCGTCACCCTCCTTCTCGGCCAGGTAGAGGTTCCCCCACGCCTCGCCGCGGGCCAGGATCGGGACGCCGAGGAACGAGTGCATCGGCGGGTGCCCGGCCGGCACGCCGTAGGAGCGCGGGTGAGCCGTGAGGTCGGTGAGCCGGAGGGGCCGCGGGTCGTCGATCAGCACGCCGAGGATGCCGCGCCCGCGCGGCGGTTCGCCGATCGCGCGCTCGGTCGCCGGGTCGACCCCGCTGGTGACGAACCGCTCCAGCTCCCGTCGGCGCTCGTCGAGCACCCCGAGGGCGGCGTAGCGCGCGCCGGTGAGCTCGCGCGCGGTCTCCAGCAGCTGGGCGAGGACCCGCTCGAGGTCGAGCTGGGCGACCAGGCTGCGTCCCGCGGCGATGAGACGGGTGAGCCGGTGGTCGTCGAGTGGTCCGCTGGTCATGGGGTGATGTCTCGGCCCGGGCCTGACCCGCCTGGGTCGGGTCAGGCCCGGACGCCGCCCCGAAGCCTAGCCCCTGGCATCCGCCGGGACTACGGAGTGGCCGGGGCGGTCGGACCGGATGCGGCCCGGAGGAAGCGGCCTACGCTCCGTCGGGTAATGCTCCGTCCCCTCGCCCTCCGGCCGTGAGCGCCGAGCGCGACGTCGGCTTGACCCGGCGGCTCGTCGTCGGCTTCGACGGGTCGGATGCCGCGCGCGCGGCGCTCGGCTACGTGGCCCGGCGGCTGGGCCCGGGAGACGTGGGCGTCGTCGTCCACGCCTACGGCGAGGGGCGGGATCCGGGCGGCGGGGATCGACGCGAGCGGGCCCGGGCGCTCCTCGACGCCGCCGGCCTGCCCCCGCGGGAGACCGGGTCTCAGTGGCTCTGCGAGTTGCGTGACGCCGCGCCCGCCCGCGCGCTGGTCGACGCCGCACAGGAGCACGGGGCGCACGAGATCGTCGTCGGGGCGCGCGGCTTCGGTCGCTCGCGCGCGGAGGTCGGCAGCGTCGCGTGGGACGTCCTGCGCCTCAGCGACCTCCCGGTCGTCGTCCACCCCGCACACGCATCCGTCCCGCTGCCATGACGAGCCCGGGCTACCGCCGAATCGTCCTCGGCTTCGACGGGTCGGACCAGGCCGGCGACGCGCTCGCCCTCACGCGTTTGCTCGCCGGCCCGACCGGGGCACACGTCCTGGTCGCGTGCGCCTACCCCTACCAGCCGCTCGGCCCCGCCGCGGCGCCCATCGGCGAGTTCGCGAGCGCGGTGCGGGAGGAGGCCGACCGGGCGCTCGCCGCGGCGCGCGCCGGTCTCGGCGACGGCGCGGGCACGGTCGAGACGCGGCCGGTGCCGGACAGCTCGCCGGCGCGGGCGCTGCAGCATCTCGCCGAGGACGAGGACGCCGACCTCGTCGTGGTCGGCTCCACGCATCGCGGCCGGGTCGGGCGGGTCCTCATCGGCGCCGTTCCGGACCGCCTGCTGCACGGGGCGCCGTGCGCGGTGGCCGTCTCCCCGCTCGGGTTCCGCGACCGGGCGCCAGCGGCGCTGCGCACCATCGGCGTCGGCATCGACGACTCCGCCGAGGCCGCTCTCGCCCTGGACGCCGCCGCCGCGCTGGCCGGCGCGACGGGCGCTCGCCTGCGGATCGCGGCCGCCATCGGCCCGCCGGCCGGCTCCTCGGCGGTGCACGCCGGCTACGACCACGTGGTCGTCATGCGTGCGCTGCGCGCCCAGGCGGAGGAGCGCGTCGCCGAGGCCGCTCGCGGCCTGGCCGGAACCGAGGCGGACACCGTGGTGCTCGAGGGCGACGCGGCGGCGACCCTGCTCGACCTGGCGGAGGACCTCGATCTGCTCGTGGTCGGATCCCGCGCCTACGGGCCGCTGGCGCGAACCCTGCTCGGGTCCGTCTCGCAGGCCCTCGTCCATGACGCGCCGTGCCCGGTGCTCGTCGTGCCCCGCGGCATCGCCCAGACCCCGCGGCCGGACTAGAAGGCCACGTCCACCGGCGTGGCTCCGTGCGGCGCGGGCGGCGACCGGAGCTCGACCCGCCCCGCCAGCCACGGCGTGAGCCGGCCGGCGCTGACCTTGCCCGGCCGCCAGAGCCCGACCGTGGCCGGCGGGGCGGGATCGCCGCGGCCCCCGCTGACCTCGGCCACCATCGCGTGGGCCGTGGGCCCGGTGACGAGCATGCCGCGCAGGACCGGCCTGAACGGCGTCGGCGATCCCGGCGCTCCGGCGCGCGCGGCGATCGCCTCGGCGACGGCGTCCGCCTGCTGCGCAGCGAGGCCGCCGTGCTTGAGCGGGAAGGTGGTGCAGTCTCCGGCGGCGTAGACGTCGGCCGCCCCCCGGAGCCGGCCGTGGAGGTCGACCGGGAGGAAGCCCTCGTCGTCGTAGGGGAGGCCCGGCACCGCCGGGCCGCGCAGGCCCGCGAGGGCGATGGCCCGGTCGCAGGGCAGGTCCGGCCCGGGGCGCAGCCGGAGCGTCTCGCCGTCGAAGGACACGGCGCGGGCGCCCGTCCTCGTCGCCACTCCCGCGGCGGCCAGCATCTCGGCCACGGCGGCCTGAGGCGCGGGCCCGAAGACCTCCAGCGGCGCCGTCTCCGGGGTCACGAGCGCGACTTCGGCGCCCTCCACGTCCCGGGCCCGCAGCCGGGCGGCCGCGAGCAGGGCGATCTCGACGGCCGGGAGCGGCCACACGGGACCTCCGGGCTGGATCACGGCGAGGCGATGCGCGCCCCCCTGCTCGAGGTCCGTGAGCACCGCGGCGACCGCCTCGCCGTCGTGTTCGCCGCGAAACACGGTGGCCCCCGGCACCGCGTCGACGGGGTGGGCTCCGAGCGCGACCACGAGGGCGTCGTAGGGCAGCTCGGCGCCCGCCTCCGTGGTCGCGACGCGGCGGACCGGGTCGACGGCGGCCAGCTCCCCGCGGCGCAGGTCGGCGCCGGTCTCCGCGGCGAGGTCCTCGAGCGGGACGGTCGGCGCGTGCCCCAGCTCCACGGCGTCGAGCACGGTGAGCGCCCGCAGCCGGAGCTCCCGGTCGGGGGCGAGCAGCGTCGGCGCGAGCGCGCCGGCCGGCGCGAGCTCCCGCAGGGCGAGCAGGACCTCCGCCGCGGCGATCCCGCCGCCCGCCACGAGCACCCGGCTTCCGGCGGTCAGCTGACGGTCGGCCGGGGCGGGCACGGCGCGATCCTAGCCGTCGCTGCTCGGGACCGCGACCGTGTGCCGCCGCTCCCGCGCCGGGTCCGTCGCGGAGCCCGTCCCGGCCGCCGCGACCGACCCGCTACGGTGCGCGGGGTGGCCGAGCGCGACACTCCCGACGGGTCCGCCGACGCCCAGCCGATGCCGTGCCCGCCGTGCCGAGGCACGGGGAGCGTGCAGTCGGCGCTCGGCGGCGAGTCGCGCACGGTGACCTGTCCGTGGTGCGAGGGCGGCGGTACGCTGACGCGCGAGCACGATGCGCAGGAGGCCGGGGAGCGGCTCCGCGGTTCCGCGGCGAGCTGATCGAGCGGGTCAGTCCGCGAGCACGACCGAGGCGATGCGCCAGACGTAGTTGCGGCGCATCTCGTCGAGTCCGTCGGGAGGCGTCGTCAGCAGGGCTTCGGTGGCCCGGCGGTCGAGCACGTCCCAGGCGGAATGCCAGGGGCTGTCCCGAAGCGCGTCGTGGACGATCCGCTGGAGGCGACCGAACGGATCCTCGACGACCGCGGCCGCGGTGGCCGCGCCCGACCCGGAGCCCGGCGCGCCGGCCGCCGTGCCCGCGAAGCCGGCGGCCCGTCGCCGGGCGATCTCCCGCTGGGCCCGCCCGCGCAGGCGCCGAGCCCCGACCGCGGCGCGGGCCGGCCCCGACGTCCGACCGTCCCAGCGCACGCCGTCCTGGAACGGGATCGACTGGAGCTCGGGGGCGAGCGCACGGACCATCTCGCGATGGAAGCGCGCCCGGCGCCGCTCGGCGACGGGCGCGCCGAGCAGGTCGGGGAGCAGGGCCCGGGACCAGAGCGGCGAGGTGGCGTCCCGGATCGGCTCCACGCAGCCGTGTCCGGGCGCCGACCACGTGCCCATGCGCCGGAGCAGGTAGAAGGCGTCGGGCACGTCCTCCGGCGAAACGCCGGCGTCGAGCGCGTCCTCGACCCAGTCGCGCAGGCGGTCGCGCACGGCGGCCGTCGCCTCGGAGGTCAGCGGCTCGCGCCGGCCCGGGGCCCGCCCGGCGAACTCCGCGTGCAGGCGGCCGGCGAGGGACCCGGCCCCGTCGCCGCGCGCCGCCCCGTAGTAGCCGCGGGCGATCTCCCCGCCCTGCCCGGTGTGCCAGAGCGGGAGCGGGTCCGGGGCGTGCGTGGCGGGGAAGCCCGCCGCGTCGGCCAGGGTGATGGTCCCGCCGGAAAGGCCCCGCACCATGCGGGCCGCGCGGTGCGGCGCGCGCGTGCGGTCGACGAAGCCGGGGACGGTGAGAGTCGAGAAGGGCCGGCCGATGCGCTCGCACAGCTCGCGCCCGATGACGGCGTCCGGGTGGTCCGGCGGCCCCGCCGTCCCGCCCGGCCAGTCGAGCGCCGCGGCGCGCGTGGCCGCCAGCACCACGCGGGAGTCCCGGCCGCCGGTGACCGGCAGGATGCTCGGCCGCCCGGGCCAGTCGCCGAGCGCGCGGGTCAGCGCCGTGAGCGTGTGCGCCGCCCGGGGGCCGTCGAGCCCGGCGCCGAACCATCGCGCGATCTCCTCCAGGCCGAGCAGCGGCAGGTCGCGCGGGCGCTCCTCGGGGCGGTAGGCGCGCCACCCCGCCGGGATCCGTCGCACGCCGGCCCAGACCGCGTGCCCGTCGAGCGACCACCCGCCGGCCAGCACCTCGGCGAGCACGCCGCGGTCGATCGCGTCCGGCTCCGGGGCGAGGCGGCGCAGCACCTCGGCGCTGTTGCTGATCCAGCGGACCGCCTCGTGCTCGACCTCGTAGACGGGGTAGGCCCCGAGCGGGTCGGTGACGACGTCCACCGCGCCGGAGTCGCCGGCGCAGCCGATCGTCACGAAGCGACCCTCCATCCGGCTCGCCCAGCCGGGCGGCGCCGAGGCGAACCAGCGTGGGTCGAGCGGCGATCGCCCGTCGAACATCGGGCCCTCCCCGGCGGGGCGGGCGACCGGGCGGCCGGCGAACATCGCCAGGCGCCCGTCGGTGGCGGCCCAGTAGCGCACGCCGCCCACCTGCTCGGGGGCGTGGGAGGCCATCGAGGCCATGATCCCGTGGCCCGTCCACCGCGCCCGCGCGGGCGAGTCGCCGAACGGCATGTCGACGAGGACCTCCGAGAGCGCGCGCTCGCCTCGGAGGTCGCCTGAGAGCGCTCCGACCCCGACGACGAAGAGATTCACCGCGGCCGATCGTGGCACACGGCGGCGGGACAGGCCGTGCGGGGGGCGCGGCCGGGAGCCGCGGGGCCCGGCCGCCGCGGGGCCGGAGGCCGCGGGGGCCGGCCGCCGCTACTTGCGCAGCAGCACGACCCGCGAGACGGCCGCCCGGCCGCCGCGCCCGTCGCTGAGCGTGCCGCTGACGGTGACGCGGAACTTCCGCGCCCGTGCCCGCCGCAGCGCCCGTGCCGCCTTCTTGGTGAGGCGCAGGGTGGCCTTCGCCGCGCGCCCGTTGCGCACGACCACGCTGACCGAGCCGATCTTCACGGGCTTGCGGGCCTTGCGGCCCCGGGTCAGGCGCAGCGCCTTGCCGTCCTTCGCGCGGAGCATGAGGGCGAGCCGGCCGCGGGCGCTGCGGTTCGCGCGCGCGACGACCGCCACGCCCTTCTTCACGGCCCGCTTCAGCGACTGGATGCCGGCGCCCGAGAGCGAGGCGGCGAAGGCGCCGCGTCGTCCCGAGCCGCCCGACCCGCCGCTGGGCTGCGTCCCGCCGCCCAGCGTTCCGTCCTCGTCGAGCACGGTGAGCGTCCGGGTCGAGACCGCGGTGCCGCCGGAGTCGTCGACGACCTTGAGGGTCACCCGGATGATGCCCGGGTTCGGCCAGCTGCGGACGATCGCGGACGTGCCGCCCGTGTCGACGTACGCGCCGTTGCCGCCGAGGTCCCAGCGGTAGGCGACGATCTGCCCGTCCGGGTCGTAGGAGCCCGCGGCGCTGAGGCTCACGGCCTGGCCGACCCTGACCGTCGTGGGGGAGAGGGTGAGCGCGGCCAGCGGGCGGATGTTGATCACCGTGATCACGACGTTGTTCGTCGACGTGGCGGTGACGCCGAGGTCGTTGGTCACGCGCACCTTCGGGTGGTAGACGCCCTCCTTCGCCCAGCGGTGCGTCGTCGTCGCCGCGCCGGGGACGAAGGTGCCGTTGCCGTCCCAGTCCCATTCGTAGGACGCGATCGACCCGCCGACGTCGGGGACGCCGGCCGCCGCGAAGGCCACGTTGACGTTCGGCTTGACCGTGGTGGACGAGGTCGCGCCGAACGAGACGGCCGGGTTCCCGGAGACCGTGATGAGGACCGGGTTCGTGGTGTCGGTCTTCACGTTGGAGCCGTCGTACTGGTCGACGTGCGCGGAGTAGCGCCCGCGCACGGGATAGGTGTGGGACTGCCCGGTCGGCCCCTGGCCGGCCAGCGTCGTGCCGTCGCCGAAGTCCCAGGTGAAGGTCACGCCCGTGGTCGGCGCCCCGTTGAGCGCGAAGCTCACCGACTGGCCCGGCGCGATCAGCGACGCGCTCGGGGAGATCGAGAGGCAGTTCTCCAGCGGGTGGAAGCCGCCGATCGCGGTCGAGCAGGCGGCGCTCGCGGGGGCCGGGGCGGCGAGCAGCACCGCTCCGAGCGTCGCCACGGCGAGGGCGGCGAGGCGGCGGCGCCCCGAGGGGCGTGGGCGGGCGACGGCCATCGCTCCCCTATCGGCACGCCGCCCGAGGCCTTCAACCCGCTACGAGACCCTCGGACGAGCGTCCACTCCGGGACCGGCGGCGGGTGGACGTGCGTCGCGCGAGCGCGCGCGACGCACGTCGAATCCGGAGCGGGACCGCTCAAGCCGCGGGGCGGCGGGGCCGATGCCAGACGACGATGCCCGTGCGCCCCGACCGTCCCCCGCTGCCCCGAAACGGCGAGGACGGCTTCGCCCTCATCGAGACGCTCGTCTCGGCGCTGCTCGTCGTGCTCGTGGCGGTCGGCGTGTACGCCGGCCTCGACTCCGCCTCGGCGACCTCCGGCACGAACAAGGCGCGCGCGATCGCCTCCGACCTCGCCCAGGCGGACCAGGAGCGGATCCGCGCCTATCGCGCCTCGGACCTCTCGAACCTCCGCGGGACCCGGACCCAGTCGGTCGGCGGCACGACCTACACGATCGACTCGCGCGCCGACTGGGTGACCTCCGCCTCCGGCACGGCGTCGTGCTCCGGCGGGGGCACGCTGGCCAACTTCATCAAGATCAGCTCCTCGGTCACCTGGCCGAACATGAAGATCAAGCCGGTCCTCATCGAGAGCCTCGTGGCGCCGCCGAACGGCTCGTTCAACGCCAACGAGGGCACGCTGGCGGTGCAGATCCGCGACCGCGACGGCAACGGCCTGCCGGGGATCAGCGTGTCGCTCGTCGGGCCCGAGTCCTTCAGCGACGTGACGAACGCGAACGGCTGCATCCTCGCCGGCTTCCTCGTCGCGGGGAACTACGACGTGCGCTTCGCCGTGCCCGGCTACGTCGACCGGCAGGGCCAGACGAACATCAACCAGACCGTCGGCGTCGTGGCCGAGACGACGACGACCTCCGCCTTCGACTACGACCGCGCCGGCTCGGCGAGCCTGACCTTCCAGACCCAGCCCCTCTCCGCCGGGATCCAGGCCGCCTCCGCCCCGTACGTGAGCCTGGCCCAGTCCGGGCTCGCGGCGCCCGGCTACCGGGTGTGGGGCAACGGCTCCTTCCAGTCGAGCTACGCGGCGACCGGGATCTTCCCGTTCTCCAGCCCCTACGGCGCGTACGGCGGCAACTGCGGCGGCGCGGACCCGCAGACGTACTCCCAGCCGCGCGACACCGTGACGGTCAACCAGGGTGGCGCCGCGTCGGCGACGGTCTGGCTTCCGGCGATGAACCTCCTCGTGCGCCGCGGCGGGACGCCGCTGCAGGACGCGCGCGTGCGCATCACGAACGTGACCCCCGGCTGCTCGGGGGTGGTGACGCTGACGACCGGCACCGCCGGCAAGCTGCGCCAGTCCACCTCGCCGCCGAGCGCCCAAGACCCCGGGCTGCCCTACGGCACCTACAACGTGTGCGCCGACGACGGGACGCGGAGCGTCGTGCGCAACGGCGTCGCGAACACGGCGCGCGGCGGCACCGCGCAGCTCACGATGGACATCCCCACCTCCGGCGGGGGCGGGACGTGTCCGTGAGCCGCCGCGTCGTCGCGGCGCTCGGCCGGTCTGCCGCCGCCGTCCGCCGGTCAGGCGCGGCTGTTCGCCGGCGCCTGAGCGACGAGCGCGGGTTCACCCTCATCGAGGTGCTCACGGCGCTGCTGATCGGCGGCATCGTCCTCGCCGGGGCGATGAGCGTCTTCCAGGCCGGTCAGCGCGCCTCGGCCCGCGTGCAGGACCGCGCGGAGTCCGTCCAGCGCGGCCGCGTGGTGATGGAGCAGCTGACCCAGCGGGTCCGCTCTCAGGTCTGCCTCGGCCCGGGCTACCCGGCGCTCACCCAGGGTGACGCCAACGGGATGACGTTCTACATGGACATCGGGGACGAGACCTTCAGGCCCCAGCAGATGCGGCTGACCTACGACCCGGCCACGAACGGGGGACAGATCACCGAGACGACCTGGGACATGAGCGTCTCGGGGTCGTCGCCCTCGGGCTGGCAGGTCGCCGGGAGCCCGAGCCGCGTCCGGGTGCTGGCCACGAACCTCTCGCTCTCCGGCTCCACCCCGTTCTTCCAGTACTACTCGTTCACCTCCACCGACCCGATCGCGCCGACGAACCTCCTGCCGGTGCCGCTCAGCCCGGCCGACCTCGCGCGCGTCGTGCAGGTGGTCCTCACCTACCGCGCCGAGCCGATGCGCGGCAACCAGAACGCCTTCGTCGCCCCGACCTTCCAGAACCAGGTCTACGTCCGGACGGCGGACCCGACCGACCCGATCCACTCCCCGCTCTGCGTGTGAGGACCATGACCCCGCCGACCCGCCGACGCCCGCGCCGACCCGACCTCCGCTCGGAGGAGGGGTTCACGCTGATCGCGGTGCTCGGGGTCATGCTCACGCTCATGGCGCTCACCGTGACGGCGTTCGCCGCCGCCGGCGGGGACATCCGCCTCGGCCGCTACGACCAGGACCAGAAGCGCGCCTACGCCGCGGCCGAGGCCGGGATCCAGCGCTACATGTTCCAGCTCAACGAGGACAACGGGTACTGGGCCCGCTGCACGAACGTGCCGGCGCCGATGAAGGTCAACCAGGCCTGGAACGGGACGGGCGCGGACCCGCGGCAGCGGGTGAACATCCCCGGCTCGACCGCCCAGTACGCCGTCGAGCTCATCCCCGCGAACGGCGCGAGCCAGTGCAGCACGGCGGACGCCACCGGCACGATGATCGACGCGAACACGGGCACGTTCCGCATCCGCTCGACCGGCTTCGCGAACAACGCGAAGCGCAGCATCGTCGCGACCATGCGGCGCCGCGGCTTCCTCGACTTCCTCTACTTCACCGACCTCGAGACCGCGGACTCGACCTGGTACGCGGTCGACAGCGGCGGGCGGCCGTCCTCGACCACGGGGGCGCCGAGCTTCAACGGCGAGGACCTCGTGAGCTGGGGCTCGCGCACCTGCAACCAGACCTACTGGCGCCAGGGCCGGGGCGGGCTGTCCTACAGCGGCTGGCTCCAGACGGCGACGACCCCCCCGCCGAACGGGACCTGGTCGCGCTTCAGCGACACCTGCACCGAGATCCAGTTCGCCCCGGGCGACGTCATCGCCGGCCCGATGCACACGAACGACGACATCCTCGTCTGCGGCCATCCGACGTTCGGGCGCAGCGCCGCGGACCGCGTCGAGGCGTCCGGCAACGGGTGGCGCGGCTCCGGCTCCTGCTCGGGCAACTCGCCGAACTTCGTCGGAACCTGGGTGCCGAACTCTCCGGTGCTCACCCTGCCGCCCTCGAACGGGTCGCTGAAGGACGAGGTCGATCCCGGCTACACCTTCACGGGCAAGACCGACATCGTGCTGAACGGCGGCTCGATGACGGTGAACGGGTCGCCCATGCCGATGCCGCCGAACGGCGTCGTCTACGTGAAGAACGGGGTGTGTGGCAGCGGGTACAAGCCGCTGGATCCCTACAACGATCCGCCGGGGTGCGGCAACGTCACGGTGTCCGGTACGCTACTCCGAGAGCCTGACGATCGCCGCGGAGAAGGACATCATCGTCGACGGCGACATCAACCGCAGCGGCGACGTGCTGCTCGGCCTCATCGCGAACGAGTTCATCCGCGTCTACCATCCGGTCACCCGCGACCCGACCGATCCGACGAAGTGCACGAACGCGCCGGGCACGATGCAGAACGTCCAGATCGACGCCGCCATCCTCTCGCTGAACCACTCCTTCACCGTCGACAACTACTACTGCGGCGCCCCGCTCGGGACGCTGTCGGTGAACGGCACGATCGGCCAGAAGTTCCGCGGCCCGGTCGGCCGGGGCGGCGGGTCGGGGAAGGTGAACGGCTACACCAAGGACTACGAGTACGACGACCGGCTCAAGTTCCGCGAGCCGCCCCACTTCCTCGATCCCGTGCAGGCCGCATGGCGCATCCAGCGCTACACCGAGCAGGTGCCCGCGCGCTGAGCGCGGGGGCGGCTCGACCACCTGTCCACATCGGGTGAGATCGTCCTTCCCCGGCTCAAGTCGGGGCGAGGCGCAGGCCGATAGCAGTGGTGACGCCACGTCTGGCAACCGGCTGTGAGGCACGGGCGCGGGGCGGGCGACACAGGCCCAATCAGCGATCCCAGGAGGATCACCACATGCTGCAGAAGCTCCGCAGCCGTGCCCAGGACGAGCGAGGCTTTACGCTCATCGAGCTGCTCGTTGTCATCCTGATCATCGGCATCCTGGCGGCGAT
The DNA here is from genome assembly GCA_963735885.1 of uncultured Solirubrobacterales bacterium. Classification (GTDB taxonomy): domain Bacteria; phylum Actinomycetota; class Thermoleophilia; order Solirubrobacterales; family Solirubrobacteraceae; genus JBBSBL01. The sequence continues at coordinate 493,059 of CAVTMP010000004.1, read as the reverse complement.
CGCCATCCCGTCGTTCATCAATCAGCGCGGGAAGGCGAACGACGCGAAGGCGAAGTCGGACGTCCGCACCGCGCAGACGGCGATGGAGACGTTCTACACCGACAACAACACCTACGCCTCGGCCGACGCCGCGGCGCTGAAGACGATCGAGCCGACGCTGAACGACTCGAACGGTCTCGCCGTGACCGGTGCGGCCGCGAACGCGTACACGGTGACGACGACGTCTCCCCAGACGGGGAACACGTTCTCGATCACGCGTGCCGCGAACGGGCAGGTGAGCCGCGCCTGCACGGTGGCCGGCAAGGGCGGCTGCCCCACCGGCGGCACCTGGTAGTCACCGACCGCAGCACGTCGCCGTTCACGGGGCGGGCCCACGGGCCCGCCCCGTCTCGTTGTGACGCCTCGCCATTTCGGCGGCCTGCGCTCAAGGGTCGGCGAGCCCGTGCCGATGGGGAGCGCCTAGGCCCCTGCCGCGACCATTCCCGGAGGTTCTGCCCCATGTTGCACCGCATCCGCAGCCGTGCCCAGGACGAGCGAGGCTTTACGCTCATCGAGCTGCTCGTTGTCATCCTGATCATCGGCATCCTGGCGGCGATCGCCATCCCGTCGTTCATCAATCAGCGCGGGAAGGCGAACGACGCGAAGGCGAAGTCGGACGTCCGCACCGCGCAGACGGCGATGGAGACGTTCTACACCGACAACAACACATACGCGACGGCCGACGCCGCGGCGCTGAAGAACATCGAGCCGACGCTCAACCAGTCGAACGGTCTCGCCGTGACCGGTGCGGCCGCGAGCGCGTACACGGTGACGACGACGTCTCCCCAGACGGGGAACACGTTCTCGATCACGCGTGCCGCGAACGGGCAGGTGAGCCGCGCCTGCACGGTGGCCGGCAAGGGCGGCTGCCCCACCGGCGGCACCTGGTAGCCCGCCACGCCGGATGCGTCGCGGGTCGCGGCGCTCAAGACGCGACACGGGGCGGCCGATAGCCGCCCCGTGGTCGTTCTCTCCCGCGCCGGGCGCCTGAATCGTCACCGCCCGGAGCACCCCCGGCACGGCGCCTTCGCCACCATCCCGTTCCACGTCCCCACGGCCCGCTGACCATGCCGATCGCCGTCTCCGCCCTCGCCGGCCTGCTCGTCGGGTCCTTCCTCAACGTCGTGGCCTACCGGCTGCCGCGGCACGAGTCGCTCGTGCGGCCCGGCTCCCACTGCCCGGCCTGCGCGGCGCCGGTGCGCCCGTGGGACAACGTGCCCGTGCTCTCGTGGCTGCTGCTCCGCGGCCGCTGCCGACACTGCGGCGAGGCGATCTCGCCGCGCTACCCGCTGGTCGAGGCCCTGACCGCGCTGCTCGCGGTCGCGGTGGTCGTCGTGAGGTGGGGGGAGCCCGACCTGTGGCTCGGGCTCGCCTTCGTCGCGCTGCTCGTCCCGGTCGCGGTCATCGACCTCGACCACCGCATCATCCCCAACCCGCTCGTGCTCGCGGGCGCGGCGGGCGCGATCCTCATCGGGACGCTGACGGACCCGGCCGGCGAGCCGGAGCGGCTGATCGCCGCCGCCTGCGCCGGGGCGTTCCTCCTGCTCGCCGCGCTCGCGTACCCGAGCGGGATGGGCATGGGCGACGTCAAGCTCGCCGCCGTCATGGGGCTCTTCCTCGGCCGCGAGGTCGCGGTCGCGCTGCTCGTCGCGCTCCTCGCCGGCACGATCGCCGGCGCCGCGGTGATGGCGCGCCGCGGCGTCGCCGACGGGCGGAAGACCGCGATCCCCTTCGGTCCGTTCCTCGCGCTGGGCGGCGTCGTCGCCCTGCTCGCCGGCGAGCCCGTCGTGCACTGGTACCTCGACACCTTCGTCCGATGAGGGGCTACGCCATCGGTCGAGCCGGCCAACGCCGAAATCCGGACTCAAGCGCCCGCCCCGGGGCGCCGATGTAGGGATCGCACGCCCGGCCTCGCCGGCCGTCCGTCCGCCCTCCACCGCATGCCGATCACCCTCCCCAAGCCCAAGCTCGCCAAGCCCTCGCTCCCCGCCCGCCGGTCCGGCGGCGGCACGCGCGGCGCGGGCGGCAAGACCGTGGTCGGCCTCGACATCGAGCCCGGCTACGTCGCGGCGGTCGAGGCGCGGCCCGGTGGCCTGGCCGTCGAGCGCGCGGCGTCGGCACCGCTCGCGCCCGGCGTGGTGCGCGACGGCGAGATCGCCGACGTCGAGGCGCTGGCCGTGGTCCTGCGCGGCTTCTTCCGCGAGCACGGCTTCGGCAAGCGCGTGCGGCTCGGGGTGGCCAACCAGCGCATCGTCGTCCGCACCGTCGACCTCCCCCCGCTCGAGGACCGCAAGGAGCTCGACGCCGCCGTCCGCTTCCAGGCCCAGGAGCACATCCCGATGCCGCTCGACCAGGCGGTCCTCGACTTCCAGTCGCTCGGGATCGTCGACACCCCGGACGGCCCGCGCACGCGCGTCGTGCTCGTCGCCGCCCGCCGGGACATGATCGAGCGGCTGCTCGCCGCCGCCCGCCAGGCCGGGCTGCGTCCCGCAGGGATCGACCTCTCCGCCTTCGCCATGATCCGCGCGCTGCAGGCCGGCGGCGAGAGCGAGGCCGAGGCCGGACAGGCGACCCTCTACGTCTGCGTCGGCGGCATGACGAACCTCGCGCTGGCCGACGGCTCGCGCTGCCTCTTCACCCGCGTCGTGGCCGGCGGGAGCGAGACGATGGCCCAGGAGCTGGCCGAGCGCCGCGGGCTCACGCTCGAGCACGCGCACCAGTGGCTCGTCCACGTCGGCCTCGTCACGCCGGTGGACGACGTCGACGGCGACCCGGCGATCGTCACGGAGGCCCGCAACGTGCTCGGCGACGGCGTCCGGCGCATCGGCGACGAGATCCGCAACTCGCTCGACTACTACCGCATGCAGGAGGGCGCGATCGCCGTGGGCGACGCCGTCCTCACCGGCCCGGCCGCCGCCATCGGGGGCTTCGCCGAGGGCCTCGGCCACCAGATCTCCCTGCCCACCCGGCTCGGCCTCGTCGCCGAGGCCCGGCCCGGCGCGCTCGGCGGCATCGACGCCGGCCGTCTCGCCGTCGCCGCCGGCCTCACGGTCGAGGAGCGTGCGGCATGAGGGCCGTCAACCTCATCCCGGTCGAGCAGCGCCGTGGCGGCGCCGGTGGCACCGGCCGCTCGGGCGGCGCCGTGTACGTCCTGCTCGGCCTCCTCGCCGTCGCCGTCCTCGCGCTCTCCGCCTACGTCCTCACCGGGAACTCGGTCAACGACAAGCAGGCCGAGCTCAACGGACTCTCGGTCAAGGCCGCGGCCGCCGAGCAACAGGCCGCCGCGCTGAAGCCCTACGCGCAGTTCGCCAAGCTCGAGCAGACCCGCGTGGCGACCGTGAAGTCCCTGGCGACCAGCCGCTTCGACTGGGACCGCACGCTGCGCCAGCTCTCCAAGGTCATGCCGTCGACCGTGTGGCTCTCCTCCTTCCTCGCCACCGTCAAGCCGGGCGTGACGGTCGACGGCGCCGGCGCGTCGGGCGACACCGGCAACGTGCGCCAGGCGAGCCAGAGCCCCGCGATCGAGCTGACCGGCTGCACGACCTCGCAGGACGAGGTCGCCCGGCTCATGACCCGTCTGCGGCTGATGTCGGGCGTCGACCACGTCGTGCTCACGAACTCCGAGAAGCTGGCGAACGCGACCGCGGCGGGGAGCGCCCCGGCCTCGGGCGCCGACTCGGCCGGCGCCGGCACCGGCGACTGCCGCCACGGCTCGAGCCGGTTCCCCCAGTTCTCGATGGTCGTCCTGTTCAAGGCGCCGCCCGAGCCCGCGGCCGCCACCGGCGCTGCCGGCGCCGCGGGCGCGCCGGCCGCGGCCACCGGGCGGCGCAGACCCAGCCCGCCTCGACGGCCCCGTCGGGAGGCTCCCAGTGACCCAGCGCGATCGCATCGTCCTCGCCGTCGTCGTCGCCGTCGCCGCGCTCGGGGCGTTCTGGTTCCTCGTCCTCGGCCCCCGGCGCGAGGAGGCCTCCAAGCTCTCGGAGCAAGGTGAAGAGCGAGCAGCAGCGCCTCGACACCGCCGCGACGACGGTCGCCGCCGGGCTCGCGGCCAAGCGGGCCTACCCCGCGAACTACGCGACCGTCGCCCGCCTCGGCGAGGCGGTCCCGACCGACGACCAGGTCCCGTCGCTCGTCGTGCAGGTCAACGCCGCCGCGCGCGGCACCGGGGTGGACTTCCGGGCGCTGAAGCTCAGCGCCGGGTCGGGCAGCACGCCGGCGCCCCCGCCCCCGACGACGAGCCCGGACTCGAAGTCCGGCGACCAGAAGTCCGGCAAGGACTCGAGCTCGTCCGGCTCGACGACCTCCGCCGCCGCGACCCAGACCGCCGCCGCGGCGACCCCGCCCGGCACGGTGGTCGGCGCCGCGGGCTTCCCGACCATGCCCTTCGCCTTCACCTTCGAGGGCAGCTTCTTCAAGCTCTCGGACTTCTTCGGGCGCCTGCAGCGGTTCATCGTGGCGACGAACCGCCGCGTCGGGGTCAGCGGGCGGCTGCTGACGATCGACGGCATCGGCCTCGGGCCGGGCCGCAACGGCTTCCCGCAGGTCAAGGCCGGCGTGTCGGCCACCGCCTACCTGCTGCCCGCCGACCAGGGCCTGACCGGCGGAGCCACCCCCGGCGCGCCCGCCGCGGGCGGCCAGGCCGCCTCGACCTCGGCGCCCGCCACCGGCGCCGCCGCGACCGCCTCCCCGCTGCGATGAGCGTGCTCCGCGACATCAAGACCGACCTCGTCGAGAAGCGGCTGTGGCCCGTGGCCGCCCTGCTTCTCGCGGCGCTCGTGGCCGTGCCGCTCCTGCTCGGCTCCTCGGCGCCCAAGCCGGCGGCGAAGGCGCGTGGCGCCACGCCGCCCCCGGCCGCCGCGCCCCCGCCGAGCGGCACGAGCGTCGTCGCGCTCCAGGCGCCGGACGCCCGCGCGAAGCTGGCCGGGAAGGCGAAGGACCCGTTCATCCAGCGCTTCCTGCCCAAGCCGGCCCCCACGGCCGGGGCGACGACCGGCCAGCCGGCCTCGACCGGCAGCACCGGCAGCGCCGGCGCGACGCAGCGGCGGCACCGGGGGCAACACTGGCGGCGGCAACACCGGCGGCGGCAACACCGGCGGCGGCAACACCGGCGGCAACAACAACTCCGGCGGCGGCACGACCCCCGTCTATACGACGGCCACCGTCGACGCGACGCTGACCAAGGCCGGCGGGCGCCCGCGGACCTATCGCGGCCTGCAGCGCCTCACGCCGCTGCCGTCCTCGCTCGACCCGATCCTCGTGTTCCTCGGGGTGCTCCAGGACGGCAAGACCGCGGTCTTCCTCGTCAGCTCGGACGCGAAGGCGCAGGGCGACGGCCGCTGCAAGCCGAGCGGGAAGACCTGCCAGACCGTCCAGCTCAAGGCCGGCCAGACGGAGTTCTTCGACCTCAAGACGTCCGCCGGCACGGTCCAGTACGAGCTCGACCTGATCCGCGTGCGCAGCGGGTCGGGCTCGGCGAAGTCGTCCGCGGCGGCGGGACGGGCGGCGAAGGCCGGGCGTCGCGCCCTGCGCGACCACGGCGCCGACTTCGCCCTGCCGCCGGGGTACGCCTACGACACCCGCACCGGGCGCCTCGTCTACCACGCGCCCCGCGCCCACGGGGCCCGGGCCGGCGCGCGCTCCTCCGGCGCGGCCCGGCTGCGCGGCGTGGCCGGCGCGATCGTCGCGGTGCCGCTCGCCGAGCACTTCGACTTCGGCTCCTGAGCGCCCGCGCGCCCCGAAGCCGCGCCCCGGGTGCCCGCGTCCGCGGGGCTCTCGTCCCCGGTCGTCGGCGGGCGGCGCTCCGTAGTCTGTAGCGCCCATGGCGCTTCGCCTCGTCACGGCCGGCGAATCGCACGGCCCCGGACTCACCTGTGTCGTCGAGGGCCTGCCGGCCGGCCTCGAGCTCGACCGCGAGGCCCTCGACCGCGACCTCGCCCGCCGCCAGCTCGGCCACGGGCGCGGCGGGCGGATGAAGATCGAGTCCGACGCGGCGGAGGTGACGGCCGGCGTCCGCCACGGCCGCACCCTCGGCGGCCCGATCGCCCTGCGCGTGGTCAACCGCGACTACGCGAACTGGGAGGAGCGGATGAGCCCCTGGCCCGTGGAGGCGGTCGTGCCCGAGGTCCACCTGCCCCGGCCCGGCCACGCCGACCTCGCCGGGACGCAGAAGTACGGCCTCACCGACGTGCGCGACGTGCTCGAGCGCGCGAGCGCGCGGGAGACCGCGGCGCGGGTCGCCGGCGGCGCCGTGGCGAAGGCGCTGCTGCGCGCCCTCGGCGTGGAGGTCCGCTCCCACGTCCTGCGGATCGGCGGCGTCACGGCGCCGCTGCGCGGCGACCTCGCGCTCGGCGACTTCGACGGCGTCGACGACTCGCCGGTGCGCTGCCTCGACGCGGAGGCGAGCGCGGCGATGGTCGAGGAGATCAACGTGCTGCGCAAGCGCAACGAGTCGCTCGGGGGCACCTTCGAGGTGCGCGCCTACGGCCTCGTGCCGGGCCTGGGCTCCCACGTCTCGTGGGAGGAGCGCCTCGACGGCCGCCTCGCCCAGGCCGTGATGTCGATCCAGGCGATCAAGGGCGTCGGCATGGGGGAGGGGTTCGACCTCGCCGGCGTGCCCGGCTCCGAGGCGCACGACGAGATCTTCCACGCGCCCGATCGCGGGTGGTTCCGCGAGACGAACCGGGCGGGGGGGCTGGAGGGCGGGATGACGAACGGCGAGCCGCTCGTCGTCCGCGCCGCGATGAAGCCGCTCCCGACGCTGACGAAGCCGCTGCGCTCGGTCGACATCGCGACGCTCGAGCCGGCCGAGGCGCTGCGCGAGCGCACCGACTCCTGCACCGTGCCGGCCGCCGGGGTCGTCGGAGAGGCGATGGTCGCCTTCGTGCTCGCCGACTCCTACCGGGCCAAGTTCGGCGGCGACCACGTGGACGACGCCCGGGCCGCGGTGCGCGCGTACCGGGAGCGCATCGGGTGGCCGGAGCGCTGAGCGCCGGCGGGCGCCCCGCGCTCGTCCTGATCGGGTTCATGGGCGCGGGGAAGTCGACCGCGGCGCGGGCGCTCGACGCCGCCGCGACGGACACCGACGCGCTCGTCGAGGCGCGGGTGGGGTCTCCGGTCGCCGAGTTCTTCGCCGCCGAGGGGGAGGCGGCGTTCCGCGCGGTCGAGGAGGAGGTGGCGGCCGAGGCGCTCGAGCGCGCCGACGGCGGGGTCATCGCGCTCGGCGGCGGGGCGCTCGGCTCCGAGCGGGTCCGCCGCGCCCTCGCCCGCCATCGCGCCGTGCTGCTCGACGTCGGCGTCGAGGATGCCTGGTCGCGCGCCCAGGGCGGCGGGCGACCGCTCGCCGGCGACCCCGAGCGCTTCCGCGCGCTGCACGCGGCGCGCGAGCCGGCCTACCTCGCCGCCGCCAACGCCATCGTCCCCGCGGACCGGCCCGGTCGCGTCGCCGAGGCGCGCGAGGCCATCGCGGCGCTCGGCGCCGCGCCGGACGGCACCACGCTGCTGTGGGCCGCCGGCGGGACGGGCGGCTACCCGGTCTACGTCGGCGAGGGGCTGCTCGGCTCCGGGCTCTGGCCGGTGTCCGGACGCCGCTTCCTCGTCACCGACCAGCACGTCGGGCCGCGCTACGGCCCGGCGCTCGGGGACGGTGCCGGCGAGGTCGTCCTCCCGCCGGGGGAGGGGGCCAAGACGCTCGCGCAGGCCGAGCGCGTCTGGCGGGCGATGGCGGCCGCGGGGCTCACCCGCGAGGACCACGTCGCCGCCCTCGGCGGCGGCGTCGTCGGCGACCTCGCGGGCTTCTGCGCCGCCACCTACCAGCGCGGCATCCCGGTCGTCCAGGTCCCGACCACGGTCGTCGCGCAGGTCGACTCCGCCTACGGCGGCAAGACCGGGATCGATCTGCCGGAGGCGAAGAACTACGTCGGCGCCTACCACCCGCCCGCCGCCGTGCTCGTCGATCCGCTCGTGCTCGCGACGCTGCCGGCGGCCGAGGTCGCCGCCGGCTGGGCGGAGGTCGTGAAGACCGCGCTCATCGCCGGCGGCCGGCTGTGGGAACGGGTCCGCGCCCTGCCCGCGCCGGCGCCGGACGCGGCGATCGTCGTCGCCTGCGCGCGGGTCAAGCTCGCCATCGTCGCCGCCGACGAGCGCGACGCGGGTCGGCGGCAGGTGCTGAACCTCGGCCACACCGTGGGACACGCCGTCGAGGTCGCCGCCGGGTACGGCCGCTACCGCCACGGGGAGGCCGTCGGGCTCGGGCTGCTCGCCGCCCTGCGCGTGTCCGGGCAGGACGACCTGCGCGCCGAGGTGCGCGACCTCCTCGCCGCCGCGGGCCTGCCCACCCGGCTCGAGGGCGTCGACGTCGCGGTCGTCCTCGCGGCGGTCGGCCGCGACAAGAAGCGCCGCGGCGAGGGGCCCGTGCCGTTCGTGCTCGTCGAGGCGCCCGGCGCCGTGCACGAGGGCCGACCGGTGCCGGAGGGCGCCCTGCGGGCCGCCGTGGAAGAGTTGTGCTCATGACGATGCGCAACCGCGTCGAGGTGATGCACGGCGTCAACCTCGACCAGCTCGGTCACCGGGACCCCGCCCACTACGGGTCGCTGACGCTCGACGAGCTCGAGCGGAGGATCGGGGCCGACGCAACCGAGCTCGGGCTCGTCGCCCGCTTCTTCCACACCAACCACGAGGGCGAGTTCGTCGAGCACCTCCACCGCCTCGACGAGATGGCGGACGCCGTGATCCTCAACCCGGGGGCCTGGACCCACTACGCCTGGGCGATCCACGACGCGCTGGAGCTCGCCGGCGTGCCCGCCGTCGAGGTCCACCTGTCCGACGTCGACGCCCGCGAGCCGTGGCGCGCGGTCTCGGTGATCGGCGACCTGTGCCTCGCGCGCGTCGCGGGCCGGGGGCCCGACGGCTACCGCACGGCGCTCGAGCGCCTGCGGTCGGAGCTCGCCGGGTGAGCGACCGGGCCGACCGCCTCGCCGCGCTCGTCGCCGCCGAGGGCCTCGACGCGCTGCTCGTCACCGACCTCGCGGACCTCCGCTGGACGTGCGGCTTCAGCGGGACGAGCGGCCTCGCGCTCGTCGGAGCCGACCTCCGGGTGTTCGTCACCGACTTCCGCTACGTCGAGCAGGCCGCCGAGCAGGTGGCCGGGTTCGACCGCCGACGCGCGCCCTCGGAGCTCTTCGACGGGCTGAGCGGCGTCCTCCCCGAGGGCGAGCTGCGCGTCGGGTTCGACGACGGCGCGCTCACCGTGGCCCGCCACGCCGCGCTCCTCGAGCGGCTGCCGCCGCGCGTCGAGGTGGTGGCGGCCGGCGGGCTCGTCGCCCGGCTGCGGGCGGTCAAGGACGCCGGCGAGGTCGAGCGCATCCGGGCCGCGGCGGCGCTCGCCGACGAGGCGCTCGAGGCGGTGCTCGCCGACGGCCTGGCCGGGCGCACCGAGCGCGAGGTGGCGCTGGCGATCGAGGTCGCGATCCGCGAGCGGGGCGCGGAGGCCGTGAGCTTCGAGCCGATCGTGGCCGCCGGGCCGCACGGCGCGCTGCCGCACGCGGCGCCCCGGACCGTGGAGATCCCGCGCGACGCGCTCGTCGTCCTGGACTGGGGCGCGCGCCTGGAGGGCTACTGCTCCGACTGCACCCGCACCGTCGCGACGGGCGCGGTGGAGACGGAGGCCGTGGAGGTCCACGCCCTGGTCGACGGGGCGCGCTCGGCGGCGCTGGCGGCGCTCCGCGCGGGGCCCACCGGGCGGGAGATCGATGCGGTGGCGCGGGAGGCGATCGAGGCGGCCGGGTACGGCGAGCGCTTCGGGCACGGCCTCGGACACGGCGTGGGGCTCGAGGTCCACGAAGGCCCGCGCCTCGCCCGCACGGGCGAGGCCGCCCTGGCGGCGGGGAACGTCGTGACGGTCGAGCCCGGGGTCTACCTCCCGGGCCGCTTCGGCGTGCGGATCGAGGACCTCGCCGTGGTCGGCGACGAGGGCGCCGAGGTCCTCACGGGCCTCGACCGCGCGCTCCGGATCGTCTGACGCTCCCCGCCCGCTAGCGGCCCGCCGCCTCGTGGATGGCCGGGACCACCGAGCGGAGTCTCGCCTTCTGCAGGCAGGCGACGCCCCCGGCCGCGCGCACGACCCGCGAGCTGCGGTCGGTCACCGAGCCCGAGAGCATGATCGCCCTCGTGCTCGGGGCCACGCTGCGCATGCGGTCGATCACCTCGAAGCCGCTCAGGCGCGGCATGACGAGATCGACCACGGCCACGTCGGGCCGCGTGCGCACGATGCCCTCGAGCGCGGCGGCGCCGTCGCCCGCCTCGCCGACCACCGAGATCTCCGGGTCCCGCTCCAGGCGGATGCGCAGCAGGGCGCGGAGGTCGGGGTCGTCGTCGCAGATGAACACGCGGATCTGCTCGGCGAGTCCTTCGGCGAGCCCGGCCGGGACCTGCTCGAGGGCGCTCATCGCGACACCTCGGTCGTCCGGCGGGCGACGATGGCGGGACGGTGGCGCTCGAGCACGGCGGCCGCGACGCGCTGGACGTCGACCTCGTACTCACCGCGGGCGACCTGCGCCTTCAGCCGGCGTACCCGGCGCCCACGGGCGCGGGCGAGGGCCTCGGCGAGGCCGGAGCGCCCGGGCGGGAGCCCGGTGGCCTCGACCTCGTGCGCGAGGTCCCCGGTACTGGGGAACTGCGTGGCGATGGCCTGCATCGTGATCGTCCTTCCTCTTCGTTCCGGTTGACACTGCGATCGGCCGGCGCGCAGGCGCGGGCCGGTCGGGCTAGGGCAGTGCCGGAACGGGAGGCGCGCGGGCGGAGACTCCGCCGGCGCAGGTGGCCGCAGCGAGGCGCTGGGCGGCCGGGAGGACGCCGCCGGCCAGAACGGCGGCCAGCAGCAGGACGAGCATGGCGAGCGCGGTCGCACCGGCGCCCGCAGCGGCGGCGCCCCCGCCCGCGGCGCCGGCGGCGCCGGCGGGCCCGGTGGGAGCGACCGGGGGGGCCAGGGGCGGCGCCCGGGCGGCGGCGGGTGGAGCGACCTCGCCGCGCCGCGCCGCGTCGCGGCTCCCCGCCGGCGGCGAATCGGCGGCGGACGGCGCGCCGGAGACGCCGGCGAGGGCGGCCAGGGCGGCGAGCGGCGGCCCGGCGCCCTGCAGCGCGCCGGTGCGCAGGACCTCGACCGCGGCGGTCAGCGTCGTGGCGCCGCCGCGCGTCGCGGGGTGCGCCCGCGTGGCGGGGGCCGGCGGCAGGGCCGTCGTCGGCCCGGCCTGGACGGACGGCCCGGCCTGGACGATCGTGCCCGCCGCCGGCGCGCCGACCACGAGGCTGGGCGCCGACGCGGTCGCGGGGCTCGACGGGGCGGCCGGCGGCGGGGTGGGGCTCGGCGCCGGCGTCTTCGGGGTGACGGTCGCCGCCGGATGGTCGGGCTTGAAGTTGTTCGCCGGCGACTCGACCGCGTCGGCCGGGTCGGTCGGCGTCGGGTTGGTCGGCGGGGGCGTGGCGACCGGGATGGGATCGACGGGCGCCGGATCGACGGCGACGGGCGGCGGCGCCGGGTCGGTCGGGGCGGGATCGGCGGGCGGCGGATCGACGGCGACGGGCGGCGGATCGACCGGTGCCGGGTCCGTCGCCACCGGGGTCGCGGCCGGGTCCGGAGCGGGGGTGGCGGCCGGGTCGGCCGCCGGAGCGGCGAGGCTGCCGGGGTCCGTGGCGGCCGGATCGTCCGCGAGCGCCGCCGCCGGCCAGAGCGCCAGCGCCGCGGCGACGAGGGCGAGGGCCCGCGCCAGGCGCCGCGGCGTCCCGCGCGGGGACGGCGGGGCGGGGGCGGAGGGGGTGCGGAGCGGAGTCACGGGGACCAGGTCTCCTGGCGACCGGGGTCAGTCAAGCGCGGGGTGCGGACGTCGCCCGGGGCCGGATGAGGGACAGCGTAGCCGCCCCTTCACACACCAGATCGGGGTAATTCGGGCGCACATTGCGGGTATCGACAGGGATTGCGCAACTCTGGGGCCGAAATGTCCCGCTCCTGACGCGCAGATCAGGCAATAGGGCGCGTTCACCGCCCCTCGGCGACCGCCCGATCCATACGGAATTCCTCCCGAATCGGGCGCCGCGTGCCGCTCCACTACGCTCTGGCCCGGCGTGATCTCCACCAATCAGCTGAAGAACGGCAACCACATCGAGGTCGACGGCACCGTCTACAAGGTCGTCGAGTTCCAGCACGTCAAGCCCGGCAAGGGCGGCGCGTTCGTGCGCACGAAGCTGCGCCGCGCGAGCGACGGCAACGTGATCGACAGGACCTTCCGGGCGGGAGAGAAGTTCCGCTCGATCCGCACGGAGGTTCGGCGGATGCAGTTCCTCTACAAGGACGGCGACGACGCCCACTTCATGGACGCCGAGAGCTACGAGCAGGTCACCGTGCCGGAGTCGACGCTCGCCGACCAGCTGCGCTGGATGCGCGACGGCGACCCCGTCGAGGTGCTCTACGTCGACGAGCGCCCGGCCGACGTCCAGCTGCCCTCGGCGGTCGACCTCGAGGTGAGCCGGACCGAGCCGGGCCTGCGCGGGGACACCGCCTCCGGCGGCGGCACGAAGCCCGCGACGCTGGAGACCGGCGCGGTGGTGGCCGTCCCGCTCTTCGTCGACATCGGCGACCGGGTGCGGGTCGACACCCGCTCCGGCGAGTACGTGTCGCGTGCGTAGGAGCCGGCAGCGTCGCGAGGCGGTGTTCGCGCTCTACCAGCACGACCTCACCGGCCGCCCGCTGGAGGAGACGCTGCCGCGTGAGGCGACCGCCTTCACGCGCGCCCTGGCCGCCGCGACGATGGAGCACCGCGACGAGCTCGACCCGCTGATCTCGCGCCACGCGCGCGGCTGGGCGCTCGAGCGCATCGCGCCGCTGGAGCGCTCGATCCTGCGCGTCGCCCTGCTGGAGGTGCTGCACCCCGGCGCCGTCCCCGGGGAGACGCCGATCCCGCCCGAGGGCGCGGTCGACGAGGCGGTCGAGACCGCCAAGGCCTACTGCGGCAGCGAGGCGCCGGGGTTCGTCAACGGCATCCTCGGCGCGGTCCTGAGGGAGCGGGCGGCGGCATGACGCCGGAGCGGATCGCCGAGCTCGCGCGGGCGCTGGAGGCGGCCGCCGAGCGGCTCGGGGACCCGGCGCTGGCGCCGGACGCCGCGGCCGCGCTGGTCGACGAGAGCGCACGCCTGGCCACGGAGGCGGCCGCCGAGCTCGAGCGGGGCGCGCGCGCCGCCGGCGCCGACGGCGAGCGCGGGCACCCGGGCCAGGCCGAGCTGCTCTGACGCGGTCGGCCGCGGTGCCCTATCCCGACGACCTGCGGGACGCCGTCGAGGCCTACCTCGCGGGACTCGCCTTCGCCCCGGAGCCCGCGGTCGCGGGCCTCGAGGAGGCGATGCGCTACTCGCTGCTGGCCGGCGGCAAGCGCATCCGGCCCGTGCTCGCGCTCGCCACGGCCCGCGGCCTCGGGCGGGAGACCGGCGAGGTCATGCCGCTCGCCGCGGCGATCGAGCTGATCCACACGTACTCGCTGATCCACGACGACCTGCCGGCGATGGACGACGACGACCTGCGCCGCGGGCGGCCGACCTGCCACCGCGCCTTCGGCGAGAACGTGGCGATCCTCGCCGGCGACGGGCTCTACGCCGAGGCCTTCCGCCTCGTCCTGACCGAGCAGCCGGGCGAGCCGCGCGACGTGCTGGCCGCCCTCCGCGAGCTGGCGGCGGCCACCGGCGTGGGCGGCATGGTCGGCGGCCAGTACCTCGACGTCGCCGGACTCGCCGAGCCGGGCCCCGACGGGCTGCGCCGCCTGCACGAGCTGAAGACCGGCCGCCTGATCGGTGCCTCGGTGGAGTGCGTACTCCTTCTCGCGGGCATCGACGAACCTGACACAATCACCGGGTTCCGGCGCTTTGCGAGCGAGCTCGGCGTGCTCTTCCAGATCGTGGACGACATCCTCGACGTCACCGGCACCGAGGAGCGGCTCGGCAAGCCGCAGGGCTCGGATCAGCGGCACGGCAAGCGGACGTACGTGAGCGAGTTCGGCCTCGACGACGCCCGCCGCCGCGCGACGGACTCCCACCGCCGGGCGCGCGAGGCGCTCGCGACGGCCCGGCCGGAGGGCGCTCCGGAGCTCGAGCAGATCACCGACTTCATCGTGACCCGCACCTCATGACCCGCCTCCTCGACCGCATCGACGGCCCCCGCGACCTCCACGGGCTCTCCGACGAGGAGCTCCAGCGCCTCGCGCAGGAGGTTCGCGAGCACATCATCGACACGGTGGGGGAGATCGGCGGGCACTTCGGCGCGAACCTCGGTGCCTGCGAGATCGCCGTCGCGCTCCATTCGCTGCTCGACTCCCCGCGCGACAAGGTGCTGTGGGACGTCGGCCACCAGGCCTATCCGCACAAGGTGCTGACCGGCCGTCGCGACCGCCTGGCCACCATCCGGCGCTACGAGGGACTCGCGCCGTTCTGCTCGATCGCCGAGTCCGAGCACGACATCATGGGCGCGGGCCACGCCTCGACCTCGATCGGCTACGGCGTCGGCCTGAAGGAGGGCATGCGCCACGCCGCGCGGGTGGGCCTGCCGGTCGTGGACGGGAAGGTCGTCGCGGTGATCGGCGACGGCGCGATGACCGGCGGCGTCGCCTTCGAGGCGATCCACCAGGCGGGCGGGCTCGGGACGCCGCTCGTCGTCGTGCTCAACGACAACGGGATGTCGATCGCGCCGAACGTCGGCGCGCTCTCGCGCTACTTCAACCGCGTCCGGCTCGAGCCGACGCTCTGGCACGCGCGCGAGGGCGTCGAAGGGCGCCTGACGAAGCTCCCGGCCGGCATCGGCGCGGCCTTCGAGCGCCTCGGCCCGCAGCTCAAGGAGTCGATCAAGGCCTTCTGGGCGCCCGGCCTCTTCTGGGAGGAGCTCGACTGGGCCTACACCGGCGTGATCGACGGGCACGACGTGCGGGCGCTCCGCGTCGCGCTGCGCGAGGCGCTCGCCGCCGAGCGGCCGGTGGTGGTGCACGTGGCCACGGTGAAGGGGAAGGGCTTCGCGCCCGCGGAGGAGGGCGGCCTGGAGGGCATGGAGCGCTGGCACGCCGCGAAGCCGAACTCGATCGCCAACGGCGCGCCGGCGGCGAAGGCCGCGCCGGCCGCCGCGAAGCCGGGCGCCGCGCCCGCGCCGCCGCAGTACACCCAGGTCTTCGGCGAGCGCCTGGTCGAGGAGGCCCGCCGCGATCCGCGCGTCGTCGGCATCACGGCGGCGATGAACTCCGGGACCGGCCTGAACATCCTCCAGAAGGCGCTGCCCGAGCGCTACTTCGACGTGGGCATCGCCGAGCAGCAGGCGATCCTCTTCGCCAGCGGCCTCGCGCTCGAGGGCCTCAAGCCGGTGGCCGCGATCTACTCCACGTTCCTCCAGCGCGCCTACGACCAGATCGTCCACGACGTCTGCCTCCAGCGGCTGAACGTGGTCTTCGCGATGGATCGCTCCGGCCTCGTCGGCGACGACGGGCCGACCCACCACGGCGCCTTCGACATCGCCTACCTGCGCTGCCTGCCGAACATGGTCCTGATGGCGCCGCGCGACGAGGCGATGCTCGCGCACCTGCTGCACACCGCCCTGCTCCACGACGACGGCCCGGTCGCCCTGCGCTACCCGCGCGGCGACGGGGTCGGCGTGGCGCTGCCGGACGCCCCGCGGGCGATCGAGATCGGGACCGGGGAGATCCTCCGCGAGGGCCAGAAGGTCGCGATCCTCGGCTACGGGACGGGGGTCCGGAAGGGCCTGGAGGCGGCGGACCTGCTCGCGTCACGGGGCCTCGACGTCACGGTGGCCGACGCCCGCTTCGCCAAGCCGATCGACGCCGGCCTCGCCGCCCAGCTCGCGGCCGAGCACGAGCTGCTCGTCACCGTGGAGGAGGGCGTGCTGGCCGCCGGGTTCGGGACGGCGGTGTGGGAGACGCTCAACGAGGTCGGGCCGGCGCCGCGGATCCTCCGCGTGGGGCTGCCCGACCGCTACGTGACCCACGGCGCGCCGACCCTCCTCCACGAGGAGATCGGCTTCACCGGCGAGCGGATCGCCGAGCGCATCGAGGCCGCCGTGCAGGACGCGAGCGGCTCGCTGGCCGAACGGTAGCCGGCGGCTCCCCCCGGTCGGGAAAGAGAAGCGGCCCGCCGAGGCGGGCCGCTTCCGGGAGGAGAGAGATGTATCTCTGTTATGTGATCTGTGGGGGTGAAGTTCGAGTCGAGGCTCAGGTCCTCGAGGTGTACCGCGTCGCGCCGGAGAGCAGGAGCTGGACCGTGCCGAGGGCCGCGAGCGTCGCGACGGCCGGCCCGTCGCCGGTCAGCGCGACGAGCAGCGCCGCCACGAGGACGACCACGCCGAGCGCCTGGTCGACGGCACCGAGCCAGGCGACCCGCGGGCGGGCATCGGTGGCCGCGAGGGCGCGACCGACGAGCAGGAGGCCCGCGACGACGCTGATCGCCCCGCCCGCGACGCCGAGGCTGAGCGCGAAGGGCGCGGTCAGCGCGGCAACGCCGAGCGTGAGCTCGAGCACGGCCTGGGCGGGGACGGTGAGGCGGCGGAGGGTCATCGCCACCCGATCATGGAGGGGCTCTGCGCCCGACACTGTGACCTGCCTCACAACGACCGCGGGCGCGGTCAGCGGGGCAGCGCGGCGGCCTTCAGCGCCTTGCCGACGATGCGGCGCAGCTCGGCGAGCTCGTGGTCGGTCACGTTGCGCCGCTGGCCCTTGGACTGGCGCAGGATCCGGGCCAGGTCCGACCGCTCGCGCGCCGAGAGCTCGGTGTAGCCCTTCTGCGCGCGGCCGAGGACGAGCCGCCCGTACTGGAGCAGCACGAGCCACGGGACCGCCCGGCCGATGAAGGGGATCTTGGGCACCGGCGGGCATGGTAGAGGCCCGCCGCCTCGGCCGGCTCCCGGAGCGGCGCCCGCGCCGCGGGGTAGCGTTCGCCCCGTGACCGCCAAGGTGCGCCTCGACACGCTCCTGGCCGACCGCGGGCTCTTCGCCTCCCGCACCCGCGCGGCCGCCTCGGTGCTGGCGGGGGAGGTCCGGCTCGGCCCCGATCGCCGCCGGGCGGACAAGCCGGGGCATCTCGTCGCCCGCGACGTCGAGGTCGACGTGGCCCAGGCGCCGCGGTTCGTCTCGCGCGGCGGCATCAAGCTGGCCAACGCGCTCGACGCCTTCGGGCTCGACCCCGCCGGGCGGCGGGGGCTCGACGTCGGCGCCTCGACCGGCGGCTTCACCGACTGCCTGCTCCAGCGCGGCGCCGCGCACGTCGTCGCGCTCGACGTGGCCTACGGGGAGCTCGACTGGGGCCTGCGGACCGACCCGCGCGTGACCGTGATCGAGCGGCGCAACGCCCGCGCCCTCGACGCCGGCGAGCTGCCCTACCGCCCGGATCTCGTGACGATCGACGTGTCGTTCATCTCGCTCGCCACGGTGCTGCCCGCCGTCCTGGGCGCGGCGGCGCCGCGCCACGACGTCCTGGCGCTCGTCAAGCCGCAGTTCGAGGTCGGGCGCGGCCAGGTCGGCAAGGGCGGGGTCGTGCGCGACGCCGGAGCCCGCCGCGCGGCCCTCGTGGCCGTGGCCGGCGCGGCCCGCGAGGCCGGCGCCGCCGTCCTGGGCTTCGCCTCCTCCGGGCTGCCGGGGCCGAAGGGCAACCGCGAGAGCTTCGTGCGGCTCGCCGAGGCCGGGCGCGGCGGCGCGCGCGAGGACCTCGAGGCGGCCGCGCGGGAGGTCGAGCCGTGAGCCCCGGCGGCGCCGTCACGGTCTTCACGCACCGTCGCCCCGCCGACACCGGCGCGGCGATCGCGACGCTGCGGGAGGTCGCGGCCCGGGCCGGCGCGACGCTGCGCTTCGATGCCGAGGAGACCCGCAAGCACGGTCTCGCGCCGGCCGCCGGAATCGAGATCGACACGCCGCCGACGCCCGACGCGACGCTCTGCCTCTGCCTCGGCGGCGACGGGACGATCCTCTACGGGCTGCGGGCGTTCGCCCGGACCGGGGTGCCGGTGTTCGGGGTGAACTACGGCGAGGTCGGCTTCCTCGCCACGATCGACCCCGACGGCCTGCGGGACGGCCTCGAGCGCGCGCTGCGCGGCGACTTCGAGACGCTCGACCTGCCGGGGATCCGCCTCGACAAGGCGGGTTCCGACTGGCTGGCGGTTCAACGACGTCTCGGTCCACCGGCGCCCCGGGCTCCGCGTGGCCGACCTGGCCTACGCGATCGGCCCCGACGAGGTCGGGACGCGTGCGCTGCGACGGGCTCGTCGTCGCCACGCCGGCCGGATCGACCGGCTACAACCTCGCCAACGGCGGGCCGGTGCATGGCCTGGGGCGTGGAGGGCTTCGTGGTGTCGTTCATCGCGCCGCACTCGCTCACCGCGCGGGCGCTCGTCGTCGCGCCGCGCGACGTGCTCCGGGTCGCCAACCGCTCCCGGGACGAGCCGGTCGAGGTGACGGTCGACGGCCGCCCCGTCGCGCGCGCTGGATCCCGGCGAGGCCGTCGGAGGCGCGCTTCCTCGACGCCCAGGGCGCGGCTCGCGCAGATCCCCGGCGCGACGTTCTACCACCGGCTGCGGGAGCGCTTCGGGCGCCTCGCGTCCTGACGCCGCGCGGGGCGGCGGCCGGGCTCGGCGAACGGCGTCCGGGGAGGCCCGGCAACCCCCGGGTCCGTCGGCCTCGGCTGCTAGACCCGCGGCGTGCTGCTCGAGCTGCGCGTCGAGAACCTCCTGCTGATCGAGCGCGCCGAGCTGCGGCTCGCGCCCGGGCCTGAACGTGCTCACCGGCGAGACCGGCGCGGGCAAGACGATGCTGGCCCACGCGCTCGACCTGCTGCTCGGCGGCCGGGCGCAGGCCGGGCTCGTGCGCCCGGGCGCGGCGGAGGCGTACGTCGAGGGCGTGTTCGCGCTGCCCGGCCGACCTCGCGGCGGACGCTCGCCGAGCGCCTGCCGGCGGACGACCGAGGAGCTCGTGCTCGCGCGGCGCGTGTGGCGCGGACGGGCGCACGCGCGCGTACGTCGGCGGCCGCGCCGGCGACGGCGGCGGACCTGCGCGAGCTGGGCGGCGGCTGCTCGCGTTCTACGGTCAGCACGAGCACCGCCAGCTCGCCGCTCGCCTCGGCGCAGCTCGAGATCCTCGACGGCGTCTGCGGGCCGGCGCAGGCGGCGCGGCGCGCCCGGGCCGCGGCGGCCCACGCCGAGCGTGCGCGGCCTCGAGCGGCGCCTGGACGAGCTGCGCGAGCGCGCCGGCGCGCGCGACCGCGAGCTCGACCTGCTCGAGTTCGAGCTCGCGCGAGATCGAGGAGGTCGCGCCGAGCGAGGCCGAGGAGGCCGAGCGCTCGGCGCGCCGAGCGCGACCGCCTGCGCCACCTCGACGCGCTGCGCGGCGCCGCCGCTCGCGCGGCGCCGAGGCGCTCGCGCCGCGAGGCCGGCGAGGCGCCGGCGGCGGCCGGGGCGCTGCTCGCGGCGCCGAGGCCGCGCTCGACGGCGCGTCGACGGGCGTCGATCCGGCGCTCGACGCGCTGGCCGCCCGCGTGCGGGCGCCTCGCGCATCGAGGCCGAGCGACCTCGCGGCGGAGCTGCGCCGCTACGCGAGGGGCATCGAGGCGCCGACGCCGGCCGGCTCGACGAGGTCGAGGAGCGGCTCGCGCGCGATCGACCGGCTGGAGCGCAAGCACGGCGGCACCGTCGCGGCGGTGCTCGCGCACGCCGAGCGCTGCCGCGAGCGCCGCGACGAGCTGCGCGGCGCCGAGGTCGCGCTCGAGGAGGCGCGAGGCGGGACTCGGCCGCGGCCCGCGACCGGCGCGACGCGGCTCGCCGCCGAGCTGCGCGAGGCGCGCGCGGCGGCGGCGCCCGTGCTGGCGGCCGCGGTCCGCGACCGGCTCGCCGAGCTCGCGATGGACGGCGCCGCGTTCGAGGTCGAGCTGGAGCCGCGGGAGGAGCCGCGGGCCCACGGGCGCCGACGCGCGTCGAGTTCCGGATCGCGCCGAACCCGGGCGTGCCGGCCGGGCCGCTGCGCGAGATCGCCTCCGGCGGCGAGCTCTCGCGCGTGATGCTCGCGCTGATCGGCGTCGCGCACGACGCCGAGGCCGGCGGCGGCGGGTCGGCTCGCTCGTCTTCGACGAGGTCGACGCCGGGGTCGGCGGCCAGACGGCGCGCGCCGTCGGCGAGCAGCTGCGCGAGCTCGCCGCGGGCCGGCCAGGTGCTCTGCATCACCCACCTGCCGCAGGTCGCGTCGCTGGCCGACGCGCCACTTCCGCATCGTGAAGGACGCGGCCGGCGGCGCCGGCGCGTCACGACGGTCGAGGCGCTCGACGGCGACGCCGTGGTCGGCGAGCTCGTGCGGATGCTCGGCGCCGAGGACTCGCGACCGCGCGGCCCGCGAGCACGCGCGCGAGCTGCTGAAGGCCGCGTAGCGGTCGTCCGGGGCGCCGGCTAGGTTCCCGCTCTAGACTCCGCCCGGAAGGCCCGCCTGATGCCCGACTCCCCGCCCCGCCTCGCCGGCGAGACCCGCTTCATCTTCGTCACCGGCGGCGTCGTCTCCTCGCTCGGGAAGGGCATCGCCGCCGCCTCGATCGGGCGCCTGCTCGTCGCCCGCGGCCTGAGGGTCCAGCTCCAGAAGTTCGACCCCTACATCAACGTCGACCCCGGCACGATGTCGCCCGTACCAGCACGGCGAGGTGTTCGTCACCGAGGACGGCGCGGAGACCGACCTCGACCTCGGCCACTACGAGCGCTTCACCGACGCGAACACCTCGCGCGCCTCGAACGTCACCGCCGGCGGCGATCTACAACTCGGTCATCCGCCGCGAGCGCCGCGGCGACTACCTCGGCGCGCACCGTCCAGGTCGTCCCGCACATCACCGACGAGATCAAGCACGCGGATCCGGCTCATCGCCGAGTCCAGCGACGTCGACGTCGTGATCACCGAGATCGGCGGCACGGTCGGCGACATCGAGTCGCTGCCGTTCCTCGAGGCGATCCGCCAGTTCCCGGTCGGACGTCGGGCGGCGCCGCTGCATGTTCATCCACCTCACGCTCGTGCCCTACATCGGCCACGCGGGCGAGCTGAAGACCAAGCCGACGCAGCACTCGGTCAACGAGCTGCGGCGCATCGGCATCCAGCCCGACATGGTCGTCTGCCGCTCGGAGAGCCGCCTGCGGCCAGGAGATCCGCCGCAAGATCGCGCTGTTCGCGCAGCCTGCCGCTGGAGGCGATCGTCTCGGCGCGCGACGTCGACAACATCTACAAGGTGCCGCTGATCTTCCGCGACGAGGGCGTCGACGACTTCGTGCTCGAGCACTTCGGGCTCGAGGCCCCGGCGCCCGACCTCTCGGGCTGGGAGGCGCTCGCTGCGACGCGGCGCGCGAGGCCGGCCGCCGACCGGTGCGGATCGCGCTCGTCGGCAAGTACGTCCAGCTCGAGGACGCCTACCTGTCGGTGGTCGAGGCGCTGCGCCACTCGGGCTTCCACCACGGCTGCCGGATCGAGATCGACTGGGTCGACTCCGAGCGCCTCGAGCGACGGCGAGGTGCGCGAGCGCCTGGCCGTGGCCGACGGCATCCTCATCCCCGGCGGCTTCGGCGGCCGCGGCATCGAGGGCAAGATCCACGCGGCCCGCGTCGCCCGCGAGCAGCAGGATCCCGTACCTCGGCGTCTGCCTCGGCATGCAGGTGGCGGTCTGCGAGTTCGCGCGCCACGTCGGCCGGCATGGACGGGCGCGAACTCCACCGAGTTCGACCCCGAGACGCCGTTCCCGGTCATCGACCTGCTCCCGGAGCAGAAGGAGGTCGCCGACATGGGCGGCACGATGCGCCTCGGCGCCGACCCGGTGAAGCTCCACGACGACACGCGGGCGCGCGAGATCTACGGCGAGGCCGTGATCTACGAGCGCCACCGCCACCGCTACGAGGTCAACAACCTCCTGCGCCGCCGCCTGGAGGCCGCCGGCCTGGTGATCTCCGGCACCTCGCCGGACGAGCGCCTCGTCGAGGTCATCGAGCTGCCGCGCGACCACCCGTTCTTCGTCGCCTCGCAGTACCACCCGGAGTTCAAGTCGCGGCCCGAGCGGCCCGCGCCGCTGTTCCGCGAGTTCGTCGGCGCCGCCGCGGCGCGAGCGCGGGGTCGCGTGGGCGTCGCCGACGCGGCGGAGCCCGCGGGCGACGTCGACGATCACGCGGACGCCCGCGGCACGTGACGGACCGCCTCGGCGCGCGCGAGCGCGGCGCGCGCTCGGCGACGACTCTTCGCCGAGCTCTGCCGGATCGAGAGCCCGTCCGGCCGCGAGCGGGCCTGCGCCGACCGCGGTGCGCGGGCGAGCTGCGGGTGCTCGGCCTCGAGGTCGCCGAGGACGGCACGGCCCCGAGGCCGGCTCGACGCCGGGAACCTGCTCGCGCGGATCGCGCGGCGCCGGGCGGCGCGCGCGCGGTCCTGCTCTGCGCCCACCTCGACACGGTGCCGCTCGCCGCACCGGTCGAGCCGGTGCGTCGTCGACGGCGTGCTGGGAGAACGCGCAACGACGGCATCCTCGGCGCCGACAACAAGGCCGCGGTCGCGGTGATCCTCGACGGTCGCGCGGCGGCTCGCGCGCACGGCCCGCCGCCGTCGCGGTCGAGCTGCTGTTCACCGTCGCCGAGGAGAACGGCGCTGGCGCGGCGCGAGGCGTTCGACGTCGGCGCGCCTGCGCAGCGCGTTCGGCTACGTGTTCGACCACGCGTCGCCGATCGGCGAGGTCGTCATCGCCTCGCCGACCTACCACCGGATCGACGCCGACGTTCCACGGCCGTCGCCGCGCACGCCGGGATCCGCCCCGAGGACGGCCGCAGCGCGATCGTCGCGGCCGGCGCGGGCGATCGCCGCGATGCGCGCTCGGGCGCCTCGACGAGGAGACGACCGCGAACGTCGGGGTCGTGCACGGGCGGCACGGCGGCGCAACGTCGTGCCCGAGCGCTGCCGCGTCGCGGCGGAGGCCCGGTCGCTCGACGAGGACCGGGTCGAGGCGCTGGTCGGCGAGATGGTCGAGCGGCTCCACGACGGCGCGAACGCGGCGAGTGCGACGTCGACGTCGACCGTCGAGCGGCTGTTTCGCGGCTACCGCCAGCGCGCCGCCCACCCCGCCGCTCGAGGCGGCGGAGGCGGCGCTGCGCGCCTGCGGGCTACGAGCCGCGGCGGATCGTGACCGGCGGCGGGTCGGACGCCAACGCGCTCGAGGCCCGCGGCTTCCCGTGCGTGAACCTCGCCAACGGGACCGAGCGCAACCACGAGCCGGACGAGCGCGTCGCGGTCGCCGCGCTGGAGGAGATGCTCGACGTCGCGCTCGCCCTCGTCGAGGCGGCGGGCGCGCGGTGCTGAGCTCGCTCGAGCACTATCCTGGCGGCCGCCCGACGGCGCGCGCCATCGGGCCGGTGGCGGAGCGCGATGGCGGCTGACTACGAGCATCTGGGCGGCGAGAGGCATGGACGGGCCGGATCGTCACCGTCCGGGTCGAGCGCTTCCGCCACGAGGACGGCGAGGTCGTCGAGCGGGAGATCGTGCGCCACCCGGGCGCGGTCGGCATCGTCGCCCACGACGACGATGCACCTCTGGCTCGTGCGCCAGCCGCGCGAGGCGGTCGGCGCGCCCGACCTGCTCGAGCTGCCGGCCGGGAAGCTCGACGTCCCGGGCGAGGACCCGCTCGAGACCGCCCGCGCGAGCTGGCCGAGGAGATCGGCAAGGGGGCGCTCGCACTGGGAGCACCTCGGCGACTTCTGCACGTCAGCCCCGGATTCACGGACGAGCGGATCGGCGTCTAGCTCGCGACCGAGCTGCGCGAGGCCGCGGCCGAGTCCGAGGAGAACGAGCGCATCGACGTCGTCGCGTGGCCGCTCGACCGCCTCGACGAGGCGATCGACGCCTGCGAGGACGCGAAGTCGCTCATCGGGCTGCTCTGGCTCCGTCGTCGGCTGCGCGGCTGAACGGGGGCTTGCACCCCGCAGGAGCCGCCCGGCGCGCCGGGAAGCGATCGCGGCGGTGGGCCCGACCGCGACCCGCGCACGCCGAGCTCGTCCTCGACTTCCTCGCCTACCTCGAGCTCGAGCGCGGCCTCTCGCGCAACACGCTCGAGGCCTACCGCTCCGACCTGCTGCAGCTCGGCGAGTTCCTGCGCGCGGCGCGACGTCGACGCGCTGGAGGCCGAGCACGCCGACCTCACCGCCTTCGTGGACGAGCTCGCCGCCGGGCGCGAGGGGCGTCCGCCCGCGGCGCCGACGACGCTGCAGCGCAAGGTCGCCTGCCTGCGGTCGTTCTACCGGCACCTGCGTCGCGAGGAGCTCCTGGACCGCGATCCGACGAGCGACCTGCGCGCCCCCCGGCGCGCGGCGCGGCTGCCGAAGGTGCTCACGCGCGACGAGGTGCACCACCTGCTCGACCAGCCGCCGCGGCGACGATCCGTCGGCGCTGCGGGACCGGGCCCTGCTGGAGACGATGTACGCCTGCGGCCTGCGCGCCTCGGAGGCCGATCGGGCTCGGGCTCGCCGAGCTCGACCTCGAGGCGGGGATGCTGCGGACCCGCGGCAAGGGGGCGAAGGAGCGGATGGTGCCGGTCGGCAGCCGCGCCCGGCGCCGCCCTGGCCGCGTACCTCGAGCGGGGCCGTCCGGCGCTGGTCGGCGAGCGCGACGAGGCGCGGCTGTTCGTGAACCTGCGCGGCGGCGGGCTCACGCGCCAGGGGCTCTACAAGATCGTCCAGCGCCACGCGCCTCGCGGCGGGGCTCGAGGCGCGGATGAGCCCGCACACCCTGCGCCACACGTTCGCCACCCACCTGCTGGCCGGCGGATGCGACCTGCGCTCCCTGCAGGAGATGCTCGGGCACGCCGACATCGCCACGACGCAGGTCTACACCCATCTCTCCGCGGAGCGCCTGCGCGACGTGTACTTCTCGGCGCATCCGCGCGCCGGCGCGGGCGGGGCGTGAGGCCGGGCCCGCGGTCGGGCCGCGCGGTGAGCCGCGCGCGCGAGGGTCGCGGCCGGCGGGCGTTCGTCGTCGTGCTCGACGCCTGCGGCGCCGGGGCGCTGCCGGACGCCGACGAGTACGGGGACGCCGGGGCGAACACCCTCGGGCACCTCGCCGCCGCCGTCGGCGGGCTGGACCTCCCGCATCTCGGCGCGCTCGGGCTCGGCGACGTGCTGCCGCTGGCCGGGGTCCCGCCCGCGCCCGCGCCGGCGCTCCACGGGCGCCTGCGCCCGCTCGGCCCGGGCAAGGACTCGGCCACGGGCCACTGGGAGCTGATGGGGGTCGTGCCGCCCGCGCCGCTGCCGACCTACCCGCGGGCTTCCCGCCCGGGATCGTCGCCGCGCTCGAGCGCGCCACCGGCCGCGGCTTCCTCTGCAACCGCCCCTACAACGGCCTCGACGCGATCGCCGACTTCGGCGCCGAGCACCTCCGCACGGGGGAGCTGATCCTCTACACCTCGCAGGACTCCGTGCTCCAGATCGCCGCGCACGTCGACCTCGTGCCGGAGCCGGAGCTCTGGGCGCTGTGCGCGCGGGCCCGGGCGGCCATGAGCGGGGAGCACGCGGTGGGCCGGGTGATCGCCCGCCCCTTTCGCGGGCGAGCCCGGCGCGTTCGCGCGCACCGAGGGGCGCCGCGACCTCGCGATCCCGCCCCCGGGGCGCAGCTACCTGGACGAGCTGGGCGCGGCCGGCGTCCCCGTGCACGCGGTCGGGAAGGTGGCCCAGCTGTTCGGCGGGGCGGGCATCGACGTGGCGCATCCGGGGGCCACGAACGCCCGGCGCGCTGGCCGAGATCGGGGCGCTGGTGGGCGACCTCGACCGGGGGCTGGTCTTCGCGAACCTCGTCGAGACCGACCAGGTGTACGGGCACCGCCAGGACCTCCCGGGCTTCGCCGCGGCGCTGAGTGAGATCGACGCGGCGGTGGGCGGCTGGCTCGGCCTCCTGAGCGAGCAGGACCTCCTCGTGCTCACCGCCGATCACGGCTGCGACCCGACGACGCCGGGGACCGATCACACGCGCGAGTACGCCCCGCTGATCGCCCGGTTCGCCGGCGACGGGGGTCGTCGCCACGACGGGGCGCTCGCCGACGTCGGCGCCTCCGCGCTGCGCTGGCTCGCCGGGCGCGACGCGCCGGCGCTGCCGGGCACGGGGTTCGTGCCGCGGCGGGCGCCGGCGCTCGGGGGGTAGGACCGCGAGCTAGGAGACGTTGAAGTTCGCGTACTGCCCGGCCTTGTAGTGGCCCGGGAGGTTGCAGATCAGCGCGTAGTGCCCGGCCGCGAGCTTCAGCGCGAGGGTCTTGTTCTGCCCGGGCGGGATGTTGCCGATCTCGCCGACCGCGCCGGCCTCGTCGGCCTCGCTGCCCTTGAGGAGGTCGCCGGCGGGCTTCGTCGTCTTGATGACGACGAATTCGTGCTTCACCTGGCCCGCGTTGCGGACGGCGAACGTCACGGTGCCGGCGGGCGCGGTGGTGGGCGCGGGCGTGAGCTTGAACTCGACGAGCTTCACGCCGACCTTGCCCGCGGCGGACGTCGTGATCGTCGTGGCCGAGGTGGAGTCGGACTTCTTGTCGCTCGACCCGCAGCCGGCGGAGACGAGCCCGACGGCGGCGAGGGCGAGGGGGAGGGCGAGACGGGGAAGAGTGGTCATGGCCGGCCAGCCTAGTGGTCGGGAGGCCCGGGACCCATCCGCAGTTTGCGCTGAGGGCCGGGGGCGGACTACGTGGCGGCGCCGCGGACCATCCGCGCCGGCGCGGCATACTCGGACGATGCCCGAGCTCCCCGAGGTGGAGACGATCCGCCGGAGCCTCGCTCCCCGGCTGGAGGGCCGGCGGCTGGCCGAGGTCGAGATTCACGACGCGCGCTGGTGCCGGCCCGCCGAGCGGCGAGACGTGGCCGCGGCGCTGCGGGGCCGGCGGGTCGAGCGACTCGGGCGTCGCGGGAAGTACCTCCTCTGGCAGCTCGAGGGCGATCGCCACCTCGTCGCCCACCTCCGGATGACCGGCACGCTGCTCTACGACCCGGTCGCGGACGTGTCCCACCGGCGGGTCGAGATCGCGCTCGACGACGGCCACGCCCTCGTCTGGGTGGACCCGCGCCGCTTCGGGACCGGGCGCGTGCTCGACGGGGGCGCGGCGCGGGACGCCTACCTCGACGCCCGGCTCGGCCTCGAGCCCCTCGATCCCGGCTTCACGGTGGCGCATCTCCGAGCGATCACCCGCGGGCGCCGCACGTCCGTCAAGGCGCTGCTGCTCGACCAGCGGCGGGTGGCCGGGGTGGGCAACATCTACGCCGACGAGGCGCTGTTCCGCGCCCGCATCCATCCGCTCCGGCCGGCCGGCCGGCTGAGCGGCGCGCAGGTCGCCTCGCTCCGCGACGCCGTGGTGGCCGCGATGCACGCCGGCCTCGACGCCGGCGGGGCGACGATCGACGACTTCCGGGATCCCGACGGCGCCTGGGGGGCCTTCCAGGACGAGTTCCTCGTCCACCGCCGGGAGGGCGAGCCCTGCCCGGCCTGTGCCGCGCCCGTGCGCAAGCTCGTCGTCGCCGGCCGCGGCACCTACGCCTGCGAGCGCTGCCAGCCGCGGCCGCGCCGGCGCCGTGGCCCGCCCGCGTCCGGAGCGCCCGTCTCGTCCTGAAGCCGGCGCTACGCCGCGAGCAGCTCGTCCAGCCGGCCGTCGCGGTCGGCGCTCTCCAGGTCGTCGAGGCCGCCGAGCGTGGCCTCCCCGACGACGATCTGGGGGAAGGTCATGAGCCCGGTCCGCCGCACGAGCTCGGCGCGGCCATCCGGGTCCTTTGCCAGATTGACCTCGGAGAAGGCGGCGCCACGACGCGTCAGCAGCGCCTTGGCCTCGAGGCACCGGGCGCACGGCTCGGTGGTGTAGACGGTGATGCGGCTCATTACTTCACAAAGGATAGCGACGATGGGCGACGGCGCGGCGCCGGGCGGAGGCGTCGCGGCGGGGCGACCCGGCCCACGCGCGTAGCCCCATGCCGGGCCCCTTCCGCACCGAGGCCATCGTCCTGCGCTCGATCCGCTACGGGGAGGCCGATCGCATCCTCCACCTCTACACGCCCCACCGCGGCCGGCTCGGGGCGATCGCGAAGGGCGCGCGCCGGACGCGAAGCCGCTTCGGCGCGCGGCTCGAGCCGTTCTTCCGCCTGCGCCTCGTGCTCCACGAGGGCCGCGGGGACCTCGCGACGGTGACCGGCGCCGAGACCGTGGCGGCCCACCCCGGCCTGCGCGAGGGCGCCGCCGGCCTGGAGGCGGCCGCGCGGGCGTGCGACGCCGTGGCCCGGCTGTTCGACGCCGGCGACGCGAACCAGGGCGTCTTCAACCTCCTGGCCAACGAGCTGACCCTGCTCGACGCCGGCCCCGGCGAGGCCACCGCCGCCAACGCGCTCGCCTTCCGCCTCAAGCTGCTCGTCGCGGCCGGCTTCGCGCCGCACCTCTCGTCCTGCGTCTCGTGTGGCGAGACCGACCACCTCGCCGCCTTCTCCGGCGCCGCGGGCGGTGTCGTGTGCACCGCGTGCGAGGGCTCCGCCTTCCCGCTCGATCGCGAGGCGCACGGGTTCCTCGCCGACGCGCTCGGCCGACCGCTCGCGGACGCCCCCACCGCCTCCACCCGCGCCCTGCGACAGTGCGAGCGGGCGATCTCCGAGACGGTCGAGCACCACGCGCACGTCCGCCTGCGGCCGGTCATGGGACGCTCGGCACTGGCCGGCGCCGCATAGCGACGCGTAGGATGCCCGCCAACGTGTCCGGAACCGACACCGAGACCGCCGCCGCCGCCAAGCTCGTCTACGACTTCTCCGAGGGGTCGCGGGCGATGCGGGAGCTGCTCGGCGGCAAGGGCGCGGGCGTCGCCGAGATGACCCGGGTGCTCGGCCCGGACCGGGTGCCGGCCGGCTTCACGATCACCACCGAGGCGTGCGTGGCCTACATGCGCGCGGACCGCCAACCCCCGGCGGGGCTCGACGAGGCGGTCGGCGACGCGCTCGCGCGCCTCGAGGAGCGTGCGGGCAAGCGGCTCGGCGACGCGCGCGACCCGCTGCTCGTCTCGGTCCGTTCCGGATCGCGCGAGTCGATGCCGGGCATGATGGACACCGTCCTCAACCTCGGGCTGAGCGACGAGTCGGTCGACGGCATCGCCGAGCGGACCGGCAACCCGCGCTTCGCGTGGGACTCCTACCGGCGGTTCCTCCAGATGTTCGGGAACGTCGTCCGCGGCATCCGGGGCGATCGCTTCGAGGACGCGATCAAGGCGGCGAAGGCGGACCGCGGCGTCGAGCTCGACACCGAGCTCGACGTGGCCGCGCTGCGCGAGCTCACCGGCCGCTTCGCCGCGATCTTCCGCGAGGAGACCGGTGAGGACTTCCCCCAGGACCCGATGGTCCAGCTCCGCGCCTCGATCCTCGCGGTGTTCGACTCGTGGATGGGGGACCGGGCGGTCAGCTACCGGCGGATCCACGGGATCCCCGACGCCTGGGGCACCGCGGTCAACGTCCAGCAGATGGTGTTCGGGAACCGGGGCGAGCAGGTCGTGCTCGGGGGTCGCGTTCTCGCGCGACGAGATCACCGGGGGTCCGCAGCCCTCCGGCGACTTCCTCTGGAACGCCCAGGGGGAGGACGTCGTCTCCGGGGTGCGCACCCCGGACGACCTCTCCGCGCTCGCGCGACCGGATGCCGGAGGCCTCGGCCGAGCTGCTGGACATCCTGCGCACGCTCGAGCGCCACTACGGGGACATGCAGGACACGGAGTTCACGGTCGAGGAGGGGCGCCTCTACATGCTCCAGACCCGCGCCGCCAAGCGGCCGGCGCAGGCCGCGGTGCGCTTCGCGGTCGACGCCGTGGCCGAGGGCCTGCTGACCCGCGAGCGGGCGCTGCTGACGATCGACGCCTCGACCCTCGACGCGCTCCTGCTCCCGACGTTCGACGCCGGCGTGGAGTACACCGTCGTGGCCACGGGCGTCGCGGCCTCCCCCGGGGCGGCGAGCGGCGAGATCGTGCTGAGCGCCGACGATGCGAAGCGCCGCGCGGGGGACGGCGTCGACGTCATCCTCGTGCGGCCCTTCACCGAGGCCGACGACGTCGCCGGCTTCCACGCCGCGAAGGGCATCCTCACGAGCGAGGGGGGCAAGGCCTCCCACGCCGCGCTGGTGGCGCGCGGGATGGGTCGCCCGGCGGTGTGCGGCGCCGCCGCCGTCGAGGTGGAGCTCGCCGCCCGCGTCGTGCGGATCGGCGAGCGCGAGCTGCGGCCCGCCCGCGACGGCCGCCCCGGCGACCGCATCGCGATCAACGGCTCGACCGGCGAGATCACCCTCGACGACGTGCCGCTCAGCGCCCCCGGGATGACCGATGCGTTCCGCACGGTGCTGGACTGGGCCGACGGGCTGCGCCGGCTCGGGGTGCGCGCCAACGCGGACACGCCCCACGACGCGGAGCGGGCGCGGGAGCTCGGCGCGGAGGGCATCGGGCTGTGCCGCACCGAGCACATGTTCATGGCGGCCGAGCGCACGCCGAAGGTCCGGGCGATGATCATGGCGGCGGACACGGCCGAGCGCGAGACCGCGCTCGAGGCGCTCGTGCCGCTCCAGCGCGGGGACTTCGAGGGGCTGTTCGAGGCGATGACCGGGCGGCCGGTGACGATCCGGCTGCTCGACCCCCCGCTGCACGAGTTCCTCCCGCCGCTCGCCGATCTCGAGCGCCAGCTCGCACGGCTCCGCGGCACCGACGACCCCGAGGTCGAGGAGGTCAAGCGCACGCTCGAGCGCGTCCGCGCGCTGCAGGAGACCAACCCGATGCTCGGCACCCGGGGCTGCCGGCTCGGCATCCTCTACCCGGAGATCTACGACATGCAGGCGCGTGCCATCGCCGAGGCCGCGGCCGCCGTGCGCGACCGCACGGGCGAGGCGCCGCACCTCGAGGTGATGATCCCGCTGGTCGCCTACGAGCGCGAGATCGCGCTGCTGCACCCGCGCGTGGCCGGGATCATCTCGGCCGCCGGGCTCGAGGAGGGCCGCGACTTCGTCGTCGGCACGATGATCGAGCTGCCGCGCGCCTGCCTGCTCGCGGACCGGATCGCCACCCACGCCGACTTCTTCTCCTTCGGCACGAACGACCTGACGCAGACGACGCTCGGCTTCTCCCGCGACGACATCGAGGCGAGCTTCCTCGGCCGCTACGAGACCGAGGGCATCGTCGACCGGTCCCCGTTCGAGACGATCGACACGCCGGGGGTCGGCGAGCTGTTGAAGATGGGCGCCTGGCTCGGGCGAACGGCGAAGCCCGGGCTGAAGCTCGGCGTGTGCGGTGAGCACGGCGGCGATCCCGGCGTCGATCGACTTCTTCCACGGCGCGGGGCTCGACTACGTGTCCTGCTCGCCGTTCCGCGTGCCCGTGGCCCGCGTCGCCGCCGCGCAGGCCGCGATCCGCGCGGCGGACGGCGACTGAGGCGACGGCCGCCGGGCCCGCCGGCGCCGCACCGTCGCGCCGGCGGTCCGGCCGCTTGGCAGAATCGAGGATGCCCCGTGTCCGCCGCCGTCCGCCCCCATCCGACCGGTCCCGTCGCCGAGGCCTTCGCCGCCGGCGTCAGAGCGCGCGAGGCCGAGGCCCTGGCCCCCGCGGCGACCCCGTGCTACCCGGCCGCGCGGGCCCGCCCCGAGCCCGACTGCGGCCTGCGCACCCCCTTCCAGCGCGACCGCGACCGGATCGTCCACTGCAAGGCGTTCCGGCGGCTGAAGCACAAGACGCAGGTCTTCGTGGCGCCCGAGGGCGACCACTACCGCACGCGCCTCACGCACACGCTCGAGGTGACGCAGGTCTCGCGCACCGTCGCCCGCGCGCTGCGGCTCAACGAGGATCTCGTCGAGGCGATCGGGCCTCGGCCACGACCTCGGCCACCCGCCCTTCGGCCACATCGGCGAGGACGTGCTCGACGGCTGCCTCGCCGAGCGCTTCGGTCGCGGCTTCCGCCACTACGAGCACTCCCTGCGGGTGGTCGACGTGCTCGAGCGCGACGGCGAGGGGCTCAACCTCACCGCGCCGGTGCGCGACGGGATCGCTCGGCCACTCCGGCCGCGCCGAGCGCCCGCGCACGCCTCGAGGGCCGGATCGTCCGCCTCGTGGACCGCATCGCCTACATCAACCACGACATCGACGACGCGCTGCGGGCCGGCGTCATCGCCGAGGCGGACCTCCCCGCCGAGCCGATCGCGGTGCTCGGCGACACGGGATCCGCACCGGATCGACGCGCTCGTCCACGACCTCGTCGAGCACTCCGAGCGCGCCGGGGACATCGTGCAGGGCGAGGCGTCGGGCGCCGCGATGGACGCGCTGCGCACCTTCATGTTCGAGCGCGTCTACCTCGGCCCGGCGGCGCGCCGCGAGCACGCCAAGATCGAGACGGTCGTGCGCACGCTGTTCGAGCACTACTGCGAGCAGCCGGACCTGTTCCCCTCTCCGCCTCGGTGCCGGACGCCGACGACGCCCAGCGCGTGACCGACTACATCGCCGGCATGACCGACCGGTTCTGCATCCGCGCCTTCGAGGACGCTCGCGGTGCCGCTCGCCTTCGCGCCGTGACGCGCTACACCGACGACTCCCGCGAGCGGGTGCGCGACGCCGTCGACATGGTCGCGCTGGTCTCGACGCGCACCGAGCTGCGCCGCGCGGGCGGCGAACTCCTACTTCGGCCTCTGCCCCTTCCACGACGAGCGCACGCCGTCCTTTCACGTCCGGCCGCAGGAGAAGCACTACCACTGCTTCGGCTGCGAGGTGTCGGGCGACCCGTTCGCCTTCGTCATGGAGACTCGAGGGGCTCGACTTCCCCGCCGCGATGGAGTCGCTGGCCGACCGCTTCGGCGTCGAGCTCGAGGTCGTCGACGAGGATCCCGAGGCGGCCGCCGCGCCGCCGCCGCCGCGAGCGGCTGCACGAGCTGCTCGACCGCGCGACGCGGTACTACCAGCGCGTGCTGTGGGACGCGGACGAGGCCGCCGGCGCGCGGGCCTACCTCGCCGAGCGCGGCCTGACGGAGGAGACCCTGGCCGCCTTCCGGGTCGGCTACGCCCCGAGCGCGTGGGACCGCATGCTGGTCGCCTCGCGCCGGGCCGGGTTCACCGAGGAGGAGCTGCTGGCGGCGGGGCTGGCCCAGCGTCTCCCAGAAGCCGGCGGCGGTCCCTCTACGACCGCTTCCGCGAGCGGATCATGTTCCCGCTCGCCGACGCGCGCGGCCGGGTCCTCGGCTTCGGCGCGCGCGCGATGCGCGACAACCAGCGGCCGAAGTACCTCAACACGAGCGAGGGCGAGATCTACCACAAGGGCATCGCAGCTGTTCGGGATCGACCTCGCCCGCCCGAACGCCGCGCGCGAGGGGTCGGTGGTGCTGGTCGAGGGCTACACCGACGTGCTCGCCTGCACCAGGCCGGGCTGGCGAACGCGGTCGGGATCATGGGGACGGCGCTGACCGAGGAGCAGGCGCAGCGAGCTCGAGCGGCTCGCGCCGAGCGTCGCGCTCGCGCTCGACGCGGACGGCGCCGGCCAGGAGGCGATGGTGCGCGCCGGCCGGGTGTGCGACGGGCGCGGGCTCGAGCTGCGCGTCGTGCCGCTGCCGCCCGGGAGCGATCCGGCCGACCTCATCGCGGCGGAGGGGGCGGAGGCGATGCGCGAGCGGGTCGCGGGCTCGGTGCCGTTCGTCGTCGTTCCACGTCGATCGCGCGCTCGAGGCCGCCGACACCTCGACCGCCGAGGGCAAGGACGCCGCGCTGGAGGAGATCCGGCCGCTGCTCGCCGGCCTGGGGCCGAGCGTCCTGCGCGAGGACCTCGTGCGCCGGGTCGCGGGGCGGCTCGAGCTCTCCGGCGAGCTGGTGGCGACGCTCGTGCGGGGCGGCGGCGGGACCGGGCTGGCGACCGAGCGCGGTCGCGGCGCCGGAGCGCCGGCGGCGGAGGTGCGCGAGCCCGGTGCGCGCGCGCCCGCGGTCGCCCTCGACCGCCGCGAGCAGACGGAGCGGGCCTTCCTCGCGCTCTGCGTCGCGCTCCCGGAGGTCGGACGCGGCGCCCTGGCGCGCATCGACCCCGAGCGCCACTTCACCAGCGATCTGAACCGTCGCGCCGCGCTCCTGCTGCGCGACCACCTCGACGACCCGCTCGCCGCCGTGCCGGAGGACGACGCGGAGCTGGCGTCGCTGCTCTCCGCCCTCGCCTTTCGCTTCGACGGCGACGAGCCGGCGAGTGCCGGGACGCTGGAGCTCGAGGGTCTGCAGCTCGAGAAGCTCCGCCTCGACCGGGAGATCGCGGCCGCGCGGGGCGGCGAGTCGGCCCGCGTGCCGGAGCTCGCGGCCGAGCGCGCCGCGGTGGTCGGGCAGATCGACGCGGTGACCGAGCGGATCGACCAGGAGGGCTGATATGGACGTCGGTTTGTCAAGTGGGCAGGACGGGATGCCCGCGGCGGGGCGGGCGATTCCGTCCGGCAGGCGAACTAGTGTTCGGGTCGTGGGGTCCGCGGACGAGGCGCAACGACGGGATGCGACGGATCGGGCGGCGGGGGGCGGCCGACTGATCGCCACCTGTCGACACCACGGCGACACCGAGTTCATCCGGCGCCGCGACGGCGGTAGCCCGCGGTGCCTGCGCTGCCGCAGCGAGCAGGTCACGCGATGGCGTCGGCGGCTCAAGGCGACGCTCGTCGCCGAGGCGGGCGGGGCCTGCCGGATGTGCGGCTACTCGCGATCCCCGGTCGCGCTGCAGTTCCACCACGTCGATCCGGCCACCAAGGCGTTCAGCCTCTCCGACGAGGGGGTGACGCGGTCGCTCGCCCGGGCCCGGGCGGAGGCCGCCAAGTGCGTCCTGCTGTGCGCGAACTGCCACGCCGAGGTGGAGGCGGGAATCGCTACGCTTCGGCGCGCGGCCCCGTCCAGTCCGGGGTGACGCGATCCGGGGTAGCTCAACTGGCAGATGCGCTCGACTGTTAATCGAGAGGTTGTGGGTTCGAGTCCCACCCCCGGAGTCACGCCGCCGCGGCGCTGAAGGGGCCGGCCGCCCCCTCAACCGTCAGCCGCCAGGCCCTCCACGAGGTCCGCCGCGCGTGCCGCGCCGCTCGTCGCCGCCGATCTCGCAGCGACCTCGGCCACGCGCCCCGCCATGGCCCGATCCGCGAGCGCCCGCTCGACCGCCAGGCGCAGCGTCGCCGCGCACGTCAGGCGCCAGGGCAGGCGCACGCCGAGCCCTGCCCAGTCGAGCCGCGCGGCGTTCTCGCCCATGTCCCCGCCCGCGGGTGCCGCCGACCACCGTCGCCCCGGAGTGCGAGCGCCCGCACCACCGTCCCGTGGCCGGCGTGGCAGACGACCACCGCGCAGCGCGGCATCGTCCGCGAGTAGGAGATCCACTCCACGAGCCGCGTGTTCGCCGGCACCCGGGCGGGCCCGTCGATCGGCCGGCGGTTCCAGGCGGCGAGGACGCGGGCGTCGAGCCCGCCGAGCCCGCCGAGCGCCGCCCGCAACAGGCGATGACCGCGGATCCTGGGAGGTCGAGGGCGCGACCAGGACGAGCGGCGCCTCCCCGGGCGGCGGCTCGACCTCGCCGAAGGGCGGCTCCCAGAGCAGCGGGCCGGTGACGTGGACGTGGCCGGGCCAGGCGCGCGGGTACTCGAGCTCCGGATAGGTCCCGACGAGCACGAGCCGCGGCGAGAGCCCGCCCTGCTCCCGTCCCGAGGGCGGCAGCCCGATCCGTGCGCGCAGCGCCTCGTACTGCGCCCGGCCGAGGCGGATCCCGCGGTTCGTCGCGCCGTCCAGGCCCCGCCACAGCGCGCGTCCAACATTCGTCCGCGGCGGCCGGGCGCCGAGCGAGTACGGGGGCAGCCCGCTCCCGCCGACCGGGTAGACGTGCGGCACGAGCGTCGCGGCCGGCACGCCCTCCAACTCCGCGGCCAGCGCGGGCGCCAGCGTGAGGACGTCGGCCACCACGACGTCGGGCCGAGCCGCGGCGAGGCGGGGCCGCGTCTCGCTCACGGCCTGCGACACGGCCTGATAGGGCTTGAGCGGGCGTTCGCGGGTCGGGAAGACCGGGTACTCCGGCGCCGCGACGAAGCCCAGCCCGAGCGACTCCGCGTGCTCGCGCCAGCGGGACCACGTCTCGACCGTGACGGCGTGACCCCGCCCGGCGAGCTCGCGGCCCAGCGCGATGATCGGGAAGACGTGGCCGGGGTCCCCGAAGGCGCCGAGGAAGACGCGCATGCGATGCTCAGGAGCCCACCGCTGCCCCCACACGGGCGCGCGGTTCGGGTATATAGGGATAGCGAGCTATTGCCAATGATCAGGAAGGTGGACCGGCGGCCGGATGCCGCACCCCATGAGCGAGTCGCCTGACGCACCGGCGCCGGCCTCCGGGAACGGCCGAGCATACGGCCCGTCCGCGATGGCCGGGGTGCCGTCGGGCGAGCCCACGATCGCGCCCGCCGCGGCGGCGATCGCGCCGGCCGAGTCGGCGCGCGCCCGTGCCGCCATGCCCGCCGGCGTCCGCTTCGCCGTCGCGATGGGGGCGGTTCTCCTGCTCGCCGGGGCCGTCCTGCTGGCGGTGGCCTCGCCGCCCGTCGAGCACCCGCCGTGGCCGTTCGCGATCATCGGCGGGCTCCTGCTCCTGGCCGGGCTCGCGCTCATGGTGCTCCCGCTGCGCTTCTACATCCGGGACCTCGAGGCGGAGCGGGCGCTCCTGCTGCGCCGCGAGAGCGAGGCCAAGCGCCTGGCCGAGAGCGACCCGCTCACCGGCCTGGGCAACTACCGGATGTTCTGGCGGCGGCTCGGCGCCGAGGTCGCCCGCGCCCGGCGTCACGGCGAGCCGTTCTCGCTCGTGATCCTCGACCTCGACGGCTTCAAGGAGATCAACGACGCCCTCGGGCACCAGGTGGGCGACCAGGCGCTGCGGAGCGTGGCCGAGGCCCTTCGCGCGGAGCTGCGCGCCGAGGACGTGTGCTGCCGCCAGGGCGGCGATGAGTTCGCGGTGATCGCGGTCAGCGCCGGCGAGGAGGTCCGCGACGTCGCCGAGCGCCTCGTGCGGGCCGTCGGCCAGGTGCGGGTCGAGGGCGTCGACGGCCGGCTCGGCGCCAGCGCCGGGTGGGCGACCTTCGGCCGGCCTGCGGCGTCGGCGGACGACCTCATCGCCCGGGCCGACGAGGCGATGCGGCGCGCCAAGCGCCACGGCGCGGCGGTCGAGCCCGGCGCGGCGCCGGCGCCGCCGGGCGCCCCCCGGCCGCGGGACACCTTCGCGGCGCTCGCCGGGCTCAGCCGCGCGCTGGCCGGCGCGCGCGACGAGCGGACGATCGCCCAGGCGGGGGCGGACCACCTCCACGGCGCGCTCGACGCCGGACGCGTCCTCGTGCTCGGGGTCGGCGACCCGCCCGCGCACGCTCGCTGTCGCGACCGGCACCGAGCCCGAGCCGCTGCGGCCCGCCGAAGGCGCGGCCGTGGGGTCCGCGCTCCGGGGCCAGGCCGTTCCCGCCGACGGCGCGGTGGCCGCGCAGCTCACCGTGCCGGTGCTCGTCGCCGGCCGGCCGCGCGCCTGCCTGCTCGCCGCCCGCGGGGGCCCCGGGGGCTTCGGCGGCGGCGATCGCGCCATCGCCGAGGCCGTCGCCGCCGAGATGTCCCGCGCGCTGCACGGCGCCCCGGCGTTCGCCGCCCTGTCCGGCGCCGAGCTCGGCGCCGTCCACGAGATGGCGGCGGCGATCGAGCCGGGCGAGGAGCGCTGGCGCGCCGCCGAGCTGGCGTGGGCGGTGGGACGCGACCTGCGCCTCGACCCCGCCGGGCTCCGCGCGCTCTACCTCGCCGCGCTCTTCCACGACATCGGGCTGCTCGGGGTGCCGCTCGGCATCCTCGCCACGCCCGGGCCGCTCGGAGCCCGCCAGCTCAGCGCGCTGCGCCGCCACCCGGAGATCGGCGCCGAGGTGCTCTCCGACCTCCCGGTCCTCCGCGAGGCGGCGCGCATCGTGCGCCACGAGCACGAGCGCCCGGACGGCGGCGGCTATCCGGACGGCCTGCGGGGGGAGGCGATCCCGCTGGCCTCGCGGATCCTCCTCGCCTGCTCGACGTGGGTGGCCCTCACCTCCGACCGACCCTGGCGCGCGGCCCGCCCGGCGGTGGAGGCCCGGGCCGAGATCGCCGCGGTCACCGGCACCCAGCTCGACCCGGGCGTGGCCGACGCCCTGCTGCGGGTCGTGAGCGCCGGCGCGCCGGCCGCCGTCACGGCCTGAGGGCCCTCAGATCTCCTCGACGAGCTCGGCCACGTGCCGGAGCTGGGCGAGCCGCTCCGCCGCGGTCCACGCCATCGGGCTGACGATCAGCGTGCCCACCCCGGCGTCGCGGAAGACCCGCAGGCGCGCCTTCACCGCGTCGCGCGGCCCGACCAGCGTCACCCGGTCGATCAGCTCGCCGGGGATCGCGGCCGCCGCGGCCTCCTTGTCGCCGCCGAGGTAGAGGTCCTGGATCTCCTTCGCGGCGGCCTCGAAGCCGTAGCGCTGCACGAGGTTGTTGTAGAAGTTCTTCTCCCGCGAGCCCATGCCGCCGACGTAGAGGGCGATCATCGGGCGCATGGCGTCGCGCGCCTGGTCGAGGTCGTCGTCGATCAGCACGTTGACCGTCGGCGCGATGTCGAAGCCCTCGAGCGAGCGGCCCGACGTCGCCGCGCCGGCCTCGAGCAGCGGCCGGAACTCGCTCACGTTCTCGGGCGAGAAGAAGATCGGCAGCCAGCCGTCGGCGATCTCGCCGACGAGCGTCACGTTCTTGGGCCCGATCGCCGCGAGGTAGATCGGGATCTGCTCCTGCACCGGCGAGATCGTGAGCTTCAGCGCCTTGCCGGGCCCGTCGGGCAGCGGGAGCTCGATCGTCTCGCCGTGGAACTCGAGGCGCTCGCGCGCCAGCGCCCGGCGCACGACGGCGACGTACTCGCGCGTGCGCTGGAGCTGCTTGGCGAAGCGCACGCCGTGCCAGCCCTCCGAGACCTGCGGGCCCGACGGCCCGAGGCCGAGCCGCATCCGCCCGCCGGAGATCTGGTCGAGCGTCGCGGCGGTCATCGCCGTCATCGCCGCGCTGCGGGCGGGCATCTGGAAGATGGCCGAGCCGATCCCGATCCGGGTCGTCCCGGCGGCGAGCCAGGCGAGCACCGTGGCCGCATCCGAGCCGTAGGCCTCGGCGGCCCACACCGAGTCGTAGCCGAGCCGCTCGGCCTCCTGCACGATCGAGAGCTGCTCCTCGGAGGTGAGGCCGAGACCCCAGTAGCCGACGTTGACGCCGAGCTTCATGGTGCAAGTTCCCTTTCGCGCGCAGGAGATCCGTTGCCCCCGGCGAGGCCGCGCCGTACTGTGGCCCGCCACCCGTCGGAGGAGCGCGCAAGCCTATGGCACGCATCGAGAGACCGCCCATCGCCGAGCTGCGTCGCGCGGTCGACCGCCTTCCGGCGGCCACCAGGGAGGCGATGCTGGCCGGCGTGCGAGCCCACCCGATCGTCGCCGGCGACTACACCGACCGCCGCGGCGGCGTCTGCCCGATGCTCGCGGCGCACCGCCACGGGGGTCGGACCGCGAACCTCGGGTTCTCGCGCGCCTGGGACCGCTTCACCGGCACGCGACGCCGCGTGCGCCGGGCGACCCCGCGCGAGGTCGCCACGCTCGTCGCGCACCTCGAGGCGAGCCTCGCCGCGGAGCGCGCCCAGCCCGATCTCGGCGGCGCCGTGGCCGAGCATCGCGCGCTGCGCTGGCGCCACGCCCGCGCCCGCGCGCTCGAGGCGCTCGAGGCCGCGCCGGCCGCGGCGCGCGTCGCCGCCCGCGGCGGGCGTGAGCCCGGCCGCGGGGTGCCGGCCGGGTCGGGCTGACGGACCCTCCGCGGCGCGGGCCCACTGCCCTTCCCGGCGCGGGCCCACCGTCCTCCGGCGAGCGCTACAGCCCCTCGCCGGGTCGCTGGAAGATCACCTCGGGGATCACGCAGGCGGGGGAGACCCGCAGCAGCATCCGCACGGCCTCGGCGATGTCGGAGGGCTGGATCATCTCGTGCGCCGGCACCGACTCCTTGACGAAGTCCGTCATCGGCGTGTCGACGAAGCCCGGGCACAGCGCCGTGGACTTGATGCCCAGCTCGCCGAGCTCCCGGTTCATCGACTGGGTGAAGCCGACCACGCCGAACTTCGTCGCCGAGTAGATCGACAGCCAGCCCTGGCCGCTCTTCCCCGCGACCGAGGCGGTGTTGACGACGAGCGCCCGCCGGTGCTCGGCGGCCGCCGCCTTGAGGAGGTCGAGCGCCTCGCGGTAGAAGAGGACGATCGAGCGGAGGTTGACGTCGAGCTGCATGTCGAGCTTCTTGGTCGGGTAGTCCTCGATCGGCGCGCCGAGGCCGACGCCCGCGTTGTTGACGAGCACGTCGAGGCGCCCGTAGCGGTCCCGGTGGGCCGCGACCACGGCCTTGATGTCGTCCTCGGACTGCATGTTCGCCGCGAGGTGGTGGACCTCCAGGCCCTCGCCCCGGAGCGCCTCGGCGGCGGCGTCGAGCTTCTCCGGCCGGCGGGAGGCGATGGTGAGCGCGTGGCCCTCCTCGCCGAGCATCCGCGCCACGGCGAAGCCGATGCCGCTCGAGGCTCCCGTCACGATCGCCGTGCGCTCCGCCATGTCGTTCCTCCGCTCGCTCTGATTCAGGGTCCGGCCGCGGTGCGGTATCCAATCACCTGAGCCGATGCTCGACTTCTGGCCCTCCGACCTCGTGCTCGTCGCCGTCCAGGCCGCCGTCGTCGCGCTGCCCGGCGCCGGCGTGCCGGCATGGCTCGCCCGGTTCGCCGGGCGCTGGTGGGCGCTCGTGCTGCCGCTGTCGCTCGGCGTCGTCGTGGCGGCCATCGCGCTGTCCGCGGTCGTGGCCGACGCGCTCGCCCTGCTCGCCGCCGTGGCGATCCCGCCCCTCGCGGCCGCCGCGCTGGGCTGGGCGATGCGGGGGGCCCGCCCGTGGCTCGCGCTCCTGGCCGCCGTCCTGCTCGCCGTGGCCTGGTGGCGGAACGGCACGCTCCTCGGCGACGGGTGCGCCGTCGCGCTCAGCGCCCTGAGCTGCGTGACCCTCGGGCGCCTGCTCGCGGCCGCCGCGCCGGCGCGCTGGCTCGAGGTCGGGATCGTCGCGATGGCGCTGCTCGACTCCGCGCTCGTGTTCGGCCAGCAGCTCCAGGCCCCGAACGCGACGCTCAACGCGGCGACCGCGCCGGGCGGCTACCCCCAGCTCCAGGTCGCGGCGTTCGGCGACGCGGCGATGGGCTACGGGGACCTGTTCGCCGCCGGCGTGCTCGGCGGCCTCGTCGCGGCGAGCGGGGACCGGCCGTGGCGGGTCGCCCTCGTCGTCCTCGTCGCCGCCGGGGTGTGGGACCTGCTGTTCCTCGTCCGCGACGACCTCCCGGCGACCGTCCCCGTGGCCGTCGCGCTCGTGGTCTGGCGCGCGTGGCGGGGGCGGTCGGTCGGCGAGGAGCCCGCGACGCCGGCGCCCGCCGGCGTCAGTCCGCCCTGAGCGTCGCCGCGACCCGGCGTGGGAGTCGCTCGACGACGAGGTCCCACGAGTCCTCGATCATCGCGCGCACGACGTCGGCGGGGATCGTCCCGTCGCAGGTGATCGTGTTCCAGTGGCGCTTGTTCATGTGGTAGCCGGGCGCCACGGCGGTCGGCCAGGCGGCGCGGTGCTCCGGCGCCAGGGCGGGCTCGCACTTGACGGTGACCCGCGGCGGGTCGTCGGCGGGCACGTAGGCGAACATCCGACCGCCGACCTTGAACACCGCGACCTCGGGACCGAACGGGAAGCCCTCCTCGGCGCCGGGGAGCGCGAGGCAGGCGCGACGCAGGCGGGCGCGGGTCACGCCGCGATGATGGCAACCGCGACCGTCCGCGGGTCGGCGCCCGTCGTCGTGCCGCGCCGCCGCGGGCGCCCGACCTGGGCGACAATGCGCCGCGGCCCGGTAGCTCAGCTGGTCAGAGCAGCGGACTCATAATCCGTCGGACCCTGGTTCGAGTCCAGGTCGGGCCATCTCGAAAGCCCCGCAGACCTGCCGCGTCGCGGATGGTTGCGCCCGCGCACGTGTCCCGAGCGTGTCCCGAACGTTCCGCTTCCATGACCTGCGCCACACGTTCGGGACGCTCGCGGTGCGAGCGTGGCCGCTGCCAGCGGTGCAGGGCTGCATGGGCCACCGCGACATCGCGACGACGATGCTCTACGTCCATCACGTCCCGCGGGTTGGAGGACGCCGCGAAGCTTTCCGCGGTGGTCGCCGCGCAAGCGCCGTCGCCGGCGCCAGCGGGTACCGAACGGGTGAGATTCAGGCCAACTGGGGAAGCGAGCACACCAGGCGCTGTCCGAAGGCCGCCTCGGACTTGAACCGATGCCCGCAGAGGGCGGGCGATGTGAGAAGCTCATGCGATGGTGGGTCCAATGCGCCGCGACTCCACCGGTTTGCCAGGCGATCGGCACGGCGTCGGGGCGTCGGGCG
The DNA here is from genome assembly GCA_963735885.1 of uncultured Solirubrobacterales bacterium. Classification (GTDB taxonomy): domain Bacteria; phylum Actinomycetota; class Thermoleophilia; order Solirubrobacterales; family Solirubrobacteraceae; genus JBBSBL01. Next base: position 450,533 of record CAVTMP010000004.1, on the reverse strand, counting down.
CTCGAGACGACCGGTTCCGAGCGGTGGGGTCGCGACGGCGCGCTTTCGTCGTCGTCGTCGCGTCGATGGTGGCGGTCTGGCTGCCGGGTTGCGTGGCCTTCGACCCCACCCAGCACCAGACGATCTCGTCACAGGTCGCGGGAGCCCACTCCCAATCGGCCGCGCTCGCCGATGTCAACGGCGACGGCGCCGCCGACGGGCTCGTCGCGACCGGCCAGGCCGGAACGCTCGCCGAGCAGCTGAACGTCGCGGGCGCGCTCGCCTTCACCCGTGAGCTCGACGTCGGCGAGCCGACGAAGGTCGTGCGCGCCGCCGACTTCAACGGCGACGGCATCGCCGACGCCGCCGTCCTCAGCGACACCGCCGTCACGGTCTACGCCGGTCACAAGCCCGACCAATCCGGCGGTGACGCAACCGGAGGCCTCAACGCCACCGACAAGGTCACCATCCAGACGGGGCCCCGCCAGTTCCTCGCCGTCGGCGACTTCAACGGCGACGGCAGCTGGGACATCGCGGTCGACCACGCGGACAACAGCGGCGCCAACTTCATCGCCGGGGCAACGATCTACGCCGGCGACGGCGCCGGCGGGTTCGCCCAGGGCCAGGACCGAGTCGCCGCCGTCGGGAACTGCGCGCAGGCCGATCAGTGCCAGGGGCGCGTGACCGCGCTCGCGGCGGCGAACCTCGACCGATCCGGGGCCGACGAGCTCCTGCTGGGAAGCACGCTCGACACGCAGGGCACGCCGTCCGGCTATCTCGTGATCGCTGGCGAGTCGAGCGTCTGCTCCATCGCGAGCACGCAGTTCTCGGGCGACTACACAGCGGTCAGCGCCGGGAAGCTCGACGGAGACACGTCGCTCGAGCTCGCGGCCGTCCGGAGCGACGGCAAGGTCGCGCTGTTCGAGGGAACCACCTCCGATCCGTGCACCGACTCCAACGCCTACCCGGGATTCGACGGCAACGCCGGCGGCACGCTGGTCACGCCGCCCGCCGGTGCCACAGCGGTCGCGATCCGCGACCTCGACGGCGACGGCAACGGCGACCTCGCCGTCGCGTCCAGCACCGCCGGCCAGGTCGCGCTGTTCACCGGCAAGGGCGACGGCACGTTCATGGCGGGCTTCGGCATCGGCCGGATCGACGCGAACGTCGGCCCCGGCCCCAGCGACCTCGCCTTCGGCCCGATCGACGGAGACAGCAGGCCCGACCTGCTCGTCCCCAACTCGACCGCCGGCGAGGCCCGGACCACCTACCTGCTCAACCGCTCGGTACCCGGCGCCACGCAGCAGGCCGCCCAGAACCCGATCCAGAAGGAGAACGCGCTGATCGGCGACGCCGACTGGCAGCTGCCGACGGCCCCGGACGGCACGTTGGCCCAGCAACAGGCGGGCCTGGTCACCAGCATCGCGGGCTACACCTCGCAGGCGAGCGTCGCCGCCGGCGAGAACCTGCAGCTGCACGTCTCGACCGCCACCGACGGGCTGCGCTACCGCGTCGTCGTCCTGCGCCTCGGCTGGTACCGCGGCGCCGGCGCGCGGCGCGTCGCCTGCGTGCCCGGCTGTTCGTCGGACCGGGCGGGCGTCGCCCAGCCGGCACCGCCGGCGCCCGACCCGACGACCGGCGAGGTGGCAGCGAACTGGTCGGTCACCGACACGCTGCCGGTCGGCTCCGGCTGGATCAGCGGCTACTACGTCGCTCAGCTCGTGATCACCAGCGGGCCGAACGCCGGCCGTGCGCGGGTCGTCCCCTTCGTCGTGCGGGCGCCGACCGGCTCGCGCTCGGCCGTGCTCGTCCAGGCGCCTGTGAACACCTGGGAGGCGTACAACAACTGGGGCGGGAAGAGCCTGTACGACTGGTCCAGCACCAGCGGATGGGCCGCGGACCACGTGTCGTTCGACCGCCCGCTCTCGTCCGGCGGCTTCGACATCTTCGACCACGAGATCCAGCTCGTCCACTTCCTCGAACGCGACGGCTACGACGTCTCGTACGCGACAGACGTGGACGTCCATCGCCAGCCCGGCCAGCTCCTCGCCCACCGGCTCGTCATGACCGACGGCCACGGCGAGTACTGGAGCTCGGAGACCCGCGACGCCCACGACGCAGCGCGCGCCGCAGGCGTGAACCTCGCATACATGGGCGCCAACACGGCCTACTGGCGCATCCGCTACGCCGACGGCGAGCGCACCATCATCGGGTACAAGGACCACCCGGACCCCGCACCCGCAGCCGACCGGACGAGCCAGTTCCGCAGCCTCGGCCGGCCGGAGTGCGAGCTCCTCGGCGTCCAGTACGAGGAGCAGGACTTCGCGACGGATGGCACCGTGCGCGGCTACGCCGTGGTCGCCGCGTCAGCGGGCGACCCGTGGTTCGCCGGCACCGGCCTGGGCGCGGGGGACACGGTCGCGGGCACCGTGGGATACGAGTGGGACACGATCAAGCCGGGCTGCGCCGTCCCGACGCTGACGCCGCTCTTCCACTGGTCGGGCGCCGGCCATGGAGGCGACTCGAACGCCGACGCGGTCCGCTACACCGCCCCATCCGGCGCGCAGGTCTTCGCGTCGGGGTCCATGCTCTTCGCGCTCGGGCTCGACGGCCCGACCACAGATCCGGGACTCGTGACGTTCATGGAGAACGCGATGAAGGACCTCGCCGGGGCATCGCCCACGCCGCCGCCGTCCGGCAACCTGATCGTGAACCCGTCGTTCGAGAGCGGCGTCGGCGGCTGGGACGGCTACCAGTCGACGATCGCGCCCGTGGCCCAGAGCGCACCGCCCGACGGCGACATGGTCGCGAAGGTCACCGCCACGGACGGGCCGTCGTTCACCATCGACGACACCGCTAGAGCCGTGCCGCGGACGACCGCCGGCAAGGCGTACACGGCGACCGCCTGGGTCAGGGCGGCGAGCGCCTCGTCCGTCGGCAAGTCCGCTCAGCTCAAGCTGCGCGAGCTCGACGCGCAGGGACACACCGTGGCGGACGTCGCCTCGCCCGCGGTCTCGCTGACGAGCACCTGGCAGCAGGTCTTGGTTCAGATCACGACGACGACGACCGGGGGCTCGCTCGGCGTGCGCGTGAGCGAGGGCGACGCCCAAGCCGGGGACGCCTTCTTCGCGGACGCGTTCTCGCTCACGCCGCAGCCGTAGGGGGTGCGCCGCGCCGTCGCCGCGTCGCGGATCACCACGCCGAAGTCAGGCAACGTCCAGTCGGTGCCGCTGATGGACGACGCAGCGATACATGGGCCACCGCGACATCGCGACGACGATGCCCTACGTCCATCACGTCCCGCGGTTGGAGGACGCCGCGAAGCTCTCCGCGGTGGTCGCCGCGCAAGCGCCGTCGCAGGCGCCAGCGGGTACCGAACGGGTACGACAACAGCGTCGCCGAAATCGACGAACTCCTGGGGTTCCCAGCTCCAGTCGGCCCACGCGGCTTCCCACGCTTCGCCCCACCGCGCTGACCCGGCGTGTTCCCGGTAGTCGTCCGAGTCCGGGACATGCCACTCGATGAAGGCCGCGACCGGGTTACCGAGTAGCCTCACGCGCGCGGATGGCGGATCGCGCAGCGGGCGGTTCTCGCTGTCGTGTCCTCGGCCCCACCGCAAGGAGATGCCGCATGTCGCGTGCCCGGAACGGAATCGGAACGCTGGGAATCGGAGTTCTCGCCGCCGTCGGTGTCTCCGGCTGCGGAGACACGACCATCGACCAGGCGAAGGCCGAGAAGCTGGTCAAGCAGGTGGCCGTGGCAACCTCGGCGGATCGAGACATGGCCGCTGCCGCAGGCAGTGGTCAGGGCGACTTCGCTGCACGACCGCGACCACGCAGGCGCTCACGTCCGTCGACAGGCCGCACGAGGTCGGCGGACGCCGCGGAGCGTCGACGCCGGTCGGGATGCGACCGCGAGGCGCCGCCCCAAGCGCCAGCGTGTTCCGATCGAGTGGATGCAGGCCGCGGGGCAACTGCGCACCTGAGCGCGACGGAAACGCCTGCAGCCAGCGAACGGACATCAGCGGCTCCGCCCCCATAATCCGTCGGACGCAGGCTCGAGTCCTGCCCGGGCCATCGGACGAAGACGCTGCTCGATGTGAGCGGCGTGTCGTTCGGATGTGACTAGGTGCGCGGCCTGACGGTGACGGGGATCCGCTCGATCTGGTTGTTGGCGTACCCCTTCAGGTTCCAGGCGGGCTCGACCGGCTGGGTGTTCCCTGCGGCGTCGTGGGCGCGCGAGCAGATCGCGTAGTCCCCGGGCGCGGACGCATCCCAGTCGTAGGACCATGCGCGCCACGCGTGTTGACCTGTCTGCTGACCCAGCCGAGCGTCGTCCCAGATCGCGCCCCCGTCGAGGCTCACCTGTACGCGGTCGATCGGCCCCCAGCCTGACCATGCGCGCCCTTCGAGCCGGCACGGTCCGGGGTCGAGGAGGCGCGTGCGGGTGAAGAAGTCGGGGATTCCGGGCGGGATCGTGAGCGAGCGCGGCAGCATCCGCGTCACGGGGGTCCCGTCGTCGTCCTCGGATGCGTAGAGCCGGTAGCTGACCCTCTGCTGGTGGCCCTCGAAGGGCTCGGCGAGGGCCGTGATGGCGTCCAGCCACTTGACGTGCGCCATTCCGTACCAGCCGGCGACCACGAGGCGGAGCGGGAATCCGTGCTGCGGGGGCAAGGGCTGGCCGTTGATCTCGTAGGCCAGCAGCGCGTCGTCGCCGAGTGCCTCAGCGCGTGGCAGGCTGCGCTCGTAGCGTTGCTCGATCCCGCCCTCGACGCCGCGGTCGAGACCGGTGAAGAGGACCTCGACCGCGCCGTCGTGGAGGCCCGCCTGCTCGAGCAGGGCCCGGACCGGCACGCCGGTCCACTCAGCGGTCCCGACCGCCTCGGTCAGCCAGGGCTGGCTGAGCGGGCGCGGCGACATCAGAGCGCGCCCGTTGCCGGCGCACTCGATCGTGACCGCCCTGGTCGTCGCCGGTCGAGCGCGCAGGTCCCCCAGCGTCAGCGTCAGGGGCCTCTCGACGCTGCCCCCGATCGAGAGCCGCCAACTGTCGGGATCGACCGCCGGGATGTCGTAGTGGATCAGCAGGTAGTGGAGCCCCACCGGCGTGATCGCGTAGCGCAACGCCTCGAGCGGCATCCCGTGGTTGCGGGCGGCGAGCCGCAGCTCATCGGACGTGAAGTCGCCAAGCGTCGTACCGGTCGGCAGATCCACCCCCGGGATGCTAAGCGGCGGGCCGCGCCGTGCAAACCGAGGTGTCCTCTCGCGAGCCACCGAAGGAGGCCAACCCGGAAATCCGGCCGCGCATCTGGCGCCGAACGAGCCGGCTGCGCACACGATGTCCGTCCAACCCGCTCGCAGAACGGACGCCCCTTCAGCCGACGTCCGGCGGCGGGCGCTCCGGGCGCTCCGGGAGCGCCCGCTCGATGGCGTCGAGCCGGGCCGCCACCTTGTCGAGCCGCTCCAGCACGACGCCCTCGAACGCGCGGTCCAGCTCTTCCGCCGGCTGCTCCTCCTCGCGCACGAAGAGCGAGGCGATCGCGGCGGTGGTCAACGTCAGCAGCGCGAACCCGGCGATCATCAGCGCGGCCGACAGGACCCGACCGCCCGTCGTCTCCGGCGTCTCTCCGACGAAGCCCACGGTGGTCATGAGCGAGAGCGCCCACCACAGGCCATCCCAGTAGCTCGAGACGATGTTGCTCTCGAGCGCCACGAAGCCGGCACCCGCGAGCAGCACCACGACCGCACCCAGCAACACGAGGATCGGCAGCCGGTGGCGCCGCCGGCGTACGACCGGCCCTGACCGCGACCGCGGCATGCCCGCATTATCGCGGCCCGAGGTCACGGCCGGTCGGACTCGCGACCGCCGCCGCTGCCGGTGGATCCTGACTTGACGGCGGCGGACGCGACCGCGGAATGGCCGACGACGACGAACGCGAGCGCGGCGACGAGCCCGAGACGGCGGTCTTGAGCGTGGAACGGGTCACCGCCCGAATCTCGTGCTACCGCCGCCGTGCCTTCGCGGCGAGCACCTCGAGGGTCGCCGAGTGCGGGCTTGGAGGCGTTACGGGCCGGGTCGATCGCGGTGACGGTGAGGCGGTAGCGGCCGGGGCGCAGCGCCCGGCGGCCGATCCGGCCGGTGAACGGGACCCGATTCGCGCCCGGCCTCCCACTCGCCGTGATCGTCCCGGCGCTCACGTACCGCGTGCACGACCTCGCGCGGCGAAGGCGGCGCGTCGGCTTCACGCAGGAGCGGCCGCGGCGCTTGCCCGCCAGAGCCCGCTCGACGCGCATCCGCACGCGCGCGGCCTCGGTGAGGGTGAAGCGGATGCTCGCGCGCGCGCCGACACGCAACCGGCCGGGGGAGACCTTCAGGGCGGTGAGCTTCGGCGGGGCGCGATCCGGCGGCACCGGGCAGGCCGTCCCGCCGGGCGTGCCACACGGCGGCACCGGGCAGGCCGTCCCGCCGGGCGTGCCACACGGCGGCGGCTTGTGGTCGGTGCCGGCGGTGAAGGCGGCGGTGAAGACCGCGGCGATCGCGGCGTGGCCGGCGTCGTTGGGGTGGATCTCGTCGGCGAAGTACCGGGCGCCCTGGCCCACGAACGGCGGGTAGGCGTCGGCGAGGCCCGCCCCGTGCGCCGCGCCGGCGCAGGCGATCACGTCGTTGAGGCCGAGGTCGGTGCCGGTCCTCGAGCAGTCGATCCGCCCGTCGGCGCCGAGCAGCGCGGCCTCGGCGTTCGCCGCCGCAGTCTCCTGCCCGGTCCGGCCCGACCACGGGTTGTAGTAGGCCATCACGATCAGCTGCTCGCTGCCCGGGTCCGCGGCGAGCGCACCGTTCAGCGCGTCCAGCAGCGAGGTGAAGTTGGCCGCGAACGCCGTCAACGTGGGCTGGCACGCGACCAACGAGAACGACGGCGAGGTCGGGTTGCAGCTCGGCGCGCCGAGGTAGTCGTTGCCGCCGATGTCGACCGTGACGACCGTCGTGTCGCTGCCGGGATCGTTGATTCTCGCCAGCGCGGTCTGGAGCTGGCCGTGGAGGATGCTCGAGCTCGTCTCACCGCTCACGCCGACGTTGGCCAGCGCGTCGGCGGCGCCCGCGTGCTGCAGCGACGTGAAGAACCGCTCCGGATACCGCAGGCTGCTCCCCACCTGGGTGACCGAATCACCGAGCGCGACGTACACCCGCGGCGCGCCGGCCGCCTCGATGCGGGCCGTCGCCATCGACCCGGCCGGCGACGACCGGCCGCCTGCCGCGGCAGCGGACGCGACCGGCCCGGCCGCCACGCCGACCAGCGCCAGTGCACCGCCACAGGCGAGCAGCCAGGCCAGTGCGCCGCCCAACCCCACCCGGGCCGAGCCGAGGCACCTCACAGGGAACGCACAGGTGGTCATCGCGTCATGCTCGCCCCGGCACGCTCCGGCGTCATCGGGGTAACTGCGGCGCGCCGTCAGCAGTCCGCGGCAATCGTCCCGGGCCCGGGGGCACGTGCCCTTGCCTGCGCACCCGCGAGGGCATAGGTTCCGCACCACGGCAACACCCGATCAGGGGAGGACGCAGATGGGGAACGCAGACGCCGCGAAGACCGCCTACCAGGCATTCAGCTCGGGTGATCTGGAGGCATTGAAGGCGGGCTACGCCGAGGACGCCGAGTGGGTGACCTCGGATGAGCTGCCGCTCGGCGGCGTGACGCGGGGCCGCGACGCGATCATGGCCAACTTCGCGCAGATCCCGAACTACTGGTCGAGCTTCAGCGTCGAGCCGTCCGAGTTCATCGAGGCCGGCGACCGGGTGATCGTCCGGGGGACGCAGCGCGCCACCGGCAAGGGCGGCAGCTTCGAGGCGCCCTTCCTGCAACTCCTGGAGTACCGCGACGGCAAGCTCGTACGCGGCGAGTTCCACGCCGACAGCGCCAAGGCGCTGAAGGCGCTCGGCAGCTAGACCGAGGAGGCGGCGCCGAGGCGGTCCCGGGACGCCGAGCGCTCCCGGGGCCCGTCGGCGCGCCGCGCACCGGCCTCGACGCGTGCCTACGGTCCGGGTCGGCTCGGGGCGCCGCGCGTGCGGTGGACCGGAGCGGGCTCGCTCTCCGCCGGTGGGAGCCGGTCGCGCGGATGCGCCTCGTACCAGCGGGCGTAGCGGTCGGCGAGCGGCGCGGCGGTCAGGCCGTGGAGGAGCACCGAGAGGCCGATCGTGACGTAGGTCGCGAGCAGGATCGTGGAGACGTGCGGCAGGTGCGACTCCTCGACGACGATGACCGCGAACACGATCGAGGCGAGGCCGCGCGGCCCGAACCATCCGAGGAAGGCCACGGTCGGCGGTCGCGCGCGCAGCCCGACCAGGGCGATGGCCACCGGGACCATCCGCACGAGGGTCAGGCTCAGGACCGCGTACAGGCCGAGGCTCCAGCTCAGGTCCTCCAGCGCCGGGCCGAGCAGCACGGCGCCGAACACGATGAACGTGACGCCGTTGAGGATCTGCCCGAGCTCCTCGCCGAGGACGTCCAGCTCCTCGGAGTCGCGCCGCACGCGGTGACCGAACGTCATCCCGGCGACGAACGCCGCGATGAAGCCCGAGCCCCCGAGCGGGTCGGCGACGCCGTAGGCGAGGAACGCCGCGGCGACCGGGATGACCTGCCGCCAGCCGGCGGCGATGAGCCCGCGCCGGCCGGCCTCCAGGACGACCGCGGCGGCGAGGGTGCCGACGGCCAGGCCCGCGGCGAGGCCGTAGCCGATCTCCTCGAGCACGATGCGGCCCGCCTCGCCGTTGCCGAAGACCTCCGACTCGACCTCGGCGCCCGCGAGGACGATCAGCAGGAGCGGCACGCAGATGCCGTCGTTGAGGCCGCTCTCGACGTTGAGGCCCTGGCGGATGCGGACCGGCAGGCGCGGCTCGGTGACGACGGCCTGGCCGAGCGCGGCGTCGGTGGGAGCCAGCAGCACGGCGAGCACGAGCGCCTCGGTGATCGTCAGCTGATCGAACAGCCCCGCGGCGACGAGCGCCCCGGCGGCGATCGTCAGCGGCAGGCCCACCCCGAGCAGGCGCACCGGCACCTTCAACTCGCGACGAAGCTTCCGCAGGTCGACGCGGGCGGCATCGGAGAACAGCACCAGCGTGAGCGTCGCCTCGGCGAGCGTGCGGACCGTCGAACCGGCCGAGGACAGGTCGACCTCGTCGAGCACGAGCGGACCGACGAGCACCCCCACGGCGACGAACACCATCGCCGGGGTGACCGGCGTGCCGGACAGCCGTTGCGAGAAGGCCGCGACGGCGAGCAGCGTCACGGCGAGGATGGCGAGCGTCCACGGCACGGCGGCCGATCGCCCGTCGCTCGCCTACCTCGGTCCGCGAGCGCCCCGGAACGGACGTTCCGTCGGCCGTGGGGCGGTGATCACGTCGCTACGGGCTCGAGATCTTCTCGCAGCCCTGCTTCGCCGCGTTCTGCGCCGTCTGGTCGGGGATCTTCGCGACGTTGTCGAGGCAGGCCTGCTTCGCGCTCTTCAGCGCGGCGTTGATCTGGCTCTGGACGTTCTGCGTCGTGGCGCCCGTGCCGATCTTGTCGCAGTCCTTCAGCACGGCGCTCTTCGTCGACGCGTCGGAGATCTGGTTGGCGGCGGCCTGGCACACCTGCTTCGCGGCGGCGACCGCCGCGGACACCGCGACCCCGGTCGTCTGCGTGGCCGTCGTCGTGTCGGACGACTTCTTGTCGCTGCCGCCACACGCCGCGACGCCGGCGGCCAGGGCGGCCGCGGCCATGATGGATGCCAGTGCTCGTGTTCGCATCGTCCGCCCTCGTTCCTGCGTTGCCGGGTTCGTCGGGAAACCTACAGATGTGCGACATTCTCGGGTGATGCCCGGACGACGCCGCGCACGCGCCCCGCATGTCGGATGCCGGTTGGCCCCGGCCCTCCCGGCCCTCCTGGCCCTCGCCGTCGCGGGGTGCGGCGGGGACGACGCGACGCCCTCGACCGGGCGGACGGCCACCACCACCGCGGCGGCCGCCCCCGTGCGCGGCCGCTGCGTGACGGCGCCGGCGGCGACCGTGACCCAGATCCTCGGGAAGCTCCGCACCACCGGCGCGCCGCGGCTCCGCGCCGCCCGCGCCTACCGGCCCCGGCAGGCCCAGGGCGTCACCTTCGTCGCGGGATTCCCCGGAGGCACCAGCGCCGTGGCGGTGTGGGCGACGCGGGAGACGCCCGGGCGACCGGTCGTCTTCTCGCTGAACGGCGCCGCGCGGCGGACGTCGACCTGGAGCAGCGGCGGCGCCATCGGCCGGGCCCTGCGCACGGTGCCGGGCGCCGAGCGCGCCGCCGCCTGCGCCCGTGCCGCCGCTCGGTAGCTAGTCCGGCGCCCAAGTGAAGGGCAGCGCGTCGGCGACCTCGGCGAGCCGGGGCGCCGTGCGGTCGCGCCGGGAGACGTCGAGCTCGAGGTCGGCGGGCCAGGCGATGCCCACGTCGGGGTCGTCGAACGCGATCCCCGCCTCGGTCGCCGGGTCGTAGTAGCTCGAGCACTTGTAGACCACGTCGGCGATCTCGCTGAGCACGCAGAAGCCGTGCGCGAACCCGACCGGGACGAACAGCTGACGGCCGCCCTCGTCGTCGAGCTCGTAGCCCTCCCACTCGCCGAAGGTGGGCGAGCCGCGCCGCACGTCGACGAGCACGTCGAGGATGGCGCCGCGCGCGCAGCGCAGGAGCTTGGCCTGGCCGGGCGCGGTCTGGAAGTGCATCCCCCGCACGATCCCGCGCCGCGACCGCGAGTGGTTGTCCTGCACGAAGTCCACGTCGACGCCGTGCGCCGCCCACACGTCGGCGCGGAAGGTCTCCATGAAGAAGCCGCGGTGGTCTCCGTGGACCGTCGGCGCGAGGAGCACGGGGCCGTCGAGTCGGGTCGCGAGGCGCTCCACGGCCGCGCAGCTTGCCACACCCGGAAGGACCGGGGTCGGGCACGTCGAATCCCACCTCGCCGATGAAGCGCGCCGCGCCCGACTCCGCCTCCGTCCCCAGCAGCGGCCCGCACGGGCGGCAGACGCTGTCGGCCTACATCACCTCGCGCTTCGACGAGTTCTCGCGCTCCCAGAAGGACGTCGCGCAGTACATCGTCGACCACCTCGACGAGGCCGCCTTCCAGACCGCCGAGGAGCTGGCCCGCCGCGCCAACACGTCGAGCAGCACGGTCGTGCGCTTCTCCCAGGCGCTCGGCTTCGAGGGCTTCCCCGAGCTGCAGCAGTCGGCCCGTGAGGAGTACCGCCGGCGGCCCGCGGGCGGCGGGGCGACGGAGGCGGCCGCGCCGCTGTTCTCGCTCGACCAGACGCCGTTCGAGACCGTGCTCGCCGCCGACCACGTCAACGTGGAGGACACCGCGCGCAAGGTCGAGCGCGGCGACATCGAGGCCGCCATCGACGCCATCGCCGCGAGCGAGAAGATCCTGATCGCCGGCACCGACCAGATGGCCTTCTTCGCCAGCTACCTCCGGCACCTGCTCATGCTGCTCGACCTGCGCGCCGAGCTCGTCTCCAGCCCGTCGCAGGAGGCGCTGGGGCGGGTGGCCCGCATCGACGAGGAGACGCTCGTCATCGGCATCTCCGCCGGCCGGCCGCATCCGCTCGTGACGCGGACGATGAAGCTCGCCCGCCATCGCAAGGCGACGACGATCGCGATCACCGACGCGACGCTCTCCGAGGTCGCGCGCCTGGGCCGCATCAAGCTCTACTACTCGTCGAACTCGCCGTCCTACGTGCGCTCGCACACGGCGCTGCTGGCGATCGTCCAGTCGCTCGCCCACGGCGTCTACGCGCGCGACCAGCGCGCCTTCGACGATCGCATCCGCGCCTACCGGCTGAAGTAGCGACCGCGCGTTTCCCCTGCTCCGATGCGCCATTGCGGCGCGTCGGCGGACGCCGGGTTGGCCCGCGGAGCGGCTCGTCCCGTAGCTACACTCAGAGTTCGATGCGCGACGAAGCGACCTTCCGAGTCAAGGCCGGCCTGGCGGAGATGCTCAAGGGCGGCGTCATCATGGACGTCGTCACCCCCGAGCAGGCGCGCGTGGCCGAGGACGCCGGCGCCGCGGCGGTCATGGCCCTCGAGCGCGTGCCGGCCGACATCCGCCGCGACGGCGGGGTGGCGCGCATGTCGGACCCGGCCATGATCCGCGGGATCCAGGCGGCGGTGAGCGTCCCGGTCATGGCGAAGGCGCGGATCGGCCACTTCGCCGAGGCCCAGGTGCTCGAGGCGCTCGAGGTCGACTACATCGACGAGTCCGAGGTGCTGACGCCGGCCGACGAGGCCCACCACATCGACAAGTGGGCCTTCAACGTGCCGTTCGTCTGCGGGGCGACGAACCTCGGCGAGGCGCTGCGGCGCATCGGCGAGGGCGCCGCGATGATCCGGAGCAAGGGCGAGGCCGGGACGGGCGACATCGTCGAGGCCGTCCGCCACATGCGACGGATCAACGGCGAGCTGCGGCGCCTGGGCACGCTCGACGACGCCGAGCTCGCGACGGCCGCCAAGGAGCTGGCCTCGCCGCTCGACCTCGTCCGCGAGGTCGCGCGCGCCGGCCGGCTGCCCGTGCCGCTCTTCTCCGCCGGGGGCATCGCCACGCCGGCCGACGCCTCGCTCATGATGCAGCTCGGCGCGGAGTCGGTCTTCGTCGGCTCGGGGATCTTCAAGTCCGAGGACCCCGAGACCCGCGCCCGGGCGATCGTCGAGGCCACGACGCACTACGCCGATCCCGAGCGCGTCGCGGCCGCCTCGGACGGGCTCGGCCAGGCGATGGCCTCGCTGGAGTCCTCGAAGCTCGAGGCCGAGCAGCTCCTCGCCCAGCGCGGCTGGTAGGCCGGCGGTGGGTCCGCGGGTCGGGATCCTCGCCCTGCAGGGCGACGTCGAGGCGCACGCCGCGACGCTGCGCGCGCTCGGCGCCGAGCCGGCGGAGGTCCGCGTGCCGGCCGACCTGCTGGGCCTCGACGGCCTGATCATCCCCGGCGGGGAGTCGACCGTGATGACCCTCGGCATCGAGCGCGAGCGGCTCGCCGACCCGTTGCGCGACCTCGCCGCGGCCGGGATCCCGGTCCTCGGGACGTGCGCGGGCATGATCCTGCTCGACCGCGACCACCTCGGGATCATGGACGTGCGCGCCGAGCGCAACGCGTTCGGCCGCCAGGTCCGCTCCTTCGAGGCCGACCTCGACGTCGCGGGCGTTCCCGGCGGGCCGGTGCGCGCGGTCTTCATCCGCGCCCCGTGGATCGCCGAGCGCGGCCCGGAGGTCGACGTGCTCGCCGCGGTCGACGGTCACCCGGTCGCCGTGCGGCAGGGCGATCTGCTCGCCATCTCCTTCCACCCGGAGATCACCGGGGAGCAGCGGCTGCACGCCCGCTTCCTCGAGCTCGTGCGGGCCCGGGCGGCCGGCCGCTACGGCACCGGCGTGTCGCGGCGCTCCGCGTCGTAGCGGCGGAAGGCCGTCTCGAAGGCCTCCCATTCCGTCGGCTCCGGCGGGTCGTCGTTCCCGCGGTCGTCCGGCCCGTCGCCGCCGGGATCGTCGTCGCCGGGCGGCGGCACGGGCCGGAAGCGCCCGAGCCAGGCGGCGCCGCACATCGCCTCCCCGGCGAGCGCGATGCTCACCGCTCCCGCCACGAGGCGCTCGTCCCCGAGCGCGAGCGCCCCGGTGAGGTAGAGGGCGAGGCTGCCGCCGAGCAGGGCCCCGGCGAGGCCGGGCCGGGCGCGGCGCGGAACGGGGCCGAGGACGGCCAGCGCGATCGAGACGGCGAGCAGCGCGGCGATCGCGATCCGGGCTTCGAGCGCGAGCGGCATGGCGTCGGCCAAGGGTACCGCCGGCCGGCGGATCCGGCTCGCCTCACACCACCAACCCGTGGCGCATCGTGTTCTCGGTCACCGCGCGCGGCTCGACGAACGACAGCAGGTAGTCCGGCCCGCCCGCCTTCGTGCCGGTGCCGGACAGCCGGTTGCCGCCGAAGGGCTGGCGATCCACCATCGCGCCGGTCGTCGGCCGGTTCACGTAGAGGTTGCCGACCGGCGAGCGCGCGACGACCGCGTCGATCGCGCGCGGGTCCCGCGCGTAGAGGCCGCCGGTGAGGGCGAACGGGAGGGACTCGACGATCTCGCACGCGGCGTCGAGCGAGGCCACCGGCTCGACCGAGAGCAGCGGCCCGAAGATCTCCTCGCGCAGCACCGGGCTCTCCGGCGGCAGCCCGGCGGCGAGGACCGGCGGGTGGAACCAGCCCTCGGCCGGACCCTCGGGGCCTCGCGCGGCGATCGTGCCCTCCGCGGCGGCGCGGGCGGCGTAGCCCGCCACCCGCTCGCGCGCCGCGGCCTCGATGAGCGGCGGCACGTCGGTCGCGGGCTCGGCCGCCTGGCCGACGACGAGCGTCTCGACCGCGCCGGCCAGGCGCTCCACCAGCGTGTCGGCGACGGCCGCGTGAACGAGCGCCCGCGACACCGCCGAGCACTTCTGCCCGGCGTAGCCGAAGGCCGAGGCCACGAGCCCCGGGACCGCCTCGTCGAGGTCGGCGTCGGCGTCGACGATCACGCAGTTCTTGCCGCCCATCTCGGCCACGACCCGCTTGAGGTGGCCCTGGCCGTCGGGCACCTCGGCGGCGGCGCGCAGGATCTCCCGCCCCACCGGCAGGGAACCGGTGAAGGCGATCGTGTGCACGCCCGGGTGGCGGACGAGCGCCGCGCCGGCGTCCGCCTCGCCGGGCAGCAGCGCCAGGGCGTCGGGCGGGACCCCGCCGGCGCGCAGGGCCTCGACGAGCACGAGCGCGCAGCCGGGCGACTGCTCGGCCGGCTTGAGCACCACGGCGTTGCCGGTGGCGAGCGCGGCGGCGGTCATCCCGCAGGGGATCGCGACCGGGAAGTTCCAGGGCGCGATCACCGCGCAGACGCCGCGCGGCGCGTAGCGCAGGGTGTTGCGCTCGCCGGGGGGCTGGGCCAGGCGGCGACCCGCGTCGAGGTCGATCGCGCCGCGGGCGTAGTACTCGAGGAAGTCGATCGCCTCGCAGACGTCGGCGTCGGCCTCCGGCCACGGCTTCGCGCACTCGCGGACGGCGAGCGCCGCCACCTCGAGGCGCCGCTCCCGCAGCCAGGCCGCGGCGCCGACGAGGGCCCGCGCCCGCTCGGCGGCGGGGACGGCGCCCCAGCGGCGGGCGCCGGCCGCCGCGACGCCCACGGCCGCCTCGACCTCCGCGGCGCCGGCCCGGCCCGCGACCGCGACCACCCGCTCGGGCGCTCCGGGATCGGTCGAGACGAGCCCGCCGGCGCTTCCCCGCTCGCCGGCGATCCACACCGGCACCTCGAGCGGGGACCGCGCATCGACGGCGGCGAGCGCATCGGCGAGGCGGGCCCGCACGTCGGCGCGGCGCAGCTCGAGGATCGGCTCGTTGGCGAACGGCCTCACGGAGCGGCGAGCAGCTCCGCCAACGGGGCGCCGTGCGCCTCGGCGCTGAGGAACGAGTCGTTGGCGGTGTTCTCCAGCAGGCGCCGCACGAGGTACGCCATCCCCGCCACGAGGTCCCCGACCGGGCAGTAGGCCCGCACCCGCAGCCCGCTCGCCGCCAGCGCCTCGCCGAGGTCGTCGCCCAGCCCGCGCAGGATCTGGAGCTCCAGCTCGGAGTCGGCGGCGCCGAGGGCGCGGCTCGCCGCCACCGCGTGGGCCACCGAGCGCAGGTTGTGCGAGGCGATGGCCACGCGCACCCGCGGACGCGCGGCGAGGAGCCGGCGGGTCAGCGCCTCGAAGTTCCGGTCGCTCTCGGCCTTCGCCTCGAACACCGGCGGCTCCCAGCCGTGCCGGCGGGCGAGCACGACCTCGTGATCCCAGTAGGCGCCCTTGACGAGCCGGACGGTGAGCGGCCGGGCCCGCTCGCTCGCGGCGGCCCAGCCGAGGATCTGATCGGCCAGCTCGGGCGAGTCGCGCAGGTACGCCTGGAGCACGAGCCCGGCGGACGGGCCGTCGGCGAACTCGGGCTCGGCGAGCAGCTCGAGCACGAGCCCGAGGACCGCCTCGCGCGAGTCGAGCGACTCCATGTCGACGTGCAGGTGGGCGCCGCGGTCGCGCGCCAGGCGCAGCAGGTCCCGCAGGCGGCGGGCGGCGTCCTCACGGCCCCGCGCCGGGGCGTGCGGGCGCAGGAACGGGGTCAGGGCGGAGACCTTCACCGACAGGTTCGCGCGCGGGAGCGGCCCCGCCGCGTCGCGCTCGAGCGCGGGCTGCGGGCGCCATCCGGCGGTGACGCTCACCAGCGTCTCGAGTGCCTCGCGACAGCGCGACGCGTACGCGTCGGCCTCGTGGGAGTTGACCGTCGCCTCGCCGAGGAGGTCCACCGAGCTGGCGATGCCCCGGCGCCACAGGCGACCGAGGGCGGGCAGGGCCTCGCGCGGGGTGGTGCCGACGATGAAGCGGTGGGCCATGTGGCGGACCCCGCCGGCCGCCGCCGCGCCGAGCGCCGCGCGACCGGCGCGGGAATCGCCCATGCGCAGCGCGGCGGCGAGCGGCGGCGGGCGGTCGTCGACCTCGTCGAGGAAGTGCGTCAGGTGGCGGGCGAGGTCGTCGAGCGACCGGCACGCGGGGGCGACGTCGACGAAGCGGAAGAGCGCCGCGCGCAGCTCGGCGTCCTGCGCGGCGAGATCCATCGCCCGATCGTCCAGGGCGCGAAGCGGGTGTCGGCCGCCGGCCGGGAAGGCGGCATGGAGGTCGCGGCCGATCCGCTGGACCTCCGGCTCGAGCGTCGCGGGGTCCACGGCGCCGACGTTACCGCGCCCGCGGGCTCCCGGTGGCGTCCGCGCGCCGCGGACGCCCGCGGCGTGTCGCCTCGCCGCGACGCTGCGATACTCGGGACATGCGGATCGCGGTCTCCGCGGACGAGGTCACCGGGGTCGCGGCGCGCGTGGTCGAGGAGCTCCGCCGCCGCGGGCACGAGCCGCTCCCGCACGGCGCCCTCGCTGCCGGCGAGCGGCCCGACTGGGCGTGGGCGAGCGCGACGGCCGCGCGCGACGTCGCCGACGCCCGCGCCGACCAGGCCATCGTGTGCTGCTGGACCGGGACCGGCGCCTCGATCGCCGCGAACAAGGTGCCCGGCGTCCGGGCCGCGCTGTGCGCCGACGCCGCCACGGCCGAGGGCGCCCGGCGCTGGAACGACGCCAACGTGCTCGCGCTCAGCCTGCGGACGACCTCCGAGGCGGAGCTCGCCGAGATCCTCGACGCGTGGTTCGCCGCCGCGCCGAGCACCGACGCCGAGGACGCGGCCAACGTCGCGGAGGTCGACGCGCTCGACGGCGCGCGCCGGTAGGGACGGCGCGGTCGCGCTACGCCGCCGCGTAGCGGACGATCCCGTCCGCCTCGTCCTCCACCGCCCGCCCGTCGGCGAGCAGCAGGTCGACGTGGCCGAGCACCTCCGAGAGCGTGAGGTAGGCCTGCGTCACCGCGACGTTGCCCCACAGCCGCTGGGCCACCTCGTGCGCGGTGCTCGGCCGCTCCGCGAGGACCCGCAGGATGCGGCGGGCGCGCCGGTCGTGCAGCGCGAAGCGCTCGTCGATGAGCGTCACGTGACCGGTCACCGGATCTCCGTGCCCGGCGAGCACGACGTCGATGGGCATCTCCCGCGTCGCGCGCAGCGAGTCGAGGTAGGTGACGAGCGCCTGCGGGCGACCGGCCCCGACGTCGACGGAGCCCGGCGTGCCGTCGAGGCCCGGCAAGGGCCGGGTCACCAGCGGGTTGGAGGAGATGTGGGCGATGAGGTGGTCGCCGCCGACGAGGATGCGCCGCTCCGCGTCCCAGAAGACCGTGTCCGACGGGCTGTGGCCGGGCCGATGGAGCACGTCGAGCGTGCGGTCGCGCAGCTCGAGGCGCGAGCCCGGGGCCAGCGGCCGGGTGACCTCGGCGCTGCCGCCCCACGCCCGGAAGGCGCGCGAGACGGAGCGCAGCGCCTCGACCATGTCGTCGGCGATGCCGTGGCGCCGCATGAGCGCGGCGGCGAACTCGTCGTCGGCCTCGGCCTCCTCGACGTAGCGCCCGAGGTACGGGGCGAGGCGGTCGAGCGCCGCGACCTCCGCGCCCGAGCGGCGCGCGACGATGTCCACCAGGCCGGTGTGATCGATGTGCTGGTGGGTGATGACGATCAGCTCGAGGTCCTCGACGCGATGCCCGAGGCGCTCGAGCCCGCGCTCGAGCTCGTCGAGCGCCTTGCCGGAGTTCGGCCCCGAGTCCACGAGCGTGAGCGGCTCGTCGGCGATCAGGTAGGTGTTGACCCGCCCCACGAGGAACGGCGTGGGGATCGGCAGGCAGTGGATCCCGGCCGCCTCGGCCCGCGCGAGGCCGTCGGGAGTGACGCGCTCGGCGTCGGGCACGCCCGGCTCAGCGACCGTCGCGGATGAGCGCGAGGACCTCGTCGCGGCGGCGCTCCATGTCCGCGGGCGAGACGAGCGACTCCAGGCAGAGGCGCAGGAGCGGCTCCGTGTTCGACGCGCGCACGTTGAAGTGCCAGTCGGGGTAGTCGATCGAGATCCCGTCGAGGCGGCCCTGCTCGGCATCCGGGTGGGCCGCGGCGATCGCCTCGAGCGTCCCGGCCTGGTCGGACACCGTCGAGTTGATCTCGCCGGAGATGAAGTAGCGGGAGCGGTAGGGCTCCAGCAGCTCGGAGAGGGTCTTGCCCTCCACCGAGAGCAGCTCGAGGATGAGGAGCGCCGGGAGCGTCCCCGAGTCCGCGCACCAGAAGTCGCGGAAGTAGTAGTGCCCGGAGACCTCGCCGCCGAAGATGGCGTCGGGCTCCTCGCGCATCCGGGCCTTGAAGAAGGCGTGGCCGACGCGGTTGACCAGCGCCCGGCCGCCGCGGGCCGCGACGGTGTCCGCCACCGCGCGCGACGCGCGGACGTCGTAGAGGACGGTCTTGCCCGGCTGCTTGCGCAGCAGCGAGTCCGCCAGCAGCGCGGTGAGGAAGTCGCCGTCCACGAAGCGGCCGGTCTCGTCGATGAAGAAGCAGCGGTCCGCGTCGCCGTCCCACGCGATCCCCAGGTCCGCGCGCTCGGCGCGGACCTGGTCGACGATGAAGCGGCGGTTCTCCTCCAGCAGCGGGTTGGGCTCGTGGTCGGGGAAGGTCCCGTCCGGGGTCCAGTACGTCGTCACGAGATCGAGCCCGAGGCCGTCGAGCAGCGGCCCGACCATCGGCCCGGCCATGCCGTTGCCGCCGTCCACGACGACCCGCAGCGGACGGATCGCCGCGGGATCGATGAACGCGAGCGCCGCCTCGCGGAAGCCGGTGCGGACGTCCACCGCCTCGACGGAGCCTCCACCCGGCGCCGGGCCCAGGCCGGCCTCGATCCGCCGCCGGACGTCTCCGATCCCGCGATCGCCCGAGAGCGCGAGCGCGCCGCGGCCGACGAGCTTCGCGCCCGTGTAGGCCTTCGGGTTGTGCGAGGCGGTGCACATGAGTCCCCCGTCGAGCTCGCGCGACCCGACGAGGTGGTAGAGCATCTCGGTGCCCACCTCGCCGGCGTCGAGGACGTGCGCGCCCTCGGCGAGCATCCCGTCGCGGTAGCGGGCGGCGAGCTCCGGCGCGGTGAGGCGCATGTCGCGCCCCAGGCCGACCCGCAGCTCGCTCGTGGCGAGGCCGGCGTCGTCGGCCAGCACGCGGGCGAACGCCCGGCCGACCGCCTCGGCGACGTCGCCGTCGATCTGCTCGCCGTAGAGCCCGCGGACGTCGTAGGCCTTGAAGATCTCGGCGGGGACGCCGGGGCTGGGCGCTGCCGGGGGCATGGGCGCGGGATCGTACCCGCGCCGCGCGCACCGGGACCTTCCCGGCGGCTGGCATGATGCGCCCGCGATGGCCGAGGCCGAGCGTCCACCGGTCGCGATCCTCTGCGGGGGGCGCGGCGCGCGCCTGCAGGAGCGCACCCAGTCGATCCCCAAGCCCCTGGTGGAGATCGGCGGCATGCCGATCGTCTGGCACGTCATCCGGATCTACGCCGCCCAGGGCTTCGCCCGCTTCCTGCTGCTCACCGGCTACCGGGGCGAGATGATCGAGGCCTTCGTCACCGGCACCGCCTGGCCGGCCGGGGTGGAGGTCACGTGCCTGGAGACCGGCCTCGACACGCCGACCGGCGGGCGCGTCCACCGGGCGGGGGAGCGGATCGGGGAGCGCCGCTTCTGCGTGACCTACGCCGACGGCGTGGCCGACATCGACCTCGCGGCGCTGCTCGCCCGCCACGAGGAGGCGGGGCTCAGCGCGACGGTGACCGTCGTGCGGCCCGACCTGCCGTTCGGGGTCGCCGAGCTCGACGACGGCGATCGCGTCGCGGGCTTCGTCGAGAAGCCGCGCGCCGAGCACTGGATCAACGGCGGCTTCCTCTGCTTCGAGCCCGACGCGCTCGAGGTGATCGGGGCGGGCAGCGTGCTCGAGCGCGAGCCGCTGGCCCGGCTCGCCGCCGACGGCCGCCTCGCCGCCTACCGGCACGAGGGGTTCTGGGACTGCATGGACACCTACAAGGACGCGGTCCTGCTCAACGACCTGTGGGAGGAGGGGTCCGCCCCGTGGAAGCTGTGGACGTGAACGGCCGCTCGATCTTCGTGACCGGCGGCTACGGCCTGCTCGGCTCCGCGCTCGTGCGTTCTCTGCTCGACCGCGGCGCCGAGGTCACCGTGCTCAAGCGCGACGCCGCGGCGCGCTCCGCGCTGACCCTGCTCGGCGACGAGGCGCGCTGCAACGTCGTCGCCGGCGACGTGGCCGAGGCGGGGCTGGTCGAGCGCGCGCTGGCGGAGTACGAGTGCGACGCGGTCTTCCACCTCGCCGCGCAGACCATCGTCCCGGTCGCCAACCGCTCCCCGGCGGGGACGTTCGACACGAACGTCCGCGGGACGTGGATGCTGCTCGAGGCCTGCCGGGCGCTCGAGGTCCGCACCGTCGTCGTCGCCGCCTCCGACAAGGCCTACGGCCCCCAGGACGAGCTGCCCTACCGCGAGGACATGGCCCTGCGCCCGCGCTTCCCCTACGACGTGAGCAAGGCCTGCGCCGACCTCATCGCCCGCTCCTACTGGGACACCTACGGGCTTCCGGTCGCGGTCACCCGCTTCGCGAACCTCTACGGCGGGGGGGACTGCAACCGCTCGCGCCTGGTGCCCGAGGCGGTGGCGGCGGTGCTCCAGGGCCGCTCACCGGTCATCCGCTCCGACGGCTCGCCCCAGCGCGACTACCTCTACGTGGAGGACGGGGTCGCCGCGTACCTGGCGATCGCGGGGGCGCTCGACCGCGGCGAGGGACGCGGCGAGGCGTTCAACGCCGGCAGCGGCCGACCGGTCTCGGTGCTGGAGATCGTGTCGGCGATCTGTCGCGTGGCGGACTCCGACGTGGAGCCCGACGTGCGGGGGAGCGGGACGCCGAGCGGCGAGATCGATCGCCAGTACGTCGACGCGTCGAAGCTGCGCGGGCTCACCGCGTGGGCGCCGGAGGTCGAGCTGGAGGACGGCCTGGGCCGGACCGTCGCGTGGTACCGCGCGCACCCCGAGGCGCTCGCCCCGGGGCCGCCGGCCTCGCGCTGAGACGCCCTCGCTACTTCACGACGGTCAGCGTCCCGGTCATCCCCGGGTGGATCGTGCAGACGTAGGTGATCGTGCCGGGCTTGTCGACCTTCTGGACGTAGGTCCCGCCCTGGCCGAAGTTCCCGGACTTGAAGCTCGCGCCCTTCGTCGCGGTCACGTTGTGGTCGAACGGATCCTCGTTGGTCCACTTGACCGCCTCGCCGACCTTGACCGTGTCGGCCTTCGGCTCGAAGGCGGTGTTCTGCATCTTGATCTCCACCGTGCCGGCGACGGTCGTCTTCTTGGCGGTCGTCGTGGTGGCGGCGCCTCCCCCGGAGCCGCTGGTGCTGCTGCTGCTCTTGTTGTCGCTCCCGCCGCAGCCGGCGAGAATCGCGAGCGCCGAACAGGCGGCGAGGACGGGAAGCAGACGACGCATGGGCACCTCCGGGTCGGATGGCCGGGCCGGGCGCCCGGGGGTCTAATCATGAGGGACGCCGCGGACCGCGCGGCCCTTCCCGGCGCCTTCGTAGACTTGGCGCCCATGTCCGGCCATTCGAAATGGGCGTCGATCAAGCACAAGAAGGCGCTCGTGGACGCCCGCCGCGGGCAGCAGTTCACGAAACTCGCGCGGGCCGTCACGGTCGCCGCCCGCGAAGGCGGGGGGGACCCGGACGCCAACGCCGCGCTCTACAACGCGATCCAGAAGGCGCGCGACGCCTCGATGCCGAAGGACAACATCGAGCGCGCGATCGCCAAGGGCACCGGCGAGGGCGGGGACGCCGACGCGATCGAGGCCGTCAACTACGAGGGCTACGGGCCCGGCGGGGTGGCCCTCCTCATCGAGGCCCTGACCGACAACCGCAACCGGACCGGCTCCGAGGTGCGCCACACCCTGGGCAAGCACGGCGGCAACCTCGGCGAGCCGGGGTCGGTCGCCTACCTGTTCGACAAGGTCGCCGTGGTCGTGGTCGACGCCGAGCGGCACGGCGAGGACGACCTCGTGGTCGCGATCGACGCCGGGGCGACCGACATCGCCCGCGACGACGACGTCTACGAGGTGCTCGCCGCGCCCGGCGACCTCGCCGCGGTGCGCGCGGCGCTCGAGGCGGCCGAGGTCGCGATCGTGAGCGCCGAGGTGACCCAGCGCCCGACGACCCGCGTGCCGCTCGACGAGGAGCAGGCGGGCAAGCTCATGCGGCTGATCGACGCGCTCGAGGAGAACGACGACGTCGGCGCCGTCCACGCGAACTTCGACGTCGACGCGGCCGTCCTCGAGCGCGTCGCGGGGTGAGCGGATGCGCGCGAAGCAGGTCGGCCTCATCGCGCTCATGGCGCTCGGCAGCGTGCTCCTGTGGCTCGGGCTCCCGTTCATCTGGGTCTACCTGGCCTCGAAGCTCGTGGACTCCGCCCAGCCCTCGATCGGCCCCTACCTGCTGATCCTGTTCGGCATCCCGGCGTCGATGCTCGTCGTCGGGAAGGGGCTCTCGCACCTCAACCGCGCCTACGGGCGCCTCGTCGGCACCGCCTCCGACCAGCCCGTGCGGGCGGCCTGGTTGCGCTCGATGCGCGGCGAGCGGGGCTCGACCCGTCCCCGCACCGTCCTCGACGTCGTGATGGTCATCAGCGTCGCCTCGGCACTGCTCGCGTTCGGCGTCTGGTTCTTCGCGTTCGCCGGCTCGAGCCTGCCGAGCTGAGGGCTCGTTCTCCGGCGATCGCGCCGACGCCCGGCGCGGAGAGCCCTCGCCGCCCGCCGCCCCGCTCAGGCGGCCGCGACCGCCGCGGCCGCCGCGGCCGCCGCGCCCGTCTGGCGCCGCCCGTAGAGCACCCCGACGAGCGCGCCGACGACCTCGGGGTCGAACTGCGACCCGGCGCAGCGGGTCAGCTCCTCGAGCGCGTCGGCGTGCGACATCGCCTTGCGGTAGGGGCGATCGGTGGTCATCGCGTCGTAGGCGTCGCAGGCGAGGATGATGCGGCTCCCGATGGGGATCTCCTCGCCGGCGATCCCGTCCGGGTACCCGTCGCCGTCCCAGCGCTCGTGCTCGTGGCGGACGATGCGCGCGATCGCTCCCATGCCGGGCACGGCGCGCAGGATCCGCTCCCCGATCGCCGGGTGGGTGCGCATGACCTCCCACTCGCGGTCGTCGAGCGGGCCCTCCTTCTGGAGGATGTCGTCGGGGATCGCGATCTTGCCGATGTCGTGCAGCAGCGCGGCGGCGCGGATCCGGTCGACCTCGGTCGCGTCGAGCCCGAGGTTCCGCGCCACCGCCGCGGTCGTGTCGAGCACGCTCGCGGAGTGGTCGGCGGTGTACTCGTCGCGCTCGAGGAGGGTGTGGGCCAGCGCCTCGATCGTGCCCTGGTGGGCGGGCGCCACCTCGACCTCGCCGGTCGCGGGGTCCTCGGCGTAGACGACCTTGCCGCCGCCGTCGCCGCGCGCCCGGTCGAGCGCTCGACCGGCGTCCGCCAGGAGGCTCTCGCCGGTCGTGTGGGGGCCGAAGGAGGCGATGCCGGCCGAGGCGGAGAGGCCGCGGACCTCGCCGGCCACGACGGTCTCGAGCTGGACCAGCAGGCGCTCCACGGCGATGCGCGCCGACTCGCCGCCGGTCTCGGGCAGGAGCAGCGCGAACTCGTCGGCGCTCGTGCGGCACACGACGTCCTGGGCGCGGAGGGTCTCGGTGACCAGGCCGCCGACCGAGACGAGCACCTCGTCGCCGGCGCGGAAGCCGTGCTGCTGCTGGAGGGCGCGGAACTCGTCGAGGTCGAGCAGCACGAGCGAGAGGGGCCGCTTGTAGCGGCGGCTGCGGCCGACCTCCTCGGCGACGCGCTCGCGGAAGGCGCGGATGTCGACCAGGCCCGTGAGCGGGTCCCGGTACGCCGTCCGGGCCCGCTCGGCCTCGAGCTCGGCGATCCTGCGCTGCGCGGCGGTGAGCTCGAGCTCGAGCTCCCGGCGGTCGTCGCGGCCGAACATACCCTCGGCTCATCGGCAGGCCCCGACGGCGACTGAAGCCGCCGCACGGCGGGATGAGGCGGGTTGCGGCGGGTTTGATCGGGTTTCGCGCGCCCGCCGGGCTGCGCGCGCGCCTCCTCCCGGTCGCGGTCCCGCCGCCCGTGGGTGGGCGCCGTCTTGCCTCGGGAAGGCGTCCGCGCCCGCGCGCAGAATCAGGCGGCGGATGATCGTCCTCGGCATCGACCCCGGCACCGCGAGCACCGGCTACGGCGTCGTCGCCGGCCGCGACGGCCGCATGGTCGCCCTCGACGGCGGAGTCATCGTGACCCCGACCGGCGGACGGCTCGAGCGGCGGCTGGCCGACATCCACGCGCGGATCGGCGAGCTCATCGACGCGCACGCGCCCGACGCGCTGGCGATCGAGGAGCTGTACTTCGGGGCGAACGTCCGCAGCGCCTTCGCCGTCGGCCAGGCTCGCGGCGCGGTGCTGCTCGCCGCCGGGCAGCGCAACCTCCCGTGCCACGGCTACACGCCGCAGCAGGTGAAGGGCGCGGTGTGCGGCAGCGGCCGGGCGGGCAAGGCCCAGGTCCAGCTCATGGTCCAGCACCTGCTCTCGCTCCCCGCCCCGCCCGCGCCCGACCATGCCGCCGACGCGCTCGCGGTCGCGGTCTGCCACGCGAACCGCGCGCCGCTCGCCGCGGCGGTGGCCCGGGCGTGATCGCGCTCGTCCGCGGCGCCGTCGCGGTCCGGCGGCCCGACCACGTCGTCGTCGACTGCCAGGGGGTCGGCTACCGCCTGGCGGTCTCCGCGGAGACGCTCCGCCACGTGCCGGCGGTCGGCGGGGAGGTCGGGCTCCACGCCCATCTCGTCGTCCGTGACGACGCGCTCGCCCTGTACGGCTTCGCCACCGAGGATGAGCGCGAGCTCTTCCTGCTGCTGCTCGGCGTCCAGTCCGTCGGGCCGAAGGTCGCGCTCGCCGTGCTCTCCGGCGGGCCGCCGCGCGAGCTGCTCGCCGCGCGTCGCGGCCGGCGACACCGCCCGCCTGCAGTCCGTCCCCGGCGTCGGGAAGCGCACCGCCGAGCGGATCGTCGTCGAGCTGCGCGAGAAGGTCGGCGCCGGGATGCCCGAGGGCGACATCGTCGTCGCACGGGCCGACGACCCGCGGCGGCTCGCCCGCGACGGCCTCGTCGGCCTCGGCTTCTCGGTCCCGGAGGCCGACGCGCTGCTCGACGGGGCCGAGGGCGAGAGTCCCGAGGACCTGATCGCGGGCGCGCTGCGCGAGGCCCGCCGGTGAGCGCGCCGCGGATCCAGACCCCCGGCGTCCTGCCCGCCGAGGACGAGCTCGACCGCTCCCTGCGCCCGCAGCGGCTCGACGGACTTCGTCGGCCAGGAGGGCGCTGCAGCGACCAGCTGGCGATCTCGATCGCCGCCGCCGGGGCCCGCGGCGACGCGCTCGACCACGTGCTGCTCGCCGGCCCTCCGGGCCTCGGGCAAGACCTCGCTCGCGCAGATCGTGGCGGCCGAGCTCGAGGTCCCGTTCGTGCAGACGGCCGGACCCGCGCTCGAGCGCAAGGGCGACGTCGCCGCGTTCCTCACGGCGCTCGAGCCGCGCGCCGTCTTCTTCGTCGACGAGATCCACCGGCTCCCGCGCGCGCTCGAGGAGACCTTCTACCCCGCGATGGAGGATCGCCGGCTGCCGATCACCGTCGGCCAGGGCGCCGGCGCCCGCGTCGTGACCCTCGACCTGCCGCCGTTCACGCTCGTCGGCGCCACCACGCGCGCCGGTCTGCTCACCACCCCGCTGCGCGACCGCTTCGGCATCCAGCACCGCCTCGAGCACTACGGGCCCGGCCGACCTCGGCGCTGATCGTGGCCCGCTCGGCGGCGCTCCTCGGGGTCGAGGTCGAGCCCGGACGGCGCGGAGGCCATCGCCGCGCGCAGCCGCGGGACGCCGCGCGTCGCCAACCGCCTGCTCAAGCGCGTCCGCGACTACGCGGAGGTCCGCCACACGGGCGTCGTCACCGAGGACGTGGCCGACGCGGCGCTCGAGCTGCTCGAGGTCGATCACGAGGGGCTCGACCGGCTCGACCGCGAGATCCTCCGCGCGATCTGCGAGAAGTCTCGTCGGCGGCCCGGTCGGGCTCTCGACGCTCGCGGTCGCGGTCGGCGAGGAGCGGGACACGATCGAGGACGTGTACGAGCCCTACCTGCTCCAGCGCGGGCTGATCGAGCGCACCCCGCGGGGGCGCGTGGCGACCCGGCGGGCCTTCGCGCACCTCGGCCTCGAGGCGCCCGCGGAGCGCGTCCGGCTCTTCTGAGCCCGGCCGCGCCCCCGGCCGGGCCGCCTTCAGGGCCACGTTCAGGTTCCCCGCCTAGCCTGCCCTCCCGACGATGGCGCACCTGTTCATCTGCCCCAACTGCGGCCACCGCTCGACCGAGGCCGACCGCACCGCGGGCTTCCGCCGCGAGCCGAAGGGCTGCTCCCGCTGCGGGTTCGCCTTCCTGTTCGAGCTGCTCGACGACTACTACCCGGCGCCGAACGCCGCGTTCTTCGTCTGCGACCAGGCGGGCCGGGTCATCGGCTGCGGGCGCGGCTCCTTCGAGCTCACCGGGCTCGACGACGAGCGGGTCATCGGGCGCCCGGTCCGGAGGTGCTCGGCCTGGACTTCGAGGACGACGGCGACCCGGTCGACGACCGTGCTCGAGTGGGGGGTGCGGGCGATGGGCAAGCCCGTGACGGTCAACGCGGAGGGCGACCTGCCGGCGAGCGCCGTCGCCGATCTCTTCCCGGCCTACGACGACGACGGCGGGCTCCTGCTCGTCCTCACGCCGCGGGGATGACCTCGCCGGCGCCGACGGCCTGAGCGGAACGCTCCGGCACCCCGAACGGCTACCCTCGACACCGCATGTCGCCGCGCGCGCGCAACGGTTTCATCCTGCTCTTCGTCGCGGGACTGCTGATCCTGTCCCTGCTCGTGATCCTCCCCGGATCGCCGGTGCACCGCAAGACGCGGCTCGGCCTCGACCTCCAGGGCGGCGTCGAGCTCGTCTACCAGGGCAAGCCCACCCCGCAGGCGAAGGTCGAACTCGGCCTCGATCAGCCGCGCGATCGAGATCATGCGCGACCGCGTCGACGCGCTCGGCGTCGCCGAGCCCGAGATCCAGCGCTCCGGCGGCGATCAGATCACCGTCGGGCTGCCGAACGTCACGAACGTCCAGCGAGCCGAGAAGCAGGTCGGCACGCCGGCCCAGCTCGCGTTCTACGACTGGGAGGAGAACGTCCTCACCTCGAACGGGAAGACGGTCGCCTCGCAGCTCACCGCCCAGGACCCCGAGGCCCTGCGGATCAGCCAGGCGGCGGGCGACCCGTCGGCCGGCCTCTCGCTCCACGACGCCGTCAGGCTCGCCGCCAGGCAGCCGGTGCGGGGCGGGCAGGACATCTCGCGCGTGGGTCCGCAGTACTGGCTCTTCAACCGGAACAAGAAGCTGATCGCCGGGCCCGACGAGACGAAGAAGGACCTGCTCTCCGAGCTGCCGGGGCAGAAGGTCCCGCCGGGGTCGGAGCTCGTCGTCGTCCCACAGGGCACGGTCGTCCTCCAGGCCACCTACCGCAAGGCGGGCGACAAGCCCAAGGACCCGAACCAGGTGAAGTGGTACGTCCTGCGCGACCGCGTCTCGCTGTTCGGCAAGGACATCACCGACCCGAAGCAGGGGACCGACCAGAACCAGGCCGGCAGCCCGCCCGACGTCGAGTTCAAGTTCACCGACAAGGGCAAGAGCGCCTTCCAGGACGTCACCCGGACGATCGCGCAGCGCGGCCAGAGCCTCTCGCTCCCGGGGAGCCAGCAGCGCGAACCTCCAGCACTTCGCGGTCGCGCTCGACCGCGACCTCATCTCCGTCGCCTCGATCGACTACCGCAACCTGCCCGACGGGATCGACGGCGGAGAACGGCGCCGATCATCACCGGCGGCTTCACGATCCAGTCCGCCCAGGACCTCGCGAAGCTGCTCGAGCTCGGCGCGCTGCCGATCGGCCTGAAGCTCATCTCGCAGTCGCAGGTGTCCGCGACGCTCGGCAAGCAGGCGCTCGACCAGGGCCTCGTGGCCGGGCTCGCCGGCCTCGCTGCTGGTGATGATCTTCCTGCTCGACCTTCTACCGCGTGCTCGGCCTGATCGCGTGCGGTGCGCTGGTCGTCTACGGGATCTACCTGTTCGCGCTCGTCAAGCTCATCCCGATCACGCTGACGCTGCCGGGGATCGCCGGCCTCGATCCTGACCATCGGCGTGGCCGCGGACGCGAACATCGTGATCTTCGAACGCGTCAAGGAGGAGATCCGCGGCGGGAGATCGATCTCCGCCGGCATCGCGCAGGGCTACAAGAAGGGCCTCTCGGCGATCATCGACGCGAACGTCGTCACGCTGATGACCGCGTTCATCCTCTTCATGCTCGCCACCTCGGGCGTGAAGGGCTTCGCCTTCACGCTCGGCGTCGGCACGATCGTCTCGCTGTTCACCGCGGTCCTCGCGACGCAGGCCGCGCTCGGCACGATGGGGCGGTCGAAGCTCATCTCGAGCCCGGCGGCACTCGGCGCGGGCAAGCGCGAGCGGCGCTGGCACTTCGACTTCATGGGCGCGTCGAAGTGGTTCTTCTCGATGTCCGGGGTGATCCTGATCATCGGGGCGCTCGCCATCGGCGGGAAGGGCCTGAACTTCGGGATCGACTTCACCTCCGGGACCCGGATCCAGACCGCGCTCGCCCAGCCGGCGAGCGAGCAGCAGGTCCGCGACGTCCTCTCCGCCAAGGGCTACGGCGACGCGAAGATCCAGCGCGTCACGGGCAGCGATCTGGGCCCCAACGTCGTGCAGATCTCGACCAAGACGCTGCAGCCCACGAAGGTCCAGTCGGTCCGCGCGTCGCTGGAGAAGGCGTTCGGCGCGACGCGCAACTTCTCCTCGCAGTCGGTGGGGCCGACGTTCGGCCAGACCGTGGCGAACAGCGCGATCATCGCGATCATCGCCTCGCTGCTCGTCATCTCGGCGTACATCGCGCTGCGGTTCGAGTGGAAGTTCGCCGTGCCGGTCCTCATCGCCCTCATGCACGACCTGCTCATCACCGCGGGCGTGTACTCGCTGCTGGGCCGGGAGGTGACGACAGCGACCGTGGCCGCGCTGCTCACCATCCTCGGCTATTCGCTCTACGACACGATCATCGTCTTCGACCGCATCCGCGAGAACGTGCCGCGGATGCCCCGGGCGGCGTTCTCCCAGATCGTCAACCGCTCGATGTCCGAGGTGCTGACGCGGTCGCTGGCCACGAGCTTCTCCACGCTCATGCCGGTGCTCGCCCTGCTGCTCTTCGGCGGGCAGACCCTGCAGGACTTCGCCTTCGCGCTGTTCGTCGGCATCGCCTCGGGCACGTACTCGTCGATCTTCATCGCCTCGCCGGTGCTCGACCACTGGAAGGAGCGCGAGCCGGTCTACGCCCAGCGGCGGCGGCGCATCGAGCGCGAGGCGCCCGACGGGCGGGTGCCCGCCTACCCGACCCCCGCCGCGGGCGCCGACGCCGACGTCGAGCCCGAGGCCCCGAAGCGCCGCCGCCTGCGTCGCGGCGGCGACCGGGTCACGACGCCCGACCAGCCGGAGGAGATCAGCGCCGAGGAGTTCGAGGAGCTCAAGCGCGACATCGCGGACGACGCGGCGCCGGCCGCGACCGCGGGCTCGCGGCGCGCCCGACGGGCGGCCGGAAGGGCGGCGGCGGCGCCCCGGCCGCGGCCGGAAGGGCGGCGGCCGCACCCCCGGCGCCCGAGCCGGCGAAGAAGACGCTCACCGACCCGGACGTCGATCCCGGCGACTTCGTCCATGCGCCCGACGAGGCGGAGGGCGAGGGCATGGCGCCGGAGGAGCGGCCGAAGCCGGCCGGGGGCAAGCGTCAGCGGTCACGACGACACGGGAGGCCGCGCTGATGGGCATGCTCGCCTGGGTGATGATGGGCCTCGCCATCTGGCACTTCACGATCTTCCTGCCCGACCGCTTCTGGGGCGGGATCGTCGGGGCGTTCCTCGGCGCGCTCTTCGGCTCGATCATCTTCGGGTTCGTGGTGAACGGCTTCAGCGTGCCGGGGGAGAGCGACACCCACCTGCTCACCGCGCTGGAGGCGATTCCGGGCGCGGTGATCGGGATCGCGCTCGTCTACGCCGAGGGCCTGCGGCGGGAGCGGACCGCGGGGGCGCCGGCGTAGGGGGCGCGGGGGCTCGTCGGCGTAGCCGGGCGGTGGCCTCGCCGCGCGAGCCGGCTCGGCTCGGGCGAACGGCATCATCGAAGGGTGATGCGGGCGGCCGGGGGCCGGGACGGGATGGCGGCCGGGACGGATGGCGGCCGGGACCGAGGGACGCCGGGCCGAGGCACCCGCCCCCGGCGATCCCGCAGGGCTCGAGCGCGAGGTTGATCCCGCTCCTCGGGATCGAGGTTCGCGTCGACCTCGCCGCAGCGGCCGATGCCGTTTTCCGGCCTGCCGTTCTCGGGCGATCGCGCCGCGGCCCGGCGCTCTTCACGTTTCCCCTGTATGTCAGGGGAAACGTGAAGCGGAGCAGGACCGCGGCGGACGATCGGCACGCCGGACGCCCCGGGTGTGACGAAAGCCCGACACGGTCGCGCCAACTCTCGTTGCCGTCGTCCCCGCGTGGCGCGATCGGCCCACGCGGCGGAGCCCCGCCGGATCGCCGTCGATGCCCCGCCCTCGCAGCGCCGAGCCCGACCGGGTCCGTCGGGTCTCCCGCCTAGCCTGACCCGATCATGCTCCAGCACCAGCCCGCCGGAGTCGCGGGACCGAACGCCGAGCGCGGCGCGCCCCTGCCGCGCCCCGGCTCCCGCCGCGCCCCGGGTCCCCGCCGCGCCCCGAGCCCCCGCCGCGCCCCGAGCCCCGCCTCGCCCTCGCCCCCTACCGCTACGCCGACGCGCTCCGCCTCGAGCGGGACCTCGGCGTCACCCACACCCTCGCGCAGGTCCTCGTCCGCCGCGGGCTGACCGACCCCGCCGCCGCCCGTGCCTTCCTCGCCGCCGACGAGCGCCACGACCCGAGCGGCTTCGCCGGCATGGAAGCCGCGGTCGCCCTCCTCAGGCGCCATCTCGAGGCGGGGACCCGGATCACGATCCACGGCGACTACGACTGCGACGGCGTGTGCGCCACCGCGATCCTCGTCCGCGGCCTGCGCGCCCTGGGGGCGAGGTGGACTGGCACCTCCCCGACCGCCGGGCGGACGGGTACGGGCTCTCGCGCGCGACCGTCGAGCGCCTGGCCGGGCGCGGCACCCGGCTGCTGGTCACCGTCGACTGCGCGATCACCGCCGTCGAGGAGGTCGCCGCGGCGCGCGCGGCGGGACTCGACGTCGTCGTCACCGACCACCACCGCCCGCGTGCCGACGGCGTCCTGCCCGACGCGGCGATCGTCCACCCCGCGCTGGGCGGATACCCGTGCGGGGACCTCTGCGGCGCCGGCGTGGCGCACAAGCTCCTGGCCGCCGTCGCCGGCGCCGCGGGAGCCGATCCGGCGCTGGCCACGCGCGACCTCGATCTCGTCGCCATCGCCACCGTCGCCGACCTCGTCCCGCTGCGCGGCGAGAACCGCCGCCTGGTGCGCGAGGGCATGCGCGCGCTGGCGGGAACCGGCAACCCGGGGCTGCGGGCCCTCATGCGCGCGGCCCGGCTCGACCCGGGGCAGATCGACGCGCGCGCGCTCGGCTTCCGCCTCGCGCCGCGGCTCAACGCCGCCGGTCGCGTCCAGCGGGCCGACGTCGCGCTCGAGCTGCTGCTGACCGGCGACGAGGAGCGCGCCGCCGACCTCGCCGCGGAGCTCGACGCCGCGAACACCGAGCGCCGCGCGACCGAGACCTGGATCCTGCGGGACGCCGAGGCGCAGCTGCGCGCCGCCGGGGCGCGCCCGGCCTACGTGCTCGCCGGGGCCGACTGGCATCCGGGCGTGATCGGCATCGTCGCCTCGCGGCTCGTGGAGCGCTGGCACCGGCCGACCGTGCTCGTCGCGCTCGCCGGCGAGGAGGGCACGGGCTCCGGTCGCAGCGTGCCCGGCTTCGACCTGCTCGCCGGGCTCGACGCGTGCGCGGCGCACCTGCTCCGCCACGGCGGTCACCGGGCGGCCGCCGGCCTGACGATCGCCGCCGGCGCGCTCGACGCGTTCCGTGATGCGTTCGCCGCCCACGCCGACGCCGCGCTGGGGCCCGACGCCCGCCTCCCCGAGCGCCGCGCCGACGCCGTGGTGGCGGGCGACCCGCTCGGGCTCGATCTCGCCGAGGACCTCGCCGCGCTGGAGCCGTGCGGGATGGGGAACCCCGGCCCGACGCTGCTCCTTCCCGCCGCGCGGTTCGCCGACCCGCGGCCCATGGGCGAGGAGGGTCGCCACCTGCGGGCGACCGTCCAGGCCGCCGGCGCCCGGGCGAAGCTCGTGGCCTTCGGCTGCGAGGGGCGGCTGCCCGTCCCCGCCGGCGAGCCGGCCGACGTCCTCGTGCGCCTCGAGGCCGACGAGTGGAACGGCGCCGTCGAGCCGCGACTGCGCCTCGTCCACGCCTGGCGCAGCGCGCCGCCGGAGCCGATCGAGATCGTGGGCGAGCCCGACGACTACCTCGCCGCCGCGCTCGCCGAGGCCGAGGCGGCGCTCGCGCCGTGGCCCCCGGAATCGGCGGCGGCGGTGCCGTCCGGCGCGGCGCGCGAGATCGTCGACCGCCGCGGTCCCGGCGCCGCCGGCGTGCTCGGCGACGTGTCGGCGACGGGCGAGCCGGTCCTCGCGGTGTGCGCGGACGTCGACCGTCGCCGCGCCGGCCTGGCCGGGCGGCTCGGGGGCTTTCGCCTCTGCTCGTGGCGGGCGCTCGAGGCGGATCCCGCCCTGGCGGCCGGCGCGGTGCACCTCGTCGCCCTCGACCCGCCGGCGCATGCGCACCGCGCGCGGCTCCTCGCCGCGGCGCCACGTCCGGCGGACGATGCGTTCTCCCATCTGGCCTGGGGCGAGGCTGAGCTAGGCTTCACGCGGAAGATTCAGGAGATGGAGCTCGATCTGCGAGCCCCGCTCGTCGCCCTCTACCGGGACCTCCGCGCCCGGCAGGCGGCGGCCGGCGAGGAGCTCGAGGCCCTGCTCCGGGGGGACGGCCCGCACGGCCGGCCGGCGGCGCTCGCCGGTCGCCTCGTCCGGGTCCTCGGGGAGTTGGGCCTCGTCAGCCTCGACCGGGATCGACCGGCCCTGGCCCTCCGGTCCGCGGAGCGCACGTCGCTCGAGCGCTCGGAGGCGTTCCGGGTCTACCGCGCACGACACGAGGACGGACTGGCATTCCTGAGCAGAGCGACACCACCACCGACCGCGTGAGCCGCCCCGGGCGGAACGGCGTCGCGGGCGGGGCCGGTCCGGCGGGACGCGCGCACGTCGGTCAGCCGGTCGTCGAGGGCCCGGTCCCGCCGGTCGACCGGGACGGCCTGACCGAGACCGAGCGCCGCCTGCTCGGCGACCTCTTCGCGATCGTCGAGGAGCACAGCGGCGAGCGGGCCGTGGCGATCGACCGCGGGGCGGTGGAGCGCGCCTTCGTCTACGCCTGCGACAAGCACACCGACCAGCGACGCCGCACGGGCGAGGACTTCATCATCCACCCCGTCGGGGTGGCGAAGATCTGCGCGGGCATGCGCCTCGACACCGAGACGCTCTGTGCGGCGCTGCTCCACGACACCGTGGAGGACACCACCGCGTCGCTCGCGGACGTGCGTGCGCAGTTCGGGGACGACATCGCCGGCCTGGTCGACGGGGTCACGAAGCTCACCGGCCTCACCTTCCAGTCGCGAGACGAGGCGCAGGCCGAGAACTACCGCAAGATGATGGTCGCGATGGCCTCGGACATCCGGGTCGTCCTCATCAAGCTCGCCGACCGCCTGCACAACATGCGAACGCTCTCGGCGCTGCCGAAGCAGAAGCAGATCGAGAAGGCGAAGGAGACGATCGACATCTATGCGCCGATCGCGCACCGGCTCGGCATCCACGCCATCAAGTGGGAGCTCGAGGACCTCGCCTTCACCACGCTGCACCCGCGCAAGTACACGGAGATCAAGGGCCTCGTCGCGCAGCAGCGCGAGGAGCGCGAGCGCTACGTGACGCAGGCCGGCGCGTACCTCGCCAAGGAGCTCGACGCGCTCGGCATCGAGGCGGAGATCTCGGGTCGAGCGAAGCACTTCTACTCGATCTACTCGAAGATGACGAAGAAGGGCCGCGAGTTCAACGAGATCTACGACCTCACCGCGATGCGCGTGATCGTCGACTCGGTGAAGGACTGCTACGGCGCGGTCGGGGTCATCCACTCGCTGTGGAAGCCGCTCCCCGGGCGCTTCAAGGACTTCGTCGCGATGCCGAAGTTCAACATGTACCAGTCGCTGCACACGACGGTGATCGGGCCCGAGGGGCGGCCGCTGGAGATCCAGATCCGGACCCGCGACATGCACGACATGGCGGAGTTCGGGATCGCCGCGCACTGGCTCTACAAGCAGGGCGAGAGCGCGGGGGAGGGCGACGAGAAGCTGCGCTGGCTCCGGCGACTGGTGGACTGGCAGCAGGAGCTCTCGGACCCCCGGGAGTTCGTCGAGACGCTGAAGGTCGACCTGTTCGAGGACGAGGTGTTCGTCTTCACCCCCAAGGGCGAGGTGAAGTCGCTCGCCTCGGGCGCGACGCCGCTCGACTTCGCCTACGAGGTGCACACCGACGTCGGCCACCGCTGCGTCGGGGCGAAGGTCAACGGGAAGATCGTCCCGCTCTCCTACGAGCTGCGCTCCGGGGACATCGTCGAGGTGCTGACCAGCAAGCGCGAGCGCGGGCCCTCGCGCGACTGGCTGGCGCTGGTGAAGACGACGCGCGCGCGCAACAAGATCCGCCAGTGGTTCAAGACCGAGTCGCGCAAGGACACCGAGCACGCGGGCCGCGAGCTGCTGCAGGAGCACCTGCGCAAGCAGGGCCTGCCGGCGCAGAAGATCGTCGGCTCCTCGCTGCTCGCCGACATCATCCGCGAGATGGGCTTCCGCAAGGGCGACGAGTTCTACCTCGCGCTCGGCGGCGCGAAGATCTCGCCGAAGGTCGTCGTGACCAAGGTCATGCAGCGCCTCAAGCAGGGCGAGGCGGCCGACGGCGCGCCCACGGCGGCCGACGACCTCCTCACGACGCGGCGCCGGCGCGAGCGGCCGACGGCGTCCTCCACGCAGTACGGCATCGAGGTCAAGGGCATCGACGACGTCATGCTCCGCCTGGCCAAGTGCTGCCGGCCGGTGCCCGGCGACCCGATCGTCGGCTACATCTCGCTCGGCCGCGGGATCACGATCCACCGCGAGGACTGCCCGAACGTCCGCGTGCTGCGAAAGGACCCCGACCGCTTCACGCCGGTGGCGTGGGAGGGCGACTCCGAGACGGCGTTCAAGGTCGAGATCCAGGTCGACGGGTGGGACCGCCACCGGATGCTCGAGGACCTCTCGCGGACCTTCGCCGAGGCCGGGATCAACATCGTCGAGGCGCGCTGCACGGTGAGCGACCCGATGGTGCGCAACCGCTTCGTCGTCGAGGTGGGGGACACCCGCTCCCTCGACGCCACGATCACGCGCCTGCGCAACATCGACGCGGTGTTCGACGCGTATCGCGTCACGCCGGGCGCCGGCGGCTGAGCACGCCACGTCAGCCGGCCGGGCGGTCCGGATGCGGGCGGTCCGGATGCGGGCGGTCGGCCGTGCCCGGCGGCTACGGTGCCGGCACGTCGTCGCGGGGCCGGATCGCGACCGCGCCGATGACCGCGCCGATCCCGATCGCCTCGGCGAGCGTCGGCACCTGCCCGAGCAGCGCGACCCCCGCGAGCACGGCGGTCGCCGGGAGCAGGGCGAGGAGCAGGGCGAATCGGGCGCGACCCAGTCGGACGAGCGCCACCTGGTCGAGCGCGTAGGGCACGACGCTGGAGAGCAGGCCGACGCCGAGGCAGGCGGAGAGCAGCGCCGGGTCGGAGAACGCCGGCGACGCCGCCGGCGCGGAGAGCGGGGCGATGGCGAGAGCGCCGAAGGCCATGCCGGCCGCGAGGCCGTCGACCCCGTCGCCGGCCCGGGCGACCCGGTGGCCGAGCACGATGTAGAGCGCCCACAGCCCGCCGGCGAGCAGGGCCAGGGCGACGCCGGCGGCGCTGCCGCCGATCTGCACGTCGGCGAGGAGCAGCACGCCGGCCGCGCCGAGCGCGAGCGCGCCCCAATCACGTCGCGTGCGCGAGCCCAGCGCGGCCACGGCGATCGGCCCCCAGAACTCGATCGCCACCGCGGTGCCGAGCGGGATGCGGTCGATGGCCTCGTAGAAGGCCAGGTTCATCCCCGCCAGCGTGGTGCCGAACGCGGCGGCGAGCGCGAGGCGCCGCCGGGTCCAGGCGTGGCGCCAGGGACGCCGCCACGCGGCGAGCGCCGCCGCGGCGCTGAGCACGCGCAGCCAGGCGACGCCGGCCGCCGGCACCGAGGCGAAGAGCAGGACGGCGAGCGCCGCGCCGAGGTACTGCGACACCGCGGCGGCGACGAACAGCGACTCCGGTGGGAGGCGGCGGGTGCCACGGGCGCCCGCCGCCACGAGCTCGCGCCCGCTCCCGCGTGACGACGGGCCGTGGCGCGGCGCGGCGAGCGCGGCCCGCGCGCTCACGCCGCGCCCTGGATGCCGGCGTCCACGACGGCGAGGCGCGGCTGGTCGGACGCTGCGGCCATGGCCGCGGCCAACGCTATCCGACGCGCGCGCCGCTCCCGTCTCGCGGACCGCGGGACTCAGCGGGGACGACCGAGCGGGCGCGTGTCGACGACCTCGAAGTCGCGTCCGCGCAGGCGCCCGAGCGCGTGGAGGTCGTCGTTGTCCCAGCCGCGGTCGGGCGCGCCCGAGACGTACCACGGGGCGCCGTTGTCGGCGAGGATCATCCCGTAGCGCTGCAGGGCCCGGGCGACGATCCGGGCCTGGCGGGGCAACCGGCGGAGACTCGCCGAGCGGCGCAGGCGCACGCGCAGCCCCATCGGCGGGAGGTCGGGGTCGCGCGCGTCGGAGGCGAAGTGGCGCGCCGGGTAGACGTAGGCGCGACGGGTGCGCGGCGCGGTGAATCGCAGCGCGTGGTCGATCACCCCGCGGCGGACCTCGTCGTAGCGCGCCAGCCCGGGGAAGATCGGCAGCCCGGCCGCGTCGGCCGAGGTCCACCCGGCGGGCCGGAGGCGGTTCGAGCGCAGGCTCCAGACCGCGCCCGACCCGGCCCGCCAGCGCCGGCCGCCGGCGCGCGGCGGATGGGCCGCGTAGAGCTCGTAGAGGCGACAGGCGTCGCGGTCGACGAGCAGGACGTGGCGGTCGCCCTGCGCGCGGCGTCCGCCCTCGATCGGCACGTCGCGCGGGATCGGGTAGCCGACGCGATCGGACTCGCCGGCGTACTCGAACCCGACCGGCACGCGTCGCGTCCGGTGCCCGACGAGCGCGAAGGGGATGCCGATCGGCCCGCCGTCCCACGTCCCGGAGCCGAAGTCGGCGTGCACCGGCGCGCCGAGCCCGATCGCGCGCACGAGCGCCGCGGAGCCTCGCGCCACCGGCAGGCGATCGACGCGGCGGTTCCACGGGCTGTCGGCCGGGAAGACGGCGCAACGCGGCGCGCCGGGCAGGGGGAGAGCGGGAGCGGCGGCCGGCGCGGCGACGGCGCCGAGCGCGGCCGCGAGGACGGCGAGGGTCCGGCCCCGGCGCGGCACCTACGACACGACCTGCAGCGCCCCCGGCTCCACCCGGTAGCGGGCCTCGGCCACGTGCCCGAGGTAGTCGCCGTCGACCTGTACCGGGAGCGGCTCCTCGCCGGCCGGGCGCACGACGAACTCCTCGGCGGTGGTGAAGGTCTCGACCTGGCGGTGGCGGGAGACCTCCGCCCGCGACGAGAGGGCCCGGAAGCCCACGGTCGGCACGTCGATCGGGGTGGCCCGGCCCAGGACGCCGCCGGCCAGCGTGCCGCTGTCCAGCGCGGCGCCCGGGGCGAGGTCGATCCGGCGGCCCTTGAAGTACGTGAACGGCGCCGCGTTCTGCACCACCGCGGTGACGCCCGCCAGCCGGCGCCCCGCGACCTCGACCTCGAGTCGCGGCGCCCGCCAGGCGTAGCGGCGCACGAACGTCCCGACGGCGGTCGTGGCGAAGTAGTACTCCCGCCAGCGCGCCTTGGCCCGCGGGTTCGCGTCGACCCGTTCGACCACCGAGGCGTCCAGGCCGACGCCGGAGGCGAAGCAGAACCGCCGGCCGTTCACGCTGCCGAGGTCCACCGCGCGCGGGCGCCAGTCGTCGGCGAGGCGCAGCAGGTGCTCGGTCGCGTCGACGACGTCCGTCGGGATGCCGAGCAGCCGGCAGAAGACGTTCGCCGACCCGCCCGGCAGGCAGGTGAGCGGCACGTTCGAGCCGGCCAGGCCGTTCGCCACCTCGTTCACCGTCCCGTCCCCGCCGAAGGCGACCGCGACGTCGATGCCCCCCGCGGCCGCCTCCCGGGCGAGGTCCGTGGCGTGCCCGCGCCGCTGCGTGTCGACCGCCTCCACCGCGTAGCGCCCCTGGAGGGCGTAGACGACGAGGTGCCGCAGCCGGTCGCTCACCGTCGTCGCGTAGGGATTGACGACCACGAGCATCCGCAGGCTCGGGGTCGCCTCGCCGAGCGCGGCGCCCAGGCGCTCCAGGTCCGCGGCGGAGGTGGCGGCCACGGGAGGCTCAACACCGGCGGTCCTCACCCGTTACGGGCCGTCCAGCGCGCGGGTGGACGCGGCCAGGGTGCCGACCCGGTCCCGGTCGGGCCGCGCCCACCGCGCCGGGTGCGCGAAGGTTCCGGCCATGGCGACCCTCGACCTGCTCGTGGGCGTGGCGATCCTCGTCGGCCTCGCGGGCGTCCTGGTGCCGATCCTGCCGGGGCTCCCGATCGTCTGGGCCGCGATCGCGATCTGGTCCCTGGCGAGCGACGAGCGCGCCCGGTGGATCGTGCTCGCCTTCGCCACCGCCGTCCTGCTCGCCGCCACGGTGGCCCAGTTCCTGGTCCCCGGCCGCCGGATGCTCGAGGCCGGGGTGCCCGGGCGCTCGGTCACCGTCGGGGCGCTGGCCGGCATCGTCGGCTTCTTCGTCGTGCCCGTCGTCGGGCTCTTCCTCTTCTTCGTGGCCGGCGTCTACCTCGCCGAGCGGGTGCGGCTCGGCGCGGAGCCCGGCGCCTGGGAGTCGACGGTCCACGCGCTCGAGGGCGTCGGGCTCTCGATCCTCATCGAGCTCGCCGGCGGGCTGCTGGCGGCCGCGGCGTGGCTGGCGGCCGTGATCGCCTGATCCGCGCGCCGGCTACAGCCAGCGGCGGCGCTTGAAGTAGGCGAGCATGCTCAGGAGCAGCACGACGATCGAGCCGACGACGAGCCAGAAGCCGAGGTCGGTGCCCTCGCCGGGCACGTGCGAGTTCATCCCCCAGATCCCGGCGATCAGCGTGGGGGGGAGGAAGATCACGGTCAGGACGGTGAGGATCCGCAGCACGTCGTTGAGCCGGTGGGCGAGCACCGACTCGTTGGTGTTCTCGAGCGCCTCGGCGGTCTCCTTGTAGCCCTCCAGCAGCTGCCAGATCCGCTCCGAGGCGTCGTTGATGTCGTCGAAGTAGATGTCCAGGTCCCCGGCCAGGAAGCGGTGCTTGGTGCGCTCGAGATCGCTGAACACCGCGCGCTGGGGCCGCACGATCGTGCGGAAGTTGATGATCTCCTGCTTGACGTTGGAGATGTCGCGCACCACCTCGTCGGAGCGCCCCTCGAAGATCGCCGCCTCCAGGCGCTCGAGCTTGTTCCCGATCTTGCGCAGCATCGGGAAGCTCGCGTCGACGCAGTCGTCGACCACCTTGTAGAGCAGGTAGCCGCTCCCCTGGGCGAACAGCCGGGCGCGGAGGTCGTCGTCGGCGCGACAGCGCTCGAACAGGAACTCCACCGACTTGATCTCCTCGTTGGGGATCGTGACGAGGTAGTCCGGTCCGACGAACAGGTCGAGCTCGGCGGCGTTCAGGCGCCCGAGCGCCTTGTCGAACCGCGGGAAGAAGAGGATCGCGAAGAGGTAGTCGTCGTACTCGTCGATCTTCGCCCGCTGATTGCGCGAGACGACGTCCTCGTAGTCGAGCGGGTGGAAGTCGTAGCGCTCCTCGAGCCACGCCCGCTCGCGCGGGCCCATGCGCTCGACGTTCACCCAGCGGACGTCGCCCTGGACGACCTCCTCGATGCGGAGGCGGTCAGGCTCGGTGGCCGGGGCGCCGGTGGACCCGCGGGTACGGCCCGACCGCCGCAGACGGGGCTTCGGGAGGTTCGGCATGGGAACTTCGCGGGTCGTCGCTCATCGTCGTGGCCTCGGTTCCATCGTACCTGTCGGCACGCGGAGCCCGCCGGGGTGGGCGATCCGCTGCAGCGCACCCTTCCGCGCCGCCGAGGCCTTTGCTACGGTCCGCGCCACATAGCAGTACGCATCCAGAGGGGTGGAGGGACTTGGCCCGACGAAACCCCGGCAACCTCCCGCAAGGGAACGGTGCCAATTCCATCAGGCGTCCATCGAATGCCTGGGAGATGTGGATCGGCGGTGACCCAACCTCTGCCCCCACGGACCCCGGCGGAGGTTTTTTCACATATGCCGCCAGAGTCGCTTCGCTGCAAGGAGTGCCGGACCGACTACCCGCTCGAGGCGCGGTACGTCTGCGAGCGGTGCTTCGGCCCGCTCGAGGTCGCCTACGCGCCGCCGCGGACCCGCGACCCCGAGGGGCTTCGCCGCCGGATCCAGGCCGGGCCGCAGACGCTGTGGCGCTACTCGGACTTCCTGCCGGTGCCCGCCGCCCCGCGCGATGCGCTCCCCACCGGGTGCACCCCGCTGGTCCGGGCCGACCGCCTCGCCGAGCGTCTCGGCCTGCGCGAGGTGTGGGTGAAGAACGAGGCCGCCAACCCGACCCACTCGTTCAAGGACCGCGTCGTCGCGATCGCGCTCGCGCGCGCCCGCGAGCTCGGCTTCGACACGTTCGCCTGCGCCTCCACCGGCAACCTGGCGAACGCCGTCGCGGCCCACGCGGCGGCCGCCGGCCTGCGCTCGCTCGTCTTCATCCCCGCCGACCTCGAGGAGCAGAAGATCCTCGCCACCGGCATCTACGGGACGACGCTGGTCGGCGTCCGCGGCAGCTACGACGACGTCAACCGGCTCTGCACCGAGCTGTCCGGCGAGCACCCGTGGGCGTTCGTCAACGTCAACCTGCGCCCCTACTACGCCGAGGGCAGCAAGACGCTCGCCTACGAGACCGCCGAGCAGCTCGACTGGCGCCTGCCGGACCGGGTGATCGCGCCGATCGCCTCCGGCTCGCTGTTCACGAAGATCGCCCGCGGCTTCGAGGAGTGGATCGAGGCGGGCCTGCTCGACGGCGTCGTCCCGGTCATGAACGGCGCGCAGGCCGCGGGCTGCTCACCCGTCGCCCAGGCCTTCGCCGAGGGCCACGAGGTCTGCCGCCCCGTACGGCCGGACACGATCGCGAAGTCCCTGGCGATCGGGAACCCGGCGGACGGTCCCTACGCCATCGAGCTCGCCCGCCGCACCGGCGGCGGCGTGGACGCGGTGAGCGACCCGGAGATCCGCGCGGGGATCAAGCTCCTCGCCGAGACCACCGGCATCTTCGCGGAGACCGCCGGCGGGGTGACGATCGCCACGCTGGCCAAGCTCGCCGCGCGCGGGGAGATCGACGCCGACGAGCGCGTGGTCGCCTACGTGACCGGCGACGGGCTGAAGACGCTGGACATCGCCCGCGGGACATTCGAGACGCACGTGATCGAGCCCTCGCTCGCCGCCTTCGAGGCGGCCCTGCCCGAGGCGGTCGCCGCCTGATGGCCGTGCTCGTGCGGATCCCGACCCAGCTCCGCTCCGCCACCGGGGGCTCGGCGACCGCCGAGGTGGAGGGCGCGACGGTCGGCGAGGTGCTCGACGCGCTCTACGACCGGTTCGGGGAGCTGCGCGAGCGGATCTCCGAGGACGGCGGCCTGCGGCGCTTCGTCAACGTCTACATCGGCGGGGAGGACATCCGCTTCCTCGACGGGCTCGACACGGAGGTCGACGCCGGAGCCGAGGTGAC
Source organism: uncultured Solirubrobacterales bacterium (assembly GCA_963735885.1). Taxonomy (GTDB): domain Bacteria; phylum Actinomycetota; class Thermoleophilia; order Solirubrobacterales; family Solirubrobacteraceae; genus JBBSBL01. Next base: position 407,969 of record CAVTMP010000004.1, on the reverse strand, counting down.
GATCCTGCCGGCGGTGGCGGGCGGGTAGGGCTCAAGCCGCGGCGCCGGAGGGCCGATGGGAGAGGAAGCTCCGCCGACCGGCGGCGGACGCGCTCTCCCCGTGGCCTCCGAGACCGCACAGCCCTCGACCCCGCGCGCCGCCCTGGCGCTCCTGCTGCTCGGCACGCTGATCTTCGGCCTGTGGACGGTCGCGCGCTTCGGGGGCGCCGACCTCGAGGGGTTCATGGTCGACGGGCTCTACACGGGGCTGACGGTCGCCGCCGCGCTCCTCTGCCTGCTCCGGGCGGTGCGCTACGCCGGCGAGCGAGCCGCGTGGCTGCTCTTCGGCCTCGGCCTGCTGGCCAGCGCGGGGGGCGACGTCGCCACGGCGATCCTGGGCGACGGCATCCCGGTCCCGTCGGTGGCCGACGTCCTCTACCTCGGCTCCTACCTCGGGCTCGGCCTGGGCCTGGCGCTGGTCGCACGCCACCGCGTGACGCACGTGCGCGCGACGATCGCGCTCGACGCGGTGGTCGCCGCGCTCTCGGTGGCCGGCCTCGCGGCCGCGCTCGTCTTCGACACCGTCGCCGGCGCGGCCGAGGGCGGCCCGCTGGCCGTCGCGGTCAACCTCGCCTACCCGGTCTGCGACCTCGCCCTGCTCGCGCTGCTCGTGTCGGTCATCGCGCTCGGCGGCTGGCGCCTCGACCGCACGCTCACGGCCCTGGCCGTCGGCCTCGGCGTGTGGGCCGTGGCCGACACCGTCTACCTCTACCAGTCGGCGGTCGGCAGCTACGCGGGCGGCGACCCGCTCGACATCGCCTGGCCGCTCGCCGCGATCACGATGGCCTACGCCGCGTGGCAGCCGTCCCGCCGCCTGCCCTCGCCCGGCGGGCTGCGGCAGATCGCCCTGCCCGTCGCCTTCTCCCTGGTCTCGATCGGCGTGCTCGTGGTCGACCACTTCCACCGGGTCTCGCTGCTCGGCGTCCTGCTGTCCGCCGCGGCGCTGCTCGCCGTGACCGTGCGGATGGTGCTCACGTTCCAGGAGTACCTCGGGATGCTGCGGGCCACGCGCCGGGAGGCCGTCACCGACGCCCTCACCGGCCTGGGCAACCGGCGCCGCCTGATGCGCGACCTCGACGAGGCCTTCGCGGCGCCGGGCGGCATCGAGCGCCGGGCGCTCGTGATCTTCGACCTCGACGGCTTCAAGGCCTACAACGACATGTTCGGGCACCTCGCCGGCGACGCGCTGCTCGCCCGCCTGGGCGCGCGGCTGCGCCTCTCGGTCGGGGAGCAGGGCCGCGCCTACCGGCTCGGCGGCGACGAGTTCTGCGTCGTCCTCCCCGCACAGGAGGGGAGCTTCGACGTCGGCGTCGCGGCCACCGCCGCGGCGTTGCGCGAGCAGGGCGACGGCTTCGTCATCACGAGCAGCTACGGCACGGTCCTCGTGCCCGACGAGGTGCAGGACGCCGAGCGCGCGCTGCTGGTCGCCGACGAGCGGATGTACGCGGAGAAGAACAGCCGCCGCGGCTCGGCCGGCATGCAGATGCGCGACGTGCTGCTCCAGACGCTCCGGGAGGCCGATCCGCACCTGGCGGTCAACGCCCACGGCATCGGCGAGCTCTCCCGCGGCGTGGCCCGGGAGCTGGGGCTGGACGGCGAGGACGTCGACGAGATCGTCCGGGCGGCCGAGCTTCACGACGTCGGCAAGGTCGCGGTGCCCGACGCCATCCTCGGCAAGCCGGCGCCGCTGGACGACCGCGAATGGGAGTTCATCCGCGGCCACACGATCGTCGCCGAGCGGATCCTCGCCGCGGCCCCCGCGCTGCGTCCCATCGCGCGCCTGGTGCGCTCGAGCCACGAGCGCTGGGACGGCATCGGCTACCCCGACGGGCTGACCGGCGAGGAGATCCCGCTCGGCGCCCGGATCCTCCACGTCTGCGCCGCCTTCGTCGCGATGACCTCCGAGCGGCCCTATGCCGCGGCGCGCAGCGAGGGCGCCGCGATCGAGGAGCTCCGCCGGTGCGCGGGCTCGCAGTTCGACCCGCGCGTGGTCGAGGCGTTCGTGGGCACGTGGCGCGCCGCCGCGCCCTCCGCCGCCGCCGGGTCGACGGCGTAGCCGGCCGTCCGACCGCGCGAAACGCTCATCTAGTATCCGGCGGCATGGGCGTCCAGACCCCTCGCGGCGCGCGCGCGTTCGGCTACGTCGGCTCGCCCGAGGGCGCGGCTCGGGCGCGCGCCGTGGCGCAGGCGGTCACCGACTTCGTCCGTGCCGGGGACCTCGACGGCGTCCGGGCCCTCGATCTCGGCGCCGGCAGCGGGGTCCTCGCCGCGGAGCTGGCCGCGCGCGGGGCCGAGGTCCTCGCCGTCGAGGGTCGGGCGGCGAACGTCGCGGACATCGAGGCCGTGCGGGACGCACTCGACCTCGGCGCCCGCCTGCAGCCGCGCCTCGCCGATGTCCGGACGCTCGACTGGGCGGCGCTCGGCCGCTTCGACGTGATCCTCTGCAGCGGGCTGCTCTACCACCTGGAGCTCGACGACGTCGTCGCCCTCGCCGAGCGGATGCGCGGGGCGTGCTCGCGACTGACGATCGTCGACACGGAGGTGGCCTGGGGTCCGGTGGCCCGCGCCGCGAGCGCGGGTCGACCGTACGCCGGGCTGCGCTACCGCGAGTTCGCCGCGGAGACCGGCGCCGTGGAGAAGGAGGCGAGCATCCGCGCCTCGCTCGACAACGAGCACAGCTTCTGGCTCACCCGGTCCTCGCTCCATGCCCTGCTCCACGACGTGGGGTTCTCGTCCTCGTGGGAGCTGGGGACGCCGGGCCAGCCGCGCCGCCACCAGCGCGCCACGGTCGCGGCGCTGGTGGGCGAGCGGGTCGGGGCCCTGGCCGTCGAGCCGAGGCTCGAGCTGCCCTCCGCGCGGCCCGGGGAGCCGCCGGCCGGCCGGGTCCTGCGGGCGCGCGTCGCCCTCGCCCGGCTGCGGCGCGGCTAGCCCGAGTCCCGCTCGTCCCGGGCCTCGAGCAGGTCCGCCCGGGGGAGAGGGGTACGCTGATCGCCACCCCCGCCCGAAGGAGCCGCCCGATGGACATCGCCAAGCTGGAGGACAAGCAGACGCTGCGCCGCGAGGAGGCGGCCGCCCGGCTCCACGAGATCGCCGACGAGCTCGCGTCCGGCAACGACGTCGTCATGGAGCGCGGCGGCATGCGGTTCGTCGTCAAGGTCCCCGACGAGATCCGGATGAAGGTCGAGGTCGAGATCGAGGACGACGAGCGCGAGGTGGAGATCGAGCTCACCTGGTGAGCGGATAGACTTCCCCTGTCAGGCCCCGTGGAGTGCGACCGCCGGGGGGTAAACCTGCCCGTGGAGTGCGACCGCCGGGCGTCATCACCGAAAGGACCACCATGCCGCAAGCCGTGATCGTCGACGCGATCAGGACGCCGATCGGCCGCGCCTTCAAGGGCTCGCTCGCCACGCTGCGACCCGACGAGACGCTGGCCTTCGCGATCGACCAGGTGCTCGAGCGCAATCCCGGCGTCGACCCCTCGACCGTCGAGGAGGTCATCGCCGGCTGCGGGCTCCCGCAGGGCCTGCAGGCCAACAACATCGGGCGGATCTCCGTCCTGCTCTCCGACAAGCTCGGGGCGGGGACCAACGGCTCCACCGTCTCGCGGTACTGCGCCTCGGGGCTCGACGCCATCCGCGCCGCCGCGAACAGCGTCGCCGTGGGGCAGGGCGACACCTTCGTGGCCGCCGGGGTCGAGTTCGTCTCCGGCTACAACGCCGCGCAGGAGGCCGCCCACCCCGAGGACCAGAACGAGAAGCTCCAGGGCAAGGAGCCCGGGCAGCCCAACGCCTACATCGCGATGGGGCTCACCGCGGAGAACGTCGCCGAGCGCTACGGCGTCTCCCGCGAGGCCCAGGACGCCTACGCGCAGCGCTCTCAGGAGCGCGCCGTCGCCGCCCAGGAGGCCGGGATCTTCGATCGCGAGATCGTGCCGGTGACCCTGGCCGACGGGACCGAGGTCGCGAAGGACGACGGGCCGCGCGCCTCCTCGACGCTGGAGAAGCTCGCCTCGCTCGACCCGGCGTTCAAGCCGGGCGGGACGGTCACCGCGGGCAACTCCTGCCCGCTCAACGACGGCGCGGCGGCGGCCATCGTCATGAGCGAGGAGAAGGCCGCGGAGCTGGGCCTGAAGCCGCGGGCCCGCATCATCACCGCGGCGACGTGGGGCAACGAGCCCGAGTACATGGGCGTCGCGCCGATCGGCGCGATCAAGAAGGCGCTGGAGCGCGCCGGCATGGCGATCGGCGACGTCGACGTCTACGAGCTCAACGAGGCGTTCGCGGCGCAGGTGCTGCCGATCGCCGAGGAGGTCGGCTTCGAGTTCGACAAGCTGAACCCCCACGGCGGGGCGATCGCGCTCGGCCACCCGTTCGGGATGACCGGGGTGCGGATCATGACGACGCTGCTCAACGACCTCGACACCGTCGACGGGACGATCGGCCTGGAGACGATGTGCGTCGCCCAGGGCCAGGGCGAGGCGATGATCGTGGAGCGGCTGAACTAGTAGCGGTGGCCATCCGGTCCCGCCGGCGCGAGCGTCGGCGGGACCGCCGCCCCCGGGTCGCCGGCGCCGGGATCAGGTGGAGACGAGCGAGCCCGGGCGCTCGTCGCTCGCCGACGCGGCCGGCGTGCCGCCGTGGCGGCTCACCGCGATCAGCACGAGCAGCGCGATCGCCCCGACGACCGCCATGAGCCCGAAGCCGAGCGCGTACGAGCCGGTCTGCGACTTCACGATCGCCATCACGAGCGGTGGGAAGAACCCGCCGAGGCCCCCCGCCGCGCCGACGACGCCGGTGACCGCGCCGACCCGGTCGGGGTACCACTGCGGGACGAGCTTGAACACCCCGCCCGTTCCGAGGCCGAGGAACACCGCCATCGTGAGACAGGCGAGGGTGAGCGGGACCATGTGCGTATAGGTCCCCGCGAGCACGAGCGCGAGGACGACGGTCCCGACGAACGAGGCGGTCAGCACGTTGCGCGCGCCGATCCGATCCGACAGCCAGCCGCCGAGCGGCCGCGCCGCGACGGCGAGCAGGGCGAACCCCGCGGCGCGGGAGCCGGCGTCGGTCTTCGTGAGGTGATGGACGCCGTGGAGGAGCTTCGGCAGGTAGAGGAACATCGCGACGAAGCCGCCGAAGGCCATGAAGTAGAAGAGCGCGAGCGCCCAGGCGCGGACGCTGCCCTTGCCGGTGAACGCGGCCAGCCCGGCGAACATCGAGCCACGCGCCGCGCCGGCGGGCGCCGGGGCGTCGCGCGCGACCACCCAGAACACGACCGCCATGATCGCGAGGGCGGCCGCGGCGATCCAGAACGGCACGGCGAGGCTCGTCGCCTTGGCGATCCTCGGGGCGGTGAGCGCCCCGAGCACCGTGCCGCCCATGCCGACCCCGTAGATGCCGAGCGCGACCCCCTGCCGGCCGGCCGGATACCAGCGGTTGACGAACGGGACGCCCACGGCGAACGACGCGCCCGCGAACCCGAGCAGGAAGCCGAACGCGAGCACGGCGCCCCACGAGTCGTTGAACAGCGCCAGGCCGGCGAGCGGGATCGGGGTGAAGGCCATGAGCGCCGTGAAGACGCGCCGTCCGCCGTAGCGATCCGTGAGCACGCCGAGCGGGATCCGCATCAGCGAGCCGAGCAGGACCGGGACCGCGACCGTGAGGGCGAGCTCGGTCTCGGAGAGCCCGAGCTGGTCCTGGAGGTCCGGACCGAGCGGCCCGAGCAGCGACCACGCGTAGAAGCACAGGCCGAAGGAGAGCGTGGCGAGCGTGAGCGCGAGCGGGTTCCCCGCCCGCGCGCCGCCGCGATCAGGAGCGGACATGGGCCCTTCTTTCACTCGGAGGTGTGCTGGCGGCGCTGACGCCGCCGGCCCCCGCGCGCACGGCCTGCGGCGCGCGGGCGCGGTAGACGATGGGACGGCGACGGAGGTAGGCGAGCGGCACGCTCCAGGCGTGGACGAGCCGGCTGAACGGCCACACCATGAGCAGCAGCCAGCCGCACGCCGCGTGCACCTGGTAGCTCAACGGCACCCCTGCGCCGGTCATGAGCCGGGGATCCGGGCTGAGCAGGAACAGCCCGCGAAACCACGGCGAGACGGTCTCCCGGTAGTTGTAGCCGCCTTCGAGGAGGTTGTGGATCGAGGTGTTCCACATCCCGGTGAGGATCATGACCGCGAGCAGCGCCATGACCACGACGTCCCAGCCGCGGGTCGTCGCCGCCACCCGCGGGTTCGCGAGCCGACGCACGACGAGGATCCCCAGCCCGGCCAGCGTCGCGACCCCGGCGAGGGTGCCCATCGTCGCCGAGAACGCGCGGTAGGCGTCTTCGCCGATCCCGAGCGACGCCGTCCACGACTGCGGGACGAGGATGCCGATGACGTGGCCACCGATCACGGCCAGCAGCCCGAGGTGGAAGAGCGGCCCCCCGACCCGCAGCCAGCGGCCCTCCAGGAGCTGGGTCGAGCGTGTCGTCCACGTGAACTGGTCGCGGCGGTAGCGCCAGACGTGGCCCAGGACGAACGTCGCGATCGCGAGATAGGGCAGGACGACCCAGAGGAACGTCGCCGCGCGGCTCGTGGCCGGCCCGGTCACCGGGAGCGCCCCCAGGGGAGGCATGACCTCGGGCGGCGCGAACGGCTCGAGCCCGACGTCCTCGTCGGGCGGTCCTTCACGCGCGATCCGCGCCGCCTCGGCCAGCGCGGCGTCGGAGGGCGGGGGCAGGGTCGCGACGACCGCGTCGAGCAGCCACGCGTAGGGGCTGTCCATGTCGCGGAGGGCGGCGCGCAGCAGCTCGATCCCCGGTCGCATCCTGCCGAGCACGGCGTCGGCGTCCGGGCCCGGCGCGAGGGCGGCGAACTCGAGGATCGCCGGCAGGTAGTCGGGCAGCTCGCCCCCCTCGAGCTCGAGCCCCGCCTCGCGGTAGCGGCGCTTGAGGCCCAGCAGCGTGGCGCCGCGCTGCCGCCGGTCGCCGTCGCGGAAGTACCCACGTCTCCGAGCAGATCGTCGGCATGCCCGCCTCGATCCGCGGGTAGCAGAGCGTGCACTTCTCCGCCTTGCCGGTGTGCCAGTTGAAGTAGACCTTCTTGTACGGGCACCCGCTGACGCACATCCGCCAGCCGCGGCAGCGCTCCTGGTCGACGAGGACGATGCCGTCCTCCTCGCGCTTGTACATCGCTCCCGACGGGCACGACGCGACACACGCCGGGTTCAGGCAGTGCTCGCAGATGCGCGGCAGGTACATCATGAACACGGACTCGTACTCGGCCCGAACCTGCTCCTCGACTCCGTCGCGGAGGTTCGGGTCCAGGCGGACCTGCTCGGGGCCGCCGCCGAGGTCGTCCTCCCAGTTGGGTCCCCAGGTGATGTCGAGCGGCGCGCCGGTCACGCGCGACACGGGTCGGGCGACCGGCTGGTGGCGCCGGGGCCCCGAGGTGACCAGGGACTCGTAGTCGTAGGTCCAGGGCTCGTAGTAGTCGTCCAGGTCGGGGAGGTCGGGGTTGGCGAAGATCGAGGCGAGCTTTCGCAGCGGGCCGCCGGAGCGCAGGCGCAGGCGGCCGCGGCGGTCGAGCTTCCAGCCCCCGCGCCAGTGCGCCTGGTCCTCCCAGCCCTTCGGATACCCGACGCCGGGCTTCGTCTCGACGTCGTTGAACCACATGTACTCCGCGCCGGTCCGGTTCGTCCACACGTTCTTGCAGGTCACCGAGCACGTGTGGCAGCCGATGCACTTGTCGAGGTTCATGACCATGCCGACCTGCGCCATGACCCGCATCAGTACGTCACCTCGGACCGTCGGCGCCGGACGATCGTGAGCTCGTCACGCTGGCTGCCGATCGCGCCGTAGTAGTTGAAGCCCCAGCTCAGCTGCGCGTACCCGCCGATGAGGTGCGTCGGCTTGATCATGATCCGGGTGACCGAGTTGTCGGTGCCGCCCCGGGTGCCGGACGTCTCGCTGATCGGCACGTTCACGTGCCGATCCTGCGAGTGGTACATGAACGCGCTGCCGGCCGGGATCCGGTGGGACACCACGGCGCGGCAGGCGATGACCCCGTTGCGGTTGACGACCTCGACCCAGTCGTTGTCGGTCGCGCCGATGCGCTCGGCGTCAGGTGGCGAGAGCCACACGACCGGGCCGCCGCGGAAGAGCTCGAGCATCCGCAGGTTGTCCTGGAACTCCGAGTGGATCGACCACTTGGAGTGGGGCGTGATCCAGCGGACGACGACCTCCGCCTCGCCCGGGTCGAGCTCGCCCGCCTCGTGACGAGCCACGGCGAGCGGCGGACGGTAGGCCGGCAGGCCCTCGCCGAGCTCGAGCATCCATTCGTGGTCGAGGTAGAAGTGCTGGCGCCCGGTGAGCGTGCGCCACGGCACGTCGCGATCGACGTTGACGGTGAACGGGGAGTAGCGGCGGGTGCGGCTCTCGATGCCGGACCACTCGGGCGACGTGATCACCTTGCGCGGCTGGACCCGCACCTGCTCGAGCGTGATGCGTTCGTCCTCGCGGTCCTCGGCGAGGTCGGCGAGCCTCGTGCCGGTGCGACGCTCGAGCTCGCGGAAGCCCTCGACCGCGAGGCGGCCGTTGGTGGTGCCGGAGAGCCGGAATATCGTCTCGGCGACGTGAACGTCCCGCGTGAGACGGGGACGCCCGTCGGCCACGCCGCCGCGCACGACGCCGTTCAGGGCGCGGAGCTCCTCGACCTCCTGCTCGGGCTTCCACGTGATGCCCTTCCACGCGATCCCGGCGCTCTCCACGAGGGGACCGAGCGCGGTCAGCTTGTCGTGGATCGCGCCGTAGTCGCGCTCGACCACGACGAGCTTCGGCATGGTGCGGCCGGGCACCGGGTCGCATTCGCCGCGCGTCCAGTCGCGCACGTCGCCGCCCGGCTGGGCGAGCTCCTCCGGCGTGTCGTGGAGCAGCGGCGCGGCGACGAGGTCGCGGCGGACGCCGAGGTGCGTCTTCGCCAGGCGCTGGAACTGCTCGGCCACCTTCTCGAACGCCGACCAGTCCGTTCGCGCCTCCCACGGCGGCAGGACGGCCTCGCTGAACGCGTGCACGAACGGGTGGAGGTCCGTGCTCGAGATGTCGTTCTTCTCGTACCAGGTCGCGGCCGGGAGGACGATGTCGGAGTAGAGCGCCGACCCGTTCATGCGGAAGTCGATCGTGGTGAAGAGGTCGAGCTTCCCGGTGGGTGCCTCGTCGCGCCACGCCACCTCGGTCGGGCGCCGGTCCTCCGGGGTCTCCTCGGCGCGAACGGCGTTCTGCCCGACGCCGAGGAGGTGGCGCAGGAAGTACTCGTGGCCCTTCGAGGAGGAGCCGAGCAGGTTGGCGCGCCAGAGCGTCAGGATGCGCGGGAAGTTCGCGGGGTCGTCCGGGTCCTCGGCCGCGAAGCGCAGCCGCCCGGCGCGCAGCTCCTCGACGACGTGGTCCGCCGGCGCGACGCCCGCGGCATCGGCCTCGTCGCACAGGTCGAGCGGATTGCGGTTGAGCGTCGGGTGGCTCGGCAGCCAGCCCATGCGCGTCGACTGCGCGATGGTGTCGGCGAAGTGGCGCCCGGACAGGCTCCCGTTCCCGAGTGGGCTGGTGAGCTCGTCGACCCCGAACCGCTCGTAGCGGTACTGGTCGGTCGCGAGGTACCAGAACGACGTGGTGGCCTGCTGGCGGGGCGGGCGCGTCCAATCCGTGGCGAACGCCGCGACGCCGAAGCCGGTGATCGGACGGACCTTCTCCTGGCCGACGTAGTGGGCCCAGCCGCCGCCGTTGACTCCCTGGCAGCCGCAGAGCAGGACCAGGGTCAGCATCGAACGGTAGATCTGGTCGCCGTGGTACCAGTGGTTCGTCCCGGCGCCCATGACGATCATCGATCGCCCCTCGGTGACCTCGGCGTTGCGGGCGAACTCGCGGGCGATCCGGGTGACGAGGGCGGCGTCGACGCCGGTGTGCTCCTGCTGCCAGGCCGGCGTGCACGGCAGCGGGTCGTCGTCGCCGGACGGCCAGTCGCCCGGCAGGCCCTCCCGGGCGACGCCGAGCTGGGCGCAGAGCAGGTCGAACACCGTGGTGACGAGCCGGCCGCCGACGCGGCGGGCCGGGACGCCGCGGCGCATGACACCGCCGCCCTCGGTTCCGCCGACCTCGAACCGGGGGAGGTCGACCGGCACGAGCTCGTCGTGGGCTCCGAGCAGGGAGAGGCGCGGGCTCGTGGCCCCGAGCTCGAGGTTCCACCGCCCGGCTCCCTCCTCCCCCCAGCGGAAGCCGAGCGACCCGTTCGGCACCACCGGCTCGCCGGTCGCCTCGTCGACGACGACGGTCTTCCAGTCGGCGTGCTCGGAGGTGTCGCCGACCTCGTTCGCGCGGAGGAAGCGATCGGTCACCCAGGCGCCGTCGCGCTCGCGCAGCGAGACGAGGAACGGGAGGTCGGTCCGCCGCTTCGCGTAGTCGTCGAAGTACGGCGTGCGGCGCTCGACGTAGTGCTCCTTGACGATCACGTGGGCCATGGCCAGCGCGAGCGCCGCGTCGGTGCCGGGCTCGGCGTTGAGCCAGTGGTCGGCGAACTTCGTGTGGCCGGCGTAGTCGGGCGAGACGACGACGACCTTCTGGCCCTTGTAGCGCGCCTCGGTCATGAAGTGGGCGTCGGGCGTGCGGGTCTGCGGGACGTTGGAGCCCCAGAGCACCACGTAGCTCGAGTTCCACCAGTCGGCGGACTCCGGCACGTCCGTCTGGTCGCCCCAGATCTGCGGGGAGGCCGGCGGGAGGTCGGCGTACCAGTCGTAGAAGGAGAGGCAGACGCCTCCGATGAGGGAGAGGAAGCGGGTCCCCGCCGCGTAGGAGACCGTCGACATGGCGGGGATCGGCGAGAACCCGACGATGCGGTCGGGGCCGTGGCGCTTGGTCGTGTGGACGTGGGCCGCGGCGATGATCTCGCTCACCTCGTCCCAGGACGAGCGGACGAACCCGCCGAGGCCCCGCTGCGACTTGTAGGACGCGGCCTTCTCGGGGTCGTCGACGATCGCCGCCCACGCGTCGACCGGGTCGCCGGTCCGGGCCAGCTCGGTCCGGTAGAGCCGCAGCAGCGCGCCGCGGACATAGGGGTGACGGACCCGGACCGGCGAGTAGACGTACCAGGAGAACGACGCCCCGCGCGGGCAGCCGCGCGGCTCGTACTCGGGCACGTCGGGACCGTTCGAGGGGTAGTCGGTCTGCTGCGTCTCCCAGGTGACGAGCCCGTCCTTCACGTAGACCTTCCAGGAGCAGGAGCCCGTGCAGTTCACGCCGTGGGTCGTGCGGACGACCTTGTCGTGGCTCCACCGGTCGCGGTAGAGCGCCTCCCACTCACGGGAGTGGCGCGAGGTGGTCCGCCACCGGTCCGGGCGGTCGCGGTTCGCGTCTCCCGGCTCGGCCGAGCGGAAGTGGCGTGGCCCCGGAAGCGCGGGCACCGGCTCGGTGGGCGAGCGGTCGGCCATGGGCGGCGAACCTACCACCGCGGAACGAGCTTTCCACACCCGCGATGTAAGAACATGACAAGTGTGGAAACATTCCCGGATGGCCGTCCGTAGAAACCCGAGGCCGCGGCGCCGGACTCCCACGGAGCAGCGCCTCGTCGTTCTGCTGCGGCGATCGCCGGAACCGCTGGACACCGCCACGCTCGCGCGCCGCCTGAAGCTCCACCCGAACGGCGTGCGCCTGCAGCTCCAGCGGCTCGAAGGGCGCGGGCTCGTCGCGCGCGGCCACTCGCGCGACGGGGTCGGACGGCCGCGCGACCTCTGGCGGATCGCCCCCCGCGCGATCGCCGAGGCCGATCGTCCGCACACGGGCTGGGCGATCGCCCGATCGCTCGCCCGCACGATTCCCCCGACGGCGTCCCGGCTGCGCGAGGTGGAGCGCGCCGGCGCGCAGATGGGGGTGGAGCTCGCGGGCGAGCTCGGGCCGGGGGCCGGGCACGACCCGGCGCGGGCGCTCTCCCACGCCCTCGAGGCGCTCGGGTTCGAGCCGGAGCGCCTGGAGGACGGCGACACGCTGCGCTACCGGCTCATGACGTGTCCCTACGCCGAGGCCGTCCGCGAGAACCCGCCGGTCGTCTGCACGCTCCACCGCGGCGTGATCCGCGGCGTGCTCGACGCGGTCGCGCCGGAGATGCGCCTGACGGGCTTCGAGCCGCACGACCCCGACGAGGCCGGGTGCCTCGTCGAGGTGTCGCGGGGCGGGGGGCGGGCAGGCTGAGGGTCAGCCTTGCGCGTGGCGCTCGCGCGGCGGCGCGGGCGTCGGCCGGTCGTCGCGGATCCGCACCACGACCCGCGTGGGCCGGGTGGGCGGCGCCAGCGAGAGGAAGTCGCGAACCACGCCCTCGTGGCGGCAGAACCCGCAGCCCAGTGGCTCGGCGGGGGAGAGCGGCCGCGGCGGGGGCGCGGCCGGCGCGTCACACGACGGGCAGGCGAGCGTCCCGGTGGCCACGCGGGTGGACCGCGTGCGCCGTCGTTCCTCGTGGGTCCCGGCCATCCGCCCGATCGGCTGCGGATCGAGCGGGCCCGATCCATCGATGCCGCCGTGGAGGCTCACGGCTCGGAGTGTAGGTGTCGCGCCGCGCGCGCCGGCCGTGGTCGCGGCCGCTTCGACGAGGCCGGTCGCCCCGAGGAGGGTGGGACGACCGGCGGGGCCCTACGAGTGCTCGTGCCGGCGATGTCGGCGCGGGGTGCAGAAGGCGTTGGCCGGCACGCCACGGCACGGATCGGGCATCGAGCGCAGGCCCCGCGGCAGCGGCGGCATCACGACCTGGGTGGTGCGTGGGTACGCCTGGCCCGGCCCCGACTCGCAGGGCCCGAGCAGCTGCGTGTTGCAGGCCACCTGGATCCCCAGCACGCTGAACAGGTCCGCGCCCTGGTTCGGCACGCCGCACGTGCCGTGGGTGACCTGGATGTCCGGGGGATCGCTCGTCACCGGGCTGCCGTCGCGATGGCGGTTGCCGTGCCAGCAGTTGCCGGGGTCGTGCAGGCCGCTGATCTCGGCCAGGTCGCCGTTCGACGGGTTGCCGAAGAAGCCGTTCGCGCCCATCACGTTGCCGGAGACCTCGTTGCCCCAATCGTCGAAGTAGCAGCCGGGGAGCGGGCCGGCGGTGGTCCCGCCCTCGCAGTTGGCGATCGGCGGCGGGGTGCCGCTGTCGGGGAACGGGACGAGCAGGACGCCCCAGGCGCCGTTGTTCACGACGCGGTTGTGGGTCACCGTGTCGTGGCGGCCGCCGGAGACCACGATCCCGGTCCCGACCGGCGCCAGCGCGGCGCTGCCGGCGGACGGGACGTTGGGGTTGTTGTTGTCGTGGACGTAGTTGTCGCGGAAGATCGTGCACGAGCGGGTGGTCGAGCCCGGGCACAGCCCCAGCTGCGGCGACGGCGCGTCGTCGTTGTTCTGGCTGTTGGTGACGATCCCGGCCTGGTTGTGGTCCCACTCGGAGTGCTCGAGGATCAGGTGGCCGCCCGAGTTCGTCCCCGAGTACCCGAGCGAGCTGTACTGCGCGTGGGCGTCGGTGACGACCGTGTTGCAGTCCGGGCAGGCGCCGACGTAGTAGTCCGAGTCGTTCATGTTGCTGGCGTACGTGTGCGCCCACAGGCCGGGGCCGCGCGCGTTGCTGGCGAAGATCCCGTATGCGGCGGCCGGCGTGGTGGTGTCGCCGTAGTAGGTCGAGGTCGCCGTGAGCCAGCGGCCCGTGAAGGCGTTCATCCCGATCGTGCCGCTGCCGTCGCCGCCGTTGAACCAGATCTCGTTGCCGGTGCTGCCGGCCCCGTTGAGGAAGTTGCACGCCGTCAGGTTCTCGATGCTCACCCCGTCGGCCTTGAGGACCACGAGGCCGTTGCGCCCGAGCGGGTCGCCGCCGGCGTCGAGCGGCCCGAGGTCCTGATCGGAGGCGGCGCTGCTGCAGGGCCGCGCGCCGGGCTTGGTGCCGTCGACGATGACCCGCGTGCGGCTCATGCCGCGGATGTGGAGGCCGGGCTTGGTGATCATCACGCCCGCGCCCTCCTCGGCCAGGGCGGCGTTGGCGGGATCGCGGTCGGCGCGCTCGTGGTAGTCGCCGGGGCCGATCAGGATCCAGTCGCCGGGCCGGGCGGCGTCGACGGCGGCCTGGATCGAGCCGAACCGGCCCTGCTGGCCGTGCCAGCGCCCGACGGTCAGCACTCGCATTCGGTGGTGGCCCCAGGCGGCGGCGCCGGGGGCGAGGGCCGCCAGCGTCGTCGCGGCCGCGAGGGCGGCGAGCGCTCCGATCGCGAGCCGCCGTCGGACGATCTGCGAGAACCGCGCGTCAACCCGGCCGGTCATCCCATCCCCCTTGCCTCGACGCCGCACCCTACACCCGCGTGAGCGGGGCGTCGAGGAGCCGCCGCCGCGGACCGCCGATGGCCCGCGGCGCACGGCTTCGGCGCATGCGCCGACCGCCCTCAGCGGTCAGGGCCGGGATCGCGCTCGAGGCGCAGGGCGAGCGCGGGGCACGCGTCCGCCGCGCGCCGGGCATGGTCGATGAGCTCACGCGGGAGCGGCTCGCCGTCGACGATGGGGTAGCCCCACTCGTCGAGCTCGATCCGCTCGGGCAGCAGCTCGGCGCACAGCCCGTGGGCGGTGCACGCGATCGGGTCCAGTCGCATGCGGTGGCTCATGCCGCGGCGGCCGCCAGGTGGCGGGGGGTCGGCAGCACCGGCGGCGCCGCGCACGCGTCGCACGGGCCGCGCTCGGCGTGATCGGCGAACTCGCCGGCGAACTCCGTCAACGCGCTCGCGACGAACGTCGCCGTGCCGTCGGGGTGCCGGCACGCGCCGCGGTGGCGCACGAGCCCGCACCAGCGGGCCAGGTCGGCCTGGATCCCCGGGTAGGTCCGGCCGGCCGCCAGCTGCTCGAGCGCGCCGGCGATCGCGGGCAGGCCGTGGTCGCAGGGCCCGCACTGGCCGGCGCGCTGATCGACCAGCCACCGCGTCACCCGCACGGTCTCGGCGACCGGGCAGGCGGCCGCCGGCAGGACGGCGATCACGCCGGCGCCGAGCATCGCGCCCCGTTGACGCAGGTGGTGCTCGTCGAGCGGCAGGGCGTGCGCCGTTCCCGGCGCCAGCCATGCCCCGAAGTAGCCGCCCACGAGCGCGGCACGCGAGCGGCGCAGGTTCCCGCCGGCGTCCGTGACGACCTCCTCGAGGGTCGTGCCGAGCTCGATCTCGTACACGCCGGGGGCACCGACCTCGCCGCTCAGCGTCACGAGCGCCGAGCCGGGCTCGGCCTCGGATCCGAGCTCCCGGAACCACGCCTCGCCGTGACGGGCGAGCAGCGCGAGGTGGGCGAGCGTCTCGACGTTCTGCACCAGCGTGGGGCGCCGCGCGAGCCCGCGCTCGCTCGGCCGCGGCGGGGTGGCGGTCGGGAGCGCCGGCCCGCCGTCGAGCGCGGCGATCAGCGCCGTCTCCTGGCCCGCCAGGTAGCCGGGCGGGATCGTCGCGACGCGCACGGTCGCGCCGCCCGCCCCGCTGTCGCGGCGCTCGGCGGTGGCATGGCGCAGCGCGCCGAGCGACTCGGCGTCGTCCTCGCCGACCGCGACGATCGCGTCGCGCGCGCCGACCGCCTCCGCCGCGAGGCCGATCCCGTCGAGCACGAGGTGGGGCGATGCCGCCATCAGCAGCCGGTCCTTGGCGCTCGCCGGCTCGCCCTCGGTGCCGTTGGCCACCACCACCGCGTCGCCCGGCCCGCGGGCGACGGCGTGGAGCTTCACGCCCATCGGGAAGCCGGCGCCGCCGCGCCCGCGCAGCCCGGAGCGCTCGACGAGGTCGAGCAGCCCGGCGGCGTCGAGATCCCGGGCCGAGGGGAGCGGCCCGTGGGTCGCGAGGTGGTCGCCGAGGCCGGCCGTCCCGGAGGCGGGCATCCCGGCGAGCAGGCGCGGCAGGGAGCTCATGCCGCGGCCGCCGGCGATGCGTGGAGGCTGCCGCTGGCGACGCCGCTGGCGCCGTCGAGCCGGAGGTCGACGGCGAGGTCGAGCCGCGACCCGTGGCGGGTCGCCACCCGTGCCCGCAGGCTGGTCCCGGCGAGCTGGGTGACGCGGCCCTCGTACAGGGCGGTGGCGTTCGCGGGCCCGAGGTACACCGGCCCCTGGGTCATGTCGACGCCGCCCTGCGGCGAGGGCGTCCCCATGATCCGCACCAGCAACCGGCCCGGCGGCCCGCCGCGCATGCGCAGCTGCAGGTCGACCTCGACGAGCCCGTCGACGAGCTGGTGCTGGCCGACCGTGCCCGACACGCGGGCGTCGAACGGGGCGTGGTAGAGCCGCGGTCCGGCGGGGCGCGTCGCGCGCGCGGGCGTCGCCGCGGGTGCCGCGGCGAGCAGCTTCGTCGGCGTGCCGGCGCGGCCGGCCCAGCCCGTCGCCAGCGGCCCCTGGGCGGCCCACACGGCGGTTCCGACCGGGACGAGCGCGAGGCCGGCGAGGGCGGCGGCGCGGGCCCCCGGGCCGGCGATCGCCCCGTCGGTGATCCGCATCGCCGCCGCCAGGACGACCGCGACGGTGCAGGCGATCGCGAGCGCCACGAGCCATCCCTGCTTCGCGTCGGAGCCCGTGCCGAGCCCGTGGATCACGGCGACCGGGAAGCTGGCGTACGCGAGCCAGTGCACCGCACGCCAGCCGCGGTACCCGAGGCGCGCCCGCACGAGGCTCGTCAGGGCGACGGCCAGGAGCAGGTCGAGCGCGAGCGCCCCGAGGCCGAGCCACAGCGGCCGGTAGGCCGAGCCGAACGGGACGACCGCATCGAGGAGCGTGATCGGAGCGAACCCGTCGACGATCGCCACGCCGGCGTGCACGGCCAGCAGCGCGATCACGAGCAGCGACACGTTGCGGTGGACCGCATCGATCACGAAGCGCGGGGTCCGCCGGCCCTGCCAGCGCTCGAGGTCGGCGACGCCGAGGACCACCGACACGGTGAGCAGCACGAGCGTCACGGCGCCGGTTCCCCGGGTGAGATACCACAGCGCCGTCGGGCCGCTCGTCGCGAGCGTGGTCAACGCCGACGCCGCCTCATTGGCCACGGGCTCACGACGGCGCCGTCACGGGCGGCGGCACGGACGGCGCGACGGGCGCCTGCGCGGGCGGGGCGGCGGCCTGGGCGTCGGGCGGCGTCGATCCCTGGGCGGAGGGGTCGGGCGCCATCGGGCCGCGGACGCCGGCCGCGCGCGGCGCCTCGGCGATCGGGCCGCGCGCGACGTGCGAGCCACGCGAGCTGCCCGGCAGGGCCGCCGCGGCCACCGCCGAGAAGCCGATCGCGAGCGCCACCGCGCCGACGGCGAGCGCGCGGTTGGCCACGCGGACCCGCCGCAGCCCGGCGTCGCGGGCCGCGGCACGGCCAGAGAGGGGGGTCCGCCGGTCCGTCACGAGGGGAAGCATCGCCGCCGTACCCCCAAGAGACGGTAAGGAAAGCCGTGGCGGCGGTTTCCGGCGGCGCGGCGGGAGCGGCCCCGGCGGCGCGGCGCTAGGAGGGCAGGTCCGGGAACACGTCGAGCCAGACGCGCCGTCCCCGGCGCGTGAAGAACCCACGGGTGTCACGGTCGGGCCGTCCCTGCGGGCGGCCGCTCAGCGACATCCACGCGGCGGGGCGCACCAGGCCCCGGCCGGCGATCCAGACCGCCACCGCGGGGCCCGTCGCCGTGTAGGTCTGGTCGACGGCGCACTTGACCACCGGGCCGCCGAGCGGGTCGCGCGAGCGAGCGCCGCCGGGCAGCACGTAGCGACCGGTCACCACCGGCTCGGCGCGGCGTCCGCCCTGATCGAGGAGCCCGACCAGCGCCGTCCCGAGCAGGTCGGCGGAGTGCGAGCTCGCGGCCTCGCTGTCGTCGGAGTGCCCGCAGCCGAAGCGGTCGGTGTCGGAGGGGTCGAGGCCGTTGCCGTTCTCGCCCGGCACGCCGACGCCGTTGCCGAGCGGGAAGACGTAGCCGAGCATGTCGTCGGCGAGTCCGTTGACGAAGCGGAAGGGCGCGTGCATGTGCGGGAGCGGCCACGGGGGCAGCGGCGCGTCCGCGTGGGGCAGGTCGGCCGGTCCGAGGAACGAGCGCAGATAGGTGAACGGGAAGGCCTCGCCGGGGACGGAGATGAACTCGCCGTCGCCGATCCGGAACGCGGCGACGCTCGTCTTCAGCGCCGCACCGAGCTGGCCGGGAGGCGTGGGCGCCGCGCACCCGGCGGTGAACGTCTCCCGCTGCCCGAAGACGCCGAGCAGGCCGCCGAGCTGGAAGAACAGGTTCGTCACCGGCAGGCAGACGTCGGCCCGCCGGCCCCACAGCGCGCGGGAGCGCGAGAGGGTGGCGCGGTGGTCGAGCGCCCCGATCACCGCGTTCGCGAGCTGCGTGCCGAGCGCGCGCGTCTCCTGCTCGTAGCCGGTGGGCCGCGGGGTCCCGGCGGCATCGAAGAGCGTGCGGCAGCCGGCCGGGTGGGACTCGCTGACGAACCGCTGCGGCACGGTCGAGACCGGGTGCGGGAAGACCTCGGGCGTCTCCACGCTGCCCACCGAGCCCGCCATCTCGATCGCCACGCCGCCGTAGCGACGCTCCAGCGAGGTCCGCAGGAAGTGGGGCCAGTCCGAGGAGACCCACGCCCGCTGGACGGGGTCGGGGTTGAAGCCCAGCGTCTCCGCGTGCTGGGAGACGTCGGCGAGCGTGGCGATCGCGCGTCCGTGCGCGTCGACGGCCTGCAGCGTCGGCATGAGCCGGTCGTCCACGAACGGGTAGGAGGACCAGCACTGGCGCAGGTTGGCCGGCTCGGTGGCCTGCGCGTAGCGGACGCGGGCCGGGCGCAGCGCGGCGACGGCGCGCTCGATCGCCCGCGCCGAGCGGGCGACGAGGTGGTCGGCGAAGTAGTCGTTCGCGCCGGACGTGGTCTGGTCGACACCCGAGAGGCCGAGCGTGTCGGGGGCCGACTCGTCGTGGGTGGCCGAGATGAAGATCCCGCCGAGGTGGTAGCCGTCGGCCGCCACCTTCGCCCGGATCCGGTCCTGGAAGAGGTTGAAGAGCCCCTCCTGGTCCACCACCTCGACGGCGATCGTCCGCCGGCCGTTGGACACGGCGAGCGCCCGCGCCCCGACCGGGTCGGCCACGTGGGTGAAGAACCGGGGCGTGTCCCCGCCGCCGCCGAGCAGGTTCCCGTCCCAGCGGCCGTTGTGGTTGCAGTCGAGGTAGGGATCGCCGGACGCGAAGTGCCCGGCGCCGGAGCGATCGACGTAGGGCTCGGTGAACGCGAACGCGCGCGGCCCCGTGTACACCGGGCGCGTCGCGTCGGTCCGGCAGTCGGAGGGATCGTCGCGCAGCGTTCCGGCTGCCGGCGGCGTGAAGCCGACGCTCGCCGCCCCGGCCAGGAACGGCGCACCGGCCGGGTGCGGCGCCCGGGCCCGTGCCGAGGAGGGGAGCGCCGCGAGGCTCAGCGCGACGAGGACGACGAGACGGACGCGGGCCATGCCGCGACTCTACGCCCGTCGCGGGCGGGGCGTCGGACGAGCCCTGAGGGTCGACGGACGCGCACGGGCGGACGTCTCGACGTCCAGGCGATGCTCGAGAACGACCACGACGTGTGGCGCGGCGACGGCTGGTGGCGCGACGGGCGCGAATAGCCACGCTCGATACGGGCACGGTCAGGCACGCAGGGCGGGATCGGACGCGATGGCCTGCCGCTCGCCGGCGCCGGGTATGGTCGGCTGATGGCGAGCTGGCCCGCGATCGGCGAACCGGAGCTTCTCGCGCGGCTGGCGATGTCGGACGAGGAGTTCGTGGAACTCGCCCTGGGCTGGGCGCAGGCGGTCGGCCCGCGGGAGTTCAGCGATCAGATCTACGAGCGGGCGCTCGGGTATCCGTGGGCGCGCCCGGCCCAGTCGTACCAGCTGACGGGTGAGCGGGTGCAGCCCTTCGACGACGCGCCCGCCGACGTGGGAGAGGACGTCCTCTCCGATCCCGCCGCCGCGGGGGTCGAGCGCTATCCGCTGCTCGCCTTCGGGTCGAACGCCTCCCCCGAGACGCTGATGCTGAAGTTCGGGCACCTCCCGGAGCGCGAGCGCCGTGTGCTGGTCGTCGCCGGCGAGCTCGACGACTTCGACGTCGGCGCAGCGGCAGCGCCGACGGTCTACGGGTCACTTCCGGCGACGATCTTCCCCAGCCCGGGGACGGCGGTCCGGGCATCGGTGCTGTGGGTGACGGCAGCCCAACTGGTCGCCCTGACGTGGACCGAGGTCTCCTACCGTCTGGGTCGGTTGGAGGGCATCCGCTTCGTGCCGGACAACGTCGATGCGCCGGCCGTCGAGAGCGTGTTCGCGTTCGTCTCGCGATGGGGCGCGCACTGTGTCGCCGGGGAGGCCGTGGCGATGCAGGCCGTTCCCGCGGCGAGCCGCGTCGCGCCGGCACTCACGCAGGAGCAACTCCTCGATCAGGCCGCACGCGCCGTGTTCGGCGGCGCAGCGACCTCGCGCGACCTCGTCCGGCGGGTGATGGAGGACTTCGGCGCGGCCGCGACCACGATCGTCCCGGTGCTGCGCGAAACCGCCCGGCCGTTCCGGTCTGAGCGCTGGACGCCGTTTGCCGCGTCATCGCTCCCCGACTGATCCGGGCCGGGGACGTCCCACGTCGGGCGGGGTAGGGGGATTGGGCCAACGCTCAACCTCCCGACCGGCCTGAGCGCGGCGCGGATGGTCGGCGCTCACAGCCTGGCCGCCACCTCCCTCGCCACGCGCTCCCCGGAGCGGACCGCGCCGTCCATGTAACCGGCCCAGTAGGTCGAGGTCTCGCTGCCGGCCCAGTGCACCCGTCCGACCGGGGCCCGCATCACCGGCCCGTAGCCGAGGAGCACGCCGGGCGCGGTGTAGGCGGTCGGGCAGCCGCGGATCCACAGCTCGTCCATGGCGGTGTCCTCGTCGTAGGAGCGCGGGTGGCGCGCCCGCTCGCCGAAGTACGTGGCGTAGTTGGCGAGCACCGCGGCGCGCCGGGCCGCCTTCGGGCGCCGCAGGAACTCGCGCGCGTCGAGCCCGCCGACGAAGCCGAACAGGACCCCGGGCCTGCCGTCGGGCGGCGAGTTGTCGAACGTCGTGCGCGCCGGACCGGTGTCGGACACGGCCTGTCCGCTGAGCCCGGCGTCGCGCCAGAACGGCCGGTCGTAGACCACCTCGATCTTCATCAGCGAGCCCTGCGCCCAGCGCTGGACGAGCTGCGCGCGCAGATCCGGGAGCTCGGGGCTGTAGTCGATCCGCTGCGCGACGCCGGGCGGGACCGTGACGATCACCCGCTTGGCGCGTGCCGTCAGGCGGTCGGACACCACCGTGACGCCGCGTCGATCCTGGGTGATGCCGCGCACGGGCGAGTCGACGAGCACGCGCCGGCCGAGGCGCTCGGCGACCCGGATCGAGATGAGCTGCGAGCCGCCCACGAAGCGGCTGTCCTGCGCTCCACCCGGTGTCGTGACGAGCCGGGTGATGCTCCCGGGGTTGCGCTCGTTGCCGGCGCTCCGGACGTACCACAGCGCGAACAGCAGCGAGAGGTCGCGCGGGTCGGCGCCCCAGATCGCGTTCGTGGCCGCGTCGAACAGGCTCGCGGCCCCGGGGCTCGTGAACGTCGCGAGCTTCCACGTCTCGAGCGTCTGCGAGTCCCACTCGCGCGCCTTCGCCGCACGCCACGGCGCGTCGACGGGCACCTGCGCCGCCATCGCGTCGATCTTGCCCAGGGCCGAGCCGATGTCCGCGAGGACCGTCGGGTCGGTCGGGAGGCCCGTCGCGGGGTAGGTCGAGCGCCTGCCGCCGAGGTACTGGACGTTGTCGCCCGCGTTGTAGGTCTTGAACGTCTTCACGCCGACCGCGCGCGCGAGCGCGAGGATCCGGTCCTGGGTCGGGCCGACGTACTCGCCCATGAGCTCGCTCACCTTGCCCCGCCCGAGGGAGCGGTTCTCCGTGCGCCCGCCGACCCGCTCGTCCGCCTCGAGCACGACCACCGAGTGGCCGGCCGCGACGAGCCGCCGCGCCGCCGTCAGGCCGGCGAGACCGGCGCCGACGATGGCCACGTCGACCCGCCGCGGCGCGGGCCGGGCGCGTGCGGCTCGTGCTCCCGCCGGCCTCGACACGGCGGCGCCGGCGGCGGTCGCCGCCGCGGTGCCGACGAGGGTGCGCCGCGTGATCCTGGAATCGCCCATGTCACCTCTCCTCTCCGGTGCGCGGGCCGCGACCGAGAGCACCGCGCGACCCTCGCCGACCGTATCCCGGGCGGCGCCGCGCGGCAGCGCGAGTCCCCCCGACTCGCATCGGTACTTTTCCGCCGAGTTCCCCGGCCCGCTCTCCGGACCCGGGCGCGACCGCACGTCCCGCACCTGCCGCGCTATCCCTGCGGCGGTCCGGCTGAGGTTCCCTCCTCGTTCCCCCGGAGTCGCTCGCCCGCGCTCAGGCTCGGCCGCAAGGCGCGCCGGATCGCCACCGCCAGCTCGGCGACCCGCGTCCGCTCGGGGCCGAGCGGCAGGGTCGGGAGAAGCCGCTCCATCCGAGCGAGGATCTCGCGCAGCCGGGCAGCATCCTCACGCACCCGGGCAACGTAGCCGCGACCCTGCGGCCCCCGCACCCGCCAATCGGTCAGTCCGGTTTTCGGAGTATGGCCCGGGGACGGCGGTGAAGATGGCCGACACGACCCCGGGCCGTCAACCTGCCAAGGAGCTGACGGCGTCGACGATGAGCTTCGCGGCGATGGCGAGGCAGAGGACCGCCACGATCGTCGCGTTCTCGCGGACCATCCAGGCGCGTGCTCTCCCGAGGATCTCCCCGGCTCGGTCTCGCATGAGCAGGGCGATCCCGACCGGGATGCCGGGTCCGAGCGATCCCAGGAACACGAACACGCCGAGGGCGACCGCCTGCGCGCCGCTGCGCTCGCCGGTCTGCGCGACGGCGACCGCCGCCCCGATCGTGAGCAACAGGTTCTTGGGCTTCACGACCGCGAGCACGACGGCGAGCCCCGCGGCCTTTCCCGGCGCGAGCGCGTCGACCTTCTGCAGCCAGGCGGGCAGCTCGGGCTCAGCGTCACCGCCCGGGCGCCCGCGCCACTGCTGGGCGGCGATGAGCAGCAGCAGCGCTCCGAGGGCGACCTTCACGAAGCTGACCCACTCCGCCGGGGAACCGCTGTCGTCCGCGTGCGCAACGTCGGCGACGAGCAGCACGAGCGTCCCGACGACGGCCAGCCCGAGCGCCCACGCGGCGAGGAACACCCCGCCGGTCACGCGCCCTCCCGGAGCGGCGAGCATCAGGACCACGGCGATGATCGCCAACGGACTCACCGCCACGCCGATGCCGAACGGGATGACCTGCCCGATGGCCTGGCCCATCAGGTGTCCCGCACTCTCGTGCTGGGTCTCACGGCGCGCAGGGTCGCGGACGCGTCGAGATCGCGATCCGCGACTTCATCACCCCGTCGGCGGGGGAGCAGCTCACGATCCTTCGCGCGGTGACGGTCAATCGGTTGGTGCCGGCTGCATCACCGAGAACGAGGCTCCCTGCGGATCGATCACGCCGGCGAACCGCCCGATCGGCATGTCCATCGGCTCGAACGTGATCGTCGCCCCGAGCTCGCGGGCCTTCGCGACCGTGGCGTCGCAGTCGGCGACCGCGAAGCACACGCCCCAGTGGGGCGGGACCTCCGGGGGGAAGTGCTCGTCGGTCATCTGCATCATGCCGCCGACCGGGCTTGCCGTCGAGCTCCCAGACCGTGTAGCTCTCGGGCGCGCCCTCGAACGACGGGCGGCCCGCGACCCAGCCGAAGACGGCCGGGTAGAAGGCCTTGTCGGCCTCGGCATCGCGGGTGAGCACCTCGTTCCAGCAGAGCGAGTTGGGCTCGTTGACGAGGTCGGCGCCGGCGAAGGTCTTCGGCTGCCAGACGCCGAACACGGCGCCGGTGGGATCGATGAAGTACGCCATCCGGCCGATGTCCATCACGTCCATCGGCTCGACCATGACGCTGCCGCCCGCCGCCTTGACCCTCTCCGCGGTGTCGTCGGCGTCGGCGACGCTCACGTAGGTCGACCACGCGGTGGGCTGACCCTCCTGCATGTGGCCCATCAGACCGCCGACGTTCTGGCCGTCCTGCTGGAACATGCGATAGCCGCCGGTCTCGTCGACCGGCCCGGGCTCCGTCGCGCCCCAGCCCATCAGCTCGCCGTAGAACGCCGCCGACGCATCGGTGTCGGGTGAGGACAGGTCGACCCAGGACGGGGTTCCAGGCGCGTACTGGGGCATGGGACTCCTCTCACGAACAGGGGGCGTCGCGATCATCGCACGTCGCTGCGGGCCTCCGAGGACGGGCCAATGAAGACCGCCCGCTCGCGACAACCTGCGGGCGCTCGTCGAGGGCGAGGCGGCGGCCGGTGTGCGAGGATCGCGGCCCGACCGCGCTTTCCAGGAAGGGATCGTCAATGAGCGACCAACCACGGCTCCCGGGCGAACTGCTCTACGAGTACACGCCGAAGATCACGCAGGTGGTGGAGTACGGCGTGTCGATGGAGGCCCTCACGTCAGGGCAGGCAGCGCCCCCGGCCGAAGGGGCGCGCGTTGACGTCTACTTCGAAGGTCCGATTACCGGGGCGAAGCTCAGCGGATCGGTCAAGGGCGTGGACTACCTGTACTTCCGCGCCGACGGCCGCATCGAACTCAACATCTACGGCGAGATCACGACCGAGGGCGGCGAGAAGATCGCGCTGTTTGCCGACGGCGTCGCGCAGGGCGAGCCGCCGGTGCTGGAGTTGCGCGAGAATGCGACGCTGACGTCCTCCCACCCGGAGCACTCGTGGGTCAACACGCTTCAGGTCTGGGCTCCCGGGACGGTCGATCTCGCGAAGGGGGAGATCCGCGTCAAGGGGTACGCGGCCTGAGAGGAGCGCCGCTCCCGGCCGGCGCTCCCGGCCGGCCTCATGCGGGCCGCTCGTCGCCGGCGTCCTCGAACAGCCCGGTCTGATGGGCGAGCACGACGGCCTGGACGCGATCGCGCAGACCGAGCTTCTGGAGGATGTGGGTGACGTGGGTCTTGACGGTCGTCTCGCTGATGTGGAGGCGTTGCGAGATCTCCGCGTTCGATAGCCCCTCGGCGATCAGGCGGAAGATGTCGAGCTCCCTCGGGGTGAGCTCGGCGACCGCATCGGGCGGGGTCCGGCGCGGCAGGCGCGCGAACTGCCGGACGACCCGCTTGGTGACCGCCGGCGACAGCAGTGCGTCGCCGGCCGCGACGGTGCGGAGGGCGGCGATCAGCTGCTCGGGCGGGTCGTCCTTGAGGACGAAGCCGCTTGCACCGGCGCGCAGCGCCTCGTAGACGTACTCGTCGAGGTCGAAGGTCGTGAGGATGAGGATGCGCGCCGAGGCGTCGGCCGCGAGGATGCGGCGCGTGGCCTCGAGGCCGTCGAGCTCGGGCATGCGGATGTCCATCAGCACGACGGTCGGGTTGAAGCGGGCGGCCTGCCGGACGGCTTCGAGACCCGTGCGAGCCTCGGCGATGACGTCGATGCCGGGCTCGCCGGAGAGCAGCATGCGGAAACCGGCGCGGACCATCGACTGGTCGTCGGCGACGAGCACACGGATGCTCATGCGCGGTACCCGCTCAGCGGCAGCGTGGTCGTGAGGCGGAAGCCGCCACCGTTGGCCGCGGCGGCGGTCATCTCGCCGCCGAGGAGCTTCACGCGCTCCCGGACCCCGGCGAGGCCGTGCCCGAGCCCGTCGCCGGCCGGATCCCCGGCCCCGTCGCCGTCGTCGCTGACCTGGATCCGCAGCTCGCCGGCGGCGTAGCGGATGCGGACGTCGGCCTGGCCTGCGTGCGCGTGCTTGAGGGCGTTGGTGAGGCCCTCCTGGACGATGCGGTAGGCGGAGAGGTCGATCGCCGCCGGCAGCTCGAACGGCTCGCCCTCGACGTGCAGCTCGACGGGCAGGCCGGCGCCGCGAATCTCCTCGAGCAGGACGTCCAGGCGGTCGAGCCCCGGCTGGGGCGCGAGCTCGGGGCCGCCGCCCCCGCGGATGGCGCCGAGCAGGCGACGCATCTCGCCGAGCGCCGAGCGCCCGGTCGCCTCGACGCCTCGAAGCGCCTCGGCGTCCTCGCTGTCGTCGGGCAGCCGGTGGCGGACGGCGCCGGCCTGCAGCACCATGACGCTGACCGCGTGGGCGACGATGTCGTGCAGCTCGCGCGCTATGCGAGCCCGCTCCTCGGCCACGGCGATGCGCGCGGTCGCGTCGCGCTCGCGCTCCGCGTGACGCGCGCGCTCCTCGGCCTGTAGCGCCTGCGCGGTCCGCCGGCGCTGAGCTGCGCCGCCGAGCCACGCGAGGGCGAACGTCGCCGGGATGAGCAGGACCCTGCTCGGCGAGTGCGCGGGGTCGTTGAGGGCGATGATCGCCGCGCCGCCGGCGAGGATCGCGAGGCCGATGCGCCCCTGGCGCTCGTCGGGCAGCGAGCCGATCAGGAAGGCGGCGAGCATCCCGGCCGCGTAGAGGCTGGACGAGGACGCGACGAGGCGGCCGTCGAGGAACGACAGCGCCGCTGCCAGGAGCCACAGCCAGATGAGCGCGAGGAACGGCGAGCGCCGGCGCGCGAGCAGCGGCAGCACGAGCAGCAGCGCCGCCAGCGCGGCGAGGACCGGCGCGGTGCGAGTCGCGTGCGCGTCGTTGCCGCGAGCGAGCGCCTCGACGACCGCGGCGGCCGCGAGCAACACGATCAGGAGGTCGACGCCGTGCTTTCGCGCGAGCCGCGTCACGACATGACCGTACCCCCGAGCGGGCGGCACCGCCTCGTACCTGAGTAGGAGGCACGCCTCGCCGGCTCGTCCGAGACGGACGGGACCAGGCGACGATGTGCGAGCGCCGGCCCGCTCATAGCTTCGGCGCATGAGATCCAAGACCGAGACACTCTCCAAGCACCGCATCTGGACGCCCGGGCGGATCGCCGGCCTGCTGGCGATCGCCGTCGCCGTGGCCGGCCTCCTGCTCGTGCGGTCCACCGGCTCCGGCGGCGCGACCGCGGTGCCCTCGGGGGCGCACGCGGGGCAGCTCACGCTGGAGCCGTGCACCTACGCCACCGAGCGGGGCGACGTCCGCGCCGATTGCGGCACGCTGGTCGTCCCCGAGAACCGGGCCGATCCGCAATCGCGCCTGATCGCCCTGCCGGTGACGCGCATCCGCTCCCGCTCGCCTCATCCGGCGGAGCCGATCTTCCGCCTCGAGGGCGGCCCGGGCAGGACCAACATGGAGTTCCCCTTCGCGAGCCGCTACACCGGCCATCGCGACCTCGTGCTCGTCGGCTACCGGGGGGTGGACGGGTCCGCGCGGCTCGACTGCCCGGAGGTCAGCTCGGCGCGCCGCGAGAGCGCCGATCTGCTGAGCACGGCGTCGCTGCGCGCGTCCGCCCGTGCCATGCGCTCGTGCGCCGCCCGGCTCCGGTCGGAGGGATTCGATCTGGCGGGCTACACGCTGCCCGAGCGCGTCGACGATCTCGAGGCCGCCCGGCGCGCGATGGGCTACCGGCGCGTCGACCTGCTGAGCGAGAGCTTCGGCACCCGCGTCGCGCTCGTCTACGCGTGGCGTCACCCGCGGAGCATCCGCCGGTCGGCGATGATCGGGGTCAACCCGCCCGGCCACTTCGTCTGGGCGGCCTCGCAAACTGACGCGCAGCTGCGTCGCTTCGCGGCGCTGTGCGGACGGGGCCCGGACTGCCGCACCCGGTACGGCGGTCTGGTCGCCTCGATGCGGCACACCGCCGCACACCTGCCGGGCAGCTGGGGCCCGCTCCCGATCCAGCGCGGCAACATGGAGCTCGGCTCGTTCTTCGGCCTCATGGACGCCTCGGCGCAGGCCTCGCCGATCTCGGCGCCGATGACGCTCGACGCCTGGCGGGCCGCCGCCGAGGGCGATGCCAGCGGCCTGTGGTTCCAGTCGTTCGCGGCCGGCCTGCTCTTCCCCCGGATCCAGGTCTGGGGGGACAGCGCCGCCATGGCGCGTGTCGACGCCGCGGCGGCCGCGAAGCACTTCCGTCGCGGCTCGCACCCGGGCTCGCCGCTCGGCGATGCCGGCAGCACGTTCCTGTGGGCCGGCGGAGCGCTCGCCCGCGCCTGGCCGGCCACGCCGGGCGAGAGCGCCTACTCGCGCATGCGCGACTCCGGCGTGCCGACGCTGCTGATCAGCGGGACGCTCGACGGCGCGACGCCCGCCGCGAACGCGACCCGCGAGCTGCTGCCGCACCTGCGCGACGGCCACCAGGTCCTGCTGCACGGCTTCGGGCACACGACGGACTTCTGGAAGACCCAGGCCGCAGCGGGCAGCCACCTCGTCAACGTGTACCTCGACACCGGACGGGTCGACGCGTCGCGCTACGTCCCCCAGAAGGTCGACTTCACGCCTCCTCTCACGCAGACCGAGCTCGCCAAGCTCGTCGCCGGTTCGATGGCCGGGCTCGCGCTCTTCACCATGCTGTCGCTCGCCTGGATGGCCCTCCGGGTGCGGAGGCGAGGCCGCCTCGGTCGCGTGACGCGCGTGGTGGCGCGGTCGGCCTGGGCGCTCGTGATCGGGGTCGGCGGCTGGCTCGCCGCAGCGCTCTTCGCGCTGATCGCGCTGCCGAGCGTCCCGGCCGACGCCGAGCCGCTGATCGTGCTCGGGATGGCCGTGTCCGTCGCGCTGGCGGGCTGGCTGGGCTGGCGCGGTCCGGACCGGGCGGCCGCTGGCCGGGCCGGACTCGCGGCAGCCGTCGCGGGGGCTCTGGCCGGCGGTTGGCTGGGCTTCGGATGCGCGAGCGAGATGCTCGCCGTGGTCACGACGCTCGTCGGCGCGGTCGCGGGCGCAAACCTCGCCCTGATCGCTTGCGACGTGGCGGCGGATGGCGGCGGAGGCGCGATGCGACCGAGCCGCCGGCGTACGAGGTGCCGCGCGAGCCGGTCCTTCAGGGCGACCGGTGAGGCGCGAGTGGCTGGGCAGTGAGGCGCCGGCGCCGCGCCGCTATCGGGCGGTGTTCGCGGCCGTCAACGCAGCCGGGGCCTCACGCCCGCATGCGCTGAGCTTCACGATCGTGAGGCGCTGACCCCACGCTCGAGGAGACCGCGCACTCGCTCGTCCTCGAACGACGAGTGTCGGGCTTACGCCGGGCTTGCGGCGCCGAGGCTACGACCAGAACTCGTCCCAGGCGTAGAGGTCTTCGAAATGCTCCCGGCCGTCGACGACCCGGCCGTCCTTGAGCTCGAAGCGAAGGCAGCAGTCGACATCCAGGCGCTTGCCGTTTCGCTCACCGCTGTTGTGATGGATCCCGACGACGTGGCCGTCGTCGTCAGCGGTCACCTCGCGCAGCTCGGCCCGGAAGGTCCCTCCCGTCTGCCCGCCCAGCTGGCCGAAGTAGGCGAACGTCGCCTCGCGGCCCACGTGGTCGCCGGCGAGCGAGCCGCGCCCCGGCGTGTGCCACGAGGCGCTCTCGTCGAAGAGCTCCGTGAGCGTCCCCACGTCGCCCGTGTTGAAGGCCTCGTATCCGCGCCGCACGATCGCGGCATTCTCGGCTGCGCCCATCGTTGGCTCCCTCGCGTTGCTGGCGGTCACCGAGCGACACTACTTCGCTCGCGCTTCCCGTGCCGGCCCCGGGCGAGGACGGCCACCCCCGGGCTCGGCAAGAGGCACCGAGCTCCAAGCCCGCCGCCGACCGCGCACCGCAGGCACGGCTCACCTGGTCGTCCGCCGCCGTGGCACCCGGGTGGACCTGGGCGGCACGGCCTCCGACGACCCACGGTCTCGCCCAAGGTCGAGGTCGCCCTCGTCCACGTCTGCCTTCGGACGGAGCGCCCAGCGGCTGGTGAGCGTCAGCCGCTAAGAGGGTCTTTCACAATGACTTGAGTCGGCGCCAGCAGAGGATCGCGCAGGCCAGGCTGAGGAACGCGGCGTGGATGGTGGGGTCGCGTTCGTAGCGGGTCCGGAGTCGCCGGAAGTTGTGCAGGTGGGCGAAGCCGCGCTCGACGACCCAGCGCTGGCGTCCGAGCCCGGAGCCGTGCTCGGTCTCGCGTCGGGCGATCACTGGCTGATGCCTCGGGCCCGCAGCAGGCGGCGGTACTTGTCGTGGTCATAGCCGCGGTCGGCGAGCAGCCGATCGGGCTTCTGCGCGGCCGGCCGAGCTTGCCGTACCGGTCGGCCGGGCTCGTCGACCAGCGGCATCAGCTGCGTGACGTCGTTGCGGTTGCCGCCGGTCAGCGAGAGGCCAGCGGCATGCCGGTGGCGTCGATCAGGACGTGGTGTTTGAGCCCGCGCGGCAACGATCGACCGGGGAGGCCCGGTCAGGAGCCCCCCAAAATGGCGCGAACATGGGATCCGTCGACGGCCGCGCGCGACCAGTCGATCGCACCGGCGGCGTTGAGCTTGTCCAGCAGCCTGATGCAGTCCCTCCCACACCTCGGCCTCCTGCCAGTCGCGCAACCGCCGCCAGCACGTCACCCCCGACCCGTAGCCGAACTCCTGCGGCAGGTCCTCCCACGCGATCCCGGTGTGCAGCACATGCAGGATGCCGTTTAGCACCACCCGGTCGGGGAGCGCCTTGCGGCCCGGGTAGCGGCGCCGACGCCGACGCACCGGGATCAACGGCTCGACCTCCGCCCACAACACGTCATCGATCTCGAAGCGAGACGGCACCTCCATGACCTCCAGCCCTCGGGAACACCACCCCCGAGATTCCCGGCCCGTTGCCACAACCCTTCATTGTGAAAGCCCTTCTAAGAAGCTGTCTCAGAACCTGCGTAGTCTGCGGTCGGCGGTGGCGCGGACGTGGTTTCAGATCCGGGTTGATCTGCTTGGCGGCCTGGGTGTGCGGTTGCGAGCCGTCGCCTGGGCGGATCTTCGTCGTCGGGCCGTCGGTCACGCTTCGAGCGGCTGGCCGACGCGATCAACGCGGCGTTCGCGCGATGGGATCTGTCGCATCTGCATGAGTTCGAGCTCGCCGACGGGCGGCGGATCGGCTTCGCCGATCCCGATCCGTTCGACGAGCACGAGGTGTGATCGACCACGCCGCGGTCAAGGTCGCTCGGCGCGGTCAAGCCCGGCGATCAGTTTGGCTTCGTCTTCGACTTCGGCGACCACTGGCGGCATCGCTGCCGGGTGCTCGATGAGAAGGCTCGACCCGCGCGAGGAGTTCGGCGAGCTGCCCGAGAGCCGGTGCGATCTTGGGGCTGGGGCTGATCCCCGATCAGTACGGGCGGCGTCTGACGACGACGGCTGACGGTCAGGGCCAGCGCAGCAGGCGCTGGCAGACCACCGCGCAGCCGAGCAGCATGAACGCCAGGTGCAGTTGGTCGCGCGTTCGTAGCGGGTGCGTAGCCGGCGCAGGTTGTGCAGCCAGGCGAACGTGCGCTCGACGACCCAGCGCTCGCGGCCCGAGGTGCGAGCCGTGCTCGGCGCCGCGACGGGCGATCACCGGCTTGACGCCGCGCTTCCACAGCTCGCGGCGGTACTTGTCGTGGTCATAGCCGCGGTCGGCAAGCACGCGATCGGCGCGCTGGCGCGGCCGGCCGACCTTCCCGCGCACCGGGCCCGACGCCGTCGACCAGCGGCAGCAGCTGGGTGACGTCGTTGCGGTTGCCCGCCGGTCAGCGTGATCGCCAGCGGAATGCCGGTCGAGTCGGTCAGCAGGTGGTGCTTGGAGCCGGTGCGGGCACGGTCAACCGGCGAGGGCCCGGTCAAGGCCCCCTTGAAGAGCACGGAGATGGCTGCCGTCGACAACCCCGGTCGACCAGTCGATGCGCCCGGCCGCGTTGAGGCGTCGCAGCAGCTCCCGATGCAGCCGCTCGAACACGCCGCGGCCTGCCACTCGCCCAGCCGGCGGTGCGCGGTCGCCGGCGAGCAGCCCAACTCCCGCGGCAGGTGCTGCCAGGCGATCCCGGTGAACAACACGAACACGATCGCGTCGAAGCACACGCGATCATCGACCCGCGGCCGCCCGCCACGAGGATCCGGCTCGATGGACCGGCAGCAGCGGCCGCCGCGACCTCCCACAACTCGTCGCGGACCTTCCACACCGACCCCGCCACCACGCACCTCCCGTCGGGTTATGTCTCCCTACCGAGATTCGCCGCGCCCTGCTCAAGCCCTCCCCGCACGAGGTATTGAGACAGCTTCTAAGCCTCAATCCACCGAGGCGGCGCGCGTAGCGGTGCGCGCCTGCTTGGTCCGCGGGAACGGGGGGTCTGCGTAGCCGTCGCGGTCGTGTGGGGTGTCGGTGGTGGCGTGAAGGCGTTTCCGCGGAGGCGTTTTCGGTCGTTTTCGCGCAGCGGTGATCACCGCCTGGAGGCGGGCCGGCCGGCCGTTCGTCTTCGAGGCGGTGGCCGCGCGGTCAGGCGGCGGGCGCGAGCGCTCGGATGCGAGCGAGTGCCTCGGCGAACGCGTGCTGCCAGGGCCAGCGCGCCGGCAGGTGCAGCGTCCAGCGTCTGGCGGTGCGGGTCAGTCGGCCGGGCAGCGCGAGCAGCCGCCGCCTGAGCGTGCGGGCGGCGCGGACGGTCTGGCCGGGCAGGCCGATCACGGAGGTCCAACGCAGCAGGTTGTGCGCCAGGCAGGCGATGACCGTCCAGGCGGCGTTCGCGAAGAACTTCCCGGACGGAAAGTGCGCGAGCGCTTGGTCTTTGAGGTCGCGGATCGCGAGTTCGACGACGGCGTGCTGGCGGTGCTCGGCCTCGACTGTGGCGAGCGTGTCGGTGCGGTTGGTGACGAAGGGATAAAGCTCCCAGGACGGCAGCAGCTCGCCTTGGCGGTCCAGCGTGCGGACGCGCCGGACGACCAGCCGGCGGTCGCCCAGTTTCGTTTCGGCGATCTGGGCGATGCTCGAGGGCGGGTAGTCGCCCAGCGTGACCCACGCGCGCTCGTCGATCGCGTCGATCGCCGCGCGAACGGCGGGCTGAAGGCGGACGCCGATCGAGAAGTCCCAGCCCGCGCGCTCCAGCCGCGCGAACGTCTTGTTCGACCAGAACCCCGAGTCGGCCCGCAGCAGCTTGGGGCCAGTTGCACCGGCGCGCTCGACGCGCGCGATGAGCTCATCGCAGAAGCGCAGCATCCCGCGCGAGGTGTTCGCCGACCCCTTCCTGAGCCGGACGTGCAGGACCTCGCCGGTGCCGGCGCGAGTGGCGATCAACGGGTGGTAGCCACGCACCCGTGTGTAGCCGAAGGCGGCGCCTTGCTTCTTGGGACCGAAGACCTCGCCGACGAACGAGTCGACGTCGATGACCAGGCGCTCGTCGCCCGGTCCCGCGCCGGCCGCCCACACGCGCGAGAGCGTGTCGGCCAGCACGCGGTCGAGCTGGCGGACGTGCCCGAACGTGAACGACCGCAGAAACGTGCCGAGCGTCGACGGCGCCGCAACCCGGTGGCCGAGCACCTGGCCGGTCCGGCCGGCGCGCAGCAGGTCGCAGTTGTCGATGCAGTCCGCCCCGAGCGCCATCGCCGACACGAGCGTCATGACCTTGGCGCCCGCGTTCGCCGCGCCCGGCCGCTCGCCAAGGTCGAGCGTCTGGTCGACGATCTCCTCGACCCCGAGTCGCTTGGCCAGCGTCGCCGCGAGCACGATCCCCGCGTCGGCGACCGCCCGCTCGTCGTCAAACGCGACCGCGACGCCGTCCAGTCCGACATGCCCGTCAGCATGCACGATGAAGGCGACCTCCTGTTGCAGCCCCCGGACGCCGGCACGTCCGAAAAAGCGCTGCTCAGGAGGTCATCCTTCGTTCACGCCCGGACGGACCTCGACGACTCGCCGCTGACGCCGCTCAACGCGAACCGGCGCCTGAACGAGACGCTCGCCTACCTGACCCACCTCGAGGCGACCGGGCGGGCCGAGCGCCTGCCGGGCGAGCCCGAGCACTGGCGCTCTACCATCGCGTAGATGCGCATCGACGAGCTGCTCAAGGCGAGCGACGAGCCCGTCTTCTCGTTCGAGTTCTTCCCGCCGAAGACCGAGCAGGGGGAGAAGAACCTCGCCGCGGCGCTCGAGGACCTCGTCCGCCTGGCGCCCGCGTACGTCTCGGTGACCTACGGCGCCGGCGGCACGACCCGCGACAAGACGATCGACATGGTCAAGCGGATCAACCAGCGACCACGGCCTCGAGGCGATGGCGCACCTCACGTGCGTGAACGCGACCGTCGACGAGCTGCGCTCCACGCTCGACGAGATGCGCGACGCGGGCATCGAGAACGTCCTCGCGCTCCGCGGCGACCCGCCGCAGGGGCAGGCTCGGTGGACGAAGACCGAGGGCGGCCTGGAGTACTCGATCGAGCTCGTCGAGCTCCTGCGCGAGGAGTACGCGTTCGCGATCGGCGGCGCAGCCTTCCCGGAGACCCACATCCACGCGACCGGCCCGGAGGAGGACCTGCGGTTCCTCAAGGCCAAGGTCGACGCAGGTGCGCAGTTCCTCATCACGCAGATGTTCTTCGACAACCGCTACTACTTCGACTTCGTCGAGCGCGCGCGGGCGATGGGGATCGACGTGCCGATCATCCCGGGCGTCATGCCGATCCTCAGCGAGTCGGGGATCAAGCGGATGGCCGAGCTCTCGCCGCCCGCCTTCCCGACGGCCTGCGGCGCGCGCTCGACGCCCGCGCGGGCGACGACGAGGCGGTCGCCGAGTTCGGCGTTTCGTACGCAACGCTGCAGTGCGCCAAGCTCCTCGCCGGCGGCGCGCCGGGCATCCACTTCATCACGCTGAACCGCTCGCCCGCGACGCGGGCGATCCTCGCCGCGCTCAAGCTCATGCGGCCCTGGGACGAGCAGAGCAACCTCGAGCGGCGCGCAGCTCGCGCTCGGCTGAGCCTGCATCCACCGATCGACGGTGGATGCCTCGGGGCCGAGCGCCAAGTCAGTGGCGATTCCCGGCGCACCCGAATGGTGAACCCTTCAGGAAGCCGGGAATCGGCGCTGGCGCAGGCGATCGGGCGCGAGGCGCCGCCGGAATCGGTGGATCCAGGCTAAGGCGGGTCGTCCTCCGGACGCCCTGCCGGCCGCTCCCGCACCCTCCGCGACCCTGGCCGATCGCGGATAGGCGCGCAAGGCAACCCGGTTGACGCACGCAGGCGCATGCTGCGAGGATCGCTCGGGCCCCGCATCGGAGAGCCATGCTGCAACCTCGCCGCTGGGAGCCGGCCATCCTCGCGCCCGCCGCACTCGCGTTGGCTGCGCCCGCGAGCGCCGACGTCTTCGCCACGCTCGACGTCGACCGGGGCGCGAACCGCCTCGACCTCGTCAAGCTGAACGTCACGACGGGCGCCGAGTCGCCGATGCCGTCGTCGGTGAACACGACCGACAACGAGCTGCGTCCATCGCTCAGCCCGAACGGCACGAAGCTGGTCTTCCTGCGAACGAGCGCCACTGGCGCCGGGACGGCTCGCGTCCTGATGGTGGACCTGGGCACCGGCACGACCCGGGACCTGATCGGCGCGTTCGACGCCCAGGCCGATCCTCCGCGCAGCGGCCCGGCGTTCACCGCCAACGGCACGCGGGTCGTCTGGGGGCTCGACCTGGGCTTCGAGTTCCGCGATTCGCACGGCCAGGAGGTTTGGCGCCCGCGGTTCGCGGAGGCACGGGTGGCGGACTTCCCGACGACCCCGTTCCCGCTCCAGACGCTGACGATGTCCACCGCGCTCGGCCACAGCGGGCGCACGCTCCAGCCGATCGCGAGGGGGAGCTTCTTCGCGTTCGGCATCGACGCCGACCAGACGACCTTCCGCAGGCGGGTGGCGGTTCGCAGGGAGGGCGTCCCCGAGCCCCCGGCTTCGATGAGAAGTCCTACCTCGATCGCGTCTTGTCCTTCGCGCATCCCGCGCTGTCCACCCGCGGCGAGCCCGCGGGCGTCATCGTGGTCGAGCGAGCCACGAACGCGGGCCGGGCCGCGCTGCAGTCGACCCTCGTCTTCTTCCGCCCGGCGGTGCCGGAGTCCTCGGTGTCCGACGACATCGGGACGCCGCTGCCGGGCATCGTGAACCGCCCAGGCGCCGACACGACGCGACCGGCGTTCAGCGACGACGGCCGCTACCTGGCCTTCCTCAGCTTCAAGGACGACCTGCGGCTGTTCGTCTGGGACACCGACACCCAGCTCCTGCTGAACCCGGACGGCATCCCGGTCGGGGGCAGCGTCCAGAACCTCACAAGCCGGCAGGACGGCGCGATCGCGCTGTTCCCGCGGCCGGTCATCGTCGGGACGGCGATCAAGGGCTCGGAGATCCAGTTCGCGCTGCTGTCCGGCAGCAGCGTCGGCATCATCGTGCAGCGCGTCGTCGGCCGCACGCGCGTGCTCGGCCGTCGGGCGCCGAAGCTAAAGCTCGTGGGCCGGGTGCCACTGGGGCAGTTCCGCAAGGGCCGCCGGCACGTCCGCTGGAACCGCAGGGTGAACGGGAAGCGGCTGCGGCGTGGCGAGTACCTCGTCACCGTCCGCAGCGTCGCCCGGCGCCTCCGGGTGCGCGACCTCGGCAAGCCGATGCGGTGCGCATCCGCTGAGGGAGTTGCCTTGGCTCCGCGCCGACCCTCGTCCCGGCGCATCGCGACGGTTGCCCTCGAGTTCTGATCTGGTGCGGGCCGGCGAGCGCCTCGGCGGCGACGATCACGGTGGACTCCGAGGCCGATGTGCTCGCCGACGACGGCCATTGCACGCTCCGCGAGGCGGTCCTCGCCGCGAACGGGGACGCGGCATCGGGCGCGACCGCGGGGGAGTGCCGCGCCGGCCAGGGCGACGACACCATCCGGTTCGCGGTCGCCCACCCGACGCTCAGGCGGCCCGGCGCCGGTGAGGACGCCGGCGCGACCGGCGACCTCGACCTCACGAGCGCCCTCCTGCGGGACGCGCCCGGCAGGATTCGAACCTGCGACCTCTTGCTCCGGAGGCAAGCGCTCTATCCACTGAGCTACGGGCGCGGGTCGCGGGCAGCGTAGCGCAGGGGCGGGTAGCGTCCGGCAGCGTGGAGATCGCCATCCTCTCGGACACGCATCTGCCCCGCGGGGCGCGGCGAATCCCCGAAGCGGCGCTCGAGCGGTGCGCCGCCGCGGACCTCATCGTGCACGCCGGTGACCTCTCGACCCTCGCGGTCCTTCACGAGCTCGAGGCGCTCGGGCCGCCGGTCCTCGCCGTCCACGGCAACGCCGACGATGCGGAGGTGCGCGCGGCGCTCCCCGCCAGCCAGATGATCCCGGTCGAGCGGGCGATGCTCGCGATCGTCCACAACGGCGGCCCCGCCGACGGCCGGCTGCGGCGGCTGCGCGCGCGCTTCGCGGAGGCCGACGCCGTCGTCTTCGGCCACTCGCACGTCCCGCTCCACGAGACGGCCGAGGACGGCGGGCTTTCAGATCTTCAACCCCGGCTCGGCCACCGATCGCCGCCGCGCGCCCCGCCATACCATGGGCCTCGCGCGCGTGCGCGCACGCGAGATCCGCTTCGAGCACGTCGACCTGGACTGATGGACCTCTCTCTCTTCTTCGCCGGGACCGGCGGCTCGGTCCCGAGTGCGCGACGCGGCCTGCCCGCCGTGCTGCTGCGCCGCGGCGGCGAGCGGCTGCTGTTCGACTGCGGGGAGGGGACCCAGCGCCAGCTCCTGCGCTCGGTCGGGCTCGCGGACCTCGACGACGTCTTCTTCACCCACTACCACGCCGACCACTGGCTGGGGCTGCCCGGCATGCTGAAGACGTTCGACCTCCGCGAGCGCAGCCGCCCGCTCACGGTGCACGGGCCGCCGCGGCCTGCGCGACCTCATGGACCTGGTCCGGCGCGCGGCCGGGCGCACCCGCTACGAGGTGTTCGTCGACGAGCTCGAGCCCGGCGACGCCGTCGAGCGCGACGGGTACGAGATCGTGCCGTTCCCGGT
Source organism: uncultured Solirubrobacterales bacterium (assembly GCA_963735885.1). Classification (GTDB taxonomy): domain Bacteria; phylum Actinomycetota; class Thermoleophilia; order Solirubrobacterales; family Solirubrobacteraceae; genus JBBSBL01. The sequence goes on along the minus strand of CAVTMP010000004.1, from coordinate 370,128 downwards.
CGACCACCGCGGCGGCGCGGTCGGGTACGCGATCGTCGAGCCGGACCGCCCGGGTCGCTTCGATCCCGAGGTCGCGACCCGGCTCGGCGTGGAGCCGGGCCCCGACTTCGGGCGTCTCCAGCGTGGACAGGCGGTGGGCGAGGTCACGCCGGAGCGGGTCGTCGGCCCGCCCCGCCCGGGCCGCCGGCTCGTGCTGAGCGGGGACACGGCCCCGTGCGAGTCGGTGGCGCGCGCCGCCGAGCGGGCCGACGTGCTCGTCCACGAGGCGACCTTCGCCCACGAGGAGGCGGAGCGGGCGCACGAGACGCGCCACTCGACCGCGACCCAGGCCGCGGCGCTGGCGGCGCGCGCCGAGGTCGGGCTGCTCGCCCTCGTCCACGTCTCCACGCGCCACACCGCGCGCGAGATCCGCGACGAGGCGCGGGAGACCTTTCCCGGCACGGTCGTCCCGCGCGACTTCGACACGATCGAGGTTCCCTTCCCCGACCGGGCCCCGCCGCGGCTCGTCCGCTGGGAGGAGGAGGCGCGCGCCCCGTCGGCGTGAGCGCCGGCCGGCGCGCCGCCCGTCGCGGCGGTCGCCGCACCCGCTGCTACGCTCACCGCGTCCGTTCCTTTAACCCGGTCCCGCGAGGCCAGGAAGGAGCAGGTTGGAGTCCGAGACGGTCGTCCTCGACCGCGATGACATGCGACGCACGCCTCGTGCGCATCGCCCACGAGATCGTCGAGAAGAACCCCGCCGGGGACCTCGCGATCGTCGGCATCCACCGCCGCGGGGCGCTCCTGGCCCGGCGGCTGCACGCGCTGGTCGGCGAGCTGCAGGGCGCGACGTCCCGCTCGGCGACGTCGACATCAGCTTCTACCGCGACGACATCGCGACCCGCGCGGCCACCGGCCCGATCGTCCATGCGTCCCACCTCGACTTCCCGCTCGACGGGCGCACCGTGATCGTCGTCGACGACGTCCTCTACACCGGGCGCACGGTGCGCGCCGCGATCGACGCGATCTTCGACTACGGGCGCCCGGCGAAGGTCCAGCTCGCGGTCCTCGCCGACCGCGGCCACCGGGAGCTGCCGATCCGCCCCGACTACGTCGGCAAGAACCTGCCCACCGGCCGCGAGGACCGGGTGAACGTCCGCGTCGAGGAGCTCGACGGGGTCGACGAGGTGACGATCCGCCGCGGTCCGGGGGCCGCCGCTCGCGCGGCCGAGGCGGCATGAGGCACCTGCTCTCGATCGAGGACCTCGACCGGGCCGGGATCGAGCGGATCCTCGACCGGGCCGCCTCGTTCGCGGAGGTGTCCGGCCGCGAGATCAAGAAGGTGCCCGCCCTGCGCGGCCGCACGGTCGTGAACCTCTTCTTCGAGGCGAGCACCCGCACCTCGTCCTCCTTCGAGCTGGCCGCCAAGCGGCTCTCCGCCGACGTCGTGTCGATCCGCTCCTCGGGCTCCTCGGTGGAGAAGGGCGAGTCGCTCAAGGACACGGTCGCGACGCTCTCGGCCTACGAGCCCGCGGCCATCGTCATCCGCGCCCCGCACGCGGGCGCGGCGCACCTCGTCGCCGGCTGGACCCCGGCCGCGGTGGTCAACGCCGGCGACGGCAAGCACGAGCATCCCACCCAGGCGCTGCTCGACGTCTACACGCTGCGCGAGCGCCTGGGCGCGCTCGACGGCGTGCGCGTCTGGATCGTCGGCGACGTGCTGCACTCGCGCGTGGCGCGCTCCGGCGTCATCGCCCTGCGCCGGATGGGCGCCGAGGTCACCGTCGGCGGGCCGCCGACGCTCATGCCGCGCGGGATCGGCGAGGCGCTCGGCTGCGCGGTGGAGCCGACGCTCGAGCGGATCGGCGAGGCGGACGTCGTCTACGCGCTGCGGATGCAGCGCGAGCGGATGCGCGACGCCTACGTGCCGTCGCTGCGCGAGTACGCCGCGTGCTACGGCATCGGCGCGGGGCGCCTGCGCCCGGACCAGATCGTCATGCACCCGGGGCCGGTGAACCGCGGGGTCGAGCTCTCGGCCGAGGTCATCGACTCGCCGCAGGCGCTGATCGGGCGCCAGGTCGAGGCCGGGGTGGTCGTGCGGATGGCCGTCCTCTACGAGCTGCTGGCCGGCAGCGCGGCCGGGGCGGAGCCGGTGGCGGCATGAGCACCCGGCTCTTCGCCCGCCCCTCCGCGCCGACGACGCTGCTGCTTCGCGGTGCCCACGCGCTCGACCCGCGCGGCGACCTCGACGAGCCCCAGGACGTGCTGATCCGCGGCGGGGAGATCGCGGAGCTCGGCGCCCCGGGCACGCTCGAGGCGCCGGACGGGACGGAGGTCCTCGAGGCCGAGGGCGGCACCCTGCTGCCCGCCTTCGTCGACCCGCACGTCCACTTCCGCACCCCCGGCCAGGAGCACAAGGAGGATCTCGACACCGGGACCGCGGCGGCCGCGGCCGGCGGCTACTGCGCGGTGGTGGCGATGCCGAACACCGACCCGGTGGTGGACGACGCGACGGGGCTGCGCGCGCTGGTGGAGACCGCGCGGCGCGACGCGCGCGTGCCGACGGGCTTCTTCGCGGCGATCACGCGCGACCTCCGCGGCGAGGACCTGACCGAGATGGCGGAGCTGCGCGACGCCGGGGCGCTCGGCTTCACCGACGACGGCCGGCCGGTGGCGGCCGCCGGCATGCTGCGCCGGGCGCTGCAGTACCAGCGGCTGTGCGGCGGGGTGCTCGCGCTCCACGAGGAGGACCCGTCGCTGTCGGGCGACGGGGTCATGCACGAGGGACCGGTCTCGGCGCGGCTCGGCCTGGCCGGCATCCCCTCGGTCTCGGAGTCGACGATGGTCGCCCGCGACGCGGCGCTCGCGGGCTACGAGAACGCCCGCGTCCACTTCCAGCACCTCTCCTGCGCCGAGTCGGTGACGGCGCTCGCCGCGGCCCGCGAGGCCGGGGCGCCGGTGAGCGGCGAGGCCTCGCCGCACCACCTCACGCTCACCGACGACGCCGTCTCCTCGCTCGACAGCCGCTTCAAGATGAACCCGCCGTTGCGCGCGGAGGCCGACCGCGAGGCGCTCGTGGCGGCGCTGCGCTCGGGGGTGATCGAGATCGTCGCCACCGACCACGCCCCCCACGCGCGGCACGAGAAGGAGGTGCCGTTCGAGGCGGCGCCGATGGGCACGACCGGGCTCGAGACGGCCTTCGCCGCGCTGTACACCGACCTCGTCGCGCCCGGCGTCCTCCCGCTCGGCGTGCTCGTGGAGCGGATGACCGCGGGGGCGGCGCTGCTCGAGATGCCGGTGCCCCGGATCGCGGCCGGCGCGCCCGCGAACCTCGCGCTCGTCGACCTCGACGCGGAGTGGGTCGCGGGGGAGGGCGGGTACGCGAGCCGGTCGCAGAACTGCTGCTTCCACGGTCGCCGCCTGCGCGGGCGCGTCCTGCTCACCGTGGCCGCGGGCGCGGTCGTCCACCGCGTCGCCGTGGGCGCCTCCGTGCCCGGCGAGGCCGCCGCGGCATGACCGCCCGCCTGCTCGACCGCCGCCGCGCCGCGCTCGTGATCGTCGACGTGCAGGAGGCCTTCCGGCCCGCGGTCGACGGCTTTGCGGCCGTGGCGGCGAACGTCGCGACCCTCGCCCGCGGGGCGCGCGAGGTCGGCGTGCCGGTGCTCGTCACCGAGCAGTACCCGCGCGGGCTCGGGGCGACCGTGCCCGAGGTGGCCGAGGCGCTCGGCGCCGTGCCGCGCCTGGAGAAGACCGTGTTCTCCGCCGCGCAGGCCGAGGGCTTCGACCTCGGCGAGCGCGACCAGGCGCTCGTCTGCGGGATCGAGGCGCACGTCTGCGTGAGCCAGACCGTCCACGACCTGCTCGAGCGGGGCGTGGAGGTGCACGTCGCCGCCGACGCGGTCGCCTCGCGCACGCCGGAGAACCGCGACGTCGGGCTGCGCAAGATGGCGGGGAGCGGCGCGATCCTCTCCTCGACCGAGACGGCCCTCTTCGAGTGGCTCGAGCGCGCGGGGACGCCCGAGTTCAAGGCGGTTCAGGGGCTCGTCCGGTGAGCGCCTACCTGCTGCTGGAGGACGGGACCCGCTTCGACGGCGAGGGATGCGGCGCCGCCGGCGTCGCGGTGGGCGAGGTCGTCTTCACCACGTCGATGTCCGGGTACCAGGAGGCGATGAGCGATCCCTCCTACGCGGGCCAGCTGATCGCCTTCACCGTGCCGCACGTCGGCAACTACGGCGTGTCCGCCGCCGCCATGGAGTCCGACCGCGTCCACGCCCGCGCGGCGATCATGCGCGAGGCGGTGAACGACGAGGGGGCCGCCGGCGCCGAGGGCGGCTGGCTCGACTGGCTGCGCGACTGCGGCGTGCCGGGCATCACCGGCGTCGACACCCGCACGCTGGTGCGCCACATCCGGGAGCGCGGGGCCATGCGCGGCGGGGTCTTCCCCGCCGAGACCGACGAGGCGGCGGCCCGCGAGCGCATCGCCGCCGAGCCGGCGATGGACGGTCGCGACCTCGCGCGCGAGGTGACCGTCGAGGCCACGGTCGTGCTCGAGCCGACGGGCGGCGACCCCGCCGGCCCGACCATCGCGGTGATCGACACCGGCATCAAGGACTCGATCGTCCGCAACCTCCGCGAGCGCGGCGCGCGGCTCGAGCTGCACCCGTGCACGGCGAGCGCCGAGGAGCTCCTCGCGCGCGACGCCGACGCCTACTTCCTCGCGAACGGGCCGGGGGACCCGGCGGCGCTCGGCCACGTCGTGGACACCGTGCGCGGGCTCGTCGGCCGGGCGCCCGTCTACGGCATCTGCCTCGGCCACCAGCTCCTCTGCCGGGCGGTGGGCCTGGAGACCTACAAGCTGCCCTTCGGCCACCGCGGCGCGAACCATCCGGTCAAGGACCTCACCACCGGCCGGGTCGAGATCACCGCGCAGAACCACGGGTTCGCCGTGCTCGGCCCGAGCGGGGCACGGACGATCGACCGCGACGAGCCCGTGCGCTGGGAGACGGACTTCGGCGCCGCCGAGCTCACGCACCTCAACCTCTACGACCGCACCGTCGAGGGGCTGGCCCTGCGCGACGTGCAGGGCGCGACCGTCCAGTACCACCCCGAGGCGGGTCCGGGGCCGCACGACGCCGTCCACCTCTTCGACCGCTTCGTCCGCGAGATCGCCGACGCCCGCGCGGCGCGGGCCGCGTAGCCGTGCCGCGCCGCGACGACATCCGGCGAATCCTCGTCATCGGCAGCGGGCCGATCGTCATCGGGCAGGCCGCGGAGTTCGACTACTCCGGGACCCAGGCCTGCAAGGTGCTCCTCGACGAGGGCTACGAGATCGTGCTGGTCAACTCCAACCCGGCGACGATCATGACCGACCCCGGCTTCGCGCACGCGACCTACGTCGAGCCGCTGCTCCCCGGCCCCGTCGCCCAGGTCATCGCGAAGGAGAAGCCCGACGCGCTGCTGCCGACCCTCGGCGGCCAGACGGCGCTCAACCTCGCCAAGGCCCTGCACGAGGACGGCACGCTCGAGCGCCACGGCGTCGAGCTGATCGGGGCCGACTACGACGCGATCCACCGGGCCGAGGACCGCGAGCTGTTCCGCGCGACGATGAGCGACGCCGGCCTGCGCGTGCCGGGCAGCGCCATCGCCACCTCCGTCGCCGAGGCGGTCGCCGCGCTCGGCGAGATCGGCCTGCCCGCGATCGTCCGCCCCGCCTTCACGCTCGGCGGCCGCGGCGGCGGGATCGCCCGCACGCGGGAGGAGTTCGAGCGCGTCGTCGCGCGCGGGCTCGCCGCCTCGCCGATCGGCCAGGTGCTCGTGGAGCAGTCGGTGCTCGGCTGGGGCGAGTTCGAGATGGAGGTCATGCGCGACCGGGCGGACAACGTCGTGATCGTCTGCTCGATCGAGAACCTCGACCCGATGGGCGTGCACACCGGGGACTCGGTCTGCGTCGCCCCGCAGCAGACCCTGACCGACCGGACCTACCAGGCGCTGCGCGACCAGGCCATCGCGGTGATCCGCGCCGTCGGCGTGGAGACCGGCGGCTCCAACGTCCAGTTCGCGGTCGACCCGGCCACCGACGAGATCGTCGTGATCGAGATGAACCCGCGGGTGTCCCGCTCCTCGGCGCTCGCCTCGAAGGCCACCGGCTTCCCGATCGCGAAGATCGCCGCGCGGCTCGCGGTCGGCTACACGCTGCAGGAGATCCCCAACGACATCACCCGCCGCACCCCGGCGAGCTTCGAGCCCGCGCTCGACTACGTCGTCACGAAGTGGCCGCGCTTCGCCTTCGAGAAGTTCCCCGGCAGCGACGCCGGGCTGACGACGCACATGAAGTCCGTGGGCGAGGTGATGGCGATCGGGCGGACCTTCCGCCAGTCCTTCGCCAAGGCGATGCGCTCGCGCGAGCTCGACCAGGCGGTGAGCGCCCCCGCCGGCGAGGCCGCGCTGCTCGACGCGCTCGAGGCGCCGGGCCCGGACCGCTTCGACCTCGTGCTCGAGGCGCTGCGCCGCGGCGTCCCGGCGACGACCGTCGAGGCGCGCACCCACGTCAACCCCTGGTTCCTGCGCGAGCTCGCGGCGCTCGCCGCCGACCCGGAGGCGCCCTTCGCCGGCGAGCGCGCGTTCCGGGCGGTGGACACCTGCGCGGCGGAGTTCGCCGCCGAGACCCCGTACTTCTACTCGGGCTGGGAGCGGCCCGCGGCGGGCCGCGGGGGCCCGGCCCACGAGATCGTGCGCGGCGAGCGGCCGAGCGTCGTCATCCTCGGCTCGGGCCCCAACCGGATCGGACAGGGGATCGAGTTCGACTACTGCTGCGTCCACGCCGCGCAGGCCGTGCGCGCCTCCGGGCGCGACGCCGTGATGGTCAACTGCAACCCCGAGACGGTCTCCACCGACTACGACACCTCCGACCGGCTCTACTTCGAGCCGCTCACGCTGCCCGACGTGCTCGCGGTCTGCGCGCTCGAGCGGCCCGAGGGCGTGATCTGCCAGTTCGGCGGGCAGACGCCGCTCAAGCTCGCGGCCGGGCTGGCCGAGGCCGGCGTCCCGATCCTCGGCACGCCGGTGGAGGCGATCGACCTCGCCGAGGATCGCGGGCGCTTCGGCGCCCTGCTGGCCGAGCTCGGCTACGACGCGCCGCCGTACGCGACGGCGCACTCGGCCACGGAGGCGCTCGCCGCGGCTCCGACGGTCGGCTTTCCGCTGCTCGTGCGCCCGAGCTACGTGCTCGGCGGCCGCGCGATGGAGATCGTCTACTCGATCGAGGACCTCGCCGACTACCTCTCGCGCGTCGACGCCAGCGCCGCCGGCGGCGGGCGGGAGATCTTCCTGGACCGCTTCCTCGAGGACTCCATCGAGGTCGACGTGGACGCGCTGTGCGACGGCGAGGAGGTGTGGGTCGGGGGGATCATGCAGCACGTCGAGGAGGCCGGGATCCACTCGGGCGACTCGGCCTGCGTGCTGCCCCCGCACTCCCTCTCGGAGGAGATGTGCGGGCGCGTGGCGGACTGGACCGCGGGGATCGCGCGGCGGCTCGGCGTGATCGGGCTGCTGAACGTGCAGTTCGCCATCCAGGGCGCCGAGCTCTTCGTGATCGAGGCGAACCCGCGCGCCTCGCGCACCGTGCCGTTCGTCTCGAAGGCCACCGGGCACGCGCTCGCCCGCCTGGCCGCCCGGCTCATGCTCGGCGAGCGGATCGCCGACCTCGACCTCCCCGCGGACCCGATGGGCGGGCACGTGAGCGTGAAGGAGGCGGTCATGCCGTTCGACCGCTTCGCCGGCGCCGACGCGCTGCTCGGCCCGGAGATGCGCGCCACCGGGCGAGGTCATGGGCATCGCGCGCGACTTCCCGACCGCCTTCGCCAAGGCCCAGGCCGCCGCCGGCGCCCAGCTCCCGCGGGAGGGGACGGTGTTCATCACCGTGACCGACGGCGACAAGGTCCTCGCCGGCGCGCTGGCCAGCCAGCTCCACGACCTCGGCTTCCGGATGGTCGCCACCCGGGGGACCGCGCAGGCCCTGAGCCGCATGGGGATCCCGGTCGAGACGCTGAACAAGATCCCCGAGGGCTCGCCGCACGTCGTCGATCGCATCGAGGCCGGCGGCGTGGACCTCGTGATCAACACCCCGACCGGCTCGGGCGCGCGGGGCGACGGCTGGGAGATCCGCTCGGCGGCCGTCGCGCGCGGCATCCCCTGCATCACGACGATGGCCGGCGGGCTCGCCGCGGCCCGGGCGATGCGAGCCGCGCGTGAGGGCGAGCCGCCCGTGGCCTCGCTGCAGGAGCTCCACCGCTCGGCCGCGGCGGCCGAGCCGGTGGCGTGAGCGGGGGAGCGCCGGAGGAGCGGCGCACCCTGGCGCCGCTCGGCCGGCGCCGCGGGACGGTGTCCGCGCGGCGGTCGCACGGCCCCTACGTCGTGCTCGAGGTCGAGGACCCCGACGGCCCGCCGCCGCGGCCGGGACAGTTCCACATGCTCGCCGCCGCCGAGCGGTGGGGCGGCGGAGCGGGGGAGCGGCCGTTCCTGCCGCGGGCCTTCAGCGTCCTGCGCGCCCCGCGCCCCGGGCGCCTGGAGTTCCTGCTCGAGGTCGTCGGCCCCGGCACCGCGCGGCTCGCCGAGCTGGGGCCGGGCGACGGCGTGCTGCTGCTCGGCCCGCTGGGCGTGGGCTTCGCGCCCCCGGCGGCCGGGCGCTCCGCGCTGCTCGTCGGCGGCGGGGTGGGCATCGCGCCGCTGGCGATCTGGCAGGACGCGCGGCGCGCGGCCGGGGAGCCGGCGGCGGCCGTGCTCGGCTTCCGCGACGCCGCCCACGCCGCCGGCGCCGAGCTCCTGCACGGGCCCGAGGTCGCCACCGACGACGGCACCGCCGGCCACCGCGGGCCGGTCACCGACCTGCTCGCAGCGCGCCTGGACGGAGCCGGCAGCCGTCGCCGTCTACGCCTGCGGCCCGCCGGGCATGCTCGAGGCCGTCCGGGCGCTCTGCGCCGAGCGCGAGGTCCCCGCGCAGCTCGCGATGGAGTCCGGCATGGCCTGCGGGTTCGGCGCGTGCTTCGGCTGCGTCGTCCCGACCCGCGCGGGGTACGTGCGCCTCTGCGTCGAGGGCCCGGTCCTCGACGCGGCCGACCTCGAGACCGCGCTCGTCGCCGGAACGGGCCGTTGACCCGGCGCGCGAGCGACGCGGCGCGATGACGGCCGCCGCCGGGCCGACGCGCTTCTGCGGGCTCGATCTCGCGCACCCGATCGTCAACGCCTCCGGGACCTTCGACGCCATCGCCGCCCACCGGGCCTTCGGCGACGCGCTGCTCGAGGACTTCCCGTTCGCCGCCTTCGTCTCCAAGACCGTCACCGTCGAGCCCCGGCGGGGCAACGCCCCGCCGCGCCTGTGGGAGCTGCCCGGCGGCCTGCTGAACTCGATCGGCTTGCCGAACCGGGGACTGGCGGGCTACCTGGCCGAGGACCTCCCGTGGCTCGCGCGCCTGCCCGTGCCGCTCGTCGTGAACGTCATGGGCTTCACGCGCGAGGAGGTCGCGACGCTCGTGGCCGCCTTCGCCGAGCGCGACGAGGTCGCGGCGCTGGAGCTCAACGTCTCGTGCCCGAACGTCGAGACCGGGCTGGTGATGGGCGCCGACCCGGGCGAGACGGCGCGGCTGCTCGAGCGCGTGCGCCCGCTCACCGACAAGCCGCTGATCGTGAAGCTGACGCCGAACGCGACCGATCCGGGCGCGGTGGGCGAGGCGGCGGCCGACGCCGGCGCCGACGCGCTGTCGCTCGTCAACACGCTGCGCGGGATGGCGCTCGATCCGCGGACCGGGGCGCCCTGGCTCGGCGGGCGGACCGGCGGGGTGTCGGGTCCCGCCATCCGCGCCGTCGCGCTGGCCCAGGTGGCGGACGTCGCTCGACGCACCGGAATACCGGTCGTCGCGATGGGCGGGGTGGAGCGGGGAATCGACGCGCACGACCTGCTCCGCGCGGGGGCCGGCCTGGTGGCGGTCGGCACCGAGAGCTTCCGCGACCCGATGGCGGCCCGGCGCATCCTCGCGGAGCTCCGAGACGCCGTCGGAGAGCCGCCGGGACGGGCCAAAGCGCCCGGAAACCCTGAGGGTTGCTGAAGCGAGGCTCCAGACGGCTGAACCTCAGGTCGAGGTCGAGCCGAATTTCGCCGGATTGCGCAGGATCGGTCTTGATCGACCGGGGCACATCGTTAGTATCGCCGCCCATGCCGCCGGTCAGCGAGTCCCCGCCGAAACCCGTCATGGCGCCGGAACGCTCGCTCGTCCAGCGCATGGACGCGCTCAAGCGCGCGAACGCGGTCCGCAGCCGCCGCGCGCAGCTCAAGCGCGACCTCAAGGGCGGCCGCCAGTCGATCCAGCAGCTCCTCCTCGACCCGCCGGAGTACGTCGAGACGGCCAAGGTCTTCGACATGCTGCTCGCGGTGCCGAAGTACGGGCGCGTGAAGGTGAACAAGATCCTCACGCAGTGCCGGATCTCGCCGAGCAAGACGATCGGCGGGCTCTCCGAGCGCCAGCGCACGGAGCTCGTCGCCCTCCTGCGCCGGTAGTCCCCGGCTCGCGGCCGCGGGTGTCCCGCGTCTTCGTGATCACCGGGCCCTCGGGCGTCGGCAAGGGCACGCTCATCCGCGGGCTGCTCGAGCGCGTCCCCGGCCTCGAGCTCTCGGTGTCGGCCACCACGCGCCGCCCCCGCCTGGGCGAGCGGGACGGCGTCGACTACCACTTCCTCGAGCCCGCGGAGTTCGAGCGGCGCGTCGCCGCGGGCGAGTTCCTCGAGCACGCGGAGTACTCCGGGCGCCGCTACGGCACGCTGCGCTCGGAGGTCGACGCCCGCCTCCGGGAGGCCCGCGGCGTCGTGCTCGAGATCGAGGTGCAGGGGGCCCGGCAGGTCCGCGAGGCCCTGCCCGCGGCGTTCCAGATCTTCATCGCCCCGCCGTCCGTCGAGGCGCTGCGCGCGCGCCTGGTCGGTCGCGGCACCGACGACGCCGCGCAGGTCGCGGCGCGACTCCGCACCGCCGAGCGGGAGCTCGAGGCCCAGGACGAGTTCGACGCCAAGGTGCGCAACGATCGCCTCGAGGACGCGGTCGCCGACCTCGCCCGGGTCGTGGAGCGGCGGCTACACTGGGACGACACGACCGGAAAGGCCGGACGCCCGTGATCAACCCCCGCATCGACGCGCTGCTCGAGCACGTCGACTCCAACTACGCCAGCGTGATCGTCGCCGCCAAGCGCGCGCGACAGATCAACAGCTACTACCACAACCTCGGCGAGGGCACGTTCGACGAGTACCCGCCGCCCATGGTGGACACCCGGTCCAAGAACTACCTGACCATCGCCCTGGAGGAAGTCGCCCAGGGCAAGGTCTCCTACGAGTACCGCTAGGCGGCTCGGAGCACGCGAGGGCGGGGCGCCCGCCGCCCGAGCACGAGAGGCGACGCGATGGCCCGCATCCTCCTCGGCGTGAGCGGCGGGATCGCCGCCTACAAGGCCGTCGAGCTCGTGCGGCTGGCCACGCAGGCCGGCCACGCCGTCCGGGTGGTGCAGACCGAGGCGAGCCGGCGCTTCGTCGGCGGCGCGACCTTCGCCGCGATCACCGGTGCCCCGGTCCTCGTCTCCGAGTTCGATCCCGACCCGGCGCGCGGCGCCTATCCGGGCGACCCGCTCCCGGGCCACGAGCCCATCAGCCACCTCGCGCTCGTCGAGCGCGCCGACGCCTACGTCATCGCGCCGGCCTCGGCGAACACCCTCGCGAAGCTCGCCCACGGCCTCGCCGACAACCTGCTGACCGGCGCCGCGCTGGCCGCCGCCGGACCGGTGCTCGTGGCCCCGGCGATGAACGACCGCATGTGGGCCCACCCGGCGACGGCCGACAACGTCGCGCGCCTGCGGGCCCGGGGGGTGACGCTGATCGACCCGGGGGAGGGGCCGCTCGCCTCCCGCGGCGAGCACGGCCCCGGCCGCCTGGCCGAGCCGCCGGCCATCCTCGCCGCCGTGGAGTCGGCGCTCGGCGCGGGCCGGCGACGCGGGCGCCCGTGGGACGGCCTGCGCGTGCTCGTCACCGCCGGCGGCACCCGCGAGCCGATCGACGCCGTCCGCTACCTCGGCAACCGCTCCTCCGGCCGCATGGGCGTGGCGCTGGCCGCGGCGGCCGCCGCCCGGGGCGCCGACGTCACGCTGGTCGCGGCGCACCTCGCCGTCGCCCCCCCGTCCGGAGTCCGCGTGGTCACGGTGGGGACGGCGGCCGAGCTCGCGGCCGCCTGCGACGCGGCGTTCGCGTCCTGCGACGTGCTGCTGATGGCCGCCGCGGTCGCGGACTTCCGCCCGGCCGCGCCGGCCGCGGGCAAGCTCAAGAAGGCCGACGGCCCGCCCGAGGTGGCGCTGGAGGCGACCGACGACGTGCTCGCGGGGCTCGCGGCGCGCCGGCGACCGGGGCAGACGCTCGTCGGGTTCGCCGCCGAGCACGGCGCCGAGGCGGTCGCCCTCGGGCGCGGCAAGCTCGAGCGCAAGGGCCTCGACGCGGTGGTCGTGAACGACGTCGCCGCGCCGGGCGTCGGCTTCGACGCGGAGGACAACGAGGTCGCGATCGTCACGCCGCACGTCGAGACGCGCGTCGCGCGTGCGCCGAAGGCCGAGGTCGCCACGGCGATCCTCGACGCGGTCGACCGGCTGCGACCCGCCAGCGAGGGTGTCGATGGAGCCCCTGAGCCAGCTCCCGCGGATCGAGCCGCACGAGCGTGAGGCCGCGGCCGCGGCCGCGCGCCGCGTCGCCGCGAACGTCCGGCGCGCCGTCCAGGTGCGCGAGGAGACGCTCGATCACGTCGTGATCGCGCTCCTCGCCGAGGGCCACGTCCTCGTCGAGGATCCCCCCGGCGTCGGCAAGACCGCGCTGGCCCGCGCCCTGGCGCGCTCGCTCGACGTCCGCTTCGCGCGCATCCAGTGCACGGCGGACCTGCTCCCGGCGGACGTGGTCGGCACGAGCGTGTTCGACCAGCAGGAGGGCACGTTCGAGTTCCGCCCGGGGCCGGTCTTCGCGAACGTCGTCCTCGTCGACGAGATCAACCGCGCCTCGCCCAAGACGCAGTCCGGCCTGCTCGAGTGCATGCAGGAGCGGCGGGTCACGGTCGACGTCCACACCCACGAGCTCGCGCGCCCGTTCCTCGTTCTCGCCACCCAGAACCCGATGGAGTACGAGGGCACCTATCCGCTGCCCGAGGCGCAGGTCGACCGCTTCATGGTCCGCGTCCACCTCGGGTACCCCGAGCCGGCCGACGAGGCGGACATGCTCGCCGAGCACGCGGCCGGCGACCGGGTGCTCGACCTCGCACCCGTCGTGTCGGCCGCCGAGATCCTCGGCGCGCAGGACACCGCCGTCCGCGTCCACGCCTCCGGCGCCCTGCGCGACTACGTCGTCGCCCTGCTGCGCCGCACCCGGGAGGACACGCGCGTGGAGCTCGGCGCCAGCCCGCGCGCCGGGCTCATGCTCCTGCGCGCGGCGAAGGCCCGGGCGATGATGCAGGGGCGCGATCACGCGCTTCCCGACGACGTGCAGGCCCTCGCCGCCCCGGTCCTCGCCCACCGGATCGTGCTCGCGCCCGAGGCGGCCGCCACGCCGCCGGCCGAGGTCGTCCGCGACGCCGTCGCGGCGACGGCCGCGCTCTAGCGCTCATGGGGGGCCGCGCCGCCGGCACCGCGCTGCTCGGTCTCCTGCTGCTGCTCACGGCCGGCGCCTTCGACGCCGAAGCGCTGTACGTCCCCGGGGTCGGTCTGGTGCTGCTCGGCGCCGGCGCCGCCGTGTGGGTCCGGCTCGCGGCGCGCTCGGCGGCGATCGCGCGGACGGCCGTGCCCGGCCGCGTCGTCGAGGACGAGGAGGTCGTGGTCTCGCTCGAGGTCCGCGCCGGGCCCGCGGGCCTGCCCGGCGCGGAGATCCGGGACGCGCTCGCCGGCGGCCCCCGGCCGCTCGCCGCGACGGGGGAGGCGCGCCGCGTCGTGCGCCACGCCGCCACCTTCCCCCGGCGGGGCCTGCGCCGCTTCCCCCCGCCGGCGCTGCGCCTCGCCGATCCGCTCGGGCTCGCCGAGCGGACCGTGGTCGGCGGCGGGGGCCCGGTCGAGATCCTCGTGCTGCCGCGCCTCGACACGGTCCGCGCCGTCGCCGGAGGCGGGCTGGACCGCGCCGGCCTCGGTCGCGCCGGCCAGGCCGAGGCCGCCATCGAGATCGACGGGCTGCGGCCCTACCGCGACGGCGCGCCGGCGTCGCGCATCCACTGGCCGACGGTCGCGCGCGGCGGGGGCCTGGTCGAGCGGCGCCTGCGGGCCGAGCACGACGCCCGGCCGCTCGTCGTGCTCGACGCGCGGGCCGAGCCCGGCCCGGCCGGGGAGGCCGCGCTGGACGCCGCGGTGCGGGCCGCCGCCTCGCTGGCGCGCGCGCTGGCGCGGGCCGGGGGCTGCGATCTCCTGCTGCCCGGCGAGCGGCGCGCCGTCCCGCTCGAGGCCGACCTCGCGGCCTGGCCGGCCGCGCACGCGCGACTCGCGCTCGTCGAGGGCGGCGCCCGCCCGCCCACGCTTCGCGGCCAGGCCCGCCGCGGGCCGGTCCTCTACGTCGCCGCCCGCCGCCTCGACCGCCTGCCCGCGCCCGCCGCGGCGATCGCCCGCGGCGTCACCGTGCTCCTCGTGCCGCCCGACGCGGCCGGCGCGGCGCCCGGGCCGCCGGCCGACCTCGAGGTCGCCGGCTGCCGCGGGCACGTGCTCGGCCCCGGCGGGCGGCCGCGCGGCGCCGCCGCCGAGGCCGCGGCATGAGCGCGTTGCGCGCCGCGTCGCGCCCGGTCCCCGAGGTCCCGCCGCCGACCGCCTCGGCGGGGTCGGCCCCGCTCGCCCCGGGTGTCCTGCACCTCGCCGCGCTCGCCGCGCTCGGTGCGTTCGGCGCGGTGCGATGGGCGGAGCTCGTGTCCCCGGCGGCCACCGGGGCGCTCCTCGCCGGCCTCCTCGTCGCGCTCGCCGTGACGACGGGCGCCGCCGCGACGCGCCGCCGGGTCGGGCGTCCCGCCGTCCGGGCGCTCGTCGTCGCCGCGGCGGTCCTCGTGCTGGCGCTCGCCGGCCTGCTCGCCGCCGGCGTCCCGGCTCGGCTCCTGCTCCCGGCGAACTGGGGCGCGCTGGGGGCCGGCGTGGTCCAGGGCGCGGGCGCGCTGCCGGCCGCCGCCGTCCCCTACGCCGGCGCGGACCCGTGGGCGCGGACGGTGATCCTGCTCGGCGGGCTCGCGCTGCTCGGCACCGGCGTGGCGGCGGGGCGGGCCGACGGCGGGGACGGGCGCCGCCTGGTCGCCACCGTCCCGCTCGTCGCGGCCGCGGCCATCCCGGAGGTCGTCCTCGTCACCCCCGCCGCCGAGCTCCGGGGCGTGGCGCTGCTCGTGCTGCTCGTGGCCTACCTGCGCGCCGACCGCCTGCCGGCGCGGCGGCTGCCGGTCGCCGCGGCGGCGGTCGCGGCGGCCGCGGTCGCCGGGGCGCTCGCCGCCCCGCGTCTCGACGCGGGCGGGCCCTGGCTCGACTACCGCGCGATCGCGAGCTCCCTCGCCGCCCAGTCGCCCGTCACGTTCGGCTGGGACCATCGCTACGGGCCGCTGGACTGGCCGCGCGAGGGTCGGGAGGTGCTCCGGGTCCGCTCCGGCGTCGGGGCCTACTGGAAGGCCGAGAACCTCGACCGCTTCGACGGCGTCGCCTGGCGGCGGGAGCAGGACAGCGCGCCGGAGGCCTCGACGGCCGAGCTGCCGCCGCCCGGCGAGCTGCGCCGCGACTGGGTGGAGACGATCCGCGTGACGATGCGCGGGATGGAGTCGAGCGACCTGCTCGGCGCCGGCACGACGCTCGCGATCGCCCGTGCCCCGCACCTCGCCACGCCGGGCGGGAGTCCGGGCACCTGGCGATCCGGGGCCCGGCTCGCGCCCGGCGACTCGTGGTTCGCGCGCGTCTACGTGCCCCGGCCGACCGCGGCGCGGCTCGCGGCCTCGGGCACCGACTATCCCGGGCTCCTGCAGCAGTACCGCACCCTCGGCCTCCCCGACGGGTCGAGCGAGGTCGTGTTCCCGGCGTTCGGATCGGGCGGCACGCCGAGCGCCGTCGGGGCGCTCCCGTTCGGCACCGATGCCGAGCGGCTGCTGGCCGACTCCCCCTACGCGGGCGCCTACCGCCTCGCCCGCCGCCTCGGCACCGGCGCCGCGACGCCCTACGCGTACGTCCGGCGGGTCGAGCGCGCGCTCGCCGCGCCCCGCTTCCGCTACGACGAGTCGCCGCCGCGCGGCCGCTTCCCGCTCGCCGCGTTCCTCGTCGACGGACGCGGCTACTGCCAGCAGTTCGCCGGCGCGATGGCGCTGCTGCTGCGGATGGGCGGCGTCCCGGCCCGGGCGGTGGCCGGCTTCGCGCCCGGCGACTACGACCGCGCCCGCCGCGAGTGGACGGTGAGCGACCTCGACGCCCACTCGTGGGTGGAGGCCTGGTTCCCGGGCATCGGGTGGACGACCTTCGATCCGACGCCGGCGAGCGCGCCGGCGCTGGCCGGCCGGCGCGACGCCAGGGCGCTCGCGCCGGGGGGCCGCTCGCGGGTCCAGGGCGGGGACCCGCGCAGCGACCCGGCCGCCCGGCGTCCCGCGGGGTCGACGCCCGCGGATGACGGGGTCGCGGGCTGGGCGCTCACCGCCGGCCTGCTCGCGCTCGGCGCGCTCGTCGCGGGCGGGCTGGCGCTGCGGCGGGGCCGCGGGCCCGAGCGCCCGGACGAGGACCCGGCGCTGGCCGAGCTCGAGCGCGCGCTCCGCCGCACCGGGCGCGCGCCGCCGGCCGCCACCACGCTCAGCGCCCTCGAGCGGCGTCTCGCCACCGCTCCGTCGGCCGCCGCCTACGTCGCCGCGGTCCGGGCGCGGCGGTTCGCGGGCGGCGGGCCGCCGCCGAGCGCCGCGCAGCGGCGCGCCCTCCGGGCCGAGCTCGGCCGCGGCCTCGGCCCCACGGGACGCCTGCGCGCGATCTGGGCCCTGCCGCCGTGGACGCCGTGGCCGCGCGCGGGGCCCGGCCTAGACTGAGACCGATGGCCGACGTCTACGACCTCTTCCGTCGCGGGACGGCGCTGCTCGAGGCCGGGGACCACCACGCCGCGGTCGTGCCGCTGGCGCCGTGCCCGCGACCTGGAGCCGGACAAGGCCTCGATCCGCGAGGCGCTCGGGCGCGCGCTCTTCCACGCCCGTCGCTACCGCGAGGCCGCCGACGAGTTCGCCGCGGTCGTCGAGGGCGCGCCGACCAACGACTTCGCGCTCTTCTGCCTCGGGCGCGCCCTGCAGCTCCAGGGCCGCCACGCCGAGGCGCGGCACCCGCTCGCGCTCGCCGCGTGCCTGCGCCCGGAGCGCGCCGACTACCGGCGCTACCGCGACTCGGCGCGGGCGCTCGGCGCGTCCACGTAGCGCTCTACGGCGCCGCCGGCCGGCCGGCGTGCTCCCGGGCCTGGGTCGCCGCCAGCACCAGCAGCCCGAGGAAGCGGTCGACCTCCGGCGCCGTGACGGCGGCGAGCGGGAGGTCGCCCTGGATCCAGATCTCGCCCGCGCGCGTGTGCGCGAACCGGACGATCGGGACCTGGCGGTTCCACCACAGCAGGTCGTGCGGGTCCAGCGCCCCCGCCTCGGCGACCTGCGCCTGGGCCCGCAGGAGGCCGTCGCGGAGGGCGATCCCGAGGTGCAGCGGCCAGCCGGCCGCGTCCATCGTCACACCCCATTCGGCGAACGCCACGCGGCGGGTCTCGCCGTCCAGCCCGGCGACGTAGGCGGCCACGACGGAGCGGGGATCCTCGGCCTCGGCCACGGCCCGAGCGTAGACGAATCTCCTGCTAGCATCGCCCGCGACAGCTTTCGTTCGCCGGCCGCGCCGGCGGTCTCTTGAAAGTGGGCGGGAGCCCGCTTTTTTTCTTGAAGGGGGTGAGTTGATGAACGCGATCCAGTCCGACATCGAGGGCCGGCTCGCCACCGCGGAGCCCGCGGTCGAGGTCCTGCTCGTCGAGATCGTCGGCGGCAGCACCGTGCGCCTCTTCATCGATCACCCGGACGGCGTCACGCTCGCGCTCTGCGAGCGCGTGACCGCCCACCTGCCCGAGGTCCGCGAGCGCTACGCGCTCGAGGTCTCCTCGCCCGGCAGCGACCGTCCGCTCACCAAGCCCGCGCACTACCGGCGCTTCCTCGGCCGCCGCGCCCGTGTGCGCACGCGCGGGCCGATCGAGGTCGGCGACGGGGGCCGCCCGCGGGGCGCGATCACCGGCGAGCTCGTCGGCGCCACCGAGGCGGAGGTCACGATCGCCGCGGAGGCCGGCGTCGTGACGATCCCGTACGCCGAGATCAGCCGGTCCAACCTCGTCCCAGGGGAGTAAGCCAGATGTCGAAGGAGATCCTCGACGCCGTCCACGCGCTTTCCAACGAGAAGGCGATCGCGCCCGAGATGCTGATGCTCGCCCTCGAGGACGCACTGCTCTCCGCGTACAAGAAGACCCCGGAGTCCGCGAAGTACGCCCGCGTGGAGATGGATCGGGAGCTCGGGGACTTCACCGTCTACGAGCTGCTCGTCCCCGAGGACCTCGAGGAGGATCTGCTCGACGAGGTCGAGGAGGAGGCGGCCGCCGCGATCGAGGCCGGCGACGCCCCCGCCGAGCAGCCGCTCATCGACCCGGAGACCGGCGAGGCGCGCGCGCCGGCGGCGCCGGAGATCACGCTCGAGATGCTCGCCCGCCACGCCGACCGGATCGACGAGCGCGACGTGACGCCGCACGACTTCGGCCGCATCGCCGCGCAGACCGCCAAGCAGGTGATCCTCCAGCGCATCCGCGAGGCCGAGCGCGAGCAGATGTACGAGGAGTACCGCGACCGCGTCGGCGAGCTGATCACCGGCATCGTCCAGCAGTCCGACTCCCGCTACACGCTGGTCCAGCTGCGCGAGCGGGTCGAGGCCCTGCTGCCGAAGTCCGAGCAGGTGGACGGCGAGCGCTACGACCACTCGCAGCGGATCAAGGCCGTGATCAAGGACGTGAGCGCCTCGACCAAGGGCCCGAGCATCATCGTCTCGCGCCGCGATCCGGAGCTGATCAAGTCGCTCTTCGAGCTCGAGGTGCCGGAGATCGCCGACGGCCTGGTCGAGATCACCGACGTGGCGCGCGAGCCCGGCTACCGCTCGAAGATCGCGGTGGTCTCCCACGCCGACGGCGTCGACCCGGTGGGCGCCTGCGTCGGCCCGCGCGGGTCCCGGGTCCGGATGGTGGTCTCCGAGCTGCGCGGCGAGAAGATCGACATCATCCCCTACAACGACGAGCCCGCCCGGTTCGTGGCGAAGGCGCTCTCGCCCGCGCGGGTGCGCGAGGTGCTCGTCGACGACGACAACAAGCAGGCGACGGTCATCGTCCCCGACGACCAGCTGTCGCTGGCGATCGGACGCGAGGGGCAGAACGCCCGGCTGGCGGCGCGCCTGACCGGGTGGCGCGTGGACATCCGCTCCGAGACCGAGTTCGCGGCGGAGGAGCCCGAGGGCGGCTACGAGGACGAGGACCTCCAGGGGCGCTGCGGCGCGGTCCTGTCCAACGGGCGCCGCTGCCCGAACGCCTCGCTGACCGGGTCGCGCTTCTGCGGGCTGCCCTCGCACCAGGCGCTGCGCCGCTTCGGCACCGGGGCGGTGTCGGTCCTCAGCACGCTGTCGCCCGACGAGGTGGCGCAGCTGGCGGATCCGGCGCGATCCGACGAGGAGCTCGCGCCGCTCGTGGCCCGCGCCGTGGCCGCGGCGCCGGCCGAGGTGCCGGAAGCCGACGAGTCCGGGGAGATCGAGGCCGAGGCGACGGAGTCCGCGGAGGAGCAGGCCGCCGACCAGGAGGCCGAGGCCGAGCTCGCGGTGGGGGAGGGGCAGGAGACGGCGGTCGAGGTCTCGACCGAGGACCACGGCGCCGGCGAGGTGGCGGCGGAGGAAGGCACCACGCCATAGCCCGCGCGCCCCAGCGACGCTGCGTCGGCTGCGGGCGGGTCGCGCCGCAGGACGCCCTCGTCCGCCTCGCGGTGGACGGGGGGCAGGTGGTCGCCGACCGCGCCCGACGGCGCCCCGGGCGCGGGGCCTACGTCTGCGGGGCCGACTGCCTGGCGGACGGCCGTCGAGCGCCGCGCCCTGGCGCGAGCCTTTCGCCGCCCGGTGACGGTCGAGGCCGAGAAACTAGACTTGGAGTGAGATGGCGAAGAAGCGCGTACACGAGATCGCAAAGGAACGTGGCCTCCCTTCGAAGGAGGTGATCGAGCGCCTGCGCGAGGCCGGCCTCGAGGTGAAGGCCGCCGCCTCCTCGGTCGAGGAGGCGCTCGTGGCGCGCGCGCTCGGGCCCGCCCCGGCGCAGGGCGCGCGCAAGGTCGCGGCGGAGAAGGCGGCGAAGGCGAAGGCCGCGCGCGCCGCGGAGCTCGCCAAGGCCGAGGCCGAGGCGGCCCGCGTCGATTCGCCCGCCGCGCCGGCGGCCCCGACCCGCCCCTTCCGGCCCGCGCCGCGCCCCGAGAGCCCCGCCCCCGCGCGCGCCACGGCCCCCGCGCGCACCGAGGCGGCCCCGCGCCCCGCCGCGCCGGCCCCGCGCCCCGCCGCGCCGGCCCCGCGCCCCGCCGCGCCGGCCCCGCGCCCCGCCGCGCCGGCCGCACGCCCCGCCGCGCCGGCCGAGGCGGCGCCCCCGGCCGCGCCGGCTCGCGCCACGGCGCCTCCCGCCGCCCGCCCGGCGGTCGCCGCCCCGCCGACTCCCGCCACGACGGCGCCGGCCCCCGCGGCCTCGGCCGGGCCCGCGGCGCCGGCCAAGCCGCCCCCGGCGCCCAAGCCCGATCTGCCGCGGGGCCCGAAGATCGTCTCCGAGGCGCCGCCCGCCGAGGCCGAGGCGGCGCGCGGCTCCGGATCGCGCGGCGGGCAGCGTCCCACGCGGGACAGCCTCCAGGGCGAGCGCGCCCCGGCCGCCGGGTCCGGTGGCCGGCGCCGCGTGGTCATCGACTCCCAGGCCTCCCGCCGCACCCCCGGCGGGCCGCCGCCCCAGCAGCCGCCGCGGCGCCAGCGCCGCGGGCGCCGGCGCCGCGGCACCTACCAGGAGCCGACCCCGGTCGACAACGCCGCGGTCCTCGCGCCGGGGATCACGAAGGTGAACTCCGGCTCGACCGTGAAGGACGTCGCCGAGTACCTCGGCGTCGCCGTCCCCGACATCATCAAGAAGCTCATGCAGCTCGGCGAGATGGCGACGCTGACCCAGACGCTGTCCGACGACGCGATCCAGGTCATCGCGGACGAGTTCGACAAGGAGATCGAGATCGTCCACGCCGCGGACGACGTCGACGCGGAGCCGGTCTTCGAGGACGCCGAGGAGGATCTCGCGACGCGCCCGCCCGTGGTGACGATCATGGGTCACGTCGACCACGGCAAGACCTCGCTGCTCGACGCCATCCGCGAGACGGAGGTCGTCGCCGGGCGAGGCGGGCGGCATCACCCAGCACATCGGCGCCTACCAGGTGCACCACGACGGCAAGACGGTGACCTTCCTCGACACCCCGGGTCACCAGGCCTTCACGGCGATGCGCGCCCGCGGCGCCCAGGTCACCGACATCGCGGTGATCGTCGTGGCCGCCGACGACGGCGTGATGCCGCAGACCGAGGAGGCGATCGACCACGCGAAGGCCGCCGAGGTCCCGATGCTCGTCGCGGTCAACAAGGTCGACAAGGAGGGCGCGCAGCCCGAGCGCGTGCGCGGCGAGATGGCCCAGCACGGGCTGCAGCCGGCCGACTGGGGCGGCGAGACCGAGTTCGTCGACGTCTCGGCCAAGACCCGGCAGGGCCTCGACGACCTGCTCGAGACGATCCTCGTCATGGCCGAGGTCGAGGAGCTCAAGGCCAACCCCGGCGCCGAAGCCTCGGGCGTCGTCATCGAGTCCAAGCTCGACCCGGGCCGCGGAGCCGTGGTCACCGTGCTCATCCAGCGCGGGACGCTCAAGGTCGGCGAGGCGCTCGTCGCCGGCGCCCACTGGGGCCGCGTCCGCGCGATGCACGACTTCCTCGGCCAGCGCACGCGCGAGGCCCGGCCGGGCGAGCCGGTCGAGGTCCTCGGGTTCGACACCGTCCCGGAGGCGGGCGAGTGGGTCCGCGTCGTGGAGAACGATCGCAAGGCGCGCGCGCTGGCCGGCGACAAGGCGAACCGCCTGAAGACCGAGGCGCTCGCGCGCCGCTCGGGCAAGAAGATCTCGCTGGAGGAGATCTTCGACGCCGGCCTCCAGGAGCTGAACCTCGTGCTGAAGGCGGACGTCGCGGGCTCGCTCGAGGCGATCGAGGACGAGATCGCGCGGCTGCCCCAGAGCGAGGTGTCGGTCAACGTCATCCACCGCGGCGTCGGCGGGATCAACGAGTCCGACGTCATGCTCGCCGCCGCGTCGGGCGGCGTCATCCTCGGGCTCGGCGTCCGCCCGGTCGGCGACGCGCGCGCCGCCGCGGAGCGCGAGGGCGTGGAGATCCGCACCTACACGATCATCTACCAGGCGCTCGGGGACCTGCGCGCGGCGATGGAGGGCATGCTCGAGCCCGAGGAGGTCGAGGACTCGCTCGGCAGCGCCGAGGTCCGCGCCATCTTCCGCTCCTCGCGCGTCGGCACGATCGCCGGCTGCTACGTGACCGAGGGCAAGATCCTTCGCGGGGCCCGCGCCCGGCTCGTGCGCGACGGGACCGTGATCCACGAGGGCGCGATCGGGAGCCTGCGCCGCGTCGCCGAGGACGTGCGCGAGGTCGCGGAGGGCTTCGAGTGCGGCATCGTGCTGCGCGACTTCGCCGACGTGAAGGAGGGCGACGTGATCGAGGCCTACGAGACCCGCAAGGTCGAGCGCGAGCTCGAATAGGGCCCCGCCGCCCGATGCCCGACGGAGGCGCCGTGGCCGTCCTGGTCATCGACCTCCACTTCCCCGAGGCGGGGAGCCTCAAGGCCAAGCGGGCGGCGCTGCGGCCGGTGACCGCCCAGCTGCGCGGCCGGCTCGGGCTCGCCGTCGCCGAGGTCGCCAACCAGGACCTCTGGCAGCGGGCGACGCTCACCGCGGCGCTCTGCGCCGGGTCGCCGAGCCTCGCCGGCGCCGCCGCCGACCGGGTGGAGCGCTGGCTGGTGGACCGCCACCCGGACGGCGTGAGCGTCGAACGCCACGTGCTGACGGTCGAGGACCTGAGGGGATGAGAGGACTCGTGCAGTTCCTCCCCGCAGGCGCGAGCCCCGGACCTTGTCTCTAGGATGACCTCGTCGCGCATGCGTCGTGTCGACGAGGCGGTACGCGCCGTCCTCAGCGACGCCATCGTCACCGACCTCAAGGACCCCCGAATCGGCTTCGTGACCGTCACCGCCGTCGAGACCAGCCCCGACCTCCGCCACGCGCGGGTCCACGTGAGCGTTCTCGGCGACGAGGCGCAGCGCGAGGCGACGCTGGACGGCCTGCGCTCGGCCCAGGGCTACCTCCAGGGCCGCGTGGGGCACGAGCTGCGGCTCAAGCACACCCCCGCGCTGGAGTTCCGCTACGACCCCACCGTCGACCGCGGGATGCGGATCGAGGAGATCCTCGCCTCCGACGAGGACCGCGCGGACCGGGGGGACTCGTGACCGAGAACGGCCATCGCTCCACCCGCGAGCAGGTGCTGGGGGAGCTGCGCGCGGCCGACCGCTTCATCCTCGTCACGCACGAGAACCCCGACGGGGACGCCCTCGGGTCGATGGTGGCCACCCAGCAGGTGCTCGCGGCGATGGGCAAGGACTCGCTCATGTTCATGAGCCCCGACGAGCTGCCGCTGCCCTACGAGTATCGCTTCTTCCCGTTCGACGGCCTCGTCAGCCTTCCGCCCGAGGACGTTGAGGCGCGCACGATCGTGTTCCTCGACTGCGGCAACATCGACCGCAACCCGGCCGACGTGCTCAAGCGGGAGGGCGCGCACATCCTCAACATCGACCACCACCACGACAACACGCGCTTCGGCACCGTGAACCACGTCGTGCCGGAGGCCTCGTGCACGGCCGAGATCGTGTGGGACCTCATGCAGGGCCTCGGGGTCGCGCCGACACCGGAGATCGCCGAGGCGCTCTACGTCGGGCTCGTCACCGACACCGGGAAGTTCATGTACGAGAACACGGGCACGCGCGCCCACCAGATGGCGGCCGAGCTGATCGCCGCCGGAGTGGACGTGCACGCCACCTACCGGCGCATCTACGAGGACATCCCCGAGGGCAAGCTCCACCTGCTCGCCCGCGGGCTCTCCCACATCGAGCGCTACGACGAGGGCCGCCTCACGCTCACCCGCCTCTCCGCCGAGGACTACCTGGAGACCGGGGCCCAGGAGAGCCATTCCGAGGGCGTCATCGACCACCTCCGCTCGGTCTCCGGCACCGCCGTGGCGGCGGTGGTCCGCGATCGCCTGGGCGAGGGGCGCGAGGGCACGCGGAAGGTCTCGCTGCGCTCGAGCGACGATCGGGTCGACGTGTCGCGCATCGCCCGGGCGCAGGGCGGCGGCGGCCACCGCCAGGCGGCCGGCTTCTCCACCGCGCTGCCCTGGGACGAGCTCGTCGCGTTCCTGCGCGAGCAGATCGCCGCGCAGCTCGAGCCCGCGGCCAACGGCCGCGCCCGCTCCTGACCCCGGGGCGCCCGGCCCGGCCGCCGGACGGCGTCGTCCTCGTCGACAAGCCGGCCGGCGTCACCTCGCACGACCTCGTGGCCGCGGCGCGGCGGCGCCTGGGCCGGGGCGTCAAGGTCGGGCACGCCGGCACCCTGGACCCGTTCGCCACCGGCCTGCTGCTCCTCCTCGTGGGGCGGGCGACCCGGACCCAGCGCTTCTTCATGGCCCTGCCGAAGACCTACGAGGTCGAGGCGCGGTTCGGCGCGACCTCGACCACCGGGGACCCCGACGGCGAGATCACCGAGAGCGGCCTCGTGCCCACCGGCGAGCTCGCGCTCCCGGCCGGACGGGTCCGGCAGCGCCCGCCGGCGTACTCCGCGGTGAAGATCGCCGGCGAGCGCGCCCACCGCCGCGCGCGTCGCGGCGAGGCCGTCGAGCCGCCGGAGCGGGAGGTCGTCGTCCACGAGTTCCGCGAGATCGGGCGGGAGGGGGATCGCCGCCGGTTCCTCGTCCGCTGCTCGTCCGGAACCTACGTGCGCTCGCTGATCGCGGACCTCGGGGACGCCTACACCACCGCACTGCGCCGCACGGCGATCGGGCCGTTCTCCGTGGCCGATGCGGATGCGGAGCGGGTCCTGCCGCTGGGCGAGGCGCTCGACTTCCTGCCCGCCGTCCGGCTCGACGCCGAGGCCGGGCGCCGGGCCGCCCACGGGCAGGCCCTGCCCGGCGAAGCGGACGGCCCGGTGCGCCTCGTCGATCCCGACGGGCTCGTCGCGGTCGCGGAGCCGCTGGCGGACGGCGCGCTCAGGCCGGTCGTCGTCGTGCGCGCCTGACTACGCTTCCGCCCCCATGCGGATCACGTTCCTCGCCGACGCCGAGTCCCGCCCCCGCCGCGTCGCCGTCGGGGAGTTCGACGGCGTCCACCTCGGCCATCGCGAGGTCATCCGCGGGAGCGACACCGTGCTGACCTTCGAGCCGCACCCGCGGGCGATCGTCGGCCCCGACGCCGCGCCGCCGCTGCTCACCACGCTGGAGCAGAAGGCCGGCCTCGTCGCGGACCTCGGGGTCGAGGAGCTCGTCGTGATCCCGTTCGACGCGGCGTTCGCCGCCCGCAGCGCGGAGCAGTTCGTCGACGACGTGCTCGTCGACGCGCTGGGCGCCGAGCGGGTCACGGTCGGCGAGAACTTCCGCTTCGGCCACCGGGCCGGGGGGGACACGGCGCTGCTCGCCGCCGACGGGCGCTTCGAGGCCCGCGTCGTCCCGCTCGTCGAGGTCGAGGGGGAGATCGTGTCCTCCAGCCACATCCGCGGCCTCGTGCTGGCCGGCGAGGTCGACCACGCGGCCGCCTTCCTCGGCCACCCGTTCGAGTTGCGCGGCGAGGTCGTGCACGGCGACCGGCGCGGCCGCTCGCTCGGCTATCCGACGGCGAACCTCGTGCCCCCCGACGGGCTCGTCCGCCCGGGACACGGGGTCTACGCCTGCCGGGCGGACGGGCAGCCCGCCGCGGTGAACGTCGGCGTGCGACCGACCTTCTCCACCGGCCGCGGCGTCCTCGTGGAGGCGTTCCTCATCGACTGGGAGGGCGACCTCTACGGTCGCGAGCTGCGCGTCGAGTTCCTCGCGCGGCTGCGCGGCGAGCGGCGCTTCGCCTCGGTCGAGGCGCTGGTCGAGCAGATGGCGCGGGACGTCGAGGACGCTCGCGCGGCGGTCGCCGGCTGACCGGTCGGCCGCGGGTCGCCTGCTAGCCTCCTGCGCCGCATGACCGTGACCAAGGAACGCAAGCAGGAGCTCGCCGCGCAGTTCGGGAGCGGCCCTCAGGACACCGGTCGCACCGAGGTGCAGATCGCCGTGCTCACCGAGCGGATCAACGAGCTGACCGAGCACCTGCGCGGCCACCAGAAGGACCACCACTCCCGCCGCGGGCTGCTCATGCTCGTCGGACGCCGCCGTCGCTTCCTCGGCTACCTCCAGCGTTCGAACCTCGAGGGCTACCGCGCCCTGGTCAAGGAGCTGGGACTCCGCAAGTGAGCGTCCTGGCCGCCGGGGAACCGGCGCCGGAGTTCACGCTGCGCGACGAGGACGGTGCGGCCTTCACGCGGGCGGACCTCGAGGGCCGCACGACGGTCCTCGTCTTCTACCCGTTCGCCTTCAGCCCGGTCTGCACCGGCCAGCTGAACCTCTACGAGGAGGTCCTGGGCGACTTCGCGGCGAAGGGGGCGACGCTCTACGGGGTGTCCTGCGACTCCGTGTACGCCCAGCGAGCCTTCCGCGACAAGCTCGGCGTGACGATCGGGCAGCTCTCCGACTTCGAGCCCAAGGGCGCGACGTGTGCCGCGTTCGGCGTGCTGAATCCCGGTGGCTTCGCGGAGCGCGCCCTCGTCATCACCGACGCCGACGCCGTCGTGCGCTGGAGCTGGCAGGGCGAGCACCCGGGCGTGCTGCCCGGCGCGAACCTCATCTTCGACGGGCTCGCCGCGCTCTCCTGACCGGCGGGCGGGATCTCGGCAGCGCCCCGCTGCCGCCGGTCGGCGGAACGGATCGGGTCCGCGGGCCGCGGGGCGCGCCGGTCGTCGTCGCCTATGCCGACTTCGAGTGCCCGCGCTGCGCGCTGGCCGCCGAGCGCCTGGCCGCCGCCCGCGTCCGGGTGTGCTTCCGCCACTTCCCGCTGGCCTCGAAGCACCCGCGGGCCCGCGCCGCGGCGGGCGCCGCCGAGGCCGCCGCGGCCCAGGGGGCCTTCTGGCCGATGCACGACGCGCTCTTCGCCGACCAGGGTCGCCTCGACGATCCCCACCTCTGGGCCCGCGCCGAGCGCCTCGGCCTCGACGTGGCGCGCTTCGAGTCCGACCGCCGCAGCCCGGCGGCCGCCGCGCGGATCGAGGCCGACTTCCACGGCGGGATCCGCGCCGGCGTCGCCACCGCCCCGACGGTCGCGGGCCCCGACGGGGCGCTGCGCCAGGGGGTGCCGGAGGTGGCCTGGCTCGCCGAGGTCGGGGGATAGGGCTCCGGCCGGCGCCGCGGGCGCCCCGGCGTCACCGGCGACGGGATTCAGATCCCCGCCGCCGCGCCCCGTCGCTACGCCGCGGCCGCTCCCGGCGCCGCGGCCACCCCGCGCGCGACCGCCTCGCGGCGGTGGTCGAAGATCGTCTCGAGGTCGCGCGCCACGACCAGGCGCCGCGCGAGCTCGCCCACGGGGCCGCCGGGCAGCGCGTAGCGGACCGTGTCGGTCATGACCGTCCCGCCGCCGGCGTCCGGCTCGAAGTCGTGGGTGTGGTGCCAGATCGCGTACGGGCCCTTGACCTGGCTGTCCACGAAGCGCACGCCCGGCTCCCAGTCGAGGATCTGGGTCACCCAGCGGATCGGGATGCCGTGGAGGCGCAGGCGGTACTCGATGAGCGTCCCGGCGTGCATCGCGATGGGCCGCGGCGTGAGCACGCGGAAGCGAAGGAAGGGCGGCGTGATCGCCTCGAGGTTGCCCGCGTCGCCGAAGAACGGGAACACCGCCTCGGGCGATCCGGGCAGGCCCTGGACCCGCCGCAGGGTGTGGACCTCGCCGAGCAGGAGCACGACCGGGATACGGCCGGGCTCGCGGCCTCGCTCAGCGCCCCTCGGCCGCGGCCGAACGGCGGCCGAAGCACCGGCGGGGTCGCCGCGCCGCCGCACGCTACGCTCTACGGCGTTCGGAACCAAGAGAAGACGAAACAGCTCCGCCGACCGAAGGGCGGAGAAGAAGGGACAACTCAATATGTCTGACGCCGTTCAGCGGGTTTCCGTCGAGGTCGCGGGTACCGAGATCTCATTCGAAACCGGCAAGCTGGCCAAGCAGGCCTCCGGCGCCGTCGTCGTCTGTGCCGGCGACACGATGGTCCTCGCCACCGCGACCGCGGGCAACCCCCGCGACGTGGACTTCCTCCCGCTCACCGTCGACGTCGAGGAGCGGATGTACGCCGCGGGCAAGATCCCCGGCTCGTTCTTCAAGCGCGAGGGCCGCGCCGGGGAGAAGGCGACGCTCACCGCCCGGCTCATCGACCGGCCGATCCGGCCGCTGTTCCCCAAGGGCTGGCGCCGCGAGACGCAGCTCGTGGCGGTCCCGGTCTCGGTCGATCACGTCAACCCCTACGACATCCTCGCGATGAACGGGGCCTCCGCGGCGCTCCAGATCTCCGACATCCCCGTGCCGACCGCGGTCGGCGCCGTGCGCATCGGCAAGATCGACGGCAACTTCGTCGTGAACCCGGACGAGGACGATCTCGGCGAGAACAGCGACCTCGATCTCATCGTGGCCGGCACCGACGACGCCATCCTCATGGTCGAGGCGGGCGCGAACGAGGTGCCCGAGGCGGAGATCCTCGACGCCCTGGACATCGCCCACGGCGAGATCCGCAAGCTGTGCGCCGCGCAGCGCGAGCTGCGCGAGAAGGCCGGCAAGCCGAAGGTCGACGTCACCGCGCCGCTCCCCGACGAGGACCTGTACGCCCGCGTCCAGGCCTCGCACGGCGCCGCCCTGGAGGCCGCGACCCAGGTCGTCGACAAGCTCGAGCGCCAGGCGGCCACCAAGCAGGTCGAGGAGCAGATCCTCGAGGCCTACGCCGGCGATGAGCAGGCCGAGGCCCACGCCGAGCGGCGCGCCGCCGCCCAGCTCGCCTTCGACCGGCTCGAGCGCTCGCTGATCCGCAACCGGATCGCCGTGCAGAAGAAGCGCCCCGACGGCCGCGGGGCGGACGAGATCCGTCCGATCTCGGTCGAGGTCGGCGTGGCGCCCCGCACGCACGGCTCGGCGCTCTTCACCCGCGGACAGACCCAGGCGCTGTCGGTCGTGGCGCTCGGGACCACGCGCGAGGAGATGCGACTGGACACGCTCGGGCTCGAGACGAGCAAGCGCTACTGGCACCACTACAACTTCCCGCCCTTCTCGGTCGGGGAGGCGGGCTTCATGCGGGGCCCCAAGCGCCGCGACATCGGCCACGGCGCGCTCGCCGAGCGGGCGCTCGTCCCGATGATCCCCGACCAGGAGAGCTTCCCGTACACGATCCGGGTGGTGTCCGAGATCCTCGAGTCCAACGGGTCCTCCTCGATGGCCTCGGTGTGCGGCAGCTCGCTGTCGCTGATGCAGGCCGGCGTGCCGATCGCCCGTCCGGTGGCCGGCATCGCGATGGGCCTCATCAAGGAGGGCGACGACTACATCGTCCTGTCCGACATCGCCGGCGTGGAGGACCACCTCGGCGACATGGACTTCAAGGTCGCGGGCACCGAGCGGGGGATCACCGCCCTGCAGATGGACATCAAGATCGCGGGCGTCTCGTTCGACATCCTGCGCGACGCGCTGTCCCAGGCGAAGGTCGGGCGCGAGTTCATCCTCGGCAGGATGAGCGAGGCGATCGGCGGGCCGGCGAGCGAGCTCTCGCCCTACGCCCCGCGGATCTCCGCGCTGAAGATCGACCCGGAGAAGATCGGGCTGCTGATCGGCAAGGGCGGGGAGACGATCCGCGCGCTGCAGGACGAGTTCGAGGCCCAGATCGACGTCGACGACGAGGGCAACGTCCGCGTCTACGCGGCGAACGGGGAGCTGGGCGACGCGCTCGCCGAGCGGATCCGCACGATGACGAAGGAGGTCGAGGTCGGCGACGAGTTCGACGGCAAGGTCGTGAAGACGACGACGTTCGGCGCCTTCGTCGAGCTCGCCAAGGGCACCGACGGCCTCCTGCACATCTCGAACGTCTCCCCCGGCGAGCGGGTGGCGACGGTCGAGGACGTGCTGAACAAGGGCGACGAGGTCAAGGTCCGCGTCGTCGAGGTCGACCGCGAGCGGGGCCGGATCGGCCTGCGCCTGGCGGAGGACCCGGACGTCGCCGGCAAGAGCGCCGAGGAGCTGGCCTCCGTCGGCGGCGGCGGCGGCGACCGCGGCGGGGACCGGGGACGCGGCGGGGACCGCGGCCGGGGCGGGCGCAACGGCCGCGACCGTGCCGGGCGCGACGGGGACCGTGGGCGCGTGCGCGACCGCGACCCCGAGGGCCGGCGCTAGCCTCGGCCCGCCGGCCGGCCCGCGTGGACGCCGACCACCGGATCACCGAGCTCGACTCGGGCCTGCGGATCGTGACGGAGGCACTGCCCTCCGTCCGGTCCGTGGCGCTCGGGTACTGGATCGGGACGGGCTCCCGCGCCGAGGCCGAGGCCGAGGCCGGCCTCTCCCACGCGCTCGAGCACCTGCTGTTCAAGGGGACCGCCCGCTACGGCTCCCTCGAGATCGACCAGATCTTCGACGGGATGGGGGCCGAGCTCAACGCGGGCACCGGGAAGGAGACCACCTCGCTGTACGCGCGGGTGATCGACGAGCACCTCGCGCTCGCGCTCGACGTGATGAGCGACATGGTGTTCGCGCCCGCCTTCGAGGACGTCGACGCGGAGCGGGCCGTGATCCTCGAGGAGATCGCCATGTACGAGGACGACCCGCAGGACAAGGTCTTCGACGGCCTCGGCGCCGCCGTGTTCGGCGAGCACCCGCTGGGCCGGGCGATCATCGGGCGCGCCGAGGTCGTCGCCGGCACGCCGGTGCCCGACCTGCGCGCCTTCCACGCGGCCCGCTACACGCCGCGCAACGTCGTCCTGGCCGCGGCGGGCTCCGTCGACCACGACGCCCTGGTCGCCCTCGCGGGGGAGCGGATCCCGCCGCCGGGGCCGGGCGCCCCCGGCGTGACGGCCGCGCCCGGGCCGCAGCCGGCGAGGGTGCGCTTCGAGGCGAAGGACACCGAGCAGTACCACGTCTGCCTCGGCGGTCCGGGGCTCGCCCGCGACGACGATCGCCGCTTCGCCCTGCGGGTGCTCGACACGGTCTTCGGCGGGACGTCCTCCTCGCGGCTCTTCCAGGAGGTGCGGGAGCGCCGGGGGCTGGCCTACGCCGTCTACTCGTTCTCCGCCCACTACGCGGACACGGGCCAGGTCGGGCTCTACGTCGGCACCCGGCCCGAGAACCTCGCGGCGGCCCTGCGCGTGGTCGCCGCCGAGCTCGAGCGGGTGCGAGCCGAGCCGGCGACGAGCGCGGAGCTCGACCGCGCGAAGGAGAACCTCAAGGGGCGCGTCGCGCTCTCGCTCGAGTCCACGAGCGCCCGGATGAACCGGTTGGGCTCCTCGTTGCTGGCCGGCATGCCGCTGCTCACGCTCGACGAGGTCGTCGCGCGGATCGACGCCGTCACGCTCGACGACCTCGCCGAGCTGACCGACGAGCTGCTCGCCCCCGAGCGGCTCTCGGCGGCCGGCGTCGGCCCGGAGGAGGCGGCCTTCCGCGCCGCGCTCGGCCCGGTCGCCGCGGAGGTCGCGTGATCCGCGTCGCGGTCGCCGGCGCCGCGGGCCGCATGGGCGCCACGGTCTGCGAGGCCGTCAGGGACGCGCCGGACCTCGAGCTCACGGGGCGCGCGGACCCGGCGCTCGCGGTGTCGCTCGCCGACGTGCTCGGCGACGCCGACGTGGTCGTCGACTTCACCACGCCGGAGACCGCGCTGCCCAACGCCCGGGCCTGCCTGGAGGCCGGCGTGCACGTCGTCGTCGGGACGACCGGGTTCGATCCCGCCGAGCTGGAGGGCGTCGGGTCGGCCAACGCGTTCGTCGCGCCGAACTTCGCGATCGGCGCGGTCCTCATGATGCGCTTCGCCGCCGAGGCGGTCCGGCACCTCGACCGCGCCGAGATCGTCGAGCTCCACCACGACCGCAAGCTCGACGCCCCGAGCGGCACCGCGGCGCGGACGGCCGCGCTCATGCAGGAGGCGGGCGGCCGCGAGGTGCCGATCCACTCGGTGCGGCTGCCCGGGCTGGTCGCCCACCAGGAGGTCATCCTCGGCGGCACCGGCGAGACGCTGACGATCCGCCACGACTCGATCGACCGGGCCGCGTTCATGCCCGGGGTGCTGCTCGCCGTGCGGAAGGTCGGCGGGCTCGGGCGCTCGCCCGTCGTCGGGCTCGAGCACCTGCTGTAGCGGGCGGGCGGGCCCCGCCGCTCAGCGCCGTCGGCTCTGGCTCACCTGGGTCGTGAGCCGCACCCGCCCGCCGCTCCCGACGCGCAGGGCGCGCAGACGGAACTGAAGCGTTCCGCGGGCCACGTTGGACAGGCGGACCACGACGAAGGTCTTCCCGCGCCGGCGCGTCACCTTCAGGCGGCGGGCCGCGGCCACCACCCGGCGCCCGCGGACGATCCGCGCGCCGGAGATGTCGAAGGCGTCGCGCGGGCTCGACCACGTCAGGGCCAGCTGGACCGAGCGGGCCGAGGCGCCGAGCGAGAGGCGGTGGACGGGGGAGACCCCCGGGCGGCGGAACGCGTCGGCGAAGCGCCGCGCGACGCCGCTGCACGTCAGCTTCAGGCTCACATCGTTGAACACCGGCTGGAGGGCGCCCGCGTTCGCCACCCGGTAGAGCGTGCCGCCGGTCTCGGCGGCGATGCGCCCCAGGCGATCGGCGTTGTCGCCGGTGAGCGCGGACCCGAAGGCGATCACGTAGGTCGGCGGTCCGCCGCGGTGGCCATTGGCGTATTCGCCGACGTCGTGCCCGCCGTCGGTGAGGAAGATTCGGGCGCCCGCGGTGGGGTTGTCGGCCGTGGCCTGCTGGAAGGCCGCGTTGTAGTCGGTGAGGCCGTTGTCGGCCTTCACGGCGCTCTCGAGCGCCGCGCGCATCGTCGCCTCGCGGCCGCCGACGACCTGCGGAGCGAAGACGGTGTCCGCCGAGGTCCCGACGCTCGACCCGATCGAGAAGGCCCCGCCGAACTCCACGGCGCCGAGCCGGAGCTTCGCGTTGGCCGGCGTGTCGATCAGCAGCTCGAGGCCGGCGACCCGCAGGCGGCCGGGGTCGGTGACCCGCATCGAGCCGGAGTCGTCGACGATCGCCTCGACGTTCTTCGCCGCCGCGCACGCCGCGGTCCGCCCGTGGACCTCTCCTGCGGCGGCCACGCCGGCCGGCAGGGCCATCGCCGCGACCACCGCTCCCACCGTCGTCGTCGTCATCCGCATGCTCGTCGCCTCCTGGATCACCGGCCTCGACAGGTCGCGCCGCCCCGCGGCGGCCAGGGGATGAAACGGCCGAAAGGAGGCCCCGCCTGAGCCGGTGCGCCCCGGATCGACCGATGTCGGTCCGCGGTGGTTGCGGTCGTCCGCCCCGCGCGCTTCACTGACGGACCGGCACCGAGCGCACGACACGGAGGAGCGAGATGGGCTTCCTGGACAAGGCCAAGCAGATGGCGAAGGACCTCGATGTCGAGAAGGCCAAGCAGATGGCCAAGTCGGCGACCGACCAGGCGCAGGCCAAGATCGACGAGGTGCAGGGCAACTTCAACCAGAGCCAGCAGGGCGGCGGCGGCGCGCCCGCGGGCCAGGGCCCGGCGACGGAGTACGACAAGCACGGGCGGCCGGTGCCCGCCGCGGACCAGGTCCCGGCGCCTCCGGCCGCACCGGCGCCCCGCCGGCGCCCCCGCTCCGGGCGGCGCCGCCCGCCTCGCCCGCTGCCCCGGCGCCTCCGGCGGACGCACCGCCCGTCGCGGCCGCTCCCGACCCTCCGCCGCCGCCCGCGCCGCCCGCCGCCGAGCCGGCCGCGCCGCAGCGGGACGACGGGCCCAAGCCGATGACGAGCGGCGACCCGCTCGCCGGATAGGGGAGGCGGCCGGCCCGGGCGGCGCGCCCCACGGCGTGCCGCCCGCGGCCCTGCGATACTCGGCGCGATGTCCGGGCTCGGCGCCGTCATCACCGCGATGGTCACGCCGTTCGACGCGCAGGGACGCGTCGACGAGGAGGCGGCCGTGCGGCTCATGGAGCACCTCGTCGCGCACGGATCCGACGGCGTCGTGATCGCCGGGACCTCCGGTGAGGCGGCGACGCTCACCGACGCCGAGCAGCTCGGGCTGATCGGCCTGGCCGTGCGCACGCTGCACGGGCGGGCGACCGTCATCGCCGGCGCCGGCTCGAACGACACCCGCCACGCGGTCGAGCTCACCGCCCGGGCCACCGACCTCGGCGCCGACGCCATCCTCTCGGTCACGCCGTACTACAACCGTCCCAACCGGCGCGGGATCGTCGCGCACTTCGGGGCGGTCGCCGCGGCGACCGACCGCCCCGTCCTGCTCTACAACATCCCCTCGCGCACCACGGTCGACATGCCGAACGACCTGCTCGCGGAGCTCGCGCAGATCGACGGCATCGCCGGGGTGAAGCAGGCGAACGCCGACAACCTCGCGCTCGTCGACGGGCTCGACCTCTACGCCGGGAACGACGACCTCTTCTGCGACGTGCTCGAGCTCGGCGGGGCCGGCGGCATCCTCGTCGCCAGCCACCTCGTCGGCGACGAGATGCGCGCCATGGTCGACGAACCGGGGCGGCGGCGGGAGATCGACGCCGAGCTCCACGACCTCTACGCGGTGCTGGGGGTGACGACGAACCCGATCCCGGTGAAGTGCGCGCTCAACCTGCTCGGCCTCGAGGTCGGCGGGCTGCGCCTGCCGCTGGTCGAGGCGAGCGAGGACGAGGCCGAGGCCGTTCGCGCGGCCCTCGAGCGGCACGGGCTGCTGAACGCGGCGCGCGCGTGAGCGGCCCGCTGCGCGTCCTCCCGCTCGGAGGGCTGGGGGAGATCGGCAAGAACATGACGGTCGTCGAGTACGACGGCCGCATCGTCGTCGTCGACGTCGGCCTGCGCTTCCCGACCGCGGAGATGCTCGGCATCGACCTCGTCCTGCCCGACTTCTCCTATCTGCGCGACCGCGTGGACGACATCGAGGCGATCGTCGTCACCCACGGCCACGAGGACCATCTCGGCGCGCTGCCGTGGGTGCTGCGCGAGCTCGGGCAGGAGAACGTGCCGGTCGTCCACGGCGGCCCGCTGACGATGGCGATGGCCCGCTCCAAGCTCGACGAGCACCGCCTTCGCGACGTCCCGCTCGAGGACCTCGACACGGGGGAGAGCGTGTCGCTCGGGCCCTTCGAGGTCGAGCTCGTCCACATGACGCACTCGATCCCGGACTCCTGCGCCGTCGCGGTGACCACGGAGCTCGGCACCGTGCTCGTCACCGGCGACTACAAGTTCGACCAGACGCCGGTGGACGGCCGGCCGGCCGACGTCTCGCGGCTCGCCGAGCTCGGCCGCGACGGCCTGCTGCTGCTGTGCGGCGACTCGACGAACGCCGACCGGGCCGGGTTCTCGCCGAGCGAGTCGGGGGTCGGGCCGCACCTCGAGGAGGTCTTCGCCCGCTGCGACGGGCGCATCGTCGTGACGAGCTTCGCCTCGAACATCCACCGCGTCCAGCAGGTGGTCGACGCGGCCGCCGCGCTCGACCGCAAGGTCGCGCTCGTCGGGCGCTCGATGCGCAAGAACGTGAACATCGGCCGCCAGCTCGGGCACATCGAGGTCCCGGAGGGGATGCTGGTCCAGCCGCGGGAGATCGACGACTTCGCCGACGAGCGCATCGTGATCATCTCCACCGGGTCCCAGGGCGAGCCGCTCTCCGCCCTGCGGCGCATGGCCCACAACGACCACCCGCGCGTGCGCCTCCACGAGGGCGACACGGTGGTCTTCTCCGCGACCCCGATGCCCGGGCAACGAGCGCGCCGTCAACGAGACCATCGACCGCCTCTTCCACATCGGCTGCGACGTCATCACCGCGCGCGATGCGCCCGTGCACGCGTCCGGTCACGGGTACGTCGAGGAGCTGAAGCTGATGCTCAACCTCACGCGCCCGCGCTACGTGTTCCCGGTGCACGGCGACCACAAGCGGATCCGCCTGCACGCGCGCCTGGCCGAGGAGGTCGGGGTGGATCCGGGCGACATCTTCCGCGGCGAGAACGGGCTCCCGCTGGAGCTCGACGAGCGCGGCGCCCGCTTCGGCGACCACGAGCGCTCGGGGATGATCTTCGTCGACGGCGTCGACATCGGCGATCCCGCGGACGTCGCGCTGCGCGATCGGCGCATGCTCTCCGCCGACGGCATCTTCATCGTCGTGGCGACCGTCGGGGAGCAGGACGGGCGCTCGGTGGCCGACCCCGAGATCATCTTCCGCGGCGTGCCGTTCCTCGATCAGGCGGACGGCCTCGTGGACGAGCTGCGGGGCGCCGCCGAGAAGTCGCTCGCCCGCTGCGCGCGGGACGGCATCCGCGAGATCGACGTCCTCCAGCAGGAGCTGCACGACGACCTCGCGGCCTTCGTCTACGACCGGCTCAAGCGGCGCCCGATGGTCCTGCCGGTCGTCGTCGAGGTGTAGCGGCCTGGCCGACGGCCACCTGATCCTCGTCGTCGGGGCCCTGCTGGCCGTGGGCCTCGCCGCGTCGCTCGCCGCCGGGCGGCTGCGGATCCCGGGACTGCTGCTCATCCTCGGGCTCGGCATGGCGCTCGGCTCGGAGGGGCTCGGCTGGATCGCCTTCGACGACTATCGGCTCGCGCGCACGGTCGGGATCGTGGCCCTCGCCCTGATCCTCTTCGAGGGCGGCCTCGCCGCCGGGCTCGACGAGGTGCGCCCGGTCCTGCGGCCCGCGCTCCTGCTCGCGCTGATCGGCACGGCCCTGACCGCCGTGATCGGGGGGCTGGCCGCCCAGGCGATCTTCGACCTGCCGCTGCTCCAGGGCCTGCTCATCGGGTCGATCGTCGCCTCGACGGACGGCGCCGCCATCTTCGCGCTGCTGCGTCGCTCGACGCTGCCGAACCGCCTGGCGCGGACGCTCGAGGCCGAGTCGGGCCTGAACGACCCGGTCGCCGTCCTGCTCGTGATCGGCCTGATCGGGGCGATCACCGAGCCGGGCTACGGCGCCGAGGACATGCTCTGGCTGCTCGTGCGCCAGCTGGCGATCGGCGCCGCCGTGGGGGCGGCCGGCGGCCTGCTCGCGGTTCGCGCGTTCCACCGCATCCGCCTCGCCGGGCCCGGCCTCTACCCGGTCGCCTCGATGGCCTCCGCCGCGCTGGCCTTCGGCGTGGCCGACGTCCTCGGAGGGTCGGGGTTCCTCGCCGTCTACCTCGCGGGCCTGTGGCTCGGCGGCGCCGAGTTCCCGGCCAAGCAGGCGGTGTCCGCCTTCCACGACGGCCTCGCCTGGATCGCGCAGCTCGCGATGTTCTTCACGCTCGGCGTGCTCGTCTTCCCGAGCCGCCTCTGGGCCGTGGCCGGCGACGGCATCGCGCTCGCGCTCGTGACCGTGCTCGTCGCCCGGCCGGCCGCCGTCGCGCTCGCCACCGCCTTCGAGCCCTTCCGCGCCCGCGAGCGCATCGTCCTCGGCTGGGCGGGGCTGCGCGGCGCGGTGCCGATCGTGCTCGCGACCTTCCCCGTGTTGGACGGCGTGGCCGGGAGCGGAGAGCTGTTCAACATCGTGTTCTTCGCGGTGATCGTCTCGACGCTGCTCCAGGGCCCGACGTTCGAGCCGTTGGCCCGCGCGCTCGGGCTCGTCGCTCCGGCGATCCCCTCCGCGGCGGTCGGGCCGATCGAGGCGCTCGGGGCCGAGATCGTCGAGATCCCGATCGCGGCGGGCGACGCGGCGGCCGGCCGGCGCATCCGCGACCTGGGCCTGCCGCCGGACGCCAACGTGACGGTCGTCGTGCGCGACGGGGAGGCGATCCCCGCCCGCGGCCTCACGCGCGTGAGGGCCGGCGACGGGGTGCGGCTCGTCGCCCGCCGGGACGCCGCCGCCGGGCTCGCGGACCTGCGCCGGCGCTGGCGCGAGGGCCCGCTCGAGGCGACCTCCGCGCGTCGCGGCCCGGCGCGCTCCTCGCCGTCGATCTTCACCGTCCGCCCGTGGACCGCGCAGGACGGCGATCCGGCACACCCCGAGGCGGTCGCCGGGGTGCCGGTCGTGGCCCGGGTGCGCCGCCGCTGGGACGAGCCGGGCGTGCTCGTCAGCCTCGCCGACGGTCGCTACGCGGTCACGGGCGCGCGCCTGGCGATCGGCGGCCGCGGCGCACTGCAGGACCACGCGCGGCGCCACGCCGCCTCGGCCCGCGACGGCGAGGAGCGGGGGTGGTGGCAGGAGGTCGTGGCGGCGCTGGCGTAGCCGAGGCCGCTCAGCCGGCCGCCGCCGGCTCGGCCGCGGGGGCCTGTGCCTCGACGGCCGGGATCCGCAGGACGAAGCGCGCGCCGCCCTCCGCCGGGCGCTCGAGCGCCACGCTGCCGCCGTGTCCCTCCGCCACCGCCTGCACGATGGCGAGCCCCAGGCCGGTGCCCCCGCCGCCGTCGCCGGCACCCCGGACGAAGCGCTCGAAGATCCGCTCCTCCATCCCGTCCGGCACGCCCGGACCGTCGTCCTGCACCCGCAGGACCGCGTCGCCGTCCTCGCGCCCGACGCTGGCGCGGATGCGGGTCTCGGGCGGCGTGTGGCTCACCGCGTTCTCGAGCAGGTTGACGGCGGCGCGGACCAGTTCGTCCCGCGAGCCCCGGACGGTCGCCGGCTCGGCGGCCACGTCGACCCTTTGCCCGCCGGCCTGGGCCAGCGGATCGACCTCGGCGACCGCCTCGACGAGCGCGGCGCCGAGGTCGACCGGTCGCTGGGCGGTGTGCCGGCCGGTGTCGGCGCGCGCGAGCATGAGCAGGTCGGCGACGAGCCGCTTCATGCGATGGGAGGAGCGCAGCGCCGCGGCGACCGTCTCGCGCGGCTCGTCCTCGAGCTCGTCGTGCAGGAGCTCGAGGTTGGCCAGCAGGCTGGTCAGCGGGGTGCGCAGCTCGTGGGAGGCGTCGGCCACGAACTCCCGCTGGCGGCCGAGGGCGTGCTCGGTCTCGGTCTGCGCCTGGTCGAGCGCCTCCAGCATCCCGTCGAGCGTCTGCGCGAGCTCGGCGACCTCGTCGTCGGCCTCGGGGAGCGGCACCTGGAGGCTCGGGTCGCGGGTGCGCTGGATCTCGCGGGCGGTCGCCGTCAGCGCCGCGATCGGGGCCATCGCCCGCCGCGCGAGCGTCAGGCCGGCGAGCAGCGCGAGCAGCGCGCCGCCGAGCACCCCCGCGCCGAGCAGCAGCCGGACCCGCGCGAGCGTGTGCTGCAGGTCCGAGAGCGGGCGGGCGTACTGCAGGATCGCCTTGCCCAGCCCGGGGAGCACGCGGATCTCCCGCGTCTCCACGCGATAGTCCGAGGCGTCCGTGGAGCGCGGGAGGTTGGACGGGAAGTCGAGCTGGTCGCTCGTCTCGGTGATCGGGTTCCCCGAGAAGTCGAGGATGCGCACGCTGGCGTTCTGGGCGGCGGCGAAGTCCCGCAGGTCGGCGCTGCCGACGTAGGAGTAGGTCCCGCGCCGCGGGTCGGCCCGCACGAGCGCGCCGCGCGCCAGCGTCTCGGCCGCGTTGGCGGTGTCGCGATCGAAGTCCGAGCGGATCTGACGCGACGTGAGCACGCCGACGACCACCGCGAACGCGCAGAGGATGATCAGCGTCAGGACCGCGGAGCCGCCGGCGAGGCGCCAGCGGACCGGGACGGACCTATACGCGGAGGACGTAGCCCGCGCCGCGGATCGTATGGAGGAGCCGGGGCTCGCCATCCGCTTCGAGCTTCCTTCGCAGGTTCGAGACGAACACCTCGATCGTGTTCGTCATGGAGAACGGGTCGTACCCCCAGACCTCGTCGAGCAGGCGCTGGCGGGAGACGACGATCCGCTCGTTGCGCATCAGGTACTCCAGCAGCTCGAACTCGCGCTGGGTGAGGTCGATCGAGCGCTCGCCGCGCCCGACCTCGTGGGTGTCGGGGTTCAGGGAGAGGTCGCCGACCACCAGCGACGCCGACCCGCGCGGCGGCCGGCGGCGGAGCGTGGCCCGGATCCGGGCCAGGAGCTCCTGGCGGTCGAAGGGCTTGACCACGTAGTCGTCGGCGCCCACGTCGAGGCCCTCGACGCGCGCCTCGACCGCGTCGCGGGCGGTGAGCACGATGATCGGCACGTCGTCGCCGTCGCGCAGCTCCCGTGCGACGTCGATCCCGTCCAGGCCGCCCGGCAGGCCGAGATCGAGGAGCACGAGGTCCGGGGAGAACGCGGGCGCGGCCTCCAGCGCGGTCGGCCCGTCGCCGGCGATCCGGACCTCGTAGCCGTCGATCCGCAGGAACCGCTGGATGACCTGGGCGATCTCCTCGTCGTCCTCGACGACGAGAACCCGAACCGGGCGGGCGTAGTCGCTCATGCCTCGATGGTACGGGGCCGCGCGGCCCGGACCGGCAGGCTTTATCCCGGGCTTACGGCGCGGTGGGGCGCGACCGACGGGCAGGGGCCGCGCGGCCCGCGTCGAAGAGGCGCGTGCGAGATGCCGAAGACCCGCAGGACCGCGAAGCCGCGCGCGCCCCGCAAGCGCACGCCCGCCGCGCGGCGGCCCGTGCCGCCGCGGCGCCCCCGCCTGCCCGAGCTCAGGCTCGAGCCCCATCACGTCGACCTCGTCGCGCTCGGCCTCGTCGCGCTCGGCGCCTTCCTCGCCTTCGTCCTCTACCTCGACGGCTCGGGGGGGAGCGCCGGCGCCGGTCTCCGCGACGGGCTGCGCTGGCTCCTCGGGCTCGTCGCCTACGCCGTGCCGGCGCTGCTCGTCGCCGGCGGAATCGCGCTCCTGGCCCGCGAGGCGATTCCCGCGCCGCGGCCGCTGCGGGCGGGCGCCCTCTGCCTCGCCGGCGCGGTGCTCCTCGCGCTGGCCGGCGGGACCCTCGGACTCGGCCCGGGCGCGCCGCCCGACGGCGAGATCTGGAGCCGCGCCGCGTTCGAGGCGCGCTCCGGCGCCCTCGGCGCGGGCCTGTACTGGGCGGCCTCGCATCTCGTCTCGGCGCTCGGCGTCCACATCCTGGCCGTCTTCCTGCTCCTGGCCGGCCTCATCCTGCTCTCCGGGGCAACCGTCGCGGGCATCCTGCGCGCGACCCGGCACGGCGCGGCGGGGGCCGGTCGTCGCCTGCGCGAGGGCACCGGGGACCTCGCCCGCACGGCGGTCCGCGGCGCCCCCGAGCCCGCGCCGGACCGGGTGCTGCCGGCCGAGCCGCTCCTGCCCCCGGAGCCCGACACCCAGGAGCTCGTCGTCCGCGCGACCCACGTCGAGGCGCCCTCGCTCGACGGCGCCTCGCGCTACCCGGACCTGTACGGCGCCGAGGACGCCGAGCCCGAGGCGACCGACCCGGACGCCCAGCTGACGCTCGGGCTCGAGCCCGACGAGCCCGGCGACGGGGAGCGCCCGGACGACGCCGACGACCTCGCCGACGACGCGGAGGCGGACGAGCGGGACGGCGAGCCCGAGGACGGCGGCCCGACCACGCGGCAGCGCCGGGCCGCCGCCGCGGACCCCGACTACCCGTGGAAGCTGCCCTCGGCCCGGGTCCTGCGCCGCTCGACCGCCGACCAGGCGAGGCCCGACACGCGCGGGCAGGAGCAGACGGCGACGGCGCTGGTCGAGGCGCTCGGACACTTCGGCGTCGAGGCGAAGGTCGTCGGGACCGTCGCCGGCCCGCACATCACCCGCTACGAGCTCCGGCTCGCCCCGGGCATCAAGGTGGGGAAGGTCGCGCAGCTCAAGGACGACCTCGCCTACGCGCTCGCGGCGACCGACATCCGGATCCTGGCGCCGATCCCCGGCAAGCAGGCGGTCGGCGTCGAGGTGCCGAACGCGCTGCGCCGGGTCGTGCACCTCGGCGACGTCTTCCAGGACCCGCCACCCGACTGGTCCCCGCTCACCGTGTGGCTCGGCAAGGACGTCGCCGGCCGGGCGATCGGCGCCGACCTCGCGAAGATGCCCCACCTCCTCGTCGCCGGCACCACGGGGGCGGGGAAGTCCGGCGCGATCAACGCCATGCTCACCTCGGTCCTCCTGCGGGCCACCCCGCGCGAGGTGCGCCTCGTGCTCGTGGACCCCAAGCAGGTCGAGCTCAACCACTACGAGCAGGTCCCGCACCTGCTCACGCCGGTCATCACGAGCCCCCGCCGCGCGGCCAACGCGCTCCAGAACCTCGTCAAGGAGATGGAGGACCGCTACGGCCTCATGTCGCTCGCGCGCACCCGCTCGCTGGTCGAGCTCAACCGCTCCCGCGCGGCGCGCGAGGAGCCCCCGCTCCCCTACATCCTCTGCGTGATCGACGAGCTCGCCGATCTCATGATGGTCGCGCCGGCCGACGTCGAGGACTCGATCATCCGCCTCGCGCAGAAGGCGCGCGCGGTGGGCATCCACCTCGTGCTCGCCACCCAGAGCCCGCGGGTGGACGTGATCACCGGCATGATCAAGGCGAACGTCCCGTCGCGCATCGCCTTCGCCGTCTCCTCGCAGACCGACTCGCGGGTCATCCTCGACCAGAACGGGGCGGAGGCGCTGCTCGGCCAGGGCGACCTGCTCTTCTCGCCCGTCGGGTCCTCGAAGCTGCAGCGCATCCAGGGCGCGTACGTCGACGAGGAGCAGATCGCCTCGGTCACCGGCGCGTGGCGCAAGCAGGGCGAGCCGGAGTTCCGCGAGGAGCTGCTCGAGGAGGTCGAGGAGGAGGGGTCCCAGGACGGCGAGGACGACGGCTTCGACCCCGACGAGGATCCGCTCCTGGAGGAGGCGATCGTGCTCGTCGCCTCGATGGGCACGGCCTCGACGAGCATGCTCCAGCGCCGCCTGCGCCTCGGCTACACGCGGGCCGGGCGGCTGATCGACATGCTCGAGCGCCGGGGCATCATCTCCGGCTACGAGGGCTCCAAGCCACGGTCGGTGCTCGTCGCCGAGGCCGACCTGCCGCGGGTGCTCGGGGCGTTGCGCGAGAGCGCGGGCCAGGCACCCGACCCGGTCGCCGCGGACGCC
Source organism: uncultured Solirubrobacterales bacterium (assembly GCA_963735885.1). GTDB lineage: Bacteria > Actinomycetota > Thermoleophilia > Solirubrobacterales > Solirubrobacteraceae > JBBSBL01. Next base: position 326,823 of record CAVTMP010000004.1, on the reverse strand, counting down.
GACGAGTAGCCGCGGCTCCGCCGCGCTGCGCTCGGCCGCCCGCGCCCGGAGCACGGCCGTCTGGCCGCCCGCGCCCCGCCGGTAGCCTTCCCGCGGCGATGGCGGAGATCGGCTCGACCCTGCGCGAGGCGCGGATGCGCGCGCGCATCGACATCACCGAGGTCGAGGCCGCGACGAAGATCCGCGCGAAGTACCTGCGCGCGCTGGAGAACGAGGAGTGGGACCTGCTCCCGGGCCCGACCTTCGTCACGGCCTTCCTGCGCACCTACGCGGAGTACCTCGGGCTCGACGCCCGGCTGCTCGTCGAGGAGTACCGGGGCCGCCAGGACCGGGGCGAGGACCTCGACCTGCCGCCGATCGGGGCGCCGGCCGGCCGCCGGCCGCGCAAGGAGCGCTCGCTGGGACAGGTCGTCTCGCCCCGCGTCGTCCTCGTCCTGGTCATCCTCGGGCTGATCGCCGCCCTCTACGCGCTCGGCAGCACCGGCGGGAACAAGAGCGGCACGACGCCCGTGACGCCGGCCACGACCACCACCGCGAAGCGCAAGGGGGCGAAGCCGAAGCCCAAGCCCGCGGCCAGGGCGGCGAGCATCCGCATCGAGCCGACCGGCACGGTGTACGCCTGCCTCGTCGACGACCGCGGGCGAAAGCGGCTCGACGGGGCCACGCTCACCGCCGGGAACCCGACCGGGACCTACCGGGCCCGCTCGTTCCGCCTCACGCTCGGCAACGCCCAGGCCCGGCTGGTGGTCAACGGGCGCCCCGTCGCCGTGCCGGCGTCCTCGTCGGCGATCAACTTCGCCATCTCCACCGCCGGGGCGAAGCGCCTGGCCGCCGGGCAGTCGGCCGGCTGCGCATGAGCGTCCGCGCCGGAATCGTCATCACCGGCACCGAGGTCCTCAGCGGGATCATCTCCGACCGCAACGGCCCGTGGCTGTCGGAGCGCCTGCGGGAGCGTGGCATCGACCTCGCGCACATCGACGTCGTGGGCGACCGGCCGGAGGACATGCTCGCGGCGCTCGAGTTCCTGCGCGGCGCGGGGCTCGGCCTGGTGGTGACGAGCGGCGGCCTCGGGCCGACCGCCGACGACCTCACGACCGAGGTCGTCGCGCGCTTCCAGGGTCGCGAGATGACCCTCGACCCGGCGCTGGAGGGGCGGATCGCCGAGATCCTGAAGCCCCTGGCGGCGCGCTATCCGAACCTCGACCGCGCGGCGATCGCGGCCGGCAACCGCAAGCAGGCCATCGTGCCCGCGGGCGCGACGGTGCTGGAGCCCGTCGGCACCGCGCCGGGGGTGGTGGTCCCGCCCGCCGACGGGCGCCCCGGACCGACGGTGGTCGTGCTGCCCGGCCCGCCGCGCGAGCTCCAGCCGATGTGGGCGGCCGCCGTGGAGACCGAGGCGTTCCGGGCGGCCACGGGCGAGGCCACGGTCTACGAGCAGGAGATCCTGCGCCTGTTCGGCATCCCGGAGTCCGAGATCGCCCTCACCCTGCGCGAGCTCGAGGACGGGGGCCTGGACCTCGAGCCGCTGGAGATCACCACCTGCCTGCGGCGCGGGGAGATCGAGGTCGCGACGCGCTTCGAGCCGGGCGGGGAGGGTGCCTACGCGGCCTTCGCGGCGGCGGTCAAGGCCCGGCACCCCGACACGCTCTTCTCCGACGACGGCTCGACGATCGACGAGCAGGTGGCGCGGCTGCTGCGCGAGCGGGGCTGGACGATCGCCACGGCGGAGTCCTGCACCGGCGGCCTGCTGGCCGGGCGGCTGACCGATCCGCCCGGGGCCTCCGCGTACGTGCTCGGCGGCGTCGTGGCCTACGCGAACGCCGCGAAGGCCGCGCTCGCGGGCGTGGATCCGGGGCTGATCGACCGTCACGGCGCCGTCTCGGAGGAGGTGGCGCGGGCGCTGGCCGACGGCGCCCGCGAGCGGTTCGGCGCGGACGTCGGGGTGGGGGTCACGGGGGTGGCCGGCCCGGACGGCGGGACCGAGGAGAAGCCGGTCGGGCTCGTGTGGATCTCCGCCGCGGGCGCCGGGGACGCCCGGCTGACCCGGCGCATGTACCTCCCGGGCGGGCGGACCGACGTGCGCGACCGCGCGGTGACCGTGGCCCTCCACGCCGTCCGGCGCCTCGCGCTCGGGGAGTCGGACCCGGAGGCGCTCAGGGACCCCGGCGAGACGGCGTGAGCCTCGCCGGGGGGCCGGCGAGCGCCCGACTCTTCGTCGCCCTCGACCTGCCGGAGGCGGTGCGGGACGACCTCGCCGCCTGGGGCGGGCGGTGCGCGGCCGGGGAGTCGGAGCTGCGGGCCGTCGGGCGTGACGCGCTGCACGTCACGCTCTGCTTCCTCGGGTCCCGTCGCGCGGCCGAGGTCGAGGCGATCGGCGCCGCCGTCGTCGCCTGCACCGGCCCGGCCCCGCGCCTGGCGCTCGCCCCGGCCGAGTGGCTGCCGCCGCGCCGGCCGCGCGTGCTCGCGGCGACGGTGCGCGACCTCGACGGGACGCTCGAGCGGCTGCAGGGCCGGGTGGCGACGGCGCTCGCCGCGGGCGGGTGGTACGTGCCCGACCGGCGCCCGTTCCACCCGCACGTGACGGTGGCGCGCGTCCGCCGCGGCGGGCGGCGGCCGCGCCGCCCGGCGGCGGCCCCGGACGCCGGGGCGTTCGCCGGCGCGGCGCTGACGCTCTACCGGTCGCACGCCGGTGCCGGCCCGGCGTTCTACGAGGCGCTCTCGCGGGTGGCCCTGGCGGCCTGACGCCACGCCCGCGAGGGCGATTCGTCACCGGCGCCCGTTGTCTCGCAACAGGCGGCTGATCTAGCGTCCGTTCCGTCCGCCGGGCGGCCTACCTTGGTCCGTCCGAGAAGAGCGAAGGAGCACCGATGATCGAGGACGAGAAGGCCGCCAAGGCGCGTGACGCCGCCCTGCAGGGCGCGCTGACCCAGATCGAGCGCCAGTTCGGCAAGGGCACCGTCATGCGGATGGGCGACGAGGGCGCGCAGGTGAAGGTCGACGCCATCCCCACCGGCGCGCTGTCGCTCGACCTCGCGCTCGGGATCGGCGGGGTCCCGCGCGGCCGCGTGATCGAGATCTTCGGGCCCGAGTCGTCCGGCAAGACGACGCTCGTCTACCACATCCTCGCCGAGGCCCAGAAGCTCGGGGGCGTCTGCGCGTTCATCGACGCGGAGCACGCGATGGACCCGCTCTACGCCCAGCGCATCGGCGTCGACATCGACGAGCTGCTCGTCTCCCAGCCCGACTACGGCGAGCAGGCGCTGGAGATCGCCGACATGCTCGTCCGCTCGGGCGCCGTCGACGTGGTGGCGGTCGACTCGGTCGCCGCGCTGACGCCCCGCGCCGAGCTCGAGGGGCAGATGGGCGACCAGACCGTCGGCGTCCAGGCGCGCATGATGTCCCAGGCCATGCGCAAGCTCACGGCCAACCTCAACCGCACCCAGACCCTCTGCGTGTTCGTCAACCAGATCCGCGAGAAGGTCGGCGTGATGTTCGGCTCGCCGGAGACCCAGCCCGGTGGCCGCGCGCTGAAGTTCTACTCGTCCCAGCGTCTGGACATCCGCCGCATCGAGACCCTCAAGGAGGGCACCGAGGCGGTCGGCAACCGGGTCCGCGTCAAGGTCGTCAAGAACAAGGTCGCGGCGCCGTTCCGCCAGGCCGAGTTCGACATCGAGTTCGGCCGCGGGATCTCGACCTCCGGCTGCCTGCTCGACCTCGGGATCGAGCACGACGTCGTCACGAAGTCGGGCTCGTTCTTCTCCTTCGGGGACGAGCGCCTGGGCCAGGGCCGACACAACGCGAAGGCGTTCCTCGACGAGCACCCGGACACGGCGAACGAGATCCGGGACCGCGTCTATGCGGCGCTCGGCCTCGACGACAGCCTCGTCAAGCCGATCGAGCGGGCCGACGAGGACGCCGCACCCGTGGCGGCCGTGCCGGAGGAGCAGGCCGCCTGAGTGCCGACCCGGAGGCCCGGCTGGACCGCGCGCTGGGCCTCGCGCTGCGCCAGCTCGGCCGCCGGGACCGCACCGTCGCCGAGGTGCGCGCCCACCTCGAGCGCCGCGGCGTCGAGGAGCCGGTCCTCGGCGCCGCGCTCGAGCGGCTGCGCGCGATGGAGTACCTCGACGACGCCGCCTTCGCCCGGCGCTTCGCCGAGGACCGTCGCGCGCTGGACGGATGGGGGAGCGAGCGCATCGTGCGCCGGCTGCTCGCCCTCGGCGTCGAGCGCGATCTCGCCGACGGCGCGGCCGCGGCGCACGGCGGCCGGCCGGGCGAGCTCGCCGCCGCGCTGGCCGTGCTCGAGCGTCGCTTCCCGGCGCCCCCCGAGGAGCCTTCGGCCCGCCGGCGCGCACTCGGCGTGCTCGTCCGCAAGGGCTACGACCCGGAGGTCGCGGCCGACGCGATCCGCGCCCATCGCCGCGGCGGGGTCGACGCCTGACGGTGGCCGGGCGAACGCGCGGTCGATTGCGCGGGCCGCGGCGCGGTACTACGATGCCGCCAGCGAACGACGGGCCCGCAAGGGCACAAAACTCCAGCAAACTCACGTCTTTCCGGATCGACTCGACGACAGCTTGACGGCCACCAGACCCCTTCCGACCGGGCCGGAGGACCCGCCCGCACCCAGCGCTCACCGATCGCGCTCGACCTGAGCCGCGACCACTCCGCCGCCTGCCGTCCCATCGACCCGGCCGTGCCGCTCGCACGGCCCGTTCGTCGCTCACGGACAACGCAGTCGATGCAGGCCGCGGGCCCGCATGGCCCGCGAGGAGAGGAACGCCATGGAGATCGTGATCGCGGCGGCGCTGGTGGCGGTGGCGATCGTCGCGGCGGCCGTGCTCTACGGGCGCCGGCCCCGCGACGCGGGGCCACACCGGGACGGCGCCGGCCAGGGCCCCGCGAGCGCGCGGCCGGCGGACCTGGCCCGCGGGGAGGAGCGCCTCGCCCGGCAGGAGGAGGCCGCCGACGCGCTGCGCCGCGACCTCGAGCGGCGCGAGGCGGCCCTGGCCGCGCGTGAGGAGAAGCTCGCGGGGAGCGAGGAGGCCCTGGAGGCGCGCCGGCGCGCCCACCAGGGCGACGTCGAGCGCGTCGCCGGGCTGAGCGCCGGCCAGGCCAAGCAGCTGCTGTTGCGGCAGATCGAGGATCAGGCTCGGCACGACGGCGCGAGGCTCGTGCGCCAGATCGACGAGGAGACCCGGCGCGAGGCCGATCGGCGGGCGCGGAACATCCTCGCGGTCTGCACCCAGCGGCTCGCGGCCGGGCACGCGACCGAGACCACCGTCTCGGTCGTCCAGCTGCCCAGCGACGACATGAAGGGGCGGATCATCGGCCGGGAGGGCCGCAACATCCGCGCCCTGGAGAACCTCACCGGCGTCGACATCATCATCGACGACACGCCGAACGCCGTCGTGCTCTCCGCCTTCGACGGCGTGCGCCGCGAGGTCGCCCGGCTGACCCTCGAGGCGCTGCTGGCCGACGGCCGGATCCACCCGGCGCGAATCGAGGAGACCTTCTACCAGGCGCGCTCGCAGCTCGACGACCACATCCGGCGAGCCGGCGAGGAGGCGGTGCTCGAGACCGGGGTCCAGGGCCTGCGCCCGGAGCTCGTCAAGGTGCTCGGCCGGCTGCGGTTCCGCACGAGCCACGGTCAGAACGTGCTCGCCCACTCGGTCGAGTGCTCGAACCTCGCGGGGATGATGGCCGCGGAGCTCGGCGCCGGCGCCGACACCGCCCGTCGTGCGGCGTTGCTGCACGACATCGGCAAGGCGGTGTCGCACGAGGTCGAGGGCCCGCACGCCCTCGTCGGCGGCGACCTGGCCCGCCGCTACGGCGAGCCCGAGGCGGTGGCCCACGCGATGGAGGCCCACCACAACGAGGTCGAGCCGCAGACCGTCGAGGCGGTCGTCGTGCAGGCCGCGGACGCCCTGTCCGGCGCACGGCCAGGAGCGCGCGGCGAGTCGCTCGAGCAGTACGTGAAGCGCCTGCGCGACCTCGAGGAGATCGCCACCCGCCACGACGGGGTGGACCGCGTCTACGCGATGCAGGCGGGCCGCGAGATCCGCGTCATGGTCGCCCCGGGCAGCATCGACGACGCGGCGGCGGTCCTGCTCTCCCACGAGATCGCGCGCGAGATCGAGCAGCGCCTCGAGTATCCGGGGCAGATCAAGGTGACGGTCATCCGCGAGTCGCGGGCCGTGGAGTACGCGAAGTAGCCGTCCGGTCGCCCCGGCCGATCACGCGGGCGAGGAGGTCGACCACGCGGGCGGCTCCGCGCTGCGGCGGGTCGTCGAGGTCGGGGTCGTAGCACTGGAGGCTGAGCCCGGCACACGCCGGGTGGCGGGCGAGCGGCCGGGCCAGGTCGACCAGCTCGTCGATCGTCAGCCCGCCGGCCTGCCGCACGGGCGTGGCCGGGAAGGCCGCGGCCGAGAGGACGTCGACGTCGATCGCGAGCCAGAAGCGCCCCGCGCCCGCGGCCAGCGCGCCGGCCGCCTCGGCCCCGACCCGCGAGGCCCCGCGCTCCAGCACCGCGGCGGCGTCGCTCGAGCGCCCGATGCCGAGGTCCTCGGGCATCGCCGCGCCGTGCCCGGCCGCCTCCGCGCCGTCGCGGTGAGCCAGCAGCGCCACGTCGCCCGCCGCGACGAGCGGACGCACCGGGCCGAGGCCGACGAGGCGCTCGTCGCCCACGCCCACGCACGTCGCCACCGGCAGGTCGGCCGCCTCCCCGGTCGGCGAGGTCCGCGGGTCGTAGGTGTCGAGGTGGCCGTCGACGGAGGCGAGGCCGAGCGGCCGGTCCTCCGCGGTCCGCAGGGCGGCGAGGACCGGCGGGACCAGCGCGCAGCACCCGCCCAGGACGACCGGGAAGGCGTCCTCGCGGAGCAGGGGCGCGAGGCCGTCGCGAATCCCCTCGCTCGCCGCCACGACGCTCGGATAGCCGACGATGCCGCTGGCCGGGTCGCGCGCCTCGCCGACGATGCGGACCGGGAGGTCGCCGGCGTCCCGCGCGCCGAGCGCGCGCACGACGCCGGCGCGGCGCAGCGCCTCGGGCGCGCGCTCGGTGCCGCCCGGCCGCCCGAGCGAGTCGATCGGCACCCCGATCACGAGCACCTCGCGCCCGGCGACCGCGTCCATGCCCGGCCACGATAGCCGGGCCCGGGCGCCCCGCGGCTACGCTACGGCGCGATGGCGCGCTATCACCTGACCACCTTCGGGTGCCAGATGAACGAGCACGACTCCGAGCGCATGAAGGGCATGCTCGAGTCGCTCGGGTACGACGAGGCCCCGGAGCGATCCGGCGCCGACCTCATCCTCTTCAACACCTGCTCCATCCGCGAGACCGCCGACTCGAGGTTCGTCGCGCACCTCGGCGAGGCGAAGCGGGTCAAGCGCGAGCGTCCCGAGGTCGTGGTGGGCGTCGGCGGCTGCTGGGCGCAGTCGGTCAAGGAGGAGGTCTTCCGGCGCTTCCCGTTCGTCGACGTGGCCTTCGGGCCGGGCCAGGTCCACCGGCTGGCCGAGTTCCTGACGAGCGACGCGCTGAGTGCCCAGGGCTACTTCGAGTTCGAGGGGTTCACCGGGCACCTTCCCGCGAAGCGGGCACGCGAGGTGCAGGCGTGGGTGCAGATCAGCGTCGGCTGCAACTGCCGCTGCGCGTACTGCATCGTCCCCTCCACCCGGGGCCGCGAGGCGAGCCGCCCGGCGCGGGAGCTGCTCGCCGAGATCGAGGCGCTCGCCGCGGACGGCGTGAGCGAGGTCACGCTGCTCGGTCAGAACGTCAACGCCTACGGGCGCGACCTGCGCGGGGCCGAGCGGGCGAGCTTCGCCGAGCTGCTCGCCGCGGTCGACGCCGTCGACGGGATCGAGCGCATCCGCTACACGAGCCCGCATCCGAAGGACGTGCGCGAGGACGTGATCCGCGCGCACGCCGAGCTTCCGGCGCTCTGCGAGCACATCCACCTCCCGCTGCAGGCCGGCAGCTCCCGGGTCCTCAAGGCCATGCGCCGCACCTACACGCGGGAGCGCTACCTCGACCGCGTCGCGCTGATCCGCGAGCACGTGCCGGACGTCGCGTTGACGACCGACGTCATCGTCGGGTTCCCGGGGGAGACCGAGGGAGACTTCGCCGAGACGCTCGAGGTCGTCGACGCGGTCGGCTACGACGGCGCGTTCACCTTCCTCTACTCCCCGCGGCGCGGCACCGAGGCCGCGACGCTCCCGGACGCCGTGCCGCACGACGTCAAGGTCGAGCGAATGGGGCGACTGGTGGAGACGGTGCAGCGACGCGCGCGGGAGCGGGCGCAGCGCTTCGTGGGGCGGACCGTGGAGGTGCTCGTCGAGGGCCCGTCGCGCACGGACCCGACGCGGCTGCGCGGCCGCTCGCGCCACAACAAGGTCGTGAACTTCGACGGGGTGGCGGCGGCCGGCGAGTACGTGCGCGTCGAGGTGGCCTCCGCGACGAGCCAGACCCTCCTGGGATCGGAGTCGCTGGTGGCCCGCGCCGCGGGCTGACGGCTCCGGCGGCCGTCCGTCCGGCCCTCGTGCGAACATACGTTCGTGCGCTGGGACGATCAGCGGGTCGAGGCCGAGGCGGCGCGGGCGCTGCCCGGCTACCGCGAGCCGGCGGTCATCCGGACGTTCGACGCCCCCGAGGCGCTCGACGTCCGCTTCTACGAGGTGCGGGCGCGCTCGGCGCTGAACAAGGTGCCCGCCGCCTCGCGCATGCCGTTCCGCTGGACGGTCAACCCCTACCGCGGTTGCACGCACGCGTGCGCCTACTGCCTCGCGGGGGACACGCCCGTCCTCCTCGCCGACGGGCGAGCGCGTCCGATCGCCGATCTCGAGGTCGGAGACCGGATCTACGGAACCGAGCGCCGGGGGTCCTGCCGTCGCTGCGTCGAGACCGAGGTGCTGGCGCACTGGCGGAGCGTCAAGCCCGCGTTCCGGATTCGCCTCGCGGACGGGGCGGAGCTCGTGGCGAGCGGCGATCACCGCTTCCTCGACCCGGCGCGGCTGGAGGCACGTGACCGGCGCGGAGCAGGGGCGGCACCGGCGTCCGCACCTGACGGTGAACTCGCACGTGATGGGCGTCGGGCGGCCGCGACCGGGTCCGAACGACGATCGGGAGAGCCGCCGCACCACGAGCCTGCGCGGCTTGGCGCTGAAAGGCGCGCCAGACCTGCGCGTGGAGTCCATCGAGCCGCTCGGCCGCGAGGTCCCGATGTTCGACATCACCACCGGCACCGGTGACTTCATCGCGAACGGGGTGGTGAGCCACAACTGCTTCGCCCGCCCGACCCACCGCTACCTCGACCTCGGCGCCGGGCGGGACTTCGAGCGGGAGATCGTCGTCAAGGTCAACGTGCCGGAGGTGCTGCGCGCCGAGCTCGGGCGCCCGTCGTGGCGGCGCGAGCACGTCGCCCTGGGCACGAACACCGACCCCTACCAGTGGGTCGAGTCGCGCTACCGGCTCATGCCCGGCATCTGGGCGGCGCTCCGCGACGCGGCGAACCCGTGCTCCATCCTCACGAAGTCGCCCCTGGTGCTCCGCGACCTGCCGCTGCTGCGCGAGATCGCGGCCCGCACGGAGGTCACGGCCGCGCTCTCGGTGCCGACGCTCGACGAGCGGGCGTGGCGCGCGACCGAGCCGCACACCCCGCACCCGCGCAAGCGCCTGGAGGCGGTCGCGGAGCTCGGGCGCGCCGGCATCCCCACCAGCGTGCTCGTGGCGCCGCTCATGCCGGGCATCAACGACGCGCCCGAGCAGGTCGAGCGCATCCTGGCCCTGGCCGAGGAGGCGGGCGCCGTGTCGGTCGGGGGCATCGCGCTGCACCTGCGCGGCGAGGTCCGCGAGGTGTTCATGGGCTGGCTGCGCCACGCGCGCCCGGATCTCGTGCCGCGCTACGAGGGGCTCTACGCCCGCGGCGGGTACGCGCCGCCGGCGGAGCGGCAGCGCCTGGAGGCCCTGCTGCGTCGCGGGCGGGCGCCGGATCACGATGGAAGCCGGTGGGGGGTGCGCCGTGATCCGGAGGCCGGCGAGACGAGTGGGCGAGGCGGTCATGGCGAACCGGCCCGCCTGTTCTGATGGACATCCGGGGCGAGGACGGAATCGGCCGGCCCGTTGCTCCGCGATCGCCCGCCCGTGCGGGATCGCACGCCCGGCACGCCGGAACACGGGCGCCGATGCGGTGTAGTAGGGGGGATGCGCCTGCCCTTCCGCCAGAGCTCCGATGCGGCCCGCGACCGGATGGATCGCATGTTCCAGACGCGCAGCCACGCGTGGGAGCAGGCGGGCCTGAGCCAGCCCGTGAGCGCGGAGTCGAGGGCCACGGCGCGCCGCGCCCTGCGCCATGCGCTGCTGCTGCTGCCCCTGATCGCCGGCGTGCTGGTTCTCTACGCCGAGCGCGCCAAGGTCTTCGGGCGCGGCCTCGAGTTCGCGGTCCAGATCGGCACGGCCGTCGCGCTCCTGGCGCTCGGCTGGGCGCTGGCCCGCGACATCGGCCGCGCGGTCGCGCCGCTGCTCTTCCGGCGGATGGATCCGGCCACCGCGGGCACCGTCGGCTTCCTCATCCGTCTCGTGACGATCGGCATCGCGCTGCTCGTGTCCCTCCGCATCGCCGGCATCCAGCCGCAGACCCTCGCCGTGGGCGGCGCGTTCACCGCCGTGGTCCTCGGTCTGGCCGCGCAGCAGACGCTCGGCAACGTCATCGCCGGCACGGTCCTGCTCAGCGCGCGGCCCTTCCGCGTCGGCGAGCGCATCCGGTTGCAGGCCGGTCCGCTCGCCGGGCAGGTGGAGGGCGTCGTCGCCTCCCTCGGGCTGCTCTACACGACGCTGGCCCGCGGCGCGGATCGGATCATGGTGCCGAACAGCGTCGTGCTCTCCGCCGCCGTCGTGCCGCTGCGCGAGCCGGACGCCGTCGACCTCCGCGCCCGCCTGCGCGCCGACGTCCTTCCCACCGACGTCCAGTCGCTGCTCGCCGGGTCCGTCACGGTCCCGACGCGCAAGCAGCCGCACATCGACCTCGAGGAGTTCGACGGCGAGGAGGTCGTCGTGCGGATCTCGGCCACACCCCAGAACGGCAAGGACGGCCGGCGGCTCGCCGACGAGATCCTCGGGGCGATCAAGGCCGTCTCGCGCGACGCGGGGCCGGTGCCGGGAGACGACGACGGCGTGCGGGCCGACGGCGCGCCGGCGGACAACGGCGGCGGCGGCTGACGCTCAGCGCTTGTCGCGCTGGCCGGCCGCGATGTCGCGGGCCACGCCGGCGCCCTGGCGGCCGCTCAGCCGCTGCGCCACCCCGGGCGCGAGGCCGGCCAGTGCCGCGCCCGCGCGCAGCGTGAGCGGCGCGACGTCGACCTCCGCGCGGTCGCCCTCCACCGCCGCCACGACCCCGGACGCGACGTCCTCGGGGGTCCGTGTGCCGACGCCCCGCGGCAGCGTGACGCCCGAGTCGTGGAACATGCCGGCGCCGCGGATGAACCCGGGCAGGACGACCGAGACGCCCACTCCCGTCCCCGCGAGGTCCGCGCGCAGGCCGAGCGCGAAGCCGCGCAGGCCGAACTTCGTGGCCGAGTACAGGGCGGATCCGGTCGTGGCCGCCTTCCCCGAGAGCGAGGAGACGAAGACGAGGTGTCCGCGGCCGCGCTCCACCATTCCCGGGACCAGGGCGCGCGCGAGCTGGATCGGCGCCCGCAGGTTGACGTCGAGCGCGCGGTCGATCTCCTCGGGGGTGAAGGACGTCGCGTGCCCGCTGGCCGGAAGGGCCGCGTTGGCGACGAGCAGGTCGATCGGCCCCACGCGCTCGGCGAGCGAGAGGACCGCGTCGCGGTCGGCGAGGTCGGCGGCGTCGACCTCGCCCGCGATCTCCGCGGCGAGCGCCGCGAGCCGGTCGGCCCGCCGCCCGCTGAGGATGACCGAGGCGCCGCGGGCGGCCAGCGCCCGGGCGACGGCCTGGCCGATGCCGCCGCTCGCCCCCGTGAGCAGCGCCCGGCCCTGGAGCGGGGAGGCCGGGGCGGCGGCCCGCGACGCGGGCGCGGAGCCGGTGGGCGCGGGCGCGTCGGTGCTCATGCCGGGAAGATAGCCGCCGTCGCCGTGAAGCCGTGGAGGAAGCTCTCGCCGCCGACCGGCCCGATCTCGCCCGCGGCGAAGAAGCCCGCGTGCGGGCCGCCGAGCCGGGCCGACATCAGTCCGGCGTCGTGGTCCGCCGCGCCGAACATCGCCCGCCCGCGGCCGTTGCACGAGAAGAGCAGCGCCCCGGCCGGGTCCCGGCCCCCGAGCGCCTCGCGCCGGAGGCCGAGCGCGTCGCGCAGGTCGAGATCGGCGGAGCGCGCGTCGCGCGCGTGGAGGCGGACGACCTGGCCGGGGTGGACGACGGCGCCGACGCGGACGGAGCCGGTGTCCGGATCCGCACCGGCCAGTCCGCGGACGAGGAAGTCCCCCGGCCCGTACTCCGGCTGCCCGGCGGCGCCCTCGACGAGCAGCCCGATGAGCAGGCCGCCGGACACGAGCTCGCGCTCGGCGTCGCTCAGCTCCTCGATGGCCTCGCGCAGCCGGGTCAGCGCCGGGCGCCCGGCCAGCTCGCGGACGACGCTGCCCTCGGCCGCGGTGACGGTCATCTCCGGGCCCAGCGGCGCGGCGCCCTGCGAGACGCAGGGCAGGACCTCGACGCCGTCGAAGCGCACCCCCACCGCGCCCTCGGCGAGGACGGTCTCGTCGAGGAAGAGGGCGCCGGTGCCGTCCGCCGTGCGCGCGCTGGCCAGGCCGCCCAGCACGGTCACGCCCGGCGCCCGCTCGCCGAGCGCGCGCAGGAGGGGATCGGTCGGGAACGCCAAGGGGTCGGCGAGCAGGATCACGGCGTCCGCCCCGGCGACGTCCGGCATGCCCTCCACCGCGAGCCCGTCCTCGCCGGTCTCGGCCTCCGCGTGGAAGGGCGTCGCGGCGCCGTCCCCGAGATGCGCCGCCCACACGGCCACCGCGCTGCCGCCCTCGACCTCCTGCCCCGAGCCGAGCACGCCGCCCGCGCCGCAGCCCACCAGGCGGCGCGGCCCGAGCGCCTCGCAGACCGCCTCGAGGGTCGCCTCCGGCGCGGCGAGGTGTCGGCCCGCGGCGAAGACGACGGCCAGGTCCGCCACCTCGCCGGCCAGGCCGGGGCGGGCCGCCGCGGCCGCCTCGAGGGCCCCGGCGCGCGGGTCGGGATCGGTCGAGAGGCCGCAGCCGATGCGGGGGGACACCCGCCCGACGATACTCCGGGCCCGGTGCCGCGCCCCGAGGTCATCGCCCTGTTCGGCCCCACCGGCGTGGGAAAGACCGACGTCGCCCTGGCGCTGGCCGACCTCCTGCGCGCCCGCGGCGAGGATCCGGTCGCGGTCGGGGCCGACGCCCTGCAGGTCTACGCGGGCCTGGAGGTCCTGACCGGCGCGCCCACCCCCGCGGAGCGCGACCGGCTCGAGCACCGCCTCGTCGGGGTGGTCCCCGTCACCGAGGCCTTCAGCGCCGGCGCCTACGCGCCCCGCGCCCACGCCGAGATCGACGGCCTCCTCGCCGCCGGGCGCCGGCCGATCGTCGTCGGTGGCACCGGGCTCTACCTCCGCGCAGCGCTCACGGAGCTCGCGCTCCGCCCGCCGCCGGCGGCCGGCGCCCGGGAGCGCTGGGCCGGCGCGGTCGCGGCGCGCGGGGCCCCGGCGGTCCACTCCGAGCTCGCGCGCCGGGCGGGGTGGGCGGCCGAGGGCATCGACCCGAACGACCGCGCGCGCATCGTCCGCGCCCACGAGCTGCTCGACGCCGACGCGCTGCGACCGCGGCGCGGCGCGTCGCGACTGTGGACGGCGGAGACGCGCCGCTCCACCCTCCTCGCGGGCCTGGTGATGGACCGCGCGAGCCTCGTCGCCCGCATCGACGCCCGCGTCGGGCTCATGGTCGCCGCCGGGGCGGCGGCGGAGGTCCGCGCGGCGGACGCGGCGGGCGCGTCGCGCGACCGCTCGCGCCGCGGTCGGCTTCGCCGAGCTCCTCGCCGGCGACGTGCCGGCGATGCAGACCCGCACGCGGCGCTACGCCAAGCGCCAGCTCACCTGGATGCGCAAGCTCGCCGGCGTCCGGGTGCTCGACGTCACCGGCCGCCCGGCGGCCGAGACCGCCGCGCGGATCGCCGCCGCGTGGGCGGGGGAGGGGTCCATCTAGACTGCCGCGCCGTGCCCGCGGCGACGGTCCCGTTCGAGAAGTGGCAGGCGCTCGGCAACGACTACGTCATCGTCGAGGCCGCCCGCCTGCCGTTCGCGCTCACGCCGGCCCGCGTCGCGCGGCTCTGCGCCGCCCACACCGGCATCGGGTCCGACGGGGTGCTCGTGCTCTCCCGGCCGGCGGGCGACGACGCGGTCGCGGCGCTGCGCATCTTCAACCCGGACGGGTCGGAGGCCGAGCTCTCGGGCAACGGCGCCCGCGAGGCGATCCTGTATCTCCGCCGCCGCGGCTGGACGCACGAGGACGCCTTCACGCTGGAGACCGCGGCGGGCCCGGTCCGCCCGCAGATCACGGGACCGACGACGTGCCGCGTCGAGCTCGGGCGGGCGGCCACCGCCTCGGCCGGCTTCCCCGGCGGGCCCCCTGACGGCCGGGGCGAGATCGAGGTCGGCGGCCGGCGCGCGACCTTCCGCCACGTGGCGATCGGGAACCCCCAGTGCGCCATCGGCCTGTCCGATCCCGCCGACGTCGACGCCCTCGACCTGCCCGCGCTCGGTCCGGAGATCGAGCGGGACCCCCGCTTCCCGCAGCGGACCAACGTGTCGTGGTACGCGCCGCTCCCGCCCGCCGGCACCCGCCCGGGCGACCGCATCCGGGCGCGGATCTTCGAGCGCGGGGTGGGGGAGACCATGTCCTCGGGGACGGGCGCGAGCGGCGCGGCCGTCGCGCACGTGCTCGACGGCGGGACCTCGCCGGTGACCGTCGTGCTCGACGGCGGCGAGCTCGAGGTCGAGATCGGCGAGGACCTGACCGTGACCCTGACCGGCTGGGCGGTCCCGGTGTACCGGGGCGAGCTGGCCGAGGACTTCGTGGAGGCCCTGCATGCGACCGAGTGAGCGGCTGGATCGCATCCCGCCCTACCTCTTCGCCGAGCTCGAGCGCAAGGTCGCCGCGAAGCGGGCGGCCGGCGTCGACGTCATCTCGCTCGGCATCGGGGATCCCGACCGCCCGACCTACCCCGAGGTCGTCGCGGCGGCGCAGGCCGCGGTCGCCGACCCGGCGACCCATCGCTACCCGTCCAACCGCGGCCGCCAGGACTTTCGCGAGGCGATCGCGGCGTTCTACGCCCGCCGGTTCGGGGTGACGCTCGACCCCGAGACCGAGGTCATGCCGGCGATCGGCGCGAAGGAGTGCATCTTCAACCTCAACCTGGCCTTCCTGGATCCCGGGTCGGCCGCCCTGGCCGCCGACCCGGGCTACCCGGTGTACACCGGCGGCCCGCTCCTGGCCGGCGGCGAGCCGGTGCTCATGCCGCTCCGGCCCGAGCGCGGCTTCGCCCCCGACCTCGACGCCGTCGCGGCCGCCGACGCGCAGCGCGCCCGCCTCATGTTCCTCAACTACCCGAACAACCCGACGGGCGCGGTCGTGCCGGACGGGCTGTTCGACGAGGTCGTCGGATGGGCCGGCGGCCGCGACCTCCTCGTCGTCCACGACAACGCCTACTCCGAGACGACCTACGACGGGTACGTCGCGCCCTCGTTCCTCGCCACCCGGGGCGCGAAGGACTGCGGCGTCGAGGTCTTCTCGCTCTCCAAGGGCTACAACATGACCGGCTGGCGGTGCGCGGCGATCGTCGGGAACGCCGAGGCGATCGCGCACTACTGGCGGCTGAAGTCGAACGTCGACTCCGGGCTCTTCGAGGCGGTCCAGGTCGCCGGCATCGCCGCGCTGCGCCCCGAGGTCGACGCGGAGGTCGCGGCGATGAACGCCGTGTACGCCCGGCGCCGCGACCTCGTGTGCGACGCGCTCCGGGCGGCCGGCGTGGAGGTCACCCCGCCGAAGGGGACGATCTACGTGTGGGCGCCGATCCCGGACGGGTTCGCCTCCGCCGCCGCCTACTGCGAGCACGTGCTCGACGCCGCGGGCGTGGTGATCTCGCCGGGCGGCGCCTACGGCCCCAACGGCGAGGGCTTCTTCCGCATCTCGCTGACCACGCCGGACGACCGGCTGGCCGAGGCGGTCGAGCGCATTCACGCGCTGCGCGGCTGACCGCACGCGCGCCGGCGCGCGTGCCCCGGCCCGCCGCCCGCCGGGGTCGTGGAAGGGCCCGACTAGACTCGAAGGTCGATGGAGCGCAGCAGGCACGGCCGGACCACGCCGACGCGACACGCCGCGGGCGCCGCCGGCCGGCCCGCCGGTCGCGCGCGTCAGCGCGCCTTCCTCATCGCGGCCCTGCCGGAGGGGGACGACCTCTCCGAGCTCCGAGAGCTCCTCCACACCGCCGGGGTCGCCGCCGTGGGGGAGATGGTGCAGCACCGCGAGCAGCCGCATCCCAACACCTATCTCGGCCCGGGCAAGCTCGACGAGCTGCGGGCGGCGCTGAAGGCGGGGGACGCGAACGTCGTCGCCTGCGACGACGAGCTCAGCCCGCGTCAGGAGCGCAATCTCGAGGCCGCGCTCGGCCTCCCCGTCGTCGACCGCACGACGGTGATCCTCGACATCTTCGCCGGGCACGCCCACAGCGCGGACGGCAAGCTGCAGGTCGAGCTCGCCCAGCTCCAGTACAACCTCGCCCGCATGCGCGGGCTGTGGACGCACCTCGAGCGCCTGGGCGGCGGCATCGGCACCCGCGGCCCCGGCGAGACCCAGATCGAGACCGACCGCCGCCTCGCTCGCGACCGCATCGCGGCGCTGAAGCGGCGCCTGGCCCACGTGACCCGGAGCCGGGCCGTGATGCGCGGGGAGCGGGAGCGGGCGCACCTGCCCAGCGTCGCGCTCGCCGGCTACACGAACGCCGGCAAGTCGACCCTGCTGGGCGCGCTGACCGGCGCCGAGGTCGGCGTGCGGGACCGGCTCTTCCACACCCTCGACCCGGCGACCCGGACCATGCGGCACGACGGCCGCGACTACCTCGTCACCGACACCGTCGGGTTCATCCGCAAGCTCCCGCACCAGCTGGTCGACGCCTTCGCGGCCACGCTCGAGGAGACCCGGCGGGCCGATCTCCTCCTGCACGTCCTCGACGCCTCCGCGCCCGAGGAGGAGCGGACGACGATGATGCGGGCGGTCGAGGACGTGCTCGAGGGCATCGGCGCCACCGAGGCGCCGCGGCTGCTCGTGCTCAACAAGGTCGACCTGCTCGGCGCGGACGAGCGGGCCGCCCTCGAGCACCGCCACCCCGAGGGACTGCCCGTCTCGGCGGTCACCGGCGAGGGGATCGCCGCGCTGCGCGACCGCATCGGCGGCGCGTTCGCGGCGTCCCGGCGGCCGGTCGAGCTGCTCGTGCCCTACCGGGACGGAGCCCGGCTGGCGGAGCTGCACGCCCTCGCGGGGGATCTCGAGCGCCACGACACCGCCG
The DNA here is from genome assembly GCA_963735885.1 of uncultured Solirubrobacterales bacterium. Lineage (GTDB taxonomy): Bacteria > Actinomycetota > Thermoleophilia > Solirubrobacterales > Solirubrobacteraceae > JBBSBL01. Next base: position 309,301 of record CAVTMP010000004.1, on the reverse strand, counting down.
AGGGCGTGCGCGTCCTCGTCCGGCTCCCGCCCGCCGTCGCCGCCCGCTACGACCGGTTCGCGGTGAACGGCCGGCCCACGCCGGCATGAGGCTGCCGGTCCGGCGGCTGCGCCCGGACGCGGTGCTCCCCGCCCGGGCCCACGACGGCGACGCCGGCCTCGATCTGCACTGCGTCGAGGGCGTGTCCCTCGCCCCGGGCGCGCGAGCGGCGGTGCCGACCGGGATCGCCGTCGAGCTGCCCGACGGTCACGCCGGGCTCGTCCTGCCGCGCTCGGGGCTCGCCGCGCGGCACGGGGTGGCGGTCGTGAACGCCCCGGGGCTGATCGACTGCGGCTACCGGGGCGAGGTCCGCGTGCTGCTGCTGAACACCGACCGCAGCGAGCCCTTCGCCTGCGCGGCCGGCGAGCGCATCGCCCAGCTCGTGGTCGTCGCGGTCGCCCCGGCCGATCCGGTGGAGGCCGAGGAGCTCGCCGCGAGCGAGCGGGGCACGGGCGGGTTCGGCTCGACCGGATCGGCGCCCCTGCCGTCCCGCCGGGAGGGCGGCGAGGATCGTCCGGGGGGGAATTCCGCCGGAACGGCGAAGGAGTAGTCTCGCCCCGCGAAACGCGGCACGCCGCCGCTCGCGAACCAACCCGAACCGGAGGTCGACGTGGCGCAGGAGATCATCCTCCCCAACACCCAGGACGAGCGGGCCAAGATCCGCAACCCGTTCGGGGTGTTCGGCCTGATGCTCATCACGCTGGGGATCTACGGCGTGTTCTGGTGGTACTACGTCAACCGCGAGATGCGGGACTACGGCAAGGCCACCGGCTACGACCTCGGCCAGAACCCGACGAACTCGGCGCTGGCGCTCTTCCCCGGCGGGCTCATCATCGTCCCGGCCCTCATCAGCTTCTGGAACGGCACCAAGCGGATCCAGGCCACGCAGCGCGTCGCGAACGAGGAGCCGCTCAACGGCTGGATCGCGCTCGTCATCTACCTCGTCATCGGCTTCGTCTTCGCGCCCTACCTCCAGAGCGAGCTCAACAAGGTCTGGCGCAAGGTGGGCGAGCCGCTGCCCGGCGAGGAGCTGCCCGCGGCACCGGACACCATGCCGGCGCGGCTGCCGTCGGACGCCGCCGCCGAGGCGCCCGCCCCCGCGGAGCCGCCCCCGCCGCCTCCGCCTCCCGCCGGCTCGTAGTCCCCGGCGGCGCCTGGTCCCGGCGGCGCGGGGCTACGCGACGACGGCGAGGTCGCCGCAGTGCAGCAGGTCGTCCAGCAGGCGCCGGGCGCGCGCCTCGGTCCAGCGGTCCGACTCGACGAGGCCGCGGGTCAGCGCGGTGACGTCGGCGACCGCGGCGCTGGCCCCCTGGTCGCCGCCCTCGGAGAAGAGCAGGGTGTCGGCGGCCTCGCGGATCCGCTCCACCTCGCCCGGCTGGAGCTTGCGCTCCCCGAGGTCCTGGAGCGTGGCCATCACCCGGCCGTAGGCCTGCGCGCGCTCGGAGGTCATGTGCCCACTCTACGAACTTCGACGGACGATCGGCTCAGTCCGTGACGACGGTCACGCCGACGGCCCGGCGCGTCGGGCGTCACGCCGGCACGCCCGCGGCCGCGCGGGCCTCGGCGTGCGCGGCCGTCTCGAAGGTGTCGTCGAGGGCGCCGAGCGCTCCCGGCGGGAGGTCGAGCGCCGTGGCGATGAGCCAGTCGGCGAACCAGGCGTTCTTCGGCAGCAGCGGGCCGTGGAGGTAGGTGCCGATCACCCGGCCGCGCCGCACCCCCTCGCGCCCGTCGCGATCGTTGTTCCCGTGGCCGCGCAGCACCCGCCCGAGGGGGCGCTCCCCGGGGCCGAGCCAGGTCCGGCCGCCGTGGTTCTCGAAGCCGGCGAGCACGCGGGCGCCCGATCCGTCGAGGTCGACCTCGATGGCGACGTTGCCGATCAGCCGCGGCCCGTCCGCCCGGACCGTGTGGAGATCGACGAGGCCGAGCCCGGGCAGCGTCTCGCTCCCCATCTCGTAGGACGTGCCGAGCAGCTGGTAGCCGCCGCAGACGGCCAGGACGACGGCGCCGAGCGCCACGCTGCGGTGGACGGCGTCGCGCTTGCGCTCGGCGAGGTCGAGCGCGACCAGGCGCTGGTCGCGGTCCTGCCCGCCGCCGATGTAGAGGAGGTCGGCGGCCTCCGGGATCGAGGTCGTCCTCCAGCCCGACGCGCCGCAGCTCGAACCCCAGGCCGCGCCAGCGGCAGCGGCGCTCGAGCACGAGCAGGTTGCCGCGATCGGCGTAGATGTTCATGAGGTCGGGGTAGAGCGCGGCGACGCGCAGCGTCCGCGGGTCAGCCGGCATCGAGGATCATCACCTCGCTCCCGACGTGCTCCTCGGTCGGTGCCACGCGACGGCGCGCCACCACGCGCAGGCCGGCGGCGCGCGCCTCGACCTCCAGCGCGTCGGCGTCGACGCGATCGAGGCGAACCCGGTCCTCCTCCGAGGCCCGCGAGCCGTCGCGGCCGCAGGTCTCCCGGAGGCGTTCGATGACCCAGGCGTCCGGCTCCTCGTGGACCGCGACCGCGCGGCTGACGAGCGTCGCGTCGGGCGCGACCAGCACGTCGGGCAGCGGCGGGGCGGTGAGCGCTCCGGCCTGCGCCTCGAGGCCCTCCAGCGGATGGGCGAGGGCGCAGGCCAGCCGCCCGCGGGGGGCGAGGTGCCCGCGCGGCGGCCCGCAGGAAGCGTCCCCGCCCCTCCGGACCGCCGAGGAGCTGCACCGTCTGCATCGGGGCGAGGACCAGCGCGAAGCGCCGTCCGAGCGCGAGCGCCCGGGCGTCCGCGACGGTGGTCTCCACGGTCAGGCCACGGTCCGCGGCGCGCGCCGCGAGCGCCGCCAGGAGGAGCGGCTCGAGATCCACGGCGTGGACCTCCCGACCCGCGGCGGCGAGGTGCAGGGCCACCCGGCCGGTCCCGGCGCCGACGTCGAGCACCGGCCCCGCGGCCGCCGCGGCGAGCTCCGCCCACAGGGGCAGGTCGGCGGCGTAGCGCCCGCACTCGAGGTCGTGCCAGCGCACGACGGGGTCGGGCGGGGCGGTCGTGCTCACGCGGCCCAGTATCGCGCGGCCTGCCCGCGGTCGGCGAGCAGGTCCTGGAGCTCGAGCAGCGCCGTGTAGGTCGGCAACGCGTAGAGCCGGCCGGTCCCGTCGGCCAGGGCGGCGTCGAGCGCGGTGTCGAGCGGCGGGACGACGTGGAGGCGTTCCGGCTCGATCCCGGCGTAGCGCAGGCGCAGCGCCAGCTCCGCGGCGCGGCGTGCCGGCGCAGGTCACGCGCCGCACGCGGCCGGCGAGCAGCTCGAGGTCCGCGTCCCAGATCCAGGAGACGTCGCGCCCGTCGGCCACGCCGTCGTTCAGCACCGCGAGGAGGTCGAGCGGCCCGGCCTCGAGCGCGAGCGTGCGCACGACCTCGTTCGCCCCGGCCGGGTTCTTCACCAGCAGGATCGACAGCTCGCGCCCGCCGATCGGGAGCGTCTCCGCCCGCCCGAAGGCCGCGGCGACCGCGCCGACGCCCGCGACGGCCACCCCGGCCGGCACCCCGAGGGCGAGGCACAGCGCGATCGCGCCGAGGGCGTTGTAGACGTTGTAGAGGCCCGGGAGCGGCAGCTCGAGGGTCGCGGGCCCCTCCGGCGTGCGCAACGCGACCGTCGCGCTGCGGGTCCCGTGCAGCTCGACCCGCTCGGCGGCGATCGCGGGCGCGGGACGGCTGCGGCCACACCCCGGACACGTGTAGCGGCCGAGATGGCCGAGGTAGACGGCCTCGTAGCGGTAGGGAGCGCCGCAGCGGCGGCAGTGGGTGGAGTCGGCCGCGTGCTGCATGGCCTCCAGCGCCATGCGGTCGTCCTCCACCCCGAAGTAGAGGGCATCGGGCTGCTCGCGCCCGAGGTCGGCCACGAGCGGGTCGTCGGCGTTGAGCACGAGACGGGCGCGGCCGGCGTGCTCGGCCACCACCTCGGCCCACCGATCGGCGATCGTGTCGAGCTCCCCGTAGCGGTCGAGCTGATCGCGGAAGAGGTTGGCGAGCAGGAGCGCCCGCGGACGCAGCTCCGCGCACACCGGCCCGAGCCAGAACTCGTCGACCTCGAACAGCCCGAGGTCGCCGTCGATCCCGCGCCGCCGCGCCGCGCCCAACAGCGTGGACGCGACGCCCCCGGCCATGTTCGCGCCGGCGCGGTTGTGCACGAGGCGATGGCCGCCCGCCTCCAGGCCGGCGGCGGCCATCGCGGCGGTCGTCGTCTTCCCGTTCGTGGCGGAGATCACCGCGGCGCCGCTCGGCAGGCGCGCGGCCAGCTCCCCGATCGCGTGGGGGTCGAGGCGCATCAGGACCTTGCCGGGGAGGCTCGTTCCCCCGCCCCGGCCGGCCGCGCGCGCGAGCGTGCCCACGGCGCGCGCGGCGACGACCTTGGCTCCGAGCATCATGGGGGCAGGATGGCGCGCACGGCGCCCGGCAGCACGCGGATCACCGCCGGGAGCTCCGCGATCGGGTCGCCGTCGGCGAACACGGTGAAGGGCCGGTCGGCCCGGATCGCCACCTCGCGGCCACGGCGCACCCGCACCTCGGGGCGCCGGACGTGCGTGCCGCGGAAGACCCGCGGCAGCAGGGCGAGGAAGCGCAGCCGGCCCAGATCGGCGATCGTGACGACGTCGAGCAGGCCGTCGTCGAGCGCGGCGTCGGGGGCGACGAACATGCCGCCGCCGTAGGCCTTGGAGTTGGCGACGGCGACGCTGTAGCCGGTGATCGTCTCCGCGGCGCCGTCCACCTCGACGGTGAACGTCGCCGGTCGCCAGGAGGCCAGGGCCCGCAGCGCCGCGTAGAGGTACACGAGGTTGCCCCGGACGACGCGCGTCTCGTTGGCGATGCGGTTCGCGTCGGAGTCGAAGCCGCACGAGGCGATGCAGCAGAAGGGCCGCCCGCCGGCCTCGGCGAGGTCGAGCGGCCGGACGGCGCCGGTCGCCAGCACGTCCACGGCGCCCGCCGGGTCCTCCGGGATGCCGAGGACCCGCGCGAGGTCGTTGCCCCGCCCGCCGGGGAGGATGCCCAGCACGCCGTCCGTCTCGCGCAGGGCGCCGGCCACCGCGCCGATGAGGCCGTCGCCGCCGAGCGCGGCCGCGACCTCACCGGCCGCGGCGGCGGTGCCCGCGAGCTCCTGCGCGTGCTCGAGGCTGCGCGTGGCCTCGACCCGGGCGAGCAGCCCGCGCCGCCGCAGCGCCGCCGAGACCGCCGGCAGGAGCCGCGCGGCGCGGCCTCCGCCGGCCGCAGGGTTGACGATGAGCGTCACGCGCCGGGCCACGGCGCCGAACGCTACCGGCGCGGCTGCGTGCCTCGTGCCCGCCGCTCACGCGCCGAGGACCAGGGCCGCGAGGTCCGCGGCCACGGCGACCGGCGCGGGATCCGAAGCCGCCGCGGCCTGCTCGGCGCCGGTGGACCCGGTCAGGACGATCGCCGCGTCGAGGCCGGCGGCGGCCGCGCCGGCGAGGTCGGCGTCGAGCCGATCCCCGACCACGAGCGCCGCGCCCGGTCCGGCGGCCCGGTCGAGCGCGGTGCGGAACAGCTGCGCCTCGGGCTTGCCGACGGTGACGGCCCGTCGGCCGCTCGCGTGCTCGACGGCGGCGAGCACCGCGCCGGTGGCCGGCCACGGCCCGTCGGGCATCGGGAACGTCGCGTCGCGGCCGGCGCCGAGCAGGTCGGCGCCGCGCAGGAGGGCCTGGGTGGCGACCCGGAGGTCCTCGTAGGCGAAGCTCTCGTCGGCCGCGACCACGACGACGTCGGCGCGGGTGGCGAGGCTCGTCCGGTTCACCACCCGCAGCCCGGCGTCCGCCACGTGCGCGTGGATCGCCGCCGAGCCGATCACGAAGGCCGTGCCGCCGCCGGGACGCCCCTCGGCGAGCACGTGCTGGATCGCGCCCCCGACCGTGACGACCTCGTCCAACGACGCCTGGAAGCCGAGGGCCCACAGCTTGCGCACGAAGTCCTCGCCGGCCGCCCGCGGGTCGTTGGTCACGAAGGCGACGTGCTTGCCCGCCGCGCGGAGCGCCGCGACCGCCGCCGGCGCCTCGCGGGTCGCCTCGTCGCCCACCCACACGCACCCGTCGAGGTCGAGCAGCACGTGGTCGTAGCGCCGCAGCAGGGGGGAGAGGGGCACTTTGGCATCATCCCAGCCGGTGACGCGCCCGGCCGCCCTGCTCCTCGTCGCCGGCACGTTCGCGCTCGCCGCCTGCGGCTCCGACGGAGGCGCGGCGTCGAGCCCGCGGACCACGCCGGCGTCGCCGTGTCGCACCGTGGCCGCCGCGGCGCCGAAGCCCCAGCCGCGACTCCGCGCGCCGACGACGCGACTCGACCCGGCGAAGACCTACCTCGCCACCGTCGCGACGAACTGCGGGACCTTCGCCTTCCGCCTCGACGCGAAGGGCGCACCGCGCACGGCCGCGTCCTTCTTCTCGCTCGCCCGGCGCGGGTTCTACGACGGCACCGCGTTCCATCGCGTCGCCCGCGGGTTCGTCATCCAGGGCGGGGATCCGAAGGGCGACGGCACGGGCGGCCCGGGCTACCGGGTCACCGAGCCTCCGCCGGCGAACGCCGCCTACACCCGTGGCGCCGTCGCGATGGCCAAGGCCGGCGACGAGCCGCCGGGCGCGTCGGGCAGCCAGTTCTTCGTCGTGACCGCCGAGGACGCGGGGCTGCCGCCCGAGTACGCGCTGCTCGGGCGGGTCGTGCGGGGCCAGGCGGTCGTCGACCGGATCGGCGCCCTGCCGACGACGCCGCCGGGTGACGGGCGGCCCGACCCGCCGGTCGTGATCTCGAAGCTCTCGGTGTCGGGCGGCTAGCCTGCCGCGGGCGGCGCCGCCGCCCGTGCGGCCTTCGCCTTCGCCTGCCGGCGGCGCCCGAGCAGGGTGGCGATTCCCAGCGCCACGGCGATGACGACCGCGCCGAGCACCAGCCCGCCGAACAGCGAGATCCCGCCGAAGGGCAGCGCGACGAGCTCGACGACTCCGAGGCCGACCGCGAGGAGCAGCGCGACGACGGCGAGCATGATGAGGATCCCGCGGATCCGCAGCAGGACGCCGGACCCGGGCGGCGGGGCGACGAGCCCCATGAAGCGGAGCACGAGGAGCTGGCGGTTGCTCGGCGCCTCCTGCCCGAGCTTCTCCACGGCGTCCTTCAGGTCGCCGGCGCGGCGCTCGGCCAGGGCGAGCGAGGCGTCGGCCATGCGGCGGATCTGCATCCGCTCCTGCGGACGCGCCGCGGCGATCGCGCGCTGGAAGTGCTGGCGGGCCGTCGGGGCGTCGTAGCGCTCGGCGGCACGCGCCCCGAGGATCGCCTGGGCGGCGGACTTGTAGCGCGTCTCGGCCGCGAGCTCCTCGTCGCTGCGGGTCTCCAGCGCCTGCATGGCGGCGAGCGCGCCACGCTGCTCGATCTTCATCTGCCGGGGCTTGGCCATCGCGCCGGTGAGTCTAGAGGGCGCCTGCGGGAGACCACGGAGGGGAGGACCACGGAGCGACCCCCGGGTGGTCTGCGGACCCGCGCGGGTGGTCGGTGCGGGTGCGCCGGCGCCCCGCCCGCGACATCGTGGGACCCGCACACGCCGACGAGAGGACGTCCATGAGCACGGCCACCCTCCCCGCACCGTCCCCCGCGCCGGTCGCCACCTCCGAGCGGGCGGCGGGAGAACGCGAGCCGACGCCGCGTGGCCGCCGGCGCGGGCCCGGCGAGATCGACCTGCTGCTCGTCAGCTTCTGGCTCATGTGGGTCTGCCTCGCGGCCATCGTCGTGCTCGTCGCCGCGCCCTCGTGGTGGGTGGTCGCGCTGATCCTCGTCTTCGAGATCGTCTCGGTCGCGGTGCTGCTCGGCTGCCTCGGGACCCTGCTGGAGGCGCCCGACCTGCGCCCCGGTCGGGACCGGAGGCCGACGGGGCCGTAGGACGCGGGCGGCGATCCTCCCCGGCGAACGCCTCGGCATCGTCCCCGCGCCGCCGTGATCGCGCCCGAGCCGCGGCGCTGCTTCGGCGCCGAGACGCCGATCTACCGCGACTACCACGACATGGAGTGGGGGAGGCCGGTGACCGACGAGCGCGGCCTCTACGAGCGGCTGTGCCTCGAGGCCTTCCAGGCGGGGCTCTCGTGGCTGACGATCCTGCGCAAGCGCGAGGCGTTCCGCGCGGCCTTCGCGCGGTTCGACCCGGAGGCGGTCGCGCGGCTCGGCGCGCGCGACGTCGACCGCCTGCTCGCGGACGCCGGCATCGTCCGCAACCGCGCGAAGATCGAGGCGACGATCGCGAACGCCCGTGCGACGCTCGACCTGCGCGCGAGCGGTCCGGCGCTCCCGGCCCTCGTGTGGTCCCATCGTCCGACGCCCGGCCCCGCGCCGGGCTCGCTCGCCGACGTGCCCGCCAGGACACCCGAGTCGACGGCGCTGGCCCGGGCGCTGCGCACCGCCGGGTTCCGCTTCGTCGGCCCGACGACGGCGTACGCCCTCATGCAGGCCTGCGGGATCGTGAACGACCACGTCGCGGGCTGCCACGTCCGCGATGCGGTGGCCGCGGCGCAGGCGGGTGTCGCGTTGCCGGCGGCGTAGCGGGCCGCCACGACCGCTACCCTCGAACCCATGGTTCTCACCGCCCCAAACCACCTGGCCAAGCCGCGCCTGCGAGGCGTCTCCCACCAGTGGGCGTTCTTCGTCGCGCTGGGCCTGGGGGTGACGCTCGTGCTCACGGCGCCGTCGGGGCGGGCGACGGTCGCCGCCGCCGTCTACGCCGCCGCCGTCGCCGGCCTGTTCGGGACGAGCGCCCTCTACCACCGGGTGAACTGGCGACGGCCCTCGGCGCGGCGCTGGATGAAGCGCCTGGACCACGCGATGATCTTCGTCCTCATCGCCGGCAGCTACACGCCGTTCGCGCTGCTCGTCCTGCACGGCCCGCTGGCCACCGCCATCCTCGCCGTGGTCTGGGGCGGCGCGCTCTCCGGCATCGTGCTCAAGCTCGTGTGGATCGACGCGCCGACGTGGGTCTCGGCGGCGGTCTACGTGTGCCTCGGGTGGGTCGCGCTCGCGGTCTTCCCGCAGCTCGTCTCCGGCGTCGGCCTCACCGCCACGGCGATGGTGGGGGCCGGCGGCGCGCTCTACACCGCGGGCGCCGTGATCTACGCGGTCAAGCGCCCGGATCCCGCGCCGCGGGTGTTCGGCTACCACGAGGTCTTCCACCTGCTCGTGATCGCCGCCGCGGCGCTCCAGTACGTTGTCGTGGCCTTCTTCGTCCTGCCCTCCGCCTGAGCCGACCGCCGTGCGCCGCGTCGCGTCGCGCCCGCTCACCTCGATGCTCGCCGCCGGCGCGCTCCTCGCGGCGGCGGCCCCGGCGGCCGCGCGACCGGTCTCGACGCCGCGCACCCTGGGGGGCGTCGTCGTCACCGAGTACTTCCCGGTGCCCGAGGCGTGGTTCGTCGGGGCGCGCGTCGCGGCTCCGGGGCTGCGCGCCCGCCATCGGATCGACTGGCTCTACTCCGCTCGCGGCCTCCTCATGGAGGGCGAGGGCATCGGGCTCGACGGCCGCCGCTACCACGCCGCGAGCTTCGCCTCGGGCGGCTGGGTGGACCGGCGCGGGCAGGGGACGCGCTTCGGCGGGAGCGGGCGCAGCCCCGAGCCGCCGTACTGGTATCGCGAGCGGTACTGGCGCGACCGGCGCGGCTTCGTGACCTATCCGCTCGAGCGGGGCGGCTGGTCGCGCGGGCGTGGCCGGACGAGCGCCCCGGCCCGGGGCAGCGCGTTCGCCGCCGGGGTGGCCCGGAAGCTGACCTACTGGCGGAGCGTCGCCGTCGACCCGGGCGTCATCGCGCTCGGCTCGGCGGTCCGCATCCCGGCCTACGGGCGATGGTTCTGCGCGCAGGACACGGGCGGCGCGATCGACGGCCGCCACGTCGACGTCTACCGCCCGCCGCCGTCCGCGCGGTTCGCCGGGGGGCGGACCTTCACGAGTCAGCGGGTCCGCGTGGTGCCGCCGCCCGACGCGCGTCGCCTCGGCCTGTGCGGCTCGGTCGGCGCCGTCGGAGGCGACGGTGGCTCGGGCGGGGCGGGCGCGCGGTAGCGCCCGCCCCGCGCCGGGCCGAGGACCGCGTTCCTAGCGGTAGCGCTCGATCGGGGTGATCCCGCGCTGCGGCGCGTGCGGGTGGGCGAGCCGGCCGTTCTTTGCCGGGTCGGTCGAGCCCGCGTTGAGCGTCCAGCCCACGGCCTGGCCCTGGGCGTCGGCGTCGAACGTGTTCGCGCCGGCGAACGGGCAGCCGGGGAAGTGGCCGGGCGTGGCGGGGAACTGCGGGATCGGCGAGGTGAGCGCGTTGCCGGCGAAGCACGTGCCCGAGCCGTTGCCGTCGAACAGCAGGTCGCGGCCGTTGAGGTCGCGGCCGCCGAGGCCGAAGCGGTTGCCGATCACCGTGTTGCGCCGCAGGTTCGTCGCGTCGGGCGCGCCGCCGGAGTCCTTGAGGCCCTTCTCCGGCGTGACGTTGCGCTGACCGGCCTGCAGGATCACCAGGAGGCCCTGGACCAGGCCGACGCCGCCGAGCTGGTTGCCGAACACGTCGTTGTTCTCGATCCGCGTGTCCCAGCCGCCGATCAGCAGGATGCCGGACCCGATCGGGTAGGGGGAGCCGCCGTTCTCGACCTTGCCGACCTTGAAGGGCGGCTTCCCGACCGTGTAGTTGAGGTTGTTCCAGAAGAACCGGTTGCCGCGGACGACGTTGCCCTCCGGCGGGGCGAACCGCTCGCCGATCTCCGCGGTGCTGGTGAACCCGGTGCCGTTGTTGAAGAACTCGGACTTCGTCAGCGTGACGTAGCGCATGTTCGTGCCGGACCAGCCGAGCACGTTCTCGTAGCTCTTGATGCGCGTGACGAACGTGCGCACCGGCTTTGCCTGGCGCGGCGTCTGGCCGATGTAGAAGCCGCCGTCGCGGTGCCAGTAGGCGGTCGAGTCCGAGATCGACCCGCCGATCGAGTTGAACGCGAAGATCCCGTAGGTCCCGTCGTTCTGCGCGATGAGGTGGCGCATCGTGTAGCCGCGGGCGTTCGAGACGAAGAAGCCGTTGCCGCGGAAGTTGCGCCCGTGGAAGCCGTCGATCGTCACGCCGTCGGCGCCGTTGACGAACACGGCGTTCTGGCCGCTGACCTTGGAGCGCGGGATGCCCTTGCCCTCGAGCACGACCCGCCTCGGGTGCTTCCGGTTCCCGATCAGGCGGATGTGGGACTTCGCGCGGCCCTCGAGGATCAGCCCCTCGCGATAGGTGCCGTCGGCGACCTTGATCGTGTCGCCGGTCTTCGCGGCGCGGACGGCGGCGGTGATCGTGCGGTAGACGCCCTTCCCGCCGCGGCGGGAGACCTTGAGGGTCAGCGTCTTCCCGCCGGGCCGCTTGACGACCTTCCCGGGGTTCTTCGGGGCCGGGTAGTCGGCGGCGCTCGCGCTCGCGACGGCGACGAGCGGGACGGCACAGGCGAGGATGGCGGCGGTCGCGCGGCAGCGGGTCACGATGGGTGTGGCTCCTGTGGCTCGGAAGGGGCGGCGATGGCGGGTCGGCGGCGAAGGGCCTGCCGCCCGCGGGCCCGGACCGTAGTCGAGCGGGCGCGCGGGCGCGCCGATCGCCTCGGTGGCGTTTGACATAACGCCGCGCGGCGGCCGAGGCCGGCGGGGAGGGGAGGCCGGGCTGCGGGCGGGCGGGCCGAGGCCCGCCCGCTACCGCCCGGTCATGGATCGCCCGTACCTTCTACGTCCCAGGACTTGTGTCTGCTGCCTGGGCGGCGTGACACTCCCGGCCACCGGGACGGGCCGCCGGCACGAGGCCGGCGCGTGGCCCGGCTGGACGCCCGAGGGCGCCCGGGCCGAGTGGGCGATCCGCCGGACAAGGGAGGCTAGCGCGGCCCGCCGGCTACGTGGCCTCGGCGTCGGCCTGCGCCGCCCGGACGATCGCCTCGACGTACGGGATCTCGCCGCCGGCCGGGAAGACCTTGCCCTCGCCGGGGCCGGTGAGCGTGAGCGTCGCGCCCGTGTCGGGGTACTCCGCCAGCTCCGGGTGGTGCATCGTGGAGACGATCAGCACGCGGACGGGCTCGTCACCGCGGTTGGCGACGCGGTGCGCGCCCGCCGCGCCACGCGGGAAGGCGACGACGGCGCCGGGCTCGAGCGTCCGCAGGCCGTCGGGCGTGCGCAGCTCCGGCCGCCCGGCGAGGACGATCAGCAGCTCCTCGTTGCCGTGGTGCAGGTGGTAGGGCGAGGTCATGCCGCCGGGGTCCAGCTCGAACAAGGTGGCGCCGAGCTCGCTCGCGCCCGCGTGCGCGCCGATCCGCAGGCCGCGCGAGCGGAACGGCGGGTCGGGCATCTCGCGATCCCAGGCGGCGGGCGTGAAGACGTCGGGGTCGGTCATGGGCGTGATGCTAGGGCGAGGCCGCGCCCGGCGGGAGCGGCGGGTGACGTAGCGGTACGTCGCTGACGAGCGCACAGCACTACATAACATCCGTTATCGAGCGCAGACCGAGGCCGGATCGGGGCCGCGAGCGTTCGCATCCGCTAGCACTCTTGTACCCACTCCGCTATCATGCCCGTCGTGGCCACGCTCCACCTGCGCAACGTCCCGCCCGAGATCGACACGGCGCTCACGGCGGACGCGCGGGCGCGCGGCGTCTCGAAGAACCGGCGCGCGATCGAGGTGCTGCGGCGCGGCCTGAGCCTGGACCAGGTCGAGCGCTCACGCCTGATCGAGGACATCCGGCGCGGCCGCCGGCCGGTCGACGCCGACGTCGGCGAGCTCATTCGCGGGGATCGGCCTGCCGAGAGCGCTTGACCCGCTCGACCTGCTGGTCGTCGACGCGTCGGTCCTCGTCGAGCTGGTCGTCGACGGGCGCCATCGCCGCGGCGCCGACGCCCTGCTCTCGCACTACGCGGCCTCCGCGGAGTTGACCCTGATGACCGCGGCACACGGCCTCGTCGAAGCCACGAGCGCCCTGCGACGCCTGGTGCGGCGCGACGATCTGGACGCGGAGGCCGGCGCGGCGGCGGTCGCGTGGCTCGGAGACCTGGAGGTGGTGCTCGACGCGACCGCGCCGCGGCTCCGGCGAATCTGGGCGCTGCGTGAGCGGATGAGCGCCTACGACGCGGCCTACGCCGCGGCGGCCGAAGCGTTCGGCGCGCCGCTGATCAGCGTGGACCGGCGGTTGCGGCGGGCTTGCCGCGACGCGGAGATCCGGGCCGTGAGCCTCGACGAGATCCCGCCGATGCACCGGGTGAACTAGCGGTACGTCGCCCCTGACGAGCGCGCAGCACTACATAACATCCGTTATCGAGCGCAGACGGAGGCCGGATCGCCGGGCCGTCGATGTCCTATGGCATACTCCATAGATCGCGATGCCTCCCCGCTCCGACACGCGCCGTCGCATGGTGACCAGCACCGCGCTCCTCATCCGGGAGCGCGGCGCGGCCGGGACGAGCATCGACGACGTCCTCGCGCACAGCGGCGCGCCGCGCGGGTCGGTCTACCACCACTTTCCCGGCGGCCGGGCGCAGCTCCTCGCGGAGGCCGTCGACTTCGCCGGCGAAGTGGTCGCCGACCTCATCGGGCGGCCGGCCGACGATGCCATCGACGTCCTGCGCCGCTTCCTCGACACCTACCGCGACACGCTCGTCGCGACCGACTTCCGCGCCGGCTGTCCTGTCGCGGCCGTCGCCGTGGAGGCGAACGCCGACGCCCCGCAGGGCCAGGCGGCCGCCGGGGCGGCGTTCGCCCGCTGGACGGAGCTGCTGGCGGCCCGGCTCGCCGCGCACGGCGCCGCGCCGGCGCGCGCCCGCGAGCTCGCGACCTTCGCCATCGCGTCGATCGAGGGCGCGCTGATCCTCTGCCGGGCCGAGCGCAGCACCCGCCCGCTCGACGCGGTCGAGGACCTGCTGCTCTCGACGCTGCGGGGCGAGCTGGACCCGCGGCGGGAGCCGACCACGAAGCTGACCACCGCACCCACCACCACCGAGAGGACCCCTCCATGCCGATGATCGACGCCACCTTCCCGTCCGGCGTGCTGGACGACGAGCAGAAGGACGTGCTCGCCGAGCAGCTCACCACCGTGCTGCTGCGCGCCGAGCGCGCTCCGGACACCGAGTTCTTCCGCTCGGTCACGTGGACCTACCTGCACGAGCTGCCCGCCGCCGACGTGCGCGCGGCCGGCCGGCCGGTCGCCGCGCCGACCTTCCGCGTCGAGGTGACGACGCCCGAGGGGGCCCTGAGCGACCGCCGACGGGCCGAGCTCGTCGGCGAGGCCACGCGGGTCGTCCGCGAGGTCGCGGGGATCGCCGAGGAGGACGCGCTGCGCGTCTGGGTGCTCTGCCGCGAGATCGCCGAGGGCAGCTGGGGCGCCGGCGGCCAGGTCGTCGCCTTCCAGGCGCTGCGGGAGGCGGCCGCCGCCGAGCGCGACCGGACCGCGGCGGCCCCCGCCTGAGCGTCCCGCGTCGCGCTCGCCCTCTCCGTGAGAGCCGACCGGGCGCGGTGCGATGGTGGGCGCCGTGCAGCAGCGCGTCAGCGTCGTCACCCTGGGGGTCTCGGACCTCGGCCGCGCGCGGGCGTTCTATGCGGCCCTCGGCTGGGTCACCGGCGCGGAGCCCGGGGACGACGTCGTCTTCTTCCAGGCCGGCGGCCTCGTCCTCGCCCTCTGGGATCGGGCGGCGCTGGCCGCCGACAGCGGGGTCCCGGACGGCGGCGGCTGGGGCGGCGTGACGCTCGCGCACAACGTCGGCTCCCCGGAGGCGGTCGACGCCGTGCTCGCCGAGGCGCGGGCTGCGGGGGCGACGATCGCGCGGCCCGGGGCCGCGACGTTCTGGGGCGGCTACTCCGGGGTGTTCCTCGACCCCGACGGCCATCCGTGGGAGGTGGCGCACAACCCTCACTGGCGCCTGGAGCGGGACGGCGCGGTGCTGCTGCCATGATGGGCCGCATGGACGCGAACGACCTCGCCGGCGCGATCACCCCGACGGGGCTCGCCGAGATGCGCGACGAGCTCGAGCGGCTCGAGGGGCCCGAGCGACGGCGGATCGCCGACGAGATCCGCACCGCCCGGGGGTTCGGCGACCTCTCCGAGAACGCCGAGTACCACGAGGCCAAGCGCTCGCAGGGCCACCTCGAGGGCCGCATCGCGGCGCTGAAGGCCCGGATCGACGACGCCCGGGTCGTGGAGCCCGCCGCCGGATCGGCCACGGTCCGCTTCGGCTCCACGGTGGAGGTCGAGGACGCCGCCACCGGGCGGCGCGCCACCTACCGCCTGGTCGGCGACGGAGAGGCCGACGTGGACAAGGGCATGCTCTCGCTCGGCACGCCGGTCGCGCGGGCCCTTCTCGGCGCGGCGCTCGGCAGCGAGGTCACCGTCGCCGCGCCGCGCGGCGACCGGCGCCTGCGCGTCGTGCACGTCGGCTGACGGGCTCTCCGCGCCGGTGCCGGCGAGGCCGATAATGGACCGGTGAGCGCTTCTCACGCGCACCAGGGGCACGGTCACGCCCACGCGCACGCGGTCGGCGGCTCCGACACCCGCTGGCTCGGGCTCGCGCTGGCGCTGCTGCTGGCCTTCTGCGCGGTCGAGGTCGTCGTCGGGCTCCTCGCGAACTCGGTGGCGCTGCTCTCCGACGCGGCGCACATGGTCACCGACGCCGGCGCGCTCGGACTCGCGCTCGGGGCGGCGCGAATCGCGCGCCGGGCGCCGCGCGGCGGCTTCACCTTCGGCTTCCAGCGCGCGGAGGTGCTGAGCGCCCAGGTCAACGGGATCCTGCTGCTCGTCCTCGCCGTCGTGCTCGGCGCCGAGGCGATCGGGCGGCTCGTCCATCCCGAGACCGTGCAGGGCGGCTGGGTCGCCGCGGTCGGCGCGGCCGGCCTGCTGGTCAACGTCGGCGCCGCGTGGTCGCTCGCCCGGGCCCGGCGGCAGAGCCTCAACGTGCACGGCGCGCGCGCCCACGTCATGACCGACCTCTACGCCTCGGGGGCGGCCGTGCTCGCCGGCCTGATCGTCGTCGCGACCGGGTTCGACCGCGCCGACCCGCTCCTCGCGCTCGTCGTGGTCGGGCTCATGCTGTACTCGGGCCTCCGGCTGCTCGCGGCCGCGGTCCGGGTGCTGCTCGAGGCCTCCCCCGCCGGCCTCGCGCCGCAGGAGATCGGCGCGGCGATGGCCGCCGAGGCGACCGTGCTCGAGGTCCACGACCTCCACGTCTGGGAGCTCACGACCGGGTTCCCGGCGCTCTCCGCCCACGTGCTCGTGCGGCCCGGCGACGACTGCCACGCCGCGCGACGCGACCTCCAGCGCCTGCTCGGCGACCGCTTCGGGATCACCCACACGACGCTCCAGGTCGATCACGCGCCGGCCGGAGGGCCGCTGCGGATCGAGCCGTTCGAGGCGCGCGGCGACCCGGGGGGCTGACGGTTCGCGCTTGACCCGGCGCCCGCGGGGCCGCCAGGATGCCCGTCGTGCCCCATCCCCTGCGCCGGCGCCTGGCCGGGCTCGCGTCCGCGGCCCTCGTGCTCGCCGCGCTCGCCGCCGAGCCGGTCGCCGCGGCCGGCTACCGCTACGACGTCCCGCTCGCCCCCGCGAGCCCGTGGCCGAAGTTCCGCCGCGACAGCCGGCAGACGGGCCAGAGCCCGATCGTCCCGCGGCGCACGGGCGGGAAGCTCTGGCGCTACCACACCGGCCTGGGGATCTTCAGCTCGCCGGTGATCGGCGGTGACGGGACGATCTACGTCGGCTCGGCGGACCGCTACCTCTACGCGCTGCGTCCCGACGGCACGCTGCGCTGGCGCTACCGAACCGGCGAGATCATCGACTCCGCCGCGCTGCTCGACGACCGCGGCCGGGTCTACGTGGGCTCGGGCGACGGCCACCTCTACGCGCTCGACGCCCGCAGCGGCCGGCGCATCTGGCGCTTCGACGCCGAGGACCCGAAGGCCACGAACGCGTTCATCAACTGGTTCGAGGGCAACGTCGGGATCGGGCCGGGCGGCACGCTCTACGCGCCGAACGACAACTTCCGGACCTACGCGCTGGACCGCGACACCCGCGCGGTCCGGTGGGCGTTCAAGACGCCCGACCAGACGTGGTCCCTGCCGGCCGTCGACGCCGCCTCGGGCCGGCTGGCGATGGGCAGCAACTTCTTCTTCGCCGGGGCGAAGAACACGTTCGGCCTCGACGCGGCGAGCGGCACGACCGGATGGGACGACCACGCGGAGGGCGCGGTGGTCGCCAGCCCGCTCATCACCCCCGACGGGCAGGTCGTCGTCGGCGCCTTCGACGGCTTCGTGCGGGCCTACGACGAGCGGACCGGCCGCCTGCGCTGGCGCTTCGGGACGCGCGACCACCTCTACGCCAGCCCGGCGCGCCAGCCGGACGGCACGATCGTCCAGGCCTCCGCCGACGGGAGCCTCTACGGCCTCGACCCGGCGCGTGGCCGCCTGCGCTGGCAGTTCGACACGCTCGACCCGATCCGCTCCTCCCCGGCCGTCGACGGCCGCGGCAACGTCTACGTCGGCTCCGGCGACGGGCGGCTGATCGTCCTGAACCGCTCGGGAACGCTGCGCTGGTCGATCCGGCTGGCCCGGCCCCCGCGCGGGACGCTCAACGCCTCCCCCGCGCTCGGCCCCGACGGCATCGCGATCGCGGACTCCAACGGCGACGTGCACCACGTGCCCTACGACTGGTGCCTGCGGCCCGCCGCCCGCCGTGACTCCCGGTGCCGGCGCGGCCCGCGCAACCCGCTCCCGCCCGACGGCGCCCGCCTCTACCCCACCTCCCCCTTCGGCCTCGTGTCGACGCGGCCGCCCGCCCGGCTCGATCCCAACCAGCCGATCGCCCTGCAGCTCGTCGTTCGGCGAGGCGGACGCACGCTCGCCGCGTTCGCCGACCCGTCGCGGCTCCGCGTCCGCACCGCGCCGCGCTCGCCCGTCCGCGTGGCGCTGTCCGGGGACCGCCGCTACGTGACGCTCACGCCGGACCCGGCCTACCGGCCGCGTCGCGGCGCCGTGACGCTCCGCATCGACGGCACGTATCTGACCGGCGCCCGGCGCGCGGGCCTCGCGTTCAGCGGCGGCCGGCGGGCCGGCCGGTTCTCCGCCCGCCTTCGCCTCTCGATTCGCCCCCGCGGCGGGCCGGCGCGCCTCCCGCTGCCCGTGCCGCGGCGACCCGGCGACCGCGCCGGGGTCTGGCGGTTCGAGCGCACGGCGCTCTCGCTGCCCGACCTGCTGCCGAGCTACAACCAGATCGGCTTCGACCGGCTCACGTTCCTGATGGGCCTCGTGGAGCGCTCCCGGGACGGTCGCGCGCTGGTCTGGATGGTCGGTGGCCGCCGCGCCGGGCGCCGGGTGGTGGCCGACCCCGCCGCCAAGTGGCTCGTGCCCTTCCGGCTGCGCTACGACCGCGGCCTGGCCAACCTCACCGGGGCCCCCGGCGCGACGTTCGAGCTCAACGGCTTCGAGAACGCGACGCTCTTCTGGCGGATCGCGGCGCGGCTGGACGCGCGCGGCGCGGCCGTCGGGGCCCCGCGGCAGGCGCTGAGCATCAACTGCGCCGACATCGGCTTCTACGGCGTCGCCCTGCAGGGCCTCGGGCAGTGCACCAAGACCCGCCCGATGGCGGTCTTCGGCGCCGGGCTCATGTCGCCGGAGGGATCGGGCGTGCAGCGCGCGCCCGGGGGCGTCGGCCGGGTGGGCTTCGACGTACGGGCGGGGCACCTCGAGGCGCGCCTCGCCGGCTCGGCCCTGCGGCCGGCGCGCCACAACCTCGCGGTGCTGGCGGTCGACGCCGCCACCGGCGCCCCGCTCGCGCTCGACTACAGCTACGGCACCGAGCGCGAGACCGACGGGGCCGGGCGCGTCACGCGGGTCACCGTGCCGCTCGGGGCGCGCGTTCCCCGTCGCATCCGCGCCTACCTGATGGTCGACGCCTACCCCGCCGCGCGCGCCACGATCGCGGCTCGCTGACGGTCACGGCGCGCGGGCGCCGAGACTTCCACGGCGCCCGGGTGTCGTCAGTCATGGGTCCAGCCGGGCGCGAAAGCTGCACATCCCGCCCGGGCCGGCCGAAACTCATCGCACCGCCGCCGTCATGCGTGAGAACCCGTTCGCACCGCTCCGTCGCCGGGCCTGGCGCCTCGGCCTTCCGGTCGCCATCGTCGCGGCCGGCGCGGTCGCGGCCGCGCCCGCGTCCGCCGACTGGGCGGTGGAGAACCAGACGGTCCAGTTCGCCCAGCCGACCTTCGCGGCGAGCGAGGGCGACGGCTACGCGACGATCACCGTGACGCGCTCGCAGAGCGCGAGCGAGGCCACCGTCCGCTACGGCACCACGCCCGGCACCGCCCGCAAGTCGCTCGACTACGACCAGACCTCCGGCCGCCTCGAGTTCCTGGCGGGCGAGGACCGCCTCACCTTCCGCGTGCGCCTGCGCGACGACCCGAGCATCGAGGGCGACGAGACCGTTCGGCTGAGCCTCTACGGCGAGCAGCGCGCCTCCCTCGGCGACCCCTCGGAGGCGACGCTCGTGATCCACGACGACGACGGCCTCGACGCCACGCGGGACGGCCTGAACCCGCTCGGGCTCGTTGCCGCGCCGACCGGCGCGAACCCGCTCGCCGGCGCCCGCTTCTTCGTCGATCGCCGCTGGAGCCTCGCCGCGCGCCAGGAGCGCGCATGGCGGCATCGCCACCCTCGCTGGGCGGCGCTCATGGCCCGCATCTCGCGGTATCCCGAGGTCAAGCGCTTCGGCTTCTTCGACCGGAACATCCGCCGGACGGTCAAGGAGTACCTCGAGCGCTCCTGGCGCGACGGCCGCGGCACCATCCCCGCGATCTCCACCTACCGGTTCCTGCACCGGCGCTGCGGCCACTACGACGGCGGCGGTGCCGCCGACGCGCGGCGCTACCGGCGCTGGATCGACGCATTCGCCGCGGGGATCGGCAACCACCGGGTCGTGCTCTTCCACGAGATCGACGCGACGATCACCGCCCATTGCCTCAGCGGGCGCGCCCTCGGACGCCGGGCGGCGCTCATGCGCTACGCCGTGAAGAAGCTCGCCGGGCTCCCCCACGCGGTCGTCTACATCGACGCCGGCGCCGCGGACGGGCCGTTCACGGCGGCCGGCGCGGCGCACCTGCTGAGGCGCTTCGGCATCCGCTGGGCCCAGGGCTTCTTCCTCAACGCCACGCACTACAACTGGACCTCCAGCGAGGTCCGCTTCGGCCGGCGGGTCTCGCGGCTCGTCGGCGGCAAGCACTTCGTGGTCAACACCGCCGCGAACGGCAAGGGCCCCCTCCGTCCGCGCCATCGCGTGCGCTACGGCAACACCCTGCGCTGCAACCCCCCCGGCCGGGGTCTCGGAACCCCGCCGACGACGAGCACCGGCCAGCCGCTCGTGGACGCCTACCTGTGGATCGGCAACCCGGGCCGCTCGACGGGGCACTGCGGCCGCGGCGATCCGGCGACGGGCGTGTGGTTCCCCCACTACGCCCTGATGCTCGCCCGCCACGCCTCCTTCGCCTGAGCACCGACCGCAGCCGGCGCCCGCGACCGGGCTCGATGCGCCGGACTACGCTGGGCGGCGTGCGCGACGACCGTCAGGGCGCGAGGCCCGGGGAGCCGGCCGGGGACTGGGACGCGGCGCACGAACGCGCGCGTCGCGAGGTCGCGGCGGCCTTCGCGCCGCGTCGGCGTGCCTGCCGCGCCTGCGGTGCCGAGCGCGTCACGGCGTCGCGCACCTGCCCGGCGTGCGGCGCGCCCTACGTCGCCTATCGCTCCCCCCGCTGGTCGCGGCGCAGCCGCCGCCGGCTCGTTGCGGCCGGCCTGCTCGTCGTGCTGCTCGCGGGGCTCGGCGCGGTCGTCCTCGGACCCGGGATCGAGCGTGCCGAGCGGCGCCGGGCGGCCGAGGAGCGCACCCGCCTCGCCCGCGCGAGATCGGCCGAGCGCGCCCGCCTGACGCGCGTGCAGCGGCTGGGGGTGGCTCGGGTCGCGCCCGCGCCGGCGGGTGGCGTCGGCGCCCGCCGGGCGATGGTCCGCGCCCTGGAGGCCCGGGTCGCGACCACCGCCGCGCGCCTGGTGCGCGCGCGGGAGCTGCGCGGGCCGATCGAGACGACGTTCTGCATCCCCTACCCGAACGGCGGCGCCGACCCCGCGCGCGGCACCGCGGCCGTCGGCCGCTACGCGTGCACCGCGGTCGTCCGGTTCATCCGCGCGGGCTCGACGCCGGCCTCGCGCGGCGCGCTGGGCCATCCGTTCTGGGGGCGGGTCTGGTTCGCGCGCGGCGGGCTCGCCTGGTGCAAGATCACCCCCCGGGCCGGGGAGCGCCTCGCCGGGCTCGAGCTCGCGGACGTGCCGCTGGCCCCCGCCTGCGACCTGGCCGCCCGCGCCGGCGACGACTGGCCACCGCGGCGCTGAGCCGCCGCGCGGCCGGCGCGGCGGCCGCGCTCACGCCGCGCTACCCGGCGAAGCGCGCCGCCCGCCCGGCCGCCGGCAGGTAGGTCGGGTCGCGCAGCAGCGCCTGTCGCACGCCCTCGCCGAGGATGCCGCGCTCCGTGCGCGAGGCCCCGAGCACGGTCCAGCGGTCGGTGGACCCGTCGGCGTGGTGCCGGGTCCGGCGCAGCCCGCCCTCGCCGCGCTCGAGCACCACGCCCTCCCCGCCCTCCACCTCGAGGGAGACCCCGACGAGCGCGTGCTCGAGCGGCGCGCGGCGCGGCTCGAGCCGCACGAACACCGCGCCGCCGCGCGCATCCAGCGCCGGCGCGGCGAGGGCGTCGCCGTCGGGGCGCAGCACGCCGGGCGTCCAGTCCAGCCGCGCGGCCAGCCACCCGGCCAGCAGCAGGCCGCCGAGCTGGGCCCCCGGCCGGTGGCGCACCGTCAGCGAGGTCAGCCGCTCGAGGTCGCCGCGCCGCGGCGGCGGGTCGAACGCCGCGGCGATGCGCTCGCGCCACGGCGTCCCCCGCACCCAGGCCAGGTCGACGACGTAGGCGCGCTCGGCGAGGTCCCGCACGCGGTCGAGCGTCGCGCGCACGTCGTCCTCGTCGAGCGAGTCCACGAGGACGACGCCGGCGACCGCGAGCAGCGCGTCGACGGCCTCGTCGTGGCCGTGCGGCGCCCACACGACGGTCGGCAGGTCGGTCACGAGGATCGGGTCGACGATCGCGGCGAGGTCCGCGACGTGGGCGGCGCCGACCTCGATCTCCACCTTCTCGCGGCAGAGGGCGAGCGCGCCGGGCTGGCTCGGGACGTCGCAGGCCATGGTCGCCCACGCGTCGATCGTCCGGCGTTCCGGCTCGACGGAGCAGAGGACCGTGCGCGAGGCGTGGTAGCGACCGATGCCGTCGAGGCGGTTCGCGACCTCGCCGCGGTAGGCCACGTCGACCACGACGACGAGGTTGATGACGCGGGCCGGCGCGGCCGTGGCGTCCTCCAGGGCCCGCTCGCGCAGGAGCGAGCGCAGCGCCTCGGCGATCGCCTCGGGGTGGGTGTCCTCGGCGCTCCAGACCCCCCCCACCTCGGTCGACGCGGTCACAGCGGCCGCCAGCGCGCGTCCCCGAGCAGGATGTCGTCGGCCTCGCGCGGCCCCGCGGTCCCGGCCGGATAGGCCGGCAGCGGGCCGTCGCGCTCCTGCGCCCAGGCCGCGAGCACCGGATCGCAGATCGCCCACGAGGCATCGACCTGGTCGTCGCGGGTGAACAGCGTCGCGTCGCCGCGCATCGCGTCCATGATCAGGCGCTCGTAGGCCTCCGGCGAGGCGGAGAGGAACGCCGTCCCGTAGCGGAACTCCATGTTGACCGGGCGGATCCGCATGCGCGCCCCCGGGATCTTGGCCCCGAGCGACAGCGACACCCCCTCGTCCGGCTGGACCGAGATGACGAGCTGGTTGGGCTGCACCCCGACCGAGCCGTCCTGCGCGAACGCGAGGTGCGGCACCGGCTTGAGCGTGACGGCGATCTCGGTGAGCCGCCGCGGGAGGCGCTTGCCGGTCCGCACGTAGAACGGGACGCCGGCCCAGCGCCAGTTGTCGACCATGAGCCGCAGCCCGGCGTAGGTCTCGGTGCGCGAGTCGGGCGGCACCCCCTCCTCGTCGAGGTACCCGGGAACCGCGTGTCCCTCGGAGGTGCCCGGCCCGTACTGGCCGCGCACCGCGATCGCCGCGACCTCCTCGATCGTCGGCGGGTGGATCGCCTGCAGCACCTTGACCTTCTCGTCGCGCACCTTCTCGGCCGTGAAGGCGGACGGCGGCTCCATCGCCACGAGGCAGAGCAGCTGGAGGAGGTGGTTCTGGACGAGGTCGCGCAGCGCCCCGGCCTGGTCGTAGTACCCGGCGCGGGAGCCGATCCCGAGCTCCTCGGCCGCCGTGATCTGGACGCTGTCGACGTAGCTGCGGTTCCAGAGCGGCTCGAACAGGCCGTTGGCGAACCGCAGCGCCAGCATGTTCTGCACCGTCTCCTTCCCGAGGTAGTGGTCGATCCGGTAGATCTGCGGCTCGTCGAACACGCCGAGCACGTCGCGGTTGAGCTCTCGGGCCGAACGCAGGTCGGCGCCGAAGGGCTTCTCGATGACGACCCGCACCTCGGCGTCCTCGCGCCGCGCGAGGCCGGCCCCGCCGAGGTCCCCGACGATCGTCGCGAAGAACTCCGGCGCCGTGGAGAGGTAGAAGGCGCGATTCAGCCGCAGCCCGGTCTCCTCGTCGAGCGCGTCGAGGTGGGTGGCCAGGGACGCGAACCCGTCGGCGTCGCCGAACCCGCCCTCGACGTA
The DNA here is from genome assembly GCA_963735885.1 of uncultured Solirubrobacterales bacterium. Taxonomy (GTDB): domain Bacteria; phylum Actinomycetota; class Thermoleophilia; order Solirubrobacterales; family Solirubrobacteraceae; genus JBBSBL01. The sequence continues at coordinate 285,542 of CAVTMP010000004.1, read as the reverse complement.
GGTCGTCTCGGCGAGCAGCCCGTCGAGCAGCGCCCGGTCGGCCGGCGTGCGGGAGAAGCGCTCGACCGCGTCCCGGAGGGCGGCGCGCATCCCGTCGTCGCCGAGCGGCCGGCGCCCGTAGCCGACGAGCCGGAACCGCTCGGGCAGCGCGCCCTCGTGCGCGAGGTTGTAGACGGCGGGGAGGAGCTTCCGCGCCGCGAGGTCGCCGGTCACCCCGAAGATCACCAGCACCGTCGGGTCGACGGGGAGCCGCTCGAGGCCCTCGGCCAGCGGGTTCTGCTCCACGACGGCCATGCCGGATCGACTCTATCGCCCGCCTGCCACCGGTCCGCCTCGCCGGGCGCGCGGCCGATCCGCGAGACGCACGACGAGCCGCAGGCCCGACCACGTCGCGTCGATCGCGCAGACCTTGTTGTCGACGAGCCCGGCGGCGAGGCCGACCTCCCGCACGACGTCCTCGGTGACGTCGGTCGGCACGCCCGAGGCCCGCTTGGGCCACGCGAACCACAGCCCGCCCGCGGGATCGAGCGCGTCCCGCAGCGCGGGGAGGCGGCGCTCGAGCGCGGCCCGGCGATCGACGAAGCACACGATGACGTCGAGGGGACCCCCGGCCCGCCGCTTGACCCGCACGCCGTCCGGCAGCGGCCCGAGGGTGTCCGCGAAGCCGGGTGGCGCGCCCGGGAAGGCCACGGCGTGCCCCGGCTTGATGCCGAGCTTGCGAGGCAGGGGCGTGCCGGAGTAGCCCGCGCTCACCTATGCCGCCTCCGCCGCCACGGAGGCGATCACCTTCGAGAGCTGCCCGCCCTGCCAGGCGAGGGGCGAGCGGCCGGGCTCCTCGCTGCGCAGCCGCGCGGCGGGGATCGCCTCCGCCCAGGCGGCGGCGACGGCGTAGGGGTGGCCCGGGTCGGCCTCGTCGCGGCTCGCCACCACGACCGTCGGCACGGCGATGGCGCCGAGGTCGCCGAGCGCGGCGAACGGCCGGGAGCGCGGGACGGCGCGCAGCGCGTCGGCCACCGCGGCCGGGTGGGCGTGGCGCGCGAGGCGCTGGCGCATCACGGTGAGCACCGTGTCGCGCCAGGCGGCGGGGACGGCCGGCTCGCCGTAGGCGGCGACGAACCCCTCCACCCCGCCCTGCTCCAGGCCGTCGGCGAGCGCGTCCCAGCGCGCGAGGGAGTCGGCATCCGGGTGCGCGGCGGGGTCATGGGCGGGGGTGATGAGGACGAGTCCGCCGACGCGCTCCGGCGCCTGCAGCGCGACGCGTGCCGCGGTGTGGGCGCCCATGGAGGCCCCGGCGAGGACGGCGCGCTCCAGCCCGGCGTGGTCGAGCACGGCGGCGAGATCCGCGGCGAGCTCCCCGTAGCGGTACGCGCCCGGCGCCGGCGCCGGCGCGGAGTCGCCGTGTCCGCGCGCGTCGTAGGAGATCACCCGGTGGCCCGACCGCTCGAGCGCCCGCGACCCCATGACGACGTAGCGCCGCGAGGCGGTGAGGCCGTGGAGCAGCACCACGGGGCGCCCCTCCCCCGCCTCCTCCACCGCGAGGGTCGGGCCCCCGGCGCGCTCGAGGCTCGTCGCCACGACCGGAACTCATACCGCGCATGCGCCCCCGCGCGTGGTTAGAGTGCGCCGCATGGGTCGTTCCCGCCAGTCGCTGGGCGCGTTCGCGCTCGCCGGGCTGCTCGCCGTGGCCGCGGCCGCGCCGGCGTCCGCCGCGCGGCTGACGCTCGGCCCGAACGGGTGCAGCGGCGACCCGATCACGCCGACGAAGGTCATCGCGGGCACCGCCGATCCGGCACAGCGCGGGTCCTACGTCATGGTCCCCTTCGACGTGCCGAGGGGGACGACGTCCGTGCGGGTGAAGTACTGCTGGGCGGATCCGGGCGGCCTCACGAGCAGCAACCGCAGCACCCTCGACCTCGGCCTGTGGTCCGCCCAGCACGGCCACCGGCTGTGGGGCCCGCGCGAGTTCCGCGGCTGGGGCGGCTCGAGCCACCCCGACGTCCAGATCACCCCGCAGGGCTTCTCCAGCGAGGCCGAGTACCTCGCCCGGCCGGACGGCAACGTCCCGGGCCGGACGACGCGGGGCTTCGTTCCCGGCCGCATCGGCGCGGGCCGCTGGGCGGTGGAGCTCGGGGTCGCCTACGTCACCGGGCCGGAGGACGGCAACCCGCTCGGCCAGGTGCCGTGGCGCGTGGAGATCCAGCTCGGCTCCGACCCCGCCGACGCCGCCGAGCCCTACCGGCCGGCCCGCTTCGATCCGCGGCCGGCGAATCCGCGGCCCGGCTGGTACGCCGGCGACCTCCACGTCCACGCGGAGCACTCGGCGCTCGGCGACGCCACGATGAGCGAGGCGTTCGGCTACGCGTTCAAGCCGATCGCCGAGGGCGGCGCCGGCCTCGACTTCGTGACCCTGACCGACTACGTGACGACCTCCGCCTGGGGCGAGGTCGGTCGCTACCAGGCGCGCTACCCCGGCAAGCAGATCATGCGGAGCGGCGAGGTCATCACCTACCACGGCCACCTCGGGAACCAGGGCAGCCTGACCTACGTCGACCACCGCACGGGGCCGGTCTTCGAGCGAGGCGACGACGGGACGCTCACGCTGCGGCGGGGCCCGACCCCGCCGTCCACCCTGTTCCGCCGCATCCGCCGCCACGGCGGCTTCACGCAGGTGGCCCATCCGCGGATCTTCTACCCGTCGAGCACCCCCGGCTTCGCGTCGTTCTGCCGCGGCTGCCCGTGGGAGTACTCCGACGACCAGACGAACTGGCGACGCGTCGACGCGTTCGAGGTGTCGACCGGGCCGCCGAGCTTCGGGGCCTCGCCGAGCCCGTTCCTGCTCCAGGCGATCGCGCTCTACGACCGCCTGACGACGAGCGGGTACCGCATCGCGGCGGTCGGGACGAGCGACTCCCACAAGGCCGGGCGCTTCGACGCGACCTCGCGGCCGATCGGCACGGCGACGACCGTCATCCGCGCGCGGCGGCTCTCCGAGGGCGGGATCAAGCAGGCGGTCCGCGCCGGGCACACCTACCTCAAGCTGTACGGGAACGCCGGGCCCGACCTGCGCCTCTCCGGGCGCGGCGTCGACGGCCGCGCCTCGGCGGCATGGTGGCGCGGGCCGCCGGCGATCATGGGCGACCGCATCCGCGCCGGCCGCGCGCAGCTCCGGCTCGGCGTGCTCGGCGGCGAGCGCCCCGGCGCTCCGGGCGACGCCGCCCGCGAGCTCGTGGTCATGCGCAACGGCGCCGAGCTCCGGCGCTATCCGGTCGACGGCGCCGAGCTGGCGGAGTCGCTCGACGTCGGGCCGGGCGTCTACCGCCTGCAGTTGCAGCGCGGGCCGCTCGTCGAGGCGATCTCGAGCCCGATCTGGGTCGGGCCCCGGAGCGGCTGGGCGCCGGCGGCGACCGCCGCCGGCCGGCGCGCGCCGGCCCTGCCCGCCGACGTGCTGCGGGCCGTCGCGCGCGGCGGCTTCCTCTGCTCGTTGACGTAGGCCCCCGGCGCCTCCGGCTCCCACCGGCGCCTTCTATCCTCCTCGCCATGGCGATCGACGTCACCGAGCAGTCCTTCCAGGCGGAGGTCCTCGACCGCTCGCGCCGGCTCCCGGTCGTGGTGGACTTCTGGGCGGAGTGGTGCGGCCCCTGCCGCCAGCTCACCCCGGCGCTCGAGCAGGCGGCGGCGGAGCGCGCGGGCGAGGTCGTGCTGGCCAAGGTCGACACGGACGCGAACCCCGCGCTCGCCCAGGCCTTCGGCATCCAGGGCATCCCGGCGGTCAAGGCCTTCCGCGACGGCGCCGTCGTCTCCGAGTTCGTCGGCGCGCAGCCGCCCCAGCAGGTCGCGGCGTTCTTCGACGCGCTCGTCCCGTCCGAGGCCGACCGGCTGGCCGGCGCCGAGGACGAGGCGTCGCTGCGCCGCGCGCTCGAGCTGGATCCACGCCAGCCCGACGCGGCGTACAAGCTCGCGCAGATCCTCCACGGGCGCGGGGAGGCCGAGGAGGCCCTCGGGCTCGTCGAGAACCTCGCCGGACACTTCGGGGCGGAGGGCCTCGCGGCGCGCATCCGGCTCGAGCGGCAGGACGCCCTCGACCTGGCCGAGCCGTTCGCGGCCCTCGATCGCGGCGAGGTCGAGCCGGGCCTCGACGGCCTGCTGGCGGCGCTCCCCGGGGCCGACGGGTCGCGGGACGACATCCGGGCCGTCGTCGTCGGCGTGCTCGACGGCCTCGGCGTCGAGGACCCGCGCGCGCGGGAGTACCGCCGGCGCCTGGCCGGCGCGCTGTACTAGCCGCAACGGCGGCCCGCCGAGCGCCGCCCGCGGCGGCTCAGAGCGGCAGGGCGAGCTGACCGTCGCCGTCCGCCGGGTCGCTCTCGAACCCGGCGACCCGCACGCCGACGAGGCGGACCGGCCGTGCCGGGGCGAAGGCTCGCAGCAGCTCCACGGCGACCGGCTCGACCTGGGCCGCCGCGCCCACCGGCTCGGCGAGCGTCCGGCTGCGGGTGTGGGTGGAGAAGTCGTCGAGCCGCACCTTGATCCCCACCGTGCGGGCCCGCCGTCCCTGCCGCTCGAGCGCGGCGCACAGCTCGGCGGTCAACCGGCGCAGGATCGCCTCGAGCTCCGTGCGGTCCCGCACGTCGGTCGGGAACGTCGTCTCGCGGGACTCCGAGACCGCGATCCGCTCGGCGCTCACCGGGGTCTCGTCCTCGAACCGGGCCCGGGCGCGCAGGTACGGCCCGAGCCGCGGCCCGAAGCGCTCGACCAGGACCGACGGATCGGCCTCGGCCAGCGCCGCCAGGGTGTCGATCCCGAGCTCGGCGAGGCGGGCGGCGGTCTTCGGCCCGATGCCCGGGACGAGCGACGGCGCGGCGGGGCCGAACCGCTCGCGCGCCTGCGACTGCGTGAGGACGACGAAGCCGGCGGGCTTCTCGGCGTCGGAGGCCACCTTGGCCACGAGCCGGCTCGGGCCGATCCCGATCGAGCACCCGAGGCCCGTGTGCTCGCGCACGTCGGCCGCGAGGCGCCGCATCGCGGCCCGTGGGGCGGCCATGCCGGTGAGATCGAGGTAGGCCTCGTCGAGGCCGACGACCTCCACCCGGTCGATGTGCGCCCGCACGATCGCCATCACCTCGCCGGACACGGCGCGATAGCGGGCGTGGTCGGGCGGGACGAGAACGGCCTGCGGGCACAGGCGCCGCGCCCGGGCCGTCGGCATCGCCGAGCCGACGCCGTAGCGCCGCGCCTCGTAGCTCGCGGTGGTCACCACCGCTCGCGGGCCGTCGCCGGAGACGATCACCGGGCGGGCCCGCAGCTCCGGGCGGCGCAGCAGCTCGACGCCGACGTAGAAGGCGTCCATGTCGAGGTGGGCGATCGTGCGCGGTCCGTCCACCCGCCGAGCGTACGCGAGGGGGCGGGCGCCCCGAAGGGCGCCCGCCCCGGGAGCCGGCGCGTCGCCGCCCGGCCTACGGAGAGACCCAGACGGTGCCCACGCCGTCGAACCGCAGGGCCCGGGCGGTGGCCCCGGTGAGGTCCCACTCACGGCCGCCGGCGTAGGGCCCGCGATCGATGACCGGGACGACGACCGTCCGCCCGCGGAAGCGGACGGTGACCCGCGTGCCGCACGGCAGCGTCTTGTGGGCGACGCCCATCTGCGAATAGCCGAGCGAGCCGCCGCAGGCCAGCGCCCCGCCGTAGATCCCGTACCACGAGGCGAGGCTCGGGCGCAGGCCGCTGACCCGGCCGACCCGGCGGCGCGCCGCGCCGTTGAGCCGGTCCCCGCGGAAGCGGATCCGCAGCTTCGCCGTGCCCGCGCGGGCACGGAACCGCAGCGCGAAGCGGCCGTCCCGATTCGCGCGGTCGTGCGCGATCCTGGTCCAGCGCCCGGCGCGACCGGCCTCGAGCACCACGATGCGGCGGCCGCCGGGAGCGATCCGCCCCTTCAGCCCGGTGCGGCGGCCGGCCGCCACGGCGAGCGTGCGGCTGCGCGCGAGGATGCGCGCGGCGACGGTGACGGCGCGGCGCCGGCTCACCTGCGCGGTGGTCGCCACGGGCGCGGCGGCGCCGTCGATCACCGTGCCGGCAGCGCTCGCCACCGGCAGCGTGACCCGGACGGCGCCGGAGTGGCGCAGGCGGGCGGCGATGCGGTAGCGGCCGTTCCGGCGCACGGCCGAACCGGTCACGGCCCGCCACCCGCGGCGGCGCGGGGCGAACTCGAGCACGACCCGGCGGCCGGCATCGGCCCGCGAGACGCGGCCCGTGACGAGCACGGATTGCCCGTAGCGGAGCGTGCGGTCCTTCACGGCGATGCGGACCGGCGCCGCGGGGCGGCCGGTCGAGCCCGCCGTGTCGGCGGGGAGCGCGGCGGCCGTGCCGGCGGCGGCGATGGTCAGGGCGCCCAGGGCCGCAAGCGGCCGGGCGCGCAGGGTGGTCTGCGGCATCACGGAGTGACTCCTTCGTTCCTCGACCCGGCGCCTACGGAGTTAGCTGTCGGGCTCGCGACACCGGAGCGGGCGCGGCGAGAGGCGATGGGCTCGCAGATCTCGCGCGCGTCCGTCCGGACCGCTACGGCGGCATCAGCCGCCGATTCGCCCCAGCCGGAGAACCGGCAGGTGGGTCCCCCGCTCGCCCCCGCACCGGGCGGGAGCGACTCGGCTGGTCGAACTGATGTTCGAAGCTACCGTGCCGAGAGATCTCCACTGTGACTCAGGTCACAGGAGAAAAGGGACTTAACGCAGGGAAAACATGCGCGACCGGGTGCTGCCGCGACGGCGGCGGCGGACTCGGGGTGCCCGGACCCGCCTCGAGCGGCCGCCGGCTCTGCGGCGGCGGCTATGCGGCGGCGGCGAACACCTCGTCCTCGGCGCCCTGGCCGTGCTGCTCGCGCAGCCGGTTCAGGCCGAGGCGGATGCGGCTCTTCGCCGTGCCGACCGGCACGCCCGAGCGCTTCGCGATCTCGTCGGCCGTGAGGCCACCCCAGTAGGCGAGCACGATCGCCTCGCGCTGGGGCTCCGGCAGCCGGCGGAGCGCGGTGCGGACCGCGGCGCGCTCCTCGTCGTGCTCGGCGGCGAGCGCGGGCTGGTCCTCGGAGCGGGGCTCCTGCTTGGCGACGACGACCTTCAGCCGATCCGAGGCGCGGCCGGCGGCGTCGCCCTCGCGCCAGAGGTCGAGCGCGCGGCTGCGGGCCATGAGGCGAAGGAAGCTCCCGAGCTGGCCGCGGCGGGCGTCGAACCGGTCGGGCCGCCGCCAGATGCGCAGGAACACGTCCTGGGTGACGTCCTGGGCCTGGGCGGCGTTGCCGAGGACCCGGTGGGCGGCGGCGAACACGCCGCGGGCGTGCTCGGCGTAGGCCTGCTCGAAGGTGTGGGGATCGCTGAGGTCCATGTCGGTGGTCCTTGTCTCGAGGGCGGCTACCCGAATCACGACGTGGATGCAAACCTTACACAAACTGTTGAAGGTTGGCAAGCCGACCGTGCCACGCGTCGAACGTTGCGCTCATCCGCACCACGCGCAAAGATCGGCCGATGACCAACCCCGACCGCCTCACCGGTCTCGACGCCTCCTTCCTGCACCTCGAGTCCGGAGGCGCGCACATGCACGTCGCGTCGGTCATGGTCTTCCGTGGCCAGGCGCCGCCCTACGGCGAGCTGGTCGACCAGATCGAGCATCGCCTCCACCTCGTGCCGCGCTACCGGCAGCGGCTCGCCTTCGTCCCGCTCGAGCAGGGCCGCCCGGTGTGGGTCGACGATCCGCACTTCAACATCCGCTACCACGTCCGCCACACCGCGCTCCCGGCTCCGGGCGGGCCCGCCCAGCTCAAGCGGCTGGCCAGCCGCGTCTTCTCCCAGCAGCTCGACCGGGCCAAGCCGCTGTGGGAGATCTGGCTCGTCGAGGGCGTCGCGGGCGACCGCTTCGCGCTGCTGGCGAAGACGCATCACGCGCTCGTCGACGGGGTGTCGGGGGTGGACATCGTCACGGTCCTCTTCGACACCGCCCCCGACCCGGCACCGGTTCCGGAGCCCGACCGCCCGTGGGTCCCCCGTCCGCTGCCCAGCGGGGCGCAGCTGCTCGCCGATGCGCTGCTGGAGCGGGCGACCGTGCCCGCGGAGATCGTCCGCGGCGTGCGGGCCACGCTGCGCGCGCCCCGCCGGGTCGCCGGCGCCGCGGCCGAGGCGGCCGGCGCGCTGGGCGCGTTCGTGTGGGCCGGCACGGCCGACCAGGCCCCCGAGACGCCGCTCAACGTCCCGATCGGCCCGCATCGGCGCTTCACGTGGGTGCCGGCCGGTCTCTCCGAGTTCAAGACGATCAAGAACGCGCTCGGCGGCTCGGTCAACGACGTCGTGCTCGCCGTCGTCGCCGGCGCGCTCGGGGCCTGGCTGCGCGAGCACGGCGTCCGCACCCACGGGCTCGAGCTCAAGGCGATGGTCCCGGTCTCGGTCCGGGGCGACGCCGAGCGCGGCGCGCTCGGCAACCGCGTCGCCGCCATGTGGGCCCCGCTGCCGGTGGGCGTGACCGACCCCGTCGAGCGCCTCGCCCTGGTCCGCAAGGCGATGTCCCACCTCAAGGAGTCCGGGCAGGCCGTGGGGGCGCAGGTGATGACGGAGCTCACCGGCTTCGCGCCGCCGACGATCATGGCCCAGGCCTCGAGGCTGCAGTCGCGCCAGCGGTTCTTCAACCTCGTGGTCACCAACGTGCCCGGGCCGCAGTTCCCCCTCTACCTGCTCGGCCGCCAGATGGACGCCGTCTACCCGATGGTGCCCCTGGCCGCGAACCAGGCCCTCGGCGTCGCGATCATGAGCTACGACGGAAAGATGAACTTCGGGCTGAACGCGGACTTCGACGCGGTGCCGGACGTCGAGCGGATCGCGGAGCTCGTGTCGGCCTCGATCGCCGAGCTGGGCGAAGCGGCGGCGGCGGTCCCCGCGGGGTCGACCGGCGCCGCGGCGGCCGTCACCGCGCCGCGCGGGTAGTGGTCGGGTCCGGGGTGTCGCGCCCATTCGGTCGGGCGGTCCCCCGCGGGAGCGCGGCGTGACCGGGGCCGCGCCCGGCCACCGCCGGCTGCGCCGCGCGGGGCTCGTGCTGGCCGCCGTCGTGCTCGCCGCCGGGGGCGTCGTCCTGAGCCTCACGTTCTTCAGCTCGCGCGACACCCCCTCGGTGGACGCGGTGGCCGGCCCGGGCCAGGCCGTTCCGGACCAGGGGGCGCGCGTGCTCGCGCCCGGGGAGCGGCCGCCGCCCTACAACTCCGACCCGCCGACCAGCGGGCCGCACGCCCGGCGCGCGGTGACCGCGGACGGCGCCCGGCTCGGCGACGACCAGATCCTCTCGGCGCTCGCCGCCGGCAACGTGGTCGTGGTGTACGACCGCGCCACGCCGCCGGCCGGGCTGCGCGGCGTCGCCGACGCGGTGGCCGGCCCCTTCTCGCCCGCCCTCGCCGAGGCCGGCCAGGCCGTGATCCTCGCGCGCCGGCCGGGCACGCGCGGGATCGTCGCCGTCGCGTGGCGCCATCGGCTCACGGTCGCGCAGGCGGGTGACCCCCGATTGCGCACGTTCGCGGAGTTCTGGCTCGGCCGGGGGTCGGGCGGCTGAGGGTCGATGGGCGGTCGTGGCGGACGCGTTCGGCGCGGGTCGTCCGTCTGCACTTGACCGCGATATGCGCGGTCAAGCTCGGTCGCGTCTCCGCAAACGCGGGATCGGCGCGCTCGGCTCGCCCCGCCGGGCGCCATGACTGACGCGCCCGCCCTTCGCGGCGCGCACGTCCGCCCCGATCCAGACCTCTCGATGATGCCGTCGAGCCCGCCGCACGATCCGCCCCCGTCGATGATGCCGTCGCCGGCCCGCCACGGCGCCCGCCCGCGGCCGTTGCCATGATGGCCCCGCGATGACCGACGTCCCGCCGCTGCGCCTCGCGCTGTGCCAGATGAACCCCGTCGTCGGAGACCTCGCCGGCAACGAGGCGCGCATCCTCGCCGGCCTCGAGGCCGCGCGCGCCGCCGCCGCGGAGCTCGTCGTCTTCCCCGAGCTCGCGGTGAGCGGCTATCCGCCCGAGGACCTGCTCTTCAAGGAGCACTTCCTCCGCGACTGCGAGCAGGCCCTGCGCCGCATCGCCGAGCGGGTCACCGGCCTCGTGGCCCTCGTCGGCGTCCCGGAGCGGGCCGAGGACGTGTTCAACAGCCTCGCGGTGCTCGCCGGCGGCGAGGTGCTCGCCTTCCACCGCAAGAACCACCTGCCGAACTACGGCGTCTTCGACGAGCACCGCTACTTCCGGCCCGGCGGCGGCGGCGCCGTGCTCGACCTCGGCGACGTCCGCGTCGGGCTGACCGTCTGCGAGGACCTCTGGGTCTCCGGGCCGCCGGCGTCCGAGGAGGCGCTCGCCGGCGCGACGCTGCTCGTCAACGCCTCCGCGTCTCCCTACCACGCGGGCAAGGGCCTGGAGCGCGAGGCGATGCTCGCCCAGCGGGCCCGCGACAACGTCGCCGCGGTGGCGTTCTGCGCCCAGGTGGGCGGCCAGGACGAGCTCGTCTTCGACGGGCACTCGGTCGTGATCGACCACACGGGCCGGGTGACGGCCCGGGCCGCGCAGTTCGCGGAGGACCTCCTCGTGGCGGACGTCGACGTGGAGGACCCGCGCGGCGACCGCCTGCGCGATGCCCGCCACCGCCATGCGGCGGCCGGCGCGGCCGAGGTGCCCGTGCTCGCGCGCGTGCCGCGCGAGGGGCGCCGGGGGCGCCGCAGCCTCCCGACCGGCGGCGCCCGCCGGCGTCGCGCCGCTCCTCGATCCCGCGGCCGAGATCTACGCCGCCCTCGTCCTCGGCGTGCGCGACTACGCCGAGAAGAACGGCTTCGCTCGCGCCGTGCTCGGTCTCTCCGGCGGGATCGACTCGGCGCTCGTCGCGCTCGTCGCCGCCGACGCCCTCGGCCCGGAGCGCGTCTCGGTGGCCGTGATGCCCTCTCCCTACTCCTCCCCCGAGACCCAGGGCGATGCCCGCACGCTCGCCGCCAACCTCGACCTCCGCCGCCTCGACCTCGACATCGCCCCGGCCATGGCCGCCTACGACGGCATGCTCGCCGAGGCCTTCGCGGGGCGCGAGGACGACATCACCGAGGAGAACCTCCAGGCCCGCATCCGCGGGAACCTGCTCATGGCGCTGTCGAACAAGTTCGGCTGGCTGGTGCTCACGACGGGGAACAAGTCGGAGATGTCGGTCGGGTACTCGACGCTGTACGGGGACTCGGCGGGCGGCTTCGCGGTGCTCAAGGACGTCTTCAAGACGCGGGTGTACGAGCTCGTGCGCCATCGCGAGGCCGTCGACCCCGGGACGCTGGTCCCGCCCGGCATCCTCGAGCGGGCTCCCAGCGCCGAGCTGCGTCCCGCCCAGCGCGACCAGGACTCCCTCCCCCCCTACGCCGTCCTCGATCCGATCCTCGCGCTCTACGTCGAGGAGGAGATGGGCCGCGACGCCATCGTCGCCCGCGGCTTCGACGCCGTCGAGGTCGAGCGGGTCGTCCAGCTCGTCGATCGGGCGGAGTACAAGCGGCGCCAGCAGCCGCCGGGGATCCGGATCTCCACCCGCGCGTTCGGCCGCGACCGGCGGATGCCGATCACCAACCGCTACGGCGGCTGAGCCGCGCCGGCCTCAGCCGGCGGGCGGGCGCTCGCGCACCGCGATGGTCATGCGCGAGACGGCGCACAGCCGGCCGGCGTCGTCGGTGAAGCGCACGTCCCACACCCACGTGGTGCGGCCCCGGTGGATCGCCTCGGCGACGGCGTGGACCGTACCCTCGCCGACCGGGCGCAGGAAGCTCGTCTGGTTCGCGAGGCCCATCGCGACCCGGCCGTCCTCGCGGACCGCCAGGTAGGTCGCCATCGAGGCGATCCCCTCGGCGATCGAGCAGTACACCCCGCCGTGGACGATCCCGTTCGCCTGCTTGACCTCGGGCCGCACGAGCACGTGGGCGCGGACCAGCCCGTCGCCCAGCTCGTCGACCTCGAGGCCGTAGTGGGCGTCGAAGGTCCGCGCCAGGACGCCGGGGTCGAGGTCGCTCATCGGCGGGCACGATAGCCGCCGCGCGCGCGGCGCCTCCGCCGCGCCTCCGCCGTTCCGTCAGGTTCGGGCTCTAGCCTGCGACCACAGGACCATGGAAGCCGCCACCCCTCTCCACCACCCCCGCGTCCGCGTCCAGGGCGACGTCCTCGCCGTCGACGGGCTCACCGTCGCCGACGAGACGGCCGTGCGCCTGGCCCGCGAGCGCGAGCAGGCCGGCGCCGACGTCGCCGCCCTCGTCCGCGACGCGGTCGAGATCGGCGCCCGGGTCCTCGATCGCGAGCAGTCCGCCGCGAACACCGACTTCGTGCGGGCCGAGTTCGAGAAGACCGCGCGCGAGGTCGAGGTGCAGTTCGGCGAGCGGGCCCGCGGCGTCGGCGAGGCGCTCGAGCGCCAGCTCGACGCCGTCTTCTCCGCCGACCAGGGGGTGCTCGCCAAGGCCCTGGAGCAGCACTTCGGGGACGGGAGCAGCGTCGCCGTCCAGCACAAGGTGCGCGAGATCGTCACCGAGGTCATGCGCGGGTCGCGCGAGGAGATCGTCCGGGCCTTCAGCGCCGCCGACGGCTCCCCGCTCGGCGACTTCAAGGAGGCCCAGGTGCGCGCGATCGGCGATGCCGGGCGACGGCACGCCGAGGAGGTGCGGGCCCTTCACGGCCGGCTCGCCGCGCTCACGGCGCAGGTCGAGGGCCTCCGCGCCGACCGGCTGGGCGAGGCCGAGCTGGCCGCCGCCGAGGCGCGAGGCACCGCCAAGGGCCGCACCTACGAGGAGGCCGTCGGCGAGGCGCTCGACGACATCGCCGCCGCCCAGGGCGACGACTGCGAGGCGACCGGGGACCTCAAGGGCGCCACCGGCAAGACCGGCGACGTCGTCGTGGAGATCGACGGCGCCCGCGGTGCCTGCCGGGGGCGGATCGTCTTCGAGGCCAAGAACCGCCAGCTCGGGCGGCGCGAGGCGCTGGACGAGCTCGACGCCGCGATGGCCAACCGCGACGCGGACTTCGGCGTCCTGGTCGTGCGGAACGCCGAGGAGCTTCCCGCGAAGGCCCGCGCGCTTCGCGAGGTCGGCGGCAACAAGCTCTTCGTGGTCTTCGATCCCGACGAGGGCTCTCGGCTCATGCTCGAGGTGGCCTACGCGCTGGCCCGGGCGCGCGTCGCGATGAGCCGCACGGAGACGGAGGGCGTCGACGCCGCCGCCGTGCGCGAGCGCGTCGAGGCGGCACTGACCCAGCTGGAGGCGACGCGGAAGGTCAAGTCGCAGCTCACCGGCGCCACCAAGCACGTCGAGGGTGCCCGCGAGGCGCTCGAGGCCATGGAGGCCGCGGTGCGCGCCCAGCTCGCCGGCATCGACGCGCTGCTGTCGGCCGGCGCCGACGGTCCGCCGCCCGCCGCCTGATCGCACCCGGCACGCCCGGCCATCGCCGCCTCCGCGCGGCCGGCTTCTCTAGGCTGTCGGGCTCGTGAGCCGGCTCGACGTCCTCCCGCCCGACCAGCGCGCCGTCCTGCAGCTGGTGCTCGGCCAGGAGCGCTCCTATGACGATCTCGCCGGCCTGCTCGACCTCGACGCGGACGAGGTCCGCCGCCGGGCCCACGCCGCGCTCGACGCGCTCGCCCCGGAGGCCGGGCGACGGCTCTCGCCGGGGCGCCGCGGCGCGATCGCCGACTGGCTGCTGGGGCAGGCGGGCGAGGCCGACGCCGCGGAGACGCAGACGTTCCTCTCCGGCTCCGCGGCGGGTCGCGCGTGGGCCCGGCAGGCCTCCGACGCCGTGGCGCCGCTCGCCGCGGGCACGCTGCCGGAGATCCCGGCCGGCGGCGCACCCGGCTCGGCGGAGGCCGGCGAGGACGGCGCCACCGAGGCGGCGGCCGGATCCGCGGTCGAGGGCGAGGCGGGCGAGCGTCCCCCCATCCCCCGCAGCTCGAAGATCGGCGGCGCCCTGCTGCTGCTCTCGATCATCGGGCTCGTCGTCGTGGCGATCATCACGTTGACCGGGGGCGACGACGGCGGTGGCAGCAGCAGGGCCGCCGCCGGCTCCGCCACCCCGACGACCGGCAGGACGAACGCGGCCGCCCCCGTGCCGCGGGCGCAGGTCAACCTGCAGCCGACGCCGGCCGGTGGGGGCGCCAAGGCCTTCGCCACGCTCGTCACCCAGGGCAACACGGCCGGCTTCATCATCTTCGGCCAGGGCCTGCAGCCCAGCGGGCAGCAGCTCTACGGCATCTGGCTCGTGAACGGCGGGCGGTCGACCCCGCTCGGCTTCCGCCCCGTCGGACGCGACGGACGCCTCGCGGCGCAGGCGCCGGTCCCGACCAACGCCGCCCAGTTCCGCGAGATCGTCATCACGCGGGAGGCCGTGAAGACCGGCCAGCGGACGCCGCCGCGGCCGGGGACGGTGATCCTGCGCGGGTCGCTGAGGCGCTAGGCGGGTCGGGCGCGTGGCCCTGAACCGGCATCGCGGCGGCGCGGGCGACCCTCTGGTGCTCGTGCACGGCCTCGCCGCCAGCTGGCCGGGCTGGGCGCGGGTGCTCCCGGCCCTGGAGCGTCGACACACGGTCTACGCCCTCGACCTCCCGGGGTTCGGGGGCTCGGCGCCGGACGGGACGCCGCCGACCGTCGCGGGCCAGGCCGAGCGGGTCGAGCGGTTCTTCGCGGAGGAGGGCATCGAGCGCCCGCACGTCGCCGGCGTCTCGATGGGCGGAGGGATCGCGCTGGAGCTCGCGCGCCGCGGTTCCGTGCGCTCGGCGACCGCGTTCGCGCCGGTCGGGTTCTGGACCGAGCGGGAGCGCGCCTGGTGCCAGCGGTCGCTGGCCGCCGAGCTCTCGCTCGCGCGGACCGTGGGACCCCTCGCCTCCCCCCTCCTCGCCACGGCGCTCGGCCGCACGCTGCTCCTGCCCCTGGTCCTCGGCCGCCCGTGGCGGATGACCGCCGCCGAGGCCCGCGACCTGGTCGCGGCCGCCGCCTCCTGTCCCGGCTTCGCCGCCTGCGCGGCCGCGTTCACCGGTCACCGCTTCCACGACCCCGACGCGCTGCGGGGCGTGCCCGTCACCGTGGCCTGGGGCGATCGCGACATCCTGCTGCTCTTCCGCCAGGCCGCTCGGGCGCGCCGCATGCTCCCCTTCGCCCGCCACGTCACGCTGCCCGGCTGCGGCCACTATCCCTTCACCGACGACCCCGAGCGCTGCGCCCGGGTGATCCTCGAGGGCGCCCGCGCGGGGGCGTCGCGCACGCCGCCGTCCGCGGCGACGGCGGCCTGAGCGCCCCGCGCCCCGGCCACCCGCCGGGCCTCGTCGTCGCGGGCGACGCCGACCCTCACCACGCGCCGGCGGCCCTCTCAGTCGGTCCACCACTCCGAGAGCATCTCGGCGTCGCGATTCTCGGTGTTGGGAGCGCCGAAGGCGAGGAGCTCCGCGCCCTCGGGGCCGGCCTCGAAGCCACGCGCGACGCCGGGCGGAATGCGCACGGCGTCCCAGGGGCGCAGCGCGACGATCTCGTCGTCGAGCCGCACCCGGGCCGTGCCGGCCACCAGGAGGTAGATCTCCTCCTGCTCGCCGTGCGTGTGGCCGAACGGCACGCGGAAGTCGGGGGCGACGCGAAAGTGGGTGAGGCCGGAGTTCTCCAGCCCGAGCGGGACGCGGGCGAAGCGCGACTGGAGCCCGGGCGCGAGCCCGTGCCTGGGGGCGACGTCCTCGACCTCGAGCAGGTTCACGACGGTGTAATCGGACATGGGGCCATTATCGCTCCGGCAGCAGCTTGCCGGGGTTCATGATGCCGGTCGGGTCGAGCCGCTCCTTCACGGCCCGCAGCGCCTCGACGCCGAGGGCGCCGATCTCGCGCGGCATCCACGCCGCGTGATCGGTGCCGACGGCGTGATGGTGGGTGATCGTGCCGCCGCCCGCGACGATCGCGTCGCACGCCGCGGTCTTCGCGGCCCGCCACTGCGCGATCTCCTCGCCCTCCTGCTGCCGGGCGAGCCAGGTGAAGTACAGGGAGGCGCCGGAGCGGTAGAGGTGGGAGACGTGGCACATCACGAGCGGCGGGGTCCCGCGGCCCTCGAGCGCGCGGCGCAGGGCGTCCCCGACCGCGCCGTGCAGCGCCTGGAGGTTCGACCACGGGGTCGCGGTCTCCAGCGTCTCCACCATGACCCCCTGCTCGAGCAGGGCGTCGCGCAGGTACGGCCCCGCGTAGCGGCCGCGCTCCCACGCCCGCCCCGGCGCGGCGCCGAGCGCGACGCCTCCGGCCCGACGCAGGGCGAAGGCCCCGCGCGCGCGGCGGCGCGCGACCTCGCGCTCCGTCCCCTCCCAGCCCGCGATCAGCAGGCAGCCGTCGAGGTAGCCGCGCGCCCGCAGATAGGCCCGGCCGGCCTTCGCGGTCGCGCCGCCCGGGCCGGCCAGCAGCATCGAGAGGCGCGTCTCGGACTCGTCGGAGAGGCGGGCCACGGTCGGCGCGGCGCCCGCCTGCTCGAGGCGCCGCAGCGCCTCCGCGCCCTCGGCGAAGGACCGGAAGAACCAGCCCTCGTAGCGCGCCGTCTCCGGCCGCGGCGCGATGCGCAGCGCGGCCGCGGTGATCACGCCGAGCGTGCCCTCCGAGCCGACGACGAGGTCGCGCAGGCCCGGGCCCGCGGCGCTCGCGGGGAGCGGCGGCAGGTCGATCTCGCCCGCCGGCGCGACGAGCCGCAGCCCGAGCACGTTCTCGTCGATGCGGCCGTAGCCCGTCGAAGCCTGCCCGGCCGAGCGTGTCGCCACGCAGCCGCCGATGGTCGCGAACTCGAAGCTCTGCGGGAAGTGGCCGAGCGTGTACCCGCGCGTGGCGAGCGAGGCCTCGGCCTCGGGCCCGCGCAGGCCCGGAGCGAGGACCGCGGTCTCGTCGACCTCGTCGAGCGCCACGAGCTCCCGGAGGCGGGCGAGGTCGAGCGCGATGACCGCCGGGTGGTCCCCGCGCAGCGGCTCGACGCCGCCGACCACGCTCGTGCCGCCGCCGAAGGGGACCACCGCGACGCCGGCCTCCACGCACACCGCGAGGACCGCCGCGACCTCGGCCTCCCGGCCGGGCAGCACGACCGCGTCCGGGACGTGCGCGGGCTCGCCGGCGCGCAGGCGCACGAGGTCGGGATAGCTCTTGCCCGCGGCGTGGAGCACCCGTCCGGCGCGGTCCTCTCGAAGGTGCGCGTCGCCGACCACCCCCACCAGGGCGGCGCGGGCGGCGGCGGGCAGGCCGCTCGCGGGGACGCGGACCGCCTCGAGGTCGACCGGGGGCCGCGGGCGATCCGCGAGTCCGACGGCCTCCCGCAGGTGCTCGACGGCGTGTGCGGGCAGCTCACGCGGATGGCCGGGGTCGCCCCAGCCCCAGAACGGCATCTGCGCGCGCTCAGGCACCGACGGTCTCCGCCAGGCCGTCGAGGGCGCCGTCGAGCTCCTCGCGCGCCGCGCGACGGAAGAAGAACGCGCCGAAGCGCGACCAGCCGCGCAGCCGCCGGTCGAGCACGAGCGTCACCGCGGTGGCCTCGCCGTCCGACGCCGCCGCCAGCGCGACCTCCTCCTCCGCGGAGGCGATCAGGCGCTCGAAGGGCGTGTCCTCGACCTCCTGTGCCCAGCGGCGCCGCCGCGGCGGCTCGTCGGCCACGAGGCGGTAGTCCATCCGCACCGCGCGGCCCTTGCGCGTGGTGAGGACCTTGGTGAAGCGGTCGCCCGCGACGCCTTCGACGCGCCGCACCCCGGGCCACCACCGCGGCAGGTGGTGCGGATCGGCGACGACCGCCCACACGTCGTCCGGCGCGGCCGCGATCGTGCGCTCCCGGCGGGTGACCGGCACGAGCGCGCTCACCCCGTCTCGCCGGTGTAGGACACGAGCGCGTGGACGTCGGCCGGCGCGAGCGCGCCCCGGCCGCCGAGGAAGGCGAGCTCGACGACGAACGCGCAGCCCACCACCGTTCCCCCCAGGTGGGCGACGAGCCCGGCCACGGCCTTCGCGGTCCCGCCGGTGGCGAGGAGGTCGTCGTGGACGAGCACGCGGCGACCGTGCCCGATCGCGTCGGCGTGGACCTCGAGCGCGTCGATCCCGTACTCGAGCAGGTACTCGGCGCTCACCGTCTCGGCCGGCAGCTTGCCGGGCTTGCGGGCGGGGACGAATCCCGCCCCGAGCCGCTGGGCGAGCGCGCCGCCGAGGATGAAGCCGCGGGCCTCCGCCGCGACGACCACGTCGACCGCGCGCGGGGCCGCCCACGCGGTCAGGCCGTCGAGCGCCGCCGTGAGCGCGCCGTGATCGAGCAGCAGCGGCGTGAGGTCCTTGAAGACGATCCCCGGCTTCGGGTAGTCCGGGATGTCGCGAATGTGGGCGCGGAGGTCGACGCCGCCGACGCCCGCCGTCGCGCCCGCGCCCATCTCAGACGATCGGTCCCGCGGCGGCGCGCATCTCAGGAGACGATCTCCCGCAGGTCGCGCACCAGCAGCAGGTGCTTGAGGTAGCTCGTGACCGAGGCGAGGTTCTCGAGCGCCTCCACGGCCTCCTTGCGCCGCTCGGGGTTTCGCGAGCGCAGCGCCGGGGCGAGGATCTGCTGCAGCAGGTCGGCCTCCCGGTCGGCGGAGGAGCGGAACACCCGGAGGTTGCGACCCGCCACGCCGTAGCGGGCGAGCTCGGTGACGGCCCTGACGATCTCGCGCTCGGTCTCGTCGTAGTGCCTCACGCCGCCGCGCGAGGCGCCCTTGATCACGCCGTACTCCTCGAGCTCGGCGACGAGCGCCGGGTCCGCGGCGGTCTCCTCGAGCACGTCGTCGAGCGAGTAGAGCGCGCCCGGCGCCTGGACGGCGACCGCCGCACGGCGCACGCCGCGGGCATCTCCGGCGGCCGGCACCTCCGGCTCGGTGCGCCCGCTGGCGAGCTCCTGGCGGATGACCCGCAGCGGGAGGAACTCGTCTCGCTGGAGGCGGAGGATCGTCTTGAGCCGCTGGACCTCGGTCGGCGTGTAGACCCGGTAGCCGCCCTGCGTGCGGCGCGGCGAGAGCAGCTTCTGATCCTCGAGGTAGCGGATCTTCGAGATCGAGATGTCGGGGAACTCGCCGAGCAGGAGCTTGCAGACCGTCCCGATCGTCACCGCCTTCTCCGGGCGCTCGTCGGCGCCGTCGGCGGCGGGGTCCGGGATCTGGAGGTCCGCGTCGGAGCCCTGCACGCCCGCGCTCATCGCCCGAGGAAGGCGAGCTTGTACTTGCCGACCTGCAGCTCGTCCCCGTCCTCGAGCCGGCGCGACTCGATGCGGGAGCGGTTCACGTAGGTGCCGTTGAGCGATCCGCAGTCGTCGATCCACCAGTCGCCGCCGCGCTCGACCATCAGCGCGTGGTCACGGGAGACGGTCACGTCGTCGAGGAACACGTCGGAGTCGGGCCGGCGGCCGATCGACATGCGCTCACCCTCCAACGGGAAGCTCTCGCCGGCGCGGCCGCCGCCCGAGCGGATGACCAGCGCCGCGCCCCCGGACACGACCTCCTCGATCTCGATCGCCTCGATCTCCCCGGTCTCGCCGATCCGGTAGGCCGCCGTGGTCGGTTCGCCCGTGGCCTCGGATGCGGTGATGAACGCCCCGCACCGCTGGCAGTAGTTCGCCCCCTCGGGGTTGACGAATCCGCACTCTGAGCAGTGCAGGGCCACGGCGGCGGGCGTCCGGCCCGGCTACTCCTCGCCCGTGGCGGGCGACGCCTCGACCCGGCCGGCGAGGATGTCGGTCAGCTTCTGGACGTCGGCGCCGGTGATCACGTCCTCGCCGCCCTCGTGCTTGCGCCGCAGGCGGTTCACGAGCTCGGCCCGGAGGATGTCGATCTTCCCGTGGAGGATGCGCCGCTGGTAGGAGATCTCCATCTCCTCCTCCGTGAGCTGGCGGATGAGGTCCTTGAGCTCCTCGTCGGTGAGGGACCCGAGGTCCGGAAAGGTGTCCATGACGTGCCGGTCGCTCCTCTCGTCGGACGGCGCGGGGATCCGCGCCGTCGGCGGGCGAGTATAGCCGCGCGGCGCGGAGGGTCAAGCTGAGCTTGAGGGTACCGCCTCCGAGCGCCGCGCCGCCAACTGCCGGCGGGCGTCGCGCAGGTAGAGGACGCTCGCGGTGTAGGCGAGCGCCAGCCCGACGTAGAGCAGGGCCTCGGCGAGCCCGACGAGCCCGACCATCGCGAAGAACGGCGCGCCCATCGCCGGCGCGACGCCGAGGCGCCCCGGCCAGTTGATGCGGAGCTCGACGCCGCGGCGCAGGCAGTACTGCCCGGCGAGGAGCATCACGGCCTCGCGCGCGACGAGCAGCGTGATCGCCCACCTCGGCAGCAGCTCGAAGTGCCAGCACACGACCATCCCGGAGATCACCAGCGCCCGGTCGGTGATCGGGTCCATGAGGGCCCCGAGGCGGCTGTACTGGCCACTGACCCGGGCCGCGATGCCGTCGAGGTAGTCGCTCCAGCCGATGACCGCGAAGAGGATCGCGGCGAGCGCGCTCTGGCCGTCATCCGAGGAGAGGGCGACGGCGAGGAACACCGGGATCAGCGCGAGCCGCGCGAAGCCGATCGCGTTCGGGATCGTCCACGGGCGCAGGGGCTGGCCGGCGGCCGTCTCGGGCGGTGGCGGCCCCGAGCGGTCGAGGCCGAACAGGCGCCGGGCGGTGAGCGGCCGGCGGGCCGCGGGCTCGGGGGGCGCTACGGGAGCGTCCGCCACAGCCCGGCCGCCGCCGCGGCGGCGCCCTCCAGCGGGACCGTCCGATCCTCCCGCCCGCGGCGGACCTGGGCCTCGATCTCCCCCGCGGCGCGCGTCCGCTTTCCGACGGTGAGCCGCAGCGGCACCCCCAGCAGCTCGGCGTCGGCGAACTTCTCGCCCGGTCCGGCGTCGCGGTCGTCGTAGAGCACGTCGAGCCCGGCCTCGCCGAGCTCCGCGTAGAGGCGCTCGGCGAGGGCGCGCTCCTCGGTCCCCTCGCGCCCGAGGCCGACCAGCTCGACGTCCCACGGCGCGAGTGCCCGCGGCCAGGCGATGCCCTGCTCGTCGGCGGTCTGCTCGACCGCCGCCGCGACGATCCGCGCCGGCCCGATGCCGTAGCTCCCCATGAGGATCAGCCTTGCGGCCCCGGACTCGTCGAGATAGGTGGCGCCGAGCGGCTCGGAGTAGCGCGTGCCGAGCTTGAAGATGTTGCCGACCTCGATCGCGGCCTCGAGGCGCACGGGCCGGCCGCCGACGAGGTCGCCCGCCTCGACCGCGCGCGCGTCCACGCGCCTGAACGGGAAGTCGCGGCCCGGCTCGACGCCGCGCAGGTGGGCGTCGCGCCGATTCGCGCCGGTCACGTAGCCGCCGTCCGCGACCGCGTCGTCGAGCAGGACCGGGACGTTCGCGCCGACCGGCCCGAGGAACCCGGCGGGCCCGATGCGCTCGGCCACCTCGTCCTCGTGGGCCGGGCGGAACGCCTGGCCCAGCGCGTTGCGGAGCTTCGTCTCGTTCACCCGGTGGTCGCCGCGGACGAGCACGAGCAGCAGCCCGCGGTCCTCGGCGACGACGGCGTAGGCCTTGAGCAGCGCGCCGGCCGCCACGCCGAGGTTCCGCGCGACCTCCTCGACGGTCGTCAGGCCCGGGGTCGAGACCTCCTCCGGGCGCTCGAGCGGCGGCGGCAGCTCGACTCGCTGCGGGTCCGCGCTCGCCACCTCGACGTTGGCGGCGTAGCCGGGCGCGAGCGCCACCTCGTTCTCCCCGGCGGCACACGGCGCCATGTACTCGTGCGCCGCCGAGCCGCCCATCATCCCGACGTCGGACTCGACGCGGTACCACTCGAGCCCGGCGCGGTCGAAGATCCGGTCGTAGGCGACGACGTGCTTCTCGTAGGCCGCCGCGAGCCCGGCCTCGTCGCGGTCGAAGGAGTAGGAGTCCTTCATGATGAACTCCCGGGTTCGCAGCACCCCGGCGCGCGGCCGCGGCTCGTCGCGCTCCTTCAGCCCGAAGTGGTAGAGGATCAGCGGGAGATCGCGATAGGAGCGCACGACCTGCGCGACGTGCGAGGTCACGACCTCCTCATGGGTCATCGCGAGCACGTAGTCGCCGCCCTTGCGGTCCTGCAGCGTGAACTGCTCGTCGAAGCCGATGCGCCCGGTCCGGCGCCAGAGGTCGGCCGGGTGCAGGAGCGGCATGAGCATCTCCTGGCCGCCGATCGCGTTCATCTCCTCGCGCACGATCTGCACCGCGCGCTCGTGGATGCGCCAGCCCGCCGGCAGCCAGCTCCACAGCCCGGCGCCGACCTGCCGGATGAGGCCGGCGCGGACCATGAGCTTGTGGGAGACGGCCTCGGCGTCGGCCGGGGCCTCCTTCTCGGTCGGCAGGAAGTAGCCGGAGAGGCGGGTCATCGGGCGTGAACCCTACCCGCCGCGGGCAGACGGCCGGGTGGGGCCGCGGGCGCTCTGATAGAACCGTCGGAGTCCCGCGAACCACCCCTTCACCATCCGCACG
Organism: uncultured Solirubrobacterales bacterium; assembly: GCA_963735885.1. GTDB lineage: Bacteria > Actinomycetota > Thermoleophilia > Solirubrobacterales > Solirubrobacteraceae > JBBSBL01. The sequence continues at coordinate 263,072 of CAVTMP010000004.1, read as the reverse complement.
ACCAGAGGAGAACACCACCATGGCCTATGAGGTTCCACCGCTCCCCTACGGCTACGACGCGCTCGCTCCGACCATCGACGAGGAGACGATGCACCTGCATCACGACAAGCACCACCAGGCCTACGTCGACAAGGCGAACGCGGCGCTGGCGGGCACCGAGTGGGACGGCAAGCCGGTCGAGGAGGTCCTGAAGAGCCTCGACTCCCTGCCGGCCGACAAGCAGGGCCCGGTGCGCAACAACGCGGGTGGGCACGCCAACCACTCGCTGTTCTGGGAGTCGATGTCGCCCGACGGCGGCGGCGCCCCCGAGGGGTCGCTCGCGTCGGCGATCGACGCGGCCTTCGGCTCCTTCGACGCGTTCAAGACGACCTTCCAGGACGCCGGCGTCGCGCGGTTCGGCTCCGGATGGGTGTGGCTCGTCCACGACGGCTCCGGGCTCGCCGTGGTCTCGACCGCGAACCAGGACTCGCCGGTGAGCGGCGGGCAGACGCCGCTGCTGGGCAACGACGTCTGGGAGCACGCCTACTACCTGACCTACAAGAACAGGCGCCCCGACTACCTGGCCGCGTGGTGGGACGTCGTGAGCTGGCCGACGGTGGCCGGGCGCTTCGAGGCCGCGGGGGCGTAGCCCGCTGGAGGCCGGACCCCTTTCCCCAGCCGGCCGTTCGCCCGGAGGGCTCCGGCCGCTCGGAGGCGTCCAACCGGGCCACCGGTCGACGGCCGCGCCTACGCCGCGACCGCGGCGCGCTCGTTCGCGACGCGGACCAGGCGCCAGTCCGCCGGGCGCAGGCGGTGGGTGCGGCGGCGATACTCCAGCTGCAGACCCGGCCAGTTGTTCGCGTTGCGGCCCGACTCGTCGACGTACCAGCTCGCGCAGCCCGTCGCCCAGACCGTCCCGGCCAGGCGGTCCTGCAGCTCGCGGTCGAAGGCGTCCAGCGCCTCGGGGCGGACGTCGAGATACGCCGGCGCGTGACGGTCGAGCGCCCGCACCGCGTCGAGCACGTAGCGCATCTGGCACTCGAGCATGTAGATGATCGAGCCGGCGCCGAGGTTCGTGTTCGGGCCGTACATGAGGAAGAGGTTCGGGAAGCCCGGCACCGCGGTGCCGAGGTACGCGCGGGCGCCCGCCGCCCAGGCCTCGTTCAGGTCCCGCCCGCCGAGCCCGACGATCTCCATCGGGGCGACGAAGTCGTGCGAGCGAAAGCCCGTGCCGAGGATGATCGTGTCGACCTCGCGCTCGGTCCCGTCCTCGGTCACGACGCCGCTCGCCGTGATCTCGCGCACGCCGTCGGTGACGAGCGCGACGTTCGGCTGCGCGATCGCGCGATACCAGTCGCTCGAGATGAGCAGGCGCTTGCAGCCGATCACGTCCTTCGGCGCGAGCTTCGCGCGCAGCTCCGGGTCCCGCACCTGCCGGCGCAGCAGGGCCTTCCCGGACCAGGCGAGCGGCGCGAGCAGCGCCTCGCGGCCGAGCAGGCCGGGGATCGCCGCCTCGAAGAACGACCACATCCCGAGCCGCGCGGCGGCCTGCGCGCCGGGCACGCGGGCGAAGACCTCCCGCGACGCGCGGCGGTAGCCGACGTCCCACTTCGGGATCACCCACGGGGCGGAGCGCTGGAAGACGTGCAGGCGCGAGACCCGCGGCTGAACGGCCGGGACGAACTGGATCGCGCTCGCGCCGGTGCCGATCACCGCCACCCGGTCGCCGGTCAGGTCGTGCTCGTGGTCCCAGCGGGCCGAGTGGAAGAGCGTGCCGCCGAAGTCGTCCAGCCCGGGGATCGCGGGCCACGCCGGCACGCTGAGCTGCCCGCAGGCGGTGACGAGCACGTCGGCCTCGTGCGTCTCCCCGCCGGCCAGCTCGAGCCGCCAGCGCCCGGCGGCCTCGTCGAACGCGGCGCGGCGCACCTCGCTCTCGAAGCGGATGTGCGCGCGCACGCCGTGCTCGTCGGCGCAGCGCTCGAGGTAGGCGAGGATCTCGGCCTGCGGCCCGAAGCGCCGCGACCACCCGGGGTTGTGGGCGAAGGAGTAGGAGTAGACGTGCGACGGGACGTCGCAGGCCGCCCCCGGGTAGGAGTTCTCGCGCCACACGCCGCCGACCCGGTCGCCCTTCTCGAACACCGTGAGGTCGTCGAACCCGGCGCGCTCGAGGGTGATCGCCATGCCGAGGCCGCTGAACCCGGCGCCGACGATCGCGACCGAGGGCATCGGCCCTACGCGCGCGTGAACCGTCGCCCGGCCGTGGGCGAGGCCGACTCGTCGAGCCTCACCCCGTCCCGCGGCGCGATGAGCGAGAGCAGCTCGGCGTCCTCGGCCTCGCCGTCGGCCTTCGCCGCCTCCATCGCGGCGAGCCGCTCGGGCGTGAGCTCGCCGGCGTTCTCGGCCTCGATGCGCTCGAGCCACTCCGCGCCCTCGGCCGCCTCGGCCGCGTCGACCGCGATCCGCTTCGTGCTGGCGTAGCGGTCGATCTCGGCGAACAGCTCGTCCACCAGCCGCTCGGTCGGCACCTTCTTGCAGCGCCTTCCCGCGCGAGAAGATCAGGCCCTCGTTCTTCGCGCCGGTGATGCCGAAGTCGGCGTGCGAGGCCTCGCCGATGCCGTTCACCGCGCAGCCGAGGACCGCGACCTCGATCGGGTCCGCGTAGGCCTCGAGGCGCTTCTCGATGTCCGCCACGACGGTGTCCATGTCGAACTGCAGGCGCCCGCAGGTCGGGCAGGCGATGAGCACGGGGCCGCGCTCGCGGAGCTTCAGCGCCTTCAGGATCTCCCATGCCACCTTGACCTCCTCCTCCGCGTGGAAGGTGGAGAGCGAGATGCGGATCGTGTCGCCGACCCCGTCGGCCAGCAGCGTGCCGAGCCCGACGGCCGACTTCAGCGAGCCCGACCACTTCGTCCCCGCCTCGGTGATCCCGAGGTGCAGCGGGTAGGGGATCCGCTCCGCCAGCAGGCGGTTCGAGGCGATCGTGTTCGGCACGCTCGTCGACTTGATCGAGACCTTGAAGTTCGTGAAGTCCAGGCGCTCCATCAGGGCCACGAACTCGGTCGCCGCGGTGACGAGCGCCTCGACCGGGCTCTCGCGCTCGAGCGCGTGCAGGTGCTTGGGCAGCGAGCCGGAGTTCACCCCGATCCGCATCGGCGTGCCGAGCTCGTTGGCGCGGCGAGCGACCTCGGCGACCTTGTCGGGCCCGCCGATGTTGCCGGGGTTGAGGCGGACGCAGTGCGCGCCCGCGTCGAGCGCCTTGAGCGCGAGCGTGTGGTTGAAGTGGATGTCGGCGATCACGGGGATCGGCGACTCGACGACGATCGTCCGCAGCGCCTCGACGTCGTCGTCGCGCGGCACGGCGACCCGGACCACGTCGGCGCCGGCGTCGGCGACGCGCCGGATCTGGTCCATCGTGGCCTGGAGGTTGGCCGTCTCGGTCTTCGTCATGGTCTGCACGGCGACCGGGGCGCCGCCCCCGATCTGCACGCCGCCGACCGTCACGTGTCGCTGGGAAGCCATGTCCCTCCAGTGTACGAGAGGGCCCGCGCGCCCGGTTCACGGCCGACGGAGGCCACCCCGCAGGACGGCGAGGCGAAACTCGCCGGGGCGCCGGGCGTTAGATGTGAGCAGCCTCCGCGGCCCCGGTCCCACGGACGGGACCGGCGCGGAAACGGCCCCGCCCCGCCACCATCCTCCCCTCCCTCCCATGCCCGCACTTCGATCTCCCCGCACGCTCATCGGCCCCCTCGCCGCCCTGGCGGTCCTCGCCGCCGCGCCGAGCCCCGCCGCCGCGCTGCCCGAGTCCACGTTCCAGGCCGATCGCGAGCTCGTCCAGAGCGGCGAGGGCATGGCGGCCGCGACGCTCGACGAGCTGAAGGGATTCGGCGTCGACCGGATCCGCGTGACGGCGCTGTGGAAGCGCCTCGCGCCCGGTGCCGGCGCGACCCGGCGCCCCGCGGGCTTCGACGGCGCCGATCCGGCCGACTACCCGGCGAGCGCCTGGGCGCCGTACGACGCGCTCGTGCGGGGGGCCGCGGCGCGCGGCATCGGGCTGAACCTCAACGTCACCGCCCCGGCGCCGCGCTGGGCGACCGGGCGGGCCTCGAGCCGCTTCCTGCAGGACACCTGGAAGCCGAGCGCGCGCGACTTCGGCCGTTTCGTCACCGCGCTCGGCCGCCGCTACTCCGGGGGCTACGTCCCGTCCGGGGCGAGCTCGCCGCTGCCGCGCGTGCGCTACTGGTCGCTGGCCAACGAGCCGAACCTCGGGCAGTGGCTCGCGCCGCAGTCGGTCGGCGGCCGGCCCTACGCGCCGCGCGCCTACCGCGCCCAGGCCGACGCGGCGTACGCGGCCCTCGGGCACACCGGGCACGGCGGGGACACGATCCTGATCGCGGATCTCGCGCCGAAGGGCAGCGACGCCACCGGCGCCGCGCTCGGCATCAAGCCGCTGCGCTTCATCCGCGCCCTGTACTGCGTCGATGGCGGCTACCGCCCGCTGCGCGGCCGCTCCGCGACCGCGATCGGCTGCCCGTCACGCCCCTCGGCGGCGGGGTTCCGCCGCGCGCACCCGGTCCTCTTCCGGATGACCGGGTGGTCGCACCACCCCTATTCCCAGCAGGCCGCGCCCGACGTGCGCCAGCGCGACCCGAACGTCGCGACCCTGGCCGACCTGCCGCGCCTGGAGAGCGTCCTGCGGCGGGCGCTGCGGGCCTGGCACTCCTCCCGCCGCCTCGACCTCTACCTCACCGAGTACGGCTACCAGACCCGGCCGCCGGACCCGTTCGCGTTCGCCACGCCGGCGCGCCAGGCCGCCTACATCGACCAGGCGGAGTGGATCGCGCAGCGCAACCCGCGGGTGCGGACCATGTCGCAGTACCTGTTGAGCGACGACCCGGCCCGCACCGGGGTTCCCGCCTCGCTGCGCTGGTCGAGCTTCCAGTCCGGCCTCGAGTACCCCGACGGCACGCGCAAGCCGGCCTACGACGCCTACCGCCTGCCCGTCCACCTGCCCGCCACCGGCGTGCGCCGGGGCGGCCGCCTGCTCGTGTGGGGGTTCCTGCGGGCGGGCGCGCGGGGCGGGACGGAGACGGCGGCGGTGGAGTTCCGCGCCGCGGGCACGTCCGCCTGGACGACGCTCTCCACGGTGATCACGCGCAACCGGATCGTCGCGCCGCGCGTCGCGTTCCCCCGCTCGGGCGTCGTGCGCCTCGCCTGGAACGGCGTGCGCAGCCGCGAGGTGGGCGTGCGGGTGCGATAGGCGACCGTCAAGGGCGTCGCCTGGGCTTCTCCTCCCGTCCTCCGGCGCTTCTCGGTGGCGCAGCGACCCGGCGTGGGCGCGTGCGGCGGGATCGCGGCGGGCCTCGAGGAGGCTGGCGATGGTGGTCACGGCCAGGATCACCACGATCACCACGAGCGACGTGCCGGTGGCGACCTCGGGGACGGCTGGAGCCTGCCGGTGAAGGTAGTGGAGCACGAGCTTGGTGCCGATGAACGCGAGGATCAGCGACAGCCCGGTGGAGAGGTAGACCAGGCGGTCGAGCAGGCCGGAGACCAGGAAGTAGAGCGCGCGGAGCCCGAGCAGCGCGAACGCGTTGGCGGCGAAGACGATGAACGGCTCCTCGGTCACGCCGAACACGGCGGGGATCGAATCGAGCGCGAACAGGATGTCGGTCGTTCCGATCGCGACGAGCACCAGGAACAGCGGGGTCAGCATTCGGCGCCCGCCGATCCGCGTCACGAGCCGAGGCCCGTCGGGGCGGTCGCTGATCGGCAGCGCCCGCCGCGCGAAGGCCACGACGACGTTGTCGTCGATCGAGGGATCCTCTTCGCGGTGGCGGAAGAGCTGGACCGCCGTGAAGATCAGCAGCAGCCCGAACAGCAGGAACATGAAGGAGAACGCCGACAGCAGCGCGGCGCCGAGCGCGATGAAGATCGCCCGCAGGATCAGCGCCGCGAGGATCCCGATCGTCAGCACCTTCTGCTGATGCTCGGCGGGCACCGCGAACGTGCTCATGATGATCACGAACACGAAGAGATTGTCGACGGACAGGCTCTTCTCGACCACGTAGCCGGCGAAGTACTCGGCACCGGAGCTCCACCCGGCCAGGAGGCCGAAGACGACGCCGAACGCCAGCGCCACGGCGATGTAGAACACCGACCAACCAACCGCCTCGCGGAACGTGACCGCATGCGGCCGGCGGGCCGACAGCCCCAGGTCGATCGCGAACAGGGCGACGATCAGCCCGATGGTCGCCGCCCAGCCCGCGAACGTCAGCTCCAGCACGCGCGAACCGCCGCGGATTCCGCCGAGGCGGGCGGCATGTTCACCGCTGTGCGACGCCTGCCGCGCCGGCTCGCCGCGGGGTCGCGTCGCCCTGGGTTCGCCGGGAGCTCCGCGCCGGTCGCGCAGACGCCGCCGGAGCGTCTTCTCAGCGCCGACGATCGCCCAGGCGACGATCCCGGCGGCGACGATGCGCGCCCACGCGGCGGCGTCGATCGGAGCGCTGTGGAAGAGCGTGTTCATCGGGCCCGCATAGGTGAAGAGCAGCTGCAGCGCGATCGTCACGCCGACGCCGGCGGTCGCCCACGGGTTGCTGAACACGCCGAGGCGGAACATCGAGCGCTCCAGGGAACGGCAGTTGAACAGGTAGAACAGCTCGACGCTCACGAACACGTTGACGGCCACCGTGCGCGCCTCGGGGGTCGTCGCGTCGCGCGCGCGCTCCCACTCGAACAGCCCGAAGGAGGCCAGCAGCAGCAGTGTCCCGACGAGCGCGATGCGCGCCAGCAGCTCGGCGGTCAGCAGCGGGCGGACGGGGTCGCGGGGCGGGCGGCGCATGATGCCCGGCTCCTCGCGCTCGAAGGCCAGCATCAGGCCCAGCGCGACGGCGGTGGTCATGTTGATCCAGAGGATCTGGACGGGCAGGATCGGCAGCGTGACGGCGGCGGAGATCGCGGCCAGGATCACCAGGCCCTCGCCGAGGTTGGTCGGCAGCGTCCAGACGATGAACTTGGTGAGGTTGTCGAAGATGCGCCGGCCCTCCTCCACGGCCGCTTCGATCGAGGCGAAGTTGTCGTCGGTGAGGACGATGTCGGCGGCCTCGCGCGCGACCTCGGTGCCGCTGCGACCCATCGCCACGCCGATGTCGGCCTGCTTGAGGGCCGGCGCGTCGTTGACGCCATCACCGGTCATCGCGACGATGTCCCCGCTCGCCTGCAGCGCGAGCACGAGGCGCAGCTTCTGCTCGGGCGAGACGCGCGCGAACACCCCCGTCCCGGCGACCGCCTCGCGCAGCTGCGCCTCGCTGCAGCGGGCGATGTCGGCGCCGGTCAGCACCCGCGCGCCGGGCGCGGCGTCGGGTGGGCGCTCGTCGAGCCCGATCTGGTCGGCGATCGCGCGCGCGGTCGCGGCGTGGTCGCCGGTGATCATCTTCACCGCGATCCCCGCGCGCCGGCAGGCGGCGACGGCGGCGACCGCCTCCGGGCGCGGCGGGTCGATCATGCCCTGCAGGCCCAGGAGCGTCAGCCCGGTCGGCGGCTCGTCGGCGCCCAGCGTGGCGCCGTCCACCGGGGCTCCCCCGCGGGCGAGCGCGAGCACCCGCAGCGAGCCGCGCGCCAGCCGTGTCGCCTGCGCGTGAACCCGGTCGGCGTCCACGGCGACGGTGCGCCCGGCCGCGTCGAGCGCGGTCGTGCACAGGGCGAGGACCCGCTCGGTCGCGCCCTTGACGTAGACGACCGGCGGCTCGCCGGGGCCGGCGTCGTGGAGCGTGGCCATGAACTGGCGCTCGGACTGAAACGGGACCGCGTCAAGGCGCGGGTACGCGCCGGCGGCCTGCCGCGGGTCGATCCCGCCCTTGGCCGCGGCGACCAGCAGTGCCGCCTCCGTCGGGTCCCCGATGACACCCCAGCGACCGTCGTCGTGCTCGACGAGCGCCGCGTCGTTGCACAGCGCGCCCGCCAGCAGGCAGGCCTGCAGTCCGGCGTGCGACGTGCCCCGACCGCGCCCGTCCCCGGCGGAGATCTCGCCGAACGGCGCGTAGCCGGTGCCGGTCACGGCGAAGCGCTCGCCCGCCGCCACGACGGTCTGCACGGTCATCTGGTTCTCGGTCAGCGTTCCGGTCTTGTCCGTGCAGATCACGGTCGTGCTGCCGAGCGTCTCGACGGCCGGCAGTCGGCGGACGATCGCGTTGCGCCGCGCCATGCGGCTCACCCCGATCGCCAGCGTGATCGTCACCGCCGCCGGCAGCCCCTCCGGGATCGCGCCCACCGCCAACGCCACGACGGCGACCAGCAGGTCCGCCGGATGCTCACCCCGGGCCAGCCCGACGAGATAGGTGACCGCCGCCAGCGCGAGGATCGCGACCGTCAGGACCTTGCTGAAGTGCGCGATCTTGCGCGTCAGCGGCGTCGCGATCTCCGTCGCCTCCCCGATCAGGCGATGGATGAGCCCGAGCTCCGTCCGGCCACCGGTCGCGACCACGACGCCCGTGGCGCTGCCATGGGTCACCAGGGTGCCGGCGAACGCCATGTTGGCCCGGTCGGCGACGGGCGTGTCGCACGCCAGCACGCCGTCGTCCTTCGTCGCCGGCACCGACTCGCCCGTGAGCGCCGACTCGTCGACCTGCAGCTCGCGCACGTCGACCAGACGCACATCGCCCGCGACCGCGTCGCCCGCCGCCAGCACCAGCAGGTCCCCGGGCACCACCTCGGACGCCGGCAGGCGGCGCCGGTGCCCGTCGCGGATCACCGTCACCTCACCCACGACCATCCGCGCGAGCGCCGCGAGCGCCTGCTCGGCACGCGCCTCCTGGATGTACCCGATCGCCGCGTTGATCAGGACGACGCCGACGATCACGCTCGCATCGACCGGCTCGCCGATCGCCAGCGCCACCGCCGCCGCCGCCAGCAGGATGTAGACGAGCGGGTGCTGGAACTGCTGCGCGAAGCGCCGCAGCGCTCCCCGTCGGGAAGCCTCCGGCAGCGAGTTCGGCCCGAAGCGCTCCAGGCGCAGGCGCGCCTCGGTCTCGCTCAGACCGCCTTCGCGCTCGGTCTCGAGCAGCAGCAGCGCCTCATCGACCGGGACGTCGTGCACGGCCGGCCTACGCGAGCTCACCGGTGGACGAGCCCCTCGTCACGAGGACGGGGCAGGGCGCGTCGTTGACGAGCTCCCGCGCGGTGCTCCCCAGCAGCAGGCCGCGAAAGCCGCCCACGCCGCGGCTGCCGATCACCGCGATCGCCGGCGGCATGCACCGGCAACCCCCGCGGCCGCTCGATGGCGTGAACCACCACCACCTCCGCTCCGCACGCGCTCGCGATCCGAGACGCGAGCAGCGCGGCGCCGTGCGCCGGCTCCGACCCGTCGTAGGCGACCACGATCCGCTCGAAGGCCGGCGGCATCATCCCTCCTCAGCTCGATCTCGCTCCGCCACCATCAGGACCGGCCTTGCCCGGCAGCACGCGGCGGACCGCCGACTGGCCGCGCGCCGCGCCTACTTCGCGTAGAGCGCCTCGATCTCCGCCTCGTACTTCTCGGCGATCGGCCTGCGCTTGAGCTTCATCGTCGGGGTGAGCTCGTCGCCGCCCGGAGCCCAGTCGCCGCGCACGATCGCGAAGCGCTTGATGCCCTCGACGCGGGCGAGCTTCGCGTTCGCCGCCTCGACGGCCTCGGCGATCGCCGCGCGCATCCGGTCGTCGCTCGCGAGCGCCTCGAGCGAGGTGTCCTCGATCCCCTGCTTCTCCGCCCAGACCGGCGCGAAGTCGGCGTCGAGCACGATCAGCGCGGTGTTGAAGGGCCGGCGGTCGCCGATCACGCAGGCCTGGCCGATGAGCGGGCTCGCGGTCTTGAGCGTCGCCTCGATGTTGGCCGGCGACATGTTCTTGCCGGCCGCGTTGATGATGATCTCCTTCTTGCGGTCGACGATCCGCAGGTAGCCGTCCGCGTCGAGCTCGCCGATGTCGCCGGTGTGCAGCCACCCGTCGGGGTCGATCGTCTCCGCGGTCTGCTCGGGCTTGTTGCGGTAGCCGAGCATGTTGCACGCGCCGCGCATCAGCACCTCGCCGTCGTCGGCGAGCCTGAGCTCCACGCCCGGCGCGGCCGGGCCGACCGTCCCGATCTTGACGCGACCGGGCGGGTTCACGGTGCCGTAGCCGCAGGTCTCGGACATTCCCCACAGCTCGGCGAGCTGGATGCCGATGGCGTGGAAGAACACGAGCACCTCGCGCGGCGTCGGCGCCGCGCCGACGTTCACGGTCACGACCTCGTCGAGCCCGAGCATCGTGCGCAGCCCGGAGAAGATCTCGGCGTCGGCTCGCGCGACCCGTGCGGCGAGGTCGTCGGGCACCGGCTCGCCGGCCTGCTCGAGCCGCACCTTCGCGATCGCGTCGGCCAGCGCGCCCTCCGCCCTCTCGCGCTGCTCCTCGGGCTGGGCGTGCAGCATCGTCTCCAGGCCGGCCTTGAGCTTCTCCCAGATCCGCGGCACCGCGAAGAACCAGTTCGGGTGGACCTGCGGGAGGAAGGAGACGATCTCGCGCGGGTTCGAGCAGCAGGTGACGGTCGCGGCGAACACCGTCGGGATGTAGTGGTGGGCGTTGCGCTCGGCGATGTGCGCCGCCGGGAGCCAGGAGATCACGCGCGCGCCGGCCTCGAGTTGGATCAGCTCCTGGACGCCGCCAACGACCATCATGAGGTTGCGATGCGAGAGCTGGACGCCCTTCGGCGGGCCGGTCGTGCCCGAGGTGTAGATGAGCGTGAGGACGTCGTCGGGCTCCACGGCGGCCGCGGCCGCCTCGGCGTCGAAGCCGGGGTCGGCGCCCTCGACGTCGGCGAGCGCGACCGTGCCCTCCGGAGCGTCGCCGTCGATGACGATCACGTGCTCGAGGTCGGGAAGCTGCTTGCGCGCCTCCAGGACGACCGGCAGGTACTGCTGCTCGACCACCGCCATGCGCGCGCCGGCGTCGGACACGATGTAGGCGATCTGGTCGGCCGTGTAGGTCTGGTAGATCGAGAAGGGAGTGGCGCCGATCGTCACCGCGGCGAGGTCGGCGACGTGGAACTCCGGCCGGTTGGAGAGCATGAGCGCCAGGGTGTCGCCGTGGCGGAGGCCGAGCTTCGCCAGGCCGCCGGCGAGGGCGTCGACGCGCTGCTGCATCTCGGCCCAGGTGAGCGCGACGCGGTCGTCGGCGGTCCGGACGGCGACGATGTCCCCGTGGTCGCGGGCCGTGCGCCGCAGCGCCTCGGCCATGGTCGGCGCGTCCTGCGCCCGGCCGGTCTCGGCGGTGGCGGTGCTGGCGTCCATCTCGTCTCTCCTCGCTCCCGGGGAACCCGCGGCGAACGCTACCGCTTCTCCCGCGCGCGGCGGCGCCTACCGCGGGACCTGGAACCCGTCGCCGGACAATCGGCCGATGTCGTTGGAGAGCCCGACGAAGAACAGCAGGATCACGAGCACGAAGCCGACGGCGCCCGCCCGCTCCATGATCGCGAACGGGATCGGCCGCCCGCGCACCTTCTCGGCCAGCGCCCAGAAGATGTGGCCGCCGTCCAGCGGCAGGAACGGGAACAGGTTGATGAGGGCGAGCGAGAGCGAGATGAAGGCGAGGATGGTCAGCGCCCGCGTGGCGTCGAGGCCGATCGCCTGGCGCGTCACCTCGTAGCCGCCGACGACGCTCCCGAGCTGCTTGCGCGTCTGCGGGTCGAAGACGCCGAGGATCGTGTCGACCGTCTTGCGGCTCACGTCCCACATCGCGGTGACGCTGAGCCCCGCCGCCTCGGGCACCCCGACCGGCGTGCTCCGCGGCTCGTAGCCGAACCCGATCCGCATCCGCCGCACCCCGGCGGAGGCGTCGTAGCGCGGGCGCAGGTCGAAGGTGCGGACCTGCGCCGTTCCGCCTCACCGTCACCCGCGCCGGGGTCGCGGCCACGCACCCGGCCCGTGGCGGCCCGGCGCACCGGTGGGTGTTGACCTGCTTCGCGATCGCCGCCGGGTCCCCCGGCCGCCCGTCGACGCTGACGATGCGGTCGCCGCCGCGGAGGGTCCCGAGCGCCGGCCGCTCGAGGCCGCGCGCGGCCACCGAGTCGGGGGTCAGCGCCTTCCCGTTGGCGAGGAAGAGCCCCATGAGGATGAGGAAGCAGATGAGGAGGTTCATCGCGGGGCCCGCGCCGATGACCACGATCCGCTTCCACACCGGCTGGCGGTAGTACGCGCGATGGGCGACCTCGGCCGGGATCTCCTCGTTGGGGTTCATCCCGGTGATGCGCACGTAGCCGCCGAGCGGCACGGCCCCGATCCCGTACTCCGTCTCGCCGCGGCGGGTCTTGAAGATGAGCGGCGGGAAGAACAGCGCGAAGCGCTCCACGCGCATGCCGACCGACTTCGCCGCGGCGAAGTGACCGAACTCGTGCAGGATGATCAGCGCGGCGAAGCCGAGGAAGGCGAGCAGCCAGGTCATGCCGGCGCAGCTCCCGCTCGCGTCTCCACGAGCTCGGCGGCGAGCCGGCGCGCGTCGCGGTCGGCGTCGTAGAGCGACTCGAAGGCGTGGATCGGCCGGGCGCCGAGCGCGGCGAGCGCGTCCTCGATGACCGCGGCGATGTCGAGGAAGCCGAGGCGGCCCGCGAGGAACGCGTGGACCGCGACCTCGTTGGCGGCGTTGAGCACGCACGGCGCCGTGCCGCCGGCCTCGGCCGCCTCGCGGGCGAGGCGCAGGCACGCGAAGGTGTCGGGGTCCGGCGGCTCGAAGGTCAGCGCCCCGACCGCCGCCAGGTCGAGCAGCGGGACGGGCACGTCGAGGCGCTCGGGGTGGTGCAGCGCGTAGGCGATCGGCACGCGCATGTCCGGGTGCCCGAGGTGCGCGAGCGAGGCGCCGTCGCAGAGGTGGACGAGCGCGTGGACGATCGACTGCGGATGGACGACGACGTCGATCCGGTCGTACGGCGTCCCGAAGAGGTGGTGGGCCTCGATCAGCTCGAGGCCCTTGTTCATCAGCGTCGCCGAGTCGATCGTGATCTTGCCGCCCATCGCCCAGGTCGGGTGGCGCAGGGCCTCCGTCGCCGTGACCGCGGCGAGGTCGGCGCGGGTGCGTCCCCGGAAGGGCCCGCCGGAGGCGGTGAGCACGAGGCGCTCGACCGTGCCGGCCCGCTCCCCCGCGATGAGCTGGTGCAGCGCGGAGTGCTCGGAGTCCACCGGGATGATCGCGGCGCCGGTCGCCTCGGCGAGCGCCATGACGAGCTCGCCGCCGACGACCAGGGACTCCTTGTTGGCCAGCGCGAGGTCGACGCCCTCGCCGAGGGCGGCCACGGTCGGGCCGAGTCCCGCCGAGCCCACGAGCGCGTTGAGCACGAGGTCCGGCTCGGACTCGAGGACGAGGCGGACGAGGCCCTCCGGCCCGCTCAGCACCTCCCCCCCGGTCCACGCCTCCGCGGCCCGGGCCCCGGCGTCGGGGTCGGCCAGCGCGATGCGCTCCACGCCGTGCTCCCGGGCCTGGGCCACGAGACCCTCCCAGGAGCGCTCCGCGGAGAGGCCGACGAGCTCGAGGTCCTCGGCGCGCACGACGATGTCGAGCGCCTGCGTGCCGATCGACCCGGTCGAGCCGAGGATGAGGAGGCGGCGGGCCACCGCTGGATTGTGGCAAGCGCCGGGCGCGCGTCCGCCGGGTCCCGCCGCGAGGAGCCCGGACTCAGACCAGCGCCGACCACACGAGGTACCCGGCGACGATGGCGAACATCGCGGCGTCGAGGCGGTCCAGCGCGCCGCCGTGCGCCCCGAACACCCGCCCGGCGTCCTTCGCCCCCGCGTCGCGCTTGACGAACGACTCGAAGAGGTCCCCGAGCGGCGCGGCGACCGCGACCGCGAGGCCGAGCAGCAGCGCGTCGAGCCCCGAGAGCCAGTTCTGGTAGAGCCCCGCGAACCACACGGCCGCGACGGCGGCGGCGACGCCGATGAAGAGCCCCTCCACGGTCTTGTTCGGCGAGACGCGCGGCGCCATCGGCCGGCGGCCGAACCAGCGCCCGCCCAGATAGGCCGCGGTGTCCCCGATGAACGCGCCGACGAGCACGTCGATCACCACCCCGTCGCCGTGTGGCTGCTCGCGGAGCAGCATGGCGTAGCCGAACGCCAGGCCGATCCACCACACGCCGAGCAGCGTGATCGCGATCGACGCCGTGCCGCCGGCCAGGCGCTCCCGCGGCAGGACGAGCAGGAAGCAGCACGGCACCGCCGCGACCGCGACGAGCAGCATGGTCGCCTGGTCGCCGAAGCGGGCCGCGGCCACCAGCCCGACGGCCGCCAGGAACCCGGCGATCCGCACCGGCCGCACGCGGCCGTACATCCCGTAGAGCTCGTGGAGGCACAGCACGGCGAGGACCGCGACCCCGACCGCGAACAGCGTGCCCCCCGCATCGACGACCACGATCGCCAGGACGATGAGCGGGATCGCCACGAGCACCCGGGCGAGCAGGTCGCCGCCACCGCCGCCGCCGCGCGGCCGGCGCCGTTCGCGCCCGCCCTCGTCCGCGGCGCGCCGCGGCGGACGCGGCGGTCGGCGGCCGGCGGGCGTCGCAGCGCCCATCACCGGCCCCCGAAGCGGCGACGGCGCGCCTCGAACTCGGCCAGGGAGGCCTCGAGCGCCGCGCGCGAGAAGTCGGGCCACAGCTCGTCGCGGAAGACGAGCTCGGCGTAGGCGGACTGCCAGAGCAGGTAGTTCGACAGGCGCTGCTCGCCGCTCGTGCGGATGATGAGGTCCGGATCGTGCATCTCCGGCGCGTACAGCGCGGCGCGAAACTCCTCCTCCCCGCCTCCGGCGAACCGCCGGGCGGCGTCGAGGATCTCCGCCCGGCCGCCGTAGTTGAAGGCGACGAACAGCGTGATGCGCTCGCCGCCGCGGGTCTCGGCCTCCGCCCACTCCATCCGCTCGACGAGCGCGCGCGGGATCCGGGAGTCCTCGCGGCGGCCGATGAACCGCATCCGCACGCCCTCGTCGCGCAGCTCCGGCGTCTCGCGGTCGATCCGCTCGGCGAACATCCGCATCAGCGCGGAGACCTCCTCCGCCGAGCGCGACCAGTTCTCGGTCGAGAAGGAGTAGACGGTCAGCTCGCGCACGCCGAGCTCCGCGGCGTCGCGCAGGCGCGCCTTCACGGTGTCGGCGCCGGCGCGGTGGCCCTCCACGGCGGGGAGCGAGCGGCGCTCGGCCCAGCGACCGTTCCCGTCGGTGATGATCGCCACGTAGCGGGCCCGGCCGGGCTCGGGGACGGGCCCGGGCCCGGTCACACCTCGAGGATCTCCTCTTCCTTCAGCTTCAGCGCCGCGTCGAGCTCGCCGATGCGCCCGTCGGTGAGCTTCTGCAGCTCCACCTCGGCGCGGTGCTCGTCGTCGCTGCCCGCCTCCCCCGCGTCACGCAGCTCGCGCAGGTGGTGCATGCAGTCGCGGCGGATGTTGCGCACGGCCACCCGCCCCTCCTCGGCGATGTGGCGCACGACCTTCACGAGCTCGCGCCGGCGCTCCTCGGTGAGCTCGGGGATCGAGAGGCGGATGAGCTTCCCGTCGTTGGACGGCGTGAGGCCGAGGTCGGACTCGAGGATGCTCTTCTCGATCGCCTTGATCGACGACTGGTCATAGGGCTGGATCGTCAGCAGGCGCGCCTCGGCGGCGCCGATCGTCGCCAGCTGGTTCAGCGGCGTCTGGGTGCCGTAGTAGTCGACCGTGACGCGGTCGAGCAGCGATGGGCTCGCGCGGCCGGTCCGCACCGAGGAGAACTCGTGACGCGTCGACTCGACGGACTTGCCCATCCGCTCCCGGGCGTCGCTCAGCAGGTCGTCGATCACGTCGTCACCAGGGTCCCCACGCGCTCGCCCGAGACTATTCGATCGATGTTCCGCTCGTCCCCCATGTTGAAGACGACGATCGGCATCCGGTTCTCCATGCACAGCGCGAGCGCCGTGGAGTCCATGACCCGCAGGCGACGCTCGATGGCCTCCATGTGCGTGATCTCGGGCAGGAACTCCGCGCTCGGCACCTCGGCGGGATCGGCGCTGTAGACGCCCTCGACGCCGTTCTTCGCCATCAGCACGACCTCCGCGTGGATCTCGGCCGCGCGCAGGGCGGCGGCGGTGTCGGTCGTGAAGAACGGGTTGCCCGTGCCGGCCGCGAAGATCACCACGCGCCCGCGCTCGAGGTGGCGCATCGCCCGGCGGCGGAGGTAGGGCTCGGCGACCTCGGAGATGGTCAGCGCCGACTGGACCCGCGTCGGCACGTCGCCCTTCTCCAGGGCGTCCTGGAGGGTGAGCGCGTTCAGCACGGTGGCCAGCATCCCCATGTAGTCGCCGGTCGCGCGATCCATGCCCTCCGCGGCGCCGGCCAGGCCCCGGAAGATGTTGCCCGCGCCGACGACGATCGCGACCTCCACCCCGCGAGCGTGGACCCGGGCGATCTGGCCGGCGATGGCCTTGATGCGGTCCGGGTCGGTGCCGTAGTCGAGGTCCCCCATCAGCGCCTCGCCGGAGAGCTTGAGCAGGATCCGCTCGTAGACGGGAGCGCCGCCGTCGGCGTCGGAGCCGGTCACGCGCGGGAGCCTATCCGCCGACGGCGAAGCGCTCGAACCGTCGGATCACGACGTTCTCCCCGGTCTTCGCGGCCAGGGCGGCGCGCAGCTCCTCGATCGTCCTGCCGTCGTGACGGTCGACGTTGACGTGGGGCTGCTCGAGGAGGACGACCTCCTCGAGCCACTTGCGCAGCTTGCCCTCGGCGATCCTGGGCCGCACGTTCTCGGGCTTGTCGGCGGCCTGCTCGGCGAAGATGCGGAGCTCGGCCTCGCGGACGTCGTCCGGGACCTCGTCCTCGGAGACGTACTCGGGCGCCGCCGCCGCGATGTGCAGCGCGAGGTCCCTCGCGAAGGCCACGAAGTCCTCGTTGCGCGCGACGAAGTCGGTCTCGCAGTCGACCTCGACGAGCACGCCGATCTTCGCGTTCGCGTGGATGTAGGACTGGACCGTGCCCTCGGCGGCCTCGCGCTCGCCGCGCCTGGCCGCGCGCGAGAGGCCCTTCACCCGGAGGATCTCGACCGCCTTGTCGAGGTCGCCCTCGGCGTCGGTGAGCGCCTGCTTGCAGTCCATCATCCCGGCCCCGGTGCGGTCGCGCAGGGCCTTGACGTCGGTCGCGGTGACGCTCATGCGGGCGTGTCCTCCGGGGTCGCGGCGGGGGCGGGGGGCGCCTCCTCGGCGGGCGCGGCCTCGGCCGGCGGGGCGGCGGGCGCGGCCTCGGCCGGCGGGGCGGCCGGCGCGGCCTCAGCGGGCGGGGCGGCGGGGGCGGCCTCGGTGGGCGGGGCCGGCGGAGCGGCCGCCGGCGGGGCCGCCGCCGGAGCGGCGGGCGCGGGAGCCGCGGCCGCCGGAGCCGCGGCCTGAGCGGCCGCCTCCTGCGCGGCGGCGGCGGCCGCGGCCTCCTCCGCCTCGCGGCGGGCCTGCTCCTCGGCCTCGCGCCGCGCCTTCTCCTCGGCCTCGCGCCGCGCCTTCTCCTCGGCCTCCTGGCGCGCCTTCTCCTCCTCGGCGCGGAACACCGCGTGTCCGGCCGAGACGACGTCGCCGATCGCCTTCGTCACCACGCCGCACGATCGGATCGCGTCGTCGTTGCCGGGGACGATGTAGTCGATCCCGTCGGGGTTGCAGTTCGTATCGACGAGGCCGATGATCGGGATGCGCAGGCGCCGCGCCTCGGCGACGGCGATGGCCTCGGTCTTGATGTCGCAGATGAAGACCGCGTCGGGCACGCGCTGCATGTTCTTCACCCCGCCGAGGTTCGCCCGCAGCTTCGCGAGGTCGGCCTGGGCGGCCATCCGCTCACGCGTCGGCAGGAGCGCGAGCTGGCCCTCGGTCTCGTAGCGCTCGAGGTCGTGCAGCCGCTTGATCCGCCGGCTGATGGTGTGGAAGTTCGTCAGCAGGCCGCCCAGCCAGCGGTGGTTGACGTAGGGCATGTCCGCCGCCTCGGCGATCTCCTTGATGCCGTCGCGCGCCTGCTTCTTGGTCCCGACGAACAGGACCGTCCCGCCGCGGTGGGCGAGCGTGTCGGCGAAGGCCTGGGCCCTGGCGAGGAGCTCCTCGGTCTGGAGGAGGTCGATGATGTAGATCCCGTCGCGCTCGCCGAAGATGTAGCGGCGCATCTTCGGGTTCCAGCGCCGGGTCTGGTGGCCGAAGTGGACTCCGGCCTCCAGCAGGTCCTTGATGCCTACGCGGGCCACTGCCTGCTCCCTTGGTTGTGGTGGTGCCTACTGCCCGCTCGGCGGGTGCGCGGATCCGGCGCCGCATCGGCGGGGCCGGACAGGGCCGCGTCCCGTCCCCGAACGGGATCGGGGGGGTGAAGTACGCCAGTGTAGGAGACCCCGGCCGGCCGGGCGTCGTCGTCGCGGCTCGGGCGGCGGAGGCGGCGAGCCCGGACGCCGTCCGGGTCAGGCGGCGCGAGGCCGCGCGACGGCGTCGGCCTCGACGTGGTGCCACGCGTAGAGCCAGAGCGCCGAGCGGCGATCCTCGTCGAGCGCCGCGGGGCGCACGACTTCGCGTTCGATGTCCGGCAAGCTCGCCCCGGCGTCGGCGAGGGCGGCCACCTCGGAGCGGAGCGGATCGGCGGGGCCGGGAGGCAGACGCGTGAGGAGCATGTCCCGAACTGTTGACGGCGGACCTCAACCCGACGTGAAGATCCGGTGAGGATGGTGGCCGCATGGACGTTTGTCGGCGTGGGCGTCATCCCTCGACCGCGCGGGCCGCCTCGAGCGCCGCGACGAGGTCGTCCGGCAGCGGCGAGGCGACGTCGACGCGGCCCTCGCCGTCCGGGTGGTCGAACGCGAGGCGCGCGGCGTGCAGGAACTGCCGCCGCAGGCCCAGCGCCCCGGGCACGCCGTACTCCGGGTCGCCCGCCACCGGGTGGCCGATGGCCTGCAGGTGCGCCCTGATCTGATGGGTCCGCCCGGTCTCCAGCACGACGCGCAGCAGGGTGGTGTCCGGCAGGGCCGCCTCGGTCGAGAAGTGCGTCACCGCCGGCCGTGCCACGTCGCTGTCCACCGAGACGCGCGTGCGGCGCCGGCGGTCGCGGCCCAGCGGCGCGTCGATCGTCCCGCTGCGGGCGTCCGGACGACCCGCCACCAGGGCGAGGTACTCGCGCCGGACGCGCCGCTCGGCGAGGAGGCGCTGGAGCGCGCGGAGCGTCGCCTCGTCCCGGGCGACGACGAGCAGCCCCGAGGTGTCCTTGTCGAGCCGATGCACGATCCCGGCGCGTTCCGCCGGGCCACCGCCGGCCACGCCGCCCAGCGCCTGGGCCAGGGTCCCCTCGCGGTGCCCGCGCCCGGGGTGCACCACGACCCCCGCGGGCTTGTCGACCACGAGCAGGCGCGCGTCCTCGTAGGCGATGCGGAACGGCGCGGGCCCGGCCGGCGCCCCCTCCTCGCCCGCGTCCTGCGCGGCCACCTCGACCCGCTGCCCGGCGGCGACGAGGTGGCGCTTGGCTCGTGGGCGGCCGTCGACCGTGACCCGGCCCGCGGCGATCAGGCGCTGGGCGCGCGAGCGCGAGCCGAGACGCTCGGCGAGGAACCGGTCGAGGCGCTCGCCGGCCGCCTCGGGGCCGACCTCGAGCGCGAGCGGGCCGTGGGCGCTCACGTCCGCGCCGTGCGGGTCTCCAGCACGAGGACGAGCGCGATCACCCCGAGCGTGATCGCGGTGTCCGCGAGGTTGAAGGCCGGCCAGTGCGGGACCTTCAGGAAGTCGGTCACCGACCCCTGCCGGATGCGGTCGAGGAGGTTCCCGATCGCGCCGCCGACGAGCAGGCCGGTCGGCAGCCACGCCAGCGAGCGGCCCGGGTTGCGGGCGAACCAGGCCAGGACGGCCAGCAGGGCGGCCGCCGTGAGCGCGACCACGAGGGCGGTGCCGCCGCCGCGCAGCAGGCCGAAGGCGACCCCGTCGTTGCGGACGTGGACGAGGTCGACGAACGCCACCCCGTCGTGCCGGTCGCCGAGCCGGATCTGGGACTCGACGGCGTGCTTGCTCGCCTGATCGGCGGCCACGATCGCCGCGGCCAGCAGCCCCGCGCGGGCCCAGGCGGCCGCCCCGGCGGTCATCTCAGCCGGCGATGAGGCCGACGACGAGCCGGCCCACGACCTGCAGGACGATGATCGCGACGATCGGGCTGAGGTCGAGCGGCCCGAGCGGCGGGATGAAGCGGCGGAAGAGCCGCAGATAGGGCTCGACGACGTCGCGCAGGAAGGTCAGGACCCAGTCGACGCCGCGGTTGTAGGGCACGCGCGCGCCGGCGGCCAGCACCCAGGTCGACACGATGTAGGCGAAGATGAGGATCGTGTAGACGAGCACGAGGGCGTCGACGTAGCCCGCGATGTCCTCGCGGACCGTGGCCGTCGGCAGCGGGCTCACCTTCCGGCTCCGCCCACGATCGCGTCGAAGGCCGCGGCGAAGGCGTCGCGCACCCCGCCGGCCTCGAGCGCGGCCAGTCCCCGCGCCGTGGACCCGCCGGGCGAGGTCACGGCGCGCCGCACCCCGAGGGTGTCCCCGCCGCGGGCCGCGAGCAGCTCGGCCGTCCCGGCGACCGCCTCGACGGCCATCTCGGACGCCCGCTCGGCCGGGACGCCGTGGCGCACCCCCGCGTCGACCATCGCCTCGACGACCAGGGCCACGAAGGCGGGGGCGTTGCTGGTCAGCGCCATCGCCGCCTCGATCAGCCTCTCCTCGAGCGGGACGACCCGCCCGAGGCGCGCGAAGAGAGCTTCGATCTCCGCGAGGACGGACGCCTCGGCGTTCGGGTCGGGGACCCAGCACAGCACCCCGCGACGCACCTCGACCGGGAGGTTCGGCAGCACGCGGAACACCGGGGCGGCCGGGTACGCCGCGGCGACCTCCGCGCGCGGCACCGACCCGAGGATCGACACGATCGGGGTCGACGTCCCCTCGGCCTCGGCGGCGACCTCGGCGAGCTGGGCCGGCTTGTGGCAGAGCACGACCACCTCCGCGCGGGCGAAGACCTCGGCGTTGCCGCCCGGCGACTCCCCGCCGACCTCCGCGACCAGCGCCTCGGCCCGGGCGGGGAGGGCGTCGGCCACGAGCACCGGCTCGCCCCAGCCGCGCGCGAGGGCGCTGGCCATGTTCCCGGCTCCGATGAGGCCCACCCGCACGAGCGGGAAGGCTAGATGGTCCGGCGGGCGCGGCCCGGGCGAGGCGAGACGACCACCCGGGCGGGCACGCCCGGGGGCGCTCACGACTGGTTGAAGAAGCCCTTCTCGATGAGCCGCGCGCGCTCCTCGGCGGAGACCTCGACGTTGTTCGGCGTGAGGAGGAAGACCTTGTCGGCGATCCGCTGCATGCCGCCGTCGAGCGCGTAGGTCAGGCCGCTGGAGAAGTCGATCAGCCGCTTGGAGAGGTCGGTGTCCGCGCCCTGCAGGTTGAGGATCACCGGAATCGACTCCTTGAACTTGTCGGCCACGTCCTGCGCGTCGTTGAAGCTCTTGGGGATCACGAGGTGGACGCGCACGTCGCCGCCGCGCCCGTTGGACCGCCCGCCCGATCCGCCGCCGCCGCCGACCGGCCGAAGCACGTTGGTCCGGCGCTCCGTCTCGGCGTCGTCGGCGAAGATGTCGTCGATCTCGTCGCGACGTCGCCGGGCGGAGAGGCGCCGCACGTTCGGGCGCTCGCGGTAGCGATCCTCGAGCTGGGCCTCGGGCTCGGGGAGGTCGGGGCCCTCCTCGTAGGCGTCGCGATCCTCGGCGAGGCCGAAGTAGACGAGCGCGCGATGCCAGGTGTCACGGAAGGCCATGGCGGATTCGGGATTCGGGAGCGCGTGGAGAATCCCTGCTTGCGACATTATGCGCCCTTCCGGGACGCGCCGTGCTCAGGCGTAGAGGACCGACCCCAATCGGACGATCGTCGCGCCCTCCTCCGCGGCCACCGCGTAGTCCTGGCTCGTGCCCATCGACAGGCGCTCGAGCCCGTGCGCGGCGGCGAGCTCGCGCAGGCGGGCGAAGTGCGGTCGGCTCGCCTCCGGGTCCGGCGCGAAGGGCGGCATCGTCATGAGGCCGCCGACCCGGCAGGGCGCGCGCTCGAGGAAGGCCGGCAGCTCCGCCGGGTCGATCCCGCTCTTCGCCGCCTCGCCGGCCACGTTGACCTCGAGCAGGATCTCCGTGTCGGGCGTGCCGTGCCGCGCGAGCTGCTCGAGCGCGGAGTCGGACGCGACGGAGTGGATCAGCCGGACGTGGGGCAGGATCTGCTTGACCTTGCGGCTCTGGAGGTGGCCGATGAAGTCCCAGGTGAATCGCCCCGGCCAGGCCGCGGCCTTCGCGGCGAGGTCCTGGGCGCGGTTCTCTCCGAGCAGCGTGACGCCGGCGGCGGCGAGCGCGCCCAGGCCCTCCGCGGCGACGTACTTCGTGGCGGCGAGGATCTCGACGGTCCCCGCGGGGCGCCCGGCCCGCGCGGCCGCCGCGTCGATGTCCGCGCGCAGTCGCGCGAGCGTCGCGCGGACCCGCTCGGGGTCGAGGTCGCCGATCAGCTCAACCATGCGAGCGCCGCCTGTCGGCCGGTCGTGCCGTCGCGGCGGTGGGAGAACCAGCGCGGGTCGCAGATCGTGCAGACGCCCGCGTCGTGGACCGCGTCCGCGCCGTGCTCGCGCAGGTCCGCCGCGGCGACGGCCTTGAGGTCGAGGTGGCCGTCCGGGCGCGAGGCGGACGCGTGCCCGCGCGCGGCGAACGCGGCGTGCACCTCGGCGCCGACCGCGTAGCAGCACGGGCCGGCGCCGGGCCCGATGGCGGCTTCGGCCGGACCATCGGCGCCGAGCGCCCGGAGCGCGGCGACGCCCTCCTCGACGATCCCCGCCGCCAGCCCGCGCCAGCCCGCGTGGATCACCGCGACCGCGCCGTCGGCGGCGAGGACGAGCGGCAGGCAGTCGGCGGTGAGGACCAGCGGGGCGAGCCCGGGCACCGCCGTCGCCTGGCCGTCGGCCGGCGCCGGGGCCACGCCGGCCGGCGGCGGCGCGCCCGGCCGCGCGACGGCCGTGCCGTGGACCTGGCGGCCCTGGAGGACGCGCTCGCGCGGGATGCCGCACAGCGCGGCGAGTCGGTCACGGTTGGCATCCACCGCGCCGGCGTCGTCGCCGGTCAGCCGTCCGAGGTTGAGCGTGTCGTAGGGCGGGGCCGAGACCCCGCCCCGGCGCGAGGTGAAGAGCGCGCGAACACCGCCGCGGAGCGCCACCGCGAGGTGCTCGCCCGTGGCGCGGAAGGGCGCGCGCACGGTCACGCGGTCAGCAGCTCCACGCCCGGCACGGGCGTGCGCTGGGCGTATTCGAAGTGCGCCCGGCCCGGGGCGACGAGCGTGTCGGCCAGCGTCCAGGGCGTCGTCGCGGAGCGACGACGCTCCCAGAGCTGGAGGCGGAGCGTCGCCGTCTCGCTGTTGTAGCAGTAGGCCTCCTCCCCGTCCGGGTCGTGGTAGGTGACGCCGGCCAGCTCGGCGCGGTCGGCGTCGACCTCCGCGACGAGGCGCCGGTCGCCGTCGCGCGCGTCGAGCGCCCAGCCGGTGAGCGCGAACCGGCTGCGGTTGCGGAGCACGCGCAGCGGCGAGGTCGAGCGCCACGGCGCGCCGCCGATCCGGCCGACGACCGGGGTGCTCGGCCCGACCTCCCGGCCCAGCCGCGGGACGTAGACGGAGACGCCGTCGACGAAGGCGCCCGGCCGCGGCGCGCCGTCGAGTCCCTCGAGGTCGGAGGCGTGGAGCCACGCCCAGCGGGCCGCGTGCTTGGTGCCCCACAGGTGCGCCTGCCCGCCGCGCGCCCCGTCCAGCGCGATCGTGCGGCCGCCGGGCAGGGTCAGCGTGCCCTCGACGGCGAGGTCGGGCTGGGGCAGCACCAGCACGGTCTTGGCGATCCGGGCCCGCGCCAGCGCGGGATGCACGTGCTCGTACCCGTCGCCGCCCGGCTCCCAGCGCAGCTCCCAGGCGACGTCCTCGATCGCGCCGGCCATCCCGCGCTCGGTCAGCGCCGCGTCGTCGACCTCCAGCGAGAACGGTCCGGTCGCGGAGCGCAGCGCGGCGATCGGGAAGGTCCGCTTGCGCCCGAGCGCCCGGGGCCCCCGCGCGTGGGGGTCCATCGCCAGGAACCACACGGCGCACGTCGCCGGGGCGCCCGAGGACGGCGCGAGCAGGGTGTAGCGGATCCACACGCCGATCCCGGAGGCGCGATCGGTCAGCGTGAGGTACCAGACCTCGTAGAAGCCCGGATCGCCGGCCCACCGCTGGGCGTTGAGGTCGCGTGCCATGCCGCGGCCATCCTAGATGGCGATCTCGGCGCCCACCGCGGGCGTTCAGCCCTCCCGCGCCGCCTGCAGCGCGGCCGCGAGCTGCGCCGCCCGGTCCGGCGCCTCGCCGTCGAGCCGGCGGTCGAGCGCGGTCGCGAGCCCGCGCCCGATCGCCGGCCCCTCGGGCACGCCGGCGGCCGTCAGGTCCTCTCCCCCGATGTCGAGGCCCACGTGACGGAGCTCGTCGAGCCACCGGCGCGCGGGCGCCGCCGCCCCGCGAGCCCCGGCCAGGGCGATCGCCTCGGGCGGGGCCGCGCCGACGGCCGCCCGCAGCGCGGACGGGCGCCCGGCCGCCTCGAGCGGCGCCACCAGCGCATCGGCGCCGGCCACGGCGAGGATCCGGGAGCGGTCGCCGCGCTCGAACTCCAGCGCGTCGAGGCGCGCGGCGAGCCGCCCCGGGTCGGCGCGGCGGGCGAGGGCTCCCGCGAGCAGGAGGTCCTTCCGCCCGTCGGCCGGGAGCAGGGCCAGCGCCCGCTCGCCCTCGGCGCGATCCCAGCCCCACTCCCCGTCCAGCGCGTCCACGAGCCCGAGCCGCGATGCCCGGTCGAGCGCCGCGAGGACGTCGGGCTCGGCGAGGAGGAGCCGGTACTCGGAGCCGACCCGGCCGGACGAGACCGTCCCGAGGGCGCCCGAGCGGACGGCGTCGCGTGCGAGCCTCTCGGTGCCGGGCTCCACGGCGAAGCGCAGTCGACCGGCGTAGCGGGCGAGGCGCAGCAGTCGCGTCGGGTCGTCGCCGAAGCTCGCCGAATGGAGCACCCGCAGGCGGCCGTCCGCGAGGTCCTCGAGCGCCCCGGGCGCGGCGGCGAGCTCCGCGAGGCGATCGGCGTCGAGGGCCAGCGCGATGGCGTTGACCGTGAAGTCGCGGCGACCCAGGTCCTCGGCCAGCGTCGCCGGTCGCACGTCGGGGAGCGCCCCCGGGCGGGCGTAGGTCTCCGCCCGGGCCCGGGCGAGATCGACGGGCCGGCCCTCGACGGTGATCGTCGCCGTCCCGAAGCGCTCGTGTCGCGTGGCCACGCCGCCCAGGCGGGCGGCCAGGCGCGCCGCGAGCGCCTCGGCGTCGCCCTCGACGACGAGGTCCACGTCCAGCGGCGCGCCTCCGAGCAGGAGGTCGCGCGGGACACCGCCGACGACGCTCACGCCCGACTCGCCGGCCAGCGCCGGCAGCAGCGCGGCCAGCGCGGGCACGGCCCGCAGGCGGTCGTTGAGGTCGTCGGTGCGCAGCGTCGGCATGGCCGGGAGTCCGGGAGACTCGCCGGTAGCATCCCCCACCATGCTGACGCCGGGCGCCCGCCGCCGCCGGCGGCGCTGGCCCTACGTCCTCGCGTTCCTCGCGCTGGTCGCGGGCGCCGCCGCGACCTTCCTCATCCTCCGCGAGCCGGGGAACGTCTCGGACCCGAACGCCGAGTTCACCGCGCCCACCGCTCCGCCGAGGCCCAGGCCGCCGCCGCGCGACACCTTCCGCTGGCCCTTCTACCACTACGCCGCGGACCGGGCCGCCTTCCTCCCGGCGAGCCGGCGGCTGGCGCCGCCGTTCCGCCGGACCTGGACCTACCGGGGCACGTCGCTGCTCGAGTTCCCGCCGGTCATCGACGGGCCGGCGCTGTACGTCCTCAACGACAACGCCGGCGTGCTGCGGATCGACAAGCGCACCGGCAAGGTGCGCTGGAAGCGCAAGCTCGGCCTGCTCGCCGCCGCCTCTCCCGCCGTGGACGACGGCGGGGTCTACGTCGTCGTCCTCAAGGGCTTCCGCGGCGACACGGGCCGCGCCGTGAAGCTGCGCCAGCGTGACGGGAAGGTCCTGTGGGCGCGCGAGTTGCCGAGTCGCGCCGAGTCCTCTCCCCTGCTCACGCCGAGCGTCGTGTACTTCGGGAGCGAGAACGGCACCGTCTACGCGCTCGACCGCCGCCGGGGCCGGACGCTGTGGACGTTCAAGGCGCAGGGCGCGGTGAAGGCCGGCATCACGCGGGTCGGCAACCGGCTGTTCTTCGGCGACTACACGGGGCACGTCTACTGCCTCGACCTGCGCAACGGGCGCAAGGTCTGGTCGGTGGGCACGAGCGGCACCGCGTTCGGCTTCGGGTCCGGCAACTTCTACTCGACGGCCGCCGCGGCCTACGGACGCATCTACCTCGGCAACACCGACGGGCGCGTCTACTCGTTCACCCAGCGCGACGGCTCGCTGGCCTGGGCCACCGGGACGGGGGCCTACGTCTACTCCTCCCCGGCCGTGGCGACGGTGCGCGGTCTCGGCCCGACCGTGTACATCGGCTCCTACGACGGCAACCTCTACGCGCTCGACGCGCGGTCCGGGGGCGTCCGCTGGCAGCACGCCGCGGGCGGGAAGATCTCCGGCGGCGTCTCGCTCATCGGCAACGTCGCGTACTTCGCGAACCTCGCGGCCAAGTCCGCGGTCGGGCTCGACGCCCGCACCGGCCGGCGCGTCTTCGCCTTCCGCGAGGGATCGTTCAACCCGGTGATCTCCGACGGTCGCGCGATCTACCTGACCGGCTACGCGAACCTCTTCGGCCTGGTTCCGCGGTAGGCGACGGGGCGCGTCGTGCCGCGAACCGCCCCGCCCCCGCCCGAGTCGCCGCCCCCGCCCGACTGATCCTCAGCGGGGACCGTCCTCCCGCGCGGCCACCGGCCGGACCGGCACGCCCGCCGCGGCGAGGTGCGCCTTGATCTCGGGGACCGAGTGCCGGCCGTAGTGGAGGATCGAGGCGCAGAGGACGGCGTCGGCGCCCGCCCGGAGCCCCGCCTCGAGATGCGCGAGGGTCCCGGCGCCGCCCGAGGCGATGACGGGGACGCCGACCGCGTCCGCGACCGCCCGCGTCAGCTCGAGGTCGTAGCCGTCCAGGGTGCCGTCGCGGTCCATGCTGGTCAGCAGGATCTCCCCCGCCCCGCGCTCCACCGCCTCGCGGGCCCAGGCCACGGCGTCGCGGCCGGTGGGCGTCCGCCCGCCGGCGACGAACACCTCCCAGCCGTCTCCCCCGGCGGCGGCGCTTCGCGTCGATCGCGAGGACGACGCACTGGGCGCCGAAGCGCTCGGCGAGCTCGTCCACGAGGTCGGGTCGGGCCACCGCGGCGGAGTTGACCGACACCTTGTCGGCGCCGGCGTCGAGCACGGCCTGCGCGTCCGCGGCCGAGCGGATCCCGCCCCCGATCGTGAACGGGACGAAGACGTTGTCCGCGGTGCGGCGGGCGAGGTCGACGACGGTGTCGCGCCGATCGTGCGTCGCGGTGATGTCGAGGAAGACGAGCTCGTCGGCGCCCGCGGCGTCGTAGCGCTCGGCGAGCTCGACCGGGTCGCCGGCGTCGCGGAGCTCGACGAATCCCACGCCCTTGACGACGCGTCCGGCGTCCACGTCGAGGCAGGGGATGACGCGCTTGCAGTGCATGGCGGACGGCGAGCGTAGCGCCGCGGGGCGGGCGCTCAGCCGCCGTCGAGCGCGGCGATCGCCTGGGGGAGCGTGAAGCGCTCCTCGTAGAGCGCGCTCCCGACGATCACCCCGCCCAGGTTCACCTGGCGCAGCCGGGCGAGCGCCGCCAGGTCCTCCAGCCGGCCGACGCCGCCGGAGTACACGAACCGGCCGCGGACCGCCGCCGCCACGACGCGCACCTCCTCGAGGTCCGGGCCCTCGAGCGTGCCGTCGCGCTCGATCGACGAGTAGACGAACGCCCGTACGCCGCGGTCCGCCAGCCGGGCGATCACGTCGACCGCGGGCAGGTCGGTCTGCTCGGTCCAGCCGGCGGCGGCGACCTTGCCGCGCCGCGCGTCGACCGACACGACGAGACGATCGCCGTGCGCGGCCACGGCGTGGTCGAGGACGTCCACGTCGCGGTAGGCGGCGGTGCCGAGCACGACCCGTGCGGCGCCGGCCTCGACCGCGGCGTCGACGTCCGCCGCGGTCCGCAGGCCGCCGCCGTACTGCACGGGCACGCCGGCCGCCTCGGCGATGCGCCGCAGCGAGTCGAGGGCGACGGGCCGGCCCGCCCGCGCCCCGTCGAGGTCGACGACGTGGAGCACGCGCGCGCCGCCCTCCACCCAGCGCCGCGCCGCATCGAGCGGGTCGGCCGCATAGACGGTCTCCGCGTCGAAGTCGCCGCGGCGCAGGCGGACGGCCCGGCCGCCGCGAATGTCCACGGCCGGGTAGAGGATCACGCGGCGACGCCGGCGGGAACGCCGGCGCAGACGGCCGCGAAGTTCGCGAGCAGCCCGAGCCCGTGGGTCGAGGACTTCTCGGGATGCGACTGCACGCCGAAGACCGGCGGGCGGGCCACCGCGGCGACGAATCGCGTCCCGTACTCCGCCGTCCCGAGCACGTCCGCCGGGTCGGCGGGAACGGGAGCGAGCGAATGGACGTGGTAGAGGAAGGTCTCGCCCGGCAGGCCGGCGGTCAGCGGCGAGGGGCGCGTCCAGCGCACGGCGTTCCACCCGATGTGCGGCAGCCGCTCGCCCCGCGCGTCGAGCGGCGTCACCTCGCCGCGCAGCAACCCGAGCCCCGCGGCCCCGCCGAGCTCCGTGGAGCGATCGAACAGCAGCTGCATCCCCAGACACAGGCCGAGCAGCGGGACGCCGGCCGCCACGCGCTCCCGCATGGTCGCGTCGAGACCGCGCTCGCGGATCCGCGTCATTCCGGCCCGGAACGCCCCGACGCCCGGCAGGACGAGCCCCGCCGCGGCCGCGATCGCGCCCGGGTCGGAGGTGATCTGCGGGCGGGCGCCCACGCGCTGCAGCGCCTTCTCGACCGAGCGCCGGTTCCCCATCCCGTAGTCGAGGATCGCGATGCGCGGTCCGGGGCTCACGTGAGCGTGCCCTTCGTGCTCGGGACCCCCGCCTCGTCCGGGTCGACGGCCACCGCGGCGCGCAGCGCCCGCGCGAACGCCTTGAACATCGCCTCGATGACGTGATGGACGTTCGTCCCGCGCTCGACCGCCACGTGCAGGGTCAGCCGGGCGTTCGCGGCGACGGCGCGAAGGAACTCCTCGGCGAGGTCGTGGTCGAAGGTCCCGATGGCGCCCGCCGGCAGATCGGCGTCCACGGCGCAGAACGGCCGGCCCGAGACGTCGATCGCGCAGGCGGCGCGCGCCTCGTCCATCGGGACGACGGCGAAGCCGTAGCGGACGATCCCGGCGCGCTCGCCGAGCGCACGGTCGAGCGCCTGCCCCAGGCAGATCCCGACGTCCTCGACGGTGTGGTGGGCCCCGGTGTCGAGGTCGCCCGTCGCCGCGACGTCGAGGTCGAGGCGCCCGTGGCGCGCGACGAGGTCGAGCATGTGGTCCAGGAAGCCGACCCCGGTGCGACGCTCTCCCCCGCCGGCGCCCTCGAGCGCGAGCACGAGGCGCACGTCGGTCTCCCCGGTGACGCGATGAATCTCGGCGCGACGGGTGCTCATGGGTCGCGATTGTCCCGCATGCGCGCCTCCATCGACTCGGCGTGGAGGGGGAACCCCTCGGCGCGGGCCAGCGACGCACCCGGCGGCGCGAGCGTCCCGGCGGCCCCGGCCGGCACCCGCACCTCGCTCAGCCGCCGCCGGAACACGGCCGGGCCGAGCCCCGACCCGAAGCGGGCCGTGCCGCCGGTCGGCAGGACGTGGTTCGAGCCGGCGACGTAGTCGCCGAACGCGGTCGCCGTTCCCGCCCCGACGAGCACGCAGCCGGCGGCCCGCACCCGCGGAGCGAGCGCCTCGGCGGCGCCGCCGGCCAGGTTCAGGTGCTCGGGCGCGAAGGCCTCGGCGAGGGCCAGCGCCTCCTCGAGGTCGGCGGTGTCGACGAGCACGACGCCCGCCGGATCGGCGGTCGGCCGCTCCGCCGCCAGGCGCTTCAGCGCCGCGGCGAGCCCGTCGAGCAGGGCGCCGTCGGGCGACGCGGCGACCACGACGGTGGCCGGGCCGTGCTCGGCCTGGGCGAGCAGGTCGAGCGCCGCCCACGTCGGGTCGGCGCCGTCGGAGAGCAGCACGAAGACGTCGCTCGGGCCGGCGAGGCCGTCGATGCCGACCGTGCCGAACACCTGGCGCTTGGCCTCGGTGACCCAGAGGTTGCCCGGGCCCGCGATGACGTCGACCGCCGGCACCGTCACCGTGCCGAACGCCAGCGCCGCCACGGCCTGGGCGCCGCCGATCCGGTGCACCCGGGAGGCGCCGGCCAGCGCGCAGGCGCCGAGCACGACGGGATGGACCTCGCCCCCGGGTCCCGGCGGCGAGCAGACGGCCACGTCCTCGACGCCCGCGACGCGCGCGGTGACGACGCCCATCACGACGCTGCTGGGGTACGGCGCCCGCCCGCCCGGCACGTAGATCGCGGCGCGGCGCACCGGCACCTCCCGCAGCAGGACCCGCTGACCGGCCGCGAGCTCGACGACGCGGTCCTCGTGCAGCCCGGCGACGGCCACGGCGCGCACGTTGGCGATCGCCACCTCGAGCGCCGCGGCGACATCCGGCGCCAGGCCCTCGCGCGCGGCGTCGAGCGCCGCCGCGCTCGACGGTCAGCGCCGGGGGGTCCTCGCCGGCGAGGTCGAGCTGGCGCGTGAGCTCCAGCACCGCCGCGTCACCTTCGGCGCGCACGCGGGCGAGGATCTCCCCGACCTGCGCCGCGACGTCGCCACCGGACGGGGCCAGCGCCCGCAGGCGCTCGGCCAGCGCGGCGGCCTCGCCCGCGGTGTCGAGCCGTCGGCGCTCAACCCGCACGAAGACGCCCGATCACGTCGTCGATCTCCGCCGCGCGGAGCTTGTGCGCCACCGGGTTCGCGATGAGCCGGGCGGTGCAGGCCGCGATCTCCTCGCGGATCACGAGGCCGTTCTCGCGCAGGGTGGTGCCGGTCGCCGTGAGATCGACGATGCCGTCGACGAGCCCCGTCAGCGGCGCGAGCTCGACCGAGCCCCTCACCTCCACGATCTCGGCCTGCCGGCCGGTGCGCTGGAAGAACCCGGCGGCGACGCGGGGGTACTTCGTCGCGATCCGCGCGGTGCCGAGCCGCCGCAGCGCCTCCGCCACCGGGTCCTGCCCGGCGCGGGTGGCGAGGATCATCCGGCAGGCGCCGAAGCCGAGGTCGAGCACCTCGTAGACCGCCCGCTCGGACTGCTCCATGAGCACGTCCTTCCCGGTGATCCCGAGATCGGCCGCCCCGGCCTCCACGTAGGTCGGCACGTCGGAGGGGCGCATCGTGACGATGCCCTGATCGGCGAACAGCAGCTTGCGGTCGTTCGCGCGCACCTCGGCGGTGTCGAGCCCGAGCCGGTCGAGCCCGTCGAGCGCGCCCTCCAGGAGCGCGCCGCGCGGGACCGCGATCGTGAGGCCGTCCGCCGCGCTCACGGGGCCACCTCCTCCTGCGCGGTCAGCGCGATGTGCAGCCGTTCGACCGTCACGGCGAAGCCGACCGCGGGCAGCGGCCGCCCGAAGCGCCCGAGCAGGTCGTCGTAGCGCCCACCACCGCCGATCGGGACGCCCAGGCGAGGGTCGTAGACCTCGAAGACCGCGCCCGTGTAGTAGCCGAGGTTGCGCGCGAGGCCGAGGTCGAGGATCACCCGCTCGGCGACGCCGTCCGGGAGGCGCTCGTGCACGGCGCGCAGCCCGCCCACGGCCTCGGCCAGCGCCGCGCCCCCGGGCCCGCCGGTGCCGCGGGCCTCCAGCGCCTCGGCCCCCCCGCGGGACTGCGGCACGCGGACGAGCAGGTCGGCCGCGTCGCGATCGAGGCCGAGCGCGCCGACATGGCGCTCGAGCCCGACGAAGTCGCGGGTCGCGAGCTCGTGCAGGACCTGGTCGCGCCCGGATCCGGTGACGCCCAACGCGTCGAGCAGGCCCGGATAGAGCGACGCGTCGCCGAGGCCGACGCGGTAGTCGCGCAGCCCGGCCGCGTCGAGGGCGGCGCAGAGCACGCTCAGCGCCTCGACGGTGCCGTCGGGCGCGGGCGCGCCGATGAGCTCGACGCCGGACTGCAGGAACTCGCGTGCCTGGCCCCGCTGCGGGCGGACCCCGCGATAGGCGTGCGCGGCGTAGCAGAAGCGCAGCGGCGGATCGGCGGTCGCGTACCGCGTCGCGGCCACCCGCGCGATGGGCACGGTCATGTCCGAGCGCAGGACGAGGACGGCGCCGTGCTCGTCGAACAGCCGGTAGGCCGGGACGCCCGGAGAGCCGCCGCGCTCCAGCGTGTCCTCGTACTCCAGCGCGGGGGTGTAGACCTCGCCGTACCCGGCCTCGGCGTACACCCCGCGGAGCCGCTCTCCGATCGCCCGGAGCTCCCGCATCTCGTCGGGCAGCACGTCGCGGGTGCCGCTGGGAATGCTGGGGACCATGAGGGGACCCCCGGCTACGCGTGGGCGTGGGCGGGCGCGTCCGCGACGCGCTCGATCCGGCCGCCGAGATCGCGCAGCCGCTCGTCGATGCGCTCGTACCCCCGGTCGATCTGGCGCACGTTGCCGATCTCCGTGCGCCCCTCGGCGCAGAGCGCGGCGATCAGCATGGCCATCCCGGCGCGGATGTCCGGCGACTCGACCCGCTCGCCCCGCAGCCGCCGCGGCCCGACGACGAGCGCGCGGTGCGGGTCGCAGATCGTGATCGCCGCGCCCATGAGCGAGAGCTTGTCGGTGAAGAAGAGACGGTTCTCGAACATCTTCTCGTGGATGATCACCGACCCCTCCGACTGGGTGGCCAGCGCGAGCGCGATGCTCGTGAGGTCCGCCGGGAAGGCGGGCCACGGCCCGTCCTCGACCTTGGGCTGGTGCCCGCCCCAGTCGTTGCGGATGACGAGCTTCTGAGCGCCCGGAACGTGGACGTCCGTGCCGCGCAGCTCCGACTCGAGGCCGAGCCGCTCGAAGACCATGCGGATCATGCGGAGATCCTCGGGGACGACGTTCTTGACCAGGAGCTCGCCGCCGGTCACGCCCGCGAGGGCCATGAAGGAGCCGATCTCGATGTGGTCGGGCGCCACCGCGTGCTCGCAGCCGCCGAGCCGCTCGGAGCCGTGGATCGTCATGACGTTCGAGCCGATGCCGTCGATCGGGGCGCCCATCGCCACGAGCATCCGGGCGAGGTCCTGCACGTGGGGCTCGCTGGCGGCGTTGCGGATCGTCGTGGCCCCCGGGGTGAGCGCCGCGGCGAGCAGCGCGTTCTCGGTGCCCATGACCGAGGGCTCGTCCATGAGGATGTCGCAGGCGCCGAGCCCGCGGTCGGGCGCGCGCAGCTCGATGTCGCGATCGTGGTGCACGAGCGCGCCGAGCGCGCGGAAGGCGTCGAGGTGGGGGTCGAGTCGCCGGCGGCCGATGACGTCGCCGCCGGGCGGCGGCATGAGGACGTGGCCGAAGCGGGCCAGCAGCGGCCCCGCGAGCAGGAACGACGCCCGGATGTGCTCCGAGAGCCCGCGATCGACCTCCGGGCGATCGACGCCGGCGGTGGTGATCGCCACCTCGCCGCCGCCGCGCCGCTCGACCGTCGCGCCGAGCTCCTCGAGCAGCAGCAGCATGGTCTCGACGTCGGCGATCCGCGGCACGTTGCGCACGACGACCTGCTCCTCGGTGAGGAGCGCGGCGGCGAGGATGGGGAGCGCGCCGTTCTTGTTCCCGGCGGGCACGACGGTGCCGGAGAGGGGCGCGCCTCCCTCGATGACGAACTTCTCCATGAGCGGCGGGCCGACACCGGACAAAGGGGGCCCGGCGGGCTGGGCTAGGGTAACAGCCATGTCTCGGGAGATTTCGCGGGACGAGGCCTGGTCCCTCTTCACGGAGTGGACGGCGTCGGAGTCGCTGCGGCGCCACGTCCTGGCCGTCGAGGCGGCGATGCGCGCGTACGCCCGGCGCTTCGGCGAGGACGAGGAGCTGTGGGGGGTGACGGGGCTGCTCCACGACCTCGACTACGAGCGCTACCCCGATCTGGAGACCGGGCATCCGCGCCGGGCGCTCGAGGCGCTCGAGGCGCTGGACGCCCGCCCCGACCTCGTCCGGGCGATCGCCTCCCATGCGGACTTCCTCGGGGTTCCGCGCGAGACCCCGATGGAGAAGACGCTCTACGCCGTCGACGAGCTCTCGGGATTCATCCTGGCCGTCGCCTACGTCCGGCCCGACGGCCTGGAGGGCATGACGCCCAAGTCGGTGAAGAAGAAGCTCAAGCAGCCGAGCTTCGCCGCCGCGGTGGACCGCGACGCGATGCGCCACGGCGCCGAGGCCCTCGGCGTCGACTTCGACGAGCACCTCGCCTTCGTGATCGCGGCGCTGGCGGAGAGCGATGAGGACCTCGTGCCGCGGAGCGCGTCACCGGCGTCGGGGCCCGCGTCCGCGCCCGGATAGCCCGGCGTCGGGCGCCGGGCTATCGTCCGCCTCGCATGGCGCCGCCGCTCGCGATCACCGTCCTCGAGGGCGACCAGACCGGCCAGGAGCTCCTCGAGGCGGCCCTGCGGGTGCTCGATCCCGACGTCCTCGGGATCCCGCTGCGGCTCGAGCGCTTCGACCTGTCGCTGGCCAACCGCCGAGCGACGGGGAACGGCGTCGTGCGGGACGCGGCCGCCGCGATGCGCGCCTCCGGCCACGGGATCAAGGCGGCGACGATCACGCCGGAGGGAGCCGACGACGTCGGCTCGCCGAACCGCATCCTCCGCGAGGCGGTCGACGGGAAGGTGATCATCCGCACCGGCCGGCGCATCCCCGGGGTCACGCCGCTCGCCGGCGTCCACTTCCCGATCTCGGTCGTGCGCATGGCCGTCGAGGACGCCTACGGAGCCGAGCAGTGGCGGGAGGGCGAGCCCGGCGCCGACGCCGAGGTGGCCTTCCGGACCGAGCGCGTGACCCGATCGACCTGCCGCGCCACGGCCGAGTACGCGTTCCGCACCGCGACGCGGATGGGCGGGCGCGTCTACGGCGGGCCGAAGTGGACCGTCTCCCCCGTGTACGAGGGCATGCTCAAGGAGGAGATGGACGCCGCGGCCGCCCGGCACCCCGACGTCCCCTACCAGCCGGTCCTCATCGACGCGACCTACGCCGGCCTGCTCACCGGCGCCGCCGACGTCCCGCTCGTGATCCCGGCGCTGAACCGCGACGGCGACTGCCTGTCGGATCTCGTCCTGCCGATGTTCGGGTCGATCGCGGGCGCCGAGTCCGTGCTGCTCGCCTTCGACGACGAGCTCGAGACGCTGGTCGCGATGGCCGAGGCGCCGCACGGAACGGCCCCGGCGCTCGAGGGCAAGGACCTCGCCAACCCGATGGCGATGCTGCTCGCCTGCGGCGCCGTTCTCCACTATGCGGCCGAACGCGGCCACGCCGGGGCCGAGCCGGCCGCACGCGCCGTGTACGAGGCGGTCCTGGAGACCACCGCCGGCGGCGTGCGCACCCCGGACCTCGGCGGCAGCGCCACGACGACGGGCTTCACCGACGAGGTCGTCTCCCGGGTGCGGACCAAGCTCGAGGCCTGGTCGGCGCTCGGGTCCACCGTCTGAGGCCCGGTCGGGCCGCGGAGGCCGACACCGTGCACCCGGGGCGAGCGACGCCGGTGCAACTTTCCTTGCACCGGCGTTCGCCGAGAACCGGCCGGTTTGCAGGAGTTCTCCGCCACGGTGGAGCCCTGGGCCCCGCCCCCGACCGGTCCATCCGCCGGCGCCCCTACCGTGCGAACACATGTTCCCTGTCGGCTCCCGCACGGCCCGCGCCCTCGCCACGCTTCGCCACGGCGTCGCGCGCGTCGGTGGGCCGGGCGGCCTGCTCGACGACGTCCTCGGGGACCGCCCGCCCGCCGAAGCGCGATCGGCGGCGCACCCCCACCGCCGCCCCCTGCGGAGTCACCGGCCGGGGCGCCCCGGCACCGTCGCGGCCCGGTCCCAGATCTGCGCCTGCCCGCTGCGGTCGGCGCGGCGCCCGGCCCCACGAGCGGCGCGCGCCTCCCGCTAGCGCCCGTCGCCCCGGTCGCGGGCCGCCCCCGCGCCGGTCGCCGGCGGGGTGTCCAGGGGTGCACGCCCGGCGCGGTGACGCGGACGCCGGCTCCGACCGACCGGCAGCCCGGCCCGCTCGCGCACGGGGTCCCGGAGATGCCGCAGCCGCCGGCGCCGGTAGGCCCAGCGCTGAACGCTGAGGGTGAGCACACCGGACAACACGATCGCGCCGAGGTTGATCGCCAGTTGAGCCTGTGAGCCGCGCCACGTGCTCCAGTCGTGGTAGGCGAACGAGACACCGATGTTGGCGGCGGCGGGAATCGTCGTGACCGAGATCAGCACGCCGATCAACGCCCCCGACTTCGCCGAGGTGAGCGACAGCACCCCGGCGGTCCCCGCACAGAACGCGACGATGAAGGAGAACCAGTCCGGGCTCGCGATGACCGACGAGAGCGCGTGATCCGCCGAGCTGAACTCCGTCGGCGTCAACCCGGTCGCGCGGAAGGCCAGGGACGCGAGCCACGCGGCGGTGATCGCCAGGGGGAACCCGAGGGCGAGGGGCAGCAGCGAGCGGAGCGCCAGCCCCCGCCGGCGCTCCACGATCGCGACGCACAGACCGGCGATCGGCCCGAACTCCGGTCCGACGACCATCGCCCCGACGATGAGGATCGGCGTGTTCAGGAAGATGCCGACCGCCGCGATGATCGCGGCGAGCACCATGAACGCGAGGAAGGTCAGCGACAGCTCCGCCTCCTCCGAGGTCCGCGCCTCGACCTCCTCCCACACCACTCCGTCGGCCGCGGAGCCCGTCGCCGCCCGGTCCGCGGCCTCCGCGGCGCGCGAGATCTCGGTGTCGACGGCCTCGATCGCGATCGAGCCGTCGATCGGGATGTCCAGCTCGCGAAGGTCGGACACGATCACGCTGACGTCCTCGCGAGCGACGTCGCACAGGATCACGTCGCCCTGCGGACGGTGCCCGGCACCGGCCAGCACGATGATGTTGCACACCGACGGCGTACGATCGAGGAGTCCGAGCGCGCGCTCCGCACGATCCGCGGGCGCGACGATGCGCAGGTGCAGCACGAGCCTGAGGCTACTTCCGGCGTCGGCGATCCACAATCCGCCGCCCGGCTCGTCGCCGGCACCACTGGACGTCGCCCGGCGCATCGGCGGCAGCCGCAGGAACGGCCCCCGCCCCCCTCGGCCGCCGCGCGTGCGCGACGCGACCACGCCCTCACGTCCCCGAGACGACGACGGGCCGCCCCTGAGGGGCGGCCCGTGTGGGAAGAACCGGCGGCGTCCTACTCTCCCAGGCCCGTGAAGGCCAAGTACCATCGGCGCTGAGGGGCTTAACTGCTCTGTTCGGAATGGGAAGAGGTGTTTCCCCCTCGCCATGGCCACCGGAAACCGGTCGAGACCACGCCTCGCGGCGGACCCTCAAAACTGCACAGCAGCCAACGGCGGGGCATCAAAGAAATCCGTCAAGCCCTCGACCCATTAGTACCGGTCTCCTTCACGCGTTGCCGCGCTTCCAGATCCGGCCTATCAACCTGGTGGTCTACCAGGGGTCTTACTCCCTCGAGGGGATGGGAGAGCTCATCTCGAGGCCGGCTTCCCGCTTAGATGCCTTCAGCGGTTATCCGATCCGCACGTAGCTAACCTGCGATGCCCTTGGCAGGACAACAGGTACACCAGAGGTGCGTTCATCCCGGTCCTCTCGTACTAGGGACAAATCCTCTCAACTCTCCAACGCCCACGGCAGATAGGGACCGAACTGTCTCACGACGTTCTGAACCCAGCTCGCGTACCGCTTTAATGGGCGAACAGCCCAACCCTTGGGACCTACTTCAGCCCCAGGATGCGACGAGCCGACATCGAGGTGCCAAACCGGGCCGTCGATGTGGACTCTTGGGCCCGATAAGCCTGTTATCCCCGGAGTACCTTTTATCCGTTGAGCGACGGCGCTTCCACTTGCTACCGCCGGATCACTAAGGCCGACTTTCGTCCCTGCTCGACCTGTCGGTCTCGCAGTCAAGCTCCCTTGCTGCCTTTGCACTCTACGCACGATTTCCGACCGTGCTGAGGGAACCTTTGCGCGCCTCCGTTACATTTTAGGAGGCGACCGCCCCAGTCAAACTACCCGCCTGGCACTGTTCGGCGCCCGGATCACGGCGCACCGTTAGAAGCCCAATACACCAAGGGTGGTATCTCAAGGGTGGCTCCACGCAAGCCGCAGCCTGCGCTTCCCAGCCTCCCACCTATCCTGAGCGAAATGCATCGAACTCCAATACCAGGTTGTAGTAAAGGTTCACGGGGTCTTTCCGTCTTGCCGCGGGTACTCGGCATCTTCACCGAGACTGCAATTTCACCGAGCCCCTCGTTGAGACAGCGCGCAAGTCGTTACGCCATTCGTGCAGGTCGGAACTTACCCGACAAGGAATTTCGCTACCTTAGGACCGTTATAGTTACGGCCGCCGTTTACCGGGGCTTAGCTTCGATGCTTCGGGCGAACCCTGACATCTCCACGTAACCTTCCGGCACCGGGCAGGCGTCAGCCCCTATACGTCGTCTTTCGACTTAGCAGAGACCTGTGTTTTTGGTAAACAGTCGCTTGCGCCAATTCACTGCGGCCCCCTCGAGCTCCACTCGCGAGGAGCTTCACCCTACTGGGGCGCCCCTTCTTCCGAAGTTACGGGGCAATTTTGCCGAGTTCCTTAACGAGGGTTATCTCGATCACCTTAGTATTCTCAACCTGCCCACCTGTGTCGGTTTTGGTACGGGCACGCGCATCCTCCCTAGAGGCTTTTCTTGGAGGCTTGGCGTCAGGGACTCGCCGGCGTAAAGCCAGCTGGCATCGCACCTCGGGTTACGCGGCTCCGGATTTGCCTGGAGCCACCCCTACATGCTTACCCCAGGACGACCATCGCCTGGGATCCCCTAGCCTTCCTCGTCCCCCCGTCGGTCAAACGGATGCGACGTGGTACAGGAATATCAACCTGTTGGCCATCGGCTACGCCTGTCGGCCTCGCCTTAGGTCCCGACTAACCCTGAGCAGACGAACTTTACTCAGGAACCCTTGGGCAATCGGTGGAGGGGATTCTCACCCCTCTTTCGTTACTCATGCCGGCATTCTCACTTCCCGCGCGTCCACGGCTGGCTTCCGCCGCCGCTTCACTCGCACGGGAACGCTCTCCTACCGCGCGCTCGGCCCGAAGGCCTCACGCACCCGCAGCTTCGGTGGCTAGCTTGAGCCCCGTTACATTGTCCGCGCCCGAACACTTGACCAGTGAGCTGTTACGCACTCTTTCAAGGGTGGCTGCCTCTAAGCCAACCTCCTGGTTGTCTCGGCATTCGAACATCGTTTCCCACTTAGCTAGCACTTGGGGACCTTAGCTGGCGGTCTGGGCTGTTTCCCTCTTGACGCTGAAGTTTATCCCCCAGCAACTGACTCCCGGAGTACACGTAATGGTCTTCGGAGTTTGCCTGAAGTCGGTAACCTGGTAGGGCCCCTAGTCCAAACAGTGCTCTACGGCCACAACGCAATTTATCCGAGGCTATACCTAAATATATTTCGGAGAGAACCAGATATCACTGAGCTTGATTAGCCTTTCACTC
This sequence comes from uncultured Solirubrobacterales bacterium, assembly GCA_963735885.1. GTDB lineage: Bacteria > Actinomycetota > Thermoleophilia > Solirubrobacterales > Solirubrobacteraceae > JBBSBL01. The sequence goes on along the minus strand of CAVTMP010000004.1, from coordinate 223,321 downwards.
CGACCCACAGGTCATCCGCCCAGTTTTCAACCTAGGTCGGTTCGGTCCTCCACGAGGTCTTACCCCCGCTTCAACCTGCCCATGGGTAGCTCGCTCAGCTTCGGGTCTACCGCCTACGACTATGTCGCCCTGTTCGGACTCGCTTTCGCTACGGCTCCGCTCATCGCTTAACCTTGCCGCAGACGAGTAACTCGCCGGCTCGTTATGCAAAAAGCACGCGGTCACAGTCCGAAGACTGCTCCCACCGCTTGTAGGCACGCGGTTTCAGGTACTATTTCACTCCCCTTCCGGGGTACTTTTCACCTTTCCCTCACGGTACTAGTCCGCTATCGGTCACCAAGGAGTACTTAGCCTTGGAGGGTGGTCCCCCCAGGTTCAGTCCGCGTTTCACGGGCGCGGACCTACTCAGGAACGCCTGACGGCAGGCCATGGGGTTTCGCGTACGGGACGGTTGCCCTCTGTGGTGCGCGGTTCCACGCGCTTCCGCTACCTCATGACTTTGTCACTGCCGCCGGGCCGGCCACGGCCCGGAACAGACGCCCTACAACCCCCGACGCGCAACGCGTGGCCGCTTACACGCGCCGGGTTTGGGCTGGAGTCCCCTTTCGCTCGCCACTACTCAGGGAGTCTCGGTTGATTTCCTTTCCTCGGGGTACTGAGATGTTTCACTTCCCCCGCTTGTCCTCGCCGTGCCTATGTGTTCAGCACGGGATAGCGTCGCATTACCAACGCTGGGTTGCCCCATTCGGGAATCCGCGGATCACAGGCCATTCAGCGCCTCACCGCGGCTTATCGCAGCCGTTCACGCCCTTCTTCGACTCTTGGTGCCAAGGCATCCACCGTGTGCCCTTCCTATCTTGACGGTGATCGGGCCGAACACGTCCGGCCCGGTGATACCCGTGTCATTGGCTAACTGTGCAGTTTTCAAGGTCCGCCAAGAGGCGATGCGCCGACCGCGCCCCGGACGCCGGAGTCGGCGTGTCCGCGAACCCGGCCGGAGCCGGTCTCTCAAAGCTCAACAGCATGCGGCGCCCTCGCGACGGCACGAAGCCGCGCGTGGCGCCTGCCAGGTCCGGTCGACGTTCTAGTGGCCGCCGGCCGCACTCCGGTCACGCGGCCAAAGGCCCGCGACCGGAGCGGCCGAGCGGTGCGCCCGAAGGCGCTCCCTAGAAAGGAGGTGATCCAGCCGCAGCTTCCGCTACGGCTACCTTGTTACGACTTCACCCCAGTCACGAGCCCCACCTTCGACGGCTCCCCCCCTTGCGGGTTGGGCCACCGGCTTCGGGTGTTGCTCACTCCCGTGGTGTGACGGGCGGTGTGTACAAGGCCCGGGAACGTATTCACCGCGGCAGTGCTGATCCGCGATTACTAGCAACTCCACCTTCATGCAGGCGAGTTTCAGCCTGCAATCCGAACCGAGACGCGCTTTGAGGGATTCGCTCCACCTCGCGGTATCGCAGCCCTCTGTACGCGCCAATGTAGCACGTGTGTAGCCCTGGACATAAGGGGCATGAGGACTTGACGTCATCCCCACCTTCCTCCGGTTTGTCACCGGCAGTCTCGCAAGAGAGCCTCAGAGAGGCAACATGCGACAAGGGTTGCGCTCGTTGCGGGACTTAACCCAACATCTCACGACACGAGCTGACGACAGCCATGCACCACCTGTGATGAGGCCCCGAAGGGAAGCCGTGTTTCCACGACGATCCTCAACATGTCAAGCCCAGGTAAGGTTCTTCGCGTTGCGTCGAATTAAACCACATGCTCCGCTGCTTGTGCGGGCCCCCGTCAATTCCTTTGAGTTTTAGCCTTGCGGCCGTACTCCCCAGGCGGGGCACTTAATGCGTTAGCGGCGGCACGGGGGGAGTCGACACCCCCCACACCTAGTGCCCATCGTTTACAGCGTGGACTACCAGGGTATCTAATCCTGTTTGCTCCCCACGCTTTCGCGTCTCAGCGTCAGTACCGTCCCAGCGAGCTGCCTTCGCCGTCGGTGTTCCTCCTGATATCTGCGCATTTCACCGCTACACCAGGAATTCCACTCGCCTCTTCCGGACTCTAGCCCGACAGTATCCACCGGCATTCCAGGGTTGAGCCCTGGACTTTCACAGCGGACTTATCGGGCCGCCTACACGCTCTTTACGCCCAATGATTCCGGACAACGCTTGCCCCCTACGTATTACCGCGGCTGCTGGCACGTAGTTAGCCGGGGCTTCTTCTGAAGGTACCGTCACTCCAACCGGCTGTTCACCGGCAAAGCTTCGTCCCAACTGAAAGGGGTTTACAACCCGAAGGCCGTCTTCCCCCACGCGGCGTTGCTGCGTCACGCTTTCGCGCATTGCGCAAGATTCCCCACTGCTGCCTCCCGTAGGAGTCTGGGCCGTGTCTCAGTCCCAGTGTGGCTGATCGTCCTCTCAGACCAGCTACCCATCGTTGCCTTGGTGGGCCGTTACCCCACCAACAAGCTAATGGGCCGCGGGCCCATCCCGATGCGGAGGCCGAAGCTTCCTTTCCTCACGGGCCTTGAGGCCCGGGAGCACATCCGGTATTAGCTCGAGTTTCCTCGGGTTGTCCCGGTCATCGGGGCAGGTTGCCCACGTGTTACTCACCCGTTCGCGGCTTTGCCCCAGGGCAAGCCCTGGTTCGTCGCTCCACTTGCATGTGTTAGGCACGCCGCCAGCGTTCGTCCTGAGCCAGGATCAAACTCTCCGTGAAGAACTGCTCACAAAGAGCGTCGCGACGCCACACGAGGGCCGCCCCGTACACAGAGGGGCCGGCCGGGCGCCGGACGGGTAATTCTGGCACCGCCGCCGGCACCCGAGGGCGCTGGAGGCGGCGTCGAACCTGGACACACTCGATCGGCCGGGATCATCCCGGCCGTCGGTGCGCATGCTGTTGAGTTTTCAAAGACCGCCGTGCCTCTCAGGGGAGGGGTGTCCTCGACCCCGCGCACGCCGAAGGCCGCAGGCCTCCAGAGCGGACTGAGCAGGATAGCAAGCCGAGCGCCGCCCCTGCAGGGTCGGCGGCGCGAGCGCAGTGGGCGCCGATCGCGTCCGGAGCGCCGGCGGCGGGCGGCCGCGGCCGCCGGTCCCCTCGGGTCAGCCGGCGCCTCGGGTCAGCCGGCGCCTCAGGTCAGGCGCACCCGGGCGAAGCGGCGTCGTCCGACCTGCACCACGGCACGGTCCAGGCGATCGCGCGAGACGTCGAGCTCCTCCGCCCCGAGCGGATCGCCGTCGAGCCGCACCCCGCCCTGGGCGAGCAGGCGACGGGCCTCCCCGCGCGAGAGCCCGAAGAGCGCGGCGAGCAGCGCCGGAACGTGCACGGCGTCCGCGCCGTCGGCGGCGAACTCCACCTCGGGAACGCTCTCGGGCGGGCGATGCTCCCGGTGGACGCGGTCGAACGCCGCCTCGGCGGCCACCGCGGCCTCGGCGTCGTGGAACCGGGTGACGAGCGCGCGGGCGAGCCCGCGCTTGGCGTCCCGGGGGGGCACGCCGTCGGGGGCCGGCTCCCCGAGCAGCAGCTCGTGCCAGGTGGCGAGGGACGCATCGGGCAGGCGGAGCGTCTTGCCGTACATGTCCTCCGGGGCGTCGGTCACGCCGATGTAGTTGTCCAGCGACTTCGACATCTTCCGCTCGCCGTCGATCCCGGGCAGGATCGGCATCGTCAGGACGACCTGCTCAGGCCGGCCGTACGCGCGCTGGATGTCCCGCCCGAGCAGGAGGTTGAACTTCTGGTCGGTGCCCCCGAGCTCGACGTCCGCCCGGACCGCGACCGAGTCGTAGCCCTGCAGCAGCGGGTAGAGCAGCTCGAGGATCGAGATCGGGGCGGCGGCGGCCATGCGCGCGGTGAAGTCGTCGCGCTCGAGCACCTGGGCGACGGTCGTCGTGCGCGCGAGGCGGAAGAGCTCCTCCATCGGCATGTCGAGCCACTCGCCGTTGCGGCGCAGCTCGAGCCGGTCCGCGCGAAGCACCTTCAGGGCCTGCGCCCGGAAGGACTCGGCGTTGCGGTCGATCTCCTCGCCCGAGAGGACCGGCCGGGTCTGGGAGCGACCGCTCGGATCCCCGACGCGGGCCGTGTAGTCGCCGACGATCAGCACGACCTCGTGGCCGAGGTCCTGGAACTCCCGCAGCTTGCGGAGCACCACGGTGAAGCCGAGGTGGATGTCGGGCGCGGTGGGGTCGATCCCGAGCTTCACGCGCAGCGGGCGGCCCGCCTCCTCCGCCTCCTGAAGGCGGCGTTCGAGGGCGCCCGCGGGCAGGCAGTCGACCGCGTCGCGAGCCAGCCAGGCGGCCGCGTCGGCGGGCGATCGGAGCGGCTCGGAACCGGCGGACGCCATCCGCGCCAATGCTAGACTCCGCGCCTCGGCGAGGCCTCGTGCCGCCCTGCCCCGCCCGCCGTCCGAGCTGCCCTCCCCGGTGCTCGGCGCTGCGCCGCGCCATGGGGCCGGCCCCGCATGAGCGACGACCGCCACAACGCCACCCGTCGGCCCCGCTGCGCCTCCGCTGCCCTTCCGGCCTCCCGGCGGGGACGGGGACGAGCCCCCGGCGGCCCGTCCACGGGTGAAGAAGCTGCGCCTCGGGCTCATCCTGCTCGGCGTCTCGGTGCTCGCGCTGGTCTCGACCGTGTTCGGGATGATGATGGCCGTCGCCTCGGACCTCCCGAGGCTCGAGAACCGCGAGGAGTTCCGCGCCGCCCGCAACTCCGTCCTGCTCGACGTCCGCGGGCAGGACCTCGGGGTCCTCACGGGCCCGCAGAACGTCGTGCTGGTCACGGCGTCCGACGTCTCCCCCGCGGTCCAGCACGCCGTGATCGCCATCGAGGACAAGCGCTTCTACGAGAACTCCGGCGTGGACGTCCGCGGCATCGCCCGCGCGCTGTGGTCGGACGTCGTCTCCGGCGCCCCGGTGCAGGGCGCGTCGACGATCAGCCAGCAGTTCGTCAAGAACGCCCTCGACGCGCAGGGCGACCGCAGCGTGTTCCAGAAGCTCAAGGAGGCGGCGCTCGCCTACCACCTCAATCGCAAGTGGACGAAGGAGAAGATCCTCACCCAGTACCTCAACACGGTGTACTTCGGCAACGGCGCCTACGGCGTCGAGTCGGCGGCCCGCGTCTACTTCGGCAAGGCCCATCCCGGCTGCGGGCGCTCGCGGGCCGACCGCTACTGCGTCGACGACCTCACGGCGCCGGAGGCGGCCATGCTCGCCGCGGTCATCGCCTCCCCCAGCGCCTATGACCCGGTGGCCCACCCCGTGGCCGCGCGGCGGCGGCGCGATCTCGTGCTCACCCGGATGCTCGAGCAGCACTACCTCCCGCGCGCCGAGTACGTCCAGGCGCACGCCCAGCCCGTGCCGACCCAGGGCGACCTGAGCCCGCCGCAGGAGGAGACCAAGGCGCCGTACTTCACGAGCTGGATCCGCGGCCTCGTGGTCCAGAAGTTCGGCGCGACGCGCGCCTTCACCGGCGGGCTGCGCGTCCGCACCTCGCTCGACCTCGATCTCCAGCAGGCCGCCGACCAGGCGGTGCAGGCGCACCTCCCGGCGGGGTCGAGCCTGCCCTCCGCCGCGCTCGTCGCGATCGACAACCGCACCGGCGAGGTGCGGGCGATGGTCGGCGGCAGCGACTACCTCCGCCGCCCGTTCAACCTGGCCACCCAGGGGCAACGTCAGCCGGGCTCCTCGTTCAAGCCGTTCACGCTGGCCACGGCCCTGCGGGCCGGCATCTCCCCCGACTCCGTGTGGGAGTCGCGCAAGAAGATCTTCACCGTGCCCAACACCAAGGGCAAGGAGTTCTTCATCGTCAACAACTACGAGGGCAGCTACTCCGGGTCCAACACGCTCGCCGGGGCCATGACGGTGTCCGACAACTCGGTCTACGCCGAGGTCGGCATCAAGGTCGGCACGCGGCGGGTCGCCGCCACCGCCCGGCGCCTGGGCATCCGCACGCCGGTCTCGTCGAACTACGCGATGACGCTCGGCGGCCTGAAGGAAGGGGTCACGCCGCTCGACATGGCGCACGCCTTCGAGAGCTTCGCCACCGGCGGGCAGCGCGTGACCAGCGCGACCGGCCTGGGCGCGCCGGACGGCGGCCCGGTGGGGATCGTCGAGGTCAAGGACCACGCCGACAAGCGCGTGATCGCCCGCAACACGCCCGCGCTATCAGCGCGTGCTCCCGCAGGGCGTCGCCGCGAACGTCTCCTCGATCCTGAACTCGGTGGTCACCAGCGGCACCGGCAAGGAGGCCAGCATCGACGGCTTCGCCGCCGGGAAGACCGGGACGACCGAGAACTACGGGGACGCCTGGTTCGTCGGGTGGAACGACACGCTCACGGTGGCCGTCTGGGTGGGCTATCCGGACCGCCTGAAGCCGATGAAGACGGAGTACGGCGGCTCGCCCGTCGCCGGCGGGACCTTCCCGGCGATCATCTGGCACGACTTCATGACCTCGGCGCTCTCGATCTTCGCGCAGCGCCAGAGCGCGGCGGACGCCCGCCGGGCCGGCACGGACACCGGCACGGGCAGCACCGACACCACGTCGCCGTCCGACTCCTCCGGCGGCGGCGGCAACGGCTCCGGATCGGGGGGCGGCACCTCGGGCGGAGGTGGCTCGGGCGGCCAGGGCGGCGGGCAGGGCACGCCGAGCCAACCCGCCCCGGCGCCCGGGCCGGCGCCGACCCCCGCGCCCTCCCCCGCCCCGACCCCCGCGCCCAGCCCGCCGTCCGGAGGTGGCAACCAGGGCGGCGGCCAGCAGGGTGGCGGGTCCGGCGGGTCCGGCGGCGCCGGGGCCCCGGGCGCGTAAGAGCGCCTCGCGACGGCGCCGCGCCTGCGGCGCGCGACACACGGCCTACGTATCCGCGGGCGCGCGAGACGTGGGCCGGCGCGCGCACGGCTGCGCGGCGGCCGCAGCGCCCGGTGGCCGGGGGCGCGAGACGTGCGGGTTGCCGGCCGCGCAGAAGCGCCACGGCAGGTCCACGGCCCGGTTGATCCCGATGCGCGGCCCGACCTCGATGACCGGCCGTGGCAGGCTCGGCGGCGGCGGGCCGATGCGCACGGGGCCCCGGAGAAGGTCGCCGCCGTCGTGCCGGAGCCCGATGCCGAGCGCGACGGTCAGCTTGCCGGGGCCCGAGGAGAGCTCGGCGGCGCGCGACCGGCTGCGGCGGCCGCGCATCTCGGGGACCCCGGTGAGCGGCTCCAGCGCGCGGATGAGCACCGCGGCGCCCGTGCCCTCCGGCTCGCACACCGCGTTGAGCAGCGCGTGGACGCCGTAGGAGCGGTAGACGTAGGCGCGCCCGGGGGGGCCGAACAGGACCTCGGTGCGGGGGGTCAGCCCGATGTAGGCGTGGCACGCGGGCTCGATCTCGTGGTAGGCCTCCGTCTCGACGATGCGTCCGGCGGCGCCGTCGTGGGTCACGGTGCAGCCCACGAGATCGCGTGCGACCTCGACGACGGGCCGGTCGTAGAACGCCGCCTTCACGCGGCGAGCACGGCGCGCGCGGCCGCGAGCTGCTCGCGGACGCGTTGCCCGCTGGTCCCGCCGGCGGAGACCTTCGACTCGAGCCACGACGAGGAGCGCAGGACCTCGTAGTAGGAGCCGTCGAGGAGCGGCGAGGCCTCGGCGAGCTCGTCGGGCGAGAGCTCGGAGAGCGCGCGGCCGGACTCGACCGCCCGCCGCACCAGGCCGGCCACGATCCCGTGCGCCTCGCGGAACGGCAGCCCGCGGCGCACGAGGAGGTCGGCCACGTCGGTCGCGGCGAGGAGCTCGTCGGAGGCGGCGGCCTCGAGGCGCTCGCGCCGGAACTCGATGCCCGCGAGCATGCCGGCCGCGGCCGCGAGGCTCAGCTCGAGCGTGTCGACGGCGTCGAACAGGTGCTCCTTGTCCTCCTGCAGGTCCTTGCTGTACGTCAGCGGCAGCGCGTGCATCACCCCGTGGAGGCCCACGAGGTGGCCGACCACGCGCGGCGCCTTCGCGCGGAGCAGCTCGGCCGCGTCGGGGTTCTTCTTCTGCGGCATGATCGAGGAGCCGGAGGCCCAGGCGTCGGGCACCTCGCAGAAGCCGAACTCCTCGCTCGACCACAGCACGATCTCCGCGCCGAGCCGCGAGAGGTGGGTGGCGCAGGTGGCGGCGGCGGCGAGGTAGTCCAGCGCGAAGTCCCGGTCGGCGACCGCGTCGATCGAGTTCTCCGCCAGCGCGGGGAAGCCGAGCTCGGCCGCGACGAGGCCGCGATCGGTGTCGAAGTTCACGCCGGCCAGCGCGCCGGCGCCGAGCGGCATGCGATCCGTCGCCGATTCCACCCCGCGGAAGCGGCGCCGGTCGCGCTCGGCCATCCAGAACCAGGCGAGCAGGTGGTGCCCGAGGTAGACGGGCTGGGCGCGCTGCAGGTGCGTGTACCCGGGCGCGCGCCAGTCGATGTGCGCCTCGGCCAGGTCGACGAGCACCGCCATGAGGCGCTCGAGCCCCGCGACGGCCTCTCGCGCGTGGGCGCGCGTGAACATCGCGAGGTCCGTCGCCACCTGGTCGTTGCGCGAGCGCGCGGTGTGAAGCCGCCCGCCGACCGGACCGGCGATCTCGGTGACGCGCCGCTCGACGGCCATGTGGACATCCTCGTCCCCCGCCTGGAAGGGGAACGTGCCGTCCTCGAGCTCCGCGCGGACCCGGTCGAGGGCGGCGAGCAGCGCGTCACGATCGCCCGCCTCGATGATGCCGCACGCGGCGAGCATGGTCGCGTGGGCCTTCGACTGCTCGACGTCGTAGGGGCCGAGCCGCCAGTCGAAGCCGATCGAGCTGTTCAGCCGCTGGAAGAGCGGATCCTGGGGCTCGGCGAAGCGGGACACGGTCGGCGCAGTCTAGGAGGCGGGCCTCACGCCTGCCCGAGCACCGCGCGCAGCTCGGCGGCGACCCGCTCGACCTGGGCGTCGCCGAGCGCCGGGAAGAACGGCAGGGCCAGGGCGCGGGCGGCGACGTCCTCGGAGACGGGGAACTCGCCGGGCCGGTGGCCGAAGCGCTCGCGGTAGAAGCTGAAGAGATGGATCGCCGGCAGGTAGGGCTTGCTCTCGACCCCGCGAGCCGCGAGGGCGCGGACCGCCCCGTCGCGGTCGCTCCCCGGCGGCAGCCGGACGACGTAGACGAACCAGCTCCGGCGATCGCCGCCCGTGTCCGGGCACGGCAGCTCGAGCCCCTCGATGCCGGCCAGGGCCTCGGCGTAGCGGGCCGCGACCCGGGCCCGGTCGGCGAGCATCTCCTCCAGGCGCTCGAGCTGGGCCAGGCCGAGCGCGCAGGCCAGGTCGGAGAGGCGGTAGTTGAAGCCGAGCCGGTCGTGGTCCAGCCAGCCCATGTCGGGGGCGCGGCCCTGGTTGCGCTCCGAGTCGATCCGTTCCTTCACGCCGGCGTCGGCGGTGGTGACCATGCCGCCCTCCCCGGTCGTGAGCTGCTTGTTGGCGTAGAAGCCGAACGCGGCCGGGTGCCCTCGCGCGCCGACGGCGATCCCGTCGGCGTGGACGGCGCCGAGCGCCTCGCAGGCGTCCTCGACGATCGGGCGCCCGAGCCGCTCGATCGCGGGAAGGTCGGCCGGATAGCCGAAGATGTGCACGGGCAGGATCGCGCTCGTGCGCCCGGTGAGCGCGGCGGCCGCGGCGGCCGGATCGAGGTTCAGCGTGACCGGGTCGACGTCGGCGAACACCGGGCGCGCACGTTCGTAGAGCGCCGCGTTGGCCGAGGCCACGAAGGAGAAGGGCGAGGTGACGACCTCGTTGCCCTCCTCCACCCCGACGGCCCGCAACGCGAGGTGGAGCCCGGCGGTCCCGCTGGAGACCGCGCTGGCGTGCGCCACCCCGAGCCGCGCCGCGAAGGCCGTCTCGAAGGCCGCGAGGGCCGGCCCGAGCGAGAGGCGGCCCGAGCGCAGCACCTCGACGACCGCGGCCTCCTCGGGTGCGCCGAGCACGGGCCGGGCGAGCGGGATCCGCTCCGGGGCGCCGGCCGCGCTCACGCGCTCCGGGTGCGTGCCGGGCGCGCGTGCGACCCGCGCCCGGGCTGCATGCCGTACTCCAGCGAGTCCACCAGCGCCTCCCACGAGGCCTCGATCACGTTCTCGGACACGCCGATCGAGCCCCAGACCGCCTGGCCGTCGGAGGCGTCGAGCAGCACGCGCGTCACCGCCTCGGTGCCCTGCGTCTCGTCGAGGATGCGGACCTTGTAGTTCACGAGCTCGATGTCGCGGAGGTGCGGATGGGTCTCGGCGATCGCGCCGCGCAGCGCCGTGTCGAGCGCGTTCACCGGCCCGTTGCCCTCGGCCGTGCGCACGTAGCGCTCGCCGTCCGCCCAGAGCTTGATCGTCGCCTCGGTCTCCACCTTGCCGTCCGCGCGCTTCTCGACGATCACGCGCCAGGACTCGAGCCGGAACAGCGGCTCGTAGTCGCCGGTCTCCTTGCGCAGCAGCAGCTCGAACGAGCCGTCCGCCGCCTCGAAGTGGTAGCCGCGGTGCTCGAGGTCCTTGACCCGCTCGACGATGCGGCGCGCCGCATCGTCGTCGACCGCGAGCCCGCTGGCCTCGGCGCGCGCCCGGACCGTCCCCTTGCCCGACAGCTCCGAGATCAGCAGCTCGCGCCGGTTGCCGACCAGCGCCGGGTCCACGTGCTCGAAGGTGGCCGCGTCCTCGCGGACGCCCGCCACGTGCATGCCGCCCTTGTGGGCGAACGCGTTGCGCCCGACGTACGGCTGGTCGGGGTCGGGCGCCCGGTTGGCCAGCTCGTCGACGAAGTGGGCGGTCTCCGTCAGCCCGGCGAGTCGCTCGGGCGGCAGGCACTCGTAGCCGAGCTTGAGCTGGAGGTTCGCGACGATCGAGACGAGGTTCGCGTTGCCGCAGCGCTCGCCGACGCCGTTCATCGTGCCCTGCACGTGGGTCGCCCCCTCGGCCACGGCCGCGAGCGAGTTGGCGACGGCGCACTCCGCGTCGTTGTGCGCGTGGATGCCGACGCGCACGCCGTCGAGCGCCGCCACGACGTCGCGCACCGCGGTCGCGACCTCGTGCGGCAGCGAGGCGCCGTTCGTGTCGCACGGCACGACGGTGTCGGCTCCCGCCTCGGCGGCCGCGCGCACGCAGCGAGCGCGTAGTCCCGCTCGGCCCGCCAGCCGTCGAAGAAGTGCTCGGCGTCGTAGATCACCCGCTTCCCCTGCGCGACGAGGAACGCCACGGAGTCGCCGATCATCCGCAGGTTCTCCTCGCGGTCCACGCGCACCACCTTCTCGAGGTGGAGCGTCCAGGTCTTGCCCACGAGCGTGCACACGGGCGCGAAGCCGTCGGCCAGCGTGCGCAGGCCGGGGTCGTCCTCGGCGCGCGTGCCGCCGCGGCGGGTCATCCCGAAGGCGGCGATCGTGGCGTGGGCGAACGACTCCTCCGCCAGCAGGGAGAACAGCTCGAGCTCCTTGGGGTTCGAGGCCGGGAAGCCCGCCTCCACGACGTCGATGCCGAGCGAGTCGAGCCGATGGGCGACGCGGAGCTTCTCCTCGGCGGAGAGCGACATGCCCTCGCCCTGCATGCCGTCGCGGAGCGTGGTGTCGTAGAGCTCGATCTTCGTCATCGTCGGGGTCCTCTCGGTGCGGGTGGGCGAACGCGGAGCAGCGGTCAGCGGCTGCCGACCGCCCCCGTAATTCGCCGCCCGGCGCGGTGGACGCCCGCCATCGCGACCTCAGGCCGCCTCGGTGGGGACGCCGGCGGGGACGTCGACGACGTCGAGCCACGACGCGTAGCGCTCGACCCGCCCGCGCAGCGCGTCCTCGAAGGCCGCCTGCAGCTCCCGCGTGACCGGCCCCGGCTCGCCGGCCCCGATCGAGTGGTCGTCGATCTCGCGGACCGGGACGAGCTCCGCCGCGGTGCCGGACAGGAAGACCTCGTCGGCCATGTAGAGCTCTGCCCGGGCGAGGTCCCGCTCCACGACCTCGTGCCCCCGGTCGCGCGCGATCGTGAGGATCGAGCGTCGGTTGATGCCGTCGAGGATGCCCGCGGTCTGCGGCGGGGTGACGATCGTCCCGTCGCGCACGACGAACACGTTCTCGCCCGAGCCCTCGCAGACGAAGCCGTGGGCGTCGAGCAGGATGGCCTCCTCGTAGCCGGCCTTGTGGCTCTCGATCTTGGCCAGCACGCTGTTGAGGTACTGGCCCGAGGCCTTGGCGTGCGGGATCAGCGAGTCGGCCGAGATCCGCCGCCAGGAGGACACCTTCGCCCGGATCCCGCGCTGCTTGCCCTCCTCGCCCAGGTAGGAGCCCCAGCGCCACGCGGCGATGACCACGTCGGTCGGCGCCTCGAGCGGGAACAGGCCCATGTGGCCGTAGCCGCGGTAGACGAGCGGGCGGATGTAGCACTCGCTGAACCCGTTGCGGCGGATCAGCTCGTGCGTCGCCGCCCGGATCTCCTCCACGCCGTACGGCAGCGGCATGTAGTAGAGCTCGGCGGAGCGGCGCAGGCGGTCGAGGTGGTCGGCGTGGCGGAAGATCGCGGTGCCGCGCGCGGTCTCGTACGCGCGGATGCCCTCGAAGACCCCGGTGCCGTAGTGCAGGCCGTGCGTGAGCACGTGGATCTTCGCGTCCTCCCAGGCGACGAGCTCCCCGTTCATCCAGATGAGGTCCGCAGGCTCCACGTCGTCTCCCCGTCGGTGGCTAGAGGTGCCGGAGGACGGCGGCGACGGCCTCGTCGGTCGTCGCGTCGCCCCCCAGGTCCGCCGTGCGCAGGCCCGCGGCGAGCGCCCGGTCGACGGCCGATTCTACCGCCGCCGCCTCGGCGTCCATCCCGAGCCCGTGTCGAAGCAGCATCGCCGCCGAGAGGATCATGGCCAGCGGATTGGCCCGCCCGCTGCCCGCGATGTCCGGCGCCGACCCGTGGACGGGCTCGAAGAGCCCCGGGCCGTCGGCGCCGAGCGACGCCGAGGGAAGCAGGCCGATCGACCCGGTGAGCATCGCCGCCTCGTCGCTGAGGATGTCCCCGAACATGTTCTCGGCGAGGATCACGTCGAAGTGGCGCGGCGCGGCGACGAGCTGCATCGCGGCGTTGTCGACGAGCAGGTGCTCGAGCTCCACGTTGGGGAACTCCTCGCCGTGGACGCGGCGGACCACCTCGCGCCACAGCCGCGAGGACTCGAGCACGTTGGCCTTGTCGACGCTGGTGACCCGGCTGCGCGCGGCCCGGAAGGCCGTGCGGGCGATGCGCTCGATCTCGCCGACCGTGTACTCGCAGGTGTCCCAGGCGCGGTCGCCCTCCCGCCCGCGCGCGCCGAAGTAGATCCCGCCGGTGAGCTCGCGGACGACGAGCAGGTCGGTGCGCTCGATCACCTCGCGCCGCAGCGGGCTCGCGTCGTAGAGGGCGGGAACCGGGCGCACCGGGCGGAGGTTCGCGTAGAGCCCGAGCCCCTTGCGCAGCCCCAGCAGCCCCTGCTCGGGCCGCGGGGCGCCGGGATCGGTGGAGTCCCATCGCGGCCCGCCGACCGCGGCGAGCAGCACGGCGTCGGCCGCGGCGCAGGCCGCGAGCGTGGCGTCCGTCAGCGCGGTCCCGTGCGCGTCGATCGCCGCCCCGCCGAACGCGTGCTCCTCGTAGGCGAAGGTCCCGACGGCGTCGAGCACGCGCACGGCCGCGGGCATGATCTCGGGGCCGATCCCGTCGCCCGGGAGCAGGGCGATCGACGCGGTCACGCCGGCCTCCGGGCGCTGAGGTTGAGGCGCACGTAGTCGATGCGCACGGGGTCGCCGAGCCGGGTGCGCACCCCCTCGACGAACGGCCCGCGGAGCTCGGCCGGAACGCGCTGGAGGTGCGCGCCGAGGCAGATCGACTCCAGGTAGCCGCGCGGCTCCGGTGGCCGCACCTCGCGCCGCTCCAGCCAGGTGCGGACCTCGACGAAGCCGGCACGCTCGAGGCGGGTCGCCGTCTCCTCGGCGCCGGCGAAGTGCCACGGCCGGCGCCAGCCGGCGAACCAGGGCGCGAACGGCGCCTCGCCCTCCACCTCGCGCGCCGCGGCGATGAGGCGCTCGACGTTCGCGCTCGCCGCCGCACTGCGCCTCGATCCGCCCGCCCGGCCGCAGCGCGGCGTGGAGCCGGGCGAAGAGGCGGTCGTGGTCGGCGATCCAGTGGAACGTCGCGGTGGACAGCACGGCGTCGACCGGCTCGGGCAGCTCGAGCTCCACGAGGTCGGCCTGCTCGACCGCGGCGCGCTCCGCCGGCAGCGCGGCGCGGGCGAAGGCCACCATCGAGGGCGCGGCGTCCACCGCGATCACGCGGCCCTCCGGCAGGCGGTCGAGCAGCAGCCGCGTGACCCGCCCGCTTCCGCACCCGGCGTCGAGCACCGTCTCGTCGCCGCGCAGCGGCAGACGGTCGAGCACCTCGGCGCCGAGCACCACCATCGGATCCGACACGCGGTCGTAGGTCCCGGCGTCCCAGTCGCGCGGGCGCGCGCCGGCGCTCACAGCGCCGTGGTGACCGGGCCGCGGCGCTCCCGGTCGCGCTCGTAGGACTCGATGTCCTCGCGGCGCTCGAGCGAGAGGGCGATGTCGTCGAGGCCGTTCAGGAGCCGGTACTTGATCGCGGGGTCGAGGTCGAACCGCGCGACCCGGCCGGCGAACTCGACCTCGCCGACCTCGAGGTCGATCGCGGCCTCGCCCTCGGCCATGATCGCGCGAACCTCGTCCTCGGCGAGGACGACCGGCAGCAGCCCGATCTTCGTGCAGTTGGAGAAGAAGATGTCGGCGAAGCTCGGGGCGATGATCGCGCGGAAGCCGTAGTCCTCCAGGGCCCACGGGGCGTGCTCGCGGGAGGACCCGCAGCCGAAGTTCCGCCCGGTGGCGAGGATCGGGTTGCGCGGGAGATCCCAGCCGGGCTCCTTGGCCCAGTCGTGGAAGAGGAACTCGCCGAACCCGGTCCGCTCCACCCGCTTGAGGAACTGCTTGGGGATGATCTGGTCGGTGTCGACGTCGGCGCGGTCGAGGACGCTGACGCCGCCGTGAACGATGGTGACGGGCTCCATGGGCGCTCCTAGCTCCAGTCGCGGATGTCGACGAACGTCCCCTCGACCGCGGCGGCGGCGGCCATCTGGGGCGAGACGAGATGGGTGCGGCCGCCGCGGCCCTGGCGCCCCTCGAAGTTGCGGTTCGAGGTCGAGGCGCAGCGCTCGCCGGGGGCGAGCGTGTCCGGGTTCATCCCGAGGCACATCGAGCAGCCGGCCCCGCGCCAGTCGAAGCCGGCGGCCCGGAAGACCTCGTCGAGGCCCTCCCGCTCGGCCTCGGCCTTCACCTGCTGGGAGCCGGGCACGACCATCGCGTGCACGTGCCCCGCGACGCGGCGCCCGCGCACGACCTCGGCCGCGGCGCGCAGGTCGCCGATCCGCGAGTTCGTGCAGGACCCGATGAACACGCGGTCGAGGCGGATGTCCCCGATCGGCGTCCCGGGCTCGAGCGCCATGTAGCGCAGCGCGCGCTCCTCCCCCTCGTCGCGCGGCGCGGGGACCGCCCCGTTCACCGGCGCGACCATGCCCGGCGTCGTGCCCCAGGTGACCTGCGGGGTGAGCGCGCCCGCGTCGACCACGATCTCCCGGTCGAAGCGCGCGCCCGGGTCGGTGCGGAGCGCGCGCCAGCGCTCGGTCGCGCCGTGCAGGTCCTCCGGCGCGCCGGGGCGCCCGGCGACCCAGGCGAAGGTGGCCTCGTCGGGGGCGATCATGCCGGCGCGACCGCCGCCCTCGATCGTCATGTTGCAGACCGTCATGCGACCCTCCATCGTGAGGCGCTCGATCGCCGGCCCGGCGTACTCGACGACGTGGCCGACCGCCCCGTCGACGCCCATCTGGCCGATCGTCCCGAGGATCAGGTCCTTCGCCGTGACGCCGAAGCCGAGCTCGCCCTCGTAGCGGATCCGCATCGAGCGGGGCTTGGGCTGCACGAGGCACTGCGTCGCGAGCACGTGCTCGACCTCGCTCGTCCCGATCGCCGAAGGCGAGGGCGCCGAACGCGCCGTGCGTCGCGGTGTGCGAGTCGCCGCAGACGATCGTCATGCCCGGCTGGGTGACCCCGAGCTCGGGGCCGATCACGTGGACGATGCCCTGGTGGTCGGAGCCGAGCGAGTAGAGCGGGACCCCGAACTCCGCGCAGTTGCGCTCGAGCGTCTCGACCTGCACGCGCGAGAGCTCGTCGCGTATCCGCGCGGCGACGGCCGTGCCGTCGGTCGGCACGTTGTGGTCGGCCGTGGCGAGCGTGCGGTCCGGCCGGCGGACGGGACGCCCGGCCAGGCGCAGCCCGTCGAAGGCCTGGGGGCTCGTGACCTCGTGGACGAGGTGGAGGTCGACGTACAGCAGGCCGTCGACGACCTCGTGCGCCGCCCAGATCTTGTCGAGCAGGGTGCGCGGGGTCGTGGGATCGCTCATCTAGCTCCTCCTCAGGCCGGCCGCGACCACGGCGAGGATCGTCGCCGTCCCGGGGCCGGGGTTCTCGAACTGGTGCGGGAGGTCGGCGTCGAAGGTCACGGCGTCGCCCGCCTCGAGCGCGTGGTCCTCCCCGTCGCAGTGCAGGACGACGCGACCGCCCTCCACGACGGCCGTCTCGCGGCTTCCGGGCTCGTGCATCGGCGGGTCGCCCGGGCCGCCGGTGGCCGCGCCCGCGTCGAGGACGTGGCGCGAGACCTCCGCGCGCTGCCCGGGCAGCGGCGGCGTCAGCACCTCGTAGCGGTGCCCGGGGGCGCCCGGCGATCCCGCGCGGCGCTCCCCGGCCCGCACGACGGTCACGTTGCCGCCCTCGTCGAGTCGCAGGAGCTGCGAGAGCCGGAGGTCCAGCCCGGCCGCGATGCGCCCGGCGACCTGGAGCGTGGGGCTCGTCTCGCCCCGCTCGACCTGCGAGAGCATCGGCGCGCTGACGCCGGAGCGCTCGGCGAGGTCGCGCAGCGAGAGCCCCATCGCCTCGCGCAGCGCGCGGACGCGCGAGCCGAGGGCGGGCGACCGCGTGGGGGACGAGAGGCGCCGTGGCGTGGAGGCCCGACGGGCGCAGGTGGAGCGGAGGCGGCCACGGGCGCGTACGTTATCACGTACGTTCGTATGTCAGTCGGCACCTGCGACACTGCCGGGCATGGCGCCCGATGCCCGCCCCGACGTGCTCGTGCTCGCCGCCGGCGGCGTTCGCGGCGAGGCCTGGATGAGCGGCGTGCTCGCCGGTTACGAGGCCGCCACCGGCGTCGACCTCCGCGACGTGCCCTTCCTGGTCGGGACCTCGGCCGGGTCGATCGTGGCCGCGAGGCTCACGGCGGGAGGCCGGCCGCGGGCGCCGCGCGAGGCCCACGGCGCCGCCGCGGTGCCGGCCGGCGGGCCGGGCGTCGTGGACGGCGCCGGCGGCGGCCTCCCCGCGCTGTTCCCCAGCGCGCTGCCGGTGCTCGCGCCGGCCGGTGCCGCCGCGCGGGCGCTCGCGCTCGGTCGCGTCCGGCCGGGGACCCGGACGCTGGACGGCCTCCACGCCCGCTTCGCCCGCAACGGCGTCGCCTTCGACGGCCGCCTGCGCATCGCCTGCGTCGAGCGGGCGAGCGGCCGCCGCGTCGTCTTCGGGTCCGCCGGGGCGCCGGAGGCGGGGGTCGCCGACGCCGTCGTCGCCTCGTGCGCGATCCCCGGCGTCTTCGCGCCCGTGGAGATCGGCGGGCGCGAGTACGTGGACGGCGGGGTGTGGAGCCTGACGAACCTCGACGCCGCGCCCGCCGGGCGGGCGATCGGGTGCTCTGCCTCAACCCCACCGGCGCCGACCGTCCCGGCGCCCAGGGCGCCCTCCGGGCCTGGTCGCGCGGGCGGGCCGCCCTGGAGGCCCAGGGCCTGCGGCGCCGGGGCGCGACGGTGATCCACGTCGCGCCGGACCCCGCCAGCGCGGTCGCCATCGGACCGGACCTCATGGCCGACGCGGGACGAGGGCCCCGTGATGGCCGCCGGCCACGCCCAGGGCGTGGCGCTCGCCGCGCGCGGGCTCGTCGGCTAGCCCGGGCCGGTCCCGCCGCGACGCCGCGCGCCCCGCCTACGGTCCCGGGAGGTACGCGGCCGGCTCCTCCGCCCGGTCGCCCCGCGGGTCCTGCGCC
This sequence comes from uncultured Solirubrobacterales bacterium, assembly GCA_963735885.1. Classification (GTDB taxonomy): domain Bacteria; phylum Actinomycetota; class Thermoleophilia; order Solirubrobacterales; family Solirubrobacteraceae; genus JBBSBL01. The sequence goes on along the minus strand of CAVTMP010000004.1, from coordinate 205,260 downwards.
GCGGCGGCGACGTCCCGGCGACGCACCGCGTTCGAGAGCGCCCGGACGTAGGCACGGCCCGCGGCCTCGAGGATGTCGGTCGAGACGCCCTGCCCCGCGCCGGTGTGCCCGTCGAGCTCGAGCACGACCGAGGTCTCCCCGAGCGCGTCCTGGCCGCCGGTCACCGCGTCGATCCGGAACTCGCGCAGCTTCGGGTCGTGGCCCGTCGCGGCGTTGATCGCGTGGAAGATCGCGTCGACCGGACCGTCTCCGGTGAACGAGCCGCTGGACTCGCCGCCGTCCGGCATCCGCACGCCGACCGTGGCGTGCGGCGGGCGCCGCGAGGAGGCCTCGACCTCGAACCACTCGAGCGCGTAGCCGACGGCCTCCTCGCGCAGCTCGTCGGTCACGAGCGCCTCGAGGTCCATCGCGGTGACCTGCTTCTTCTTGTCCGCGATCTCCTTGAAGCGCTTGAACGCGGTGTTCAGCGCCTGGCCCTGGACGTCGAAGCCCAGCTCCTCCAGCGCCTGGCGCAGCGCGTGGCGGCCGGAGTGCTTGCCGAGCACGATCGAGTTGGCCTCGAGGCCGACGGTCGTCGCGTCCATGATCTCGTAGGTCGTGCGCTCCTTCAGCACGCCGTCCTGGTGGATGCCGGACTCGTGCGCGAACGCGTTGCGGCCGACGATCGCCTTGTTCGGCTGCACCGGGTAGCCGGTGAGGCGCGACACGAGCCGGCGTCGTGCGCGCGATCTCGCTGCGTCACCGCGCCGGTGTGCAGCCGCCGAGCGCCTCGCCGCCGGGTGTGGAGCAGCATCACGATCTCCTCGAGCGAGGCGTTGCCCGCCCGCTCGCCGATCCCGTTGATCGCGCACTCGACCTGGCGCGCGCCGGCCAGCACGCCGGCCAGCGAGTTCGCGACCGCCAGCCCGAGGTCGTCGTGGCAGTGGACCGAGAGCACGACGTCGCGCAGCCCGGGCGCCAGCGCGTAGAGCCGCTCGAGGTAGGCGGTGAACTCCTCCGGCATCGTGTAGCCGACGGTGTCCGGGATGTTGATCGTCGTCGCGCCCTCGTCGATCGCGATCTGGCAGACCTCGGCGGTGAACTCGACGTCGGCGCGGGTCGCGTCCATCGGCGAGAACTCGACGTCGTCGGAGGTACTGCTTCGCGTGCGCGACCGCGGCGCGGGCCTGCCCCTTGACGTCCTCGCGCGTGGTCTGCAGCTGGTGCTCGATGTGGATGTCGGAGGTCGAGATGAACGTGTGGATCCGCGGTCGCGCCGGCCTCGCGCACGGCGTTCCACGCCGCGTCGATGTCGGCGACGTGGGTGCGCGCGAGCCCCGCGATCACCGGGCCCTCCACCTCCCGCGCGATCGCCTGCACGGCCTCGAAGTCGCCCGGCGAGGTGATCGGGAAGCCGGCCTCGATGACGTCGACCCCGAGTCGCGCGAGCTGCTGGGCGATCTCGAGCTTCTCGTGCGTGTTCAGCGAGATGCCGGGCGACTGCTCGCCGTCGCGCAGCGTCGTGTCGAAGATCAGTACTCGGTTCGGGTCCATGGTCGCGTCAGGTCGCTCCTTCTGGTCTCGTCCGGCGTCTCCTTCGGGCTGGTCTTGCGGCTTCGCGGCCGCCACGCGCTATTCCCCCCGAAGGGGGAGGAGGAGAAGAAGTCGAAGGCCGAGCGATCGCGACATGTCGAGCCAGCGTAGCACCGGATCGAGCGCGGCCCTACGGGACGAGGACGACCTTCCCGACGTTGCGGCGCTCGGTGATGATCCGGTGCGCGTCGCCCGCGCGGTCGAAGGGCACGGCCTCCGCGACCACGGGCCTCGCGCCGCCGTCCAGCAGCGCGCGGACCGGCGTGATCCACGGCTCGAGGGTCCCGGCCTGGTCCCACAGCGTGAGCATGTTCAGCCCGATGACGGACTTCGAGGCCGACATCTGCTTGATGAGGTTGAACCGCGGCATCGAGAGCGCCGCCCGCCCGGCCGCGACGAGGTTCCGCTTCTCGCCGGAGACCACCGACGAGGCGCCGAACGCGACGAGGCGCCCGCCCGCCCGGAGCAGGTCGTAGCTCGTGCGGAAGCTCGCGCCCGCCGATCGCGTCCATGACCACGTCCATCCCGGGCAGCCCGCGCTCCCACCCGGACCGCGTGTAGTCGAGCGGGTGCTCGACGCCGACGGCGCGGATCGCCTCGTGCTTGCCCGGCGAGGCGGTCCCCCAGACCTCGGCGCCGCGGTCGCGGGCGATCTGCGTCGCGGCGATGCCCACCCCGCCCGCGGCCGCGTGGAGCAACACCCGCTCGCCGGCCTCGAGGCTCCCGTAGCGGACGAGGCCCGCGTAGGCGGTGGCGTAGTTGACCGGGATCGCGGCGCCCTCCTCGAAGGAGATGCCGTCCGCCAGCGGGATGGCGTCGGACGCGGCCACGACCACGCGCTCGGCGTGGCCGCCGAAGCGCGTCCCGGCCATGACCCGCGCGCCGACGGCGGGCGCCTCGCACGCCGTCGCCGAGCGCCGAGACGGTGCCCGCGACCTCGTAGCCGACGACGCAGGGCGGCTTCGGCGCGTCGGGGTAGAGCCCGAGCCGGGCCATGACGTCGGCGAAGCTCACGCCGGCGGCGGCGACGTCGATCGCCACCTCGCCCGGCCCGGGCGCCGGGTCGGGCCGCTCCTGGACCTGCAGGACGTCCGGGGCCCCGTGCCTCGTGATGACGACGGCGCGCACGGGTCCGGGCCGGGCTACGGCTCGGGCACGACGAGGACCGGGCGATCCGTGGTCTGGAGCAGCTTGTGCGGCGTCGAGCCGAGGATCGCGCCCTTGATCGGGCCCTCCCCGCGCGAGCCGACCACGATCACGCGGGCATCGCGCGCCTTCGCCGTGTCGAGGAGCGCGTCCGCCGGGCGCTCCTCGACGACCTCGACCTCCACCTCGACCCCGCGGGCGGCGGCCTGATCGGTGGCGTGCCTCAGCAGCACCTCCGAGCGGTCGTGCAGCGCCTTGGCGTAGTCCTGCACCTCGCCGCCCATGCGGCTGACCTCGTAGGCGGAGACGACGACGATCTCGTCGCCGAGCGCCTCGGCCACGTCGATGGCGGTGCTGAGCGCCGCGCGGGCGCATTCCGATCCGTCGAACCCGACCACGATCGTCGCCATCTCAGCTGCCTCCGTCGGTCGCGGCGGGATGGGCTCGCTCGAGGAGCGCCGGATCGGCGACCTCCAGCTTGCGCCGGAAGAAGGCGGGGTGGCGGCCCTGCCACAGGAACATGAACACCACGCCGAGGAGCAGGCCCGCGATCCCGATGACGAACGGCCCGCCGAGCCCGAACACGACCAGCGAGCCGGCGTCCGCCTTGCTCAGGTCGATGCAGGACTTGATGAACACCCAGGTGAGGATGATCGCACCGCCCACCGGCAGCACGCCGATGTAGACGAAGTTCCGCCAGCTCTTGCGCAGCTCCCGGCGGTAGTAGATGGCGCAGGCGTAGCCGGTGATCCCGTAGTAGAAGGCGATCATCAGGCCCAGCGCGGCGATCGAGTCGCCGAGCACGTCGGTGCTGACGAGCGTCAGTCCGACGTACCAGATGATCGAGATCGCTGCCCATGGCGAGGGTCGAGAAGTCCGGCGTCTGGAAGCGCGGGATGGATTCGTCCGAAGATCCTCGGCATCGCGCCGGCGCGGGCCATCGAGAGGCTCGTCCTCGCGGTCGGCAGGATGGTCGTCTGCGTGGACGCCGACGCCGACGTGAGCACCGCGATGATCAGCGAGCTTGTCGAGCCCGTCGCCGAGCACCGCCTTGCCGATCGGCGCGAACACGTCGTCGGAGTTGTTGCTCAGCAGATCCGGGCCGGCGTAGGCGACGGCGGCGCCGGAGACGACCACGTAGATCCCGAGGAGCAGGAGCGTCGAGACGACCGCCGCGCGGCCCGGCGACTCCGTCGATGCCCTCCGTCTCCTCGTTCACCGTCACCGCGGTGTCCCATCCCCAGTAGATGAAGATCGCCAGCAGCACGCCGGAGGTCAGCGCGCTCACCGACGAGATGTCGAACGGGTTGAGCCAGGAGAGCGACGGATCCTGCGAGGTCGGCCGGAGCGTCGCCGCTGTAGACCTTGACGAGCGCGACGACCGCGAAGATCAGGAGCGTGAGGAACTCCGCGCCGAGCAGGAACTGCTGGGTCCGCGCCGAGAGCTCGACGCCGCGCCAGCAGATCCAGGTCATCACGACGATCCAGATCACGCCGACGAGCGTCACCTCGAACGTCGTCGGGCTGTTGTTGCCGAAGAGCTGGAAGCTGTAGAGGCCGGCGATCTGCGAGAGGTTCGCCATCACGATGATGTCGGCGAGGATGATGCCCCAGCCGCCCATCCAGCCGAGGTGCGGGCCCATCGCCTTGGTGACCCAGGAGAAGGTCGTGCCGCAGTCGGGGTCCGCGCGGTTCATGTACTTGTAGGCCAGCGCGATGAGCAGCATCGGGAGGAAGGCGATCAGCATGATCGCCGGCGCCTGGAAGCCGACGACCGCCGTCACGAGACCGAGCGTCGCGGCGAGCGAGTAGCCCGGCGCCGTCGACGCCACCCCGATCACCGTGGCCGAGATGAACCCGATCGCGTTCTTCTTGAGGCCCTTGTCCTCGACGCCGGACGGCGTCGGGACCGCCACGCTGGCGCTCTCCACCGACTCCCCCTCTCCTCGCGCCCGACGGGCCGGGCGACGCGCGGACTCTATCCGGCGCGCGGACGGTGTAAAGCCGTGCACGCGGGTTCGCGCCGGTCCGGCGGGACCGAGCGCCCCGCGTGCGCCGTTCCGGCGACACCGGACGGCTACCGGCCGATGTGCACGCCCATGAGGCCCGGCACCGCGGCGACCGCGCGGTCGAGCCCGCACGCGGCGCCTCCCGCCTCCTCGGCGCGCTCCTTGCGGTCGAGAGCGCCGCGGATCACGGACCCGCCGATCCAGCGCAGCGGCTCCGGCGGGACCGACGCCCGCGGCGGGTCGACGAGCGCGAGGCGGGTGAGGTCGTCGCGCTCGTCGAGGGCCAGGCGCGCGAGGATCCGCCCGCACAGGTGCGAGGGGCCGACGCCGTTGCCGGTGAACCCCGCCACGGTCCACGCCCGGCCGCCGGGCAGCGCGCGGATCGCGGGCAGGTGGGTCGGCGAGGCGTCGATCGGCCCGCCCCACGCATGCGCGATCCGCCGGCCCGCGAGCGACGGGAAGATGCGGACGAGGTCGGCGCGGGCCTGCGCCACCACCTCGGGGTCGATCTCCGCACGCGTCCCACCACGGGCGCCGAGGGCGATCCGCCCGCCGCCCCAGCCGAAGAGGATCCGCCCGTCGCGGGTGGGCCGGAAGTAGTGGAGCAGGGTCCGGGCATCGGTGATCGGCTCGCCGCCGGTCCAGCCGAGGTCGGCGATGACGTCCGGCACCGGCTCCGTCAGCACCACGTGGCTCGAGGTGAACGTGAGGGCGTTGCGGCGCCCCGGCACCCCGACGATCCGGGCGCCGATCGCGAGCACCGCAGCGCGGGCGCGGACCCGGCCGCCGGCGGTCTCCGCGAGGACGGCGTCGCCGTGCGCGCGCAGCGCGCGCACGCGCGTTCCCTCGTGGATCGCCACACCGCCCCGTCCGAGCAGCCGGGCGCGGAGCCCGAGCGCGAGGCGTGCCGGGTGCACGGTGGCGGAGCCGGCCACCAGGACGCCGCCGCGGAACGCCGGCGTGTCGCAGCGCGCCCGCACCTCGGCGCCCGTCAGCTCGCGGCAGCCGGCGGGGTCGCCGAGCGCCGCGTGGGCGGCCACCGCGCGCGCCCACGCGCCGTCCTGGGCGGGCGCCGTGGAGACCATCAGCTGAGGCGAGGCGTGGTACCAGCAGTCCACGTCCTGGGCGCGCGCCCACTCGCCGATCCGGCGCACCGACTCGAGCGACGCACCGATCGTCGCGCGGGCCCCGTCGTCGCCGGCCATCGCGCGCAGGCGCGGCGCGGCGAAGCGCAGCGAGTCGGCGAACCCGCCGTTGCGGCCCGACGGGCCGTGGCCGCACACGTCGGCCTCGAGGATCGCGACGCGAGCGTCCGGCGCCCGCTCGAGCACGTGCCAGGCGGTCCACATGCCGGCGAAGCCGCCGCCCACGACCACGACGTCGGCCGTCTCGTCCCCGGACAGGGGCGGGCGCGGGTCCACCGGGCCCGCCTCCTCCAGCCACCAGCCGCGCGCGGTGTGGCGCACCGTCAGGCTGCGGCGGGGGCGCCGGCCGGGGTCGACGCCGGGACCGCCGACCCCGGCGCCTCGCGACGTGCGGCGCGGCGCTGCACGGCGACGCCGACGAACATCAGCACGAGGACGACGGCGAGCAGCATCGTGGCGAGCACGTTGACCTCGGCGGGCACGCCCTGCCGGGTGGCGCCGAAGATGAAGAGCGGGAACGTCTGCGTCGTGCCGTTGTTGAACGACGTGATGACGTAGTCGTCGAACGAGAGCGCGGCGACAGAGCAGCGCCGCGGCCGCGATGCCCGGGGCGATCATCGGGATCGTGATCTTGCGGAACGTCGTCCACTCGGTGGCCCCGAGGTCCATGGCCGCCTCCTCGATGTACCTGTCCATGCCCTCGAGCCGCGCCTTGACGGTCACCACGACGTAGGAGAGGCAGAACATGACGTGGGCGATGACGATCGTCGAGAACCCCGTGTTGACGTTCATGGTCAGGAACAGCGCGAGCAGCGCGGCGCCGAGGACGACCTCGGGCGTGGCCAGCGGCAGGAAGATGAAGAAGTCGGTCGCGCCGCGCCCGCGGAACCCGTAGCGGACGAGCGCGATCGCCATGAACACGCCGAGCACGACGGCGATGACGACGGTGATCCCCGCGACGATCAGCGAGTTCTTCATCGCCAGCGCGAGATCCGGGTCGGCCAGCGGGTGCTGCCAGTGGCGCAGCGTGAAGCCCTGCCAGGTGAAGTTGAAGCGACCCTTGTTGTCGTTGAACGAGAAGAGCACGACGATGAAGATCGGCGTGAACAGGTAGAGCAGCGCGAGCGCCGACCAGCCGCCCGAGCAGCCAGGTCGCGCACGCGGTCCGCGCGTCCTCATACGGCCGGCTCCGTCAGGGTCCGGGCGCCGAGCAGCCGCGCGTAGACGAAGATCGCCAGCGAGGATCGCGGCCATCAGGACGAACGACAGCGCCGCGGCGGTCGGGTAGTCGCGGATCGTCAGGAACTGCGACTGGATGACGTTGCCGATCATCGTCTGCTGCGGGGAGCCGAGCAGCGCGGCGTTGACGAAGTCGCCGATCGCCGGGATGAAGGTCAGCAGCGACCCCGCGAAGATGCCCGGCAGGGCGAGCGGCAGCGTGATCTTCCGGAACGCCGTGGCGCGACTCGCGTAGAGGTCGGTCGCCGCCTCGATGAAGCCGCCGGTCGATCTTCTCCAGCGACACGTAGAGCGGCAGGACCATGAACGGCAGGAAGTTGTAGGCGATGCCCGCGATCACGGCGCGTGCTCGTGGCGAGCAGGCGGCCGTCCGGCGCTGAGCACGCCGACGTCGCGCAGGCGGGCGACCACCCAGCCGTTGTCGTTGAGGATGAGCTGCCAGGCCACCGTGCGCAGCACGTAGCTCACGAAGAACGGCAGCACGACGAGCAGCAGCATGACGTTGCGCCAGCGGCCCGCCTTGAACGCGATGAAGTACGCCAGCGGGAAGGCGATGATGAAGTCGATGATCGTCGCCGCGCCGGCGTACTGGATCGAGCGCAGGAACTGCGTCGGAGTAGTCCGAGATCGCCTGCGGGTAGGTGTCGAACGCCCAGCGTGAACTGAAGCCCGCGTCTCGGCGTCGCCGGTCTGCAGCGACACGTAGAGCTGGTTGGCGAGCGGGATCGCGAAGAAGACGATCAGCCACAGCAGCCCCGGCGCGAGGATCAGGTAGGGGAAGAGCTGCCGCCGGCGCCGGGCGCTCAGGTTCAGCACGACCGCGAGCTCCGCCGCGTCCGGCTAGGTCCCGGTGACCTTCGCCATCGCGGCGTACATCCGGCGCTCCTCCGCGGCGAGTCAGCGACGGGTAGGGGTAGAGCCGCTTGCGGATCTGCGGCGTCGGGGAAGACGAGCGGGCTGTTGGCGAGCGCCGGGTCCGTCTTCAGCAGGACCTCCCGCGCCCCGACCACCGGGCGAGATGTAGTTGATCGCCTTGGTGATCTTCGCCGCGACCTCGGGCTCGTAGACGAAGTTCATCATCGTCTCGGCCGCGTAGGGGTGGGCCGCCTTCGCCGGGATCATCATGTTGTCGGTGAAGAGCATCGCGCCCTCCTTCGGGTAGGCGAAGCGGAGGTTCGGGGTCGTCGAGCCCGCGCGATGTCGCCGGAGTAGGCCATCGCGACCGCGATGTTGCCCTTCGCCAGGTCGGTCGTGTAGTCGTTGCCGGTGAAGCGGCGGAACTGGCCCTGGTCGTTGTACTTCGAGATCTTGTCGATCGCCGCGAGCATCTGGTCGATCGTCGCGTCGGTCGGGTTGGCCACGCCCATCGTGAGCGCGGTGAGCGAGGCCGAGTCGTAGGGCTCGTCGAGCATCGTCACCTTGCCCTTGAACTTCGGGTCGAAGAAGGCCTCGACGCTGTCGATCTCGCCCGCCGGTCTGCTTGATGTTGTAGCCGATGCCCGTCGCCGCCGGACTGCCACGGCAGGCTGTAGTTGCGCTTCGGGTCCCACTTGACCGTGCGGAGGATCGGCTGGAGGTTCTTGACGCCGTTGGGGATGTTGCGCTTGTCGATCGGCTCGACGTACCCGTTCGCCACCCAGCGCTGCGCCGTGTAGTCGGTCAGCGCCACGAGGTCGCGGCCGATCGGCTTGCCCTGGACGAGCTGCTGGCGGACCTTGCCGAAGAACTCCTGGTTGGAGTTGATGTCCTCGACGTACTTCACGTTGCCGCCGGTCAGCTTGTCCCACGCCGGCAGGACCGACTTGTCGATGTAGAGCGGCCAGTTGGAGAAGTCCAGCTCGCCGACCGCGACCTTCGGGTGGTTGCCGGTGGCGTTCAGGTCGACGCTCCCCTTGCTCTCGCCGCTCACGCCGCCGCAGGCGGCGAGGACGGCGGAGAGGCCGGACAGCGCGACCCCGGCCGAGCCGGCCCGGCCGAGGAAGGCGCGGCGGGACGATCGGGTCTGCTCGTCGAGCCAGCGCTCCAGCGCGGACTCCATCGACTCATGCGGCATGTGTGTTCTCCTTGGCGACGACGAACGTGTTCTTGGGGTTCCAGGCGAGCTGCACCTCGCGGCCGACCGCGAAGGACTCCGGCTCGGCACCGTCGAGGTTCTGGGCGAAGACGGTGAGCTCCTCCCCGCCCGGGGCCTGCACGAGGTACTGGATCGAGACGCCGAGGAAGGAGGCCACGGTCACGCGCCCGCGCAGGACGTTGGTCCCGGGCGGCGGCGCGCCGTCCCCCGGGACGAGCGTGATCTTCTCCGGTCGCACGCCGACGCGGACGGCGCCCGTGCCGTGCGCGGCGAGGCGATCGGCGGGGACGCGGACGTGGGCGCCGTCGTGGGTCTCGACCTCGGCGACGTCGCCGCGGGTCGCGCCCAGCCGGCCGTCGATGAGGTTGGAGACGCCGAGGAAGTTCGCGACGAACTCGGTCTGCGGGCGCTCGTAGAGGTCGGCCGCGCCGCCGGCCTGCTCGATCCGCCCGTCGCTCATCACCGCGATCGTGTCGGCCAGGCTCATGGCCTCCTCCTGGTCGTGGGTCACGTGGACGAAGGTGATCCCGACCTCCTGCTGGATCCGCTTGAGCTCGATCTGGAGCTGCTTGCGCAGGCGGAGGTCCAGCGCGCCGAGCGGCTCGTCGAGGAGCAGCGCCCGCGGATGGTTGACGAGCGCGCGGGCGAGGGCGACCCGCTGCTGCTGCCCGCCGGAGAGCTGGGCCGGCTTGCGCTTGCCGAGGCCGTGGAGCTGCACGAGCTCCAGCGTCTCCTCGACCCGCTTGCGGGCCTCGACCTTCTTGACCCCCTGGCGCTCGAGTCCGAAGGCCACGTTGCGCTCCACCGAGAGATGCGGGAAGAGCGCGTAGGACTGGAAGACCGTGTTGACGTCGCGCTTGAACGGCGGCAGGTCGGTGACGTCGTCGCCGCCGAGGCGGACGCGGCCGGCGGTCGGGTCCTCGAAGCCGCCGATCATCCGCAGGGTCGTCGTCTTCCCGCACCCCGAGGGGCCGAGCAGCGCGTAGAAGCGGCCGCGCTCGATCTCGAGATCGAGATCGTCGACGGCGGTCAGGTCGCCGAAGCGCTTCGTCACGCCCTCGAGCGCGATGTCCGGCCCGCCGCGCGGGGACGCGGCCACCGGTGTGGTGATCGTCTCCCCGGCTCCGGCCTGCTCCTCCGTCAACCCGGCTCCCCCTCGCCGACTCCGCGAGCGCGGAAGCGTACCGCCCACCCGCCCGGGCCGGGGCTACAGCGAGACGGTGCGGCCGTCGACGAAGCCCTCGCCGGCCACGATCTCGTCGACCACCGCGCCGGGGACCGGGGCGTCGGTGGTGATCGCCATCGCCGCGCTGCGCGGCTCCGCGGCGGGCTCGTCGTCCTCGCGCTGCCGCCCGACGGCGGCGGAGACGATGTTGACGCCGTGCTCGCCGAACACCGAGCCGACGCGGCCGATCATCCCCGGCACGTCGGAGTAGCGGAAGAACGTCACCTCGTCCTCGAGCTGGAGGTTGAACCGCTGGCCCCAGGCCTCGAGCAGGTGCGGGCGGTGGCGCTGGCCCAGGGTGGTGCCCACGACCCGCGTCCCCTCCCGGCCGCTGCGGACCGTGACCCGCACGAGGTCGGTGTAGTCGCGGGCCACGGTGCGGGTCGTCTCGATCAGCTCGATCCCGCGCTCCTCGGCCAGGGACGGCGCGTTGACCTCGTTGACCTCCTCCTCCGTGTGCCCGCCGAGCACGCCGAGCAGCACGCCGATCGACAACAGGCGCGCGTCCCGCTCGGCGATCCCGCCGAGGAGCTCGACCTCGACCCGGTCGACGGACCCGCCGGCCGGCACGAGGCTCACGGCGATCCGGCCGAGCGCGCGACAGAGCGGGACGAACGGGCCGAGCACCTCCATGTCCTCGGCGCTGACCGACGGGATGTTCACCGCCGTGGACACGACGCCGCCGGTGAGCGCGGCGACCACCTGCTCGGCGGTCTGGACGCCGGCCCGGTCCTGGGCCTCGGCGGTGGAGGCCCCGAGGTGCGGGGTGACCACGACGTTGTCGTAGCCGTCGAACAGCGGGTAGTCGGTGATCGGCTCGGCCGGAAAGACGTCGAGCGCGGCCCCGCCCACCGTCCCCGCGTCGAGCGCGGCCTTCAGCGCGTCGTCGTCGAGCAGCTCGCCGCGCGCGCAGTTGACGACGAGCACGCCGGGCTTCATCTGCGCGAAGGCCTCGGCGTCGAGCCAGCCGGCCGTCTCGGGCGTCTTGGGCAGGTGGATGGTGAGGAAGTCGGCCGCGGCGTAGAGGTCCGCCGAGGCCTCGGCGCGGTCCACCCCGAGCTCGCGGAAGCGCTCGGCCGCGACGAACGGGTCGTAGGCGAGCACCCGCATCCCGAAGGCCTTGGCGCGCTGCGCGACGAGCTGGCCGATGCGGCCGAATCCGAGCAGGCCGAGCGTCTTCTCGTAGAGCTCGACGCCGCCGAAGCGGGAGCGCTCCCAGCGGCCGGCGACGAGCGAGGCGTGGGCCTGCGGCACGTGGCGGGCGAGCGCGAGCATCAGCGCCATCGTGTGCTCGGCCGCGGCGACGACGTTCGACTGCGGGGCGTTGGCCACGACGATGCCGCGCTTCGTGGCCGCCGGCACGTCGACGTTGTCCACGCCGATCCCGGCCCGCCCGATGACGCGGAGGCGGGTGCCGCGCTCGATGAGCTCCGCGGTGAGCCGGGTCGCCGAGCGGATGACGATCCCGTCGTACTCGCCGATCCGGCGGGCCAGCTCCTCGTCGTCCCAGTCGAGGCCGAGGTCGACGTCGAAGCGCTCGCGCAGGCTCTCGACGCCGGACTCGGCGATCTTCTCCTTGACGAGGATGCGCGGGCGGTCGCTCACGCGCTCGGCGCGGCGACGCGCACGCCGGCGTCGAGGAAGGCCTGCTGCGCGGCGCCGACCCCCGCGCCCTGCTCGACCTCGTGGCCGAGCTCGGCCAGCGTCATCTCGAGGCCCGACAGCGCGGTGACGATGTCGAAGGCGCCGAAGTACCCGCAGTGGGCGATCCGCAGGATCCGGCCCTTCAGCTCGTTCTGGCCGCCGTTCGCGGTGATCCCGTAGCGGTCGCGGAGCACCGTCGGCACCCGGCCGCCGTCGATGTCGTCGGGAAGCGCCACCGCGGTGACGACGTTCGCGCGCTCGTCGGGGTCCCCGTAGAGGTCGAGCCCGAGCGCCGCCACCCCGGCCCGCGTCGCGCCGGCCAGCAGCGCGTGGCGTGCGAGGACGTTCTCGACGCCCTCTTCGGCGATCATCCCGAGCGCCACGTCGAGCGCCATGACCAGGGTGACCGGCGGGGTGAAGGCGCTCGCGGGCGGCGAGGAGCGCTGACCCCCCAGCGTGCGCGCCCAGTCGAAGTAGTAGCGCCCGCCGGGACGCTCGGCGGCGGCGGCGAGCGCCCGCTCGCCCACCGAGGCGAGGCCGATGCCGGGCGGCGTCATGAGCGCCTTCTGGGACCCGGACACGACGACGTCGATGCCCCAGGCGTCCTGGCGCAGCTCCGCCGCGCCGAGCCCCGAGACCGCGTCGACGACGACGAGCGCGCCGTGCCGTCGGGCCACCGCGGCGATCGCCTCCACGTCGTGGACGACGCCCGTCGAGGTCTCCGAGAGCGTGGCGAAGACCACCCGCACCCCGGGGGCGGCGGCGAGGACCCGGTCGATCTCCCCGGCGTCGAGCCGCCGGCCCCAGCCGGGCTCGTAGCGCACGAGATCCGCGCCGTAGGCCTCGCCGAGCTCGATCCAGCGCTCGCCGAACTTCCCGGCCGCGCACGCCAGGACCCGGTCCCCCGGGCGGACGAGGTTCGCCATCGCCGACTCCATCGCGCCCGTCCCGCTCGAGCCGAAGAGGAGCACGTCGTTCGCGGTCTGGAAGACCTGCGGCAGGCGCTCCAGCACCCGGGCGTAGATCGCGTCGAACGCCGGCGCCCGGTGGTAGAGGATCGGCTCCGCCATGATCGAGGAGACGCGCGGGGGCAGCGGCGTCGGTCCGGCCGTCATCAGGATCGACTTGACGAAGGGGTTGGCTCCCATGGGCAGACGGCGCAGGTTAGCGGGGGGAGGCCGGTCAGCCGGCTTCGAACTCGGTGTCGATCCAGTCCATCATCGAGCGCAGCTTCCGGCCCTCCCGCTCGATGCGATGGTTCGACTGCTCCTCGCGCATGCGCTGGAAGTTCTCCTGGCCGGCGCGGTTCTCGGCGATCCACTCGCGGGCGAACGCCCCGGACCGGATCTCCCCCAGCACCTCGCCCATCGCCTGCCGCGTGGCGTCGGAGATGACCCGCTTCCCGCGGGTGAGGTCACCGTACTCGGCGGTGTTGGAGATCGAGTAGCGCATCCCGGTGATGCCCTTCTCGTAGATCAGGTCGACGATGAGCTTGAGCTCGTGGAGGCACTCGAAGTACGCGAGCCGCGGGTCGTAGCCGGCGTCCACGAGCGTCTCGTAGCCGGCGCGGACGAGCTCGGAGACGCCGCCGCAGAGCACCGCCTGCTCGCCGAACAGGTCGGTCTCGGTCTCCTCGCGGAAGCTCGTCTCGATCACCCCGCCGCGGGTGCACCCGATCCCCTTCGCGTAGGCGAGCGCGAGCGGGAGCGCGTCGCCGGTGGCGTCGTGGGCCACGGCGACGAGGCCGGGCACCCCGCTGCCCTCGAGGAACTGGCGGCGCACGAGGTGGCCGGGCCCCTTGGGGGCGACGAGCGCGACGTCGACCTCCGGCGGGGGCTCGACCTCGCCGTAGTGGATCGAGAATCCGTGTCCGAAGAGCAGGAGGTTGCCGGGCGCGACGCCGTCGCGGACCTCGGCCTCCCACACCTGGCGGTGCCGCTCGTCGGGCACGAGCACCATGACGAGGTCGCCGCGGCTCGCCGCCTCGGCGGGCGACGCGACCTCGAGGCCGTGCTCGAGCGCGCTGTCCACGCTCTTCGAGCCCGCGCGGAGGCCGACGACGACGTCGACCCCGGAGTCCTTGAGGTTGAGCGCGTGGGCGTGGCCCTGCGAGCCGAAGCCGATGATCGCGACGGTGCGGCCCTCGAGCCGGCCGAGGTCCGCGTCGTCGTCGTAGAACATCCCGTCGGGCATGGGCGCGGCAGGCTAGCAGCGGTCGGCGGTTCCTAGGCCGTGGCCGAGGCCACGAGCGCGCGGCCCGGGACCGCATAGCCGCCGTCCGCGCGCACGTAGGGCTCGAGGCGCGTGGCGAGCTCGGCGGCGACGGCGTCGCGACCCCCGGCGTCGAGCCGGGCGAGCGCCTCGGCGAAGGGCCGCGAGAGGTCGCTGGTCCACCCCACGAAGTCCTCCAGCGAGGCGTGGGGGAAGACGACCTCGACCGGGTCGACCGCCGGCTCGGCGAATCCGGCCGCCTCCAGGAGCGCGCCGAGCGCGGTGGCGTCGGCGAGCGCGAACATCCCCGGGGCGCCGGCGGGCGGCCGCTCGGCGAGGCCGAGGGCGACGAGCGCGTCGGTGGGGACCGTCGAGAACGGGTTCGCCGCCGGATCGGCCCAGGTGGCGAGGGCGATCCGCCCGCCGGGGCGCAGGACCCGGCGGGCCTCGCGCAGCGCGGCCTCGGGATCGACCGCGAACATGTAGCCCCAGCGGCAGAGGATCCCGTCGAGCGACGCGGCCGGGAGGTCGAGCCACTCGAGGTCGAGGACGCGGGTCTCGACGTTGCCGGCGCCGCGGGCCTCGGCGCGGGCCGCCGCCGTCGCGACCATCCCCTCCACCGCGTCGGTGATGAGCACGGTGCCGCCGGGCGCGACGAGCTCCGAGACGAGCAGCCCGGGCTCCCCGGGGCCGGCCGCCAGCTCGAGCACCCGCATGCCCGGCCGGGGCGCGATCGCCTCGACCATCCGCAGGGTGACGGCCTGGACGGCCTGCTGCATGTCGTCGGCGCGGCGCTGCCAGCCGGCCGCGGAGCGGGCCCAGCGCGCGTCGCGCTCGGCGCGGAACGCGTCGGGATCGGGCACGGGCGACGGCTCAGGCATCGCGCAGGCCGCGGCGCAGCAGCTTGCCGCTCGGGGTCCGGGGGAGCGCGGCCGCCGTCTCGATGCGCTTGGGGACCTGGAAGCGGGCGAGGCGCTCGGCGCAGTGGGCACGCAGCGCGTCGGGGTCCGGAGCGGCCGTCCCGCGCGGCACGACGCGCGCGATCACGGCCTCGCCCCACTCCGGGTCGGGGACGCCGAACACCGCGGCCTCGGCCACGTCGGGGTGGGCGAGCAGCACGGCCTCCACCGCCTGCGGCGCCACGTTCTCGCCTCCGCTGACGATCGTGTCCGCCCGCCGGCCGGTGACGCGCAGCCGCCCCCGCTCGTCGAGCACGCCGAGATCGCCGGTCCGCAGGACGCCGTCGGGCCCGGCGGCGCCGGACGCGAGGACCGGGCCGGACACCAGGATCTCGCCGTCGTCCGCGATCGCGATCCGGACGCCGGCCAGCGGCCGGCCGGCGGTCTCGGGCTCTCCCGGGCGCGAGGTCGCGACCTGGGAGGTGGTCTCGGTCATCCCGTAGGTCTGCGCCGCCGGAACGCCCGCCGCCCGCGCCCGGGCGGCGAGCGCGACGTCGAGCGGGCCGCCGCCGATCAGCGCGCAGCGGAGCGCCGGCGGACGCTCGAGCCCGGCGTCGAGCATCCGCGCGAGCATCGTGGGCACGAGCGAGACGAGCGTGATCCCCTCCTCCATCACGGCGCGGGTCGCGGCGACGGGGTCGAAGCGCGCGTGGAGGACGGCGGTCGTCCCGTAGATCGCGCTCCGCACGAGGATCGAGAGGCCCCCGACGTGGGCCGTCGGGAGGGCGCACAGCCAGCGCTCGCGCGCGTCGAGGCCGAGCGCGAGCGCCGAGCCCGCGGCGTTCCACATCCAGTTCGCGAAGGTCAGGTCGACCGGTCGAGCCGCGCCGGTGGTGCCGGAGGTGTGCACCCCCGTCGCGACCGCCTCCGGCGCGTGGGCGTCCGGAAGCCGGTCCAGCGGCGCGCCCGGGGCGATCGGCCGATCCACGACGCGGGCGGCGCTCGCGGCGCGTGCCGCCCGCTCGGGCCCGGGGAGGCGGAGGTCGAGCGGCACCGCGGTCGCGCCGAGCAGCCAGCAGGCGTGCAGGGCCACGGCGAGGTCCGCGCCGGCCGGGAGCACGAGCGCGACCCGGTCCCCGGCCCGCACGCCCCGCGCGGCCAGCGCGCCGGCCGCGCCGGCCGCCCGCTCCAGGAGCTCGCGGTAGGCGATCCGCTCGCCGTCGGCCTCGAGCGCGACCGCGTCCGGTCGGATCGCCGCTGCGCGCGGAAGCCAGGCGTCGACGTACACGAGGCGAAGGCTAGTCTTGCCCGCCCCGACCCCCGCAGGAGAGCCCGTGAGCGACAGCGTCACCTGGACCCCCGCCGGCGAGTACTCCGACATCCGCTACGAGCACTCCGGCGACGGCATCGCGAAGATCACGATCGACCGCCCCGAGGTCCGCAACGCCTTCCGGCCGCAGACCCTCTTCCAGCTCGCCGAGGCCTTCGACCGCGCGCGCGACGACCCCGGCATCGGGGTCATCGTCCTCACCGGCGAGGGCCCGGACGCCTTCTGCTCGGGCGGGGACCAGCGGATCCGCGGGGACGACGGGTACATCGGCGACGACGCCGTCGCCCGGAAGGGCATCGGCCGGCTGAACGTCCTCGATCTCCAGGTCCAGATCCGCCGCACGCCGAAGCCGGTGGTGGCGATGGTCGCCGGCTACGCGATCGGCGGCGGCCACGTGCTCCACGTCTGCTGCGACCTCACGCTGGCCGCGGACAACGCCCGGTTCGGACAGACCGGGCCGAAGGTCGGCTCCTTCGACGGCGGCTACGGGTCCGGCCTGCTCGCCCGCCAGATCGGCCAGAAGCGCGCGCGGGAGATCTGGTTCCTCTGCCGTCAGTACGACGCGGAGACCGCGCTGCGGTGGGGCCTCGTCAACGCCGTCGTGCCGCTCGCGGAGCTCGAGGCCGAGACCGTGAGCTGGTGCCGCGAGATGCTCGCGCTCTCGCCGCTCGCGCTGCGCATGCTCAAGGCGAGCTTCAACGCGGCGGACGACGGGCTGGCGGGCATCCAGCAGCTCGCCGGGGACGCGACGCTGCTCTTCTACATGAGCGACGAGGCCCAGGAGGGCCGCGACGCCTACGTCGAGAAGCGCCCGCCGGACTTCGCGAAGTTCCCACGGCGGCCCTGACGCGCGTGCCGGGGCGAGGCGAGCCGCGGCCGAGCGGCCTGCGCATCTGGCTCATGGCCGCGCGGCCGCGGACGCTGCCGGCCGCCGTCGCGCCGGTCCTCGTCGGCACCGCCCTCGCCGCCGCGCTGCGGGACGAGTTCAAGCCGCTCGCCTTCGTGGCCACGCTGCTCGGCGCCGTCTTCATCCAGGTCGGCACGAACCTCTCCAACGACTACTCCGACGCGCGCCGGGGCGCCGACGCCGAGGACCGGCTCGGCCCGGTCCGGGTGACGGCCGGCGGGCTCGTGCCGCCCCGCCAGGTGCTCGTCGCCACCTACGCCTCGTTCGCGGCCGCCGTGCTCGTCGGGCTCTACCTCGTCTCGGTGGCCGGCTGGGAGCTGCTGCTCGTCGGCGCCGCCTCGATCCTCGCCGGCGTCCTCTACACCGGGGGACCGCGCCCCTACGGCTACGAGGGCCTCGGCGAGGTCTTCGTCTTCCTCTTCTTCGGCGTCGTCGCGGTGACCGGCACGTACTTCGTGCAGACGAGGTCGCTCGACTGGGAGGCGCTCGCGCTCGCGGTGCCCGTCGGCCTGCTGGCCTCGGCGATCCTCGTCGTCAACAACGTGCGCGACCTCGAGACCGACCGGCGGGCCGGCAAGCGGACGCTCGCCGTGCGGCTCGGCCGGGCGCGCACGCGAGCGCTGTTCGCCGGGATGGTCTACGCGGCGTTCCTCACCACGCCGGTCACCTGGCTCTTCGGGCCGCTGAAGGCCTGGCTGATGCTCCCGTGGCTGTCCCTCCCGCTCGCCGCGGGGGTCGTGCGCACCGTGCGCAACCGGAGCGACGGCCCCGCGCTCAACGCCTGCCTGGCCCGGACCGGGATGCTTCAGCTCGCCTTCTGCGTGCTGCTCGCCGCCGGGCTGCTGCTGAGCCGGTGAAGGTCACGATCGAGCGGGTCCGGCTGCGACTCGGGACACCGCTCGCCACCGCCCACGGCGACGTCGGGCACCGGGACCTCCTCCTCCTGGGCCTGGAGGCGCCCGACGGGCTCGCCGGTCGCGGCGAGGCCGCCCCCCTGGAGCCCTACGACGGCGTTCCCCTCGCGGCCTGCGCCGCCGCGCTCGAGGACTGCGTGGGCGTGCTCGAGGCCGCCGAGGAGCCCGCGAGCCCGGGTGCGCGCGACGCCCTGCTGGCAGCCTGCCGCGCGCGGGCGGTGCTCCCCCAGGCGCTCGCGGCCGTGGATCTCGCCCTGTGGGACCTCGCCGGGCGGCGCGCCGGCCGGCCGATCTGGACGCTGCTCGGCGCGGAGGCCGCCGCGCCGGTCGCGGTGAACGCGACCATCGGGGCGGCGGACCGGGCCGCCGCGGCGGCGGAGGCGGCCGCCGCGGCCGCCGCGGGCTTCCGCTGCGTGAAGCTCAAGGCCGGCGTCGGCGACGACGCCGGCCGGGTCGCCGCCGTCCGGGCCGCGGCCGGCGCGGGCGTCGCGCTGCGGCTGGACGCCAACGGCGCCTGGGACGTCGAGGAGGCGGTGGCCGCCCTGCGCGCCCTCGCGCCCGCGGACATCGAGCTGTGCGAGGAGCCGGTGCACGGGCTCGCCGCCCTGCGCGAGGTGCGCGACCGCAGCCCGGTGCCCGTCGCGATGGACGAGAGCGCCGCGCTCCCGGGCGCGCTGGAGTCCGGCGCGGCGGACGCCGTCTGCCTCAAGATCGCCGCGTGCGGGGGGATCTCGGGGCTGCTCGCCGCCGCGGCGCGGGCCCGCGCCGCCGGCCTGTCGGTCTACCTGGCCTCCTCCCTGGACGGGCCGCTCGGCATCGCCGCCGCCCTCCACGCGGCGATCGTCGTGGGCCCCGACCGCCCGTGCGGCCTCGCGACGCTGCCGCGCTTCGCGGAGCTGCGCGACCCGCTGCCGGCGCACGCGGGCGCGATGACCGCGCCGGAGGGATCCGGGCTCGGCGTCGAGCCGCCCGGATAGCGCGTCGCCCGGCTAGAGGACGGCCGCCACCGCCGCCGGCGCCTCGAGCGCGACCGCGTGGCCGGCCCCGGGAACGGGGACGACCTCCGCGGCCGGCATGAGCAGGCCCATCGTCACGGCGATCGTGTGGAAGCGCCAGTCGCGCTCGCCGGCCATCAACGTCACCGGCGTCTCCACCTCGGCCAATCGGTCCCAGAGCGGGGCCATGACCCCCGTCCCGAGGCCGCGCAGCGCCGCGGCCAGGCCGGCCGCGGTGTTGCGCAGCCGGTCCTCCCGGGCCGCGGCGGCCACGTCCGCCGGCTGGCCCTCCCACAGCGGCAGCCGCGCCCAGCGCTCCGCGAACGCCGGCACGCCCTCGCGCTCGATCTCCGCCGCCAGGCCCTCGTCGGACGCGCGCCGCGCGGCCCGCTCGTGCGCGGCGGCCAGCCCGGGCGAGGCGCCGACGAGGACGAGTCGCTCGACCCGCTCCGGGAAGGCCAGGGCGAACGCGAGCGCGATGCGCCCCCCCATCGAGTAGCCGGCGAGCACGAAGCGGCGCGCCGGGACGGCGGCGAGGTCCCCGAGGACGGCGTCGAAGCTCACCGGCTCGTCCGCGGCGTGCGCGCCGTGGCCGCGCAGGTCCGGGGCGACGACCTCGGTGTAGCGTTCGCCGAGGCGCGCCCGTACCCCATCCCAGGCACGGTGCGTCTGGCTGAATCCGTGGAGCAGCACGGCCGGGGACGCCATCGGGCCGCAATCATGACCGCGATCCACTCCCATGTGGGGCTTCGTGCCATCGCCGACGAGCTGGCGCGCTCCGGCGTTCGCCACGTGGCGACCGCGCCGGGCTCGCGCTCGACCCCGATCGTCCTCGCCCTGGCCGGGGAGCCGCGCCTGCGCTGCTGGTCGCACGTCGACGAGCGGTGCGCCGGCTTCTTCGCGCTCGGCGTGGCCAAGGCGTCCGGCGTGCCGGCGGTCGTCGTCTGCACCTCGGGCACCGCCGCCGCCAATCTCCTGCCGGCGGTGATCGAGGCACGCGAGGCGCGCCTGCCGCTCGTGGTCATGACCGCCGACCGGCCGCCGGAGCGGCGCGACGCCGGGGCCGGCCAGACGATCGACCAGCTCAAGCTCTACGGCGACGCGGTGCGGTGGTTCTTCGAGGTCGGCAACCACGACGAGTCGACGCCGGTCGCCTGGTGGCGGCGCCTGGGCTGCCGGGCGGTCCAGGCGGCGACGGAGGGGCCGGGACCCGTCCACCTGAACGTCCCGCTCCGCGAGCCGCTCGTGCCGCCCGACGACGTGCCGCCGCCCGCGCCCGGGCGCCCGGACGGGCAGCCCTGGGCCGCGGCCGCGACGGCGCGCGCCGCCGCGGCCCCGGAGGCGCTGGCGGCGGCGGTCGCGGGCCGGTCGCGGGGGGTGCTCGTCGCCGGGCGCAGCGAGCCCGCGGGCTCGCTGCCGGCGGTGCTGGCGAGCGTCGCGGAGGCCGCCGGGATGCCGCTGCTCGCCGACCCGCTCTCCGGCGCGCGCCGCGGGGCGGCCGCGATCGCCCACTACGACGCGCTGCTCCGCGACCCCGCGTTCGCCGCGCGACGCGCCGATCTCGTCCTCCGGGTCGGCGACCTCCCGACCTCGGGGCCGCTGCGCTCCTGGCTCGCGGGGCTCGACGACGCGACGCACGTGCTGTTCGACCCCGGCGGCGCCTGGCAGGACCCGGATGCCCTCGCCGACGTTCGCCTGGTCGCCGATCCCGCCGCGACGCTCGCCGCGTTCGCGCCCGACCCCGGCGGCGAGCCCGGCTGGCTCGCGGGCTGGCGGGCGGCGGACGCCGCGGCGGGCGCCGCGCTGGCGTCCGCCCTGGGCGAGGAGCTCTCCGAGCCGGCCGTGGCGCTCGAGACCGCGCGGGCGCTCGGCGCGGAAGCCACGCTCGTCGTCGCCGCGTCCATGCCGATCCGCGACGTCGAGGCCTTCCTCCCGGTGCGCGACGACGCGCCCCGGGTGCTGTCGAACCGCGGGGCGAACGGCATCGACGGGACGACGTCGACCGCGTTCGGCGTCGCCGCCGCCGCGAGCGGCCCGGTGGTGCTGCTCACCGGGGACGTCGCCCTCGTCCACGACCTGGGCGGCCTCCTCGCGGCGCGGCGGCTCGGCCTCTCCCTGACGCTGGTGGTCGTGAACAACGACGGCGGCGGCATCTTCGAGTTCCTTCCGGTCGCCGGGGCCGGCGACGTGTTCGAGCGCCACGTCGCGACCCCGCACGGGCTCGACCTCGCCGCGGCGGCCGCCCTGTTCGGGCTCGGCCACGAGCGGGTGCAGACCCGGGCGGCGCTGCGCGACGCCGTGGCGCGCTCGGTGGCTGCGGGAGGGGCGACCATCCTCGAGGCCCGCACCGATCGCCGGGCCAACGTCGCGCTCCACCGCCGGGCCTGGGCCGCGGTGACCGCGGCGTCCCCGGCGGACGCTACGGTCCGCGCACCGTGAGCGAGAGTCCCCAGCCCAGCCTGCTGGAGTCCGATCCCGGGCCGGTCACCGCGGAGCCGGACCGGCCGCGGCGCGTCACCGCGAAGGGGATCGCGGCGGGCGACATCGTCGAGGTCGACAAGAAGGGCCGGCGCTTCCACGCGCTCGTCACCGGGCTGGAGCAGGCCGAGTCCGGGCGCTTCGAGCTCGCCCTGCGTCCGCTCGACCGGCGGATCACCTGGCGCCAGGCCACGGTGCGCGAGGTCGTCGCGGTGTGGCGGCGGGCGCGCGCCGTCTAGCCGGAAGCTGTGCCGGGCGGCGACGAGGGTCGCTCGCCCGAGCCCTCGACCTCGAGCTCGCCGACCCGCAACCGGCCGACCTCGAGCTCGTCGATCCGCACCCGCCCCAAGCGCGCCCGGCGCACCGTGAGGCGTCCGATCGCGAGACCGCCGATCGCGCCGGCGCCCACGGCGAGCGCCCCGAGCGCCAGCGCTCCGACGGCGCCCGCGCCCGTCGCCGCCGTGCCCGCGGCGGACGCGCGGGTCGCCGCGGCACGGCGCGCTTCGCGGCGGGACAGAGCAGCGGGAATGCGCGCCATGCCCCGCCACGCTACCGAGCGGTCGCGGTGGCTGCCGGAGCGGCGGCGCGCCCTACGGGGTGATCGTGAAGCAGCCGTCGCACGCCCCCGCGGCGCCGAGCGAGGTGTTCCACGCCCCGCCCACGCGACTGACGCCGATCTTGCGCGCGCCGGTGGCGGCGCCGGGCGGGATCTGGAACGTCGCGGTGATCGTCCCGTCGCCGGTCACGTTCACGTTCGTGACCGTGACTCCCCCGCCGCTGAACCCGACCTGATCGCCCGCCTCGAAGCCGGTGCCGGAGATCGTCACGTTGACGTTGGTCCCGCGGGCGCCGGAGGGTGGACTGATCGCGGTGGGCCGGGGCTCGCGGCTGAACTTGACGAACACGTCGCGGACCCCGTCCGTGTCGGGCTGGAGCAGATCGAGGTTCGTCGCCTCCGACTCGAAGGCGACGTAGCGGCCGTCGCCGCTCAGGGCCGGAAAGCCGGTGTCCCCGCCGCCGGCCTGGTTCCCGAGCGCATCGGTGCTCACCCGCGTGGTGCGGCCGAGGGCGCGGTTGCGCAGGAACACGTCGCCGGCGCCGTTGCTGTCGCCCGCGACCAGATTGGTCGCCGGCGAGTCGAAGGCCACGAAGCGACCGTCGTCGCTGATGCGAGGAATGAGCGTCGCGGCGGCCGCGTTGGCCTGCGCCCCGCCGCTGGAGACGCTGGCGCGCTGCGTCGTCGCAGCCGTGCGGTCCCGCACGAAGACATCCTTCACGGCGTTCGTGTCTCCGGACACGAGGTTCGTGGACCGGGAGCTGAAGGCCACGTAGCGCCCGTCGGCGCTCAGGTCGGAGTAGATCGAGTCGCCGTCGCCCTGGGCGCCGCCGGTGGCCACGCTCGCGGCGGTCGTCGTGCCCGTAGGTGAGGTTGCGCGTGAAGACGTCGGCCTTGCCGTTGGCGTCACCGGGCACGAGATTGGCGGCGACGCTGGCGAAGCTGACGACGGTGCCGTCCTGGCTGATCGCCGGCTCCCCCGAGGCACCGATGGCCTGCACGCCTGACGAGCTCACGCTGACCCGCGTGGTCGTCCCCGCCTGGCGGTCGCGGAGGAAGACGTCGGAGGTGCCGTTGGTATCGCCCGGAACCAGGTTGCTCGCCGACGACTGGAACGCCACGAAGCGGCCGTCCCCGCTGATCGCCGGCGCCGGATCCTGGGAGCTGCCGGCGTTGCCCTGGGCCCCGGCGGAGCTCACGCTCACCCGCGAGGACGCGGGGCTCTGGAGATCGCGCACGAACACGTCGGTGGTCGCGTTGGTGTCCCCGGCGACGAGGTCGGTGGCGACCGAGGAGTAGGCGACGAAGCGCCCGTCGTCGCTGAGCGCGGGGCTGACGCTGAAGCCGTTCCCGGAGGTGCCGGCCGGCGTGGCGCTGACGAGTGACGTCACCCCCGTCTGGTGGTCGCGCACGAAGACGTCGCTGGTGGCGTTGGTGTCCTCCCGGGAGAGGTTCGTCGCGGCGGACCCGAACGCAGCGAACCGGCCGTCTGCGTTCAGTGCGGGGAGGAAGCTGTCGCCGTTGGCCTGCGTGCCCCCGGTGCTCTTGCTCACGCGCTCCGTGGTGGCGTCGGTGACGTCGCGGACGAAGGCGTCCTGGACGCCGTTCGTGTCGCCGCCGGTCAGGTCGGCCGCGGCGGAGACGAAGGCGGCGACGTGACCGTCGCCGCTCAGAGCCGACGACCCGCTCGGGCCGGTGGCCTGGCCGCCGGCGGCGGGGATGCTGAGGCGCAGGGTCGTGTCCAGCGTGCGGTCGCGGCGGAACACGTCCCGGGCGGCGTTGGTGTCGCCGGTCACGAGGTCCGTGGAGGACGAGTCGAAGCTCACGTACCGCCGGTCGTCGCTGATCGTCGGCGCGTCCCCGCCGAGCGCCGCCTGCCCACTCGCCCCCACGCTGACCCGCTCGGTCACGCCGGCGTCCACGACGAACGCGTCCGGCTGGCCATTGGTGTCTCCGGCGACGAGGTTGGTCGCCCGGGAGTCGAAGGCCACGGCGCTGCCGTCGGCCGTGATGTCCGGCGCGCCGCTCGAGCCGTTCGCCTGGTTGGACAGCGATCCGCTCACCACCAGCGGGACGTCCGTGGTCCCCGTGCCGGTGAAGACGTCCCCCACGCCGTTGCCGGCGCCGCCGGCGAAGTTGGTCGCCGCGGAGACGAACGCGACCCGGCCGCCGTCGCTCACGCTGGGGCCGGCGCTCGCGCCGTTCCCGGCCGTCGAGCAGACGCTGCCGGAATAGCCGTGGCAGCTCACCAGCGTCGTCGTGCCGCCCGCGACCGGCCGCTTGTAGACGTCGGTGAACCCGTTGGGCGCCCCGTCGAGGTTCGTCGCGTCGGACTGGAAGGCGACCCAGGTCCCGTTCGGGCTGATGGCGGGCTGACCGCTGGCGCCGCCGAGGGCCTGGAGCCCTCCGGACGTGGTGCTCACCCGGGTCGTGGCGTGGGTGCTCAGGTTCCGGACGAATGCGTCGCTCTGCCCGTTGGTGTCCCCCGGGACGAGGTTGGTGGCGCTCGACTCGAACGCGATGCGCGAGCCGTCGTTGCTGATCGACGCGTTGCCGCTCCCCCCGCCGGTGGCCTGTCCGCCCGTGCTGCTCACGCTCACGCGCAGCAGCTGCTGGAGCTGCCGGTCGTAGCGGAATACGTCCGTCTGCCCGTTGGTGTCGCCGGACACGAGGTTGTCGGCCCCGGACTGGAAGGCGACGAAGCGGCCATCGGCGCTGGTGGAGACGCCCAGCGCCGTCGCGTTGCCCTGTACGGCGGGGTTGGGCAGGCTCGAGCGCACCAGCGCCGCGCAACCCGGGCCGAAGAGGCCCAGCACCGCCGCCGACATCGCACTCGCGAGAGCGCTCCGCGCCGTCATCCGCCTCCTCCGCCGGGTCCCCCGCGCCGAGTGTGGCGCAGGGTTGTCGCCCCGTCTCTTCTAGCCGAGTCGCGCCGTGCCCGCAAGGCTCGGCGCGGGTCTGCGCAGGGCCCGGACGCGGGAGGCGCACGTCGCCCGGTCTGGCGCGAGTGGCTGTAGGGTCAGCGCGGTGCGGGAGCTCTCGACCGCGTTCGTCACCGGCGGGTCCGGGTTCGTGGGCCGCCGTCTCATCGGGCGTCTCGTCGGCGACGGCGTGCGGGTGCGCGCGCTGGCGCGCTCCGACGCCGCCGCGGCGACCGTCGCCGAGGCCGGCGGGGAGCCGGTGGCGGGCGACCTGCTCGACCGCGACGCGCTGCGGGCCGGCGCCGAGGGCTGCGAGGTGACCTTCCACGCGGCGGCGTCGGTGTCCCAGTGGGGTCCGTGGGAGGAGTTCGAGCGCCTGAACGTCGGCGGCACCCGCGCCGCGCTGGAGACCAGCCGCGACGCGGGCGTGCGCTGCTTCGTCCACGTCGGGACCGAGGCCGCGCTGATGGCCGGCCAGCCCCTGGTGCACGTCGACGAGACGGCACCGCTCCGTCCGGACTCCCCCGTCCCCTACCCGGCGACCAAGGCGCTGGCCGAGCAGGCCGTCCGGGCGGCGAGCAGCGACGGCTTCGAGACCGTCGTCGTGCGCCCGCGGCTCGTCTGGGGCCCCGGCGACACCACCGTCCTCCCGGTGCTCCTCGAGCTCATCGAGCGCGGGCGCTTCTCGTGGGTCGGCGGCGGCCGCCACCTGACCAGCACCGCCCACGTGGACAACGTCGCCGAGGGTCTCGTGCTGGGGGCCCGGCACGGCGCCGACGGCGAGGCCTACTTCGTGACGGACGGGGATCCCGTCGAGTTCCGCCGCTTCGTCACGGACTACGTCGGCACGCAGGGGGTCGTGCCGCCGGGTCGCAACATGCCGGCGCCGGTGGCGCGGGCCGCCGCGCGGGCCGCCGAGGCCACCTGGCGGGCGTTGCGTCGACCGGGAGATCCGCCCCTCACGAAGCTCGCGGTCTGGAACTCCTCGCTCGAGTGCACGATCGACATCTCCAAGGCCCGACGAGAGCTCGGCTACGCGCCGCGGGTCGGCTACGACGAGGGGATGGCGGCCCTGCGGACGGGCGCCGCCTGAGCTCGCCGCTACCCCGCCAAGACCGGCAGCAGCGCCTGGAGCTTCACCTCGGTCTCGGCCAGCTCGGCCGCCGGGTCGGAGTCGCTCACGACGCCGACGCCCGCGAAGCAGTGGGCGACCCGGCCGCGGAGGAGCGCGCAGCGCAGGGCCACGCACAGCTCGCCGTCCTCGTTCGCGTCCGTCCAGCCCACGGGCCCGGCGTACCAGCCGCGGTCGAGCCCCTCGAGCCGGGGGATCAGCGGCTCGGCCGCGGCGAAGGGCTCGCCCCCGACGGCGGGGGTCGGGTGCAGCGCCCCGGCCAGCTCGACGGCGCTGATCGGCGCGGCGAGCTGGGCGCGGATCGGGGTCGCGAGGTGCTGGATGTTCGCCACCCGCACGAGGGCCGGCTCCGGAGCGGCGGTCACCCACACCGCGTGCGGCCGCAGCGCCCGCTCGATGCGCCGGGTGACGATCGCCTGCTCCTCGCGGTCCTTGGCGGACCGCAGCAGCCGCTCCCCGAGGTGGCTGTCGACCGCCGGGTCCGCGCTGCGCCCGGCCGAGCCCGCCAGCGCCACCGTCGTGGCCCGCAGACCCTCGCGCCGCACCAGCAGCTCCGGGCTGGCGGCCACGAACGCGTCCTCCCCGCGGCCGACCGCGAAGACGTAGCAGCGCGGGAACGCCGCCCGCAGGACCCCGAAGACCGCGGCCGGATCGTGGGGCACCGGCGCGTGGACCTGCACCTCGCGCGCGAGCACGACCTTCTCCAGGGCGCCCGCGCGGATCCGCTCGACGGCCCGCGCGACGGCGTCCTCGTAGTGCTCCGGGGGCATCGGGGAGACCACCCGATAGGGGCCGGCCGGCGCGGGATCGAGCAGCGGGAGGTCCGCGCCGCGCAGCCGCGCGAGACGGCGATCGACCCGCGCGAGGAGGCCCTCGGCGACGTCGTCGGCCGCGACCGGCACCGCGACGGTCAGCCGGGTGTCGTCCCCGCGGCGGGCCAGCGCCACCTCGGGCACGACGAGCGACGCGGGAGCGAAGGCCGACCAGTGGGGCGAGGCGCCGCCGTCGGGCGCGAAGGCGAAGCCGCCGAGGGCGACGAGACCGGCGCCGGGGGGCCCGTCCGGCGGGTCCGCGGCGGCCTCGCCGGCCAGCGCGCGCCAGCTGCGGGCGACGCGGGCGAAGCGCTCCGGCCCGCGCCCCTCCAACGTCTGCGCCGCGCCGAGCGCGGCGAGCGCGCTGCCGTCGCGGTCGGGCTGCTCGAGACACGCCCACGGCTCGCCGGGGCGCCGCGAGGCGAGGACGACGGCGGACGGATCGACGTCGTCCGGCAGCCTGACCGTGACGGCGGCGAGCACCTCCCGGCCGCTCGCCCGTGCGCGCCGGAGCGCCATCTCGATCCGCGCGGCCAGCCGCGCCCGGCCCGCCGGCCCGAGCCACCCGAGGCCGCCGTCGCGGACCGGCGCGCGGGCTCCGGGGGACACGACCCGGGCGCTAGGTCTCGGCGCGGCCGCGCGAGATCGCGATCTCGCCGGTGCGCGCCATCTCGACGAGCCCGAACGGCCGCACCATCCGCTCGAAGGCCTCGATCTTGTCGTGGGTGCCGGTCACCTCGACGACGATCGAGCGCTTGCCCACGTCGACGACCTTGCCGCGGAAGATCTCGCAGATCTGCATGATCTCCGCGCGCTGGCCGGCGTCGGCCGACACCTTGAACATCGCGAGCTCCCGGGCCACCGTCTCCTCCGGCTCGAGGTCGCGGATCTTGATCACGTTGACGAGCTTGTGGAGCTGCTTGGTGACCTGGTCGATCGGGTGCAGCGCCCCGTCGACGGTCAGGGTCATCCGCGAGTAGGCCTCGTCGTCGGTCGGCCCGACGGCGAGCGTGTCGATGTTGAAGCCGCGCCGCGCGAAGAGGCCCGCGATGCGGGTGAGGACGCCGGGCTTGTTCTCGACCAGGATCGAGAGGATGTGCTTGCGGCCCGTGCGCCCGCCGCCCGCCGCCTCGAGCTCCTCGAGGCTCAGCACCTCGCTGGTTCCCGGCTCGCCCACGGCGTCAGCCGACCATGTCCCGGGCGGCGCTCCCGGCCGGGATCATCGGATAGGTGTTCTCCTCGCGCGTCACGCGGACGTCGACGACCACCGGCCCGTCGGTGGCCAGCACGGCCTTCATGTCGTCGACCAGCGTCCGCTTGTCGACGAGCCGCAGCCCGGTCGCGCCGTAGGCCTCCGCGAGCTTCACGAAGTCCGGCCACCGGCCCATGTCGACCTGGCTGTAGCGACGGTCCCAGAACAGCTCCTGCCACTGGCGCACCATGCCGAGGTAGCCGTTGTTCATCACGAAGACCTTGATCGGGATCCCGTTCTCGGCGCACGTCGCCAGCTCCTGGGCGTTCATCTGCACCGAGCCGTCGCCGGCGATGCAGACGACGGTCGCCTCGGGGCAGCCCACCTGCGCCCCCATCGCCGCCGGCAGGCCGAAGCCCATCGTCCCCAGCCCGCCGGAGTTGATCCAACGCCGCGGCCGGTCGAAGTGGAAGTACTGCGCCGTCCACATCTGGTGCTGGCCGACGTCGCTGGTCACGATCGCGTCGCCGCCCGTCGCCTCGTAGAGCGCCTGCACCATGTACTGCGGCTTGATCTCGCTGTCGGCGCTGTCCTCGTAGCCCAGCGGGTGCTGACGCCGCCAGGCCTCGATGCGATCCCACCACGGCGCCGAGCCGGGCCGGGTCGGGCGCCGCGGCGCGGTACTCCTCGCCGAGCCGGGCGAGGATGTGCTTCGCGTCGCCGACGATCGGGATGTGGGCCGGCACGTTCTTCGAGATCTCGGCCGGGTCGACGTCGATGTGGATGAACTTCGCCCGCGGGGCGAACTCCGAGAGCTTGCCGGTGATGCGGTCGTCGAACCGCGCGCCGATCGCCACGATCAGGTCGGCCTCGTCCATCGCGTAGTTCGCCGCCCGGGTGCCGTGCATCCCGAGCATGCCGAGCCACTGGTCGTCGGGCGCCGGGAAGGCGCCGAGCCCCATGAGCGTGCAGGTGACCGGCAGCCGGTCGATCCGGGCCAGCGCGGTGAGCTCCGCCGACGCATCGGCGTTGACCACGCCGCCGCCGGCGTAGAGCACCGGCCGCCGGGCGTTGGCCAGGGCCTTGGCGGCGAGTCGGATCTGCTTCTGGTTGCCGTCGGTCGTCGGCTGGTAGCCGGGCAGCCGGACGTCGGTCACCGGCTCGTAGGGGATGTCGGCCCGCGAGAGGTCCATCGGGATGTCGACGATCACCGGCCCGGGGCGCCCGGTGCGGGCGAGGTGGAAGGCCTCGTGGACGGTGCGCGGGAGCTCCAGCGGGTGCTGGATCATGAAGCTGTGCTTCACGATCGGCATGGTGATCCCGATCGTGTCGGCCTCCTGGAAGCCGTCGGTGCCGAGCAGCTCCGTGCGCACCTGCCCGGTGATGAACACGACCGGGACCGAGTCCATCATCGCGTCGCAGATCGGGGTGACGAGGTTCGTCGCCCCCGGGCCGCTCGTGCCGAGCGAGACGCCGACGCGCCCGGTCGCCTTCGCGTAGCCCTCGGCCGCGTGGCCGCCGCCGGCCTCGTGGCGCACGAGGATGTGGCGGATGCCGGCGTCGACGAAGGCGTCGTAGGTCGGGAGGTTCGCCCCGCCGGGGAGCCCGAAGACGACATCGACCCCCTCGGCCTTCAGGCACTCCATCAGGGCGTCGACGGCGCGCATCGGCGGGTCTGCTCCTCGTCGCGATCTGGGGTCGGAAGGGATACGGAACCGGGGCGCGGCGAGGCCACGCGCCCGAAATCCGAGTGTACCAGCGGGTTTTCGACGTTTCGGCGAGCTCTTCCTTCGCCGCGGGCCGGGGTCTCGCGACCCGATCAGGCCGAGACGGGCTCGGTGGCGGCGATCACCGCCGCGCCGTGCAGCAGGCCGAAGGCCATCAGCGACGCGGGGGCGGGTTGCGCGAGCAGCCCCTCGGCGGCGCTCAGGGCGGCGTCGATGCGGGCGAGGGCGGGCCCGGCCGCGCCCGGATCGGGGTCGCGGCAGACGTAGCGCGCGAGGGCGATCCCCTCCGCGCTCCGGGCGACGTCGGGCCGCTCGCCCCCGAACAGGGCCGCCGCGAAGCCCATCATCAGGTAGGTCCCGGCGCGGAGCAGCGTCCCGTCGACCGCGCGGACGGTCTCCAGGCGCGGCGGCCGCGTGGGCGGCAGCGGCCGGCCCTCGAGCGCGGCGGCCATCGTGCCGCCGACGAGGCGGGCGCGGTCGTCGGCGTCGAGCCCGGCGAGCTCCGCGACGCGCACGGCCTGGTAGAGGCCGGCGGCCGGACGCCCGTAGGGAACGTCGGAGGCGAAGACGATCCGCTCGGCGGGAACGCGGGCGAACAGCTCGACGACGTCGTACGGAGCGAGACACGAGGTGTCGTAGAGGACGTTGGGATGCCCCGCCAGCCGGTGGGAGAACATGCCCTGGTCGGCCAGCGCGGCGTGGGCCAGCACGAGGGTGACGTCGGGGAACCTCGTCGCCAGCTCGGCGAGCGGGTCCATGGGCGGCATCCCGCGCCCGGCGTGCACCAGGACGGGAACGCCGGCGTCACGGGCGACGGCAAAGATGCCTTCCGCCGCCCGGTCGCCGAATCCGAAGGACTGGGCGCGCGGATGGAGCTTGATGCCGCGCGCCCCGGCGGCCAGGCAGCGCTGCGCTTCGGGCACCGGGTCATCCGCCGGATCGAGGCGGCAGTAGGGCAGGATCCGGCCGCCGCTGTCGGCGGCCCAGGCGAGGACGCGGTCGTTCGGCCGGCGGTAGGCGGGGCGGCGATCGGGGTCGTGGAACGGGAAGGCGCACGCGCGGGCCTCGGGTCCCGCCTGATCGAGGAGGCCGACCAGCGCCTCCGGCGCGAGCGTCTGCCCGTCCTCGTCGGCGCCCAGGTGGGTGTGCGCGTCGAGGATGCTCCCGTCGGTCGGCCGAAGACCGGCCAGCTCCTCCAGGAACGGGGCATACGCGGCCTCGAAGTCGGCGACCGCCCGCCCGGGTGCGCCGGTGTCGCGACGGCTCACGCTACGCCCCGCGCGCGCCGCGCGGCGGACTCGGGCGGGAGCACGGTGTCGGGGAACTCGAGATCCGTCCCGCAGCGGGTGCAGACCGCGTCGTGGAGCTTCAGCACCTTGCCGCAGGTCGGACACGCGCGGCGGGGCTCCTCGGTGTCCCAGCGGTAGAGGACGGCGGCCAGCAGCCCGACGAAGGGCACGAGGAACGAGACGCCGAACCAGAGCCAGAACGAGCTGCCCTTGATCCGCCCGACGATCCCCCCGGCGAGGCCGAAGCACAGGAGGATGACGAGGAAGCCCGCGCCCTCCACGGGCGCGCTACAGCGTTCGCCAGGCCCAGACGATCGCGGCCACGAGCCCGACGCCGACCACGATCCAGAGAATCGAGGCGAGCGAGGTGATGAGCAGCTTGAGCAGCAGCCAGGCGGCGAGGACGAGCACGAGCAGGGCGATGACGCGGCGGCCGATGGACGGCTTCGAACCGGAAGAGGAGGAGGCCATGTCGAAAGGGTAGCCGCCCGGACCCGTGACCCGCCCGCCGCGCCGGCTCAGCCGGCCAGCTGCTCGCGGACCAGCCGCTGGACCTCGCCGCCGTCGGCGCGGCCCTTCGTCTCGCGCATGACCTGCCCGACGATGGGCCCGAGCGCCTTGAGGTTCCCCGCGCGGACCTTCTCGGCGGCGTCGGGGTGGGCGGCGAGGGCCGCCGCCACGATCTCCCCGAGGCCGTCGTCGTCGCCCAGCGCGCCGAGGCCCTCCGCCGCGACGATCGCCTCCGGATCGCCGCCGTGGGCGACGAGACGATCGAGCACGGTCCGCGCCCCGGCTCCCGTGACGGCTCCCTCGCCGACGAGGCCGACCAGCGCCGCGAGGGCCTGCGGCGTCACCTTCGCCGCTCCCGGATCGCCGTCGCCGATGCGGGCGACGAGCTCGTTGCCGGTCCAGTTCGCGACGACCCGCGGCTCCACGCCCGCGGGGGCGGCCGCCACGGCGGCCTCGAAGTACGCGCCGAGCTCCGCCCGGTAGGCGTGCTGGCGCGCGAGGTCCGGGGGGAGGCCGAGCTCCGCCTCGTAGCGCGCGGCCCGATCGGCGGGGAGCTCGGGCAGCTCGGCCCGGGCCGCGTCGATCATCTCCGCGGAGACCGCGAGCGGGACGAGGTCCGGCTCGGGGAAGTAGCGGTAGTCGTGGGCCTCCTCCTTGGAGCGCAGCGAGGTCAGCGTCCCGCTGCCGGGGTCGAAGTGGAGCGTCTCCTGCTCGACCGCCCTCCCCCGCCCCGAGCTGCGCGGCCTGCCGCGCGATCTCGGCGTGGACCCCGCGCTCGACGAAGCGGAAGGAGTTCATGTTCTTGAGCTCGGTCTTGGTCCCGAGCGCGTCCGAGCCCGCCGGCCGGAGCGACACGTTGGCGTCGCAGCGCAGCGAGCCCTCCTCCATGTTCACGTCGCTCACCCCGAGCTGGCGCAGCGTGGTGCGCAGGAGGCCGAGCCACTCCCGAGCCTGCTCGGGGCTGTGGAGGTCCGGCTCGGTGACGATCTCCACCAGCGGCGTGCCGCCGCGGTTGAAGTCCACGACGCTGGCGGCCGACCCGTGGATGCGGCCGCTCTCGCCGACGTGGACGAGCTTCGCCGCGTCCTCCTCGAGATGGACGCGGTGGATCCGCACGTCCCCCAGCGCCCCGCCTCGGCACAGGGGCTCGTCGTACTGGCTGATCTGGTAGCCCTTCGGGAGGTCCGGATAGAAGTAGTTCTTGCGGTGGAACACCGAGCGCGGCGCGATCTCGCAGCCGAGCGCGAGGCCGATCAGGATGCCGAAGTGGATGGCCCGGCCGTTCGCGACCGGCAGCGCGCCGGGCAGGCCGAGGCAGACGGGACAGGTGTGGGTGTTCGGGGGATCGCCGAACGAGAGCTCGCAGCCGCAGAACATCTTCGTCCGCGTCGCGAGCTGGACGTGGATCTCCAGCCCGATGACCGGCTCGAGCGCGGTCATGCCCGCACCGCGCTCCCGTCGAAGCCGATCGCGTGCTCCAGCGCGAAGGCCGCCTGGAGGATCCGGTTCTCGCTGAACGCCGGCCCGGCGATCTGGAACCCGGTGGGCAGGCCGTCGGCGAGCCCGTTGGGGATCGAGATGGCGGGGATGCCGGCGAGCGGCATCGGGACCGTGCAGTAGTCGCTGAGGTACATCGCCAGGGGGTCGTCCGTCCGCTCGCCCAGCGGGAAGGCGACGGTCGGGCTCGTCGGGGTCACGACGAAGTCGAAGCGCTCGAACGCGGCCCGGAAGTCCTCGCTGATCTTCGTGCGGACCCGCTGGGCGCGCCCGTAGTAGGCGTCGTAGTAGCCGGAGGAGAGCGCGTAGGTCCCGAGCATGATCCGGCGCTTGACCTCGGCGCCGAACCCCGCGGCCCGGGTCCGCGTGTACATCGAGACCAGGTCGCCCTCCCCGTCCACGCGCAGGCCGTAGCGCACGCCGTCGTAGCGCGCGAGGTTCGCCGACGCCTCGGCCGGGGCGATCAGGTAGTAGGCGGACAGCGCGTGGGGCGCGTGCGGGAGCCGGCAGGGCTCGACGGTGGCGCCGAGATCCCGCGCCAGGGCGAGCGTCGCCTCGAACGCGGCCCGGACCCCGTCCTCGATCCCGTCGGCGCTGAGCTCCTCGGGGACGCCGAGCCGAATCCCGCTCAGGTCGCCCTCGGCCGGCAGCGCGATCGCCTCGGGGAAGGGCACCGAGGTGGCGTCGCGGCGGTCGTGCCCGACCATGTGGCGCAGCAGGAGCGCCGCGTCGGTCACGTCGCGGGTGAGCGGGCCCGCCTGGTCGAGCGAGGAGGCGAAGGCGATCATGCCCGAGCGGGAGACCGCCCCGTAGGTCGGCTTGAGACCGACGATCCCGCACAGGGCGGCCGGCTGGCGGATCGAGCCGCCGGTGTCGGTGCCGATCGCCCAGGGCGCGAGCCCGGCCGCCACCGCGGCCGCGCTGCCGCCGCTCGAGCCGCCCGGCACGCGGGTGCGGTCCCACGGGTTGCGCACCGGGCCGAAGCCGGAGTTCTCGTTCGAGGACCCCATCGCGAACTCGTCCTGGTTCGTCTTGCCGAGCAGCGGCGCCCCCGCGTCGCGCAGGCGTGCGACGACCGTGGCGGTGTACGGCGGGCGATAGCCCTCGAGGATTCGCGAGCCGGCCTGACTGGGGACGCCGCGCACGCAGAAGAGGTCCTTCGCCGCGAGCGGGACGCCGGCCAGCGGGGCGTCCGGGCCGGGCGGGTCCCCCGGCGCCTCGGCGAGCCACAGGAACGCGCCGAGGTCCTCGGCGGCCGCGCGGTCGCGGTAGGTCGCGAAGAGCTCGCCGGGATCGAGGGCGCCGGCGCGCACCGCGTCCGCCGCCGCGGCGGCGGTCAGGTCGAGCACGTCGCTCATGCGCCGGGGCTCGGGACCCCGAAGCCGCCGTCGTGCGGGTCGGGCGCGGCGGCCAGTGCCTCCTCGACCGGCAGCGAGGGCTCCGGCTCGTCGGCGCGCAGCGGCGTCGTGACCTCGACGACGTGCGAGGTGGGCGGCACCGCGTCGAGGTCGAGCTCGCCGATCCGCTCGACGTGGTCGAGGATCGTGCTGAGCTCGCGGGCGGCCTGGTCCACCTCCGCGTCGGTGAGCTCGAGGCGGGCCAGACGGGCGACGTGGAGCACCTGCGCGCGGTCGATCACGGGTGCGGAGTCTAGGCGCAGCGCGGTCAGCCGCCGCCGCCCCGACCGGCGGCCACGACGACGAGGAACACGACCCAGATCGCGATGCCGACCGCCCCGGCCAGGATCCCGAGGTTGGCCAGGCGGGCGCCGCGGGTCCGCCGGTCGCGCTCGATCTCCCCGCGGGCGAGCGAGCCGAGGACGATCGCGGCGAGCGAGGTCACGAAGGGCGCGACGACCAGGCCGCAGACGGCGAGCACGATGGCCGCGATCGCCTTGCCGTTGACCGGCAGGGCCGGGTCCTCGGCGGCGCGCGACCGCGGCGACGGTCCGGTCGCGCCCGTGGCCGGCCGCGCCGGAGGAAGCGTGGCGGTTCCGGGCCGCGGCGGCGCCTGCGCGGGCGGCGGCACCGCGGTCCCGGGCCGCGGCGGGGCGAAGGCGCCGTAGCGCTCCTCCGTCGGCGCGCCGGGCGCGACCCGCCACTCGGATCCGTCCGCCGGCGGGAGCCAGCGCGGGGTCTCGCCGTCCGCTGCGGGCGGGCCGCTCACCGGCCCGGCGGCGGTACCGACCCGGCGGGCCCGCCGGCCTCCCCCGGGGCCGGCTCCGCGTCGGGCAGCGCGTCGACGCGCAGCGTCGGGATGGGCGGGCGCTCCTCGTCCCCGCCGAGGCCGGGCCCCTCGTCGCGCATCGACCACCAGGCGCCGACGGCGACCATCAGCGCGGTGAGCAGGCCGAGCCACGCGCCCGGCTCCACCGTGACCTCGTCGTCGGGTCCCGGCTGGTTCACGATCCGGTAGAGGACGAGCGCGGAGCCGAGCAGGCCGAGCCACGTCGCCGCCACGCTGGCGTTCGCCGGCAGCGCCGCGGAGCGCTGGGTCACCTGCACCACGACGAGGGCGAGGCTCGCGAGCGCCGCGGCGAGCAGGAGCCAGCGCAGGATGGTCAGCGCCTCCCAGCCGCTCAGCCGCTCGGTGGCCCGGCCCACCGCCTGGTCGGCCGTCGCGCCGGGCAACCGGACGTCGACGGTCCGCCCGTACCAGTCGACGAGGAAGAGCGACGCCGCGAGCGCGAGCCCGCCGGCGCCGGCCAGGATCTCCCCCCAGCGCAGCCGGCCGAGCCTCACGTCGCCTCCGCCTTCGCGGCGAGCAGCGTGTTGCGCAGGAGCATCGCGATCGTCATCGGCCCGACGCCGCCCGGCACCGGGGTGATGCGCCCGGCGACCCTTCGTGCCGCCTCGAAGTCCACGTCCCCCACGAGGCCGGCCTCGAGCCGGTTCATCCCGACGTCGATGACCGTGGCCCCCGGGCGGATCCAGTCGCCGCCGACCAACCGCGCTCGCCCCACCGCGACGACGAGCACCTCGGCGCGCCGGCAGACCGCCCGGAGGTCGCGCGTGCGGGAGTGGCAGAGCGTCACGGTCGCGTGGCGGCCGAGCAGGAGCTGGGCGACCGGCTTGCCGACGAGGTCCGAGCGCCCGACCACCACGGCCTCGGCGCCCTCGAGCGCGACCCCGGCGTCGTCGAGCAGCGCGAGCACGCCGGACGGCGTGCACGGGCGCAGCCCCGGAAGGCCGAGCGCCAGGCGGCCGGCGCTGAGCGCGGTCAGGCCGTCGACGTCCTTCTCGGGCGGGATGAGCGCCGTGAGCGCCGCGCCGTCGAGGTGACCGGGCACCGGGAGCTGGAGCAGGATGCCGCTGACCTCGGGGTCGACCGCGAGCTCGGCGATCAGCGCGGCGACCGCCTCGTGCGCGGCGTCGGCCGGCAGGCGGTGGTCGAAGCCGGCGATGCCGACCTCCGCGCACGCCTTCTGCTTGCCCCCGACGTAGACCGCGGAGGCCGCGTCCTCGCCGACGAGCACGGTCGCGAGCCCCGGCCGGCGGGCTCCGGCCGCGACGAGCCCCTCGACCTCCGCGGCGACCTCGGCGCGGACCCGGGCCGCGACCGCCCTGCCGTCGATGATCTCCGCGCCCATGCCCGCCGGGACCCTAGATGGTCGCGGCGCGAGAGCGGACATCTCAGCCCCGGCGGATCGGCGCGAGGTCGGCGACGAGCTTGCGCTCCCCCCGGCCGCCGCGGAAGCGGATGACGACGATGCCGCCGGGCTCCACCCCGGTCACCACGCCCTCGCCGAACGCGGCGTGCACGACGTCGTCCCCGAGGCGGTACGCGGCGGGGGCGGCGGTCGGGCCGTCGCCGCCACCCTCGCCCCACGTCGTGGCCCGCGGTCGCGATCCGTCCGCTCCCGGGCGGGTCGGCTCGTCGCGCTCGGTCAGGTCCGCGGGGATCTCGTCGAGGAAGCGGCTGCGCATCCCGTAGGTGCGCGCCCCGAACGTCTCGCGGGAGCCCGCGTAGGTCAGCGCCAGGTCGCGCTGGGCCCGGGTGATGGCGACGTAGCAGAGCCGTCGCTCCTCCTCGACCCCGCCCTCGTCGAGCGCCCGGGAGTGGGGGAAGATCCCCTCCTCGCAGCCGAGGACGAAGACGACCGGGTACTCGAGCCCCTTCGCGTTGTGGAGGGTCATGAGGGTCACCATCCCCTCGTCGTCGCGCCGCTCGTCGCTGTCGGCCACCAGCGCGATCCGCTGGAGGAACGCGTCGAGCGAGGCGTCGTCGGCGGCGCGGTCGTGCTCGCGGCCGACCTCGACGAGCTCCTGCAGGTTCTCGATGCGGCCCTGCGCCTCGATCGTCCGCTCGGCCTCCAGCATCTCGAGGTAGGCCGTCTCCGCCAGCACCTCCTCGAGCAGCTCGCCGACCCCGGTGCCGGCCCCGGCCCGCTCGCGGAGCACCCGCATCGTGCCCATGAACCGCCCGAGCGCCTTGATCGCGGCCGCGCCGAGCCCGGGCACCGAGGCGGCGTCCTCGGCGACGTCCCAGATCGGCGCGCCCGAGGTGTTCGCCCAGGCGAGCAGGCGCGACAGCGAGGTCTGCCCGATGCCCCGCCGGGGCGAGTTGACGATGCGGGTGAACGCCACCTGGTCCTGCGGGTTGGCGAGCACCGTGAGGTAGGCGATCGCGTCGCGCACCTCGGCTCGCTCGTAGAACTTCGTGCCGCCGACGAGCTGGAACGGGATGTCGGCGCGGGTCAGCCGGTCCTGCAGCGCCCGCGAGATGGCGTTGGTCCGGAAGAACACCGCGATCTCGTTGCGCGAGACCCCCTCGTCGACCAGGCGCTCGACCTCGCCCGCGATCCAGCGCGCCTCGGCGTGGCCGTCGGGCAGCTCGCGGATCCGGATGGGGTCGCCGTCGCCGAGCTCCGTCCACAGGGCCTTGCTCTTGCGCCCCCGGTTGTTCGCGACCACGGCGTTGGCGGCCGAGAGGATGGTCTGCGTCGAGCGGTAGTTCTGCTCGAGCTTGACGACCTCGGCGTCCGGGAAGTCGTCCTCGAAGTCGAGGATGTTGCGGATGTCGGCCTGGCGGAAGCTGTAGATCGACTGGTCGTCGTCGCCGACCACGCTGAGGTTGCGGTGCTCGCTCAGCAGCTGCAGCCACCGGTACTGCGCGTGGTTGGTGTCCTGGTACTCGTCGACGAGCACGTGCCGGAAGCGGCCGGCCCACTTCTCGCGCACCTCCTCGAACAGCTCGAGCACGTTCACCGCGCGCACGAGCAGGTCGTCGAAGTCCATCGCGTTCATGGCCAGCAGCTGCTGCTCGTAGAGCCGGTAGACGTCGGCCACGGTCTGCTCGAAGTAGGAGCCCGACTGCTGCGCGTAGCGCTCGGCGTCGACGAGCCGGTTCTTCGCGGCGGAGACCTGGCCCTGGATGGCGGCCGGCGTGAAGCGCTTCGGGTCGATCCCGAGCTCGTCGAGGCAGCGCTTGACCAGGCGGCGGGAGTCGTCGGCGTCGTAGATCGAGTACTGCCCCGTGTACCCGAGCCGGGGCGCCTCGACCCGGAGCATCCGCGCGCAGGCCGCGTGGAAGGTCATCACCCACATGCCCCGGGTGGCGCGGCCCACGAGCAGCTCGACCCGCTCGCGCATCTGGAGCGCCGCCTTGTTGGTGAACGTGATCGCCAGGATCTCCGACGGGTGCGCCCGCCCCGTGGCGACGAGCCAGGCGATGCGGTGCGTGAGGACGCGGGTCTTGCCGGAGCCGGCTCCGGCGAGGATGAGGAGCGGCCCCTCCGGGTGGGTCACCGCGGCGCGCTGGGGCGGGTTGAGGCCGGAGAGCAGCTCCTCGAGGCGGGACTCGTCGACGGCCGGCGGCATGGCCATCGAGCGTACCGAGCGGCCCGGCGCGGGCCCCGCGGCAACCGGGCGGGCGGGCCTACGCCGTCGCGGTGGGCGGTCGCTGCTGCCGGCTGGAGGCCGGGTTGTCCAGCAGCAGGCGCGGCACGGTGACCAGGCGGAAGCCGCGCCGGCGCAGCCCGCGAATCACCTGCGGCAGCGCGGCGACGGTCTGGCTGCGGTTGCCGCCCGCGTCGTGCATGAGGATGATCGAGCCGGGCCGGGCGCGGCCGACGGCCCGCTGCACGATCGTCGCGACGCCCGGCTGCTCGTAGTCCTGGGTGTCGATGTCCCAGACGACCATGAGCATGCGCTGGCCGCGCATCACCGGGAGGGTCTGCGGGCCCCAGAGCCCGTAGGGCGGGCGGAAGAGCACCGGGCGGGGCACGCCGTAGGACCCCAGCGCCTGGGTGGTCTGCTCGATCTGGGCGGTCTGCCCGGCGGGCGCGAGACGCGACATCGCCGCGTGACTCCACGTGTGGTTCCCGATCGCGTCGCCCGCGAGCAGCTGGCTCGAGGTCGACCGGTGGAACGTCGTCAGCATCGTGCCCACGACGAAGAACGTGGCGGGCACCCGCTCGCGCCGCAGGACGTCCAGCACCTGCGGGGTGTACGGGCCGGGCCCGTCGTCGAACGTCAGGGCGACCTCCCGGTGCTGGCCGCCCGCCTCCCGGACGAACGGCGTGCGCGCGAGGGTCCGCTCGACGGCGCGATCCTCGGCCTGGCGCTGGCGGAAGGCGATCGACAGCGACCCGTCGCCGCCCAGCGCGCGAATGCGCGCCCCCCAGCCCGAGGGGAGGCCCCTGGCGTCCTGGGCGACGGCGCGACCGTCGCCGCCGCCGGCGCCGGCGCCGGTCGCGATCCCGGCGGACAGCGCGACCGCCGCCAGCGCGCACACCGCCGCGATCCGCCGGCGGCGGCGGTGATGGGCGGCCGACGAGACGGCGTAGCGGACGCGCGGGGGCTCGGGATCCTGGCGTTCGGGCACGGACGGAAGCGGTCGCCGCGACGAGCGCGGACAACCCAGGAGGAGGCGGCGGGCCGGCCGGTCCGGACCCTGCTCGCCCGTCCATGATGACGCATCGCCCGCGCGAACCCAACCGCCGAGGGTCCCGCGGGCCGGACGGTGCCCCGCTGCCCCCGCCCGCCGGGCCGCACGGTGCCCGGCCCGGCGGGGCCGTAGGGTTCCCGCGCGGTGGCGGCGACCTGGCTCATCCTTCCGACCTACGACGAGGCCGAGAACGTCACGGCGATCGTCCGCGCCGCGGCCGAGCGCCTCGAGGCGGCCGATCCGGGCGCCTGGCGCATCCTCGTGGTCGACGACGCCTCCCCGGACGGCACCGGCGCACTCGCCGACGCGCTGGCGGGGGAGATCGCGGGCGTGGAGGTGCTCCATCGCCCCGGCAAGGCGGGGCTCGGCCCGGCCTACCTCGCCGGGTTCGCGCGCGCGCTGGCCGGCGGCGCCGAGCGGGTCGTCGAGATGGACGCCGACTTCTCCCACGACCCGGCCGACCTGCCGCGGCTCCTGGCGGCCGGCCGCGAGGCGGACGTCGTGCTCGGGTCCCGCTACGTCCTCGGCGGCGGGATCCAGGACTGGGGGCCGCTCCGGCGCGCGATCAGCCGGGGCGGCTGCGCCTACGCGCGGACCTGGCTCCGCGTCCCGGTTCAGGACCTGACCGGCGGCTTCAAGTGCATCCGCGCGGAGGTGCTGCGCGGCATCGACCTCGACGCGGTCCGCGGCGAGGGGTACGTGTTCCAGATCGAGCTGACCTACCGGGCGCTGCTGGCCGGCTTCCGGGTGGTCGAGATCCCGATCGTCTTCCGGGACCGGCGCCTGGGCCGCTCGAAGATGTCGGCCCGGATCGCCGCCGAGGCGGTGTGGCGCGTCCCGGCGCTGCGCCGGCGGGCGGGCCGCTCAGCGCGCTGACGGACTCGCGACGGCATCGTGGCCCGGATCGACCCCGACCGGCTCAGCCCCCCGCCGAGTCGGGGCGGCGGACCGGGCGCAGCGGACGGACATCGGCCGGCGCGCCGCGTCCCGCGCCATCGCCGGTCGCCCGCTCGAGGTCGGCGATCCGCTCGGCCAGCGCGCGGATGGCGTCGGCGATCGGGTCGGGGAGATGCGCCCAGTCGGCGTCCGGCCCCTCCGGCGGGCGTCCCTCCACCTTCACCGGATGCCCGGGGTTGCCGACGACCGTCGAGTTCGGCGGCACGTCGTGGATCACCACGGTGTTGGCTCCGATCTTCGAGCCGTGCCCGATCCGGATCGGGCCGAGGAGCTTGGCGCCCGATC
Source organism: uncultured Solirubrobacterales bacterium (assembly GCA_963735885.1). Taxonomy (GTDB): domain Bacteria; phylum Actinomycetota; class Thermoleophilia; order Solirubrobacterales; family Solirubrobacteraceae; genus JBBSBL01. The sequence goes on along the minus strand of CAVTMP010000004.1, from coordinate 163,706 downwards.
CGATCGTCACGTTGTCCTCGACCGTCGGGTGGCGCTTGCCCGTGGCGAACCCCGTGCCGCCGAGCGTGACGCCCTGGTAGAGCGTCACGTTGCGCCCGATCTCCGCCGTCTCGCCGACGACGACGCCCATGCCGTGATCGATGAACACGTCGTCGCCGACGGCGGCGGCCGGATGGATCTCGATGCCGGTCAGCGCGCGCGTCGCCGTGGCGAGGGCGCGCGGCGCGAGCGGCACGCCGGCGTCGTGGAGCGCGTGGGCCACCCGGTGGGAGAGCACGGCCTGGACGCCGGGCCACACGGCGAGGATCTCGAGCCGGCCGACCCCCCGCGCCGCCGGGTCGCGGTCGATGGCCGCGCGGACGTCGCGACCCACCTCGCGGGTCACCTGGGCCAGGACGCCGAGGCCGAGCATGCCCAGAGCGTAGCCGCGGCGATCGGAGGCGCGGCGCGGGGCGGCCTACGGCGCGAAGTACGGCGCCGACACGTAGCGCTCGCCCGAGTCCGGCAGGATCGTGGCGATGCGCAGCCCCCGGGACTCCGGCCGGCGGGCGACCTCCAGCGCGCCCCACAGGGCGGCGCCGCACGAGATGCCGGCGAGGACGCCCTCGCGGCGGGCGGCGAGCCATGCCGTCTCGATCGCGTCCTCGTCGGTCACCGGGATGACCTCGTCGACGATCTCGCGGTTCAGCACCGCCGGGACGAACCCGGCGCCGATCCCCTGGATGCGGTGCGCGCCGGCGATCCCGCCGGACAGCACGGCCGATGACGCGGGCTCGACCGCGACGACGCGGAGGGCCGGGTTGCGCTCCTTGAGGTACTCGCCGGTGCCCGTGATGGTGCCGCCGGTCCCGACGCCGGCGACGAGCACGTCCACGCGCCCCTCCAGCGCCTCCCACAGCTCCGGCCCGGTGCCGCGCCGGTGGGCCTCCGGGTTCGCCGGGTTGGAGAACTGATCGGGCAGGAAGACGTCGTCGCGGCCGGCCAGCTCCCGCGCCGCCGCCACCGCCTCGTTCATCCCGCCCAGCGACTCCGTCACCTCGACCTTCGCGCCGTAGAGGCGCAGGAGCGCCTCGCGCTCCCGGCTCATGCCCTGCGGCAGCGTGAGCACGAGCTCGTAGCCCTTCGCCGCGCAGACGAAGGCGAGCGCGATGCCGGTGTTGCCGCTCGTCGCCTCGACGATGGTCGTGCGCCCGGGCTCGATCCGGCCCTCCTGCTCCGCCGCCTCGATCATCGCGACGCCGATCCGGTCCTTCACGCTGCCGCCCGGGTTGAACTGCTCGAGCTTGCCGAACACCTCCACGTCGGCGTCGGGCAGCAGGCGGGTGATCTGGACCACCGGCGTCCGGCCGACGTAGTCGGCAATGCTGATCGGGATTCGGTACATCCGGGCACAGGCTACCCGGCGCGACGCCGGAACCGGGGCGCCGCGGCCCGGCGGTCCGCTACGGTGCGCCGCCGTGCGCGTGCTGATCGCCTCATCGCTCGCCGCCGCCGGCCTCGCGGCGGCGGGCGCCGCCCCGGCGGCCGCCGAGGTCAACCCCTGCCTCCAGGCGCGGTGGCGCGGGCTGCGCTGCCCCGACCTCGTGATGAAGCGCCCGGTGGCCGTGCGGCTCGCCAGGGTCGGGCGCGAGCGGGAGCTGCGCAGCCAGAACAGCATCGACAGCATCGGTCGCGGGCCGGCGGAGCTCGACGCCACCCGGCCCGGCCGGGCGCGGCGCATGGTCGCCCGCCAGCGGATCTATCGCCGGGGCGGCGGCTCGATCCTCGTCGGCGGCCGGGGCCGGGTGGTCTGGAAGCCGATCCCCGGGCAGTTCGGCTACTGGAAGTGGGAGAACGCCGCCCGGCAGGAGCTCTGGTCGCTCGACGCGCGTGGCCTCCAGCGGCGGCTCGTCCGGCGCAGCCCGAAGCTCGTCTACTGCCTGCGCGATCTCCTCCGCACGCGGCCCAACCTGGACGGCTCGCCGCTGCGGAGCCACTACCCGGGCTGCAACCAGGACCCGAGCATCGACCACGTGACGCTCGGGACCTCGATCGGCTGGTCGGACGTGTATCCGCCCGGGTACTACGAGCAGTACGTCGACGTGACCGGCCTCCGCGGCCGCTTCGCCCTCGTCCACATCGCCGACCCGGAGAACGTCCTGTTCGAGTCCAACGAGACGAACAACGCGGCACGGGTCGTCGTCTCGCTGCCGTCGGGGCGGGTGGTCGGCCGCTGAGCCCGTCGGCTCCCCCGCCGCGGCCGCGATTCGCGACCGTCGCGCTGACGCTCGACGATGCCGTCGGGCGCCTGGAGCTGCGCCGCCCCGGGAAGCTGAACGCGCTCAGCCCGGCCATGCTGGCCGAGATCGCGGGTGCCGCGGGGTGGCTCGGGGACCGCGAGGAGATCGCGGCCGTCGTGGTCGCCGGCGCCGGCCGCGCCTTCTGCGCCGGCTTCGACCTCGAGGCGATGGCGGAGACCTACGCGGGAGCGGAGCGGGCCCGGGAGGTCGCCGCGCTCGGCCGGGCGATGGCCGATGCCGTCGCCGGCCTGCGTCCGATCACCGTCGCCGCCGTCCAGGGGCGCTGCGTCGGCGGCGGGGTCGTGCTCGCCGCCGCGTGCGACCTGCGGGTGGTCGAGCGCGGCGCGATCCTCTCGATTCCCGAGCTCGACCTCGGCATCCCGCTCGCGTGGGGCGGCGTGCCGCGGCTGGTGCGCGACCTCGGCCCGATGCGGGTCAAGGAGCTCGTCGCCACCTGCCGCGCGTTCGACGCCGAGGAGGCGCTCCGCATCGGCTTCGCGACCCGTCTCGCCGTGCCGGGCGGAGCCGGCGCGGCGGCCCACGCGCTGGCCACGGAAATCGCCGCGCGCGGGACGCTCACCACCGCGCAGACCAAGACGCAGGCGGACGCCGCGGCGGCCGGGCGACCGGACGACCCGGACCGGGAGGTCGAGCGGCTGCTGGCGGCGCTGGCCGACGAGCCCACCGCCGCGGTCCGGGTGCGCTACGTCGAGGCGCTGGCCGCCCGCCGGGCCGCCCGTGGAGCCTGACCCGTGCTGATCGTCGAGGCGAGCGACCACTGGCTCGCGATCACCCAGCCCGCCCACGCGTGGCTCGCCGGGGAGATCGCCCGGGCGTGGGGCAACGCGGCCGTCGCGCGTCCCGAGCCGTTCGCCGAGGTCTGCCTCGGGGCCGAGCAGCACGACGTCGCCTGGGTCGAGTGGGACCTCCGCCCGCCCCTGCACGCGCCCGCCCGTCGTGCCGCGAGCTTCCTCGAGGCGCCGTTCGCCCCGCGCGTGGAGATCTGGCGCCACGCGCCGCGCCGGATGCTCGCCCAGAGCCCGTGGGCGGCCCTGCTCGTCTCGATCCACGGGACGAACATCCACACGCGGTTCATGGATCCGGCGCGGATGCCGGCGCCGGAGGGCGATCTCGTCCGTCGCTACCTCGCGGAGCAGCGCGATGTTCAGGACCGCCTGATCGCCGCGCTCGGGACGACGCGCGAGGCCGCGGAGCGGGCGGGCGACGTCGTCTTCTGCCTCGACTCGCTGTCGCTCTCGCTCTGTCACGGCTGGGGCGCGCAGGACCTCCCCGCCGTCGACGGGACGGTCATCCGGCTCGAGCCGCGGGGCGACGGGGCCGTCGCGCTCGACCCGTGGCCGCTCGCCGTCGACCGGTTGGAGGTCGGCGTCGACGCCCGTCGCCTGGACGGCCGCTTCGACGACGAGCGCGCGCTCCACGCCGCGCTCGACGCGGCCCCGTGGACGCGGCTCCGCTGGAGCCTGCGGCCGCGCTGAGCCCGTCGGCGCCGGTCAGACGTGGCGCACCCGCGCCTGTGGGCGCCGTCCGGCAGGTCGTCGGCCGGACGGCGCCTTGCGCCCCCGCGTGGGGCTCGGTTGGTCCGGGCCGCCTTCCGCGGACCTCGGGTTGCGATTTCCCCCGGGCAGGCGGTCGTGGTTCTCCGCGGCCGCTCAGCGCCGTTTGACGGATGTCGGCCCGAGCGGCCGCGGCTAGCGTCGCCCGCGCGATGGGGGACGACACGGTGCGGCTGCGGAAGATCCTCGCTCGGATCGACGAGCGACTCGCGAGGCTGCCCGCCTGCGCGGAACGCGCCCGCCTCGTTGACTTGGCCGACGCGATCCGCCGCTACCTCGCCGACCGGCCCGTCGCGGCCCGCTGGGACCCCTCGCCGGGTGGGTCCGGGGAGCGCGTTGACGCGCCCCGCGCGACCGTCGCGCGCCAGTCGGTATCGGACTCCAGCGGTCCCCAGCCCCCCTGCTGGCGGTCGAACCCCTTACGAGGCGGCGACTTCGCCCTATCCGGCGGGACGGCCTCTAGATGTGGTACATCGGCGCGCCGGCCGCGCGGGCCTCGCGCTCGACGACGTCGGCGATGCTCTCGGCCGCCAGGACGTCGCGGGCGGCGGCGGCGGCGGCGGCGAACACGCCCTCGGCCCCTTGGCCGAGCGGCCCGTCGAGCAGCTCCACGACCTCGAGCACCGTGACGTCGCCGGGCGGGCGCGCGAAGCTGTAGCCGCCCTTGACCCCGCGCTGGGAGCGAAGGACGCCGGCCCGCCGCAGGGTGGCGAAGAGCTGCTCGAGGAACTGCGTGGGAATCTCGCGACGCCGGGCGAGCTCCGCGATCGGGACCGGGGCGTCGCCGCCGATGCGGGCGAGCTCGGCGAGCGCGCGGACGGCGTACGGGCTCTTCGTGGTGATCGAGATCATGGCGCGGCGATCCTACGCCGCCGCGGCGCGGGCCGGATCAGATCCAGCCGCGCTCGGTCGCCATGAGGACGGCCTGGGCGCGGTCCACGGCGCCGAGCTTGCCGTAGATGTTGTGCAGGTGCGTGCGCACCGTGCTCGGCGAGAGGTCGAGCTCGAGCGCGATCTGCTTGTAGACCTTGCCCTGCCCCAGGCGTCGCAGCACCTCGACCTCGCGCGAGGACAGCGGGCACGGATCGATCTGGCGCACGCGACCGTTGCCCGGCGGGAACGGGAGGTCGTAGAGGACCGAGCGCAGCTCGGGGCCGCCCAGCCCCAGCGCGCGCGAGGTGTTGAGCAGCTCGCCCGGAGACACCGGCGCGCCCTGCCCGTAGTGGGCGAGCATGTCCGCCAGCCGCACGAGGGCCTGCTCGCCCTCGGCGTCCTCGGCGTGATGGCGCTCGATCACCCGGGCGACCGCCTTCGGCAGGCCCCAGCGGCGCGCGAGCACGCCGCCGACGAGCGCGTGGTCCACGCCGAGCTCGCGGCGCTCCCGGTGGATCCGCTCCTCCGGGGTCCGCGCCTCGTCGTGGACCTGCTGGGGATAGCCGGGGTAGGCATGGACGAGGACGAGCTTGCCGATGTCGTGCAGCAGCGCGGTGACCATGAGCCGGTCCCGCGACTCGTAGCCGAGCTCGGTCGCGATCCGGTCCGCCGCCCGCTGCGTCGCGACCGCGTGCAGACGGAAGCGCTCGGGCGTCACGTCCCACAGCCCGCCGCGCTCGAAGAAGTCGAAGGTCCGCGCGCGGGTGGCCAGCGCCTCGACGGCCTGCGGGCCGAGCGCGTCGACCGCGTCGACGACGCTCTCGACCTTCCCGCGCCGCTTGCCCTCCACGCGGTTGGCGAGACGCAGCGCGGCGATGGCCAGGGCCACGTCGGCCTCGACGGCGGTGACCACGTCGGCGATGGGCGGCCGCTCCTCGGTGAGGAGGTGGAGCACGCGGTTGCGCGACTCGGCGAGCACCGGGAAGGCATCGAGCGCCTCGAAGGCCGCGGTCAGCCGGCGTCCGTGTCCCTCGTTGTGATGCCGCGAGGCGGAGGCCGCCTCAACGGTGTTGGACGAGTTCACGTCGGCGGGGGCAGGAGCGGTGGCAGGCGTCACGGGCGGGCGATCGGTCGGTAGGACTACCGGAAGGGACGCCGAACATCCAGCCCGGAACCGGGCGAGGGATGCGAGCTCCCTGGGCTGCTGGACCTATCGGCACCACCCGTTCGGGGGTTTAGGCGCGCACGCCGCGCCGGGGACGCCTGCCGGCGGGTTCCCCTCGAAGGTTCGACGCGCGGCGCGGGGCGCCTTCACGAGCGGGCGACCGTCGCACGGGCGAGGGCGGCGTCGATCCGCGCGAGGGTCTCCTCGCGGCCGAGCGCGGCGACGCTCTCGAAGATCCCGGGGGAGATCGTCGTGCCCGAGATCGCCACGCGCACGGGCTGGAACACCTGCTGGGGCTTGCCCTGCCGGCGCTCGACCACCCCGCGCAGGGCGACCTCGACGCGCTCGGCCGAGAACGGCTCGCCGAGCGCGGCCAGGGCGTCGCGCGCGGCGGCGAGCGCGGTCCGGCTCTCCTCGGGTTCCAGCCACCTCGCCGCGGCGGCCGGATCGTCCACCGGCCCGTCGAACAGGAAGCCCGTGAGCGGCCAGAAGTCGGCCAGCGTCTGGATCTTCTCCCGCGCGATCACGGCGGCGTCGCGCAGCCCCGCGCGACCGGTGAACGCCTCGAGCCGCGCGGTCAGGTCGTCGATCGGCAGCGCGCGCAGCTCGTGCCCGTTGAAGTTGCGGAGCTTCGCCTCGTCGAACACCGCCGGCGAGCGGGAGACGCGATCGAGCGAGAACCGCCGGGCGAGCTCCTCGGTCGCGAAGCGCTCGCGCGTCGGGGTCGTAGCCGGCGCCGAGCAGCGCGAGGTAGTTGCGCACCGCCTCGGGCAGGAACCCGGCGCTGCGGAGCTCCTGCACGGATGCGGCGCCGTGGCGCTTGGAGAGCTTGCGTCCGTCGGGACCGTGCAGGAGCGGCAGGTGGGCGTAGACGGGCGCCGGCGCGCCCAGCGCCTCGTGGACGAGGAGCTGCTTCGGGGTGTTCGAGAGGTGGTCCTCGCCGCGCACGACGTGGGTGATCCGCTCGTCGAGATCGTCCACCGCAACGGCGAAGTTGTAGAGGGCCGAGCCGTCCGCCCGCGCGATCACCGGGTCGTCGAGGTGGCGGTGGCGGAAGACGGCGTCGCCGCGGATGGCGTCCCGCACCACCGTCTCCCCCTCGTCTCCCACCCGGAGGCGGACGGCCCCCTCGCCCTCGTCGCTCCCGCGGAACCCCCGGTCGGCGCCGTGCTCGGCCTTCCAGGCCCGCACGTCCTCCCCGGTGGCGGTGGACCGGTAGGTGCGCCCCTCGGCCTCGAGGCGCTCGAGCACCTCCCGGTGGCGGGCGGCCTGCTCGTGCTGGAAGAGCGGCCCCTCGTCCCAGTCGAGCCCGAGCCAGCCCAGCGCGTCGAGGATCTGCTCGACATTCGCGGGCGTCGAGCGCTCGCGGTCGGTGTCCTCGATCCGCAGGACCAGCGTGCCCCCCTGCCCGCGCGCGAAGAGCCAGTTGAAGAGCGCGGTGCGGGCCCCGCCGATGTGGAGCGCCCCGGTCGGGGAGGGCGCGAAGCGGACGCGGGGCGGGGCGGTCATGGGCGCCATGATGCCCGGTAGATTGGCGCGCCGTGCTGCTCGGCGCCCACGTCTCCCCCGCCGGCGGCCTGGCGAAGGCGGTGGAGCGCGGCGTCGAGCGCGGCTGCCGAGCCATCCAGATCTTCAACCAGTCGCCGCGGATGTGGCGGCCGACGGCCTACGGCGAGGAGGACTTCGCCGCCTTCCGGGAGGCCGCCGCGGCGAGCCCGATCGAGGCGACCGTGATCCACGCGGTGTACCTCGTGAACTGCGGGACCGACGATCCCGAGCTGCGCCGCGCGCTCGCTCGCCTCGCTGACCCACTCCCTGCGCGTCGGCGACGCGATCGGCGCCGCCGCGGTCGATCCTCCACGCCGGCTCGGCCAAGGGCGGCGACCCGGGGGCGGCCATCGACCGGGCGGGCGCGGTGATCCGCGAGGCGCTGACCGCGAGCGAGCGATGTCCGCTCCAGCTGGAGAACACCGCCGGCGCGGGCGGCACGCTCGGCCGCTCGTTCGAGGAGCTGGCCGCCCTGCTCGAGGCGGCGGGCGACGACCGCCGCCTCGGCGTGTGCCTCGACTCCTGCCATCTGCTCGCCTCGGGCTACGAGGTCCGGACCGTGGAGGGGCTCGACGCGACGCTCGCGGCGTGCGACGCCACGGTCGGGCTCGACCGCCTCGGGTCGCTGCACGTCAACGACTCGCTCACCCCGCTGGGCAGCAACCGCGACCGCCACGCGCCGCTCGGGGAGGGCGAGATCGGGAAGGCCGGCTGCGCGGTCTTCCTCTCGGAGCCGCGCTTCGAGAGGCTCCCGATGATCTACGAGGGCCCGGGGACCGCCGGCCGCGGCGTCGAGCGGGAGGACATGAAGGTCATGGCGGGGCTGCGCCGGCGGGGGTTGCGGGCACGGGCGTAGGAGGTCGCGCCGCGACGGCGACGCCGTGCCCGGGCGGCCCGCCCTACGCCAGCGCGACCGCGCCGCCCAGCAGCGCGTCGAGCTCGGCCCGCAGGCCGGCGCTCGGGGCGACGCGGTAGTCCGCGCCGAGCCGCAGCCGCCGCCGCCCGGTGCGCGGTGCGCATGTCGAGCACGACCTCGGCCTCGCCGGGGAAGCTCTCCAGCACGTGGCGCAGGTCCTCGAGCACCGAGGCCGGGAGCCGCGCCGCGTCGACCGCGAGGCACATCGGCTCCGGCCCGCGGGCGACGCGCTCGGCCACGGCGCGCGCGGCGGCGACCTCCTCGTCGCTGGGCGCGAACTCGCTCGCCTCCTGCACGATGAGGCACGTCTTCTCGCGGTCCTTGTGGTCCACGCGCCCGCGGACGAGCACGACGCGATCGAGCTGCGAGCGCGGCCTCGTGGGCGGTCATCGCCTTGCCGAACACGACGAGCTCGACGCTGGCCTCGAGGTCGTCGAGCGTGGCGAACATCATCGGGTCGCCCTTCTTGGTCCGGATGCGCCGGGCCTGGGTGATGATCCCGCCGACCGTCACCCACTCCCCGTCCCGGCGGCCGCCGAGGTCGGCGATCGCGCAGTCGGCCTTCACCCGCAGCGCCTCGCGGATCGGCTTGAGCGGATGGGCGGAGACGAAGATGCCGATCGCCTCCTTCTCGGCCGCCAGCAGCTCGGCCTGGTCGAACTCGACGGTGGGGATCGGCGGGTGGCTCGGCCGCGGCGACGGGGGCGGCCGGCCCGCCCGCGTCGCCGAGGTCGAAGATCGCTGCCCTGGCCGATCTGGGCGTCGAGCTGGGACTGCTGCCCCGCGGCCTGCGCCTGCTCGAGCACGGCGAGCATCCCCTTGCGGCTCGCGCCGGTCGAGCCGAACGCGCCGCCCTTGATCGAGCGCCTCGATCGCCTTGCGGTTCACCGTGCGGGCGTCGACGCGGGAGCAGAAGTCCCAGACGGAGGTGAACGGGCCGCCGTCCGCGCGGGCCGCCTTGATCGCCTCCACCGCCTGGTGGCCCACGCCCTTGACCGCGTCGAGGCCGAAGCGGATGTTCCCGTCGACCACCACGAACTCGTGATCCGACTCGTTGACGTCGGGGGGCAGGATCTCGATCCCCATCTGCTCGGCCTGGGCGACGAAGAACGGGACCTTGTCCTTCGTGTCCATCACCGAGGAGATCAGCGCCGCCATGTACTCCGCCGGGTGGTTGGCCTTGAGCCACGCCGTCCGGTAGGAGATCAGCGCGTAGCAGGCGGCGTGGGACTTGTTGAAGCTGTAGTCGGCCGACCGCTCGTTCGTCTGCCACAGCAGCTCGGTGACCGACTCCGCGGTGCCGGAGGCGCGGCAGCCCGCGAAGAACTCGGGCCGGAGCTCCGCCATCGCCGCCCGGTTCTTCTTCCCGATCGCCTTGCGCAGGTCGTCGGCCTTCGCGCCCGAGAACCCGGCGATCTCGGTCGCGATCCGCATCGCCTGCTCCTGGTAGAGGATCACGCCCTTCGTCGCCTCGAGGATCGGGCGCAGGCGGTCGTCGGGGTAGGTGACCCCCTCCGGATCGGCCTTCCCGCGCGCGTAGGTGGGGATCTGGTCCATCGCCCCCGGGCGGTAGAGCGAGACGAGCGCGACGAGGTCGTCGAACTCGGTCGGGCGGACCTTCTTGAGCGCCTCGCGCATCCCCTCGGACTCGAACTGGAAGACCCCGATCGAGTCGCCTCGGGCCAGCATCGCGTAGGTCGCGGGGTCGTCGAGCGGCAGGCGCTCCATGTCGGGCCGCTCGCCCGTGGAGCGCTCGATGATCGCGAGCGTGTCGTCGATCACGTCGAGGTTGCGGAGCCCGAGGAAGTCCATCTTCAGCAGGCCGATCTCCTCGATCGGCTTCATCGAGAACTGCGTCACCGTCCGGTAGGCCCGCTCGCCCTCCTCCCCGGCGCCCGCGTCGGCGAGCTGGAGCGGGACGATGTCGGTGAGCGGGCGGTCGGCGATGACGACCGCGGCGGCGTGGATCGAGGCGTTGCGCACGATGCCCTCGAGCCCTCGGGCCGTCTCGACGATCTCGCGCGGCGACCGGGTCGCGCTCGGTCTCGGCGCGCAGCGGCTCGCCGGGCCGCAGGCAGTCCTCGAAGGAGGGCGGGCGCCCCATGATCGGGTCGGGGATCAGCTTCGCCAGCCGGTCCCCGACGCCGTACTCGTGGCCGAGCACCCGCGCGGCGTCGCGCGTCGCGGCTCGCGGGAACATCCTGCCGAACGTGATGATCTGCGCGACCGACTCGGCGCCGTACTTCTCGGTCACGTAGCGGATCACGCGCTCGCGGCCGCGGACGGAGAAGTCGATGTCGATGTCCGGCATCGAGACGCGCTCCGGGTTGAGGAAGCGCTCGAAGAGCAGGTCGTAGCGGAGCGGGTCGACGTCGGTGATCCCGAGGCAGTAGGAGACGATCGAGCCCGCGGCGGAGCCGCGGCCCGGCCCGACGGCGATGCCGTTCGCCTTCGCGTGGGCGACGAAGTCCCAGACGATGAGGAAGTAGCCGCAGAAGCCCATCGTCTCGATGACCCGCAGCTCCATCTCCATCCGCTCGACCGCCTCGGCCGGCGGCGGGTCGCCGTAGCGCCGCACGAGCCCCGCCTCGACCTGCTCGCGCAGGTGTGCCGCCTCGGTGCGGCCCTCCGGCGTCGGGTAGCGCGGGATGAGCTGGTTGTCGAGCTCGAGCTCGACGTCGCAGCGGTCGGCGATCTCGAGCGTCGAGGCGACCGCCTCCGGCCACTCCGCGAAGGCGCTCGCCATCTCCTCGTTGGAGCGCAGGTAGAACTCGTTCGTCTCGAAGGTGAGCTTCGGCTCCGCGAGCGTCGACTTCGTCTGCACGCAGAGCAGCGCCGTGTGGTGGTGGTAGTCCTCGCGGCGCAGGTAGTGGACGTCGCCCGTCCCCACGAGCGGCCGGCCGACCTCCCGGGCGATGCGGACGATCCCCTCGTTGGCCCGCTCCTGGTCCGCGAGGCCGTTCTTCTGCACCTCGAAGTAGACGTTGTCGGGCCCGAAGGCGCCGAGCAGGTCGTCGGCGTGGGCGCGCGCGTCGGCCGCGCGATCCTCGAGCAGCCGCCGGCAGAAGCGGGAGGCGAGGCAGCCGGTGAGGGCGATCACGCCTTCGCCGTGCGCGGCGAGCAGGCCGAGGTCGACCGACGGCTTGCCCCGGTGCAGCCCGTCGAGGAAGCCGGCGGAGGACAGCTTGACGAGGTTGCGGTACCCGGTCGCCGGTGGCGGCGAGCAGCGTCAGGTGGTGGCGCTCGACCCTGCCCGACGGGCGGGCGCGATGGTCGTCGACGACGTAGACCTCGCAGCCCGAGGATCGGCTTGACGCCGTGCTTCCGGCAGGCCTTGTAGTGCTCGACGGCACCGTTCATCACGCCGTGGTCGGTCAGTCCGAGCGCGGGCTGGCCGAAGGCCGCGGCCCGCTCGGCCAGCGCCTCGATCTTGCACGCCCCGTCGAGCAGCGAGTACTCGGAGTGGACGTGGAGGTGGGCGCAGGCGGGGACGTCGGGCATGGCGCGGGACCGGAGGCTACGCGCGTGGGCGGACGCCGTGCTCCGCCCTCACGAGCCATGCGCGCAGCGCCGCGAGCACCCGCCGATCGCCGCCCTCCTCCACCATCTCGCCGGCCGGCGGCGCCGCGCCGCGCAGCGCGGCGAGCACGGCGCCGGGCGTGGTCCGCAGCGTGGCATCGACCTCCTCCTCGCTCACGCGGCGCGCCGGCACGACGAGGAGCGGCGCCCCGTCGGCGGCCTGCACCGTCACGGCGCGCGGCGGCTCGGCGCCGAGGACCTCGTGGCGGAGCGAGAGGCGGCGCCCCTCGGTCCAGGAGGGGTCGATGGCGGCCGCCGCGAGGCGCCAGGCGAGCTCGGCGTCGGGCCGCACGCCGGCGGCGTCGAGCTCGGCGAGCGAGAAGGGATGCGCCGCCAGGGCGCGGAGCGCCGCGCCCCGGCGGCGGCCGCGGACGCCGCGGCGGCGGCGGCCGGTGGCCCAGTTCCCCAATCCGGCGGCCGGCCCGCGCAGCGCGAAGTCCCGCTCGCGCCGGGGCCGTGGCGAGGAGCGCTCCAGCACCTCGGTCGCGCCGTCGCGGACGGTGACGGCGTAGGTCGGCCCGTGGCGGAGCGCGACGTCGTAGGCGAGCTCGCCCGGCGTGACGAGGCCCTGGGCGGGCAGCAGCGCGACCACGCCGCTCCCGGCGAGGGCGGGATCGTCGGCCGCGACGGCGCGGAGGGCGGCGGGCAGCCACGGGGCGGTCGGGCCCGGGGCCTCCCGCCCGGGGCCGGGCTCCGGCGGCGGCGCGGGCTCCGCGCGAGGCGGCACCTCGGCGTCGGCGCCGGCGCCGCGGCCGCTCGGCGTCCGCGCCGGCCGCGCGTCGGCCGGGCTCGGGCGGCGCCGGCCGCTCCGCGTCGGAGCCGACCGCCTCGAGCGCCGGCGCCACGGTCGCCCGCAGCCGGGCGAGCGCCGCCCCCAGCCGCTCCGGATCCACGTCCGGGGGCGCGGCGGCCGGCTCCGCGGCCCGCTCGCGGAGCGCGTCGACCTGCGCCCGCAGGGCGGCCATCTTCCGCTCGACGCCGGGCGGTCGAGCGCCCGGCGCCGGCGCGGCGGCGAGCGCCGCGACCGCGTCGGCCAGGGCGGCCCGGGCGGCCGCCACCCCGGAGGCGAGCCGCGCCTCCACGACGCGTCGGCGGGCGAGCTCGGCCTCCAGCGCCGCGCGCCGGTCGCGCTCGCGGACGAGCTCGCCCTCCAGCGCGCGCCGCGCGGCACGCTCGGCCTCGAGGTCGGCGGCGACACCCTGCACCGCGGCGGAGACCTGGGCCCGCAGCCCCGCCACCCGATCGGCCGCGTCGCGGTCCACCGCGGCGCCGGCGGTCGGCGGGCGAGGACCGCCGACCGGCGCCTCGCCGGCCGATCCCCCGGCGGCGAGCCCGCGGGCCAGCGTGGCCTCCCGCGCCGCGAGCGCGGCGCGGCGCGCCGGCGGCGGCGGCAGCGGGGCGTCCGGCCCGCCGCCGCCCGCCGCCTCGCCGCGAGCCCGGCGCTCGGCGAGGGCCGGATGATCGACCACCGTCCCCCCGGGCGACGTCGGCGTCGGCGGCGCCGACGAAGGCGGCGGCGGCGAAGGCGGCGCCGGCGATGACGGGAGCGCCTCCGGAGCCTCGGCGGCGGGCCGGGCGCCGGGCAGCGGCACGGGCCGCCCGTCCACCTCGAGCGCGGCCCCGGCGGCGAGCAGCGCCTCGGGGACGGCGAACGTCGCTCGCCACTCCCCCGGCCGCCCGGCCCATCCGCCGACCGGCTCGCGGGGCTCGGGCACGGGCTCGATCCGGCGGCGTGCCTCGCCCGTGCCGGCCACGAGCACCGCATGGGGCGGCGCGAGCATGCGGCCGTGCCACACCGCGACGACCCGGACGTGGACGACGCCACCGGTCGCGGGCACCCACTCGACCCGCTCGACCGCGAGGTCGCCCTCGCCGCCCGCCTGACCGGGCGCGGTCACGCGGCCTCCGCGCGGGGGCTCGGACGGTCGGCGGAAGCGGGGAACGGGCGCATGCGGGGCGTGGCCGCCGCACGGGACGGCCACACCGCACGGTAGCCCGCCGACCGGACGGTCGCGGAGTCCGCTACCGCGCCCGGCGGGCGACCGCGGCACCGGCCGCGGCGAGCGCCAGGCCGGCGGCCAGGACGCCGGCCACGAGGGCGGCGCGGCGCACCTGCGGCTCCACGTGGCGGCGGAGGTACCAGCGGGCGTGGTTCCAGACCAGGAACCCCAGGACGGTGTAGGCCTTGCGTCGCATCGGTCGTCTCCTGCCCTCGTCGGGACCCGCTCACGCCTCGTCGCCCTCGGCGTGGAGCCGCCAGGCGAGCCGCGACTGCAGCGACCACAGCTCGATGAAGCCGGGCGAGGCATTCTGGTGGAAGAGCCCGCCCGACTCCGCGAACGACGCCAGGGAGGCGTCGTAGACGGCGTTGGGCGACTCCCGCGTCTCCACCCGGGCCGACCCCTTGTAGAGCTTCAGGCCGATCGTGCCGCTGACGTGCGCGTTGACATGGCTCATGTACGCGTCGAGGTCGGCGCGCAGCGGCTCCCACCACAGCCCCGCGTAGACGAGCCAGCCCCAGCGCTGGTCCAGCGCCGGCTTGAACTGGTTCTGGTGGATCGTCCCGGTGAGCCGTTCGAGCTCCTGATGCGCCGTGAGCACGATGGCCGCCGCCGGCACCTCGTAGATGTCGCGCACCTTCAGCCCGACGATGCGGTCCTCGATGTGGTCGACGATCCCGACTCCGTGCCGCGCCCCGATCTCGGCCGCGCGCTCGAGCAGCGCGACGAGGCCGAGCCGCTCGCCGTTCAGCGCGACCGGGGCGCCGCGCTCGAACTCCACGCTGACGCGCTCGGGCTCGTCGGGCGCCCGCTCGGGCGGCGTGACGAGCTGGAAGACGTCGTCCTCCGGGGCGTGGCCGAGATCCTCGATCCACTTCCCCTCCGAGGAGCGGCCCCACAGGTTGTCGTCGATCGAGTAGGGCGCGGCCTCGGTGCCGCCCTTCACCGGGATGCCGTGCTCGCGCGCGTAGGCGATCTCCTCCTCGCGACCCATCGCCCACGAGCGGACGGGAGCGATGACCCGGAGCTCCGGCGCGAGCGTCGCGATCGTCGTCTCGATCCGGACCTGGTCGTTGCCCTTGCCGGTGCAGCCGTGGGCGATGGTGTCGCAGCCGGTCGCGCGCGCGGCCTCGACGGCGACCTTCGCGATCAGCGGGCGCCCGAGGGCGGTGAACAGCGGGTAGCCGCCCCCGTAGAGCGCGTTCGCCCGGATGGCCGGGAGGACGAAGTCGCGCGCGAACTCCTCGCGGGCGTCGACCACGCGGGCGTCGACGGCGCCGAGCCGTCGCGCCTTGCCCCGGACGACGTCGTAGTCCTCCCCCGGCTGCCCGAGGTTGACCGTGAGGGCGACGACCTCGGCGCCGTACTCGTCCTGGATCCACTTGAGCATGACCGAGGTGTCCAGGCCGCCCGAGTAGAGCAGGAGCACCCGGTTGACCTCCCCGGGGTCGGCTTCGTAGCTCGCCGTGCGTGCCGGCGCCTCCGCCATGCGGCGGACCTCGGTGCGATCCGGGTGGGGCGAGGCGGCCATGGTCGGCGGGAAGCGTACGGGGCGATCGCGGGCGTCGTCGCTCTCGGGGCGCTGCGAGGGGCGGCGCGATCGACGAACCGCATCCGGGAAGGGCGTGCAGGCGGGCGGCTCGTCCGGCGCGGCGCGATCGACGAACCGCGGCCGGGAAGGCGTCCGAGATGCGGCTGCGATTATCGTCGCCCAGCGGGCAAAATCGCAGCCGCGTCGCTCGGGGCCGAAGGACCACGACGCGTTCGCCGGCGTGGCCCGCGATCGCCAGACTGAGATCGACGCGCTGCTGGCCACCGGACCTGAGCTGGTCGAGGTCGCCGAGCGGTTGGTCTGCCGGCTCTACGGCATCGCATCCGACCTCGAGGACGAGGTCGTGGCGCACGCGGTGGCGCGCGCCGCCCGCTGACCCCTACCCTCCCGCGACGTCGCGGCGCAGGAACACCACCCACGCCGCGAGCAGCGACGGCACGGCGTAGAGCGCCGACACCCACGCGGCGCGCCCGACCGGGGCGAGGTCGGCGGGGATGCGCAGGAGGCCCTGCCAGGCGTTGAACTGGTCCGGCAGGAGGTAGGGCTGCAGGCCGCCGAGGCCCGGCAGGATCGCCAGCAGCTGCATGACGAGCGCGAGCATCAGGGTCCCCACCACCGCCACGGCGCTGTTGCGGGTCACCGTGGAGAGCAGCACGGCGATCGACGCGATCGCGATGACCGGCATGAGGTAGACGCCGAAGCTCGCGAGCGTGAGCAGCAACGCGCGGTCGGGCTGCACCACCGTGCCGGAGAGCGTCACGAGCGGGTTGTAGCCGGAGGCGAAGATCCCGGCGACGATCCCGACGGTGCCGTAGAGCAGCAGCGCGAGGAAGGCGTAGGTGATCGCCACGAGCACCTTGCCGGCGAAGACCTGGCCGCGGCCGACCGAGCGGGTGAGGATCGTCTTCAGCGTGCCGTTCTGGTCCTCGGAGGCGACGATGTCGCCGGCCACGAGCGAGGCGATGAGCGGGAAGAACCAGACCGAGCCGAACACGAGGCCGACGAGCGGGATCGCGAGGCCGGAGTCGCGCACGTAGCGGCCGAAGGGCACGTCCTCGGGCGACCCGTTCTCCAGGCCGAGGGCGACGACGAAGGCGAGGGGGACGAACGCGGCGAGCGCGAAGCCGAGGTAGGTCCGCTTCTGGGAGACGAGCTTGCGCGCCTCCCAGCGGTAGACCGTCCCGACCCCGGGGCGGCTCACGGGCCCGCCTCCGCGGGCGCGGGAGCCGCGGCGCCGGTGGCCGCCGGCGCCGCGGCTCCGTCCCCTTCCGTGAGCCGGAAGAAGAGGGCCTCGAGGGTCACGTGCTCCGGCGCGAGCGAGAGCACGGGCGCCCCCGCCTCCACGAGCGCGACGACGAGGTCGGGGACCGCCGGCTCGGCGGCGGTGAAGCGGATCTCGCCCTTGTCGACGTGGGGGTCCTCGACGCCGGGCTGCGCGCGGCAGACCGCGAGGGCGCGCTCCTCGTCGCCCGAGCGCAGCCGCCAGCCGGCCGCCGCGGCGCCGCGACGCAGGTCGGCGAGCGCGCCCTCGAAGACGATCCGGCCCTTGCGGATGATGGCCACGCGGTCGCAGAGCTCCTCGACCTCGGCGAGCAGGTGGGAGGAGAGCAGGATCGTCATGCCGCCGTCGGCGAGACGGCGCACGAGCGTCCGCATGTCGCGCATCCCGGCGGGGTCGAGCCCGGTGGTCGGCTCGTCGAGGAGGAGCAGCCGCGGCTCGCGCAGCAGCGCACCCGCGATCCCGAGCCGCTGCTTCATGCCGTGCGAGTAGCCGCCGACCTTGTCCTTCGCCCGGTCGCGCAGGTCGACGATGTCGAGCACCTCGTCGATCTTCGTCGCGGGTCCGCCGCCGTCGTAGGCGTGGACGAGCTCGAGGTTCTTGCGGCCGGAGAGGTAGGGGTAGAAGCGCGGCGCCTCGACGAAGCCCGCGACGCCGTCGAGCGCCCGGGCGCCCTCGAGGAGCGGGTCGCGACCGAACAGCCGGGCCTCGCCGTCGGTCGGCCGGATGAGGCCGAGCAGCATGCGCAGGGAGGTCGTCTTCCCGGCCCCGTTGGGGCCGAGGTAGCCGTAGACGTCCCCGGCCCGCACCGTGAGGTCGACGCCGTCGACGGCGACGACGTCCCCGTAGCGCTTGACCAGGCCGCGGGCCTCGACGGGATGGCCCGCGGCCTGGCTCATCGACGGGCTAGAGCCCCCGCGCCGCGGTCTCGGCGGCGACCGCCGGGACCGAGCCGACCACCGTGTAGCCGACGCCGCCGCGCGTGAACGTGATCACGGTGCCGAGCGCGGTGGCCAGCTCCGTGCCGGTGGCGCCGTTCACCGAGACCTCGGGCAGGCGCAGCTCCTGCCGGCGGCCGTCCCCGCCGCCGGCCGGCTTCTCGCCGGGCTTCGCCTCGGCCTGGATCACGGCGATGCCGCCGAGGCCCCGGCCGTAGGTCACGACCGCGGCGCGCCGGCCGTCGGCGGTGAGCAGCCGGACCTCCTGGCGGGGCAGGCCGGCGAGCTTCGCGGGAGCCGAGAGCCGGAAGGGCAGCTTCGCCTGGACGGCCGTGGTGCCGCTGACCCTCGCGCCGCCCGGCTTCCCGCCGTGACGGGCGCGCTCGCCGGCTGCGGGGCCGGGGCTCTGAACGGTGACGATCTTGGCGCCCTTCGGCGGTGCGGCGTCGAACGCGTCGGAGGCGACCGGGCCGAACTTGACGTCGGTGGCCTCGAGCTGGAGCACGGGGGCGTCCTTGCCGCGGGCGTAGACGCCGACCTTCAGCGGGGCGCCGGTGGCGGCGTCCCACGCCAGCTTCGCCGCGCCGAGCAGGCCGCCGTCGCGCTTGGGCGCGAGGCGCACCTCGTAGGCCGGGCGGCCGGCGACGGTGCCGGGCTGCGCGCCCGAGACGTCGGCCTGCCGGCGGGCGGCGTCGATCTCGCGCTGGATGCGGGCGATCGTCGGGATGCGCCAGGCCTTCCCGGCCTTGCCGTGCCGCTTCTCGGCGGGCAGCGTCCCGCGGTAGACCGTGTTCCCGGCCCCGTAGTAGACCCACCAGCGGCGGGCCGGGCCGTCGACGACGACCTGGGCGTCGGCGCCGGTCGAGGCCTGCAGCTCGAGGCGCAGGCGGCCGTCGTCGCTCCACCACAGGCGGCCCTCGGCGCCGGTGAGGATCGGGTCCGACCCCTCGAGGGTGGAGCCGTCGATCAGCGCGTTGGTGAACTTCACGCGGGCGGTGATGCCCGTCGGCGCCGGGGCTTTGAGGCCGTCCTGGACGGCCTGGGCGAGCGCCTTCCGCGGGGGCGCGGACCCGTTGCCGCTCAGGGCGGCGACGGCGATCGCGGCCCCGCCGCCGAGCACGGCCACGGTGACGGCGGCCAGGGCGAGGAGGCGGGTGGTGGAGAGACGGCGGAGGAAGCTCATGAATCGGACCTCGGGTCGGTGACTGCCGCCACGGTAGCCCCGGGGCTTGAGAGATCCTTGACAATCGGGAGCTCCAGCGTGACACGGCTGCCCTGCACCGTCACCCGGCCGCCGTGCCGCTCGGTCGTGGCGCGGACGATGGCGAGCCCGAGGCCGGACCCCGGCCGTTCGCGCGCCTCGTCCCCCCGCCAGAAGCGGTCGAACGCGTCCCCGACGCGCTCCGGCGGGATGCCGGCTCCCTCGTCGGCGACCCACAGGCGCGCCGTGGTCCCCGCGCGCTCGAGCCCGACCGTGATCGTCCCGTCGGGCGGCCCGTGGACGCGCGCGTTCTCCACGAGGTTGCGCAGCGCGCCGCCGAGCGCCGCCGGCTCGCCGCGGATCGTCACCGGGTCGCGGCGCGCGACCGCGACGTCCGGTGCCTCCGCCGCGTCGTCCACGAGCGCGTCGAGCCGGACCGGCTCGGTCGGCCGTTCGCCCGCCTCCTCGCGCTCCAGGGCGAGGAGGTCGTCGAGGAGCGCCCCGAGCCGGGCCGCGTCGCGCTCGAGGTCGGCCAGCGCGGCGGGGTCGGCGCCGTGGCGCGCGACGTAGGCGGCGTTGCCGCGCAGAGCCGTGAGCGGCGTGCGGAGCTCGTGCGAGGCGTCGGCGAGGAAGCGCCGCTCGGTCGCACGGGCGCGGTCGAGCGCGCCGAGCATGCGGTTCAGCGTCTCCGCCAGCTCGCCCACCTCGTCGCGGGCCGGCGGCACCGGGAGGCGGCGACCGGGGTCGCCCGTCCGCTCGATCTCCCGCGCGGCGGAGGAAAGCCGGCGCAGCGGGCGCAGGCCGCGCCGCGTCATCAGCGCCACGGCGAGCGCGCCGAGCAGCGCGGCGCCCGCCGCCGTGACGACCAGGAGTGTGCGCAGCCGCCGCAGCGTCCCGTCGATCTCGTCCGTCGTCGAGGCGACGACCACCGCGCCGCCGGAGGCCTGGCCGCCCGTCCGGGCGAGCGGCGCGACGTAGAGACGGATCCGCTGGCCGGCGAGCGCGGCGTCGGCGTAGCCACCCCGGCCGCGGGCCAGCGCCGCCCGTTCCAGCGCGCCGCCCTGGCAGGACCTTCCCGCCCAGCGAGGCCGAGCGCGCGACGATCCGGCCGCGCGAATCGACGACCTGAACGGAGAGCTGGCGGCCGCCGAAGGGCTCCTCGAGCGCGCCCGGCTGGGTCAGCACGGCCGGCGCGGAGGCGCTGAGCCGGGCGACGTCGGCGGCCCGGCCCCGCAGCGCGGCGTCCAGCGAGGCGCGCAGCTCGTGCGCGGTGAGGATCGAGAAGGCGAGCCCGGTGGCCGCCACGGCGACGATCACGGCGAGCGCGGAGGCGAGGACGAGGCGGGCGCGCAGGCCGAGCCGGCTCATCGGCGCAGGACGAACCCGGCGCCGCGCACCGTGTGAATCACCGTCGGCGCGCCGAGCTTGCGCCGCAGGTAGCCGACGTAGCGGTCGACGACGTTCTCCACCCCCGCGCCGCCCCAGACCTCCTCGAGCGCCTGCGCGCGGCTCACGACCTGACGGGGGTTGCGGAGCAGCAGGGCGAGCAGCTCCGCCTCGCGGGCGGTGAGCTCGACCGCCCGGCCGTCGCGCTCGGCGATCCGCGTCGTGGCGTCGAAGGCGATGCCCTCCGCGCTCAGCCGGAAATCGCCGAGCGTCCCCGACGCGGCGCCGCGGCGGCCGAGTGCGCGAAGCCGCGCGAGCAGCTCCTCCGGCGCGAAGGGCTTCACCAGGTAGTCGTCCGCCCCGGCGTCGAGACCGGCCACCCGATCGGCCACCGCGTCGCGGGCGGTGAGCAGCAGGATGGGCGCCGCGAGCCCGTTCCGGCGCAGACGCCGGCACACCGCGAGCCCGTCCATGCCCGGCATGGTCACGTCGAGGACGACGAGGTCCGGCCGATCACGCTCGGCCGCGGCGAGCGCCTGGCCGCCATCGGCGGCGACCACGACCTCGAGGCCCTCGGCGGCGAGCGTGCGCTCGAGCATCCGCCGCACGGGCGCGTCGTCGTCGACCACCAGGACCCGGTCGCCCATGCCGGCGAGGATGGCAGAGCGGTCGGGGCGGCGGCCCGGACGGGGCGGTGGGCCGCCGGGCCCGTGGTCCGCAGCACGGCCGCGTCCGTAACCGCGATGGATGCCAACCAGCAAGGACGACCTCGCATGACCGCCACGCAACGCCGCTTCGATCCCGCCGGCCCGGTGACCCCCGAACGCGAGTCGCTCGCCCGGGCGCTGTTCCTGGTCGCCGCCCTGCTCTCCTTCCTGCTCTCGGTCGGCCTGTGGTTCGCCGGCTCGCGCCAGGAGGCGCTGTTCGTCGGCCTCTGGGTCCCGTCGATCCTGGCGCTTGGCGCCTTCTACTTCGCCGGCCTCGAACGCGGCTGATCATGGACGTCCTTCTCGCCGTCGCCGGCACGCTGGTGGTCCTGCTCGTCTGCGCCGGAATGCTGCTCGTCACGCCGCGGGGCACGCGCCCGGTCACGGAGCCGGCCCCGGACGACGGCGAGGCCCCCGCGCCCGACGCAGAGCCCACCGTCGCCGGCGCTGCCCTGCGGACCTGAGGGGCCGGGCCCGCGGGCTGTTCCGCTGCGACAAACGAAGATCGCCGCGGGGTGTGCGCTTCACCGACCCGTCACGGGTACCGGCAGCGGCCGCCGATGCCCTGGTCCGGATCCGAGTCGCGGGAGTTGTTGTCCTCGTCGGACTCGTCGACCACTCCGGCGGCGTCCGCGCGAGCGGTGGCGGTCGCGATCGAGCCGAACTGGCACTCGGCCTTGACCGTGTCGGACTCACCGGGAGCGAGCCCGGGGGTGTCGATCAGGATCTCCTCCCCGCCGGCCCGCGACAGGCCCGTGCTGGTGGCCGGGGCGGCGGCGTCGCCGGCGTTGCGCACCTCGACGTTCCACTCCAAGCTCGGGTCGATGGTGGTGTAGACGCGGTCGATCACGAGGTCCGGTCGCGAAGTCGAGCCGGGCGGCAGCGGGGGTGAGGGCTCCAGCATCGAGGCGGGCGTCGGCCCCACGACGTGCAGGCCGACCGGCGGGATCGGCGCGATGCCAGAGAGCGCGGAGGGGTCGCGCCGGGCCACCGCCCGCTGCGCGCGGGCGAGGATGTCGAGGCTCTGGCGGTCGGCCCCCAGGCGACGTGCCGTTACGCGCGCGCGCCCCAGCGTTCGCGCGCCGATCCGGGCCACCTCGCGGACGGCGGCCTTGCGGTCGGCCTCCAGCCTGCGCACCTGCCGCGCGAATGACACGCTCATGAACCGGCCGACCGCGGCGGCGTCGGCGAGGAACGAGAACCGCCGCTTCAGCGCGATCGCTTCCGCCAGCTCCCCGGAGAGCAGCACCGGCCGCAGCCTCACCTCCAGCTCGGCTGCGCAGGGGCGCCGCGGACAGCGCGGCGGGTGCCGCGCCAGCCGCCCCGCCGCGGTGAGCTCGCGCCGCAGCCGCTTGACCGGCTTCCCGAGCGCCGCAACGAACCGGCGGCCAGCGCGGAACACGAGCCGGCGCTCGGCCAGGAGCGCCCCGATCGGCTTCGGCGGGCGGGCCTTCCGCAGCCGCTTGACCTTGGGCGGCGTGCAGCTCAGCGCCCGGGTGTACTCGTCGATGGAATGGATGTCGTCGTGGTCGATCAGGACCTGGACCATGCGCCCGCGCGTGAGTTTGCACGAGTCCTGGAGGTTCTTGAGCATCGCCGCCACGTTGCGCTCGACGAGGCCGGTGGTGGCGTTGGGGCAGAGCGGGTTCACCTCTCCCGCCCAGAACTCCGCCCAGCCCTCGTTGAACGCGAAGCCCGAGTTGGTCCCCTTGCACGAGGTGGAGCTGTGGCTGCGCAGGTACCAGAAGTAGGTCGAGTCGAACAGGAAGTGCGCGAAGCCGCCGTCGAAGAGATGGCGGAAGACGTGCGCGAACTCGTGCTTTGCGGTCGAGCTGCCGCTGCTCTTGTAGACGGGGTAGCCGGAAGGCCACCAGACCGCGTTGTACATGGTGACCGGGACCCCGGCGGTGATCGCACCCGCGAGCACGGTCGTCACGCCCTGCGGAGGATTCCTGCCGACCTGCTCGCGGAACTCGCGCCCCGCGTCGCTGAAGCCGTTCCAGACGCCGCACTGGTAGCCGGAGACGAGCTGGGTGCCGTAGTCGCGGACCGGCCGGTCGTTCTGGCTGCGCAGCGTCTCCGCGTACCAGTTCCACGGCCATGGGAAGTCGTGCACCTCGGCGTCCTGGCCCACGAGCACGAGGCGCAGGAACCAGTTCGTCTCGTCGCCCGAGATGCGGAACGACCAGGCGCCGTCGGCATTGGCCCGCGCGGCGTTGCGCATGACGATGTTCGGCGGGATCTTCGGCAGCCAGCGCACGTGCTGCTGCCAGAGCTCGACGCGCGCCCCCGCCAGCGGGCGCCCGTCCGCGCACTTGAACGCCCCCCGGTACTGCGTGGTGTCGGCGAGCGCCGCAGGCGCACCCGCGAGCGCAAGGACCCCCGCCATCGCGGCGGCGGCGGCTCGAAGCCTCCCGCGGACCGGCGCCCTCATCCCGCCGCGGACCGTACCACCACGGTGGGCAGCGTGGCCGGGATCCGGTGTGCCGACGGCCGCACCGACGGCGGCCGAGGGAACTCGCCGCGAGCCGGGCGCTATCGGATCCGCACCGATGCCCGGAACGGCAGGTCGCGCGAGGAGGTGCCCACGAAGACGCGGTAGGTGCCCGGGACGGTGGTGAACGCGTTCTTCGTCGCGTCGAAGCTCTGGAAGCTTCCGCGGTCGAGCTCGAGCCGGGCGGTGCGCGCGCCGCCCGGGCCGAGGTGCACCTTGGCGAAGTCCTCGAGCTGGCGCGGCGGCTCGCCGGCCGGCGCGGGGAACCCGAGGTAGAGCTGCACGACCTGCGCGCCCGCACGCCGGCCCGTGTTCCGCACCCGGACCGTGACGTCGTAGCGGCCGTCGCGGCGCGCGTGGATCCTCAGGTGACGCAGCGAGAAGGACGTGTAGGACAGCCCGTAGCCGAAGGGGAACAGCGGCCTCCGGCCGAAGCGGTCGTAGAAGCGGTACCCGACGTTGATGCCCTCGCGGTACTGCGCCTGATCGGCGGTGCCGGGGTAGTCCGCAGGCTCGGTGGCCGGGCCCTGGGACTCCGAGGCGGGGAAGGTCACCGGCAGGCGGCCGGAGGGATCGACGTCGCCGAACAGCGTCTTGGCGATCGCCGCGCCGCTCTGCTGTCCGGGATACCAGGCCTCCACGATCGCCGCGACGCGATTGCGCCACGGCATCAGCACGGCGCTGGCGGTGTGCAGCACGACCACCGTGCGCGGGTTGGCCTTCGCGACGGCCTCGATGAGCTGATCCTGGTCGCCGGGGAGCGAGAGCGAGGAGCGGTCCATGCCCTCGCTGCTGACGTCGTTCGCGAACACGACGGCGACGTCGGCCTTGCTCGCGGCCGCGACGGCGCGGGCCCGCAGCGCGGGGTCGGGCGGCTGCCAGCCGAGGTGCAGCTCGGCGCCGGCGATCGACGCGTTGGTCGAGTACTCCACCGTGATCGGCACCGTGCGGCCCGCGGCCAGGCGCACCACGCCGTGGTAGGAGATATCGGGCGCCCCCGTGAAGCCGGACGGCGCGCCGTTGACGAACTCGGTGTCACCGGTGGCCACCTGCTTGCCGTCGATCAGCAGCCGCGCCTTGCCGGCGAACGTCAAGGAGAAGCGGTAGTCGCCCGTCGCCGGCGGGGTCAGGGCGCCACTCCAGCGCGCCGAGTTGGCGCTCGTCCCCGGAATCGGCACCAGCGGCTGGGGAGCGGTCGCGAAGTCCAGCGTCGGGTCGATCCTGGTGGTGACCGGGGCTCCGGAGAAGGTCGCGCCGGCGTAGAACGCTCCCGACAGGCCCTGGCCCGAGCCGGAGGACGGGGTGAGCGCGCTCGCGGGCACCACCGGCAGCGGGACGACGCCCAGCGTGCCGGGCTCGTAGCTGACGGTCGTCCGGCGCGGCGCGCGCGCGCGGAGTCCCGCCAGCGGCGTGATGACCGGCCGGCCGGGCCGCACGGCCGGCGACCCGCCCTCCTCGGTCTGGGTCCCGTTCCCCGCGTCGTACCCGATCACGGCGATCGAGCGATCCGCGGCGCTCAGCGGGAGCACCCCGCGGCCGCCGGCCCCGCCCGGCCGGGCCGCGACGCTGCGGCGAGCGCTCCCCCCCGAGACGCGGCGGTTCTGCAGCAGGACGCTCGCCTGCGCCGAGATGCCGGTCGCCAACGCGCGGTCGACCGGCGTGCTGACGACATCCCTGGCGGCACCCGGCGGCGAGTCGAACGCCCCGACCCGCAGCAGCGCGATCAGGATCCGGCGCGTGGCGTCGTCGATCCGCGCCTGGGAGACGGTTCCGGCCGTCAGGGCCGCCTTCAGCGCTGCCCGCTCGGCGAGTCCGCCGCCACCGGCGACGCCCGCCGCCGCGCTGAGCAGGCTGCCGAGCTGGAAGTTGTCGACCCCCGCGTTCGCGGCAGCCGGGACGTCGCGGATCGCGAGCGTCGCGTCGGGCTCCACGAAGCCGTCGAGGCCCCACCCCTTCAGGATCCCCAACGTCAACGGGTTCTGACAGGACGGGACGCCGTTGATCCGGTTGTACGAGCACATCACCGAGCCCACGCCACCCTGCACCGCCGCCTTGAACGCCGGGAAGTAGATCTCCTGCAGCGCGCGCATCGAGACCTCGTCGCTCACGGCCGGAGCCACGAGCGGGTTGCCGAAGCGGCCGATCTCCTGGTTGTTGCCGGCGAAGTGCTTGACCTCCGAGATCACCCGCCTGCTCTGGATCCCACGGAGCTCGGGCACCACGAGCGACCCCATCAGGACGGGGTCCTCGCCGAAGGTCTCCGGCGCCCGTCCCCACTTCGGCGTGCGCAGGAGGTTGATGGTCGGCGCCGCGATCAGCGTATGCGCCTTGCCGCGCGCCTCGCCGCCGAGAGCCTCGCCGTAGCGCCGCGCCAGCGACCGATCCCACGAGGCGCCGATGCTGACGGCGTTCGGGAAGGACGTCACGCCCTGCTGACCGAAGCCCAGGCCGTTGGGGCCGTCGGTGAACGACAACGGTGGGATTCCGAGCCGCGCCAGGGCCTTGCCGCAGCAGGCGACGTCGAGCTTCTCGTCGAGGGTCATCCGCGCGAGCAGGGCGTCCGCCCGCTGCGCCGGAGTGCTCGCCGCCCGGGCCACGCCGGGCGCCAACAGCAGCCCCATCGCCGTCGCCAACGCCATGCTGCGCAGTGGCCTGCTCATGTCCGTCCCCCCGGCGGTCGAGCGCCGAGGATGAGCATAGAGCTGCCGGCTGCCGCGGCAGGCCACCCGTGAGCGTCGCGCGGCGCCCGGCTCTCAGAGAAGACCGCCGAGCAGCCGCCCCAGCCGCGCGAGCGCGTCGTCCACCTCCGCCTCGCCGATGATCAGCGGCGGCAGCAGGCGGATCGTCGCCGGGCCGGTGGCGTTGATCACGAGGTGCTCCTCGAGCAGCGCGCGGCGGACGAGGTCGGGCGCGTCGCGCGCGACGTCGGCGGCGAGCATCAGTCCGCGGCCGCGGACGGCCGTCACGCCGGGCAGCGCCTCGAGTCCCTCGCGCAGGCGCTCGCCCAGGTCGCGGACCCGCGCGAGCAGCGCCTCGTCGGCCAGGACGTCGTAGGACGCGAGGGCCGCCGCGGCGATCACCGGCCCGCCGGCGAAGGTCGAGCCGTGGTCGCCGGGCTGGAGCACGTCGGCGTAGGCCGGCGAGGTGACCAGCGCGCCGGCCGGCAGGCCGCCCCCGAACGCCTTCGCGGTGGTCAGGAGATCCGGGACGACCCCGGTCTGCTCGTAGGCCCACAGCGTCCCGGTGCGTCCCATGCCCGACTGGACCTCGTCGAAGATCAGGGCCGCGCCCGTGCGGTCGCACGCGGCGCGCGCCGCGGCGAGCAGGTCGTCGGGCAGCGGGTAGACGCCGGACTCGCCCTGGATCGGCTCGACCATGACCGCCGCGGTCCCCTCGCCGACCGCCGCGGCCAGCGCCGCCGGATCGCGCGGCACCGCGACGAAGCCCGGGACCAGCGGCGCGAACGGCGCCTGCTTGCTCTCCTGCGGCGTCGCCGACAGCGCGCCGTAGGTCCGGCCGTGGAAGGCGCCCTCGAGCACGACGATGCCGCCGCCCCGCCGCGCCTTGCGCGCGAGCTTGATCGCCGCCTCGTTCGCCTCGGCGCCGGAGTTGCAGAAGTAGACCTTGCCGCCGAGCGAGCCCTCGGCCAGCCGCCGGGCGAGGGTCATGCCGGGCTCGGTGTAGTAGAGGTTCGTGACGTGCATGAGCCGGCCGACCTGCTCCCGCACGGCGGCGACGACGCGCGGGTGGCAGTGCCCGACGTTCAGCACCGAGATCCCGGAGAGGAAGTCGAGGTAGGCGGTGCCCTCCTCGTCCCAGAGCGTCCAGCCCTCGCCGCGGACGAACTCGACCGGGAAGCGGGCGTAGGACGGCACGACGTGGGCGGCCTCGAGCATCTGCAGCTCCTTCAGAGCCATGGGTCCGGCTTCTCAGTCGGCCGGCCGGAGCTTCGTGCCCTGGCCGGCGTCGGTGAACAGTTCGAGCAGCAGCGAGTGCGGCACGCGCCCGTCGACGATGTGCGCGTGGCTCACGCCGCCGTGGATCGCCGTCAGGCACGCCTGGAGCTTCGGCCGCATCCCGCCCGCGATCCCCTCCAGCGCGGCCTCGACCTCGTCGGCGCTCGCCTCGGAGACGACGCTCTCCGGGTCGGAGGGGTCGCGCAGCCAGCCGGCGACGTCGGTCAGGAACATGACCTTGTACGCGCCGAGCGCGCGCGCCACCGCGCCGGCCGCCTCGTCGGCGTTGACGTTGTAGGAGCGACCTTCGCGGTCGGCCCCGATCGAGGCGACGACCGGGATGAAGTCCTGCGCGATGTGCTCGATCACGCCGATCTCCACCTTGGCGATGCGCCCGACGAAGCCGAGGTCCTCGCCCTCCGGGCCGCTCCGGCGCTCGACGCGGAAGAGCAGGCCGTCGTCGCCGCACAGCCCGACCGCCGGCTGGCCGTGGCGGCCGAGGCGCAGGACGATGTCCTTGTTCACCTTGCCGACGAGCACCATCTTCGCGATCTCCACCGTGTCGGCGTCGCTCACCCGCAGGCCGCCGACGAACTCGACCGGGAGGTCGAGGCGCTCCATGTAGGCGGTGATGTCGGGCCCGCCCCCGTGGACGACGATCGGGTTGAGCCCGACGTACTTCAGCAGCACGACGTCGCGCGCGAACTCCTCGCGCAGCGCGGGGTCGGTCATCGCCGCCCCGCCGTACTTGATCACCACGGTGCGCCCGTGGAACTCGCGGATGTAGGGCAGCGCCTCGAGCAGGGTGCCGACGTCGCGCATCAGGTCGTGTACTCCGCGTTGATCTGGACGTATTCGTGGCCGAGGTCGGAGAAGAAGACCTCGCACTCCGCGCCGGCGCCGGGCAGGCCGACGACGTACTCGACCTCCGCGGCGGCGACGCGCCGCTCGACGTCCGCGAGGTCGAAGGCCAGCGGCGAGCCCTCGCGGACCACCGCCACCCCTTCGATCTCGAGGTCGAACG
This sequence comes from uncultured Solirubrobacterales bacterium, assembly GCA_963735885.1. GTDB lineage: Bacteria > Actinomycetota > Thermoleophilia > Solirubrobacterales > Solirubrobacteraceae > JBBSBL01. The sequence continues at coordinate 135,235 of CAVTMP010000004.1, read as the reverse complement.
GCAGCGGGGCGGTGTCGGGCAGGGCCGCGCCGACCGCCTGCGCGATCCGGCCCCAGTTCGGGTCCCCGCCGTGGAGCGCGGTCTTCACCAGCGGCGAGTTCGCGACCGCGCGCGCCACCTCCTCGACGGCGTGGTCGGTCCCGCCGCGCACGATCACCCGCCCGACCCGCGCCGCACCCTCGCCGTCGCGCACGATGGCCAGCGCCAGCGCGCGCTGCAGCGCGTCGAGCGCCTGGCCGAGCGCGAGCTCGTCGTCGGACTCCGGGGCGACGGCGACGCCGCTCGCACCCGAGGCGAGGAGCAGCGCGGTGTCGTTCGTCGAGAGCTGCCCGTCGACGCTGATCCGGTCGAAGGAGCGCCTCACCGTGGCGCCGAGCAGCAGGTCGGCGGTCTCGGCCTCGAGCGCGGCGTCGGTCTCCACGAAGGCGAACATCGTCGCGAAGGCGGGCTGGATCATGCCGGCCCCCTTCGCCTGCCCGCAGAGCCGGACGCTGCCCTCGCCGAGGTCGACCTCGAGCGCCGCGCGCTTGGGGAACGCGTCCGTCGTGCGGATCGCCTCGGCGAGCGCGGCGTCGCCGTCGGGGGCGAGCGCCTCGGCGGCCGCGTCGATGCCGCGCTCGATCGCCTCCATCGGGAGCGGGACCCCGATCACGCCGGTCGAGGCGACGGCCATCGCGGCCTCGGGCACGCCGGTCGCCGCGGCGGCGCGGGCCTGCATCGCGCACGCGTCGTCGAAGCCGCGCACGCCGATCGAGGCGTTGGCGTTGCCGCTGTTCGCCACCACGCCGCGCAGGCGGGCGAGGTCGCAGCGCTCGCGCGTGGCCAGCACCGGGCCCGCCTGCACCCCGCTGCGGGTGAAGCGCGCCGCGCTGACCGTGTCCTCCGCGTCGCTCGCGAGCAGGGCGAGGTCGAGCTTCCCGCTCGGCTTGAGCCCGGCCGCGACGCCGGCGGCGCGGAAGCCGGCGGGCAGCCCGCCGGCCGGCAGCTCGCGCACGTGGCCGGGCAGCTCCGCCCAGCGGGAGGCGAAGAGGCTCACGACTCGAGGCCCTCGGTCTCCTCGCGGCCGAGCGCGAGGTTGAGGTTCTGCACGGCCTGGGCGCTCGCGCCCTTCCACAGGTTGTCGAGCGCGGCGAGCACGACGACCATCCCCGAGCGCGGGTCGACGTGCGTGGAGATCCGGCAGCGGTTGGTGTCGCGCACGTCGCGCACGCCGGGCGGGCGGTCGGCGAGCTCGACGAACGGCTCGTCGGCGTACGCGGCGGCGAACAGCGCCGCGACCGCGTCGGCGCCGACCGGTGCGGGCGTGCGGACGTAGCACGTCGTCAGCTCCCCCTGGTCGAGCGGGAGCAGGTGCGGGACCACCGTGACCCGGACGCCCTCCGCGCCCAGCGTCGCGAGGCCCTGGTCGATCTCCGGCGCGTGACGGTGGGTGCCGACGGCGTAGGCGGTGACGTTCTCGTCCACGGCGACGAAGTGGGTCGTCTCGGTCGGCGCCCGGCCGGCGCCGGAGACGCCGGTCTTCACGTCCACGACGACGTCGCCGACGTGTCCCGCGCGGGCCAGCGGGGCGAGCGCGAGGAGCGCCGCGGTGGGGAAGCACCCGGGGTTGGCGACGAGCGGCGCCGCGCGGATCGCCTCGCGGTTGAGCTCGGGCAGGCCGTAGACGGCCTCGTCGAGGCGACCGGGCGCGCCGTGCTCGCCGTAGTAGGCGACGTAGGTGGCGAGGTCGCGCAGGCGGAAGTCGGCGGACAAGTCAACGACTACTACCCCAAGCGAGCGCAGCTCGTCGACGACGGGCGCCGCGGCGCCGTGCGGGTAGGCGACGATCGCGGCGTCGAGCCCGCGCAGCCGCTCCGGCTCGTAGGCCTCGAGCACGAGCGGCACCCGGTGGCGGGGATAGACCTCGTCGAGGCGGCGGCCGACGTCCGAGCGCGCGGTGAGCGCGACGAGGTCCAGCCCCGGATGGCGCCACAGCAGGCGGGCGGTGAGCGCGCCCGTGTAGCCGGCGGCCCCGAGGACGGCGACGCTAGGCACGCGGCTCCGCCCCCAGCTCCGCGGCGAGCGCGGCGAGGATCGCCTCGCGGCCCTCGGCGACCTCGGCGTCGGTCAGCGTGCGGTCGGCGGCGCGGAAGGCGAGGCGCAGCGCGAGCGAGACGCGCCCCTCCCCCACCTGCGGGCCCCGGTAGACGTCGAAGACCTCGGCGCGCTCGAGGTGCGGCCCCCCCGCCGCCCGCGCGACCCCGACCACGCGGTCCGCCGCCACGTCGTCGCCCACGACCACGGCGAGGTCCTGCCGCACCTCCGGGAAGGTCGTCACGTCGCGGTAGGACGCGACGCCGGGCACGGCGGCGATCGCGGCGTCCAGGTCGATCTCGAAGGCGGCGGCCGCGTCGAGGTCCCAGGCCGCGGCGACCTGGGGATGGATCTCGCCGACCCAGCCGATCGTCCCGCCGCCGGGGAGCACGACCCGCCCCGCGCGCCCCGGATGGAGGAACGGCTGGCCCGCCGTCTCGACCGCCCACGGCACCCGCAGGGTCTCGAGCACCCCCGCGAGCAGGCCCTTGGCGGCGAACACGTCCGCGGGCGGCGGCTCGGGGTCGCGCCACGTCGGCGGCCGCGCCGGGCCGGCGAGCAGCGCCGCGAGGTGGAGCGGCTCGCGGGGCAGACGCCCGCCGTCCCCGCCTCCCGCCGCCGTCCTCGCCGTCCTCGCCGTCGTGGTCCGTGCGCAGGTAGACCGCCCCCGCCTCGAAGAACGACATCGCCTCGGCGCCGCGGGCGCGGTTGTGGCGGGCGGCGCCGAGCAGGGAGCCGAGCAGCGTCGTGCGCATCACCGCCTGCTCCTCGGACATCGGGTTCTCCAGCACGACCGGATCGCGCCGTGGATCCCCGGGCGGCAGGCGCAGCCGCGCCGCCTCGTCGGGTGCCACGAAGCTCCAGCCCGCGACCTCGAAGCACCCGCGCGCCGCGAGCGCGTCGCCGGCGGCGCGCCGGTGGCGCTGCACGGGCGTGAGCCGGCCGCCGCCCGAGCGCCGGGTCGGCAACGTGGCGGGCAGGCGGTCGAGCCCGTGGACCCGCGCGACCTCCTCGATCAGGTCGACCTCGCGGCGCACGTCGTCGCGGCGGTGGGACGGCACCGTCACGTCCAACCCGTCGCCCGCCGCCGCGACGGCGAACCCGAGCGCGGTCAGGATCTCGGCGCTGCGCTCGCGCGGGATCGGCGCGCCGAGCAGCCCCGTCACCCGGTCGTCGCGCAGGCGGAGCGTCGCCGGCGCCGGCCCCGGCCCGCCGACATCGATCGTCCCGGGGACGATCCGCGCCCCGCAGAGGTCGACCATGAGCCGCGTGGCCACGACCTGCGCCTCGAGCGCCTGCTCGGGCGCCAGGCCCTTCTCGAAGCGGGCCGAGGCCTCGCTGCGCAGGCCGAGCGCCCACGAGGTCCGGTGGATGTTCGGGCCGTTCCAGCTCGCGACCTCCATCAGCACGCGGGTCGTCCCCTCGCCGACCTCCGAGCGCGCGCCGCCCATCACGCCGGCGATCGAGGTCGGGCCCTCGGCGTCGTCGATCACGAGCATCTCGCCGTCGAGGCGACGGCGCTGCCCGTCGAGCGTCTCCACCTCCTCCCCGTCGTGCGCGCGCCGCACGACCAGGCGCCCGCCGGCCACCCGGTCGAGATCGAAGGCGTGGAGCGGCTGACCGGTGAGCAGCATCACGTAGTTCGTGATGTCGACGACGTTGGAGATCGGCCGCTGGCCGGCCGCCATCAGCCGCTGCTTGAGCCAGAGCGGCGAGGGCCCGATCTCCACGTCCTCGAAGACGCGCGCCGTGAAGCGGGGGCAGAGGTCGGGCGCCTCGACGCGAACCTCGACGCCGGCCACGGGTCCGGCCGACCCGGTGTCCTGCGCCCACGGCGGCGGCCCGAGCGGGGCGCCGGTGGCGGCGTGGACCTCGCGGGCGACGCCGTAGACGCCGAGGCAGTCGGGGCGATTCGGCGTGATCTCGAGCTCGAGCACCGTGTCGGCGATCGGCAGCACGGCGCTCAGCGGGGCGCCCGGGACGAGGCCGCCGGCGCCGTCGAGCACGAGGATCCCGTCGTGGTCGGTGCCGATCGCCAGCTCGTCCTCGGCGAGGATCATCCCCTCGCTGCGCACGCCCCGCAGCTTCGCCGCCCGGAGCTGCGTGCCGTCCGGCATCACCGCGCCCGGCCGGGCGACCGCCACCGTCTGGCCGGTGGCCACGTTCGGCGCCCCGCAGACGATCGTCGCCTCCTCGCCGCCCCCCACGTCGACCCGGCACACCGTGAGCCGGTCGGCGTCGGGGTGGCGCTCGGCGGCCAGCACCCGCCCGACGACGAACCGGTCGAGCGCGCCCACGCCGTGGGCCTCGATCCGCTCGACCTTCGTCCCGGTGAGGTCGAGGCGATCGGCCAGCGCCGCCGGCTCGAGGTCGGGCGCGCAGTACTCGTGCAGCCAGGCGAGGGGCAGGCGCACCGGTCAGCCCGCCCCGAACTGGCGCAGGAAGCGCAGGTCGTTCTCGTAGAACAGGCGCAGGTCGGGCACGCGTGCCGCAGCAAGGCGATGCGCTCGATCCCCATCCCGAAGGCGAAGCCCTGCACGCGCTCCGGGTCGTAGCCGTGCTCGGCGACCCAGGCGAAGACGTTCGGGTCGACCATGCCCGCGCCGAGGATCTCGATCCACGCCGAGCCCTTGCACAGCGGGCAGCGCGAGCCGTCCGCCAGTCGCCCGCCGTCGCAGTTGAAGCACGAGACGTCGACCTCGACGCTCGGCTCGGTGAAGGGGAAGAAGTGCGGGCGCAGGCGGACCTCGCGCTCGGGACCGAAGATCGCGCGGGCGAAGGCGAGCAGGACGCCCCGGAGGTCGCCGAGCGTGATGTCCTCGTCCACCGCGAGGCCCTCGACCTGGTGGAACTGCGGGGTGTGGGTGGCGTCGGAGTCGCGGCGGTAGACGCGGCCCGGCACGACGATGTAGAGCGGCGGCGGCCGGTGCATCATCGCCCGCACCTGGATCGGCGAGGTGTGGGTGCGCAGGAGCACCTCGTCGGTCACGTAGAAGGTGTCGGTGCGCGCGCGGGCGGGGTGCGTCGGCTCGTGGTTGAGCGCGTCGAAGTTGTAGTCGACCCACTCGACCTCGGGCCCCTCGGCCACGTCGAAGCCGAGGCCGAGGAAGACGTCCTCGATCTCCCGGCGCGTCGCGGTGAGCAGGTGCAGGCGGCCGGGCGGGAGCGCGGGGTCGCCGGGCAGCGTGACGTCGACGCGGTCGGCGGCCAGCCGCGCGTCCAGCTCGGCGCCGGCGAGCTCGGCCGCGCGGGCGTCGAGCAGCGCCTCGAGCGCCTGGCGGGCCTCGTTGGCCGCGCGGCCCACCGCCCCCCGCTCCTCCGCCGGCAGGTCGCGGACGCCGCGCAGGAGGTTCGGCAGCTCGGCCTTCCGGCCGAGCTAGCGGATGCGCTCGCGCTCCAGCGCGGCGCTCGTCGGGGCCGAGGAGATCGCCGCCTCGGCCTCGGCCCGCAGCTCGGCGATGCGCCCGGTCATCCGCGCGGCATCCTAGTCGAGCTCGTAGAGCCCGACCGTCGCCGCCATCGCGGCGTTCAGGGACTCCGTGGCGATCGGGATCCGGGCGGCGCGGTCGCAGGCCGCCGCCACGTCGGCCGGCAGCCCGGTGCGCTCGGCCCCGACGAGCAGCGTGACCGGTCCCTCGGCGGGCCCGCGCAGCGCCTCGCCGGCCCGGGCGTCGAGCGCCACCGTCGTGCCGGGCAGGTCCGCCGGGCACGGCGCGCGCCACCGGCACGGCGAAGATCGCGCCCATGCTCGCGCGCACCGCCTTGGGGCCGTAGGGGTCGGCGCACGCGGGGCCGAGCGCCACCGACGCCGCGCCGAACGCGGCGGCCGAGCGCAGGACGGCGCCGACGTTGCCCGGGTCCCCCACCCCGTGGAGGTAGACGCACAGCGGGCCGGCCGGCGCCGGCGCCCACCGCTGGCGGTAGATCCCCAGCGCCCGGGTGCCCGACCCGAGCGCCGATGCCGCCGCGAGCAGGTCGGGCTCCACCGCCTCGCCCGCGAGCCCGCTCCCGGCCGCGGAGAACCGGCGGACCGGCTCCCAGCCCGCCGCGTCGGCCGCCGCCAGCAGGTCCTCGCCCTCGGCCACGAAGCACCCGCTGCGCGCCCGCTCGGCCGCACGGCGGAGCTTGCGGGCGGAGCTGCAGGCCGTCGTTGGCGGGAGAGGTGATGGTCATGGGAGTCGTGGGGTGCGGGAACGAAAAAGGCGCCGCCCTCGGTGGAGGAGCGGCGCCCGGTGCGGCGGCGGTCGGTCGGCGTTGGGCTCAGCCGGCCGTCGCCTCGCGGGCGCGCTCGGCGAATCGTCGGAAGGTCTCGGGGTCGCGGACGGCGATGTCGGCCAGGATCTTGCGGTCGACCTCGACCTCGGCCAGCGCCAGGCCGTGGATGAACTGCGAGTAGCGTCATGCCGTTCTGGCGCGCGGCGGCGTTGATGCGCGTGATCCACAGGCGGCGGAAGTCGCGCTTGCGGTTGCGGCGATCCCGATAGCGGTACTGGTCCGCCTTCATCAGGGTTTCCTTGGCGCTGCTTGTAGCTCGAGTTCGCCTCGCCGCGGTAGCCCTTCGTCAGCTCGAGCGTCGCGCGGCGCTTCTTGCGCGCGTGGACCGATCGCTTGACGCGGGTCACGTGCCCACCCCCAGCAGCTTCTTCACCCGCGGCACGTCGTGCGGCGACACGACGACGGGGTCGGCGAGCTGGCGCTTGCGCTTCGGCGACTTCTTCTCGAGGATGTGGCTCGAGAAGGCGTGCCGCGCGCGGACCTTGCCGTTGGCGGTGACCTTGAAGCGCTTCTTGGCGCCGGAGTGGGTCTTCATCTTCGGCATGCGAGCGGCGAAGTAAAGCAGACGACGCGGGGCCGAACCCCGGCCCGGCTCAGTCGTCGGCGGGCTCGGCGGGGGACTCGGCCGAGGCGTCGGCGGCGCCCTCCGCCTGACCGTCCTCCCCGGCGAGCAGGGCCTTGGAGGGCCCGAGCATCATCGTCATGTTGCGCCCGTCCTGGATCGGGCGCTGCTCGACCACGGCGAGCTCGGCGAGCTCCTCGGCGAGGCGGTCGAGCAGCATCTCCCCGCGCTCCGGATGGGTGACCTCGCGTCCGCGGAACATGATCGTCACCTTGACCTTGTCCTTGTGCCGCAGGAAGCGGGTGACGTGGCCCTTCTTCGTGTCGTAGTCGTTCTGCGCGATCTTCGGGCGGAACTTGATCTCGCGGACGTTGATCTGCTGCTGGTGCTTGCGCGCGGCCTTCTGCTTCTGGGCCTGCTCGTACTTGTACTTCGAGTAGTCGAGCACCCGGCAGACGGGCGGCCGGGCGTCGGGGGCCACCTCGACGAGGTCGAGATCGCGCTCCTGCGCGTAGGCGAGCGCCTCGGGGGTCTTGATGACGCCGACCTGCTTGCCGTCCTCGTCGATCAGCCGGACCTCGGGCACGCGGATCCGCTCGTTGATCCGGGTGGTGTCCCGCTCCGGCGGGCGCCGGTCGAACCTGCGCGGGACCGGCACTAGCTGAGGGCGCGGCGCGTCAAGCGGAGAGGCGCGGCGTGCTGGCGAGACGCGGCGTTCAACGTGGGCGAGTATAGCGGCGGGGCGGCTCACGCCCGTCGCGCCGCGATCTCGGCGGACAGGCGCTCGGCCACCGCGCCGACCGGCAGCGACCCCGTCGTCGCCCTCCCGGTGGCGCGCGGACGGAGACCGTGCCGGCCTCCGCCTCGCGGTCGCCGACGACGAGCATGTAGGGCATCTTGCGCAGCTCGGCGTCGCGGATCTTGCGCCCGATCGACTCGGTCGCGGTCGTCGACCTCGGCGCGGATGCCCGCGCCGCGCAGCGCGGCCACGGCGGCCTCGGCGCGTAGCGGGGCGTGGCGGTCGGCGATCGGCAGCACGACGCCTGCACCGGCGCGAGCCAGAGCGGGAACTCGCCCGGCGTAGTGCTCGATGCAGGATGCCGATGAAGCGCTCGAAGGAGCCCATCAGCGCGCGGTGGATCATCACCGGACGGTGCTCGGCGTTGTCGGCGCCGGTGTAGGGAGGTCGAAGCGCTCCGGCATGACGTAGTCGAGCTGCACGGTGCCGAGCTGCCAGGAGCGGCCGATCGAGTCGGTCATGTGCAGGTCGATCTTCGGCCCGTAGAAGGCGCCGTCGCCCTCGTTGACCTCGTACGCGAGCCCGCGCGCGTCCAGCGCGCGGCTGCAGCGCCGCCTCGGCGCGGTCCCACATCTCGTCGCTGCCGATGCGCTTCTCCGGGCCGGGTCGAGAGCTCCAGGCGCGGGCGCGAAGCCGAACAGCTCGTAGATGCAGAAGCCGAAGTCCAGGCAGCGCAGCGACCTCCTCCTCGATCTGCTCCTCGGTGCAGAAGATGTGCGCGTCGTCCTGCGTGATGTGCCGCACGCGCAGCAGGCCGTGCAGCGTGCCGCTCGGCTCGTGGCGGTGCACGAGGCCCTGCTCGGCGTAGCGGATCGGCAGGTCGCGGTAGGAGCGGCGCTCGCGCGCGTAGATCTGGACGTGGGCCGGGCAGTTCATGGGCTTGAGCCCCATCGGCCGGTCCTCGACGTCGGTGAAGTACATGTTGTCGCGGTACTTGTCCCAGTGGCCCGAGCGCTTCCACAGGTCGACGTCGTAGAGGATCGGCGTGTGCACCTCGGTGTAGCCGCGCTCGACGTTCTCGTCGCGCCACAGCGCGGTCAGCTCGTTCCACACGTGCGATGCCGTTCGGCAGCCAGAACGGCGAGCCGGGCGAGAGCTCGGAGAACATGAACAGGTCGAGCTCGCGGCCGAGCCTGCGGTGGTCGCGCGCGCGGGCCTGCCTCGAGCCGCTCGAGGTGCTCGGCGAGCTCCGCCTGGGAGAAGAAGGCGGTGCCGTAGATGCGGGTGAGCATCTGCCGCTCGGCGTCGCCGCGCCAGTAGGCGCCGGCGACCGACTGGAGCTTGAACGCCTTGATCCGCTTCGTCGCCGGGCGCGTGCGGGCCGCGGCAGAGGTCGGTGAACGGCGCCGTTGGTGTAGAGCGAGACGGTCTCGACGCCCTCGTCGCGGACGAGGTCCTCGATCAGCTCGACCTTGTAGTCCTGGCCCTCGGCGCGGAAGCGCTCGAGCGCCGCGGCGACCGGCACGTCCTCGCGCGCGAACGCGCTCGTCGGCCTTGACGTGCTCGCGCATCCGCGCCTCGATCGCCGGCGAAGTCGTCCTCGGAGAGCGTGACGCCGTCGGGGAACTCGAAGTCGTAGTAGAAGCCCTGCTCGATCGGCGGGCCGATCGAGATCTTCACCCCCGGGTAGAGCTCCATCACCGCGGTCGGCGAGCACGTGGGCGGCGTCGTGGCGGACCAGCTCGAGGGCCTCCGGCGCTGCGGTCGGTGACGATCTCGAGCGCGGCGCCGTCGGGGAGCGGCGCGGGCGAGGTCGCGCACCTCCCCGTCGACCTTCACCGCGAGCGCGGCGCGCGCCAGCCCGGGGCCGATCGCGGCGGCCGCGTCGGCGCCGGTGGCGCCGTCCGCCAGCTCGAGCCGGGTCCCGTCGGGGAGCGTGACGTGCATCCGGCCGGACGCTAGCAACGGGCGGAGCGCGACCCGGCGGGGGTCGGCCCGGGCACGGCACGGGCCGGCTTGTGCGGCGGCGCACCCGGGCGTAGGGTCGCCCGCGGGCCTCGTGCGCGACCTGCGCCCGCGGTGCCGCCTCCCACATGACCCGCCTCCTCGGCTTGACGGCTGTGCTCGCGGTCGCGGCGATCGCCGCGGCGACGACTCCCTCGGCCGCGTCGGCCGGTCTCACCCTCGGCCGTGGCGACGCACCCGGACTTCGGCGCCTCCATGCGTCCCCGGCCACCGCCCGAGCGGCCCTGGCCCGCGGGCTGCCGCGCGGACTCGTCCGGGCCGTTCGGCGCGGACGCGCCGAGGGCGCCCGCTTCGGCCGCCGCGGCCTGTCGCTGGCGGCGGGCGCCGTGGTCCTGCACAGCGACGCGGCCGCGCGGCGGGTGCTCGCCGCATGGGCACGGGTCGCCCGGCGCGGCGGACGCCGCGTCACTCGAGCGCGCGTCGGCAGCGGGGGCCTGGGTGCGCTGCGCCGCGGCCGGCGCGGGACGGATGCCGCCATCGCGTGGCGCCGCGGGCGCGCCATCGGCCTCGTCGCGGTGCGCGCGCGCTCTCGCAGCGGGCGGCTCGCCGCGGCGCTCGGCGACTGGGCGCGGCTGGCGGACGCGCGCCTGCGCGTTGAGCTGCGGATGGGCCCGTGGGAACGAGTCCTCGCCCACGTCGGCCGGCGGGGCCGTCCCTCGCGCGCCGATGCGCTGCGCGGCTTCGCGATGGCCGTCGCGCCGCTCCCGGGCGTCCGGGCCCCGCGCCTGCGCCACGACACGATCCGCTCCGCGACACCCGCGCTGCGCTGGATCGAGCACTACCGCCCGACCCTGACGGCCGCCCAGCGCGCGGCCGTCGACCGTGCGCTGACCCGCCTCTTCGGCGCCCCCGCCGCCACCGCGGCGGGCGGTGAAGCACGGCAGGCGGGGATTCCGGGCGCGACGATCACCCCGAGCCCCGAGGGCCGGCGGATCGCCGAGCTGATGCGCGACCGGATCGCCGCGCGGCTCGGCCGGGCGCTCGCCTCCCGCATCTTCGTCGGGGTCAGCGACCGCCCGCTGGGGGCCGCCACCGCGGCCACGCGGCTCGACGCGGCGCTGAACGTGTGCCGCGTCACCATCACCCCGCTCGGCGCGAAGCGCGCCGGCACGATCGCGCTCGACTTCACGCTCGCGCACGAGGTGTTCCACTGCTTCGAGCGCGAGATGCTGGGCCGCGAGCGCTACGCCACGGTCCCCGACTGGACCGCCGAGGGGCTCGCCGAGTGGGTCGGCTACGACGTGACCGGCATCACCTTCGACTCCACCGCCAACGTGCTGCTCGGCTACGCGCTCGGGCCGGGGGCGCCGCTCTTCAAGCGCTCCTACGATGCCGCGGGGTTCTTCGGCCACGCGCAGGAGATCGGCGTCAACGTCTGGGGGCAGGCCGCGGCGATCCTCTCCTCCGCCGATCCCGCCGCCTACGCGGCCGCGGGCGGCACCGGGCGCGGGTTCCTCGACACCTGGGGCTCGAGCCTGTACCGGCGCTCCGCCCTCGGGCCGGACTGGACGTTCACGAAGCCACTGTCGTTCGGCGACGACCCCCGACCGCCGATCATCCCGATCGTCAACCGTGGCGCCGTCGGTGCCGACGCGTACACGACGAGCCAGTACGCCGTCACGGCGCTCGGCGACGCTCCCGTGCTCCACGTGGACATCGGCGGCAACGGGCGGATCGCCGATGGCACGCTCGACACCACGGATGTGGACAACGCCTGGTTCTGCACGATTCGCAAGTGCGAATGCCCGAAGGGCACCGAGGGAAAGCCGCCCCCGACGCTGCCGCTGAACCCGTCCTCCCACCTCGCGCTCACCGGCGCGCCGAACGCCGCCGGCAGCGGCGGGACGATCACGCCGTACACCCTCGAGCAGTGGTGCAAGGAGAAGCCCGAGCGCCAGCGGCCGCAGCGGCAGGGCGGCACCCCGGCGGGATGCGGGAGCGGCGGGTGCGGGTCGACGAACGGCGACCCGCACCTGACGACCATCGACCGCCTCCGCTACGACTTCCAGGCCGCGGGGGAATTCGTGCTCGCCCGTTCGTCGGCCGGCGGGTTCGAGGTACAGGCCCGCCAGGAGCCCTTCACCCCCTCGAGCTGGGTCTCGGTCAACACGGCCGTCGCCATGCGGGTCGGGCCCGCCCGCGTCGAGGTCGACCGCGGCGACCCGCTCGGGGTGCGCGTCGGGGGCCGCCGCGCGCGCGTCCTTGCCGGCCGCCCGCTCGCGCTGGCCGGCGGCGGCCGCGTCACGTTGCTCGCCGACCCGATCGCCGGGGAGGACCAGATCGAAGTCACCTGGCCCGACGGCTCGTTCGTGCGCGTGTGGTCGGTCGGGTCGTGGGGCGTCGCGCTGCTCGTGCGCCCCGCGGCCGTCCACCGCGGCCGGCTGTCCGGCCTCCTCGGCAACTTCGACGGCTCGCCCGCGAACGACCTCGTCACTCGGGACGGGCGCCGGATCGACGCCGCCGCGGCGGACGACTACTCGAGCCGGAGCTTCAACTCGCTCTACCGCGTCCTCGGCGCGTCGTGGCGGCTGCGGGGCGGCGAGTCGCTGTTCACCTATGCCCGCGGCCGCTCCTCCGGCTCCTATGCGATCCGCAACTTCCCTCCGCGCTTCGTGACGGTGCGCTCGCTCAGCGCGCGTGCCCGCCGCGCCGCCGAGGCGATCTGCCGGGCCGCGGGGGTCACGGACCCGAACCTGCTCGAGGACTGCATCCTCGACGTCGCGCTGACCGACGAGGACGACTTCGCGGAGGCCGCCGCCGTCCAGCAGACCGCCGACCGCGAGCCGACGCCCGAGCAGACGCCGGACACGCCGATGTCGTGGTCGGTGATCGACGCGTTCGCGACCCGCCGGGACGCGGTGGGGCTCGCGTTCACGCCCGACGGCGTGCTCCATGCCGCCGCCAACGTGCGCGACGGGACGCGCGACGCCCTCGTCCACGTGCCGATCGGCGCCGACGGGCGGGTCGGCCAGACCACGACGATCGCCCGCGACCTCGGGGGGGCCCCGGACATCGCCGCGACGCCCGCGGGCGGGCTGCGCGTGACGATCCCGAGCATCGACGTGCCGAAGGGAGAGCTCGGGACGTTCACCTTCGACGCGGACGCCGCCGGGACGGCCTGGACGCAGGGGCCGTTCGTCGGGAAGCAGGGCTACAGCTACACGGGCCGGGCGGTGACGGCTTTCGGTCCGGGAGGCACGCAGTTCACGGTGCTCCCGACCAACGGCTACGCGCGAGTCAAGCGCGGGCTCGGCACCGGGGACCCCGGCACGGATCCCTCCACGTCCACCGCCTGCTACTCGGTGAACCCCTCGATCGCGTCCGACGGCGCCGAGGTGTGGACCGCCTTCATCCAGTGGAGCTGCCCGCAGATCGGCTACTGGGTGGCGCGGATCGACCCGGCGACCGGGGCCCCGGCCGGCCCCGCGACCAAGGTTCCGGAGTCGAGCGCGCCGCGCTACGGCGCGGAGACCTACGTCTCCTCGACGCTCCCGGTCGCGCTGACCGCCCGGCCGGGCAGCTTCCGGCCTCTGGATGGCCTACGCCCAGCCGCGCGGCTCCGGCTCGCGCGTGCTCGTCTGGCGGGTCGGCGCGCCCGCCCCCGTCGAGGTCGCCGTCCTGCCGGACCGCGACCCGAGCACGGTCTTCCTCTCCGCCGAGCCGTCGGGGCGGCTCTGGGTGGCATGGGTCGTCGGCGGGCGCCTGTTCGCGCGCCGGCTCACCCCGGACGCGGGGAGCGTCGAGCCCGCCACCTACCGCCCGGCGCTCCCGCCCGCCGCGCAGGCCCTCTCCCTCGACTGGGTCGTGGCCGCCCGCGACGGCGGGCTCGACGTCGTCGCGGGCGCGACGTTCCGCTCCGACCAGGCGACGGCGACCTGGCACGGCGTGCTGCGCCCCTGAGCGCCCGCGCCACCGACCACGACGGGCCTACGCGCGCTCGGCACCGCCGACGGCGTGCAGCGCCCAGCGGCCCGGCACCCCCTTGAGCTCGTGCTCTCCGCGGTCCTCGAACGCGATCCCGGAGCCGACGACGAGGTCGCGCACCGTGCCGGACACGAGCACCTCGCCGGGCGCGGCGGCCGCCGTGACCCGGGCGCCGATGTGCACCGCGACGCCGCCGACGTCGTCGCCGAGCATCTCGCACTCGCCGGTGTGCAGGCCGACGCGCAGCGCGAGCCCGAGGTCGCGGACGGCCTCGTGCGCGCGGGTGGCGCACCGGATCGCCCGCGCCGGGCCGTCGAACACCGCGAGCACGCCGTCGCCGGTGGACTTCACCGCCCGCCCGCGGTGGCGCGCGATCTCGTCGCGCAGCCGCGCGTCGTGCTCGGCCAGCAGGTCCCGCCAGCGCCGGTCGCCGAGCGCGGCGGCGTGGCCCGTCGAGTCGACGATGTCGGTGAACAGCACCGTGGCCAGCACCCGCTCGGCCTCGCGCTCGGATCGTGCGCCGGTGAGCAGCTCCTCCACCTCCTCGATCACCGGCTCGACGTCCCCGGCCACCCCGATGTGGTCGTCGCCCTCGAGCTCGACGAGCCGGGCCCCGGGGATCGCCCGGGCGATGTAGCGCGCGTTGGCCAGCGGCGAGACGCGGTCGCCGCGCCGGTGGATGACGAGGGTCGGCACCCGGATCGCGCCGAGCACGTCGGTCACGTCGACCTGCGCGTTCAGCCGCAGGATCTCCAGCGTGCTCGCCGGGCTCGAGGAGAGACGCTCCAGGCGCCCCCACCACGTGGCGAAGCGCTCGTCGCCCGCGAGCGACGGCGCGAAGATCCGCAGGTTGCGGCCGGTGCCCCAGTCGTCGATCACCCGCCGGGTGCGGGCGGCGGCCGACGGCGCCGAGCGGGTCGTCGGGGCCGAGCGGGAAGGTCCGCGGCAGCGCGCCCCACAGCACGAGCGCGCGCGTGCGGTCCGGCCGGCTCGCCGCGAACAGCGCCGCCATCGCCGCGGCCTCCGAGACCCCGAACACCAGCGCCCGCTCGGACCCGGCGGCGTCGAGCACGAGACGCAGGTCGTCCATCCGCTCCTCGAGCGTCGGCGCGCCGACCACGGGGTCGGAGGCGCCGCTGCCGCGGCGGTCGAAGAGGATCACCCGCGCGAAGCCGGCGAGCCGCTCGAAGAAGCGCGCCCAGCGCGGCTCCTCGAAGATCACGTCCACGCAGGAGATCCAGTTCGGGACCCAGAGGAGATCGTGCGGGCCGTCGCCGAGCGTGCGCCAGGCGATGTGGAGATCGCCCTCGGTCGCGTAGCGGGTCGTGGTGGGCTCGGGCATGGGCCGCCACCGCAGCGTATTGCCTCGTGAGCAGGCACTTCCGGTGTGAGCGACGTCACACCCCACCGGTCGAACACGCGTTCGCCTCCTGCTACGGTCGTTGGACCGCAGACCGGGCGAGACCCGGCTTCGGGGCCGTCGCCGGCCACGTCGGCGTGATGTGAGACCAGGCCCCGAGTGCCGCCTTGCCGGTGCCATCGACGCGGCGGCCGTAGGCGCGATTCGCGCGTCCACGGCGCGCGCCGCCCGCAAGGAGACGCTCGAACATGTCCATGCCGAGAGCTTCCGTCGCCGCGCTCGTCGCGGCGCTCGCCCTGATCCCCGCCACGCTCGTCGCCGTGTCCGCCGGCGCCGACCCGGTGCCGGCCCGGGCCACGCCGGCCACGAAGGCGCTCCTCGCGGGTGCGGGCCCGGGCACCGCCGCCGCGACGCTCCGCCGCGGCGCCCGCGCCATGGCCCACGCCCGGGCCGTCGCCCGCGCCCGCGCCGAGCGCCGGGCCGCGGCGGCGCGCCGCCGGGCGGCCAGGCGCCTCGCCGCCCGCGCGGACTCCGTGCCGGGCGGCCCGGGCCGCGCCACCCTGGAGACGATCGCCGCCTGCGAGTCGGGCGGCGACCCGACCTCGATCGGCGGCGGCGGCGCCTTCCGGGGCAAGTACCAGTTCGACACCGGGACCTGGGCCTCGGTCGGCGGCAGCGGCGACCCCGCCGCCGCCCCGGAGGCGGAGCAGGACTACCGCGCCGCCC
The DNA here is from genome assembly GCA_963735885.1 of uncultured Solirubrobacterales bacterium. Classification (GTDB taxonomy): domain Bacteria; phylum Actinomycetota; class Thermoleophilia; order Solirubrobacterales; family Solirubrobacteraceae; genus JBBSBL01. Next base: position 119,551 of record CAVTMP010000004.1, on the reverse strand, counting down.
TGCTCTACGCGCGCAGCGGGTCCTCTCCGTGGCCGGTCTGTGGCCGGTAGCGCGCGGCCACGCCGCGGCCCCGGCGGCCGAGCCTAGGCCCCCGGGCCCGCGTCCGCCGGGGCGTGGCGCTCGCACGCCGCCCACAGGCGGGCCGCCTCGCCGTCCGGCTCGTGCGTCATCGGGACGTAGTGGGTCGGGCGGCGCCGGCGGTCGTGCCAGAAGCCGCCCGAGGTGCGGGCGGGCGCCTCCGCGGCGCCGAGCCACACGATCGTGTCGGCGCCCTCGGCGGGCGAGCGCAGCAGCGGGCCGAGGACCTGGTGGAAGCGGGGCAGCGAGCCCTTCACGCCGGGCGTGTCCGCCCAGCCGGGATGCATCGCGTGGAAGGTCACCCCGGACGCGGCGTGGCGGCGTGCCCACTCCTCGGTGAGCACGACCTGGGCCCGCTTGGTCTGCGCGTACACGGTCGGGCCGTCGTAGTCCCCGGTCGTGCGCTCGAGGCTCGCGACGTCGAGGCGGCGGGAGTACATCCCGCCCGAGGACACGGTGATCACGCGCGAGGGCGCGCCGGCCGCCAGCGCTCCCAGCAGCGCCTCGGTGAGCGCGAACGTGCCGAGCACGTTCGTCGCGAAGGTCGCCTCGATCCCGTCCGGCGTCAGCGTGCGCTCGCCCAGCAGGACGCCGGCGTTGTTGACGAGCACGCTCAGGGCCCCGACCTCGGCGGCGACCCGCTCGCCGAGGTCGCGAACCTCCGCCGGGAGGCTCATGTCGCAGAGCCACAGGCGCACGGGCGCCTCCGTCGCGTGCTCGGCGACCCGCGCCCGGGCCCGCTCCCCCCGCTCCTCGCTGCGGGCGACGAGGTGCAGCGCGGCCCCGAGGCGCGCGAACGCCTCGGCGGCGGCGAGTCCCAGGCCGGACGTGGCGCCGGTGACGAGGACCGTGCGCCCGTCCATCCGCGGCAGCGCGTCGAAGCCGCGGGACCGCGCGCGGTAGCCGATCCGCGTGTAGCCCGGGACCACGGTCCGGTCCATGAGGGTGTCGAGGGCGGCTTCGAGCATGCGGGGAACACCGTAGATGGTCGATGGCGCGGCAGCGTGCGAGCGGCTCGTGGAACGAGCCGTCCGGTCGCCGCCCGGGCGCTTCGCCGGTCCTCGACGCCCGCCGGCCCGGGCGCGCCAGGCTGCCGTCGCCGCCGTAGCGTCGCCCGTCGGCGGATGTCGGGTCGTACAGGAGTCCGCTCCGCGCATCGCCGGCTCCCGAGATCCCCGTTCGCGCCGAGGGTAGGTCCACCCGCCACGTGAAGCCCCACCCGCACCGCACCCGAGCCGCGCGCGCCGCGGCCCTCGCCCCGGTCGCCGTCGTCGCGGTGCTCGGTCTCGGCTGCTCGGCCACCACGGTGGTCGAGGGCGAGTCGATGGTGCGCCCGGCGAAGTCGTCGATCCGCACCGAGTCCGGGGTGACCTACCTGACGCTGAAGGCGACGAGCGCCGCCACCGCGACCGTGACCGCGCCGGCCGGCGACGGCCTCGTCGTGCGCGCCCGCGGCACCGCGTGCGCCGGCGCCCCGCGGGTGGTCGTCAAGCTCGACGGCGCCACCGTGGCCGACCAGGCGGTCGGCACGGCATGGAGCGACGTGCAGATCGCGCGCCGCATCGACGGGGGCGCGCACGACCTCCGCGTCGAGTTCCCCAACGACTACGCGACCGGGACCTGCAACCGCAACCTCGACCTCGACAAGGTCGGCTTCTACACCCTCGACGGGCCGGCTCCGGCATCGCCGGCCCAGGAGGCGCTGGCCGCCACCGACCCGGCCGCCCAGCCCTACCGCTTCGGCGGCGCCTACGCCGGTGCCCTGAACGAGCCGATCCCGGCCGGCACGGCGCTCGACCCGCGCTCGGGCACGATCGCCGACGAGATGGTCGCGAGCATGCGGCGGGCCCGGGTGCGGCTCCAGCAGGAGGACGGCGTCCCGGGCGTCTGGGTCGCCGGTCCGCAGGATCCCTTCTTCACGGTCCGCGCCAACGGCGAGACGCTCCGCTGGCGCGTGCCCGCCGGCGTCACGCCCGGAGGCTCGCTCGCCGACGACGCGCCGGTCGTGATCCTCGACCCGAACCACCCCGACTACGGCCCGGAGTCGGAGCTGCGGCTGTTCCGCGCCCAGATCGACCGCACGGCGCGCACGATCACCGCCGAGGGCCACGGCGTCTTCCACTACGGGCGCACGAGCGACGGACGCGCGGTCCAGGGTTGGGGCACCGGCTGGGGGCTCTCCTGGGCCGGGCTCGTCCGCGGCGGCGAGGTGCGCGCCGGCGAGATCCGCCACGCGCTGCGCATGACCGCCCCCGGGATCTCGGCCCGCTGGCGCGCGCCGGCGATCAAGAGCGACCAGGCCGGCGCCGAGCCGATGGAGATGGGCATGCGCCTGCAGCTCGACCCGGCCGTGGACTGCGACACGCGCACGGTGCCCGGACGGAGCGCGAGCGGGCCCGAGACGCGGCTGCTGCGCATGGTGTGCCGGGCGCTTCAGCGCTACGGCGCGGTCGTCACGGACGGCAGCGGCATGAGCGACCTCTACGCGGTCCTGATGGAGCTCGACACGAAGGCCGGCGGGACGGCCGACTGGAGCGCGATCGCCGGCAGCCCGCCGAACGGCCTGTGGGGCAACGTGATTCGCGACGAGAACGCCGACGCGACCGGCGACGGCATCGATCGCTCGGCGAGCGACGGCATCCCCTGGGCCCGGATGCGCGTGCTGGCCACCGGCACGTACTCCGGCTGACCCCCCGGTCCGTCGCCGCGCCGAGCCGCAGCGGGGCTACTCCGCGGCGGCCGGCTCGCGCTCGACGCTGTCGACCGGCGCCGCGCGGTGGCCGCCCGTCTCCGCCAGGAACTCGAGGAGCTGGTCGTTGAAGACGGCCGGGCGCTCGAGCATCGGGACGTGCCCGGTGTCCTCGAGCAGCAGCACGCGCGAGTCCGGGATCAGCCGGTTGTACGTCTCGGCGTCCCCGGCGGGGATCAGCATGTCGTTCGCGCCCTGGACGACGAGTGTCGGACAGGCGATCTCCGGGAGGCGGCCGCGGAAGTCGTAGTCCATGATCGCGTCGAGCGCGGCGAGGAACCCGGCCTCCTGCGCGCGGCCGGCGACCTGCTCGGCCAGCAGGTCACGGGCCAGGCGGGTGGGATGGCGCGCGACGGTGGCGACCGCCGCGTGGAGCGCGGCGGGCCGAGCCGGCAGGGAGACGGGACGCGGACCGCCGGAGGCGCCGCCGGTCCGGCTGCGGCGCGCATGGCCGGTCATCGCTGCGGCGAGCAGCTTCGCCGCGGCCCGGGTGGGGCGGCGCATGAGGTCGGTGGTCGAGATCCCGGCCGCGTCGACCAGCACGAGGCGCTCGACCCGGGCGGGATGGCGGATCGCGGTCTCCGCGGCGACGAAGCCGCCCATCGAGTTGCCGACCACGGCCACCGGGCCCAGCCCGAGGTGGTCGCAGAGGGCCTCGACGGCATCGGCGAACACGCTGATCGAGAGCTCGCGGTCGGGCCGCTCAGACCCGCCGAAGCCGGGCAGGTCGAGCGCGACGGCCCGCCGCCGCTCGGCGACCGCGGGCAGGTTCTCGAGCCAGTTCTGCCAGCTGCCGCCGAGGCCGTGGACGAAGACGACGGGCGACTCGTCGCGCGGCGCGCCGAGGTCGACGTACGCCGCCCGGGCGCCCCCCAGCTCGAGCTCGTGGCGGTGCGCACGCCAGTCGACGCCGCGCCAGTCGGGCGTCGCGGTCGCGCCGTAGTCGGCGCTGGCCTTCGCCGCGTCGCGGCGTCGGGCGGGTCGGGCCGTCGAGATCAAGAGCTTCGCCATGCCGCGCGCCACGATACCGGGGCGGGGACCGCCCCCGGACGACGGCGGACCCGGACGGCTCGACGGGACGCGCCGGCCGCCGTCGAGGGCCCCCGCCTCGGAGCGCGGACGGCCGCGCGGGCCGCGGGACGTCCGCACGCAGACTCCGTGGATGGCGCCGATGCGCGGCGGGCCGACCTCGGGCAGGCTCACCGCATGCGACCGCGGCTGAGCGGGCTCTTTCGTAGCGGGCTCTTTCGTGGGTGGGCATTCGCTTCCGTCCTGGCGACCGCGATGCTCGGCCCGGCCGCCGCGGTCGCGGGCGCGGAGCGGACACCCGCACCCACGTCCGCGCCCGAGGCTCCCCCGCGCTGGCGAGCCATCGCCCGCCACGCCGCCGCGCCGTGGCCCGCCGCCCAGCGCCGCAACGGCACCTTCCGTGACGCCATCCGTGGACGGCGGGCGTCGCGCTACGGGGAGGCGATGCTCGGCTTCGCGCTGATCCAGACCGGGATCCGCGAGGCCGACCGGGGCCTGCAGCGCGCCGGCATCCGCGCGATCGACTGGGCCGTCCGGCACGACCGGGCCGGCATCTCGGAGGGCGATCGCGTGTTCGAGAACCTCGCCGTGGCCAGTGCGTTCGTGGGGTGCCGCGCGCACCTGTCCCGGGACCGCCTCTTCCGGCGTGTCCGGAGCCGGTGGGCGTGGTGGCTGCGGCGCGTGCACCGCGTCTATCTCGGCTTCTTCGTCGGCCCGCGGTCGCCGTGGTGGCGTCACTACTTCAACAAGCACCTCGTCGAAGCGGTCGAGTTCCTCGAGATGCTGCGCACCGGCCTGCACGCGCCGAACCGGGGCACCGTGTTGGGCGACCGCCGCCGCACCGAAGGCCTCGCCCGGCACCTGGTCGACGTGGAGATCCCGCGGATCGTGGCGACGGAGTCCTTCCCCCTCGGCCGCGAGGGGCGCGGGGCGATCCTCGCCGACCCCGGCCACGCCCACCTCAGCTATCTCGGGCTCTCCCTCGGCTTCTACGGCCGGGCCGTCGACCTCCTGCGCACGCGGGCGTCCGCGGCCGCGAGGACCGCCCTCGCGACCGTCGCGAACACCTCGGCCGCGCTCGCCGGGCCCGACGGCGACGCCTTCTGGGCGGGGAGGTCGAGCCAGCAGGCCTGGGGGCCGGCGCTGACCGCCTACGGCGCGGAGGTCGCGGCGAACCGGGTCGCGGCCGAGGCGAGTCGCCCCTACCGCGCGCTCGCCGAGCGGATGATGTGGCGGCTCTCGCACGCCTACGGGTTCGGGGCCGCCCCGTTCCGGATCATCCCGGCGCTCGTCGCCGACCCGGCCGCGCGGGCGGGACTCGATCCCTACGCCGGGGAAACGGACTACACCGGGCTCGCGCTGGTCGCGATGAACTGGACCGTGGACCACTTCCGCGACGAGCCGCGCGGCCCCCTCCCCGCCGACGGGGCCGGCACGCGCCGCGTGCTCTACAGCCTCGGCACGCTCGTCACCGTCCGCCGGGGTGACGTGTGGCTCGCGCTGAAGCAGCAGCCCGGACCCGGCAAGTGCATCGGGAACGCCAACCACCGCTGCCCGGGCGCGGGCACGGTGTTCGACCTGCGCGAGGACTTCGGGCTCCTCGCCCTGAAGCGGCGCGACCCCGCGACCGGGCAGTTCGCGGACCTCATGCCCGCCCACCCGCTCAGCGAGCGCCGCGACGAGAGCGCGGGACCGGTGCTGCTGGACACGCGCGGCCGCGGCCTGCCCGTCGGCATCCGCACCGACCTCGAGGGCGACGCCGTGGTGATGCGGGGCGAGTACCGGCCGCCCGGAGGCCGCTGGCGCGTTCCGGGGTCCTGGACGTTCCGCGCCCTGCCCACCGGGGCCGAGATGACCTTCGCGGCCGGCGACCGCACGCGATTCGAGCTCTCGGGGTTCTTCCGGGAGCGACCCGCCGCCGTGCGGCGCGGATCCGCTCTGCGCATGGGCGACGACCGCGAGCTCATGACGATCGCGCCCGTCGGCGACGGACGCGTCGAGGTGAGCGCCGGGTACGGCTCGGGCAGCGAGCCCCGCCTGTACCGCGCCCTCGCCACGATCCGCACCGCGGGCGCGGGGACCGTGCGGGTCACGTGGTCGCCGTCGACGCCCCGCTGAGCGTCGCCCCGCACGGGCCGCGGAGGACCGCGACGCCCGGGCCGCCGCGCGGGCCGGGGGCTACGACATCCTCGTGACGTTCGCCCGCGCCACCCGCGCCGGCCCGCCGCCGAGCCGGCGCGCGTACCGGGCGTTCGTGCGCTCCTTCGTGCGCACCCACCGCTACGTCCGACGCTACGGGCCGTGGAACGAGGCCAACCTGTGCACCCAGGTGCTGTGCCGCAGCCCGAGGTCCGCCGCCGTCTACTACGCCGAGCTGGTCCGGGCCTGCCGCACGTGCACCGTGCTCGGTCCCGACCTCGTCGTCGCGCCGCCGCTCCGCGGGCGACTGGTGGAGGCCGGCGCCCACGGCCGGGCGATGATGCGCCACGGCGCCCGCCCCCGCATCTGGGGCTTGCACAACTACAACGACGCGAACCGCTTCCGGACGACCTGGACGAAGCAGGCCGCACAGGCCCTTCCCGGAGAGCTCTGGTACGACGAGACCGGCGGCATGGTGCACCGGCCCGGGTCGAACACTCCCAAGCCACCGGGGTACCGCTACCCCGCCGACGTCGCCCACCAGGCGAAGGCCGTGCGCTACCTCTTCGGCCCGCTGGCCCGGGTGAGCCGCCGCGTCAAGCGGATCTACGTCTACCAGTGGTTCGCGGGGGTGTTTGCGGGGGTGCCCGACGTCTGGGACTCGGGGCTGCTCGCCGCGACGCAGGAGCCGCGGCCCGCGCTGGCCATGCTGCGCCGCGCCATCGCCGCCCGCACCCGCCAGGCCCGACCGCCCACCGCGCTGCGCCCCGCCACGCCGCACGACCTCACGCCGATGATCCACCGACCCTCGGCCGTGACGCCGGGGCGGCGCGCGCGAGCCTCGACGCCAGTGTCGTCGCGCCAAGTGGGCGATTGCGCTCCGCGAGCCGCCCGCTGCCGCGCTCGCCTCGACATGGGAGCAGCCGGCGGTGCCGAAGCACCGCATCTGGCCGGGAGTCGTGCGAACCGTCGCCCTGGCGAGCGCCCTCGTCGTCACGTCTGGTGGGCCGGCCCACGCGAGAGGCCCGAAGACCGCCAGGTTCAGGCTGACGGTCAGCGGAGCCCAGACGGTCTCGTGGTCCCGCGACGACCTGTACGTGACCGATCGCGACCGGCAGTGCGGCGAGCGCACCCTGCGCAGCGGCACCGAGCGCATCGCCTTCGGGACTTCGCGGCCGCTGGCCGTGCGGGCGACCCCGCGTCGCGGGCACGCCGATCCCGCCCGATCCTCCGCTCGACTGCGGCCGGCGCCGCGCCCCGTGGTCCCTCACGCTCGCCTCGGACTACGCCCGCGCCGGCGGAGTCTGGCTCGGATACGACGCCCGAGGCGCGGTGGGTGAGCTGTTCCCGAACTGCCGCGGAGGGGGTTCGGGTGGCCGACGATCCAGGACCACGACCCGAACGGCAGCCGCACGTGGGCCGGCGCCGTCCCGAATCGCAGATTCTTCGACGCGCGAGCGTGGCGCATCACCGTGAAGGCCCGATACCGCGCGACGAGCCGCGATCCGCGGGCCCCGGGTGAGAAGCTGGCGCTGAGCTGGATCCTCGTGTTCACCCGCGTGCGCTAGGCCGTATGGCCAGGAACGATGCCGGGGCGCGGGCGGTGCGGTCGGCAAGGCCCGCCGGAGAAGGGCCTTCGTCAGGTGGGCGATACTGGGCTCGAACCAGTGACCTCCGCCTTGTCGAGGCGGCGCTCTCCCAGCTGAGCTAATCGCCCGGGAGGGCCGGAAGGCTAGCAGCGGCCCGGGGCCTCAGACGGCATGGCCCACGAGCGCGCCGATCGCCGTCGTGGCGGCCATCGCGACGATGCCCCAGGCCAGCACGCGGGCCGTCGCGCGGAGCCGTCCGGCGCCGCCGAGGCGGGCCGCGAGGTCGCCCGTGAGCGCGAGCGCGGCGAGCGTGACGACGAACGTGACCGCGATCCGCGCGCTCGACGGGGTCAGTGCCGCGGCGATCAGCGGAAGCGCCGCGCCGAGCGAGAACGACAGCCCCGAGGCGCCGGCGGCCTGCACGGGGCGGGCCTTCGTCGTCTCGGCGAGCCCGAGCTCCGCGCGCGCATGGGCGCCGAGGGCGTCGCGGGCGCTGAGCTCCCTCGCCACCTGGCGGGCCAGCTCCGGCCCGAGCCCCTGGGCCTCGTAGATCGCGGCCAGCTCGTCGAGCTCGGCGGCCGGGTCGGCCACGAGCTCCGCCCGCTCGCGGGCCAGGTCCGCCTCCTCGACGTCGCGCTGGGAGCTGACCGACACGTACTCCCCCGCGGCCATCGACAGCGCTCCCGCCGTGAGCCCCGCCACGCCGGCGGTGACGACCGCGCCGGTCGACGCGCCCGCGGCGGCGACGCCGACGACGATGCCCGCCGTGGACAGGATGCCGTCGTTCGCCCCGAGCACCGCCGCCCGCAACCATCCGCCGCGGTGCGCGAGGTGCTGTTCCGGCTGGCGGGAGAGCGGCGCGGAGGCGACGGCCATGCCGGTCAGTATCGCGCGCCGCCGGCGCTTCCCGCGCCCGCGTCGGCTAGCGTCGCGCGCCGATGGCGGCCCGCGAGCGAACGCTGACGCTGCCCGACGGGCGCGCCGTGGCCGTCGCCGAGTACGGCGACCCCGCCGGGCGGCCGGTCGTCAACTGCCACGGCGGGATCGTCTCGCGCCACGACGTCGCCTCCGCGCACGGGGCGGCCGCGGCGCTCGGGGTCCGGATCGTCTCGCCCGACCGCCCGGGGGTGGGCGGCTCCGATCCGCTGCCGGGCCGGTCCCTGCTCGACTGGCCCGCGGACCTCGCCACCGTCGCCGACGCGCTCTCGCTGGGACGCTTCGCGGTCCTCGGGTGGTCCATGGGCGGGCAGTACGCGCTCGCGCTCGCGCACGCGCTGCCCGAGCGCGTCTCGCGCCTGGCGATCGTCGCCGGCGTGCTCCCGCTCGACGATCCGGGCGTGCGCGCCGGCCTCCATCGGGTGGATCGGCGCCTGACCTTCCTCTCCTGCCGGTGGCCGGCCCTCGCGGCGCTGACCTTCGCCGGGATGCGGGAGGTCGCCGACCGCACGCCGCACGCCTTCGCCCGGTCGAGCGCGCGCTCGACCGGCCCGGCGGACGCCGCGGTCATCGAGGGCGACCCGCTCGCGTACGCCGGAACCGTCGTCGAGGCGCTGCGACGGCCGCGGGGCGCCGTCGAGGAGTACCGCGTCTTCGCCGCCCCGTGGGGCTTCGCGCCCGAGGACGTCGGAGTGCCCGCGCGGGTCTGGTGGGGCGAGCAGGACCGCCTCGTCCCGCGCGCCGACGCCGAGGCGCTGGGGCGGCGCCTCCGACACGCCGAGTTGACGATCGTGCCCGGAGCCGGCCACTTCGTGGCGTTCGACCGCTGGACGACCGTGCTGGAGGACCTCGCGCCGGCGGACGCCGACTGACTCCCCGTCCCCCGTCCCCCGTCCCCCGTCCGCCCTCCGCTACCGTGCCGCGCCGCATGCCGCTCGATCCGCGCACGCCGGTCATCGTGGGGGTCGCCCAGGCCACGTGGCGCGACGGCGCGCCGGACCCCGGGACGATGCTCGCCGACGTCGCGCGCGCCGCGGGCCGGGACGCCGGGGCGGACGCGGGTGCCGCCCTGCTGCGCCGCCTCGACAGCCTCGCGGTCGTCGACCACGTCTCGGGTCGCCGCCCCGACCCCGCCGCCCCGGTCGCCGCGAAGCTCGGCCTCGCACCGGGCGAGCGCGTCCGGACGACCCTCGGCGGCGACTCCCCGCAGGCCCTCGTCAACGACCTCGCCGGCCGGATCGCCGCCGGCCGCGCGGACGTCGCCCTGGTCTGCGGCTGCGAGGCGCTCGCCACGCTCGCGCGGGCGATGCGGGCGGGGGTGCCGACCGGCTGGCCCGGGCCCGACCCCGACGAGGCGCCCGACCGCGTGCTCGGCACCGATCGGCCGGATACGAACGAGGCCGAGACCGCCGCGGGCCTGCTCGCCCCGGTCATGGTCTACCCGCTGTTCGAGAACGCGCTGTGGGCCGCGGGGGGCCGGACGCTGGCCGACCACCGCGCCGAGCTCGGGCGGCTGTGGGCGCGCTTCTCCGCGGTGGCGGCGCAGAACCCGCACGCCTGGGACCGGACCCCGCACGACGCCGCGGAGATCGCCACGCCGAGCGCGGCGAACCGGATGGTCACGCTCCCCTACACGAAGCTGATGAACGCGAACATCCAGACCGATCAGGCGGCGGCGCTCCTGCTCTGCTCCGCCGAGGCGGCCGCGGCCGCCGGCGTCCCGCGCGACCGCTGGGTGTTCGTCCACGCCGGCGCGGCGGCCGCCGACCACTGGCACGTCTCGACGCGCGCGGACCTGCGCTCCTCCCCCGCCCTCCGCCTCGCCGGCCGCGCCGCGCTGGACGCCGCCGGGCTCGGCATCGACGACATCGGCCACCTCGACCTCTACTCCTGCTTCCCCTCCGCCGTGCAGATCGCGGCCGCGGAGCTCGGCGTCGACCTCGACGATCCCGGCCGCCCGGCGACCGTCACCGGCGGGCTGAGCTTCGCCGGCGGCCCGGGCAACGACTACGTCACCCATGCGATCGCGACGATGGCCGAGCGGCTTCGGCGCGAGGACGGCGCGACCGGGCTCGTCACCGCCGTCGGCTGGTACTTGACCAAGCACGCCGTCGGCGTCTACTCCGCTCGACCACCCGAGCGGCCCTTCCGCGTCGCCGGCGTTCAGGAGGCGGTCGATGCGCTCCCGCGGCGCGAGGTCGTCGAGCCGGGACACGCCGGGCCCGCCATCGGGGAGAGCGTCTCGGTCGTCTACGAGCGGGACGGGGCGCCCTCGATCGGCATGCTCGCGGCGCTGCTGGAGGACGGGCGCCGGGCGCTCGCCCAGACCCGCGATCCCGCGACGCTCGCGGCCATGACGAGCGCCCCGCTGACCGGGATCCCGGTCCGCCTCGACGGCGAGGGCGGCTTCGCCCTCGAGGCCTGAGCGGCCGCTACGCTTCGCCCCGCGGCGACGTGGCGGAGTGGCTACGCAGCGGCCTGCAAAGCCGTTTACACCGGTTCGATTCCGGTCGTCGCCTTGCCGCCGACGGCCTATACTCGGCGGCTCGCGCGGATGTAGCTCAGTTGGCTAGAGCGTCTGCTTGCCATGCAGAAGGTCGTGGGTTCGAGTCCCATCATCCGCTTGCGCCTCACGCCGAGCCCGGCTGCGGGCTCGGCTCGCGGCGCGGAAGCCATCTCCTGCGACGCCGGGGCTCGGCCGGCGCCGCCGCCCGCCGCGCCCCCAGGTCGAAGTAGAGCAGCGTGCGTCCGGACGCGACGTAGGGGATCAGCAGCGCGAAGACGACCGCGCCGACGAAGTTGATCGCCGGCAGCGAGAGCGTCGTGAAGATCAGGGCGAAGCCGAGCACCGGGCCGGCGACGACGCTCAGCAGCCAGAGGAAGCCGGCGACGCGGACCGTTCGCCACCAGCGGCCCCGGACCAGGCGCGTGCTCTCGCGCATGCCCTCCCGGATCGAGCGGTCCTCGAACAGGATCTCCTGCTGGACGAACTGCCAGTCCACGAACTTCCGCACGGCGATCGGGATCCCGATGATGGTCGCCGCGATCAGCGTGACCGCCAGCGTGACGAGGAGCGGCGCGAAGGCGACCCTCCAGAAGCACCGCGACATGCCGCGCCAGGCGGCGGCGAAGCCGGCGTGCCGCTCGCCCCGCTCGAGGTCGCGTACGAAGGCGATGACCACGCCGGAGACCACCGCGGAGCCGACGGGCTTGCCGATCGAGGCGATCGAGCCGCCGAGGTCGAGCTGCAGGCCGGAGGTCCCCGACCCGAGGCTGCCCGTGAGCTCCTCGGCCGCCGAGCGCAGGCCGTCGACCCCCGCGATGATCGGGATCGCCGACAGGCCGACCGGCAGCAGCGTGCGCCAGTGACGTCCGTACAGCCGCCGTGCGGCCCGCACGAGCTGGCCGAACGCGCGCGGCGCGCGCAGCGGGGAGAGCTCGACCGGACGCCAGCGCGTGAGCAGCGCCGGCACGACGACGAGCGCCAGGGTCGCGAGGGCGAGCAGGATCGCCCCGAGCGTCGTGCGCGCCGCGAGGTTGACGTAGCCCGAGACGGCGGCCACCGTGCCGCAGAAGGCGTTCGCCACCGTCGGCCCGAGCAGCGACCCGCCGGGCAGCTTCGGGCTGGCCAGGCGCAGCTCCTCCATCGTCGTGAACGGCGCGAGCCACTGCTGCTTGGTGTTCGGGCCGCTGGGCCCGTTGTTGTAGCCCGCCTCGCGCTGCCCCCAGCGCCCGCGGAAGGTCAGCCACGCGAACGGGCTCCCGCGGGCCGGCCGCGTGGGCACGAGCACCGGCCTGACCCGCAGCCGCCGCCAGGGCCCGGTCGTGTTGTCGCAGCCCAGACCCGAGCCGCCCTGGCCGTTCTCGACGAACACGGCGGGCTCGAAGAAGGTCGCATGGGAGCCGGCGGCCGCGTAGACGACCGGGTGGCGGCCGAGCTTCTCGAGCCGATCGTCGGACCAGCCGGCCCGCTCGCCGCCGCCGTGCTGGAAGAGGCCGATCTCGTCCGGGCCGCGCGCCAGCGCCTGCTCCGGCGTGCTCGCGTCGAAGGAGATCTGCATCCCCTCCCAGTCGGCCTCGTGCACGTCGTTGAACTGGTTGAAGTAGTAGAAGAACCAGTACTGCACGACGAGGCCGGGCGTGCCGGGCTGCCGCCGGAGGTGGGCGTAGGCGATCGGCGGGGCGCGTCCCGCGCGCTCGAGCGCGGCGAAGTCCTTCGCGTAGGTGCAGCCCGCGGCGAGCGGGTCGCCCGGGAGGTCGAGGTGCCACCCCGCCCCGAGCCCGGCGACGTCGGCGGCGGTCGGGGCGGGCTGCGGCGGGCGCGGCGGGCGCGTGCCGCGCGGGGCGATCAGGCGCACGCGCGGGTTGCCGAGCACCGTGTCCACCGTCGTGGGCCGGTACTGCTCCTCGGTGATGTCGCAGGGCGGGTCGCGCTGAGCGCGCACGACGACGATCGGCGAGTAGGTCGCCGCCAGCCGCTGCGCGGCGCTCCGGGCGGCCGGCGCCGACCCGGGCGCCACCAGGCAGGCGACGGCCACGGAGCCGCCCACGGTCGCCCACCAGCGCCCTCGCCGGCTCACGGCAGCGAACCTAACAGACCGCCGGCCCGTAAGATCGGGGCCGGCCGATGATCTTCCGCCAGATCACCCACGACGACCTCGGCTGCGCCTCCTACCTCGTCGGCGATGCGGACGCCGGCGTGGCGGCCGTCGTCGATCCGCGCTTCGACACCGACGAGTACCTGCGCCTCGCGCGCTACCTCGGCGTGCGGATCGCGCACGTGCTGGAGACCCACAACCACGCCGACCACGTCTCCGGCCACGGTCGGCTCGCCGCGGCGACCGGCGCCCCGGTCCACGTCCACCGCCTGGCCGCGCCGGACTACCCGCACGAGCCGTTCGACGACGGCTGGGAGCTCGCGCTCGGGCGGGTCCGCGTGCAGGCCATCCACACGCCCGGGCACCGCCCGGAGCACACGGCGTTCGCGCTCGTCGACACGGCACGCGGCACCGAGCCGTGGGCGCTGCTGACCGGCGACACGCTGTTCGTCGGCGACGTCGCCCGCCCGGACCTCGCCGTCGAGCGGACGGAGGGCGCGCAGGGCATCTTCCGCTCGCTGCACGACCGCCTGCTCACGCTGGCGCCCGAGACCGAGGTCTGGCCCGGCCATCTCGGCGGCTCGATGTGCGGTGGACCCGGCATGGACCTCAAGGTCTCCTCGACGATCGGCTACGAGCTGGCCCACAACGACCTGCTGCGCGAGCCCGACGAGGCCCGGTTCGTCGCGCGCGCGATCGCCGGGCTCGGACCCCAGCCGCCGAACTTCCGCAACATCGTGGGACTGAATCGCGGGCCGTTCGTGACCGAGGGCGTCCACGCGCCGCCGCTCACGCCGCGCCAGGTCGAGCAGGCGACGGACGACGGCGCGCTCGTCGTCGACGTCCGCACCGACCTGCAGTTCGACGACGCCCACATCCCCGGTGCCCTCTGCATCCCCGCGGTCAGGGCCGGATTCGGCACGCGCCTCGCCTGGCTCGCCCGCGAGCGCGACGTCGTGCTGGCCGGCCGCGACGACGCCGACGCGGCGGCGGCGGCCGGCCTCGCCGCGGCGGTCGGGCTGCGGCGGATCGCCGGTCGCCTGGCCGGCGGCATGACGAGCTGGCGGGAGGAGCGCCGGCCCGTGGCCGGCGTCGAGCGCCTGGGGCTCGACGATCTCGGAGACCGCCTCGCCGCGAACCCGGCGCTTCAGGTGCTCGACGTGCGCGAGGCGAGCGAGCACGCCGAGGGGGTCATCCCGGGCTCCGTCGCGGTCCCCTGGCACGACCTCGACCCGGTGCCCGCCGACCTCGACCCGGCCCGGCCCGTCGCGGTGGTGTGCGCCTCCGGCGAGCGCGCCGCGGTCGCCGCCTCGGTGCTCCAGCGCGCCGGTCTCGAGGGCGTGATCCACGTCGTCGACGGCGGTGTCGCGGGCTGGGCGCGGCTCGGCGGGGAGCTCGCGCGGCCGGTCGCGGCTGGCGCCGCCGCGGCCTGAGCGATCAGCCGGGAGCGTCGAGCGCCGCGTTGACCAGCGCATCGGCGCGCGCGTTGCGGGCCCGGGGCACGGAGCGCACCGCCCAGCGCTCGAACCCGCCGAGCGCGTCCAGCGCCTCGGCGTGGAGCGGGCGCAGGTGGGGCTGCTTGACCCGGTAGGCCCCGATGACCTGCTTGGCCACCAGCTCGGAGTCGTTCACGATCTCGACCTCGTCCGCGCCGAGTGCCGCCGCGCGCTCGGCGCCACGGATCAGCGCCCGGTACTCGGCGACGTTGTTCGTCGCCTCCCCGATCCGCTCGGCGACCTCGTCGAGGACCGCGCCGTCCGGCTCGCTGACGACCACGCCCACGGCGGCGGGACCGGGGTTCCCGCGCGCGCCCCCGTCGACGTGGACGACGACCTTCACGGGCGGGGGATCCGGGCCGCCGGGTCACTCGCCGGCGAGCGGGGGGAACTCCCCCGGGACACGCGCGCGCCGGCGGAAGCGCGGCCGCGGCGGGCGGCCCGACGTCGGGTCGCTCTCCGGCGACCGGCGGCGCCGATCGCGGATGACCTCCACGTGGGGCTCGTCCGCGTAGTAGGCGGACAGCTCCTCGAACAGGTCGGCCTCGAGCTCGGGGGGAACGACGCAGTAGATCATCGCCCCCGATGCTAGTGGGACCGGCCGACGCGCCGCCATCGTACGGCGGTCCAGCGCGTCGGCGCTCAGGCGCCCGACAGACGTCCGTGGTCGTCCGCCGCGGCGTTGGCTCGCCGGTCCTCGGAATCGAGCTCGTCGAGCTCGTAGCCCTGGGCCGCGACCCGGACCGTCGGCTCGTCGTCGCCGAGCGACACCTCGTAGCGGTACCAGGACAGCTCCCAGGCCACGACGATCGCGACCTCGGCGCCGGGCCCGTCGAGCGCGCGCACCGACACCTCGGGCGGGCCGAGCGAGCGAGCGACGCCCGCGATCGTCCGCGGGTGCTCGCCGGCGTTGAAGCAGTCCATCGCGGCCGACACGCGCTGCTGCGGGCTCATCGGCACCGCCCGCACCGCACGGCCGGGTCGCGGCGCGGCCGGCGGGGCCGGGGCGGGCGGGGGCGGCGCCGGCCGGGGTTCCGGGGCCGGCGGCGCCGGCTTGGCGGGCACCGCGCCCGACAGCGCCTCGGCCTCGGCGGCGGCCGCCCCGGGGGTCGCCGGAGGCCCGGAATCGAGGCCGGGCGCGCCCTCCCACGCGGCGTCGTAGCCGTCGCCGGGCTGCCGGTCGCCGGCCGCGTCGTCCTCGCGGCGACCGCGCAGGCGGTCGAGCAGGCCCCGGCGACGCTCCGAGCGCGCCTCCGGCGGCTCGGCCTCGAGCCCGCTGCCCTCGCGCACCCAGCCCTCGTGCAGGGCGCGGGGCGCGCAGAGCTCGCACACCGCGCGCCGGGTCCCGCCCTGGAGGAAGGTGTCGGCGCGCTCGCCGCGGAGCAGCGTGCGCCCGCACACGTCGCAGGAGACGTGGACGTGCGCGGTCCGGATCTCGCGGGTGGCCATCGGCCGGCCGAGCGTAGCAGCGGCCCCGCGCCCGGCTGCAGGCTCGCGTGCTACGCCGCGGCGGCCTCCCGCGCCGCGGCGACGACCTTCTCGGCGAGGTGTCCGGGCACCTCCTCGTAGCGCGCGAACTCCATCGTGTACTCGCCCTGGCCGCCGGTGATCGATCGCAGGTCGGGTGCGTAGGCGAGCATCTCCGCCATCGGCACCTCGGCCTTGACCTCGGTCATCCCGCCCGCCGGCTCCATCCCCAGCGGCCGGCCGCGACGGCTGTTGAGGTCGCCGATCACGTCGCCGACCGCCGACTCGGGCACCGAGACCGTGACCACCATGATCGGCTCGAGCAGCACCGGCCCGGCCTCGCCGAGCGCCTCCCGCATCGCGTGCGCCGCGGCGATCTTGAACGCCATCTCGGAGGAGTCGACGGTGTGGTAGGAGCCGTCGTAGAGGCGGACCCGGACGTCCTTGACCGGGTAGCCGGCGACCACGCCCTCCTGCATCGCCTCGAGCACGCCCTTCTCCACGGCGGGGATGAAGCCGCTGGGGATGACGCCGCCCTTGATCGCGTTGACGAACTCGAAGCCCTCGCCCGGCGCCAGCGGCTCGATCTCGATGTGGCAGTCGCCGAACTGGCCGCGGCCGCCGGTCTGCTTCTTGTGGCGCCCGTGGGCCTTCGCGGAGCGCCGGATCGTCTCCTGGTAGGGCACGCGCGGCGGCTTGAGCTTGACCTCGGCGCCGAAGCGCGAGCGCAGCCGCTCGACGATCACCTCGACGTGGACCTGCGAGAGCCCGGCGACGATCTGCTCGCCGGTCTGCGCGTCGCGGTGGAGGTCGATCGTCGGGTCCTCCTCCTGGAGGCGGCGCAGCGCCGTGAAGACCTTGTCCTCGTCGCCCTTGGTCTTCGGCTCGATCGCGAAGGCCATCACCGGCGCCGGCAGCGTGATCTGCGGCATCTCGATCGGCTCGTCGCGCGTCGCCAGCCAGTCGCCGGCCCGCGTCTCCTTGAGCTTGGCCACCGCGCCGATGTCGCCCGGGCCGAACTCGTCGACGTGCACCGTCTCGCGCCCGACGAAGGAGAGCAGCTGGCCGATGCGCTCCTTGGCGTGGGCGCGCGTGTTGAGCACCTGGGTGTCGTGGGCCACGACGCCCTGGTAGACGCGGAACAGGTTGATCCGCCCCGCGAACGGGTCGGCCCGGGTCTTGAAGACGTAGGCGAAGGCGTCGCGGTCCTCGTCGGGCTCGAGCGTCATGCCGCCGACCTCGAGGCCGCCGTGCTTCACCGGCGACGGCAGGTCCTCGACGATCGCGTCGAGCAGGCGGTTGGTGGCGAGGTTGCGCGTCGCGACGCCGCAGGTCACCGGGAAGATCCCGCCGTGGTTCGTGCCGTCCTTGAGCGCGTCGACGATCTCCTCGTGGGAGATCTCCTCGCCCTCGAGGTAGCGCTCCATCAGCGCGTCGGAGTTCTCGGCCACCTCGTCCATCAGCTTCTCGCGGTAGGCTCCGCGGCTCGGCGCGGTCGTCGGGGATCGGGATCTCCCGGCAGTTCTCGCGCTCGGCGCCCTCGTAGCCGTAGGCCTTCATGTCGACGAGGTCGATCACGCCCTGCACCTCGTGCTCGGCGCCGATCGGGATCTCGGTCGCGACGACGTGCGGGCCGAAGGCCGCCTTCAGCCCCTCGAGCGTGCGGAAGAAGTCGGCCCGCTCGCGGTCGAGCATGTTCACGAACATCAGCCGCGCGAGGTCGAGCTCGGCGGCGCGCTGCCACAGCCGCGTCGTGGAGACCTCGACGCCCATCACGGCGTTGACCACGAAGACCGCCGACTCGCAGACGCGCAGCGCGCCGAGCGCGTCGGCGACGAAGCTCGGCTCGCCCGGCGTGTCGAGCAGGTTGACCTTGCGCTCCTGCCACTCGAACGACGGAGCGCGGCGGAGATCGACATCTGGCGCGCCTGCTCGTCCGCGTCGGAGTCGGAGACCGTCGTGCCGTCGACGACGCTCCCGAGCCGGTTGACGGCGCCCGCCTCGAAGAGCAGCGCCTCGTGCAGCGACGTCTTCCCGGTCCCGCGGTGGCCGACGAGGGCGACGTTGCGGATCCGGTCGGCGGACTTGTGCATCGAGCAGCTCTCCTCTCCTCGGTGGAGAGCCGAGACTACCGGGGGCGAGGCGTGCGCTACAGCTCGTCGCTGTCGCCGGCGAGCTTCGAGCGCAGGCGCAGCACGGCCTTCGTGTGCAGCTGCGAGACGCGCGACTCGGTCACGCCGAGCACCTCGCCGATCTCGCGCAGCGTCAGGTTCTCGTAGTAGTAGAGCGCGATCACGAGCTTCTCGCGCTCGGGCAGCCGCGCGATCGCGTCGGCGACGCGGTCCTTGAGCTCGCTCGTGTCGACGACCTTCTCCGGGTCCGGGGCGTCGGGGTCCTGGATCGTGTCGAGCAGCGAGACCTGGTCGCCGCTCGAGTCCGACACCGTCCACAGCTCGTCGAGCGCGACGACCGTCGAGTTCGAGATCTGGAGCAGCGACTCCTGGAACTCCTCGACGCCCATCCCGAGCTCGTCCGCCATCTCCTCGTCGGTCGGCGCGCGCTGGAGCTTGTGCTCGAGCTTCGCGTTGACCCGCTCGATCTCGCGGGCGCGGGCGCGCACGGACCGCGGCACCCAGTCGAGCGAGCGCAGCTCGTCGATGATCGCGCCGCGGATGCGCGTGATCGCGTACGTCTCGAACTTGATCTCGCGGTCGAGGTCGAACCGCTCGATCGCGGAGATCAGCCCGATCAGGCCGTAGGAGATGAGGTCGGCCTCCTCGACGTGCGCGGGCAGGCCGGAGGCCATCCGGCCGGCGACGTACTTCACGAGCGGCGAGTAGCCCACGACCAGGCGCTCTCGCGCCCGGTCGTCCCCCGACTCGCGTAGCGGCGCCAGAGATCCTTGAGCTCGATCGCCTTGACGTTCGTTTCCAGCGGACTCCCCCCCTGCTACGCCCGCGGATGGCTACGGGCATACGCGGACCTCAGCCGCGCGGACTCTACCCGAGTGTAGACCTGGGTCGTGGAGATGCTCGCGTGACCGAGCAGCTCCTGGATCGCGCGCAGGTCGGCGCCGCCCTCGAGCAGATGGGTCGCGAAGGAGTGCCGCAGCGCATGCGGGTGGGCGCCGCCGCGCACGGCGGCGAGCCGGGCCCACCGGCGCAGCCGGCGCCGGACGTCGGAGGTCGAGAGGCGCCGGCCGGACTTCGAGAGGAACAGCGCGAGCTCCTCGGGGCGCTCCGCGAGCGCCGGCCGGGCGCGTGGCGAGGTAGCGCTCGAGCGCGGCCAGCGCGTGCTCGCCGACCGGCACGATCCGCGTCTTGTCCGCCCTTGCCCTCGACGCGGACGCGCTCGGCGTCGAAGTCGACCGACCCGGCGTCGAGCGAGACGAGCTCCTCGGCGCGCAGGCCGCACGCGTAGGCGAGCTCGAACAGCGCGCGGTCGCGCAGCTCGAGCGGCGTCGTGGCCGGGATGCGGTCGAGCAGCGCCGCCACCTCGTCGGGCCTCAGCACGCGCGGCAGGCGCTGCGCGCGCCGGGGCGCGGTCAGCAGGTCGGCGGGGTTCTGCTCGAGCGTCCCGTGCTCGACGAGCGCGCGGAAGAACGCGCGCAGGGCCGCGAGCTTGCGCGCGACGGTGGCCGGGGCGAGCCCGCGCTCGGAGAGGCCGGCCGCGTAGCGCCGCAGGACGCGCAGGGTGACGGCCGCCGGCTCGACGCCCGCGGCGCCGGCCCAGCGCGCGAGCTCGCGCAGGTCCACGGCGTAGGCCCGGCGCGTCTTCTCCGCCGCGCCGCGGCGCACGAGG
Organism: uncultured Solirubrobacterales bacterium; assembly: GCA_963735885.1. Taxonomy (GTDB): domain Bacteria; phylum Actinomycetota; class Thermoleophilia; order Solirubrobacterales; family Solirubrobacteraceae; genus JBBSBL01. The sequence continues at coordinate 99,669 of CAVTMP010000004.1, read as the reverse complement.
TCGAGCGCGAAGGCCTCGAGGGCGCGCGACCAGGCCGCGCTAGGCTCGGCGGCGGTGGGGGTGTTCTTCATCGACACGGGCACGGGAGAGGTGGCCACCCAGCGTCAGCTCGTCGACGCGGGGCTGGCCGTCGAGGGCGATCCGCCACCCCGGCCGTGGCTGCGGATCCAGGGCACGGGCGACGCCTCGACGATCTGGTACGCGGTGCTGCGGAAGCGGGAGCGCGGCGTCTTCATCGGCGCCCTGACCATTCGACACGGAGCCCACCATGCCTCTTTGTGCGAGGCCGGCTGGGAGGACGTGCCGCCCGGAGAGATCGGCGCCGGGCTTCCCGGTCACCGGGGCGAGGACGGGCTGAGCGCGTCGCCGTGGTCGTAGCCGGGCGGCGGGTCGCATGGGCGGGCTACGCGATGTAGACCGGCGTCCCGACGCTGACCCGGTCGTACAGGTCCTCGACGTCGGGGATGGCCATCCGGATGCACCCGTGCGAGGCGGCGCTGCCGAGCGAGCCGACGTTCTCGGTCCCGTGGATGCCGGCGCCGCCGGAGATCCCCATCCAGCGCGCCTTGATCGGGTCCGCCGGGCCGGGCGGGATGACCTGGCCGGCGAGGCTGCCCGCCCACGGGCTGTTCGGCACGTGCCAGGACGGGTTCACCTGCTTGTCCTGGATGTTGTAGAGGCCGGCCGGCGTCTCGAGGCCGGCCTGCCCGACCGCGATCCGGTAGCTCTTCTGCAGCTTGAGGTCCTTCCACAGCCGCAGCGTGAAGCCGCTGCGACTCGACGGTCACCACCGTGGGGTAGCGCCGGGCGAGCTGGGCGGTGGTCACCTTCGGCTGCACGGTCGCCACCGGGACGGCGAGCGTCGCCGCTCCCCGGTGGACGATCGCGGCGGCCACGACCTCGCGCAGGCGCCGTTCGCGCACGGTGAGACCGGTGCGCCCGGGTACCGGCGAGAGGGACTCGGTGGCGAAGTCGATCGAGGCGTCCCGCGGCGCGCGGGCCACCGCGCGGCGGACACCCCGGACGAAGCGACGCACGGCGCGGCGGGAGTAGGAGACGTCGGGGCGCAGGACGGCGTCGACCCGGCCGCCGGCGGCCTCGCGCCAGACGCGCGTGAAGAGGTTGCCGTCACGGCTGCGGGCGATCGCCTCGTCGACCGTCGCGTCGACGTCGACCTTGACGCCGGCCTGCCGCGGGGCGAGCCGGAAGCGCCGGCCGTCGTGCGTGACGACGACCGGGCGGTCGAAGCGCGACGCGTACTCGCGCCGGATCGCGACCCGCGCCGCGTCGCGGCTCATGCCGCCCACGTCGATGCCGGCGACGCTGATCCCTTCGGCGATCGTGTTCTTCCGGCTCTGGTCGAAGGCGTAGGCAGCAGCGCCGCCCACGAGGAGAACGGCGAGCACCACCACGACGGCGATGAAGGGGCGGCTCCGCACCGGTAAAGAGGGTAGCGAGCCGCGAGGCGCGCTCGTCACGGCTGCAACGCCGCGTGCGGGGTGTGGGCGCGCCTCGCCCGGACCGGCCGGCGGCTCAGGACGGGGGCCGTTCCGGACGCGGCCGGGCCGGTGGGGCGCCATCGAGCACGGGCGCCAGCCCGGCGGCGAGCTCCGGCCAATCCCGCCCGCAGACCACCCCGCCGCCCGCGCACAGCTCGCGGTTCCAGGGGTGGAGGATCGTCGCGGGCACGATCGCGGCCTCGCGGGCGCGCGCGAGGTTGACCGGGCTGTCGTCGATCAGGACGTCGATCTCCAGCTCCACGCAGCGGCTGATCTTGTCGAAGGAGCAGTGGAGGTCGTGGTGCGGGAGCCCGATCCGCTCGAGCCAGTCGACCGTCGCCGGACGGGCCCGGCCCGCCCGGTGGCTCGTCACGTGGATCCAGTGGCCCTCGGCGTGCCAGCGGGCGATCGCCTCGACCGCGCCCGGGTAGGGCTCGGCCGCGAGGATCGCGTCGTCGCGGTGGGTGTCCTCGATCACGGCCCGGAGCTGCTCGGCCTCGAGCTGGGGCACGCGCCAGGTCAGCTGACCCTCGTAGGGAAGCTCGACCCCGAAGCGGCGGACCGCCGCGCCCGAGAACTGCTCCCAGTAGTGGTGCAGCGTGGAGTCGATGTCGATCGCGATGCGCATGCCGGCGCGCCGGGCGGCTCGGGCGGAGCCGGTCGGCGTCAGCGCGTCACGGCGCCCGCGGCGGCGCTCGAGACGAGCTTCGCGTACTTGCCCAGCACGACGCCCGGGTCCTCGCGCGGCGGCGGCGACCAGGCGGCGATGCGCGCGGCGATCTCGTCGTCCGCCAGCGCCACGTCCAGACGGCGCGCGTCGACGTCGAGCGTGACCTGGTCCCCGTCCCGCACGGCGACGATCGGCCCGCCGCGCGCCGCCTCGGGCGCGACGTGCCCGGCCATCAGGCCGTGCGTCGCGCCGGAGAAGCGCCCATCGGTGATGAGCGCGACCGACTCGCCGAGTCCCTCGCCGACGAGCGCGGCGGTCACGGCGAGCATCTCGCGCATCCCGGGCCCGCCCGCCGGGCCCTCGTTGCGGATGACCACCACGTCGCCCGCGGCGATCCCGCCGCCGGTCGCCGCCGCCATCGCGTCCTCCTCGGACTCGAAGACCCGGGCCGGGCCGGCGTGATGGCGACGCTCGTGGCCGGCGAGCTTGGCCACGCAGCCCTCCGGCGCGAGGTTGCCGCGCAGGATGGCCAGGCCGCCGGTCGCCTTCAGCGGGTCCGACAGCGGGCGCACGACCTCCTGGCCGTCGGCCTCGCTCGCCGCGGCCGCGTGCTCGCCGACGGTCCCGCCGGTCACGGTCGGCGCGTCCTCGTGCAGCACGCCCGCCTCCCGCATCCGGCGCATCACGAGCGGGACACCCCCGGCCCGGTAGAGGTCGACCGCCACGTAGCGGCCGCCCGGCTTGAGGTCGCAGAGCAGCGGCGTGCGCTCGCTGATCCGGTCGAAGTCGTCGATCGAGAGCGGCACGCCGGCCTCGCGGGCGACGGCCAGCAGGTGCAGCACGCCGTTGGTCGAGCCGCCGCTCGTCGCGATGGCGGCGATCGCGTTCTCGAGGCTCTCCCGCGTGATGAGGTCTCGCGGGCGCTGCCCGCGCGCCAGGACGTCCATCACCAGGCGCCCGCACTCGAAGGCGACCCGGGCCTTCTGCGGGTCCTGCGCCGGCACCATCGCCGAGGCGACCGGCGAGATCCCCATGACCTCGAACGCCATCGCCATCGTGTTGGCGGTGAACTGGCCGCCGCACGCCCCCGCCCCGGGCGACGCGACCGCCTCGAGCGCGGCGAGGTCCTCGTCGCTCATCTTCCCGGCGGCGTGCGCGCCCACCGCCTCGAAGACGTCCTGGATCGTGACGTCGTGCCCCTGGAAGGTGCCGGGCGGGATCGAGCCCCCGTAGAGCATGAGCGAGGGCACGTCGAGGCGCGCGAGCGCCATGACCGTGCCGGGGATCGTCTTGTCGCAGCCCGACAGCGCGACGACCGCGTCGAACAGGTAGCCGAGGCCGGTCAACTCGATCGAGTCGGCGATGACCTCGCGCGAGACGAGCGAGGTGCGCATGCCGGAGGTCCCCATCGTGATCCCGTCGGAGATCGCGATCGTGTTGAACTCCATCGGCGTCCCGCCGGCCGCGCGGACGCCCTCCTTCACCTTCGCCGCGAGCGCGCGGAGGTGGAAGTTGCACGGCATGGTCTCGATCCAGGTCGAGGCGACGCCGACGATCGGCTTGGCGAGCGCCTCGTCGTCGAACCCGATGCCCTTCAGGTAGGCCCGCGCCGGCGCGCGCTCCGGCCCCTCGGTGAGCGCTCGGCTGCGGTGCTTGGCGTCGAACGCCGCGGTCACGGGGCGGAGAGCGTCCCGTCCGCCTGGACGGCGGCCCGGCGCGCGCGGGCGCGCTCCCACTTCCCCAGCCGCCACAGGTCGCGCTTGACGGCGCGCGGGTCCACCTGGCGACCCGGCAGGTGCAGGTTGGCCTGGCCGATGAGGCTCCGCTCGTCCCCGGTGAGGGCCATCCACTTCGCCAGGACGTCGTCGGAGTCCGGCAGTCGCGCGCTGCCGTAGGGGCGGGTCTCGTCGGGGAACTCGACGCAGTACTCCGTCAGCAGGCGGTGCGTCTGGGGCAGGTAGGCGACGAGCGGGCGGTGGGGGTAGATCAGGTACGCGTAGGGCGCGCCCCCCGTGCGGCTTCCGTCCTCGGGCCCGTCGGCCTGGGTCCCCCAGACGCGGACGAAGCCGAGGTCGCGGTACATCTCCCACTCCTCCGCGTTGACGCACGAGCGCAGGAGCTCGCGCGCCCGCTGCTCGGCGCGACGCTCGCGGCCCGGGTCGTAGGCGTACCCGGCGGGCCGCGCCCGCCGGGCGCGCCGACGTTCGAGCGCCTCGTCGATCCGCGGCAGCAGGACCTCGGCGAGCAGGGCGAGCACGACGATCGCCGCGGCGCCGAGGGCGATCAGCATCGCGCTCGCTACCCGCCGCCCGCGGCGCGCGGGAAGAAGATCACGCGCTCCGCGTCGCGCGGGATGTCCTCGAAGCGGCGGACCATCTGCGCCTCCCGACGACCCGCGCCGCCGGCCAGCGGGACCGCGGCCCACAGGCCCTCGTCGAGCTGCCGGCGGAAGGCGTCGATCAGCGCCTGCTCGTCCTCCGGGACCTCGACGTCGCCCTCGGCGACCAGGACCTCGCCGTGGCCGGGCTTCATGCGCAGCAGCCTCACGCGGGCGATTATGACACGCGACCCGGGGCCCACGGGTGCCGTGGCGCGCCCGCGCCCAGCGCGTTCACCGGCCCCGGACCGGCGCCGATCCCGCGCAACCCGTCGCGCACGGCCGATGCCGCGAGGGCCTTCGCCGCGCGCGCGGCCGCCAGCGGCTCGTGCCCGAGCGCGAGCTGCGCCGCGAGCGCGGCCGCGTGGGTGCAGCCGGAGCCGTGGGCGGCTCCGTCCGGGTGGCGCTCCCCGGTCAGGGGCACGATCGTCTCGCCGTCGAAGTACAGGTCCGTGGCCTCTCGCCGGTGGCCGCCGGTGAGGACGACGATGCGCGGGCCGAGCGCGTGGACGGCACGGGCGAGCGCCTCCGGCTCGGTGCTCGCCGGCGCCGCGGCGAGCGCGGCGGCCTCCGGCACGTTCGGGGTGACCACGGTCGCGCGCGGCAGCATCATCATGGCGAGCGCCCGACGGGCATCGTCGTCGAGCAGCCGCGCGCCCGACTCGGCGACCATCACCGGATCGACGACGACCGGGGTGCCGGGCGGGAGGGCGTCGAGCGCGGCCGCCACGGCCTCGATCGTCGCCGTCGTGCCGAGCATGCCGACCTTGACCGCGTCGACGCCGATGTCCTGCGCCACGGCGTCGACCTGCGCGCGGATCATGTCGGGGCCGATCGTCTGGACGGCCGTGACCGCGACCGTGTTCTGGGCCGTGATCGCGGTGATCGCGGTCATGCCGTGGACCCCGCACGCCGCGAACGCCTTGAGGTCGGCCTGGATCCCGGCGCCCCCTCCCGAGTCCGACCCGGCGATCGAGAGCACCGCGGGAACGCGCGGGGGCCGGAGGGCGGCTCGCTCATCGCGCCCGAGGGTACGCGACGGGGACGTAGCGGCCGCCCGCCGCGCGGACCACGGTGCCGAGGAGCTCGAGCTCGGCCAGGCCGGCGAGGACGCGCGTGAGGGGCCGGCCTCCGTCGACGAGCGCGGCCACGGTGTCGCGGCCCGCGGCGAGGTCGTCGTGCAGCGAGCGCAGCGCCGGCGGGAGCGTCCGGCGCGCCTCGGCCGTCGCGTCCGCGACGGGCGGCATCTCCCCCGGCCCGCAGGCGAGCTCGAGCACGTCGCGCGCGTCGGCGACGAGCGCCGCGCCGTCGCGGATCAGGGCATGGGTGCCCGCGGACAGGGACGAGGTGACGGGGCCCGGGACCGCGGCGACCGTCGCGCCGAGGTCGTGAGCGAAGTCGGCGGTGATGAGCGAGCCGGACCGCTCCGCCGCCTCGACCACGACGGTGACGGCGGTGAGGGCGGCGATGATCCGGTTGCGCGCCGGGAAGCCCCAGCGGCGCGCGGCCGTGCCGGGCGGCATCTCGGAGATCGCGGCGCCGTGCCGGCGGATCTGGCGGTAGAGCCGCCCCTTGCTCGCGGGGTAGGGCCGCTCGGCGCCGCCGGCCAGGACCGCGACGGTCGTCCCGCCGCCCGCCAGGGCGCCGTCGTGGGCGGCGGAGTCGGCCCCGAGCGCCATGCCGCTGACCACCGGCAGCCCCGCCGCGGCGAGGCCGCGGCCCAGCGCGCGAGCGGTCTCGAGCCCGTAGGCGGAGGCGCGACGCGCGCCGACGATCGCCACCGCCGGTGGCGCCGCTTCGGTCTCGGGGCCCGGGCGCCAGCCCGCGTCGGCGGCCGCATCGAGGACGGCGAGGGCGTCCGGACGGCCGGCGACGTGGAGCACGGCGGGCGCATCGGGCAGGCGCCGCAACCGCGCCGGGTAGGCGACCTCGCCCCCGTGCGCACAGGCCGCCAGCAGGCCCGCCGTCCGGATCCGCCGCCGCGCCGCGTCGGCGTCGAAGCCCTCGTGGGCGCGCAGGATCGCGTCGCGGCGGGGCCCGGCGAGCGCGTCGACGAGGGCGTGATCGGGCAGGGCGAGCAGGCCGCGCAGCGGGTCGCGCTCCGTGTGGCGACGCTCGATGTGGCCGCCGAGCGCGGCGAGCAGCCAGGCGCGGCGCAGGCACGCGCGGCAGGGGCCCGCGCTCATGCCGCCCTCGCCGCGGCGGCGCGGCGCTCGCGCAGCTCGAGCGCCATGAGGAGATCCTCCGTCGTGACGCGCACGCGCCCGTCGAGGTCGGCGATCGTGCGCGCCACCCTCAGGGCACGGTGGCGGCCGCGGGCGCTGAGCGTTCCGCTCGCGTAGGCCTCGGCCAGGCGATCGGCGCCCGCGGCGTCGAGCCGGACGTGCCGGCGCACGGACGCGGGGCCCATCTCGGCGTTCACCCGCAGCCCCTCGGCGGCGAGGCGCGCGGCCTGCCGCCCGCGGGCGGCCAGCACCCGCTCGCGGGCGTCCGCCGTGCGCCGCGACCCCTCTCCCGCGAGCGCCGCGGCGCTCGGCCGCGGGACGCTGGCGAGCAGGTCGATGCGATCGAGGAGCGGCCCGCTGAGCCGACGCCGGTGGCGGGCGTGCTCGGCCTCGCCGCAGCGACACCGGGGCTCGCCCGCATAGCCGCACGGACACGGGTTCGTCGCCGCCACGAGCGTGAGCCGGGTCGGGAAGAGCGTCGCCCGCTGCCCCCGCACGATGACCACCCGCCCGTCCTCCAGCGGCTGGCGCAGCGACTCCAGGGCGGGGCGTGAGAACTCCGAGAGCTCGTCGAGGAAGAGGACGCCGTGGTGCGCGAGGGTGGCCTCCCCCGGCGTGGGCGGCGTCGAGCCGCCGACGAGCCCGGCGGCGGAGACCGTGTGGTGGGGCGCGCGGAACGGCCGCCGCGTCGACCAGACCGGACCCCTCGTGCAGGCCGGCGACGCTGTGGATCCGGGTCACCTCCAGCGCCTCCGCGGGGTCGAGCGGCGGGAGGATCCCCGGCAGGCGCCGCGCGAGCATCGTCTTCCCCGTGCCGGGCGGACCCTCGAGGAGCAGGTGATGGCCGCCCGCGGCGGCGATCTCGAGCGTGAGCAGCGCCTGCTCCTGGCCGCGCACGTCGCCGAGGTCGGGGTCCTCGCCGGCCGGCGGCACCGGGGGAGCGGGCGCCGGAGGCGGGGGAAGCGCGCCGCGGCGCAGCGCGGCGGCGAGATCGCGCAGGTCCCGGAAGCCCGCCACGCGCAGGCCGTCGACGAGCGCGGCCTCGGGGGCGCGCTCCTCCGGGACGAGCAGGGCGTCGAGGCCCGCCCGCGCCGCCCCTTCGGCCACCGCCAGCGTCCCCCGGCACCCCTTGAGCTCACCGCGGAGCGAGAGCTCGCCGAACACCGCGAGGCCGTCGAGCGCCAGCGGCGGGATCTGCCCGCTGGCCGCGAGGATGCCGGCGGCGATCGCGACGTCGAACCCGGGGCCGGCCTTGCGCAGGTGGGCCGGCGCGAGGTTCGCGGTGATGCGCCGGGGCGGGAAGTCGAACCCGGAGTTCGCGACCGCGGCGCGCACCCGCTCCCGCGCCTCCCGCACGGCCGCGTCTCCGAGTCCGACGATCGTGAAGGCCGGGAGGCCGGACCGGAGGTCCACCTCGACGCTGACCGGTCGCGGCTCGACCCCGTCGACGGTGAAGGTGGCGACGCGGGCGAACACGAGCGGCACGCTAGGCGCCGCCGCGTGCCGCGTGGCCCCGCGTCCGTGACGAGTCGGCGGCGCCCCGCGCACGCCGCGCCGGCCCGCCGGCGCCCCGCGGCGGATTCGTCACACGGCGCGCGCCCCGGGTGACGCGACGCCGCCTAGCGTCGCCGCGCGATGCCCTCCTCCGACCCCCGGCACCGCCTCGGCCGCCTCGGCGAGGACCTGGCCCGCCGCCACTTCGAGCGGCTCGGGTACGCGCTCGTCGAGCGCAACGCCCGCTCTCGTCACGGGGAGCTCGACCTCGTGCTCTTCGACGGCGAGATCCTGGTCTTCTGCGAGGTCAAGACCCGCCGCGCCGGCGCGCGGACGCCGTTCGAGGCGATCGGGCCGGCCAAGCGGCGCCAGGTCCGGCGCATGGCCCGGGCGTGGCTCGCGACGCGCCGCGACCGGCCGCGTGCGGCGACGATCCGCTTCGACGCCGTCGCGGTGACCCTCGACCGCCGGGACCGGCTCGTCGCGCTCGAGCACCTGGAGGCGGCCTTCTGAGCGGCGCCGATCCGCGCCCGTCGTCGAATGTGCGGCTCGCCGCGAGAGCCCCGGTCACCTGCACACCCGCGGAGTCGCGGGCGTCCGGCTCGCGGCTCCGGGCGTTCCGCGCCTACCCGAGCGCCAGCTGCTGGTAGGCGATCGACTGGAAGGACATGCGGTGCAGGGGCGACACGCCCTGGCGCTCGATGGCCGCGCGGTGCTCCGGGGTGGCGTAGCCGACGTGCCGGGCGAACTCCCACCCGGGGTGCAGCGCGTCGGCCCGGCGCATGTAGCGGTCGCGGGTCACCTTCGCCACGACGGAGGCGGCGGCGATCGCGGCGCTGCGCGCGTCGCCGCCCACCACGGCGCGCTGCTCGTGGCCGGTGTCCGCCACCGGAAAGCCGTCGCTCAGGCACAGGCAGCCCGGGCGCGCGACGCGCGCCAGGGCGTCGCGCAGGGCCTCGAGGTTCGTGACGTGCAGCCCGTGGCTGTCGATGCGCCGGGCGCTGCGCGAGACCACCGTCACGCGCGCCGCGACCCGCATGATCACCGGGAAGAGCGCCTCGCGGCCGTCCTCGCTCTGCTGCTTGGAGTCGTTCAGCGCCCCGAGCAGGCGGGCCTCGGCCCGCCCGAGGCGCTCGTAGTCGAGCAGCACGCCCGCGGCCACCAGCGGGCCGGCCAGGCAGCCGCGCCCGGCCTCGTCGGCCCCCGCCACGAAGCGCCGGTCCAGCGCGCGATCGAACTCCAGCAGCCGCCGGCCGGGCCGCGCGCGGCGCCTGCCGGAGCTAGAGGAGCCCGATCCGGTCCGGCGGCCAGTAGGTCGCGAAGGCTCCGCCGATGATCCAGCCGGTCGGAACGGGGCCCCAGAAGCGGCTGTCGTCGGACTGGCCACGGTTGTCCCCCATCATGAACCAGTGGCCGGGCGGAACCCGGATCGCCCCGAGGTTGCACTCGGCGCCCCCGCCGCAGGCGCGGATGAAGGACTCCTTCTGCAGCACCCCGTTGCGCACGACGTGGCCGTCGCGCACCCCGATGCGGTCGCCGGGGCCGCCCACGACGCGCTTGATGAAGTTCTGGTCGCTGCGCTCCTTCGTCGGGCGCGAGCACGGCCGGCGACTGAGGGGGCCCTCGTAGAAGGGGCCCTCACCCGGGATGCCGCACTCGCTGCGCTCGGCGCCCTGAGGGGGGTGGAAGACGGCGATCTCGCCGACGGACGGATCGCTGAAGCGCTCGCCGATCCGGTCCACGAGGACGCGCTGGCCGATGTCGAGCGTCGGCTCCATCGAGCCGCTCGGGATGCGGTAGGGCTTGACCACCAGGGCCTGGATGAGAAGCGCCAGGCCGAGCGCGACGACCACGATGACGACGAGCTCGAGCAGCGAGCCCGACCTCGACTTGGGCTTGAGCCTCACCCGCTGGCGGCGTCGTCGCCGCCGGGCTCGGCGCCCGCGGCGTCGTCGCCGGCCGGTGCGGCATCCTCCGCCTCGGCGCCGGCCGTGCCGGCCGCCTCGGCCTCGGTGCCGGCATCCTCCGCCTCGGCGCCGGCCGCCTCGGCCTCCGTGCCGGCCGCCGCCACGTCCTCGGTGAACAGGAGGTCGCGCTCGAGCACCTGCTCGGGGCTCACGTCGCGGCGCTCGCGGACCCGCGCGCGCTTGCCGACCCGCTTGCGCAGGTAGTAGAGCTTGGCCCGGCGGACGTCGCCCCGCGCGGCGACCTCGATCTTCTCGATCTTCGGCGAATGGAACGGGAACGTGCGCTCCACGCCGACCCCGAAGGACTGCTTGCGCACCGTGAAGGTCTCGCGGACCCCGTGGCCCTGGCGCTTGATCACGATCCCCTCGAACACCTGGGTGCGGCGCCGGCTGCCCTCGACCACCTGGAAGTGGACCCGGACGCGATCGCCGGATCCGACCGCCGGAAGACGGCGCATCTGCGCGCGCTCGAGCTGGTCGATGATCGTGCTCATACGTGAAGAAGGCGCGGACGGTGCGGCCCGCGCTCGCGGCTATGGTAGCGGCTCGGCGTCGCCGTCCGCCCCGTGCCGATCCCGCTCGATTCCGGCCTCCGAGGCCCGTCGGCGGCTCGCCTCGCGGCGCCATTCGCGGATGCGCGCGTGGTGGCCGGAGAGCAGGATCTCGGGCACCGCCCACCCCCGCCACTCCGCCGGCCGCGTGTAGTGCGGGTACTCCGGCGCGCCGTCCAGCGCCGCGCTGAACGACTCCTCGATGGCGGAGTCCTCGTGGCCGAGCACCCCGGGCAGCTTCCGGATCACCGCGTCGGCCACGACCATCGCCGGCAGCTCCCCGCCGGCGAGCACGAACCGCCCGATCGACACCCGGTCGGTGCAGAGGCGCTCGAGGATCCGCTCGTCGAAGCCCTCGTAGCGCCCGCAGAGCAGGACGAGCTCCGTCGCGCCCGCCAGGTCGTCGACCAGGGGGTCGTCCAGCACCCGGCCCCCCGGGGTCAGCGCGACGACCCGGCGGCCGGGCACCGGAACGGCCGGGTCGGCGCCGAGCCGGGCGCGCAGCGCCGCCTCCACGACGTCGACCCGCAGGACCATCCCCGCCCCGCCGCCGAAGGGCGTGTCGTCCACCTGGCCGGCGCGCAGCGGGGTGTGGTCGCGGTAGTCCACGCAGGTGATCTCGTGGCCCCGCGCGAGCGCGCCGGCGACGTGTCGCTGGCCGAGGAACCAGTCGAAGGCCGCGGGGAAGAGCGTGAGGACGTCGAGCCTCACGACGCGCCCTCGCCGAGAAAGGCGAGGCTCACGTCGATGCGCCGCGCCGCGACGTCGACGCCGCGGACGGCGTCGCGCACGAGCGGGACGAGCAGCTCCGTGCCGTCGGGTCGCCGCACCTCGAGGACCTCGCACGAGGGCAGCCCGCGCAGGCGGTGCACGATCCCGACGGTGACCTCGCCGTCGACGACCGTGCATCCCTCGAGCTCGTGCGCCCACCACTCGTCCTCCCCCAGGCGCGGCACGGCCGCCGGCTCGACGAGCAGCTCGTCGCCGCGCAGCGCCTCGGCGGCGCCGCGGTCCGCGCAGCCGGCGAGCCGCACGATCGGGCGCGCCCCGGTGCCGGCGAGCCGGACGATCTCGCGGGCGGCTCCGCCCACCTCGACCGTGCGGCCGACGGCGAGCAGGGCGGCGACCGGGCGGGTCACGTGGAACGAGCCGTCGAGGCCGTGCGGGCGCCCGACGCGGCCGGCGACGATGCGCTCGACGCGCTCGGCCGCCGTCACGGCCACGACCGCCACGACGGGCTAGTCGACGATGTCCACGAGCACGCGCTTGCGCTCGCGCACCGCCGCCGCCTTGAGGACCGTCCGCAGCGCGGCGGCCGTCCGGCCGCCGCGACCGATGAGCTTCCCGTAGTCGTCCTCGTGGGCGGACAGCTCGAGGACGACGGTGCCGTCCGGCTCCTCGTCGACCTCGACCCGCACGTCGTCGGGCCGGTCCACGAGCTGGCGGGCGAGGTACTCGAGCAGCTCGCGCATCGGGGGCGGCGCACGACGGCGGGCGCCGGCGGCTAGCTCCCGGCGGTGCCGGCGGGGTCGATGCCCTTGATGCGCATGAGCCGGCGGACGGTGTTCGACGGCTGCGCCCCCCGGGCGATCCACGCGCGCACGCGCTCCTCGTCGAGCACGATCGTCGAGGGGTCCGTCTGGGCGTTGTAGTGCCCCAGGGTCTCCAGCACGCGACCGTCGCGCGGGCTGCGCTGGTCGGCGGCGACGACGCGCCACACGGGATCGTTGTGCCCGCCGACGCGGGTGAGGCGGAGTCGGACTGCCACGGGATTCCTTCGAGCGATGGGCGCCCGCTCCGGGTCGGGGCGGGCGGACGGACCGCGAGAGGGTAGCGCGTGGGGTCGGGCGGAGGCGGCGACGGTCGGGAGGCGGGCGGGCCTACCGCGCCTGCCGCATCATCGCGCCGAGGTCGGGCATCCGTCCCGACGACATCTGCTTCATGACCTTGCGCATCTGGCCGAACTGCTTGACGAGCTGCTTGACGGCCTGGACGTTCGTGCCGGAGCCGCGGGCGATCCGCACCCGCCGCGAGCCCTTGATGATCTCCGGCCGGCGGCGCTCGTCCGGCGTCATGGCGAGGATGATCGCCTGGATCCGGTCGAACTCCCGCTCGTCGACCTTCAGGCCGCGGAGCTCGGCGCCCATGCCGGGGATCATGGACATGATGTTCTGCAGCGGGCCGAGCCTGCGCACCTGCCGGAGCTGGTCGAGGAAGTCGTCGAGGTCGAACTCCTCGGAGCGGAGCTTGCGCTCGAGCTCCTTCGCCTGGGCCTCGTCGTGGATCGTCTCGGCCTTCTCGATCAGCGTCATGACGTCGCCCATGCCGAGGATCCGCTGCGCCATGCGGTCGGGATGGAAGCGCTCGAACTGCTCGAGCCGCTCGCCGGTGGAGGCGAAGAGGATCGGCTTGCCGGTGACCGCCTTGACGCTGAGCGCCGCGCCGCCCCGGGCGTCGCCGTCGAGCTTGGTCATGACGACGCCGTCGAAGGCCACGACCTCGGCGAAGCGCTCCGCCACGTTGACCGCGTCCTGGCCGGTCATCGCGTCGACCACGAGCAGGACGTCGGTCGGCCTGGTCACCTTGCGGATCTCGGCCAGCTCGGCCATCAGCTCCTCGTCGACGTGCAGGCGACCGCTCGTGTCGACGATCAGCACGTCCTTGCCGTCGGCCTCCGCGCGCTCGCGCGCCCAGCGCGCGATCTCCACGGCGCCGGCGTCGGTCCCGCGCTCGTAGACCTCCGCGCCGGCCTGCCCGCCGACCGTCACGAGCTGCTCGACCGCCGCCGGCCGCTGGACGTCGCAGGCCGCCACGGCGACCGAGGAGCCCTTCTCCTCGCGCAGCCAGCGCGCGAGCTTCGCGGTGGCCGTCGTCTTGCCCGAGCCCTGGAGCCCGGCCATGAGGATGACCGTCGGCGGCCGCGGCGAGAAGGCGATCTCCGCGCCGGTGCCCCCCATGAGCCCGGTGAGCTCCTCGGCGACGATCTTCACGACCTGCTGGCCCGGGTTGAGCTGGCCGACCACCTCGGCGCCGAGCGCGCGCTCGCGGACGTCGGCGGTGAAGGACTTCGCGACCTTGAAGTTGACGTCGGCCTCGAGCAGCGCGAGGCGGATCTCGCGCATCGTCGCCTGGACGTCGGCCTCGGTCAGCGCCCCGCGGTTGCGGACGTCCGCCAGGGTGCCCTGGAGCTTCTCGGCGAGCGTGTCGAACACGGCCGAGGCTCAGCCGCCCGGCGGCGCCGCGTCCCCGCGGGGCGGCGGGGCCGCCGGGGGCGGCGAGGCTCCGCCGGCGGCCATCCGGCCGACCGCGCCGGCGACGCCGCCGAGCGCCTGGGAGAACTCCGACGGGATCACGAAGACCTTGTTCGCGTCGCCCTGCGCGAGCTGCGGGAGCATCTGGAGGTACTGGTAGCTCAGGAGCTCGCGATCGGGGCGGCCCTCGTGGATCGCCCCGAAGACGGTCTCGATCGCCTTGGCCTCGCCCTCCGAGCGCAGGATCGCGGCGGTCTTCGCGCCCTCGGCGCGCAGGACGGCGGACTGCTTCTCGCCCTCGGCGGTGAGGATCTGGGACTGCTTCACGCCCTCGGCGGTGAGGATCGCGGCCCGGCGGTCGCGCTCGGCGCGCATCTGCTTCTCCATCGCCTCCTGGATGGTGCCGGGCGGGTCGACCGCCTTGAGCTCGACGCGGTTGATGCGAATGCCCCAGCGTCCGGTCGCCTCGTCGAGCACGGCCCGCAGCGGCCGAGTTGATCTGGTCGCGACTGGTCAGCGTGTCCTCGAGCGTCATGCCGCCGCAGACGTTGCGCAGCGTCGTGACCGTGAGCTGCTCGATCGCCTGGAGCGGGTTGGCGACCTCGTAGGTGGCCGACTTCGCGTCGGTGACCGTGAAGTAGAGGACGGTGTCGATGTTCACGACCAGGTTGTCCTCGGTGATCACCGGCTGGGGCGGGAAGCTCACGACCTGCTCGCGGAGGTCGATCAGCGGCTTCACGCGGTCGATGAACGGCATGACGATCGCCAGCCCGGGACTCAGCGTCCGCTGGTAGCGGCCCAGGCGCTCGACGACCCCGGCGCGCGCCTGGGGCACGATGCGGATCGACCGCGCCGCGACGATGACCACGAAGACGGCAAGGACGATGACGACGATGGCACCTGCGGTCATTGACGGCTCCTAGCTCTCGCTGACGAGCGCCGTGGCGCCCCGAATCTCCATGACGTGGACCCGCGTTCCCGGCTCGATGACCTCGTCCCCGAAGGCGCGGGCGGTCCACACCTCGCCGTCGATCTTCACGACGCCGACGCCCTCGTCGTTCGCGATGCGCTCGAGCACGACGGCGTCGCGTCCCACGAGCGCGGCGGTCCCGGTGCGCAGCTGCCGGCGGCGTGCGCCGGTGGGCTCGCGCGATCGGGCGCAGGACCCAGAAGCAGCAGGAGCGAGACGACGAGGAAGACGACCCCGGCGGCGACGTTCGCCCGCCCCGACGGCGACGACCGGCGACCGCGGCCAGGCGCCCCGCCGGCGAACGGCGCGAGGAACAGGCCCAGCGTCATCATCTCGCCGATCGCGAGGACGACGGCCAGCACGATCCACAGCACCCAGGCATCCATGTCTCCGCAGCGTAGCGGCGGGCGGGGCCGCCTCAGCGCCCGCGCCGGTCGGCTAGGTCGCCGACAGGGCGCGGGCGAACGCCTCGGCGTCGAACGGGCGGAGGTCCTCGAGGCCCTCGCCGGTGCCGATGAGCTTCACCGGGATGCCGAGCTCGCCGGCGATCGCCAGCGCGATGCCGCCCTTCGCCGTCCCGTCGAGCTTCGTCAGGACGAGGCCGGTGACCTCGACGGCGTCGCCGAAGAGCCGCGCCTGGCGCAGCCCGTTCTGGCCGGTGGTGGCGTCCACGGTGAGCAGCGTCTCGTGGGGCGCGGCGGGGATCTGCTTGGCGATCACCCGGCGGATCTTCGTGAGCTCGGCCATCAGGTCGTCCTGGGTGTGCAGGCGCCCGGCGGTGTCGACGAGGACGACGTCGGCCCCGGCGCGGCGGCCGGCCTCGACCGTGTCGTAGGCGACCGAGCCCGGGTCGCTGCCCGGCGGGCCCGCCACGACCTCGCAGCCGGCCCGCTCGCCCCAGCGCTGGAGCTGCTCGACGGCGGCGGCGCGGTAGGTGTCCGCGGCCCCGAGGACGACCGTGCGGCCGAGGCCCGCGCGCAGGTGCCAGGCGAGCTTGCCGACGGTCGTCGTCTTCCCGGTGCCGTTGACGCCGACCGCGAGGATGACGGTCGGCTCGTGGCGCAGGTCGATGCGGTCGTCGCCGGCGCCGGTCGCGATGCCCGCGAGCAGCGCGGCGAGGCGCTCGGCGAGGGCCTCGCCCCCGGCGACCTCGCCGGCCGAGGCTTCGGTCTCCAGGCGCTCGACGACCTCGGCGGTGGCCCGCGCCCCGAGGTCGGCGGCGATCAGCGCCTCCTCCAGCCGCTCCCACGCCTCCTCGTCGAGGTCGCCCTCGAACAGGGTGGCGCCGATCTCCTCGGTCAGCGCCTGCCGGGTCCGGCGGAGGTTCTCGCGCAGCCGGCGGAACATCCCGGCGCGCCGCTCGGGCTCGGCGCCGGGGTCGCCGCGGTCGTCCGGCGCGTCGCCGTCGAGGATGAAGAGGTCGCGCCAGTCCCGGGCCATGGGCGGCGGCGAGGATAGCGGCGCCTACGCCGCCGCCTCGGCCGGGTCCGGCACCGGCTCCTCCATCTCCGGCGGCAGCCGTCGCGAGACGACCTTCGAGGTGCCGTCGCCGCCCATCGACACGCCGTAGAGGACGTCGGCGGCCTCCATCGTGCGGCGCTGGTGGGTGACGACGATGAACTGCGCCCGGCCCGCGTAGGCGCGGAGCAGCTCGAGGAAGCGGCCGAGGTTGAGGTCGTCGAGCGCGGCCTCGACCTCGTCGAGGATGTAGAAGGGGCAGGGCCGGGCGAGGAAGACCGCGAAGAGGAAGGCGAGCGCGGTCATCGACTTCTCCCCGCCCGAGAGCAGCGAGAGGCGCTTCATCGACTTGCCGGCCGGGGTGATCTCGATCTCGACGCCGAGTCGCTCGTCCTCGTCCTCCCCGTCCCGCGCGCGGGCCTCCGCCTCCCCCTCGGCCTCGGCCGCCGCCTCGGCGGCGTCGGCGTCCGTCCCCGTCTCCGCGGGGCGGCCGCCGAGCACCGAGCGCGGGCCGGCGTCCTCGCGGACCAGCCGCAGGCGCCCGCGTCCGCCGGGGAAGAGCTGGGCCACGACGTCCTCGAAGCTCTCCGCGGCGGCGGCGAACGTCGTCTCGAAGGTCTCGCGGATCACGCGGTCCGTCTCGCGGACGAGGCCGTGGAGCTCGCGCAGCGCCGCCTCGAGGTCCTCGCGCTGGCGCTCGAGGTCCTCGACGTGCGCGAGCGCCTCGGCGTACTCGTCGGCGGCGAGCGGGTTCACCGGCCCGAGCTGCTCGCGGCGGCGCGCCAGTCGCTCGACGCGCTGCGCGAGCCCGGCGCGCTCCTCCGCGGCGAGCGGCTCGACCGCGGGCTCGGGCGCGAGCCCGAGGCGCTCGGCCAGCGCGGCGAGCTCGCCGTCCACCTCGGCGGCGCGGTCGCGCGCCTGCTGGGCGCGGACCTCGGCGGCGGTCAGCTCGTCCCCGCGGGCCCGCAGCCGCGCCTGGATCTCGGCCTCCTCGTGGGCGCAGGCCCGCAGCTCGGCGGTCACGCCCTCTCCCTCGGCGCGATCGGCCTCCAGCGCGGAGTCGAAGCCCGCCCGCCGCGCGGCGATCGCGTCGCGCAGCGCGCCCAGCGCGGCGGTCACGCGCTGCGCCGCGGGGAGCAGCGCCGTCTCGCGCTCCCGCCGCCGGCGCGCGGTCGCCAACCGCGACGCGCGGGCCTCGCGCTCGCCCGCCACCCGCTCGGCGAGGCGCTCCTCGGCGGCGAGCTCCGCGGCGACCTGGGCCCGGCGCACGGCGACCGGTCCCTCGTGCGGGGCGGTGCGGCGCTGCTCCGCGAGCCAGGCGACGCGGCGTTCCTCCTCGGCCGCGAGGTCCCGGCCGCGGACCGCCTCGCGACGGGCGGCCTCGGCCGCCTCCCGCGCCGCCTCGGCCGCGGCGAGCGCGGCGGCCGCGGCCTCCGCCTCGCGCGCCCGCTCGAGCTCGGCGGCCGCCGCCGCCTCCGTCGCGGCCACCAGCGCGTCGCGGCGGTTGCGCTCGGCGAGCACGCGCTCCTCGCCGCCGGCCGGGAGCTGGCGCAGCTCCCGGGTCGCGCCCGACCAGATCCGCCCGGCCCGCGTCACGGCGACGCCGGCGAAGCCGTCGGGCACCTCGTCGAGCGCGTCGACGAGCCAGACGTCCGCCAGCAGCCGGGCGGCGAGGGCGCGCGCGTCGGCGGGACCGTCGACCGCGTCGACGAGCGGCACGGCGCCGGGCACCGGGGCCGCGTCCCCGGTCGCCGGCGCGCGATCGGCGGGGGCGCCGGCGACGAGCGCGGCGCCGCCGTCCGCGCCGCGGCGGTCGAGCAGCGCGCCGCCGGCCGCGAGGTCGTCGACGATCGCGGCGCGGATGCGGCCGCCGAGCGCGGCGGCGAGCGCGAGCTCGAGGCCGGGCGCGACACGCAGCTCGTGGGCGAGGGCGCGGGTCCCGTCGGGGGCGTCGGCGTGCGCGCGCAGGAAGTGGTTCGTCGCGGCCAGCTCGCCGCCGATGCGGGCGGCCTCCCGCCGGGCCGCGTCGGCGGCGCGGTCGGCGCCGTCGAGCGCGGACCGTGCCGCGGCGAGGGCCGTCTCGGCCTCGCCGGCCTCGCCGGTGCGCGCCTCGAGCCCGCGCGCGGCGGCGGCGACGGCGGCCGCGGCCTCCGCCCCGCGCGCGTCCAGCTCCGCGACCTCGCGCTCGACCTCCGTCCGGCGGTCGGCCGCCAGCCGCTCGAGCTCCGCCCGCAGTCCGGCGATGCGGCCCGCCCCGGCGTCGTCCGGCGTGTCAGCCGCGACCTCCGCCTCGAGCGCCGCGACCGCGGCCGCGCGGCGGGCCGCCCGGGCCTCCAGGGCCGCTACCTCCTCGGCGGCGCGGGCCGCGCGCTCGCCGACGCGCTCGGCGGCGGCGCGGGCCGCGAACGCCCGCCCGGCGAGCTCCTCGTGGCGGGCCCCGCGCCGGGCCAGCGCCTCCTCCGCGGCCTCGCGTCGCGCCGCGACGGCGTCGAGCTCGGCCTGCCCCGCGTCGCGGCGCCGCCGCGCCTCCGCGGCGGCGGCCTCGGCCGCCCTCAGGTCCGTGCGCCGCTCGCGGACGTCGTCGCGCGCCAGCTCCCAGCGCGCCTCGAGCGACTGGCGCTCGAGGCGCTCGTGGAGCTCGGCGGCCTCGGCCTGGCGCTTGAGCGGCCGCAGCCGCGTGCGGGCCTCGCGCTCGACGTCGAGCGCGCGATCGAGGTTCTCCTGCGTTCGCGCGAGCTTGAGCTGGGCGCGACGGCGGCGCTTGCGGTGCTTCCCGAGGCCCGCCGCCTCCTCGATGAGCAGCCGCCGCTCGCGCGGACGCGAGGTGACCATCGCCTCGACGCGACCCTGCGAGACGACCGAGTGGCTCTCCTTGCCCAGGCCGGTGTCCGAGAGCACCTCGAGCACGTCGACGAGCCGGCAGCGCGCGCCGTTCAGCCGGTACTCCCCCTCGCCGGCCCGGTCGAGGCGGCGCATGATCGAGATCTCCGCCGCGTCGAGCCCGAGCGCGTGCTCGGCGTCGTCGATCACGATCTCGACCTCGGCCGCCTGGGCGGCCTGGCGCCCGTGGCCGCCGCCGAAGATCACGTCCTGCATGGACTGGCCGCGGACGTTGAGCGGCGACTGCTCGCCCATGGCCCACAGCACGGCGTCGGTGACGTTCGACTTGCCCGAGCCGTTGGGGCCCACGATGACGCTCACCCCGGGCCCGAAGCGCAGCCGCGTGCGCTCGGGGAAGGACTTGAAGCCGCGCAGCACGATCTCCTTCAGGTGCACGACCTCACCCCCGCGCCGGCCCCGGCTCGCCGAGCGCCGTCCGCGCCGCCGCCTGCTCCGCGTCCTTCTTGCTGCGCCCCGTGCCGCGGGCGACCTCCTCGGTCCCGACGACCGCCCGGACGGTGAACGTCCGCTCGTGCGGCGGCCCCTCCTCCGCGACGACCTCGTAGACGACGACCTCCCCGCGCTGGGCGAGGCGCTCCTGAAGGGCCGACTTGAAGTCGCCGGGGTGCTCGAGCGCCGCCGCGATCTCCGGCGCGAACGCGTCGACCACCGCCTCGGCGGTCCGCTCGAACCCGTAGGTCAGGTAGCAGGCGCCGATCACCGCCTCCACGATCGAGGCCGGCACCCGCTCGCCGGCCAGCAGCGTCGCCGGCGCCACGCCGTCCGCGGGAGCCCGGGCCGCCAGTCGCCGGGGCACGCCGAGTCGCTCGCCGACCTGGCGGCAGGCCCGGCCCGACACCGCGGCGGCACGGATCTGCGTCAGCCGGCCCGCGCCGTAGCGGTCCGGGTCGAGCCGGGGCCACAGGTGCGCCGTGACCGCGAGCCCGAGCACGCTGTCCCCGAGGAAGGCGAGCCGGTCGTAGGCCTCGGCCCGGCGGGCGGTCCACGAGGCGTGGGTCACGGTCTGCCGGGCGAGGTCGTCCGGCAGCGCGTCGAGCAGCTCGGCGAGGCGCTCCAGCGGTCAGGGCCTCGGCTCGCGGTCGGCGACCCCGTGCGCGACGACGAAGTCGACCGCCTGGCCCACCGTCAGGATGCCCGCCGCCGCCTCGTCGGAGATCCGCACCCCGTAGCGGTCCTCCAGCTCCTGGACGAGCGTGTAGAGGTCGAGCGAGTCCGCCTCGAGATCCTCCTTGAAGCGGGTGGACTCCCCGATCGTCGCCGGATCGGCCTCCAGCTCGTCGGCCAGATGCGTGCGGATGAGGTCGAGGACCTGGTCGCGGTTCATGGGTCAGGTGACGCTAGATGAGACGGCGGACGGCGCGCGCCGCAGCGCGCCGGCCGCCTCGAGGGCGTCGTGGGTGCGCTCGGCGACCCGCTCGCTCGCGCCCCGCGCGGCGAGCGCGATCGCGTTGGCGTAGCCGGTGCGGGTGAAGCGGCCGTGCGGGACGACGACGAGCCGGCGCAGGCCGAGCATGTAGGCGCCGCCCACCCCCTCGGGATCGAGGTCGTCGCGCAGGCCGCGCAGCGACGGGCGCAGGAGCAGGCCGCCGGCCTTCGCCCGCGGAGAGGCGTCCGCCGCGCTGCGCAGCGCGCCGAGCAGCGCCGCCGAGACCCCCTCCATGACCTTGAGCGCCACGTTCCCGGTGAACCCGTCGGTGACCACGACGTCCGCGGCGCCGGAGGTCAGCCCGGTGCCCTCGAGGTTGCCGACGAAGCGCAGGCCCTCCGCGGCCGCGAGACGCTCGTGCGCGGCGAGCAGGAGCGGCGTGCCGCGGGTCGGCTCCTCGCCGTTGGAGAGGAGGGCGACGCGGGGTCGGTCCACGCCGAGCACCGCCTCCGCGAAGGCGGCGCCCATGAAGGCGAACTGGACGAGGTGCTCCTGGCGCACCTCGACGTTCGCGCCGACGTCGAGCAGGAGGACGGGCGCGCCGGGCACCGGCACCGGGACCGCGAGGGCCGGGCGGTGGATCCCGGTGCCGCGGCGGACGTGGAAGAGCCCGGCGGCGAGCGCCGCTCCGGTGGACCCGCCGGCGACCAGCGCATCCGCCTCCCCGGCGGCCACGGCCTTCGCCGCCCGCACGATCGAGGCGTCCGGCGTCGCGCGGACCGCGGCGGCCGGGTCGGGGGCCTTGGCGATCGACGTCGGCGTGTCGACCACCTCGACCCCGGCGGGCAGCGTCCCGACGGCGGCGGCGGGGCCGAACAGCCGGATCCGGACGCCCCGGGAGGCGGCGAGCGCGGCACCGGCCGCGACCTCGGCGGGGCCCAGGTCGGCCCCGTTGGCGTCGACGGCGACCGTCGTCACGGCGCCCGCGCCGGTCAGGCGTCGGCGCCGCGGTCGCCGCGCACGACCTCGCGCCCCGCGTAGGTCCCGCACACGGGGCAGACCCGGTGTGGGCGGCGGGGGCTGTGGCACTGCGGGCAGGCGTTGTACGTCGGCGCGGCGATCTTGTGCTGGGCGCGGCGCTTCGCGGTGCGGGCGTGCGACTGCTTCTGCTTGGGGACGGCCATGGCGGGGGCCAGCGTAGCAGCGGCGCGGCGGCGCGGCGGGGTGCCCTACGCCGGGCCGCCGAGCTCGCGCAGCTTGGCCCAGCGGGGGTCCGGCGCGCGCGCGTGCCCGTGGTCGGGCGGGAGGTCGTCCAGCCGCTCGCCGCACTCCGGGCAGAGCCCCCGGCAGTCCTCCCGGCACACGACCTGGGCCGGCAGGGCCAGCGCGAGCGCATCCCGCGTCCACTGGGCGAGATCGAGCACGCCGCCCTCGACGTAGGGGCTCTCGAGCTCCTCCCCCTCCCCCGGCTGGTCGACCTCACGGGCGTCGGCCGCGGTCTCGGGCGCGGCGTCGGCGAGGCAGCGCATGCACGGCCCCACCAGCCGCGCGGCGAGCCGCAGGCGCAGCGACCAGCCGTCGCCGGTCGTGCGCGACACGTCGAGCCGGACCGGCACCGGGTCCGGGCTCACGGCGTACGGCTCGCCCCCGAAGTCGAAGGGCCCGACGGGGACCGCCAGGTCGAAGCGCCGGCCCTCACCGGAGCTGAGCCGCAGCCGGCCGAGGTCGAGATCGTGCGCGGGACCCGCCATGGGGATCCGAGGGTAGCGCCGGCCGTGCCGCCCGCCGGCCGTCCCCTCCCGTCACAGCTCCCGGCGCACGACCTTCCCCGTCGCGTTGCGCGGGAGCGCGTCGACGAACTCCACGTCGCGGGGCACCTTGAAGCGGGCGAGGTTGGCCTTCACGTAGGCCCGCACCGCGTCGGCGTCGAGGTCGGCGTCGTCGCGCAGCGCCACGACGGCCTTCAGCCGCTGGCCGAACTCCTCGTCGGGGATCCCGATGACGGCCGCTTCGCGCACCGCCTCGTGGCCGTGCAGGAGGTCCTCGACCTCGGCGGGGAAGACGTTCTCCCCGCCCGAGACGATCATGTCGTCGTCGCGCCCGTCGACGAACAGGCGCCCGTCGGCGTCGAAGTGGCCGACGTCGCCGGTGGACATCAGGCCGGCGACGACCTCCTTGCCGCCCCCGCCGGTGTAGCCGTCGAAGAGCATCTCGTTGACCACGAAGATCCGCCCCGACTCGCCCGACGGCACCTCGCGCCCGTCGCGGTCGAGCAGGCGGACGACCGTCCCCCGCGGCGGCCGGCCCGCCGTCCCCGGGGCGGCGCGCAGGTCCTCCGGGCCGGCGATCGTGGCCCACGCGACCTCGGTCGAGCCGTAGAGGTTGTAGAGGACGTCGCCGAAGGCGTCCATCACGTCGAACGCGAGCGGCCCCGGCAGCGCCGACCCGCTCGCGGCGATGATGCGCAGGCACCCGGTGTCGTAGGCCTCGCGCCGCGCGGGCGGGAGGTCGAGGATGCGCTGGAGCATCACCGGGACCACGACGAGGGCGCTGGCGCGGTGCTCGGCCACCGCGGCGAGCGTGCCCTCCGGGTCGAAGCGGCGGCGCAGCACGACCGTGGAGCCGAGCGCGCCCGCGAGGGTCCAGTGCGCGAGCCCCCACGAGTGGAAGAGCGGGGCCGCGATCACCGTCGTCTCGCGGGCCCGGAACGGGATGCGGGAGAGCAGCGCGGCGCCCGGCGCGAGCGAGTCCGGCGTGCCCCGGTTGGCGCCCTTCGGCGTCCCGGTGGTCCCCGACGTGAGGATCACCGTCCGGCCGGTCTCCTCGGGGGCGCCGGGCTCCCGGTCCGCCCCCTCCGCGAGCAGGTCCTCGAGGGTCGGGTCGGATGGCTCGGCGCCCGGCTCGTGCCAGGAGATGATGCGCAGGCGCCGGCGCGCGGCGGGCGCGACGAGGTCGGCGAACTCGGCGTCGTGGATGATCGCGCCGGCGCCCTCGCGCTCGACCACGTCGGCGATCTGCGGGGCCGCGAACGACGTGTTGAGGTAGAGCGCGTGCGCCCCGACCTTGTTCAGGGCGACGGTCGCCTCGACGAACCCGCGGTGGTTGCGGCACATCAGCGCGACGGCGTCGCCCGCGCCGATCCCGCGGGCGGCGAGCGCGTTGGCGATCCGGTTCGTGCGGTCGTGGACCTCGGCGAAGGTCAGGGTGCCCCGCTCGTCGACGAGCGCGAGGCCCCCGGGATCCCGCGCCGCGCCGGCGGCGTAGGCCGCGGCGTGGGTGCGCCCCCACTTCGAGACGGCGAGGATCGCGCGGGCGACGCGGTCGGGTCGCCCGGGCGCGACGACGCCGGCCGAGATCAGCGTTCGCGCGACGAAGGCCTGGTCGGCGACGACATCCAGGGGGAGGCGCATCGCCCCCTATCCAAGCACGTCCGCGCCGGCGTCAGTCCCGTGCCGACGCGCGTGGCCGGCCGAGCCGCGGGCCGCGGTCCCGCGCCCGGCGTGCCTGCCGCCACTCCTCGATCGCGAACGGCGGCGGCGCGGGCGCGGCGGCGGCTCCCGCGAGGACGCGCGGCTCGATCGGCCGCTCGTCGACGAGGCCGTCCCGGCGGCGCGCCACGCGGTAGGCGCGCGCGCCGCGCCGCGCGGTGACGGCCTCGACCATCCGCCCGTCCTCGAAGAGCAGGCCGACGCCGTCCTCCACCCCCCAGCCGGCCGGGAGCCCGAGGCGGATGGCCTCGAGGTAGCGCGGCCGTCGCCGCCGGCTCCCCGTCGTAGTGCACGCAGTTGCTCCCGGCCAGCAGCCCGAGGCCCGCGGCGGGGCGCGGCGCGCCGGTCGAGCACGTGATGGCGTGCTCGAACCAGCACATCGACCCCGCCGAGAGGCCGCAGAGCAGCGTGCCGTCCCGCCACAGGTCGACGAGCAGTCGCTCGACCCCGTGCGCGCGCCAGATCGCGAGCATGTTCCGCAGGCTCCCGCCGGCGACGTAGACGACGTCCTGGGCGCGCAACTGCGCCTCGATGTCGCCGGCCCGGCGGAAGAGGGACGCGTGCGAGGGCTCGCAGGCGAGGTCGCGGAAGCGGGCGTGGAACCGGGCGATGAGGTCGTGCTGGTCGCCGCTCGCGGTCGGCAGCAGGCAGACCCGCGGGCGCGCCACCCCGGCGAGGGCGAGCACGTGGCGGTCGAGCCCGTCGCCGCGCGGCTCCATCGAGAACCCGCCGCCGCCCATCGCGAAGATCCGCCTAGGCCGCGGCACGCAGCCCCGGCGCCGGGCCGGCCGGCCGTTCGAGCAGCCGCGGCTCGACCGGGGTCTCCGCGACCGTCCCGTCCCGGCGGTCCATCCGCCACGCCCGGCGTCCGGGACGTGAGGCGACCACGGCGTGGAGCTCCTCGCCGACGAAGTGCAGGGCCACCCCGTCCTCGGCCGCGAACCCCGCCCGCATCCCGTCCCCGAGAAACACGTGGTAGGCGTCGCGGCGGGCCGGCTCGGCGTCGTAGTGCACGGTGTTCGAGTACGGCAGCAGGCCGACGCCGTCGACGCGGCGCGGGAGGCCGTGGAAGGCCGTGACGGCCTCGGCGAACCAGCACAGCGAGCCGGCGGAGACCCCGCAGAGCACGACGCCGGCCCGCCAGGCGTCGGCCAGGATCCCGTCGACGCCGTGCGCCCGCCACACGCCGAGCAGCGAGACGAGCGAGCCGCCGCCGACGTAGATCAGGTCCTGGGCCAGCAGGTGGGCGCGGAGGTCGCCCACCCCGGTCTCGCGGCGGAAGAGCGAGGCGTGCGAGGGACGGCAGCGACCCGGGTCGAAGGCGCGGTAGAAGCGCACGACGTAGTGGTCCGCGTCGCCGCTCGCCGACGGCAGGAAGCACACCCGCGGCCGCTTCCGGCCGGTCAGGGCCAGGACGTAGTCGTCCAGGGACGGGGTGGCGGCCTCCGTCGAGAAGCCTCCGCCACCGAAGGCCACGATCTGCGGGGGCCGGCGCATGGCCGCACGGTAGGGGCGCCCGGCCCGCCGGCCAAGCGATTTCCTCCGGCGGTCGAGTCGGCCTGGACCGTCGGTCGGAGGGCCGGCGCGCGGCGGGCCGCAGGCGGCGGGCAACGGGCGGCGCGCGACGGGCCGCTTCCGATGCGCCGTCGACGCATGGGCACCCGAGCGCGCGAGCGCTCCGCGGCGCCGCGGTGGCTCAGCCGACCTCGGCCGGCTCGTCCTTGCCGGCCAGGCGCTCGCGGCCGCGCTGGACCGCGGCGATGAACTTCGACAGGTTCACCTCGAGCGTGTTGAGGATCTCGTCGGCGTAGTCCTCCGCGCCGAGGCGGATCTCCCGCTCGCGCGCGCGGGCGTCGTCGACGATGTCCTCCGCCGCCCGCTCGGCCTCCTTGGTGACCTCCTGCTGGGAGACGAGCTGGTCCTGCTTCTCCCGCGCCTCCTTGATGATCCGCTCGGCCTCGCGCTTGGCCTCGGCGAGCATCTCCTGGCGCTCCTTGACGATCCAGCGGGCCTGCTTGATCTCCTCGGGGATCGTCGCCCGCATCTGATCGAGGATGTCGTAGATCTCCTCCTTGTCCACGCGCACCTGGTCGGTCAGCGGGACCGGCTTGGCGTTGTGGACCAGGTCGTCGAGCTTGTCGATCAGGACGAGGACATCCATGGGAACCCCTGTTTCGTCAGCGGGAAAGCTCTTCCTGCAACCGCCGGGCGACGACCTCGGGCACGAGCTCCGCGATGTCGCCCCCGAAGGTGGCGAGCTCCTTTATGCCGCTGGAGCTGAGGAAACTGTACTGCGGGGAGGCCATCAGGTAGACGGACTCGACGTCCGGCGCCTGCATGCGGTTGAGCTGGTTCATCTCGAACTCGTACTCGAAGTCGGAGATCGCGCGCAACCCCTTGACGATCGCGCGGGCGCCGGTCGCGCGGGCGAAGTCGACGACGAGGGTGGAGAACGGCTCGGTCCGGACGTTCTCCAGGTGGCCGGTCGCCGCCTCGACGAAGGCGACGCGCTCCTCGGCGGCGAACAGCGTCTTGCCCTTGCGGATGGGCAGGTTGACCACCCCGACGATCACCTCGTCGAACATCCCCGCGGCGCGCGTGATGACGTCGAGGTGGCCGTTGGTCACCGGGTCGTAGGAGCCCGGGCAGATGGCGCGGCGATTACTGGGGGTCATGGATCCTGATGGTCGTGTCGCCGTAGCGGCGCTCGTCGCTCAGCGGGAGGCCGAGGTCGAGCGGCGCGCGGCGGTCGCTCTCGGCGACGACGCGGCCGCCGGCGGCCACCACCGGCGTCAGCGCCGCCGCCAGCGGCGGGCCGAGCGACGCCGCGAGGCGGTACGGGGGGTCGAGGAAGACGAGATCGTAGTGGCGAGAAGCGGCCGATGCCTCGCGCAGCGCCGCCCGCCAGTCGCGGCGGAGCACGGTGGCGTCGAGGTCGAGGGCCGCGAGGTTCGCGCGGATCGCGCGGATCGCGGCGGGCGCGGAGTCGACGAAGGTCGCCTCGGCGGCCCCGCGCGAGAGCGCCTCGATGCCCAGGGCGCCGGACCCGGCGAAGAGATCGAGGACCCGGGCGCCCTCCACGTCGCCCAGGATCGAGAACAGCGCCTCGCGGACGCGGTCCGCGGTCGGCCGGGTCTCGCGCCCGCGCGGCGCGGCGAGTCGGCGGCCGCGGCGGGTGCCGGCGATGACCCTCACGCCGGGATCGGGAGGAGCGCCTCGTCGCCGTAGGCGCCGAGGAGCGCGTCGGCGAGCAGGGCGTGCTCCGGCCGGCTCAGGGTCGGGTCCTCGTCGAGCACGCGCCCGGCCCACTCGCGGGCGCGGTCGAGCAGGTCGGCGTCCTGCGGGAGCCGCGCCACGCGGAACGCGGGCAGCCCGGACTGGCGGACGCCGACGAGCTCGCCCTCGCCGCGCAGCTCGAGGTCGATCTCCGCCAGGCGGAAGCCGTCGCGGTGCTCGGCCAGCGCGCGCAGCCGGCGGGAGTCCTGCGGGCCGAACAGCAGGCACACCGCGGCCCGGTCGCCGCGCCCGACCCGGCCGCGCAGCTGGTGGAGCTGCGAGATGCCGTAGCGCTCGGCGTCCTCGACGAGCATGACGGTCGCGTTCGGCACGTCGATGCCGACCTCGATCACCGACGTGGCGACGAGCACGTCCGCGCCGCCGGCGGCGAACGCGGCCATCGCGGCCTGCTTCTCCTTCTGGCGCATCTGGCCGTGCAGGAGCACCACCCGGAAGTCGCGGAACTCGGTGCGCGCGAGCCGCTCGAACTCCGCCGTGGCCGCGCGGGCCTGGAGCGCGTCGGACTGCTCGACGAGCGGGCAGACGACGAACGCCTGGCGCCCCGCCCGCAGCTCCTCGCGGATCCGCTCGTAGGCGCGCGCTCGCTGGCGCTCCCCGGAGGCGAGGTGGGTGGTGACCGGACGCCGTCCGCGCGGCAGCTCCCGCAGGACCGTCACGTCGAGGTCGCCGTACGCGGTCAGGGCGAGCGTGCGCGGGATCGGCGTGGCGGTCATGTGCAGCACGTGGGGGCGGCGGCCCGCCTCGCCCTTGGCGTCGAGCGCCGCCCGCTGGCGGACCCCGAACCGGTGCTGCTCGTCGACGACGGCCAGGGCGAGGCGGGCGAAGCCGACGTCGGGCTCGATCACCGCGTGGGTGCCCACGACGATCGCGAGCTCGCCGCTCGCGAGCTTCCCGAGGACGTCGCGGCGGCGGGCCGCGGGCGTCGAGCCCGTGAGCAGGGCGATCGGGACGAGCTCGCCGGGGAGCAGCGCCTGCAGGGTGGCGAAGTGCTGCTCGGCGAGCGTCTCGGTCGGCGCCATGAACACGCCCTGCATGCCGTGCTCCACCGCCCGCAGGAGACCGAACAACGCGACGACGGTCTTCCCGGAGCCGACCTCCCCCATGAGCAGCCGCTGCATCGGCCGGGGCCGCGCGAGGTCCTGCTCGACCGCGTCGATCGCCCGCTCCTGGTCGCCGGTCGGCGCGAACGGCAGCAGCTCGGCCAGCCAGCGGGCGCTGAGCGAGCGGGGCTCGGCGAGGGCGGGCGCCGCCGCGGCCTCGGCGCGGCGCGCGCGGCGGCGCAGGAGCGCGAGCTGCATGAGGAGCAGCTCGTCGAGGGCGAGGCGGCGGCGCCCGCCGGCGTCGTCCTCCGGGGTGCGCGGGAAGTGGACCGCGGCCACCGCGGCCGGCCGCTCGGCGAGCCGCTCGGCGTCGAGCAGCGCCGCCGGCAGCGGATCGACGACGTCGCGGATGGCGTCACGGTGCTCCCAGGCCAGCTCCCGCAGCTTCTTCGAGGCGATCCCCTCCGCGGCCGGATACACCGGGACGAGCCCCGCCGAGGACGTCGCCTCGGCGATCGCGCCACCCGCCGCGCCGGCGGGCGCCGGCTGCCAGTCGCTGACCCGGAAGCGGTTGCGGCCCTCGTAGCGCCCGTAGAGGACGGCCCGCGCGCCGGGCGTGAGCCGGTCGGCCACCCACGGCTGGTTGAACCACACGGCGTTCACCGGGCCGCTGTCGTCCGCCACGGTGGCCTCGACGAGCGTCAGGCCGCGGCGCCGGGTGCGGCGCAGCGCGATGCGCCGGACCGACACCACGACGGTGGCGTCCTCGCCGGGGGCGAGGTCGGCGACCGCCCGCGCGTCGCGGCGATCCTCGTGGCGGTGGGGAACGTGCTCGAGGAGGTCGCCGACCGTTCGCAGGCCGAGGCCCTCTGCGGCGCGCGCCGCGCGCGCCGGGCGGATGTCGAGGGGCTGGTCCAGCCGCGACGGGCACGGATAGCGGACGGGCGCGGCGAGCAGGTCGCCGGCGTCGAGCGGCTCGCTGCTGGCGAACGCGACCGGAAGCGCGGCGGGCGTGACGGGCACGACGACGAGGATGACGCGGGGCGCGGTCGGGCCGGAGGCGCAGCTCGCTCGCGGGGGTGGCGGGCTCTCCCGCGCGCCCGGCGGGCTCGGCCGACGGCGACCGGGGAAGGAGGTGGTGAGCCGGCGTCCGCGGGCGAACCCGGGGGCGCATCGCGGGCTCGGCCAACGGCGGCTGGGGAAGAGGGCCGCCGGCGTCGGCGGGTGAACCCCGATCCGCAGCGGCAGAACGGACGCGGCTGCGATCTTCGTCGGATAGCGGGGAGAATCGCAGCCGCATCGACGCGGACCCTGATGCGGGTGCCATCCGCGCCGATATTCGACGACGATGGCGCACGGACCTCGTACGGCGAGCCCGCGGAGTGCCCGAGCCCGCCCCCTTCCTTGCCGCCGTTGGCGCCGAGGCGGCGGACCGGCCCGGAGACGACCAGGCTCGCCGTCAGCGGACCAGGCTCGCCGTCAGCGCCGAGGGCCGGCAACGGTCCGGGCACGAGCGCCCCCCAGGCCCGGCCACCGGCCGCCGGCGGCCCGGCCCCCGCCCCGCCCCCTACTCCGCCGCGAGCAGCCACCACCAGCTCGGGGGGCCGCCCGAGCTCAGCTCGAGCTCGATGCCGTCGGGCGCGAGCGTCGCGATCGCCGCCTCGGCGAGCGGGGCGTCCGCGCTCGCGATGCACGTCACGAGCTCCGCGCCGTCGCCGAGCCGCTCGAGCACGGCGCGCAGCGCCGCCGCGGGCTCGCCCCACGCCACGATCTCCTCCTCGACGAAGGCCACCGCCTCGCCGGCCGCGAAGCGCCCGTGGGTGTCCTCGCGCGCGGCCGGGGCCACGCCGCCGGTGCGCACGAGTCCGAGCGCCGCCTGCATCGCCGCGGCGTTGTCGTCGGCCGGCCGCGCCGGATCGTGGGCCATGGCGACCGCCAGCCCCGCCTGCTGGGAGCGCGTCGGCACGACGCGGACCTCGCGGTCGGACTGCTGCGCCGCCGCCTCGGCCGCCATCAGCACGTTGGCCGAGGACGGAAGCAGCACGACCTCCTCCGCCGGCACGGCGTGGATCCCGGCGAGCAGGTCGTAGGTGGAGGGGTTGAGCGTCGGGCCGCCGTCGAGGGTGTGGACGCCCAGGCTCTCGAAGAGGTCGCGCATCCCCGGGCCGGACACGACCGCGACGACCGCCGTCCTGGACTCACCCGGGAGCGCGGCGGCCAGCCGCTCGGAGCGCTGCTCCATCTGCTCGTGCATGTCGGCGACGTCGAGGTGGGAGACCTCGCCGACGCCGTCGAAGAGCCCGGTCGCGGCGTCCGGGTCGTCCGCGTGGACGTGGACCCGCAGCGTCGTGCGGTCGCCGACGACGAGCACGGAGTCCCCGAGCAGCTCGAGCGCCGGGATGTGGGCGATCGCGTCCAGGTCCTCGCCGCTGATCGCGAAGTTCACGCAGTAGCGGTAGGTCGAGGAGTGGTGCTCCGGATGGGTGACCCGCGCGGCGGCGTGGTGCTCGATCTCCGGCGGGTCCTCACCCCGCAGCGCCGCGACGACGCCCGAGAAGATGACCACGAGCCCGTACGCCCCCGCATCGACCACGCCGGCCTCGCGCAGCGCCGGCAGCAGGTCCGGGCCGCGCCGCACGGACTCCTGGCCCGCGTCGATCGCGTCCTCGAGCACCCCGGCGAGCACGCGGTCCTGCATGTCGGCCGGCGTGTCGCGCTCGAGGCGCACGACGTCGGCGTGAGCGCTCGCGGAGACGACGCGCAGCGCCATCTCGCGCACCGTGGTGAGGATCGTCCCCTCGGCGGGCTCGCGGACCGAGCCGTAGGCCTGGTCGGCCGCGCGCACCATGGCGGCGCCGACGAGCACCGGGTCGATCAGCTCCCCGGGCCGCGAGATGAGCTCCTCGGCGGCTCCGCGGATGAGCTGGGAGAGGATGACCCCGCTGTTGCCGCGCGCGCCGAGCAGCGCGGCGCGCGCGACGGAGTGGACGATCTCGTCGCGCCCGATCTCGTCGAGGCTGCGCCCGGAGGCCGCCAGGCGGTCGAGCTCGGTGAGCACGGCCTGCAGCGTGAGCGCCATGTTGTCGCCGGTGTCGCCGTCCGCGACCGGGAAGACGTTGAGGTCGTTGACCTCCTGGCGCCGCGCCTCGAGCGCCGCGAGACCGGCCTCGACCGCGCCACGGAACCGGACGAGGGAGACGTTGGTCACGCCGGACGACCGGAGCGTCAGCGTCAGCGTGCCTTGGTGACCTTGCCCGCCTTGAGGCACCGCGTGCAGACGTATACGCGCCGCGGCGTCCCCGCGTCGTCGATGCGGACGCGCTGGAGGTTCGGGTCGAAGCGTCGCCGGGTGGCGCGCATTGAGTGGCTGCGGTTGTTCCCGAACGCGGGACCCTTGGCGCAGACGTGGCAGACCTTCGGCATGGCCGGGTGAGGATAGCGGCGCGGTCGCCCGGCCGCGGCGCGGCGGATCCGCGCAGGCAGGCCGTGCCCCACGCCCGCCGCCGGCGACGATCAGGCGGTGAAGCCGGCCCGACCGCGCTTCTCGTCGAGTCGCCGGCGGATCTCCAGCGAGGCGAGGACCGCCGCGACGGCGTGGCGGCCGGAGTCCCGCTCCTCGCCGCCCGAGCGCGCCAGGGCCTGCTCCATCGAGTCGACCGTGAGCACGCCGAACCCGCACGGCACGCCGCTGAGGAGCTGGACCTGCTGTATCCCGCGCGCCGCCTCGGCGCAGACGTAGTCGTAGTGGTCGGTCTCGCCGCGGATGACCGCGCCGAGGCAGACGATCCCGGCGTAGCGCCCCGACTCCGCCGCGTAGCGGGCGGCGAGCGGCAGCTCGAAGGCGCCCGGCACGTCGAGCTCGTCGACGTCCTCGTGCCCGGCCTCGGACAGGGCCGCGCGGGCGCCGGCCACGAGCCGGTCGGCCAGCTCGGCGTAGAAGCGCGCCACGCAGAGCGCGAAGCGGTCGGGGTCGCTCACCCGTCGCTCCGCTCGCGGTCGCTGCTGCGCTCGCCGGCGATCATCTCCTCGTCGAGCGCGAGCCCCTGATGGTGGAGCGTGTGGCCCATGCGGTCCTTCTTGGCCCGCAGGTAGGCCGCGTTGTGCGGGTTGGGCAGCGACTGGATCGGCACCTGGTCGGTCACCGAGAGCCCGTAGCCCTCGAGCCCGATGATCTTCTTCGGGTTGTTCGTCAGGATCCGGATCGAGGTCAGGCCGAGGTCGGTGAGGATCTGGGCGCCGATGCCGTAGTCGCGCAGGTCGGCGGGCAGGCCGAGCTCGCAGGTTCGCGTCGACGGTGTCGAGGCCCTCCTCCTGGAGCTTGTAGGCGCGCAGCTTGTTGAGCAGGCCGATCCCCCGGCCCTCCTGGGAGAGGTAGAGCAGCACCCCGCGCCCCTCGGTCTCGATCATCGCCAGCGCCGACTCGAGCTGCTCGCCGCAGTCGCAGCGCAGCGAGTGGAAGACGTCGCCGGTGAGGCACTCCGAGTGGACGCGGACGAGCACGTCGTCCGCCCCGGCGACCTCGCCCTTGACCATCGCGACGTGGTGCTTGTCGTCGACCAGCGAGCGGTAGCCGACGACCGTGAAGTCGCCGAACGCGGTCGGCAGCCCGGTCGCCACGACGCGCTCGACGAGCTTGTCGTGCCGGCGCCGGTAGGCGATGAGGTCGGCGACCGTGACCATCTTCAGCGCGTGGCGCGCGCAGTAGCCGACGAGATCGTCGACCCGGGCCATCGTCCCGTCGTCGTTCATGATCTCGCAGATCACGCCGGCGGGGTTGAGGCCGGCCAGGCGGGCGAGGTCGACGCCGGCCTCGGTCTGCCCGGTGCGCTCGAGCACCCCGCCGGCCTTCGCCTTGAGCGGGAACACGTGGCCGGGCTGGACGAGGTCGCGCGGCGCGGTGCCCGGGTCGATCGCGACCTGGATCGTGTGGGCGCGGTCGCGCCGCGGAGATGCCGGTCGTGACGCCCTCGCGCGCCTCGATCGAGACGGTGAACGCCGTCTCGAAGGGCGACTCGTTCTTCGCCGCCATCAGGTCGAGGCCGAGCTCGTCGCAGCGGTCCGGGGTCAGCGCGAGGCAGATGAGCCCGCGCCCCTCCTTCGCCATGAAGTTGATCGCCTCCGGCGTGACGAACTGGGCGGCCATCGTCAGGTCGCCCTCGTTCTCGCGGTCCTCGTCGTCGCAGACGACGACCATCTTGCCCTGGCGGATGTCGTCGATCGCGTCCTCGATGGTCGCGAACGGCGTCCGGGTCTCCGGGCTCATCGGCTCACCAGCCTCTCGACGTATTTCGCGAGCACGTCCACCTCCAGGTTGACACGCCGTCCCGGCTCGGCGGCGCCGAGCGTCGTGCGCTCGAGCGTCTCGGGGATGAGCGAGACGGTGAAGTCGTCGGCGCCGAGGGCGGCGACGGTCAGCGAGACGCCGTCGACCGCGATCGAGCCCTTCTCCACGACGTAGCGCAGCAGGGCGGGCGGTGCGGCGATCCGCACGAGGCGGGCGAAGCCGTCGCTCCGCACCTCGGCCACCTCGCCGGTCGCGTCGACGTGGCCCTGGACGACGTGGCCGCCGAGCCGGTCGGTCGCGCGCAGCGGCAGCTCGAGGTTGACCCGGGCCCCGGGTGCGGCGTCGCCGAGCGAGGAGCGGCGCAGCGTCTCCCCCATGACGTCGGCGTGGAAGCGCGCCGGCTCGACCGCGGTCGCCGTGAGGCACACCCCGTTCACCGCGACCGAGTCGCCCTCGCCGAGCTCCGGGGCGAGGCCCGCCTCGACCGTGAGGCGCGCCCCCGCGTCGGTCGCCTCCACCGCGGCCACCGTGCCCAGCTCGGCCACGAGCCCGGTGAACATCACCACTCCCGCAGGCGCGCCGTGACCAGCACGTCGCCCGCCACCGACTCGCACTCGAGCGTCAACGCCCGGACCGCCTCGGCGATCGTCTCGACCCCCTCCCCCTCGAGCGGGTCGCGGGCGGCGCGGCCGCCGAGCACGACCGGCGCGAGGAAGAGCCGCAACTCGTCGATCTCGCCGGCGTCGAGGAAGGCTCCGGCGAGCCGCGGACCGCCCTCCAGCAGCATCGAGGTCACCCCCTCGGCGCCGAGCTGGTCGAGCGCGGAGCGCACCCGGCCGGGCTCGTTGGAACCGGTGGTGACGATCACCCGCGCGCCGGCCGACTCCAGCGCGCCGACCGCGGTCCGGCGGGCCGCGCGGGAGACGACGACGGTCAGCGGCTGCTCGGCCGCGTCGGACACCAGCCGCGAGTCGAGCGGCAGCCGCGCCTCCGAGTCGAAGACCACGCGACGCGGCTGGCGGCGGACGTCGGGCAGGCGGGCGGTGAGCTGGGGGTCGTCGGCCAGCGCGGTGCCGATGCCGACCGCGACGGCGTCGCACTCGGCCCGCCAGCGGTGGGCGCGGCGGCGGCTCGGCTCGGCGGAGATCCACTTCGAGTCGCCGGTGCCGGTGGCCACCTTGCCGTCGAGCGTCATCGCCGACTTGAAGAGCACCCAGGGCCGTCCGGTGCGCGCGTGCTTGCGGAACGGCTGGTTGAGCCGGCGCGCCCGGGCGGCGAGCTCGCCGTCGGCCACCGCGACCTCGATGCCCTCGTCGCGCAGGATGCCGAGCCCGCGGCCCGAGGCCTTCTCGGAGGGATCGTCCGCGGCGACGACCACGCGCCCGAGGCGGGCCGCCACGATCGCGTCGGTGCACGGCGGCGTCTGCCCCTCGTGACAGCAGGGCTCGAGCGAGACGTACAGCGTGGCGCCCGCCAGATCGGCGTCGCCCGCGGCCCGGATCGCCTCGACCTCCGCGTGGGCCTCGCCGTAGGCGGTGTGCCACCCCTCCCCGAGCACCTCGCCGTCGCGGACGACCACCGCGCCGACGAGCGGGTTCGGGCTGACGTGGCCCCGCCCGCGCTCGGCCAGCTCGATGGCGCGGGCCAGGTGCGGGGCGTCGGTGTCGGTGCGGACGGGCATGGGGCTCGGGCGCTGCGACTCCCAGGATACGGTGGGGAGCGCCGACGATCCGGGCCGCACGGCGCGTATCCTTTCGACTCCGGTCCCGCGCGGCCTCCGGGTCGAGCCCCGCACCGCATGAAGCTCATCATCCAGATCCCCTGCCTCGACGAGGCGGAGACCCTCCCGGTCACGCTGGCGGACCTCCCGCGCGAGGTCCCGGGCTTCGACGAGGTCGAGTGGCTGATCATCGACGACGGCTCGACCGATCGCACCGTGGAGGTGGCCCGCGCGGGCGGCGTGCAGCACGTCGTGCGGCTCACGAACAACAAGGGGCTGGCCGCCGGCTTCCAGGCCGGGCTCGACGCCTGCCTGAAGCTCGGCGCCGACGTGATCGTCAACACCGACGCCGACAACCAGTACCAGGGCCGGGACATCCAGCGGCTGGTCGAGCCGATCCTCCGCGGCGAGGCCGACATGGTGGTCGGCGACCGCCAGGTGGAGACCATCGAGCACTTCTCCCCGCTGAAGAAGGCGCTGCAGAAGGCCGGCTCGTGGGTCGTGCGCCAGGCCTCCTCGACCGAGGTGCCCGACACGACGTCCGGCTTCCGCGCCTACAACCGCGAGGCCGCGCTGCAGATGCAGGTCGTCTCGAAGTTCACCTACACGCTGGAGACGATCATCCAGGCCGGGAAGCTGCTCGTCGCCCTGCAGGACGTCCCGATCCGGACGAACCCCAAGACGCGCGAGTCGCGGCTCTTCCCGTCGATGGGCGCCTACGTGCGCCGCAACGCGCTGTCGATCTTCCGCATCTACAGCCAGTACGAGCCCCTGAAGGTGTTCTGGGGCGGGGCGATCCTGGTCGGGGTGGCCTCGATCGCCGTGTGGACCCGCTTCCTCGTCGCCTTCGTCCAGGGGGACGGCGCCGGGCACGTGCAGTCCCTGATCCTGGGCGCGGTGCTGTTCCTCACCGCCGCGCTGCTCGCCGCGCTCGGGGTGATCGGCGATCTCCTGGCCGCCCAGCGCGTCCTCACCCAGCGGACCCTCGAGAAGGTCCGCCGCATCGAGCTGCAGCTCGGGATCCCGCCCTCCCACTACGAGCCGGCGGACGGCGGGGCGCCGTCCGCGGGCGCGGCCGAGCCGCCACGGGACACCGAGCGGGAGACGCTCGGCGTATGAGCGCGGGCGCCGCCGAGCAGGTCCCGACCGGCAACACCTACGACAAGTACGGCTCCACCAACCCGGTGGTTCGCCGGCTCATGGGCGCCTTCGAGCGCACGCTCGACGAGCTCTTCACCCAGGCCGCTCCCCGCTCGGTGCTCGACGTCGGCTGCGGCGAGGGCGTGCTCACCGCCCGGTGGGCGGACCGGCTCGGCGACGGGCGGATCGTCGGCATCGACCTCGAGGACGACAAGCTCGCCGCCGAGTGGGCGACGCGCCGGCGCGAGAACCTGGAGTACCGGGTGATGAAGGCCGAGAACCTCCCGTTCGCCGACGGCGAGTTCGACCTCGCCGCCGCGATCGAGGTGCTCGAGCACGTTCCCGATCCGGCCCACACCGTGGCCGAGATGGCGCGCGTCGCCTCGCGCCATCTGCTCGTCTCGGTGCCGCGGGAGCCGCTGTGGCGCGGCCTGAACCTGGCCCGCGGCGCCTACGTCCGCGACCTCGGCAACACCCCCGGCCACCTGAACCACTGGTCCAAGCGGTCCTTCGTGGCCCTCCTCTCCCGCCACGGCGAGGTCGTCGCGGCGCGGTCCCCGTTCCCCTGGACCATGCTGCTCGTCCGCCTCGGTGGCCGGGGCTGAGGACCCGGCCGGCGCCGCCGAGCCGGAGACGCGCTCCTACGCCGCCGGCGCGCGGATCCTGTCGATCGGGATCGCGTCGACCGGCGTCGTCACCTTCCTCTACTTCGTCCTCGCGAGCCAGGCGCTCGACCCGGACCAGTACTCGCGGATCGCCGTCATGTGGTCGGTCCTGCTCACGATCGTGTCGGTCATCTACCGGCCGATCGAGCAGCTGCTCTCGCGCTCGATCGCCGACCGCCGCGCGCGCGGCCTGGCGGGCGAGCAGCTGCGCGTGCCGCTGCTCATCCAGGCCGGCTTCGCGCTCGGGTTCCTCGCCGTGGCGCTGCCGCTGCGCACGACGATCACCGACGAGGTCTTCGACGGCGACGCGACGCTGTACTGGATCCTCGTCGTCGCGGTCCTCGCCTACGCGGCGAGCTACTTCGCCCGCGGCTGGCTGGCCGGGAACGAGCGCTTCGGCCTCTACGGGGCCCTCGTCTTCCTGGAGTCGCTCTCCCGGACGCTGTTCGCGCTCGCCGCGGTCATCGGCCTCACCTCCGGGCAGGACGCCGTGGCGGCCGGCATGGCGGCGGCGCCGTTCGTCTCGCTCGTGGTCGTGCCCTTCGCGTTCTCCCGGCGGCGCGACCGGCACGTCGGCGGCGAGGAGCTCGTCCCGGCGGCCGACGCCGCGCTGGAGGGCGGCCCGGCCTCCGAGACGATCGAGGAGGCGGCCGGCGACCTCAGCCTGCGGCGGGGCACGTCCTTCGCGCTGGCGGTGTTCGCGATCATGCTCGCCGAGCAGACGCTGCTGAACGGCGGCGTGCTCGCCATCGACGCGACCTCGGGCGAGGACGCGCTGGCCGGGTTCGTGTTCAACGTGCTGCTCATCGCTCGCGCCCCGCTCGTCCTCTTCCAGGCGATCCAGACCTCGCTGCTCCCGCACCTCGCCGGCCTCGAGGCGCGTGACCGCGGCGAGGAGTTCGCCCGCGCGATCCGGATCACCCTGCTGGCCATCGCCGGCTTCAGCGGCGCGGTGGCGCTCGGGTTGCTCGTCATCGGCCCGGAGGTGATGCGGACCCTGTTCGCCGGGGGCTTCGACTACACCCGCGCGGGCCTCGCGGTCGTCGGGCTCGGCATGGGGCTCCACCTCGCCTCGGGAACGCTCAACCAGGCCGCGCTGGCCCGCGGCGCGGCGCCGCTGGCGGCCGGGGCCTGGCTGCTGTGCGCGGGCCTCTTCATCGCCTGGTGCCTGTCGGGGATCGTGGCCGACCAGGTCGAGCGGGTCGAGGTCGGCTACTTCGGCTCGACCCTGATCCTGTTCGGGCTGCTGTACGGGCTGTACCGGCGGCCGGGGGCGGAGGCGGCGGCGGCGGGGCTGCCGGCGACGTAGGCCGCTCCGCCCGGGACTCACCCCACCCGCACCTCCCCGGCGACCTCCGGCCCGTGCAGGAACGCCAGCAGCCCCGCGCCCTCCCCCTCCAGGGCCGCCCGGTCGCGCTTCGCCGGCCGCCCGAACGGCTCGAGCACGAGGAACGGGCCGGCGCCGCGCCTGCGCGCCTCGAGCCGCCACGTGCCGCCCACCACGCCGTCGAGGAGGAAGGTCGCCCGGACCCGGGCGCCGGCGAGCGAGACCCTCGGCCGGTGCTCGTCGGCGACGACCCGCGTCCGGTCGGCGTAGGCGACCATGAGGTTGTCGTAGTCCGGGAGCAGGCGAGCGGGCGCCGGGGTGTCCTCGGGCGGACGGGGCGCGTCGGGGAGGTCGAACAGCTCGGTGTTCCGCTCGTCGCGGAAGACGCGCAGCTGCGGCCGGAGTCCCTCGAACGCGTCCGACAGGCGGGCGAGCCCCGACCACGTCCGGGCGTCGCGCACGCTCGCCGGCCCGAAGGCGGCGAGGTAGCGGCGGACGAGCTCGGCCGGTCCGGGATCCGGGTCCGGCGTGGCGCCGAGCCAGTCCTCGGGCTCGGTGAACCGGGGCTGCGGCGGGAACCCCCACGTCCCGCCGGTGGGGATCTGGACGAGCGGGAGCAGCGAGCGGACGGCGTAGCCGAGGATCGACGGCTCGCGGTCGGGCTCGAGCGCGACGAGCGTCTCGCGCAGCTCGGCGAAGGTGCGCGGGCCCTCGGCCAGCTCCGCGCGGGCGGCCGCGACGAGGCGGTCGAGGTCGACGCCCGCGAGGCGGTCGCCGGCGATCGACTCGAACCCGCGCCGGATGGCCGGCTGGATCGCCGCGCGCTGGGCGAGGTAGTCCCGCGCGGTGACGAGGTGCAGCGTGTGGCGCATCATCGTCGCGCGGACGACGCTGCGGTCCGCCAGGCGGTCCGTCAGCTCCTCGGCCCGGAAGCCCTCCAGGCGGGTCCAGAGCCCGATGTACGGCGGCTTGGGATATTGCGCCTGGAGGCTCACGAGGCGCGCGATCGCCGCCGGGGCGTCGAGCCGCTCGCGCGCGAGCAGCATCTGCCGGGCGAGGGCGGCGCGGCCGAGCCGCCGCGAGGTCAGGACCTCGGGCGCGGGCACGCTACTCGTAGGCGAGCGCCTCGAGCACGTCGATCCGGGCCGCGCGGCGCGCCGGCAGGAGGGCGGCGACCACCCCGAACAGGCCCGCCACGATCACGAGGGCGACGAGCGTCGCGACCGGGTAGCGCAGGACGAAGCCCTGCTCCTTCAGCGGCTGGGTGATGAGCGCGCCGAACGCGCAGCCGAGCGCGACGCCGATCAGCGCCCCGATGAGCGCGGTGATGACGGCCTCCCAGCGGATGATCGTGCGGACCTGCGCGCGGGAGGTGCCGATCGCCCGCAGCATCCCGAGCTCGCGGGTGCGCTCGTGGATCGAGAGCGCGAGGGTGTTGGCGATGCCGAACAGCGCGACGATGACCGAGAGCGAGAGCATCACGTAGAACAGCGCGAGCACCTGGTTGACCTTGGCCGCCTGGCTGTCCTTGAACTCCGCCTTCGTCAGCGCCTCGACCGTCGGGAACCCGGCGTCGAGCAGCTTCCCGATCGTCTCCTTCACGGCCGGCTCGCCGGCGCCGGGCGCGAGCCCGACGAGCGCGAACGCGTCCTGCCTCGCCCCGAAGCCGCGCCGGAGCGCCGTGTTCGTCATCGTCGCGTCGCCGAGCAGGTTGCCGCGATCCTCGTAGATGCCGGCGACCCGCAGCGCGGGCCGCCGCCCGGTGGCGGTGAGCGTGTCGAGCGTGTCGCCGACGGCGAAGCCGTTGTCGCGGGCGAACGTCCGGCTCAGCAGCACCTGGCCGGGCGCCAGGCGGGCCAGCGTCGCGTTGCTCCCCTCCTTCCAGGTGAAGGAGTACAGCGCCGGGAAGGTCGCGGGATCCACGCCGCTGAAGTTGACGTTGCCCGACACGCCGCGCACCTTCGCCTGGCTGAAGTTCGCGGGCGAGACCCGCGCGACGCCGGGAACCCGGGCGATCGCCGCGGCGGACGCGGCGGGGATCGGGGAGAACCCGTTCTCGTCCTGGACGATGAAGGCGCCCTTGAAGTTGTCGTCGACCGCGCGGTCCACCGTCGCCGTGATCCCGGCGGCGAACACGGCCACGAACGCGATGAGCGCGACGCCGATCATGAGCGCCGCGGCGGTGGAGGCCGTGCGGCGCGGGTTGCGGACGGCGTTCTCGCGGGCGAGACGGCCGGGCAGGCCGCGGACCCGCTCGACCGGCCAGCCGACCGCCGAGGCGATCGGCCGGACGAGGTAGGCCGACAGCAGGCCCACCCCGAGCAGCACGAGCGCGGCCCCCGCGCCGATCGGCGCCAGCGCGCTGTCGCCCTCGGCGCCGCCGAACAGGCCGACCGCCATGAGCGCGACCCCGGCGAGCGTGAGCAGCGTCGCGACGATGGTGCGCCCGCGCCCGCTGCGCACCGCGCCGCCGCCCGAGGCGTCGACGAGCGCCTCGACCGGCGCGACCCGCGTCGCGCGCAGTGCGGGCACGAGCGCGGCGACGAGCGTCACCAGCGTGCCGACGAGCAACGACACCACCACCGTGCGCGGCTCGAAGACGGTCCCGCTGCTCGGGATCTCCGCGCCGAACGCCTTGAAGAGCCCGCGCAGGCCGGGCGCGACGACCAGACCGAGCGCGAGACCCACGAGCGAGGCGAGGAACCCGATCGCGAGGGCCTCGAGCACGACCTCCGAGAGCACCTGCCGGCGCGAGGCGCCGAGCATCCGCAACAGCGCGAACTCGCGGATCCGCTGCGCGACGGTGATCGAGAACGTGTTGAAGATCATGAAGCCGCCGACGAACAGCGCGACGCCCGCGAAGACGAACAGGCTCGTGGTGATGAACGAGAAGCCCTCCTGGGTGTCCTTCGCGCGGCTCTCGGCCTGCTGCCGGCCGGTGCGCACGGTGAGCGAGGGCGGGAGGCGCGCCCGCAGGCTCCGGGTCAGCGCCTCGGGCGTCGTGCCGGACGCCGCCTGGACGTCGATCCCGTCGAACGTGTCGCCCTTCCGGAGCACCCGCTGGGCCTGCGCGAGGGTCATGACCGCGACGCTCGCCCCGGCCAGGCTCGAGACGTTGCCGTAGCGCGCGATGCCGACGAGGCGGTAGCGCCGCACGGGCCCGTCCCCGGCCACCCGGACGCTCTCGCCGACGCGATAGGAGGCCTTGTCCGCCGTGCCCTTGTCGAGCGCGACCTCGTCCGGCGCCTCGGGCGGGCGGCCCGCGACGTAGTCGAACGGGCTGAACGGCGGTGGCTGCGCGGAGGCGACGAAGTCCGGCGCCCCGCCGGCGGCGACGTCGTGCCCCCGCTTGTCGAAGATGCGCGCGACGTCGAACACGTCGCCGGCGGCCTGCTTCACCCCGCCGACCCGCCTCACCCGATCCAGCGCGGAGGCCGGGATCGTCGCGGCGGCGCTGCCGCCGCCCTGGCTCTGCTTGACCGTCTCCGTCGGGGTGACGGCGACGTCGATCCCCTGGAGGCCGGTGGTGAAGATCTGGTCGAAGGACCGGTTGATCGTGTCGGTGAGGATGTAGGTGCCCGAGATCAGCGCGACCCCGAGCACCACCGCGGAGGCGGTGAGGATCGTGCGCAGCCGCCGCGCGGCCAGGCCTCTCAGCGCGAGCGCGCCCATGCGCCTAGCGGCCGGCCATCAGTCCGGCACCGCCTTCATCAGGTCGACGACCTGGTCCGCGGTCCTCGCCGCGCCGTCGTGGACCACCACCCCGTCGGCGAGGACCACGAGGCGGTCGGCGATCGCCGCGGCGAACGGGTCGTGGGTCACCATCACGACGGTCTGCCCGAGATCGTCGACCGAGGTCCGCAGGAGGGAGAGGATCTCCTGACCGGAGGTCGAGTCGAGGTTGCCGGTCGGCTCGTCGGCGAAGACCACGGCCGGCCGCGTGACGAGCGCCCGGGCGATCGCCACGCGCTGCTGCTGGCCGCCGGAGAGCTCCGCGGGGCGGTGCGTGCGGCGGTCGGAGAGGCCGACCGTCTCCACCAGGCGGTCGACCCACTCGGCGTCCGGCGTGCGGCCGGCGATGCGCAGCGGGAGGACGAGGTTCTCCTCGGCGGTGAGCACCGGCAGGAGGTTGAAGGCCTGGAAGATGAACCCGATCTTGTC
This sequence comes from uncultured Solirubrobacterales bacterium, assembly GCA_963735885.1. Lineage (GTDB taxonomy): Bacteria > Actinomycetota > Thermoleophilia > Solirubrobacterales > Solirubrobacteraceae > JBBSBL01. The sequence goes on along the minus strand of CAVTMP010000004.1, from coordinate 56,818 downwards.
GCGCCGCAGCTCGGTGAGCCGGCGGTCGTCGAGCGCCGAGAGGTCGACGCCGTCGATCGTCACCGTCCCGGCGGTCGGGCGGTCGAGGCCGGCGAGGCAGTGCAGCAGCGTCGACTTCCCGGAGCCCGACGGCCCCATGATCGCGGTGAAGCCGCCGCGGGGCAGGTCGATCGTCACCCCCGCGAGCGCGTCGACCGCCGCCTCGCCCTCCCCGTAGCGGCGCGCGAGGTCACGGGCGGAGACGATGGGCGGATCGTCGGACACGATGGGCACCTCGGCGGCGGACGGCTCGGGGACCGGGCGACGGCGGTCGATGATGCCAGGTCGGCAGGCGGCGGAGGGTGCGGGTGCCGCACCCGGCCGGCCGGGGCGCCACCGCCCGCGGCCCGCCGCGCCTCAGCCCGCCGCCGCCTCCACCGCCGCCGCCACGGCCGAGTACGCCGCGCCCGGATCGCCGGAGCCGAACACCGACGACCCCGCGACGAACCACCGCGCGCCCGCCTCGGCGCACGGGCCGGCGGTCGCGGCGTCGATGCCGCCGTCGACCTCGACGGCGCAGCCCGGCGGGAGGAGCGCGGTCAGGCGCCGGACCTTCCCCACCGACCCGGGGATGAACGGCTGACCACCCCACCCGGGGCTCACCGTCATGCACAGCGCGACGTCGAGGTCCTCCGCGACCTCGGCCAGGGCCTCGGGCGGCGTGGCGGGATTGATCGCCGCGCCGGCGGCGCAGCCGGCCTCCCGGATCATCTGGAGCGCGCGATGGAGGTGCGGCGTCGCCTCGGCGTGGACGGTGATCGAGTCGGCCCCGGCCCCGGCGAACGCGCCGATCTGCGCCTCGGGGCGCTCGACCATCAGGTGCACGTCGAGCATGCCGCCGGTCCCGTGCACCCGCTCGGCGAGCGCCGACACCGCGAGCGGCCCCATGCTCAGCGGCGGCACGAAGCGCCCGTCCATCACGTCGACGTGGATCACCCGCGCGCCCGCCTCCAGGACGGCGTCCACCTCCGCCCCGAGACGGGCGAAGTCGGCGGCCAGGATCGACGGCGCGACGTGACGGGCGTCCAGCAGCGCGGCGCGGGCGTCGGGATCGAGTCGGCTCACGGCGGGGGGTGTCAGACGGCTTTGAGCATCGAGCCGTGGCAGTGGTTGCACTCGACGATCGCCGTGCTCGACATGCGGACGATCGTGGAGTGCTCGCCGCAGTTCGGGCACACCGAGATCAGCTCGAAGCGACGCAGGCAGTTGACGCAGCGGTATCGCCCGGGCAGGTTCGTGGGCCGCAGCCACGGCTCGCCGCACGCGGGACAGTCGAGTCCGAGCTTGAGCTCCGGCTCCGCCATTCGTCCATCATGGCGCATCGGCCCGATGCGCCGCCAGGGTGCCGAGGTGCGCCGCAGCCGCGCGAGGAAGAAGCCGTCCGTGCCGTGGCGATGGGGCAGCGTGAGCAGGAAGCGGGGGTCGGCCGGGTGCCGGAAGCCGGGCCATTCGACCCCGAGGTCGTCCGGCTCGAGACCCGCGTCGGCGGTGAGCGCGGCGGCGACGACCCGCTCGTTCTCCTCGGGGCGAGATCGTGCAGGTGGAGTAGACCAGGTGCCCGCCGGGACGCAGCGCCCGCGCGCCGGCGAGCAGCAGCGCCCGCTGGCGGGCGGCGAGCTGCCGGCACCGCCTCGGGTCGGGCGCGCCAGCGCACGTCGGGTCGCGCTGCGCAGCGTCCCGAGGCCGCTGCACGGCGGGTCGACGAGCACCGCGTCGACCGGGCCGGCGGCGGGCGAACGAGACGCCGTCCGCGGTCTCCACCCGGACGATCGCGCCCGCGCGCATCCGCTCGACCGTCCGCCGCAGCGCCGCGGCGCGACCCGGGTGGCGCTCGACGGCCACCACCGCGCCGGCCGTCCGATCAGCGCCGCGAGGTGCGTCGTCTTCCCGCCGGGGGCGGCGCACAGGTCGAGCACCCGCTCGCCCGGCGCCGGCGCGAGCGCCCGCGCGACGAGCATCGACGCGCGGGACTGCGGCATCAGCGCGCCGGCCGCGAGCAGGTCGGACCCGTGGACGTCGAACGGGCCGTCGAGCACCAGTCCCTCCGGGAGGCCGGCACGCCGTGCGCGGGGACCCCGCGCGCGGCCAGCCGCGCGCGGACCTCGGCGGCGGTGGCGAGCAGCCGTTCGCGCGGACCGCGGCCTCGGCGGCCTCGTTGACGCCGCGCAGGGCGGCGCGCGCCTCCTCGGGCCCGAGCGCGTCCCACCACAGCCGGGCGATCCAGTCGGGCACCGAATGACGCACGGCGGCCGCCTCGGGATCGTCGTCGTGGAGCGCGGAGAGCAGCGCCGGGCCCTCGCGCGACCGCCCGGCGCAGCACCGCGTTCACGAGCCGCGCGCCGCCGCCGCCGGCGGCCTTGGCGAGCTCCACCGACTGGTCCACCGCGGCGTGGTCGGCGACGCCGTCGAGGAAGAGGACCTGGGTCAGGCCGAGCCGCAGCGCGGCGGCCACCGGCGGGTCGAGCTCGCTCGGCCGGGCGGCTCGCCAGCGCGGCGATGACGTGGTCGAGCGTCCCCCGCCGCTGGACCGTCTCGAAGACGAGGCGGGTGGCGAAGGCCCGCTCGCGCGGCTCCAGGGCGGCGCGCGCCGCCTCCGCCTCGAGCGCCCGGTCGGCGTAGGCGCCCGGACTCGAAGGCGCGCCGCACGACGGCGAAGGCCACGCGGCGGGCCGGTGTCACCCGCCGGGCCCCGCCGGACGGCGAGCCGGCCGCGCCGCGACTCACGTGCCGGCGGGGAGCCGGTGCCCGCGAAGCCAGTCGGCCGCCGGCATCTCGCGACCCCCGGGCGGCAGCACGCGCTCGATCGCCAGCGCGCCCGCCGCGCAGCCGAGCCACAGCTCCCCGCCGGTCGCGGCGAGTGCGCCCTGCGGCGGGCCGCAGTCCTCGGCCCGGGCGGCGCGGACGCCGAGCACGGACCCGTCGGGCAGCTCGAGGCGCGCGCCGACGTGCGGGGTGAGGGCGCGCACGGTGCGGTCGAGCGCCGCCGCCGGGCGGCCGGGGTCGAGCCGCCGGTCCTCGGGCCCGATCTTCTCGGCGTACGTCACGGCCGCGTCGTCCTGGCTCGCTCCAGCGCAGCGCGCCGCGGTCGAGCTCGTCCAGGGCGGCGACGAGGAGCTCGCCGCCGAGCGCCGCGAGGCGCGGGCGCGAGCGTGCCGTAGGTGTCGTCGGCGCGGATCGGCTCCGCGCCGACCGAGCAGACCGGCCCGGCGTCGAGCGCCGTCGACGAGCCGCATGATCGAGACGCCGGTCTCCGCGTCGCCCGCCATGATCGCCCGCTCGACGGGCGCCGCGCCGCGCCAGCGCGGAAGCAGCGACGGGTGGACGTTGAGCATCGGCCAGGCCGAGAGCAGCGGCTCGCGCACCAGCGCGCCGTAGGCGCACACGCGACCGCGGCGGGCTCCGCGGCGGCGATCTCGGCGCGCGCGCGTCGCGGCGTTGACGTCGTCGGGCTGGGTCAGCTGGAGGTCGAGCGCCCGGGCCGCGCTCGGCGACCGGCGGCGGCGCGACGCGACGGCCGCGTCCCCGCGGGCGATCGGGGCGCGTCACGACGAGCGCGGGGCGGTGCGGCGAGGCGGCGAGCCGCTCGAGCACCGCGCGGCGAACTCCGAGGTTCCGAGGAAGACGGTGCGCACCGTGGTGCGGCCGCGCGGGGGCGGCTAGGCCGCGCGCTCGTCGCGGTCCTCGCGCTCCGCCGCCTCGCGCAGCGCCCGCAGCGCGGCCTTGCGCTGGTCGCGAGCGGTGCGGTCGAGGATGAGCACGCCGTCGAGGTGGTCCATCTCGTGCTGGATGACCCGCGCCTCGAGGCCGCTCGCCTCGACGCGGATCTCCTCCCCGTGCTCGTCGCGGGCGCGCACCCGCACGTGGATCGGCCGCTCGACGTCGACGAGCACCGCCGGGAGGCTCAGGCAGCCCTCCTCGAGCGTCTCGAGCTCCGCCGCCGGACCACTCGAGCTCCGGGTTGACCAGCGCGATCGCCGGCCCGCCGGCTGGATCCGGTAGACGAGCAGGCGGTGGAGCACGCCGAGCTGGGTCGCGGCGAGTCCGACCCCGAGCGCGTCGTCCATGATCCGGGCCATCCGCTCCGACCTCGTCGCGCAGCGCGTCGTCGAAGCGCTCGACGGGGCGCGCGGCGCTGCGGAGCACGGGGTCGCCCCAGCGGCGCACGAGCGCGAGCGCGGCCTCGCGGCGCGCCGCGACCTCGGGGTCGAGCTGGGGGGGCGCCTCGGGGGCGTCCGCCTCGAGGGTCTCCTCTTCGGCCATGCTCGACCTGATGTTAGAACGCCGTCGGCGCGGCGGGTCGCGCGGACACGGGCGTCATTGCGGGTCGACGTCCACCGCGAGCGCCGCGGCGCGCCCGGCCGGCGTCCGCGCCACCGCGGCCACCGCGGCCCCGACGCCCTCGATCGCCGCCCGCCGGTCGGTCGCCTTGACGACGAGCTGGCGGCGCTCGCGACCGCGCAGCCGGAAGAGCGGCGCGGGGCCGAGCACGTCGGCTCCGGGCACGGCGATGCGCTCGCGCACCGCGCCCGCCGCCGCCTCGGCCGCGTCCGGCTCGTCCGCGGCGCAGGTGACGCGGATCAGCGAGGCGAACGGCGGGTAGCGCAGCGCCTCGCGCCGGCCGAGCTCCCCGGCGAGGAAGCCCGTCGCTGTCGTGGCGCGGCCGCGTGGCGGATCGAGGGCGCGTCGGGCGCGAGCGTCTGCACGAGCACCCGCCCGCCGCGTGGCCCGCGCCCCGCCCGGCCGGCGAGCTGGGCGACGAGCGCGAACGTCCGCTCCTCGGCGCGGAAGTCCGGGAAGCGCAGCGTCTGGTCGGCGTCGAGCACGACGCCGAGCGTGACGTCGGGGAAGTCGTGGCCCTTGGCGACCATCTGCGTGCCGACAGCACGCCCGCGGGCGCGGCGTCGAAGCGCTCGAGCGCGCGGGCGACGCGCCCCGCCGGCGATGCGCCGTGTCGGCGTCGAGCCGGATCACCGGGAAGTCGGGGTCGCCGAGCGCCGGCCGCAGCTCCGTGCTCGAGCCGCTCGGTGCCGGCGCCGTGGCGCGCGACCGAGTCCGAGCCGCATCGCGACGCAGCGGCGGGGCACCGGCTCGCGATGGCCGCAGTGGTGGCAGGCGACCGCCCCCTCGGCGCGGTGGAGCACGAGCGCGACGTCGCACTCCGGGCAGCTCCAGACGTGGCCGCACGACGCGGCAGGAGAGGAAGTTCGACCAGCCGCGCCGGTTGAGCAGCACGATCGCCTTGCCGCCGTCGCGGCGGACGGCGGCGAGCGCCGCCCGCGCCTCGGGGTGGAGCGGGTGGCGGGCGTCGCGCATGTCGAGCACCTCGACCGGCGGCAGCGGCCGGCCGTCGACGCGACGGGCGAGGCGAAGCCGCTGCAGGCGCGCGGACGCTCTCCGGCCGCGGCGTGGCGCTGCCGGCCAGCGAGCACCGCGCCCGCCCGCGTCGCCCGCCACGCGGCGACCGTGCGGGCGTCGTAGCGCGGGTCGCCCTCGTGCTTGTAGGAGGGCTCGTGCTCCTCGTCGACGACCACGAGGCCCGAGGTCCGCGCACCGGGCGCGAACACCGCCGAGCGCGGGCCCGACGCAGATCCGCGCCTCGCCGCGCGGCGAGCCGGCGCCACTCGTCGTAGCGCTCGCCGAGCCGAGAGGCCGGAGTGCAGCACCGCGACGATGTCGCCGAAGCGGGCGCTGGAAGCGCGCGACCGTCTGCGGCGTGAGCGCGATCTCGGGCACGAGCACGATCGCGCCCCGGCCGGCGTCGAGCGCGCTGGCCGCGGCGCCGCAGGTAGACCTCGGTCTTGCCCGAGCCGGTGACGCCGTGCAGCAGGAAGGACCGCGGGCCGGGCGCCCCGGCCAGCGCGGCGAGGATCGGCGCGAGCGCCGCGCCCTGCTCCTCGGTCAGCGGCCGGCACCCGGCCCGGCCGGGCGCCGACGGCGGTGTCGGCGGGGCGGCGGCGCCGCTCGCGGTGCTCGAGCGCGACGAGCCCGCGCGCCTGCGAGGCGTCGCAGACCGGCGTGCGGCAGCCCGCCTCGGCGGCCGGGAGCGGACCGGCGGCGGCGAGCGCGGCGAGCGCGGCCCGCTGCCCGGGCGTCAGCCGGGCCGCCGGGTCGGCCAGCGCGGCGCGCCCCTTCGGTCGCAGCTCCGCGACGAGCGCGCGGAGCGGTCGCGCGGTGTCGCGCGCCCCGCCGGCGCCCGGTGGGGCGCACGAGCGCGAGCGCGCGGGCGGGCGTCGAGCAGTACTCGTCCGCCATCCAGGCGGCCAGCGCGACGAGGTCCGGCGGGATCGCCGGGCCGAGCGAGGAGCGCGGCTCGGCGAGCCGCTCGTCGCGGGACCTCCGAGCGGTCCGCCAGCCCGACCACGACGCCCGGCACCTCGCGCCCGCCGAACGGCACGAGCAGCCGCGCGCCGACCTCCACGCCGGCGAGCGCCGCGGGCAGGCGGTAGTCGAACGGGCCGCGGACGGCACGCGCGGTGGTGAGCGGCTCGACGCGGGCGATCGGCGGCACGGGCCGTGCGAGGGTAGGCGCCGACGCGGACGCGCGGGTATGGTCGCCACCATGACCCCGCACGCCCTCGCCGACGAGCTCGGGATCAGCGCCTCGACGCTGCGCGCCTGGCTGCGGCGGGCCTATCCGCGCGCGCCGGGCGAGCGGGGGCCGTGGCGCCTGACCGGCGAGCACGTCGCCGCCGCCCGCAGGCGCTGGAGCACGCTGGCCGCCGACCGCCGCGAGCGGGACAGCCGCGCGGCGCGGGCGGCGCTCGCGGAGCTCGGCGCTGCTCGCCGGCGACGGCGGCGCCGCCCGCCCCGGCGCCCGTGCTCGGGACCCCCGCGCCGCAGGCGCCGCCCGCCCCGGCGCCCGTGCTCGACGCACCGCCGGCGAGCGTCGCGGCAGCGGGGCGACCGACCCCCGCGCTCCCCCGCGCGCGGCGACGCTCCCGCGCCGTCGAGCGCGACCGCCTGCGGACGCCCGCAGCGCCAGCGCCCGCGCGCCGGGCCCGCACCCGCCCCGTCCGCCGTCCGATCGAGCCGCCGCCGCGGCGACCGCCGGCCGACACGCCGGCCCGGCGCCGCGCGGTGTCGCGCGGCTGGCAGATCGAGGCCTCGGTCTTCTCGCTCGTCCTGCTGCTCGGCGGCCTGCTGTTCCTCGGCGTCTTCACCGGCGTCTCGCCGGCGTGGGTGGGCGCCGGGCGAGCATGGTCGCGTTCGGCCTCGCGCTCGACGCCTACGCCCGGGCGCTCGGCGGCTACGCGGCCCACGAGGCCGGGCAGCGCGGCTGGATGTGGGCCTGCATCCTCGGCGGGAGCCCCGTCGTGCTCCTCCACGCGGCCGTCCGCCGCAGCGACGAGCCCGCGATCTTCGAGCTCGCCCCGCTCGTCGCGCTCGGCGCGCTCGTCCTCGTCTTCACGCTGCTCGGCGCCGCCGCGTCCGGGCAGGGCGGCGGGGTGTAGCCCGACCGCCGCGGGCCCGCCGGGGGCGGCGTCGGGTCGGGCGCCCCGCCTACAGGCCGGCGTCGCCCCGCAGGGCGTCGGCCTTGTCGGTCCGCTCCCACGTGAAGTCGCGGTCCTCGCGCCCGAAGTGGCCGTACGCCGCGGTCTTCTGGTAGATCGGCCGGTGCAGGTCGAGGTAGCTGCGGAACGCGCCGGGACGCAGGTCGAAGTGCCGCGAGACGAGGTCGTGCGAGCGTGGCGCGCCCGACCTTCTCGGTCCCGAACGTCTCGACCATCACCGACACGGGATGGGCGACGCCGATCGCGTAGGCCACCTGGACCTCGGCGCGGTCGGCCAGGCCGGCGGCGACGACGTTCTTCGCGACGTAGCGCGCCGCGTAGGCGGCGGACCGGTCGACCTTCGAGGGATCCTTCCCGGAGAAGGCGCCACCGCCGTGACGAGCCTTCCCGCCGTAGGTGTCGACGATGATCTTGCGCCCGGTGAGGCCGGCGTCCCCGACCGGGCCGCCGATCACGAAGCGACCGGTCGGGTTGACGAGGAACTCGCGCCGCAGCGTGTCGGCGTCGTAGAGGTCCTTCGGCAGCACCGGCTCCACGACGTGCTCCCAGAGGTCCTCCTTGATCATCGCCTGGGCGGCGTCCTCGTCGTGCTGGGTGGAGATCAGCAGCTTCTCGATCGCCACCGGCCGCTCGTCGACGTAGCGCACCGAGACCTGCGTCTTGCCGTCGGGGCGCAGGTAGGCGAGCGTGCCGGCCTTGCGGACATCGGTCAGGCGCCGGGCGAGCTGGTGGGCGACCGCGATCGGCAGCGGCATGAGCTCCGCCGTCTCGTTCGTCGCGTAGCCGAACATCATCCCCTGGTCGCCGGCGCCCGCGACGTCGAGCTCGTCGTCGTCTCCCGGGTCGGTGCGGGCCTCGTAGGCCTTGTCGACCCCCTGGGCGATGTCCGGCGACTGCTTGTCGATCGCGTTGAGGACGGCGACGGAGTCGGCGGAGAAGCCGAGGTCGCCGTCGACGTAGCCGATCTCCTGGATCGTCTCGCGGGCGACGGCCTGGATGTCGACGTAGGTGTTCGGTCGAGATCTCGCCGGAGACGACGACGAGGCCGGTGTTGACCAGCGTCTCGCACGCCACCCGGCCGTTCGGGTCCGCCGCCAGGACGGCGTCGAGCACGCCGTCGGAGATCTGGTCGGCGACCTTGTCGGGGTGGCCCTCGGTGACGGACTCGGACGTGAACAGGTACTCGCGGTCGGTGGTGCTCATGGAAGAGGGGCTGCTCCGGGGGAAGTCGAAAGGAACCAATGCCGATCGGGAAACGGCGGTGAGGCGATCGGCGAGCGCGGAGGTTAGATGATCGGTTGCCCGGGCGAGCGGCCAGCTCAGCGCGGGCGGGCGCCGGCGCGGCGCTCCCCCCGCCGCTCGGAGCGCTCGACGAAGTCGACGATGACCGGGATCCCCTCGAGGTGGAACCGCTCGCGCAGGCGGTTCTCGAGGAAGTAGAGCGTAGTCCCGCGTGACGCGGCGGCGGCTGTTGACCTGCACCGAGAAGCGCGGCGGGCCGCGTCGCCGGTCTGGGTCATGTAGAGGAGCTTCAGGCGGCTCCCGCTGACGCGCCGGCGGCTGGCGGGCCGCCACGAGGTCGCCGACAGGAACCGGTTGAGCTGGGAGGTGGGGACGCGGTGCCCGGCGCGGTCGGCGAGGGCGATCGCCTCGACGAGCAGGCGCGGCGACGTGGCGCCCGGTCATGGCGCTCGCCGTGAGCACGCGCGGGCGCAGCCGCAGCTTGCTGGCCACCCCGGCACGCTCGTGGTCGAGGTCGACGGCGGCGCCGTCCTCCCCCGCCGTCAGGTCCCACTTGTTGAGCACGAGCGCCGTCGCGCATCCCTCCTGCATCGCCATCTCGGCGATGCGCAGATCCTGGGCGGTGACGCCCGCCGTGGCGTCGCAGACGACGAGCGCGACCTCGGCGCGAGCCGCCGCCCGCCGCGAGCGCAGGGCGGTGTAGTACTCGAGCGACTCCCCGACCTTGCCGCGGCGGCGCAGCCCGGCGGTGTCGACGAGGACCAGGTGGCGGGCCTCGCCGCCGGCAGCCCCGCCAGCTCGAGCGGGAGGTCGATGGCGTCGCGCGTCGTTCCGGCGACCTCCGGCGAGACGATCACGCGCTCGGAGCCGAGCAGGCGGTTGACCAGCGAGGACTTGCCGACGTTCGGCCGGCCGAGCAGGGCGAGACGCACCTCGTCGCCCGCCGTCGCCTCGACGTCGGGGGAGGAGCGCGACGACGCGGTCGAGCAGGTCGCCGGTGCCGAGGCCCTGGGCCGCGGAGACCGGCACCGGCTCGCCGAGCCCGAGGCGGTGGAACTCGGCGGCCAGCGGCAGGTCTCCGACGCCGTCGCACTTGTTCGCCGCCACGATGACCGGGCGCCCGGCCGCGGCGCAGGAGGTCGGCGATCTCCTCGTCCCCCGGCCGCAGGCCGGCGCGGGCGTCGACGACGAGCATCGCGACCTCGGCGTCGGCCAGCGCGGCGCGGGCCTGCTCGCGGATCGAGCCGCGCGAGCCCGGCGCCGTCGGCGAGGTCGACGCCACCGGTGTCGATGAGCGCGAACGTCCGCCCGTTCCACTCGGCCGGCAGCTCCTTGCGGTCGCGGGTCACGCCCGCCACCTCGTGGACGACCGCCTCGCGCGTGCCGCTCAGGCGGTTGACGAGCGAGGACTTCCCCACGTTCGGATAGCCGACGACGGCGACCTTGGCCATGCGCGTGAGTATGGCGTCGCGATCACCCCGCCCGCCGGGCGAGGAAGCAGACGTGACCGCACACGCAGAGCTTGGCCGCGTTGCGGGAGCGGGCCCCGGCCCCGAGGCCGCGGCCGGCGACCTCGAGCGCCGCGTTGAGCGGCGAGGTCCCGGTGAAGAAGCGGTCGAAGCTCCGCGGCCGGCCGAGCAGGCGGCGCGCCAGCAGCGTCCCGCCGTCGACGCCCGGGCGCACCTCGAGCACCTCGAGGCCGGCGCCCTCCAGCAGCCGGAGGAGGCCGTACGGCGTCGGGTTCGCGGTGCTGCGCGAGTGGTAGGGCTCCAGATGCGAGGTGGAGCCGCCGATCAGGCCGCCGGGAGCCAGCACGCGGGCCGCGTCGGCGACCAGGTCGCGCGGACGTTCGACGTGCTCGAGCACCTGGCGGCAGAAGATCGCGTCGAAGGCATCGTCCGGAGCGGGGATCCGCACCCCGTCGAAGCGCAGGAACCGGGCGTCGGCCCGGGTTCGGCGGGCGACCTCCGGCGAGTCGGCGAGGTCGACGCCGGTCCACCGGACGTCCGGGCGCGCGGCCCGGAAGGCGTCGACCGAGCCGCCCTCCCCGCAGCCGAGGTCGAGGATGCGCGGCCCGGCGGCGGCGAGCGTCGGGACGTAGTCGTCGGCGTGGGCCTGGCGGGCGTGGTCGGCGGGGATGCGGGGGCCGATCGCCGCGGCGAGGTCGCCGCCGGGCAGGCGCGGGCGCACGGCTACGCCGGCCGCGCGGCGCGGGCCAGATCCGCGATCCGCGCCACGACCTCCTCGAGCGCGAGCCCGGTCGTGTCGAGCGCGGCCGCCCCCGGGGCGGGGTCGAGCGCGGAGCGGCCGAGCGTCGAGTCGCGCTCGTCGCGGATCGCCTGCTCGGCCAGCACGGTGGCCGGGTCGGCGCCGACCTGGGCCGCGCGCCGCCGCGCGCGCTCCTGCGGGCTCGCGGTGAGGAACACCTTGACCTCGGCGTCCGGCGCGACGGCCGTGGCGATGTCCCGGCCCTCGGCGACCCAGTCGCCGGTCGCGACGATCGCCCGCTGGCGGGCCACCAGCGCCCGGCGCACCGCCGGGTCGGCGGCCGCGCGCGAGGCCGCCTCGCCGGCTTCGGGCGAGCGGATCGCGTCGCCCACGTCCTCGCCGTCGAGTCGCACGCCGGGGCCGACCTCGATGGCCGCCTCCCGCGCGGCCACGGCGGGCGGGACACCCCGCCGCGCGGCGGCGAGCCCGACGCAGCGATACATGGCGCCGGTGTCCAGGTAGGTGAACCCGAGCGCCTCGGCCACCGCGCGCGCGACCGTCGACTTCCCCGCGCCCGCCGGCCCGTCGATGGCGATCACCATGGCGCGAGCAGGCTAGATGGTCGGTCCGGCGGCCGCGCGCCGCATCGTGACATCGGCCGCCTCAGCGCTTCTGCAGGGCGCCGAGGTCGTCCGCGAAGCTCGGGTAGGACACCGTCGCGGCCTCGATGCCGTCGACCTCCACGCCCTCGGCCGACGCGAGGCCGGCCACGGCGCCGAGCATGGCCATCCGGTGATCGCCTCCGGCGGCCATCGCGCCGCCCCGCAGCCCGCCGGTGCCGCGCACGACGAACCCGTCCGGCGTCGCCTCGATCTCCGCCCCCATCCCCGCGAGGCCCTCGACGACGGCGGCGATCCGGTCGCTCTCCTTCACGCGCAGCTCGGCCGCGCCGCGCACCGCCGTCTCCCCCTCGGCGAAGGCGCCGAGCAGCGCGACGAGCGGCAGCTCGTCGATCGCGAGGGGCACCTCCTCGGCCTCGACCGTCGTGCCGCGCAGCGCCCCGTGGCGGATGACGAGGTCGGAGGTCGGCTCACGCTCCGGGCTGGCCGCCTCCTCGGTCTCCAGGCCGCCCTCGAGCTGCGCGCCCATGCGCTCGGCGATGCGCAGGAAGCCGGTTCGCGTCCAGTTCACCCCGACGCCGCGCACGGTCACCTCGGAGCCGGGGACGAGCAGCGCCGCCGCCACGTGGAAGGCGGCCGACGAGGCATCGCCCGGGATCACGATCTCCTCGAGCTCGAGCTCGTCGACGGCCCGGATCGTGATGCGGTCGCCCTCGCGCGCCACGGCCACGCCGGCGCGCCGGAGCATCCGCTCGGTGTGGTCGCGGCTCCGGACGGGCTCGACCACGACCGTGCCGGCGTCGGTCAGCAGGCCGGCGAGCAGCACGCACGACTTGACCTGGGCGCTGGCCACCGGCAGCGCGTACTCGATCGGGCGCAGGTCCGCGCCGTGCACCGTGAACGGCGGGAAGCGGCCCTTCCGGGCCTCGATGCGGGCGCCCATCCGCTCGAGCGGCTCCGCGATGCGGTCGACCGGCCGCCGGCGGATCGAGGCGTCGCCGTCGAGCGTCCAGGAGGTGCCCTCGAGTCCGGCGAGCCACCCCGGGAGCAGCCGCATGAGCGTGCCGCTGTTCCGCACGTCGATCGGGTCGGCGGTCTCCTCCGGCCCGCGCAGGCCGGTGCCGCGGACCAGCAGCTCGTCGGGCCGCGCCTCCACGACCGCCCCGATCGACCGCAGGGCGTCGACCGTCGCGTTGGTGTCGGCGCTGTCCAGGTAGCCGCGAACCACCACCGGCTCGGCGGCCATCGCCGCGAGCAGGGCCGCCCGGTGGGAGATGGACTTGTCGGGCGGCGCGTCGACGACGCCGCGCAGCCGCCGGGCGGGGTCGAACCGCGCCTTCACGCCCGCGCCGCCCGGAGGCCCGCCGCGCCGAGGACCTCCAGCGCGCGCCCGGCCGGTCCGTCGCCCGCGATCCACAGCGCGACCACGCCCTCGCTGGCGTCGGGCGCCGGGTAGAGCGCCATGTCGGTGATGTTGACCCCGGCGCGCCCGAGCGTGAGCGCGATCTCGGCGACCACGCCCGGCCGGTTCGGCACCGAGACCCGCAGCTCGTGGACGGGGCCGCCCGCGAGCTGGCTCTCCAGGAGCCGCCGGCGATCGGCGGCGGCCGCCTCGTTCCACGCGGTCACGGCGTCGGCGTCCCCGGTGGCCAGGGCCGCGCGCACCGCCTGCAGGCGCGCCACCGCCTCGTCGATCTGGCCGACCAGCGCATCGCGGTTGGACACGTAGATGTCGGTCCAGATCGCGCTGCTCGCGCCGGCGACGCGCGTGGCGTCGCGGAAGCTCGGGCCGGTGGCCGGGAGGCGCTCGCCCTCGGCGGCGAGCGCGCCCGCGACCTGGGAGACGAGCACGTTGGCCAGGACGTGCGGCAGGTGGGAGACGCCGGCGAGGATCGCGTCGTGCGTCACGGCGTCGATCGCCTGCGGGCGGGCGCCGAGGCCGCCGAGCAGGCGGTAGAGCCGCTCGAGCCCGACGCCGGTCGTGGTCGCCGTCGGCGTGAGGTACCAGGTGGCGCCCTCGAAGAGGTCGGCGCGGGCGTGCTCGACCCCGGCGGTCTCGGCGCCCGCAAGCGGATGTCCCCCGACGAAGCGCGGGTCCTCGTGGGCGGCGACGACGGCCCGCTTGGTCGAGCCGACGTCGGTGACCACCGCGTCCGGGCCCGCCGCGTCCAGGGCGGCGCCGACCGCCTCCGGCAGCGCGCCGACCGGCGCCGCGACGACCACGACCTCCGCCCCGTCGACCGCCTCGGCGAGCGACCCGGCCGCGCGATCGAGCGCGTCGCGCCGCACGGCGCCGGCCAGCGCCCGGGCGTCGGGGTCCCAGCCGTGGACCTCCGCGCCCAGGCGCTCGCGCGCGGCGAGCGCGACGGAGCCGCCGATCAGCCCGACCCCGAGGACGGCGAGCCGCACGCCGGCCGGCGCCCTACGCGGCCGCCGCGTCGCCGCAGCGCGACTTTCCGACGACCGCCGCGACCTGCTCGAGCTTGGCCGCGTAGGCCGCGAACCCCTCCGCGGGCAGGGCCTGCGGCCCGTCGCAGATCGCCGCCTCCGGCCGCGGGTGGACCTCGACGATCACCCCGTCCGCCCCGGCCGCCGCCGCGGCGAGGGAGAGCGGCTCGACGAGATCGCGCCGGCCGGCCGCGTGGCTCGGGTCGACGATCACCGGGAGGTGCGTCAGCTCCTTGAGCACCGGGATCGCGGTCAGGTCGAGCGTGAAGCGGTAGGCCGTCTCGAAGGTGCGGATCCCGCGCTCGCAGAGGATCACCGACTCGTTGCCCTCCTTCAGCACGTACTCCGCCGCCATGAGCAGCTCCTCCAGCGTGGCCGAGAGCCCGCGCTTCAGCACGACCGGCCGTCCGGCGCGGCCGATCTCGGTGAGCAGCGGGTAGTTCTGCATGTTGCGGGCGCCGACCTGGACGACGTCCGCCACCTCCAGCACCGCCTCCATGTCCCGGGCGTCCATCACCTCGGTGACGATCGGCAGGCCGGTCTCCTCGCGGGCCTCGGCGAGCAGGCGCAGCCCCTCCTGTCCCAGCCCCTGGAAGGAGTAGGGCGAGGTGCGCGGCTTGTAGGCGCCGCCCCGGAACATCGTCGCGCCGCCGGCCTTGACCGCCCGGGCGGTCTCGAGCGTCTGCTCGCGCGACTCCACCGTGCAGGGGCCGGCGATCAGCGCGAAGTGCGGGCCGCCGATCCGGCGCCCGCCGATCTCCAGCACGGACGGGTCGCCGTGGGTCAGCTGCCGGGAGGCGAGCTTGTAGGGCTTGACGATCGGCACGACCCGGTCGACGTAGGCGAGCGTCTCCAGCCCGAGGCCGGCGACCCGCCCGTCCCGCTCGCGGTCGCCGATGGCGCCGATCAGGGTCAGCGTCTCGCCGCGGCTCACGTGCGCGACCGCGCCCGTGCCCTCGACGCGACGCACGACCTCGGACACCTCGTCGTCCGTTGCGTCTTCACTCATCACGATCATCATCCGGCGTCACGTCCTTTCGCTGCGGCCTCGAAGAACATACGGAAGCGGCGGGCCCGGGAGCCCAACGGCGGGAGGCGGCGCTCGACGTCTGCGCAGTCGCGCCCCGTACGGCGCGACGGACGGGTCGAGCGCCTAGCTAAATCGCCAGGAGCAGCGCCGGCCACGGCCCGGATACCACGCGGAGCGGCCGAGAGCGGCGGCGCGGCTGTCTGGGCGACCGGACATGCACGGCCCATTGAAGCAGAGCCCCGGGCGGCCCGCCAGCGACGGGCGGCGTCTCGGCGGTCCGCCGGCGACGGGCGGCGTCGGACGCTCGGCCAACGACGCCGGCGTTGACCGGCATCCGCGGCGTTCACTAGGTTGGGGCTTCGATCTTTCGCGAACCGACCGGAAGGACCACTCCGTGACGACCCTGCCTCGCGCGGGCGCCGCCGCCGCGCTCGCCGCCCTGCTGCTCGCCGCCGGATGCGGCGGGGGCGGCGACAACCGCCTCAGCCAGTCCGAGTTCCAGCAGAAGGCCGACGCGATCTGCCAGAAGTCGCGCAACGAGATCGTGCCCGACCTCGAAGAACGTCACGACCCTGAAGGACGTCCAGAGGTTCGCGGCCACCGCGGCGTTCTCCACCGCCGCGGAGCTCAAGGCGCTCAAGGCGCTCAAGCCGCCGAAGGACAAGGAGGCCAGCGTTCAACCAGGCCCAGGCCTACGTCGCCGAGCAGGTCACGTCGGCCCAGGCGCTCTACACGGCCGCCGCGGCGAACGACGAGGCCAAGGCGAAGCAGGTGCTCACGGAGCTCCAGCAGAAGAGCGGCCAGGGCAAGCAGCTCGCCCGGCAGCTCGGGCTGAAGGTCTGCGGGCAGGGCTGAGCGGCGGCCGGCCGCGGCCTCGGTGGGCCGCGGCCGTGCCCCCGCGCCGCCCGCCGAGGATCAGAGCAGCGCGCCCAGCTCCCGCAGGAACCGCGCGTTCTCCTCGGGGCGGCCCACCGTGACGCGCAGCGCGCCCTCGTGGCCCAGGGCGCGCCCGGCGCGGACGAGGATGCCGCGGCGGCCGAGCTCGGCCACGATCGCCGTCTCGTCGGCCTCGCCGGGCAGCCGCAGCCACACGAAGTTCGCCTGACTGTCCGCGGCGGCGAGGCCGAGGCCGTCGAGGCCGTCCTCGAGCTCGAGCCGGGCGGCGATCGTCCGCTCGACCCGGCGCGCGACCTCGTCCTGATGGCGCAGCGCCTCGGTCGCCGCGGCCTGCGCCGCGACGTTGCAGAAGAACGGCTGGCGGACCTGGTCCACCGCGACGCGGAGCTCCTCGGAGCCGCAGAGCGCGAAGCCGACCCGCAGGCCGGCGAGCCCGTGGACCTTGCTGAACGTGCGCAACAGCGCGAGGTTCGTGTGGCGGGCCAGCAGGTCGATCGACGCGTCCGGGTCCTCGAGCGTCGAGAACTCGCAGTAGGCCTCGTCCACGATCACGCAGACGTGGCGCGGGATCGCCGCCAGGAAGGCCTCGATCCCCGCCAGCGGGTGCGCCGTGCTCGTCGGGTTGTTCGGGTTGCAGACGATGACCAGCCGGGTCGCGGCCGTGATCTCGGCGGCCATCGCGTCGAGGTCGTAGCGCTCCTCGGCGTCGAGGCGGACCTCGATCGCACGGGCGCCGCTGCTCGCCGCGAGATGCGGGTAGACCGAGAACGACGGCCAGCCGTACACGACCTCGGCGCCCGGCTCGAGCAGGGCCTCGCCGGCGGCCAGCAGCACGTCGCACGAGCCGTTGCCGATCGCGATCCGCCCCGCCGGCACCCCGTAGCGAGCGGCCAGCGCGGCCCGCAGCTCGCCGTTGCCCGGATCCGGATAGCGGTGCGCCCCGGCGATCGCCTCCCGGGCGGCCCCCAGCACCTCGGGCAGCGGAGCGAACGGCGCCTCGTTGCTCGCCAGCATCGCGACGTCGTCGGCCAGCGCGTACCCGTCGGCCGCCGGGTAGACCGGGATGCGTCGGATCCGCTCGGCGAACTCGAGGGCCATGGGCGCCCGATTGTGACGTGCGGGCTACTGCGCCGCGTCGAGGTCGGCGCGCAGGGCGGCGGCCGCGCCGAGATAGACGTGCCGCGCCGTGGCGTCCTCCGGGGCGTAGTAGTGGACGAGGGCGCGGATCACCCGCGGCAGCGCGCCGGGCACCGGGACCTCGCGCGCGCAGAGCAGCGGCACCCGGTCGAGCCCCATCTGCCGCGCCGCCACCGCCGGGAACTCCGCGTCGAGGTCGTCGGTCATCGTGAACAGGCACGACACCATCGCCTCGGGCCGCAGGTCGTTGCGCGCCATGAGCTCGCCGACGAGCTCGGTCGTGGCCGAGAGGATCGCCGCGCGCTCGTTGCGCTCGACGGAGATGGCGCCTCGCAGCGCGTGGAGCCGCATCGCGGCGCGGGATTCTGACATCAGCGCCCGCCCCCGGCCCGCGGCCCGCGGCGCCGCGGTGCCGCGCGCAGCGCGGCCAGCTCCTCGGCGGTCAGCGGGCGCCAGTCTCCCTCGCCCAGGGCGCCGAGGCGCAGCGGGCCGAACGCGGTGCGCCGCAGCGCGGCCACGCGGTGCCCGACCGCCTCGCACATCCGCCTGACCTGTCGCTTGCGCCCCTCGTGGATGACGATCTCCAGCCGGTCGGGAGCCAGGCGGCGCACGCGGGCCGGCGCGGTGCGGCCGTCCTCCAGCGTCACGCCCTCGCGCAGGGTCCGGACGGCGGCGGCGCGCACCGGGCCCCGTCGCAGGGTCACCTCGTAGGTCTTCGGCACCTCGTAGCGCGGGTGGATGAGGCGGTTGGCGAGCTCGCCGTCGTTGGTGAGCAGCAGCAGGCCGGTGGCGTCGGCGTCGAGGCGGCCGACCGGGTAGAGGCGGCGCTTGGAGGCCACCATGCCGACGACCGTCGGGCGACCCCCGGGATCGCGCGCGGTGGAGACGACGCCGGGGGGCTTGTTGAGCATCACGACCTCGCGCTTCTCGGCCCCGGCGAGCTCGCCGCCGTCGACCGCGATGCGCTCCTCGCCGCCGACGTCCCGCGCCGGGTCGGTCACCACGACGCCGTCGACGGTGACGCGGCCGGCGCGGACGATCGCCTCGGCGGTCCGGCGCGAGGCGATCCCGGCGTGGGCCAGGTGCTTGGCGAGGCGCACGGCCGGCACCATAGGCCGACGGACCTCGACCGGGCTCGCGCTCGGCGAGGCGCGCGGCTGGCACCATAGGCCGATGGACCTCGATCGCCTCGCCGCCGCGCTCGCCGAGCGTGGCGAGCCGGCGTACCGCGCCCGCCAGGTCTGGGCCTGGGCGGCGCGCGGCGCGGGCGGCTACGCGGAGATGACCGACCTTCCGGCCGCGCTGCGTCCCGCGCTCGACGCCGCCGCGCCGTTCTCGACCCTCCGCCTGGAGCGGGAGGCGATGGCCGCCGACGGGACGGTGAAGGCGCTCTTCTCCACCCACGACGGCCGTCCGGTCGAGGCGGTGCTCATGCGCTACCGCGACGGCCGCCGCTCGATCTGCCTCTCCTCGCAGTCGGGCTGCCCGCTGACCTGCACGTTCTGCGCGACCGGTGCGATGCGCTTCGGCCGCAACCTCACGGCCTGGGAGATCCTCGACCAGGCGCTCCACTTCCGCCGCCGCGAGGCGATCGACCACGCGGTCTTCATGGGCATGGGCGAGCCCCTGATGAACCTCGACGCGGTGCTCGAGGCCTGCGCGCGGCTGCCGGACGCGGGCGTGGGCCGGCGGAGGATCGGCATCTCGACGGTCGGCTGGATCCCCGGGATCGACCGGCTGGCCGCCGACCCGGCGCCCGTGCGCCTCGCC
Organism: uncultured Solirubrobacterales bacterium; assembly: GCA_963735885.1. Taxonomy (GTDB): domain Bacteria; phylum Actinomycetota; class Thermoleophilia; order Solirubrobacterales; family Solirubrobacteraceae; genus JBBSBL01. Next base: position 37,916 of record CAVTMP010000004.1, on the reverse strand, counting down.
CTGTCCCTCCACGCCGCCGACGAGACCCTGCGCTCGGAGCTCATGCCGGTCAACGACCGCTACCCGCTGGCCGACGTCCTCGCCGCGTGCGAGCGCTGGCACGCGCGCAAGCGGCGGAAGGTGTTCGTCGAGTACGTGATGCTGGCCGGGGTGAACGACCGCTACGAGCAGGCGCTCGCGCTGGCCGACCGCCTGGACCCCGGGATCTACAAGGTCAACCTCATCCCGTACAACCCGACCGGCGCCTACGACGGGTCGAGGCGCGAGGCGATCGCCGCGTTCCGCGCCGCGCTCGAGGCGCGGGGCCTGACCGCGACGGTGCGCCTCACGCGGGGCCGGGACATCGACGCGGCCTGCGGTCAGCTCGCCGCGGCGGCGGCTTGAGCCGCGGGCTCGCCGCTACGCCACCGGACCCGGCTCCGGCTCCGGCGCGATCCCGGCGCGCTGCTCCCCGGCCCGCATGAGACGGTCGCGCAGGCTCGCGGCGACGTCCGGCGCCGGGTCCCAGGACGAGACGTCCGGGAGCCCGGCCAGGGAGTCGAGGCCGAAGAGGCGCAGGAACAGCGGCGTCGTGCGGTAGAGGATCGCGCCGAACTGCGAGCGCCCGGACTCCTCGATCAGCCCGCGCTCCAGCAGCGTCTGGGTGGCCGACTCGGCGTTGACGCCGCGGATCCGGGCGATCTCCGGCCGCGAGACCGGCTGGAGGTAGGCGACGACGGCGAGCGTCTCCGCCTGGGCCGGCGTGAGCGGCGGCGTGCGCGGCTTCGCGAGCAGGCGGCGCGCCGCGTCGTCCGCCTCCGGGTGGCTCGAGAGCGCCCAGCCGCCGGCCAGCTCCCGCAGCACGAGCCCGCGCCGGTCGAACTCGTAGCCCTCCCGCAACCGCTCGAGCGCGGTCTGGACCTCGTGCGGCTCGGCCGCGCAGGCGTCGGCCAAGGCGGCGAGCGCCACCGGCTCGGGCGAGAGGAAGAGCAGCGACTCGAGCGTGCGCTCGAGCCCGGCGGCGCTCACGACGCGGCCACCTCGGGCGCGCGCGACGCCGCCACCGCGCTCACCGTGATCTCCGCCAACGGCTCGGGCTGGGACCAGGTCGCCTCGCCGCGGCGGTGGAGCTCCAGCAGCGCGTAGAGCGTCGTGGCGACGGTGACGCGGTCGGCGCCCGCGACCGCCTCGTCGAAGGCGAACGTCCCACGCCGCAGCAGGGCCCGCAGCGCGGTCAGGCGCTCGGCCACGGACACCCGCGGGTGATGCACGTGGCGCAGGTCGATGCGCGGCGGGGTCCGCAGCAACTCGCCGATCGCGGCGCCGAGCCGCGCGGGGTCGTAGACCGCCCGGGCCTCGGCCAGCGGCGCCCGGCGCAGCGCGGACGGGAGCGGCGCCGAGCGGAACCGGTGGCCGGCCTCGGCCGCGAGGCGCTCGCGCAGGTGGTCGGCGGCGCCGCGGTAGCGGTGGTGGTCGAGCAGCCGGGCGAGCAGCTCCTCGGCCGCCTCGGGCGGTGCGAGGTCGAGGAGCTCGCCCTCGTCGGGCGCGAGCATGAGCCGGGACTTCAGCTCGAGCACCGCGGCGATCAGCACGAGGAACTCGGTGGCGACCTCGAGGTCGAGGTCGCCGCGACGCTCGAGGTGCTCGAGGTAGGCGAGCACGACCTCGGCGAGATCGACCTCGAGCAGGTCGATCTCCTCCCGCAGCACGAGCGTGAGGAGCAGGTCGAACGGCCCGGCGAAGACGTCGAGGTCGAGCTCGAGGTCGGCGGCGCGCAACATCGGGGCGGGACGCTAGCCGACGGGGCCGACGGGGCCCGCCGGCCCGACGCCCATCGCCGCGCGCACGTCGGCGAGCGTCACCGCCGCGATCGCGCGCGCCTTCTCGGCGCCGGCCCCGAGCACCGCCTCGAGCGCCGCCTCGTCGGGCCGGATCTCGGCGTAGCGCTCGCGCACCGGGGCGAGATGGGCCACCACCGCCTCCGCCACGGCCACCTTGAACTCGCCGTAGCGGGCCGTCGCGAACTCGGCCTCGATCGCGTCGGGGGCGACCCCCCGCACGGCGGCGAGCACGTCGATCAGGTTCGCGATCCCCGGCTTGTCCTCCGCGCGGCGGACCTCGCTGCCGGAGTCGGTCACCGCCGAGCGGATCTTCTTCTCGATCGCCTTCGGCTCGTCGAGCACGTAGACCGTCCCGGCCTCCGACCCGCCGGTCGTCGACATCTTCCGCGTCGGGTCCTGGAGGTCCATGATCCGCGCCCCGACCTCGGGGATGCGGTGACGCGGGGCGACGAGCACGGCGCCGAAGCGCGTGTTGAAGCGCTCGGCGATGTCCCGCATGAGCTCGACGTGCTGGCGCTGGTCGTCCCCGACCGGCACCTCGTCGGCGCGGTAGGCGAGGACGTCGGCGGCCTGGAGCACCGGGTACAGGAAGAGCCCGGCGGACACGAGATCCCGCTGCGACCCGGCCTTCTCCTTGAACTGGTGCATGCGGTTGAGGTCGCCCCACGAGGTCACCGAGCAGAGGAGCCAGCACAGCTCGGTGTGCTCCATCACGTCGCCCTGGCGGAAGAAGATGCAGCGCTCCGGGTCGAGGCCCGCGGCGAGCAGGATCGCCGCCGTGTCGTAGAGCCGCTCGCGCAGCTCCGCCGGCTCGTAGGGCACCGTGGTCGCGTGGAGGTCGACGATGCAGTAGATCGCCTCCCCGCGCTCCTGGCCGGCGACGTACTGGGTGATCGCCCCGATGAAGTTGCCCAGGTGCTTGCGCCCGGTGGGCTGGATGCCGGAGAAGATGCGCATCGCGGGCGCGCAGGCTAGCGGGACGGGGTGGTGGCTCGTGATGCGGTTGCCCGGGCGGGGCGGGCCGGGCGCGGTGCCGGCGGATCCGCACGCGGTGCCCGGCCGCCACCACCGCAGTGCCTCAGCGGGCGAGCAGCTCGCGCAAGCGGTCGTCGCCGGGCTCGGGTATGGCGCACGCGGCCCCGGGGCCGTGAAGCTCTCGGGCCTCCGGGTCGCGGCCGGTCCGCCGGGCCAGCGCGGCGAGCGGAACGAACAGCGTGGCCTGGACGAGCGCCGGCGGCCGCACGAAGCGAATGGTGTCGCGGTACTCGCGGGCGATGGCGGCGAGCCAGAGCGGCCGGGGCATGCCCTTCGCGTTGACACGGCCGAGCGCGCCAAGCGACCACACCGCCTCGATCATCGACATGAACCGGGCGGCCGGGCGGCCCGTGGCGTTCGGGCGTGCTTCGACGACCGTCCGCACGCGCGCGACGCCGTCCCCGGCGTTCCACCAGTCGTGGGCGACCCCCGCGGGCACCTCGGTCGCCCTCTCGCCCGGACGCGCCGCGCGCTCCTCGCCGGCGATCTGGAAGCCCACCTCGCCGGCGAGGACCTCGAAGCGCTCGGTCAGGTCGTCGTGCCGATGCGCGCCGGCGACAGCACCGCCCGGTTGCACCCAGAGCTCGGCCTCGATCCGCCTGCCGGCGGTCTCCGCAGGACCGACGGTCACGCGCGCGAGCTCCCCGGTCACCGGATTGTGCACGGCCATGCGCCGGCCGCGATCTCCGTTTCGGCTTCGGGGATACCCTGCGAGGCCCGAGCTGGACGTGCGCTCATGAAACCTGCCGTCGGTCGAAGGGTCCGAACCTCCCGGCGCCGATCGTACCGCCGCCGTCAGCCCCCGGGACGGGCGCCGTCGGCCATCCGACGGAGCACCGCCACGCTCCGTGCCGGGCGCGGGCGCCGGCGGCCATCCGACGGAGCATTCACACCCGGAGCCACTCCGATCCCGCCAACCCCGAATTGCGTGCTCCGGAGGGATGGCTGCCGGCGACCGTGCCCGGCCCGCCACGCCGACGCAACCGCGCTACCGCGACGCGCCCGGACCGCAAGACAGCGACCAGCGAGCCCCTACAGCGCCTGCCGGATCACCGGCCGCTTCGCCGCGCCCGCCTCGTCCAGCCGGCGGACCGGCGTCGTGTACGGCGCGTTGCGGGCGATCTCCGGGTCCTCGGCGGCCTCGCGCAGGATCTCCGCCACCGCATCGGCGAAGGCGTCGAGCGTCTCCTTCGTCTCGGTCTCGGTCGGCTCGATCAGCAGCGCCTCGTCGACGAGCAGCGGGAAGTAGACCGTCGGCGGGTGGAAGCCGTGGTCGAGCAGCCGCTTGGCCAGGTCGAGCGTCTGGATCCCGAGCTCGCGCTTCATCGGCGCGCCCGAGAGCACGAACTCGTGCATGCGACCCGGTCGTAGGCGAGCGGCAGGTACTCGGCCACGCCCTGCTCGCGCAGCCGGGCCAGCAGGTAGTTCGCGTTCAGCACCGCGATCTCGGAGGCCTCGCGCAGGCCGTCGGCGCCGAGCGAGCGGATGTAGGCGTAGGAGCGCACGAACACGCCGAAGTTGCCCTGGAAGCCGCGCAGGCGCCCGATCGACTTCGGCCGGTCGTGGTCGAGGTCGAACCGCGGCGCGTGCCCGTTCTCCCCCGCGACCCGCACGACCTGCGGCCGCGGCAGGTAGGGCTCGATCCGCTCCGAGACCGCGATCGGCCCGGCGCCCGGCCCGCCGCCGCCGTGCGGCTGGGTGAAGGACTTGTGCAGGTTGAAGTGGACGATGTCGAAGCCCATGTCGCCGGGCCGCGAGATGCCCATGATCGCGTTGAGGTTCGCGCCGTCGTAGTAGAGCGTCGCGCCGACGCCGTGCACGATCGGCGCGATCTCCTCGATGTTCGCGTCGAACAGCCCGAGCGTGTTCGGGTTCGTGAGCATCAGGCAGGCGACGTCGTCGTCGGCCTTCGCGCGCAGGTCGTCGAGGTCGACGCCGCCGTCGGGCGCCGTGCCGACCTTCACCACCTCGTAGCCGGCCATCGTCACCGTGGCCGGGTTGGTGCCGTGCGCGGTGTCGGGCGTGAGGACCTTGTGGCGGTGCTCGCCGCGGTCCTCGTGGTAGGCGCGGGTGAGCAGGACGCCGGCGAGCTCGCCGTGCGACCCCGCCGACGGCTGCAGCGAGACGTGCGGCAGGCCCGCGATCTCGCCGAGCGCCTGCTGGAGGTTCCACATCAGCTCCAGCGCGCCCTGGGCGCGGCGCGGGTCCTGGAGCGGGTGCAGCCGGGCGTGGCCGGGCAGCGCGGCGACCCGCTCGTGCAGCTTCGGGTTGTGCTTCATCGTGCACGACCCGAGCGGGTAGAAGCCGGTGTCGAGGTCGAAGTTGCGCTTCGAGAGCCGGTTGTAGTGGCGGACGATCTCCGGCTCGGCGATCTCCGGCAGGCGCGGCGGCTCGGCGCGGCGCAGGCGCGGCGGGAAGCAGCTCGTCGATCTCGACGGCCGGCACGTCGGCGGCCGGGGCGACGAACGCGCGCCGGCCGGGCTGCGAGCGCTCGAAGATCGTCAGCGCGCGGTCGCGCTGCATCGGGGTCTCGGCGCGCTCGCTCATGCGCCCACCCCGGCCGCGGCCGGCGCCGCGGCGCGCTCGGCCGCCACGGCGCGCGCGAGCACCTCGGCCAGCCGGTCGATGTCGGCGCGCGAGCGGCGCTCGGTGATCGCGACGAGCAGCCCGTCCGCGTGCTCGGGGTAGTCGGCGCCGAGCAGGTACCCGGGGTTGACGCCGGCGGCGGCGCAGCGGTCGGCCACCGGCGGGCGGCGTCGCGCGAGCCGACGCCGAGCGAGACGGCGAACTCCCGCACGACGGGCTGGCCGTGGATGGGCGTCACGCCGTCGATCCCGGCCAGCGCGTCGCGCGCGTAGGCGGTGCGGCGGACCAGCAGCTCGCCGAGCTCGACGAGCCCGCGCGCGCCCGAGCCAGCTCAGGTAGATCACGCCGGCGAGCGCGTTCAGCGCCTGGGCGGTGCAGATGTTCGAGGTCGCCTTCTCGCGGCGGATGTGCTGCTCGCGGGTCTGGAGGGTGAGCACGAAGCCGCGGCGGCCGTCGACGTCGGTGGTCTCCCCCGCGATGCGGCCGGGCATCCGGCGCAGGTGCGCCTCGGTCGCGGCGAAGAAGCCGAACGACGGGCCCGCCGAAGTCGAGGCGGTTGCCGAGCGTCTGGCCCTCGCCCACGGCGACGTCCACCCCGCACTCGCCGGGCGAGCGCAGGAGGCCGAGCGGGAGCGGGTCGCACGCGGCCACCACGAGCGCCCCGCGGGCCTTTGCCGGCCGCGGCGAGCGCCTCGAGGTCCTCGACCGCGCCGAGGAAGTTCGGCTGCTGGAGGACGACCGCGCCGACGTCGTCGGAGAGCATCGCCTCGAGCGCGTGGAGTCGGTCGCGCCGTCGCGCAGCGGCACCTCCTCGACCGTGGTCCCGTAGCCGACGGACAGCGTGGCGAGCGTCTCGCGGCTGTGCGGGTGAACGCCGCGGGAGACGAGGTGGCGCGGGCGGCCGTTCGCGAGCTTGGCGAGGTAGCCGGCCGCGCCGACCGCGGTGGGGCCCTCGTAGACCGAGGCGTTGGAGACCGGCAGGCCGGTGAGCTCCGAGATCGCCGTCTGGTACTCGAACATCACCTGCAGCCCGCCCTGCGAGATCTCGGGCTGGTAGGGCGTGTAGGGCGTGAGGAACTCCGAGCGCGAGATGATCGAGTCGACCAGCGAGGGCACGTAGTGGTCGTACATCCCGGCGCCGAGGAAGCTCACCTCGTCCTCGGCCGAGACGTTGCGCGCCGCGAGCGCGCGCAGGTGCTCGTAGACCTCCTGCTCCGACATGCCGGCCGGCAGGGCGAGCGGCTCGCGGCAGCCGCAGCGCCGCCGGGATGTCGGCGAACAGCTCGTCGATCGAGTCGACGCCGATCGCGCTCGAGCATCGCCGCGCGGTCGGCGTCGGTGGCGGAGACGTAGGAGGTGTGGTCGCTCATCGGTGGGGAACTACTCCAAGGTGGCCCGGTAGGCGGCGGCGTCGAGCAGCGCGTCCTGCTCCGATACGTCGCTCAGGCGCACCTTGACCAGCCAGCCCGGCGCCGTAGGGGTCGTCGTTGATCGGCTCGGGCGCGGTCGCGAGCGCCTCGTTGACCTCGACGACCTCGCCGGACAGCGGCGCGATCACGTCGGAGACCGCCTTGACCGACTCGACCTCCGCGTAGCGCTCGTCCTTGGCGATCGTCGCGCCGACCTCGGGCGGGTCGAAGAACACGACCTCGCCGAGCGCGTCCTGGGCGTACCAGGTGATCCCGAACGTGGCGTGGTCGCCCTCGATCCGCGCCCAGTCGTGCTCGGGGTGGTAGAGGAGGTCGTCCGGATAGCTGGCCTCGGCCATTCACGCTGCCTTTCGGTAGAGCGGCTTGTCCTCCACGACCGCGGCGCGGGTCTTGCCGCGCACGTCGATCTCGATCGGGGTGCCCGGGGTGGCGCTCGCCACCGGAACGTAGGCCATGCCGATGCCGACCCCGAGCGAGGGGGACAGCGTGCCGCTGGTCACCTCGCCGCCGCCGAGGACGGCGTTGCCCTGCCGCGCGATGCCCGGATCGGTGAGGCGCGAACGGCACGAGACGCTCGACCGGCCCCGCGGCGCGGGCGGCGCGGACCGCCTCCGAGCCGATGAAGCCGGTGTCCTCCTTGCAGCACCAGCCGAGACCCGCCTCGATCGGGCCGCGCTCCTCGGTGAGGTCGTTGCCGTAGAGGTGGAAGCAGACCTCGAGGCGCAGCGTGTCGCGCGCGGCGAGGCCGCACGGGTCCGCGCCGGCGGCGAGCAGCGCGTCCCAGACCGCGGGGGCGTCCCCGGGATCGAGCAGCAGCTCGACGCCGTCCTCGCCCGTGTAGCCGGTGCCGCAGACCAGCGCCGCGGCACCGGCCACGGTCCGCTGGCAGACGTGCATGCGCGGCGGCAGCTCGCCGTCCGCGAGGCCGGCCACGAGGGCCCGGGCCGCCGGGCCCTGGACGGCGAGCATCGCGAAGTCGCTCGGCGGCGTCGATCACGTCGACGTCGAAGCCGCCCTCCGCCGCCTGGCGCCGGAGCCAGGCGAGGTCCTGCTCGTGGTTGGCGGCGTTCGTGACCGTGAGGAAGTGGCAGTCCGCGAGCCGGTAGGTGAAGAGGTCGTCGAGCACGCCGCCGTCCTCGCGGCAGAGCACGGCGTACTGCGCGCCGCCCTCGGGCGAGCTTCGCGCACGTCGTTGGAGAGCACGCGCTGGAGGAAGGCCTCGGCGTCCGGGCCGCGCGTCTCGACCTCGCCCATGTGCGAGACGTCGAAGACGCCGGCGGCGCCCCGCACCGCCAGGTGCTCGTCGCGGATGCCGGCGTACGGTCACCGGCATCTCCCACCCGGCGAACGGCACGAGCCGCGCCCCGAGATCGAGGTGGCGGGCGTACAGCGAGGTGCGGCGCAGCGCGGCGGTGTCGGCGGCGGACACGGCGGGCCACACTACCAACCGGATGGGCGCCGGCAGCGGCGTTGCGGCGGGCCGCGGGACCCCGCACGGCAGGGGCTCCCGCGCGTGGGATGCTCCGGCGTCCGGACCCGTCCCGCGGCCGGCGCGGCGCGCCGCGCGCCGCCCCGGGCGACCCGCCTCAGTCGTCCCGCAGGAACGACGGGATGTCGATGTCGTCGTCGGCGATCTCCAGCGATGATGCGCTGGCGGTCGTCGAGCGTGACGTCGCGGTCGCGGCGGCGGGCCCGGGTCGCCTCGCGGGCGCCGCTGCGGCCGGGCGCGAGCCGTGGTCGAAGCCCGGTCGCGATGACCGTGACGCGGACGTCGTCGCCCATGTCCTCGTCGATGACGGCGCCGAAGATGATGTTCGAGTTGCGCGTCGGCGGCGCTGGAGACGATCTCCGCGGCCTCGTTGACCTCGAAGAGCCCGAGGTCCTGCCCGCCGGTGATGTTGAGCAGGATGCCCGTCGCGCCCTCGACCGACTCCTCGAGCAGCGGCGAGGAGATCGCGACCTTGGCGGCCTCCGCCGAGCGGCTCTCGCCGGCCGCCGTGCCGATGCCCATCAGCGCGGTGCCGGCGTCGTGCATGATCGTGCGGACGTCGGCGAAGTCGAGGTTGATCAGGCCGGGGATCGTGATCAGGTCGGTGATGCCCTGCACGCCCTGGCGCAGGACGTTGTCGGCCTCGCGGAAGGCCTCGAGGATCGTCGTGCGGCGCTCGACGATCGCCAGCAGCTTCTCGTTCGGGATCACGATCAGCGTGTCGACGTGCTCGCGCAGCTTGCTGCGATGCCGTCCTCGGCGGCCTGCGTCGCGCTGCGCGCCCTCGAAGGAGAACGGCCGCGTGACGACGCCGACGGTGAGCGCGCCGATCTCGTTCTTGGCGATCTCGGCGATCACCGGCGCGGCGCCGGTGCCGGTGCCGCCGCCCTCGCCGGCGGTGACGAACACCATGTCCGCGCCCTTGAGCGCCTCCTTGATGTCGTCGCGCGACTCGGCGGCCGCGCCGTGGCCGACGTCCGGGTTCGGCGCCCGCGCCGAGGCCCTTGGTGAGCTCGTGGCCGATGTTCAGCTTGATGTCGGCGTCGCACATCGCGAGCGCCTGCGCGTCGGTGTTCGCGGCGATGAACTCGACGCCGCGCAGGCCGGCGTCGACCATGCGGTTGACCGCGTTCGTGCCGCCGCCGCCGACGCCGACGACCTTGATGACTGCGAGGTAGCTGCCGCTCTCCATGTGAACCGTCCGACCCTTGAGTTAGCGTTGAGCGTTTTCCGCTGCAATCCGCCCGGAGTGGGAGTTTGCGCACGTTATGCGAGGCATCGGCGCGAAGTCAACCCGGGTCCCGATCCGCAAGCGCCGTTGCAGATCGTCGAAGTCTCGACAGCCCTCGGACGGTTGCCGCCGAGAGTGGGCTCAACCTCGAGTCGAGCCTTAGGGTGAGCGGCCTACTGGCCGCCGGCCGTGCGGAGCCGTCGTCGATGCGGCCCCGGCGGGGCCGCCCGCCCCCGCGGGCGTCGAGGCTCCGGCCCCTGCCGTCCGCCGCCGGCGTCGAGGCCCCGGTGCCGGTCCCGGTCCGCCGCCGGCGGCGCGAAGCCGGCCACGGCGTCGCCGGGCATCGCGCCGCCGCGTCAGGCCGCCGACCGCCGGCCGCTGTGGCGCGCTGACGTCGACGTAGGCGGCCCCCGCGCTCGCGGGGTCGGCGAGCACCCGGGTGGCCGCCGCCCACTTCGCGCCGAGCCCGTCCGGGCGTCGCCGAAGTAGAGGGTCGGGCCCGACCGCAGCGTGATCACGAGCCCGTGCGTCCCGGGTGAGGCTGCCGCTCGCGAGCCGCGTCCGCAGCGCGCCCGGAGCGGCGGCGAGCGCCGCGACCACCGTCCGGGCGGCCGAGGCGTCGCAGGCGCGCGGCCGGCCGGCGCGCTGCGCAGCCGCGACCGGGGGCAGGCGGGCGGCCGAGGCCTGGCGGCAGCAGGGTGCCGTCGCCGGCCACCGCGAGCGGCTTCCCGCCCGCCACGACGGCAGCGACCGGCACGTGCGGCACGGCGACGATGTCGAGGCCGTGCGGGAAGTGGGCGGTGATGCGGATCTCGCGCACGGCGGGGAACGCCGCGGCGACGCGGCGCAGGCGGGCCGCGTCGCACGTCCAGCGTGGTCATCGTGCGCGCGGCGTCGCGCAGCGCCGTCGCGGCGGCCTGGGACGCCGGCGCCGCGCAGGCCGCGTGACCTCGACCTGCTGCACGGCGACGAGCGAGGAGTCGCGCAGCCACAGCCAGCCGCCCGCGAGGAGGGCGGCGAGCAGGGCGAGCAGCACCACGGTGCGCCGGCGGGGTCGGCGCGGGCGCAGGGCGGCGAGCCGCCCGGCGGCCCGCCGCGGGGCGGAGCCGACCGCGCTCAGCGCCTCGGCCGCTCCCAGTCCGCCGGGAAGGCCACGGGCCCGAGCGCCTGGACCTCCGGCTCGAGCGTCACGCCGAACCGCTCGCGCACCCGGCGGCGGCCCTCGGCCATCAGCGCGATCACGTCGGCCGTGGTGGCGTCGCCGTGGTTCTCGACGAAGTTCGCGTGCTTGGCCGAGAAGCCGGCGCCGCCGATCCGCAGGCCGCGGCAGCCGGCGGCCTCGAGCAGCTGGCCGGCGCTGCGGCCCTCCGCGCGGGGGTCGTCGGGGTTCTTGAAGGTCGAGCCGAAGGTCTTGATGCCCGAGGGCTGCGCCGCGCGCCGGCGCTCGCGCATCGTCGGCGAGCGTCGCCTTCACCGACTCGGCGGTCGGCGGGCGCGAGCCGGAACGATCGCGCGGGCGACGATCTCGCCGGCGCGCAGGTTGGAGCGGCGGTAGGCGAAGCCGAGCTCCGCGGGCGGGCGACGCTCGACGCCGTCCGGCGTGACCACGTCGACCCACTCGAGCACGCGCGGCGAGCTCGCCGCCGTAGGCGTTCGCGTTCATGCGCACGGCGCCGCCGACCGTGCCGGGGATGTTCACGCCGAACTCGATCCCGGTCAGGCCCGGCGCGGGCCGCCGCGGCGGAGACCGCGGGCAGGCGCGCGCCGCCGCCGCAGCGGATGTCGGTGCCGTCGATGCTCGATCGTGGCCAGGTCGCGGTCGAGCTTGATCACGAGTCCGCGGACGCCCTCGTCCGCCACCAGGAGATTCGACCCCGAGCCCACGACCCCTACCTCGCAGGCCCTCGCGCGTGCGCCCAGCGCCAGGACGGCCGCGCAGGTCGTCCTCGCTCCCGACGCGCGCGAACAACTCCGCCGGACCGCCCGTGCGGACCGTCGTGAGCCGCGCGAGCGGGACGTCGCCGGCCCGTACGAAGGCCGGCCGCTCGGCGCTCATGGCCCGCCCGCCACCAGGCGCGCGGCCGAGCGCGTCGACGTCGCCGGCGCCCAGCACGAGGCACGAGGTCGCCGGCGCGCAGCGTCCCGCGCAGGAACGCCTCGGCGGCGGCGAAGCTCGGCATCCACGCGACCGGCCGCCCGCGCGGCGGCGTCGGCCGCCGCCTCGGCGACGAGCAGGCCGCTCGACCCCCGGGTGGTCCTCGGCGCGCTCGCGCGCCGGGTAGACGTCGAGCACCACCGCGACGTCCGCCTGCGCGAGCGCGGCGCCGAACTCGCGGTGCGAGCGCGGCCGTCCGCGAGTAGAGGTGCGGCTGGAACGCGGCGACGACGCGGCCGCGGGCGCGAGGTGCGCGCGGCCTCGATCGTCGCGCGCACCTCGGTCGGGTGATGGGCGTAGTCGTCGTAGACGCGCGCGCCCGCCGGCGTGCGCGCCGAGCGGCTCGAAGCGGCGGCCGGCGCCCTGGAAGTCCGCGAGCGCCGCCGCCGCCGCCGCCGGGTCCGCGCCCGCGAGGCAGCGCCGCCTCGAGCGCGCCGGCCGCGTTGAGCGCGTTGTGGGCGCCGGGCACCGCGCAGCGCGACCTCGTGCTCGCGCCAGCGGAAGCGCCACGCCGCCCGGGGTGCAGGCTGGGCGTCCGGCGCGTCGTAGGGGACGGTCTCGACGCCGTCCGGCGACCAGCGCGAGCAGCGCCGGGCGGTCCCAGACGACCGCCGTCGCGCGACCGCGCCGAGGAAGGCGCGGAAGGTCGCGTCGAGCTCCGCGCGCGAGCCGTAGGTCGCGTGGTGGTCGAGCTCGGCGTTCGTCACGACCGCGATCTCGGGGGCGAGCTTGAGCAGCGAGCGGTCGGACTCGTCGGCCTCGACCACGAGCCACTCCCCCGCCCCCCAGGCCGCGTTCGTGCCCGTCGAGCGGACCTCGCCGCCGACGACGTAGGCCGGATCGACGCCACAGCCCGCGGAGGACGTGCGACGATCATGCGCTCGTCGTCGTCTTGCCGTGCGTGCCCGTCACGGCGATCGTGCGACGCAGGCGCGTGAGCTCGGCGAGCAGGTCGGCGCGGTGGAGCTCGCGGAGGCCGCGCTCGCGGCCGGCCACCCGCTCCGGGTTGTCCGGCGCGATCGCGGTCGAGAAGACGACCTCGGCCGCCCTCGGGGACGTTGGCGGGCGTCGTGGCCGATGGCCGGCTCGATCCCGGCGGCGCGCAGCCGCTCGAGGTACGGCCCGGGCGCTCGGTCCGATCCCGTGACCCGCGCCCCGAGCGCGTGCGCGATCAGCGCCAGGCCGCTCATACCGGCGCCGCCGATGCCGACGAAATGCAGGCTCCGCCCGCTCCAGTCGTCAGCCGCGCCCACCCCGCGAGGGTATTGACCGGCGCGGCCGGTGGACCCCGCCGCAGGCGGCGGGTGCGCAAGGTTGACGCGCTCTCGCTGCGGGGATACGCTCGGCCAGTCGCTCTCCAGGCACGGAGGCCGTGCGCGAAAGGCAGCAGCCGTGGCGCGCCCCGCTTGCCTCGCAGTGGTCCTCGCGACATCGTTGCTGCTCTCGGGTGTGCCGCGTTCGACCCGGCCCAGCACCATGCCCTGGGCTCGGAGTACGGATCCGGGCGAGCCCAGTCGGTCGCCTTCGGCGACGTCAACGGCGACGGCATCCCGAACGCGCTCGTCGCCACCGGACCGCGCGGCTCGATCACCGACCAGGGCGGCGGCGGATCGCTCGGCTACGGGTCCGAGATCCTCGTCGGCAGCCCCACCAAGATCGTGCGCACCGCCCGCTTCAACGCCGACAGCATCGACGACGTCGCCGTGCTCTCCGACGACGGAGTCACCGTCTACTTCGGCAGCGCCCCCTCCGGCGGCAACAGCGGGGGCCTCCACGAGGACGACAAGGCCACGATCACCAACCCCGGGCGGTCGTTCATGGCCGTCGGCGACTTCAACGGCGACGGCAAGCAGGACGTCGCCGTCGACCATCAGGTCGGTCTCGCCGTGGGCGCGACGGTCTTTCCCGGCGATGGCACGGGCGGCTTCGGCGCCGGCCAGACCTCGAGCTTCCGGGGGACGCTGCTCGATCCGTGCGGCATCTACGTGCTGTGTGCCGTGACGGGAGCCACCTCGATGAGCGCGGCGAACCTCGACGGGGCGGGAGCGGACGAGCTCGTGCTCGGTGTCCAGATCATGACCGGCATCGGGTCGTTCGGTGACATCGGCTGGATCGGGGGCGGATCGGGCTCCGGCGGGTGCCTGGCGGGGCCGCCCGTGCTCGACGCGTCCCGTCGCTACACGGCCCTCGGCGCCGGCCGCCTGGACGGCGACACCGGCGTCGACCTCGCCGCCGTGCGCGACGACGGTCAGGTGGCGCTGCTCAAGGGCGGGGGGACGGCCTGCGCCCCCGGCTTCTCCGGGTTCGGCGCGGGGGGCGGGATCACCACGGTCACCCCGCCCGCCGGCCCGAAGGCGGCGGTCGTCCGCGACCTCGACGGCGACGGGAAGGGGGATCTCGCGGTCGCCGCCGCCGGCCCCGGCCAGGTCGCGCTGTTCACCGGCAAGGGCGACGGGACGTTCGTGTCGGGCAGCGGCATCGACCAGATCGACGCCAACGTCGGGGCCGCCCCGACGGACCTCGCGTTCGGCCCGATCGACGGCGACGCCAAGCCCGATCTCCTCGTCCCGAACAGCAGCGAGAACTACGCCCAGACCACCTACCTGCTGAACCGGTCCGGGCCACCCTTCCCCTGACGCCCTGCCGCCGCCAGGACCTCCGCCGCGACGTCCCGCGCCGCGTTCGGCCGCGCCAGGGCCGCCGAGGCCCGCGCCATCGCCGCCAACCGCTCGCCATCGGCGAGCAGCGCGCCGACCTCGCGGCCCAGGCGCTCGGCGCTGAGATCGGCGTCGGCGATGACCACCGCGGCGCCGGTCCGCTCCATCCAGCGGGCGTTCTCCGCCTGGTGGTCCGCGCTCGCGTGCGGGTAGGGGACGAGGATCGCCGGACGTCCCGAGGCGGCGATCTCGAACACCGAGCCGCCGGCGCGCGCCACGACGAGGTCGCTCGCGCACAGCGCCTCGCCGAAGCGCCGGACGAACCCGTGCAGGTGGTAGCGCGGACCGGGCGCCACCAGCCCCGGCAGGTCGCGCTCCCCGGCGGCGTGGATCACCTCCACGTCGGCCGGCAGCCCCGCGAGCCCCGCGACCGCCGCCTCGTTGACCGTTCGCGCGCCGAGCGAGCCGCCGAACACGAGCACGCACCTCGCCTCCGGCGCGATCCCGAAGCGCTCCCGCGCCGCCGCCCGATCCGTCGCCGGCGGCGGGACCGGCCGCCCGGTGACCACGAAGCGCGGCCCCGATCGCCCGGCGATCGGGAACGCCAGGCACACGCGCGCGGCGAAGCGGGCGAGCGCCCGGTTGCTCAGGCCGAGGTGGCTGTCGGCCTCGGCGAGCACGAGCGGGATCCGCCGGCTGACCGCGGCGAGCCCGGCGGATCCCGCGACGTAGCCGCCGGCGCCGAGCACGACGTCGATCCGCTCGTCCGCCAGGACGCGCCGGGCCTCCCCCACCCCGCGCGCGCTCACGGCGAGCGCGCGCGCGGCGCGCAGCGGGTTCGACCGGGAGAGCCCCTCGGCGCGGATGCGACGGAGCCGATAGCCGGCGGCCGGGACGAGCGACGCCTCCGCGCGCCCGCCGCCGACGAACACGACCTCGGCGCCCTCGGCCCGCAGCGCGTCGGCGACGCTCAGCGCCGGCACGACGTGGCCGGCCGTCCCGCCCGCCGCGATCGCCACCCGCGCACGACGAAGATGTTCAGCGTCGCCTGGCACAGGACGTCAGCCCGGCGAGCAGCTTCGCACAGCCGAGCTCCTCCGCGATCGTCCGCCTTTCGTAGCACGATTCGTGCTACGTTCTCGCTCGTGCCCCGGTCGCTTCACGTTCGCCTCGACGACGCCTCCGCCGCGGCGCTCGACGTGGTCCGCGCCGGCGGCATGACCGATTCCGAGGCGGTGCGCACGGCGTTGCGCGAGGCCGCGGCGCGCCGGCGAGTCCGCTCGGCGATCCGCGAGGAGGTGCGGCGCGTGGCGGCCGACGAGGCGGACCGCGAGGAGATGCGCATCGTCCGGGAGCAGATGGCCGAGCTGGCGCCACGGTCGTCCGCCTGACGTGGTCCGCGGGGAGGTGTTCCGTCTGCCCTCACCCCGCGACGCGCGGGGGCGCGAGCAACGCGGCGCTCGCTATGCGGTCATCGTGCAGGCCGACGAGTTCCTCGACCTGAGCACCACGCTCGTCGCGCCCACCTCCACCGGTGCCCGGCCGGCGAGCTTCCGTCCCACGATCACCCCCGACCAGCGCGAGACACGCATCCTCGTCGAGCAGACGACCGTGGTGGATCCGCAGCGCCTCGGCCGACCGGCGGGACGCCTCGAGGCGAGCGAGCTGCGCGCGGTCGACAACGCCCTCGCGCTCATCCTCGGCCTCTGAGCAGGAGCGCGGCGCCCTCAGCCCGCAGCGCGTCGGCGACGCTCAGCGCCGGCCCGACGTGGCCGGCCGTCCCGCCCGCCGCGATCGCCACCCGCGCGCGACTCACGCCGGCCACGGTCCTCCGGCACCGCGCGCAGATGCGCCGACCCGCCGCGCGAGACGTTCAGCAGCAGGCCCATCGCGACGAGGACCACGCACAGGTTCGTCGGGCCGTAGGAGACGAGCGGCAGCGGGACGCCGGTCAGCGGGGCGAGCCCGAGCACGACGAAGATGTTGAGCGTCGCCTGGCACAGGATGATCGAGGTCAGCCCCGCGGCGAGCAGCTTCGCATACCGCCCCCGCGCGTTGCGGGCCGTCCGCAGCCCGCCGTAGAGCACCATCGCGTAGAGCGAGATCACGCCGAGGATCCCCGCGAGCCCGAGCTCCTCCCCGATCACCGCGAGGATGAAGTCGGTGTGCGCCTCGGGCAGGTAGAAGACCTTCTGGACCGACTCGCCGAGCCCGACGCCGAAGATGCCGCCCGAGCCGAGCGCGATCTGCCCCTGCACGGCCTGGAAGCCCGCCCCGCCGGAGTCCGCCCACGGGTTGAGGAACGACGTGAGCCGCGCCCGCTGGTAGGGCTCGGCGAGCGCGAGCAGCAGGACGACGAACGCCGCGGCGCCGGCCACCAGGAGCAGGCTGCGGATCGGGACGCCGGCGACGACCATCACGGCGGCGACCGACCCGGCGACGACCATCGCGGTGCCGAGGTCGGGCTCCGCGGCGACGAGCACGCACCCGGACCCGACGGCGAGCAGGATCGGCATGATCCCCGACAGGCTCCGCAGCCGCGCCGGGCGCGCCGTCGTGCAGAACCCCACGACGTAGAGCACGAGGGCGATCTTCAGCAGCTCCGACGGCTGGAAGGAGAGCGCGCCCGGGCCGATCCAGCGCCGCGCGCCGTTCACCTCGATCCCCACGCCCGGGACGAGCACGCAGAGGACGAGCACGAGGGACGCGCCGAGCAGCAGCGGGGTGACCCGGCGCACGGTGTCGAGCGGCACGCGCGCGGCGGCGTGCAGCGCGACGAGGCCGATCCCGCCGAAGATCACCGTCCGCACGAAGAACTGCGTGCCGTTGCCGTTCCCGGCCAGCAGGTTGCGCGCCGAGGACGCGCTGTAGACCATCACGGCCCCGAACGCGATCAGGCAGAGCGTCGCGACGAGCAGCACGCGGTACTCGATCGGGGCGGGACGGGCGGGGCGCTTGGCCGCGCGGGCCTTCGGGGCGCGTTTCGGGGCCCGGCCCGGCGCGGCGCGCTTGCCTCCCCGGCCGCTCATCCCGCCCCCTCCGCCAGCGCGCGGAAGTGCTCGCCGCGGGCCTCGAAGTCGGCGTACTGGTCGAAGCTCGCGCAGGCGGGCGAGAGCAGGACGACCTCCCCGGGCCGGGCCGCGGCGCGGGCGGCCGCCACCGCCGTCGCGAGATCGCCGTCGTGGCGCACCGGCACGCCGGCATCCGCCAGGGCGGCGCCGATCTCGCCCGCCGCCTCGCCGATGAGGTGGACGCTCGCGGCGTGCGCGGCGACCGCGTCGCGCAGCGGCGCGAAGTCCTGCCCCTTCCCGACGCCGCCGAGGATGAGGTGCACGCCGCCGGCCGGGAAGGAGCGCGAGCGCCACGAGCGCGCTCGCCACGTTCGTCGCCTTGGAGTCGTTGACGTAGGCCACGCCGTCGCGCTCCGCCACCCGCTCGAGGCGATGGGCGACGCCCGGGAACGTCCGCAGCGCCTCGGCCACGGCCTCGCGCTCGACCCCGCGCGCGAGGGCCACGGCCGCGGCCGCCATCGCGTTCTCCCGGTTGTGCGGACCGGGCAGCGCGATCTCCCCGGTCCCGAGCAGGCGCTCGCCGCGCCACCACAGCGCGCCGTCGCGCTCGGCGAGGTCGCCGGCCCGGCCGCCGAAGCGGACGCGCCCCGCCGCGCCGCCGACGTCGCCGGCGTCGAAGCCCGCGGGCAGCACGGCGAGGTCGCCGGCCACCTGCCGGGCGAAGCCGCGGAGCTTGGCCGCGCGGTAGGCGGCGAGCGTGCCGTGGCGATCGAGGTGGTCGGCGGCGAGGTTGAGCAGGACCATCGCCTCCGGGGCGAAGGCCGTCGTGTCCTCGAGCTGGAAGGAGGAGGCCTCGCAGACGACCGTCGCGGCCGCGTCCACCGTGTCCGCCAGCGAGGACAGGGCGGTGCCGACGTTGCCGGCCACCGCGACCGGCAGGCCGGCCGTGCGGTGGACGTGTCCGAGCAGCTCGACGGTCGTCGTCTTGCCGTTCGTCCCCGTCACCGCGACGAACTCGTTCGCGAGCAGGCGCCAGGCGAGCTCGAGCTCGCCGACGACCTCCAGGCCCGCGTCGCGCGCGGCCCGCACGACCGGCGCGCTCGCGGCGACCCCGGGGCTCTTGACGAGGGTGCGGACACGGGACGGGAGCGGCTCGCCGGCGGCATCCGGACGGACTTCGACGCCGGCCGCGCGAAGCCTTCCGACGCCCTCGGGCGTGCCCGCGTCGACCCCGACGACGCTCTCGCCCCGCCGGCGCAGGGCGAGGGCCGCGGCCTCCCCGGACCGCGCGAGGCCGACGACGAGGAACGGCCCCGGCGGGAGCGGCGGGCGGGGCCTCACGGCCGCTCGCGCCGGCGGGGCGCGGCGCGCCGCGCCGGGCTCACGTGATCGACGACTGGTAGAGCGTGAAGCCGATCGCCGCGCACGCCGCGCCACGATCCAGAAGCGCAGGATGATCTTCGTCTCCGACCAGGCCAGCAGCTCGAAGTGGTGGTGGATCGGCGCCATCAGGAACACCCGCTTGCGGAAGAAGCGGAACGAGACGACCTGGATCAGCACCGACAGCGCCTCGATCACGAAGATCCCGCCGAGCAGGACCAGCAGGACCTCGGTCTTCGTCATCACCGCGAGCCCGGCGATCGCCCCGCCGAGCCCGAGCGACCCGGTGTCCCCCATGAAGATCGTGGCCGGGAAGCTGTTGAACCACAGGAAGCCGATGCACGCGCCGACGAGGCAGCCCGAGATCAGCGCCAGGTCGCGCTGCCCGCTGGTGATGAACGTGATGCCGATGTAGGTGAGCAGCACGATCGCCGCGCAGCCCGCGGCGAGGCCGTCGAGCCCGTCGGTCAGGTTGACCGCGCTCGTCGTGCCGGCGACGACGAGGTAGATGAAGACCGGGAAGAGCCAGCCGAGGTCGATCTCGCACGTCGACGAAGCGGAGGCGCACCGTGCTCGAGAGCCCGGCCTTCTGCGTGGCGACGTACCACAGGCCGAGCGAGATCAGGATCGTCACGCCGAGCTTCGTCCGCGCGCGGAGCCCGAGCGAGCGGCGCTTGACGATCTTCGTGTAGTCGTCGGCGAAGCCGAGCAGCGCGCAGGCGATCGCGGTGCCGAACACGCCCATCGCCTCCCAGTCGTGCTTGCACAGGATGAGGAACGGCACCGCGATGGCGGCGAAGATGATGATCCCGCCCATCGTCGGCGTCCCGGCCTTGACCGCGTGGCCGGCCGGCCCCTCCTCGCGGATGTGCTGGCCGAACTCCCGCTCGCGCAGGAACGAGATGAACTGCGGCGAGAGGAAGATGCACATGAGCAGGGACGCCGTCCCCGCGATGAGGACGCGCCCCACGCTCAGGCCCCGGGGATGCGCGCCGCCGCGAGACGCTGGGCGACGACCTCGAGCCGACGCCGCGCGAGCCCTTGACGAGCACGGTGTCGCCGGGCTCGAGCAGCCCCGGGAGCGCGTCCGCGGCCTCGCCGGCGCGCGCCACGGCGATCGCCTCGCCCGGGAACGCGCGGCCGGCGGCGGCGGCGAGCGGGCCGACGGTGACGAGCACGTCCACCCCGGCGGCGGCGGCGTGGCGCCGATCGCGGCGTGGAAGGCCGCCTCGTCGGGACCGAGCTCGAGCATGTCGCCGAGCACCGCCACGCGGCGCCCGCCCCCGGGCTTGGACGCGGCCACGGCCGCGAGGTCGTCGAGGGCCGCGCGCATCGACATCGGGTTGGCGTTGTAGCAGTCGTTGATGACGGTGATCCCGCCCGGGAGCTCGATCCGCTCGCCGCGCAGCGCGGAGAAGGCGACCGCGAGCCGCGCCGGCGGCGCCACTCCGAGGGCGCGCGCGGCGGCCAGCGCGGCGAGCAGGTTCGTGCGGTGGTGGGCCTGGGTGAAGGACAGCTCGAGCGCCACGCCCTCGCCGGCGAGGTCGACGCGGAGCGCGTGCCCGTCGGCGGCGAGCAGGCGCACGTCGCCGCCCTCGCCGAACGTGACGACGTCGACGTCCTCGCGCCAGGTGGGGCTCGAGCAGCGGCTCGTCCGCCGGGACGACGGCCGTGCCGCCGGGACGGAGGTCGCGCGATCAGCTCCGCCTTCGCCGCGGCGATCGCCTCGATCGATCCCAGCAGCTCGAGGTGCACGGGCCCGACGTTGACGATCACCGACACGTCCGGCTCGGCGATGGCCGCGAGCTCGGCGATCTGCCCGGGCCCGCGCATGGCCATCTCGAGCACGAGCACCTCGGTGCCGGGCGGCGCGGCGAGGATCTCGAGCGGCAGCCCGATCTCGGTGTTGAAGTTCGCGCGGCTCGCCACCGTCTCGCGGGCCGGCGCCAGCACGGTCGCGAGGATGTCCTTGGTCGAGGTCTTCCCGGTCGAGCCGGTGACCCCCACGACCCGCGCCCCGAGGTCCCGCCGCACCGCGCGGGCGAGCGCGCCGAGCGCCGCGGGCGGATCGGGCGCCGCGAGCAGCGCTCCGGCCGGGGCCGCGTCGAGCGCCGCCCGCGCGTGCTCCGGCGTCGCGAGCACGCCCCAGGCGCCGGCGGCCAGCGCGGCGGCGGCGTAGGCGCCGCCGTCGACGTTCGCGCCCGGGAGCCCGACGAAGAGGTCCCCCGGGCCGGCCTCGCGGGAGTCCACCGTGGCGGCGAGCGGTCCGTGGCCCGGCTCGCGCGGCCCGCGCAGGAGCTCGGCCCCGGCGGCGGCCGCGATCCGCTCGGCGGGCCAGTCCCTCATCCGGCGGGCGTCCCGGCGGCGCGCAGCGCCTCGCGCGCCACGGTGACGTCGTCGAACGGGACCTTCTCCCCGCCGGCGAACTCCTGGCCCTGCTCGTGGCCCTTGCCGGCGATCACGACGACGTCGCCCGGGCCGGCCTCCGCGATCGCCGCGCCGATCGCCGCGCGGCGGTCGACCTCGGCCTCGGCGCCCGGGCCGGCGCCGGCCAGGATCTCCGCGACGATCGCCTCCGGCGGCTCGGAGCGCGGGTTGTCGGAGGTGACGATCGCGCGGTCGGCGAGCCGCGCCGCGATCTCGCCCATCAGCGGGCGCTTGCCGCGGTCGCGGTCGCCGCCGCAGCCGAACACGCAGACGAGCCGGCGCTCGCCGATCTCCCGCGCGGCGCGCAGGACGTTCTCGAGCGAGTCGGGCGTGTGGGCGTAGTCGACGAGCACGGCGAACTCCTGGCCCTCGTCGACGGGCTCGAAGCGGCCGGGGACGCGGCCCGCGTCGGGCAGCGCGGCGGCGATCGTCTCCAGCGGGACGCCGAGCGCGCGGACCGCCGCCGCCGCGCCGAGGACGTTGGCGACGTTGAAGCGCCCGGGCAGCGGCGAGCGCAGCGCGACCTCGCCCTCGGGCGCGCGGACGGTCAGCGCCGAGCCGGCGAGTCCGGTGTCGATCCCGACGGCGCGCCAGTCGGCCCCTCGGCCTCGATCGCGAAGGTGATCGCGGCCGGGAGCTCGGCGGCGAGCCGCGCGCCGTAGGGGTCGTCGACGTTGACGACCGCGTGGGCGGGCCCGGCCTCGAACAGCCGGCGCTTGGCCACGAAGTAGTCCTCCATCGTGGGATGGAAGTCGAGGTGGTCCTGGGTGAGGTTCGTGAAGATCGCCACCGCCAAGTGGATCGCGTCGGCGCGGCGGAGCTCGAGCGCGTGGGAGGACACCTCCATCGCGCAGGCCACGTCGCCGGCGTCGAGCATCGCGCGGAACGTCGGCTGGAGGTCGATCGCCTCCGGGGTGGTGCGCTCGACCTCGCGCTCTCGCCGCCGACGACCGACGTGACGGTGCCGAGCAGCCCGGTCGGCCGGCCGGCGGCCTCGAGCAGCGCGCGGACGAGGAACGCGGTCGTGGTCTTCCCGTTCGTGCCGGTGACCCCGACGACGTCGAGCCGCGCGGTCGGGTCGCCGTCGAAGCGCGCGGCGGCCGGCGCCATCGCGGCGCGCACGCCGGGCACGAGGACCTCGGGCACGCCGAGCGCCGAGCGGTCGCTCGACGACCAGCGCCGCGGCGCCGGCCGCGAGCGCGGCGCCGGCGAAGTCGTGCCCGTCGCGCGTGAAGCCCGGGACGCAGAAGAACAGCGTCCCCGGCCCGACCCGGCGGGTGTCGTAGGCCAGGGCGGTGATCTCCGGGTCCGCCGCGGGCAGCGCCCCGGCGCCGGCCATCAGCTCGTGGAGCCGCATCGCGGGCAGTCTAGGCGCGGCCCGGGCGGCGCTCAGCGCGGCGGGATGCCGAGGTAGGGCAGGGCGAACGCCGCGATCCGCGTGAACGCCGGGGCGGCCACCTGGCCGCCGTAGATCGAGCCCTGCGGCTCGTCGACCATCACGGTGACGAGCAGCCGCGGGCTCGCGCGCCGGCGCGAAGCCGACGAACGACGCGATGTAGCGCGACTTCGAGTAGGTGCCGGTCACCGGGTCGGGCTTCTCGGCCGTGCCGGTCTTGCCGGCGAGGTCGTAGCCGGGGATCGACGCCTCCGACGCCGTCCCGCCCGGCGCGAGCACCCCGCGGAGCATCCGGCGCACCTGCGCGGCGGTCCCGGCCGAGATGACGCGGCGCCCGGGCGCCGGCGCCACCGGCTTGCCGTCCACGGCGGCGACGAGGCGCGGGCGGCGCAGGACGCCGCCGTTCGCGATCGCCGTGTACGCCGTCGCCATCTGGAGCGGCGTGACCGCCTCGCCCTGGCCGATCGGCAGGTTGCCCATCGAGGAGCCGGAGTACTGGCGCCACGGGAGCACGATGCCCTGCTCCTCGCCGGGGAGCCCGATCCCCGTCGGCCGGCCGAACCCGAACGCGCGCACCCAGTGGTCGAAGCGCCGCTTGCCGAGCCGCATGCCGACGAGCACCGCGCCGACGTTGCTCGACTGGGCCAGGATCTGGCTGACCGTGAGGGTCTCGGGCCCGCGATCGTGGGCGTCGTGGATCTTGCGGTCGGCGACCTGGAGCTCGACCGGGAGCCCGAACGGCGTGTCGGGGGTCACCTTGCGGTCCTGCAGGGCCGCGGCGACCGTGAACGCCTTGAACGTCGAGCCGGGCTCGTAGGTGAAGCCGACGGCCCGGTCCTGGCGGGCGTAGGCGGGCGCGGAGCCGGCGTCGTTGGCGTCCACGCGCGGCCAGTTGGCGAGCGCGAGCACGTTCCCGTCGCGCGGGTCCATGACGATCGCCGTGGCGCCCTTCGGACGGTAGGCCTGGCCGACGCCGTCGAGGACGCGCTCGACCTGGTCCTGCAGCGCGGCGTCGAGCGTGAGCCGCACGTCGTGGCCGGCCTCCACCGGATGCTCGTCGGTGATCGAGATCGGCTGGCCGAGCGCGTCGCTCACGATGCGGCGGCGGCCGCCCTGGCCGCCGAGCGTCTCGTTCTGGCCGAGCTCGAGGCCGGCGAGCGGCTTCCCGTCGATCCCGACCATGCCGAGCACCTGGGCGGCGGCGACCCCGCGCGGGTAGGTGCGCTTCATCGCGGGGAGGAACGTGAGCCCGTCGGCCTTCAGGCGCCGGACCCGGTCGGAGGCCGTGGCGGGCACCTGGCGGGCGAGGTACACGAAGCCGCGCGTGCGGTCCGAGAGCTTCGCCGTCAGCGTGTTCGGGTCGACGCCGAGCAGCGGCGCGAGCCGCGCCGCGAGCCGCGGCGGGTTGCGGACCTGCCGCGGGTTGGCGACGACGTCGTCGGCCGGCTCGCTCACCGCGAGGTCGACGCCGCGGCGATCGGAGACGGTTCCGCGCATCGCCGGGAGGTCGAGCGTCTGGACCTGCTGGGTGGCGGCGACCCGGCTGAGCGAGTCGTGCCGGATGAGCCCGAAGTACGAGGCGCGGAGGCCGGCGAGGAGCAGGAGCCCCGCGAAGACGACGAAGAGCAGGCCGATGCGCCGCTCGATCATGCCCACCCGTTACTGGCCGCTCGCGGCCGCGCCGCCGCCGGCCGCCGCGACGGGCCCGGCGCTGCCGGTGGGCGCCGGGGTCGCGGCCGCGGTGTCCCCGCCCGCGCCGGCCGCGGCGGTGTCGGTCGGCGCCGCCGGGGCGGCGGCGGGGTCGCCGGCGGGCACCGGGGCCTCGACCGCGGGCGGGGCGGCGCTTCCGTCGGCACTCGTCGTGTCGGCCGCGCTGCCGGTCCCGGCGGTGGCATCGGTCGGCGCGGACGCGAGGGCGGTGCCGCCGCCGACGGTGCCGCGGGCGAGCGCGGCGAGCGCGCGACGCGTGTCGCCGCGGGCCGCGGCGAGATAGCGCGGCGAGCCCGCCGCGGGCTGGATGAAGCCCATGCGGACGGCCGCCGAGAGGATGCGGTCGTCGCTCGAGCCGGCCGAGATCTCGCGTCGCAGCGAGGCGTTGGAGCGCTCGAGCACCGCGCTGCGCTCGAGCGCGCGACCGATCCCGGCGTGCATGCGCAGGAGCGTGACCTGCATGAACACGATCCCGGTCAGCGCCACGGCGAGAACGACGATCCACGTGCGCCCGCGTACGAGGCGGTGCGTCACGGCGTGGTCGGGGGCGCGTCGGACGAGGCCCGCGACCCGCGCTCCCAGCGGGATGCCGGGCGCGGCGACCGCCGGCCGGGGGCGCGCCGCCGGGGCGCGCGCCGGCGCGACCGGCCCGGAGACCCGGCGCGGGACGCGGGGCGCGAGCGCCCGGCGCCGGGCCGCGGCGGCGGTGGCGGCCGGCGGGGTCACGCGCCGACCTCGAGCTTGCGCGCGGCGCGCAGTCGCGCCGACCTCGCCCGCGGGTTCGCCGCGACCTCGCCCGCGGTGGGCGCGACCGCGCGGCGCGTCAGCAGCTCGGCCTCGGGCTCGCGACCGCACGCGCAGACCGGCAGGTCGGGCGGGCAGATGCAGCCGCGGGCCCGGGCGGCGAGAAAGCGCTTGACCCGGCGGTCCTCGAGCGAGTGGAAGCTGATCGCCGCCAGGCGACCGCCGGGACGCAGCAGCGCCCACGCGAGGGGCAGCGCGCCGTCGAGCTGGTCGAGCTCGTCGTTGACCGCGATCCGCAGGGCCTGGAAGACGCGCTTGGCCGGGTGGCCGCCGCCGAACTGCGCCGGCGCCGGGATCGCGCCGTGACGATCTCGACGAGCTCGGAGGTCGTGGCGATCTCCGAGCGGTCGCGGGCCCCGACGATCGCGCGCGCGATCGGGCCGGCGTAGCGCTCCTCGCCGTACTCGCGAAGCGCGCGCGCGAGGCGGCGCTCGTCCCAGGTGTTGACGATCTCGCGCGCGGTGAGCTCCTGGTCGGGGTCCATCCGCATGTCGAGCGGCGCGTCGTAGACGTAGGAGAAGCCGCGCTCCCAGGTGTCGACCTGCATCGAGGACATCCCGAGGTCGAGGTAGACGAGGTCGGCGTCGACGCCCTCGTCGCGCAGCGGCTCGAGCCCGGTCACGAAGTCGGCGCGGATGAAGCGCGTCCGGCAGGTCACCTCGGCCGCGACCTCGGCGAAGCGCTCCTCCGCGAGCGGGTCGCGGTCGATGCCGATCAGCGTGCCGGCGGGCCCGATCCGCTCGGCGATGAGGCGCGCGTGACCGCCGCCGCCGACCGTGCAGTCGACGGCGACCTCGCCCGACTCCGGCCGGACGAGGTCGATCAGCTCGCCGGCGAGCACCGGGATGTGCGTCGCGGTCATGTCAAGCAGTAGAGCCAATGGAGGCGGTGAGGTCGGGGATCTCGGGCTGACCGCGGCGTCGTAGGAGGCCCAGGCCGTGCGGTCCCAGACCTCGAGGCACTCCCCGTGCCGACGACGACCACGTCCTTGCGCAGGTCGGCGTGCTCGATCAGGCGCGCGGGGATCATCACGCGGCCGGCGGCGTCGAGCTCGGTCTCGAAGGAGCTGGCGGAGATAGCGGCGGAACTGGCGGCCGTCGGTGGTGAGCCGGCCCATCGCGCCGACCATCTCCTCGGTCCAGGCCTCGTAGTCGCCGGGCGCCAGAGGGCGGCGCAGGCCTCGATGCCGCGGGAGACGACGACCCCGTCGGACAGCGCGGCGCGGAACTTCGAGGGAACCGTGAGGCGGTTCTTCGCGTCGAGCGTGTGGTCGAAGGTTCCGCGGAAGGCCACGTGGGATCTCGGCGATTGGCGATGGAGGACCGGGGTGGCCGGGTGGGAGGAGCCCTGCCACCCCGGTCTCCGTTGCTGAGACGATCGGCAACCTATCCCACTCTCCCCCACTCTGCAACACAAATTGTTTGTGCTCCCCCACTTCGCTGCTCGGGAGAGGTCCCGGCCGCCCACATCCCCCGCGGTGGCGGGGATCTCGGCGGTGGGAGGCCGGGCGAGCCGGTCGCGCGCTCCCCGCAAGCTCCGGTGCAGCCGGCGCCGCTGGGCGGCGGATTGCAGTCCGGGGGCGCGACGGGCGCCCTTCCGCCGCGGCGTGTGCGTCTCGGCGGGGCCCACCCCCGCGCGGGCGTACGAATCTTCACGCGTCGAGGTGGACGCCGCGACGAACGAGCTCGTTCCATGCCGTCGTTCGCAACGACGCCGCGCGGGCGAGCTGCGCCCGGCGGCCGCACCCGCCCCGGTTCACCGCGCGGCGAGCGTCCCGAGCGTCGCCGCCGCCACGAGCAGCAGCACCGACGGGACGAGCGCGAGGGCGACGACGAGCTGGATCTTCGGCGCCGCGCGGGCGGCGTGCTCGCGGACCCGGGCGGCCCGCAGCGCCCGGGCCTCGCGCGCCTGCGCCGCGAGCGCGTCCGCCAGCGGGGCGCCGAGGCGCGCGCCCCGCTCGATCGCCCCGATGAGCGGGGCCATCCCGGCGGCGGGGCTGCGGGCGCGAGCCCGGCGAGCGCCTGCCCGAGCGGTCGGCCGAGCTCGATCTCGGCGGCGGCGGCCGCCGACTCGCGCGCCAGCGGGCCGCGACGGCGTCATAGGAGTTCACCACGTCGCCGGCTCTTCAGCGCGTCGAAGTCCGGCACGACCACGGCGTGGAGCCGCTCGCCCTCCTCGTCCGGCACGCCCACGACGCAGATTTCCTTAACTACTGGGCTGCCCGACTGGTAGAACCTCTCGATTTCCTCGGGGTAAATGTTCTTGCCGGAGCTGAGCACGATCACGTCCTTCTTCCGCCCCGTGATGCGCAGGTAGCCCCGCCGGTCGATGTACCCCAGATCGCCGGTATGGAGCCAGCCGTCCTGCAGCGCCTCCGCGGTCGCCTGGGGGTTTCTTGTAGTACCCCAGCATGACGTTCTCGCCGCGGACCAGCACCTCGCCCGTGCCGTTCTCGTCCATTCCGTCGATCCGGATTTCGACGTGTGGCAGCGGCACTCCCGCGGTTCCCACCGCGTGGCTCTTCGCCAGAGCAACCGTGATCAGCGCCGCCGTCTCCGTCATGCCGAAGGCCTGAAGCATGCCGAATCCCATGTCGCGGAAGGACTCGGCGACTTCGCTGTCGAACCTCGCGCCGCCCACCCCGAACAGCCGGAGGCGAGGCCCGAACTGCCTATGAATCGCCGCAAAGAAAAGCCGCCCCGGGTTGAGACCGAGCCGCAGGTTGGCGAACCGTGACACGGCCAGCAGCCGTCGAAACAGGAACTTCTTGAGGAATCCCTGCCGCTCCACCTCCTGCAGGATGCGGCGATGCACCAGGTAGTAAAACTGCGGCACGCAAATGAAGATGCTGATGCCTTCCTCTCGAAACGTCTTGAGGATCTTCTGCGCTTCGAGCGATTGCAGAAATGTGACCCGCGCGCCCAAGTACAGGGGGACGATGAAGTTGATGACCAGCGCGAGGACGTGATAGAGAGGCAGCACGTTCAGAAAATGATCGTCCGATGTGGGCCCGACCATCTTCAGCACCTCCACCACGTTGCGGTACACATTGCGGCCCGAGAGCACTACCCCTTTGGGATCGCCGGTGGTGCCGCTGGTGTAGAGGATGATCAGCTCGTCGTCGAGATTGCGCTCGACCAGCGGCAACCTGCCGCCGCGATCTCGACGGGACGCGCGCCGGCTACCAGAAAGCGGCAGCGGCTCCTTGAGCAGGGGCTGGATCTCGCGCCACAGCGGCGTCAGCCGCTCGGAGACGATGATGAAGCTACAGCCGGCATGCTGGATGAGGCCCGCGAGCGTCTCGGCTTCGTGCAGGATATCGAGCGGCACGATGACCGCGCCCGCGCTCTGCGCCGCCAGAAACGCCATGCCCCAGCGCGGGTGAGCCTCCATCAGAATTCCCACGCGCTCGCCCGGCCGCACGCCCTCGCGCGCCAGATGCGCTCCCATCGCGGCGGCCTCTTCGGCCACCTGCCGGTAGGTGAACGTCTCGCGCTCCGTCTCCGTGAGGTTCTGAAAAACAACCCGGTCCGGAAAACGCGCCACGTTCTGGTTGAGCTTCTCGAAGAAATCGAGGGTCATCAATACCGCGCACTCCTGGGTGATTCGATCCTACCCAATCTACCCTACCTGTCCCGGAAATGGTCGTAGCCGCGCGCCGCCAGCGGCCGGCCGAGAAAGAGGACGCGGCCCGGCTTGCCTCGCTCGACGAAGCCGATGCGGGTGAGCGGGACGCCCTCGTGCGCGGCGGGCAACTTGACGCGCGGAGGCAGCGTGAACAGGAGTTCGTAGTCCTCGCCGCCATGCAGTGCGTCTTCGAGGCTGGCACCGCGGAATCGTGGCGGTTCGAGATCGAGTTCGGCGGAAACGCCCGAAGCCAGCGCCAGCCGCCGCAGGTCCAGAGACAGCCCGTCGCTGAGGTCCATCGCGGCCGTGGCTTTGAGCCTCCGCCGCAAGAAGCGGCCGAGCGCCAGGCGAGGCTCCGGGTACAAATGCCGTTTCCATGCGGCGCCGCGCTGGGCGCGAAGCCCGAGTGCCGAGCCTCCCAGCAAGCCGGAAACGCAGATCTGATCGCCGGGCCGGGCGCCGTCGCGCCTCAGTGCCGCCCCGCGCGGCGCTTCGCCGCAGACCACCACGTCGCAGGAGAGCTTCGCGGAGCGCGCCAGATCGCCCCCCGCGAGCGCCACACGCGTGCGCCCGGCGAGAGCTCCGAATCCCCGGAAGAAATCATTGACCCAGCGCGTCTTGGTCCACTCCGCGAGCGCCAGCGAGAGCAGCGCGAAGCGCGGCTCGCCGCCCATTGCCGCGATGTCGCTCAAACCGCGCGCCAGCACGCGGTGGCCCACCGATCTGGCCGGATGCGCGTCGCGGCGAAAGTGGACGTCTTCGATCAGCATGTCCGTGGTGATGAGCCAGTCTGTCTTGGAGCCGGGCGGCCGGAAGACCGCGCAGTCGTCGCCGATCCCCAGAATCAGGGCGGAGGGCTTGATCAGTGGAACCCGGCGTCTAATGAGCCGGAGAAGCTGGCTTTCGTCCATCGCGCGCGGCATCACCGCGCTACGATTCTAGCAGCCCGGGGTGAGTGTCCCGTGCAGGCCCATTCAGGCGGCCGCTTCCGGATCTTTCGCCTCGGGCGCAGCGGCCTCTTCGTGTCCGAAGTGCTCCCGGTACCAGTGCGCGTAGTGATGCTTGGCCCAATGCCGGTCCACGTAGCCATTCTTCATCCCGGTCAGGCCCGGACGGCCGCTGCTGGCTGACGATGGCCATGTACATGTGTCCCAAGATGAGCGGCGTCGCCAGCAGCGCCATGGCCGTGTGCATCAGCCAGGACACAAAGGCGACGTGCGTCAGCCAGATGAACAGACCGGTGGCGATGTACAGCGGATAGGTGCCCATCAGCACCATGAAGTTCATCTTTTCGGCGGCATTGAACTTCCCCTGATCGGGCAGCTTGATCTTGGTGTTGACGGAGGCCGCCATCATCAGACTAAGCCACTTGAAGTCGTCGAACACCCAGGTCCACGCCTGCTTGATGTTGTAGAAGTGAACCCGGAAATCCCCCCGGCTCCTGTACACCGCCAGCAAGGGGAGAACGATGAGGCAGAGGCCGGACGTCCGGTGCATCCAGGAGAATAGAACGCGATACGGCCGGTGCGGCTCGGGGTTGTAGAACACCACCAGAATCAGCGCGGTGGCGAAGCAGACCAGGAACGGCACCGCGATCGCCCAGTGGAGCAATCGCTCCGATCGATAGAACCGCAGGATCTTGCCGTTGTCCCCGGTTCCAGCGGCTTGCTGGCTATCTCCGGGGCGGCATTGGGCGCCGCCGCTTCCGAGGCGGCGTCGTCCGCCGAGGTCATATCCTTGTCAAGATCCAGAACCGTCATGGTTGTCCCTCCCAATTCGCATTCGACCGTGGTGAGTTCGCCCGGCTGGTCACTGGGGCGTCTCCGTGCGGGTGCTCGTGTCTACGGAGAAGAGCTTGTAGCCCGTGAACTGGTGCACATTCCTCCAGTGCTGGAGAGGCGTCGAGGCCTCGATGGTTGCCATCGAAGGGAGCCAATGTTCCGCGGCGGAGTCGCCGAACTTCACCGGCGCGTAGAGCACCTCAGCCTCCAGCGACTTCAGCCCCAGGTCTTCCATGCTGGAAGCCAGCGCCGCTCTGACTTTGACCACGGTGCCGGAGCGCTGGTCGATCCAAGCGCTGCCGTTCCATTCGAGCGGGTAGTCGCGCCCCCGCAAACGAAGGCAGGAAGGAGCGCGGGCATTGCGGATCTGTCGAAAGTCCACCCGCAAGACCTTCCTCCCCTGCAATTCCTCTTCCACTGCTGGGGAGTACTCGTAACTGTGCTGGAAGAGAGGATGAAAGATCAGCAGGAAGGCCGAGAACCCGCTTGTGACGAGCAGCGGGGCCTTCTCCGGGGCTCCGGCGGGCTGCACCGCGACCCGTGATTCCTCAACCACAAGGTCCCCCTCCGCCTGGCGCATCAGCATGAGGTAGTCGTAGCTCGCATCTTTGCGGGAGGCCACCTTTCCGTTCTTGTCCAGCTTGCTCTGCGAGACCTGTTCCCTGCAGTTCACCGAAGCGAACTCCGATGAAAAGATCTCGACCGCCTTGCCTGTGTTTCGCAGCACATCCTGCACGGGAGGCAAGTCGGACGCCAGCCCACTGGCGCAGAGTGTCAGAAGCAGAGTCGGTAACTTCATATTCAAAACCTGTAACCAAGGTTCACGTACATCTGGTTGTAGTTCTGGGTTGGCGAGCGATACAGGGTGTAGCCGGCGCCGAGGGCGTAGTGGGCCGCCAGAAACCAGTCCACCGAGCTGTTGAGGAAACGCGCCCGGTTCTGGTCGGTGAGCGCCGACGCGTAGTTCTGTTCTCCCGCCTGGAGGTCAAACCGTATCCTCTCGCCGAATCGACCTGCTCACGGAGAGCGCCCGGTAGGTGCCGCGGCCAAAGGAACTGTCGAATTTCGAGTAGCGCGCGTCGACCCGGATGCCCGTGCGGAGAATGTCGGACTTCGCCAGGCCGTACATCTGGTTCAAGGAACTGCGGCTGTCGCCGCTCCGGCTGCTTCGTCCGAAGCTGGCGTAGGCGGAGGTCCGCCACGGCAACTCGAGGCGGAAACCCGCCGATACTCCCTGAAAGAGCAGCTTGTCCACCAGCCCCGTCGCGACGAGCCGTGGATCGAACGTCGGCACGTTTCGGAAGTAGTTGTGGCTGACGTCGAACGAAAGGATAGCGCATCGGTTGAAGCCGGACGGTCAGGAAACTCCGGCTGACGCGCATGCCGTTCTCGGCTGCGTCCTGCTGGCCTCTGATCCGGTCGGCTTCCAGGTTGTGGTAGACGGACAGGTAGCGTCTGAAGAACAGGCCGTTCTCGAAGAAGGCGAACTGCGCGTTCCGGCTTCCATTGGATATAGCTCAGGGCCAGGCCGGCGGTGCTGGAGACGCGGACGGTCTCGAAAGTTCCGGCGGTGTAGTTCAGGAAGCTGCCCGCGAGCTGGCGGTTCGGGTTGTAGTTCCAAGACGTAGGATCGGGAGTGGAGCCGGCGAAAGTGCCGGCCGTGAACCTCCGGCCGATGCGGTGGGCCAGGTATCCGCCGTCGATGGTTTCCAGGCTGTTCGCCCACGGCAGGAAGAGCCGCCCGAAACCCGCCATCCACGGCGACTGGGGATTGCTGTAGGTAAGCGACAGGTGGTAGGTGCGGTTCAGAAGGTCGGTGATGGTCGGCTGTTGAGTGCCGCTGTTGCGCGAGCTCAACCTCCCGCGCCAAAATCCACTGACGCTCCAGTAACTGCCGCCGATTCGGGTCATGTCCGCCCGGACCACCAGCCCGAGCTGGGAGGAGTCGCCTCCGCCTCCGGGCTGCCGGATGGTGTTGTACTCGAAGCCGATTCGGCCGCGAACGCGGTTGACGGCGGGCGACGGCGCATGGGGAACGGCCGCACGCGCCTCCTCGTCCAGGGGATCGCCTTCGGTGAAGGTGACCACCTGCACGTACTTCTTACCCGCTTCCGACGATTTCACCGCCTGTAGCAGCTCGGCATCTTCCAGGGAGAGATAGGCTGTGTCCCCGGCCTCAATCTCGCCCTGGGAACTCTTGATCTCGCACACCGCGGAGGCCGACGCCACCGAGGTCACCTCCAGTTCCGCCACCACCCGTTCGGGCTGCGCGCCCGCAGCCGGACGCCGGATGGTCAGTCTCACCCCTTCCGAGAGGCCGGCGCTGCGGCCGCCCTCCAGGTACACCGCGCCCTCGGCGACGTGCTTGACGCGATACGTGGGCACCGGCTTGGAAGTCTGCCCCGGCAACAGACCGGCAACGACCCAGAGAATCAGCAGGATCTTTCTCATGAGCTCCCCCTCGGGTGACATGCGTAGCAATTCGCGCTGTTGTACACGTACCCGGTCCTGCCCGAGTGATGCGAATCCGTGGTCGCCTTGGCGTGGCAACCGGTGCACTGGAACACCTTGTAGTCCGACGGGTTGGTGTGGCACGTGCTGCAGACCCCCGCTGCCCCGTGGTGATTTGACGGGAACCAGGTGTGGTTGAACGTGGCGCCCGCCCAAGTTCGTTGTGGTGTGGCAGGTCTGGCACGTGGTCGGGAACCCCGCCGCCGTGTGATTCGGATTGGTGGTGGTGTTGTACATCGTCTTGTGACACGAGTAGCAGTCTGTGGGAGTTCCGACGTACTTGCCGCCCACGTGGCAGTTAGCGCAGGCTACCGAGGTGTGCGCGCCGGTGAGCGGGAACACCGTCGTGGCGTGGTTGAATGATCGAGGGCGTCCATCCCGTGGGTGTGTGGCACAACTCGCACGTCTGCGGAAAGCCTGCCGTCGTGTGGTTCGGGTTGGTGGTGCCCTGGTACTTTGCCAGGTGGCAGGACACGCAGGTGGTGGCAAGCCCCGCGTAGACGCCCGACGCATGGCAACTGACGCAAGCCGAGGCTGACGTGCTTGCCCACCAGCGGGAAGGGCAACGCGGAGTGGTTGAAGCGTGGCCCCCAGCCAATTCGTCGTCGAGTGGCAGAGCGAGCAGTCCTGCGGGAATCCGGCCGCCGACGTGCTTCGGGTTGGTAGTGGCTTGGTACGTCGCCAGATGGCAGGACGCACAGGTGGTCGCAAGTCCTTTATATACGCCCGAGGAGTGGCACTGGACGCAGGTTGCCTGCAAGTGCGTCCCCGTCAACGGGAACGTAGTCATGGTGGTGTGGTTGAACGTCGCGCCGGTCCATTGCGTGGTCGTGTGACAGGTAGCGCAGTCCTGCGGGAAGCCGGACGTAACGTGGTTCGGATTGGTCGTCTTCTGATAGTTAGACGAGGTGGCAAGAGACACAAGCGGTGGAGAGTCCCGCGTAAACTGCCCGACGCGTGGCACTGATTGCAGGCCACCTGCACGTGCGCCCCGGTCAGAGGGAAGCGGGTCTTGACGCTGTGATCGAACGTGGCTCCGGCCCATTGCGTCGGTCGTGTGACAGGCAGCGCAGTCCTGCGGGAAGCCCGCCGCGACGTGGTTCGGATTGGTGGTCTGCTGGTAGTTGGGGAGGTGGCAGGAAACGCACTGCGTGGACAGCCCCGCATAAACGCCGGACGACGTGGCACAGATTGCACGTCAGGGAGACGTGCGCTCCCGTCAGCGGGAACGTCGTCTTGGTGGTGTGGTTGAACGTCGCGCCAGCCCATTGGGTGGTCGTGTGACACAGGGTGCAATCCTGCGGGAAAGCCGCCGTCACGTGGTTCGGATTGGTGGTCTTCTGATAGTTGGGCAGGTGGCACGAGGCGCACGTGCGTGGACAGGCCCGCGTAGTCGCCGGTCGCGTGGCACTGAGTGCAGGTCAGCGATACGTGGGCCCCGTCAGCGGGAACGTCGTCTCTGGTGGTGTGGTTGAACGTCGCGCCGGTACCATTGCGTGGTCGTGTGGCAGGCCGCGCAGTCCTGCGGGAAACCGGCCGTGACGTGGTTCGGATTGGTGGTCTTCTGGTAATTCGGCAGGTGGCACGAGGCGCACGTGGTCGGCGGTGCCCGCGTAGACGCCCGCCGACGTGGCACTGCGTGCACGCCGACGTGCAGCGTGCGCTCCGTCAGCGGGAACTTCGTCGTCGTGGTGTGATTGAACGTCGCCCCGGCCATTGCGTGGTGGTGTGGCAGACAGCGCAATCCTGCGGGAATCCGGCCGTGACGTGGTTCGGATTGGTGGTCTTCTGATAATTGGGCAGGTGGCACGAAACGCACTGCGTGGACAGGCCCGCATACACGCCGGACGAGTGGCACTGATTGCACGTCAGGGGTACATGCGCTCCCGTCAGCGGGAAGTTCGTTTTGGCGGTGTGGTTGAACGTCGCACCGGCCCATTGCGTGGTGGTGTGACACAGCGTGCAATCCTGCGGGAAGCCCGCCGCAACGTGGTTCGGATTGGTGGTCTTCTGATAGTTGGGCAGATGGCACGAAGCGCACGGCGTGGACAGGCCTGCGTACTGGCCGGACGAGTGGCACTGCGTGCACGCCAACGGCACATGCGATCCGGTCAGCGGGAATTTCGTCTTGCTGTGATCGAACTTCGCCCCGGCCCATTGCGCGGTCGTGTGGCAGACAGCGCAATCCTGCGGGAAGCCCGCCGCCACGTGGTTCGGATTGGTCGTCTTCTGATAGTTGGGCAGGTGGCACGAAGCGCACTGCGCGGACAGGCCGGCGTACTGGCCCGACGAGTGGCACTGCGTGCACGCCAACGGCACATGCGATCCGGTCAGCGCGAATTTCGTTTTGCCGTGATCGAACTTCGCCCCGGCCCATTGCGCGGTGGTGTGGCAGACGGCGCAGTCCTGCGGGAATCCCGCTGCCACGTGGTTCGGGTTGGTCGTCTTCTGATAGTTGGGCAAATGGCACGAAGCGCACTGCGCGGACAGGCCTGCGTACTGGCCCGACGAGTGGCACTGCGTGCACGCCAACGGCACATGCGATCCCGTCAGCGCGAATTTCGTCTTTGCCGTGATCGAACTTCGCCCCGGTCCATTGCGCGGTGGTGTGGCAGACAGCGCAGTCCTGCGGGAAGCCCGCCGCCGCGTGGTTCGGATTGGTGGTCTTCTGATAGTTGGGCAAGTGGCACGAAGCACACTGCGCAGACAAGCCGGCGAATTGGCCCGAAGAATGGCACTGAGTGCATGACAGAGGCACATGCGATCCCGTCAGTGGGAACGTAGTCTTCGTGCTGTGATCGAACTTCCCCCCGGCCCATTGCGCGGTGGTGTGGCATAGCATGCAATCTTGAGGGAATCCCGCCGTAAGGTGATTTGGGTTCGTCGTCTTCTGATAGTTGGGCAGGTGGCAGTTGGAACACTGGGACGAGATCCCCGCGTATTGGCCGCCGACGTGACACTGCGTGCAGGAGGCCTGCGTGTGCGCCCCCGTCAACGGAAAACGCGCCAGGGTGTGGTTGAACGTTGCATTCAGCCAATTAGTCGTCGTATGGCAGCTCGCACAATCGGTAGGGAAACTACTCTTGACGTGATCGGGGTTCTTGACGCTTTCGTAGTTCCCCACGTGGCATCCGTAACAGTCCGCGCGAGTCCCGGCAAATCTCCCGCTGACATGGCAGGACGTGCACTCCACGCGGACGTGGGCGCCAGTCAACTGGAACTTCGTCAGAGCGCCGTGGTCGAATTGCGCGCCCTTCCAGCCGGCCGTACTGTGGCAACTCGTGCAATCCCTGGGGAAGCCCGCCTTGACGTGGTCGACGCTCGCCGCGGAGGCGAAGTCCCGGGCGTGGCACCCGAAACAGTCCGCGGTGACGCCGGCATAGCGTCCGCCGGCATGGCAGGCGCTGCATTCCAGGCCGGCGTGCGCGCCATCGATCTGGAAATGGGTGAATTGGGTGTGGTCGAATTTCCGTAAGCGCCAACCGTCCAATCCGTGGCATTGGCGGCAATCGAGCGGGAAACCGGCGGCCTGATGGTTGACCGGGCTCGCCTGCTGGTAATTCTTCAAGTGGCAGGAGGCACACTCCGTGTTCAGGCCGGTATACTGCGCGCCGGCGGCGCCCTTGTGACAGGAATCGCACTCCGCCATAGAGTGCGCGCCGAGCAGCGGAAAGCGATTCTGATGCGCACGGATGGCGTCCACCCCGACGCGCCAGCCCGCCACCGTGTGGCACTCGTCGCAGCGCGCGCCAAACTGCCTGCGGTGGATATCGGCGTGGCAATCCGCGCACTTCGTGCCCGCGTCGGAGAAGACCAACTTCGTGTGACACAGCCGGCACTGAACGTTCTCATGCAGCCCGCGGAGGCTGAAACTAGTCTCGCTATTGTGTTTGAACTCCGGCACTGCGCGCACGGGGGTCCAACTCGTCGCGCTATGGCAGCTCAGGCATGGAATGGAGAGCGTTCCGTGCGGGCTGCGGGCGGGGCCGCGCTGGAAATCCTGGGCTCCCGCGGACGGGAAGGCGATTGCGATCGCCAAGAGCAGCCCTGATACTAGCCTCAGCATGGGGTCAGCCTCTCGCCTCCGGTCCGTGACAACTGGTGCACTCTTTCGAGGCGGCCTTGTACATCCGCACGTTCTTCCCGTCGATCCGCCGCTCCGCCTTATGGCAGGCGACGCATTTGACCTCCCGGTGTCCGCCTGCCAACGCAAAAGCAGTGGTGGTGTCGTGATCGAAGGCGGCGGGTTTCCACTGCAGGGGTGTGTGGCAACGCGAGCAATCGGCTTTCCCGAGCGCCGCGGCAAACTGGCCTGCATGTGCGTCCTCGTGGCATCCGGAGCATTGGCGCAAACCTGAGCGGAAGACGATCGTCTTCACCCCGCCCC
Source organism: uncultured Solirubrobacterales bacterium (assembly GCA_963735885.1). Taxonomy (GTDB): domain Bacteria; phylum Actinomycetota; class Thermoleophilia; order Solirubrobacterales; family Solirubrobacteraceae; genus JBBSBL01. Next base: position 479 of record CAVTMP010000004.1, on the reverse strand, counting down.
CTGACAACGCTTCACGATGGCACTTCTCGCACGGGACGCCGCGGTGGGTTCCCGACAATGCGAAGGCACTCGTCGAATGATCGAACTTCGATACGTCTTTCCAGGTTCGCTTGTCATGACACGCCTCGCAGCCCGCGGCCGTGCCGTCTGGCCGCCGCGCGGCCATGCGGACCTGGAACTGCCCCTGGTGCGGATCCTGGTGGCAGCCGTTACAACTCAGGTCGGCGAAGCGGAAGCGCCCTGGCTCGGCGCGGCCGCTCTGGGGATCGCTGTGGCATTGCCCGCAAGGAATGGCGGTGTGCGCGCCGAGCAGCGGGAGGCGGGTCTTCTCGTGCCGGACCACGGAAAAGGTGGTGCGCTGAAATCCTTTTGCGGTGTGGCAGTCCTCGCAGCGATTCAAGTGGGGCGCGGCGGCGAATTGGTTCTGGTGCTTGTCGGCATGGCAGTCTATACACTGGCCAAACTGGACTCGATACTTC
>CAVTMP010000003.1:0-253128 GCA_963735885.1 uncultured Solirubrobacterales bacterium | reverse complement strand
CGACGGGTACGTCGCCGGTGACCGATCCGGGGGCTCTCGATGGGCCGTTACCCGGCGTGCGGGTGCTATGGCCGGCGGAGTCGGACGGGGAGCGTCTTGAGCTGGTTGGCGAACGGGGACTCGACGTGTTGCGGGGTGTCGGCGATCTCGATGTCGGGGAACCGCGCAAGCGTCTCGTGGATGAGGATCCCCAGCTCCAGGCGCGCGAGCGCGGTGCCCAGGCAGAAGTGCCGGCCACCGGCGCCGAAGGCTTGGTGCTCGGGATTGCGGGTGACGTCGAAGCGGTCGGGATCCTCGTAGCGCGTCTCGTCGCGGTTGGACGAGGGGTACCACATGACGACCTTGTCGCCCTCGCGGATCGGTTGTCCGTGCAGCTCGGTGTCATGGGTCGCGGTGCGGGCGAAGTGGCCGAAGGCGGGGAACATGCGCAGCGACTCCTCGACGACCGCGGGCACGAGTGACGGGTCCTCCAGGACGAGTTGTCGCTGGTCGGGGTGCTCCATGAGCGCTCGCATCCCGCTGCAGTACGTCGCCTTGGTGCTGTCGTTCCCGGCCGCCATGAGCAGGAAGAACCCCATCACGATCTCGTGCTCCTCGAGGCGCTGACCATCGATCTCGGCGTGCACGAGCACGCTGGTGAGGTCATCGGTCGGGTTCGCGCGGCGCTCGGCGATCAGCTCTCCGCAGCGGCGGAAGACCTCGGGCACGTCCCGTTCCATGACGATCTGGGCGCCCTCGGGCGTCGCGTCCGGGTCACCGGCCCCGAGGATCGTGTTCATGAGGTTCGCCCAGACCTCATCGTCCTCGCGCGCGAGTCCCATGAAGCTGCCGATCACCCGCGCCACAACCGGCTGCGCCACGTCACTGACCAGGTCGCACGCCTCGCGCCCCTCGAGCCGATCAAGCACCTCCGTCGTGATCGCGCGGATCTCGTCCTCGTGCTCGGCGATCCGCTTCGGCGTGAACCCGCGCTGGAACAACGCCTTGATGCGATCGTGCTTCGGCGGGTCCATCCCGATGAACATCGCCCGCTGCAACTCGAGCGGCAGGACCGCGTTCTTCAGCGCCGTGAACCCGCCGAGCTCCGAGGAGTACGTCTGCCAGTCACGGCTGACCTCCAACACATCGTCGGCCGTCGTCACCGACCAGAAACCATCCTCCTCCGGGTACTCCGAAATGCCATCCGACCAATGGACCGGGCACTCCGAACGCAACCGCCGGAACAACTCGTGCGGCGGCCCATCCCGGAAGTACACGCGATCAGCGACCCGCACCCCATCAAGTGGCGCCCGATCCCGGCCGGTCGTGCTCATGACGTGCCCTCCTCGATAGCTACGTTGCGACCCCTCGGCGCAACGTACCCCACCACGAGCCCGCACCACCAACCGAATCGCACCCCGCACCCGCGGGCCGAGCGGCACACCGACCCCGAACCCCTCCATCGCCACCGGTGGCGCGCGCAGGCCTTCACCGACGCGCGCGCGTGAACGGAGGCATAGGATCGCGCGGGCCCGATACGCAGGTCCGCGACCCTCAGGAGACGGAATGCCCCTTCGCCGCCGTTTACGGAGCCACCCCGCGGCCTCCGTCGTCCTCCGCGCGGCCGGCGCGCTCGCCGCGGCCGCGGCGTTGACCGCCGCAGGCGCGAGCCCCGCGCCCGCGGGCACGACGTTCCTCCCGCCCAAGCTCGCCAAGCTGACCAACGCGCGCTACAACCACGACTGCTTCTGGGCCGCGCCGAAGGGCATGGACTACGCGAACCTGCCGGGCGCCCAGGAGATCCAGACCCCGAACCTCTACCCGGACGTCGGCTCCACGTACTTCGTCGCGCAGTACGTGCTCCCCGCCGGGGCGAGCCTGACCTTCCGCGACCGCTACCCCTACGAGCGCTACATGTCGTGGACCATGTTCGCGCCCGTCGGCGGCGGGCAGATCGGGCCGGGCGACCACCTCAGGGACGTGCAAATCGCGCCCGACCGCGGATCGGTCAACCCGTTCCTCCCGGGGCATCGCCGCGACGCGCGGCCGCGCGCCTACACGATGCACATCGCCTCCGGCCCCGTGCCGCGCGTGCGGGCGCGAAACACGATCTACACGCGCTCCACCGACCCGGCCACGCGCCTGGGCATGAGCATCCGCAACTACATCCCCGACCGGGGGCGGGACGGCACCGGCGGCGTCGGCTTGCCGAAGCTGACCCTCAACCTCCGTGGCGGGCGCAAGGTCCGCGGCGCCGCGGCGTGCCGGGCGCTCCAGCCGATCAAGAAGAAGAGCACCTCGACCTTCCCCGCGGCGCAGTGGAAGAGCCTCGTCGCCGCCTCGCCCGATCCGGTCAACGCTCCCGCGGCCAACCCGCCGAAGTGGGAGCGCTTCTGGAACGCGCTCTACACCGTGGCCGGGGCGTTCATCTCCGACCCGGGCCTGCGCCAGAGGACCTACCCGCCGGCGGACAAGGGCGGCTTCCAGTCCAATCCGGACACCCGCTACCTGCTCACGCAGGTCAGCCTGCGGTTCGGGCCGGTCATCACCGTGAGCGGGAAGATGCCCACGTTCCCCGCCACGCTCCCGGCCGCGCGCACGTGGCCGCGCCGCCCCTCCCAGGTCCGCTACTGGTCGCTGTGCAGCGGGTCCTCGCCGGTGTCGGGCTTCGGCTACGACTGCGTCTTCGACCAGCAGGTGCCGCTGCGCGGCGACCGCCGCTACACCCTCGTAGTCAGCAGGCCCGCCGACCGCCCGCGCAACGCGACCGCGGCCTGCGGCTACCGCTGGCTCAGCTTCGGGCGCGGCGAGGACTACCCGGACCCGGCCGCGCGCGACTACATCGACGCCCTCTACATGCGGTTCATGGCCTCGGACCCCCGCTGGGCGCAGGCTCCCCAGAGGGTCAAGGCGCCGGGCACCGAGGCCAGGGTCATGGGCCCGTACTTCCCACGGTCCGCCCACACGACCAGGGCGGCGTTCGAGCGGCGCGGATGCCGCAAGGCGTCTTCACGATGAGGCGCGCGATCCGGGCCCTCGCGGTGGCCGCGTTGCTGGCCGGCGCGGCGGCGGCGCCGGCGCAGGCCGCGAGCATCGTCCCGATCGGCGGGCCCTTCTCGGACTGCTTCTGGACGGTCGGCGTGATCAACGGGGGGTCGAGCAACATCGCCTACCCGGACGCCGGCGCGAACTACTGGGCGGCGGTGTACAAGCTGCCCCCGGGCGCCACCCTGACGCTGAAGGGGCGCTATCCGCACGCGCGCTACGCGTCGCTCAACGCCTACACCGGGGGCGGCGTGATCCAGGACGCCCTGGCCGACTTCCAGATCAACCCCGACCGGGGGGCCGTGAACCCGTTCCGCCCCGGTGCGCTGCGCACCGCGGGCCGGCGCTCGTTCAGCGTGCGCCTGGCCGACGACCCGCGCCCCGGCGCACTCGACCCCGACCAGCGCTCCGACGCGCCCGCACGCAACGTCCTCCACACCGCGATCCCCGGGGACACCACGCACCTGGCGGTCGTGCTCTGGCGGGTCTACGTCCCGGATCGCGGCCGTGACCTGCGCGGCGGCGTCGCTCTGCCCCAGCCACGAGTCACCCTGCCCGGCGGGCGGGTGCTCACCGGCCGGGCCGCGTGCGGCGCGCTGGGCTCGCAGGCGCCCTTCTCCATCGACCCGTCCGCGCTGCTGATCCCAGCCGCCCAGTACCAGGCGCTGCGCTACCAGCCCGGCAAGCCGCCGTACTTCCCGGCGCGGCCCGTGCCGGTCTGGCGCGTGCAGTACAACCGCGCCTACCTGCTCGCGCTCTACACCGGAGAGCGCTTCACCAACCCGCCGAAGGGCGGCCAGGCCGGGTTCTTCCCGAACCTGCACAACCAGTACGTGCGCGCAGCGCTGAACCGCAAGCTCGGCAAGGTCGTCGCGCTGGGGGGGAAGATGGCGACGACGCCCGCGACGTTCGCCGGCGAGCGCCGGATGCGGGCCACGCAGCTCCGCTACCAGTCGTTCTGCATGACGGAGTCGGTGCTGACGACGCGCGTCATGGACTGTGTGTACGACGAGCAGGTCCCGCTGACGCGCGGCCGCCGCTACGTCGTCGTGACGAGCCGGACGCAGGACCGGCCACGCAACGCGACGAGGCGCTGCGGCGTCGCCTGGGTCCGCTGGTCGCCTCGGGGAGACGGCGGCCGCGACCACGACTTCGGCTGGATGCAGGTGCGCAACATGCTGCCCTCGCCGTCTTTCCACCACGCGATCCAGGACACGCGCAAGCCCGGCGACGAGCATCGCGTCCTGGGCCCCTACCTCCCGACCGCGAAGTACTACAAGGACAAGCGCTCCTTCGAGCGGCTCGGCTGCCCGGTGAGGTAGGACTGCCCGGCCGCGCGCAGGCGTTCGGTCAGCCTCGAGCCGATTCCCGAGACCCGGGAAAGTGGCGGGCCTCGCGGGAGGCCGTTGGGCAAACGCTCGATACCTCGCGTGGGCGCGCGCCCTGATCAGCGCGCGACGACGCCCCAGCACGCAGCCGGGACGACGAGCTCGTCCTCCTGCCGGTACTGCGCCAGGCCCTCCTCGATCGCGGCCCGGGTCTCCTGCTTCTCGTCCTCGGGCAGCCCGTTGATCACCGCGGCCAGCGGCCCGGCCAGGCGGGTGAGCGTGTCCCAGAGCTCGTCCGCGCCGTAGCGCCACTCGAATGTCAGATCCTCGAGCCGAGGCGCGCCGAAGCCGGCGCCGGTGACGAGCTCCACGAGGCGGTCGGCCTCGCCCAAGGCGAAGATCCCGGGGCCTCCGGGCTCAGGCGGTGGCATGTGCCCGCGCTGGACCAGCGTCATCCCGGGGATCGCCGCCCACGGGTTGCGGTCCGGCGTCTGCCACACGGCGAAGGCGAGCGTGCCGCCGTCGCGCATGACCCGCCGCGTCTCGCGCAGCGCGGCGGCGGGGTCGGCCATGAGCATGTAGCCCCAGCGGCACACCACGCCGTCGACGCCGTCGTCCGGAAGGTCCATCCGCTCCGCGTCCAGGACGCGGTACTCCACGTTCCGCAGGCCGCGCCGCTCGCCGTTGCGGCGCGCGGCCTCCAGCATCTCGGGGGAGAAGTCGGTGCACAGCACCCTGCCGTCCTCGCCCACGCGTTCCGCGGCGAGGAACCCGAGATCGCCCGTCCCCGCCGCCACGTCGAGGATCGACTGGCCCGGCTGCGGGTTGCACTCGCCCGCCAGCCACTCGTTGATGGCCCCCGTGGCCCCCAGGAGCCACTCGCGCCGGTCCTCCCAGCCCGGCGCCATCTCGTCCCAGGTCCGCAAGCTTGTCTCCCGGTACGCCTGGAGATCCATATAGCCCCCTCCCCGTGGTCGGCCCGGACGGCGACGCTAACACCATCGCGTGGGAATGCAATCGCGGGGCCGGGCAGCGCCCCCGGATGCAGAGCGACCGGGGCTTCCCACATCTTGGGACACCCCGCGAACGGGCGGCATTCCGGAGGGCGGCCGGCGCTACGTCGCGGCGTGCGCGAGGTCGAGCGCGTACCAGAGCCAGTAGGCGCTCTGGTCCACGATCCCGGGGCGCAGTGCGGTCTCGTTGAGCACGCCGTGGCCGTAGCCGTCGAACGAGGTCAGGTTCCCCGCCACGCCCCGCTGGAGCATCGCGGCGACGTTCGAGACCGCCCACGCGTACGGGACGACCGTGTCGAGCGTGCCGTGGAAGAACATGGTCGGCGGGTCGCCGGCGTCGATCGTGTCGTTCGTCGGCAGTCCGCCTGAGTACGACAGGGCCCCCTGCACCCGCGAGGAGGGACCGGGGTTGCCGCTGTTCCCGGTGTCTTGCGAGTTCGTGGCAACCAGCAGCGAGGTGACCGCGCCCGCCGAGCCGCCGCTGATCGCGATCCGGTTCGGGTCGATCCCGTACGTGCTCGCGTTCGCGCGCAGCCACCGCACCGCGGCCTGGGCGTCGTGCTGCGCGTTCAGCGCGGCCGTCTCGCACGCGGGAGTCGCCTGCCCGCCGCAGCCGGGCGGGGGCTTGAGCCGATAGTCGATCGACACGCCGACGTAGCCCCGCCGGGCGAAGTCGGGCGCGACGCCGCCGCCGGTCTTGCTGCCGCTGACGAAGCCGCCGCCGTGCACGAAGATCAGCACGGGCCGCTTCGTGACGGTGTCGCTGGCGGGCGCGTAGACGTCGAGCTTGAGGACGTTCGGGACGCCGTCCTGGCTCGTCGAGTAGGTCAGGTCCTTCGTCACCGTGAGGTTGGTCGTGATCTCGTCGCGGTAGCGAACCGTGCCGGCGCCGGGCGGCTTGGGCACCTCGCATCCGGCGGCGAGGGCAAGCAGCGCCGCGAGCCCGCAGGCGAGCAACGATCGCGACTGCACCTTCCTCATGCGGCCCTCCCTCGCGGCGACCCCTCGCCGGCATCAACCTCCCGAACCTACCCGCACGCTGCCGCCGCCGCAACCCGACCCGATCAGCAACCTCAACGTCGCCTGGGTTCGCTCGACCTCGCCCCGAGGTGATGGCCGAGCATCGTCCCGACCTCGCGTGACACGGCTGCACCCCGTCGGCGGACAGCAGCGCGAACAACCGGACCGGACCGGGCCGCTACGGGCCGAGGGTCAGTTCGAGGTGGGTCGTTCGCCTCCAGCCGGCCTGGGCGCGCGCGGTGACCTCGAGCAGGAGGCGCGCGGAGCGATGGGCGCGCAAGATCGGTCTGAGTGCCGCCTGCTGGCCGTGCGCGAGCGTGAGCGTGACGGCCGTGGTGCGGTCGCCGTCGATCAGGAGCCGCGTGGCGCAACGGACGTTGGAGGTGCGCCGCGGACGCGGTCAGGACGAGGTTGCGCGGGCCGCGGCCGGCGGGTGGCCGCAGCGGCAGGACCAGCGACCGCCGTGGACGCTGGGTGAAGTCGAAGTCGGCGCGCAGATCCCCGAGCTGGCGGGCGTTCTCGCGCACGCTGCGCCGCGGGTCGGGGCGGCCGTCGATGGCCGGGTCGATGCGTTGGCCACGAAGGAAGTCGTCTTCGATGGACCAGGCCGTAGTTCTTGAGCGCGACGGACCGGGCGCGCGGCGGAGCCGGGTTCGGGCCGAGGCGCGACCCCGCGCGGGCTCAGTCGCCGGCGCCACCGATCCAGAGCTGGAGGCTCGATACGCGACCGTGCGTGATGCGGGCGGTGACGATGTCGAGCCGCCCGGTGCCGAACGGCGGGTGGCGCGTGAAGGCGAGCACCCGGGTGCGCCGGAAGCGCAGCGCGGACGGGTAGAGCCGGTCGACACGCGCCACGGAGTCGCCGACGCGCACGCCGCGGCTCGTGCGCCAGGCGCGGCGTCCCGCGGCGCCGCGGATCGCCGCGGTCTGCGCGAACGTCGCGCCGCAGCCGTTCCCGCCGCCGAAGCTCTCGAAGTCGATGCGCAGCCCGAGCCGCCGCCAGTTCGCGACGCAGCGACTCGAGGCCCGGTCCGGACGCCCGAGCGCTCGGCGCGCGGCGCCCCAGCTCGAGCTCGCGGCGACGTGCCAGCGGCCGAGCCACGCCACCGACGCGGGGCCGGGGCGGATCGTCCGCGCGGCGGAGGCCGCCGCGGGCGCCGGGTCCCCGGCGCCGGGGCTGGCTGAGGCGACCCCGGTGACCGGACCGGCGGCGGGGACGGCGAACGCGGCGACGAGCGCCGCGGCGGCGAGTTGGCGAGAACGCATGCGCGCGACGGTACCGGGAGGGCGCATGCCCCGGGCGGGCCGGGAAGGAGTTGCGGCCTTCCGGCGTACCCATTGATAGGCGATGAGAGATCCTGCGACATCCCGCAGGCCGGTCGGACCGGTCGCGTCCTGCGGCGCCGCCCTCGCGGTCGCGGTCGTCCTCGCGGCGGCGAGCCCGAGTCGCGCCGACTCGATCCCGCCGGCGACCGGACCCGCCTCGCCGGCCTCGCCATCACCCGTCCCCACGAGCCCGCCCGGCGTGCCGAGTCCGGCCGTCTCGCCGGCCGCGCCGACCGTCGATGTCCGGCCGACGGCGACGCTGCGGGTGCGCGGCGGGACGCGCGTGCGGGTCGGCGAGCCGATCGTGCTCGACGCGAGCCCGTCGCGGCCCGGGTCGGCGGGTCCGCTCGCGTACCGCTGGGACCTGACCGGTCGTGGCCGCGACGGGGCGACCGGCCCGCCGGTCGTCACGCACGTGTATCGCGCTCCCGGCGTCGCGGTGGCGAGCGTGGAGGTGACGGACGCCGAGGGCCGACATGCGCTGGCCTCGGCGCGACTCACGATCGTCGCCGCGCCGGCGCCGCCACCGCCACGGCCTGGCGCCCGGGCGGCCGCGGCCGCGGCGGTGCGCATCGTGGATTTCAGCTTCGGCCCGGCGACCCTGACCGTCCACGTCGGCGACACCGTCACGTGGACGAACGCCGGGCCGACGGCCCACACCGCGACCGCGACCGGCGGGGCGTTCGACACCGGTCTCCTCCATCGCGGCGGCAGCGCCTCGCATCGGTTCACCAAGGCCGGGACGTTCGCGTACCTGTGCTCGCTGCACCCGTACATGAAGGGCACGGTGAAGGTGACGGCGGCGAGCACCGGCTCGTCGGGGTCGGGCGGACCGTCGGGGTCGGGCGGCGGCTCGTCGTCCGGCGGCGGCTCGTCGTCCGGCGGCGGCTCGTCGTCGGGCGGCGGCTCGCCCTCCGGGTCGGGCGGCGCCGGCGCCAGCGGCTCGGCGGGCGGCACGTCGGCGTCCCCGACCCCGGCGGTCCCGAGCCTGCCGAACACCGGCGTGAGCGTCGCGGCGCTCGGCGGCCTCGGGCTCGCGCTGCTGGGTCTCGGCCTCGCGCTACGCCGCGTCGCCTAGACCGTCGCCCCTCAGACCGAGTCTGGCGTCAGCGTGCAACCTCATTCGGTGTCCTCCTTGGAACTGGTGGCCTCGACACCAACCAGCCTCCAAGGAGGCCGGGATGAACAACCCGCTCAGGAACTACACCTGGCGCTCCCCTCCCGGCATCCCTCCGCCGCCGCCGAGCGGACGCGCGCACCCCCTCACCATGATCAATCCGTGCGCGAGCCGCCGTCCGGAGCCCGCCGCTGCCCGGAGCCACCGCGCGGATCCTGCGGCCGGGCCGGCAGGACTCGTCCCCGGGGAGGCGAAACCACCGCTCGAGGCACGAGCGTGATCATCGACTGCGCGCACTACCGCGACGGCGTCCGGCAGGCCACCGAGCCGCTGACGCTGGAGCAGGCCGCCACCTGCCGGGCGCAGGGCGACGGCTTCGTCTGGCTCGGGCTCCTCGATCCCGGCGAGGACGAGCTGACCCGGGCGCAGAGGATCTTCGGCCTCCACGAGCTGGCCGTCGACGACACCCGCGCGAAGCACTCGCGACCGAAGTTCGAGCAGTACGAGGGGCACTACTTCGTCGTCCTGCGGACCGCCCGCTACGACGACGAGAACGAGCGCGTCGAGTTCGGCGAGGTCCAGCTCTTCCTCGGGTCGGGCTTCGCCGTCCTGGTGCGCGAGGGCAAGGCGAGCGAGCTGGCGACCGCGCGGCGCGGGCTCGAGGCGCGGCCCGACCTGTTGGCGGCCGGCCCGGTCGCGGTGCTCTGGGGGGTCGTCGACAAGATCGTCGACGACGACGAGCCGGTCGTCCGCGGGCTGGAACCGACGTCGAGCAGGTCGAGGAGACGGTCTTCTCGGATACCGGCGGAGAGGAGACGCAGCGGATCTACTTCCTCAAGCGCGAGCTCAGCGACGTCTACCGGACCGTCCATCCGCTGCTCGCCCCGCTCGAGTCCGTGGAGCGCGGCGGCCTTCCCCAGATGCAGCCGCTGAGGTCCTACTTCCGCGATGTGAACGACCACGTGAAGCTCGTCGCCGCCGAGGAGCTCCCGTTCGCGGCTACGCCGCACCGCGACCAGCTCACACATCGATCCTCCAGGCGAGCATCTCGCTGTCCTCCCACCGCCAGAACGAGGTCGTGCGCGACGATCGTCCGGATGGGCCGCGATCATCGCCGTCCCGACCTTCATCGCGACGTCTACCGCATGAACTTCCGCACTGCCGGAGCTCGCTTGCGATCGGCCCCACTCGTGCTCGTGCTGATGGCGCTCACGGCGGGCGCGCTCTACGCATGCTTCCGCCGTGTGCGGTGGCTGCGAGGCGCTCGGCCAGAGCCGACCCGCGCGCGCTCGCAGCGCGCGGACACCCCGAACCGGCTCAACGGGTTCTGGAGCAACGACCTCCCATCGAGGCGCCGCGGCGCCCGCGCCGACTCCCCGCGTGGGGCGACACCGGCGAAGCGCACACCGTCCACGGCGACGTCGGCGACGACCAGCTCGACGGCGGGCGGGCCACGACACCGAACTTCAGCGGCCTGGAAAGGACACCTGCGCCGTCGACGCCGCGCACCGCCGCGGGACTCCTGCGAGCTGCCGTAGGCGCCGGAGCCGGCGCCTACGCCCGGGGCCTCCGCCGGCGGCGGGCAGCGTCACGCGGGTCGTTCCGGGCGCGCCCCCTACCCTCAGGCGGTGAGCCTCGCCGCGTACGCCGCCCTCTTCACGCTGGCCGCCGTGAGCTGGATCGGCGTGCCGGGCACGGGCGAGTCGGCCCTGATCGCCGCCGGCGTGGTGGCCAGCCGCCAGGACGTGGTGCTCGTGCCCGTGCTCATCTGCGCGCTCGCCGGCGGGATCCTCGGCGGCCAGGTCGGCTACGCGATCGGCCGGCGGGGTGGGCGGCGACTGCTCCTCCGCGACGGTCCGCTCCTGGCCCTCCGGCGGCGGACGCTCGAGCGCGGGGAGGCGCTGTTCGCCCGCTACGGGCGGGCCGCCGCGCTGCTCGCGCCGACCTGGGTGTCGGGCGTCACGCGGCTCCGACGTCGGACGTTCGCCGTCTGGAACGCCGTGGCCGCGGCGACCTGGGCCGTGGTGGTCGGCCTCGGCGCCTACCTCGTCGGGCCGCGCATCCAGGACGTGCTCGACGCCTTCAGCAACTCGAGCACGATGATCGTCGCCGGGGGCGTGGCCACCGCGGTCGCGGTCTGGGTCTGGCGCCACGCCCGGCGCCGCGCGGCGAGGGCCACCGACTGAGCGGCCCGCGGGCGCGCTACTCGAGGTAGCCCTCGTCGCGGAGCCGGTCGTTCTCCTGGCGCTCCGCGGCGGCCTGTGCGCCGCTGTAGGCGATCAGGGCGTTGGCGATGAGCCCGATCCCGATGAAGGTCACGAGCAGCCCGAAGGTGAAGTCGAAGGCGATACTGGTGGCGAGCATGCGCCGAGCATCCTATCCCGGGCGCCCACCGCCCGCACGCCGGATCCGATGAGCGAGGGCGACGGAACGCGCGACCGCCTGGGGCGCTACCGCGGCAGGCGCGACCTCGCCGCCACGCCGGAGCCCCCCGGCGACGCGGCGCCGGCCGCCCCCGAGGGCGCGACGCCGCGGTTCGTGATCCAGCAGCACGACGCCACCCGCCTGCACTGGGACCTCCGGCTCGAGCGCGACGGCGCCCTGGCCTCGTGGGCGATGCCCAACGGCATTCCGCCCGATCCCCGGCGCAACCGCAAGGCCGTCCGGACCGAGGACCACCCCGTCTCCTACCTGGACTTCGCCGGCGAGATCCCGCGCGGGCAGTACGGCGCCGGCACGATGACGATCTGGGACCACGGGACCTACGAGCCGGTGAAGTGGACCGACGAGAAGGTCGAGGTCGACCTCCACGGCGCGCGGGTTCGCGGGCGCTACGGGCTCTTCCACACCGGCCCCGAGCCCGGCGACTGGATGATCCACCGGATGTCCCCGCCCGAGGATCCCGACCGCGAGGAGCTCCCGCGCGACCTCCTGCCGATGCTGGCCACCGGCGCCCGGCGGCTGCCGGAGGGCGAAGGCTGGGTCTACGAGATCAAGTGGGACGGGATCCGCGCCCTCGCCGCCTCGGAGCCCGGCCGGCTGCGGCTCTGGAGCCGGAACCTGGACGACCTCACGCCGCGCTACCCCGAGCTGCGGGCGCTCGGCCGCGCGCTCGGCGCGCGCGAGGTGCTGCTCGACGGCGAGATCGTGGCCTTCGACGACGACGGCCGGCCGAGCTTCGAGCGCCTCCAGTCGCGGATGAACCTCACCGGCGAGTCCGCGATCCGGCGGGCGGCGGCCGCGGTGCCGGCGGTCTACGCGATCTTCGACCTCCTCCACCTCGACGGGCGCTCGCTGCTCGACGCGCCCTGGAGCGAGCGTCGCGCGGCGCTCGAGGCGCTCGGCCTCGAGGGCCCGGCCTGGCGGACGCCGGCCGCGCACGACGACGGCGCCGCGCTCTTCGAGGCCACCGCCCGGCAGGGGCTCGAGGGCGTCGTGGCCAAGCGGCGCGACGCGCGCTACGAGCCGGGGCGGCGCAGCCGGGCCTGGGTCAAGGTGCCCCACCGCCAGCGCGAGGCGTTCCTCGTCGGCGGCTGGACCGCCGGCGAGGGGCGCCGGCGCGAGGCGATCGGGGCCCTGCTCGTCGGGCGTCGCGACGAGGCCGGCGGCCTGGAGTACACGGGACGGGTCGGGTCGGGGCTCGACGAGCGGGCGCTGGAGGACCTCGGCCGGCGGCTCGCCCGCCTGGAGCGGCGGGACTCCCCGTTCACCGCGGGCCCGGCACCGCCGAAGGGCGCGCGCTGGGCCGAGCCGGAGATCGCGATCGAGGCCGAGTTCACCGAGCGCACGCGCGAGGGTCTCCTGCGCCAGCCGGCCTTCAAGGGGATGAGCACCCCGGCCTTCCCGCCCTCGCCGGACCGCGAGGGCGGCGCCGACGTCGAGGTCGACGGGACGGGCGCTGCGCCTCTCCAACGTCGCCAAGGTGCTCTACCCCGCGACCGGCTTCACGAAGGGCGACCTCATCGCCTTCTACCGGGACGTCGCGCCGGCGCTCCTCCCCCACCTGGCCGACCGCCCGCTGACGCTCAAGCGCTACCCGGACGGCGTGGACGGGGACTTCTTCTACGAGAAGCAGTGCCCGAGCCACGCGCCGGAGTGGGTGCGCACGGTGCGCGTGGGCTCCGGGCGGCGCGGCCACGTCGACCACGTGATCGCCGGAGATCTCCCGACGCTCGTCTGGCTCGGCAACCTCGCCGACCTCGAGCTCCACCCGTCGCTCTCGCGCGCCTCGGACCTCGATCACCCGACCGTCGTCGCCTTCGACCTCGACCCGGGCGCCCCGGCCGGCCTCGTCGAGTGCTGCGAGGTCGCGCTCGTGCTGCGCGGGCTGTTCGCCCGGCTCGGGCTCGAGTGCCGCGCCAAGACGTCGGGGTCGAAGGGCCTTCAGGTCTACGTGCCGCTGAACCGCGGCGAGGCGACCTACGCGCACACCAAGCCCTTCGCCCGGACGGTGGCGGAGACGCTCGAGGGCCGGATGCCGGACCTCGTCGTGTCGCGCATGACGAAGGCGCGGCGGCGCGGCAGGGTGCTCGTGGACTGGAGCCAGAACGACGCCCACAAGACCACGGTGAGCGTCTACTCGCTGCGGGCGCGGGAGCGGCCGGCGGTCTCCACGCCGGTGAGCTGGGAGGAGGTCGAGGCGTGCCGCGAGCACTCCGATCCGGAGCGCCTGGTGTTCGGCCCGGCCGCGGTGCTGGAGCGCCTCGCGGCCCGGGGCGACCTGTTCGCGCCGGTGCTCGGCCTGCGCCAGGCGCTGCCCGCGGTGTAGGACGGGGCCCCGGGAACCGCCCGCGGGGGCGCGTCCTGCCCGGCTTCGCCCGGCTCGCCGCCTACAGCACCACGTTCCGCGCGGCGAGGTGCGTCCCGACCTTCCGCTTGACGCGCTGAAGCGCGTTGTCGACGGTCTTCGTGTCGCAGTCGAGCCGCCCGCCGATCTCCTCGTAGGAGCGCCCGTCGAGGTAGAGCGACAGCGTGCGCGACTCCAGGTCGGACAGGACCGTCGACAGACACGCGACGAGCGCCGTCAGCTCCTCCGAGGAGATGACCTGGTTCACCGGGTCGTTGACCGACGGGCCCGGGAGCACCTCGTCGAGCGTCGGCTCGCCGTCGCCGCCGGAGTGGGCCGGGGTCGACGAGAACGACACGTACTGGTTCAGCGGGACGTGCTTGTTGCGGGTCGCCGTCTTGACCGCGGTGATGATCTGGCGCGTGATGCAGAGCTCCGCGAAGTTGCGGAAGCTCGACTCGCGGTCGGTGCGGTAGTCCCGCACCGCCTTGTAGAGCCCGACGAGGCCCTCCTGGATCAGGTCGTCCGCATCCCCGCCGGCGAGGAAGTACGACGAGGCCTTCAGCCGGACGAAGCCGTGGTAGCGGCGGATGATCTGGTCGTACGCCTCGACGCTCCCCTGCTTGGCCAGCGCGATGAGATAGCCCTCATCGACCTGAGGTCGAGACTGAGTCTGCTGGGAGATTCTGGCCACGAGCGAACCTTTCTCGCCGTCGGACGGACCGGTCGGCGTTGCTCAGTGGCGCGTTACCTCCCCTAGGCGCCGCACCTCACATATGTTTCCCCCCACGCGGCGGCCTCAAGCTGAGGTCCACCGTTACTGCGGGCGGGAGGTTTACACGGGCGCCGCGGGATTGTCAACTCCCACGCGCCCGGACGACCTCGTAGACGAGCGCCGCGGCGGCGGCCCCGACGTTGAGCGACTCCAGGCGCCCGCGGACCGGGATCGCGACGAGGTCGTCGCAGGCGGCGGCCACGCGGGGGCGCAGGCCGCGGCCCTCGGAGCCGAGGACGAGGGCGACGCCGCCGGCGTAGTCGGGCGCGTCCCAGGCCGTGCGGGCTCCGGCCGCCGCGCCGTAGCACCAGCAGCCGGCGCGCTTCGCGTCGGCGAGGAAGTCCGCGACGTTGCGCACCCGGACGACCGGCAGGTGCTCCACCGCCCCGGCCGAGGCCTTGCACACCGCGGCCGTGACCTGCGCCGCGCGGCGCTCGGGGATGACCACGCCGCTCGCCCCCGCGCACTCGGCGGTGCGGCAGACCGCGCCGAGGTTCTGCGGATCCTGGACCTCGTCGAGCACGACCAGGAGCGGATCGCGAACGCCGGCGAGCAGCTCGCCGGCGTTCGCGTAGCGGAACGGCCCGACCTCGGCGCAGACGCCCTGGTGCGCCTCGGCCTCGCAGCGGCGCGCGATCTCCGCCGCATCCGCGAGCGTGACCGCCGCGTCGCGGAGCCAGGCCTCCCGCGCCGCCCCCCGGGTCGCCCACACGCGGCCGACCTCGCGCGGCCCGCGGAGCGCCTCGCGCACGGCGTTGCGACCGTAGACGATCACTCGGCGGCCGGCCGCAGCTCCGGGCCCTCGGGACCGTCCCGCACCGCCCAGCCCGCGGCCGCGAGCGCGTCGCGCAGGCGGTCCGCCTCGGCGAAGTCTCGCGCCCGGCGGGCCGCCTCGCGGCGCTCGAGCAGCTCGCGCGCCGCCGCGTCCGGCTCCGCCCCGCCGGCGCCCGCGTCGGCGAGCAGGTTCTCGAGCCCGAGCAGCCCGAGCATCTCGCGCAGGTCCGCATCGCCGACCTCCCCGCCGCGCCGGTTCGCCTCGCGCACCCAGGCGAACAGCGCGCCGAGCGCCGCGGCGGTGTTGAAGTCCGCGGCGAGCGCGTCGAGGAACCGCTCGCGCAGCGGCGCGAGCTCGGCGGGGCTCGGGCCGGGCACGAGCCGCCGCGCGGCCTCGCGAACCCGCGCCACGCGCGCCGCCGCCTCCTCGAGGCGCTCGGGCGAGTAGGCGAGCGGCTGGCGATAGTGGCCGCCGCAGAGGTACATGACCAGCGCGTCGCGACCGTGGGCGGCGAGCGCCTCGTGGAGCAGGAACACGTTGCCGAGGGACTTCGCCATCTTCTCGCCCTCGAGGCGCACCATGCCGTTGTGCATCCACAGCGCGGCGAGCGGCGTCCCGCGGCCCGCCTCGGTCTGGGCGGCCTCGTTCTCGTGATGGGGGAAGAGCAGGTCGATCCCGCCCCCGTGGACGTCGAAGCCGAGGCCGAGGATCGCCTCGGCCATCGCCGAGCACTCGATGTGCCAGCCGGGCCGCCCGCGACCCCACGGGGAGGGCCACGAGGTGTCCTCGTCGGCCTTCGCGCCCTTCCACAGCGCGAAGTCGAGCGGATCCTCCTTGCGCGCGGCGCCCTCGACCCCCTCCCCCTGGTCCATGTCGTCCACCTCGCGGTGCGACAGGCCGCCGTACCCCGGCCACGAGCGCACCCGGAAGTAGACGTCCCCGTCGGCCGCGTAGGCGTGCCCGCGCTCCACCAGCGCCTCGATCAGCCCGAGGATCTCCGCCATCGTCTCGCTGGCCAGCGGCTCGCGGTCGGGGCGCCCGAGCCCGAGCGCGTCGGTGTCCTCCACGTAGCGGGCGGTCATCTCGGCGGCCAGCGCGTCGCTGGCCACCCCGGCCTCCCGCGCGGCGACGTAGATCTTGTCGTTGATGTCCGTGACGTTGATCACGAGGGTCACGGCCAGCCCCTCGTGCTCGAGGAAGCGCCGCAGCAGCGAGAAGACGACGTAGGGCCGGGCGTTGCCGACGTGGATGCGGCCGTAGACCGTCGGCCCGCAGGCGTAGATCCCGACCCGCCCCGGGTCCCGGGGCTCGAGCGGGCGGACCTCGCCGGTGCGCGTGTCGTGCAGCGTGATCCGGCGCATCGGGAGGGCAACCCTACCGGCGCCCGGCCGCACGGCCGCCCGGCCGCGACGGGCGCTAGGGTGCCGGTCCGGTGATGCGGACGCCCCTCCACGCCGACCGTCTCGCGCTCGTCGAGCGCGCCTTCCGGACGCTCCCCGGCCGCTTTCTCGGCGCCGAGCCGGGCTTCGACGCCACCTACCACGTCCGCCTCGTCGACCTCGGGCACTCCTGGGAGGTGCGCTGCACGACGCACGGAGCCCGGGTCCGCAAGGGCATCACCCGGCGCACGCCGGACGTCACGATCGTGACCGACGCGACGACCTGGCTCGCCCTGCGCGAGGGCCGCTTCTCCGGGCTGGACGCCTTCTCGCGCCGAGCCCTCACCGCACGGGGCAACCTCGACCTCGCCGTGGCCTTCGAGGGGATGTTCCGCCTGCCGAGCGGGCGCCCGCCGCTGCTGCGCGTGCAGGAGCTCCGCGTCGGCCGCGAGCGGATCTCGACGCTCACCATGGGCTCCGGCTCCGACGTGCTGCTGCTCCACGGCCTCGGCGGCACGAAGGCGAGCTTCTACGAGACCGCCGCCGCGCTGAGCCGCGACCACCGGGTGCACGCCATCGACCTGCCGGGGTTCGGCTCCTCGAGCAAGCCGCTGACCGCGCCCTACGACCCGCGCTGGTACGCGGGGGTGGTGCTGGGTCTCATGGACGCCCTGGACATCGAGCGGGCGCACCTCGTCGGGAACTCGATGGGCGGGCGGATCGCCATCGAGGTCGGGCTCCGGGCCCCCGAGCGGGTGACCGCGCTCGGTCTGCTCTGCCCGTCGGTGGCCTTCGTCCAGCGCGACTTCCATCGGCTCGTACGGGCCCTGCGTCCCGAGCTGGGGCTCGTGCCGCACCGGTTCACCCGCGGGATGGTCGAGGGCCAGTTCTGGGCGCTGTTCAGCGACCGCGACCTCGTCGACCCCGCGATGGCCGAGGTCGTCGTGGACGAGTTCCAGCGGGTCTACGGGTCGGCCGGCGCCCGCTACGCGTTCCTCGCCTCGGCCCGCAACCTCTACCTCGAGGCGCCGTTCGGTCGTCACGGCTTCTACCGCCGCCTGGCCGGGCTCGAGCCCCCGGCGCTGTTCGTCTGGACGCGAGGCGACCGGCTCATCCCGCCCGCGTTCGAGCGCCACGTCCGCCGCTGGCTTCCGCGCGCCGAGCAGATCGTGCTCGACTCCTGCGGTCACGTGCCGCAGGTCGAGCGCCCGGAGCAGACGAACGGGCTCCTGCGGCGCTTCCTCGCCCGGGTCGAGGCGCTCGGCGGGACGAGCCTCGCCCCGGCCGCCGCCGCGTAGACTCGCGCCCATGGCCACGCCTCCGGTGTCCGACCGCGCCCGGCACAACGGGCACGCGCCCGGCGATCAGGGCTTCGGCCTGCCCGGGGAGTCCAGCGCCGCCGACGGCCGGGGGGCCGACTCCGCGAGCGGCGGCCCGGCCGCCCTGCTCGGCCGCGCCGCGCGCGGCGTCGCGGCGCTCGCGCAGGCGCGCATCCCGCCGGCCGACCTCGACGATCGCGATCCCGACTACATCCGCGAGCGGCTGCCCGCGATGTGGCTCGCCGCGAGCCTGTGGTTCCGCGGCGAGGTCCGCGGCCTGGGCAACGTGCCCGAGCAGGGTCCGGTGCTCCTCGTCGGCAACCACTCGGGCGGCAACCTCACCCCGGACACGCTCGTGCTGACCCTGGCCTTCAACGCCTACTTCGGCGTCGAGCGGGCCTTCTACCAGCTCGCCCACAACCTCGTGCTCTCGTTTCCCGGCCTGTCGTTCCTGCGCCGCTTCGGCACCGTGGCGGCGTCGCCGGGCAACGCCGAGAAGGCGCTGGACGCCGGCGCCGCCCTGCTCGTCTACCCGGGTGGCGACCGCGAGGTCCATCGGCCCTCGTGGCAGCGCCACCGGGTCGACTTCGGCGGGCGCAAGGGCTTCATCCGTCTGGCGCTGGAACGGGACGTGCCGATCGTCCCCGTCGTCGCCGTCGGCGGTCAGGAGACCGCGCTGTTCCTCAGCCAGGGCGAGAACCTCGCGAAGCTGCTCGGGCTCGACCGCATGCTCCGCCTCAAGGTGCTGCCGGTCTCGATCGCCGCGCCGTGGGGCCTGAACGTGGGCGACATGCTCGGACACGTGCCGCTCCCGGCGAAGATCACCGTCGAGGTGCTGCCGCCGCTCCACCTGCGCGAGGAGTTCGGCCCGGAGCCCGACGTCGACGAGGTGTACGACCACGTCGTCCGGCTCATGCAGGACACCCTGGACGCACTCGCCGCCGAGCGCCGCCTCCCGGTGCTCGGATGAGGGTCGCCGCGGAGGTCGACGTCGCGGCGGCGCCCGCGGCCGTCTGGACGTTCGTCGCGAATCCGGCCCGGTACCTGGAGTTCATGGCCGGCATGACGCGCTGGGAGGTCGTCGGGGATCGGGCCCGCGGACTCGGCGCGCGCTACCGGATGCTGCTGCTCGTCGGCTCGGCCGAGGTCGGTGGCCTCGTCGAGGTCGTCGAGTGGGAGGAGGGACGCGACATCGCCTGGCACTCCGTCACCGGTCTCGACCAGCGCGGACGCTGGCGGCTGCGCGAGCGCGATGACGGCGGTGCCCACGTCGAGCTGCGGCTCCAGTACGGCGTCGCCGGCGCCGGGATCACCGGCTGGATCGCCGAGCGCGTCGCCGCCCGCACGGTCAGCCGCCACCTGCGGCGCTCGGTGGTGGAGCTCAAGCGGCAGGTCGAGCTCGAGAGCCGGCGCCGACGCGCCGCCGAGCGGCGCACGGCCGCGACCCCCTGAGCGGCCCGCCCGACCGATCGGCCGACGGGCGCTTCGCGCCGAGCCCCACCGGGGCGCTGCACCTCGGCAACCTCCGCACGGCGCTGCTGGCCTGGCTCTTCGCCCGCTCCGGCGGGGGCCGGTTCCTCGTCCGCATGGAGGACCTCGACGCCGCGCGCGTGCGCCCGGGCGCCGCCGAGGCCCAGCTCGCCGACCTCGCCGCGCTCGGCCTCGACCACGACGGCCCCGTCGAACGTCAGTCCGCGCGCACCGCCCGCTACGCCGCGGCGGTCTCCAGGCTCGACGCCGCCGGGGTCGTCTACCCGTGCTTCTGCACCCGCGCCGAGATCCGGGCCGCCGCCTCCGCGCCGCACGGGCCGCGTCGGCGCCTACCCGGGGACCTGTGCCCGGCTCACGGTCGCCGAGCGGGACGCCCGCCTCGCCGCGACGCCCCGGCCACCGGCGCTCCGCGTGCGCTCGGCCGCGCCCGAGGTCGCCTGGACCGACCGCCTCGCCGGGCCCCGCTCCGGCCCGGTCGACGACGTCGTCGTCCGCCGCGGCGACGGCGTCTACGCCTACCACCTCGCCGTCGTCGTGGACGACGCGGCGCAGGGGATCGGCGAGGTCGTCCGCGGCGACGATCTCGCCGACTCGACCCCGCGGCAGGTCGCGCTCGGCCGGCTGCTCGGCCTGACCGAGCCGACCTGGACGCACGTCCCCCTCGTCCTCGGTCCCGACGGCGCCCGCCTCGCCAAGCGCCACGGCGCGGTCACGCTCGCCGACCGCGCGGCCCGCGGCGAGTCGCCGGCCGACGTGCTCGCCCTCCTCGCGCGCAGCCTCGGCCTCGCGAGCCCCCGCGAGCGGCCCACCCCCGCGGACCTCCTCCCCCGGTTCGATCCGGCCGCCCTCCCCCGCGAGCCCTGGGTCGTGGACCCGGTCGAGCCGCGAGTGTGCCCCTAGCCCCCGTGCGGGTAGGAGATCCCCAGCGGCGCGAGCCACCGCACGACGTGGATGAGCACGACGATCGCCGTGAGCGCGATCGCCGCGGCACGGATGCGGCGATCGCCGGACAGCGCCGCGAGGGGAAGCGTCCACACCACGTACCACGGGTGCAGCTGCGTCGCCGTGAGGAGCAGCGCCAGGGTCGCCACCGCCGCCGCCGCGATCCAGCGGTCGGGCCGCCGCAGCGCCCAGGCCAACGAGCCGATCAGGACGGCCGCGAACACGACGCCGAGCCCGAGGCGTCCCGGGCCCCCGATCGTCCCGAGGCCCGCGTAGGCCGACACGATCCCGGGCACGCTGCGCAGCTCGCCGACGTGGTGCTCGGTCGCCCCGAGGATGGTCGCCGGGATCCCGAGCGGCCCGGTGCCGTAGAGCGCGAAGCCGAGCAGCGCGAACGTGGCGAGCCCCCCGGCCGCGCCCGCCACGACGCGCCACCGGCCGCCCCGGGCGCCGATCACGAGGAACGGCAGCAGCAGGCCGCCGGTGGCCTTGACGGCGATCGCCGTCGCGACGGCCGCGCCGCCGAGCGCCTCGCGCCGCGCGAGCACCAGGCGGATGCCGGCCAGAGCGAGCGCGAGCATGAGGAGGTCGTTGTGCGCCCCGCCGACCGCGAAGACGAGAAGGATCGGATTGAGGCCGACGAGCAGGGCGGCCGGGACCGGGTCGCGGCGCAGCGCCCGGGCGCAGGACCAGGTGAGCCCGACGCAGGCCAGGCTCGCGCCGGCGCTGAGGAGCTTCAGGGCCCACAGGCCGCCGGCCGGGCCGAGCAGCCCGGCGGCGGAGCCGAGCATCGAGAAGAGCGGCCCGTACATCGTCGGCGTGTCGGTCCAGAGCAGCCCGGTCCAGGCGAAGACCGGGTCCTGCGGGCGCACGCCCGGCCCGAAGTCGTAGGGGTTCACGCCGTGGATGGCGTCGAGGCGGCCCCACCCGAGGTAGGTGAACACGTCGGTCGACAGCAGCGGCGGGGCGAGCAGGAAGAGGAGGTGCGCGCCGACGATCGCCGCGACCGCGGCCCGTGGCGGGAGCGTGTCCGCGCCGCGGATAACGAGCGCCCAGCACACGACCATGAGCACGAGCACGACGCAGAACGGCGTCCGGGTCAGCGGGATGTCGATCGGCGTGAACGGCCCGAGGATCCAGTCCGGAACGGTGGTGCCGGGGGCGCCGGTCGGCACGAGGAAGCGCGTCGCCGGCGCCGCCAGGGCGACCAGCAGCCCGAACGCGACCATCCCGGCGAGCCCGACCTGCGCGGCGAGCGCGCGCCCGTCGGGGCGGACCTCGATGCGCGGGATCTCGCCGGTGCCGCCGCCGGCCGACGACGCGGCCGGCGCGGGACCGGCGATCTTCGTGGGGTCGAGGATCGGCTCCACGCTCGTCCCGCTACCCGCGCGGCCCCGAGTCGACGACCGTGGCGACGGCGAGCGCGGCCACGCCCTCCTCGCGCCCGACGAAGCCCATGCCCTCGCCGCGCGTGGCCTTGACGCCGACGCGCCCCTCCTCGAGGCCGAGCGCCCCGGCGAGCGCGGTGCGGATCGCGGCCCGGTGCGGCGCGAGCCGCGGCCGTTCCATCACCACGGTGGCATCGACGTTCCCCGGCTCGAGGCCCCGGCCGGCGAGCAGCGCGACGGTGTCCCGCAGCAGGCCGAGCGAGGCGGCGCCCGCGTAGGCGGCCTCGGTGTCCGGGAAGTGGGTGCCGATGTCGTCGAGCGCCGCCGCGCCGAGCAGCGCGTCGATGATCGCGTGGGTGAGCACGTCGGCGTCGGAGTGACCGTCGAGCCCCCGGTCGGCCGGCACCTCCACGCCGCCGAGCACGAGCGGACGGCCCTCCGCGAGGCGGTGGCAGTCGTACCCGATGCCGCTCCGGGACGACGGAGCGGTCACGCCGCGGCCCGGTTGCGGCGCGGCGCGCGAGCGGATGCGGTGGCGGCGGGCATCATCGGCGTCAGTCGGGACTCGGCTCCCCGTCCCGGCGCGCGGCGAGCAGGAGCTCGGCCACGCGGAGGTCGATCGGCGTCGTCACCTTCAGGTTCTCGCGCTGAGACTCTACGACGCGGACCGCTCCGCCCGCCTCCTCGACGAGCGATGCGTCGTCGGTGGCGGCCGCGAGCGCGTCGTCCCCGCGCGAGAGCGCAGTCTCCAGGGCGCCGCGGCGGAAGACCTGCGGCGTCTGCACGGCCCAGAGCCGGGCGCGGTCGAGGGTGCCCTCGACCCGACCGCCGGCGTCGGCCGCCTTGACGGTGTCGGTGACCCGGGCGGCGGCCACGACGGCGTCGCACCCGTGGGCCGCGAGCGCGTCCAGGGACCGCTGCACGAGCGCGGCGTCGACCAGCGGCCGTGCGGCGTCGTGCACGACGATCGGCTCGTCCGGCGGGCCGGCGCCGGCGGCGGCGAGGGCCCGGGCGACCGACTGGGAGCGGGCGGCGCCCCCGGCCACGCGGGTCGCGTCGCCGAGCGCGTCGCGGAGCGCCGGCGATCCGGCGTCCGCCGCCTCGTAGCCGGGCGGCACGGCGACGACGATCCGCTCGATGGCCGGCACGCCGCGCAGCGCCTCGATGCTCCAGGCCACCATCGGCCGGCCCGCGAGCGTGGCGAACGCCTTCGGCGCCTCCGCGCCGAGGCGCTCGCCACGCCCGGCGGCCACGATGAGCGCGACCGCCACCGGTGACCTCGCCTACGTCGCGGCCGCCGCGACCTCGGGGATGGTCAGCAGCTCGTCGAGATGGGCCTCGGCCTCCTCCTCGCCCATCTCCAGCGCGTACATCAACTCGGACGCGAGGATCTTCTTCGCCCGGGTGAACATCTGCTTCTCGCCCGTCGAGAGCCCCTTCTCCTGCTCGCGGATCGCGAGGTTGCGCACGACCTCGGCGAGCTCGTAGATGTCGCCGGTCTTGATCTTGTCGCGGTTGTGCTTGAAGCGTCGGTTCCAGTTCTTGGGCATCTCGGAGCACTCGGCGGTGAGCACGCCGAGCACCTTCTGGACCGTCTCCTCGTCGATCACGCGACGCAGGCCCGCCTTGCTGGCGTTCTCGGTCGGGACCATGACGGTCATGTCGTTGTGGAGGATCTTGATCGTCAGGTACTCGCGGCGCTCGCCGAAGATGTCCTTCTGCTCCTTCTTCAGCACCTGGCCGGCGCCGTGGTGGGGGTACACCACGCTGTCGCCGATCTCGAAGTCGATGATCTCGACCTCGGTCTCGATGATCAGCTCCTCCATCGTCTCTTCGGTCACGTCTGGGATAGCTGCCTCCTTGGTCCCTGGTGAGTCAGCGGCCGCTCCGGGCCGTCAGGTCTGCAGATAGCGGTCCACGAGGTTGATCTCCTGCAGCCGGCGAAGCCCCTCGCGGATGTCCTTCGCACGGATCTCCCCCACGCCCTCGACGGTCTCGAGCTCTCCGTCGGTGGCGCCGAGGAGCTCCTCGAGGCCACCGAACTCGTCGACGATGCGCTGCACCACGAGCTTCGGCAGCCGGGGCACGCGCCCCAGGATCCGGTAGCCGCGGGGCGAGACGGGGTAGTCGAGGGTGTTGAGCTTGCGGTCGTAGCCGAGGATCTCGGCGAGCCGGCCGAAGTCGAGCAGGTCGGTGTGCGGAAGCCGCGCGAGCTGGTCGAGCACGGACCCGAACGCCTCCGGCCCACCGGCCTGCAGGTAGTCGTTCATGAGCGCGGCCTTGTCGGCGGCGACGCCGACCAGCACCTCGTCGAGCTGCATCTCGATGAGCCGGCCCTCGGTGCCGAGCTCGACGATGTAGCGCTCGATCTCCACGCCCATGCGGGTCACGAGCTCGGCGCGCTGCAGGACGGTGAGGACGTCGTGGAGGGTCGAGCCGCCCTCGAACTCGAGCGCGGTCAGCCGCGTGGAGACCTGGTCGAGGCGGCTGCGGTACTTGTCGAGCGTGGCCAGCGCCTGGTTGGCCTTCGCGAGCACGATCGGGATGTCCTCGAGGATGTACTTGGCGCCGTCGACGTAGAGCGAGACGACCTCGCGACGCTGGGAGATCGCGATGACCAGCGCATCGGTCTGCTTCGAGGTCCGCTCCGCGGTGCGGTGTCGCGTCCCGGTCTCCTGCGAGGAGATCGTCGGGTCCGGCGTGAGCTGGACGTTCGACCACACGATCTTCGTCGCGGTCGTGTTGAGCACGATCGCCCCGTCCATCTTCGCCACCTGGTAGAGGAAGGCGGGCGAGTAGTCGATGTCCAGGCGGATGCCGCCCGAGAAGAGGAACGCCAGCTCCTCGGAGTCGCCGATGACGATCAGGCCGCCGGTGCGGGCGTGAACGATGTTGTCGATGCCCGCCCGCAGGGCGCTCCCCGGGGCGACCATCTCCAGCGCCCTGACGAGTCGGGGCTGCTGTCGTGATTCGAACTCACTTGCGAGCTCATCCCCGGACTTCGACGGCATGAAGTGACGATTCTACCGGGCTTTTTCCCGCGATGCGTATGCGGCGGGTCTGCATCCCGACCGGCGGCTACGCGGCCGCCGCCGCCTCGCGGCGCGACGCCGCGGCGGCGGGGCCGAGCGCGCGCCCGAGCGCGGCGCGCAGCGTCGCCGCCGGCAGTGCCCCGTCGCCGCTTCCCGCCGGGGCGAGCACGGGCTGCAGGCCGAACTTCGCGGCCTCGCCGAGCCGCCGCTCCGGGTGGGCCACGGAGCGCAGCTCACCGGTGAGGCCGACCTCGCCGAAGCAGGCGAGCGGCGCGTCCGCGCCATCGCCCAGGGGGATCCCGCGCGCGGCGCTCGCCACGGCCAGCGCCACCGCGAGGTCGGCGCCCGGCTCGTCCACGCGCACGCCGCCGACGACGTTCACGAACACGTCCGCCGACCCGACCGCGACGCCCGCGTGGCGCGCGAGCACCGCGAGCACGAGCGCGAGGCGGTTGCGGTCGATGCCGGTGGCGACCCGGCGCGGCGGGACGAGCTCCGAGGGAGAGACCAGCGCCTGCACCTCGACGAGCAGCGGCCGGGAGCCCTCCATCGCACAGAGGACGACGCTGCCGGGCGCCCGGGTCGCCTCGCCGACGAAGCGCGCGGACGCGTCGAGCACCTCGACGAGCCCGCCCGAGCGCATCTCGAAGACGCCGGCCTCGCTCGTGGAGCCGAAGCGGTTCTTCAGCGCCCGCAGCGTCCGGTAGGTCCGCTCGCGCTCGCCCTCGAACTGCAGCACGCAGTCGACGAGGTGCTCGAGGACCCGCGGACCCGCCAGCGAGCCCTCCTTCGTGATGTGCCCGACGAGCAGGACGGCGACCTCCAGCCGCTTCGCGACCTCCATCACCTCGGTCGCGGCCTCGCGCACCTGGCCGACGGAACCCGGGGCGCCGGTGAGCGCGGCCGCGTGCAGCGTCTGCACCGAGTCGATGACGCAGACCTCCGGCCGCTCCGCCTCGAGCGTCGCCAGCACCGTCGCGAGGTCCGTCTCCGCCAGCACCGGGACCTCGAGTGCGGCCCCCGGGCAGGCGCTCGGCGCGCAGCCGGATCTGCGCCGCGGACTCCTCCGCGCTGACGTAGAGGGTCCGGCGCCCCGCGCCCGCGAGGTTCGCCATCGCCATCGTCGTCAACGTCGACTTCCCGATGCCCGGCGCGCCGCCGAGCAGCACGAGCGAGCCGGGGACGATCCCGCCGCCGAGGACGCGGTCGAGCTCGCCGATCCCCGTCGAGAGCCGCCGCTCCCGCACGGCCGCCACGTCACGCAGGCGCACCGGCGCGCCGGCCGGCCCACCCCCGCCGGCGCCCCGCGGACCGCCCCGCACCCCTCGCCCCTCGCCGCGCCGGCCGCCCGCCGCGACGGGCGAGCGCTCCTCGACGAGCGTGTTCCACTCGCCGCAGCCCGGGCAGCGCCCGTGCCAGCGCGGCTCCTGGTGCCCGCAGGCCGAGCAGACGTGGACGGTGGCGGGGCGGGCCATGCGAGCGAGGCTAGGCCCGCTCGCGGACGGAGTCCGCGCCCCGCCATCGGACCGCCGCACGTCTGTGACGAACCGCGCGAGAGAGGTCGCGAAGTCAGCCGCGAACGATCCGGAAGCGGACGGTGGCGGCCTTGGACGTCTTCCCGCCGGCGGTGGCCGTGAACGCGGCGGCGTACCGGCCCGGCGTGAGCGCCCGGCCGCGGATCCGGCCGGTGAAGGGCATGCGGTTGCCACCGGCGTGGGCCTTGCGGGTGAGCGTCGGCGCCGCCTTCACGAGCCGGACGCAGGCCCGTCGCTTGCGCAGCCTGCGCGTCGGCGCGGCACATCGTCTGCCGAGGCGGCGACCCGGCGCCTGGCGCCGGATGACGACGCTGACCTTCGCCGCGCGGTCGAGGGAGAAGGTGAAGCTCGTGCCGCGAGGCACCTTCGCCCGCGCCTCCCGCCCGGCGAGCCGGGCGCCCACCGCCACGGGGTAGAGGGTGCTCCCGGTCAGCGGGGTGCCGGCCGACGCGGGCGCCCACACGTCGCGCGTGATCTGGAAGCGCTTGGTGAACCGCGGCACGCCGGACGAGGTCCCGCATCCGGGGCAGCTCACGTTGAGCGTCGGCGGGATGTTGACCACCGGCGGATCGGTGAACGGGGGCGGGGCCGGCGGGCCGCCGGCGTCGATGGCGACGCCCCACGGCGCGGTGAGCCCGCCCACCAGCGATACGTCGGCATCCGAGCCGTTCTTCTTGTTGACGCGGCCGATGCTCCCGGTGCCGGTGAGGTAGGTGCTGCCGTAGTTGCTGATGTAGATGAACTGGTCGTCGACGGCCAGGCCGGTCACCCGGTTGCCGCCGCCGGCGAAGGTGTTGGTCGCCCCGCCGCCGTCGGCCTTCAGCGCCCGGCCGATCGTCGTGCCCGCCGGCGCCTCCGCTCCCGGCGCAATAGACGTAGGTCGAGTCTACGGCCACGCCGCACGGATCGATGTCGTCCCCGAGGACGATGAAGTTGCCGTTGACGTTGGCACCGAACGGCGAGAGGTCCGCGCGCCCGATCGTGTGCGTCTGACGGTTGGCGAAGTAGATGTGATCGGGATCGGCCGCGACGCCGCACGCCTGCGGCGCGCCGCCGTTCGAGGTGAACCACTGGGGCTGCTGGCCGCCGCTGATCGGCTCGCGAGAGATCGTGCTCGTGTCCCCGCTCGCGGCGAACCGCTCGAATAGAGGTGGGTCGGGCTGACCGCCACTCCGCTGACGTGGAACCCGGCGGCCCCGGCGAAGGCGTAGTTGACACCCGTCCCGTCCAGCGCCGCCCGGCTGATGGTGGCCGGCTTCGCCTGTTCGCCCGACGCGACGTTGGGCAGGTTCGTGCCCCAGTAGATGTGCGACCCGTCGACGGCGACCCCCTGGCTGAAGACGTAGGCGCCCGGGGCCGCGGGGATGAAGTCGGGCTGGACGGCCTTGCCGTCCAGGGTCGATCGGCCGACGCCGTACGCGTAGCGATACGCTCGGTACCGGCTCACCACGCCAACCTATACGGCCGATGTCTCCTCGACCCGCGAGGTCAGCGGCCGGGTCCCGGACCTGGCGCCTGCGCCGCCGCCCCGAGCGCCGCCTCGAGGTCGCGCGCGAGGTCATCGGCGTCCTCGATCCCGACGCTCAGGCGGATGAAGCCCTCCGGCACGTCGTCGGTGCCCCACCGCGCCCGCCGCTCGGCGCTCGTGTGAACCCCTCCGAAGCTCGTCGCCTCGGCGCTCAGCTCGCTCGCCGCCAGGAACCGCTCCGCGGCCTCGCGGCCGGACAGGGTGAAGCCGATCACGCTGCCGAACCCGTCCATCTGGGCCACGGCGAGCGCGTAGGAGGGGTCGGCGGGCAGGCCGGGGTAGCGGACCTCCTCCACCTCGGAGCGCAGCGCCAGCAGCTCGGCGAGCGCCAGCGCGCTGGCCGACTGGCGCGCCAGGCGCAGCGCGAGCGTGGCCAGCGAGCGGTGCACGAGCCACGCCTCGAACGGCCCGGGGATCGCCCCGGCGATCCGCCGGTGCTCGCGCAGCGCCGCGGCGCGGACCGGGTCACGGGTGGCCGCGTAGCCGAGCACCAGATCGGAGTGCCCGCCGAGGTGCTTCGAGGCGCTGGACACGCTCACGTCCGCCCCGAGTGCGAGCGGCCGCTGGGCGAGCGGGGTGGCGAGCGTGTTGTCGACCGCGAGCACCGCTCTCGCCTCGCGCGCGGCGGCGGCCAGCGCCGGGACGTCGAGCACGTCGAGGCGCGGATTGCTCGGCGTCTCGACCCAGGCGAGTGCGGCGCCCGGCAGCGTCGCGCGCACGTCGGCGTCGCGCGACGGCACGAGGCGCACCTCGGTCCCGCGCGCCCGCAGCGGCCCGGCGGCCAGCTCCCGGACGCCGGGGTAGCCGTCCACCGGGGCGACCAGCACGCCGCCCCCGTCCGCGGGCAGGGCGGTCTCGAGCACTGCCGCGCAGGCCGCGGCCCCCGAAGCGAAGACGACCGCCTCCCCGCCCTCCAGGTCGCCCAGCGCGGCCTCGAGCCGCTCCCAGGTCGGGTTCCCGTCCCGCGTGTAGACCGAGTAGCTGCCGTCCGGGTCGCCGGGGGAGTGGAACGGCCCGGCGAGCACCGGCCCCGGCATCAGCGGAGCGCCCGCCTCCGCCTCTGGCCATCCGGCGCGGACCACCCGGGTCCCGGCCCCCAGCCCGTCGTCCCCGCTCACGACCCCGCCCGCTCGCGCGAGGAGAACCCCACGTCCCGGTGCGACCGGTCGCAGAACGGCTTGTTCCCCGATCGCCCGCACCGGCACAGCACCACCGGCCGCCCGGCCTCCACCTCCCACACCCCGCCGTCGACGTCCACGATCCGCACCGGCCCGCTGACCTTCAGCGGCCCGTCGTCACGCACCTTGATCTCCACCACCGGGTCACGCGTCTCGCTCACGCCCGGGATTGTCACCGACCAGGCAAGCGCGAAGCCGTCAGCCCCCCGCCCCCCAAACCCGCACGACCGACAGCGGCCAACGCCGAGGCTGCGCCGCAGGGCCGAAGGCTCCCGCGGCGGAGCCCTCGCCGCGCATCGCGCCCCGGCCAACCCGGCCAGCCCGCCAGCCGCGGAAGAACAGCTACGCCGGGGTGGGCTCTTCGCCCGAAGGCGAGGACGACGCCGGCTCGTCAGCGGCCGGCCTCGACGAGCCGTCTCCCTCGTCCTCGGCCCCGTCGCCCCCCACCGTCGACCGGCTTCTTCTCCGGCTTCTTCTCCGGCTTCACGACCGTGATCTTCACCTCGGGGTCCTCGCCCTCCGGGGCCCGCTCGACGACGACCGACGCCCCCGGCTCGAGCTCCGCGCGGAGCACGAAGTCGGCCAGCGGATCCTCGATGAAGCGCTGGATGGCGCGGCGCAGCGGCCGGGCGCCCATGGACGGGTCCCAGCCCTTCTCGACGAGCAGGTCCTTGGCGTCGTCGCCCAGCTCGAGCTGGAGCTCGCGCTCGGCCATCGACTCGCGGATGCGGAGCAGCAGCAGGTCGACGATCTGCTTGATCTCGTCGCGCGAGAGCTTGTGGAAGACGATGACGTCGTCGATCCGGTTGAGGAACTCGGGGCGGAACACCTTCTTCAGCTCGCCCATGATCCGGTTCTTCATGTCCTCGTAGGTGATCCCCGTCTCGTCGTCGGAGACCGCGAACCCGAGCGGCGTGTTGCGCGCGATCTCCGAGGCGCCGATGTTCGAGGTCATGATCACGATGCAGTGGCGGAAGTCGACCGTCCGCCCCTGGGCGTCGGTGAGCCGCCCGTCCTCGAGGATCTGCAACAGGATGTTGAAGACGTCGGGGTGGGCCTTCTCGATCTCGTCGAGCAGCAGCACGGAGTACGGCTTGCGCCGCACCGCCTCGGTGAGCTGGCCGCCCTCGTCGTAGCCGATGTAGCCGGGGGGCGAGCCGACGAGCCGCGAGACGGCGTGCTTCTCCATGTACTCCGACATGTCGATGCGCACCATCGCGTCCTCGTCGCCGAACAGGAACTCGGCGAGGGTGCGCGCCAGCTCCGTCTTCCCCACGCCCGACGGGCCGAGGAAGATGAACGAGCCGGTCGGGCGCTTGGGGTCCTTGAGACCGGCGCGCGAGCGGCGGATGGCCTTGGAGATGACCTCGACGGCGGCGTGCTGCCCGATGACCCGCTTGTGGAGCTCCTCCTCCATGCGCATGAGCTTCTGCGTCTCGGCCTCGGTGAGCTTGAAGACGGGGATGCCCGTCCACATCGAGACGATGTCGGCGATCTCCTCCTCGCCGATCGACGGGCGCTCGCCGCCCGACTCGCCGGCCTCCCACTGCTCCTCGAGCTCCTTCTTCTTGTTCGAGAGCTGGCGCTCGGCGTCGCGGAGGTTCGCGGCCTTCTCGAACTCCTGGGCCTCGATGGCGGACTCCTTCTGGCGGCGCGTCGTCTCGATCTCCTCCTCGAGCTCCCGGTAGACGGGCGGGGAGGTCATCGACTTGATGCGCATCCGCGAGGCGGCCTCGTCGATGAGGTCGATCGCCTTGTCGGGCAGGAAGCGGTCGGAGATGTAGCGGTCGGCGAGGTCGCCGGCCGCGACGAGCGCCTCGTCGGTGATCTCGACCTTGTGGTGCTGCTCGTAGCGGTCGCGCAGCCCCTTGAGGATCTGGACCGTCTCCTCGGTGGTCGGCTGGTCGACGCGGATCTGCTGGAAGCGGCGCTCGAGCGCGGAGTCCCGCTCGAGGTACTTGCGGTACTCGTCGAGCGTCGTGGCGCCGATCGTCTGCAGCTCGCCCCGCGCGAGGGCCGGCTTCAGGATCGAGGCGGCGTCGATCGCGCCCTCGGCCGCACCGGCCCCGACGAGGTTGTGCAGCTCGTCGATGAACAGGATGATGTCGCCGCGCTGGGTGATCTCCTTCATCACCTTCTTGAGGCGCTCCTCGAACTCGCCGCGGTACTTCGAGCCCGCGACGAGCGCGGCGAGGTCGAGCGTGTAGATCTGCTTGTTCTTGAGCAGCTCCGGCACGTCGGCGGCGGTGATGCGCTGGGCGAGGCCCTCGACGACGGCCGTCTTGCCGACGCCGGGCTCGCCGATCAGCACCGGGTTGTTCTTCGTGCGCCGCGAGAGGATCTGCATGATCCGCTCGATCTCGGTCTCGCGCCCGACGACCGGGTCGAGCTTGCCGTCGGCGGCGAGCTTCGTGAGGTTGCGGCCGAACTGGTCGAGCAGCTTCGAGGACTTCTTGCCCTCGCCCTGGCCCTGCGAGCCCGAGCTGCCGGAGCCGGAGCCCTGCCGGCGGCCGCCGGGGCCCGAGAGCATGCGGATGACCTCGTTGCGGATCTTCTCCGAGTCGGCGTCGAAGTCGAGCAGGATGCGCGCGGCGACGCCCTCGTTCTCGCGCACGAGGCCGAGCAGGATGTGCTCGGTGCCGATGTAGTTGTGACCGAGGCTCAGCGCCTCGCGCAGCGCGAGCTCCAGCACCTTCTTCGCGCGCGGGGTGAACGGGATCTGGCCGGAGGTGACCTCCTCGCCGGAGCCGACGATCCGCACGACCTGGGCGCGGACGCGCTCGACGGTGATGTCGAGGCTCTCGAGCACCCGCGCGGCGAGGCCCTCCTCCTCGCGCAGCAAGCCGAGGAGGATGTGCTCCGTCCCGATGTAGTTGTGCTTGAGCGTGCGCGCTTCCTCCTGGGCCAGGACGACCACCTGGCGGGCGCGTTCGGTGAATCGCTCGAACATCGCGGCGTTCCTTCCTACCTGAGACTCAGGCGGGCGAGGGGGCGGGAATCGGGTGGGTCGCTGGGTGGTCCGTAGCTGCGCATTTCGCGTTGCGCTCCGCTCTCCTGCCGACGGGACGCCGAACGCCCCGCCTCTCGTCCTTCTTCGGCCGCTGGGCCGGGTCGGATGAGCGAACGGGGTCGGGCGGCGGGCATGGCCCAGAATACCAACGGGGTGCGGACCGGCGGGACGGGGGGCGCGACTATGCTCCGCCCGTGGCCGATCACGTCGAGACGCTCGCGCGCGTCGCGCTCTTCTCGGGCCTCTCCGACAAGGAGCTGAGGGCGCTCGCCGGAAGCCTGCGCGAGCGCGCGGTGGCGACCGGCGAGAGCGTCGTCTCCGAGGGCGAGGGGGGCATCGCGTTCTTCGTCGTCGCCGAAGGGCAGGTCGAGGTGACGGTGGGCGAGCGGGCGGTCCGGACGCTCGGCCCCGGCGAGACGTTCGGCGAGATCGCGCTGGTCGACGACGAGGTCCAGACGCGGACGGCGGGGGTGCGGGCGCTCACCCCCGTGCGGGTGCTCGGCCTCTCGGCGTGGGCCTTCCGCCCGTTCGTGCGCGAGCACCCGGACGTGGCCTGGGCGATCATCCAGACCCTCGCGCGCCGGCTGCGAGAGGCCGGCGCGGGCCGGGCCGGCTGACCGCGGCGCGGGCCCGCCGGCCGGCTGCCGGCCCGATCAGCCCCGATCGGCCTCCGCCCGCCGCGCGGCGCGGGTCGCCGTCGCGGCCGCCTCCCTCGCGCGCTCGAGCCGGGGGCTGCCCGGCGTGGTCACGAGGTTGACGGCGACCAGCCCGACCGCCGCGCGCGCGGCGGCCTCGGCGAGCAGGGCGGCGCACGTCGCGTCGACGCGGAGGTCCGGCGCGGCCCGCTCGGCCGTCTCGGCGGCGAGCTCGGCCGCCTCCGCCGCCGCCCTCGCGATCAGCTCCGGCACGGCGGCCGCGTCGTCGAGCGCGGCTCCGAGCGCGGCGTCGCGCTCCTCGCTGGGCGGCCCGTCGCCACGCCGAGCCAGAGCGGCCCGCGCGTCGGCGTAGGCCAGGGCGGCGTAGTCGGCCAGGCGGGCGCCCCGCCGCTCGAGGACCGTCGCCCGCGCCGTGACGCGCGGCGCCTCGTCCATCCCCTCCGCCGCCATCCGGGTGAGCGCCGCCGCCAGCGCGACCGCGAGCGCCGCGGCGGTGCTCGCGGCGGGCGGGCCCGGGTCGGACCCGATCGCGGCGAGCAGGTCCGCCACGCGGGCGCCGGCGACCGGGATGCCGTCGGGGCCCGTGCTCACCGGTCGCGCGCTTGTCGGGTGGTGGTCACGAGGGGCCGAATCTAGGCGGTCCGGGCCGCTGGGAGAAGTGCCGGCTCACCGCTCACGCCCCGCCCGGCGCTCCGCCTCCGCGAGCCGGGCGTTACGTCGCCGGGCTCGACGCGGGCGCCATGGCGGCGGCGGGCCGCTCGCGCAGCGCCGCGGCCAGGGCCACCGCGATGAGGGCGGCGCCGGCGCCGGCGATCAGGTACGCCGACCGGGGTCCGAGCGTCGCGGCCAGGATCCCGCCGAGCAGGAAGCCGAGGCCGGGACAGAGCGCGTGCAGCGACTCCATCAGACCCCCGACCCGCGCCTGGAGGGCATCGGGCGTCCGCTCCTGCACACACGTCAGCATCGCGAAGCCCTCGACGCCGTTCCCGAGGCCGCCGACGAACGACCACGCGACGACGGCGGCGACCGACGCCGCGGCGCCCATGCCGAGATAGGACGCGGCCATCACGACGAGCCCGACGAGGTAGACGGTCGGCAGCGGCGCGCGGCGGAGGACGGGGACGAGCCCGCCGCCGAGGATCATCCCGACCCCCCAGGCGGTGAGGACGAGCCCGTAGGCGGACTCGTCGGCCCCGAGCGTCGCCGTGACGAACACGACCTCGACGGGGATCACGAGCGCGAACAGCACGCACGTCGCGGCGTCGCCGGCGACGAGGCGTCGGAGGGTGGGATTCCCCCGCAGGTGGCCCACCCCGTCGCGGAGTCGCTGCACGATCGGCGCGCGCTGCACCGTGGCGGCGGGGAGATCGGCGCGCCAGCCGAGCACGAGGGCGGCGGCGGCGAAGGAGAGCGCGTCGAGCCCGAGCGCCGCCTGCGGGCCGGCGAGGCCGACGACGACGCCCGCGAGGGCGGGACCGGCGGCGCAGTGGAACGTGAAGGCCGCGTTGAGGAGGGCGTTCCCCTCGCGCAGGCAGTCGGCCGACGTCGTGGCGCGCGCGATCGTCGCCTTCGTCAGCGCCCGGGCCGCGAGGGCGACGACGCCGTCGGCGCAGGCGAGCAGGAGCAGCAGCGGGAGCGAGAACGGCCCGGCGGCGACGACGAGGATCGCGGCGAACAGCGCCGCCTCGACGGCGTAGAGGGCCGGGAGCGCGACGCGACCGGCGTCCTCCAGCCGCGCCACCAGCACCGGGGCGACGAGCGCGGGCGCGAACCGCCCGAGGACCCACACGGCCGCGACGGCGAGGGCGCTGCCGGTCGCGTGGAGCACGAGCACGGCCAGCGCGATCTCGCCGAGCCAGTCGCCGAGGCCGTTGACCGTGTAGGCCGCGGCGAGGCGGCGGAAGCACCGGATGCGGAGGGGCTGGAGGAGGTGTCGCATGACGCGGGCGTCGTGTCTGGAGGCGGGCGCGCCGGTCGGCGCGCCCGCCTCGTGACTGGGATCGACCTACGAGGTCGCCGCGGCGTAGGCGGTCGGCGCGGGGATGCGCGCGCCGGCGCTCGGCGCGGGGTGATGGAACCCGGCGCTCGGCGCGGGGATGCGGCCGCCGGCGCGTCGGCGCGGGGATGCGGCCGCCGGCGCTCGGCGCGGGGATGCGGCCGCCGGCGCTCGGCGCGGTGAACGCGCCGCGACGGCGGCGCATGTCGTGGCGGTCGAGCGGCTGCGAGAGACGGATGTCGGGCGACATGGTGTCTCCTGGCTCGTGGGCGGGATGCCCGATGGCTGAACGTCCACTTGACGGCGCAGCCGGTCCCGATCTTCCCTTCGGATCTCCGCGAGCTCGGCCGGCGGCGTGCCGCCCGAAGCGCAGCCTCCGCCTCGGCGATCCGCTCGCGGGCCGGTTCCGGGGTCCGGGTCCCGGATGGACCCCTCCCCCCGACGAGGACCGCCCGGCTAGCGCGAACGCCCGCAGGCGGGCGCGGCGACGAGACCGGCGGCCCAGGCGAGCCCGCCGCGCACCAGCGTGCGCTGGCGCGGATCGCGCCACTGGGCGGGGGCGTGGCCGAGCGCGTCGTAGAACACGCGGCCGCGCCCCTCGCGCCGGCACCACGCGAGCGGGCGGTCCGCACGGGGCGGTCCGCCGACGCTCCCGACGTCCAGGCGCAACAGCACGTGCGCGGTCCGGCGCGGGTCGGTTCGGAAGAAGTAGAACTCCTCGTCCGTGCGCCACGCCGCGGGCAGGCCGCGGGTCATCGGCGTCGCGCGGTCCTCGACCACGACACGCCCGACGCGATGGTACGGATGGCCGGCGAACACGCCGCCGAGCATCCGGCCGAACGTCGGCCATCCGCCGAGCGTGGCGGCCGCCGCGTGAAAGCCGACGAGCCCGCCGCCCCGCCGCACGAAGGCGACGAGCGCGCGGCGCTGCCGTGCGTCGAGCGGCAAGGGGCCGGACGTCGACACGAACGCCACGGCGGCGGCCCCGCGCAGCCGCGCCGGGGTGAGCTGCTCCGCGCGGTCGAGCACGGTGATCCGCAGGCGCCGGTCGCGACCGGCCAGCGTGCGGAGGAGCGCGACCGCCGCGGGGATCGAGGCGTGGCGATACCCGGCGGTCGCGGTGAGGGCCAGGACCTCGCGCCCCGACGCGGTGGGCGCCGGGACCGGACTCGACCCGCCCACCGAGCCGCAGGCGCCGAGGACCAGCAGCGGGGCCATCGCAGCGACCGCGATGCGCCGGCCGGCGATGCGCGCAGATACGGATGAACACGGCATGGGAACGTCCGGATCAGTCTCCCACGACCGCGACCCCGGCCCTCGGGTCCCGCGGGTTCCGGATTGAGCGCCGGTGTGCCTACTCCACGCCCGGCCCGGCACGCAGGCGGACGCGCAGACCCGCGACGAGCTCGGGCCGCGGCTCGACTCCGCGCGCCGCGAGGGCGGCCTCGAGATCGGCCAGCGCGGCCGCGCGAAACGCGGCGTCGGCCTCGGCCAGCGCGACGAGCGCGTCGATCTCGCGCCGTGCGGCCGGCAGCTCGCTCGCCGCCGCGACCCATCCGGCCGGAGCCGGCGGCAGCGCGGCGATCAACTCGCCGAGGCGTTCCTCGTCGAAACGTGTCATGTCACGACACCGGACGGGCCCGAGGCATCGGATCTTCCCTCGAGCCGCCCCCGGAGCCTCGCGAGGCAGCGGGAGATCCGGCTGGCGATGGTGCCCTGCGGGACGTCGAGCGCCGCAGAGATCGCCACGTAGCTCTCGTCCCGCGCGAAGAAGCGGTCGAGGACCTCGCGACAGGTTTCCGAGAGCTGCGCCATGGCCGCGCGGACGGTGATCGCCTCCTCGAGCCGGGCGAGCACCGCGTCCTCCTCCCCGCGCTCCTCGACCTCCGCGTCCGGCGACTCCCGGCGGGTCGCCCGCAGCCGGTCGACGCACAGCCGCCGGGTGAGCTGGCCGATCCAGGGCCGGATGGCGGCGTCGTCGCGCAGGCGCTCGAGCTGCTGGAAGGTGCGGGCGAACACCTCCTGGAAGACGTCCTCGGCGTCGGCGTGGCCGAGCCGGTACGCCTGCGTCGAGATGGCGAAGACGTAGCGGGAGAACCGCTCGACCAGCACGCTCCACGCCGCCTCGTCGCCGCCGCGGCAGCGGCGCACCAGGGCGGCGTCGTCGAGCGCGACGAGCGCCTCGGGGCCGGACATGGCGGGGGCGCCGGTCACGCGAGGCGCTCCACCGCGCGCCCCGCCGCCTGCGTCGCGGTCGCGGCGGCGCCGCTCGCGCGCTCCAGTCGCGAGCTGCCCGCCGTGGTGGTGAGGTTCACGGCGACGAGCTGAGCGGCGGCCCGGGCCGCCGCCTCGGCGAGGATGGCGGCGCACGCGGCCTCCGGCCGCAGGTCCGGCAGCGTGCGATCTGCCGCCGCGGCCGCCAGCGCCGCGACGTCGCCCGCGGTCGAGGCGATGCGCTCCGGTATCGCAGCCGCGTCCGCGAGCGCGAGGCCGAGGGCGAAGTCCCGGCGCTCGCTCGGCGCGGCCGGGTCGCGCGCCGCGAGCGCTCCCCGCGCGTCGGCGAAGGTCACGGCCGCCTCATCGGCCAGCCGACACGCCCGCCGCTCCAGACCGGCCGCCTGGGCCGCGAGCCCCGCGGCCTCGTCCCAGCCGGTCGCCGCCATGCGGGTCAGCGCGGCGGCGTGGGCCGCGGTGAGCGCCGCCGCCGTGCCTGCGGCGGGCGCCCCCGGCGCCCGGGCGGTCGCGGCCAGCAGGTCCGCGACGCGGGCGCGCGCGATCGGCGTCGTGGCGGCGCCCTCGCTCATGGGCCGCGGACCGGCCGGGCAGCGATCATCGTGCAAACCTATCCGGCGGCGGGGTGCGTGAACAGGCCCGCCCCGTTGAGCGACCAGAGCTCGGCGGCGCCTCACCGCGTCGGCGGCACCCGGGCCCGGATCTCGTCGAGCAGCCGCTGGGCGAGCTCGGCGGGCGACTCCTCCGGGCGGGCCGGCCCCCCGGCCGGCGCGAAGAGCTCGACGGCGATCCGCGGGCGCCGCGGGAAGTGCCGCAGCGTCGTGCCGCCCTCGACCGCGGCGAGCACGATCGGCACCTCCGGGCGCGCCTGCGCGAGTCGTGCGACGCCGCGACGCGCGCGCAGCCTCTGGCCCCTGGAGAACGTGCCCTCCGGGAAGATCGCGATCACCTCGCCGCGCCCGAGCGCGGCCACCGCGGCGTCGAGCGCCGCGCCGTCGCCGGTGCCGCGGCGGATCGGGATCTGGGCGATGCCGTCGAGGATCGCCGCGGTGATCCGCCACTTCCACAGGCTGGCCTTGGCGAGGAAGCGCACCTGCCGGTCGCGCCACATCAGGACCTCGGCGATCGCCAGCGGATCGAGCCACGAGTCGTGGTTGGAGACGACGAGCACCGGCCCCCGGCGCGGAACGGCCTCCAGTCCCCGGGCGTCCAGCCGCACCCACCAGCGCAGCCACCGCAGCGCGAGCCGCAGCGCCTGGTAGAGCCGCCAGCCGTCGCGCGGCGGCGCGGCGCTCTCCGGCGCCGGCGCGACCCGTTCGCGCGGCGGCGCGGCGCTCACGTCGCCGCCACGCGCCAGTCCGGGGAGGCGTCCAGCGCGCGCTCCGCCGCGACGCGCCCGCGCTCGCGGACCTCGTCGAGCCGCTCGAGCTCGAGCAGCGCGACGTCCTGCACCTCCGGCGCGATCACCAGCGCGGCCTGCTCGGCGGCGAGCTCCGCGCCGTCGGCCCCCCCGAGGGTGACCGCCCGCATCAGGGTCTCGCCGAGGCTGGGCTGGCGGCGGTGCTCCCCCGACGCCTCGCCGACCACCGTGGCCCGGATGCGGTCCTGGAGGCGACGGAGCCGCGGGCGCCCGCGCACCCGCCGCGCGGCGGGGGGCTGGAACGGCGCGGAGACGTCGAGCGCGATCACCGGGCCCTCGCCGGTGGCCGTCATCGGCTCGATGGGGAAGTTGTCGAGCAGGCCGCCGTCGAGCAGCAGCCGATCCCCCTCGATCACCGGCGGGCCGAGGGCCGGGAGGCAGATGCTGGCCCCGACCGCGCGGTACAGCGGCCCGGTGCGGTGGACGAACACCTCGGAGCTGATCATGTCCGAGCTGACGCAGTAGAAGTCCCGCTCGAGCGACTCGATCCAGCGCTCCCCGTAGAAGCTGAGCAGCATCGTGCGCGCCTTGTAGCCGCGCACGAAGGACACGAGCGGGATCGTGTAGTCCCGCATCGGGTTCGCCTCGATGATCTCGCGGCGGCAGAGCGCCGCCATCTCGTCCGGGGAGCGCCCGCAGGCGAACTGGCCGCCGATCAGCGCCCCGATGCTGCAGCCGCCGACCCGGTCGACGACCACGCCGGCCGCGAGCAGCGCGTCCAGCGCGCCGATGTGGGCGAAGCCGCGGGCGCCGCCGCCGGAGAGGACGACCCCCACCGAGCGGCCGGTCAGCCGCCGGGCGAGGGCCGCGGCGCGGTCCGCGAGGCTCACGCCCGGAGCCGCGAGGACGGCACAGGGATCGACGGCCTCGCGCCAGCGGGCGAGCTGGCGG
This sequence comes from uncultured Solirubrobacterales bacterium, assembly GCA_963735885.1. Taxonomy (GTDB): domain Bacteria; phylum Actinomycetota; class Thermoleophilia; order Solirubrobacterales; family Solirubrobacteraceae; genus JBBSBL01. Next base: position 213,967 of record CAVTMP010000003.1, on the reverse strand, counting down.
TCGTCCGGCGGGACCGTGCCGGCGAGCAGGTAGGCGCCGCGCAGCCCCGCGGGCAGCGGCGGGTCGGGCGGGCCGGCCGGGTCGCCGGCCAGCACGACCGCCCGATCCGCCTGGCGCAGGCAGAACCGCGTCCACTCCGCGTCCTGCGCCCCGGCGGCCAGCAGCACCTGGTCGTGATCGCGCTCGAGGCGGTCGAGCGTCTCGGCCGCGGCCGCGCGGTCGCCGTCGGCGGGGCGCTCGAGCAGCGCGGCGCGGCGGCCGTCCGCCATGCCCGCGAGCAGCGCCTCCGTCGCGGCGGCGAGCGGCGCGCCGGGTCCGGCCGCGACGAGCGCGACCGTCGACGGCAGCGCGGCCCGCGGCGGCTCCGCCGCCCGGCTCGCCCGCAGCTGGGCGCCCATCGCTCCCAGCAGGCCGAGCGCGAACGCCGGCTGGTCGGCGAGCAGCTCCTCGACCAGGTGCTTGGGGACCTCGAGCAGCCGGCTGTCGCGGCGCGCGCGAACCGTGGCGGAGCGCGGCTCGCCGGTGAGCACGGCGAGCTCGCCGACCACCTGACCGCGTCCGATCGCCCGGATGGTCTCGCCGGAGTCGTCGTCGACCGCCTCGAGCCGCCCGGCGAGCACGGCGAACATCGCGTCCGGCCGCTCGCCCTGGGCGAACAGGCGCTCCCCGGCGGCGAGGTGCACGACCCGTCCGCCGTCGACGAGGGCTGCGCGGGAGGCGGGATCGAGGCGCGCGAACACCGGCGCCTCGGCGAGCGGATCGGCGCCGGCGGTCACGGGCGCCGCAGTCGCCGTGGCGGCGACCCCCTTCCGGCCGGAATCGTCCTGCTCTTCCATCAGCTCTCACGCGCGAGCCTCGCACATCCGGATCGTGCCCGGCAAGGGCGCCGTCGCTCCGCGGCGAGGGCGGGCGCGGCAGGCGTAGACTCGCCCGTCATGCAGGTCTGCCGTGCCTGCAGCACCCAGAACCGCGAGGAGGCGCGGGTGTGCTCCGCCTGCGGGACGGCGCTCGCCTCCGGCACGGGTGATCGCGAGGTTCGCCGGACCGTCACCGTGCTGGCCTGCGACCTCGTCGGGTCGACGGGACTCGGCGAGGATCTCGACGCCGAGGCCCTGAGAGCGGTCATCGCGAGCTACTACGAGGAGATGGACCGGGTGCTCGGGCACCACGGAGGCCCGGCGCAGAACTTCGTCGGCGACGGCGTCATCGCCTTCTTCGGGGTCCCGACGGTCCGCGAGGACGACGCGCTGCGCGCCGTGCGCGCGGCGGCCGACATGCGCGTCGCCCTCGACACGCTGAATCCGGAGCTCGAGCGGCGCCACGGTGTCCGCCTTCGGCTGCGGATCGGGGTGAACACGGGCGAGGTGGTCGTGCGCGAGCGCTCGCGGGGATTCGTCGTCGGCGATCCCGTGAACGTCGCGGCGCGGCTCGAGGCGGCGGCGCCGGAGGGCGAGATCCTGCTCGGAGCCGCGACGCACCGACTCGTCCGCGACGCCGTGAGGGCCGAGCCCGTCGAGGCGATGGCGCTCAAGGGGAAGGCCGAGCGGGTCGAGGCGTATCGCCTGCTCGAGGTCGTCGGGCCGGACTCCGGCGGCGGCGACCCGGTGGGTGGGCCGTTCGTCGGGCGCGAGGCCGAGATCACGGCGCTCGACCGGGCGCTGAGGCAGGCGACCCGGGCCCGGGCGTGCGAGCTCGTGATCGTCGCCGGCGACGCCGGGGTGGGCAAGTCGCGCCTGGCCCGGGAGTTCCTCGCGACGATCGACGGCGACGCCCGGGTGCTGACCGGCCGCTGCCTGTCCTACGGCGAGGGCATCACGTTCTGGCCGATCGCCGAGCTGGTCAAGACCGCGGCCGGGATCGAGGCGAGCGAATCGCCGGAGGCGGTCGTCGCGAAGCTCACGGGACTGCTGTCGCCCGACGCCGAGGAGGCGGACACGATCGTCGAGCGCCTCGCGGGCACGATCGGGCTCGCGGACGCCAGCGCCTCACCGGAGGAGACGGCCTGGGCCGTGAGACGGCTGCTGGAGTCGCTCGCGATCGAGCGGCCCGTCGTGGTCCTCTTCGAGGACGTGCACTGGGCCGAGCCGACGCTCCTCCGCCTGATCGAGTCCGTGGCGGGGACGAGTCACGGGCAGCCCATCCTCCTGCTGTGCCTCACGCGTCCCGAGCTGCTCGAGGAGGGGTGCGCCCTGCTGAGCGATCGCGTCGCCCCGCAGGTGATCGAGCTCGAGCCCCTGGCGGCGGACGAGAGCCGGCGGCTGCTCGAGCGGCTGCTCGACGCGTCCGAGCTTCCCGACGCGATCTCCGCGCCGCTGGCCGAGGCGGCCGAGGGCAATCCGCTCTTCCTCGGCGAGCTCGTCCGCATGCTGCTCGACGACGGGCGTCCTGCAGCAGGGCGGAGGCGGCTGGCGCTCGACGACGGATCTCTCGGCGTTCGCCGTTCCCGCGTCGATCCAGGCGCTCATCGCCGCGCGCCTGGAGCGACTGGATCCGGTCGAGCGCCTGCTGCTCGAGCGGGCCTCCGTCATCGGACAGGAGTTCTGGGTGGCGGCGATCCGCCATCTCTCGCCCGAGCTCGAGCCGCGTCGGGTCGAGGACCGCCTCGACGCCCTGCGTCGCCGCGGACTGGTCGAGCCGGGCGAGACGCGATTCGCCGGAGAGCTGGCCCTGCGCTTCGCCCACGGCCTCGTCTGCGACGTCGCCTATCAGGGCCTGCTCAAGCAGGAGCGGGCCGAGCTCCACGAGCGGTTCGCCTCGTGGCTCCGGCTCGCGGCGGGTGACCGGGCGAGCGAGCACGACGAGATCCTCGGCTACCACCTCGAGCGGGCCTTCCGCTACCGGGAGGCGCTCGGCCCGGTCGACCCCCGGTTGGCCGGCGAGGCCGCGCAGCGGCTGGGCTCGGCGGGTCGCCGGGCCCTGGCCCGAGGCGACATGCCGGCGGCGGTCAACCTGCTCGAGCGCGCGATCTCCCTGCTGCCGGAGGACGACCCCACGCGAAGCGACCTGTCGCTCAAGCTCGGCATCGCCCTGGCGGAGACGGGCGAGCTCCAGCGGGCCGACGTCATGCTCACCGAGCGCCTCCACGCGGAGCGACGCGGGCGGCACTACCTCGTGTACCTGGACGACACGGGCCGGCGGCAGATCTTCGATCTCGATGCCGCGGGCTCGCCGGTCACGATCGGGCGACGGGCGGAGAACGACATCTCGCTGCCGTGGGACGGCGAGGTCTCGCGCCACCACGCGCAGCTCGAGTGGCGCCGCGATCACTGGGTGCTGAGCGACGACGCCAACTCCCACAACGGGTCGTTCGTCAACGGCCTGCGCGTGACGCGCCATCCCCTCGACGGCGGGGACGTGCTGCGCCTCGGGAACACCGTGATCCGCTACCGGGCCCCCGGGGCGACGACGGACGGCGAGCCGCCCGACGAGTCCCGGATCACGACGACCCGAGCGCTGCCCGGCCAGTCCGGCCCGACCTAGGAGTCCCGTCCAGGGAGCCGCGCTACGTGCGCGTCGTACGCCGCAACAGGATCGCGGTGCCGATCAGGAAGACCGCGAGGAACCCGCCCAGGACCGCGCACCCCAGGCCCAGCGACACGTCGAAGAACTCGGTGCCGAAGCGGTTGACGCGCGCGAACTCCTGGTTCTCGGCCATGCGCGCGTTCATGTCGACCGCCGTTCCCGCGCCGGCCAGCGCCCACTGCCCGAAGATCGCGTAGGAGAGCGAGTGCGCGGGCTCCGCCATGCGCGCCACCGGCACGATCGTGCCGGCGAAGAGGAGCTGCGGGATGATCGCCAGCGGCAGGAACGTCATGGCCTGGTCCTCGGAGGACACGGCCGCGGAGATGAGCAGGCCCATCGCGACGGCGACGAAGCCCGTCAGGATGAGCAGGCCGAACACCTCGACCCAGGCACCGGCCGGCGCGTGCAGGGGGCGGAACGCGAAGAGCACGCCGGCGTAGAGCAGCAGCTGCACGGTCACCAGGGCGAAGAGCACGAGCACCTTCGAGACCAGGTAGGCGCTCAGGCGCATGCCGATCGCCGCCTCGCGCTCGACGACGCTGCGCTCCTTGATGATCTCGCGCGCGGCATCGACCGCGCCGAGCCAGGTGGCGACGAGCACGGCGAGGAAGAACAGCTGAATCCCGTCGCCGGGACTGCCGCCCGGGCGGCTGAACAGGCCCGCCTTGAACAGGCCGACGCCGGCCAGCCCGAGGATCGGCGCCTGCCCGACCAGCAGCGCGAGGTTCTGGCGGTCGCGCAGGAGCAGCGTGAGATAGCGGGAGGTCAGGACGCGGGTCTGGGTCAGGAGCCCCGGCGCGCGGCGAACGCGCGGCTGGTCCGCGATCTCCGCCGGCGCGACGACCGGGGAGCCCGCGGCGCCTCCGGCGGCGGCGTGGCGGTCGCGCCACTCCGAGGCGGGCGTCTCCTCCATGGCGGTGTAGATGCCGTCGTAGTCGTCGACGCCGAAGAAGGCGAGCGCGGCGGAGGGCGCTCCGTCGAAGGTCAGATGGCCTCCGCGCCCCATCACGATCACCCGGTCGCAGAGGGCGAGGTTCTTCGTCGCGTGCGTCACGAGCGCGACGGCCCGTGAGGCGTCCGCGAGCTCCCGGAACAGGGCCATCATCCGGGACTCGAGCCCGGGGTCCATGCCCGTCGTCGGCTCGTCGAGGAACAGGAGGCCGGGCTGGCCGAGCAGCTCGGTCGCCACGCCGGTCCGCTTGCGCTGACCGCCGGAGAGCGAGCCGATGCGCTGATCCGCCCGCTCCTCGAGCGCGAGCTCGCCGACCACCCGACGCACGGCGGCGTCGATCTCGGCGTCGCTGGCGTCTTCGGGCAGCCGCAGCCGGGCGGCGTAGGTCAGCGCCTCGCGCACCGTGAGGCGCGTGTGGACGATCTCGTCCTGCGGGACGTAGCCGATGTCCGTCAGGCGCGTGGAGATCGGCTCGCCGTTGATCGTGATGCTCCCCGAGGTGGGCGTCGTCACCCCGGCCAGCGACTTGAGCAGCGTCGTCTTGCCGGCACCGCTCTCGCCGATGATGGCGACGAGCTCGCCGGGCTCCAGCGACACCGTCGTCGCGGAGAGGAGCGGTCGCTCCTTGACCGTGAGGGTGACGCTCTCCGCATCGAGCCGCAGCGCCCCGCGATCGTCGCGCGCCACGAACGCCGCGCCGTCGAAGGCCAGCCGGAACGGCCCGATGCCGATGTCGGCCCCCGGCCGCAGGGGTGCGCGATCGACCACCCGGCCGTCGACCCGCGTGCCGTTGCGGGAGCCGAGGTCCAGCAGCTCGACGCCGTCGTCCGTCGCCACGACCTCCGCGTGGAAGCGCGACACGTTGGGGTCCGTGAGGACGAGGTCGTTGCGCGCGTCGCGCCCGATGGTCAGGCGCTCGCCGTCGAACCGCACCGCCTGGGTCTCGAAGACCGGCAGCTCGCCCGATGCCAGCCGCGTCTGCGGGCCGCTGAGGAAGCGGAGGGTCTGGCCGCCCACCTCGATCGTGTCGCCGCTCGCCAGGTTGCGAGATCCATCGCGGAGGAGCTCGCCGTTGACCACCGTGCCGTTGCGCGAGCCGAGATCGATCAGGGTGACGCCGTCACCCCCCGGCTCGACGCGCGCGTGGACGCGCGACACGCGCTCGGAGTCGATGACGACGTCGTTGTCATCGCCACGGCCGATGGTGACCGGGCCGGCCCGAATGGGGATGCGCCGCCCCGCGCACAGCAGCGCCGCGGGCGCCGGCGGCGCCGGCGGCTCGTCGCGGGCGCCGTTCGACGGCGGCGGTGCGGACCGTGACACGCCGAGACTCTAGTCGGGTCGGCGCGCGCCGTGCCGAGAAGCCGGGCGGCGGTCGAGCGGGTTCTGCTTGTATTGACCGTGCCGATGCCCGCCACGCTGGCACCCGACTCGGTCTTCGCCTCCTACCGGATCGAGTCCCTGCTCGGAGAAGGGGGAATGGGCGTCGTCTACCGGGCGAGCGAGATCGCCTCGGGCCGCCCGGTGGCGCTCAAGCTCCTGCTCCCCGAGGCCTCCGGGGACGGGCGGTTTCAACGCCGCTTCCGGCGCGAGTCGCGTCTCATGGCCGAGCTCGACCATCCCCACGTGGTCGCCGTCTACGCGTCGGGCGAGGTCGATGGGACGTGGTTCCTGGCCACGCAGCTCGTCGACGGCGCCGATCTCGAGGTTCTCATCTGCTGCGGCGGCCCGCTGCACCCGCGCCACGCCGCGCAGGTCGTGGCCCAGGCCGCCTCCGGCCTCGACGCGGCGCACGCGCTCGGCCTGGTCCACCGCGACGTCAAGCCGGCCAACGTGCTGGTCGAGCACCGCGACGGGGCGCCGCACGCCTATCTCGGCGACTTCGGCCTGAGCCGGCACGCCGCCTCGCAGAGCGGGCTGACGGCGACCGGCACCTGGGTCGGCACCCTCGACTATGCCGCGCCCGAGCAGCTGCAGGCCCAGCCGATCGACCACCGGACCGATGTCTACGCGCTGGGCTGCGTGCTCTACGAGGCGCTCACCGGAGCGGTTCCCTATCCCGCCGAGCGTCCGCTGTCCAAGCTGATGGCCCACACCCTGGAACCGGCTCCGACGGTCTCCGGCGGCGCGCCGGCGGCGTTCGACGAGGTGATCGCCCGGGCGATGGCCAAGCGCCCGGAGGATCGCTACGCGTCGGCCGGTGAGCTCGGACGCGCGGCGCTCGCGGCCGCCCGCGCCGCCGGCGAGCCACCGCCCCACGCCCTGCTCTCGAGGTGGCCGGCCGGGGCCGGCCCGCCGGTCGACCGCAACGCCCCGACCGTCGGCTGAGGCCGGGCGCCCCGGCGCCGCTCAGCCGGCCACCACCAGGGCCGTGAGCAGCAGGACGACGACGTGGAAGGTCTGATCCGCGCCGACGTACACCAGGTCTCCGGGGCCGACGTCGGAGTGCTTCACCGTGCGGATGTAGGCCGTCAGGAGGCGGCCGTCATCCTGCACGAGATGGGGTAGGGCGACGAGCGCCGCGACGGCGACCCACACGCCGTCGCCACGCTCGGCGATCCAGACCAGGGCCGGGACGAAGGCGAGCGTGTACGTCAGCACGTGGTGGAGGAGCGCGCGACGCGCGAGCGGGTCCCGCCCCAGTCCTCCGTGCTTGTGCGAGGCCTGCCACTCGGTCTGCAGGGCGAAGTCGCCGACCAGGTGCGAGACGACGAGGACGACGAAGACCTCGGCCCAAGCCATGGCCGCACCCTAGCGCTAGGGTCGCGCCATGACGGGGGCCGGCGGCTTCACCCTGAACCCCGGTGACCGGGTGGGTGACGCCTACCGCGTGATCGCCGCGATCTCCCGAGGAGCCACGGGGGCCGTGTACCGGGCGCGGCGAGACGACGGGACCGAGGTGGCGGTCAAGCATCTCATCGACGTGACGCAGGCGTCCCACTTCGAGATCGAGGCCCGGCTGCTGAGACGCCTGAGCCATCCTCGCGTCGTGCGCGTCCTGGACCACGTGCAGGACGACAGCGGGACCTACCTGATCATGGAGCTCGTCGCCGGACCGGACCTCGGCGCGGTCGTGAAGCGGCGCGGCGGCGGCCTTCGGGTCGCCGACGCCCTGACCTACGCTCGAGAGGCGGGCGAGGCGCTGCAGTACGTGCACGATCAGGGCATCGTCCACCGCGACGTCAAGCCGGAGAACCTGATCCTCGCCCGGGAGGGCGTGGTGCTGGTGGACTTCGGCATCGCCCGCGAGCTCGACGCCGACGCGGGCACCCGGGGGATCGGCACGCCCCGGTACATGGCGCCCGAGGTGCTCGTGGGTGAGACCGTGTCGCCGCGCAGTGACGTGTACAGCCTCGCCGCCACGCTGTGGACGTTGATCGCGGGCGAGCCGCCCTCCTACCGGGACGGGCGGTCACTCGCCGACGAGTTCCCCGATGTGACACCGGAGCTGGAGGGAACCCTGCGCCGGGCGCTGGAGCTGCAGCCGGAGCGCCGCGTGTCCTCGATCGACGCCCTCGCCGCGGCGCTGGGCTCTCCCCTCGGCGCCTCGAGCGGTGTCTCGCTGGCACGCAGCGTGCCGGCCCCGACGCGAGGCCGGACGCTGCTCGAGTCGATCGTGCGGACGGCCGCCGGAGTGTTCGAGGCGGCGGCGTCGTCCATCGCGCTGCGCGACGAGGCCACCGGCGAGCTCGTCTTCGAGGCGGCCTGGGGGGCCGGAGCCGACGAGATCGTCGGCGTGCGCCTGAGCGCCGGCGCGGGCATCGCCGGCGCCGCCGTCGCCGGGGGCGAGGGCCTCGCCGTCGCCGCGTGCCGGACCGATCCGCGCTTCGAGGCCCAGATCGCCGCGGGTACCGGGTACGTCCCGCACACGATGCTCGTCGTCCCGCTGAAGCACGGCGACGTCGTCATGGGCGCGCTGTCGATCCTCGACCGCCGGGACGGCCGGCCCTACGGGGCGGCCGACGTTCCGCGGGCCGCGCTCTTCGCCGACCTGACCGTCGCGGTGCTCGACGCCTCCTCGGGCTGAGGGTGCCGCGCCGCGAGTCCCCGCCTCATCGCGGCGCCCTCGCGACGTAGCTGCGTCCGGCGCGCACGATCACGGTTCGGCGGCGGGGGAAGTCGCGCACCGACACGACGCCGCGCGCCACGAGGACGCGGGTGTCGTTGCAGCGATCCTCGGTCAGCCACCTGGTCCCGCGCACCGTCGCGGCCCCGTAGCGCCCCCGCGTGCGGAACTTCCCCTTCCCGTTGCCCCACAGCCGGCGCCCGTGCCCGCGGCGCCTGGCCGCCGCCGCCGGCGCGGCGCGGCCTCGGCGGCAACCCGCGAAGTCCCCGCCGACGAGCACGAGCTCGGTGATCAGCGGCCTGGCTCGCCGCTGCGCGATCCGGAACTGGCCGGCGGAGAACTCGGCCGACTGCGTGTGCCCGTGGCTGTCCGCCGCGGACGTGATCCGCACCCGGCCTTTCGTGGCGTCCACGACCGTGCCCACGGGCAGCGAGCGCGCGTCCTGCAGGGGCACGAGCCGGCGACTCCCGGGCAGCTTGACCAGCACCTGGCCGGACACCGGGGTCGCGTTGACGGTCCGAGCGACCTGCGGCGGAGCCGGCGCCACCGCCGCCTGCACCGCGCTCTGGTCGGATCCCGGCACCGGGTCGGTGCCGTCGCCGGCCACACTCGCCGCCACCGACGCGGGGCCCGACGAGACCGCCCGCAGACGCATGACGACCGTGACGCTCTGGCCCGCGCCCACCCCGCCGATCGAGCAGGTGACCAGCGAGCCGGATTGCGCGCACGCGCCGGGGGCTGCGGAGACGAAGCGCAGGCTCGCGGACAGGCGGACCCGCAGCACGACGCCGGTGGCGACGCCCGGCCCCGCGTTGCTGACCGTGGCGCGGTACGACACCTCGTGGCCGGCCACCAACGGGGCCGCCGAGTCGAGCGCCGTCGTCACGCGGAGATCCGCGACGCCCGGGGCCGGCGTGCCCGTGCGCTCGACGTCGTCGTTGCGGATCGTGGCGGTCCCCTGGCCGTCCGTGACCGTCGCGCCGGCCCCCGACAGGCGCAACGTGAACGTCTCGTCGCCCTCGAACGCCGTGTCCCCGTGGACCGCGACCGCGACCGTCTTGCTCGTCTCGCCCGGCGCGAAGCTCAGCGTCCCCGACGCCGCCGCGTAGTCGGAGGGCGCCGTCGCCGACCCGTCCGCCGTCGCGTAGTCGACCGTCACCCCGCCCGCCGGGGCCGGGCTTGACAGCGACACGACGAACGACGCGTTCCGGGAGCCGGCATCCCCCTCGAGCAGGGGCGGCGCATCCGCCACCGACACCGCCTCGCCGACCACGAACCGCTTCGCCGGCCGGTCGGAGACGGTGTATCCGACGCACCCGTCGGCGGCGTCGAGGACCACCCACGGATGGGTGAGCCAGGTGTCCTGCACGAAGCTCTGCCCGGCGGGGATGGTCTCGTAGAGCACCCGCTGGCCGGCGTAGTCCAGCCAGTAGGTGCGGACCGGTCCGCCGGTGGCGTTGACGAACTCGATCGTCGACGTGGTCGTTCCCTCGAGGGATCGGCTCTGCGTGATCTCGCACGCGCGGGGCAGCGTCGTGAACGTCCGGTCCGTGCCGCGGTACACCGCGCTTCCGGACCCGAACCCCACCAGCCGGTAGTGGTAGGTGGTGTTCGGCGCCAGCCCCGCCAGGTTCTCGGCGACCGACTGGTCGACCGTCCCGGAAGCCGAGACGCGAGACGGCGTCACGCTGCCGTAGCTCGTGCCGGTCCCCCACTCGAAGGCCCAGACGAGGCCGTTGACGGGATCCTGAGGATTGACCGTGCCCGTGAGCCGCGCCGAGCCCGTCGTCACGCCGGTCGCCGCCCCCGTCGCCACCGACGGCGCGGGCGCCGGATCGTCGTCGACGATCGTGGCCGGTCCCCTGGTCGTCGGCGATCTCGGCGCCGGTCGGCGCGGAAAGCACGAGCGAGAACGTCTCGTCGCCCTCGAAGGACGTGTCGCCGTGGACCGCGACCGCGACCGTCTTGCTCGTCTCGCCCGGGGCGAAGATCAGCGTCCCCGACACCTGCCCGTAGTCGGACGGCGCCGTCGCCGACCCGTCCGCCGTCGCGTAGTCGACCGTCACCCCGCCGGCCGGCGCCGGCGCGGACAGCGACACGACGAACGACGCGTTCCGGGAGCCCGCATCGCCCTCGGTCACGGATCCGGCATCCGCCACCGACAGCGACAGGGGCCCGGTCGTGGTGAACGTCCGGTCCTCACCCACGTACAACGGCACGGACGTCCCCTCCAGGACGCCACCACCCGGTAGTGGTAGGTCGTGTTCGACGCCAACCCCCCCAGATCCGCCCCGACCGACTGATCGACCGACCCCGGATCCGCATGCCCGCTCGACCGTCGAGGACCCGTAGCCCGTATCCGTCCCGTACTCGAAATACCACACCAGCCCCAAGAACGGATCGTTCGACCTCACCGCCCCCGACACATGCGCCCGATCCCCCGACACCCCCGACGCCACCCCCGTCAAACCGACGGCACCACCGTCGTTCTGAACGTCCGGTCCTCACCCACGTACAACGGCGCGGACGTCCCATCCAGAAGCGCGACCACCCGGTAGTGGTAGGTCGTGTTCGACGCCAACCCCCCCAGGTCAGCCCCGACCGACTGATCGACCGACCCCGGATCCGCATGCCCGCTCGAGCTGAAGGACCCATAGCCCGTATCCGTCCCGTACTCGAAATACCAGCTCACACCCAAGAACGGATCGTTCGACCTCACCGCCCCCGACACATGCGCCCGATCCCCCGACACCCCCGACGCCACCCCCGACGAAACCGACGGCACCACCGTCGTTCCGAACGTCCGGTCCTCACCCACGTACAACGGCGCGGACGTCCCATCCAGAAGCGCGACCACCCGGTAGTGGTAGGTCGTGTTCGACGCCAACCCCCCCAGGTCCGCCCCGACCGACTGATCGACCGACCCCGGATCCGCATGCCCGCTCGAGCTGAAGGACCCATAGCCCGTATCCGTCCCGTACTCGAAATACCAGCCAGCACCCAAGAACGGATCGTTCGACTTCACCGTCCCCGACACGTGCGCCCGATCCCCCGACACCCCCGACGCCACCCCCGTCACCACCGACGGCACGGCGCCGAGCGCCGTCCCCGGCGCCGCGAGCGCGACGGCGGCGCTGAGCCCGAGCGCCAGCAACGAGAGCCGTGCTCGGCGGGCCGGCGGGGGACGTGGTTCTTCTCCCCGCGACCGATTCGGGCGTAGGAGAAGGTTGCGCCGCCCGACAACAGAGGCTGCTGTGCGGGCGCTCAGGGCCCGTCGCATGACAAACCGACCCTACGCCCCAGCCCCTGGGGCCCTGCAACCGACGGCGATCCGGCACCCGACCCGTCCACCCTGGCCTGCGGTCCCGCGAGCGGACGCGGGAGGCGGGCCGGGGCGAGGGCCTCAGTCCCGCATCACCGGGAACAGCACGACCTCGCGGATCGAGCGGTGCCCGGTCAGCAGCAGCACGAGCCGGTCGATCCCGATCCCGATCCCGCCGGTCGGCGGCATCCCGTGCTCGAGCGCGAACAGGTAGGACTCGTCGTGGGGCTGGGCCTCCTCGTCGCCGGCGGCGGCGTGACGGTCCTGCTCCGCGAAGCGCGCGCGCTGGTCGTCGGGGTCGTTCAGCTCGGTGAACGCGTTCGCGAACTCCATGCCGCCGGCGAACGCCTCGAAGCGCTCGACGAGCCCCGGCTCGCTCCGGTGCCGCTTGGCGAAGGGCGAGAGCTCGACCGGGTAGTCCAGGATGAAGGTCGGCTGCGCGAGCGCCGGCTCGACGTGCTTGGAGAGCAGCTCGTCGACGAGCTGTGGCCACGTGCGGGCCTCGGGCACCGGCAGTCCCGCGGCCGCCATCCGCGCCGCGAGCGCGTCGCGGTCGCCGCGCTCGGCGAGCACGTCGACGCCGGTGCGCTCCGCGATCGCCCCGACCAGCGTCTCGCGCCTCCACGGCGGCGTGAAGTCCAGCTCGCCCGCGTAGCCGACCGCCGCCGCGACATGGGCGACGAGACGCTCGCAGCGCGCCGCGACGTCGTCGTAGTCGGCGTAGGCCTCGTACCACTCGAGCATCGTGAACTCCGGGTTGTGCTTGGGCGAGAGGCCCTCGTTGCGGAAGTCCTTGCCCAGCTCGTAGACGCGCTCGAGGCCGCCGACGATGAGCCGCTTGAGGTACAGCTCCGTCGCGATCCGCAGGTAGAGCGTGCGGTCGAGCGCGTGGTGGTGGGTCGTGAACGGACGCGCGAGCGCGCCGCCGTAGACCGGCTGGAGCACCGGCGTCTCGACCTCGACGAACCCCTCGTCGTCGAGGAAGCGACGGAGCTCGGAGACGATCCGCGCCCGGGTGACGAACAGCTCGCGGGCCTCCTCGGAGGCCATGAGGTCGAGCTCGCGGTGGCGGTAGCGGGTCTCGACGTCGTGCAGCCCGTGGTGCTTCTCCGGCGGCGGCCGCAGCGACTTCGCGAGCAGCGCGACCTCGTCGACGCGCAGCGAGAGCTCGCCGCGACGGGTGCGCAGGGCGGTGCCGTCGACCCCGATCAGGTCGCCGAGGTCGAAGGCGAGCAGCGCGGCCATGCGCTCGGCGCCGAGCACGTCGGCGCGCGCGTGGAGCTGGAGCCGCCCGGAGCGGTCGACGAGGTCGAGGAACGCCGCCTTGCCCTGGCCGCGGCGGGCGGCGAGCCGGCCGGCGACGCGGTAGGCGCGCTCGGTCTCCTCCCCGGCCTCGAGGCCGTCGTTCTCCTCGCGCACGCGCGCGAGGGGCACGACGCCGGGGTAGGCGTGGGGGAACGGATCGACCCCGGCCGCGCGCAGGTCCGCGAGCTTCCGGCGCCGGGCGGCCAGCAGCTCCGACTCGCGGCCCGGCTCGGGCGTCTCCTCGTCCTCGGGCTCGCCCATGGCGGCCCCGAGCCTATCTAGACCCCGACGTCGATCTTCGTGATCTTCAGCTTGCGCTTCTTCCCGTTCGGCAGCACGACGTCGACGATCGCGTTGCGCTTGTGGCCGACCAGCGCCTTGCCGACCGGCGACTCGTTCGACAGCTTCGCCTCGGCGGGGTTCGCCTCGGCGGAGCCGACGATCGTGTAGGTCGTGCTCTTGCCGGTCTTCTGGTCCTTGACGTGGACGATCGAGCCGACGCGGACCACGTCGGTGCCGAGCTCCTTCGCGTCGATCACCGTCGCGGCGCGAAGCTTCTCCTCCAGCGTGGCGATCCGCGCCTCCAGCATCGCCTGCTCGTTCTTGGCGTCGTCGTACTCGGAGTTCTCCGAGATGTCGCCGAACTCGCGGGCGGCCTTGATGCGCTCGGCGACCTCGGCGCGCTTCGCCTTGGAGAGGTGCTCGAGCTCGGACTGGAGCTTCTCCAGGCCCTCGGGGGTGAGGATGACGTCCTTCGGCATGGTGGGGTGTCTCGGGTGGAGGTGAGGGCTGCCGCACGAAAAGTCCCCGCATATGGCGGGGAAATCAACGGCGGCGGGCCTGTGGTGGGCGCGGAAGTATAGCGCCGCCCGCGCGGTCCTCCGCGTCGCCGAGCGGACCTCGGCCCGGTCGGCGGCGGCCGGCGCTCAGGCGGCCGCGGCCAGCGCCGGCACGCCGAGCGCGACGCGCGCCTCGGCGATCGTCGCCGCCCGCTGCAGGGCGTCCTGGAGCTCCGCGCCGCCGCCGAGGCGGTCGACGTACCACGGGTAGAACTTCCGCAGGTAGCGGGCGGCGCGCTCCGCGCCGAGGTGCTCGACGGCGCGGTCCATGACCCAGTCGAGCTCGGCCAGGATCTCCTCGCGCGTGGGCGGCTCGCGGCGCGTGCCGAGGACCTCCTCGAAGAGCCACGGGTTCCCGAGCTGCCCGCGGGCGAGCATCACCGCCGCCGCTCCGGTGCGGTCGAAGACGCGGTGCACCGCATCGGAGTCGCGCAGCCCGCCCGAGATCATCACCGGCACCGGGAGCTCGGCGACGAGTCCGGCCGCGAGCTCGTAGTCGGGACGGCCCTTGTGCTGCTGGGAGGCGTGGCGCGGGTGGAAGGCGAGGCCGGCCACGTCCGCCTCCTCCACGAGGCGGTGGGCGAGCACGACGCCGTCGCGCTCGCCCGGACGCTGGCCGGGCCGGAGCTTCACGGTCACCGGCAGCCCGCTCCCGCGGGCGGCGGCCCGCGCCACCGCGACCGCCCGGTCGGGATCGCGCAGCAGCGCCGCGCCGGCGCCGGTCTTGCAGACCTTCGGCACCGGGCAGCCCATGTTGAGGTCGATGAGATCCGCGCCGGCCGCCGCGACCCGCTCGGCCGCCGAGGCCATGACGTCCGGATCGCCGCCGAAGAGCTGAAAGGACACCGGGTGCTCGTCGGGGTGGACCCGCAGCAGCTCGCGGCACGTGCGCTCGTTGCGGTGGTGCACCGCGTGGCTGGAGACCATCTCGGAGACCACGAGCCCCGCCCCGTGCCGCCGCGCCTGCAGGCGCACGAACCAGTTGCCGATGCCCGCGAGCGGGGCGAGCACGACGCGGTTGGGAATCGGCACGCCGCCGAGCGTCCAGCGATCCGTGAGGGCACGAGTCGGCACGGTTCAAGGGTAGTGGCGGCCTACGTCCCCGACGACGGGACGTTGCGCTCGTGCAGCAGCCGCAGGCCGGTGAGCGTGATGAGGTCGTCGACCGCGTCGATCGAGGTGCAGAACGGCACGATGTGCTCGGCGAGCCCGCCGGTGGCGATGGTCGTCGCCTCGGCGCCGAGCTCGTCGCGCAGCCGGCCGACGATCCCGTCCACGGCGCCGGCGAAGCCGTAGACGACGCCGGAGCGGATCGCGTCGACCGTCGTCTTCCCGATCAGCGTCCGCGGCGGCACGAGGTCGATCTTCGGGAGCTTCGCCGCGCGCTCGGTGAGCGCCTCCATCGAGATCTCGACGCCCGGCTGGATCACCCCGCCGAGATACTCGCCGGCCGCGGAGACCGGGTCGTAGGTGATCGCGGTGCCGAAGTCCACGACGATGCACGCGCCCCCGACCCGCTCGTAGGCGGCGACGGCGTTGACGAGCCGATCCGCCCCGATCTCGCGCGGGTTGTCGTAGCGCAGCGGCATCCCGGTCCGGATGCCGGGGCCCACGACGATCGTGTCGTGGCCGAGGTAGCGCTCGCCGACCCGCTGCCACTCCTGCCCGAGCGCGGGCACCGTCGAGGAGACGATCGAGGCGTCGAGGTCCGCGAACCCGAGGCCGCGCAGCGCGAGCAGGCTGGAGAGCGCGGCCCCCAGCTGGTCCACGGTGGAGTCGCGCACGGTCGCGAACCGCCAGTGCTCGACCAGCTCCTCGCCGCGGAAGGCGCCGAAGTGGGTCTGGGTGTTGCCGACGTCGACGGTCAGGAGCACGGTCGCAGAGTATCCTCGCCCGCCATGTCCGCCCGGCTCTTCGTCGTCCACGGCTCGCACCCCTGCGCCGCCGTCGAGGCGGCGCTGCGGCTGAAGGGCATCGACTACTCGACGGTCGAATGGCCGCCACCGATGCACGTGCCGCTACAGCGCGTGATCTTCGGGAAGCGCACGTGCCGGGCCTCCGGATCGACGGCGAGAAGATCAGCGGGTCGACGGCGATCATGCGGCGCCTCGACGCGCTCGTGCCGGAGCCGCCGCTCTTCCCGGGCGACCCGGAGGCGCGCGCCCGCGTCGAGGACGCCGAGCGCTGGGGCGACGAGGTCTTTCAGCCGATCGCGCGCCGGATCCTGTGGCCGGCGTTGAAGCGTCGTCCGGAGGCGGGACCGAGCTACTCGGAGGGGTCGAAGATCCCGTTGCCGGCGTCGGCGATCAAGCTGAGCATGGCCGCGATCTCGCGGGCCGAGATCAAGCTGAACGCCGCGACGCCCGGGGCCGAGGCCACGGACCTCCGCGCGCTGCCCGGCCACCTCGACAAGGTCGACGCCTGGATCGCCGACGGGACGCTCGGCGGGGATCCGCCGAACGCCGCCGACCTCCAGATCGCCTCGACGCTGCGCCTGCTCCTGACCATCGCCGACCTGCGTCCGCTGATCGACCCGCGCCCGGCGGGCGAGCTCGCCCGGCGCCTCTTCCCCGACCTGGCCGGCGAGATGCCGGCCGGGGCGATCCCGGCGGAGCTGCTGCCCGCGGCGTAGCCGACGCCGACGGGCGGGCCGGCTCGGGTCACAGCCGGGCCAGGTGCGCTTCGGTGGCGCCGGGCACGGAGCTGAGGGGGATGGACCGGTCGAACGTGGCCAGCCGGCCGCCGTGCGCCACCGCGAGCGCGAGGAGGTAGGCGTCCGTGACCTGACGCGGCCCGTGCAGGCGGGAGCGGTTCACCATCCGCGGGTCGAGCAGGCTGACGTCGCAGGGCCAGAACTCGTGATCGCCACCGGCGGACGCCTGGGTCAGGAGCTCGATTGCCTCGGCGGGCGACACGGGGCTCGGGTAGCGGGGTTGGCTGACGATCCGGACAAACCCGTTCTCGCTGATCGCGCACGACGCCCAGCCCGCCGCGATCGCGCCGTCGAGCCACTGGTGCGCGCGCCCGTGATCGACGTGGTCGCGGTCGAGCAGCGCCACGAGCACGTTGATGTCGAGCAGCGCGCGCGTCAGTCCGGCTCCTCCTCCCGCAGGCGGTCGATCAGCGCGTTGGAGACGGCCGCGCCCCGGTGCGGAAGGGGCGCGAAGCCGTGGCGCGCGCTCCTCGGCCGGCGGATCTCGCCGCGGCGCGCAGGACATCCGGCCGGTCTCGATCGCGCGCTTGGCGACCCAGGCCCGGGGCCCTCGCCTGCCGCGCAGCGTCGACGGCCTTCCGCAGCTCGGCCTGATAGCCGGCGAGCGCCTTGTCCGCGCCGTTGGCGTACTCGCTCTCGCGCCGCGTCAGCTCGTACTCCTGCGCGCAGCGCCTTCTGGCTCTGGCCGCGCGAGCAGGTCGAACGGCCTTCTTGGCCGCCTCGTCCGAGCTGCGCCCGCGCGGCGAGCTTGGCCGTCACGTGATGATGTCGAGGTCGTCCGCGAGGTCGTGACCGTCCCCGCGAGGTCCCTGGCGGCCTGCGAGGCCGGCGGCGTATGCGCGGCCCTTCGGACCGTAGAGCCAGTTGTTGCGCTGCTGCACGCATCGGATCGTCGGCGGACGGCGGTGTGCCCGTGTGCCGCCGCCGGGCGGCGGGTGGCGGCGCGCGGCGTCAGCTTGTCCACCACGACGTAGGTGCGGACCTCGGTCTGGGCGGTGAGCGCGTGTCCGTCGTTCGAGGCGGGACTGCAGGTGATGTAGGCGTAGTAGCTCGTGGTCCCGCGGATGATGGTCTGCGCGTTGTCGGTCAGCGTGGTGCCCGCGCTGGTCCCGTAGGCCGGAGAGATGAACTGTCCCCCGGGAACTTGTAGTACCAGCGCGGGAACCCCAGGTCGCCGGCCTTGCAGAAGCTCAGGTCGAACGACGCGCTGATCGAGACCTGCTGCCGGCGAGGACCTCAGAGCCGTTCGGCCCGGACGTGAGGCTGATCGAGATCGCCGACGCGGTCGCCGGAAGCGCCAACCAGAGGCAGACGACCAGCTGGCGCCAAGCGGCGCAACGCACGTCGGCGAGCCTGACCAGCGCCGCAGCGAGGTCGGCTCCGTCAGGTGCCCGCGCGTGCGCGCCGCCGGCCAGCGGCGGGCCCGCCCGCCGCACCGCCTGCCCGGGCCCGAGCGCGGCGAGAGCGTCGGCCACGCCGGCGTGCCGTCGGGCAGCGTCAGCTCCGGGTCGAGCTCGAGCAGCGGCACCATGACGAAGCGCCGGCTCGTCACCTCGCGGTGGGGCAGCACGAGGCGGTCGGAGGAGAACG
Source organism: uncultured Solirubrobacterales bacterium (assembly GCA_963735885.1). Taxonomy (GTDB): domain Bacteria; phylum Actinomycetota; class Thermoleophilia; order Solirubrobacterales; family Solirubrobacteraceae; genus JBBSBL01. The sequence continues at coordinate 195,658 of CAVTMP010000003.1, read as the reverse complement.
TCAGGTCGCCGAGCAGCAGCACGTCGACGTCGATCGGCCGCGGCCCGTGCCGCACGCCGCCCGGCTCGCGGCCGAGCTCGCGCTCGACCGCCTTGCCCGCATCGAGCAGCGCCTCGGGCTCGAGCTCGGTCTCGATCGCGCACGCACGCGTTGAGGAACTCGCGCTGGTCGAGCACCTCGCCGACCGGCTCGGTCTCGTACACCGAGGAGGCCGCCAGCACGCCCACCCCGTGGCGCGGCAGCGCGGCGGCCGCCGCCTCGAGCTGCGCCCGGCGGTCCCCGACGTTCGAGCCGAGGCCGAGGTACCCCCTCACCGGCGGGGCGGGCGCGCGCTCACGCCTCGCGCCAGAGCTCGACCGAGACCTCCTCGACCGGCAGCGGGATCGGCGGCTCGGGCTTCGAGGCCTTGACCCAGACGCGCTCGACCCCGTAGGCGTCGATCAGCCGGTCGGCGATCGCCGCGCAGAGCCGCTCGAGCGTCCGGTAGGAGCGCTGCTGGGCGATGAGCGCGACGGCCTGGCAGACCTCGCCGTAGTCGACGGTGTCCTCGACCCGGTCGGTCAGCGTCGCGTCGCAGTCGGCGACGTCGATCCGCAGGTCGAGCACGAGGCGCTGGCCGATCTCCCGCTCGGCCTCGCTCACCCCGTGGTGGGTGTAGAGCGAGAGCCCGCTGATCTCGATCGTGACCTCGGGCTCGCCCGGCCCGTTCTCGTCGTCGAGATCGTCGGAGAGCTCGTCGAACTCGTCGGGGTCGTCCGGGCTCATGCGGCGCCCAACCGTAGCAGTCGCCACCGCGAGCGCGTCCCGGGTGGGAGCGACGTCGTGGACGCGGAAGACCCGCGCCCCGCGCTCGAGCGCCAGGACGTTCGTCGCCACCGTCCCGGCCACCCGCTCGGCCGGGTCCTCGCGCCCCGTCAGGCGCCCGAGGAACGACTTGCGCGAGGTGCCGACCACGACCGGCGGCCCGATCGCCACGATCTCGTCGAGCCGCCGCAGCAGCGCGAGGTTGTGCTCCAGCGTCTTGCCGAAGCCGATGCCCGGGTCGAGCATGATCCGCTCCTCGGCGCACGCCGGCGCGAACGGCGAAGGCCAGCCGCTCGGCGAGGAACGCGCGCACGTCGTCGACGACGTCGTCGTAGCGCGGGTCCTCCTGCATCGTCCGCGGCTCGCCCAGCATGTGCATGAGGCAGCAGTCGACCCCGCGATCGGCGACGAACGCCGGCCATCGACGGGTCGCCGCGGAACGCGGTCACGTCGTTGACGTAGGTCGCGCCCGCGGCCACCGCGGCCTCCGCGACGTCGACCTTGCTCGTGTCGATCGAGATCCGCGCCCGCTCGACCTCCCCCGCGATCCCGGCGATGACCGGCACGACCCGCCGCCGCTCCTCCGCCGCCGAGACGGGCTCCGCCCCCGGCCGCGTCGACTCCCCGCCGACGTCGAGGATGTCCGCCCCCGCCGCCGCCATCTCCCGCGCGTGGGCGACGGCCGCCAGCGGATCGAGCCACCGTCCCCCGTCGGAGAACGAGTCCGGCGTGACGTTGACGACGCCCATCACGAGAAACGAAGCCCCGCTCACCCCCCGATCATCCCAACCCGCAGCGTGGGCGGACAGCCTCGCCAGGCGAGCGAGAGCCGGAACGAACGGCGGCATCGAGGGAAGCGCCGCCGGAGCGCCGGACGGCCCGAGCCGGGCCCGGCGGGCGGGCCGGTGGTCCGACGGACTATTCAAGCCCACGACCCCGCGGAGCGGCACCACCCACGCCTCAGTAGTCCGGAGGGCCACCGGTGCCGCCCGACGGGCCCGGCCCACAAACGCCCAGAGCGAGGCGGCCGGCGACTACGCGAGATCCGGGCGCTCGGGCGCGTCGAGCCCCGCCATCTCGGCGGTCCCCCCCGCCAGCCCCGGCCGGGGCAGCGGATGCGGGCGCTCACGGCCCGGGCGCTCGGGCGCCGCGCTCGGCGGCGCCGGGAGCTCCGGCGGCGGCGGCGCCTCGGCGCCGAAGACGTCCTCCTCGCTGCCCCCGGCCAGCAGCGCCTCGAACTCCGCGCGCTCGATCGTCTCGCGCTTCACGAGGATCTCCGAGACCGTCTCCAGCGTGTCGCGGTGCTCGGAGAGGATGTCCTTCGCCTCCTGGTGGGCGTTCTCCACGATCCGGCGGATCTCGTCGTCGATCTCGCGCGCGATCTCGTCCGAGTAGTCCGGCTCGGCGGAGAACTCGCGGCCGAGGAAGGGCTGACCGTGGTCGTGCCCGAACACCCGCGGGCCGAGCCGCTCCGACATGCCGAAGCGCATGACCATCTGCTTCGCGGTCGCGGTGACCTTCTCGAGGTCGTTCGAGGCGCCCGTGGTGATCTCGCCGAAGACGATCTCCTCGGCCGCGCGGCCGCCGAGCGTCATGGCCATCGTGTCGGTCAGCTCGGCGCGCGTGGTGAGGAACTTGTCCTCCTGCGGGCAGCGAGATCGTGTAGCCGAGCGCCTGGCCGCGGCTGATCACCGAGACCTTGTGGACCGGGTCGGAGTGCTCGAGGTAGTGGCCCACGATCGCGTGGCCCATCTCGTGGTAGGCGGTGATGAGCCGCTCCTTCTCGGACATCACCCGGGTCTTCTTCTCCGGGCCCGCGATCACCCGCATGATCCCCTCTTCGAGCTCCACCTGGGTGATCTCGCGCTTGCCGGAGCGCGCGGCAGGAGGGCGGCCTCGTTGACGAGGTTGGCGAGGTCGGCGCCGGTGAAGCCGGGCGTCTGGCCGGCGAGCGCGTCGACGTCGATCTCGCGCGCGAGCGGCTTGCCGCGCGTGTGCACCTCGAGGATCTTCGCGCGGCCCTTGCGGTCGGGGCGGTCGACGACGATCTGCCGGTCGAAGCGGCCCGGGCGGAGCAGCGCCGGGTCGAGGATGTCCGGCCGGTTCGTGGCCGCGATGAGGATGATGTTGTCCTTCATCTCGAAGCCGTCCATCTCGACGAGCAGCTGGTTGAGCGTCTGCTCGCGCTCGTCGTGCCCGCCTCCGAGCCCGGCGCCGCGGTGGCGGCCGACGGCGTCGATCTCGTCCATGAAGATGATGCACGGGCTGTTCTGCTTGGCCTGCTCGAAGAGATCGCGCACGCGCGAGGCGCCGACGCCGACGAACATCTCGACGAAGTCCGAGCCGGAGATCGAGAAGAACGGCACGCCGGCCTCGCCGGCGACCGCGCGCGCGAGCAGCGTCTTGCCGGTGCCCGGCGGGCCGTAGAGCAGCACGCCCTTGGGGATCCGCGCGCCGAGCGCCTGGAACTTCTTCGGGTTCTCGAGGAACTCCTTGATCTCGTGGAGCTCCTCGACGGCCTCGTCGACGCCGGCGACGTCGCGGAAGGTGATCTTCGGCGAGTCGACCGACAGCCGCTTCGCGCGCGACTTGCCGAACGACATGACCTTCGAGCCTCCGCCCTGGACCTGGTTCATGAGGAAGATCCAGAACCCGATGAAGATGACGAACGGCAGGATGTAGGTCAGCAGCGAGAGCCAGCCGTTGCTCTTCTTCCCCTCGACGTCGTAGGCGACGTTCGCCTTCTGGAGCTGGTTGACGAGCTCGTTGCCGTTGTTCTCGACGTAGCCGACCTCGTGCTTGTCCCCGTTGGTCAGCGTGACGTTGACCGTGTTGTCCTTCGTCTTGATGTTGGCGCTCTTGACCTTCCCCTGCTGGAGGTCGGTGACGAACGTCGAGTAGTCGTACTTCGGCCCGCTCTGACCCGGTGAGATCAGCTTCTGGGCGAAGAAGGCCAGCACCACCACGATGAGGATGGGGAAGGCGGCGCTCTTGAAGAACCGGCTCACGCCAGGCTCCGTGCGCTATCGGCGCGGGGGGTGGAGCGGTGGGTCAAGGCCGTCAAGCGTAGCAGCAGCGTTGTCTCGTTCTCGCCGCTGGAGCGGGGGTTTCGCCCTGTCCGGGCGCGGTCCGGATCGACCGCCGCAGAGGGATACGTGAGCCGCGGGCGAACGGATGCGCGGCCGTCGTGGCGGCGCGCGGCGGGTGTCAGCGCAGCGCGGCGACGTAGGGCAGGTTGCGGAACCGCTCGCCGTGGTCGAGGCCGTAGCCGATCGCGAAGCGGTTCGGGATCTCGAAGCCGACGTAGCGGGTCGGGAGGTCCACCTGGCGGCGCTCGGGCTTGGTCAGGAGCGCGCAGACCTCGAGCGACGCGGGGCTGCGCGCCCGCAGGTTGCGCAGGAGGTACTGGAGCGTCAGGCCGGAGTCCACGATGTCCTCGACGATCAGCACGTCGCGCCCCTCGATCGGGGCGTCGAGGTCCTTGAGGATCCGCACGACCCCCGAGGACTCGGTCGCGGAGCCGTAGGAGGCGACGGCCATGAAGTCGACCTCGCAGGGCACGTCGATGACCCGCATCAGGTCGGAGAGGAAGAAGATCGCGCCCTTGAGGACGCCCACGAGCAGGAGGTCGCGGTCGACGTAGTCGACCGAGATCTCCGCGCCGAGCTCGCGGACCCGGTGCTGCAGCTCGTCGCTCTGGACGAGTATCTCCCCGATGGCCGGGTCCCCCATGGCGGCGACGAGTCTACGGCCCGTCCGCGGCGGCGGGGCGGGCGGCGGGCGGATGGCCGTCGGCCCGCGCCTCGCAGCCCAGGACGCCGTCGCGCACGACCGCGCGGACGCCCGCCGGCAGGTCGAGCGCCGCGCGGCCCCGGTCGGCGAGCCGGGCGACCTCGTCGGCCCGCCGCGCCGCGCCCGGCGCGGGGCGCCCGACGGCCTCGTCGGCCAGCGCCTGGACCACGAGGCGCCGCACGGCGGCCGGCTGGGCCCGAAGGCGGCCGAGCGGGATCGTCCGCGCGGGCGGCTCGCCGTCGAGCAGCGCGGCCACGAGGCCGTCGAGCACCTCGGCCTCGTCGCGCAGCAGCGCGGCGGTGGCGAGGACGTTCGCCTCGGCCGCGGGGTGGACGGCGCGGAGCGCGGGCACGACGTTCTCGCGCACGCGGGTGCGCGCGTACGCGTGCGAGGCGTTGCTCGGGTCCTCGCGCCACGCGAGCCCCCGTTCCCGGCAGTACGCCGCGGTCTCCTCGCGCGAGACGCCGAGCAGCGGGCGGACGAGCCTCCCGGTCCGCGGGCGCATCCCGAGCAGGGCGCGGCGCCCGGGCGCCGCGGCGAGCCGGTAGAGGATCGTCTCCACCTGATCCGACGCCGTGTGCCCGGACGCCACCGCGGCCCCGTTCGCGCCCGCGTGGCGCTCGGCCGCCGCGTAGCGCGCGGCGCGCCCCCAGGCCGGGACGTTGCCGGTGGCCGGCGGCGGCCCCAGCCGCTCGACCTCGAGCTCGACGGCCATCCGGGCGCAGAGGCCGGCGCAGTGCGCCTCGTCCTCGGAGGCCTCGGGCCGCAGCCCGTGGTTGACGTGCAGCGCGCGGACGGCGTCGGGCCCGGCGAGGCGGTGCGCGAGGTCGAGCAGGCAGACCGAGTCGCGCCCCCCGGAGAGCAGCACGAGGACCGGCGCCCCGGCCGGCAGGAGGCCGGTCGCCCGGACGGCGGTGACGATGTCGCCGGCGCAGCGCACGGGGCGTCAGTCCTGGGCCACGCGCGCCACGAACAGCTCCGTGGAGCGGCTGAACCCCTTGAGGCGGACCTCGCCGATGAGCTCGAACTCGAGGTAGGGCCCGGCGGCCTCGACCACCGGGCGCGTGACGAGGACCTCCCCGCCGGCCGAGCGCGCCGCGACCCGCGCGGCCAGGTTCACCTCGCGCCCGTAGTAGTCGCCGTCGCGGTAGATCGTCTCGCCGTAGTGGATCCCGATGCGGGGCCGGGGGCGCTCGGTCATCAGGGTCTGGAAGCCCACGGCCCAGTCGGTGAGCGCGCGCGGGTCCGACCCGACGATCATGACCTCGTCGCCGATCGTCTTGATGACCCGCGCGTCGTCGGGGAGCGTGACCTCGACGGCCTCGACGAACGACTCGACGACCCCGATCGCGAGCTCCTCCCCCTCCTCCTCGGTGAGCCGCGTGTAGCCGGCGAGGTCGGCGAAGGCGATCGCCACCCGCAGGCGGCCGAGGTCGAGAGCGCTGGCGTCGAGGTCGGACTCCATGTGCCCGATCACGTCCTGCTCGAGGAAGTGGCGCAGATAGCGGCGATGGATGCGCTCGAGGATCGGGGTGGCGAGCGGCAGCAGCTCGGCGGCCAGCCCCTCCATCTCCTCGGCCATCGCCAGGCCCGGGACGCCCTCGCGGATCAGCGGCTCGTGCACGTAGAGGTGGAAGAGCCGCACCTCGGCGTCCGCGACCTGGGCCAGCGCCTGCCCGTAGACCCGGACGAGCTGGAGGAAGGCGACGAGCGGGAACCCGGCGGAGAGCACGGCCGCCGAGTCCCGCAGCAGCTCGAGGTCCTCCTCGGACATCCGCTCCAGGGCCTGGGACGGGAACCCCACCAGCGACCAGATCCGCTCGACCAGCGCCGGCTCGAGGCCGGTCGCCTCGGCGGCGTCCTGCAGGGAGAGCTCGCCGCCGCCCGGGAAGAGGTCCTCCACGTACCCGAAGGCCAGCCGACCGGACGCCGAGGCGGCCTTGAGCGCCGTGAGCGAGTGGCCGCGCCGGCGAAGGCGGGCGACGAGCCGGGCCTGGGCCGCGGCCGCCGGGGTCCAGCGCTCGTCCTCGAGCGGGACGATCCCCTGGGCGACCCAGCGGCGCAGGGTCGCGGGAGCGACACCCGCGCGGCGGGCCGCCTCGCTGAGTGAGAGCTCGGTCATCCCCGGAGCCGGGTCAGGCGAGCAGGTGCGGGTACTCGGCGGCGAGCACCTCGCGGTACTGGGCGTAGACCGGCTTGGTGATGGGGATGAGCGCGAGCGCGGCCTTCACGTCGCCGCCGGTCTTGATCCGCCGCCGGGCGATCGCCACGACGACGTTCTCCTTGCCCTGGAAGTAGCGGTTCGCGGTCTCCGAGGACATCGTCATCCGCACCTTGGGCTCCCACTCCACGTCGTCGGTCCACTCCCAGACGAGGTTCGCCTCCCCCTCGCCGCCGGCGCGCACGTTGACCACGGCGTCGACGTCGGAGAACTCGAAGCGCTGGGGCACGTCGGCGTCGCGCAGCGCCGGGCCCATCTCGGCGTCCTCGCTCATCAACGTGAAGACGCGGTCCATCACCCGGCGGAACTCCTTCGGCGAGTCGAACTCGGTCATCTTCCGTCCTCTCGGCGCCGGCGTCGGCGCTAGGCGCTCCGGCGCTTGGTGGTCCGCCTGGCCGCGGGCTTCGCGGCCCGCTTGGCCGCGGGCTTCGCGGCCCGCTTGGCCGCCGGCTTCGCGACCCGCCCGGCCGACGGCCCGGTGGTCCCGCGCTCCAGGGCGGCGACCCGTCGCTCGAGCGCCGCGAGGTCGTCGTGCACCGCGCGGAGATCCTCGCCGGTGGCGATCCGCAGGTCGTCGATGACCTCGCGAACGCGACCGGCCGCCTGGGCCACCTCGTCGACGAGATCCTGGGCGCGCCCGCGGGTGACGCTCGCGCTCCCGACGGTCGCCTGCACGGTGCGATCGACCGCGGTGCGGACGGCGTCCGCCGCATCCTTGGGCCGCTGCCGCGAAGCCATGGCGCAAGCCTAGCTCGCCGGGTCCGGCCGACGCGGGCCTGCGGGTCCCGCGCCGTATCCTCGCCCGCCGTGCCCGACCCGACGATCCACCTGCGCCCGACGGCGCCGCTGGCCGAGCGTGTCCTGCTGCCCGGCGACCCCGGCCGGGCGCTGCTCCTGGCCCAGGCGCTGATCGACGGGCCGAAGATGTTCAACCACCACCGCGGCCTCTGGGGCTACACCGGGCCGGCGCACGCCGACGGCGAGCTGCTCACGGTCCAGAGCAGCGGCATGGGCGGGCCGAGCGCGGCGATCGTCGTGGAGGAGCTCGCGCGGCTCGGGGCCCGGCGCGTGATCCGGGTCGGGACGTGCGGCGCGATCTCGCCGGAGCTCGACCTCGGCGACGTCCTCGTGGTCGCGGCGACGCTCGCCGACGACGGGACGAGCCGGGCGCTCGGCGCCGGCGCCCGGGTCGTGCCGGATCCCGGCCTCACGGCGGCGCTGCGACGGGCGGGCGACCGCGACGCGCAAGCGGCGGCGCTCGTCGCGAGCACCGATCTCTTCTACGACGCCGATCGCGGTCGCGAGGCGCGCTGGGCGGCGGCCGGGGCCGTGGCCGTCGAGATGGAGTCGGCCACGGTCCTCCACCTCGGCGCGCTCCGTGGGGTGCGCACGGCGTGCGTGCTCGCCGTGAGCGATCTCATCGGGCCCGACGGGCATCACGCCCGCCTGGACGAGGCCGGGATCGAGGCCGCGGGAGAGCGCGTGGGGCGACTCGCCGCGGCGGCGCTGAGCTGAGCGCCGCCGCCTACTCCTCGACCGCGAGGCGCTCCTGCTCGCGCGGCACCGGCGCCGACCCGACGGGCAGCGCGTCGCGCAGCCCGTGGACCTCGCGCGCCACCCCGGCGAGGCCGGACTCGAGCCCGGCGAGCCGCTTCTCGAGCGCGCGGTCGGACACCGGCCTGGACGCCTTCGGGGGCTTGGCCTTCGCCGCCTTGGCCGCGGCGGCTCCCGCCGCCCTCGCCTCCTTCGCGGCGCCGGTCGCCGCGGTCCTCGCCGCCTTGGCGGCGGCGGTGGCCGCCTTCGCCTCCTTGCCGGCGGCGGAGGTGGCCGTCTTGACGGTCTTCGCGGTGGCGGCGCTCGCCGCCCTCGTGTCGCGCGAGTGCTTCTCCAGCGCGTCGCCGAGCCCGCCGACCTCCCGATCGATCGCGTCGAGGCGCCGCTCGACCTCGGAGGCGGCGCCGAGCCGCTCGATGCGATCCTCGACCCGGTCGAGCGCGTCCTCGATCCCCTCGAGGCGCTGCGAGACCGAGCGCAGCCGGCGCGTGAGGCGCTCGAGGTCGGCGGCGGACGGCAGGTTGAGGGCGCCCATCGCGATCTCCTGGGCCTGCGCGGCCTTCTCTCGCGCCTCGAAGGCCCGGCTGAGCGCACCGGACACCACCGGGTTCTCGAGCAGATCCTGGGCGAGGCGCCCGACGGCGTCCTCCCCGGAGCGCGCGAGACGGGCGCGGAGTCCGTCGTCCTGGGTCGGGTCCTCACTCATGGGCTTGGCTCCTGTGCCTGGCGGTCGCGGTCGGCGCGCGGACCTTAGCGGACCGACCGAGACCGACAGCCTTCGCACGGCCGGGCCGGTGTCGGAGGGTAGGCTAACGCTCGAGTTGAGACTTAGTCTTTGCCCGGCGTGACCCGCGGCATCACCGGGCGGCCCGCCGCGCCGGTAAGTCCTCTTTCTGGTGTGTTGGACACCCGCCGCGCCCCGCGAATCGCGTCCGCCGACGCCCGCCCGGCGCCCCGGGCGGACCGCCGCCCGTCCCGCCGAAGCAGGGGCCGCGTCGGCGGCGTGGAAATGCGGTGAGGCCCCGAAGAGCCTGCGCATCGCGGGTATCGGGCATGGTAGGTTCCGCACGCCGCACCACGCCGGCCGCGGGGTGCGCACGAAGGTTATGAGGAGAACAGGCAACAGGCTCCGCGTCGCGCTGCTGACGACCTTCGTGTCGTTCACCGCCCTGGGTGTCCTGGCCCTTCCCGCCGCGGCCGACCGCACGATCGCCGTGGTGATGAAGCCCGCCGAGACGGGCCAGCCCGCCGGAGGACAGACCCTGACCTTCACGGTCGGCGACCAGGAGGCCATCGACCCGGCCACCGTCGCGTCGCGCTTCGGCCTCCCGGCCGACCGGATCCTGAGCGTCAGCGTCGTGGCCCAGACCACGCCGCCCGCCGACCCGGCGCCCGGCGGCGAGGGCGGGCGGAAGGGCACGGACCCGAAGCCGGGCAAGGACCCCAAGCCGGCCAAGTCCGAGCCCGCGCCCGCGCCCGCCGGCGACGCGAAGCCCGACCACCAGCGGACCACGACCGGCGGCGGCCGGCGCGGGCGGGCGCACCACAAGCGCGCCTCGCGGGTGGACGCGCGCCGCAAGGCCAAGCGGCGGGCCGCCGTCCGGCGCAAGCAGGCCACCACCCGGGCCCGGCGCACGCCGCGCTCGAGCCGGCCCGCCGCCGGCGTCCCCCCGAACGGCGGCGTCGACCTCACCTTCCCCGGCGCCCCGCTCGGCATCCCCAACCTGCTCATCGACCGCTTCCGCGTGCCGCCGTTCCTGCTGTCGATCTACCAGGCGGCGGGGATCCAGTACGGGATCCCGTGGCAGGTGCTGGCGGCGATCAACGAGATCGAGACCGACTACGGCCGCAACCTCTCGGTCTCCTCCGCCGGCGCGCTCGGCTGGATGCAGTTCATGCCCGCCACCTGGGCCACCTACGGCGTCGACGCCAACGGCGACCGCACACGCGACCCCTACAACCCCGTCGACGCGATCTTCGCCGCCGCCCGCTACCTCAAGGCCGCCGGCGGCCAGAAGGACCTCCGCCGCGCGATCTTCGCCTACAACCACGCCGGCTGGTACGTCGACTCGGTCATCCTCCGCGCGCGCCTGCTCAGCGGCCTGCCCGACGACCTCGTCGGCGCCCTGGCCGGGCTGACCCAGGGGCACTTCCCGGTCGCGGCGCCGGCGAGCTACACCGATCGCGTCGATCCGGCCAAGGCCGCGCGGCGCGTTCGGACCGGGAACGCCGCCATTCCGGTCGAGGGCCGGGCGAACCGCCAGGAGATCGCGATCGAGACCCGCGACGGCGCCCCGGTGGTGGCGGTCAACGACGGGCGGATCGTCGACGTGGGCGAGAATCGACGCCTCGGCCGCTACCTCACCCTGCAGGACGTCTACGGCAACACCTACACCTACGCCCATCTCGGCGAGGTCGTGCGGCGCTACCCCGTGCCGAAGCCCAAGCGGGTGAGCGAGGCCGCGGTGAAGCGCGAGCTCAAGCTCTCCGCCGCGAAGGAGCCCGCGCCGACCGGCCCCGCCAGCGCCGGCCGCCAGCCGGCCGCGAAGCGCGTCGTCCGGACGACTCCGGTGCCGCGGGCGCGGGCCGCGCGACCGGCCGCCAAGGAGCGCCTCTTCGCCCATCCGGATCGCCCGCACGCCTATCGCGCGGGCGGGGCGCGGCAGCTCGACGCCCGGGCCGGGGATCCGGCGAGCAGCCTCGGGCACTACTTCACCGTCCCCGTGCACCTCAAGCGCAGCGAGGTCGACCTCAAGCCCCTCGAGAAGGGCGCGACCGTCATCGCCGGAACCATCCTGGGACGGGTCGGCCCGGCCGAGGGCGCGGGCAAGCCGCACATCGACTTCAGCATCCGACCGGCGGGCAAGGGCGCGCCCCGGATCGATCCCAAGCCGGTGCTCGACGGATGGAAGCTGCTCGAGGCGACCGCGATCTACCGTGCGGCCGGGAAGAGCCCGTTCTTCGGCTCCGACGGGCGCACCCCGTCCATCGGCCAGATCCTGCTGATGAGCAAGGAGGCGCTCGAGCGCCGCGTGCTGGCCGACCCGCGCATCGACATCTACGGGTGCGGACGTCGGGACATCCGCGCGGGCGGGATCGACCGGCGCGTGCTGGCCACCCTCGAGTTCCTCGTCGCCTCCGGCATGAACCCGACGGTCAGCGCGCTGCACTGCGGCCACAGCTTCCTGACGAAGTCCGGCAACGTCTCCGAGCACTCGTCCGGCAACGCGGTGGACATCGCCGCGATCAACGGCGTCCCGATCCTGGGACACCAGGGCGCCGGCTCCATCACCGACGTCGCGGTCCGGCGACTGCTCACGCTGCAGGGCACGATGAAGCCGCACCAGATCATCACCCTGATGACGTACCCCGGCACCGACAACACCCTGGCGCTGCCCGACCACAACGACCACATCCACGTCGGCTTCCACCCGCAGTTCGGCGGCAACGGGAAGCTCGGCCGCCAGCTCCGAGCGATCCTGAAGCCCGGCCAGTGGGCCAAGCTCGTCAACCGCCTGGGTGAGATCCGCAACCCGAACGTGCCGGTCCGCCCCTCGAAGTACGCGGTCCCGGCGCGGACGCGCGCTGGCGACTGACCACGACCGACGCGCGAGAGCCCCGGGAGCCCGCGTGAGCGAGGGCGCCCGCTTCGGGTTCGTCCAGTTCGAGTTCCCGTGGGCGCTCGGTCCGACCGACGGGCGCTACGTGCTCCGGGCCGGCGGGGGGGCGGCGCCGGGCGAGGCGGAGCACGTCGTCGTGCTCGCCACCCTCGGCGCGCCCGAGCGCCGGCGCCTCGCCCGCGGCCGGCGCCCCCACCGGGCCGCGCCGGAGCCGTCGCCCGCACCGGTGGCCACCGCCCGAGCGACCGTGATCCGCGCCGCGCCCCTCGAGGGCGCGGACGCCGTGCGAGCGTGGCTGGAGGAGGATCCGGCGCGGCGGGCCGCCGACGCCCTGGCCGTCCTCGGGCGCGTCGTCGCGGCCCACCGGGTCGCGAGCGCCGACCCGCACGTCCTCGAGCCCGGACGCGAGCAGGCCCTCGTGGTGCGGATCGGCCACGGCGCGGGCGAGGAGGTGGCGGAGGGACGCTGGGCGCAGGCCACGACGCTGCCGCCGCCGCGCGGGCGCCGCGAGCGGCGGAGCAGCGCCCTGCGCCCCCAGGAGCGCCTGGCAGCGCTCCTCGCCGGCCGCGAGCGCCCGCTGGCCTGCGAGGAGCTGCTCCTCCGCGCGCGGCTGGATCTCGATCACGCGCGCGAGCGCGAGGCGGCGCTCCAGCTCGAGGCCGCGCTCGCGGCGGCGCTCGCCGAGCTGGCCGGCGACGGCGACCTCGGCGCCCGCCGGGCGGAGCTCGCCGAGCACCGGGAGGCCCTCGCCGCGGTCGCCGCCGCCGCCCGGACGCGACCGCTCGCGCCGGCGCAGCGCGACACCGTGGCGCTCGTCCTGGGCCGGCTCGAGGCGGCGCTGCGCGCGCGGGCCGCAGCGCGGAGATAGGCCGCCGCGGAGCCGCGCCCCGCCGCCTCAGGCGCCGAGCGGCCCCGTCCCGTCAGGCGCCGAGCGCCCGCACCAGCGCCTCGAGCTCCGTCACGACGTCGCCCTCCAGCTTGACCGCGGCGCGGCGATCGAGCGCGGTCGGCCCCTGGCTGACGATCGCCACCTCCCCGCCGGCCTCGAGGGTGACGAGCGGCAGCCCCGCCACGGGATGGACCTCGAGCGAGGAGCCGACCACGAGCAGCAGATCGGCGCCCCGGGCCAGGGCGTGGGCGCGCTCGAGCGCCGGCTCCGGCAGCATCTCGCCGAACAGCACGACGTCGGGCTTGAGCACGGACCCGCAGTCGCAGTGGGGCACGCGTCCCGGGTCCGCGGCGAGCCGCGCCCGGACGGTGGGAAGCGGGAAGCTCGCGCCGCACGCCGCGCAGGACGAGGTGTCGATGGTCCCGTGCACCTCGACGAGGTCGCGCGTTCCCGCGACGCGGTGGAGGCGGTCGACGTTCTGCGTGATCACGGCGTCGAGCCGCCCCGCCGCCTCGAGCGCGACGAGCGCGGCGTGGGCCCCGTTGGGACGCGTGTCCTCGAGCGCGGCGAAGCGATCGCCGTAGAAGCGCCAGAAGCGCTCCGGATCCCGCCGGAAGACGTCGATGTGCGCGACCTCCATCGGGTCGACGTTCGCCCACAGCCCGGTCCCCGGGGTGCGGAAGTCGGGGATGCCCGACGGCACCGAGATCCCGGCGCCCGTGAGCGCGACGACCGACCGCGCGCCCTCGACGAGCGCCGCGAGCCGCTCGACGCGCGCCTCGGCGTCGACGCCCGCGCTCACGTGCCGGTGAACCTCGGCGTGCGCTTCTGCAGGAAGGCGGAGATCCCCTCCGTGGCGTCCGCCGAGGCGAACACCGCGGCGAAGCCGGCCTTCTCGGCGGCGATGCCCTCGTCGAGGTCGCCGTGGCCCGAGACGCGCTTGATCTCTCCCACGGCGAGCGGCGCCTTCTCGGCCAGCTTCCGCCCCCACGCGAGCGCCGTGTCGAGCAGCTCGTGGTCGGGGACGACCCGGTTGACGAGCCCGTGCTCGTAGGCCTCGTCCGCCGAGATCGCCTCGCCGGTGAGGTTCATCTCGAGCGCCTTCGCCTCGCCGACGAGCCGCGGCAGCCGCTGGGTGCCGCCGAAGCCGGGGATGATGCCGAGGTTGATCTCGGGCTGCCCGAAGGTGGCCGACTCCGCCGCGATGCGGACGTCGCACGCCATCGCGAGCTCGCACCCGCCGCCGAAGGCGAGCGCGTTGACCGCCGCGACGACGACGGTCGAGGAGCGCTCGAAGGAGCGCAGCAGCGCGTGGCCCTCGTCGAGCAGCCGGCGTCCCGCGTCGGCGTCCATCCGGGTGAACGCCTTGATGTCCGCGCCGGCGCAGAACAGCTGCGGGTTCGCCGAGGCGATGACGAGCGCCCGCACGCCGGCGTCGCCGTCGACCTCGGTCCACAGCTTCTGCATGCCGGCGATGACCTCCGGGGAGATCGAGTTCGCCGGCGGGCGGTCGAGCCAGGCGATCGCCACCGCGCCGCGGCGCTCGAGCTTCACCGGCCCGTCGTCGTACCCCGCGTCGGGCCGCGCCGCCGGGAAGAACCCCTGCCCGCTCTGCCGGCCCAGCCGCCCCTGGGCGACGAGCCGGCGCAGGATCCGCGGGGGCTCGTAGTGCTCGCCCCACTCGACCTGCGCCCGCTCCAGCGCGGCGAGGACGTCGTCGAGCCCGCGCGCGTCGGCCCGGGCCAGCGGCGGCGGGATGATGCCGGCGCCGGCCATCATGCCGAGGTCGATGTCCTTCGTCGTGGCGATGCCCTCCTCGAGCACGAGACACGCCTCGACGAACGCCTTGAGGTGGAAGCGCTCGACCAGCTCGGCGGCGTCGAGCGCGCTCGCGTCGCCCTCGGTGGCGGCCGGGGAGGCGTAGAACCCGCCGCCGGTCTTCGCCCCGAGCTTGCCGGCCTCGACGAGCTCGAGCATCCCGCGATGGACCGGGAAGCGGTCGCCGAGCGACTCGTGGAGGTGGCGCCCGACGTGGGAGACGGTGTCGAGCCCGAGCTGGTCGACGAGGAAGAACGGGCCCATCGGCGTCGCCTTCGCCTCGGTCATGGCCTCGTCGATCGCCTGGTAGGGGATGCCGTGCTCCTCCTGGTAGCGGAAGACCTCGCCGAAGGAGGCGTTGAGGATGCGGTTGACGACGAAGCCCGGGGCCTCGCCGCAGCGGATCGGCAGCTTGCGGATCGCCTGGGCGAAGTTCGCCGCGGCCTGGACGGTCTCCGGCGAGGTCTCGTCGCCCTCGATCACCTCGATCAGCCGCATCAGCGACGCCGGGTAGAAGAAGTGGAAGCCGACGACCCGCTCGGGTCGGCTCGTGGCCTCGGCCATCTCGGAGATCGACAGCGACGAGGTGTTCGAGGCGAGGATGGCGTGCCCCGGCGTCGCCTCGTCGAGCTCGGCGAAGACCGCCTGCTTGATCTCCATCCGCTCCGGGACGGCCTCGATGACGAGGTCGACGTCGCCGAACCCGTCGTAGCTCGTCGTGCCGGTGATGAGCGCCATGCGCTCCTCGAGCCCCTCGGGCGTGAGCTTCTCCTTCTCGACCTGCGCCTGCCACAGCGAGCGGGCCTTCTCCAGGCCGTGCTCCACGAAGCTCTCGTCGACGTCCTTCAGCACGACGGGGATGCCGACCGACGCGATGCAGTACGCGATCTCGCCTCCCATGGTGCCGGCGCCGACGACGGCGGCCTTGAACACGAACATGCGTGAGGTTTCCTTTGCGGGAGAGGACGGCCGGGCTCCTCGCCGGGCCGGTGACGGCGGCCGATTCTAGGGATCTCACGCGGGCCCCGGCCCGCCCGTTGACGGTGCGACGATCCACGACGAGGGAGCCTTCGATGACCACCGCCCGCCCCGTGCTCTGCAGCGAGCTGCCGACCCCGATCGGTCCGATCCTCCTCACCGGCGACGGCGAGGCGATCACCGGCGTGCGCTTCGCCGATCCGGCGGGCCCGGCCGCCACGGCCGGGGGCGCCCGGCGCGACGACGAGCGCCTCGGGCCGGCCCGCCGGCAGCTGGCCGAGTTCCTCGAGGGCCGCCGCACGGCCTTCGACCTGCCGCTGCGAGCGGCCGGGACCCCCTTCCAGCGCGCGGTGTGGGACCTGGTGCGCACGATCCCCTACGGCGGGACGGCGAGCTACGGCGCGCTCGCCGCCCGGATCGGCCGGCCGGGAGCCGCGCGGGCCGTCGGCCTCGCGAACGCGCGGAACCCGATCGCGATCCTCGTCCCCTGCCATCGGGTCGTCGGGGCCTCGGGCGCGCTGACCGGCTACGCCGCCGGCGTCGAGCGCAAGCGCTGGCTGCTCGACCTCGAGGCCGGCGCGCCCGACCGGCGCCGGCCGACCGGCGGGAGCGGCGGGGCGCCGGGCGGGTAGCGGATCAGAGCAGCTCGCGGTCGGCGTCGAGCTCGCGGCCGAGCCGGGCCAGCGTCCGTCGCAGCGAGTCGCCGAGCGCGCGGCGGATGAACAGCGGGTCGACGACGAAGGCGAGCGGCGGCGGCTCCTTGAGCTCGTAGTCGAGCGCGAGGGCGGCCTCGGTGCCGTCCGCGAGCGGGGCCAGCTCCAGCGCCTGGGTGCCGCGGAGCTTCTCGTCCTCGAGCTCGGTCTGCAGCCGCGCGGGCGCGAGCGACGCGACGACCCGCTCGACGACGAGGCCGCGGCCTCCGGGGTGTGAGCGCCAGAGCAGCCGGGCGCCGTCCTGCGGCCACGTGCCCTCGAGCTTGTCGACCCGGGCGAAGCCGTCGACGATCGACGGCCAGCGGCCGAGGTCCGACCACATGGCCCAGACCTCGGCCGGCGGGTGGGCGAGGTCGAGGGCCACCCGCGCGCGGCCCATCAGCGCTCCCGGGACGGCGCGAGCACCTCGGCGCGGATCCGGGCGATGCCGCCGGCGAGCGCGTCGAGCCGCGGCGCGAGGTCTCCGGCGAGGCGCGCCGACTCCTCCCGCCCCGCGGCGGTCAGGCGGTAGAAGCGGCGCGAGCGTCGATCCGGGTGCTCCCAGGAGCCGGCGAGGAGCCCGCGGCCCTCGAGGTCGCGGAGCAGCGGGTACATCGTGTTCGGGTTCACGGCGACGATGCCCCCGGTGAGCTCGGCGATCCGCTCCATCAGCCGGTTCCCGTAGGACGGCTCCTCGCCGACGAAGTGGAGCACGAGCAGCGCCAGCAGACCACCGCGGCGCAGCTCCGCGACGAGCGGGTCGCCGCTTCCGGGCCCGGTCGGCCCCGGCGGGACGCTCGCCCCCACCGGCGGAGCCGACGCGGTGCCCGCCGCGAGCCGGGCCTCCTCCACGGAGGTGGCGTCCGCGACCGCGTCGCGCGTGCTCCGGCGCCGGGATGGCATGGGGCGATCATGCCACCGGCACCGGAGCCCGGCGCGGCACGGCGGGAGCGGTGAACCGCTACGCGGTGGCGGCCGCCGGCTCCTCGACGCGGCGCGGCAGCAGCGTCTCGCGGGCGATGACGAGGCGCTGGATCTGCGACGTGCCCTCGTAGAGCTGCATGATCTTCGCGTCGCGCATCAGCTTCTCGACGGGGTACTCCTTGATGAAGCCGTAGCCGCCGTAGACCTGCACGGCGTCGGTCGTGACCTTCATCGCGGCGTCGGCGGCGAAGCGCTTGGCGTGCGAGGAGACCAGCGTGTTGCGCTGGCCCTGGTCGAGCAGCACGGCCGACTTCCAGGTCAGCAGGCGCGAGGCCTCGACGTCCGTCGCCATGTCGGCGATCATGAACTGGATCGCCTGGTGCATCGCGATCGGCACGCCGAACTGCACGCGCTCCTTCGAGTAGTCGATCGCGAACTCGAACGCCGCGCGGGCGATGCCGGTCGGCCATCGCCGCCACGCCGGGGCGCGTGCGGTCGAGGGTCATCATCGCGATCTTGAAGCCGTGGTTCTCCTCGCCGAGCAGGTGGTCGGCCGGGATCTCGACGTCGTTGAACGTGATGGTCGCGGTGTTCGACGCCCGCTGGCCCATCTTGTCCTCCTTCTTGTCCACCATGACGCCGGCGTCGCGGGGCACGACGAAGGCGGAGATGCCGCGGTGGCCGGCCTCCTTGTCGGTCTTGGCGTAGACCGTGTACCAGTTCGGCGTAGCCGCCGTTGGTGATGAAGCACTTGGAGCCGTTGATGACGTACTTGTCGCCCTTCTTCACGGCCGTCGTGCGCATGCCGGACACGTCGGAGCCGGCGTCGGGCTCGGTGAGGCAGAAGGAGGCCAGCAGCGGCGCCTCGGTGAGCCGGCCGAGGTACTCCTTCTTGATCTCCTCGGAGCCGCCGAGCAGCGACCGGCGCGGTGGCGAGGCCGTTGCAGCCGACCGAGGTCTCGATGCCGGAGCAGCCCCAGGAGAGCTCCTCCTCGATCAGGCAGCCGTCGAGGTAGCCGACGCCGGGTCCGCCGTACTCCTCCGGGATGTGGGTGTTCATCAGCCCGACCTCCCAGGCCTTCTCGATGACCTCCTGCGGCCAGGTGCCGTCCTTGTCGTACTCCCAGGCGACGGGACGGATCTCCTTCTCGGCGAAGTCGTGCGCCAGCTCGCGCAGGTTCTTCTGCTCGTCGGTCAGCGTGAAATCGACCACGGTGAATGACTCCTTGCGACGGGCGCGCGGCGGGTGGCACGGACGGCGCACGCAATCAGATTGACTGGTCAGTCAACGTCAGCGTACCGGGGCGCGTCGGGGCGAACAAGCGCACGGGCGCGCCGCCGTCCTCCGGCGGGTGGCCCCCCGGATCGGCGATTCGCCGCCTCTCGGCCACCCACCGCGAGCTCCGGCTGCGCTCGCGGACGGCGCCTCGCCGCCGCGCGTGACGATCGCCGACGCGTGAGCCGGGCCGCCGCGCGTCACAATGGCGGGATGCAGGAGGCCTTCGGCGTCGTGCTGTTCGTCGTGGTGGGACTCGCGGCCGTCGCCGCGGTCCTCTCGCTGGCCGGCCGGGGCCGCCTCTACGAGCAGATCGGGCGCGGCGGCCTGTCGATCGACGACGAGCCCGACGCCCCGCCGACCGGGCGGCGGCGGAGTGCGCGGCGGTCGCGCGAGGAGGAGATCCGCCAGATGCTCGCGGCGCGCAGCGCGCGGCGGGAGCGCGCGGGGAGAGCCCGCGCTCGACGTCGAGGCCGAGCTGCGCCCGGCTCACCGCCGCCGGCGGTCGACTCCGGCGCTGCGCCGCGGAGATCCGCCAGCTCGTGATCGCCCGCAACGAGCGCCGGGGCGCGCGCGGGCCGGCCGCCGCTCGACGTCGAGGCCGAGGTGGACCGGCAGGCTGCGCGACCTCGGCGGAGCGCTGAGCCGCCGGATACCCTGCGGCCATGGCCGATCCGCGCGCTTCGAGCTCGACGAGCTCGTCAACCGCCCGGGGACCTACTTCAACCCCAGACCGAGGTCGCTCGTGGTCGTCGACGACTCCCCCGAGATCGACGAGGAGATCTTCAACATGGAGGAGTTCGAGGGCGCCGACTGGGTGCTCGTCGCCGACGAGCTCCGCCGTCGACGAGCAGCGCGCGACGAGCTGCTCGAGGCCTTCCAGGTCCGCTACCACCCCGGCGGCGCCGAGTCGATCACCGACGACGGCGACGACCACGACGACGAGCTCGAGGCCGACGACCAGGAGGTCGGGCGGGACGACTGAGCCGGCGCGAGGCGCGGGCTCAGGCGAAGAAGAAGGCCACGCCGAGGACGAGCGTAGACCGCCAGCAGCTGCAGTCCCTCGAACCAGGTCGACTCGCCCTCCTGGGTCACCTGGTTGGCGATGATGATCGCGAGGAAGATCGCCCCGAGCTCGAAGCCGTTGAACACGAGCGCCATCGGGTGCGGGCCGAGCACGAACGAGCAGCAGCACGAGCACCGGCGCCACGAACAGCGCGATCTGCGCGCTCGAGCCGATCGCGATGTTCACCGCGAGGTCCATCTTGTCCTTGCGCGCGACGAGCACCGCGACCCAGTGCTCGGCGGCGTTGCCGACGATCGCCACGACGATCGCGCCGACGAAGAACTCGCTGAGCCCGATCGAGCTCGGCCGCCTCGGAGATCGACCCGACGAGGATCTCGGACATGACGCCGACGGCGACGCCGGCGATCGCGAGCATCGCGACGCGCGCCGCACGGTCCACGGCTCGCCCTCGTGCTCGGCCTCGCTCGTCGGGCGGGTTGAACAGGTCGCGGTGCGTGCGCAGCGAGAAGACACAGGCCGGCGGCGTAGGACGCCGATCAGGACGAGCGCCACGGCGACCGAGAGCGTGCTCGACCGTCGAGTCGTAGTCGACTCGCTCGGCGTCCGGCGACGGGCAGGCCGCTGCCCGACGACGAGCTCGTAGATCGCCGGCATCGCCAGCGCCGCGCCCGCGAGCAGCAGCATCGACGACTGCGCGCTCGGCGCTCGTGCGGTTGAAGTGCTGTCGCCCCGCTCGCCCGCCCGCCCCCAGCCGCCGACGAACATCGCCGCGCCGAGCACCAGCAGGACGTTGCCGATGATCGAGCCGATGATCGAGGCCTTGACGACCTCGTGCAGGCCCGTTCGTCGAGCGCGAACAGGGCGATGATCAGCTCGGGGCGTTGCCGAACGTCACGTTGAGCAGGCCGCCGATGCCCGGGCCCGAGCGCGCCGCGAGCTCCTCGGTGGCCCGCCCCATCAGCGCCGCCGTGGGGATGACGCCCGAGCGCGGAGGTGAAGAAGATCGCGACCGCCCCCGCGTGCGACGAGCTCGAGCGCGATCGCGATCGGGATGAACGGCACGAGCAGGTACGGCCAGCCCTGGCTCGTGAGCAGGAAGGCGAGCCAGGCCCCGGGGCCCGATCGCTGCGGGGAGGCGGCGCTCACGCGAGGGCGGAGGCTACCCGCCGCCGCGGGCGGCCCGGTGCCGGCGGGCGCCCGGCGCCCCGATCCCGTGCGGGCGCGGCGGGGCCATCCGCGCGGGCGGGCGCGGCGGGGCTATCCGCCGCTGTTCAGCAGCGCCGCGCAGCGCTGCGCCTTGGCGACGTCGTTCCCGGCCGCCTGCAGGCACTGCGTGTACTGCTGCACCTTCTGCTGCGCGTCGCCCGACGCGCCGCCGGACGATCCGCTTCCGGAGCCGCCCGTCGCGCCGCCGGCGCCGCCGCCCCCGAGGGCGCCGAGGCCCCCGAGCTGCGAGGTGAGGTCGCTGAGCGGCTTCGCGTTCGCCGGCGGCGTGATGGTCTGCGGCGCGTTGAGGTCGTCGATCTCGAGCGAGAACGCCACCTTCGCCTCCTTGACGCCCCCCGAGGTGGGCCGGATCGTGACGTCGACCGCCATCTTCCGCAGCGTCTTGTCGTCCTTGCCGGTGTAGACGTCGACGCTGGCGTCCTTCACCGCGTCGGCGACCTTCTTGCGCTGCGCCGCGGAGACGCCCTGCGGGAGCTGGGAGAGCTGCTGCCCGCCGAGCGCGCGCGCCTTCGAGGCGAGCGCGTTGACGCTCGCGAGCAGCTGGCTGACGTCGACGTCCGCCGAGATCTGGGTCGTCTGCACCCCTCCGACGTCCGCGTCGCCCTCCACCTTCGGGTTCGAGAGCCACTTCTCGGGATCGATCCCGAGGTTCTTCAGCGTGCCGAGGCTCCGGTTCTGGCGGTTGGAGCGCTGCTGGGCCTGGGTGTAGCCGGCCACGAACTGGTCCCAGACCTTGGCGGGGATGACGTAGGCCTGGTTGTTGAACTTCAGCCACCCCTGGCTGCCGTCGGTCACGGCGCCGGCCTGGATGTTCTGGCCGGAGGCCTGGATCTGGGCGGCGAGGTCGAACTGCGGGATCTTTCCCTTGCCCTGGCTCTCGAACGGGCCGGTCAGCGCGACCGCGATCGGGCCCCGGGTCCCGGCGGCGCCCTGGGCGTCGATGTTGAGCTTCACGACGAGCTTGCCGCTCTTGATCTCGTGGTTGCCCGAGAAGGTCTGCTTGAGGAGCTGCTTGGCGTCGGCGCCCGAGGAGTCGCCGCCGCCGCAGGCGGCGAGCGCCGCGGCGGTCGCCAGGGCGGCGACGAGGGCGAGGATGACGCGGGCGGAGCGGGGCACGGTGGGAATCCTCCTGCAAGCGGCGCGAAGGGCGGGCGGCGAGCCTAGCATCGGCACCGACGCCTCACGCCATGAGCCGCCCCCGCCCCACCTCCCGCCGCCCCCGCGGCCCCCGCCCCGCTCCGCGCCACCGCGCGGCGGGCCTCGCGACGCTCGCCGCCTGCGCGCTCGCGCTCGCCCTCCCGGCCGCGGCGGGCGCCGTGCCCGTGCTCGTCCTGGGTCACGACGGCCACGTGCGCCTCCACCAGGATCGCTTCGTCCCGGCCGCCACGCCGGTGGCCCCTCCCGCGTCGGGCGCCGCCCGTGCGGCGGGGCGCGCGGCCGCCCGTGCCGGCGCCGCGGCGAGCTCCTCCGCGGTGCGCCGGGCGCTCGACCGCCTGCGCCGGCGGGGCGCCATCGACGGGGTCGAGCGGGCCGACCGGCTGGCGAGCTGGAACGCCGCGCGCGCGACGCTGCGCCGGCTGCGCGGCCGCCGCCGCGCCGAGCTCGGCGCGGTGGTGGCGAACACCGCGGACATCGCCGCCCGCGGCCGGCTCACCGCCTCGCGTCTCGAGCCGGTCTTCCTCACGCTGGACCGCAACCGCGAGTGGTGGTCGATCGGGCGCCTGCTGCTCTACGGCGAGCGGGTCGGCTTCGAGGGCAGCGGGCTGATCTGGCAGTCCTACCCGGGCCAGGGGCTCGCGCTCCAGCCGCTGGCGAACTTCGGCAAGGCGAACGGCCTGTGGCAGGCGAGGCTGAACGGCGAGCTCCGCGACCTGCTCGACGAGCTGACCCCGCTCGCCGCCCGCCGCGGGCGCGGCATCGCCTGGGAGTACTACTTCCGCTTCGGCGGTCGGCGTGCCCCCGTGGACGAGCGCGATGTCGCAGGGAACCGCGATCCAGGCGCTGGCGCGCGCCGCGCGGCGCCTGCAGGACCCGACCTACCTCGCGGTGGCGCGCCGCGCCCTGCCGCTCTTCTCCGAAGCCCCGCCGCTCGGCGTGCGGCGCCGCACCCGGC
The DNA here is from genome assembly GCA_963735885.1 of uncultured Solirubrobacterales bacterium. Taxonomy (GTDB): domain Bacteria; phylum Actinomycetota; class Thermoleophilia; order Solirubrobacterales; family Solirubrobacteraceae; genus JBBSBL01. Next base: position 172,723 of record CAVTMP010000003.1, on the reverse strand, counting down.
GCGGCGCCTGGTACCTGCTCTACTCCTACGCGCCGCGCCAGCTCGTGCTCAACGGGTTCCTGCAGTCGCTGATCGGGCTCTACGACCTCGGCCGGCTGGGCCCCGACGCCCGCGCGCGGCGGCTCTTCCGGGCGGGCGACGCCGAGGCCCGCGCCTCCGTCCACCGCTACGACACCGGCTCGTGGTCGCTGTACGAGCCGGGCGTCCGCTCCGACTACAGCTACCACGTGCTCGTGCGGGACTTCCTGCGGGGCCTCTGCACCCGCACCCGCGCCGGCCCGTACTGCCGCACCGCGGACCGCTTCACCTCCTACCTCGGCGCGGTAGCCTCCGCGCGGTGCTCGCGCCGCGCACGATCCTCTACACCGGCAAGGGCGGCGTCGGGCAAGACCTCCGTCGCCGCGTGCACGGCGCTCGCCTGCGGCCGCGGCCGGCCTGCGCACGCTCGTCCTCTCGACCGACCCGGCCCACTCGCTCGCCGACGTGCTCGGCCGCCCGGTCGGCGACGAGCCGACGCCCGTCGCCGAGGGCGCTGCGCGCGCAGCAGGTCGAGGCGCAGGCGGAGATGGAGCGCCACTGGTCGGCCGTGCAGGCCTGGCTCGGCGAGCTGCTGCTCGAGCGCGGGCGTCGACCGGATCTCGGCCGAGGAGCTCACGGTCCCGCCCGGCATGGACGAGCTCTTCTCGCTGCTGCGCCTGAAGGCCCACCACGAGTCGGGCGAGTGGGACGTGATCGTCGTCGACTGCGCGCCGACCGGCGAGACGCTGCGCCTGCTCTCCTTCCCCGACGTCGCGCGCTGGTGGCTCGACAAGGTCTTCCCGTGGGAGCAGGAGATCCTCGCCGCGGCGCCGCCCCATCGCCCGCTCGCTGCTCGACCTCCCCGTGCCGAGCGAGGCGGTCTTCGCCGACGTCCAGCGCGCTCGTCCGCAACCTCATCGCGATGAGCGACATCCTGCGCGACCGCGAGCGGGCCTCCGTGCGCCTCGTCGCCACCCCGGACCGGATCGTGGTCCGCGAGGCGATGCGGACCTTCACCTACCTGAACCTCTACGGCTACCTGACCGACGCGGTCGTCGTCAACCGGGTCTTCCCCGACGAGGTCGGCGGCTACTTCGACGCCTGGCGCGACGCGCCAGCAGGAGCAGCTCGCCGAGGTCGGAGTCGGCGTTCGCGCCGGTGCCGATGCTGCGCGCCCCCTACTTCGAGCGCGAGGTCTGCGGTGCCGGAGATGCTCGACCGCCTCGGCGGCGCGGTCTTCGGCAGCCGGCGACCCGGCCGCGGTGCTGCACGACGGGCTCGTCCAGGAGCTCACGGTCGAGGAGGGTCGCGCCCGGCTGCGGCTCGACGCTGCCGTTCACCGAGAAGGGGGACATCAGCGCTGAAGAAGATCGGCCCGGAGCTCGTCGTGCGCGTCGAGGGGCAGAAGCGGACGATCATCCTCCCGGACGCGCTGGCCATGTACCGTCCGGCCGGCGCCTCCTTCGCCGACGGTGCGCTCGAGGTGAGCTTCGATGCCGCAGGATCGACCCAGGACGACGCCGCGGAAGACGACGGCCGCTGAGGCCGCCGGCGCTCCCGTGGACGATCCGCTCGACCAGCTCGCCGACCACCTGCGCCGGGCCGCCGGGCGCGCGCAGCGCGCGGTGGAGGACGCGGCCGATGCCGCCCGCTCGGCGCCGCCGGCGGGCTGGCAGCTCCCGCGCGACGACACGGAGGCGGCGGGCGCCGCGCGGCCCGGCAGCGACCTCGCGGCGCTCGTGCTGCTGCTCCAGGGTGCCCGCGACCTGATCCCCGAGGAGCTCCGGGCCCGGCTGGCCGAGGCGCTGCGCGAGCTCCTGCTCGCGCTGCGGGCGCTGATCGACTGGTACCTCGAGCGGGTCGAGCGGCGCCGGAGCGTGCCGGTCGAGGTCGAGGACATCCCGATCGCCTGACGGGCCGGGCGGGACGCCGGAGCGAGCCCCGGCGCCATCTAGACTCCGGCGGGTGCCCGCCGACGGCCGCACGTGGATCCTCACCGGCTCGCCGGAGAACCTCGCCGCGACCCGTGAGCGCGGCTACGCGGTCATCGGCCTGAAGGAGCGCAACCGCAACCGGGCCGTGGAGATCGAGCCGGGCGACCGCATCGTCCTCTACGTCACGCGCGAGATGGCCTTCGCCGGCGCGATCCGCGTCACCGGCCCGATGTTCGAGGACCGCGAGCGCATCTGGCCGGGCAAGCCGGGGCAGGCCGACGCCTACCCGTGGCGCTTCCCGACCGAGCCCGAGGTCGCGCTCGACGACGGCGGCCACGTGCCGGCCGAGGGCCTCGCGACGAAGCTCGAGCACGTGCGCAAGTGGCCGGCCGAGCACTGGAGGCTCGCCTTCCAGGGCCAGATCCGGCCGGTGTCCGCCGAGGACGCGGCCGTCCTGCTCGACGCCATGCGGGCGGCGACCGTCGGCGCATGAGCGCGGCACCGGGCGACCGTGTGCGGACGCTCCGGGAGCCGGGCGGCGGTGCCTGAGCGGGCCGCCCAGCGTCCCGCCGAGCGGACGGGCGCCGCCGCGCGGCGCGCGACCGGACGGCTCGGGGGCGCCTGGCGGGGCCTCGACCGCGACCGGCGCCTCGCCGGCGTGGCCGCGGTGGCCCTCGCGGCGACGCTGCTGCTGCCGTGGTACCAGCAGACCGGGATCGCCGGCGGACGCCCCGTCGACCAGGCCGTCTCCGCCTTCGGCGTCTTCGGCTTCGTCGAGGGAGCCATCCTGCTCGTCTCGGCCGCCGTGCTCGTGCTGCTGTTCACCCGCGGCGAGGGCCGGGCCTTCCATCTCCCGGGCGGCGACGGGGCGGTGATCTGCGCGGCCGGCGCCTGGGCGGTCGTGCTCCTGGTCTGGCGCCTGTTCGACCGGCCCGGTCCGAGCGGCGCTGCAGATCGGGATCGAGTGGGGCTTCGTCTTCGCCTTCGCCGCCGCCGGCCTGCTGGCCTACGCCGGCCTGCGGGTCCGGGCCGCGCACCGCCCCGAGCCGCCGCTGCCGGTGGCGCGCGACCGGCGCCGCCGCGTCCCGTGCCGCCGGCGCGGCCGCGGTCGCAGCGGGGCGAGGACCAGCCGCCCGCGCCGTCACCGGCGCCGCCGGCGGCACCCGAGCCGCCCACCGCCCCGACCCGGGTCCTCGGCGACGAGCACCCCACCCGGGTCGGCCGCCGGCGCGAGGTCCCGCCGGTGCCGGACGAGCAGCTCACGATGCCGCTGGGCAGCGAGGAGCCGCTGCCGCGGGAGGAGCGGGAGTAGCGCGAGTCAGTACGGGTTGCCGTACACCAGCAGCGGCCCGAGCACCGTGGCGAGGAAGATCAGGCCGATGCCGGTGGCGATCGTCCGGTTCGACGAGATCACGTGGCCGAAGACGCCGATCGCGAAGCCCGCCGCGAAGACGACGATGAACGGCCAGATGGCGAGCTGGGCGGCGAGCGGAGGCGCGAGGGCGGCCACGGCCGGCGGAGCATCGCAGAAGCGACCTGTCATCCTGGGCGCATGACGGCCACCGCCCCTGCGACCGTCGAGGACGTCGCCGCGGGACTGCGCGAGGCGGGGTATCTCCCCGGCGACTCCACCGCGCTCGTCTCCTTCCTCGCCGCGCGCCTGGGCAAGCCGATCCTCGTCGAGGGGCCCGCCGGCGTCGGCAAGACCGAGCTCGCCAAGGCGCTCGCGCGCTACCTCGACCGCAGCCTCGTGCGGCTCCAGTGCTACGAGGGGCTCGACGAGGCGAAGGCGCTGTACGAGTGGAACTACCGCAAGCAGCTCCTGCGCATCCAGGCCGAGGCCGACGGGACGGGCTGGGACGCGGTGCAGGACGACATCTTCGGCGACGAGTTCCTGCTCGCGCGCCCGCTCATGACCGCGATCGCCTCCCCCGAGCCGGTCGTGCTGCTGATCGACGAGGTGGACAAGACCGACCAGGAGTTCGAGGCGATGCTCCTCGAGCTGCTCTCCGACTTCCAGATCTCGGTTCCCGAGCTCGGCCGGATCGAGGCGACGACCCGCCCGGTCGTGGTGCTGACCTCGAACAACTCGCGCGAGCTCACCGAGGCGCTCAAGCGCCGGTGCCTCTACCTCTGGCTCGACTACCCCGAGCTCGAGCACGAGCTCGAGATCGTCCGCCTCCACACGCCCGACCTCTCCGAGATCGTCGGCCGCCGGCTCGTGGAGATCGTCCAGCAGGTCCGCGAGCTCGACCTCAAGAAGCCGCCGTCCATCGCGGAGTCGATCGACTGGGCCCGGGCGCTGCTGCTGCTCGGCGCCGACGACATCGACGCCGAGACCTTCCGGGAGACGATGAGCGTCATCGTCAAGCACCGCACCGACCTCGACACGGTGGCCGCCCGCGTCGGCGTCCGGCTCGGGCAGGGCGATGCCCTCCCCTCCGGCTGACCCGGAGCGCCGCGGCCCGCAGGCCGGCCTGCCCGCCGCGGGACCGCCGGGCTTCGACGCCCGGCTGCTCGGCTTCGGCGAGGACCTGCGCGGCGAGGGCGTGGCGGTCGGCACCGCCGAGCTGCTCGACGCCTTCGCGGCCCTGCGGGAGGTCGACTGGCGCGCTGCCGCGGACTTCCGCTCGGCGCTCGCCGCGACGCTCGCGAAGTCGCCGGAGGACCGGCGCGTCTTCGACCTCGTGTTCGACCGCTGGTTCTTCCGCGCCGCCGAGGCCGAGGCCGTCCGGCGCGAGATCGGCGAGGGCCAGGAGGGCACCCCCGCCGGGACCGAGGCGCTCGACCTCGACGCCCTGCGCCGGGCCGTCGCGGAGGCGATGCAGCAGTCGGACGAGGGCGCGATGCGCGACCTCGCGCGCCTCGCGATCGTCGCCTTCGGGCGCCAGAGCGAGGGATCCGGGGTGATCGGCGTCGACGTGCAGCGGATCCGCCGGGCGCTCGGGCTGCGCTCCGAGCCCCGGTCCGACCTCCCGCCCGACGACCCGCGCCGCGACGGGCTGCCGCGCGAAGAGCTCCGCCGCTTCGAGGCGATGCTGCGCCGCGAGCTCGAGCGCGACCTCATCGAGCGCACGAAGAGCCTCCCGCCGGCCCGGCCGCTCGGCGAGCTCGACCGCGCGCTGCCGTCCGGGCCCGTCCAGGACCTCGCCCAGATCCACCGCGTGGTCGCCCAGCTCAAGCGCCGCCTCGCCACCCAGGGCCACGAGCTGCGGGGGCGGCGGCGCACCGCGCACGTCGACGTGCGGCGCACGATGCGCGCCTCGCTGCAGACCGGCGGCGTGCCGGTCGTCCTCAAGTACCGCCCGCGGCGCCCGCGGCGCCCGGAGATCTTCGTGCTCTGCGACGTCTCGACCTCGGTGACGTCGGCCAGCGTGTTCTTCCTCTCGGTGCTGCACGCGCTGCACGACAGCTTCCGCAAGATGCGCTCGTTCGTCTTCATCGAGCGCATCTCCGAGGTCACCGAGGTCTTCGAGTCCGAGCGCGACTTCCGGGCCGCGAGCGAGGAGATCTCCCGCGACGCCGGCGTCGCCGACATCTCCGGCTACACGGACTACGGTCGGGTCTGGACCGAGTTCCTCGCCCAGGTCGAGGACGAGCTGCATCCACGCGCGACGGTGATCGTGCTCGGCGACGCCCGCACGAACGGCCGCCCGCCGCGCGACGACGTGTTCGCCGCCATCGCCGAGAAGGCGGGCCGGACGTTCTGGCTCAACCCCGAGCCGCGCCTCTACTGGAACTACGGGGACTCGGTGATCGCCGCCTACGAGCGCCACTGCACCGCGTTCGAGTGCTGGACGACCGGGCAGCTCGAGGACTTCGTCAAGGCGCTCACGAGCCCGTCCGCCTAGGAGCCGGAAGCGGCCGGGACGCGGCGGTACGATGGGCGCCGGAACCGGAGACACACCCGGGGGAGCTGGCGGGACGAGCCGGCTGAGATCGCGTCCACCGCGCACGTGCGGGGCCCGGCGCGGACCCTTCGAACCTGTGGGGTAATGCCCGCGGAGGGAGCGATGGCGACGACACTCGAGGCACCGGCGCAGGCAGCCGACCCGGCCGCGGCGGCGGCCGGGGCCGGGGTCCGGGTGGATCGGGTGCACCGCGCGTTCCCCGTGCGCGGGGGCCCGCCGGTGACGGCGCTCGACGACGTCTCCCTCCACGCCGCGCCGGGCGAGATCGTCGCCGTCGTCGGCCCGAGCGGGTGCGGCAAGAGCACGCTGCTCGAGCTCGTGTGCCGCCTGCAGGTCCCGGACGCGGGGACGGTGAGCGCCGAACCGGCCGCGCTCATGCCCCAGCGCGACTGCCTGCTCCCGTGGGCCACCGCGCTCGACAACGCGGCCCTCGCCCTGCGCGCCCAGGGAATGCGGCGCGGGGCCGCGCGCGAGCGGGCCCGGCCGTGGCTCGAGCGCCTCGGGCTCGACGGCTTCGCCGGGGCCCGCCCGGCGGAGCTCTCGGGCGGGATGCGCCAGCGGGTCGCCTTCCTGCGCACGCTGCTCGCCGGCCGGCCCGTCCTCGCGCTCGACGAGCCGTTCGCGGCGCTCGACGCGCTCACCCGGCAGGACGCCCAGGCGTGGCTGGGACGCGCGCTGGCCGAGACGCCGCGAACCGTGGTGCTCGTCACCCACGACGTGGAGGAGGCCGTGGTGCTGGCCGATCGCGTCGTGGTCCTCTCGCCCCGTCCGGGCCGCGTGGTGGCGGAGATCGAGGTCGGGCTGCCCCGGCCGCGGCGGCGCACCGACGCCCCGGTCGTCGAGCGGCGCGAGCGGGCGCTGCGCGCCCTGGGGGTGGCGGGGTGATCCGCGCGCTCGCGCTGCTCGCGCTCCTGATCGGCGCCTGGGAGGCGTACTGCGCGCTGTCGGGCATCGACCCGCTCGTGCTGCCCGCGCCGCACGAGGTCGCCCGGTCGCTGTGGGAGGACCGCGGCCTCCTGTGGGACAACCTGCTCGTGACCGCCGGGGAGGTGGTGCTCGGGATCGCCGTGGCCGCCGTCGCCGGCCTCGCCTGCGCGGTGGCGGTGCACCTCTCCCCCACGCTGCGCCGGGCCGTCTACCCGCTGCTCGTCGGGTCCCAGACGGTCCCCATCCCGGTCGTCGCGGCGCTGCTCGTCGTCTGGCTCGGCTACGACCTCGCCCCGAAGCTCGCCATCATCGCGCTCGTGTCCTTCTTCCCGATCGTCGTGACGACGCTCGACGCGCTCGAGCGGATCGATCCCGACCAGGGCAAGCTCATGGCCGCGCTGGGCGTCCCGCGTCTCCGGGCCTTCCGCCTCGCCGAGGCGCCCGCGGCGCTGCCGGGCGCGTTCAGCGGGGCGCGCATCGCGGTGGCGGTCGCGGTGATCGGCGCGGTGTTCGCCGAGCAGGCCGGCTCGGAGGAGGGCCTCGGCCATCTCATCCAGCAGGCCATTCCGCAGCTGCTCACCGCGCGCGCGTACGCCGCGGTCGCCGTCCTGTCCCTGCTCGCGGTCGCCCTGTTCGGGCTGCTCGCGCTCGCCGAGCGCCGCCTCCTGCCGTGGGCCCGACCCCGAGGAGGCCCCGCGTGAGGCGCGCGCTCCTGCTGGTCCCGACCGTGGCCGTCATCCTGCTCGCCCTCGCCGGGTGCGGGGAGAAGCAGGACCGCATCACGCCGGAGCGCACCGAGCCGCTGCGCCTCGTGCTCGACTACTTCCCCAACGCGGACCACGCCGGGATCTACGCCGGCATCGCCGACGGCGGCTTCCGCCGCGCCGGGCTCGCGGTGCAGCCGCAGGTCCCGAGCGACCCCGCCGCCCCGCTCAAGCTGCTCGCCGCGGGCAAGGCGGACCTCGCGATCAGCTACGAGCCCGAGGTGCTGCTCGCCCGCGATCGCGGCCTGCGGGTGATCGCCGTCGGGGCGATGGTCCAGAAGCCGCTGACCTCGATCATCTCGCTGGGGAAGCGTGCCGTCCGCCGTCCGGCCGAGCTGAAGGGGAAGACCGTGGGCACGGCGGGGATCCCCTACCAGTCCGCGTATCTGCGGACGATCCTCGGCGACGCGGGGCTGCCGGACAACGCCGTCAAGGAGATCGACGTCGGCTTCAACCTCGTCCCGGCCATGCTGTCGGGGAAGGTGGGGGCGACGCTCGGCGGGTTCTGGAACTACGAGGGCGTCCAGCTGCGCCTCGCGAAGAAGGACCCCGCGATCATCCGCATGGATCAGGCCGGCGTGCCCCCCTACAACGAGCTCGTGATCGTCGCCCGCCAGGACGACCTCGCCGCCGGGGGCAGCAAGGTCCGGCGCTTCGTCCAGGCGCTCGGCCGGAGCTGGGCCGCGACCCGCCGCGACCCGGCCGCCGCGGTCGACGCGCTCGTCGCGGCGAACCGCGACCTCGACCGGCGCCTGCAGCTCGCCAGCGTGAAGGCGACGCTCCCGGTCGTGTTCCCGGGCGGCGGCCGCCCGTTCGGCTGGCAGGACCCGCGGGCCTGGGACCGCTACGCCCGCTGGATGTACGACAACCGGCTGCTGAAGCGCCCACCCAGCGCCGAGACGTCCTACACGAACGAGTTCCTGGCCGGCCAGGGGGCGTGAGACGCCGCGGGTGAGGCCCAGGGCGGGTCGCGGCGCCGTCCCCGCGACGACGCTCGTCGCGCTCTTGCTCCTCGGCGCCGCGGCGGCGCTCGCGCTGACCGCACCGCCCGCGGGCGCCGCCGACTGCCGGCGGCCCTGGCGGATCGCCCGCGCCCGGGGTCGGGTGGTCGTCCGCGACGCCGCCGGCCACCGGCGCCGGCGGCCCCGTTCCCTGGCCCGTGGCGCGTCCGCCCGCCTCGGCGCCCACGCCGGGCTCCGCCTGACCCGGCGCGGCGTCGTGGTGGTCCTTCGCGCGCGGGCGCACGTCGACGTGGGCTGCCGGCGGCCGGACGGCGCGGTGGGCGGGCGGCGCGCCCGGCTCGTGCCGGTGCTGCGCTCCGGCTCCGTGCGGGCGCGGGGCGGCCGGCGCGCCCAGGCGGTCGTGATCGCCACCCCCGAGGCCGTCGTGCGGCCCGCCGGGCGGGCCGCGGCCTTCGCCCTCGGTCGCTACGGGCGGCGGACGGAGGCGCGGTCCTCGCGCGGCGACCTCCTGCTGGTCAGCCGACGTGACCGCCGGGCGACGGTGCGCGCCCACCCCGGGCAGGCGGCGATCGCCCGCGCGGGCGGCTGGCCGACGCTCGACGTCTTCCCGTTCGCGCCGGGCCCCTCGCAGCGGCGTCCCCGCGGGCGCGTCCCGGACTTCCGCGCCGGGGGAGGCTCGTGCTCGACCGGGTGCCGGCCGCCCGGCGCCCGCGCGGGGTGGCCGCTGTGGCCGTTTCACCGCGCCCACCCGCTCCGCGCCGACCTGAACGAGATCCGCCCCTCCGGCTTCCATCGCGGCATCGACATCCAGGCCCGCGACGGGGTGCGGGTCTACGCGCTCCAGGCCGGCCGGGCCGACGTGCTCGCCGCCTCCGGCGACGACGAGCGGGTCCGGGTCGGGCGGTTCGTCTACTGGCACGTCAACCTCGCGGTCCGCCCGGGCGCGTGGGTCGTCCCGTTCCGCACCGTGCTCGGCAGGACCAAGCGCGGCTTCGGGCACCTCCACCTCTCGGAGCTCGGGAGCGGCGGGGCGTATCTCGACCCGTTGCGCCCCGGCGGGCGGGTGCTCGCGCCCTGGACCGATCGCGACCCGCCGGTGATCGGGCGCCCGCGGCTGGTCGGCGGCGGGCGGGTGCAGGTGGCGGCCTTCGATCCCCAGACCATCGTCTCCCGCGTCTACTACCCGACGCCGGTGCTCGCCCCGGCGGCGCTGGCCTGGCGGCTGTTCTCGGCCTCGGGCCGGCCGGTGACCCCGCTGCGGTGGGCGTATCGAGGCACCCGGGTCCTGCCCCACGGCCTCGAGTGGGACGTGTTCGCGCGCGGCGCGTCGCGTCCGGGCTTCCTCTGCTTCCTCACCGCGCGGCTCTGCCGCCCGGACTGGTACTTCCGCCTCGCCGGCGGGCTCACCCCGCCGCTGCCGCGGCTCGCCCCGGGCCGCCGCTACCGCCTCACCGCCTACGCGTGGGACCGGGCCGGCAACGCGACGGCGCGCGATCGCGTCCTCGTCGGCCGCTGACGCGGCGGCGACGGCGCGTAGAGCGGAGCCGGGGCCAGCCGCAGCGCATAGGCGCCCGCGAGGCCGGCCCACGCGCCGTAGGGCGCGAAGCGGGCGCGGACCGCGGCCTCGTCCGCGAAGGCCCGCGGGTCGCCGCCGCTCTCGAGCCGCCCGACGAGCCGGCGGTAGGCCAGGTCGCCGGCGGGCAGCCGGTCGTAGCACCCCTGTCCGCGCAGGGCGAGCGTCTCCAGCGTCCACGAGCCGATGCCCGGGATCGCGCGGAGCCGCCGCCAGCCGGGCTCCGGGTCGGACGCACGCAGGTCGACGCGACCGCCCGCCACCTCGCGGGCCGCGCGCACGAGCGTCATCGCGCGGCCCGGGGCGAGGTCGAGCGAGGCGAACAGCGCGGGGGCCTGCCGGGCGACCACGGCCGGGGTCGGGACGTCGCGCAGCCCGCTGCGGGCGCAGCGACGGCCGAGCCGCGCGACGATGCGACGCTGGATCGCGGCGGCGCGGACGTACTCGATGAGCTGCTCGCAGACCGCCCAGGCCAGCGCCTCCCACGGCTCCGGCCGGCGCCGGACGCGCAGGCTCGGATCGGCGCGCAACAGGGCGCCGATCAGCGGGTCACGCCGGAAGCGCCGGTGGAACGGCGCGAGATCGTCGTCCACGCCGAGCGCGAAGCGCATCCGCTCGAGGGCCGCCTCCGCGGCGGCGCCGTCCGGCGCCGTCGCCCCGAACAGCACGCGGTCGGGTGACGTCTGCGCCACCCGGACGACGACCGGCCGGCCCTCGACGTGCAGCAGCCGGTGCAGGACGCCCTCGCGCCGGCGCAGCACGCCGTCCATGCCGCCGGTCGCCGGCAGCCGGAACGGCCACCGCGGGACCACCTCCACCCGCCGCTCGATCACTCCCGGCCGAGGAGGTGGATGTCCACGAGGAACGTCCGGCTGGCCACGACCGAGAGGGCGCCGGACTGGCCCTTGCGCCGGGCCGAGCGCACCGCGCGGCGGCGACGGGCCCCGCGCACCATCGCGGCGGTGGCGGCGCCGGCGACGAAGCCCGTGCAGGCCACGGCGGCCGCCTGCACGGCGGTGTTCGCGACCGGGCGCGCGGCGATCGTGGCGCCGCCGTCCGTCGCCGCCACGGGCGCCTCGGCACCGGTGAGCACGACCTCGGCGCCGACGACCTCGGCGTCCTCGATGAGATCCTCGTCGAGCATTCGCGGTCGCATCCTGCCAGCCGCTCCGGTCGGCACGCGTCCGCGACTACGCGGAGGCCGGCTCCGGCCCCGTCCGGGGCCCGCGGTCGTCGTCGAGGATCCGCTCGTAGGTCCGGTAGCGGCGGTTGACCGTCCCGCCCATGCCCTCCATCGCCCGGTTCATCGCGGTGTTGGACTCGAGGATCCAGCCCATCTCGCCGCCCTTCTGCCGCGTCGCCTCGGCCGAGTCGAAGTGCATCTCGTACATCCGGGCGGCGACGCCGGTGTGCTGGTAGGACCGCTTGACCCCGAGCGCGAACACGCGCACGCGGTCGATCTTTCGCCGGTACCAGAGCGCCTTCGCCCACCCGATCGGCAGCAGGCGCCCGTTCAGGTGGCGGAGCACCTGGTTGTAGTCGGGCAGCGTGAGCGCCGCGCCGACGACCTCGCCGTCCGCGGTCTCGGCGATCAGCGCCCAGTTCTCGTCGAGGATCGGCTTGAGGTCCTTCGCGTAGTGGCGGACCTCCTCCTCGGTCAGCGGGACGAAGCCCCAGTTGCGCTCCCACGCCGCGTTGTAGACCTCGAGGAAGCGGCCGATCTCCGCCTCGAGGTCCCGCTTGCGCATGTGGCGCACGGTGATCCCGTGCTTCTCGCCGACCTCGTGCGCCATCTGCCAGATGGCGGGATGGACCCGGTCGCGCTTGTCGACGTAGAGCTTCCACATGAGCAGGTCCATCGCCTTGGCCAGGCCCGCGCCCTCCAGCAGCGCGGGGTAGTAGCGGTGGGTCCAGTCGGTCAGGATCGTGGGCAGGTGGTCGAAGCCCTCGACCAGGACGCCGCACTCGTCGTTCGTCGTGAAGCTCATCGGGCCGACCATGCGGTCCCGCTCGCGGACCCGCAGCCAGCCCTCGGCCGCCGCGAGCAGGGCCGTGGCCGCCTCCGGGTCGTCCTCGCACTCGAAGAACCCGAAGAGGCCCCAGCGGTTGTCCTGGAACGCGTTGAGGTGGTGGTCGACCTGGGCGCTGACCCGCCCGACGAGGCGCCCGTCGCGCTCGGCCAGGAAGTACTCCGCCTCGGCGTGGGCGAAGAACGGGTTGCGCTCCCGGTCGAGCATCTTGCGCCGCTCGGCGATGAGCGGCGGCACCCAGTTGGGCTCGTTACGATAGAGCCGCCACGGCAGCTTGATGAACGCATCCAGGTCGCGCGGACCGTCCACCGGCCGGATCTCGAGCGCCATGGCGGCGAGAGGCTACACGCCGGCCCCCGGCCCCGCCCGCGCGAAAGGACCCCGCACCCTCCATGGCCACGACCTCCGTCGACGTGTTCGCCAAGGCACGCGAGCACGACCGCGCCGAGCTCCTTCGCTTCGCCCGCGAGGCCGACGTCCTCCCCTACTTCCGCCGGCTCGAGTCGCCGGCCGCGCCGGTGGTCGAGATGGAGGGCGCCGAGCGCGTGATGCTCGGGTCCAACAACTACCTCGGGCTCACCGGCGACCCGCGCGTCATCCAGGGCGCCCGCGACGCGCTCGAGCGCTACGGGACCGGCCTGACCGGCTCGCGGCTGCTCAACGGCACCATCGACCTGCACCTCCAGCTCGAGCGCGAGCTCGCCGCCTGGATGGGGACCGAGGAGGCGATCGTCTTCACCACGGGCCACCAGGCGAACCTCGGGGCGCTCGGGACGATCCTCGGGCCGGCGGACACCGTGGTCGCCGACTCCGGCGACCACGCCTCGATCCTCGACGGCTGCCTGGTCTCCCGCGCCAAGCTCCGGCCCTTCCGCCACAACCGGATGGACCGCCTCGAGCGGACCCTCGAGAAGGCCGCCCGCGACGGCGGGGGCATCCTCGTCGTCGTCGACGGGCTCTTCTCGATGGAGGGGGACATCGCCCCGCTGGCCGAGATCGCCGACCTCTGCGCGCGCTTCGGCGCGCGGCTCATGGTGGACGAGGCGCACGCCCTCGGCGTCCTCGGCGCGCGCGGCGCCGGGACGGCCGAGCTGCTCGGGGTCGAGGACCGGGTCGACCTCCGGATGGGCACCTTCTCCAAGTCGCTGGCGTCCTGCGGGGGGGTCATCGCCGGGCCGGCCGAGGTCATCGACTTCCTGCGGGTGTCGGCCCGCTCCTTCCTCTTCACGGCGGCCGCCGTCCCCGCGGCGGTGGGCGCGACGCTCGCCGCCGTCCGGATCGCGCGCTCGGACGAGGGGCCGCCCCTCTTCGCCCGCGTGCTCGACAACGCCGCCTACCTCCACACGGGCCTGGCGGACCTCGGGTTCCGCGTGATCGAGCCCCAGCCCCTGCCGGACGGCGGGACGATCATCACGCCGATCGTCCCGGTCGTCGTCGGCGACGACCTCCGCGCCGCGCTGCTGTGGAAGGCGCTCTACGACGCCGGCGTGTACGTCAACGTCGCGCTCCACCCGGCCGTGCCGCCGGCCGGCGCGCTGCTGCGGACGAGCGTCATGGCCACCCACACCCGGGAGGTCCTGGACCGGGCGCTCGACGCCTTCGCCCGGGTCAAGCGGGCCTTCGAGGCCGAGCACGGGCCGCTGCCCGGCCCGGGGCCCGGCTCGTCGTGATCGCGGTCGAGATCGCCGAGGACCGGTCGCTCCGAGCCGTCGAGGTCGCGGAGCCGCCCCTGGCGCCGGGCGAGGTACGGGTCGGCGTGGCCTTCTGCGGCGTGTGCGGCTCGGACCTCCACCTGCGGCCCTCGGCGGCCATCCCGGCGGGCTCGGTCATGGGCCACGAGCTCTCCGGCCACCTCCTCGAGGTCGGAGCGGGGGTCGACGGCTGGTCGGTGGGCGATCGCGTCTGCGTCTTCCCCTTCCTGCCCTGCGGTGTCTGCCCGCTCTGCGTGGCCGGACACGAGCAGATCTGCATCGAGGCCGCCACCACCGGGCTCGGCATGGGGACGAACCGGGGCGGGTTCGCCGAGACGGTCTCGGTCCCCGCCTCCGCGCTGTTCCGGCTCCCCGAGGCCGTCAGCGACCGCGACGGGGCGCTCGTCGAGCCGCTCGCCGTGGCGCTGCACGGGATCACCATCGGCGCGGCGGAGCCCGACGACCCGGTCGCGATCATCGGCGCCGGCCCGATCGGCGTGATGACCGCCCTGGCGCTGCGCGCGCGCGGCTTCGAGCGGGTCGCGGTCATCGAGCGGGGCCCCGACCGGGCCCGGCGCATCGCCGAGCTCGGCTTCCCGGCGGTGGGCCTCGACGAGGTCCACATGCGCACCATCGAGGCGCTGGGCGGCGCGCTGCCGGCCACGGTCTTCGAGTGCGCCGGCAACCCGGCCGCGCCGCAGCTCGCCGTCGAGCTCGTGGCGCCGAAGGGCCGCGTGGTCCTGCTCGGCGTCCTCGAGGAGCCCGTCGCGATCTCCCAGCTCGTGCTGATGGTCAAGGAGGCCGAGATCCGCTCGTCGTTCGCGTACCGCCGCGAGGACTTCGCCGAGGCGATCGAGCTGATCGCCGAGCGGCGGATCCCCACCGCCGCCCTCGTCACCGGCGTCGAGCCGCTCGACCGTGCCGACGACGTCTTCGCCGCCCTCGCCGTGCCCGGCACCGAGCACCTCAAGGTGCTCCTGCGGCCGTAGCGCGACGGCGCGCTCGCACGTCCGTCCAGCCGTCGGCGGCAGTGCCAATCCGGTCACCGGAGGTTCACAGAAAAAGCACGCTCCTAGCGCATGAAGCGCGTAGCGCGGCGTTGACCGCTCCGCCCCGGCGTGCGTAGCCTGCGCGACCACCGGACGGGAACGCACGCGCCACTCTCGGGCGGGCCGCCACCCAGGCGCCGCCCAACCCCCGCGGGGGACGTCGCATGAGCGTGCCGAGCTCGCCCCGGTACCCCTGGGAGAGAGAGGAAGCCGGGACCGGCCAGGCTCCGGCTCATCGCTATGCGCCCGCGCCGCGCGGGAGAAACGGGAGAAACGGCAAACGGATGAGCATCACCGCGATCAGCACCACGGAGCCGCAGCACCTGCGCGCGCTCGAGCAGGCCAACCGGGTCCGTCTCGCCCGGGCCGAGCTCAAGCGCCGCATCGCCGAGAGCGAGATCTCGGCCGCGGAGGTCCTGCTTCTCTGCCCGTGGGAGGCCACGAGCATGAGCGTCGCCGACGTCCTCACGAGCCAGCGACGCTGGGGCGGGACCCGCTGCCGGAAGTTCCTGGCGGCGTTCCGGATCTCCGAGACGAAGAGCGTGGGGTCGCTGACCGAGCGCCAGCGGCGCGCGCTGGCGGCGAGGCTGACGGCGGGCAGCGTGAGATCCCTGGGCGGCTACGAGCTGGCCGGCGCCTGAGCGGGGCC
This sequence comes from uncultured Solirubrobacterales bacterium, assembly GCA_963735885.1. Classification (GTDB taxonomy): domain Bacteria; phylum Actinomycetota; class Thermoleophilia; order Solirubrobacterales; family Solirubrobacteraceae; genus JBBSBL01. The sequence goes on along the minus strand of CAVTMP010000003.1, from coordinate 157,215 downwards.
GCCGACCACGTCGGCCGCCGTGATCTCGAGGATGTGGGCGTCCGGGTCCCGGAGGTAGACCGAGCGCAGCCCGCCGCGCGCGAAGACCTCGCTCACCGGGACGCCGTGGTCGGTGAGGTAGGCGCGCCAGGCGTCCACCTCCTCGGCCGAGCCCACCGCGAGGGCGAGATGGTGGGTGGAGCCCGCGCCGGTCGACCCGGCCGGCATCGAGGGGTACTCCAGGAAGCTGAGCAGGGTCCCCGGCGTGCCCTGCGGGTCGCCGAACCAGAAGTGGCGGGTGCCCGGATCGTCGTCGCTCTCGCCCTCGCGGACGATCGCCAGGCCGAGGAGGTCGCGATAGAAGGCGGTCGTGCGGTCGAGGTCGCGGCAGATCAGGGTGACGTGGTGGAGCCCGGCGATCCGCATGCGCCGAGGCGGGGTTCCGGGCGCGGCGCTCACCGGAACGAGAGCCCGCCGGAGCGCCGGCGGAAGAGGTCGCGCAGGGCGAAGAACGCGGCGGCGAAGACGGCCGCGCCGGCCGGCAGGAAGACCACCCGCGGGACCCTGGCGAAGTAGAGGACGGCGACGACGACGACGGCCAGTCCGAGGGCCAGGACGGTGGTGTGCGAGCGATAGCCCGCGAGGTGCTCGCGGATCGAGACCTCGAGGCCGGCCAGCGAGCCGAGCGCGCAGCCGGTGGCCAGCAGGATGATCCCGGTGCGGCCGCCCTGGAGCAGGCCCCACACGCCGATCACGATCGCCACGAGCACGCTGATCTCCACGAGCGGGAAGGATCCCCAGGGCGCGGGCGGCGCCTCGTCGCGCCGGGAGCGCCGGCGCGTCGCCGGCTCGGGCGCCCGCGCGCGCCGCCGCCGGCGCCGAGTCGCCGATCGCGCGCTTGCGGCTGCGGCGACCCACGACGTCAGCCCGGCCGTGGCCGGTGGCGCGGTTCGGGCGGCCACGGCCGCGTGATCGCGGGATCGCTCATGTGCTCGGGCGGGAGAAGGGCTGTGGGCCCCGGGTGGCCCCGGGACCCCCGGCTAACGGACAGCCCGAGGAGATCTTGACCTGCCACCACCCCATGAGCATCCCGATGAGCCCGAGGCGGGGGCGCACGTGCCAGTGGCCGCAGCCCGGGAGGCCGAGATCCTCGCGCGAGACCCTGACCCACTTGTGGCGCGCGGGCTCCAGCAGCATCCGCTCGACCAGCAGGCGCGCCTCGGCCTGCGCGGCGGCCTGCCGGGCGAGGTCCCCGCGGGCGGTGGCGAGGCGATCGGCCAGCTCGTCGCGGATGCGCTCCAGCTCGCCGAGGCCGAGGAGTCGCGGACCCCCCGACGGCGCCGGCGACGGGACCGGCAACGTGGCCGGGTAGGCCGCGAGCACGGCGGCGCCGAGCTCGCCCTCGAGCCGGGCGATCTGCCCGCGAAGCGTCCGACGGGCCGCGCGCTCGTCCGGCGGCGCGACGACCCGGGCGCGGGTCGGGGCGGTTGGAACCTGCTCGAGCAACGCCACAGCCTCCTCCTCTCGGCGCGGCGAGTCTACCACCGGCGCCGGGCGCCGAACGCGCCTGCTCGCATCGTTCATTCGCCGCCGAGCAGCTCGGCGCACGACCACAGCGCCTCCTCGGCGTGGAGGTCGGGCACGCCCGCGACGAGGATCGCGAACAGGCGGATCCGCGCGGTGCCCCGGGCCACGCCGACGTCGTGCGCGAGATCGCCGAACAGCACGCCCACCAGCCTCCGGGCGTCGGCCACGACGAGCCGGCCGGCGGGGAGCGGGATCGCCCGTGCCCCGGCGCCGAGGCGCTCGCCGGCGGCGGCCGGCCGCACGCCGAGCGGACCGTCGAGCGCGGCGTCGTCGAGCGCCCAGACCGGGACGCCCGTCTCCACGACCGCGATCGTGCAGGCGTCGGCCACGAGGCCCGCCGAGCGGAAGCCGCCGGCGACCAGGCGGTCGAGGATCGCGGCCTCGCCCGGTGGCCGGTCGCGGTCGGGGTCGAGGCCGACCTGGCGGAAGAACGCGCGGTAGGCGGCCGGTACCGGCGTCTGGCGCAGGGCGACGGCATCGGCGCCTCGCACCCGGCTCGACAGGTGCTCCAGGCGGCGGAGGACCTCGGCGGGGCTGCGCCGCGGGCCGGCGGCCACCAGCGACTCCAGCAGCCGGAGCCGCGGGAACTCGGCGGCCACGGGCTCGGCCACCCACCCGCGGCGGGGCTCGCTCACGGCGCGCCCGCCGGACGCAGGGGAGCGACCCGCCCGACCTCCCGCGCCAGGCGAGCCGGGTCGAGCGTCGCCGTCCCGATGGTCACGGCGCCGACGCGCCCGCCGCGCCGCGCGAAGACCACCGTCGGGCACACGGCGACGCCGTAGAGGTTCGCCACGGCCCCGTCGCGGTCCCACGCGACCGGGAACCTCCACCCACGCCGCCGCACGAGGCGGCGGAGCTCGCCGCGATCCCCGCGGATCGCCACGGCGGCGAAGGCCACGTCCGGACGTCGCGCGGCGACGCGCTGCATCGTGTCGAGCTGCGCGCGGCAGTCGTCGTCCGGCGCGGCGAGGAAGGCGAGGACGACGGGCCGGCGACGGGCGAGCGTGCACACGTTGAGCGCGCGCCGGTCGGCCACGTCGCAGGCGGCGACCCGTCCGCCGGCGCCGCCGCGCGTGGCCACGTTGGCGTCGCCGTCGAGGTTGCTCGTCGCGAGCGGCGCGGCGAACGGCGGCAGGCGCGAGCCGGGCTCCGGGCCCGCCGACCCGGGCCCGCTCGTGGTCAGCGTGTTCAGCGTTATGTAGGCGAGGACCGCCAGGCCGGCCACGACCGCGATCCAGCCATAGCGTGCGGCGCCCGGCGGGCGCACCGGATCGCCTCCGGTGGCGCGGTCCTCGGCGGGGCTCACGCCGCGGGCGCGCCGCCGCGCGCGGCGGCCCGGCCCCCGGGGCGGGTCCGCCCGAGGCGGGCGCGAAGCGCGCCGGGCTCGGCGAGCGCGAGCACGGCCGGCAGCACGAGCAGCACGCCGGCCAGGGCCGCGGTCAGGTCCACGACCGTCACCGCGCCGAACTCCCGCAGCATGCGGATGTCGGAGAGCACGAGCACCCCGAAGCCGGCGATCACGGTCACGGCGGAGGTCAGCACGGCGGTGCCGGTGGAGCGGTAGGTGCGCCACAGGGCCCCGGCCACGTCCTGCCCGGTCGCGCGCTCGATGCGGTAGCGCTCGGAGAGCAGCACGCTGAACTCGGTCGAGATCGCGACGACCAGCGCTCCGAGGACCGCCGACATCGGGTTCAGCGGGATCCGGACGAGCCACAGGAGCAACGCGGACCATCCGGTGGCCAGCACGATCGGGACGAGCGGGATCAGCGCGCGACGCGGGCGGCGGAAGACGAGCAGCAGCGCCACGGCCACCGCCGCGAGGCCGGCCAGCAGCATGAGCAGTCGCCGCTCGGGCGCCGCGAGGCGCGCGTTGGCCGCGGCCGCCACCACCGGGAGGCCGGCGACCTCGGCGCGGACGCCCGGGGGCGGCGCCAGGCGGCCGCGGAGATCGCTGATGACCCGCTGCTGGGCGGAGAGCGGGAGCAGGCGGATGCCGAAGGCGAGGGTGGCGGCCGTGCGGTCGGGCGTGATCACGGCCTGGGAGAAGTACGCCGGCACGGCCGCGAGCAGCGCCTGGATCCGGGCCCGGGTGGCGGCCGCCCCCCGCCCCCGGAAGAGGTCGGGCAGGGAGAGCGCGGGACACAGCGTCGCCGCGGCACAGCCGCGGGCCTCGACGTACCCGTAGCGGCGCAGGACGCCGCGCTCGTAGCGGGCCATCCAGCGCACGACCTCCGGCCGGGTGAGGTCGCGACCGCGCACGACGACGTCGACCTCCCCGGCCACGCCGGTGTCGGACTGCAGCGTGCGGACATCACGCAGGGCCGGGAGGTCCCCGGGCACGAGACGGGTGACGTCGGAGTTGACCTCGGCGTGCCAGTCCAGTCCCCAGCCGACGGCCGCGAGGGCGACCGCGGCGAGCAGCACACGGCCGGGCCGTCGCAGCGCCACCGCCACGGCGCGCCGCACGGCGGCGGGCGCGGAACGGAGCCCGGGCACCGCGCGCAGGAGGTCCGTCGCACCGCCCGCCGCGGCGTCCGCGGCGCCCGCCGCCCGCCGGCCCCACCGCGCCGGTCGCGCTCGCCACCCGCCCGCCGGCGGCAGGGTGAGCGCGGCCGAGACGGTGAGCAGCGCACAGGCCAGGGCGACGAGCACCCCGCCCACGAGGAGCGCGCCGAAGCCGCGCACCATCGGGATCGGCGAGAGGAGCAGGGCGAGGAACCCGGCCACCGTGGCGAGGCCGGCGGCGGCGATGGCCGGGCCGCCCGACCCCGCGCCCGCCACCACGGCCGCGCGGCGCCCGGCGCCGGCGGCCTCCGTCTCGCGCACGCGCGCCTGGAACTGCACCGCGTAGTCGACCGCGAGCCCGATCAGCACCGGGAGCACCGCCACGGCGGCGACGGTGAGCGGCGCGTCGAGCGCCGCCATCGCCCCGAAGGTCAGCCCGGTCGCGGCGAGCGCGACCGCCAGCGGCAGGAGCCTCAGGCGGACGCGGAACACGAGGGCGAGCGTGCCCGCCATCACCAGCAGCGCCGCGGCGAGCAGGGCGAGCAGCGAGGAGGTCAGGCTCCGCGCCAGGCCGTCGAGCAGCACCGGGGCCCCGGTGACCACGTAGCGGCTGCCGCGGCGCGGGGCGAAGGCCCGCAGCCCGGTGGCGGCGCGCACGAGCCGGATCGCCCGCGCCCGCCCGGCGTCGGAGATGCCAGGGCGCAGGCGGACCTGCACCAGTGCCGCGCGCGGGCTCGGGAAGAGGTAGGCGAAGCGGGCCTTCGGCACGTCGGCACCGCGCGCGGGATCGAACACGACCTGGGCCACGAACGCGGGGTCGTCGATCCGCGGGATGCGGTCGAGACCGGAGCGGACGGCGAGCTGCGCCAGCCGCGCCGCCGCCGCCGCCTGCGCCGCCTGCCCGGCCGCTCGCGCCCGGGCCGCCTGCGCGGCGGGGGCCAGGCCGCGGCGCCGGGCCTCGCGGGCCGCCGACGCCGCGGCCCGGCGCACGGACGCGCCGGCCGCGGCGATCTCGTCGCGGAGCTCGGCGCCGATCTGGTCCACCGCCTCGCTCAGGAAGGTGCCCGGGCCGTACACCACCCGGACGTCCCCCGTGCGCGCGAGGGCGGCGCAGGGGCCGCCCGGGCCGCCCTCCGGCCGGCCGCCCTGCGGCGCCGTCCCGGCCAGGCAGCGCTCGAGCCCGATGAGCCGCTGCAGGTCGGCGGTGAGCAGCAGGTTCGGCAGGTAGCCCCTGACGAGGACGAGGATGGCGTCGTCCCCGAAGTCGCGCCGGTAGGCCTCGGTGGCCCGGTACTCGGGCGCCGATCGCGGCAGCAGCGTGTCGGCGCCGGCACTGGCCTGCAGGCGCGTGGCCGCGACCGCGCCGGTGAGCGCCAGCACGGCGATGATCCCGAGGACCGGAGCCGGGTTTCGGGCGGCCCACGCCGCGACCGCGCGCAGCGCCGCCCCGACGCCGCGCTCCGGCCGCTCCGGACGCTCAGCCTCCATGCCGGCAGGCTAGATCATCGATTTCGCGCCCCGCGCCGGCGACCCGGCCACGAGATCGGCCATCGGCCCGGCCGGCGACGGCCGGCCGTCGCCGGCCGGACCGACCCTCACCGGGCCGGCGCGGCGGTGACGTGGGGGTAGGTGGTGGTGAAGCCGGGCACCGTGCCCTGCACGACGCACGGGGGGGCCGGGACGGGCGGGCCGCCGCCGAACTGGAAGGCCTTGACCCGGTCCACGAGCGGCGGGGTCGGCACCCCCGGGGCGGGCGGGGCGGGCAGCGCCGCGGTCGGCGCCGCCGGTTCGTTGTTCGGCTGGCACTGGCTCGACTGGAAGCCCTTCTGCAGGCCCTTCGCGAACGCCCCCGGCACCGCGTAGGGGTTGGTCCGCTCGTTGCCGACCCGGTGCGGGAAGGCCGCGAGCGTATCGACGTTCGACGGGTTGGTCTGCCGCAGGTAGTGGAGGCCGTCGGCGGGAGAGGTGGCCTGGGTGGCCGTCGTCGCGTTGGCGAAGAACGCCGTCAGCTCCTGCTTGTAGAGACCCAGGAACTCCAACACCGGATTGAGCTGCCGCAGGAACGGATCCAACTGACCCAACACCGGCGGCAGATCCACCAACACCGACTCCAACCCCGCCACCCCCGACCGCGACACATCGATCAACGGATTCAGATCCGTGAACAACGCCTCCAGCGGCCCGGCCAGGTTCCCCAACGCGATCAGCGTCGGCGAAAGCTGCACCACCGCCGGACGCAACTGCGTGATCAACGGATTCGTGTTCTCCGCGAAATCCGACAACGCCCGCAACGTCACCGTCGACTCCCGCTCGAACGTCGGCAACACCACAAACGTCGCCTGCAACGCCGCATTGCGCTGCGCCGTCGTCGCGAACACCGCATTGCCGTTCTCGATCAACGACCGCAACTGCCCATCCCGAGCCGACAACGCATCGAACACCACCCCCGTATTGCGCACCAACCGCGACACCGCCCGCGACTGCGCCTGCAACGTCGCCAACAACGCCGACCCCGACGACGCAAACCCCGGCAAATTCCCCAACGCCGCATTCAAATCCGCCCCACGCCCCACCAACGACCCCGCCAACGACTGCTGCCACGCCCGAAACGCCGCCCGCGTCGGCGCATCGAACGCCCGAAAGATCTCATCCAACTGCACCGCCGGCCGCACCCGCCCCGCCGCCAACGTCCCACCATCCGCCAGATCCACCCCCCTCGTCCCCGGCGTCAACTCCACATACGTCTCCCCCAACAACGTCTTCTGCCGCAAAATCGCCCGCGCATCCCGCGGAATCGGCGCATAACGCGAATCGAGCTGCAACGTCGCCTGCGTCGTGTTCCCCGGCCCCAGCTCCGTCGTCACCACCTTCCCCACCGGCACGCCCGAGATCCGCACGTCCGCCTGCTGGGCGAGCTGTGCCGCATTCGGGAAGTTCACCTTGAACCGATACCCCTTCGGCTGGAACGGGATCGGACCGCCGAACGCCAACCACAAGAACAACAGCAGCCCGAAACACGACAACGCGAACCCGACCATCACGAGCAGCCGACCGAGGGTGGGGGCTTGCTTCTGCATGGGCTAGGGGGTGGTCCCCGTCGTCGTCGTGGGCTCCTGCCCGGCGCACACCGGCGCCCGCAGGAAGTCCACGAGGGTTCGGGTGCTGGGGTGGCCGGCCGCGGTCAAGCCGTCGGCGAGCTGGAAGATCTGGCCGAGGCTCGAGCACGAGGCCTGGAAGGTCCCGCGGCGGATCACGCCGTCGCCGTCCTGGTTGCCGAACAGCCCGGCCGCGTTGTGGTTCGCGAACGAGAGCGCGAAGAGGAAGCCCTCGGCCGACCCGGGCGGGTTGTAGGCCAGCTCGTTGAACAGGTAGTTGAGGACCTTGGCGGTCGTCGTGAGGTTCGGCGTCGCGGCGGCGAGCCTCGCCGCCGCGGGCCGCAGGATCTGGACGATCGGCAGGAGCGTCCGGGAGTCGGGCCGCAGCTGGTTCTGCAGGACCGGCGTCGTCGCCTTGAAGAACGCCGTCGACTGCTCGAGCGACGGGCCGAGCGCGCGGGCCGCGGGCTGCAGCGCCCCGAGGGTCGGGCCGAGCACCGTGGCGAGCCGGTTGGCCTTCACCAGCGCGGTGTTGGTGGCCCCGAGCGCGCCGGGCAGCAGCGCGAGCGTCTCGCGGATGTTCTGGTCCTGGGCGGCGAGGTCGCGGAAGACGGCGTTCGAGGAGTCGACGAAGCCCGCGAGCTGGGTGTCCTTGGCCCCGAGCTCGTTGGTCAGGAGCTGGAGGTTGTGCGTGACCTGCCGCACGTTGCGCGCGCGGGTCTGGAGCAGCGAGGTGATCTTCGCGAGGTCGCGCGAGGTGGGGTCGAAGCGGCGCAGGGTCTGCGCGAGCTCGCGGCCGTTGCCCCGCAGGCCGGCCCCGCCGCCGTTCAGCAGGAGCTGGAGGTAGTCGCGGGTGTCGGCGTCGAGCACCGCCAGGATCTCGTCGAGGTTGACGTCCGGCGCCGTGTTCGAGATCGGGATCGTGGCACCGCTCTTCAGCCGCGGCCCGGCCGAGGCGGAGCCCGGATCCATCTCCACGGTCATGTCCTTGAGGCCGGTCTTCGGCCGCAGGAGCATGGTCGCGTTCGGATAGACCTTCGCGTACTTCGGGCGGATCTCCATCTCCACGACCGCGACGCCGTTCTTCAGCGTGACGTTCGAGATCTCGCCCACCTGGACGCCCGCGATGTTGATCGTCTGCCCCTGGCCGGGCGTCACGGCCTGAGCGGTGCCGAACTCGGCCTTCAGCGTGTAGAAGTCCTGCCCGACGAACGGGACCCAGCCCGGCAGGTAGAGCCGCTGGCTGGAGAGGATGAAGGCGCCGACCGCGCCGGCGAGGACGATCAGCACGACGATCGCGATGAAGTCCCGCAGGTGCTTGCCGATCGCGCGCCTCATCGCCGCGCCTCCCCGCCCGTCGCCCTGGCCTTCGCGCGGGCCGCCGTCGCGCTCGCGGCGGTCGCCGGCGGGGGCGAGCCCCTCCGCTCCGCCGGGCCCTTCGACAGCGGCCCGTTGAGGTCCGGCTGCGGCTGGCGGTAGCAGGGCACGGTGGGCTTGAAGGGCGGGAGCTTCTGGACGAACTTCGGCGCGGTGCCGAGCGGCGGCTCGGCGAACTTGCCGTACACCGTGTCGCCGGATCCGCCGGACATCGGCCCGGAGACGATCGGCACCGGCCCGCCGCCGATGGCCAGGTGCACGTACTGGCCGTTGCCGTCGTAGTTCTGGCCCTCGCCGGCCAGGCCGACGAGCGAGTACCAGAGCTCCTTGTAGTTCTCCTTCCCGGTGTTCACGGCGCCGTCGGAGATCTTCTGGTCACCGGTCGGCAGGATCACGTTCGTCAGGCACTTGTTGACGGTGTTGATCTGGGGCAGGAACTGGAGCTGGCCGGCCGCGGTCTGGGCCAGCGACACGGTGGTCGGCTGGAGCTGGTCGAGCAGGCCGCCGAGCTCGCTGGAGGACAGGAGCGGGTTGGCCTGCGCGAGCCACGGGAGGCCGGCGTTGATGGCGGCGGGCGTGGCCTCGACGCCCGGGAGGATCTCGCGCGCGAAGGCGCGGGTGTTCGGGAACGCGGCGTTGAGCGAGGTGAAGGCCCGGTTCGCGTTGGTCAGGGTCGGGACGAGCAGGCGGATCGAGGCCGACAGGTTGGTGCTCTGCGAGGCGGTCGCCGCCACCGTCGTGTTGAAGTTCGTCACGAGGTCCTGGAGCTGCACCTCGCGCGAGGCGAGCTGCTTGGAGGTCCCGGCCAGCCCGGTGACGAGCTTGCTGAGGTCGTTCGGCTCGACCCCGAGCAGCGCCTGGTTGACGATCGCCACGCCCTTCAGCGCCGCGGCGCTGTAGTTCAGCGACTGGTTGAGCGCCTGGCCGCCGGTCTTCCCGCGCACCTGCGGGTCCTGGGTCGCGTCCTCGGCGGCGGTGGGCTTGCTGTTGAGTCCCCGGCCGAGCCCGATCAGCACCTCCTGGAGGTTCGCGCGCGAGTCCTGCTGGAGCGCGGTGAGCACCTGGTCGAGCTGGACCGGGGTCGCCGTCTGGGTGACCGGGATCGTGTCGCCGTCGCGCACCTCCGCGGTGTCCGGCGAGCCCGGCCGGAGATCGACGAAGAAGTTGCCCTCGAGGAAGATCCGCGGCCGGATCTTGAGCTGCGCGTCCTTGTGGATCGGCAGCCCGGCGTCGTCGATCTCCATCGTGATGACCGCGGAGTCGGTGTTCTTGTAGCGGCTGACGTCGACGACCTTGCCGACGTTCACGCCCGCGATCCGCACCGGCGAGTTGAGCCGGATCGAGTTCGCCGACCGGAACACGGCCTTGACCTGGAAGCCGCTGGTGAAGGGGATGTCCTTCGTGAACCCGAGGTAGGTGATGACCGTGATGAGCACGAGCGCGACGGCCCCGACCTTGAACGGGCTCACGCCGTGCCGGTCCTTGCGCGCGATCCGGGTGCCGTCGCTGTTCGTCGTCTTCGCCATCTACTTGACCGGGCTCGTGGTGATCTCGCGGTTGTTCGTCGTCTGCGCCGCGTGCCCGATCTGCTGGCGCCCGGGCTGGAAGACCTCGTTGCCGGCCTCGCAGACCTTCGGCTGGCCGGGCGCGGCCGTGTACGGATAGGGCGTCACGCGCAGGTAGTTGTCGCCCGGGCTGCCCGCTTCCGTCGGGCCGTTGGCCTGGCCGCTGGACGGGGCGCCGATCCCGTTCGGGCCGAAGGCGTTGACGATGATGATGGCCCGCTGGAAGGTGCCGAGGCTGTCCCCCTCGCTCAGCAGGCTCGCGGTGTTGCGGAAGAAGAGGGTCGCGTAGTTGCAGAACGTCTGCGCGGGGTTGATGAAGGCGAGCGTCGGGTTGAGCGTCTGGGTCGTGTCGGTCAGCCGCGTGATCCCGAGGTTCGTCCGGGGGTCCTGCGCGAAGGTCTGCACCGACCGCGCGAGCGAGGCGATCTGCTCGTTCAGCGTGATCGACCGCTCGAGCGTCGGCGTGCCGATCGTCAACGCGTTCGCGAGGACCGGTGCCGACTGCTGGAGGGCCTGCACGCCGGGCTCGAGCTCCGCGAGCAGCAGCGTGCTGTTGCGAAGGAACGGCCGCTGGATCGGGAACGAGCGGATCGCCTCCGCGAGCGCCGGCGGGCCGCCCACGATCGACGCCTGGATCGACGGCGTGACGGCCTCGAGCGCGCTGAAGGTCGCGTCGAGGTTGCGGAACAGCGCGGCCTGGGTCTCGGCCGCGGGGGCCACGATCCGCGCGGTGCGCTCGAGCGCAATGAAGAAGTTGCCGAGGTCCGTCCGGCGGCTGGCCAGGTTGCGCGCCACCGGCTCGAGGTCCGCCAGCAGCGGGTCGAGGTCGCGCAGCGCGGAGTTCAGGTCGCTGCCGCGGCCGGCGATGGCGTTGCCGAACTCGTCGAGGTTGACCTTCGCCGCCGCGCGCGTCGGCGCGTCGAAGGTGTTGAAGACCTGGTCGATCTCCACCGGCTCCGGGCGCGCCTGCCGGAGCGGGATCGTCGCGCCGTCCTCGAAGCCCCGGCTCGACCGGCCCCGGGTGATCTGGACGTACTTCAGGCCGAGTGCCGAACGGGGGCGGACGATCAGCGTCGAGTCGTCGGGGATCGGCTCGACGCTCTTCTCGAGCTTCATCGTGATCAACGCCGTCACGGACCCGTCGCGGTTCGTCTTCGGGGCGATCGTGTCGACCAGGCCGACCCGCGTCCCGCCGATCCGCACGTCGTTGCCGCGGACGAGGTTCGCCGCGTTCGGCAGCTCGGCGGTGAGCTGGTAGCTCGGGACGAACGGCAGGCCCTCGTTCGCGTTGTAGGCGAGGAAGACGGCGACGATCGTCACGAGCACCGTCGCGGCGCCGATCAGAACCGGGTTGGCGGCGACCGAGGCGGAGCGGCGGCGACTCACCGCGAGCCTCCGAGCAGGTAGTCGAGCACCCCGGCCTTGGCCCGATCGGACGGGCTGGTGCCCGCCGATCGGGACGGGCCCCGGCCCGAGCGCGAGGGGCCGGTCCCGGTCGCCGCCGGCGGCTTCGCCGCGGGTGGCGCCGGCAGCGTCTCGGGCGCCGTGGCGCCGCGGCCGACGGGTCCGCCCGAGGCCGTGCCCGCCGGCGCGCCCGTGGTCGGCGCCTGGGCCCGGAGGGCCGCCAGCCGCTCGCGCACGACCGCGCGGTCCTGTGCGGCCGACAGCGGGGCGCGCGCCGTCCCGGCGCTCTGGAAGTTCGCGGTGCAGTTGCCGTCCGGCGTCGTGCTGGGCAGCGAGCAGGCGGCGATCTGCGTCGTGAGGACCTCGACGCGCAGGTAGTGGCCGAAGCGGTCGAAGCCGTTCGTCGCGGCCGCCGTGTAGTAGGCGAACTCCATGAGGGCCTCGATGCCGCCGGTCTTGCGCAGGCTCGAGGTGAGCGCCGCGAGGTTCGACGCCACCGGCTCCAGCGTCTGCGTCAGGGTGTTGAGGTCCGAGATCGTCGGCTTGGCCGCGGTCAGCGCGCGGGCCGCGACGTCCGTCGTCTGCCCGAGGGACTGGAAGGCCGGGATCCCCGCCTGCGCGAACGGGCCGAGCTGCTCGACGAGCTTGTTGACCGACGGCGCCACGCTGCCCAGGTCGGTGAGCACGGGGGTGAACTGGTCGGCGAACGCGCTGAGGTCGTTGGCGGTCGGCGTGAGCTGGCGCAGGAACGGCGGGAGCAGCGCGAGGTTGGCCTGCAGCGCCTGGCCCTTCTCGGCGGTGGCGCGGCCGACGGCGTTGGCGGAGTTGATGAACCCGCGGACCTGCGCCCGGTCCCGCGCCAGCGGCGTGAGCACGCGGTCGGACTCGGTGGCGAGGTTCGCGAGCGTCTTGTTCTGCTTCGCGAGGATCGCGAGGACCTGGTCGGTCTGCTGGAGCGCCGGGTTCGCCCGCTTGATCACCGAGTTGAGCGTCGCGCCGTTGCCGGCCAGCCCCACGCCGAACTCGCCCAGGATGAGCCCGAGGCGCTGGCGCTGGGGCACGCGCAGGATGTCGTTGATGAGGTCGATGCCGACCGGCGAGGACGTCCGGGCGACCGGCAGCAGGTACTGCCCCTTGGCCGGACCGCGGTCGATCTTCCGCAGCGGGGGCGCCTCGGGCTGCCCGGGGGCCCGGGGCAGGGTCGGCTCGCACTCGACGTACTGCTCGCCGATCAGCGACTGCGGGCGGATGGTGCAGTGGGCGTCGGCGCGGAAGTCCTGGTAGCCGGCGTCGGTGATGTCGAGGACGAGCGCCGCCTTCTTGGCCGGCGTGACGTCGAGCGACTGGATCGTCCCGATCGTCACCCCGGCCACCCGGACCTGCTCGCCCGGCGTCACGGCGTTCCCGTTGTCGAAGATCGCGCGGACGAGGTAGGTGCCGCCGTCGTCCTTCGCCCCGGTCCCCGCGACGAGGATCACCATGGCGGCGACGAGGATCAGCGCGATGGCGGCGATCCGTCTCATGGCGCGTTCGGCGGCACCTGGCTGGGATCGCAGTCCAGCGTGCCGTTGGCGGTGAAGGGCGAGGATCCGTCGGGCGCCGGCTGCGTCGCGCCGCCCGGGCAGCGCGTGTAGTTCCCGGTCCCGTGGGGGATCGTCTGGTAGGTCGAGAGCCGCTCCGCCGGCGGGAGCACGGTGAGCGTGCCGCCGGACGGCGAGGAGTGGTACTTGTAGGCGTTGAACACCGGAGAGACGCGCGCGTAGTGCCCGTTCGCGTCGTACCAGGAGGCGCCCTGGCCGAAGTCCCGGAACCAGCCCACGAGGTCGGGTGCGTACGGGCGCGCGAAGGTGATGACGGGCTGGGAGCGCTTCAGCGCGGCGATCGCGCTCTTCGAGGCCGTCCCGGTGGCGCTCGCCAGTTGCGGGGCGATGGTGAACGTGTCGGTCAGGTCGTTGTTCGGCCCGGGGAGGTGGACGATCCGGTCGAAGGTCGTGACCGCCGGGATCGCCTCCGTGACCACGGGACGCAGCGCACCGAGGAACTCGGCCAGGTTCACCGTCGCCGGCTTGCTCGCGTTCACGAGCGTCGTGAGGTCGGCGAGCGTCGAGCGGAGGTTGACGAACGTCGTGTTGGCCCGCCGCAGCGTGATGGGCAGCAGCGCGAGGGCCTGCGAGAACGAGCTGTTCTCCGCCGCGATCGCGCCGGTCGTCTGGTTCGCGTTGGAGACGAGGCTCGTGATGTCACCGCTGCGCTCGCTCAGGGCGGTGACGACGCGCGAGGTGTCGACGACGGCGCCGGTGAGGGTCTTCTCGTTCTTCGTGAGCTGGTCGAAGACCGCGGTGGACGTGGAGAGCGCGGGGTTGAAGTACAGCGCCGACAGGTTCGCCTGCCGCTCCTTGCCGGTGTACCACTGGGCCGAGCCCTTGATGAAGTCCGAGAGGCCGGTGCGGGTGGGCTTGTCGAAGGTGTCGAACAGCTGGTCGAGGTCCACCACCGAGGTGGTTCGGTCGGTGCCGATCGTCCCGCCGTCGGCGACGTCCGGCGCGCTGTTCGGACCCGGCGTGAGCGCGACGTAGCGGTTGGCCACGCCGGAGAGGGACGTGAGCCGGATCACCGCCGTGGTGCCTTCGTGCAGCGGCGCGAAGCTGTCCTCGACCGTGACCTTGATCTCGGCGCGGTTGTCGTTGGTGAGCTGGATGTCGTCGACGTTGCCGACGCGGCGACCGCCGACCTGGACGTCGTCGCCCTTCACGAGCTGGCCGGCCGTCTCGAACACCAGCTTGTACTGGTGCCCGCCGTCCCCGCTGAGCAGCACGACCGCCACGACGATGGCCGCGACCACCAGGGCCCCGAGGGCCGCGCCGCGGGCGGCGGTCATGCGGCGACCTCGTCGGCCGGGATCCGGGCGATGCGAGCAGCGGCGGCGTGGAGTCTGAGGCTCACGTCGAGGTCGAGGGAGGATGCGGCGGGCGGCGGCGCGCCGCTACTCCATCCCCAGGGGGCCGTGCGACTCGCCCGAGAGGAACTGGCGGACGAACGCGTTGTCCGAGTTGAAGAGCTCCTGCGCCGGCCCCGACTCGACGATCTTGCCGCGCCACAGCACCGAGATGTGCTCGGCCACGCGCCGGGCGCTCGCGATGTCGTGCGTGATCACGACGTAGGCGCCGCCGTTCTCCTCGTGGATCTCCTGGATGAGCTCGCACAGGAGCGCGGTGCGGACGGGGTCGAGGCCCGAGTCCGGCTCGTCGAAGAGCACGATGTCCGGGTCGAGGACGAGGGCACGGGCGAACCCGGCGCGCTTGCGCATCCCGCCCGACAGCTCGTTGGGCATCTTGTCGTTGGCGTCGCCCAGGCCGACCTCGGAGAGGCGCCGGTCCACGATCTCGGCCACCTCCTCCTCGCTCTTGTCCGTGTGCTGGCGCAGCGGGAAGGCGACGTTGTCGTAGAGGTTCATCGAGCCGAACAGCGCGCCGTCCTGGAAGAGGACGCCGAACTTCTTGCGCAGCTCGAAGAGGTCGTCGTCGACGAGGTTCGGAACCGACTCGCCGTGCACGAGGACGTCGCCCTCGTCGGGGTAGAGCAGGCCGACCATGTGCTTGATGCAGACCGACTTGCCGGTGCCGGACGGCCCGAGGATCATCGAGATCCGGTTCTCCGGCAGGGACATGTTGAGGCCGCGCAGGATGCGGTTGCGCCCGAAGGCCTTGTGCACGTCGATGAACTCGATGGCCGCCTCGCCGGAGTCGTGCTGGCGCCCGGTGTGCCACTCGTACTCGTTGCCCACGACCCCGCCGCCGGGCGGCGGCTCGTCCACGACCGACACGCGCGAGCCCGCGTCGTCCCCGGCCGCGGACGGCGGCGCGGACGGCTCCGGAGCCTGCGGCCCGGCGGGGTCGACGGGCTCCTCGGCGGGGGCCGGCCCCGGGCCCGGCTCGCGCTCCTCCTCGCTGAATGACGTCACGTCAGCCTCCGATCGGCGCTCTCGGATTCGCGCCCCAGAAGACCTGGGTGAGGAGCATCCCGAGCACGTGGACGAGCACGATGTTCATCACCATCGACTTCGCCGTGGCGGTCCCCACCCCGACCGGGCCGCCGCCCGCGTTGTAGCCGTAGTAGCAGCCGATGAGGACGATCACGGTGGCCATGAACATGGCCTTGATCAGGCTGTACAAGAGGTCGGGCGGGTTCTGGAACATCCAGAAGATGAGGAAGTAGCCGCCGGAGGACACCTCCCCGATCTGCTGCACGACGGCGATGTAGCTGGCGAGGAACCCGGCGCCGATGCCGGCGATGTAGACGAACGGCAGCACCATCCAGGCCGCGAGCAGGCGGGTGGCGCAGAGGAAGGTCATCGAGGAGATGCCCATGACCTCGAGCGCGTCGATCTCGTCGGAGATCCGCATCGACCCGAGCTCGGCCACGATGCCGGTGCCGACCTTCGCGGCCATCATGTAGCCGAAGGCGTAGGGGATCAGCTCGCGCAGGTCGCACCAGGCGGTGAACACCGCGGCGTAGGCGGGCGCCCCCACCGAGCGGTTGAAGTACGCCCCCTCGATCCCGCACTGCAGCCCGATGATGAAGCACAGGGTCCAGATGACGATCGTGGAGCTGAGGATGAGGATGCCCGCCTGCCGCAGCGCCTCGCCGAAGAACTTGAAGACGCGCAGGCCGTAGACCTCGCCGACGATCCGCCCGCAGAACTTGACGATCGTGCCGAAGCTCTCGATCCACCCCCGCGGGGTGTCGAGCAGGGCGCCCATCAGCGATCGCCTCCGTGCGTCGCGCGGGTGGTGGACGTCATCGAATGACCTGGATCTCCGGGTGGGTGGCGAGCAGCGTCTGCGTGAACACGTAGTTGAACGCCGCGACGGCGAGCAGCGCGATGACGACCGCCTGGTTCACCGCGCGGCCGACGCCCTGGGCGCCGCCGGACGTCGTCATGCCCTTGTAGCAGCAGACGATCGCGATGATCGCCCCGAAGCCCGTGCACTTCAGCAGCGACCCCCACAGGTCGACCGTCGAGGCGTTCGTGAAGAACGTCGCCCAGAACGGGCCGAGCGGCGCGCCGTTCACGAGGGTGGCGATCACGCCGCCGAAGATGCCGAAGAGCAGCGCGTAGACGTCGAACAGGCCGGTCACGAGCATCAGCGCGAGGAAGCGCGGCACGACGAGGTTCTTGATCGGGTCGACCCCGAGCACCTGGAGCGCGTCGAGCTCCTCGCGGATCTTCCGCGCGCCGAGGTCGGCGGTGATCGCGGTGCCCGCCACCCCGGACAGGATGATCGCGGTCACGAACGGGGCGAACTCGCGGATCGACGCGAGGACGAAGAAGCCGCCGAGGCGGTCGATCGCCCCGAACAGCACGAGGAAGTTCGCGGCCTGCAGGCCCGGAGCGCCGTAGCCGAAGGCGACGGTGGAGATCAGCAGCGGGAACCAGCAGAGGCGCAGCGCGAAGAGGAACTGGGACACGAACTCCCCGCCGTACGGGTACGGCGGCCTGAGGGCCGACACGATGGTCTTGCCCGTCAGGATCATCATGTCCCCGACCTCCTCGAGCAGGTTCTTCGTCGGAAGAAACGCTCGATCGGCGACGCTGCGGACCACTCAAATCCTCCCCTCGGACCTCGGGTCCGGCCACGCGTGCGCGGCGACCCGGCTCCGAATCCTATGGGACAGGGCGGCAGGGCGGCAAGCGACGTCGCTCGCGGGCGCGCCGCCGCTTCGCCGGCCGCCGCGCGCGGGCCGGCGTTCGCCGCGCGCGCGGCCCGATGGGGGCCCTCCCCCGTGGTATGTTCGCGCGCTGTGAGGGGGCGAGAGGCGATCCGGGCGTGGGCTCCGGCGCTGGCCGCGACGGTCGCGCTCGGCGCCGTCGGATGCGGCGACTCGGGCTCCGACGCCACCGGCTCCCGGGGGGTGTTCACCGTCGCGGTGCCGAAGGCGGTGTTCCCCGCCCGGCAGGGCGTCTCCCGCGCCGCCGAGATGCGGATCGACGTCCGCAACGCCGGCGAGAAGGACATCGGGAACATCGCCGTGACGATCGAGGCCAAGGGTCAGGGCACGAGCGCCCCGCCGTTCACGCGGCGCAATGACCAGCCGGGGCTCGCCGAGCCCTTCTCGACGGTCTGGGTCGTGGATCGCGGGCCGCTCTCCGGGGACACCTCCTACTCGAACACGTGGGCGCTCGGCAAGCTGACCTCCGGGGAGACGAAGAGCTTCGTGTGGCGCGTGACCCCGGTCGTCCCGGGGCGCCACGTGGTCACCTACCGGATCGCCCCGGGGCTCGGGAACCAGGGCACCGCGCGGCTCGAGGGCGGAGGGCGCCCGGCGGGCACGTTCGCGGTGAACGTCTCGGGCGCCGCCCCGAAGCAGATCGTGGACCCGGAGTCGGGCAAGGTGCTGCCGGCGCCGGCCGGCGGCTGACCGGCCGGCTCTCGTCCCACTCCGGACGCGGTGCTCAGCGCGGCAGGCGCGGCGCGATGATCCGGTAGGCCTTCAGCCCGAGCCCGAGGCGCTCGCGGTCCTCCGACAGCGTGGGGTCGAGGCCCGCGAGCTCCCGTACGCGGTCGAGCCGGTAGGCGACCGTGTGCCGGTGCGCGTAGATGGCGGCGGCCGTCGCGTTCATGTTGCAGTTGTGCTCGAGGTAGGCCTCGAGCGTCCCGACGAGGTCGGTCCGGTACTGGTCGTCGTAGCGCACGATCGGCGCGACGGTGTCCTCGTAGAACGCCCGCACCTCCTCCGGATGGGAGGCGAGCACGCGGAAGAGCAGGCGGTAGGTGCCCCGGCCGATGTCGGCGGCGACCGGCGCGTCGGTGCGGCGCATGACGTCGAGCACGAGCTCGGCCTCCTGCAGCGCCCGGCCGAGCTCGGCCGGATCGGCGTAGAAGGAGGAGAGCCCGACGGTGCCCCGCCGCCGCAGCCGGGTCGCGAGCGTTCGCGCGCCCTCGAGCGTGCGCTCCGGGGCGGAGTCCCCGCCGGCGGCGGGCAGCACCGCGTAGACGCGGCCGTCCAGGTGCTGGGCGAGCGCGCCCGGGTGGTCGCCCGCGATCATCGCGACGGCGTGGCGCGGGCGCTCGGTCTCGAGCTCCGCGCAGAGCACGACCGCCCCGCGGGTGAGGTCGCAGCCGAGCCGACCGGCCCGGCGCACCACGTCGGCGGGCTCGAGATCGTCCCGTGTGCGCAGCTCCTCGAGGAAGGAGCCGCGCAGGTTGTGCTCGACCTCCTCGCGCGCCTCCTCGACCGCCACCTCGGTCAGCGACGCCAGCGCGGCGACGTGGAGGAACTCCGCCGCCGCCGGATCCCCTCGCCCGCGCTCGCCGAGCATGAGCACCGCCCCGACCCGCTCGTCGCCGGCGGCGATCGGGACCTCCGCGGCCAGGCCGGCCGGCACGCGTGCCGGCCGCTCCGCCGCGCGGTCGGCCGCGTAGCGCGCGAGGACCTCGACCCGCTCCCCGCTCACCGCATCCGCCGGGGCGAGCGCCATCCGACCCAGCCGCGGCACCGCGATCGCCACGGGCGCGTCGACGGCGCCGGCCGCGAGCGCCGCCACGCGCGGCAGCCCCTCGCCGCCGAGCACGGCGTCGACCATCGCCAGGTGCAGCTCGCGCAGGCGCTCGACGAGGGAGCCGAGGGGCTCGGCGCCGGGGCGCAAGGAGGTCGAGGCCATGGTGACTCGGCCGCTGCCGCGACCCCGGGGCGGGCGGCGGGCCGGATCGGCCCGCCGCCCGTGGGGATCCCGGCCGCGCTCCGCTAGGCGGCGGTGGAGGTCGCCCCCGGGTGGGCCTGGAGCGTGACCTCTCCGGACTCGCCCGTGCGGATGCGGTACGCCTCCTCGACGGGGAGGACGAAGACCTTCCCGTCGCCGACCGAGCCCGTCCGCGCGTGCTTGAGGATCGTGTCGACGATCGCCGCCACGTCCGTGTCCGACACGACGCACTCGATCTTGATCTTGGGGCGCAGGTAGTTCGTCACCGTCGCCCCGCGATAGGACTCCGTGATGCCCTTCTGGCGCCCGGACCCCTTGACCTCGATGATCGAGAGGGACGGGAAGCCCAGCTCGAGCAGCTCGGTCCGGATCGGCTCGAACGCCTCGTGGCGGATGTACGCCGCGATCATCTTCATGCCGGCACCTCCTTCGGCGTCGGGGCCGTTGGGGCGGAGCCGACCGGCTCCGCCGGGTAGTCGTTCGAATAGCCCACCAGCTCCGGCGCCGGGATGAACTGCTCCGGGTAGCCGTACATCCCGTGCTCGGAGATGTCGAGGCCGGCGTCCTCCTCCTCGGGCGTCACCCGCATCCCGTAGGTCTTCTTGATCACCCAGAAGGTGGCGTAGGACATGACGAACACGAAGCTGAACGCGATCGTCAGGCCGACGACCTGCGCGATCAGCTGCTTGAACGAGCCCGAGTACACCAGCCCGCCGTTCGGATCGCCGAACCCGTTGTACTTCGCGAGCCGCGGCGAGGTGAGGAAGCCGCAGCTGATCGTGCCCCAGACGCCGCACAGGCCGTGCGCGGTGAGCGCACCCACGGGGTCGTCGATGCGCTTGTCGATCGCGTACACGCCGAGCGGCACGATCACGCCGGCGACGAACCCGATGATCGGCGCGGCCCACAGCTCCACGTAGCCCGAGGGCGCGGTGATCGCGACGAGCGCGCCGATCGCGCCGTTGCCGGCCATGCCGATGTCGATGTTCTTCGTCTTCCAGTACGCCGTGCTGATCGCGCCCAGGACGCCGAAGGCGGCGGCCAGGTTCGTGATGATCAGGATCTCCGGGAAGCGGCCGTCGAGCGCATTGAGCGTCGAGCCGGGGTTGAACCCGAACCAGCCCGAGCCAGAGGATCAGCACGCCGAGGCCGAACAACGGCATGTTGTGCCCCGGGATCGCCCGCGGCTGCCCGTCGGCGGTGTACTTCCCGCGGCGCGCCCCGAGGTGCAGCAGCGCCGCGAGGGCGCCGGTCGCGCCGATCAGGTGGACCGCCGTCGAGCCCGCGAAGTCCTGCATGCCGGCGATGCCCGTGCCGAGCCAGTCGCCCTGCTGCAGGAAGCCTCCGCCGAACACCCAGTGGGCCCCGAGCGGGTAGATGATCGCCGCGAAGACGACGGCGTAGATGATGTAGACGCCGAACTTGATCCGCTCGAGCGTCGTGCCCCAGACGATCGCCAGGGAGACGCCGCAGAACACGAACTGGAAGAAGAACTTCGACTGCACGGTGGCGTCGGAGAGCCCCATCACTGGGAACGCCGTCTGCGGATCGCCGAAGTCGCGCAGGAAGAAGCCGTCGTGGCCGATGAACTTGCCGGCGCCGAAGGCGAAGGCGAAGCCGCAGACCCACCACATCACGGCCGCGATCGAGAAGTTCGTGAGGATCTTCGCGACCACCGTGCCCGACGTTCTTCCCGCGAGAGAAGCCGATCTCGAGGAAGGCGAAGCCGGCCTGCATGAACATCACGAGCGAGCCCGCGAGGATCACCCAGAGCGAGTTGATCCCGACGGACTCCTTCAGCGCTCCGTTGTTGTAGGCCTCCAGCGTGCCGGCCGAAGCCGCCGCCGGGAGAATCAGCAAGGCCCCCGCCGCCAGCAGGGCGGCGCGGGCCAGGGTGCGACGTCTCATGCGTCCTCCTGGGTTGGAATGGCGACGCCAGTGTCCGGCAGCGCCCGCGGAGGTGCTTTGGCCCGGAGGCGAAAGATCGGCGACCGGGGTTCGCCCGGCCGTCGAGCCGGCCCGGGCCCGTCGGCCGTCCGCTCGCGCGCCCGGGTAGCGTGCGGCCGGCGGCGATCCGCCGCATGGAGGAACCGGCCCCGGCCGTCTTTGTCCACCCGGACAGTGAGCGACGGAGCCGTGCCGCCTAGGCTCCCGCAGTCCGCCCACCCAGGAACCCGTCACGCTGCGCCGGCGCTCCCAGGCGCGTCCGGCCGCGGCGACCCAGGAGGAATCGCACCCACGATGTCCAGATACCGCCAGCAGAACGTCATTGCCGCCCAGTGGGCGCCGAACGGCGACGCGCTCGGCGCCATCGACCTGACGGTCCCCGGCAACCAGGTCTTCGGCACCAACGTCTTCAGCCCGGCGGTCCAGCGCCAGCGGCTGCCCAAGAACGTCTACCGCCAGCTGCAGCGCACGCTCGAGCGCGGCGAGGCGCTCGACACCTCGCTCGCCGACGCGGTCGCCGCGGCGATGAAGGACTGGGCGCTGGAGAAGGGCGCGACCCACTACACGCACTGGTTCCAGCCGCTGACCGGCTTCACCGCCGAGAAGCACGACTCCTTCTACGCGCCGACCGGCGACGGCACCGCGATCGCCGAGTTCTCCGGCAAGGAGCTGATCCAGGGCGAGCCCGACGCCTCCTCCTTCCCGACCGGCGGCATCCGCGCGACCTTCGAGGCCCGCGGCTACACCGCCTGGGACCCGACCAGCCCGGCGTTCATCCTCGAGAACCCCAACGGCGCGCTGCTCTGCATCCCGACCGCGTTCGCGTCGTGGACCGGCGAGGCGCTCGACCACAAGATCCCGCTGCTGCGCTCGATGGACGCGCTCTCGAACTCGGCGATCGGCGCGCTGCGCCTGCTCGGCGACGAGGACGCCCAGCGCGTGTTCACGACCGTCGGGCCCGAGCAGGAGTACTTCCTGATCGACGAGCAGTACTACTTCGAGCGCCCCGACCTGATGACGACCGGGCGCACGCTGTTCGGCGCCAAGCCGCCGAAGGGCCACGAGCTCGACGACCACTACTTCGGCTCGATCCCGGAGCGGGTGCTGGCCTGCATGCTCGAGACCGAGCGCGAGCTGGCCAAGCTCGGCGTGCCGATCAAGACGCGCCACAACGAGGTCGCGCCGGCCCAGTACGAGGTCGCGCCGATCTTCGAGAACTCCAACGTCGGCTCCGACCACCAGCAGCTCACGATGCAGGTGATGCAGAACGTCGCGCGCCGCTACGGCCTCGTCTGCCTGCTGCACGAGAAGCCGTTCGCCGGCGTCAACGGCTCGGGCAAGCACAACAACTGGTCGATGGGCACCGACACCGGCGACAACCTGCTCGAGCCGGGCGACACCCCGCACGACAACCTCCAGTTCCTGTTCTTCTGCACGGCCGTCATCCAGGCGGTGAACAAGCACCAGGGACTGCTGCGGGCGTCGATCGCCTCGGCCGGCCAGGACCACCGCCTCGGCGCCAACGAGGCGCCGCCGGCGATCATCTCGATCTTCCTCGGCGCCGAGCTCGAGAAGGTGTTCGACGCGATCGAGCGGGCGAAGACGGCGAACGAGCGCGCCGGCTCGTTCCTCGGCCTCGGCACGCCGGTGCTGCCGCCGCTGCCGATGCACGGCGGCGACCGCAACCGCACGAGCCCGTTCGCCTTCACCGGCAACAAGTTCGAGTTCCGCGCGCTCGGGTCGAGCGCGTCGCTGGCGCTTCCCGAACACGGTGCTCAACACGATCGTCGCCGAGGCGATCGACGAGCTCGCCGGCAAGCTCGAGAAGGCGCTGAAGGGCCGAAGGACGCTCCTCGAGGCGCCTGCTCCCGATCC
Source organism: uncultured Solirubrobacterales bacterium (assembly GCA_963735885.1). Taxonomy (GTDB): domain Bacteria; phylum Actinomycetota; class Thermoleophilia; order Solirubrobacterales; family Solirubrobacteraceae; genus JBBSBL01. Next base: position 134,179 of record CAVTMP010000003.1, on the reverse strand, counting down.
TCCAGGAGAGCTGGAACGCGAACAAGCAGATCGTGTTCGACGGCGACAACTACTCCGAGGAGTGGCACGCCGAGGCCGAGAAGCGCGGTCTGCTCAACCTCCGCACGACCCCGGACGCGCTGCCGTACCTCATCAAGCCCGACACGGTCAAGGTGTTCGGCCGCTACGACGTCCTCTCCAAGCGCGAGCTCGAGTCCCGCTACGAGGTGTTCGTCGAGCAGTACGTCGACGAAGCTCAACATCGAGGCCGAGACGGCGGCGGCGATCGCGCGGACGATGCTGCTGCCGGCGGCGGTCCGCCACCTGGCCGAGCTGCGGGCCGCGGACGTGCCGGCGCTCGCCGAGGAGGTCGCGGCGCTCGTCGACGAGCTCGCCGAGGCGATCGCCGGGCTGCGCACGGCGAACGACGGCCATCCGGAGCCGGCGGGGTCCTGCGCCACGCGAAGTACATGCGCGACAAGGTCATCCCCGCGATGGACGGCGCCCGCGCCGTGGCCGACCGGCTCGAGAAGATCGTCGCCGACGACCTCTGGCCGCTGCCGAAGTACTGGGAGATCCTGTTCATCAAGTAGTCGCTCGAGCCGTCGCGGGGCCTCACCCTCGAGCCGAGGGTGAGGCCCCGCACGAACCTTGCCACGTGCGTGTCAAGGTTCGGCGGATCGTTGCTAGGCTGGCTCGATGCGCGACTACCTGGCCACGGTGCGCGAGCGCGTCGTCGTCTTCGACGGCGGCATGGGCGCGACGCTCGAGCAGTTCGACCTCACGCCGGAGGACTACGGCGGCCTGCAGGGCAAGTGCCACGAGGCGCTCGTGCTCAACCGCCCGGACGTCATCGAGGGCGTCCACGCCTCGATGGTCGAGGCCGGGGCCGAGGTCGTGGAGACCGACACCTTCCAGGCCTCGCGGCTGAAGCTCGACGAGTGGGGGCTGGGCGAGCACACCCGGGAGATCAACACGGAGGCGGCGCGAGATCGCGCGCAGGGCCGTCGGCGAGGACCGCTTCGTCGCGGGCTCGATCGGCCCGACCGGCTTCCTGCCCGCCTCCGACGACCCGACGCTCGGGAACATCTCCTTCCGCGAGCTGGTCGACGTCTTCGCCGAGCAGGCCCGCGGCCTGCTCGAGGGCGGCGCCGACCTGCTGATCATCGAGACCGCGCAGGACATCCTCGAGGTCAAGGCGGCGATCTTCGGCGCCCGCGAGGCGTTCACGGCCACCGGCCGCAGCGTGCCGATCCAGACCTCGGTCTCGCTGCTGCCCAACGGCGGCAAGATGCTGCTCGGCACCGACATCGCCGCGGTCCTCACGACCCTGACGGCGCTCGAGGTCGACGTGATCGGCCTCAACTGCTCGACCGGTCCCGAGGACATGCGCGACGCGATCCGCTACCTCGGCGAGCTCTCCCCGGTGCCGGTCCACTGCATCCCCAACGCCGGGCTGCCGCTCCAGGGGCCCGACGGCGAGACGATCTTCCCCGAGGAGCCCGAGCCGCTCGCCGCGGTCGCTCGGCGAGTTCGTCGAGCGCTACGGCGTCTCGATCGTCGGCGGCTGCTGCGGCACGACCCCGGCCCACATCGCGGCGATCGTCGAGCGCGTCGGCGGGCGGACCGTCGCGCCCCGGCCCGACACGCGCGCCGCCCAGCTCTCCTCGATGATCGCGGCCACGCCGCTCGTCCAGGACCCGCGGCCCACGCTCGTCGGCGAGCGCGTCAACTCGCAGGGCTCGCGCAAGGCCAAGGAGCTGCTGCTCGCCGACGACTACGACGGGCTCGTCCAGGTCGCCGAGGACCAGGTGACGGGCGGCGCGCACGTCCTCGACGTCTGCGTCGCGCTGACCGAGCGCGAGGACGAGGACGTGCAGATGCGCGAGGTCGTCAAGCGGATCTCGCTGACCCAGCCCTCCCCGATCCAGGTCGACTCGACCGAGCCGGCGGTCATCCAGGCCGCGCTCGAGGCGATCCCGGGCCGCGCGATCGTGAACTCGGTCAACCTCGAGGCGGGCCGCGACAAGATGGACGGCGTCGTGCCGCTCGCCAAGGCGCACGGCGCCGCGCTCATCGCGCTCACGATCGACGAGGTCGGGATGGCGAAGACCGGCGAGCGCAAGCTCGAGATCGCGACGCGGATCCGCGACATCGCCTGCGGCGACCACGGGCTCGACCCCGAGCTGCTCATCTTCGACGCGCTGACCTTCACGCTGACGACCGGCGACGAGGAGTGGCGCCCCTCGGCCGTGGAGACCCTCGAGGGCATCCGCCGCATCAAGGCGGAGCTGCCGGGCGTGAAGACGTCGCTCGGCGTCTCCAACGTCTCCTTCGGCGTCTCGCCGGGCGCGCGGGCGGTGCTCAACTCCGTCTTCCTCCACCACTGCGTGGAGGCGGGGCTCGACCTCGCGATGGTCAACCCGAACCACATCACCCCGTACGGCGAGATCTCCGCCGAGGAGCGCGACCTCGCCGACGACCTCGTCTTCGACCGCCGCGAGGACGCGCTCGAGCGCTTCATCGAGCACTTCGAGAGCAAGGGCGAGGAGGAGGCGGCCGAGGCGGTCGACCCGACCGAGGGGATGGAGCCCGAGGCCGCCCTGCACTGGCACATCCTGCGGCGCAAGAAGGACGGCGTCGAGGCGTGGATCGACCGCTCGGTCGAGAAGATCGGCGCGGTCCCCACGCTCAACGACGTGCTGCTGCCGGCCATGAAGGAGGTCGGCGACAAGTTCGGCGCCGGCGAGCTCATCCTCCCCTTCGTCCTGCAGTCCGCCGAGGTCATGAAGCGCGCGGTCGCCCGGCTGGAGAACTACCTCGACCGGATCGAGGGCTACACGAAGGGCACGGTGGTGCTCGCCACGGTGTTCGGCGACGTCCACGACATCGGCAAGTCGCTCGTCAACACGATCCTCACCAACAACGGCTACACGGTCGTGGACCTCGGCAAGCAGGTTCCCGTCCAGACCGTGATCGAGGCCGCGAAGGAGCACGACGCCACCGCGATCGGCCTCTCGGCGCTGCTCGTGTCGACCTCCAAGCAGATGCCGGCGTGCGTCGCGGAGCTCCACTCCCAGGGGCTGGAGTACCCGCTGCTGATCGGCGGGGCGGCGATCAACCGCGACTTCGGGCGGCGGATCCTCTACCCCGGCGGCCGCGAGTCCGAGGAGATCTACGCGCCGGGAGTCTTCTACTGCAAGGACGCGTTCGCCGGGCTGGCCGTGATGGACCAGCTCGTGGACGACGAGGCCCGCGACGCGCTGGTCGCGAGGTTCCGGGACGAGGCGCGGACGCTCCGCGAGAAGGTCGAGGTCCCCGACGACGCCCCGCCGACCACCGACGCCTCGGTCCGCTCCGCCGTCCGCACCGACGCGCCGGTCCCGACGCCGCCGTTCTGGGGCGCGCGGGAGCTCGAGCCGGACCTCGCCGACGTCTATCCCCACCTCGACCGTCACGTGCTCTTCAAGCTCCACTGGGGCGGCCGCGGCAAGAAGGGCGAGGAGTGGCGCGCCCTCGTCGAGGAGGAGTTCCAGCCGCGGCTCGAGCGCATGTGGGCCGAGCAGGACTACCTCGAGCCGAGGGCCGTCCTCGGCTACTTCCCGGTCGCGGCCGAGGGCAACGAGGTGGTCGTCTTCGACCCCGAGGACCCGGAACGGGAGCTCGAGCGGCTCGTCTTCCCCCGCCAGCCGCGACACGACCGCATCTGCCTGGCCGACTTCTTCCGTCCGCTCGCCGCCGGCGGCGAGCGCGACGTCGTCGCGCTCCAGGCCGTCACCGTCGGCGCCGACGGTGACCGATCTCATGGCGCGCCTCGAGGCCGACGGGGAGTTCGCGGAGCAGCTCTACACCCACGGGCTCGGCGTGCAGGCCGCGGAGGGCCTCGCCGAGTGGCTCCACGCGCGCGTGCGCGCCGACTACGGCATCCCCGCCGACCAGGGACGGCGCTACTCGTGGGGCTACCCCGCCTGCCCCGACCAGTCCGAGCACGAGAAGGTCTTCCGCCTGCTGGGAGCCGAGCGGATCGGCCTCTCGCTCTCCGACGGGTACGCGGTGACGCCCGAGCAGTCCACGGTGGCGATCGTCGCCCACCATCCGCAGGCCACCTACTTCGGCATGAAGAGCGGGTTCGTCCCCAAGGCGACCGCGCCGGACGAGGTCATCGCCGGCACCGAGCGGGGCGGCGCGCTGCCCGACGCGGACCCTGAGCCCGTCACGGGCGACGGTGCGGGCGAGCCGGCCGCCGAGCCGGTGTCCTAGCCGGGGCGACACCCGCCCGCGAGGTCCCTCCACCGACCGTCCGGGTCACGGCCCGACGGCGCTAGGCTCGCGTCACGTGGCCGAGCGCGCGACCATCCTGGCGATCGACGGCGGCGGCATCCGGGGCATCGTGCCGGCGATGGTGCTGGCCGACGTGGAGCGGCGCACCGGCCGGCGGGTCGCCGACCTCTTCGACCTCGTCGCGGGCACCTCGACCGGCGGCATCCTCGCCCTCGGGCTCACCGTGCCCGACGAGGCGGGCACGCCGCGGTGGCGAGCGGCCGACCTCGTCGAGCTCTACATGGCGGAGGGGCCGCGGATCTTCTCCGCGCCAGCGCTCAAGGAGATCGCCTCGCTGGGCGGCGTGCTCGACGAGCGCTATCCCGCGGACGCGCTCGAGGCGGCGCTCGACCGCTACCTCGGCGACGCCTCGCTCGCCGACGCGCTGGCCGACGTGTTGGTGCCCGCCTACGAGATCGAGCGGCGCGCGCCGTTCTTCTTCAAGAGCGCGCGCGCGCGGGCGGACGCCGCCTACGACTTCCCGATGCGCGCCGTCGCGCGGGCCACCGCCGCGGCGCCCACCTACTTCCCGCCGGCGCGGCTCGACGTGCCCCCGCCCGCGGACTACTTCGCGCTCGTCGACGGCGGCACGTTCGCCAACAACCCGGCGATGTGCGCCTACGCCGAGGCGCGCCGCGAGGGCGCCGACCCCGACGTGCTGCTGATCTCGCTCGGGACGGGCGAGCTGCGCCGCCCGATCCCGCTCGCGGACGCCGAGGGATGGGGCCTGCTCGAATGGGCGCGGCCGCTGCTCGGCGTCGTCTTCGACGGCGTGAGCCTGACGATCGACTTCCAGCTTCTCCAGCTGCTGGGGCCCGGCCGCTACCACCGGCTCCAGACCCCGCTCGACCAGGCGAGCGACGACCTCGACGACACGAGCCCGGAGAACCTCCGGGCGCTGAAGCTCACCGCCGAGCGGCTGATCGCGGAGCGCGAGGACGAGATCGCCGCGCTCTGCGACGTGCTGGTCGCGCGCGCGGGGTGACGGCCGCGGCGGCTCGCGTGGCCGCCGCTACGCGCGCACGTCGGCCTCGGCCGGCGTGCCCTGCCGACGGTGGCTCGGCCGCGGCACCGACCGCGCCGCGAGCTCCACCGGCGCGGTGTGCAGGGCGCGCATCCGGACGTCGCGCCAGGAGAGGCCCTCCTTCACGAGCGCCGGCGTGCCCATGACGATGGCCGTCGCGATCTCCACCGCCTGGAGGACGATGCCGAAGGCCAGGGCATCGGCGGAGGGGACACCGTAGCCGCCGTGGAGCACGGCGACGCAGGCGGCCTGGAAGACGCCCAGGTTGGACGGCGTGGCGGGCAGCACCGCGGTCACGTTGACCGCGAAGAGCACCGCGGCGGCGGCTCCGACCCCGGCCTGGGCGTCAAGCCCGAGGGCGACGAGCAGCAGGTAGCAGGAGAGCCACTGGAGCCCCCAGGCCCCGAGCTGGGCGACCGCCGCCTCGGTGCCGAGCCGCGGTCGGCGGAACACGCTCAGCCCGGAGCGGACCTGCAGCAGCGCCGCCCGCGCCCGGGCGAGGAGCGCGTGCAGGCGCCTGGAGCGCGACGCGGGGCCGCGCGAGAGGATCGCCGGGGCGAGCAGCACGAGCACGAGCAGGGCCAGCGGCGCGACCGAGACCGCGATGAGCGCGTCGGAGTGGCCGTGGAAGAGCCCGATCGAGTTGAACATCACGACGCCGAGGACGAGCAGGGCGACGAGGTTGAGCATCGTCTGGGAGACGAGCGTGCCGACCACCGCGGGCAGGTTCTCGCGCGGGCGCCCGGTGCGCCGGGCGACGATCAGGGCGCGGGAGGGCTCGCCCAGGCGGGCGGGCAGCGTCGCGGACATGAGGACGCCGATGAAGGTCCCCTGCAGCGCGTCGATGAGGCGGACCGGCGTCCGCGGCAGCGCCGCGCGCAGGATCGCGTGCCAGGACACGGCCCGCAGGGCCATCGACGCGCACATGACGGCCAGGCCGAGCAGGACCCAGGCCGGGGAGGAGTCGATCAGCGAGCGCGCGACCCGGTCGACGCCGACCCGCTCGAGGCCGAGCACCGCGAGCCCGAGGCCACCGGCGGCCGCCACGCCGACGGCCGCCCGGCGAGCGACGCCGAGCGCGCGGCGGCGGCCGCCCCCGACCGGCGCCGGCTCGAGGCTCGGCACCCGCCGGGCCGGCACGCGGGGACGCAGGTCCGCCGGGATCGCGCCGACCCGCACGCCCAGCCGCTCACGGGCGCCCTGCGGCGCGGGCGTGGCCACGGCCCGCTCGTAGACGTCGAGAACCTCGGCCGCGACCGTGCGGCCAGGCGAACCGCTCGGCCCGCTCGGCCGCCGCCGTCCCCATGGCGGCGCGTCGCGCCGGGTCGAGATGGAGGTCGCGGAGCGCCTCGGCGAGCTGGGTCGCGTCGCCGACGGGGACCAGCAGCCCGTCGACGCCGTCGCGCACGACGTCGCGGTAGCCGGCGATGTCCGAGGCGACGACCGGGGTGCCGCGGGCGAACGCCTCGGTCAGGACCATGCCGAAGCTCTCGCCGCCGAGCGACGGCGCGCAGAGCACGCTCGCGCGGCCGAGCTCGCGGGCCTTCTCCTCCTCGCTCGCCTTCCCCAGCGCCGTGACGCCGCGCGGATCGACCAGGAGCGGGGCGATCTCGTCCTCGCTCGCCCCGACCACCACGAGACGGGTCGGGATGTGCTCGCGCAGGGCCTCGAAGGCGCGCAGCAGCACGGGCAGGCCCTTGCGCTCGACCGCCTGGCCGACGAACAGGATGCGCAGCTCGCCGTCGTCCGGCGCGGGCGGCGGCGGCGCCGAGGGCAGGTCGACGCCGTTGGGGACGATCCGGTAGCGACCGCCGAAGAAGCGCCGCGCGGTCCACGCCGCGGCCTCGGAGACCGCGATCCGCTGGTGGAGCCGGTTGAGCCGGCGCCGGGCGCCGAGCAGCGCGGCGACGTTGTTCATGACCACGTTGGTCGAGTAGCAGTGGAAGGTGCCGACGAGCGGCGCACGCGCGGACATCAGGGCGTCCCAGCAGAGCACGGGGCCCATGGGCTCGTGCAGGTGCACGACGTCGAAGCCGCCGGCGCGCAGCTCGCGCCGCATCACCGCGACGCCCTCGGGCGTGACCGAGACGTTGGACACGGCGCCGTTCGCCGGAAGGCCGGTCGTCCGGCCGAGCGGGATCAGGTAGTCCGGCGCCCCGCGGGGCTGCGGGCGGGCGCCGCGATGCAGCGCCGCGGCCAGGCGGTCGTCGGGGTCGAACGGCGCGAGCACGCGGACGTGATGGCCGTCGGCGAGATACCGCTCCGCCAGCGACTCGATGTGCCGCGTGACGCCGCCCGGGTACGTCCACGAGTACGGCGAGACGAGGGCTATGCGCATCCGGAAGCCATGCTAGCAACGGGTACCCCGGGCTTCGGCGGCGGTAACGGGCTCCTATCATGGATGTCCCGTGCCGGTCCGCCACTTCGTCAAGTACACGTTCCTGAAGGTCGATCCGGCCTGGCGCCGTCTCGACGACGAGCGCCGGGCCGAGGACAAGCGCGAGTTCATGGCCGCCTGCGAGGACTTCGCCGACGGCCACCTGCTGCGCACGTTCTCCCTCGTGGGCACTCGGGGCGACGCCGATCTCCTCCTGCTCTCCCAGGCGCAGAACCTCGAGCGGATCCACGAGTTCCACGTGGTGCTCGCGCAGAGCGGGCTGATGAAGTGGTGCTCGGTCCCCTACTCCTACCTCGCGATGACGAAGCCGTCGGAGTACTCGGACGAGTCGCGGCTCGAGGTGCGCCCCGGCCACTCGCGCTACCTGTTCGTCTACCCGTTCGTGAAGACGCGGGCGTGGTACGCGCTCGCGCCCGACGAGCGCTGGCGGATCATGCAGGAGCACATCCGCGTGGGGAAGGAGTTCCCGAGCGTCGACCTCAACACGAGCTACTCGTTCGGCCTCGACGACCAGGAGTTCGTCGTCGCGTTCGAGACCGACCGGCCGGGGGACTTCCTCGACCTCGTGCAGCGCCTGCGCACCACCGAGTCCTCGGCCTTCACGCTGCGCGACACGCCGACCTTCACCTGCATCCAGGGTGCGCTCGAGCGCGTGCTCGGCGCGCTCGACGGGACCGCGCTGGGCCGCGAGCCGCTGCCGAGCGGGGGACCGTCGTGAGCCACCGCGTCACCGCGCCCGAGGCGGACCGCTCCGAGATCCGCGACATCACCGTGATCGGGGCCGGCCCCGTCGGGCTCTCGACGGCGTTCTGGGCCGGCATGCGCGAGGCCAGCGCCCGGATCATCGACTCGCTGCCCGAGCTCGGCGGTCAGCTGACCACGCTGTACCCGGAGAAGTGGATCTTCGACGTGCCGGGCCACCCCCGCGTCCTCGCGAAGGACCTCGTCGAGCAGCTGCGCGAGCAGACCCTGGAGCAGTTCGACGTCCCGGTCCACCTCGAGACGACCGCCGAGCGCATCTCGTGGGAACCGGATCCCGACGACCCCCGCCGGCGCCTCGTCGTGCTCCACACCGACCGGGGCGACCTGCGCTCCCGCACGGTGATCGTCGCCGGCGGCCACGGGGCGTTCGAGCCGAAGAGGCTCCCCGGCTACGACATGGGCCCCTGGGAGGGTCGCGGGGCGCACTACCTCGTCGGGGAGAAGCGCGAGTTCGCGGGCCGGCGGGTGATGATCGTCGGTGGCGGCGACTCCGCGCTCGACTGGACGCTCAACCTGCTCGACACCGCCGAGACGGTGACCCTCGTGCACCGGCGCGAGGGCTTCCGCGCCCACGAGGCCACGGTCGCGCAGGTGATGGAGGCGGTGGCCACGGGCCGCGTGGACCTCAAGATCCCCTTCCAGATCCGCGACATCGCCGGCAACGGCGCGATCGAGCGCGTCACCGTGTTCCACTCCGAGGACGAGGACCAGGCGCACGAGCTCGAGATCGACGCGGTGCTGCTGCAGCTCGGCTTCAAGACGGCCCTGGGTCCCCTGAAGGACTGGGGCTTCGAGGTCGTGAAGGGGGCCATCGTCGTCGACCCGCTGATGCGCACCTCGCTCGAGAACGTCTGGGCGTGCGGCGACATCACGACCTTCGACGGCAAGCTCAAGCTCATCGCCACGGGCTTCGCCGAGGCGGCGATCGCCGTCGCGCAGGCGGTCCACACGATCCGGCCGGAGATGAAGCTCCAGCCGAAGTACTCGACCAACACCGGGGTCCCCGGCGCGGTCGAGGGCCAGGCGTAGCGCCCGGCCGCCTGAGGCTCAGACCGCCGAGACCTCCTCCTCGTCCGCCACGCGGAACGAGGAGCCGCAGCCGCAGGCCGCGATCACGTTCGGGTTCTCGACCTTGAAGCCCGCGCCCTGGAGTCCGTCGACGAAGTCGATCACGGAGCCCTGCACGTAGGGCAGGCTCTGCGTGTCGACGAGGAGGGTGATGCCCTTGTCCTCGAGGACCTCGTCGTCGTCCCGCCGCTCGTCGAAGGCGAGCACGTACTGGAAGCCGGAGCAGCCACCGCCGCGCACGCCGACGCGCAGCCCGGCCGCAGCGGCCTGGTCGCCCTGCGTGGAGAGGAACTCCCGCACCTTCTCGGCGCCGGTGTCGGTGAGGGTGATCGCGGTCATCGCTCTCGTTCCGTGTCGTCGGTCGGACGGCTCCGTGCCGTCCAAGGCTTCATTCAGTGTAGCGACCCCCGAAGGCGGTCTCTCCGCCCGCTACCCTGGGCGCATGAGCGTGCCGGCGGAGACGATGCCGACCCCCGAGGAGATCCGCGAGCGGATCGAGCGCGGCATCCCGGGAGCCCGGGCGGAGGTGGCCGGAGACGGCCGCCACTTCCAGGCCACGATCGTCTCCGACGCCTTCGCCGGGCTGACGCGGATCGCGCAGCACCGGCGGGTCTACGACGTGCTCGACGGCGAGGTGGGCGGCCGCATCCACGCCCTCTCGATCACCTGCAAGGCCGAGTGAGGACCATGAGCGACGAGCCCCAGAGCGAGAACCCCCTCCGCGACGCGATCGGCGCCGCGATCCGCGACAACGAGGTCATCCTCTTCATGAAGGGGAGCCCCGACCAGCCGATGTGCGGCTTCTCGGCCCGGACGACCGGCGCCCTGCAGGCGCTCGGCGCGCCCTTCGCCGCCGTCGACGTGCTGCCCGACCCGCGCATCCGCCAGGAGCTGTCGGCGCTGTCGCAGTGGCCGACGATCCCGCAGCTCTTCGTCAAGGGCGAGCTCGTGGGCGGCTGCGACATCGTGGTCGAGATGTACGAGACCGGCGAGCTCGCCGCGCTCCTCGGCGTCGCGCCCGTCGAGGCGGACCCGGCGCCGGAGGCGTCCGCCGCGGAGGCGGCGCCGCTCTCGATCGAGAACCGCCTGGGCTGAGCGCCGACCCGCCGGCTCAGCGCACGACGACCCGCAGGGAGGCGGACCCCGAGATCCGCCACTGCGGGTCGGCCGCGACGCGGACCCGGCCGGCCCGCCCGGAGAACGTCGCCCGCAGGCCGTCGTCGCGGCCGAGCGCGGCGATCTGGCGCCGCAGGTCGCGCAAGGAGTGCGCGGCCGGCACGTCGGACCCGCCGCCGCCCTGCGAGACGCCGAGCGCGGCGGCCAGCGCGGCGGCGGGGTCGGCGTCGGACCGGTCGGGGCCCGGTCCGCGCAGGACGACCCGGTGGACCCCGCGCCCGAGGTCGCGGGGCACGCGGAGGCGGAGCGCGAGGCCGAGCGCCGGCCCGCGCTGGGCGCGCGCCCGGACCCGGACGGCGATGGTCTGACCGCGACGGGCGGCGCGCGGCGCGGCCGCCGCCGTGAGCCGGGCGATCCGCAGCCCGCGACGGATCTCGACGCCGACGTCGGCGGAGACCACGTGGAGGCGGGCGAAGTCGGCGGCGTCGACGAGCGCGAGCGCCTCGCCGGCGCCGGCGGCGACGGGGCCGGCCAGGGGGGCGGCACCGCTGTCCGACAGCGTGCCGGGGAGCACGTACCGGGAGCAGTAGGAGACCGGTCGGCGCAGCTCCCGCAGGCGGACGCGCACGCACACGCGACCCGACTCGCTGGCTGGCGCGCCGTCGTATGCCTGGGTGACCGCCTGCGTGGCGAGCAGCGGCGCCACCAGCGTCGGCGGCGAGGAGCCGAGCGGGAGGCCCACGTCGGTCTCGTCGGCGGCGCCGGCGGTGAGGGCGGTCCGATGGCCGGTGTCGAGGTCGCGCACCCGCACGGTCAGGCGCACGAGGCGCGGCGGCGCCCCCACCGTGCCGGCGACCGCGTTCGGCGCGTCCGCGCTGAGCGTCCCCAGCACGTGCCCGGGGGCGGCGAGCTTGTAGCTCGTGTCCTGTCCGGGCAGCGGGTTGGCCACCACGGTGTAGACGTAGGCGTCCTGGAGCAGCAGCGAGCGCCGGCCCGTCCCGTCGAGCTGATGGCCGAACGCCCACACCCGGTCGCCGTCGCGGTAGGTCACCGTTCCGACCGCCCCGGCGGTGAGGTCGCCGCGCGCGTAGCCGGCGGCCACGGAGGCGCCCGGCACGAGGGGCTGCGGCGGGAAGGTCGGAGCCCCGAGCGGCGCGGGCGGAGCGGCCACGACCGCCACCCCGGCCCGGCGGGCGGCCGCGGCGAGGGTCCGTCGCACCGGTGCCGAGAGCCCCGTCACCGTGAGCGGCGTTCGCGCCGGCCGCGCGGCGCGCAGGAGGCTCGCGTCCCGCGACGCGGAGGCCGGCGGGCGCACCGACTCGCCGAGCACGGCCGCGATCGGCGTCACGAGCGCGAGGTGGTTGCCGTAGTCGCCGACGGTCTCGGAGATCGCGCCCGCCACGCCCGGCTCGCCGGCGGGCCCCGGGCAGAGGAGCGGCGCCCCGGAGAACCCCTCCGCGACCCCGGTGGCGTCGACCGCCGGCCCCGAGACCCGAACGAGGATCCGGGTCCCCTCCCCGCCCTGCGGCGCGACGACGTCCAGGACGGTGGCGTCGAAGCTCGTGATGGCCGTCCCCGCGATGACGGTCCGCGCCGTGCAGGCCGCCCCCGGCCGGACCTGCGAGAGCGGCAGCACGGCGGGCGCCCCCTGCGCGCCGGCGGCGGGCAGGAGCGTCAGCGCCAGCGCCGCGAGCATGGTCCGGACGGACATCCGGGGCTGACCCTAGCCGAGCGCCGGGTCACCACCCGCCGGTTGGGCGGCCCGGCGGTCGGCGAGGTGCTCGACGATCCGGCGCGAGTCGCAGATCGCCTCGCCCTCGATCAGCAGCACGGGGACCCGGCGCTGCCCGGTCAGCGCCTCCACCTCGTCCCGGCGCGCGCGGCGCTGCGGGACGCGGACCTCGTCGAACGGGATGGCGTCGCGCCGCAGCGCGCGCGCCACCCGGCCGCAGGCGCAGAGCCGGTCGGTCGGCGTCGGGCAGCGGTAGAGCGTGGCCATCAGATGGTCGTGAAGGCGATCATCGCGCTAGTCGAGCAGCCCGCCGATCGTGCGGGTGGCTCCTCGCACCACGGCCCCGGTGAGGCGGAACGGCAGCGGCTGGCGCGACCCCGGCGCGGCCAGCGCGTCACCCTCCCGATCGCGGTACCAGGCCACGACGGACTCGAGCGTGTCCTCGTGGGGCATCGGGCGCCAGCCGAGCTCACGGCGCGCCTTGGTGTTGCGGAACGCCCAGCGCAGCGAGGCCGCCCGGACCTCCGTGGCGGTGATGATCGGCGTGCCCGGGAGCGCCTCGGCCAGCTCGGCCAGCGCGAGCGCGGCGGGCCGCGGGAGCTTGACGGCGGGCGGCTCCACGCCCGAGATCCGGCCGAGGTCGGCGAAGAGCCGGTCGAGGGTGAAGTTGCGCCCGCCGAGGATGTAGCGCTCCCCGGGCTCGCCGTGCTCGTCGGCGAGCAGGTGGCCGGCGGCGACGTCCCGCGCGTCGACGACGTTGAGGGTGCCCTCGACGTAGGCGGGGATCTCGCGCCGCAGGAAGCGGCGCACGAGCTCGGTGGAGGAGCGATAGAGATCGCCGGGCCCGAAGACGTGGCCCGGGTTCACGATGATCGCCGGCAGCCCCCGGGCCACCATCCTGAGCGCCTGCACCTCTGCCTCGTGCTTGCTGTCGAGGTAGGGGATCGCCTCCCGGCCCGCGTGGTAGGCCTGGGTCTCGTCGGCGGTCGTGCCGGGCGGCGCGGGGCCGATCGCCGCCACCGACGAGGTGTGCACGACCCGCTCGACGCCGGCGCGGAGCGCCTCCGCGAGGACGATCCGCGTGCCCTCGACGTTGATCCGGAACATCGTCTCCCGGCTCGCGCGCAGCGAGGTGAGGCCGGCGACGTGGAACACGCGCTCGACGCCGGCCATCGCCCGGCGCACCTGCCGACGGTCGAGGATGTCGGCGGTCGCGGTCTCCACGTCGAGCCCCTCGAGGTTGTCGAGCCGCGAGCGGTCGCGCACCGTCACGCGGACCTCGTCGCCCCGCGCCAGGAGCGCCCGGACGACGTGGGATCCGACCAGGCCGGTGGCCCCGGTGACGAGGGTCGTCGGCACGGCGGCGCAGTGTACGCGCGCGTCCCGCCCGGCCGTGCGGTCGGACCGGCAGGTAGGGTGCCGCCGATGCCGGGGGTCGCCGTCGTCACCGACACCTGCCACTACGCACCGCGCGACCTGGTCGCCGCGAGCGAGGTGACGGAGGTGTCGCTCCACGTGCACTGGTCGCAGGGCGATTCGAAGGAGTCCGAGCTCCCGGACTACGACGCCTACTACGCGAGCCTGCGGACGGCCGTCGCGCTGCCCACGACCTCCCAGCCGGCGATCGGCGAGTTCCTCGCGGTGTACGAGCCGCTCCTGGACGACGGACGCGACGTCGTGTCGATCCACCTCTCGGCCGGGATCTCCGGCACGTGCGAGTCGGCCCGGCAGGCCCGCACGCAGCTCGGCGAGCGGGGGGAGCGGATCCACATCGTCGACTCGCGCTCGGCCTGCGGGGGCGAGGCGATGTGCGTCCTGGCCGCGGTGGCCGCCGCGCGTCGCGGCCTCGACGCCGCCGGGGTCGCCCAGCACGTGGAGGACGCCCGCGCCGAGCTCGGGATGTGGTTCGCCGTGGACACGCTGGAGTTCCTGCGGAAGGGCGGGCGCATCGGGTCGGCTCAGGCGTGGCTGGGGTCGGCGCTCAAGATCAAGCCGATCCTCGCGCTCGAGGACGAGATCACCCCGGTCGAGCGGGTCCGCACCTCCGGCCGCGCCTTCCAGCGGATGGTGGACTTCCTGACCGAGCTGCACGAGTCCGGGCGCGACGCCTGGGTCGTTCAGCACATCCAGGCGCCCGCGGAGGCGGCGCGGCTCGCCGACCGGGGGCGGGAGATCTTCGCGAACGATCCGCTGCTCGTGTCCGAGATCGGCCCGGTGATCGGGACGCACGTCGGCCCGGGGCTGCTCGGCGTGGGCGGGCTGCCCGCCCGCTTCCTCGAGGGTCTCTAGCGGGCTGATGTGGCTCGGGGCCGGGTCCGGGGCGGGACCGCGGCTCAGCCGCGCCGGCGGCGACCGAAGAGGATCCCGCCGACCGCGCCGACCCCGCCGGCGATCACGAAACCCGCCATCGCGGCGCCGATCGCGACCTCCCGCCGGTGGCGACCGAGCTGGCTGCGCCAGTCGGTGAGCCGCACCACCTCCCCGTGGAGGCGGTCGACGGACACGGCGAGCTCGCGGCGGTTCGCCTCGATCGACTCGCGGATCTGCTCGGGGCTCCGGCCGGGCCCGGGGGTGGTGGTGCTCACGGTGCCTCCGTCGTGGTCGTGCGCCCGTTCGCCGCCGGCCCGACCGGGCCGGGCGTGGCGGTGGCGGCGGGCGACGGGGCGGCGGTGCCTGCGGGCGTCGCGACCCCGGGCGCGCCCGTCCCGGCCGCATCGACCGCCACGGCCGAGCCGCCTTCGAGCGGCGCCTTCACCGTCTCCTGGATGAGCCGCGCCTCGTCGATGGCCATCTGCGGCGTGGGCGGCGAGCCCTTCTTGAAGGCGCGCGAGGCGATGAAGCCGGCGATCGCCGCGAGGACGATCAGGACGACGCCGACGATGAGGAAGCCGGCCCAGTAGTCCTGGCCGCCGATGAAGGCGAGCCACACACCCCAGGAGGCGGCCTCCAGCAGGAGGACCAGGGCGAAGACCACGAAGACTCCGGCCGCCGCGGCCACGACGCCGCCCTGCGCGAGGGACTTCGCCTTGACCTGGACCTCCGCCTTCGCGAGCTCGATCTCCTCGCGGACGAGAACGCTCGCGCGCTCGGAGATCTCCTGGACCGCCGCGCCGACGCCGGCGGGCGGGCGGGGGGCGGGATCAGCCGACACGGCGCTTGAGCACCCAGGCGAGAACGAGCCCGCCGACGAACGCGGCACCGATGATGAGCTCCGGGCGGGCGCCCGGAGACAACGACGTCTCGCCGGCGTCGGCCCCCGCCGGCGGAAACACCGACGCGGCCGCGCGCTCCGCCGGATCGGGCTCCGACCGCTCGACCGCCTCGGGCGCCGGCTCGGCCGGCCCCACGTCGTCGGTCCCCGACCCGGGCTCGGAGGGCTTGGCCTCCCCCGGCGCCGCTTCGGCCGGCTTGGCCTCCGACTCGGGCTCGGGCTCGGGCGACGGGGTCGCGTCCGGCACGGGCGTGCCGTCGGCGACGTCCTCCGGCCCCTCCGCGGCGGCGTCCTCCGCGCGCTCCGCTTCCGGCTCGCCGGTGTCCTCGGGCTTGGTCTGCTCGTCGGTCATGTCCTCACTCCGGGGGATCCTCGTCGAAGGCGCGGCGCCAGATGACTCCGGCGACGCGGCCGACGGCGATGCTGGCCACGGCGCCGAGCCCCGCGAGGAGCCCGGACCAGATCAGCCGCTTGAAGGTCTCGTTCTGCGTCACGCCGGCCATTCAATCAGAGGGCCGGGCGCCGGGCCTTCCCGCCCGGCACCGCGTCGAGCCCGCCGCAGATGGTCTCGACCACGAACGTCTTGGCCTGCTCGTACTCCGCCTCCCCGCGCGGCAGGAGGTCGAAGATCCAGCCGGTCAGCACCTGCTCGATGGCCCCGTAGAACGCGAGCGCGGCGAACTCGGGGGTCACGGCGAGGCGGAACTCGCCCGCCTCCTGCGCCGTGCGCACGACCTCGGCGATGAGATCGTAGGCCTCGCGGATGTCCGCCAGGTGGGTGCGCCCGAAGGTGTTCGCGGCGCGGGTGACCTCGGCGATGATCACCTTCATGAGGTCCGGGTCGTGACGGTAGGAGTCCACGATGAACGAGGCGATCTCGTAGAGCTTGTCGCGCGCCGGGAGCTCCCGCGCGTCGATCTCCCGGATCACGTCGAGCAGCACGTGCCAGCGCTCGAGGAACAGCGTGTCCAGGATCTGGTCCTTCGAGGAGAAGTAGTGGTAGACGAGCCCGTAGGCCACGCCGGCCTCGTCGGCGATGTCCGAGACGCGGCAGGTGTGGAACCCCTGACGGCCGAACACCCGCACCGCCGCGTCGAGGATCACCCGCCGCTTGTCCGCGGCCGCGCCGCCCTGGGCCATCAGGTCGCCTCCTGCGGCCAGCGGTAGGCCGCCGGACGCCGGTGGGCGAGCGCCGGCAGCGTCGCGCGGACCTCGGCCTGCCGGTCGAGGTCGAGGTCGGCGACGACGTGGCCCGGCGCGTCGGCGGCGGTCGCGAGCACGATGCCCCAGGGGTCGACGATCATCGAGCGGCCGCCGGCGCGGCGCCCCGCCCCGTCCGGCCCGATCTGGTTGGCCGCGACGAGGAAGCACTGGTTCTCGATCGCCCGGGCGCGGAGGAGCGGCTCCCAGTGATCGCGGGTGGTGGCGAGGGTGAACGCGGACGGCAGCGTGACGACGAGCGCGCCGCGCACCGCGAGGATGCGGAAGAGCTCCGGGAAGCGCAGGTCGTAGCAGACCGCCAGGCCGACGGGCACGCCCGAGGCGAGCGCGCTGAGGACGATCTCCTCGCCGGCCTCCTCGGTGTCGGACTCCCGGTAGACCGTCCCCTCGACCTCCACGTCGAACATGTGGACCTTGCGGTACACCGCCGCGATGGCGCCGTCCGGGGCGACGTGGACGGAGGTGTTCGCCCCTCGCTCGCGCCCGGCCACCCGCTCGACGATGCGAGCCGGCGACGAGGTCGATGCCCAGCGTCCGCGCGAGCTCCCGCGCCCAGGTGATCGCCGGCCCGTCGAGCGGCTGGGCGGCCGCCGTCAGCTGCTCGGCCGTGCCCAGCGCCGGCCACTTCTCGGGGAGCACGACGAGGTCGGCCCCGTCGCCCGCCGCCGCGCGGACGTGCTCCTCCGCGGCGGCGCGGTTGCGCGCCGGATCGCCGCTAGAGTTGAGCTGGATCGCGGCCGCGCGCACCTTCGGCCCTCGGGACGTATGGATTGACTGGTCAGTCAATCTGGCGCGCAAGCATACCGGGCATGGATCGACTCCCTCCCTACCGCGGGCGCTACGGCGACCCACGGCCGCCCGCCCTCGCGGCACTCGACCTGCCCCCCGGTCGGATTCCGCTCGTGCTCGTGAAGGCCGGGCGGCTGCGCAAGCGGTGGCGCTACGTCGGGCTCTACGGCGAGGACGTGATGCTCTGCGCCGCGGTGGTCTCCGTCGGGCCGCTGCCGCAGACCTTCTGGGCCGTGTGGGATCGCCGCGAGCGTCACCTCCACGAGCGCACGCGCACGGGTCGACGGGGCGTGCGCATGAGCGACGGGCGGCTGCTGATCGAGGACGACGGCGTGCGGGTGGACCTCGACCTCGCGGAGACGGACGGCATCGAGACGGTGACGCCCTACGGGCGCGGTTACGCCTGGACGCGCAAGCAGGCGGGGATCGCGGCGCGGGGCACCGCGGTGCTCGACGGGCGCGAGCGCGTGATCGCGGGGGCCGCCGTCATCGACGACTCGGCCGGCTACCCCGAGCGCCATGTCCGGTGGCGGTGGTCCGCCGGCGTCGGGACCGACGCCTCCGGCACGCCGCTGGCGTGGAACCTCGTGGCCGGGATCCACGACTCCCCGGAGGGGAGCGAGCGGACGATCTGGCGCGCCGGGGAACCGCGCGAGGTGCGACCGGTCGCCTTCGCCGAGGACCTCACGGCGATCACGTTCGCGGGCGGCGAGGTCCTGCGCTTCGCCGAGGAGGCCCGCCGCGAGCACGACGAGGATCGGCGCCTCTTCCGCAGCCGCTACGCCCAGCCCTTCGGCACCTTCAGCGGGGAGCTCGACGGGGGCGTGGGCGTTCACGCGGCGTACGGCGTGATGGAGCGCCACGAGGTGACGTGGTGAGGCGAGGGAAACGGCCTCGTCGCACGGCCTTCGGCCGCTCAGGAGCCCAGGGCGCTACAGCGCGTTCACGAGCGCGGTGAGCATCGCGGCCGCGAGGAGCGTCACCGTGGCCCACAGCCCGACCGCGACGAGCACGACGCGCCGCGGCACCATCGTCCGCGCCCGGCGGGAAACCGACCGCCCCGCCTCGCCGCGCAGCGCCGCCCACGAGCCGCGATCCCACGCCGCCCACAGACGACCGAGGAGGCCGCCGCCGAACGCCTCGATCTCCGCCCGGCGCACGCGCGCCTCCCAGCGGATGATCATGTCGCGCGCCTCGCGGCGGCGTCCCAGGCGATGCACGGGGGGTGCGCTCGAGCCGCCCGCGCCAGAAGTCCAGCGACTCGCGTGCCTCGTCCAGCGCCGGCGGCGCGACGGCCTCCGCGAAGCGGCGCTCGTCGAGGGAATCGAGGCCGGCGGGACGGCGCAGCACCGAGGCGAGCATGCGGGGAATCGTAGCGCCGGCCGGACCGTGCGGCGACGATGGGCGCGGCCGTGCGCGGCCCTCCCCGGACGCTACGCGCGCCCGCGCTGGCGGCGCAGCTCGGCCAGGAGGAGCTTCGAGTGGACGGCGCCGACGAGCGCGCGCAGCGGCTCCGCCCCGGAGGCGATGATGGCGACCGCGCGCTCGGGCTCGACCTCGCCGGCGAGCCGGTCGAGCAGCGTGCGCACCTCCTCCTCGACGAGCGGCTGCAGGGCCTCGCGGTAGCGGAGCGTGTCGTACACCGTGAAGCCGAGCGCCTCGTCGTAGCCCCCGGAGCGGAAGCGCGAGATCGCCTCGATGATCTTCACGTCGTCGGGGTCGTAGCCGCGGGCGGTCGGCGTGAGGATCCCGAGGTCCTCGAGGCGACGCAGGACGTTGTCGGGAACCTCGTAGGCGCTGCGCACCTCGGCACGGGAGGTCCGCCCGCCCTCGCGCGCGGCGATCGCGCGATCGAGGATCCGGTCCTCGAGATCGAGCATCGCGCCGACGCGCTCGGGGTCCTGGGCCATGATCTCGCGGATGACCTTGAGCGGCATGTAGCGCTCCTCCTGGAGGCGCTTGATGAGCTGGATGCGCTCGACGAAGCCCGGCGGGTAGTAGGCCATGTTGCGGCTCGTGCGCGACCGGCTCGGGCAGCAGTCCCTCGCGGAGGTAGTGCTTGATCGTGCCCGCGCTCACGCCGGAGCGCTCGGCCAGCTCGCTCATCTTCAGCAGGGCCTCGTCGTCCACGGCCCGGGTGCTCACGGCAGGAAGGTGCCCGTCGCCTCCTCGGCGGGCCCCGCGACCGCGCCCGAGGCCTTGAGCGCCTCGACCTGGTCGGCCGCGTAGCCGAGGTCGGCGAGGACCGCGTCGGTGTGCTCGCCCAGCACGGGGCCCGGGAGCCGGTTCGGGTCGCCGGGCGTGCGCGAGAGCTTCACCGGGACGCCGAGCAGGCGGACGGGCGCCGCCGCGCCGGGCTGGTCGAGCTCGACCACCATGTCCCGCGCGCGCACGAGCTCGGAGTCGAGCGCCTCGTCGAGCTCGAGCACCGGCTCCAGGCAGCAGTCGTGCTCGGAGGCGAAGGCCTGCCACTCCGCGCGCGAACGGGCGGCGAAGATCGCCTCGACCTCGGCGTGCGTCTCGCTGCCCGGACGGTCGAACTGCCGCTCCACGAGGTCGTCGCGACCGACGCCCACGCACCACGCGGCCCAGAACTTCGGCTCGAGCGCGCCGAGCGCCACCCAGCCGTCGGCGCAGCGGTAGGGGCGGTAGCAGACGAGCGCCCCGGCGAGCTCGAGCTCGCCGCGGCGCTGGGCCCGCCCCTCGCAGAGCGCGCGGGCGGCGACCATCCCGAGCCACGAGAGCGCGCCGTCGAACATCGACACGTCGACCAGCTGGCCCTCCCCGGAGCCCGGACGCGACGGCGACCCGTCGCGCTCGCGCAGCGCGGCGAGGATGCCGGCGACGGCCATGAGCGCGCCGCCGCCGACGTCGGCGATCTGCCCGGCCGCCTGGACCGGGGGGCCGTCCGCCTCCCCGGTGAGCGCGAGCAGCCCTCCGAGCCCGAGGTAGTTCACGTCGTGGCCGGAGCGGTCGCGGTTCGGCCCGTCCTGTCCGTAGCCGGTGATCGCGCAGTAGACGAGCCCGGGGTTCTCCTCCGTCAACCGCTCGTACCCGACGCCGAGGCGGTCGAGCACGCCGGGGCGGAAGGACTCGAGCAGCACGTCGGCGTCGCGGGCCAGGCGCAGCAGCACCTCGCGGCCCGCGTCGGACTTCAGGTTCAGGCGGATCGAGCGCTTGTTGCGGTTCAGCGCGAGGTACAGCGCCCCCTTGGCCGACTCGGCGGCGCCCGCGTGGTAGGGCGGCGACCAGCGCACGTAGTCGCCCATGCCCGTGTCCTCCACCTTGAGCACGTCGGCCCCGAGGTCGGCCAGCAGCAGCGAGCAGAACCCGCCGGGCAGCAGCCGGGAGAGGTCGAGCACGTGCACGCCCGCCAGCGGGAGGCGGCTCACGGCGCCACCCCGGCGACCTCGCGGCGCGGGACGCCGAGCCGCTCGCGCGCCTCGGCCACCGTCGCCGGCCGGCGGCCGACGTCCCCCACCATCCGCCGCGCCCGGGCGACGAGGTCGCCGTTCGATCGCGCCATCGTGCCGTCCGGCAGGTAGAAGTTGTCCTCGAGGCCGACGCGGACGTTCCCGCCGAGCGTGAGCGCCGCCGCGACGAGCGTCCACTGGTCGCGGGAGATCCCGATGACGCCCCACTCGTGGGGGACGTCGGGGATCTGCTCCGCCATGTGCGCGAGGTTGCGCGCCGTCGGGCGGATGCCGCCCGTCACGCCCATGACCGCGGAGACCTGCAGCGGCGGGCGGAGGATCCCCATGTCGAGCAGCGGGTCGAGGTTCGCGAGGTGCCCCGAGTCGAAGCACTCGTGCTCGGGCTTGATCCCGT
Source organism: uncultured Solirubrobacterales bacterium (assembly GCA_963735885.1). GTDB lineage: Bacteria > Actinomycetota > Thermoleophilia > Solirubrobacterales > Solirubrobacteraceae > JBBSBL01. Next base: position 112,731 of record CAVTMP010000003.1, on the reverse strand, counting down.
GCTCGTTCATCGCCTCGAGCAGCGTCGTGATCGTCTCGAAGCTGTTCTCGAACACCGTCGCGAACACGAAGCCCTTGCGCCGGCGGGAGTACTTCGCGTAGTTCATCGAGCCCATGTTCAACGCGCCGACGTCCGGCCGCAGCTCGGCCAGGTAGGCGATTCGCCGCTCGAGCGGGACGCCGATCGCGCCGGTCGAGTAGTTGACGATCACGTCGTCGACCTCGCCGAGGATCGCCTCGGTGATCGCGCGGAAGTCCTCGATCTCGTACGAGGGCACGCCGTCGGGCGTGCGCGCGTGGATGTGGATCATGGCGCCGCCCTCGTCGACGATCCGGCGCGCCTCGGCCCCGTACTCCTCCGGCGTGTAGGGGATCGCCGGGCACTGGTCGCGATTGGCGACCGCCCCGCTGATCGAGCAGGTGATGATGACCGGGTCCTCGAGGCTCACGCGCGCTCCGCGGGAAGTGGGACGTGCCACTTCCCACTCTCCCACAGCGCCGAAGCCGGCGTCAACCGCCCCGGGTCCGCTGGGCGCGCGCGTAGGAGCCGATGTCGACCACGAACGCGAAGCCGACGATGAACCACTCGAACCCGGTCACGCCGTTGTCCGAGGACCAGAGCAGCGCGTAGGCGAGCGTCGTCCACGGCAGGAAGAAGAAGCCGAGCAGCGGGACGAGCCACTCGTGATCGAAGGCGCGGCTCAGCAGGTTGCTGAAGATCCACACGAAGATCAGCGCGAGACGCGGCGAGATCAGCGCGAAGAGGACGACGAAGCAGCCCACGGCGGCCGAGCCTATCCGCTCGATCGTCCGGCGTGCCGGCTCCGGCCGCCCGCGGCGCGACTACGCTTGCCGCGTGCTTCGCGGCCGAGCCCTCCTCCCCGCGCTCGCGCTCGCCGCGACGCTCTGGGGGGCGACGTCTCCCGGAGCCGTGGCCTCGCCCGGGGCGCCGGCCGTCTCGGGACCGGCGGTCGCGCCGGCCGCCGCGACCGATCCGGCCGCGGGGCCCGTCGCGCCGCTGCGGCCGTCGGGCCGCTGGCTGCGCGACGCCACGGGACGAACGGTCGTCGTCCACGGCCTCCAGGTGGCCCACAAGACGCCCCCCTACCTCCCCCCCGAGCCGTCGTTCTCCGACCGCGACGCGCGCCGGATCGCCGCCCTCGGGTTCAACGCGGTCCGCCTCGCCTGGTTCTGGCGCGGGCTCGAGCCGGCGCGCGGCGCCGTCGACGAGACCTACCTCGCGCGCTACGCCGCGCAGGCCCGGATGCTCATGCGCCGCGGGATCTTCGTGCTCGCCGAGGCCCACCAGGACGTCTACGGCGAACGGGTCTTCGGCGCGGGCTTCCCCGACTGGGCGACGCTCACCGACGATCTCCCGCTCGGCGCGCGGGCCGGCTTCGCCGACTACTACAAGCCGGCGGCGCGGCGCGCCTTCGACGCGCTGAACGCGAACCGCGACGGCCTGCAGGACGCGTTCGCGGCGGCGTGGGGCCGGGTCGCGGGCGCCCTGCGCGCCGATCCCCGCCTGCTCGGCTACGACCTCTACAACGAGCCGTGGCCCGGGAGCGCCGCCGACGCGTGCGGCTCCTCGCGTGGCTGCGCGACCTGGGACCGCGAGGTGCTCGGGCCGCTCCAGGACCGCCTCGCCCGCGCCATCCGCGGCGCCGATCCACGCGGGATCGCGTGGTACGAGCCGCACCTGCTCTTCGACTTCGGGCGCCCGTCCCACCTGCCCCGCCGTCCGGGCGACGTCGGGCCGGTCGGCTTCGCCTTCCACGCCTACTGCACGGCCGGCGCCGCGCGGCCGGACCACGAGTCCACGGCGCCGGGCTACGCGAGCTGCGACCGGGCCGACCGCCGCGTGTTCGCGCAGGGCGAGGCCACCGCGCGCCGACTCGGTGGGCCGCCGCTCTTCGCCGAGTTCGGCGACACCCAGGACGTCCGCCACATCCGCCGGATGGTGCGGCTCGCCGACGAGCGGCGCACCGGCTGGCTCTACTGGGGCTGGAAGGACTGGGTCGACGTCCCGGGCGGGAAGGGCAGCGGCGCCCTGTTCGCGGACTCCGGCGACGACACGACGTTCCGAGCACGGAAGGCGGCCGCCCTCGCCGAGCCCTACCCGGCGGCGACCGCCGGCGAGCCGCTGCGCCTGGCGCTTCGACCTCGCCCGCCGGACCTTCACCTTCCGCTGGCGACCGAACCCGTCCGTGCCGCCCCCACGGTCGTCGTCGTGCCGCCGATCAACTTCCCGCGCGGGTACCGCACTCGCGTCGCAGGTGCGCGAGCGTCCCGCCTCGGTCGGGGCGTGGTGCTCCGGGCTGCGCGTCCGCGCCGCCGCGCCGAGCCCGGCTCACGGCGCCGCGGCTGACGCCGTCCGGCTGGCCGCCGTCGCGGTCGCTTCGGACCGAGACGGGGCACCGCGTCGCTCGCCGCGCCGCCGGTGGTAGCGTCGGGTCTGCCGGAGAAGCTGCGATCGTGACGGCGGACACCGAGTTTCGACTCCTCGGATCGCTGGAGGTTCGGGTCGGCCCCGGCTCGTGCCGATCGGATCCCGTCAGCAGCGGATCCTGCTCGACCTCGCTGCTCCTCTCCGCGAAGAGGTCGTCTCCCGCGACCGGTTGATCGACGCCATCTGGGGCGAGCGGGCTCCCCGGACGGCGGTGAAGGCGCTGCAGGTCCACGTGTCGCAGTTGCGCAAGTCGCTCGCCCGCGAGCGCCACGGCCACGCTGAGCGGCTCATCACGCGGCCACCCGGCTACGCGCTACGGGTCGTCCCGGACGAGCTCGATCTCGCGATCTTCGAGCGCCGGCTCGCGAAGGGCGGCCGAGCTCGACCGTGGCCGGCCGGGCCTCGCGAGGAAGACGCTACGAGCGGCACTCGACCTCTGGCGCGGCGCGGCGCTGGGCGACCTCGCGCTCGAGCACTTCGCGCGCGGCGAGGTCGAGCGGCTCGACGAGCTGCGGCTCGCGGCGCTCGAGGCTGCGCATCGAGGCCGACCTCGCGCTCGGCGCCCCGGGTCTCGTCGCGGAGCTCGAGGCGCTCGTCGCCGACCACCCGTTGCGAGAGCGGCTGCGCGGGCACCTCATGCTGGCCCTCTACCGCGACGATCGCCAGGCCGACGCGCTGGCCGCCTTTCGCGACGGCCGCCGCGCCCTCGTCGACGAGCTGGGGATCGAGCCCGGCGCCGGGGCTCCGCGACCTCCACGAGAGGGTCCTGCGGCAGGACCCGCGCTCGACTCGCCGCGTACCGCCCCGGCCCGGGTCGAGCGAGGTCGACGACTTCGTCGGGCGCACCGAGGAGCTGGAGCGGCTCGGCGCGGCGCCCGGGCGCGCGCTCGACGGCCGCGGGGCGCGTGGTGCTCCTCGCCGGCGAGCCCGGCGCCGGCAAGAGCCGGCTCGCGGCGCGTCTCGGCGTGAACGGCCGAGCGGCGACGGGGCGCGCGTCCTCGTCGGCCGCTGCTGGGAGTCGGGCGGCGCCCCGGCCTACTGGCCCTGGGTGGAGGCGCTGCGGTCCTACGTGGTGACTCAGGACGCGGACGCGCTGCGCGGGTCAGCTCGGGCGACGGCGCGCGCTCACGTGGCGCGCCTCGTGCCCGAGGTCGCGACGTGGCTCGATCCGCAGGCCGGGCGAGCCGGACGACCGAGAGACGACCGCTTCCGCCTGTTCGACGCGCTCGGCCGGTTCCTGCGGCGTGCCTCGGACGCACGTCCGCTCGTTCTCGTGCTCGACGATCTCCACGCCGCCGACGCCCCGTCGCTGCTGCTCCTCGAGTTCCTGGCGGCGCCGGATGGACGGGCACACGGCTGCTCGTCTCGGCACCTACCGGGACACCGAGGTCCGGGGCGGCGACGCGATGACGGCGACGCTGGCCGAGCTCGAACGGGAGCGAACGACCGTCACCTCCGGCTCGGGGGGCTCGCCGAGGACGACATCGCACGCTATCTCGACGGAGCGGCGGGCCGCGCCGCACGGGCTCCGTGGCGCGCCTGATCGACGCCGAGACCGAGGGCAATCCCGCTGTTCGTGGGCGAGACGATCCGGCTGCTGGTCGCCGAAGGCAAGCTCGACGACGGCGGCGCGAGCGACCGCGTGGGACTTCGGGGTTCCCGACGGGCTGCACGCGATCATCGGCCGGCGTCTCGCGCGCCTGCGCCACGACCCGGGAGCTGCTCGACGATCGCCCGTGCTCGGCCGGGACTTCCGCCTCGAGCGCTGGAGATCGCAGGCCGACCTCTCGCGGCGGAGGCCGCCGACGTGGTCGACGAGGCGCGGTCCGGCGAGGATCGTCGAGCCGGTGCCCGGTGCCGCGCGGCGACCCGCCGATTCTGCCACGCCGTGATCCGGGACGTGGTCTACGACGTGCTGCCGGCCGCGGAGCTGCGTCGCCTCCACACCCGGGCCGGCCAGGTGCTGGAGACCGTCTACGGGGCGGAGGCCGAGGCCCGGAGCGCCGAGCTCGCCCACCACTTCTGCCGCGCCGCGGAGGCCGGCGGCGACGTCGCGATCGCCGTCGAGTGGGCGCCCGGGCCGCCGGACGGGCGACGGACGCTCCTCGCCTTCGAGGAAGCCGGGCGGCTCTACGTGCTCGCCCTGGAGACGCACGGGAGCGGCGGTAATCGGCCGTGCGCTGCGACCTCCTTGCTCGCGCTCGGCGACGTGCGCTCGCGGGCGGGCGACCTCCCCGAGGCCCGCGGAGGCTTCCGCCGCGCTGCCGACATCGCTCGTGACGAGGGGATGCTCGACCAGCTGGCGCGAGCCGCCCGGGCTATGGCGGCCGCTTCGTGTGGACGCGGCCGACGGCCGACCCGGAGCTCGGGCCCACTGCTCGATGACGCGCTCGAGGCCCTCGGCGAGCGGGAGGATGCCCTGCGCGTCCTCATCCTGGCCCGACTCGCCGCGGCCATGCGCCCGGGCAGCGCGCGTCCCGGAGCCGACCCCGCCGCGGTGCCGACGGAGGCCGTCGCGCTCGGGGACCAGGCCGTGGCGATCGCGCGGCGACTCGACGAGCCGGCCACCCTCGCCTGCGGCGCTCGACGGTCGGGTCCTGGCGGACTGGAGCGCCGGGAACGCCCCGAACGAACGGAGATGGCCGCGCGAGATCGTCGCGCTGAGCGAGGCGGCCGGCGACCGCGAGCAGGCGTCTGCCAGGCCACGACTTCGCCTCTACGCCCAGTGGGAGCTCGGCGACGCGACGGGGTCACCGTCGAGCTCGACGCCAGTCCCGGGCGCTGGCCCAGGAGATGCGCCAGCCCGCGCAGCTCTGGGAGCTCTCGTGCAGCAGGGGCATGCTGGCGACCTCCCAGGGACGGCTCGCCGAAGGCGCGGCGCTGGCCGCGCGGGCGCTCCAGCTCGGTCGCCACGCCCAGCCCTGGAACGCGCCGATCTCTCATCAGCTGCAGCTGTTCACGCTGGGGCGCGCCCAGGGTCGGCTCGACGAGGTACGGCCGTCCTTGGAGGCGGCGGTGCGAGGAGTACCCGACGTACGTCGCGCTCCGGTGCGCGCTCGCCGTGCTCTACGCCGCCGTGGGAGACCACCGGCTCGCGCGCGACGCCTTCGAGGCGCTCGCCGCGGACGACTTCGCCGATCTCCCCCGGGGCGAGGCGTGGCTGCTCAACCTGAGCCTGCTCGCAGAGACCTGCGTGGCCCTCGGCGACGAGCGCCGGGCCGGCGTCCTCCACGAGCTCGTCCTCCCCCACGCCGAGCTCATCGCCATCGGCCCGCCGGACACGTGCGCCGACGCGGCCGCCCGCCCCCTGGGGCTGCTGGCGGCGACCCTGGGCGACCCGGACGAGGCCATCCGCCACTTCGAGCGGGCGATGGAGCTCAACGAGCGCATGGGTGCCCGGCCGAGCCTGGCGCACGCCCAGACCGACTGCGCACGAACGCTGCTGCGGCGTGCCCGGCCCGGCGACGACGAGCGGGCCGCTGACGCTGCTCGGGGGCGCTGAGGCGACCTACCGCGACCTGGGGATGGGCTCGTTCGCGGCGGCCGCGTCGCGCCTTCGCGAGCGGACCACGCCGTAGGCCCCCGGACCGACTCCCGCCCTTACCGCGGCCTTACCGCCCTCGATCCGTCCGGGAGCACCATCGCGGCGATCGCAACCACTCCGAGGAGGAGATCCGTGTCACCGTCGCCGCAGTCCACATCCATCCACGCACCGACCGCACGCTCGCTCGCACTCCCGCGCCACCGTGGTCGCCGCGCTGCTCGCGCTCGTCGTCGCCGGCGCGGTCGCGCTCATCCTGTGGGACGGCGGCTCGAGCGCACCGTCGGGCGGGCGCGTCGTGCCCGCGGCGAGCGCCCCGGCGTTCGTGAGCCACCCGGACGAGGGGACCCGCGGCCCGTCCGCCGTCGCCGTCGGGCGCCCCGACCGCGGTCCGGACGAGGGCACCCGCGGGCTCGGCCACTGAGCCGGCCGATCACGCGGAACCAGGGGAACCCGTCTCCAACGGGCGATCTCGTGACGGTGCGGTACACGTGACCGGTCGCGGCTGCGCCGCTCCCTCCCGGCCTCACACCTCCGTTCCCCGAGCACCGGACCCCCTCCGGTGCTCGGCCGCGTCAGACGGGCACCACCCCGTTGCGCTTCCACGGGCGCTCGATGCGCTTCCCCTCGGCCATCTCGAGCGCGCGGCAGATCGTCGGCCGCGTCTCCCGCGGGTCGATGACGTCGTCGATCATCCCGTTCCGCGCGGCGATGTAGACGTCGATGATCTTCCGGTAGTCCGCGATCAGCTCCGCCTTCTTGGCCGCCGGGTCCTCCGCCGCCTCGACCTGCTTGCGGAAGACGATCTCCACGGCGCCCTCGGCCCCCATCACCGAGATCTCGGCCGAGGGCCAGGCGACGATGAGATCGGGCTCGTAGGCCTTCCCGTTCATCACGTAGTAGCCGGCGCCGTAGGCCTTGCGCAGCACGACGGTGATCTTCGGGACCGTCGCGTTGGCGACGGCGTAGAGCATCTTCGCCCCGTGGCGGATGATGCCCGCCTCCTCGACCTTCGTCCCGACCATGAAGCCGGGCACGTCCTGGAGGAAGACGAGCGGCAGCCCGTAGGCGTTGCAGAGGTTCACGAACCGCGCGGCCTTGTCGGCGGAGTCGTTGTCGAGGATGCCGCCGAGCTGCCGGGGCTGGTTCGCGACGATGCCGACCGGGCGCCCGCCGAAGCGCGCGAGGCACGTGATGATCGTCTTCGCCCACTGCGGCTTGAGGTCGAGCCACGCGCCGTCGTCGACGATCGCCCGGATGACCCCGTACATGTCGTAGGGCTTGCGGTTGGACTCCGGGAGCACGTCGAGCAGGGACTCCTCGGCACGCTCGATCGGGTCCTCGCTCGCGCGCACCGGCGGGGGCTCGCCGTTGTGGGACGGGAAGTAGGAGAGGTACTCCTTCACCCGGGCGATGCACGCCGCGTCGTCCGGCACCTCCAGGTCCCCGACACCGGAGCGGCGGCAGTGGACGCGCGAGCCGCCGAGCTCCTCCTGGGTGACGTCCTCCCCCACCGCCGCGCGCACGAGGTGCGGCCCGGCCAGGGCCATCGAGCCGCGGCCCTTGACCATCGGCACGAAGTCGGCGAGCCCGGGGATGTACGCGGTCCCGGCGGCGCACGGCCCCATGAGCGCCGCCACCTGGGGGATGACGCCGCTCATCACCACCTCCTCGCGGAACAGGTGGCCCGAGCCGGCGAACAGCGATCCGACCGCCTCCTGGATCCGGGCCCCGGCGGAGTCGAGCAGCCACACGAACGGCATCCGCTTGGTCAGCGCGAGCTCCCGCAGCCGGGCGACCTTGATCTCGCCGGTCATGCCCATCGAGCCGGCCATGACGGTGAAGTCGTAGGCGCAGACCGCGACGAGGCGCCCGTCGACCTTGCCGTAGCCGGTGATGACGCCGTCGGCCGGGGCCTCCTTCCCCTCGAGCCCGCGGACCGAGTAGTGGATGCCGGCGTGGATGCCGAGCTCGCTGAAGGACCCGGCGTCCACGAGCAGGTCGATCCGCTCGCGCGCGGTGAGCTTCTCGGCCGCGTGCTGGCGGGCGATCCGCTCCTCGCCGCCGCCGAGCCGCGCCCGCGCCCGGCGCTCCTGGAGGTCCTCGACCAGGGGCCGCAGCAGCCCGGCCGGCGGCGCCTGCGGCTCGGCGCTCATCGCCCGGTCCACACGGGGTCGCGCTTCTCGAAGAACGCCGTCACGCCCTCCTGGATGTCCTCGGTCGAGAAGGCGATCGTCAGGTAGCCGTGCAGGAGGTCGAGCGCCTCGCGCAGCGCGAGGTCCTGCTGGCGGAACATCGCGTCCTTGCCGAGGCGCATGAGCACCGGCGAGGACGCGGCGAGCTTCGCCGCCCACGCGGCGACGGCGGCGTCGAGCTCGGCGTCCGGCACCACCCGGTTCACGATCCCGATGCGCTCCGCCTCGCGGGCGTCGATCCGCTCGCCGAGCAGCAGCAGCTCGTTCGCCTTCTTGCGCGGGACGTTGCGGTAGATCAGCGCCATGATCATGAACGGGAAGACGCCGACGTTGATCTCCGGCGTCCCGAACGTCGCGGACTCCGCGGCGACGATGAGGTCGCAGGCCAGCGCGAGGCCGAGCGCGCCCGCGAGCACGTGGCCGCCGGCCGCGCACGATCGACGGCTTGCCCAGCCCGCCGATCAGCGTGAAGAGCTCCGGGAAGCGCTCCGTGCCGTGGTGCTTGTGGACGAGCGGGACGTCGGCCGCGAACCCCGACAGGTTGCCTCCCGCGGAGAAGACCCGCTCGTGCGAGGAGGCGAGCACGACGCAGCGCACGGCCTCGTCGTCGCGCGCCGCGCCGAAGGCGGCGATCAGGTCCGACAGCAGCGCGTCGGAGAGCGCGTTGCGCGTCTCGGGCTGGTCGAGGGTGATCGTGGCGACACCGCCGGCCCCGACGTCGTAGCGGATGGTCTCGAAGGCGGCGCCCACGGAGGCGCATCCTACGGGACGGCAAGCGGAAAGTAGGAAGTCCTACTGTTTACTTCGCCGCGAGGCTGGAGTACCGTGCCGCCGAAGACCCAGCCGCCACCGACGAGGAGCGCCGCCACCCAGATGTCCGCCACCGCCGACGTCGTCAAGCCCGACCACGGGGCGAAGCAGAAGCACTTCATCTTCACCGAGGACCACGACCGGCTGCGCGAGTCGATCGGCGCCTTCGTCGAGAAGGAGCTCGCGCCGCACGCCGAGGAGTGGGAGGAGACGACCTTCCCGGACTCGGTCATCGCCCGGATGGGCGAGCTCGGCTTCCTCGGGCTCTCGATGCCCGAGGCGTACGGCGGCCAGGGCGGCGACTACTACTGCAACCTCGTGCTCGCCGAGGAGATGGCGAAGTCGAACTCGGGCGGGCTGGCGATGGGCGTCGCCGTCCACACCGACATGGCCATGCCGCCGATCCACCTGTTCGGCACCGAGGAGCAGAAGCAGGAGTGGCTCGTGCCGGCGATCGACGGGCAGAAGATCCTCTGCCTCGGCATCACCGAGCCCGACGCGGGCTCGGACGTCGCGGGCATCAAGACGCGCGCCGTGCGCGACGGCGACGAGTACGTCATCAACGGCTCGAAGACCTACATCACCAACGGGCACCGCGCCGACGTCATCGTGCTCGTGACGAAGACCGACCCCGACGCCGGCTACGACGGCTTCTCGCTCTTCCTCGTCCCGATGGACCTGCCGGGGGTCATCCGCGAGAAGAAGCTCGTGAAGCTCGGCATGCACGCCTCCGACACCGCGCTGCTCGCCTTCCAGGACGTGCGCGTCCCGGCGTCGGCGCTGCTCGGCCAGGAGGGCAAGGGCTTCTACCACATCATGTGGGAGCTCCAGGGCGAGCGCCTGATCGGCGCCGCGGGCTGCGTCGCCGGCGCGCAGCGGTGCTTCGACCGGACCCTGCAGTACGCGCAGGAGCGCACGGCGTTCGGGCGCCAGATCGGCCACTTCCAGGTCATCCGCCACAAGTTCGCCGAGATGGCGACGAAGATCGAGTCGGCGCGGCAGATGGTCTACATGACCGCCTGGCGCTTCAACAACGGCGAGTACCCCGTGCGCGAGATCTCGATGGCCAAGCTCCACGCCGCGCGGGTCGCCGTCGAGGTGGCCGACGAGTGCATCCAGATCCACGGCGGCGCCGGCTACATGAAGGAGTACGGCGTCGAGCGGGTCTGGCGCGACATGCGCCTCAACCGCATCGGCGCGGGCACCGACGAGATCATGCTCGACGTGATCGGGCGCTCCTACGGGCTGTAGGCCGCCGGCCGCGGTGGGCGCGCTGCTCGACCACGTCGCGTCGTACTACGAGGCGCTGAACACCGGCGACGCCGACGCGGTCGCGGCGCACTTCTGCGACGACGCCGTCCACTACTACACGCGCCTGGGCCCCCACCGCGGGGCCTCCGAGATCGCCGGCCACGCCAAGCTCGGCGTGGACCGGCTCGACGCCCGCTGGGTCCTGGAGCACGGCATCGAGGACGGTGACGAGGCGGTGATCGAGTGGACGATGTCGTGGAGCGACCCGCGCTCGGGCGAGCGGCGCCTGGACCGTGGCACCGAGTGGTTCGCGTTCCGCGACGGCCGCATCTCCGAGGTGCGCGCCTACCACCACGGCGGGCCGAAGAACCCGCGCGGCGACCTGCTCGGCTTCGACCACGCCGCCCGCGGCCACACGACGCTGTGAGCGGCGCCCTCGCCGATCGCGGCCTGCCCGCCGCCACGCCGCGCCGTCCGCTCCCCCCGTTCACGGCCGAGCACGAGGAGTTCCGCGTGGCCTGCCGCGGCTGGATCGAGCGCACGCTGGCGCCCCGCTCCGGGGAGTGGGAGGCCGCACGGCACTTCCCCGACGAGGTCTTCCGCTGGTGCGCGGAGCAGGGCTACCTGGGCCTGAAGTTCCCGGCCGAGCACGGTGGCGACGGCGACCCGGTCGCGGATGCGGTGTTCGTCGAGGAGCTGGGCCGCTGCGGCTCGGGCGGGCTCGCCGCGGGGATCGGCGCGCACGCCGGGATCGCGCTGCCGCCGATCTGGAGGTTCGGCACCGACGAGCAGAAGCGGCGCTTCCTCGAGCCGGGCATCCGCGGGGAGGCGATCGCGGCGCTGGCCATCACCGAGCCGGACGCCGGCTCCGACGTCGCCGGCATCCGCACGCACGCGCGGAAGGTCGACGGCGGCTGGGTCGTGAACGGCTCGAAGATGTTCATCACCAACGGCTGCCGCGCCGACGTGATGGTCACCGCCGTGAAGACGCGCCCGGAGGGCGGCCACCACGGCCTCTCGTTCCTCCTCGTGGAGCGCGGCGAGGGCGTGAGCGCCCGGCCGATCGAGAAGCTCGGCTGGCACGCCTCCGACACGGCGCTGATCGCGCTCGACGACGTATTCGTCCCGGAAGAGAACCTGCTCGGCGAGGAAGGGCGCGGCTTCTACCTCATCATGGCCAACTTCCAGTGGGAGCGGCTGCTGATGGCGCTCGGCGCGGTCGGCGGGATGCAGGTCGCCTTCGAGAAGACCCTCGTCTTCGCGCAGGAGCGCGAGGCGTTCGGCCGTCCGATCGGGCGCCACCAGGCGATCCGCCACAAGCTCGCCGAGATCGCGACGACGATCGAGACGGGCCGGGCGCTCACCTACCACGCGCTGCGCCGCCACCTCGACGGCGACGCCGTCCAGGAGGTGACGATGGCGAAGCTCGCGACCCAGCGCGCGGCGTTCGACGTGATGGACGAGTGCCTCCAGATCCACGGCGGCGCCGGCTACATGGTCGAGTACGGGATCGAGCGCGCCGCGCGCGACGCGCGCCTCGGTCCGATCGGGGGCGGCACCGACGAGATCATGCGCGAGATCCTCGGGAAGACGCTCGGGCTCTGAGGCCCAGGGAGTCGAGCGTGCTCCTCTGCTGGGACGAGGCGCTGAACCGGGCGGCCGCCGACGAGCGGCTTGCCCTAGCGTCCCGCGCCTGACGAACCGACGACGAGAAGGAGCACGACACCCCATGGGCGTACTCGACGAGAAGGTGGCCATCGTCACGGGCTCGGCCCGCGGCATCGGCCGGGCCACGGCCGAGCTGCTGAGCGAGCAGGGCGCGAAGGTCCTGATCAACGACCTCGACGGCGACGTCGCCTCGCAGACCGCCGGCGAGATCGGGGGCGAGAGCGCGTCCTTCGCCGGCGACCTCACGCAGCCCGGCGTCCCCGACGCGCTCGTCCAGAAGGCCGTCGACGAGTGGGGCCGGATCGACATCGTCGTGAACAACGCCGGCTACACCCTCGACGCACCGGTCCACAAGATGAGCGACGACTGGTTCCAGAGGATGCTCGACATCCACGTCATCGCCCCGTTCCGGGTGATCCGCGCCGCCGCCCCCCACCTGCGCGAGCCGGCCAAGCAGGAGCGCGAGGAGGGCCGCGAGGTGTTCCGCAAGATCGTCAACGTCTCCTCCATCTCCGGGACGATGGGGAACGCCGGGCAGGCGAACTACTCCGCCGGCAAGGCGGCCGTGGTCGGGCTCACGAAGACGCTCGCCAAGGAGTGGGGCCAGTTCAAGGTCAACGTGAACGCGGTCGCGTTCGGCTACATCGAGACGCGGCTGACCGCCTCCAAGGAGGAGGCGAACACGATGGAGATCGGCGGCGAGAAGGTCCAGCTCGGCATCCCCGACCAGCTCCGCGGCATGGCGGCGATGCTCATCCCGCTCGGGCGGCCGGGCACCCCGGACGAGGCCGCCGGCGGCGTCTTCTTCCTCTGCTCGCCGTGGTCGAACTACGTCCACGGCCAGGTGCTGAACGTGACCGGGGGCCAGTTCACCGGGATGACGACGTAGGCCGCAGGCCGCGAGCCGGTCGCGCGCCGCCGGCCGCCGTCGCTACAGGCGAGGCGACCGCGGCGCGTCCTCGCCCATCGCGCGCCAGCGCACCCGCGCCTCCTCGATGATCTGCAGGGCCAGCTCGCGCGAGCGCCAGCCCTGGACCTCCACGGTCTTGCCCTCCGGCATCTTGTAGATCGAGAAGAAGTGCTGGATCTCCGTCCGGAGCACCTCCGGGATGTCCTCGAGCACGGAGATGTGGTTCCAGTTCGGGTCCTGCAGCGGGACGCAGACGATCTTGTCGTCCTGGCCGTGGTCGTCGCTCATGCGGAAGACGGCCACCGGCTTCGCGGGGATGACGCAGCCCGGGAAGGTCGGCTCCGACACGCAGACCATCGCGTCGAGCGGGTCGTGGTCCTCGCCCTCGGTGTCCGGGATGAACCCGTAGTCGGTCGGGTAGACCGTCGAGGAGAAGAGGAAGCGATCGAGCTTGATCGCCTTCAACCGCGGATCCCACTCGTACTTGTTGCGGCTCCCCTTCGGGATCTCGACGACGCAGATGAGCGGGTCGTCGGGCACGGGCGCGATCCTATTGGAGATGGCCGTCGCCCTCCACCTCCTGTGGGACCTCGCCGCGCCCGGGGCCACGTGCACCGTCGACGAGCTCGAACGCGGGGTCCACGAGGCCGGCCTGGAGCGCTTCACCGGGCTCGAGGGGCTCCACGTCAAGGTCTGGTACCGCGACGGTCGGCGCTACGGCTCGCTCATGGTCTTCGAGGACCTCGCCGCCCGCGAGGCGTGCGCGGCGTGGGTGACCGAGCGCGTCACCGGCCTGTGCGGCCTCGAGCCGGTGCGCATCGAGCGCTTCGACGTGATCGCCGTGGCCGAGGGCGAGGCGGGACTCGCCGGTCTGGCGGACTCGCCCTAGAGCGAGCCGAGCGCCAGCCGGCAGCCCGAGACGTAGTCGCCCGCCGGCGAGAGGAGCCACGCCACGAGGTCCTCGACCTCGGCGGCCGTCGTCCCGTCGCCCGGGGCGATCATCGTGGCGCGCAGGCCGAAGCGCGCCCACTCCACCGAGAGCGTGCGCGCGAGGTTCTCCAGCGCGGCGCGCGCCGCCTCGGCGTGCGGCCCGGCGCCCGGGCGCGGGCCGACGAGGACGATCGCCCCGCCACCCGCCTCGGGGATCATCGCGGCGCTCGCCACCGCGCGGACGAGCCGCCACGTCGCGTCGAGCGTGCGGGCCAGCGCGTCGCCCCCGCCCGGGCCGAACGGCTCGCCGGCGTCCAGGACGAGCCCGTCGAGGCGACCGTGGCGCCCGACCAGGTCGGCCGCCCATGCGTCCGCGCCCGCCTCGTCGAGCGCCCAGGGATCGGCCGCGACCGCCACCGCGGCGCCGAGGGCGGCCAGGCGAGCCGGATCCCCGGCCAGGGCCACGGTGCGGCCGGCCAGGAGCCCGTCCCGGAATCGCGCGAGGGGCATGGCGCGCGGAGGCTATCGGTATAGCCTGCCCGGTCACGATGCCGGTCGCCGCCACGCCCCGTCCGGTCGAGCTTCCCCTCCCCGGCGGCCGCGAGGAGGCGACGGTCCGCCTCCATCCGCTGCTGACCGGCGAGCTCGACGCCCCGTCCGCGTTCATGGAGCGTCGCGAGGTGCCGCTGGCCGACCTGCGCACCTGGGCGCAGGTCATCCTCCGCCGTGGTGCCCGGGTGCGCCTTCCGGTGCCCGCGTTCCTCGTCGAGCACCCCGGGGCCGGGCTCGTGCTCGTCGACACCGGGCTGCACCCGGTCTGCGCGACGGGAGCGCAGAACCTCGGCGTCACGGGGCGTGTCCTCCCGATCCGCATGGAGTCGGAGCAGGCCGCGAGTGCGCGCCTGCGCCGACTCGGCCACGCGCCCGAGGACGTCGCGGTGGTCGTGATGACCCACCTGCACAACGACCACGCCAGCGCCGTCGCCGAGTATCCGGGCGCGACCTTCGTCGTCGATCGCGCCGAGTGGGTCGCGGCCACCGCCCCGCGAGCGTGGCTCCGCGGGTACGTCCCGGAGCACTACGACCACGCCTTCGACTGGCGCACGCTCGACTTCGCGGGCGCCGAGCCGTTCGCCACCTTCTCCCGCGCCGTCGACCTGTTCGGCGACGGATCGGTGCGCCTGCTGTCCACGCCGGGTCACACGCCCGGCCACCTCTCGGTGCTCCTGCGCCTCGCCGACGGCCACGCGCTGCTGATGGCCGACGCGGCCTACACCATGCGAGCCCTGGAGGGCGGGGCTGGGCCGTTCATCGTCGACGACGCGGACCGCTTCCGGAGCTCGGTGGGCGAGCTCCGCGACTTCGTGGCGCAGACCCCGGGACTCCTCGTGGTTCCGGGTCACGACCCGGAGCGCTGGGCCGAGCTGGAATCCGTCTACTGACCCGGCTACGACGACGCCGGCGCGGCGCCCGTGTGCCGCCCGCGGCGCTCGGCGCGCACCCGCCGGCGGACGGCCTTGCTCCCGTAGGCCTCGAGGCCCGCATAGAGCGTCTTGATCCGCGAGAACACCTCGTCGGCCGCCCGCTGGGACTGATCGCGCGTGGGACGCTCGACGACCTCGAAGCGCAGCGGGTCGCCGTACTGAACCGTGACCTTCGGGAACTGGAGTCGCTTCCAGTTGCGGACCTTGTTCGATCCGTGGATCGCGATGGGGACGATGGGCGCGCCGGTCTCGAGCGCGAGGCGACCGATCCCGGGCTTCGCGCGCTGCGCGAGCGTGCCGCTGCGCGAGCGGCCGCCCTCGCAGTACATGACGATCGCGTTGCCGCGCGCGAGCACCGCCCGCGCCGTCCCGAAGGAGCGCTCGTCACGCGCGCCGCGGCGGATCGGGAACACGCCGCCGTGCGTGTAGACGAACTGCAGCGGCGGCTTGAACAGCTGGGACTTCGCCACGAACTGGACCCGGCGGCGCGTGAACGATCCCGCGAAGAAGTGATCCATGAACGAGAAGTGGTTCGGCGCGAGGATCACCGGGCCGGGCGGGACCTTCTCCGAGGAGATCGAGCGGCCCCGGAACGCCAGCGCGACGTAGGGCACGACGATGAGCCGGACGATCTCGTACATGGCGTCGGGCTCGCCCTGCTCGACGCGCTCGTAGAAGCGGTCGAAGTACTCCGCCGGGCGCGGATCCCGGTAGACCTGCTCCTTCATCGGCGCGAGCGCCTCGCCCCTGTCGCTCTCGTGCGGCACGGTGCCCGGAAGCCTACCCCGCGGCGGCGGGCTCGACCCCGTCGGCCCAGCCGCGCGCGCGCTCGACGGCACGCGACCAGCCCGCGAGCAGCTCCGCCCGCTCGTCCTCGCCCATGCGCGGCTCGTAGCGCGCCCGCTCGCGCCACGAGCGCCGGAGGTGGTCGAGCGTCAAGGTCGCGGTCCCCACGCCGGCGAGGAACGCGGCGCCGAGCGCGGTCGTCTCGGCCACCTCGGGCACGACGACCGGCACCCCGAGGACGTCGGCCTGGAACTGCATGAGCCACGCGTTGGCGGTCGCCCCCCCGTCGGCCCGCAGCTCGGCGAGCGGCGTGTCGCTCGCCGCCTCCATCGCCCGGACGGCGTCGACCGTCTGGTAGGCGATCGCCTCGAGCGCCGCGCGGGCGAGGTGCGCGCGCCCGGACCCGCGCGTGAGGCCGAGGATCGCCCCGCGCGCGTACGGGTCCCAGTACGGGGAGCCGAGCCCGGTGAGCGCCGGCACGAAGTAGACGCCCTCGTTGCCCTCCAGCGAGCCCGCGAGCGCCGCGGTCTCGGCGGCCTCCCCGACGATGCCCAGCCCGTCGCGCAGCCACTGGATCGCGGCCCCCGTGACGAAGATGCTCGCCTCCAGCGCGTAGGTCGTGCTCGCGCCGATGCCCCACGCGACCGTGCCCAGCAGGCCCGGTACGGGCTCCGGGGCCCGATGACCGGCGTTGAGCAGCACGAACGATCCGGTTCCGTAGGTGTTCTTGCCCTGGCCGGGGTCGAGGCAGCCCTGGCCGAAGAGGGCCGCCTGCTGATCGCCGGCCACCCCGGCCACCGGCACCTCGTGGCCGTGGAACGCCGCGGCGCTCGTGCGGCCGAGCTCGCCGGCGCTCGGCCGCACGGCGGGCAGCGACCGCTCCGGAACGCCGAAGAGCTCGAGCAGGGCCGGGTCCCACGCGCCGGAGCGGATGTCGTAGAGCATGGTCCGCGACGCGTTCGACCGGTCGGTGACGTGCTCCCCGGTGAGGCGGAACACGAGCCATGAGTCGACCGTGCCGAAGATCGCCTCCCCCCGCTCGGCCCGTTCCCGCAGGCCCGGGACCTCGTCGAGCAGCCAGGCGATCTTCGTCGCCGAGAAGTAGGGGTCGAGCACGAGCCCGGTCGCCGCGCGCACGTGCGCCTCGTGACCCGCCGCGCGCAGCGCGGCGCAGCGTTCGGCGGTCCGGCGGTCCTGCCAGACGATCGCCCGGTGCAGCGGGGCGCCGGTCGCGGGATCCCAGGCGCAGACCGTCTCGCGCTGGTTCGTGATGCCGATCGCGTCGAGCCCCCCGGGGCCGACGCCGGCGTCGGCCAGGGCCTCGCCGGCGATGTCGTGGGTCGCCGCCCAGATCTCCTCGGCGTCGTGCTCGACCCAGCCGGGGCGCGGGAAGTGCTGGGTGATCTCGCGGTAGGCGCGCCCGACGATCTCCGCCTCGTGGTCGAACACCAGGCAGGTGACGCCGGTCGTGCCTTCGTCGATGGCCAGGATCACGGCGCGGGAGCCTATCCCGCCACCCGACGCCGGCGGAGGCGGCGGCGGCGGGCCGGCGGTCGAGGTCGGGCCTCAGGCGATGCTCGAGCGGCGCGGGGCCGCCGCGCGGCCGCGCGCGACCTGCGGAGCACTCGCGTCCCTGACGCGCGCCCGCGTCGCGGACGACCGCTCGTCGGTCACCACCGCGATGACCGTCCAGACCACCACCGCCGCGGCGACGAGCGCTCCCGCGACCCACCACTCCCCGGAGAGCAGCCTGACGGCTGCGACGCCGCCGACGGCGACCGCGGCGGAGAGGACGAGGAGGAGGGCGAGAACCAGGCCGGGACGTCCGCCGGAGTACCGCTTCCTTGTGCGCATGGTGACGTTCTATACCTGACCCCGGTCGGAACGCGCGTCCCGCTCCCGCACCGGAAGCCAGAAGAACCCGGACGTTCCGAAGACACCGTTTTCCGGCGCCCACTGACACCGTTTTCCGGCATCCGCCCGCGCGGCCCCGGAGGCGCCGGACCGCGACGACGAGCACGGTCGGTCGGCCGCGCGGGGTATGGTCCTCGCGCCCCGGATCGGTCGGGCGAGCGGACACGACAGGAGGACCACGGTGCCAGACGTCGAGGCCCACATCACGGGCACGGTGTGGAAGATCGAGGTGCAGGTCGGCGACGCGGTCGAGGAGGGCGACACGGTGGTCATCCTCGAGTCGATGAAGATGGAGATGCCGGTGGAGGCCGAGGACCCGGGCAAGGTCAGCGAGATCCGCTGCGCGGAGGGCCAGTCCGTCTCCGAGGGCGACACGCTCGTCGTGCTCGAGTAGGCCGCGTGGGCGACGCACCCGAGTCCGGCGGGCGGCTGCGCCTCGACGAACCGGCGCCCGGCGTCGCCCGGCTCACCTTCGCCAATCCCGAGAAGCGCGGCGCACTCGACCACGCGATCCTCGACGGGATCGCCGAGACCCTGCCGCGGGTCGACGCCCGCTGCGTGATCGTCACCGGCGAGGGCCCGGTGTTCTCGTCGGGCTACGACATCGGCGACCTGCCGGACGAGGTCTTCGCCCGGGAGGCCGAGCGGCTCGTGGCGCATCCGTTCACGAGCGCGCTCGAGGCGCTCGACGCCCACCCGTGGCCGACCGTCGCGGCGTTGAACGGCCACGCGATCGGCGGCGGCCTCGAGCTGGCGCTCGCGTGCGACCTGCGGGTGGCCGACGCCGGGGCGCGGCTCGGGATGCCGCCGGCGAAGCTCGGCCTCGTCTACTCGCACACCGGCCTGCGCCGCTTCATCGACGCGATCGGGCTCCCGCGCACGCGCGAGCTGTTCCTCGTCGGGCGCCGGCTCGACGCCGCCACGGCGCTGGCCTGGGGCCTCGTGAACGAGGTCGCCGCCGACGGCGCGCTCGAGGCCCGCGCGCTCGCGCTGGCCACGGAGATCGCGGGCAACGCCCCGCTGTCGCTGACCGGGAACAAGCGGATCCTCCGCGCGCTGACCGACGCGCGCGGCCCGCTGGACCCCGAGGTCGAGGCCGAGCTCGTCGCGCTGCGCGAGTCCTGCTTCGCCTCCGCCGACTTCCGGGAGGGCGTCCGCGCCTTCGGCGAGCGGCGTCCGCCGCGCTGGACCGGCGCCTGAGCGGAGGGCGGCGCCGGCGTCACCTGCCGCGCGCCGTCGCGGCGGCCCGCCGTCGCTCCCACCGCTCGCTCTGGATGATCCGCCGGCGAATCGGCAGCGCGAACCACAGGCCGCCGAACACCAGGACGCCGCCGATCGCGACGAGGATCACGGTCGGCGCCTTGAACAGGACGTCGGTGACGAAGACGACGATGATCACGATCGCGCAGGCCAGGCAGACGAGGCCGACGATCGCCAGCCGGTTGGAAGTCGTCACGAGGGCTCGCTTGTCGTGGTGGCGGAACACGATGCGGTGGTACGCGGTCGGCGCGATGAGGCACGCGGCGGACAGCGCGGAGAGCAGCAGCGCCGCGAAGTAGAGGTCGCGCTGCAGCTCGTCGACGCCACTCCAGCGCGCGGTGAACGGCAGCGCGAGGAGGAACGCGAAGAGGATCTGCACCCCGGCCTGTGCGACCCGGAGCTCCTGCAGGAGCTCGCCGAGGTTCCGGTCGATCCGCTCCATCTCGCTCTCGTCGGCACGCGGCTCGTCCGCGTCGTTGAGCGACCCGTCGGGCATCCCGGCCACCCTACCCGCGCGCACGCGGCGATCCCGTCCGGGGCCGTCCCTACTTTCCGGCCCATCCCGACACGGAGGTTGCCGCCCGCCATGCCCCCGCTGATCACCCGTGACGAGGCGCTGCGCCTCGGCGATCTCGACGACCCCGTCGAGATCGAGGCGCTGGTCGAGCGCGCCTGGCGGGCCCGGGTCGAGCGCTTCGCCGACGCGACCGACATGTGCTCGCTGGTCAACGCGAAGTCGGGCGGCTGCGCGGAGGACTGCGGCTTCTGCGCCCAGTCGCGCTACGCCGAGGCGGACACGCCGATGCACGCGATGATGGAGCCCGGGCAGATCCTCGAGCACGCCCGCGCGGCCGAGGCGGCCGGCGCCCACCGCTTCTGCATGGTCACCCAGGGCCAGGGCCTCTCGACGCGGGACTTCGAGAAGGTGCTCGAGGGCGCGCGCCTCGTCGCCGAGCGGACGAACCTCAAGCGCTGCGCCTCGATCGGCCACGTGTCCCCCGCGCGCGCCCGCGCGCTGCGGGAGGCCGGCATCCAGCGCGTGCACCACAACGTGGAGACCGCCGAGAGCTACTACCCGGAGGTCTCCTCCACCGTCCGCTACGAGGGCCGGCTGCGCACCATCGACGCGGTCCGCGAGGCGGGGCTGGAGACGTGCGTCGGCGGGATCCTCAACCTCGGCGAGACGCGGGAGCAGCGGGTCGAGATGGCCTTCCAGCTCGCGGAGATCGACCCGACGAGCGTCCCGATCAACCTGCTGAACCCGCGCCCCGGCACGAAGTTCGGCGACCGCGACTTCATGGATCCGTGGGAGGCGGTGAAGTGGATCGCGATCTTCCGCCTGATCCTCCCGGCGGCCCTGTTCCGGCTCTGCGGCGGCCGGGTCGAGAACCTCGGCGACCTCCAGGCGCTGGCGGTCCGCGCCGGCGTGAACGGGGTGATGATGGGCAACTTCCTCACCACGCTCGGCAACACCCCGGAGGAGGATCGCGCGATGTTCGAGGATCTCGGCCTGAACGTCGCCCCCCAGCCCGACAACGGCCGCAACCCGCGCCCGGACAATCGCCGCGGATGGCTCGACGGGGACACCCCGGACCTCGTCGCCGACCACCTCGCCGCGGACCCCGGCCCGGCGCCGCCGGACGAGCTCGAGATCCGGTTGTGGGACCCGGCCGCCCAGCTGCGCTTTCGACGCAAGGCGACCGTGCCGCCGCGACCCGACGGCGCACCGAACGCCGGGCACGATCGGGAGACGCGGGAGCGCGCCGCCACGGGGGCGGGCGCATGACGGGGATCGAGGCCCGGCTGGCCGAGCTCAAGGAGCTCGGGCTCTACCGCCGGATGCGGCTGGTGAGCGGGCCGCAGGGGCCGCGCGTCGTGCTCGACGGCAAGCCCGTCCTCCTGCTCTGCTCGAACAACTACCTCGGGCTCGCCGACCACCCGGCCGTCCGCGAGGCCGCCGCCGAGGCGGCGATGCGCTGGGGCGCCGGCGCGGGCGCGTCGCGCCTGGTGTCCGGCAACATGACCGTCCATCGCCGCCTGGAGGAGCGCCTGGCGGACTTCAAGGGGGCCCCGGCGGTGTTGCTCTTCGGCTCGGGCTACCTGGCGAACACCGGCATCGTCTCGGCGCTCGCGGGCGCGGGCGACGTGGTCTTCTCCGACGCGCTCAACCACGCGTCGCTCGTCGACGGCTGCCGGCTCGCCCGCGCGGAGACGTTCGTCTACGACCACGCCGACGTCGAGCACCTCGCCTGGGGCCTCGAGAAGGCCGAGGGCCGCGGCGCGCTCATCGTCACCGACTCCGTGTTCTCGATGGACGGGGACGTGGCGCCGCTCGAGGAGATCGTCGACCTCGCGCGCCGCCACGGCGCGCGGGTCGTCGTCGACGAGGCGCACGGCACCGGGTGCCTCGGCCCCGGCGGGCGCGGCGCCGTGGCCGCGGCGGGGCTCGAGGACGAGGTCGACGTGGTCATCGGGACCCTGGGCAAGGCCCTCGGCGCCTACGGGGCCTACGCCTGCTGCGACGCGTCGATGGCGCGCTGGCTCGTCAACTCGGCCCGCACGCTGATCTTCTCCACCGCCCCCTCGCCGCCCGCGGTCGCCGGCGCGCTCGCCGCGCTCGAGCTGCTGGAGTCCCAGCCCCAGCGGGTCGATCGGCTGCAGGGCAACGGCGTGGCCCTGCGCGAGGAGCTCGCGCGGGAGGGATTCGGCGTCCCGGCCGGCGCGACCCCGATCGTGCCGCTCGTGGTCGGCGACCCCGCGCTGGCCGTGCAGGTCTGCGAGGCGGCGCTCGAGCGCGGCGTGTTCGCCCAGGCGATCCGGCCGCCGACGGTGCCCGCCGGGACGTCGCGGCTGCGCCTCGCGGTGATGGCGTCCCATACGCGGACCGAGCTCCGGGGCGCGGCGCGGGCGCTCGCGCGCGCCGCGCGCGCAGCCGGCTTCCGGCCCGCGGCCACGACGCCCGCGGCCGCCGCGCCGCTCGCCGCCGGCGAGATCGAGCCCGCGGGCCCGGCACCGGTCGCCGCGCCGCCCGAGCCACGAGCCGGGCGCCCGCGGCCGTTCGACCTCGAGAGCGAGCCGGAGCCCGTCCCGCGCGCGGCGTAGGACCGCGGGTGCGCGGCTGCTTCGTCACCGGGACCGACACCGGTGCCGGGAAGACGGTCGTCGCGGCGGCGCTGCTGGCGGCGCTCGCGAGCGAGGGCCTGCGCGTCGCGGCGAGCAAGCCGGTGCTGACCGGGACGGCGGAGCCGGCGGACTCCATCCTGGCCGCCCGACGACGTGGTGCTCGCGCGGGCCGCCGGCGGACGCCGCGGTCCCGAGGCGGTCGCCCCGGTCCGCTTCGGCCCGCCGGTCTCACCCCATCTCGCCGCGCGCCTCGCGGGCGAGGCTCTGGACCCGGCCGCGCTGGTCGCCTCCGCGCGCCGCGCGGGTCAGGGGGCCGACGCGCTGGTCGTCGAGGGCGTCGGCGGCCTGCTCGTGCCGCTCACCCCGGGCTATCTCGTGCGCGACCTCGCGCTCGACCTCGGCCTGCCCGTGGTCGTCGCCGCCCGCGCCGGGCTCGGCACCATCTCGCACACCCTGCTCACGCTCGAGTCCGCCCGCGCGGCGGGCCTTCGGGTGACGGGCGTCGTGATGACGCCGTGGCCGGCCGCGCCCGGTCCCGTCGAGCGGTCCAACCGGGAGACGGTCGCGGCGCTCGGCGCCGTGCCGGTCGCCGGCCTGCCGACCGTGCGGGCGCCGGAACCGCCGGCGCTCGCCGCGGCCGGCGCCCACCTGCCCCTCGACGCGCTCGTGCCGGCGCTCTAGCCGTGTCCCACCACCTCCGCCGGCAGCCGGGCGAGGAGCAGCGCGCGTCGAGCCTCGAGCTGTTCTTCGACCTCGTCTACGTGTTCGCCGTCACCCAGCTCTCGCACTTCCTGCTCGCGCATCTCGACGCCGACGGCGTGCTGAAGACCACGCTGCTGCTCCTCGTCGTGTGGTGGGCGTGGATCTACACGACGTGGATGGCCAACTGGTTCGACCCCGACGCCACGCCGGTGCGCCTGATCCTGATCGGCGTGATGCTCGCGAGCCTCGGCATGGCGATCGCCATCCCCGAGGCGTTCGGGGAGCGCGCCCTGCTCTTCGCGGGGTCCTACGTCGTGCTCCAGGCGATGCGCAACGCCTTCATCGTCTGGGCGACGGACCGGGACGACCCGCTCCACGCGCCGTTCCGCCGGATTCTCGCGTGGGGCCTGCTCGCCGCGGTCCCGTGGCTGGCCGGCGCGCTGGCCCCGGCGGCGTGGCGCATCCCGATCTGGCTCGTCGCGGTCGTCGTCGACTACGTCGCCCCCGCGGTGCGCTACTGGACCCCGCGGCTCGGCGCCTCCGAGACCTCGCAGTGGACGATCGAGGGCTCGCACTTCGCGGAGCGCTTCCAGCTCTTCATCATCATCGCGCTCGGGGAGTCGATCGTGGTCACGGGAGCCACCGCCTCGGAGCTCGCCCTCGACCTCGTCATCGGGGTGGCGATCGCCGTCGCCTTCGTCGGGAGCGCGGCGCTCTGGTGGCTCTACTTCGACTACGTCGCCGACGTGTCGAGCCGGCGCCTCCAGGACGTCGAGGACACGGGACGCATGGGCCGGGACGCCTACACCTACGTCCATCTGCTGATCGTCGCGGGGATCATCGCCACCGCCGTCGGCGACGAGATCGTCATCGCGCACCCGGGCGCGGTGCTCCACGGCCTCGAGCTGGGAGTCGTCGTCGGCGGCCCCGTGCTCTACCTGCTGGGACACGTCGCGTTCCGCTGGGTGATGGCCGGCTCCCTGACCGCCACGCGAGCCGGCGGGGTCGTCGCGATCGTGCTCCTGGCCGCGCTCGGGCTCGTCGCGCCGGGCCTCGTCACGCTGGCCGCCGTCAACGTGGCGCTGATCGTGGTCGTCGTGCTGGAGTCGCGCGGCGTCGGGGCGCCACGGCGCGCGCGGGGGTCCGGCTGAGCGCGGGCCGCCGGTCCTTGCCGGACACCGCCTCACTCCCCCGCCGCGTAGCGCACGATCGACGTGTCGGTCAGCCACTCCACCGGGGCGAGGTCGTCGGTGTACACGCGGCCGCCCGGGCGCGGCGGCCCGAGCCGGGCGGCGGCGGCCGAGGCCAACGGCCGCAGCGGCGCGGGGAGGCGGGCGCGGGCCGCCGCGAGGCGCCCCGCCGATGCCGGGCCGACGGCGCCCAGCAGCAGCGTGTTCGTCGGCTCGACCGGGTCGCGCAGCACGGTGCGGAGCTCCGCCCCCATGGTGGCCGCGAGCACCCGCTCGAGGCGGTCGGTGTCACGTGGCTCGCCGACGTTGACCACGACCACGCCGCCCGGCCGCAGCCGCTCGCGGCAGAGCCGGAAGAACTCGCGCGTGGCCAGGTAGAACGGGATGTAGGGCTGCCGGTAGGCGTCGACGAAGATCGCGTCGTAGCGGTGCGGCGTGCGCCGCAGGAAGGGCCGGGCGTCCGCCGTGACGAGGCGCAGCCGCGGCCCGCGCAGGCCGAACCAGCGACGCCCGAGGTCGGTGAGGACCCCGTCGATCTCCACGGCGTCGATCGCCGTGCGGGGGAAGTAGTGGCCGTAGGCGCGCGCCGTCGTGCCGGCGGCGTTGCCGAGGATCGCCAGCCGTCGCGGCGGCGTGGCGCGCGTGGCGAGCGGGAGGACGAGGAAGTCGTCCCAGTAGTCGCCGGTCAGCCAGCGGCCCGGGCGGTAGACCGAGTGGACCGCGACGCCCTCGTTGAGCTCCAGCCAGCGCTTGCCGTCCGTGCGCTGGAGCACGCGGGCGTACTGGTAGGGCGTCTCGCGCTCGGCGAGCACCCGCACGCCGTCGCCGGCGGCCTTCAGGGTCCCGGCCGGGAGCACGAGCAGCGCGGCGGCGGCCACCGGCGCGAGCGCCCACCGGCGCCCCATGCCGAGCGCGCCGACGAGCGCCAGCGCGGCCGCGAAGGCGAGGAACGTCCGCTGCGTTCCGACCAGCGGGACGAGGAGGAGCGCGGAGAGGAAGACGCCGGCCAGCGAGCCCACGGTGCCGATCGCGTAGAGCCGGCCGGCCACGCGCCCCGACTCCTCGACGCTGCCCACCGAGAGCCGCACGGCGTAGGGCGAGACGGCGCCGAGCAGCAGCACCGGCATGGCGACGAGCAGGAGCACCGCGACGAGCGAGCCGATGAAGGCGCCGGCGGAGATCGAGTCGAGCGCGTCGACCGCGAGGTCGAGGAACGGCCGTGCGACGAAGGGCACGACCGCCAGCAGCGCCGCCGCGCCGAGCACGAGGCGGCACAGCCCGCGCGACGTCGGGCCGGCGGTCCGCCAGGCGGCCGCCGAGCCAGTACCCCGCCGAGAGCGACACGAGGACCACCGCGATCGTGTTCGCCCAGATGATCGTCGAGGCGCCGAAGTAGGGCGCGAGCAGCCGCGCCGCGGCGATCTCCACGCCGAGGCTCGCCGCGCCGACGACGAAGACCACGAGCGGGATCGGGGGGAAGGCGCGAGAGCCCACGGGAGGGCGAGGGTAGAGCAGCCGATCCGACCGCCCGCGGCTCTACGTTGCCCGGCGATGGCCACGCGCGACCTCGCGGCGCTCGACCGCCGCCTCCTCTGGCACCCGTTCACCCAGCAGCGGGGCTGGGAGGACGAGGAGCCGCCGGTGCTCATCGAGCGGGCCGAGGGCACGACGCTCTACGACACCGACGGCAACGCCTACCTCGACGGGGTCTCCTCGCTGTGGTGCAACGTCCACGGCCACCGTCATCCCGCGATCGACGCCGCCGTGCGCGCCCAGCTCGACCGCGTCGCCCACTCGACGATGCTCGGGCTCTCCCACCCGCCGGCGGTCGAGCTCGCCGAGCGCCTCGTCGCGCTCGCCCCCGAGGGGCTCTCGCGCGTCTTCTACTCCGACAGCGGCTCGACCGCGGTGGAGGTCGCGCTGAAGATGGCGTTCCAGTGGTGGGCACAGCGCGGGGAGGCGGGGCGCACCGGGTTCGTCTGCCTCGAGGGCGCCTACCACGGCGACACGGTCGGGTCGGTGTCGGTGGGCGGGATCGACCTCTTCCACTCCACCTACCGGCCGTTGCTGTTCGACGCGTGGCGGGCGCGTCCCGGCGACGCCGCCCAGCTCGAGGGGCTGCTGGCCGAGCACGGCGAGCGCGTCTGCGCGGTCGTCGTCGAGCCGCTGGTCCAGGGAGCCGCCGGCATCCGCCTCCAGCCCGACGGCTACCTCCGTCGGGTTCGGGAGCTGTGCGACGCGCACGGCGTCTTCCTGATCGCGGACGAGGTCGCGACGGGCTTCGGCCGCACGGGGCGAATGTTCGCCTGCGAGCACGAGGGGGTCTCCCCCGACTTCCTGTGCCTCGCGAAGGGCCTCACCGGCGGCTACCTGCCGCTCGCCGCGACGCTGACCACCGAGCACGTCTACGAGGGCTTCCTCGGCGCGCTTCGACGAGTACCGGACCTTCTTCCACGGCCACACCTACACCGGCAACCCGCTGGCCTGCGCCGCCGCGATGGCGACGCTCGACGTGTTCGCGGCCGAGGACACCCTCGCGCGCCTGCAGCCGAAGCTCGGCCGGCTGGGCGCCCTGCTCGACGCGCACGTCGCCCCCCTCACCGCCGTGTCCGAGGTGCGCCGGCGGGGGTTCATGGTCGGCATCGAGCTCGGCGGCTTCGCCCCCGGGGAGCGGATGGGCCATCTCGTCACGCTCGCGGCGCGGCGCCGGGGCGTGATCGTCCGGCCGCTCGGCGACGTCGTCGTCCTCATGCCGCCGCTGTCGATCACCGAGGCGGAGCTCACGCGGCTCGTGCAGGCCACCGCGGCGTCGATCGCCGAGGCGACCGGCTGCGGCGTGCGGGCCGGCTCCGCCGTCGCCGTCGCGGCCTGAGCGTCCTCTCAGAGCGCCGGGTCCTGAGTCCCGCCGGGCCGAGGGGAAGATAGGGGCCGGCCCCCGAACCGGGGTCGTAGGTGCGCGGTGGCCGGCCCACCGCTCTGAACACGGGGGGCCGGCCGGAGTTGCGCCGCGGGGTCAGTCCTCGTAGGCGACGAAGTCGCGCTTGCGCGCGCCGCAGACCGGGCAGAACCAGGTCTCCGGGATGTCCTCGAAGGCGGTGCCGGGCGGGATCCCCCCGTCGGGGTCGCCCTCGGCGGGGTCGTAGATGAAGCCGCAGGACTCGCAGATCCAGCGCTGGGCGGTCGTCGTCTCGGTGCTCATGGCGCGAAGGGTACGCGGCTCGCCCCGCCGCGGATCGACCGGCCGCGGAGGCGAGATCGCCGCATTCCGCGTGACCGGGCGACGTGGCGGGGATCATCTAGGGTGCCGTCGCGATGGAGGTCGACCGACCCGGTCCGGGGGAGGAGCTCAACGAGGGCGAGGTCGCGGTCCCGCGCCCGGCGGCCACGGTCATCCTGCTCCGCGGCGACACGCAGGCGCTCGAGGTCCTCCTCGTCCAGCGCAACCCGGCGCAGCGGTTCATGGGCGGCGCCTGGGTCTTCCCCGGCGGTGCCGTCGATGCCGGGGAGGGCGACGGCGAGGCCGGCCTCCGGGCGGCGGCGGTGCGCGAGACCCGCGAGGAGGCCGGGGTCGCGCTGGGCTCGCCGGACGACCTCATCCCCTACTCCCGCTGGATCACCCCGGCCGCGGTGAAGATCCGCTTCGACACGTGGTTCTACCTCGCGGTGCTCCCCGGCGACGCGGTGCCGCGCGTCGACGGCGTCGAGTGCGTCGACCTGCGCTGGGAGACCCCGGCCTCGGCCCTCGAGGCCGGAGCGAGCGGCGAGATGCTGCTCGTGTTCCCCACCGTCAAGCACCTCGAGCAGATCTCGGGCTTTCCATCCGCGGACGCGCTCCTCGCGCATGCGCGCGGGCGGGAGGTCCGGCCGGTCGAGCCGCGCGTCGTGCTCGACGGCGAGATCGCCCGCGTCCTGTTGCCCGGCGAGCCCGGCTACGACGCCGACGACGCCTGAGCGGCGCGCCCGCCGCCCGCGGCCGGCATCCGCACCAGCGAGAAGCGCATTCCGAGCTCGCTCTCGCACGAGAACGAGTCGCCGCCCGGGTCGGGCGCCACGTCGATCACGACCTCCCGCCCGGCGAACAGGTCGAGCAAGGGGCGGTCGAGCAGCACCGGGACGCCGTCCACCTCGGCCACGCGCACCTCGTCGGGGCCGGCCAGGTGCGTCTCGAAGAGGAACGGCGCGGTGGCGTCGCAGCACCCGTTCCCGATCACCAGCGTGAGCGCTCCGGGCCGTTCGGCCCGCACCTCGCCGAGGGTCCGCCGGGCGGCGTCGGTGAGCACGACGGTCGGCACGCCCGCGACTATAGTTGCCGGGGTGACGGCCTCCCTCCCGGCGGACGTGCAGTCGGTGCTCGACCGCTTCATCACGACGGAGTACACGACGCTCGACGCCGCCGGCCAGCCGATCACCTGGCCCGTGACGCCCTACTACCGTCCCGGGGACCCGTGCGTGGACGTCACCACGGGGCTCGGCTACCCGAAGAAGGCCAACGACGCGCGCGCGAACCCGCACGTGTCGCTTCTCTTCTCCGAGCCGACCGGCAGCGGCCTCGAGCGCCCGCCGATGGTGCTGGTCCAGGGCACCGCGCGCGTCGACGACGAGGACCTCGACGCCAACCGCGCCCGCTACGAGCGCGAGGCCGTCGAGAAGCTCCCCGCCACGAAGCGGATGCTGCCGCCCAGGCGGCTGCGCAGCGCGTTCCTCTGGTACTTCGCCCGGCTCTACGTCCACGTGCGCCCGGAGCGGATCTGGGTCTGGCCGGACGGTGGGCTCGGCGCCGAGCCGACGCTGTACGACGCCCACATGGAGGAGGTCCGCTCCGGTCACTCCGAGGAGCCCGAGGCCCCCCACGCCGAGCCGGAGGGCGGCGACGCGGCCTGGGACGAGCGGATCGACGAGATGGGCGCGCGCTTCCGCACCGCCGTGGTGACCTTCGTCGGGCCCGACGGCTTCCCCTTCTCGGTCCGCGCCCCGGTGCGCACCGACCGGGAGGCGGGCCTCGTCCGGCTCGGCGGCGACCTCGCCGGCCTGCCGGTCTCCCCGGGCCGCGCGTGCGTCACCGCGCACGACCACGCGCCCGACTTCACGTGGCAGGTCAACTTCCAGGTGCGCGGCGACCTCCTCTCCGACGGGGAGGGCTGGGCGGTGCGCCCGCACCGCCTGGTCGGCGGCCTCGAGCTGCCGCCCTCCAAGGTCGAGGGGCTGCGGGCGAACTGGTCGAAGGTGCGGCGGTTCCGCCGCATCGCGAAGCGGGAGCTGGCCCGGCGGGGCACGACCTGAGATGGCGCCGCGGCGCACGCCACCCACGCCGTCCGGCGCGAAGCGGCCCGCGAAGCGGCCGGCGGCGACGGCCCGCCGAACGGCCAAGAAGCCCGAGCGCCTGACCGTCGCCGTCACCGGGCCGACCGGGGACATCGGCGCCCCGTTCGTCGCCGCGCTCGAGCGGAGCCGGGACGTCGGGCGCATCGTCGGCATGGCGCGCCGTCCCTTCGACCCCGCGGCGCGCGGCTGGCGCAAGACCGAGTACCGGCGGGGCGACGTGCTCGACCGCGGGGCGGTGGAGGACCTCGTCGCGGGCGCCGACGTCGTCGTCCACCTCGCCTTCGTGATCATGAGCGGCAGCGACGAGAGCCGCCGCGTCAACCTCGAAGGCTCGCGCCACGTGTTCGACGCCGCCGTCGCCGCCGGCGCGAAGCGCCTCGTCTACGCCTCCTCGGTGGCGGCCTACGGCTTCCACGACGATCATCCGGGGCGACTCACCGAGGACCTGCCGGCGCGCGGCAGCGACGCCAACTCCTACTCCGCCGAGAAGGCCGAGGTCGAGGGCGTGCTGGCGGAGTCGACCGCCGGGAGCGCGATCGACACCTACGTCTTCCGGCCGTGCATCGTCGCCGGCCCCGAGGCCCTGCTGCTGATCGAGAACATCCCCTACGTCCAGATCGGGGGGCGGCTGCCCGACGCCGTCCGCCGCCTGTTCGACGTCGTGCCCGCCCTCGCCCCGGTGATCCCGGACCCGGGCACGCCCTTCCAGCTCGTCCATCACGACGACGTCGCCGCGGCGATGCGCGCCGCGGTGACCGGTCGCGGCGAGCCGGGGATCTACAACCTCGCCGCCGACGGCGAGCTCACGCTGAGCGACCTCGCCGACGAGCTCGGCTGGTACTCGATCCCGCTCCCCGACATCGCGCTCGACGCGGTCCGGGAGGGCGTCGCGCGGGTCCCGTTCCTGCCCAACGAGGCGCAGTGGGTCGAGGCGCTGCGCTCCCCGCTGCTGATGGACACCACGCACGCGCGCAAGGCGTTGCGCTGGCGCCCGAAGCACGACGCCCGCGAGACGCTCCACGAGACGGTCGCGTCGGCGCGTCTCACCGGCCTGCTCCGCTGAGCGCGGGGTGCCCGCGGTCGCCGGCATCGTGCTCGCCGGCGGGCGCTCGTGCCGGATGGGGTCCGACAAGGCCGCGCTGGACTGGGGCGGTGTCCCGCTGCTGGCCCACGTCGCGGGGCGCCTCGCCGCGCGGTGGACGGCCCTGTCCTCGTGCTCGCCCGGCCGGGTCAGGCGCTCCCCGCCCTCCCCGCGGGCGTCGACGCGCGTCGACGACGCCGTGGCCGACGAGGGCCCGCTGCGCGGCCTGGCCGGCGGGCTCGCGGCCGCGGGGGCCGCCGGGGCCGAGATCGCGGTCGCCGTGACCGTCGACGCGCCGTTCGTGGCCGGGGCCGTGGTCTCGGCACTCGCCGCCGCGCTCGCCGAGGACGGGCCGCCGAGATCGCGGCGATCGACACCGGCGACCGCCTCGCCCCCTTCCCCGCCGCCTACCGGCCGGCCCTCGCCGCCACGGCACTGGACCTCCTGGCCGCCGGCGAGCGGCGCGCCCGGGCGCTGCTCTCCGCCACCCGCGTGGCCCGCATCACGACGGCCGAGCTCCTCGCGATCCCGGCGGTGGCCACCGCCGACCCGGAGCTGCGCTCGCTCGCCGACCTCGACGATCCCGCCGCCTACGCACGGCTCCGGCCGCGCTGAGCCTCAGGCGGCGGTTCGGCGACGGCCGACCCTCACGCCCGCGGCTCGGACAGCAGCACGCCGAACATCTTCGCGTCGGGGTCCCGCGTGAGGTCGACGTGGACGTGCTTGAGCTCGGTGTACTCGTCGAGCCCGTAGGGCCCGAGCTCGCGCCCGATGCCGCTCTGCTTGTAGCCGCCGAAGGGCGCGACGCAGTTGATCAGGTGGTGGTCGTTGATCCACACGGTCCCCGCCCGCAGCCGCTTGGCGGTGGTGAGCGCGCGGTCGTAGTCCTCCGTCCACACCGCGGAGGCGAGGCCGTAGATCGAGTCGTTCGCGACGGCGATCGCCTCCTCGTCGTCCTGTACCCGGATCACCGAGAGCACCGGCCCGAAGATCTCCTCCTGGGCGATCGTCATCGAGTTCTCGACGTCGGTGAAGATCGTCGGCTGGAAGTAGAAGCCCTTCCCGTCGACGGTCTCCGGCTCGCCGCCCAGGACGAGCTTCGCCCCCTCCTCCTGCCCGATCCGGACGTAGTTCTTGACCGTCTCGAGCTGCTCGGCGGAGATCAGCGGGCCGAGGTCGCTGTCGTAGTCCATCGGGTCGCCGATCCGGATCGTCTTCGCGCGCTCCACGAGCGCGTCGACGAACTCGTCGTGGATCGCGTCCGGCAGGATGAGCCGGGTGCCCGACTCGCAGACCTGCCCCTGGTGGAAGAACGTCGCCCACAGCGCGCCGTCCACCGCCGCCTCGAGGTTCGCGTCCTCGTAGACGATGTTCGGCGACTTCCCGCCCAGCTCGAGCGTGCACTTCTTGATCGTCGAGGAGGCGAGCTGCATGATCCGCCGCCCCACGACGGTCGAGCCGGTGAACGCGATCTTGTCGACCATCGGGTTCGAGGCGAGCTCCTCGCCGACCGAGGCGCCGCCGCCGGTGATGACGTTGAGCACGCCCTTGGGCAGGTCGGTCTCGTCGATCAGCTCCGCGAGGCGCAGCGCCGTGAGCGGCGTGTTCGAGGCCGGCTTCAGCACGACGCTGTTGCCCATCGCCAGCGCCGGCGCGAGCTTCCACACGGCCATGACGAGCGGGAAGTTCCAGGGGATGATCCCGGCGCAGACGCCGATCGGCTCCCGCAGCGCGAAGTTGTAGGAGTGCGTCGGGAAGGAGACCGGCTCGAGCGTCTCCTGCATCGAGCGGTCCGCCTTGCGCGCGAAGTAGTCCCAGTGGTTGATGCAGTACCCGATGACGAAGGTGCTCGTGGCCCGGATCGTCATCCCCGCCTGCGCGGTCTCCAGCGCCGCGAGCTCGTCCTCGTGCTCGGTGAACTTCTCGACCACCTGGAGCAGGATCCGGCTGCGCTCGTCGGGCGCGAGCTCCGACCATTCGCCGCCGTCGAAGGACTCGCGCGCGGTGCGGATCGCGCCCTGGGCGTCCTCGCGCGTCATCTTCGGGACCCGGGCGATGACCTCCTCGGTGGCCGGGTTGACGACGTCGAAGGTCTCGCCGCCCGACGCGTCCACCCACTCCCCGCCGACGTAGTTGCGGTAGTCCCGGACTCCCTGCTCGACGTCGATGGCCATGCTGGGCTCCTCTCTCGGGCGCGGCGCCCCCTACAGCGCCTGGCGGTACAGCTCGGCGAAGTCCTCCTCGGTGGGATCGACGGGGTTGACGAGCGTGCAGCCGTCGCCCATCGCCCCGTCGACCAGCGTCGGGATCCCGGCCTCCGGCACCCCGACCTCCGACAGCCGCCCCGGCAGCCCGAGCGCGGAGACCAGCCCGCGCACGTGGTCGGCGAGCACGTGCCCGACCTGGGCGCCCGGGCCCCCGACCTCGAGGCCGAAGACCTCGTTGATCGTCCGGTAGCGATCGGCGATGTCCTCGCCCGCGGCGGCGTTGAACTCGATCACCCAGGGGAGGTTGATCGCGTTGGCCACGCCGTGCGGCACGCCGTAGAGCGCGCCCGCCGGGTGGGACATCGAGTGGGTGATGCCGAGGGCGCCGGTCGAGGTCGGCTGGATCGCGAGGTTCGCCGCGATGAGCATGTTGCCGCGGGCGTCCTCGTCCTCCGGGTTCTCCACGGCGCGGAGCAGGTTGTCGCGGATCATCCGCAGGGCGCCGAGCGCGTAGGCGTCGCCGTGCGCGCTCCACTCCGAGGAGACGTACCCCTCGACCGCGTGGGACACCGCGTCCATTCCGGTCGCCGCGGCGATCGCCGGCGGCAGCGTGGCGGTGCTCGCGGGGTCGAGGATCGCGAGCCGGGGGTACATCGGGAAGTCGCCGATCTGGTACTTCAGGTGCTCCTCGGCGTCCTTGATGACGGCGGCGAAGGAGACCTCGGAGCCGGTGCCGCACGGTCGTCGGCACGCACGCGAGCGGCGCGAGCTCCGCGGGGCGGCCCATGCCGTCGTTCGCGCGCGGCAGGCCGAAGTAGCCCTCCCAGTCGCGCGGCTCGCCCCCGTTGACGAAGATCACGTTCGCCGCCTTCGCCGTGTCCATCACCGAGCCGCCGCCGACCGCCAGCAGGCTGTCGGCCCCGTGCTCCTTCGCGGCCCCGGCCGCGGCGGTCACGACCCGCGAGTCGGAGTCCGGCGGGACCTGGTCGTAGATGCCCGCGACCTCGAGGCCGCCGTCCTCGACCCCCGCGACCACCCGGTCCACGAGCCCGGTGCCGCGGATCACCTCGTCGGTGACGACGAGCACCCGCTCGGCACCCTCCTTCGCGAACTCGAACCCGACGCTGCCGAGCAGGTCGCGGCCGGCGACCACCCGCGTGGGCGCGGCGAACTGGTAGAAGTCCTTGAAGCCGGCCATCTGGCGGCCGGTGTCGGGATCCGCGGCCGCCTCCACGCTCAGACCTCCAGCAGGTCGCCGCGCCCGGCCGCCTCGAGCTTCGCCTTGTAGCGCGGGAAGACCGGCTTGGTCAGCGGCACGAGCTTGAGGATCTTCGCCACCGGCCCCTTGGCCTTCATCTGCCCGCGCGCGAGGGCGACGGTGACGTTGACCTTCCCGAGCCAGAACTTGTGCGCGGTGTCGGCGTCCATGCTCATCACGACCTCGGGCTCCATCTCCGTGGGCCCGCAGTCGACCTCGCCGTCCTGGCCGTCCAGCATCTTCACGGTGATCTGCGACGCGGGGTTCCGGTACTGGTACTGCACGATCGTGTTCGCCTTGCGGAACCTGGGTCCGAGCTCGGGGTCGTCGGTCAGCTCCCGGAAGAGCTCGCCGATGAACGCGTAGACCTCCTGCTCGTCTGCGAAGTACGCCACGCCTTGCCGTCTCCTGTCGCCGATCCCGCGGGGAGGTGACCCCGCCCTGGCCGGGCGGCCAAGTGCGGCCGGAGCATAGACGCCGCACGCGCCGCGCGCCGGTACGCTCCCGGCCATGGCCCGCCGCTCCTATCCCGTCGCCGGCCGCGTCGTGCTGATCACCGGCGCCGCGCGCGGCATCGGGGCCGGGCTGGCCCGCGAGCTCGGGCGCCGCGGCGCCCGGCTCTCGCTCGTCGGCCTCGAGCCCGAGCGGCTCGCGGAGACCGCCGAGGCGGTCCCGGGGGAGGCGAAGTGGTTCGAGGCGGACGTCACCGACCACGCCGCCCTCGAGCGCGCGGTCGCCGGCACGGTGGAGCGGCTCGGGGGCATCGACGTCGTCGTGGCCAACGCGGGCATCGAGGCCGTCGGCACGGTCGAGACGATCGACCCCGCGCTCTTCGAGCGGATCATCGAGGTGAACCTGCTCGGGGTCTGGCGGACGGTGCGGGCCGCGCTCCCGCACGTGCTCGACCGGCGCGGCTACGTCCTGCCGATCGCCTCCGCCGCGGCGGCGACCCACCTCGGGCTGATGGCGCCCTACGCCGCGAGCAAGGCCGGGGTCGAGGCGTTCGCCGACGCGCTGCGCCAGGAGCTCAACGGCACCGGCACCCGGGTCGGCTGCGGCTACTTCTCGCTGCTCGACACCGACATGGTGAGCGAGGCCCTCGCGCATCCGGCCGCGGCGAAGCTCCAGCAGTCGACCAGCGGACCGCTGGCCCGGGTCTATCCGCTCGCCGACGCCGTCGTGTCGATGGCCGACGACGTCGAGCGCCGGGCCCGGGTCGTCGCCTACCCGCCGTGGGTGAAGGGCCTCCTGCTCGGCCGCGGCGTGCTGCAGCCGCTCACCGAGCCGCTCACCGGCCGCCGTGCGCGCGAGGCCGTCCGGATCGCGAACGATCTCGCCCGGTCGGAGCGCCGCCCCGGCTGAGCGCGGCCCTACAGCTCGTTCGAGACGTTGAGCCCGAGGTCGTCGAGGAGCCGCTGGGCCTCGATGTTGAGGTTGAAGAACTCGCCGGTCCAGATCAGGACGCCGAGCGCGATCAGGATCACGCCGCCGGTCATGATGAGCGCCCGGTAGTGGCGCTTGATCACCGCGAAGGCGGTGGTCATCCGCCCGAAGGCGAGCGCGGTGAGCAGGAAGGGGATCGCCAGGCCGGCGGAGTAGGCGGCGAGGAGCACCGCGCCGCGCCCGGCCGACTGCGACAGCGAGGCGGCGGCGAGGATCGCGCCGAGCGTCGGGCCGATGCACGGCGTCCAGGCGATCGCGAAGGCCGCGCCGGCGATCACCGGGCCGCCCCGCCCGGCGCGCTGCATGAGCCCTCCCACGTGCCACTCGCGGTTGAGGCGCGGCACGATCGGCGTGAGCAGGAAGAAGACGCCGAGCGCGATGATCATCGCCGCCGAGACCTTCTGGAGCGTCTCCTGGTTGTCCTGGAGCCAGCGGCCGACCTGGGTGGCCGAGAGCCCGAGGAGGATGAAGATGGCCGAGAACGAGGCGACGAAGGCGAGGCTCGGCCCGAGCATCCGGCGGGCGCCGGCGTGCTCGAGGTCGCCCGGGGCCACCCCGGCCACCGCGGAGAGGTAGCCGGGGACGAGCGGCAGCACGCACGGCGAGAGGAACGAGACGACGCCGGCCGCGACGGCGACCGGAATGCCGACTCCGTTCGCGGGATCCATGGCTTCCAGGGTAGCCCGGCGCAGCGCGCGGCCCGCCGGTCTGCCCGTGATCCGCGCCCCGCTACTCGCGGCCGAGCAGCAACGCGATGCCCTGGCCGCCGCCGATGCACAGCGTCACGAGCCCGAGCTCGTGGTCGCCGCGCTCCATCTCGGCCAGCGCCTTGGCGGTGATCGCGGCGCCCGTCGCGCCGATGGGATGCCCCAGGGCGATCGCGCCGCCGTTGGGATTGACCTTCGCCGCGTCGAGCTCGAGCTCGTCGATGACCGCGAGCGCCTGCGCGGCGAACGCCTCGTTGAGCTCGATGACGCCGATCTCGTCCAGCGAGCGCCCCGACCGGTGGAGCACCTTGCGCACGGCGGGCACCGGCCCGATCCCCATGATGGCCGGGTCCACGCCGCAGCTCGCGTAGGCCAGCACCCGGGCCCGCACCGGCGTCCCGAGCTCCGCCGCCTTCTCGGCGCTCAGGAGCACGACCGCCGCGCCCGCGTCGTTCATGCCGGACGCATTGCCGGCGGTCACGGTGCCCTCGGCCTTGAACACCGGCTTGAGCTTCGCCATCGACTCGGCCGAGGCGTCCTCGCGGATGTGCTCGTCGCGCGCGAACTCCACCGTCTCGCGCTTGACCCGGACCGGCACCGGGACGATCTCGTCGTCGAAGCGCCCGGCGGCCCGTGCGGCGGCGGCCCGCCAATGGGACTCGATCGCGAAGGTGTCCTGGCGCTCGCGCGAGATCCCGTTGCGCTCGGCCAGGTTCTCCGCGGTCACCCCCATCAGGATGGAGTGGAACGGGTCGGTCAGCCCGCCCATCACCGGGTCGATCATCGGCGTGTCGCTCATCCGGGCGCCCCAGCGGACGTCCGGGATCCAGTAGGGCCCACGACTCATCGACTCCGCCCCGCCGGCCAGGGCGACGTCGGCCTCGCCGGTCTGGATCGCCTGCGCCGCCGAGACGATCGCCTGCACGCCGGTCCCGCAGAGGCGGTTCACGGTGTAGGCGGGCGTCTCCTTGGGAACGTCGGCCTTCATCCCGACGACCCGCGCCATGTACATGTCGCCCGGCTCGGTGTGGATGACGTTGCCGAACACGACGTGCTCGACCTGGTCGGGCGCGACGCCGGCCCGCTCCAGCGCCGCGGTCGCGGCCGTGGCGCCCAGGTCGCTCGGCGACACGTCCCG
Organism: uncultured Solirubrobacterales bacterium; assembly: GCA_963735885.1. GTDB lineage: Bacteria > Actinomycetota > Thermoleophilia > Solirubrobacterales > Solirubrobacteraceae > JBBSBL01. The sequence goes on along the minus strand of CAVTMP010000003.1, from coordinate 75,363 downwards.
CAGGCTCTTGCCGTAGGAGCCGACCGCGGTGCGGGCGGCGGAGGCGATGACGACGTCGTTCACGGGCCGGCGTCCTTCCGGTCGAGGCCCGGCGGTGGGTCGCCGGGTCGGGTTCGCGGTCTGCGCGCGGGGAAGGCTACGTGGGCCGGCTCCGCCGCGCGTTCTGCGGACTCTCCACCCTTCGCATCCGGAACCTTCCGGCCCGGCCCCCGTTAGCATGGTCGAGGAGACGTCTCTGTGGAAGCCTCCGCCCTTCACGTCCCCGCAGGCCTGGCGCCTCGCCGGATTTCCGTTCCCGGGCCGCTGCTGCGGTTGCGCTCCGACGAGCAGCTGGTGGCGCTCTTCCGGGCCGGCAACGACGACGCCTTCCGGGTCATCCACGATCGCTATCGCCAGCGTCTGTTCGCCTACGCGCGCCAGATGCTGCCGGGTCGCCGCCAGGACGCCGAGGACGCGCTGCAGGACGTCTTCATGCGCGCCCACGGCGCGCTGCGCGCGAACGACCGGTCGATCACGCTCCGCGCCTGGCTCTACCGCATCGCGCACAACCGCTGCGTGGACGAGCTCCGCCGTCCCGCGCCCCCGCCGCCCGAGGTGCTGGAGCTCGTGCGACCGCCCGCGGCCGACCCGATCGCCGAGGCCGAGCGGCGGGAGCGCCTGCGCCGGCTGGTCGAGGACGTGCGCCGCCTGCCCGAGCAGCAGCGCTCCGCGCTCCTCATGCGCGAGCTCGAGGGCATCTCCTATCAGGAGCTCGCGGCGGTGCTCGACGTCACCATCCCGGCCGTGAAGTCCCTGCTCGTCCGGGCCCGGATGGGCCTGGCACAGGCGCAGGAGGCCCGCGACGCGGCCTGCCCGGAGGTCCGCGAGGACCTGGCGCTCGCCGTCGACCGAGGCGTCCGGCCGGGTGGGCTGGCGCGCCGCCACCTGCACGACTGCGAGCCCTGCCGCGCGTGGCGCTCGGACCTGCGCGCCCAGCGGCGCAGCCTGGCGGCGCTCGCGCCGGTCGGACCCCTCGCGCTGGCGGCCAAGTTGCTCGGGCTCGGCGGGATCGGCGGCGGGGGCGCGGCCGGGAGCGGCGCCGCGGCGGCCGGTGGTGGCGCCGTCGCGGTCGGCGCGACGGCCGGCGGCAGCGCCCTCGGGCTCTCCCACGTGGTCGCGGTCGTCGCCGCGGCGGTGGTCACGGCCGGCGGCGCGGTGGAGGTCGAGCGGTCGCTCAACCCGCGCGAGTCGCGGCACCAGGCGGCTCCGGCCCACGCGCCCGCGACGGCGCCCACGGTCCGAAACCGGCCCGACGGGGCCGTGGCACGGCCGCCGGCCCTCGCCGCACCCGCTCGGAGCGGGGCGCCGGTCACCGTCGCCCCGGCGCCCGCCGGCAAACCGATCGAGGCGGCGGCGGGCCCGGCGAACGCGGCGCCGGACACCACGTCCCGGGCGTCGGACGGCACCGGCGGCGCGGCGGCTCCCGCGGACCGGTCGGCGCCGGTGCTCGATCCCGCCCGGCCGGCACGCCGCCCGCCCACGACCCGGTGCCGGCGAGCACCACCCCCGTGGCGGGCGGGACGACTGTCGCGCCGCCCGCCCCGCCGGTCGACGCGCCGCCCGCGGGCCCGACGGCCGGGTCGGCGACGGCGCCCGTCGCTCCGTAGCGAGGCCCTGAGCCGTCTCAGGCGGGGACCGGCGCCGGGCGCTTCTCGACGCCCGTCTCGCCGGCGACACCCTGCGGCGACGGGCCCACGGGCTCGACCCGGACGGGGATCCCGTTGAGGAAGGCCATGCCGGCCAGGCGCTCGAGATCCTCGGGCTCGCCGCTGGCCAGGAGGTTCACGTTCACGCCGGCGTGCGCGTTGGCCAGCCGCCAGCCGCCCCGATGGCCCCAGCCGTGCGGCAGCGCGACGGTGCCCGGCGTCATCTCGTCGGTCACCCGCACCGGCACCTCGACCGCGCCCGCCTTCGAGCTCACCCGCGCCCGCGCCCCGTCCTCGAGCCCGAGGCGCGCGGCGTCGCCCGGATGCACGCGCAGCGACTGCTCCCGACCGCCGCGCATGAGGAGGGGGGCGTTGTGCATCCACGAGTTGTGGGAACGCAGCTCGCGCAGGCCGATGAGCCGGAGCGGGTGGTCGGCGTCCGTCGCCGGGGCGGCGTCGAGGCGACCGATCTCCTCGACGATCTCCGGCGGGTCGAGCCGGACGCGCCCGTCGCCGTGGCGGACCTTGCGACCGAGCTCCCCCGTCGCGACGTGCTCCGCGAGCACGCGGCCATGCGGCTCGGCCCGCAGGCGCGCCACCGAGAGGCCGCGCGGACGAAGGCCGAACCAGTCGCCGTCACGGCTCGTGCGGACCAGCAGATCGAGCAGGCGCTGCGGCGAGAGGCCGATGCCGAGCCGGCCGAGCGCGCGGAGCGGCGGCACCGAGGACGGCGTCACGTCGAGCGCCGCGGCGAGCTCCCGGATGACCTCCCATTCCTCGCGCGCCTCCCCGCGCGGCGGGACCACGGCGTCGGTGTGCTGGATGAAGGGCGTCGTGTAGAAGCCGAGGAAGGCGAGCGGGACGTCGTCGCGCTCGAGCCAGGACGCGGCGGGCAGCACGTAGTCGGCGTGACGGTTCGTCTCGTTGACGTAGAGGTCGAGCGAGACCATGAGGTCGAGCGATCCGAGCGCGCGCTCGAGCGCGTCGCCGTCCGGGACCGAGAGCACCGGGTTCCCGGCGGAGACGAAGAGCGCGCGGATCCGGCGCTCGCCGTCGGTCTCGATCTCACGCGGCATGAGCGAGGCCGGCAGCGCGCCGAGCACGTCCGGGAAGTCGCCGAAACGGGCCCGGGTCCGGCCGTAGGTCGCGAGGCCGAACCGCTCGGCGATCTCGTCGAGCGCCACCGGCGGGCGGCCGAACACCGCGCCGCCCGGCCGGTCGAGGTTGCCGGTCACGACGTTCAGCGCGTCGAGCAGGAAGGCGACGAGCGTGCCGAAGCGCCCCAGGCACGAGCCGGTGCGGCCGTACACCGCGGCGGTCGGCGCTGCGGCGAGGTCGCGCGCCAGCGCCCGCGCCACGTCGGGCGCGACGCCCGTGCGCCCGGCCGTCGCCTCGGGCGGGTGGGCCGCCGCGGCCGCGCGCAGCGCGGCCACGCCCCGGGACTGGGCGGCGATCGCACCGGGATCGGCGAGGTCCTCGGCGAAGATGACGTGCAGCAGCGAGAGCAGGAGGAGGGCGTCGGCGTCGGGATGGATCGGGACGTGCTCGAAGGCCCGCGCCGTCTCGCTGCGACGCGGGTCGACGACCACGACGCGACCGCCGCGGGCGGTGATCGCATGCAGCTGGTCCTTGACGCGCGGCGCGGTGAGCACGCTGCCGTGGGAGACCAGCGGGTTCGCGCCGACGACGAGCAGGAAGGCCGTGCGCTGGAGATCCGGGATCGGCACGACGAGCGGCGAGCCGTACAGGAGCGCGCTCGCCGCGAAGCGGTTGTTCACGTCCTGCGAGCCGGCCGTGTAGTAGTGCGGCGAGCCGAGCGCGTCGAGGAAGCCCTTGACCCAGAGCGTGTGGGAGTAGGAGAAGGCCCCCGGGTTGCCCATGTACCAGCCGATCGACGCGGGCCCGTGCGCGGCGCGCGTCGCCCGCAGCCGGGTGGTGATCTCGCGCATCGCCTCGGGCCAGGACACGGGCTCGAACTCGCCGTCTCCCCGGCGCCGCAGCGGTCGTGTCACCCGGTCGGGGTCGTTCTGGACGTCGAGCATCGCGATGCCCTTGGGACAGGCGTAGCCGCGCGAGAGCGGGTGGTCGCGGTCCGGGCGGAGCCTGACGACGGTGTCGTCCTCGACCGTGGCGACCATGCCGCAGTGCGCCTCGCAGATGCGGCAGAAGGTGATGCGCTCCTCGACGGCCATGCCCCTGCGGCAGGGTAGTCCCTCTCCCGCGCCCTGGCCAGCCGGACGGGGCGACCGCGGATCAGAGCGCCGGCCGGGTGCGGAGGGCGGGGCGCTCGACGCCGGCCGGCAGCCGCCCCTCGGCGTCGAGCTTGTCGAGATGCGCGGCGAGCGTCACCCGGGCGGCCTCCCGCAGCGCGGGCGGCGCGTCGTCCCACACGACGTCGAGGATCTCGTCCGCGCCCCGCCGCCCGGCGTCCAGGGCGTCGAGCAGCCGGCGCTCGCGCTCGAGCCGGTGGGCCACGTAGGCGTCCAGCTTCGCCGCGGCGTCCGGCGACGAGCGGGCCGTGGCCGGGACAGAGCAGCGCCGGCCCGCGCGCGCGCAGGCGCCGCAGCCCCGCGAGGTAGCCCGCCATCGCTCCGGGGTCCGGCGCGACGAACACGCTGCCGGCCCCGAGCACCGCGTCCCCGGTGAAGGCGACGGTCCCGTGGAGGTAGGCGAGATGGTCGGGGGCGTGGCCCGGCGTGGCGAGGGCCTCGAGCGGTCCGACCCGATCGCCGTCCGCCAGGCGGACCTCGACGTCGCCGCGCGCCCCGGCGACCGACGCCGGTCCGAGGCGCGCGCGGAGCGGCGCGACGCCCGCGGCGTGGTCGGCGTGGTCGTGGGTCAGCGCGATGCCGCCCAGGCCGCCGCGCCGCTCGACCTCCGCCGCGACGGCGTCGAGGTGGGCGTCGAGCGCCGGCCCCGGGTCGATGACCCAGGCCGGATCGCGCCCGGCGATCCAGGTGTTGGTGCCGGTCAGCGTGAACGGGCCCGTGTTGGCGGCGGTGATGCCGACGACGTCGTGGGCGGGGAGGTCGATCACCGCCGGGCGATCGTACGCCTGACCGCTCACCGGGGGTCGATGCGAAACACCGGACCGCCGGAGGAGGCCGCGTAGAGCCGCCCGCGGCCGTCCTCGCCGAACGAGGCGAGCGTCGGGACGCGCAGCCCCGTGTCGGCCTTCCCGAAGGCGGCGAGGCGGCCGGGGCGCAGGCGCGCGCTCAGCACCCGCCCACGGCAGAAGTCGCCGTAGAGGTAGCGGCCCGTCCAGCCGCGCAGGCGCGGGTCGCGCACCACGTAGCCCCCCGTGACCGAGCAGTCGCCGGTCCCGTGGCGGTACTCCAGCACGGGCGGGGTGGCGCCCGGCGCGGACTCGCCCGGGGCGAAGCGGCTCGTCCCCTCCCACACGCGCCAGCCGTAGTTGACGCCGCGCCCCCGCGAGCGCGGGGACCAGTCGACCTCCTCGACCGCGTCCTGGCCGACGTCGCCGATCGACAGGCCGCCGGTCCGCCGGTCGAACGAGAAGCGCCACGGGTTGCGCAGTCCGTAGGACCAGATCTCCGGGCGCGCCCCCGGGTGTCCGACGAACGGGTTGTCGGCCGGCACGCGGTAGGCCCGGCGGCGCGTCGCCCGCGGGTCGATGCGCAGGATCTTCCCGAGCCAGGTCGACAGGCGCTGTCCGTTGCCACGCGGGCCGTGCACGTCACCCCCGCCGCCACCGTCCCCGAGGCCGATGTAGAGGCGGCGGTCGGGGCCGAAGAGCAGCAGGCCGCCGTTGTGGTTGGGCTCGGGCTGCGGCTGGGCCAGCACCTGCCGGGCCGAGCCCGGGTCGGCGCGGTCGGGCGAGCCGACGCTGCGGCGGTACTCGACCACCCGGGTGGTGCCGTCGCGGTCGGTGTAGTCGACGTACAGGCGCCGGCTCCGCGCGTAGTCGGGGGCGAACGCCATCGAGAGCAGCCCCTGCTCCCCGCCCGCCCGCGTCTTCGCCGAGAGGTCGAGGAACGGTCGAGCGACGACACGGCCGTTGCGCACGACGCGGATGCGGCCCCCCTGCTCGACCACGAACAGGCGACGACCGTCGCCCGGCGCCGTGGCCACGTAGGTGGGCTGGGAGAACGTCCCGATCCGGGTCAGCCGAAGTCCGGCGGCGGCGCGGGCCGGGGCGGTCGCCGACCCGGAGGCCGGCCGTGACGAGTCTCCGGCCGGGGCGTCGCCGTCGCCCGCGCCGCAGGCGGCGAGACCCGCGCAGGCCACGAGGAAGAGCGCCAGGGGGGGCTGCAGACGGGCCGGGGCGGGCACCCCCGCAGGATGGCAGAGCGCGCGCCCACGCCCGCCGATCCGGGCGCCACGGCGCCCGGCGGGACGTTCGACCGATCGGCCGTTTCAGCCGTACAGAGCGAGAAGACCCTCGATGACCGAGTCACCAACGCGTAACGGCGGGTTTATGTGGAGGCGTCAGCGTGTTGCCGGAACCGGCGACCCGTGCTCGTGTGAGCCCGAATCGGCGCGAAACCGCCCTTGCATGCCATTACTTACTTTTGTATAGTTAGTTCCCTGTCGAAACCATTGGAAGCGCGATAGCCATGAAGCACCCAGACAACGAGCGTCGCTCCGACGCAGAGCACACGCCCCGGCGTCCCGCCGCCCGCCGCCCCGGGCAGGTGGCGAATCGTCGTGCGCGCCGCCGCCGCGACGATCACGCCGAGCTCACGGCTCAGCGGATCGCCAACGCCGCCGCCTCCGGCCCGCAGGCCTCCGACGACCCCGCGGGCGACGCGCTCGCGCACGTCCTCGCCGAGAGTCGCCGCTACCCGCTGCTCACCCGTGAGCAGGAGGTCGAGCTGGCCCAGGGCATCGAGCGCGGCGACCTCGACGCGAAGGAGCGGCTGATCAACTCCAACCTCCGCCTCGTCGTGTCCGTGGCGCGGAAGTACCAGGGTCACGGCCTTCCCATGACCGACCTCGTCCAGGAAGGGATGCTGGGCCTGATCCGCGCGGTCGAGAAGTTCGACTGGCGCAAGGGCTTCAAGTTCTCCACCTACGGGACGCTGTGGATCCGCCAGGCGATCCAGCGCGGGCTGGAGAACTCCTCGCGCACGATCCGCCTGCCGGTCCACGTGAACCAGCGACTGCGGACGATCGCCCGCACCGAGCGCGAGCTCGCGACGCTGCTGGGGCGCGACCCGACCGACGAGGAGGTCGCCGAGGCCGCCGACATCCCGATCGACGAGGTGCTCGAGGCCCGCAAGGCCGCGCAGCCGGTGACCAGCCTCGACCTCGGCGTCGGCGACGACGGCGAGACGGCGCTCGGCGACCTGCTGCCGAGCGACGAGCCGGCGGTCGAGGAGCTGGTGACCGGCGACGAGCGCGAGAGCGCGGTGGCGGACGCCGTCCGCGGGCTGCCGGAGGCGGAGCGCCGCGTGCTCGAGCTGCGGTTCGGCCTCGGCGGCGAGGCACCGACGACGCTGGCCCAGGCCGGGCGGACGATCGGCGTGAGCGCGGAGCGCGCGCGGCAGATCGAGGAGGGCGCGCTGCGCCGCCTCGCCCGTGACGGGCGCCTCGGCGCCCTGCGCGAAGCGGCCTGACCGCCCCCGCGAAGACCGGAAACGAGAGCGGCCCGCCTATTCGGCGGGCCGCTCGCATTCCGGGGTCCCTGTCTTTTGGACAGATGTACAAAGGAACCCGGCGGAACGCCGAAAGTTACGGTCCCCGCGCGGCGAGCTCGTCGACGGCGTCGCGGAAGACCGCGGTGTGGCGGTCGACGTCCTCGGCGCTGGTCGCCGGGCACATGAGCGCCATGTTGTGGAACGGCGTCATGAGGATCCCCCGGTTCAGGGTGAAGAGATGGACGTACTCGTCGAGCGCCTCGTCGGTCGCCGCGGCGGACTCCCCGCCCGTCCGCGGCGCCGGCGTCGTGAAGCGATACTCCGCGCGCGCGCCGAGGCGGGTGATCGACCAGGGGGCCCCCGTCGCCCCGAGCGTCTCCTCCACCCCGGCCGTGAAGCGCTCGGCCAGGGCGGCCATGCCGGCGAAGGCCTCGTCGGTGAGCACCTCCCCGAGCGTCGCCCGCACCGCCGCGAGCGACAGGGCGTTCCCGGCCAGGGTCCCGCCGACCCCGCCGGTGTCGACGTAGTCGGCCTGCTCGCGGGCCAGGGCGGCGTCGGCGACCTCCCGGGTCATGCCGTAGGCGCCGACCGGCACCCCTCCGCCGATGGACTTGCCGATGGTCACCAGGTCGGGCTCCAGGTCCCAGGCCGCCGTGCAGCCGCCGGGCCCCGCGCTGAACGTGTGGGTCTCGTCGACGACGAGCAGCGTGCCGGTCGCGCGCGTCGCGGCGCGCAGCCCGGCGAGGAACCCGTCCGGGGGCAGGACGATCCCGATGTTGGTCAGGGCCGGCTCGGTCAGGACGCACGCGACCTGCTCGTCGGCCAGCAGCCGCTCGACCGTCTCGAGGTCCCCGAACTCGGCCACCCGCGTCGTCAGCGTGGGGTCGACCATCGGCCCGACGTTCCCCGGCCGCGAGCGCGCGACGCCGTCCTCGAGCACGACGAGGGTCTCGTCGACCGTGCCGTGGTAGCACCAGCTGAAGACCAGCACCTTCGGACGGCCCGTGACCTCTCGGCACTTGCGCAGCGCGAAGCGATTCGCGTCGGTCGCCGACAGCGTGAAGCTCCAGGTCGGGAGCCCGAAGCGGCGGCCGAGCTCCTCCCCCGCCCAGGCCGCGTCCTCGGTCGGGAGCATCGTCGTGATCCCCCCGCACCCGCCGATCCGCTCGGCGACCGCGCGCACGAGCGGCGCGGGGGAGTGCCCGGCCATCGCGCCGGTGTCGCCGAGGGCGAAGTCGACGTACTCGTGCCCGTCGACGTCGCGGATGCGGGCCCCGCGCGCTCCCGACAGCTGGAGCGGGAAGCCCCCGGCCCACTTCGCCATCCAGCTCATCGGGACGCCGGCGAAGAGCGCCTCCCGCGCGGCCTCGAAGCGCCCGCGCGACTCGGGGTTCGCGTCGCGGTACGCGGTCCGCTCCCGCGCGATGAGCGTGGTGAGGCGCGCGCGGTCGATCGGGTCCGCCCGGGAGCTCACGCGTCGCACGCTATCGCGGGCATCGCCGGCCCCCGGGAGCCGGCGCGCCGACCCCACGCGGCGCGGCATACTGCCCGGCCATGTCGGCACGCCGGCGCCGCTCCACCGCCACGACGCTCGCCCTCGCCGCCGTCCTGCTCGGCTGCGCGCTGACCGGCGCGCCCGCTCCCGCGGCCGCCCTGCGCGTCGGCGGCGCGGTGCTCCACCGTTGCGCGGGGGGCGGGCCGGGGTGGTGCGGATCGCTCCCGCGGCGGCTGGATCCGGCGCGGGCCGACGGCCCGAAGGTCCCGATCGCCTTCCGCTGGCTCCCGCCCGCACGGCGGGCGAGCGGCCCGCCGCTCGTCGCCGTCGAGGGCGGGCCCGGCTACCCGTCGACCGGCAGCCTCGTCGAGTACACGGGCATCTACGGCCCGCTGGTGGGAGAGCGCGGCCTGCTGCTCGTCGACAACCGGGGGACGGGCAACTCCGGGCTCGTCGACTGCCCGCACCTGCAGAAGTTCCAGGGCGTGACCTCCGGGCCCGGCTTCCCCGGTCTCGTCGCCGGCTGTGCGCGGCGGATCGAGCGCACGTGGGCCCGTCGGGGGCGGCCCCCGCTCCACGCCGCCGACCTCTTCGGGACGGCGTACGCCGTCGAGGATCTCGCGGCGGTCATGCGCCGCCTGGGCCTCGGGCGGGTCGACCTCTACGGCGACTCCTACGGCACGTGGTTCGTGCAGTCGTTCATCGCGCGGCACCCGGAGCTCCTGCACTCCGTGACGCTCGACTCCGCCTATCCGGTCCGCGGCCTGGACCCGTGGTACGCCTCCTCGGGGCCGGTCGCACGCGCCGCGCTCGACGCCGTGTGCGCGCGGGATTCCGGCTGCGCGGCGGCCGCGCCGGGCAGCGCGCTGGCGCGACTCCGGCGGCTTCTGGACGTCGTGCGCCGCGCGCCGATCGCGGGGATCACGCGCGGCGCGGACGGCGGACGGGCTCGCGCCCGGGTGACCGTCCGGACGCTCGTCGACTTCGTCCAGGACGCGGCGTCCGACCCGGTGATCTACCGCGAGCTCGACGCGTCGGTGCGCGCGGCGCTCGCGGGCGACCGCGCGCCGCTCCTGCGGCTCGCCGCGCAGTCCGGCGCCTACGACCACGGCGTCTCGACCGCGGACTACTTCTCGAACGGCCTCTACGCGGCGGTCGCCTGCACCGATTACCCCCAGCTCTTCTCGCTGCGGTCGTCCCCGACCGCGCGGCGCGCGCAGTTCGCCGCGCGGCTCGCGCGTGCGCCCGACGCGTTCGCGCCGTTCACGCCGCGCGAGTGGGTCACGGTCGGCGCCTACACCCAGCCCTACCGCCTGTGCCTCGACTGGCCGCGCCCGCATCACGTCGCGCCGCCGGTCCCCGACGGCGCCCGGCCCCTGCCGGCGTCGGTTCCGGTCCTCATCATGGGCGGCGACCTCGACTCGCTCACCCCCCAGCCCGACACCGGGGACTTCGGCCCCGAGCTCGGGGCGAGCGTCCGGGTGGTCGCGCTGCGCAACTCGGTCCACGTCACCTCGGAGGGCGACACCTACCTGAGCGAGGGCACCCGCTGCTCCCGCGCGATCATCCGCGCCTTCGTCCGCGCGCCCGGGCGACTCGCCACGCTCGACACCTCCTGCGCCGGGCGCATCCCGCCGGTGCACACGCCGGGCGCCTACCCGGCGACGCTCGACGCCGCGGCCGCGGCCGCCGTCGTCTCGGGGCCCGACCCCGGACTCGACGCACGCCGCGCGGCCACCGTGGCGGCGGGTGCGCTCGCCGACGCCACGATCCGACGTGTCTACTCGGCGGCGGACAAGGGACCCGGGCTGCGCGGCGGCACGTTCACCGCGAAGGGCGACGGGCCGGCCCGGTTCCGCCTCCGGGCCATCCGCTTCGTCCGCGACGCGACGGTGGACGGCACGGCCACGTGGCGCCCGGGAACCGGCACCGCCGCGGGGACGCTCACCGTCCGCGCGCCGGCCGGCCGTCGCATCGCCGTCGGGCTGCGCTGGACGCAGCGCTCGACCACCGCCCGGGCGACCGTCGGCGGGTCCGTGCTGAGCCTGCCGGCGCCGTAGGCGGCCCGCGTCAGCCGCGCCAGACGAACGTGGCGATCGCCCCGTCCGGGATGCGGTAGGAGAAGCGGCGGCCGCGTTCCGTCACCGTGAGCGTGTGCGGGCGCCCGTCGTTCCCCGTGGCGACGAGCACCCGGCTCCCGTCCGGGTTGCGGAAGGCCACGTTCTCCAGCCCGCAGGGCGGCAGCACGGCCGCCGCGCCGTCGGGGCACGGGTTCGCGGTCGTCGACGCGATCCGCCGGGCGCCGAGCCGGATGAACCGGCTGAACTGGGCGAGCGCCCAGTAGTCCGAGGTCAGGCGGTAGGTGCGCCGCCGCGTGTCGACGATCACCGGCGCGGTGCACTCCCTGCCCGCGTTCGGGCCGACGAATCCGCGGCAGCCGTTGCCGATCTTGGGCCCGAAGCGCTGGTCGAGCGCGGCGTTCCAGAGCTGAACGCCCTCCGCCCAGTTGCGCAGGGTGCGGATCGCCATCTGGGCCGGCTCGACGTCGCTGAGGTAGCTCGAGCACTCGGTCTGGAACTGCGGCGTGCGCGGGTAGCGGCGGTGGAGCTCGCCGCCGGTCGAGGCGTCGGAGAAGTAGCAGTGGAAGGCGAGACCGTCGATCTCGCGGCCGGCCCCGCGCATCACCTCGGGCACGTAGCCCTCGAGGCCCGCCAGCGGGAAGAACGTGCGCGGATAGAGGAAGTCCCAGGCGAGCACCCGCGGGCCGAGGCCGGCACGCCGCAGCGCCGGCGCGACGTGGTCGCGGATCAGCACGACCTCGTCGCGCGGCGGGCAGGTACATCGCGGGGATCGTCGCCCCGAGCAGCGTGTTCAGCGGCTCGTTCTGCACCCCGAGCTGCCGCACCGGGACGCCGGCGGCCTGGTAGCCCTGCAGCACGCGGACGAGATAGCGCGCGAGCGGGCCGTAGGCGTCGGGGCGAAGCCGGCTCGCCGTCGGACCGGTGGGAACGAGCGACCCGTCGGTCTTCATCCACGCCGGCGGGGTCCAGGGATTCATCATCACGGTCGTCGCCGGGTTGAGCGCGAGCGCGCGGCGGACCATCGGGAGGACGTAGCGGCGGTCGTGGGCGAGCGAGAACCGCCGCAGCTGCGGATCGCGTTGCCCGCGCGGCACGTCGTCGTAGGTGTAGGGCCGCCCGACGACGTAGTCCGAGCCCCCCATCGGGACGCGCAGGTAGGACAGCCCGATGCCGCCGCGGCGCGAGAAGAGCCGGCGCATGACCTCCTCGCGCCGCGCCGCGGGCAGCCGCTCGCGCAGGAGGAACGCGGAGGTGTCGGTCATCGCGACGCCGAAGCCGGCGCTCAGGCGCTGGTAGCTCCGGCCGGGATCGACGACGACGGCGTCCGGTCCCGGCCGCGCGGTCCCGGCCCGGAGCGGCAACGGGGGTCGGCGCGAGGCCTTCTGCCGGCCGTCCTGCGTCGTCAGGTAGACCGCGACGGCGCCCTGCCGTCCGGCCGCGCTCGCCTCCGGACCGCCCGCCGGGGCGCCGGCCACGGTGACCGCCACCGCCACGCCGGCGACGACGCGCCGCGGAGCCGTCCACCTCGTCACGGCCGGGAGCATCGCACGCGGCCGCGCCGCCGTGCGCCGGCGGCGCTCAGGACGCGGCGGGCGTCGCGTCGCGCTCCGACGCCGTCGCGTAGGCGTCGCGGCAGTGCTCCGAGCAGAAGTACACGGTCCGGCCGCCGTGCTCGGCCGTCACCGCCTTCGCGCGGTCCACCTTCATCCCGCAGACCGGGTCGGTGACCCCACGCCGCGACGTCATCCAGAAGAGCGCGGCGAACACGACCGCGGCGACCGCGTTGAGCGCGAGCTTGTAGTCCAGCTCGATCGACCCGAAGATGTCCCCCCGGGTCGGGCGCGGCCCGGTCGGGATCAGCCCGACCCCGCTGAACAGCGCGTCGATCAGCAGCGCCGCGATGACCATGGTCACGAACATCAGCGCGGTGATCCGCAGCGCGAACGCGGTGCCGTAGTACTTGCGGTAGATCGCGAGGATCGGCAGCACGATGAGGTCGGCGAAGATGAACGCCATCACGCCGGCGAACGAGATCCCGCCGCTCCACAGCACGGCCGCGAGCGGGACGTTGCCCACCGAGCAGACGAAGCTCAGCACGGCGATGACCGGCCCGATGATCGCGCCCCAGATCACCTGGACGAGCGGGGGCGAGTCGGTGAGGAAGAGCGAGTTGAACACGTCGTCCCCGAGCTGCGCGACGAACCCGGCGAGGAGGAAGCCGATGCCGATCTCCTTCCACAGCATCTGCCAGTCGCCGCGGAAGTTGTGGGCGACGTCGGACCACGCCGAGGCCGAGGTGAGTCGCTCGCGCCAGCTCAGGCGCTCGCCGGCCATGTGGTGCTGGTGGCCGGCGTCCGCCGCGCGGGCGTGCTCGCGCGCCTCGGCCTCCAGGCGGCGGGAGACGAACACCCGCAGCAGGAGGACCATGAGCCCGATCATCACGATCCCGCCGAGGTACTCGGCGAGCGCGAACTGCCAGCCGATCAGCACCCAGAGCACGAGCCCGAGCTCCCACACGAGGTTGGTCGACGCGAACTGGAAGGCGAGCGCGGAGGCGGCCGAGGCGCCCTTCTGGAAGAGGCTCTTGGCGATCGCGACCGCGGCGTAGGAGCACGACGAAGACGCCGCGCCGAGACCGGTCGCCTTCGCGATCGCCCCGAGGCCCTCGCCCGAGAGCGCGCGCTCGATCCGCTCGCGCGGCACCCACGCCTGGACGACCGCCGAGATCGCGAAGCCGAGGACCAGCGCCCACCAGACCTCCCAGGCCATGAGGAACGCGTCCTCGAAGCCCGTGCGGATCGTGTCGAGCGCGCCGCTCATCGGTCTGCCCGGGCCATGTCCGCGACGATATCAGATGCCCCCAGGGGGTATGTGGTAGCGTGCCGCCCATGCCGACCGCCGAGACCCGCGGCTACGCCGCGTCGAAGGAGCAGATCGCCCTCCGCCTGCGCCGGATCCAGGGGCAGGTGGGCGGCATCGAGCGGATGGTCGCCGACGAGCGCTACTGCATCGACGTGCTCACGCAGATCTCCGCCGTGCAGGCCGCGCTCGACAAGGTGGCGCTCGGCCTGCTCGACGATCACGCCCGGCACTGCGTGATGGAGGCCCGCGACGAGGACGTGCGCACGGAGCGGGCCGACGAGCTCATGGCCACGGTCGGGCGCCTCATGCGCCGTGGGTAGGGAGCGGTCGCCCGGCGCTCCTCTCCGCGGCCGGCCTCTCGACCGGCCTTCGTTCCGGCTCGACATGGATTGCCCATCCTGTGGCCCACGGCGACAGCTGAGGCCGAGGTGCTGGCCGGCGCTTCGGTGCCGATCGTCGCGCCCGACCTGCGCACCCCACCCCGGAACACCGGGCGGTGAAGATCCGTGCCGCGCGTGGTGTCGGCCCGCCTGACCCTGCCTGCGAGCTGGAGCGCCCTGGGCGACCTGATCGGGCGCCGAGCCCCCGGCGACATCGGGGCGCCCGGATTTGAACCGGGGACCTCACCGACCCGAACGGTGCGCGCTACCAGGCTGCGCCACGCCCCGAAGGCGATCCAGTATGGCACGGGGCGGCCGGGCGCCGAGGAGCGCCGCCACGTCGCCGGCGTGGTGCCCGCCTCAGCCCGCCACGGCCTTGAAGTACCGCACCGCCAACCCGGTCAGCAACGTCTGGAACACGGTGTCCACGCCGAGCCCCTCCCGGTCCGCGTAGCGCTCGAGGCCCTCGGCCTCGATGTCGTCGGCCTCGGCGATGACGTCGTCGACGAGGTCCGGGTGGCGGTCGCAGAAGTACGCGCCCATCGAGTACAGGCGCGTGTCCATGAGCGAGGCGAGGAACGCGGCCGTGTCGTCCGCCACGCCGCGCACCCTAACGAGCGGGCGCCGCTGCTAGCTTGGCCGCCGACCGTGGCCACGGCGCTCGACGACATCCTCGCCCACCTCGACGGCCTGCTCGAGCCCGGCGGATTCGAGGACTACGGGCCGAACGGGCTCCAGGTGCCCGGCGCGAGCGGCGGCGTGACCGCCGTGGCGACCGGGGTCTCCGGCCAGCTCGAGCTCTTCGAGCGCGCGGCGGCGCTCGGCTGCGAGCTCGTCCTCGTCCACCACGGGATCCTGTGGGACTTCCACCCCCGCCGGATCGACGCCGTCCAGGCCGCGCGCCTGCGCGCGCTGCTCGCCGGCGATCTCGCGCTGGCCGCCTACCACCTGCCGCTCGACGCGCACCCCGAGCACGGGAACAACGCGCTGCTCGCCGCCGGGCTCGGCGTCGAGGACATGACGCCCTTCGGTGAGCACCGCGGCCGCCCGATCGGCGTGGCCGGACGGTTCCCCGGCGACGGCATCGCGCCCGCCGAGCTCACCGCCCGGGTGCGGGAGCTCACCGCCCGCGACCCGCTCGTCTTCCCCTCCGGACCGGACCCCGTCCGGACCATCGGCATCGTCTCGGGCGCCGCCGACGACCTCGTCGCGGACGCGGCGCGCGCCGGCCTCGACGCCTACCTGACCGGCGAGCCGGCCGAGCACGTGATGGCCGACGCGCGCGAGGGCGGGCTCCACTTCTACGCCGCCGGGCACTACGCGACGGAGACCTTCGGCGTCCGGCGCCTCGGCGATCTGCTCGCCGAGCGGTTCGGCCTCGCCCACCACTGGATCGACCTCCCCAACCCGGTCTGATCCCCGGACGATCGGCGTCCTTCCGACGGCGGCACGCGGCCATTCCGTCCGGACCCCGCCGATCGCCGCGTTGTGGCCGTCCGCACGAGCCGATATACATACGTCCCGAGCGCGCAATCGACCCGAGGAGGGGACGCATCGATGGCCATCCACCTGACGCCCACGGAGCTCGCCCGCGAATCCGGCCTGGAGCGACGCGACGTGATCGCCAAGTGCGTCGAGATGAACGTCCCCATCTACAACGGCCGCATCGACAAGACGCTCTTCATGATCAACCTCGAGCAGCAGGGCGCCTCCCCGCACCCCGCCGCGACGAGCTCGTAGGTCCTCGCCGGCGCGCGGGGAGGCCGGCGAACTGAGCGGGCCCGCTTCGCGCGGGCAATAGAATCGGCCCCCGAGGGATCCACACCGAGGGAGGCAGACGCCGAATGCAGGCCACCACCAGCCCGGCGAGCAGGTCTACGGGCTCGAAGACGATCGCCGACCTGCTCCTGCGCGCGGCGGAGCAGCGACCGGACAAGATCGCGATCCGGCACAAGGTCGACGGGGAGTGGCGGGACGTCACGACCCGCGAGGTCGGCGAGGCCGTCACCGAGATCGGCCTCGGGCTGATGGACCTCGGCATCGCCCCCGGCGAGCGGGTCGCCATCCTCTGCAACACCCGGCCCGGGTGGACCTTGGTCGACTTCGCGATCGCGAGCATCGGCGCGGTCGTCGTGCCGATCTACCCGACGAACTCGCCCGAGGAGTGCGAGTGGGTCGTCGGCAACTCCGAGACGGTCGCGGTCGTCTGCGAGGACGCCTCCCAGGTCGCGAAGATCCGCGAGGTCGCCGACCGGCTGCCCCAGCTGCGCCACATCGTGATCATCGACGGCGAGGACGGCGACGCGGTCACCCTGGACGCGCTGCGCGAGCGCGGGCGCGCCGGCGATCCCGCCGCGCTGCGCGCCCGCGCCGAGGCGGTCACGCCGGACGACCCGTACACGTTCATCTACACCTCGGGCACCACCGGCCCGCCGAAGGGCTGCGTGCTCACGCACGGGAACTACCGGTCGGTGCTGGACATGTGCCTCTCGCTCGACGTCCTCGTGGGCGAGGAGACCGTCTACCTCTTCCTCCCGCTCGCCCACGCCTTCGCGCTGCTCATCCAGCTGCTGTCCTTCGACGTCGGCTCCACCATCGCCTACTGGAGCGGCGACCCGCAGAAGATCGTGCCCGAGCTCGGCGAGGTCAGGCCGACCTACTTCCCGTCGGTGCCGCGGATCTTCGAGAAGATCTACACGCTGGTCACCGCCGCGGCGGATCCCGACGAGCTCGCCGCGGCCGTCGCCCTCGGCACGCGGGTCCGCAACCTCGAGACCGCCGGCCAGCCCGTTCCCGAGGAGCTGCGGGCGCCGTTCGCCGCGGCCGAGGAGAAGCTCTTCAAGAACGTGCGCGCGGTGTTCGGCGGCCAGATGACCCAGGCCGTGACGGGCGCGGCGCCGATCGCCAAGGACATCCTCGAGTTCTTCTGGGCCTGCGGCGTGCCGGTCCTGGAGGGCTACGGGATGACCGAGACGGCCACCGTGGCGACGTACTCGACGATCCAGGAGCACAAGTTCGGCACGGTCGGGCGCGCGCTCCCCGGCGTCGAGGTGAAGATCGCCGACGACGGGGAGGTGCTGATCAAGGGCGCCAACATCTTCCACGGCTACTACCGCAACGACGACGCGTCGTTCGGCGCCGTGGTGGACGACTGGCTCCACACCGGCGATGTCGGATCACTCGACGCGGACGGGTACCTGTCGATCACCGGGCGCAAGAAGGACATCATCATCACCGCGGGCGGGAAGAACCTCACGCCGGCCAACCTGGAGAACGACCTCAAGCAGAACCGGTGGGTCTCCCAGGCCGTCATGCACGGCGATCGACGGCCGTTCCCGGTGATGCTGATCACGCTCGACGAGGAGGAGATCGTGCCGTGGGCCGAGGCGCAGGGCCTGCCCACGAGCATCGCCCAGCTCGCGACCGAGCCGAAGGTCCTCGCCCTCGTCCAGGACGCGATGGACACGGCGAACGCCAAGTACGCGCAGGTCGAGCAGGTGAAGAAGTTCTTCATCCTCGACCACGACCTCTCCCAGGAGACCGGCGAGCTCACGCCGACGCTCAAGGTGAAGCGCAACGTGATCAACGAGCGCTACGCCGGCCGCTTCGACGAGCTCTACGGAGGCTGAGCGCCCCGGGGGCGCCACGCGGCGTGCGCACCGATCCCACCGACACCGGGGGCCTCTTCGTCGGCCGCCGACCCGGCACCCGCCCGGTGCGCTACCGCGCGCTCCCGGCGCGCGGGTCGGACGGCCGGCGCCGCCTCGACGGCGTGCTCGCCGGGGCGATCCTCGTGCTCATGGCCGTGATCAACCTGAGCTTCTGGGGCCCGATCCCGCTCGCCGGGCTGTGGCTCGGCTCGCGGGTGCAGTACTGGACGGGCAGCGCGGGCGCGGGGATCCTCGCGGCCTTCCTGCTCATCCTCGGCGCGCTCCTGCTCGGCCTCGTCGTGCTCAAGCAGCTGGATCGGCTGTGGATCCTGGTCCGCCGCGCGGCCGGGCACGACCAGCGGACGGGGGTCATCGGCCGGATGTTCGCCGCGACCTGCGCGGTCGGCGCGATCGGCTTCGGGATCTGGTTCGTGCTGTTCAGCGGCGCGGAGATCGCGCCGGTGGGCATCCACTTCTAGCCCACCTCGGCGAGCGTCATGGGTCTGCTGGACTACTACCGCCAGTTCTCGGGACTGACCGACGAGGAGGTCTCGGCCGAGCTTCGCCGCCGCGCGGAGGAGGAGCGCATGCGCGTGCTCGCCCGGGTCGAGCCGCTCGACCTGCGCCACACGACCTGGCCGGAGCTGCCGCATCCGGACGTCGTCGCCGCCGTGACCTTCGCCGCCCGGCGCAACCTCAACGAGCACCCGGATCCCACCGCCGAGCCGCTGCGCCGGGAGATCGGGCGCCGGTGCGGGCTCGAGGCCGATCGCGTGGTGGTCGGGGCGGGCGCGGCGCAGCTCATCGCGGCGGCCGTGTCGGCGCTCGCCGGGCCGGGCGAAGAGGTGATCACGCCGTGGCCCTCCTATCCCCTCTACCCGCTCGCCGCGCGCGCGGCCCGGGCGCGGGCCGTCCCGGTGGAGGGCGGCTTCGCCGTCGAGCGGCTGCTCGCGGCGGTGAACGCCGACACCCGGCTTCTCGTCCTGTGCAACCCCAACGACCCGACGGGCGAGCGGCTCGCCGCGGGGGAGGTGCGCCGGCTGCTCGACGCGCTCCCCGACCGCGTGGCGGTGGTGCTCGACGAGGCGCTCGTGGACTACGTCGCCGAGGAGCCCACGGCCGCGACGCTCGACCTGCTGGACGACCACCCGCGCCTCCTGCTCGTCCGCACGCTCTCGAAGGCCTACGGGCTCGCGGGGCTGCGCTGCGGCTGGGCGCTGGGCGGCCCGGGCTCCGAGGGCCTGCTCGCCGGTCTCGCGCCGCCGCTCGGCGTCAGCTCGCCGACCCAGGCGGGTGCGCTCGACGCCGTCCGCAAGCTCGAGGGCCAGGTGGCCGGGCGCCGGGCGACGATCGGCCGCCAGCGCGCTCGGCTCGAGGCCGCCCTGCACGAGTTGCCCTTCGACGCGCCGGCCAGCCAGGCCAACGTCCTCTGGCTGCGGCTCCCCGGCACCGCGGGCGGCGAGCTCGCCGGCCGGCTCCGCGCCGCCGGCGTCCTCGTGCACCCGGGCCTCGCGGTGGGGGACGAGGAGCGGGTGCGGGTGACGATCCCGGGCCTGCCGGGCGCCACCGACCGCCTGCTCGAGGCGCTCGGCCGCGCCGCGGCTCAGTCGCCGCGCGCCGCGTAGCGGTAGAGCGCCGGGCGCTCGCCCTCGCTCACCGTCCACATGCCGCGCCCGTCGGGGAACAGCGCGAGCGCCTCCCCCTGCGGCTCGGCCGCGAGCGGGTCGGCCGGCCCGCACGGGCGCCGGCGCAGCGTGCGCCCCAGCGGCTCGCGCCCGCGACGGGCCCACATCGCCACCCCGCCGTAGGTCCGCAGCGCCATGATCGCGCCCGACGCCGAGCTGTCCGCGGCGGTCACGAGCGCGGCCGGCCCGAGCTCGAGCCGCGCGATCCGCCGCAGCGCGACCTCGCCCGACGCGGGGACCGCCGCCGGCGCGGCGTAGACCTCGGCCCGGCCGCGCAGGTCGTCGGCCTTCGTGACGATCACGATGTCGCGGCCGACCGGGTCGATGAGCAGCGCCTCGGCGTCGCGCGGGCCGGCGGGCCAGCGCAGCGTGATCCGCTCGGCGGGGCGCGTCGTCGTCACCGCCGGGCCGCGGGCGCCTCCCCCGAGCTCGGCGAGCCGGGGCTCCGGCAGCCGGTAGACCTGGACGGTGTCGCGTCGGCCGCCGCCCGAGCCGATGTCTCCCGCCCACAGGAAGCTGCCGGCGCGGTCGCGCGCGGGACCGACGGCCACGTCCTCCCAGTCGGTCGCCCCGGCGTCCGCGAGCGTGACCTCGGCGGCGACGCTCGCGTCGGGCCGCAGGGCGAACAGGCGCGGGGAGTCGCCCGAGTCGTTGTGGCTCCACAGCACCCCGCGCTGGACCCGCGAGACCGCGAGACCGGACAGCTCGCGCGCGGGCGGCGTCGGCACGCGGCCGGCGACGGTGCGGCGCAGCACCCCGCAGAGCGCGGGACCGGCGGCCGCGCCCGGGGGGCGGATCGCGGCCGGCGGCGACCCGGCATCCCGCGGGGCCTCACCGCAGCCGGCGGCGAGCGACGCCGGCACCGCCAGGGCGACCAGCGCCCCCGGAGCCCGGGCCCGGCGCGCCGCGCCGCGGATCAGCTCTCCTGCGCGGACTGCCGCAGGAGCGTCGAGGTCGTCTGCTCGAGGATCTTCCGCCACGCGCGGGTCTTCTCGCGCTCGGCCGCGAAGTGCTTGACGACCTTGCGCACACGGGTCGCGGAGATCTCGATGCCGTGGCGGGCGGCGACCTCCTTGAACTGGTCGTAGTCCTCGGCGAGCTTCAGCGTCACCGACTGGAACCCGTGCCGCGCGATGTCGATCCGCGAGGTGAAGTTCATGACGCTCGTCTGGAACATGAGCTCGTCGTCGGGCTCGGGCTCGATCAGGACGATGTCCACGCCCGGGTAGCGCGACTCCCACTGGCGGGCGAGCTCGTGCAGGCGCTGATAGGCGAGCAGCTTGAAGGTCTGGTAGCCGATCTGCGGGAACCCCATCGACGAGATCCGCCGGCGCCCGTCCGCCCCCGAGTCCTGGCGATCGAGGTCGTTGACGTAGGGCACGAGCGGGTTGACGACGACGATGAACTTCGCTCCCGCCTCGACGGCGATGTCGACGTTCGTGGTCGAGACGATGCCCCCGTCCACCAGCTCCCGGCCCTTCACGGCGACCGGCTTGTAGACCATCGGCAGGGCCGTCGAGGCCCGGACGGCCGTGGAGATCGGGACGTCGTCCCAGCCCTCGGCGCCGCAGACGATGCGCTCGCACGTGTCGAGGTCGGTCGCGGCGAGGTAGAGCTCGCTGTCGAGCTGGCGGAAGTCGTCGGTCCGGTCCGGGTCGGAGAGGACCTGGCGCACGTAGCCCTCCACCCCGGAGCCGCTGTACATGCCGGAGGGGAGGGTCTCCGCGAGGCCGATCACGAGGTCCATGGCCGAGAGCGCGCCGAGGTTCGTCGCGACGTCGCGGACCAGCGAGGCGATGCGCAGCGGCATCACGACGCCCTTGGTGACGAACTCCTTCCAGTTCGGGCGCAGGAGGGTGCCGACGTCGATGTCGCGGAACGGCGTCGGCACCTGCTGGGAGACGACCCGCATCATCTCCTCGGGCGTGATGCCGTTCGAGGTGAGCGCCGCCACGAACGAGCCCGCGCTGGTGCCGACGTAGACGTCGAACTGGTTGACCGTCCGGTTGACCGAGAGGAGGTCGAGGGCGCGCAGCGCGCCGATCTCGTACACGCCACCGGTGAACCCGCCGCCGCCGAGCACGAGCGCCGTCTTCGAGCGCGCCCGTCGCCGGCCGGTCGACCGGTTCGCACCCGCGGCCCGGCGACGCTTCTCGACCGGGGCCTCGAGCTTGACCACCTTGCCCATAGGGACCGCCAGTCTACGGGGCGCAGGGGAGGAAAGGGTGGGAATCCGGTGGGTGGAAAGGACGCGGCCGGCATCCGGGTGGACCCGCAGGCGCCCGACCGCGACCTCCCGCCGCCGAACCCGTTTCACTGTGCGGATGGACCGCCCCCGCACCTCCCGCCTGCGCCGGACTGCCGGCGCCCTCGCGCTCGCCGGCCTCCTCGCCGGCCTCCTCGCCGGCGCCGCGCCGGCGGGCGCCGCCACCCCGGACGCCCGGCTGTCACGGACGCTGCGCACGTCGCTGCGGGCCGCCGGGCCGTTCACGGGCGCGCTCGTCGTCGACCTCGACGCCGGCCGCACCCTGTACGCCGCTCGCGCCGGGGTCCGCCGCATCCCGGCGTCGGTCGAGAAGCTCTACACGACCTCCAGCGCCCTGCTCGCCTTCGGCGCCGGTGGCCGCCTGCGCACCCGCGTGCTCGGCGCCGGGACGCTCGAGCCCGGCGGAACCTGGCGCGGGGACCTCTACCTGCGCGGTGCCGGCGATCCGACCTTCGGCTCCTCCGCCTACGCGCGCCGCGCCTACGGCAGCCGGGCCTCGGCGCGCGCGCTGGCCGCCGGGGTGGCCGCTGCCGGCGTGCGCCGGGTGAGCGGCCGGGTCCTCGGCGCGGGCACGCTGACCTACGACCGCGTCGCGTCCCGGCGCTACGCGACCGAGCGCGTCGTCGGCGCCCTCCGCAGCGCGGGCGTGCGGGTCGCCCGCGGCCGGACGGGGACGGGAACCGTCCCGTCGGGCGCGGAGGCCCTGACCGGCGTCGCCTCGCCGACCGTCGCCACGCTCATCCGGCTGACGAACGTCCCCTCGGACAACTTCCTCGCCGACACGCTGCTCCGGGCGCTCGGCACCGGGCCGCGCGGGGTGGGCACCTACGCGCGCGGCGCCGCCGCGGTGTGGGCGCAGCTCGCCCCCTTCGGCCTGCGTCCGGTGGTGGCGGACGGCTCCGGCTACTCCCGCGCGAACCGCACGAGCCCCGCGGAGGTCGTGGAGCTGCTGCGCTCGATGGCCGACGACGCGGCCTTCCGGGGCTCGCTCGCCGTGGCGGGCCGTTCCGGCACCCTGGCCGGGCGGATGCGCGGCACCAGCGCCCAGGGTCGCTGCCGCGGCAAGACGGGCACGCTCTCCGACGTCTCCAACCTCGCCGGCTACTGCCGCGCGCGCAACGGGGACACGCTGGCCTTCGCGATCCTCATGAACGGCGTCGTGCCCGTCGGGGCGCGGAGGCTGCAGGACCGGATCGCGGTGGCGATCGCGCGCTACGACGGCGCGCCGGCGGCGGGGCCCGCGCCGTCCCCCTCGGGCGGGACCGGCGGCGCCTCCGGCGGCTGAGCTCCGGCCAGCAGGGCGAGCAGGCCCGCCTCGTCGGTCACCGGCACGCCGAGCCGCTCCGCCTTCTCGAGCTTCGAGCCGGGGCTCTCCCCGGCCACGACCCAGTCCGTCTTCCTCGACACCGAGGAGGTCACCCGCCCGCCGGCGGCGAGCACCCGCTCGGTCGCCTCCTCCCGGGTGAGCTCCGGCAGCGCGCCGGTCAGCACGATCGCCGTGCCGGCCAGCGGGCCGGCCTCCGGGGGCGGCCCCTCCTCCTCGAGGCGCAGTCCGGCGGCGCGCAGGCGCCGGATCAGCTCGGCCATCGCCTCGTCGCGCAGCGTCTCGGCCACGATGTCGGCCTGGATCGGCCCGATGCCCGGCGTCTCGGCGATCTCCTCCGGCGTGGCCGCCGCGAGCGCGTCGATCGACCGGAAGCGCTGGGCGAGACTCCGGGCGTTGACCTCCCCGATCCGCTCGATCCCGAGTCCGAAGAGCACCCGGGCGAAGGGCCGGGCCTTCGAGGCCTCGATCGCGTCGACGAGGTTGCGGGCGGAGAGCTCGGCGAACCCCTCGAGCCCCGCGAGCCGCTCCGGCGTGAGGTCGTAGAGGTCCGCCGCGTTGCGGACGAGCCCCTCGCGCATCAGCTGGGAGACGCGCTCCTCCCCCAGCCCCTCGATGTCCATCGCGCCCCGGTGGACGAAGTGCTTGAGCGCCTGCCACTGCTGGCCCGGGCAGCCGGTGCGGTTCGGGCAGATCGTCCACACCCCGTCGGGCGGCTTCACCGTCGGGGTGTCGCACGACGGGCAGCGCTCCGGCGGCCGCGGCGGCGCCGCGCGGCCCGGGCGCTCCGCCGCGTGGGGGGCCGGTGAGACGACCTGGGGGATCACGTCGCCGGCGCGCAGGACGATGACCGCGTCGCCGTCGCGGACATCCTTGCGCGCCAGGTCCTCCTCGTTGTGCAGCGTGGCCAGCTTCACCGTCACGCCGCCCACGACGACGGGCTCGAGCACGGCGAAGGGCACGAGGTGCCCGGTGCGCCCGACGTTCCAGGCCACCCGCTCGAGCGTGGTCACCGCGGTGATCGGCGGGAACTTCCACGCGATCGCGGCGCGCGGCTCGCGGCCGACCACCCCGAGGCGACGCTGGAGCTCGAGGTCGTCCACCTTGACCACCGCGCCGTCGATCTCGTAGTCGAGGGCCTCGCGGCGCTCCTCCCAGCCGCGGCACGCGGCGACGACGGCGTCCTCGTCGTCGAGCCGGGCCACGCCCGGATTGACGCGGAACCCGTGCTCGCGCAGCCACTCGAGGCTCTCGCTGTGGCGGGCGAAGACGAGGTCCTCGGTGGCTCCGACGCCGTAGCACCACATCGACAGCGGCCGGGAGGCCGTCATCTCGGGATCGAGCTGGCGGATCGAGCCGGCGGCCGAGTTCCGCGGGTTCATGAACGTCGGCAGGCCTTCGGCGGCGCGTCGCTCGTTGAGCTCGGCGAAGGCCGCGATCGGGAGGTAGACCTCGCCGCGGACCTCCACGAGCGGGGGAGCGTCGTCGAGGCGCAGGGGGATCGCGCGGATCGTCCGCAGGTTCTGGGTCACGTCCTCCCCCACCACGCCGTCGCCGCGGGTCGCCCCGCGCTCGAGAACGCCGTCGCGATAGAGGAGGGACACGGCGAGGCCGTCGATCTTCGGCTCCACCACGTAGGTGAAGCCGGGCACCTCGATGCCCTCACGGGCGAGATGGGCGCGCATCCGCCCGACCCAGGCGCGGAGCTCCTCCTCGCTGCGCGCGTTGGCGAGCGAGAGCATCGGCTGGACGTGCTCCACGGGCTCGAAGCGGTCGACCGGGTGGGTCCCCACCCGCTGTGTCGGCGAGTCCGCGGTGACGAGGTCCGGGTGCTCGGCCTCGATCGCCCGCAGCTCGTCGAGCAGCGCGTCGTAGACGTCGTCGCCGATCTCGGGATCGTCGAGCGCGTAGTAGCGGCGGTTGTGGTGCTCGATCTCCGCGCGGAGCGCCGTCGCGCGTCGCGCGGCCGCCCTCGAGCCCTTCGGCGCCGCGGGTGTCACTCCGCCCCGCGCACCGCCGGCGCGACGAGGCGCCCGAGGTCGAAGGCGCGCAGCGCCTCGATGCCGGGGCGGTCGGTCAGGTCGAAGTGGATCGGGGTCACGGCGATCCGCCCGTCCGCGACGGCGGCGAGGTCGGTCCCGGCCTCGCGCTCGTGGTCGGGGTCGTCGCCGTAGATCCGGTAGCGGCGCCGCTCGCCGTCCTCCTCGATGAGCACGAGCTCGTCACGGTAGATGCGCTTCCCGAGCCGCGTGACCTCGACGCCCCCGGGCTCGCCGGCCGGCACGTTGACGTTGAGCAGGGTGCCCTTGGGCAGCGGGACGTCGTCGATCTCCTCGACGATCCGGGCGACGAAGCGGGCGGCCAGCTCGAAGTCGAACCGCCGCCCGATCCGGAAGTCGAGCTCGCGGGCGTGGGACTGCTGGGAGACCGCGATGCCGGGGAGGCCGAGCACGACGGCCTCGAGCGCGGCGGCCACGGTCCCCGAGTAGGTGATGTCGTCGCCGAGGTTGGCGCCGTGGTTGATGCCGGAGACGACGAGCTCGGGCTCGAAGCCCTCGACGAGCCCGAGCTGCGCGAAGCGCACGCAGTCGACCGGCGTGCCGTCGGCGCCATACCCGACGGTGCCGTCGGCGAAGCGGATCTCCCGGACCTCCAGCGGCCGGCGGGTGGTGATCGAGCGGGCGGTGGCCGACTGGTTGGAGCTCGGCGCGATCACCGCCAGGCTCACCCCGGGCACGTCGAGCAGCGCCCGCCGCAGCGCCTGCAGGCCGGCGGCGCCGATGCCGTCGTCGTTGGTCAGGAGCACCCTCATGAGGCCTTCGGATGGTAGTCGCCGCCGGCCGGCGCGCCTGACGGCGCGAGGACGGGCTCGCCGTAGCCGGCGCCGACCAGCCACAGCCCGTGGGCCGGCGCCGTGGCCCCCGCCTCGGCCCGCGGGCGCCCTTCCAGCAGCGCCCGGAAGCCCTCGACCGCGCGCCGGGCGCCGCCGACCTCGAGCATCGTGGCCACGAGCACGCGATTCATGTGGCGCAGGAACGAGTCCGCCTCGATCTCGAAGGCGAGCACGGCGCCGGCTTCGACCCACCGCGCGGCGAGCACGCGCCGGCGGAAGTGGCGATGCTCGGTCTGGCTCGGCGTGAACGCCGTGAAGTCGTGCTCGCCGGCGAGCGCCGCGGCGCACGCGTGCAGGGCCGCGCGGTCGAGCCGGTGGGGCCACCACAGCGCCCGGCCGCGCTCGAACGGGTCGGGCGTCCCCGCGGCCAGGACCCGGTAGCGGTACGCCCGGCTCGTCGCGTCGCGTCGCGCGTCGAAGCCGTCGGGCGCGGGCTCGCTCGCCGCCACGGCGACGTCGTCCGGAAGCAGCCCGTTCAGCGCGCGCGCCGCGGCCGGCGGGCCGGCGTGGCTCGCGACCTGGGCCAGGGCGTGGACGCCGCGGTCGGTGCGCCCGGCCACGCGGAGCGGGAACCGGGGCGCGGTGCAGGGTCGCGAGCGCCCGCTCGACCTCGCCCTGGACGGTGCGCCGCCCCGGCTGGCGCGCCCAGCCGGCGAAGCCGGCGCCGTCGTAGTCGAGCGTGAGCCGGCTCGACACGGCGCCGACGCCCCGCCGGCGGGGCTACACCAGCTCGATGAAGACCATCTCGGTCGCGTCCGAGCGACGCGGGCCGAGCTTCAGGATGCGCGTGTAGCCGCCGGCGCGGTCGGCGTAGCGCGGCGCGATCTCGTCGAACAGCTTGTAGACCGCGAACTTGTCCTGTCCGAGCGCCGAGAGCGCCTGCCGGCGGGCGTGGAGATCGCCGCGCTTGGCGAGCGTGATGAGCTTCTCCACCTCCGGCTTGACGGCCTTGGCCTTCGCCTCGCTCGTCTTGATCCGCTCGTGCTCGATGACCTCCTTGCAGAGGTTCAGCAGCAGCGCCTTGCGATGCGAGGCGCTGCGCGAGAGCTGGTGGCGGTTCCGCTGATGGCGCATGGCGTCGTGAGCCTAGAGCAGGGCCTAGTCCTTGCGGAGCGCGAGCCCGCGCGCCTCGAGCGTCTCGATCACCTCGTCGATCGACTTCTTGCCGAAGTTCGGGATCGCGTTGAGCTCGCCCTCGGTCTTCGAGATCAGGTCGCCCACGGTCTGGATGCCGGCGCGCTTGAGGCAGTTGTAGGAGCGCACGCCGAGCTCGAGCTCCTCGATCAGGATGTCGTCCATCGCGTTCGCCGGCCGCGTGGTCGTGGCGACGCCGGCGGTGCCGGCCAGCGAGGCCTCGAGCACCCCGGCGGCCGACCCCGTCGCGCAGCTCCACGACGCGGTCCGGATCGGTGAAGATCGCCAGCTGCTAGATCAGGATCTCGGCCGCCTCGCGCAGCGCGGCGTGCGGCTCGATCGAGCCGTCCGTCTCGATGTCGAGCGTCAGCTTGTCGAAGTCCGTCTTCTGGCCGACGCGCGCCTGCTCGACCTCGTAGGCCACGCGGCGCACCGGCGAGAAGATCGAGTCGATCGGGATCACCCCGATCGGCTGGTCCGCCGACTTGTTCTCCTCGGCGGCGCGGTAGCCGCGACCGCGCCCGATCGTCAGGTAGACCTCGAGCTTGGTCTTCTTCTCGAGCGTCGCGATGTGCGCATCCGGGTTGAGGATCTCCACGCCGGACGGCAGGTCGATGTCCTTCGCGGTGATCTCGCCCGGCCCGGTGACGACGAGCGGCGCCTCGACCTCGGTGGCGTCGGAGTGCATCCGGCAGACGATGCCCTTGAGGTTGAGGACGATGTCCGTCACGTCCTCCTTGACGCCCTTGATCGTCGAGAACTCGTGGGCGACGCCCTCGATCCGGACGCTCGTCACCGCCGCCCCGCGAGCGAGGACAGCAGCACGCGCCGCATCGAGTTGCCGAACGTGTAGCCGAAGCCGCGCTCGAGCGGCTCGATCATGAACGAGCCGCGATTGTCCTCGACCGTCTCGCTGTTGAGATCTCGGGGGACTTGGAAGTCAAGCATCGGGGTCCTAACGTCGTCGTGTCGGGAGTGCCGCCGGGGCGGCGACCGTCGTCCGCGCCGCGAGCCGCGGGCGGGGCGTGCGGCCTACTTCGAGTAGAGCTCGACGATGAGCTGCTCTTGCACCGGCGCGGCGATCTCCCGCCGCTCCGGCTTGCGCAGCACCTTCGCCGTCAGCGCGTCGTGGTCGGCCTGCAGCCACGCCGGCACCTGGCCGGTCAGCTCGGTCGCCTCGCGGATGCCCTCTCCGCCGGCGTCGAGGCCTTCACCGCGATCACGTCGCCGTCGCGCACCTGGTAGCTCGGGATGTCGACGCGGCGGCCGTTGACCGTCCAGTGGCCGTGCCGGACCAGCTGGCGCGCCTGGCGCCGCGAGGCGGCGAAGCCGAGGCGCACGAGCACGTTGTCGAGACGGCACTCGAGCATCCGCAGCAGGTTCTCGCCGGTGATGCCCGGCTGGCGGCTCGCCTTCTCGTAGTAGTCGCGGAACTGGCGCTCGAGCACGCCGTAGTAGCGGCGCGCCTTCTGCTTCTCGCGCAGCTGGACGCGGTACTCGCTCTGCTTCTGACGCCCGCGGCCGTGGTCGCCCGGCGGGTAGGAGCGTCGCTCGACGCCGCACTTGTCCGTCAGGCAGCGCTCGCCCTTGAGGAAGAGCTTCTGCCCCTCGCGGCGGCACTGCTTGCACGCGGGGCCGGTGTCCCGGGCCATCGGTCCTCCTAGACCCGCCGCCGCTTGCGGGGGCGGCAGCCGTTGTGGGCCTGCGGGGTGACGTCGCGGACGGCCAGGACCTCGAGGCCGGCGGCCTGGAGCGAGCGGATCGCGGTCTCGCGCCCGGAGCCGGGGCCCTTGACGAAGACCTCGACCTTCTGAAGACCGTGCTCGATGCCCTTGCGGGCGGCGGCGTCGGCCGTGACCTGCGCCGCGAACGGCGTCGACTTGCGCGAG
Source organism: uncultured Solirubrobacterales bacterium (assembly GCA_963735885.1). GTDB lineage: Bacteria > Actinomycetota > Thermoleophilia > Solirubrobacterales > Solirubrobacteraceae > JBBSBL01. Next base: position 46,419 of record CAVTMP010000003.1, on the reverse strand, counting down.
CCCTTGAAGCCGGCGCCGCCGGCGGACTCCCACGCGATCACGTTGCCCTCCCGGTCGGTCAGCGACACGATCGTGTTGTTGAACGAGGTCTTGATGTGGGCCTGGCCGACCGGGATGTTCTTCCGGACACGGCGGCGGCCGCGCTGCGGGCGCTTGGGAGCGGGGCTCATCTACGTCTTGGTCGCCTTCTTCTTGCCGGCGACCTGCATGCGCTTGGGGCCCTTGCGGGTGCGGGCGTTCGTCTTCGTGTTCTGCCCGCGCACCGGCAGGCCGCGGCGGTGGCGCAGCCCGCGGTAGCACCCGATCTCCATCAGGCGCTTGACGTTCTGCGAGCGCTCGCGGCGCAGATCGCCCTCGACCATGAGGTCGCGGTCGATGAGGTCGCGCAGCCTGCCGACCTCGTCCTCGGTGAGGTCGCGCACGTAGGTGTCGGCGGCGATCTCGGCCTCGCCGAGCAGGCGGTTCGACATCGGCCGCCCGATGCCGTAGATGTAGGTGAGGCCGATCTCGACCCGCTTGTTGAGGGGGATGTTGACCCCGGAGATCCGAGCCATCGGGTCTTAGCCCTGCCGCTGCTTGTGTCGCGGGTTCGAGCAGATCACGAGGACGCGGCCGTGCCGACGGATGATCTTGCACTTCTCGCACATCGGCTTGACCGACGGTCGTACCTTCATGGTCCCTTTCGGCTGAATCCCGCGACCCGGCTCTGGCTGCCGGGACGGCCGCCGCTACCGGGACGAGGACGAGGCGCACGCCGAGTCGAAGCGACCTCGGGCGCGACGAGCCAATATAGCAGGGCCGCCCGGGCCGGCGCCCCGTCCCCGAGGGGGCTCACGCCGCCGCCTGACCCCCGGCGCCCGCGCCCGTCGCGCCGTCTCCGGCACCGGCCGCGCCGCCGCGCTCGTGCCACGGCGTGAGGACCCGCGGCCCCGCCTCGGTGACCGCGATCGTGAACTCGAAATGCGCGGCCAGCGAGCCGTCCTGGGCGTAGATCGACCACCCGTCGTCCCCCATCCGCACGGCGTGGCGCCCCGCGGTGACCATCGGCTCCACGGCGAGGACCATGCCGGCCTCGAGCCGCGGGCCGGTGCCGGCCTCGCCGAAGTTCGGGATCTGCGGATCCTCGTGCATGTTGCGTCCGATCCCGTGGCCGACGAGCGAGCGGACGACCGACAGCCCCTCCGCCTCCACGTGGGTCTGCACCGCGTGCGACACGTCGCCGAGGCGACGGCCCGGGCGGCACACCTCGACCGCGGCCATCAGGGACCCCCGGGTGGCGGTGAGCAGCCGCCGGGCCACCGGGCTCACGGGGCCCACCGGGAACGTCCGCGCCGCGTCGGCGACCCACCCGTCGAGGATCACGCCGACGTCGACGGAGAGGATGTCGCCGCGCTCGAGCCGGTAGGGGCCCGGGATGCCGTGCACCACCATCGAGTTCGGCGAGGCGCAGATCGACCCCGGGAAGCCGCGATAGCCCTTGAAGGCCGGCTCGGCGCCCTGGGAGCGGATGAAGCGCTCGGCGGCCTCGTCGAGCTGCCCGGTCGTCACGCCGGGGCGGACCTTTCCCTCGATCATCGCCAGCGTGCGGACGAGGATGTCGCCCGCCGCCGCCATCTTCGTCGATCTCCTCCGGCGTCTTCTGGACGATCACAGCTGCTCCTCGAGCCGCAGCGTCGCCAGCGTGGCGCGGATGTGGTCGTGGACCTCGGTCGCGGGGCGGGTGCCGTCGAAGCGGCGCAGCAGCCCGTGGCCCTCGTAGTAGGAGACCAGCGGCTCGGTCTGCTCGTGGTAGACCTCGAGCCGGCGGCGCACCGTCTCGGGCTTGTCGTCGTCGCGCTGGATGAGCCGCGAGCCGTCGACGTCGCAGCGGCCGGCGTGCTTGGGGGGGTCGAACTCGACGTGGTAGACCCGCCCGGTCTTCACGCTCACCCGGCGGCCCGAGAGGCGGCGCACGACCTCGTCGTCGGGCACGTCGATCAGCAGGACGGCCGTGATGCGGCGCCCGAGCCCGTCGAACGCGAGGCCGAGCGCGTCGGCCTGGCCGAGGGTCCGCGGGAAGCCGTCGAGGATGAACCCGTCCGAGCAGTCGTCCTCGGCGATGCGCTCGGTGATGATCGAGATGATGAGGTCGTCGGGGACGAGCTCGCCGCGATCCATGTAGGCGTGGGCCTCGATGCCCAGCTCGGTGCCGTTCTTCACCGCCTCGCGCAGCATGTCGCCCGTGGCCACGTAGGGCAGCCGGAAGTCCTGGCGCAGCCGGTCGGCCTGCGTGCCCTTCCCCGCGCCGGGCGGACCGAGCAGGATGAGGTTGAGCTCGGACACGGCTATTTCAGGAAGCCCTCGTAGGAGCGCATCATGAGCTGCGCCTCCATCTGCTTCACGGTGTCGAGGGCCACGCCGACCACGATGAGGAGCGACGTCCCGCCGAAGAAGACGTTCGAGTTCGTCTGGTTGATGAGGATCGTCGGCAGGGCCGCGACGAGCGCGAGGTAGATCGCCCCGGGGAACGTCAGCCGGGCGAGGATGCGGTCGAGGAACTCGGCCGTCGGCCGGCCCGGTCTCACCCCGGGGATGAACCCGCCGTACTTCTTCAGGTTGTCCGCCTGGTCCACCGGATTGAACGTGACCGCGGTGTAGAAGTACGTGAAGAGGATGATGAAGATCGACTCGCCGACGATGTAGGGCCAGTCCTGGGGGCTGAAGAAGTTGGCGAGGTCGCGCGCCCACGGGGTGTTGATGAGCTGCCCGACGGTCGGCGGGAAGGCCATGATCGACGCGGCGAAGATGACGGGGATGACGCCGGCCATGTTCACGCGCAGCGGCAGGTAGGTCTGGCCGCCCTGGGTCATCCGGCGGCCGATCACCCGTTTGGCGTACTGCACCGGGATGCGCCGCTGGCCCTCCTGGACGAAGACGACGGCCGCGATCACCGCCAGGGCGAGGAAGGGCATCATGACCTTGAACACCGGGTCCGGGCTGGTCCACCAGTTCTGCACCCCGCTCGGCAGGCCGGAGACGATGCTCGCGAAGATCATCAGCGAGATGCCGTTCCCGATCCCGCGCTGGGTGATGAGCTCGCCCATCCACATGAGCAGGATCGTCCCCGCGGTGAGCGAGACGACGATGAGGAAGACGGTCGGGACGTTGAAGTCCTTGATGACCTGCGTGCCCGCCTGGCTCTGGAAGGAGCGGAAGAGGAAGACGTAGCCGATCGACTGCGCGAAGGCCAGCGCGACCGTGAGGTAGCGCGTGTACTGGGTGATCCGCGCGGTCCCGATCTCCCCCTCCTTCTGGAGCTTCTCCAGCGAGGGCACGACGACCGTCAGGAGCTGCAGGATGATCGACGCGGTGACGTAGGGCATGATGCCCAGCGCGAACAGCGCGATCCGCGACAGACCGCCACCGGAGAACAGGTTGAGGAACTGCAGGACTCCGGCGCCGCGGAAGTTCTGCGAGATCTCGCTGACCGCCTGGGCGTTGATGCCCGGGGCCGGGATGTGCGAGCCGAGCCGGTAGAGCGCGAGGATCGCCGCCGTGAACAGCAGCTTGCTCCGGATCTCCGGAACGGTGAAGGCTCGGAGGATCGTCGTGACCACGACGCTCGGCCCGGGGCTAGCCCTCGATCAGGTGGCAGGCGCCGCCCGCGGACTCGATCCGCTCGCGGGCCGTCGCGCTGAACCCGTGCGCGTGGACGGTCAGCGCCTTGCTCAGCTCGCCCGTGGCCAGCACCTTCACCGGGATGCCCCGGCGGGTGGCCAGTCCGGCGGCCTTCAGGGTGTCCGGCGTGACCTCGGCGCCCGCCTCGAAGCGGGCCTCGAGGTCACGGAGGTTGACCGGCTGCGTGTGCGTGCGGAAGGGCTCGAAGGGCATCGACTTCTTCATGTGCGGGCCGCGCAGCTTGCGCATCCGCATGTGGATCGGGTTCTGGCCGCCCTCGAAGCGGGCCCGTCGCTTGGCGCCGGAACGCGCGCCGTAGCCCTTCTGCCCGCGGCCGGCCGTCTTGCCGGTGCCCGAGCCCTCGCCACGGCCCACCCGCTTGCGCGGTCGCCGGCTGCCCGGCGCCGGGGCGAGGTTGTGCAGTCCGACGCGCTCGGGCGCCGGCTCGGGCTCCACGGCCTCCTGGCGGCGCGCCGGGCTCACGACTCCTCCACCCGCACGAGGTGGCGCACCGCGTTCACCATGCCGCGGACCTGCGGGGTGTCGTCGTGCTCGACGCGGTGGCCGATGCGGCGCAGCCCGAGCGAGCGCAGCGTGTCGAGCTGGCGTCGGTCGGCGCCGTTGGAGGACTTCGTCTGGACCACGGACAGCGAGCTCACGCCGGCGCCTCCGCTGCCGGCGCGGCGTCCGCCGGGCCGTCGTCGGCCGGCGGGCCGGCGGCCGGCGCGGGCGCCGCCGAGCCGAGCGGGGCGCCGTTCCCGGACTCGCCGCCGAGCCCGAGCACGGCGTCGACCGAGAGACCGCGAAGCTCGGCGACCTCGTCGGGCGTCCGCAGGGCGCGGAGCCCCTCCATCGTCGCCTTGACGAGGTTGATCGGGTTCTGCGAGCCGAGGCTCTTGGAGAGGATGTCGTGGATCCCGGCGAGCTCGAGGACCGCGCGGACGCCGCCGCCGGCGATGACCCCGGTGCCGGGCGAGGCCGGCTTGAGCATGACGCGGCCGGCGCCGAAGATCCCGGTCACCGGATGGGTGATGGTCGCGCCGTGGCGGGGGACGCGGTAGAGGTCCTTCTTGGCCCGCTCGACGCCCTTCTGGATGGCCACCGGGACCTCGTTGGCCTTGCCGTAGCCGATGCCCACGACCTCGCGCTCGTCGCCCACGACGACCAGCGCCGTGAACGAGAAGCGCCGGCCGCCCTTGACGACCTTGGCGACGCGGTTGATCTCGACGACGCGCTCGGCGAGGTCCAGCCCGGCGGGGGAGACGGTGCGGTCGGCGGCCATGGGGGAGCGGTCCAGGGTAGCGGGTGGTCTCAGAACGCGAGCCCGGCCTCGCGGGCCCCGTCGGCCAGCGCCTTCACGCGCCCGTGGTAGCGATAGCCGCCGCGATCGAACACGGCGGCGGAGACCCCCGCGGCCTGCGCGCGCTCGGCCAGGAGCGCGCCCACCCGGGTGGCCTGCTCGGCGGCGCCGAGGCCCTGGAGCGCCGGCTCGGTCCAGTTGACGGCGGCGAGGGTGTGGCCGCGATCGTCGTCCACGAGCTGGGCGCTGATGCCGCGGTTGGAGCGGAACACGGACAGTCGCGGCCGCTCCGCGGTGCCGTGGACCTTGGCGCGCACGCGGCGGCGTCGCCGCAGGCGGCGAGCCGGGGCGGTGAGGACGGTCATGCCCGCTTGCCCACCTTCCGGGCCACGTGCTCGCCCTCGTAGCGGATGCCCTTGCCCTTGTAGGGCTCGGGCGGACGCTGCTTGCGGATGTTGGCGGCGATCTCGCCGACCTGCTGCTTGGAGATCCCCCGCACGACGATGCGGGTGGGCTGGGGCACCTCGAACTCGATGCCCTCCGGCGCCGGGACCGGGACCGCGTGGGAGTACCCGAGGGCCAGCTCGAGGTCGCGGCCCTTGAGCTGGGCGCGGTAGCCGACGCCCTGGATCTCGAGTCGCTTCTCGAAGCCCGCGGTGACGCCCTCGACCATGTTGGCGACCAGCGACCGCGTCAGCCCGTGCAGGGCACGATGCTCAGCGCGATCGGTGGGGCGGGTGACGACGAGCTCGTCGTCGCGCCGCTCGACCGTGATGTCGCGGGGGACGCGCTCGGCGAGCTCGCCCTTCGGACCGGCGACGCTCACGAGCTCGGGCGCGATCTCGACGGTGACGCCGTCGGGCACGGGGATGGGCTTACGGCCGATGCGGGACATGGCTACCAGACGTGGGCCACGACCTCGCCGCCGACGCCGGCGCGGCGTGCGTCGTGACCGGTCATGACCCCGTGGGAGGTCGAGATGATCGCCGTGCCCATCCCGCCCTGCACCTTGGGGATGTGGTCGTGGTCGACGTAGGTGCGCCGCCCCGGGCGCGAGACGCGGCGCAGCCCGCTGATCACCGGCCGGCGGTCCTCGGTGTACTTGAGCCGCACGACGATGCGCTCGCCGGTCCCCTCGGGGCGGGGCTCCACCGCGTAGTCGGTGATGTAGCCCTGCTCCTTGAGGATCCGCGCGAGGTCGCGCTTCAGCCGCGACGCCGGGATCTGCACGGTGTCGTGGTTCGCGTGGGCGCCGTTGCGCAGGCGCGTGAGGAAGTCGGCGACGGGGTCGGTCATGGACATGATCGGGCCTACCAGCTCGACTTCGTCATGCCGGGGACGAACCCGCCGTGCGCGAGCTCGCGCAGGCAGATCCGGCACACGCCGAACTTCCGGTAGACCGCGCGCGCGCGGCCGCAGCGACGGCACCGGGAGTAGGCCCGGGTCTTGTACTTGGCGGGGCGTGCCGCGCGGACACGCTGGGACGTCTTGGCCATGGGCTCCTAGCTCTCCGTGGCGGCGGCCGCGACGGGCCGCCCCTCCTTGGCGAACGGCATCCCGAACGCCTCGAGGAGCGCGAAGGCCTCCTCGTCGGTCGGGGCGGTCGTGGTCAGGGTGATGTCGAGGCCGCGCACCTGGTCGACGGCGTCGTAGTCGATCTCGGGGAAGATGATCTGCTCGCGCACGCCGATCGAGTAGTTCCCGCGCCCGTCGAACGACCGCGGGCTGAGGCCGCGGAAGTCCCGGATGCGGGGGATCGCGATCGACATCAGGCGGTCGAGGAACTCGTACGAGCGCTCGCCGCGCAGGGTGACGGCGACGCCGACGGGCATCTCCTCGCGCACCTTGAACTGGGCGATCGACTTGCGGGCCCGGCGCACGTTCGGCTTCTGCCCCGTGATCGTCGCGAGCTGCTCGGTGGCCGCGTCGAGGACGTTGGCGTCCTGCTTCGCGTCGCCGACGCCCATGTTCACGGTGATCTTCGCGAGCTTCGGCGCCCGCATCGGCGTCGAGTAGCCGAACCGCTCCACGAGGGCGGGGCGGATCTCCTGCTCGTAGCGTTCCTTGAGTCGGGCGGCCATGGCTAGTCGAGCTTCGTCCCGGTGCGCCGGGCGACCCGCCGTCGCTCGCCGTCCTCGCGGGCGATGCCGACGCGCGTGGGCTTGGAGTCCTTGGGGTCGACCAGCATGACGTTGGAGACGTGGATCGGGCCTTCCTTCTCCACCACGCCGCCCACGGTCTCCTGACGCTGCGCGTCACGGACCTGCTGAGGGCGCTGGTGGCGCTTGACGATGTTCAGCCCCGCCACGTAGACCCTGGAGCGCTTCGGGTCGACGCGGAGCACCTCGCCGCGCTTGCCCCGGTCCTTGCCGGAGATGACCTGGACCGTGTCGCCGCGACGGATCTTCAGCGAGGGCACGATCAGAGTACCTCAGGCGCGAGGGAGACGATCTTCATGAAGTTGCGCTCGCGCAGCTCGCGGGCGACCGGCCCGAAGATGCGCGTCCCGCGCGGGTTGTTCTGGTCGTCGATGATGACCGCCGCGTTCTCGTCGAAGCCGATGTAGGTCCCGTCCTCCCGCCCGTAGGAGCGCTTCGTGCGCACGACGACGGCGGTGACGACCTCGCCCTTCTTCACCGCGCCCTGCGGCGCGGCGTGCTTGACGGTGGCCACGATCACGTCGCCCACCCCCGCGTAGCGCTGGCGGGAGCCGCCGCGCACGCGGATGCAGAGGATCTCCCGTGCGCCGGTGTTGTCCGCCACGCGCAGCCGGGTCTCGTTCTGGATCACTTCGCGCGCTCCAGGACCTCGAGGAGGCGCCAGCGCTTCGTGCGCGACAGCGGCCGACACTCGACCACGCGCACCGTGTCGCCCGCGTTGGCGTCGTTCGCCTCGTCGTGCGCGTGCAGCGTCGTCGAGGTGCGGACGGTCTTCTCGTAGCGCGGGTGGCGCCGGGTCAGGTCGATCCGCACCGCGATGGTCTTGTCGGGCTTGGCCGAGACGACGACGCCCTGGCGCACCTTCTGGCGCGCGGGGGTGCGCCCGGCGGGCGGGGTCGGCTCGGGCGTCGGGCCACGGCGCTCGCGCTGCTTCGCGCGGGCCTTCTCGCGACCGCGGCGCCGCGCCGCGGCCTTCGCCGCGCGCGTCGCCGCGCGCTCGGCCTGGCGATCCTCCGCGCTGCGCGACGGTCCCGCTTCGCCCGTGTGCCGCGAGCGGGCGCGCTTGCGCGCGACCTTGGGATGGAGCGGGCGCTCGGCCTCGGGCGCCTCGCCCGCCGGCCCCTCGCGCGCCGGCGCCTCGGCCTCGGCGGCCTCGGTCTCCACGACCTCGTCCTTGTCGTCCTCGGCCATCACCGGCTCAGCTCCTTCTCGACGTCGATGCCGCGCTCCCGGCACACGGTCAGCGCCCGCGCCACGTCCCGCTTCGCGGCGCCGAGTCCCGAGGTGTTCTCGAGCTCGCCGGTCGCGTGCCGGAAGCGCAGGCCGAACAGCTCCGCACGCACCGCGCGGACGTGCTCCACGAGCTGGTCGTGCTCCATGTCGCGGAGCTCCTTGGCCTTGAGCACGGCCATCAGTGGCCCTCCTCGCGATACACGAACTTCGACTTCACCGGCAGCTTGTGACCGGCCAGCCGCATCGCCTCGCGGGCCAGCGGCTCCGGCACGCCGGAGAGCTCGAACATGACCCGCCCGGGCTTGACGACCGCGACCCACCCCTCGGGTGAGCCCTTGCCGGAGCCCATGCGGGTCTCGGCCGGCTTCTTGGTCACCGGCTTGTCGGGGAAGACGTTGATCCAGACCTTCCCGCCACGCTTGATCTTGCGGGTCATCGCGATGCGGGCGGCCTCGATCTGGCGGTTCGTGAGCCAGCCCGGCTCGAGCGCCTTGAGGCCGTACTCGCCGAACTGCACCCGGGTCTGGCCGCGCGAGAGCCCGCGGCGCCGGCCGCGGAACTGCTTGCGGTGCTTGACGCGCTTGGGCGCGAGCATCTAGCGCCCACCGCCCCGCGGCCCACGGCCACCCCCGGCCCCGCCGGGGCCGCCGGGGCCGCCGGGGCCGCGACCGCCGCCGCGCCCGCCCGGCCCGCGGCCACCGCCGCCCTGTCCGCCGCGGCCGCCGCCGCGGCCGCGGCCGTCGCGGTCGCCGCGCCGGCCGCCGCGCTCGGGCGGCGGGGGCGGCTCGTCCATGATCGTCAGATCGGCGCCCGTGTAGCCCGCGGGCATGATCTCGCCCTTGTTGATCCAGCACTTCACGCCGATCCGGCCGAAGGTCGTACGCGCCTCGTGGTAGCCGTAGTCGATGTCGGCGCGCAACGTCTGCAGCGGGACGCGGCCGTCCGAGTAGCCCTCGGTGCGGGCCATCTCCGCCCCGCCGAGGCGCCCGGAGACCTGGACCTTCACGCCCTTCGCGCCGGACCGCATCGCCGAGGTCAGGGCGCGCTTCATCGCGCGGCGGAAGGCGACCCGGTTCTGGAGCTGCTCCGCGATCGACTGCGCGACGAGCCGCGCGTCGAGCTCGGGCCGCTTGATCTCGAGGATGTTGACCTTCACCTGCTTGCCGGTCAGGCGGTGGAGGTCGCGACGCAGCGCGTCCACCTCGGAGCCGGACTTGCCGATCACGATGCCGGGCCGGGCGGTGTTGATGTTCACCGTGACCTCGCCCGTGTCCTTGGCGATCGTGATGTTCGACAGGCCCGCGTGCGCGAGCTTGTTCACGATGTGACGGCGGATGCGGACGTCCTCGTCGAGGTAGTCGGCGAAGTTGCGCTCGCTGAACCAGGTCGACTTCCAGTCATGGATGTAGCCGACCCGGAGGCCTTCGGGATTGACCTTCTGACCCATCGCCTGGCTACTCCTTCGGGGTGAGTGTGATCGTGAGGTGGCTGGTGCGCTTGCGGATGCGCGTGGCGCGACCCATCGCGCGCGGGCGGAAGCGCTTGAGGGTCGGACCCTCGTCGGCGTGGACGGCGAGCACGCGGAGCTCGTCGCCGTCGAGGTCGTGGTTGTGCTCGGCGTTCGCGACCGCCGACTCGAGCAGCTTGCTCCAGTCCCGGGCCACGGCGCGGTTGGCGTGCGCGAGGATCGCGCGGGCCTCGTCGACGCTCTTGCCGCGCAGGTGGTCGCAGACCAGCCGGGCCTTCCGCGCCGAGGAGCGGACGTAGCGGGCCTGGGCGCGGACGACCGGCGGGCGACCCGACGGCTCCGGGCCACGGCGGCGGCGGGCGGGCGCCGGCGCGGCGGGGGTGGCCGGCGCCTCGTCCTTGGCCGCGTCGGCCTCGGGCTCGGCCGGCCCGGTCTCGGCGTCCTTGCCCTCATCGGCCTCGGCCTCGGCCGCCTTGGCCTCATCGGCCTCGGCCTCGGCCTCGGCCGCCTTCGCCTTCGCCGCGCTCCTGGCCCCGGGCTCGACCGCCTTCTTCCGCCGCGCGCGCTTCGGCTTCGCCGCGCCCTCGGGCGCGGGCGTCGTCGCCTCGGTCTCGTTCGTGTCGGGCTGCTCGTCGGCCATGTCAGCGGCGCTTCCCGCTCTGGACGTGCCCGCGGTAGGTGCGGGTCGGGGCGAACTCCCCCAGCTTGTGGCCGACCATCGACTCGCTCACGAAGACCGGCACGTGCTTGCGCCCGTCGTGGACCGCGATGGTGTGCCCGACCATCTCGGGGAAGATCGTCGAGGTGCGCGACCACGTCTTGACCATCTGCTTCTCGCCGGCCGTGTTCATCCGCTCGATGCGCCGCATCAGGCGCTCCTCGATGAACGGGCCCTTCTTGCTCGAGCGGGACACGGCCTACCTCTTCTTTCCGCGCCGGCGGCCGCGGACGATGTAGCGATCGGAGGACTTGTTCTTCTTGCGCGTCCGGTAGCCGAGCGTGGGGACGCCCCACGGCGTGACCGGGTGGCGCCCCGCGGTCGTGGACCCCTCGCCGCCGCCGTGCGGGTGGTCCACCGGGTTCATCGCGGTGCCGCGGGTCTGCGGCCGCACTCCCATGTGGCGCTTGCGACCGGCCTTGCCGATCTTCACGTTCTGGTGGTCGGGATTCCCGATCGCCCCCACGGTCGCGCGGCATTCGGCGCGGACCATCCGCATCTCGCCCGAGGGGAGGCGGAGGGTGGCCATCTCCCCCTCCTTGGCCAGGAGCTGGATGGCCGCGCCCGCGGAGCGGCCGAGCTGCCCGCCGCGGCCCGGGATGAGCTCGACGTTGTGGACGACCGTGCCCGCGGGCATGTTGGCCAGCGGGAGGCAGTTGCCGACGCTGATCTCGGCGTCCGGCCCGGAGGCGACCCGGGCGCCGACCTCGAGCCGCTGCGGCGCGAGGATGTAGCGCTTCTCGCCGTCGGCGTAGTGGAGCAGCGCGATGTAGGCGGAGCGGTTGGGGTCGTACTCGACCGCCGCGACACGGGCGGGCACGCCGTCCTTGCGCCGCTTGAAGTCGACCTTGCGGTAGAGGCGCTTGGCCCCGCCGCCGCGATGGCGGGAGGTCTTGCGCCCGTGGGCGTTGCGCCCGCCGGTCTTCTTCAGTCCCTCGGTCAGCGACCTCTCGGGGCTGGTCTTGGTGACCTCGGCGAAGTCCGGGTAGGTGACGAAGCGCCGTCCGGGGCTCGTGGGCCTGGGCTTGCGGATCGCCATTACTCGCTCGCCTCGAGACCCTGGAAGATCGGGATCGTGTCGCCCGCGCGCACCTGCACGACCGCCTTCTTCCACGTGCGCGAGCGTCCGGCGGTGTAGCCGCGGCGCTTGGGCTTGCTCTTCACCGTCGAGGTGCGGACCTCGACGACCTTGACGTCGAACAGCCGCTCGACCGCCTGGCGGATTCGGGTCTTGTGGGCGTCCGGGTGCACGCGGAAGGTGTAGCGACCGGTCTCGGCGAGCACGAAGCTCTTCTCCGAGACGACCGGGCGGATGATGATCTGGCCGTCGTGCATCAGGCGGCTTCCTCCGCGCCGGCGCCGGACGCGGCCCGCGGCTCGGCGACCGCGCGCGCGGTCACCCGCTCGAGCGCCGCGTCGGTCAGCACGAGCGCGGCGGCGCCGAGGACGTCGGCCACCCCGGCCTGCTCCGCGGCGAGGACGGTCACGCGCGCGAGGTTGCGGAAGGACTTGGCGGCGGCGACCTCCTGCTCGGCGGCGAGCACGAGCACCGGGCGCGAGGCGTCCCAGGCGGCGAGCGCGTCCGCGGCCTGCCGGGTGGACGGCGCCTCGAAGGAGGCCCCGTCGATCACCGCGACCGACCCGCGGCCGGCGTGGACGGACAGCACGGCGCGCAGCGCGGCGCGGCGGGCCTTGCGGTTCACCTTGCCCAGGTAGTGGCGCGGGCTCGGCCCGAAGATGGTTCCGCCGCCCGCCCACAGCGGCGAGCGGCTGGACCCGGCGCGCGCGCGGCCGGTGCCCTTCTGGCGCCACGGCTTGGCGCCGCCCCCGCGCACCATCCCGCGGGTCTTCGTCGCCGCCGTGCCGCGCCGCCGCGCGTTCTGCTCGGCGCGGACGCACTCGTGCACGAGCGCGGCGTTGAACGGGGCGCCGAAGGCCGTCTCGTCGAGGGCGACGTCGCCGCCGCCGAGGCGCGCCGCGCTAGGCATCGGCCCGCACCTCGACCGTCCCGCCGCGCGGCCCGGGCACCGCGCCGCGCACGAGCATGAGGTTCTCGCCCGCGCGGACCTCGACGATCTCGAGGCCCTTCTGGGTCACGCGCTCGTGACCCATGTGGCCGGGCCCGCGAATCCCCTTGAAGACCCGCGAGGGCGTCGCCGACGCGCCGATCGAGCCCGGGGCGCGAACGTTGTGCGACCCGTGCGAGGCCGGGCCGCGCTGGAAGTTGTGGCGCTTGATCGTGCCCTGGAAGCCCTTCCCCTTGGAGACGCCGGCGACCTTGACGACCTGGCCGGCCTCGAAGGCCTCCACCGTGACCGTGTCGCCCACCTTGAGCTCGCCGGGCTCGCCGCGGAACTCCGCAAGCCGACGGTGGGGGCCCGCGCCGGCCTTCTTGAGGTGACCGAGCTCGGGACGGGTCAGCGCCTTCTCGCGACACGCGTCGAAGGCGAGCTGGATCGCGTCGTAGCCGTCCCGCTCGGCCGTGCGGATGCCGGTCACCGGACAGGGGCCGGCCTCGAGCACGGTGACCCGCTCCACGCGGCCGTCGTCGAGGAACCGCTGGGTCATGCCGAGCTTGCGGGCGAGGATCGCGGCCACGTCGCTCACCCCGCGAGCCGGATCTCGATGTCGACGCCGGCCGGCAGGTCGAGCCGCTGGAGCGAGTCGACCGTCTTCGGCGTGGGCTGGTGGATGTCGATCAGGCGCTTGTGGGTGCGGATCTCGAAGTGCTCGCGCGAGTCCTTGTCCTTGAAGGGCGAGCGGATCACGCAGTAGACGTTCTTCTCCGTCGGCAGCGGCACGGGACCCGAGACCGTCGCGCCGGTGCGCGTGGCCGTCTCCACGATCTCCTTGGCCGCCGTCTCGATCGTCGAGTGGTCGTAGGACTTCAGGCGGATCCGGATCTTGTTCTGGGTCAGGGTGGCCATGGGAGGCGTGGGGTGGGGTGGGGTGTCGGGTGGGGTCTACTGCGTGGCGAAGGCGAGTCCCGGACCATTGTCGCGGGGCCCGCCTCTCGTTGGTCGTATCCGTCGTCCGTCGGGGGATGGAGGCGGGAGCCCGGCTCCCGCCTCCGGCGCTGCGGCTACTCGATGATCTCGGTGACGACCCCCGAGCCCACCGTCCGGCCTCCCTCGCGAATCGCGAAGCGCAGGCCGGGGTCCATCGCGATCGGCTGGATGAGCTCGATCTGCATCTGGACGTTGTCGCCGGGCATCACCATCTCGGTGCCCTCCGGCAGGTTGGCCACTCCCGTCACGTCCGTCGTGCGGAAGTAGAACTGCGGCCGGTAGCCCGAGAAGAACGGCGTGTGGCGGCCGCCCTCCTCCTTCTTGAGCACGTACACCTCGGCCATGAACTTCGTGTGCGGCGTGATCGAGCCGGGCTTGCACAGCACCTGCCCGCGCTCGATGTCCTCGCGCTTGGTGCCGCGGAGCAGGCAGCCGACGTTGTCGCCGGCCTGCCCCTGGTCGAGGATCTTGCGGAACATCTCGACCCCGGTGACCACCGTCTTGGTGGTGTCCTTGATGCCGACGATCTCGACCTCTTCGCCGGTGTTGACGATGCCCTGCTCGACGCGACCGGTCGCGACGGTGCCGCGGCCGGTGATCGAGAAGACGTCCTCGACCGGCATGAGGAACGGCTTGTCGAGGTCCCGCTCGGGCTCCGGGATGTAGGAGTCCAGCGCCGCGGCGAGCTCGACGATCTTCTCCTTGTAGGACTCGTCGCCCTCCAGCGCCTTCAGCGCCGACCCGATCACGAACGGGATGTCGTCGCCCGGGAAGTCGTACTCGTTGAGCAGGTCCCGGACCTCGACCTCGACCAGCTCGAGCAGCTCCTCGTCGTCGACCATGTCGGCCTTGTTGAGGAACACGATGATGTAGGGCACGCCGACCTGGCGCGCGAGCAGGATGTGCTCGCGCGTCTGCGGCATCGGGCCGTCGGCGGCCGAGACCACGAGGATCGCGCCGTCCATCTGGGCGGCGCCGGTGATCATGTTCTTCACGTAGTCGGCGTGGCCCGGACAGTCGACGTGCGCGTAGTGCCGGTTCTCGGTCTGGTACTCGACGTGCGAGGTGGCGATCGTGATCCCGCGCTCCTTCTCCTCGGGCGCGTTGTCGATCTCGTCGAAGCTCTTCGCCTCGCCACCCATCTTCTCGGCCAGCACCTGGGTGATGGCGGCCGTCAGCGTCGTCTTGCCATGGTCGATGTGACCGATGGTGCCGACGTTCACGTGCGGCTTGTCGCGCTCGAACTTCTCCTTCGCCACTTTGTCTTGGCTCCTTCTCGGATCGGGATGGCTCGCCGCAGAGAGCGAACCTCGGAAATCTATCTCAGTCGCGGGCCCGGCGGCGGCTGGCCGCGCAGACCCGTCACGGCACCGCGGCTACGCGGCCTTCTCACCGCCCGTGCGATGCTCGACGACCTTCTCGGCGATGTTCGGCGGCACTTCCTCGTAGCCCTCGAACTGCATCGTGTAGGTCGCGCGGCCCTGGGTCGTGGAGCGCACGTCGGTCGCGTACCCGAACATCTCCGACAGCGGCACCGAGGCGGTGATCACCTGGGCGTTGCCGCGGGCGTCCATGCCGTGGACGCGGCCCCGGCGACGGTTGAGGTCGCCGATGACGTCGCCCATGAAGTCCTCGGGCGTCACGACCTCCACCGCGAAGATCGGCTCGAGCAGCACCGGCTTGGCGCGGCGCGCGGCGTCCTTCAGCGCGAGCGACCCCGCGACCTTGAAGGCGATCTCCGAGGAGTCCGTGTCGTGGTACTTCCCGTCGACGAGCGTGACCCGCACGTCGACCATCGGGTAGCCGGCCTTGACGCCGTTCTCGAGCGCCTCCTCGACGCCCTTCTCGACGGCCGGGATGAACTCGGACGGCACCGAGCCGCCCTTGATCTTGTTCACGAAGTCGAAGCCCTCGCCCGGCGCGGGCTCGAGGTCGATGTAGACGACGCCGTACTGGCCGGAGCCGCCCGTCTGGCGGATGAACTTCCCCTCCACCTTCCTGGCCTCGGCGCGGACGGTCTCCCGGTAGGAGACCTGCGGGCGCCCGACGTTCGCGTCGACCTTGAACTCGCGCAGCATGCGGTCGACGAGCACCTCGAGGTGCAGCTCGCCCATGCCGGAGATCTCGATCTGGCCGGTCTCGTCGTTGGTCCGGACCTGGAAGGTCGGGTCCTCCTCCGCGAGCCGGCCGAGCGCCACGCCCATCTTCTCCTGGTCGACCTTCGTCTTGGGCTCGATGGCGACCTTGATGACCGGCTCGGGGAAGTCGATGGTCTCGAGCCGGATCGGCTTGTCGGGGGCGGCGAGCGTGTCGCCGGTGACGACCTGCTTGATCCCGACGGCCGCGGCGATGTCCCCGGCGTAGACCTCGGGGAGCTCCTCGCGCTCGTTCGCGTGCATCATCAGCAGCCGTCCGACGCGCTCGGTCCGCCCGGTCGTCACGTTGAGGACGCGCGACCCCGCCTCGAGCCGCCCCGAGTAGACGCGGAAGTAGGTGAGCTTGCCGACGTAGGGGTCGGCCATGATCTTGAACGCGAGCGCCGCGAACGGCTCGTCGTCGGCCGCGTGGCGCGTCGCCTCGTGCCCCTCGTCGGAGCCCTTCACCGGTTCGACGCCCTCGACGGGCGGCACGTCGAGCGGCGAGGGGAGGTAGTCGAGCACGGCGTCGAGCAGCGGCTGCACGCCCTTGTTCTTGAACGAGGAGCCGCAGAGCACCGGCGTCATCCGGATGTCGAGCGTCGCCTGGCGGATCGCGGCCTTGAGGCGGTCGGCGGGGACCTCCTGCTCCTCGAGGATCATCTCGACGAGCGCGTCGTCGTAGTGGGAGACCTCCTCGAGCAGGTGCTCGCGCGCCGCGGCGGCGGCCTCGGCGACCTCGGCGGGGATCTCGCCGATCTCGAACTCGGTGCCGAGGTCGTCCTGGTAGAGGATCGCGTGGTTCTCGACGAGGTCGACGATGCCGCGGAACCCGGACTCCGCGCCGATCGGGATCTGGATGGGCACCGGGTGGGCGCCGAGGCGGTCGATCATCGTCTCCACCCCGCGCTCGAAGTCGGCGCCGATGCGGTCCATCTTGTTGATGTAGGCGATCCGCGGGACGTGGTACTTGTCGGCCTGCCGCCAGACCGTCTCGGACTGCGGCTCGACCCCGGCGACGGAGTCGAACAGCGCGATCGCGCCGTCGAGCACCCGCAGCGAGCGCTCGACCTCGACCGTGAAGTCCACGTGGCCGGGGGTGTCGAGGATGTTGATGCGATGCCCGTCCCACTCGCAGGTCGTCGCGGCGGAGGTGATCGTGATGCCGCGCTCCTGCTCCTGCTCCATCCAGTCCATGGTCGCGGCGCCCTCGTGGACCTCGCCCATCTTGTGGGTGCGGCCGGTGTAGTAGAGGATCCGCTCGGTGGTCGTCGTCTTGCCCGCGTCGATGTGGGCCATGATCCCGATGTTGCGGGTCTTCTCGAGGGGGAACTTGCGGGGCATGGGGATGGTGTCGTCGGGCGCTGAGGCGGGTCTGGTGAGCGGTGTGCGGGCGAAAAAAACGGGCCCGAGCGGGCCCGTGACGACATCCGTGTGTCGGCCCGTCGGGATCGCTAGGGGGTCGAGGTCTCCATCGGCAAGGGTCCTCCGCGCGAGGCGCACGCCACCAGGCGCAGCCCCCGCGCCGCGACGGCGAGGATAGCAAAGGACCCGGGGCGATCCGCCGGGCCTCGCGGGGCGTATTCGGCACGCTCTCGTCCCGGCACGGCGGCGCGTCAGCGGCGCTGACGAGCTACCAGCGGTAGTGCGCGAAGGCCTTGTTGGCCTGGGCCATGCGGTAGATGTCGTCCTTGCGCTTGAATGCGCCGCCCTGCTGGGACTGCGCGTCGAGCAGCTCGTTGGCGAGGCGTTGCGCCATCGTCTTCTCGCGGCGGTCGCGGGCGAACTGGACGAGCCAGCGGATGGCGAGGGTGCGGGCCCGGCGCGGCGGCACCTCGACCGGGACCTGGTAGGTCGCGCCGCCGACGCGGCGGGAGCGGACCTCGAGGACGGGGGTCAGGGTCTTGATCGACTGCTCGAGCGACTCGACCGGGTCCTTGCCGGTCTTCTCGGCGATGAGGGCCAGCGCGTCGTAGACGATCCGCTCGGCGGTGGACTTCTTGCCGTCGAGCATGACCTTGTTGATCACCTGCTGGACGAGTCGCGAGCGGTGGACGGCGTCCGGCTCGATCGGCCGGATCGAGGCCTCGGCGCGGCGGGGCATGCGGCTAGCGGGCCTTCACGCCGTACTGCGACCGCGCCTTGCGCCGGTCGCTGACGCCGGCGGCGTCGAGCGTCCCGCGAACCACCTTGTAGCGCACGCCCGGCAGGTCCTTCACGCGGCCGCCGCGGACGAGCACGACGGAGTGCTCCTGCAGGTTGTGGCCCTCGCCCGGGATGTAGGCCGTGACCTCCATCTGGTTGGTCAGGCGCACGCGCGCGACCTTCCGCAGCGCGGAGTTCGGCTTCTTGGGCGTGGTCGTGTAGACCCGCGTGCAGACCCCGCGCCGCTGCGGGGCGGCGACCTTCGCCTTGCGACCCTTCCCGGACTTGAGGCCCGGGGTGGCGAGCTTGCGCTTGGGAGCGTTGCGGCCCTTGCGGACGAGTTGGCTGGTGGTCGGCATGCGGCGGGGCACGATAGCAGCGGGCGAGCGACCGGGAGGCCGGGCGTCAGCCCGCCGGCACCCCGGCGAGCGCGTCGGCCAGCGGCGTGTGCGGAACGCCGACGGCCTCGGCCACCGGCGCGTAGGTCACCTGGCCGGCCACGACGTTCACGCCCGGCGCGAGACCCGGGTTGCGCGCGGTGGCGTCGGCGACGCCGCGCGAGGCGAGGTCGACGACGAACGGCATGGTGGCGTTGGTCAGCGCGTAGGTCGAGGTGATCGGGACCGCGCCGGGCATGTTGGCGACGCAGTAGTGGGTCACCCCGTCGACCTCGTAGGTCGGGTCGGAGTGGGTCGTGGGCCGCGAGGTCTCGAAGCACCCGCCCTGGTCGATCGACACGTCGACGAGCACGGCGCCGCGCTTCATCAGACCGAGCTGCTTGCGCGTGATGACGTGCGGCGCCTTGGCCCCGTGCACGAGGACGGCGCCGATGACGAGGTCCATCTCGGGCAGCCGCTGCTCGATCTCCAGCGTCGAGGCGAAGCACGTGGAGGCGCGGCCGCCGAGCTCGATCTCGAGCTCCCGCAGGCGGTTGATGTTGCGGTCGTACACGTAGGTCTCGCCCTGCATGCCGATCGAGATGATCGCGGCGTTCGTGCCGACGACCCCCCCGCCGATCACCATCACCCTCCCGGCCGCCACGCCGGGGACCCCGCCGAGCAGGATGCCCCGGCCGCCGAGCGGCTTCTCGAGCATGAACGCCCCCGCCTGGGTGGCGATCTTCCCCGCGACCTCGCTCATCGGGGCGAGCAGCGGCAGCCGCCCGTCGCCGTCCTCGACGGTCTCGTAGGCCACGCAGGTCGCGCCGGAGTCCATGAGGCCGCGCGTCAGCTCCGGGTCTGGCGCGAGGTGCAGGTAGGTGAAGAGGAGGTGGTGCGCTTCGAGCCGGGCGACCTCGACCGGCTGGGGCTCCTTGACCTTGACGATCATCTCGCAGGTCCCGAACACCGCCTCGGCGTCGGGCAGGATGCGCGCGCCCTGCGCCTCGAAGTCGGCGTCGGCGATCGCCGAGCCCTCCCCGGCGCCGCGCTGGACGAAGACCTCGTGCCCGGCGTCGGCGAGCTCTCGAACGCCCGCCGGCGTCAGCGCGACGCGGTACTCGTCGGTCTTGATCTCGGTGGGAACGCCGACCTTCATGGGACCTGGGACCTCGCTTGTCGGGGCTGGGGCATGGCGCCGTCGGGCTGGGAGACGAGCTCCCGACCGCGCAGCGCGAGCCAGAACTCGATCCGGTCGCGGGCGCTCGAGAGGCTGCGCCCGGTGATCTCCTCCACCTTGCGGATGCGATAGCGAAGCGTGTGGCGGTGGCAGTAGAGCCGCCGCGCGGCGCGCTCCCATTGCCCGTTCTCCTCGATGAACGCCTCGAGCGAGCGCATGAGCTCGCCGCCGTAGGGGCCCTCGCCCGGCTTCGATGGGGCCGAGGATCGAGTCGCAGAACAGGCGCAGCGCGTCGTCGTCCTGCAGCGAGAGCAGCAGCTGGAAGGAGCCGAGGTCCCGGTAGGTGGCGACGGTGGCGGGCTCGGTGCCGGCGCCGTTGCCGTGGCCGTTGCCGTGGCCGTCGGCGGGCGCCGCGAGGGCGAGCGCCTCGAGCGCGCAGCGCGCCTCGTGGAAGCTCCGCCGACTCTCGCCGGTGGGCACGCTGCGCCCGACGCCCGCCCGGATCGGCACCCCGAGCTCCGTGCGGAGCCGCTCCGCGAGGCGGTCGGCGAGCGGGTAGAGCTCCGCCTCTCCGAGCCCGGGAAGCAGCGCGCAGGTCCATTCGCCCGCGCTCGCCGCGAGCCCGCCGGCGGCCTCCGCGCGCAGCGCGGCGAGCACCGCGGCCTCGCACGCCGTCGCGGCGCCACGTCCGGGGCGGGGCCGGGCCACGACGAAGGCGGCGACCCGCTCGCCGAGGCCGAAGGGCTCGAGCCGCCGCGCGAGCTCTCGGCCCGAGAGCTCGCCGGCCACGAGCGCCGAGAGCACGTCCCCCGCGAGCCGGCGCTCGGTGTCCTCGGCGACCCGGCTGCGCAGGAGCTCGAGGGCGACGACGGTGACGGCCTGGTGCAGCGTCAGCCGGTCGAGCTCCGACAGGCCGTCGGCATCCTTGATCGCCACGAGCCAGGCCTGCGGCGTCGCGCCGTCCTCGGCGGGCGGCGTCTCCGGGACGCCCGTGGCCGCGACGGGCAGCGCGAGGGCCCGCCCGGCGAGCTCCGGGTGCGCGGGGACGAACGCCGACCGCTCCCCGCGGCGGGCGCGGGCGCGCAGCTCGCCGCTGAGCTCCGTGAGGACCTCCGGGTCGAGCCCGCGGCGGAAGGTCCGCTGCTCCAGCGGCTCGCCGCGCGCGTCCGCCACCACGACCGCGCCCCCGACCATCGAGGCGAGCGCCGCGACGACCGCGTCGAGCCCGCGCTCGGAGAGGACGATCCGCTCGAGCCGCTCGTGCGCGGCGATGGAGCGCCGCAGCACGGCGTACTGGTCGTTGACGAGTCGCGTGAAGGCCGCTTCGGTCACCGCGATGAACGGCAGTTCGTAGGGCACCTCGAACACCGGGAAGTCGCGCTCGCGTGCCGCGGCGAGCAGCGCCTTCGGCACGCTCTCGTGCGCGAAGCCCGTGCCGATGCCCAGCCCGGAGAGCTGGTGGTCGGCGAGCCGATGGACGAACTCGCGCTGGCGCCTCGCCGTGTCGAGCTGCAGGCCCGTGGTGAGGATCAGCTCCCCGCCGGAGAGCCACGGCGTCGGGTCCCGCAGCTCGGTGATGTGCACCCAGCGGACGGGTGCGTCGACGTGGTCCTCGGCGGCGAGGACCCGGACGTCGAGGTCGCCCAGCAGCTCTCGGACGGTCAGCACGCCGGGCCGCGCGTCGGGTGGTCGGCGTGCGCCGTCATCCGGGTGCGCGGGGTCGTGGGACCGGTCGTCTCAATGGGCGTGGACGTGCATGCGCTCGGAGGCCTCCTCGAGCACGGGCCGCAGGATGGCCTCGATCTCGTCGAACTGCTCCGGGCCGCAGATCAGCGGCGGGGAGAGCTGGACCACGGGATCGCCGCGGTCGTCCGCGCGGCAGATGAGGCCACGTCGGAAGAGCTCGGGCGAGAGGAAGCCGCGCAGCAGCATCTCGGCCTCCTCGTCGCTGAACGACTCCTTCGTCTCCTGGTCGCGGACCAGCTCGATCGCCTGGAAGTAGCCGGCGCCGCGCACGTCGCCGACGATCGGGATGTCGCGCATGGACTCGAGCATCCCCCGGAGCCGGGGCTCGTTGCGGCGGACGTTCTCGAGGAGGTCCTCGTCCTCGAACACCGCGATGTTCGCCAGCGCCACCGCGGCCGCCATCGGATGGCCGCCGAAGGTGATGCCGTGGGTGAACGACGTCGTGCCCTCGTCGAACGGGGCGAACACGCGGTCGGAGGCGATCAGCGCGCCCATCGGGGCGTAGCTCGACGTGAGGCCCTTCGCGGTGGTGATGATGTCCGGCTGGTAGTCGTAGCGCTGGGCCCCGAACCACTCGCCGAGGCGGCCCCACGAGCAGATCACCTCGTCGGAGACCATGAGCACGTCGTAGTGGTCGCAGATCTCGCGCACGCGCTGGAAGTAGCCGTCCGGCGGGGTGAGGCAGCCGCCGGCGTTCTGGACCGGCTCCATGAACACCGCCGCGACCGTGTCCGGCCCCTCGAACTCGATCCGGTGGGCGACCGCCTCGGCGAGATCCTCGGGACGCATGTGCTCGGGGAGCCGGTAGACGTTCGTGTTCGGCACGTGGCAGCCACCCGGCGTGAGCGGCTCGAAGTCGGTGCGGAGCTCGGTGACGCCGGTCGCCGAGAGCGCGCCGAGCGAGGTGCCGTGGTACGCGATCTCGCGCGCGATGAACTTCGTCTTGTTCGGGTGGCCGGTGAGCTTGTGGTACTGGCGGGCGAGCTTGATGGCGGACTCGACCGCCTCGCTGCCGCCCGAGGTGAAGAACACGCGGTTGAGGTCGCCCGGCGCGAGCTCGGCGATCTTCGCCGCCAGCTCGATCGCGCGCGGGTGGGCGTAGGTCCAGTTCGTGAAGAAGCCGAGCTCCTTCGCCTGGTCCGCCCCGGCCTGGGCGACGTCGGTTCGGCCGTGGCCGATGTTCACGCAGAACAGCGCGGAGAGCCCGTCGAAGTAGCGGTTCCCCTGCTCGTCCCAGACGTGGCAGCCCTCGCCGCGGACGATGATCGGCACGTCGTGGCGGTGGAAGGCGCCATGCCGGGTGAAGTGCATCCACAGATGGCGCTTGGCCAGCTGCTGAAGCTCACTCGTCCCGACGGCCGGCTCGGTCGTGGCTGCCATGGTCTCCCGTCCCTTCCGACGTCCGCTTTGTGACTAGTCGTACAACGGTAGCGGTCGCCCCCGGCCGTGGACAAGCCGTGGGAGGGCAGAACCGCGGCGACCGGGGTTGTCCAGCCTGGACAACGCCGCCCGCCGCAGGCGGCCGGGGAGCGCCGCGCGATGGTGGTGCCGAGGCCCCTACGCGGGCTGCGTCGCCCCGGCGGCGCGCACCGGAGCGGGCGTGAACGCGGCGGCGAC
This sequence comes from uncultured Solirubrobacterales bacterium, assembly GCA_963735885.1. GTDB lineage: Bacteria > Actinomycetota > Thermoleophilia > Solirubrobacterales > Solirubrobacteraceae > JBBSBL01. Next base: position 23,676 of record CAVTMP010000003.1, on the reverse strand, counting down.
GACGACGAGGACGAAGGCCAGCGACTGGGCCGCGACCCCCAGCGGGTCGGCCGACAGCGGGTCGCCGAAGACGAGGATGCCGCCGACGATCCCGGCGACGTTCGCCGCGGTGCCGGTGATGGCGATCACCGGGACGGCCTCGCCCTCCTGGAGCGCGCGCGCGGAGGCGTAGAACGCGGCGACCGAGGCGGCCGCGGCCACGAGCACCCACGGCGAGAGCAGGCCGGCCAGGCCGCTGGCGCCGACGAGGCCCGTCATCGCCTTGATCGCGACGTCGCTGACGCCGAAGAGCAGGCCGGCGGCGGCGGCGAGCATGACGCCGTGGCGCTCGGCCGGCGCACCCATGCGGCGCCCGAGGACGAGGAGGCCGCCGAGGGCGACGAGACCGGCCTCGAAGCCGATCATCCCGGCCGGCGAGAAGTCGGAGCCCGTGCCGTGGGGGCGGGGGAGGGAGAGGGCGAGCAGCGCCAGGCCGAGCGCGACGAGCGCGAGTCCGGCCCACTGGCGCCGCAGCACCGAGAACCCGAAGAGCCGCTCCGCCATGACGGCGAGCAGCACGACGCCGGCCGCGAGAACCGCCTGGACGATCGACATCGGCGCCACCGCGAGCGCGGCGACGTGCAGGGCCCAGGCCACGAAGGCGATCCCCATGCCGACGGCGAACCAGCGCGAGCGGAAGAGGCCCGCGGCGGAGTGCAGCGGATGGCGCATCTCGACCGCGGGCGCGAGGCACGCGCCGCGGTGCTTGTAGAGGAACGCGAGGTTGGTCGCGAACGCGCAGGCGAGGGCGAGCAGGATGCCGGTGGCGAAGGTCATGGGTGGGGGGCGTTCCGGGGCGGGCGGGCGGAGGCGGGCGTGACGATCGCTATCGGCACGAGGCTCGGGCGCCTCCAACTCCTGACCCGGATACTGACAAGGTACCGCCTGCGGATGGGTCGGGTTACGTTACGGATGTCGCAAGCGGGGTCGCGGGAGCCCTCGATTTCCACGCCGGGGCCCCGGCCCCTCCTCCTCGTGGACGTCGACGGCGTGATCTCGCTCTTCGGCTTCCCGGCGCATCGGCGCCCTTCCGGGACCTGGCTGATGGTCGACGGGATCTCCCACCTGCTCTCCGCGGAGGCCGGCGGCCACCTGCGCGCGCTCCGCGACCGGTTCGAGCTCGTCTGGTGCACCGGCTGGGAGGAGAAGGCCAACGAGTACCTCCCGCTCGCGCTCGGCCTCCCCGCGCCGCTCCCGCATCTCGCCTTCGACGCCGGTCCGGAGCGACGCCACGCGCACTGGAAGCTCGACGCCATCGAGGCCCACGCGGGCGACCGGCCGCTGGCCTGGGTCGACGACGACCACGGCGGGGGCTGCAGCGCGTGGGCGGCGGCGCGCCCGGCGCCCACGCTCCTCGTCACCACCCGGCCGGAGCGCGGCCTGACCGCGGACGAGACGGTGCGGCTGATCGCCTGGGCGGACGCGCTCGGCGCTAGCGACGCTGGCCCGTCGGCCGGATGAGGATCTCGTTGACGCTCACGCGGGCCGGCGCCGTCACGGCGTAGCGGATGCCCTCGGCGATGTCCTCGGCGGTGAGGACCTCGCCGATCTCCTCGTTCATCTTCTTCGTGGCCTCGAGCACCACGGGGTTCGTGTTGTGGCCCTGGAGCTCGGTGTCCACGAACCCGGGCTCGATCACGGTCACCCGGACGTTCGAGTGCAGCGCCTCCTGCCGCAGGCCCTCGGAGAAGCCGACGACGCCCCACTTCGTGAGGTTGTAGACCGCGGACCCGAAGGCGGCGACCCGGCCGGCCACCGAGCTGACGTTCACCACGTGGCCGCCGCCGTCCTCCCGCAGGAGCGGCAGGGCGGCGCGGGTGCAGTAGAGCAGGCCGAGGCAGTTGACCTCGACCATCCGGCGCCACTCGCCCGGGTCGGCGCCCTCCACGGGGCCGAGCAGCATCACCCCGGCGTTGTTGACCAGGATGTCGAGGCGGCCGAGTCGCTCGTGGGCGCCGGCGACGAACGCCTCCGCCGCGGCCTGGTCGCTCACATCGGTGGGGATCGCCACGGCGTGGCCGCCGTCGCCCTCGATCCGGGCCGCGAGCGCGTCGATGCGCGCGGCGCGCCGGGCGCCGAGGGCCACGGCGGCGCCGGCGCCCGCGAGCGCCAGCGCCGTCGCCTCGCCGATTCCCGACGACGCGCCGGTGACGGCCGCCACCCTGCCGTCGAGCGCGCCCACCCGCTACTTGTCGTCGGCCGGCGGCTCGGGCACGTCGAGCTCGGCCAGCTCCTCGGCGAAGCTCTGGTGGCCGCCGGCCCCGATGTCCTCGAGGTCGGACAGGTCGCCCTGGTCGAGCGCCGGGCTGAGCCCCAGCCCGTCGCCGTCGGTGAACCCGAGCTCCTCGGCCAGCGCGTCCCGGTCGAGCAGGCCCACGTCGTCCAGCCCGCGGGGGAGCGGCTCGGTGGGCTCGATCTCGATCCGGCGGTAGCGCTTGAGCCCCGTGGCCGCCGGGATCAGCTTCCCGATGATCACGTTCTCCTTCAGGCCGTTGAGCTTGTCCCGCTTGCCCTCCAGCGCGGCGTCGGTCAGGACCTTCGTGGTCTCCTGGAAGGAGGCGGCGGAGAGGAACGAGTCCGTGTTCAGCGAGGCCTTGGTGATGCCGAGGATGATGTCCTCGTAGGTCGCCTGCTGGCCCTTCGCGGCCTTCATCTCGGCGCTGCGCGCGAGGAACTCGTTGCGGTCGACGAACTGCCCCGGCAGGTAGTCGGTGTCGCCCTTCTGGAGGATCCGCACCCGCTTGAGCATCTGGCGCACGATGATCTCGATGTGCTTGTCGTGGATGTCGACCCCCTGCTGGCGGTAGACGTCCTGGACCTCGCGCACGAGGTAGAGCTCGGTGCGCGTGCGCCGATCCTCCTCGCTCTCGCCGCCGTGGTCGAGGATGTCGCCGGGATAGAGCGAGCCGGGCGTGAGCTTCTGACCCATCTCGACCTTGTCGCCGGCGCCGACCAACAGCTGGACGCGCGCGTCGAACTCGAGCACCTCGGGGTCGCCGGTGGCCGGCGTGATGGTGACGACGACGGACTTCTCCTCGTTCTCGAGGCTGACCGTGCCCGCCAGCGGCGCCATGACCGCGAGCGCCTTGGGCTTGCGCGCCTCGAACAGCTCGACCACGCGCGGGAGTCCCTGGGTGATGTCCTGCTTCAGCGCGACGCCGCCGGTGTGGAAGGTCCGCATCGTGAGCTGCGTCCCCGGCTCCCCGATCGACTGCGCCGCGATGATGCCGACGGCGTCCCCGATCTGGGCGATCTCGCCGGTCGCCATCGACCGGCCGTAGCAGGCCTGGCACACGCCGGTCTGCGCCTGGCACTTCAGCGTTGAGCGCACGGGGATCTCGCCGTCGCGCAGCTCCTCGACCTCGCCGAGCTCGGCGAGCAGCTCGCGGCCGATCTCCACTCCGCCCTCCGCGAGCATGCGCCCGCGCTTGGTCTTGACGTCGCGGGCGGTGATGCGCCCGATGAGCTGCTCGTTGAGCCGCTCCCCGTCGTCGAGGTGGAGCGCCAGCCCGATGTGGTCGCTCGTGCCGCAGTCCTCCTCCCGGATGATCACGTCCTGCGAGACGTCGACCAGTCGCCGGGTCAGGTACCCGGAGTCGGCGGTGCGCAGCGCGGTGTCGGCGAGGCCCTTGCGGGCGCCGTGCGTCGAGATGAAGTACTCGAGGACCGACAGCCCCTCCTTGAAGTTCGACTTGATCGGCTGCTCGATCGTCTCGCCCTTCGGGTTGGTCATGAGGCCGCGCATGCCGGCCAGCTGACGGATCTGGTTGAAGGACCCGCGCGCGCCCGAGTTGGCCATCATGTAGATCGGGTTGAGCACGTCGAGGTTCTCGGCCATGGCGTCGGCCACGACGTCGGTCGCCTCGCTCCAGGTGTCCTTCACGCGGTCGAGCCGCTCGGACTCGGTGATCAGGCCCATCTCGTACTGGTCGTTCAGCTCGCCGACCTGGCCGTCGTAGCGCTCGAGGATCTCGGCCTTGTTCGGCGGGATGACGACGTCGTTCTTCGAGATCGTGATCCCGGCCTCGGTGGCGAAGTGGAACCCGAGGTCCTTGAACGCGTCGAGGACCTGGGAGATCGTTCCGGCGCCGTAGGCCTGCACGAGCTCGCCGACGAACGTCGTCGTGTCCTTCTTCTTCATCGACCGGTTGACGAACTCGTAGGTGGCCGGGTCGAAGCCCTCGCCCAGCGCCTCCTCCAGCGCCCGCTCGATGCGGTCGTTGTAGATGATCCGTCCCGACCGTGGTGAGCCGGTGGCCCGCCTCGGCCCCGAAGGGCCGGAACTCCGCGAGGTCGTGGAGCTTCACCGAGCCCTGCTCGTAGGCGAGCTCCGCCTCCTGCGCGGTCTTGTAGCGGTGGGGGCGCCGCTCGTCCGCGGGCCACCCGCCGGCCCGCAGCGTCGCCTGCTTCGCCTCGAGCTCCTCGCCCTCGGGCCCGTAGGTGAGGTAGTAGGCGCCGAGGATCATGTCCTGGCTCGGGGTGGCCAGCGGCGCGCCGTGGGCCGGGGACAGGATGTTGTTGGAGGACAGCATCAGGATCCGCGCCTCGGCCTGCGCCTCCGCGGAGAGCGGCAGGTGGACGGCCATCTGGTCGCCGTCGAAGTCGGCGTTGAACGCGTGGCAGACGAGCGGGTGGACCTGGATCGCCTTGCCCTCGACGAGCACGGGCTCGAAGGCCTGGATGCCGAGGCGGTGCAGCGTCGGCGCGCGGTTGAGCAGCACCGGGTGCTCGTGGATGACCTCCTCGAGCACGTCCCACACCTCGGGGATCATCGAGTCGACCATCTTCTTGGCCGCCTTGATGTTCTGCGCGGACTTGCGCTCGACCAGGCGGGCCATGATGAACGGCTTGAACAGCTCGAGCGCCATGAGCTTCGGCAGCCCGCACTGGTGCAGCTTCAGCGACGGCCCGGCGACGATCACCGAGCGGCCCGAGTAGTCCACGCGCTTGCCGAGCAGGTTCTGGCGGAAGCGGCCCTGCTTGCCCTTGAGCATGTCCGAGAGCGACTTCAGCGGCCGGTTGCCCGGGCCGGTGACGGGGCGCCCGCGGCGGCCGTTGTCGAACAGCGCGTCGACGGCCTCCTGGAGCATGCGCTTCTCGTTGTTGACGATGATCTCGGGCGCGCCGAGGTCGAGCAGGCGCTTGAGGCGGTTGTTGCGGTTGATGACGCGCCGGTAGAGGTCGTTGAGGTCGGAGGTGGCGAAGCGGCCGCCGTCGAGCTGCACCATCGGCCGCAGCTCCGGCGGGATGACCGGCACGGCCTCGAGCACCATCATCTCCGGGCGGTTTCCGGCGTCCTCGTTGAGGAAGGCGGAGACGACCTTCAGGCGCTTGACCGCGCGGGCCTGCTTCTGGCCCTTGGCGCTGCGGATGGTTTCCTCCAGCTCGTCGCGCTCGAACTCGAGCGAGAAGCCGGGCTTGTCCTCGTCGCGCAGGTCGCGACCCGGCGTGCGCTCGGCGTCGACGGGGCGCGGCTTGGCGTCGCGATCCCACGTGTCCTTCGCCGTGAGCAGGCCGCGGACGTGCTCGGCGCCCATGCCGCCGCCGAAGTACTCGCCCCACCCGTAGACCGAGCCGAAGCGGTCCTTCAGCTCCCGGAAGACGCCCTCGTCGGTGATGATGTCCTTGGGCTCGAGCTCCTGGAAGCCCTTGAAGCCGGCCAGGCTCTCGCCGCCCTCGTCGACCAGGCGGACGCCGTAGCGGTGCAGGGCCGCGTCCATCTCGGCGTGGCGGCTGGCGAACTCCCCGAGGCCCTCCGGCTCGAGCCGGATCAGCAGGTCGGCGAGCTCCTCGAAGTCCTCCGGCGCGACCTCGCCCTTCCAGGCGAGCTCGAGGCGGAAGATCGCGTCGTAGGTCATCGCGACGTAGTCGGACTTGTCGGAGGTCGCGGCCTCCTCGAGCTCGCCCACGATGCGGTCGGTCTCCTCCTGGGAGAGCTTCTTCTGGTTGACCTCCAGCGACGCCGACCAGTCGTCGTCGTCCGGGGTGAAGCCCTTCTGCGAGCCCGAGCCCACCCACGCGACCCGGCGATCGCGGACGGCGTCGATCTCGCGCAGCGTCTCCTCGAGGGAGGAGACGTAGGACCTGACGCGCTCGTCGACCTGCGTCTGCAGCTCGCCGAGGTCGCGCTCGCGCGCCTCGCGGTCGACCCACGTGACGATCGAGGCCGCGAAGTACAGGACCTTCTCGAGGTCCTTGGGGGCCATGTCGAGGAGGTAGCCGATGCGGGACGGCACGCCCTTGAAGAACCAGATGTGGCTGACGGGCGCGGCGAGGTCGATGTGGCCCATCCGCTCGCGGCGGACCTTGGAGCGGGTGACCTCCACGCCGCAGCGCTCGCAGACGATGCCCTTGTAGCGGACGCGCTTGTACTTGCCGCAGTAGCACTCCCAGTCCTTGGTCGGCCCGAAGATGCGCTCGCAGAAGAGACCGTCCTTCTCCGGCTTGAGCGTCCGGTAGTTGATGGTCTCCGGCTTCGTGACCTCGCCCGAGCTCCAGGAGCGGATCTGCTTGGACGAGGCGAGGCCGATGTCGATGGCGTCGAAGTTGTTGATGTCGATCACGTGGGGTTCCCTTGCGTCGGGTCGGCGGGGCGGTCAAGGCTGGCTCCGGCGGTGGCGAGGGCGCTCGCGCGCCCGCGCCGCCGCCGCGCGGCCTACCCGTCCCCCTCCTCGGTCTCCGTGTCCAGCGCGGCGTCGAGGTCCACCGTGGCCTCGTCCGCCGGCGGCGCCGCGGGGGGCGCCTCCGCCGCCTCGGCCTCGGCCTCGCCCTCGCCCTCACCCTCGGTCGTCGCCTCGTCGGCGGCGCCGGCGTCCGCCGCCCGCACGCCGGAGAGGTCGATGCCGAGCTCCTCCGCGGCGCGGAGCAGGTCGTCCTCCTCCTCGCCCATCTCGGCGCGCTCGCCCTCCTCGGAGACGACGTTCACGTCGAGCGCGAGCGACTGCATCTCCTTGAGCAGCACCTTGAACGACTCGGGGATGCTCGGCTCGGCGATGTTCTCGCCCTTGACGATCGCCTCGTAGGCCTTCACGCGCCCGACGGTGTCGTCGGACTTGATGGTCAGCATCTCCTGAAGCGTGTACGCGGCGCCGTAGGCCTCGAGCGCCCAGACCTCCATCTCGCCGAAGCGCTGGCCGCCGAACTGCGCCTTCCCGCCGAGCGGCTGCTGGGTGACGAGCGAGTAGGGCCCGGTCGAGCGCGCGTGGATCTTGTCGTCCACGAGATGCAGCAGCTTCAGGATGTACATGTGGCCGACCGTCACCTGGTTCTGGAACTTCTCCCCGGTGCGGCCGTTGAACAGCGTGACCTTGCCCGAGGCGCGCTCGCCCGGGCGGGCGCGCTTGTCGACGTCCATCTTGATGCGGCCCTCGTGCTGGTCCTGCCACTGCACGAGCGCGGTGTCGACGTCCTCGACGGTCGCGCCGTCGAACACCGGCGTGGCCACGTAGACCTTCCCCTGGCCGCCGTTGCGCGCCGACGCGCGGGCCTCGCGGTCCGCGGGCTGATCGGACTCGTACCAGCCGTTGGCGGCGACCCAGCCGAGGTGGGTCTCGAGGATCTGCCCGAGGTTCATGCGGCTCGGAACGCCGAGCGGGTTGAGGATCACGTCGACGGGCGTGCCGTCCTCGAGGAACGGCATGTCCTGCTCGTCGACGATGCGCGAGATCACGCCCTTGTTCCCGTGACGGCCGGCCAGCTTGTCGCCCTCGGCGATCTTGCGCTTCTTCGCGACGAACACGCGCACGAGCTCGTTGACGCCCGGTGAGAGGTCGTCGCCGGCATCGCGCGAGAACGTCATCACGTCGATGACCACGCCGCCCTCGCCGTGGGGCACCTTGAGCGAGGTGTCGCGCACCTCGCGCGCCTTCTCCTTGAAGATCGCGCGGATGAGCTTCTCCTCCGCGGTCAGCTCGGTCTCGCCCTTCGGGGTGACCTTGCCGACCAGCAGGTCGCCGGACTGGACCTCGGCGCCGATGCGGACGATGCCGCGGTCGTCGAGGTTGCGCAGCGACTCCTCCGAGCGGTTCGGGATGTCGCGGGTGATCTCCTCGTCGCCGAGCTTGGTGGAGCGGGCGTCGATCTCGTACTCCTCGATGTGGATCGAGGTGAGCTCGTCGTCCTTCACCAGGCGCTTGGAGAGGATGATCGCGTCCTCGAAGTTGTAGCCCTCCCAGGACATGAAGGCGACGAGCAGGTTCTTGCCCAGCGCCATCTCGCCCTCGCTCGTCGAGGCGCCGTCCGCCAGCACGTCGTCGGCCCGGACCTTCTGGCCGACGGCGACGAGCGGCTTCTGGTGGATCAGCGTCCCCTGGTTGGAGCGCATGAACTTCTGGAGCGGATAGCTCGTGGTCCCGTCCCCCGTCTCCACCTCGATGCGCTGGGCGTCGACGTAGGCGACCGCGCCGGCCTCGTGCGCCAGGATCACGTCGCCGGTGTCGACGGCGGCGCGGCGCTCCATCCCGGTGCCGATCAGCGGCGCGTCGGTCTTGAGCAGGGGCACCGCCTGGCGCTGCATGTTCGAGCCCATGAGCGCGCGGTTCGCGTCGTCGTGCTCGAGGAAGGGGATCATCGCCGTCGCGACGGACCAGATCTGCTCCGGCGAGACGTCCATCAGGTCGACCTCGGACGGCGCGACCGACACGTACTGGCCGGCCTGCGTGCGGCAGAGGATCTCGCGATCCTGCAGCCTGCCGGACTTCTCGTCCACCGGCGTGTTGGCCTGCGCGATCTTCTGCTCCTCCTCCTGGGTCGCGTCGAGATGCACGACCTCGCCGGTGACCTTGCCGTCCTCGACCACGCGATAGGGCGTGGTCACGAACCCGAAGTCGGAGATCTCGGCGTAGCTCGAGAGGGACCCGATCAGGCCGATGTTCGGGCCCTCGGGGGTCTCGATCGGGCACATGCGCCCGTAGTGGGTCGGGTGGACGTCGCGGACCTCGATCGGAGCGCGCTCGCGGGTCAGCCCGCCCGCGCCGAGCGCGCTGAGGCGCCGGCGGTGGGTCAGGCCGGCGAGCGAGTTCGTCTGGTCCATGAACTGCGAGAGCTGCGAGGAGCCGAAGAACTCCTTCATCGCCGCGACGACCGGGCGGATGTTCACGATCGACTGCGGGGTGATCTGATCGGCGTCCTCGGTGGTGAGGCGCTCGCGAACGACGCGCTCCATCCGGTAGAGCCCGACGCGGAACGCGTCCTGGATGAGCTCGCCGACGGTGCGCAGCCGGCGGTTGCCGAAGTGCTCGTACTCGTCGAGGCGATCGGCGACCGGCTCGCGCGGCAGCGCCGCCGCCTCGGCCGCGTAGTCCTTGATCTCGACCTCCGGGTCCTCGGGCAGGCCGAGGAGCTTGGGCAGCGAGACGAGCTCCTTGATCAGCGCGATGATGTCGTCGCGCGTGAGCGTGCGCGTCTCGAGGTCGATGTCGAGGTGCAGCCGCGAGTTGAGCTTGTAGCGGCCGACCCGCGTGAGGTCGTAGCGCTTGGGATCGAAGAACAGCTGGTTGAGCAGGTTCTTCGCCGCGTCGACCGACGGCGGCTCGCCGGGGCGCTGCTTCTTGAACAGCTCGATGAGCGCCCGCTCGACGTTGTACTGCTGCTCGGCGGTGTCGTGGCCGCGGACGGCCTCGCCGAGGGCCTGCGCCTTCTCGGCCAGCTTCGCGGCGCCGTCGGCCCAGGCGTCGAAGGCCTTGAGCGGCTTGGGCTCGGCGTCGGCGGGACGGAGCTTCGCGACCGCGGCGGCCCACTTCGCGACCGCCGGGCCGACCGTGTCGAAGCGCGCGGCTGCGGCCTCGATCTCGTCGCTCGGCAGCCGCGTCTCGGCGTTGACGTAGTCGGCGAGGCCCTCGGCCGCGCCGGCCAGCTTGGCGGCGGCGGCCTCACGCTTGCGCTCGACGTCGGCCAGGCCCTTCGCGAGCCCCTCGAGGCCGGCGACGGCGTCCGGCGCCGCGGCCTCGTCGAGGTCGCGCCCGACGGCGCGCACGTCCCGCTCGAGGTCGTCGGTGGGCATCCGCTCGTACTCGCCCTCGATCGTCCGCTGGATGTAGATCGAGTGGTCGAAGAGCTCGAGGAGCTCGCCGTCGGTCGCGTACTCCATCGCGCGCAGGAGGATCGAGACCGGGATCTTGCGCTTGCGGTCGATCCGCGCGAAGACCTTGCCCTTCTTGTCGATCTCCAGCTCGAGCCACGAGCCCCGCGCGGGCATGAGGTTCGCGATGAACACCTGCTTCTCGGCGTCCTTCGGGTTCATCACGTAGGCGCCCGGCGAGCGGACGAGCTGCGTGACGACGACGCGCTCGGTGCCGTTGATGATGAAGGTGCCCCGCTCCGTCATCCACGGGAAGTCCCCCATGAAGACGGACTGCTGGCGGATCTCGCCGGTCTCCTGGTTCACGAAGGAGACCTGCGCGATGAGCGGCCGCGCGTAGGTCATGTCCTTCTCGCGGCACTCCTCGATCGTGGCCGGCGGGTCGCCGAACTCGAACCCCTCGAAGTGGACCTCCAGCTTGCCGGTGTAGTCCTCGATCGGCGAGATGTCGTCGATCGTCTCGCGCAGCCCGCCCTTCTCCGGATCCGTCAGCCACGCGAAGGAGCGCCGCTGGATGTCGATGAGGTTGGGGACGTCGAGAACCTTCTCGAGACGCGCGAAGTTACGGCGCGTCCGGGGCACGTGGGCGGAAGCCAAGGCGGCGACTCCTCGGGATGGTCGGCTATGGGCGGAGGCCGCGCCGAAAGGCGCGACCAAGGAACATAGCACAGGGCTACGCGGGCCCCGCGTGCGGGCTGCCAGCGCTCACGGACCCCGCCCTGGGCTCCCGCGTATGTGGCGCGGGCGCCGGCCGTCAGGCGGCTGCGACTATCGGCTGACGCGCCGAAGTGTAGCGGCGACAGGCCTTCGGGGCCAACCCGGCGCGGCCCCGCTCCCGCGGGGCCGCGCCGACGCCTACTTGACCTCGACGCTCGCGCCGGCCTCCTCGAGCTCGCCCTTGAGCTTGTCGGCCTCCTCGCGCTCGACGGCCTCCTTGACCGGCTTGGGAGCCTCGTCGACGAGCGCCTTCGCCTCCTTGAGCCCGAGGCCGGTCGCCGCGCGGACGACCTTGATGACCTGGATCTTCTTCTCCCCCGCGCCGGTCAGGACGACGTCGAAGGTGCTCTGCTCCTCGCCCCCGTCGCCGTCGCCGTCGCCGGGCGCGCCGGCGGCCGGCGCCGCCGCCGCGACCGCGGTGGCCGACACGCCGAACTCCTCCTCGAGCGCCTTGATGCGCTCCGCGAGCTCGAGCACCGTGATGCCCTTGAGCTCCTCGATCCACTCCTGGGTGGTCGTGGCCATGCTTCCTCCTTATGCGCCGGCGCCCTCGGCGCCGGCGCTCTCGTCGTCGTTCGTGGAATCTGGTGCGTCGGGCTCGGCCTCCCCGGCCGGCTCGGGCGCGGCCGCCGGCTCGGCCTCGGCCGCCGGCTCGGCCTCGGCCGCCGGCTCGGGCTCGGGCGCCGGTGCCTCCTGCGGCGGCTCCTCGGCCGCCGGCTCGGGCGCCGGGGCCTCCCCGCCGACGAGCCCCTGGTCGCGGATCTGCCCCAGCTGGGCGGCGAGCCCGCCGACGAGCGCGCCCAGCCCGCGGACCAGCCCGGTGACCGGGGTGGCCGTGAGCCCGACGAGCTGTCCGTAGAGGATCTCGCGCGCGGGGAGGCGGGCGATCGCCTTGATGTCGTCGGCGCCGATCTCCCGGCCCGACAGCAGCCCGCCCTTGAAGTCGAGGACCTCGGTCGCGCGCTGGGCGTCGGCGAGCGCCTTCGCCGCGACGGCGGCGTCGCCGCGCACGAAGGTCAGCGCGGTCGGGCCGTCCAGCAGCGACTTCAGCGTGTCGGCGCCCGCCCGGTCCGCGGCGCGCTCGGTCAGCGAGTTCTTCACGACTCGGAACGTCGCGTCGGCCTCGCGCAGGCGCGTGCGCAGCTCCGCCGCCTGGGGCACGGAGATCCCGCGGAAGTCCACCGCGAAGACCGCGTCCGCCTCCTGGATCTGGCCGGCGATCTCGTCGACGACCGCCGCTTTCTGTTCCTTGTTCATCGCTCCGGGTCCTTTGCTGTGTCCTGGCCACGAACGACGGACGCCCGCACGGGGCGGGCGTCGAGGGGCGGGCCACGCGGCCCGCGATCCTTCCAGCTCCGCCTGCCCCGGGCTTACGTGCCGCCGGGGGTCTCGGGCGACCGAGCGCTCGGTGCGCGGTGCCTACGCCGCGGCGGCCTCCTCGCCGAGGATGTCGCGGGTCCGGCTGGCGTCGACCTTGACGCCCGGCCCCATCGTCGCCGCGAGCACGATCGAGCGGAAGTAGCGGCCCTTGGCGGCCGAGGGCTTCGCGCGCACGAGCTCCTCGACGACGGCGGCGTAGTTCTCCAGCAGCGCCCGCTCCTCGAAGCTCGTCTTGCCGATCACGAGGTGGACGATCGCCGTGCGGTCGGTCCGGTACTCGACCTTGCCGGACTTCGACTCCTCGACGGCCTTCGCCACGTCCATGGTCACGGTGCCGACCTTCGGGTTGGGCATCTTGCCCTGGGGCCCGAGGACCCGGCCCAGCTTGCCGACGACCGGCATGAGATCCGGCGTGGCGATCGCGACGTCGAAGTCCGTGAACCCCCCCTCGACGCGTTCGGCGAGGTCCTCCGCACCGACGACGTCCGCGCCGGCCTCCTCGGCCTCGCGCGCCTTGTCGCCCCGCGCGAACACGACCACCGCCACCGACTTGCCGAGCCCGTGCGGCAGCGCGATCGTGCCGCGCAGCTGCTCGTCCGCGTGGCGGACGTTGAGCCCGGTGCGGACGTGCAGCTCGACCGACTCGTCGAAGCCGCCGTCCTTCTTCATCTGCTTGACCAGCGCCACCGCCTCCGCGGGGGGGTACTCGCGCTCGCGGTCGTAGCCCTCCTTCGCGTCGCGGTAGCTCTTGCCGTGGCGGCCCATCAGTCGCTCACCTCCACGCCCATCGAGCGCGCCGTGCCGGCGATGATCTTCGCCGCGGCATCGAGGTCGTTCGCGTTGAGATCGTCCATCTTGCGCTCGGCGATCTGGCGCAGCTGCGCCCGGCTGATCGCTCCGACCTTCTCGCGATGCGGCTCCGGCGATCCCTTGTCGAGGCTGATCGCCTGCTTGATCAGGACCGCGGCCGGCGGGCTCTTGGTGACGAAGGCGAACGAGCGGTCCTCGAAGACCGTGATCACCACCGGGATCGTCGTGCCGGCATCCGCCTGCGTCTGGGCGTTGAACGCCTTGACGAACTCCATGATGTTGACGCCGTGCTGGCCCAGGGCCGGGCCGACCGGCGGCGCCGGGCTCGCCTGGCCGCCGGGGGCCTGCAGCTTGATCGTCGTCATGACCTTCTTCGCCACGTCAGACCTTCTTCACCTGGTCGAAGCCCACCTCGACGGGGGTCTCCCGCCCGAAGATGGATACCAGCACCTTGAGCTTCGACGCGTCGTCGTTGATCTCGGAGATCTCGCCCGAGAAGTCCGACAGCGGCCCGGAGATCACCTTCACGGACTCGCCGACGGAGAACTGGGCGCGGGTCCGCGGGCGCTCCGCCGTCTCGCGGTGGAGCAGGCGGTCGACCTCCGACTGGGTCAGCGGGACGGGCTCGTTGGAGGCGCCGACGAAGCCGGTCACGCCCGGCGTGCCCTTGACGAGCTGCCAGGAGTCGTCGGTGAGGTTCATGTTGACGAGCACGTAGCCCGGCATCGTCCGCTTCTCGACCGTCACCTTCTGGTTGTCCTTCATCTCCGAGACGGACTCGGTGGGCACGACGACGGACTTCACCGACCGCTGCTGGCCGAGCGAGACCACCCGGTGCTCGAGGTTCTGCTTGACCTTCTTCTCGTGACCGGAATAGGTGTTGACGACATACCAACGGAACATCTGCGGGCTCGCTGCTTTCGGACGGGGGCTAGAGGATGGCGTCGACGAGCTTGGAGGACACGAAGTCCATCAGGCCGAGGAAGGCGCCGGCGACGACGACGAAGACGATGACGACGCCGGTCGCCTGGGCGACCTGTCGCCGGTCGGGCCACTGTACCCGCTGGAGCTCTCGCCAGCTGGCCCGGAGGAACTCGACGACGCGCGGGCCGCCCCGGCGGCGCCGCAGCGTGGGCTCCTCGGCCTTGCGGCGAGCGACGGCCCGCTCCCCGTCGGGGGTCTGCTCGAACGCCTCCTCGGCGGCCTCGGCGGCGACGGCCCCGTCGGCCCGCGGCTCGGAGCCGCCGGCGCCGGCCTCCAGCTCGGCCTCGACGAGGTCGATGTCCGCCGAGGAGTGGTCGAGCGGGGACGGCGCGGCGAGCGTGTCCTCCGCGTCGCGGTCGGGCTCGCGCCCGGCCGCCTCCTCGCGCGCCGGCGCCTCGCCGGCGCCGCGGCCGCCGGTCTCGGCGCGCGGGCGACCCGCGCCCTGCGCCTGGGCGCGGGCGCGACGCTGCTTCGCGCGCTTGCGATCGCGAGCCACCGGCCGCGCCCGCGCTAGCGGGTCTCCTTGTGCGCGGTGTGCCGCCGACACCAGCGGCAGTACTTGCGCAGGGCGATCCGCTCGGGATCGTTGCGCTTGCTCTTGTTCGTCTGGTAGTTCCGGCGCTTGCAGTCCTCGCACGCGAGGGTGACGGCGATCCGGACGTCTCCGCGGGCCATGGGCTTCCAGAGGTCGGGGGTGACGGTTGCCGGCTGCGGACGCGCGAAAGCGGCGCCCTCCGGCGGAGTGGCGGAGTGTAGCGAGCGCCGGCGGCCCGGGCTCCGGCCGCCCCGAGCCGTCCCCGAGCGGCTAGGAGCGGACGGTGGCGGCCGGGTCCAGGCCGCTGGTCCGGGTCATCCCGACGGTCGCGTCGAGCGCGGCCTCGGCGGAGCCGCGGTAGACCCCCTTGGTCGGCGGGACGTCGGCGTAGTGGCGTCCGTGGCCGATCTTGACGTGAGACTCGCCCGTCAGGCCGCGGTTCGTCGGGTCGACGCCGACCCACACGGGCTCCTCGCCGGAGACGCCACCCGGGAGCAGCGCCTCGAGCCAGGCGTGGGTGGCCACCTCGACGGACTCGTTCGCGTCGCGCTCGCCGACGAAGAGGTAGCCCGAGACGTAGCGGGCCGCGATCCCCCGGCGGCGCAGGAGGGCCAGTCCGAGGTGCACGAAGTCCTGGCAGACGCCCGCGCCGGCGTCGAGCAGGTCGCCGATCGTCGAGCCGACATAGGTCACCCCGGGGCGGTAGGCGAACGTGTCGGGGATGAGCTCGGCGACGAGCAGCACGGTGGCGAGGGGCGTGCGCGCGCGCGTGGTCTCGTGGAGCGGGTCGAGCCGCGAGTCGACCGGGACGCCGTCCCGGAGCAGGAACTCGCCGGCGGGCTCGAGGTAGTCGGCGGAGACCAGCGCCGACCACTCGGCCTCGGGCGGGGGACCGGGGGCGGTCGTCGCCGCGCGGGCCCGCACGTCGATCGTGAGGTGGTCGTGGGGCTCGGTGACCGCGAACTCGACGACCTCGGTCCCGAAGTAGTCCGTGTGCCGGTGGAGCCGGGTCTCCGGGTCGATCCGCACGGAGAACTCGTCCACGCGCTGGCGCGCGGTGGACGCCGGCCGCACCCGGAGCGCGTTGAGGTTGTCGGTCACGTCGCCGTCGTAGCGGTACTCCGTGAGGTAGCGGATCGCGAAGTTCATGCCGAGGTGCGCGCCGGACGCGGGGCGGCGCCGGCGAAGTATCGGTCCGCGACGTCGCGATCCACGGCGGCGAGCTCCTCCTGGACCTGGACCAGCGTCGAGCCCAGTGCGGCGTCGTCGACCATCGCCCGCCGCCGGAAGTCGAGGTCGGCGACCATGCGGCCGAGGCGCAGGACGGGGGGCGCCGAGCGCGGCGAGGTGTCCGCCGTGGAGAGCGCGTGATGGAGCCCGTCGACCGAGGCCGCCACCGAGCCGGGATAGGAGCGGTCGAAGAGCAGGAAGCGCGTGACCGCGGCCGTCCGCGGAGCCGCCCGCACCGCGCGGCGGTATGCCTGCAGGCCGCCGACGGCGTGGAGCAGCGCGAGGGCCTCGCCGTCGTCCAGCATCTCGCGCGCGGCCGCGCCGGTCGAGAGCGGCAAGGAGGCCCGGAGCATGCGCAGGACCATGTCGGCGCTCTCGATGCGGCCGCCGGCGACGAGGAACGACCGCGCCTCGTCGCGCATCATCGTGCGGTCGGTGAGGCCCCAGAACAGCGCGCAGCGCTCCTTCACCTCGGAGTAGATCGAGTAGGGGCCGGTGCGCATCGCCGCGGACAGGTCGCGCCGCACGAGCTCGAGGTGGAACGTGTTGACCGCCTCCCACATCTCGGTGGAGATCACGTCGCGCACCTGACGCGCGCGCTCGCGCCCGCGCGCGACGCACGAGACGATCGAGGCCGGGCTCTCGGCGTCGACGGTGAGCAGGCGGACGACGTCGTCGCGCGTGGCGCGTGTCGTGGCCTGGGCCCCGTTCGCCTCGCCCGGTCCCGGCCGCGCCGGCCCTTCGGCCGCGTCGTCGCCCTCCTGCTCGGCGGCGTGGGCCCCGATCACGAGCAGGAGCGCCTCCCACGAGAGCGTCACGCTGATCGCGTCCGCGCGGCCCTGGAGGTCGGCGTGGAAGACGCCGTCGAGCATGCGCGCCGTGAGCTCCGCCCGACTGAGGTCGCGGCCGAGCCAGAAGAGCTCCTGCGCGATGCGGGCGAGCATCGTCATTGCTGCTGCTGGGACTGGTCGTGCCAGGGCTCGCCGTAGCGGACCTCCGGCAGCGTGGGTGGAACGTAGACCGGCGGGACGTCGCGCGGGTGATCGGCGTCCTCGAGGACCCAGGTGTCCTTGGAGCCGCCGCCGCGCGAGGAGTTCACGATCATCGAGCCCGCCAGCAGCGCGACGCGCGTGAGGCCGCCGGGCACGATCCGGACGTCGTCGGTCCCGACCATGACGGCGAAGGGCCGCAGATCCACGTGCCGGGCGGCGAGCCGCCCGTCGGCCTGGGTCGTCGGGACCGTCGAGAGGCGGACGAGCTCCTGGGCGATCCACCGCCCCGGGTCGCGCTCGACGAGCGCCCGCTGCCGGGCGAGAGCCGCGGCATCGGCCGCCGGGCCGATGAAGACGCCCTTGCCCCCGGACTCGCCGGTCGGCTTGACGACGATCTCCCCGAGGCGGTCGAGGCACTCGGCGCGCTGCTCGGGGTCGGCCAGCAGGTGGGTGCGGACGTTGCGCAGCACGGGATCCTCGCCGAGGTAGAAGCGGATCATCTCGGGCACGTAGTGGTAGACCGCCTTGTCGTCGGCCACGCCGGTGCCGATCGCGTTGGCGATCGCCACGGTCCCCGCGCGGTAGGCGCGCAGCAGGCCGGGGACGCCGAGCAGCGAGTCGGCGCGGAACTCCAGCGGGTCGACGAAGTCGTCGTCGAGGCGCCGGTAGACCGAGTGCACGCGGGCGAGGCCGGCCGTGGTCCGCATGTAGCAGACCTGGTCGCGGACGACGAGGTCGGACGCCTCGACGAGCTCGACGCCCATCTGGCGGGCGAGGAACGCGTGCTCGAAGTAGGCGGGGTTCGACGGGCCCGGGGTCCAGACCACCACGGTGGGGTCGGCGTCGCCGGCCGGCGCGACGCTGCGCAGCGCGGTGAGGAGGAGCTCCGGGTAGTGCTCGACCGGACGGACCCGGTAGCCGGAGAAGAGCTCCGGGACGAGGCGCGCCATCGCCACCCGGTTCTCGAGCACGTAGGAGATGCCCGACGGGGTGCGAACGTTGTCCTCGAGCACGAGCCAGGCGCCGTCGGCGTCGCGCACGAGGTCGCAGCCGCCGACGTGGCAGTAGACCCCGCCGGGGGGCCGGACCCCGTGGACCGGCCGCGCGAAGTGGGAGCGGCTCACGACCAGCGACCAGGGCACGATCCCGGCGCGGACGATCTCGTGCCCGTGGTAGGTGTCGTCGACGAAGGCGTTGAGCGCGCGGATCCGCTGGGCCACGCCGCGTTCGATCGTCTGCCACTCCGTGGCCGAGATGATCCGCGGCACCAGGTCGAGCGGGAAGGGCCGGTCGCGAACCGCGCTCGCCTCGTCCCCCGCGCTCACCTCGAAGGTGATCCCCTGATCCATGAAGATCGCGTCGCGGCGGCGGCCCGCCGCCGCGAGGCCCTCGGAGCCGAGGCGGGCCAGCGAGCGCGCCAGCGTGACGGCGTGTTCGCGCGGGGCCCCCCCGGGCCCGAACACCTCGTCGAGGCACCCCGGCGCGGGCGCGTAGCCCGCCGCCGCTGTCGGGGTGCTGACGTCGGCCATGGGGGGATTCTGACGCCGCGGCTCTCCGGCCACATCCGCCGCCCGGGCGAGGTGGCCACCGCCGCGCTTCGCCCGCCGGACGAAGCGCACCCCGGACGCCGCGCCGGGTTCGTAGGCTGGTCGCCGTGGAAGCCGGAGCGCTCACCGCCGCCCTGCGCGCCCGCACCTCGCCACGACGCCGCGCGTTCGCGGGCCTCGTGACGGCCGCGGTGTGCAACTTCCTGGCCGTCGGCGCCGTCATCCCCGTCCTTCCGCGCTACGTCAAGGGCCCGGTCGGCGCGGGGGACGTCGCCGTCGGCGTGGTCGTCGGCGCCTTCGCCCTGGCCGCGATCCTCAGCCGCCCGCTGGCCGGCCGACTCGCGGACCGGCGAGGTCGCCGCGACGTGCTGGTCGGCGGCATGGCGCTCTCGGCCGTCGCCGGCGCCCTGCTCTTCGTCCCCGGCGGCGTGCCGAGCCTGATCGTCTCCCGCCTCGTGCTCGGGTTCGCCGAGGGCGCCGTCTTCACCGCCGGCGCCGCCTGGACGGTCGACGTCGCGCCGGTCGAGCGGCGCGGGCGCATCCTCGGGCTCTTCGGGCTCGCGGTCTGGAGCGGCCTGACGATCGGCCCCGCGATCGGCGAGGGTCTCTACGCGGCCGGCGGCTTCGACCTCGTATGGGCCTTCGCGGTGGCCGCCCCGCTGGCCGGGGTCGCCCTCGCCTGGCGCCTCGAGGACCGCTTCACCGCGCGACCCCCGGCGGGGCCGCGCCGCCTGATCCCGCGGCCGGCGGTGCGTCCGGGGATCTCCCTCTTCCTCGCGAACTTCGGCTATGCCGCCATGGCGGGCTTCCTCGTCCTGCATCTCGACGCTCGCGGCATCGGCCACGGCGCCGTCGTCTTCATCGCCTTCGCGGCGGGCGTGGTCAGCGCCCGGCTCGTCTTCGGTCGCCTGCCCGACGTCCTCGGGCCGCGCGTCAGCGCGCCGATCGCGGGCGCGATGGAGGCGGCCGGGCTCGCCGTGCTCGCGCTCGCCCCGTCGCTTCCGGTCGCCATCGTCGGCGCGGTGGTCATGGGCACCGGGTTCTCGCTCCTCTATCCCTCGCTCGCGCTCGTCGTGGTCTCCCGCGTCCCCGAGGACGAGCGCGGCGCGGCGCTCGGCGCGTTCACCGCGTTCTTCGACGCCGGCGTGGGCGTCGGCGCGCCGCTCGCGGGCGTGGCGGTCGTGGTCGGCGGCTACCCGGCGGCCTTCTGGCTCGCGGCGGGCGCCGCCGTCGCGGGCGTGGCCATGACGCTGGCCAACCCGAACATGCCCGGGCCGACGCGCGGGCCGGGACCGTCGGACACGCCGGCGTGAACCCGCTGCGCACCGCGGCGGCCACCGCGGTCGCGCCGGGGACGCCGGAGGAGGTCTGGGCGCTCGTCTCCGATCCCTCGCGGTTCGTGAGCTGGGCGGCGCTCACCCGCGAGGTCCTCGACTACGACGAGCCGCTCGGCCTCGGCGGACGCTACGTCGAGCGCAACGTCGTCGTCGGCCCGTTCACGGCCGTGAACACCTTCACGGTGGTCGAGGAGGTGCCGCCGTGGCGCGCGGTGCATCGTGTGACGGGCGCCCGGCCGGCCGGCGAGATGTGGTTCTTCGTCGTCCTCGGGCCGGTGGCCGCGGGCACGCAGGTGACCGTCGGCCTGCGCTACCGCGCGGCGTTCGGCGCCGCCGGCGACCGGTTCGCGCGGGCGGTGGTCCATCTGCGCCTGCGGCGCGGGTTCCGCGAGACGGTCGAGAACGTCGTCGCGGTGGCGCGGCGGGACGGCCTGGGCCGCGACTTGAGCCCGGCCGCCCGGCGGCCGATCAGGACCTCACACGCGACCACGGAGGACTGAGGCGACGATGGGCGGCGGACGGATGCGACGGGGCTGGGAGCTGGCGAAGACCTCGTGGGCCGTGCTGAAGGCCGACCGCTCGCTGTTGCTCTTCCCGATCGTCGGCCTCACGGCCGGGCTGGCGGCCGGCGCGCTGCTCTTCGCGCCCGGCGTCGCGCTGTACGAGCAGGACAACTCCGAGCCGGTGCTCATCGCCTTCGGCGTGGTGGCCGCCTACGCGCTGACCTTCATCTCGCTGTTCTTCAACACCGGCCTCGCCGCGGCCGCCGCACGCTCGATCGACGGCGAGCCGACGACCTTCGGGGAGGGATTTGCCGCGGCGCGGGAGCGCACGGGCGTCATCGCCCAGTGGGCGGCGGTCCAGCTGACCGTCGGCCTGCTCCTCAGCCTCCTCCAGCAGCTCGGCGGCGAGAGCGGCGCGGGACGGATCGTCGCCGTGCTGCTCTCGAGCGTGCTGAACGTCGCGTGGCAGATCGCGACGTTCTTCGTGATCCCGGTCATCGCCCTCGAGGGGCTCGGGCCGAAGGCGGCGGTCACCCGCTCGGCGAGCGTGATCCGCGAGCGCTGGGGCGAGGGCCTCGTGGGCTCCGCCTCGATCGGCGGCCTCATCCTCCTCGTGGTCCTGCTGCCGCTCGGCGCGCTGGTCGCCGGCGGTGCGGCGCTGGTCAAGACCGAGCCGGGCGCCGCGGCCGGGCTGTGGGCGATCGCCGCGCTGATCCTCTTCGCCGCGATGCTCCTCGGCTCCACGCTGACCGCCGTCTTCCGCGTCGCGCTGTATCGCTATGCGACCGAGGGTCGCGCCGCGGGCGGCTTCGGCGAGGCCGCGCTCGCCTCCGCGTTCCGCCCCAAGGGCCGCCGTGGGCGAGCGATCTGACGGGGTCCTGACCTTGTAGTCAGCCGCACGAAGTTCTGGTAGGCGCCGCGCCATGGCGAGCCTCGCGGACCGCCCCGCCTCGACCGCCACGGGGAACGGCGGCCGCTACGACGCCATCGTCGTCGGGGGCGGCCACAATGGGCTGACCGCCGGCGCCTACCTCGCCCGCGCCGGCCTGCGCACCTGCGTGCGGGAGCGCCGCCACGTGCTCGGGGGGCGCCTGCGTCACCGAGGAGGTCTGGCCCGGCCATCGGGTCTCGCGCGCGAGCTACGTCGTCTCCCATGCTCTCCCCCCGAAGGTCGTCGCCCGACCTGGGAGCTGAAGCGGCTTCGGCTACGAGGCGCACCCGCTCGACCCGGCCTACGCGACCTTCGGCGCCCGACGGCCCGGCCTTCTTCCACAACGACACGGGCGCGCACCCGCGAGTCGCTGCGCCGCCTCTCCCCGCACGACGCCGACCGCTACGAGGGCTTCGAGGCGCTGCTGGAGCGGATGGCGGACTTCGTGCGCCCGCTCATGCACCGCCCGCCGCCGGCGCTCGGCTCCAAGCGCCCCGGCGACCTCCTCTCGCTCCTGCGCGAGGCGGGGCGCGCGGCCGGGCTCTCCGGTCGCGAGGCCCAAGACGCTCTTCCGGGTGATGACGCAAGTCGGTCGCCGACCTCCTCGACGACTGGTTCGAGTCGGACGTGATCAGGGCACGATGGCCTCGACCGGCGTCGTCGGCGTGTGGGCCGGCCCGCGCACCCCCGGGACCGCCTACAACCTCCTCCATCACGCGCTCGGGGAGCTCGACGGCGTCGGCGGTCTGTGGGGCCAGGTCACGGGCGGAATGGGCGGGATCAAGCCTCGCCCTCGCCCGCTCGGCGGAGGCCGCCGGCGCGACGGTGCGCACGGACGCCGCGGTCCGCTCGATCGACGTCGCCGAGGGCCGGGTGACCGGGCGTGACCCTCGCCGACGGCGAGGAGGTGCGCGCCCCGCTCGTGCTCTCGGGGGCGCACCCGAGGACGACGATCCTGGACCTCGCCGGGGCGGCGCACTTCCCGGCCGACGTGGTCGCCCGACATGGAGCGCTACCGCACCCGCGGCGGGTCCGTGAAGATCAACTGGATCCTCTCGGAGCCGCCGCGCTACGAGCGCTGCACCGACGCCGAGCGGGAGATGCTGCTCCGCTCCGGCGTGGGGCTGTGCCCGTCGATCGACTACCTCGAGCGTGCGTGGCAGGACGCCACCCGCGGCGTCCCGGCCGAGCATCCCTACGTGGAGGTCGAGGTGCCGACCACCGTGGACCCGTCCCCTGACCACGACGGCACCACGGTCATGACGATGTTCACGCAGTACGGCCCGTGGCAGGCGGGGGCCTGGGCCGAGGGCGCCCGGGAGGCCTACGCCCGGGACTGCCTGGCGCACCCTCGCCCCGGTACGCGCCGAACGTCGTCGACGCGGTGGTCCACTACGAGGTGCTCGCCCCGCCGGACCTCGAGGAGATCTTCGGGCTGGTCGGCGGCTCGATCTTCCAGGGCGAGCAGGGCCTCGACCAGATGGCCTTCATGCGCCCGTCTCCCGCGCTGGCCCGGTACGCGACGCCCGTCGAGGGCCTCTACCTGTGCGGCGCCGGCACCCATCCCGGCGGGGGCGTGATGGCCGCTCGGCGGCCACAACGCCGCGATGCGAGTCCTCAAGGATCGCCGCCGCGCGGGGCGCCGCGCGCGGTGGCGCGGGGCGGTCGGGCGGTAGGGCGGGTCGGGCGGTAGGCGGCGGGTCGACCCCCTACCGCAGCACGAGGCAGTGCTCCGGGCGCCAGCCGAGCCGGACCCGGTCGCCGAGCTCCCAGCGGTCGTCGGCGGGCGCGCAGGCGTTCTGCTCCAGCGCCACGAGGCGGGCGCCCTCGTCGAGGTCGACGATGACCTGGGTCGCCGTCCCGACGTAGACGCGCTCGGCGATCGTGCCGTCGAGCGCGACCATCGCCTCGTCGAGCTCGTCGATCCAGATCTTCTCCGGGCGCACGGAGAGCTGCACGGCGTCGCCGGCGGCGCACCCCTCGGGAACCCTGGCCGGCACGACCTGGCCCGTGGGGATGCGGACGCCGCCGTCGGCGACCACGCCCTCGATGAGGTTCGAGATCCCGATGAACCCGGCGACGAACGGCTTCGTCGGGCGCTCGTAGACCTCCTCGGGGGCGCCGCACTGCTCGACCACGCCGTCGTGCATGACCGCGATCCGGTCCGACATGGCCAGCGCCTCCTCCTGGTCGTGGGTCACGTAGATGAACGTGATCCCGACCTCGCGCTGGATCGACTTGAGCTCGACCTGCATCTGCTTGCGGAGCTTGAGGTCGAGGGCGCCGAGCGGCTCGTCGAGCAGGAGCACCGACGGGCGGTTCACGAGCGCGCGGGCGAGCGCGACCCGCTGTCGCTGGCCGCCGGAGAGCTCACGCGGCTTCGCCCTGCGGCGGTCGCCGAGCTCGACGAGGTCCAGCGCCTCCCCGACCCGCTGCTCGATCTCGGCCTTCGGGACCTTCCTGCGCTTGAGCCCGAAGGCGACGTTCCCCGCGACGTCGAGGTGCTCGAAGAGCGCGTAGCTCTGGAAGACCGTGTTCACGTTGCGCTCGTAGGGCGGCACCTCGGCGACCGGCTCGCCCTCGAGCAGGATGC
>CAVTMP010000002.1:0-111204 GCA_963735885.1 uncultured Solirubrobacterales bacterium | reverse complement strand
CGCCGCAAGTAACCCCGCGTCTCCAAAACCGACCTGCCCGTGATCGCCCAGCTGCAACTGCTGCTCCTCCTGGGGCGCCGGATTCACGCCGGCGCTTTGCCGAACATCCAGCTCCAGCCGCCGGTCGGGGTATTCAGGACCACAGCTTCCTGGGCGATGGCCAGCGCGGCGCCAGAGGCATCCTGCACGAAATACTTGCGGTCCTCCCGAAAGGTCAGCACGCCTTCCACTTTCACGCGATGGATGAACTCCTTCGGCCCCCGGACCTGTAGCAGGCTGCCAATGGACCAGACGGCAAGGAAAACGGTGCACGCGGGAACCTGCACCACTTCCACGGATTCGAGCGAGGGTACCAGCAATTGAATTCCTTGCATTCGGCCCCGGCTATCGGTGGCCGCCACGCATACACCGCGAATGCGAATGGTGGCATCCACCAACTGTCGCCGACGGGGCCGGCGCGGCTCGAACGGTGGCCATGAGCTGCCCGCCTTCGGCCGACGTACTCGGGCGACGCGGATCTCTCCGCGGTCCACGCCGTGGTCGACGCCATGCCGGACTCCGACCGCCACGCCCTGGTCATGAAGTCCACCGTGCCGGTCGGCACCGGCGCCAGCATCGAGCGCAAGTTCGCCGAGCAGGGCAAGCGCTTCCGCTACGTCGCCTGTCCCGAGTTCCTCAAGGAGGGGTCGGCGCTCGAGGACTTCCTCGACCCCGACCGGGTCGTGGTCGGGGACCGCGGCGACTGGGCCGGGGACGCCGTCGTCGACCTCTACGCGCCGCTCGACGCGCCGCTGGTCCGCACCGACGTCGCCAGCGCCGAGATGGTCAAGCTCGCCTCCAACGCCTTCCTGGCCACGAAGATCTCGTTCATCAACGAGATCGCCAACGTCTGCGAGGAGACCGGTGCCGACGTGCTCGAGGTCGCGCGGGGGATGGGACTCGACCACCGGATCGGCCCGGCGTTCCTGCGGCCGGGGATCGGCTTCGGGGGCTCGTGCCTCACCGGCGACGAGACGGTGCTCGTGCGCCGCCGCGGCCGCACGACCCTCCTGAGCTTCGAGGCGCTCTGGGCCGGGCCGCGGCCCGGGAGGAGCCGGTGCTCGAGGGCCTGATCGAGCCCGAGGACCTCGAGGTGCTCGCCTGGGTGCCCGATCGGCCCGAGCCCCGCTTCCTGCCGGTCGCCTGCCTGACCCGCCGCGACTACGAGGGCGAGATCGTCACCGTCCACACGAAGATGGGACGTCGGGTGCGGACGACGCCGGACCACCCCTGGATCGCGCGCGAGGGCGGCGAGGCCGAGGCACCGAAGATCAAGCTCGCCGAGGCGCTGAGCACCGAGGACTGGGTCCCGCTGGCCCTGGGCCGCGCCGATCATCCGGCCACCGGGGCCGAGACGCGCTCGCGCCTCGTCGCCTCAGGGGCGTGCGGCGTCCCGCCGGAGCGGATCCGTGTCCGGCCGGGGCGCGGGGCCCTCGACGCGCTCCTGTCGCGTCCGGCGTCGGAGCGGTCCGAGGTCTTCGCTCATGCGGGGGCGGTCCGCCCGACAAGCGGACGTCGAGCGCGCTGGCACGATCAGCCTGGCCGAGGCGGACCGGGGCGCCGTCGCGCCGGCCGGTGCCGGCGTCGGGACGGCCGAGAACGGCGGCTGCTTCACGAGCCTCATCACGACCGACGAGCGCTTCTGGCGCGTCGTCGGCCTCTATCTCGCCGAGGGCAACGCGTGCTTCGACGCTCGCCGGAGCGGATCGTGGCGCGTCAGCTGGTCCTTCCACCCGCGCGAGAGGAGCACCTGGTCGACGAGGTGTGCGCGCTCTGGCTGCGTCACGGGGTGTCGCCGCGGGTGCTGAGGACACCGACCTCGCGCATCGTCACGGTGTCGTCCCGGCGGTTCGGCGTCTGGTGGACCGAGACGCTCGGCCTCGGCCGGACCAGCGACGAGCAGCGGATCCCGGACCTCGCGTGGGATCTGCCCGAGGCGCAGAAGTGGGCGCTGCTCTCGGGGCTCTTCGAGGGCGACGGCTCCTGGTCGCTCGTGAACGGCGGTCCGAGCGTGATCATCGAGCTCGGCACCGTCAGCGACGAGCTGGCCGACGGCGTGCTGCGACTGCTCGGCGACCTCGGCGTCGTCGCGTCGTGGCGGCGGGGCCGCACCGCGAAGTCGACGAAGGAGACCCACTGGCTGCGGATCTCGGGTGCCGACCAGGTGGAGCGGGCGATCGCCCTGGTGCCCGAGCGCGATCGGATCGGGGTGCTCCGCGCGATCTCCCGGCAGCGCAAGCGGATCGCCTCGACGGGGTATCGGCGGCTCGACGACGGGCCGGCGTGGGCGCGGGTCACGCGGATCGGCCGGGCCGCCTTCCGCGGGCCCGTCTACTCGATGGAGGTCCCCGACGCCCACACGTTCGTCGCCACCGGGGGGCTCACCGTTGACAACTGCTTCCCGAAGGATGTCTCCGCCCTCAAGCAGCTCGCCGGCAACTCCGGCTACCACTTCCAGCTCCTCACGGCGGTCATCGAGGTCAACGAGCTCCAGAAGCGGCGCGTCGTGCAGAAGCTGCAGAAGCACCTCGGGTCGCTGGTGGGCAAGAAGATCGCGTTGCTCGGGCTCGCCTTCAAGCCGAACACCGACGACATGCGCGAGGCCTCCTCGCTCGTGCTCGCCGCGCGCCTGCAGGCCGACGGCGCCCAGGTCGCGGCCTTCGACCCGGTGGCGGAGGAGGAGGCGCGCAAGCTCATCACCGGCGTGCGCTTCGCCGAGGGGTCGCTCGACGCGCTCGACGGCGCCGACGCCGCGGTCGTGGTGACGGAGTGGCCGGAGTTCGGCGACATCGACTGGCGCGCCGGCGCGGAGCGCATGAGGGGGAGGCTGGTGATCGACGGGCGCAACTGCCTCGACGCCGAGGCGATCCGGGCGGCCGGCTTCACCTACGAGGGCGTCGGTCGCGGCACGTGAGGGACGGCGCGCACCCGTGCAGGCGCTGATCCTCGCCGGCGGGGAGGGCACCCGCCTGCGACCGCTCACCTCGACCGTGCCCAAGCCGGTCGTGCCGCTGGTGGACCGGCCGTTCATCGCCTACATGCTCGACTGGCTGCGCTCGCACGGCGTCGACGACGTCGTGCTCTCCTGCGGCTTCATGGCCTCGGGCGTGCGCAACGTGCTGGGCGACGGCTCGGCCTACGACGTCCGGCTGCGCTACGTCGAGGAGCCGAGCCCGCGGGGCACCGGGGGCGCGGTGAAGTTCGCCGAGCCGATGCTCGACGAGCGGTTCCTCGTCCTCAACGGTGACGTGCTCACCGACCTCGACCTCTCCGCGCAGATGCGCCGCCACGAGGAGGCGGGCGCGCGCGCGACGCTCGCGCTGATCGGCGTCGAGGACCCCACGAACTACGGCCTGGTGCGCACCGCCGACGACGGGGCCGTGCGGGAGTTCGTCGAGAAGCCGAGCCCGGACCAGATCGACACGAACCTCATCAACGCCGGCGCCTACGTGCTCGACCGCGACGTCCTCGACCTCGATTCCCGCGGGGCAGAACGTGTCGATCGAGCGCGAGGTCTTCCCGAACCTCGTCGGCGACGGCCTCTACGGGTGGCGGCCGACGGCTACTGGCTCGACATCGGGACGCCCGACCGCTACCTCCAGGCGACCTGGGACATCCTCGAGGCGAACGTCCGCACGGCCGTGGCGGACCGCTTCGACGGGTCCTTCGTCCTCGTCGACGCGGGCGCCGAGGTGGCCGGGAAGGTCGTGCCCCCGGCCCTCGTCGAGCGGCGGGCGCGGATCGCGCCGAGCGCGGTCGTGGGCAGCCGGGCGGTGCTCGGCGCCGACACCGCGGTCGGCGAGCGCTCACACGTGGAGGGCGCGGTGCTGCTCCAGGGCGCCGCGGTGGGCTCGGACTGCACGATCCGCAACGCCATCCTCGGCCCCGGGGTGCGGGTCGGCGATCGCTGCCACGTGGAGGACGGCGCCGTCCTGGGCGAGGGCGTGACGGTCGGCGCCGACAACGTCCTGGCGCACGGCGTGCGCCTCTACCCGGGCGTCTCGCTGCCCGACGCCGCGATCCGCTTCTGAGATGGGCGACCTGGGGCCAGATCGCCTGCGCGAGGTCGACCGCGCCGGCCTCATCGCCGACATCGTCGCCCTGCCCGACCACCTGCGCGACGCCCTGTGGCGGGTCGAGTCGGCGGCGCTCCGGCCCTTCGAGGCGACCGGCGGCCTCGTCGTGGCGGGGATGGGCGGCTCCGCCGTGGGCGGCACTGCTCGCGCGCGCCGCGCTGGGGGACCGTGCGTCGCGCCCGATCGCCGTCACGCGGGACTATGCGCTGCCGCCCTGGGCCTCGCCCGAGGCCGCCGTCCTGTGCATGAGCTACTCCGGCGACACCGAGGAGACGTTGGCCGCCTACGAGGCGGCGGGCGCGGTGGGCGCGCGCCGCATCGTCGCCACCACGGGCGGACGCCTCGCCGCGGCGGCGCGCGCGGACGAGGTGCCCGTCATCCCGATCCCCGCCGGCGCTGCAGCCGCGCGCCGCGGTCGGCTACATGACGGTCTCCGTGCTCGAGGTCGCCGCCCTCGCCGGGGTCGCGGAGCGCCTGCACGTGGAGATCGACGTGGCCGCCGCCCACTCTCGAGGGACTCGCCGCCGAGTGGGGTCCCGACGGGCCGGACGGCGGCCTGGCCCGCGGGCTCGCGCGGGACCTGGCGGGCACGGTGCCGGTCGTGCTCGGGGCCGGGCCGACGAGCGCCGTCGCCTACCGCTGGAAGACGCAGATCAACGAGAACGCGAAGGTCCCGGCCCACAGCGCGGAGCTGCCCGAGGCCGACCACAACGAGGTGGAGGGCTGGGCGGGCGTCGACGGCCTGGGCGCCTTCGCCGCGGTGTTCCTCGACGACAGCGACCTGCATCCCCGCGTGCGGGAGCGCATCTCGATCACCGAGTCGGTCATCGCCCCCCACGCCGCCGCCGTCCGCCGGGTCGAGAGCGTGGGGGAGGGCCGGGTCGAGCGGGTGCTCTCCCTCGTGCTCCTCGGCGACCTCGTCTCCGCGTACCTCGCGGTCCTGCGGGGCGTGGATCCCACGCCGGTCGAGGCGATCGCGCGGGTCAAGGCGCAGCTCGCCGCCGCCTGAGCGGCCCGACCGAACCTTGACACACCTGTGGTAAGGTTGGCGCCGCCATGGACGCGCTGACGATCCACGAGGCCGCCGAGACGACCGGCTGGTCGCCTCGGATGCTCCGCTACATCGAGCGCAGCGGGCTCGTGGTCCCGGCCCGGTCGGCGTCGGGCTACCGGCTCTACGGACCGGCCGAGCTCCAGCGCCTGCGCACCCTGCGCGAGCTGCTCGAGGGCTCGGGCATCGAGCTGTCCGACGTCGGCTTCGCCCTGCGGCTGCGCGAGGACGGCGAGCTGGCCGGGGCGGTCGAAGGCTGGCTGGCGGCCGAGCCCCTCCGCCCCGACGACGTGCCCGCCGACGACTGGCTGGGGTGGGAGCAGGAGAAGCACACCAAGCTGCTGGCCGCCGCGGCCGGCGCGACCTGATCGAACGACACGGAGATCCGATGAGCACCAGCACCCCCGTTCTCGCCCTCACCGACTACAAGGTCGCGGACCTCTCGCTCGCCGAGTTCGGCCGCAAGGAGATCCGCCTCGCCGAGCACGAGATGCCCGGCCTGATGGCCACGCGCGCCGAGTTCGCCGACGCCCAGCCGCTGCGGGGCGCGCGGATCACCGGGTCGCTCCACATGACCGTCCAGACCGCCGTGCTCATCGAGACGCTGACGGCGCTCGGCGCCGAGGTGCGCTGGGCCTCGTGCAACATCTTCTCCACCCAGGACCACGCGGCCGCGGCGATCGCCGTCGGCCGGGAGGGCACCCCCGAGGCGCCGCAGGGCGTGCCGGTGTTCGCCTGGAAGGGCGAGACGCTCGAGGAGTACTGGTGGTGCACCGAGCAGGCCCTGGCCTGGCCCGACGGCGCGGGGCCGAACATGATCCTCGACGACGGCGGCGACGCGACCCTGCTCGTGCACAAGGGCGCCGAGTTCGAGAAGGCCGGCGCCGTGCCGGACCCGGCCACGACCGACTCCGAGGAGTTCCGGATCGTCCTCGGCCTGCTCCAGCGCACGCTGGGAGAGGATCCGCAGAAGTGGACCCGCATCGCGGCCGGGATCAAGGGCGTGACCGAGGAGACGACGACCGGCGTGCACCGGCTCTACCAGCTCGCCGAGACCGGCGACCTGCTGTTCCCGGCCATCAACGTCAACGACTCCGTGACCAAGTCGAAGTTCGACAACCTCT
This sequence comes from uncultured Solirubrobacterales bacterium, assembly GCA_963735885.1. Taxonomy (GTDB): domain Bacteria; phylum Actinomycetota; class Thermoleophilia; order Solirubrobacterales; family Solirubrobacteraceae; genus JBBSBL01. Next base: position 104,914 of record CAVTMP010000002.1, on the reverse strand, counting down.
ACGGCTGCCGCCACTCGCTCGTCGACGGCATCAACCGCGCGGTGGACGTCATGCTCGCCGGGAAGGTCTGCGTCGTGCTCGGCTACGGCGACGTCGGCAAGGGGTGCGCCGGCTCGCTGGCCGGCCAGGGCGCGCGCGTCGTGATCGCCGAGATCGACCCGATCTGCGCGCTCCAGGCGGCGATGGAGGGCTTCGAGGTGGTCCGGTTGCCGGACGTCGTCGAGACCGCCGACGTGTTCGTCACCGCCACCGGGAACAAGGACATCATCACGGCCGCCGACATGGCCCGGATGAAGCACCAGGCGATCGTCGGGAACATCGGCCACTTCGACAACGAGATCGACATGGTCGGGCTCGCCGCGGTGCCGGGCATCGAGCGGATCAACATCAAGCCGCAGGTCGACGAGTGGGTCTTCCCCGACGGGCACAGCGTCATCGTGCTCTCCGAGGGACGGCTCCTGAACCTCGGCAACGCGACCGGCCACCCGTCGTTCGTCATGTCGAACTCGTTCACCAACCAGACGATCGCCCAGATCGAGCTGTGGACGAAGAACGACACCTACGAGAAGCAGGTCTACGTGCTGCCCAAGCACCTCGACGAGAAGGTCGCGCGGCTCCACCTCGACGCGGTCGGGGCGAAGCTCACCGAGCTCTCGGCCGAGCAGGCCGCGTACATCGGCGTGCCGGTCGAGGGCCCGTACAAGCCGGATCATTACCGCTACTAGGCTCACCTCCCGGATCGCCGATCCCGCCCTGGCCGAGGCCGGGCGGGCGGCGGTCGCGTGGGCGGGGGACCAGATGCCGGTGCTCGGCCGGGTCCGCGAGCGCCTCGCGCGCGAGCGCCCGTTGGCCGGGGTCCGCCTCGCCGCCTGCCTCCACGTCACCGCGGAGACCGCGAACCTGATCGGCGCGCTGGCCGCCGGGGGCGCGGAGATCGGGCTGTGCGCGAGCAACCCCCTGTCCACGCGGGACGACGTGGCCGCCGCGCTCGCCGCCGAGGACGGCGTCGAGGTGCGGGCCGTGGCCGGCGAGGACACGGGCGCCTACTACGAGCACATCGAGGCGCTCTGCCGCAGCCGCCCGAACGTGACGATGGACGACGGGGCCGACCTCTCGTCGGTGCTCCACGCCGGGCCGAAGACGGCCCGGGCCAGGGCGCTCGGCGGCACCGAGAGCCAGGCGAGCGGCGCGGTGCGCCTGCGGGCGCTCGAGCGCGAAGGCCGGCTGGCGTACCCCATCGTGGCGGTCGGCGAGGCCCGCACCGCGCGGCTCTTCGACGGGCGCTACGGCACCGGGCAGTCGACGCTCGACGGGATCCTGCGCGCGACCAACGTGCTGCTCGCCGGCCGCACCCTGGCCGTCTACGGCTACGGCAGCACCGGCCGCGGGATCGCCGAGCGGGCCCGCGGCGCGGGCGCGAGCGTCGTGGTCTGCGAGGTCGACCCGGTCCGGGCGCTCGAGGCGCGCATGGACGGCCATGCCGTGCTGCCCGGCGTCGAGGCCGCGGCGCGGGCCGACGTCCTCGTGACCGCCACCGGGGGGCGCGACGTGATCGGCGCCCGGCACGTCGCGGTCCTGCGGGACGGCGCGGTGCTGGCCAACGCCGGCCACTTCGACGTCGAGATCGACCGTGCGGCGCTCGCCGAGCTCGCCGTGGCCTCCGACCGCCCGCGGCGCCACGTCGAGCGCTTCACCTTCGAGGACGGCCGGCGGGCGAGCCTGCTGGCCGACGGCCGCGTCGTGAACCTCGCGGCCGCCGAGGGCCACCCCGCGGGCGTGATGGACCTGAGCTTCGCCATCCAGGCGCTCGTGGTCGAGCACCTCGTCGCCCGGGCCGGCGAGCTCGCGCCGCGCGTCCTGCCCGTGCCCGAAGCGATCGACCGCGAGATCGCCCGGCTGAAGCTCGCCGCGATGGGCGTCGAGATCGACGAGCTCACCGCCGGCCAGCGCGAGTACCTGCTGCGCTGGGACCAGGGGACCTAGGGCTGCGCCGGGACGCCGGGCGCCGGGGCCCCGTGGGACGCGAGGCGCAGCGGACCCCGGGCAACGAACGATGGCGGGAGGGACCCCGCGGGATGGACCACGGGGACGAACGGGGCCGGACGGCACGGCCGGGCGGACCGGGGCCGGGCGGACCGGGCCGGCGGACCGCCGATGGGACGCGTGGAAGGGCCGCGACGCGTGGTCTGCTTCACGTTTCCCCTGACATACCGGGGAAACGTGCGGCGGAGGGTTCCGCCGCCGGGCGTGCTTCACGTTTCCCCTGACATGCAGCGGAAACGTGCGGCGGAAGGCTCCAGGCGCCGACGGTTGCCGGGCCTCGAGCCCTCCTTGCCGGCCGTCGAGGCCTCGGGCCGATCGGCCTGGATCCGCCACGCGCGCCCACCGCTCGGCCCCGCCGTGAGCGGCGATCAGCCGGTCGCGCCGGGCCGGGCCGCTCACGCCGCCCCGTAGCGCTCGGCCCGCCGCGCCTCGCGCTCGGACTCGGTCAGCATCTTGCCGAACAGCACGGCGAGCGCGATCCCCATGACGATCGACTGCTCGAGCGCCATCGCCAGCCCCGCGAGCTGCTGGTCGGCCACCGGGCTGAGGCCCCAGTAGGCCGGCTGGTCGACGTAGAAGTCGTAGATCGCCGTCGGGGCGAAGGCGAGCGCCACCCCCAGCAGGCCGACGATGAGCTTCGTGCTGACCATGTACATCACCGCTCCCATGCCGCCGAGCCGCATCCGGCTGCGGATCGGCGAGAGGATGTGCCACCAGTAGAGGATCCCGGCCGCGGCGAAGCAGAGGTGCTCGAGCGCGTGGATCGAGGGGTTCTCCACCGCCGCGTCGTAGAGGGCCGGCACGTGCCAGACCCACATCACGGCGCTGTAGGCGAGGATCGCGAACACCGGGTGCGCCATCGGCCCGGCCTTCTCCTCGACGGTTCGCAGGCGGCGGGTGGCCGGGCGCAGCAGCACCTTCGTCAGCCCGAGGATCAGCAGGATCGGCGCGATGTCCAGCAGCAGCAGGTGCTGGACCATGTGCATGACGAGGACCTGCTCGGCGAGGCGGTCGAGCGGCGAGACCAGCGCGGCGAGCACGACGAGGCATCCGGCCGTGAACGCGGCGAGGTGCCCCCAGCCGGGGGGGTGTCGCTCCCCCGGGCGCCGCGAGCGGCGCCAGCGCCAGACGTAGACGCCGAGGTAGGCGGCGACCGCAGCGATCAGGACGGGGTCGAGCGTCCACGAGGCGTCCGGAGTCACGTGCGTGGATTGTCGCAGTCGCGGGGCTGCGCCGGCACCCGTTCGCGGGGAGGCTCCGGGGCGTGGTCGCCCGCGTCGCCGCCGAGCTCGTCGCGCTCCTCGCCCCGCCGGCCTGTGCGGCCTGCCGCGCACCCGTGCGACCTCCCGGCGAGCTGCTGTGCCCGGGGTGCCGCGCCGCCCTGCCCTGGCTGCGCGGCCCGCGCTGCCCCGGTGCGCGCTGCCTGCCCCGTGCCGCCGCTGCCCGGCGCGCGGCGCGGCGTTCAGCCGGGCGTGGGCGCCGCTGGCCTACGACGGGGTCGCCCGCGATCTCGTCGCGGCGCTGAAGTTCCGCGGGGCGCTGCCCCTCTGCGCGCTCATGGCCGCGCAGATGGCGGCGACGGCCCCGGCCGGGCTGCTGGCGGGCGCGCTCGTCCCCGCTCCGCTGCACCCGCGCCGGCGCCGCGCGCGCGGCTTCGACCAGGCCCGGCGGCTCGCCGCCGCACTGGCCGCCCGCACCGGACTGCCCTCGGCGCCGTGCCTGGGCCGCCGCGGCGCGGCCTCCCGCCAGCTCGGCGCGGGCCGGGCGACCCGCACGGCCGGCGGCCGCCTCGACGTGCGGGTGCTGGCGCTCCCGCCCCGCGCCGCCGTCCTCGTCGACGACGTCCACACGACGGGCGCGACGCTCGAGGCCTGCGCCCGGGCGCTGCGCGCCGCCGGCTGCGAGCAGGTCCATGCCATCACCTGGGCGCGGACCCTGGCGTGAGCGCGGCCCGCGCTCTACCCTGGGACCGGACGGCCACCCACGGATCGAAGGAGCCCGCCGGTGCGGATCGACGTGAAGGGACGCAACGTCGCGGTCACGGACGAGCTGGAGGAGCACGTTCGCCGTCGCGGCCGCAAGATCGACCGCCAGGTCTCGACGCTGGCGGTGCTGGAGGTGGAGCTGCACGAGAAGCGCAACCCGTCGATCCACGACGCGCAGGTCGCCGAGGCGACCCTCCACCTCAAGGGCACGACGCTGCGCGCGAGCGAGTCCGCGACGGAGATGCGCGCCGCGATCACCGCCTGCATGGACGACCTCGGGGTCCAGGTCAAACGCCATCGCGACAAGCGCCGCGCGCGGCGCCGCGCCCGCGCCGACGACGGCTCGGGCGAGGTGTCGCCGGCCGCCTGAGGGCCCGCTCCACCGGGCGTTCCGAGGCCGGCGGACGGGGCCAGACCTGCTGCTAGCCTCTGCGAAATGTCGTTCCTGGACAAGGCGCTGCGCATCGGCGAGGGCAAGAAGTTCAAGGCCTACGAGGGGCGCGTCAAGCGCATCAACGCCTACGAGCCGGAGATGGAGCTGCTCGAGGACCCGGAGCTGCGCGAGGCCGCCGACGCCCTGCGCGAGCGGGCCCGCGGCGGGGAGTCCCTGGACGACCTGCTCTACGAGTGCTTCGCGCTCGTGCGCGAGGCGGGCCGGCGCTCGATGGGCATGCGGCACTTCGACGTCCAGCTCATCGGCGGGATGGTGCTCCACGACGGCTCGATCGCCGAGATGAAGACCGGCGAGGGCAAGACGCTGACCGCCACGCTGCCGGTCGTGCTGAACTCGCTCGGCGGGCGCGGCGTCCACCTCGTGACGGTCAACGACTACCTCGCCCGGCGCGACGCCGAGTGGATGAGCCCGATCTACGACATGCTCGGCGTCACCGTCGGCGTGCTGCAGAACATGCAGCCCCACGAGGAGAAGCGCGCGTCCTACGCCGCCGACGTCACCTACGGGACGAACTCGGAGTTCGGCTTCGACTACCTGCGCGACAACATGGCGACCTCGCTGGAGGAGAAGGTCCAGCACGGCGGTCGCGACAAGCCGGAGGCCGGCGGCTCGGCCTCGCACGCGTTCGGGATCGTCGACGAGGTCGACAACATCCTCATCGACGAGGCGCGCACCCCGCTCATCATCTCGGGGGCGCCCGAGCAGGCGGCGGACTACTACGCCCAGTTCGCCAAGCTCGCCACGCGGCTGGCCGCCGGCAAGCGCCCCGAGGGGCTCGACCCGCGCCAGAAGAAGGAGTTCGTCGCCGACTTCGACTACGAGTTCGACGAGAAGCACAAGACGGTGTCGGTCACCGAGCAGGGCGTGGCCAAGGCCGAGCGCGGGCTCGGGATCGACCATCTCTACCGGGCCGAGAACGGCCCGCTGGTCAACCACCTCCATCAGGCGCTGAAGGCCGAGTCGCTCTACAAGCGCGACGTGGACTACGCGGTCGTCGACGGCGAGGTGAAGATCATCGACGAGTTCACCGGCCGCATCCTCGAGGGCCGCCGCTGGTCGGAGGGCCTCCACCAGGCGGTCGAGGCGAAGGAGGGCGTGCGGGTCCAGGAGGAGAACCAGACCCTGGCCACGGTCACGCTGCAGAACTACTTCCGGATGTACGACAAGCTCGCGGGCATGACCGGGACGGCCATCACCGAGGCCACCGAGTTCATGAAGATCTACGAGCTGCCGGTCGTCCAGGTGCCGACGAACATGCCGATGGTCCGCGACGACCGCAACGACCAGGTCTTCAAGACCAAGGACGGGAAGTGGTCGGCCGTCGCCCGCGAGATCGAGGAGCGCCACCACCGAGGCCAGCCGATCCTCGTGGGGACGATCTCGGTCGAGGTCTCGGAGCTGCTCGGGGAGCAGCTCCGCAAGCGCGGCATCGACCACACGGTCCTCAACGCCAAGCCGGAGTTCGCCGAGCGCGAGGGGGAGACGATCGCCGAGGCCGGGCGGCCGGGAGCGGTCACGATCGCCACGAACATGGCCGGCCGCGGCGTGGACATCAAGCTCGGCGGCAACGCCGAGCACCAGGCACGGCTCGAGGTGGCCAAGCTCGGGCTGAAGCCCGGCGATCCCGACTACGACGAGCACCTCGCCACGGTGCTGCCCGCGCTCGAGCAGCGCGTCGAGGAGGACCGCGAGAAGGTCGTCGAGGCCGGCGGGCTCTACATCGTCGGCACCGAGCGCCACGAGTCGCGGCGCATCGACAACCAGCTTCGCGGCCGTTCCGGCCGCCAGGGAGACCCGGGCGAGTCCCGGTTCTTCCTCTCGGCCGAGGACGACCTCGTGCGCCTCTTCGCCGGCGACCGGATCTACAAGATCCTCGACCGGCTCGGGTCCACCGACGAGGAGGGCCACGAGGAGCCGATCGAGGCGGGGATGCTCTCGAAGCAGATCGAGAAGGCCCAGAAGAAGGTCGAGGAGCAGAACTTCCTGATCCGCAAGCGGGTGCTCGAGTACGACGACGTGCTCAACCAGCAGCGCGAGGTGATCTACCGCTACCGCGACGAGATCCTCGAGGGCCGCGACATGGGCGACTCGGCCCGCACCGAGATCGCGGCGCTGATCGACCGGCTCGTCGAGGAGTACACCGCCGGCGAGTTCATCGAGGACTGGGACATCGACGGGCTCTTCGGCCGGGTCGGCGAGATCTTCCCCACCGACGACCTGCGCGAGGGCATCGACCCCGAGACGGTGGACCGCGAGGAGCTGGGGACGCTGCTCGCCGACGAGGCCATGCGCCGCTACGACGCGCGCCGGGAGGACCTCGGCGAGGAGCTCCTGGGGGCGGTCGAGCGCTACCTGCTGCTCGAGACGATCGACCAGCGCTGGCGCGAGCACCTCTACGACATGGACTACCTGCGCGAGGGCATCCACCTGCGCGGCTTCGCCCAGATCGACCCGCTCGTGGCCTACAAGAACGAGGGCTTCCAGCTCTTCCGGGACCTCATGGCGACGATCTGGGGGGACTACGCGCGGATGATCTTCAACGTCGTCGTCGAGGTCGACGGCGAGGACGGCGCGGGCGCCCCCGCGCCGCCGCAGCGCGTCGCCGCCGCCGGCAGCTCCACCGGCGGGGCGAGCGCGAGCTTCTCCTACAGCGGGGGTGGCGAGGCCCCGGGCGCACTGGCGCTCGCGGCCGCCGGCGCCGGCCCGGCGGCGGGCGCGGCCTACGCGGAGGAGGGCTACGAGGAGGAGGAGCTCGTCGTGCCCGTCGTCGAGCAGCGCGTCGTCGCCGACGAGGACCAGGTCGGGCGCAACGACCCGTGCCCCTGCGGCTCGGGCAAGAAGTACAAGAAGTGCCACGGCGCCTGAGCGCGGTCTCGCGCCGGCAGGTCGTTCGTCGTCTCTTCGCCGAGTCGGCGTGACCTTTCGCGTCGGGACGGATCTTCCGTCGCGACCCGTCCCGAAAGGAGCACGTCTCATGCATCGGAGGACCGGACTTTCCCTGGGGGCCGCGGCGGCGTTCGCGCTGGCGCTCGCCGCCCCCGCCGGCGCCGCGACCGTCCACGGCACCGTCGTGCACAAGGACCCGAGCCGGCATCGCTTCGTCGTCGCCCAGCACAGCGGCCGCCTCGCGGTCGTGAGCGCGCGCCGCGTGCCGCGCGTCGGCCGCGCGGTCGCCGTGAGCGGCCGCCGCGCGAGCCGCGGGGTCCTGGCGGCGCGCCGGCTGCGAGCTGCCGGCCTGCGCCGCCGCGCGCGGCTGCGCGGCACCGTCACCTGGCGCAGCCGCGACCGGCACGCGTTCACCGTGTCCGCCGCCGGCGCCTCGATCCTCGTCCGCGACGATCACCGGGGCCGTGGCGCGGATCCGGTGCCCCCGGTCGGGGACGACGTGACGGTCGACGTCGGGATCGACGACCACGGCAACCTCGAGAGCGGCAACGTGGACGACCACGGGCAGGACGCCGACGGCATCGAGGTCGAGGGCCGCGTGCTGGCGATCGACCCGGCGGCGCGGACCCTCACGCTCTCCGCGGACGATTGCGAGCAGGCCCGCGCATCGATCACGGTGCACGTGCCCGCGACGATCGACCTCGCCGGCTTCGCGGTCGGACAGGAGGTCGAGCTGCGCGTGACGAAGGCCGACGACGGCTCGCTCGATCCTCGCGAAGGTGCTCGACGCGGAGCATCGGTCTGGAACCGGCGACCAGGGCGACCACGGCGACCAGGGCGACCACGGCGACCGCGGCGACCGACGGCGACCGCGGTGCCGACGGGCCGGATCACGGCGTCGGGCCCGGGGACGACGCCGGCGGCGATGCGAGTGGCTCCGGCGACCCTGCGGGTGGCTCCGGCGGCGATGCCTCGCCGCACGCCTGACCCCGCTCCCAAGCGGGATGGCGGCTCCGGCTTCCCGCCGGAGCCGCCGCTCGTGGGCGGTCCGTCCGCGCGGCGGGACCGCGGCTGGCCGCCGCGCGCCCAGCGGCCGATAGGACCGGCGTGAGCCCCCGGCTCTCCGACACGCTGCTCCGGGTGCAGACCGACGAGCGGCTCGTGGCCCTGGCGCGGGACGGCCACGAGCGGGCGTTCGTGGCGATCATCGAGCGCTACCGCCGCCCCCTGCTCGGCCTCGCCCGCCGGCTCGTGCCCGAGCCGCGCGCGGAGGACGTGCTCCAGGCGGCCTTCGTCTCGGCGTGGCGGGCGCTGATCGCCGGCGCCGAGGTTCGCCACCTGCGCGGTTGGCTGCACCAGATCGTCCGCCACACCGCCGCGAAGACCCTCGCCGGCGCCCCCCGCGAGGAGGAGCTGAGCGAGCGCCTCGTGGGGTCGGACGGGGTGGAGGCGGAGGCGGAGCGACGCGAGCGGATTCGCGACACCCTCGCCGGGGTGGCGGCCCTGCCCGAGCGCCAGCGCTCCGCGCTGGTCCAGACCGCGGTCGAGGGTCGCAGCCGCGTCGAGGTCGCCGCCTCGCTCGGCCTGAGCGAGGGCGCGGTCCGGCAGCTCGTCCACCGGGCGCGGGCGACGCTGCGCGCGGCCGCGACGGCCGTCACCCCGGCGCCGCTCGCCCAGTGGGCGGCGCAGGCCGGACCCTCGAGGCCGATGGCCGGGAGCTCCGAGCGACTCGTGGAGCTCGCGGTCGGCGCCGCGGGGTCGGCGTCGGCGGCGGGCGTGGCGGTGAAGGCCGGCGCGGTGATCGCCGTCACGGGGGCGGTGGCGGCCGGCGTGTCCGGCCCGCCCGGACCGCGCCGCCCGGACGCGGGGCCGGCCCGCGGCCTGCCGTCGGCGGGACTCCGCGTCGCGGCCGGCGCCGGCGCCCTCGCCGGGACCGCAGGTCCGGCGACCGCGGCGCTTCGGCGGGCCGCCGACGGCCGTCCGGGCGGTCGCGCCGGGACGCCCGGCGGAGGCGGCCGGGTCGGCGGGAACGGATCCGGGCACGGCGGCCGGGCGCCGTCCGTCCGGCCTCCGGGGCACGACCGCGGCGGGGACGCGAAGCCGCGTCCGCGGTGGGACGCGGGCGGCGACGGCGGGCGCCTCGAGGGCGGCCACGGCTCGCCGGCGGGGCGGGAGACGGACGAACCGGGCCGCGGGAGGTCCGGGTCGGGGACCGGCTCGCGCGGCGGCGACGGCGGGCGGTCGCGGAACCCGGGCTCCGGGTCCACCGAGGGCGCCGCGCGGGGGGACGGCGGCGGCGAGCACTCCGGCTCCGGCGGCGGTCCCGTCGCCGGCGGGGACCGGGGGACCGGGTCGGACGGAGAGCGGTCCGGCGCGGGCGACTCGAGCGGGGGCGACGGCGCCGTCCCGGCGGCCGAGCCGACGTCGGGCGGCGACGCACCGTCCGCCTCCGCATCCGGCCCCGGGACGTAGCCCGCTCGCTGCGCACCTCGCCCGCGGCCTTCGCCCGCGCCCGAGCGCCGCGATAGCCTGCGGCGCATGAGCACCGCCTCCACGTCGGAGCCCACGCCGCAGCGCCTGGCGGCGATCCGCGACCAGCTCACGCTGCTCGCGGACTATCTTTGACCCGCGCGGGCTCGAGGCGCGGATCGCCGCGCTGGAGGACGAGATGGGCGCCCCGGGCTTCTGGGACGACCAGGAGCGCGCCGCCCGGACGAGCGCCGAGCACGCGCGGGCCGCGCGCAAGCTCGAGACCTGGCAGCGGCTCGCCGCCGACGTCGACGACCTCGCCGGGCTCGTCGAGCTCTCCGGCGACGATCCCGGCCTCGCCGAGGAGGTCGAGGAGCACTTCGCGGACGTCGAGCGCCGCCTCGCGGGGCTCGAGGAGGAGCGGCTCTTCTCGGGCCGCTACGACGCGGGCGACGCGCTCGTGACCGTGAACGCCGGCGCCGGCGGGACCGACGCCCAGGACTGGGCCGAGATGGTCCTGCGCATGGAGATGCGCTGGGCCGAGAAGCGCGGGTTCGCCACGGAGGTGCTCGAGGCGAGCCCCGGCGAGGAGGCGGGCATCAAGTCCGCGACCTTCCGCGTGAAGGGCGAGAACGCCTACGGGCTCTACTCCGCCGAGAAGGGCGTGCACCGCCTCGTGCGGCTCTCGCCGTTCGACGCCGCCCACCGGCGCCAGACGAGCTTCGCGGGCGTCGAGGTCGCGCCCGTCGTCGAGGGCGAGGGCGAGATCGAGATCGACCCCGACGACCTCCAGGTCGACACCTACCGGGCCAGCGGGGCGGGCGGCCAGCACGTGAACAAGACCGACTCGGCCGTGCGGATCACCCACCAGCCCTCCGGCCTCGTCGTCCAGTGCCAGAACGAGCGCTCGCAGTCCTCCAACCGCGCCACGGCGATGGCCATGCTCCGCTCCAAGCTCGCCGAGCTCGAGGAGCGCCGCCGCGCGGAGGAGATCGCGCGCGAGAAGGGAGAGGCGCAGGACGTGAACTTCGGGTCCCAGATCCGCAGCTACGTCCTGCACCCGTACTCGATGGTCAAGGACCACCGCACCGACCACGAGGTCGGCGACACGGCGAAGGTGCTCGACGGGGACCTCGACGACTTCGTCCGCGCCTACCTGCTCCGGGCCGCGGCGTGACCGAGGCCGCCGACGGGATCCCGCCGCGCCAGCCGACCGCGCCCTACCTCGACGCGGTGGTCGCCTACGGCTTCCGCGGCTCCACGCGCTTCCACGTGCCCGGCCACAAGGGCGGCGAGGGCGCGGACCCCGGCCTGCGCTCCGCGATCGGCGAGGACGCGCTGATGCTCGACGTCCCGGCGGACATCGAGGGGATCGACGTCGGCCCGTCGCCCACGCCCTACGAGCGGGCCGAGGCGCTGGCGGCGGAGGCCTACGGGGCGGGCCGGACCTGGTTCCTCACCAACGGCGCCACGCAGGGCAACCACGCGCTGTGCCTCGCGCTCGCGCCGCCCGGGACCGCGGTCGTCGTCCAGCGCAACTCGCACGCGAGCATCATCGACGGGCTCGTGCTGAGCGGCGGGCTCCCGAGCTTCGTCGCGCCGGAGTACGACGCGGAGCTGGGCATGGCGCACGGCGTCACGCCCGAGGCGCTCGGCGCGGCGCTCGCCACGGCGCCGGAGGCCCGCACGGCGTTCATCGTCTCCCCGACCTACTACGGGATGGCCGCGGACGTCGCTCGGCTGCGCCGAGGTCGCGCACGCCGCGGGCGCCGCGCTGATCGTCGACCAGTCGTGGGGCCCGCACTTCGGCTTCCATCCCGCGGTCCCCGCGTCCGCGCTGACCCGGGGTGCGGACGCGATCCTCACCTCGACGCACAAGATCGTCGGCAGCCTCACGCAGTCGGCGATGCTCCACGTCGCCCGCGAGAGCCGGGTCGACCCCGCGGCGGTGGCCCGCGCCGTGCGGCTCGTGCGCTCGACGAGCCCCTCGTCCCTGCTCCAGGCCTCGCTCGACGCCGCCCGGCGACAGATCGCCGTCCACGGCGAGGCGCTGCTCGAGCGCACCCTCGACGGGGCGGCCCGGGTCTGGGAGACGATCGACGCCCTGCCCGGCTGCGCCGTGGTGGGGGAGGCGCTCGTCGGTCGTCCCGGGGTGGCGGGATGGGATCCGCTGCGCATCGTCGTCGACGTGCGCGGCACGGGGCGCACCGGCTACGACGTGGCCTCCGCGCTGCGCGCCGCGTACGACATCCACGTCGAGCTCGCCACGCAGGCCACGATCGTCCTCGTCCTCGGCGTCGCGCAGCCGCCCGAGGCGCTCGAGCGCTTCGCGCACGACTTCGGCGAGACGGTCCGCCGCATGGCGCGCACGGGCGGCGGCGAGGCCATCGTCCGTCCGGTCGCGGCGCTCGAGAACGAGACGGTCGTGCCGCCGCGCGAGGCCTTCCTCGGCCCGACCGAGGTCGTCGCGGTGGACGACGCCGTGGGCCGCGTCTCCTCCGAGACGATCGCGGGCTACCCGCCGGGAATCCCGGCCCTGCTCCCGGGAGAGCGGATCACGGCGGAGCTCATCGCCTACCTGCGCGAGCTGACCGAGGCGGGCGCGCGGCTTCACGGCGCCAGCGACCCGGAGTTCCGCACGATCAACGTCCTGCGCGACGCGGGCTGAGCCGAGCGCCCGGCGTGCCGGTCCCGGAGCTGCCCGCCGACGCCGTGCAGGACGCCGTGCGCCGCGGCCTCGACGGAGGACGTGGGCCCCGGCGACGCACCACCGAGGCGCTCGTCCCGGCCGCGGCGCCCGCCCGGGCGACGATCACGCAGAAGGCGCCCGGCGTGGTCTTCGGTCTCCGGGCGCGCCGAGGCGCGCCTTCCGCGCCCTCGACCCCGCCGCGACGTTCGAGCGGCTCGGCGCCGAGGGCGACTGGCGCGACGGCGGTCCGGTGCTCGCGATCGAGCGCGCCGCGCGCGGGCCGCTGCTCTCCGCCGAGCGCACGGCGCTCAACCTCGCTCGGCGCCTGTCGGGGATCGCGACGCTGACGCGCGCTACGTCGACGCGGTCGCGGGGACCGGCGCCCGGATCCTCGACACGCGCAAGACCACGCCCGGGCTGCGCCGCCTCGAGAAGGCCGCCGTGGCGGCCGGCGGGGGCGACGAACCACCGGATCGGGCTCTTCGACGCGATCCTCATCAAGGAGAACCACATCGTCGCTGGCCGGCGGGGTGGCGGCGGCCGTCGCCGGAGCGCGCGGCGCGGCGCCGGGCGTCCCGCTGGAGGTCGAGGTCCGCGACGGTCGGCGAGCTCGACGAGGCCCTCGACGCCGGCGCGCCGCGCATCCTGCTCGACAACATGACGCCCGGTCCAGCTGCGCGCCGCCGTCGAGCGGACGCGCGGGCGCGCCGAGCTCGAGGCGAGCGGCGGTGTGAGCCTCGACACGGTCCGGGAGATCGCCGAGACCGGCGTAGACTTCATCTCGGTCGGTGCCCTCACGCATTCGGCGCCGGCCCTCGATCTGTCCCTCATCCTGGAGCCGCTGCCATGAGCGAGACGCTCCCCATCGCCCCGGCCGCCGACGTGCCCCTGACCCTCGAGAGCATCCCGGCGCTGCAGGCCGAGGTGCGCGAGCTCGCGCGCGAGCGCGGCGCCGTCATCCTCGCCCACAACTACCAGCTGCCCGAGATCCAGGACGTGGCCGACTACGTCGGCGACTCGCTCGGGCTCTCCCAGCGGGCCGCCGAGGTCGAGCAGGACCTGATCGCGTTCTGCGGCGTCCACTTCATGGCCGAGACGGCCTCGATCCTCTGTCCCGAGAAGCGCGTCCTGCATCCCCGACCTCGACGCCGGCTGCTCGCTGGCCGACTCGATCACCGCCGAGGAGCTGCGCGACTGGAAGGCCAAGCACCCCGGCGCGGTCGTCGTGATGTACGTCAACACGACCGCCGAGGTGAAGGCGGAGACCGACTACTGCTGCACGTCCTCGAACGCCGTCGCAGTCGTCGAGCACATCTACCGCCGAGCACGGCGAGGACGTGGAGATCCTGTTCGGGCCGGACATGTTCCTCGGCGCCTACGTCGAGCACCGCACGGGGCGGAAGATGCACGTCTGGCCCGGCGAGTGCCACGTCCACGCGGGCATCCGGCCGGCCGACATCGACGCGGTGCGCGCGCGCCATCCCGGCGCCGAGTTCCTGATCCATCCCGAGTGCGGCTGCGCGACGAGCGTCATGGAGTACGTGGCCGCCGGCGACGTCGACGCCGAGGGCGTGCACATCCTCTCGACCGGCGGGATGCTGAGTCGCACGCCGCCGAGCACCACGGCGGCACCGCGATCGTGGCCACCGAGACCGGCATGCTCCACCCGCTGCGCAAGGCCGCGCCCGACACGGAGTTCATCGCCGCCAACGAGGCGGCGAGCTGCCGCTACATGAAGATGATCACGCTGCCGAAGCTCCGCGACGCCCTGCGCGACGACGTCTACGAGGTCAAGGTGCCCGACGACGTGGCCGCGAGGGCGCGCATCCCGATCGAGCGGATGGTGGCGATCGGCGGGTGAGGGGCCTCAGCGCCCGTACGCGTCGTCGCCCGCCGAGACGGCGGGCGCGCGGTACGCGGCGTCGCCGGCCGGGCCGGGCGACGCGGCGGAGACGGCGGGCCGCTGGTCGGCGACCACGCCGCGGATCGGGCTCCCGGGCGCGACGAGCGCGCCCGTGGCCACCACGACCGCGCCGGCCTTCAGGGCGACCCCGACGGCGCCGGCGCCACCGGCACCCACCGCGACCTCCGCGATGCGGTGCGCCGGCTCGCCGCCGGCCGGGCCGAGCGAGGTGAGCCAGGCCACCAGCGGCGCCGGGGTGACGGCGGTCGCCACGGCGCGCAGCTGCGCCCGGGCGCGGTGGACGAGCTGGCGGACGGCGCCGTCGGTGATCCCGAGATCGTGCGCCACCGCCGACTGCGGGTCGCCGGACACCGCGGTGCGCAGCAGCGCCTCGCGCTGGCGGTCCGGCAGCGAGGCGAGGTTCGTCAGCGTCTCGCGCATCTCGTCGCGACGGACGAGCTCGTCATGGGGCCCGCCGGCGGTGCGGTGGCTCTCCTCGCCGAGCTCGTCGTAGTCGAAGCCGCCGGCCTTGAGCCCGTTGATCGCCGTGTTGTGCGCGATGCGGTAGAGCCACGGGCGCAGGTCGTGGACGTTCGCGCCCCGCTCCAGCGCCCCCCAGGCGTTGAGGAACGCCTGCTGGACCGCGTCCTCCGCGCGGGTCTCCGGCAGCATCCGGCGGCAGTAGCGCAGCAGCGGGCGCCGATAGCGCTCGACGATCGCCTCGAACGCGCGCTCGTGGCCCTCCGCCGCGAGGGAGACGAGCCGCGCGTCGGACTGCGTCAGCAGCAGCGCGTTGGAGATGGCGGGCGTCACCTGGCTCCGATCGTCCGTGGGCGGGGCAGGTACATCACCTACGAGGGTAGCCGCTCACCGCATGAGACGGGTGTTCATCGCCGGACGTCACGCGGCCGGCTCCGGGGCGGCGAGGTCGAGGCCGGTCTCGGCGGCCGCGCGGACGCTGGCCAGCGTGGCGCGCTTGCGCTCGTACTCAACGGGCGTGTAGCAGTGGACCTCGGCGCGCGCCCCCATCGTCTCCGCGTCCCACAGGGCGCCGGCCTGGTAGACCCGCTCGAGCCACGGGACGCCGTCGAAGGCCCCGGAGACGAGCACGACGACGTATTCCGGGCCGCGCTCCCGCTGTGGCGGCGCGCCGAGCAGATCGGCGACCCGGGCGCCGCCGAGGCGCGCCGTCTCGATCGGCCACCGGTCGGAGACCCGCTCGAGGTAGCGGCGCAGCTCGCGCGGGTCAGGTGAAGTCGTCGCGGTCATGGGGCCCGACGCACGCCACCGCCAGCTCGGCGGAGATCCCCCGCGCGACCCGGTCGACCTCGTCGTGGGTCACCGCGTCGATCGCGGCCACGGCCTCGTCGGGATCGATCGGCTCGCCCATCACGATCCGCTGCGTCGCCGCGTACCGGGCCACGGCCCCGGTGTTCTCGAACGCGAGCACCCGGGCCCCGCCGGCGAAGGATCGCGCCCGCTCGACCTCCTCCTCGGTCGGGCCGTCCGCCCGGAGCTCGTCGACGATCTCCCGCATCCGGGCGTAGGCCTCGAGGCACTTCGCGGAGTCGAGCCCGGCCGAGAGCTGCAGGACGGGGACGTCGGCGAAGCTGTGGGCGACGGCGTGGACGGAGTAGGCGAGGCCGCGCTGCTCGCGGATCTCGTCGAAGAGCCGCGAGCCCATCGAGCCGCCGAGCAGCGTGCTGTACACCGCCAGGGCCGCCCGCTGCGCGCGATCGCCGACCGCGACGTCGGGCCGGTAGGAGAGGCGCAGGTGCGACTGGTGGGAGTCGCGGCGCTCCACGAGGATCTCGGGGGCGAACCCCGGCGCCGGGTCGTAGGGGGGCGGCTCGGGCAGCGCCGGAAAGCGGCCGAACGACTCGGCCAGCGCGGCCTCGGCGGGCAGGTGGTCGAGGTTGCCGACGAGGAACGCGCCGCCACGGGCCCCCGCCCAGCGGCGCGCCCGGAAGGCGAGGATGCCCTCGCGGGTGAACGTGTCGCGCAGGTGCTCGGCCGGGCCGAGCACGGGACGGCCGAGCGGGTGGTCGCCGAACACGGCCCGGTCGATCAGGTGCTCCGCGGCGACGGCCGGCTGGTCGTCGGCGCGGGCGATCTCCTGGATCACGACCCCGCGCTCGCGATCGAGCTCCTCGCCGTCGATCCGCGGGCGGCCGACGAAGTCGGTCAGGAGGTCGATCGCCTCGGGCGCCCGCTCGGCGCGGACGGTGACGTGGAAGGCGACGAGGTCGTGCGACGTGTAGGCGTTCAGCACGCCGCCGATGCGCTCGGCGGTGGCGTTCACCGCCCGGTAGTCGTCGTACTTCTCGCCGCCCTTGAACACGAGGTGCTCGAGGAAGTGGGCCATGCCGTTCTCCTCGGCGCGCTCGGTGCGCGCCCCGGCGTCGAAGGCGACGAGCACGGTCAGCGCACGCGTGCCGGGCAGGGCGACGCGATCCACGCGAAGCCCGTTCTCGAGGGTGCTCGCGGCGGTCTCGGCCATGCGCCCGACTATAGGCCGCGAGGGCGGCATTCGGCCGGCCGGCGGGAGCGGACGTCCCCGAATCCCCTGCAAATCCGCTTGCACCGGCGCCGCACGGGGCCTCGCCGCGGCGCGCGACCGCTACCCTCGCTCACCCCATGCCGACCCACCACCACGATTCCCAGGCGCGACGCCGCGCCGGCGGCCGTCCGGCGACCGTGCCCGCGAAGCGCCCGGCCCCCGCCGGGGATCGCGGCGCCGACGCCAAGGTCATCGAGCTCCGCGGCGTGAGCAAGCACTACGAGGGCGGCGACGTCGGCCTCGACGGCGCCACGTTCTCGATCGAGGCGGGCGAGTTCGTGTTCCTCGTCGGGCAGACCGGCTCGGGCAAGTCGACGGTGATGCGCCTGCTCATCAAGGAGCTCGAGCCGTCGGCCGGGACCGTGCGGGTCGCCGGCCGGGACCTCGCCGGCGTCGATCGCGCGCCACGTGCCCTACTACCGGCGCAACCTCGGCGTGGTCTTCCAGGACTTCAAGCTCCTGCCGAACCGCACGGTCTACGACAACGTCGCCTACGCGCTGCAGGTGACCGGCGGGAACCGGCAGGAGATCCGGGCCAAGGTGCCGGACATCCTGCGCCTGACCGGCCTCTCCACCAAGCTCCACAACTACCCCGACCAGCTCTCCGGCGGCGAGCAGCAGCGCGTGTCGATCGCGCGCGCGTTCGTCAACCACCCGCCGCTCCTGCTCGCCGACGAGCCGACCGGCAACCTCGATCCCGAGACGAGCGTCGGGATCATGCAGCTGCTCTACCGCATCAACCGCACCGGCACGACCGTCCTCGTCGCCACCCACGACACGCGATGGTCGACAAGATGCGCCGCCGGGTGATCGAGCTCGCGCACGGGCGCGTCGTGCGCGACGAGGCGACCGGCCTCTACGCGCGCGACGAGTCCACGCGCGAGTTCGCCGTGCGCCTGCGCGGCGAGCTCCGGCCCGGCCCGACGACGCATGAAGTGGGGGTTCTTCCCCCGCGAGGCCCTGCGCTCGCTGCGGCGCAACGCCGCGCCGAGCTTCGCCGCGATGGCGACGGTGCTCGTCACGCTGCTCGTGCTCGGGGTGTTCATCCCGATCGTCCAGGCCACGACCGGCGCGGCCAACGACGTGCGCAGCCGCGTGCTGGTCGACGTCTACCTGAAGATCGACGCGACCCAGCGCCGACGCGTCCGGGTGGCCTCGCAGCTCCAGAAGGCGCCCTACGTCGGGAAGGTCGAGTTCGTGTCCAAGGAGCGGGCCTACGCGGAGCAGAAGCGCCGCGACCCGCAGGCCTACGCGCTGCTCGGCGCCAACCCGCTGCCGGACACCTTCCGCGTCACGCCGCGACAACCCCGACGACTGCGGATCGCCTGAAGGCCGCGCTCGGCGGCACGCGCCCGATCGACCCGGCGATCGACGAGGTCCGCGACAGCAAGAAGCACGCGAAGAAGATCCTCGCGGCCACCCGCTTCGTGAAGCTCACGGTCGGCGCGCTCGCCGCGCTGCTCGTGATCGCCTCGATCCTGCTGATCGCGAACACGATCCGGCTCTCGCTCTTCGCGCGCCGGCGCGAGGTCGAGGTGATGAAGCTCGTGGGGGCGACCGACTGGTTCATCCGCTGGCCGTTCGTGATCGAGGGGGTGATCGTCGGCGCGTGCGGCGGCGGTGCTGGCGATCCTCGTCCTGCTCGTGGCGAAGGTCGCGCTCCTCGACCCGCTGGCGAACGACTTCGCCCTGATCGCCGCGCCGGACACGATCCCGTTCGGCCTGCTCGTGGCGATCCTCGTCGGCGCCGGCGTCGCCGTCTCCGCGCTCGGCTCCGGGCTCTCGCTGCGGCGCTTCCTGCGGGTCTAGCGGCCCGGCCGCGCACCCGGCGCCGCTACCCTGACTCGCCGTGCCTCGCCGCCCCTCCCGCTGGCCCTACGCGCTCGGCGCGGCCGCCCTCGCCGTCGCCGCGCTGCTCGCCGGCATCTGGCTCGGCGGTCGCTCCAACCTGCTGCCCGACTGGCTCGCCGGGCTGGCCGGCAATCAGCAGACGGCCCTCGTCAACGAGGCGCTCGACACGATCGAGGACGACTACTACCGCAAGATCGGCCGCGCCGACCTGGTCAACCGCGGGCTCGAGGGCGCCGTCAACAGCCTCGACGACCGCTTCTCCCACTACTTCGATCCACGCTCCTACCGGGAGTTCCAGCGGCAGACCGATCCCCGCTTCTCCGGCGTGGGGCTCAACGTGCGGGCGGACCCGAAGGGCCTGAAGGTCGTCGAGGTCTTCGGCGGCTCGCCGGCCCAGCGCGCCGGCATCCGCCCGCTCGACCTCGTCACCGCGGTGAACGGACGGTCGCTGGCCGGCCGCCCGTCCGACTTCGCCACCGCCCTCATCAAGGGGCCGCCGGGCACCGCCGTCCGGCTCACCGTCTCGACCGACGGGCGCTCGCGGGAGCTGCGGCTCAGGCGCGCGCGGATCACCGTGCCGGTGGTCACCTCGCGGCTCGTCGCCTTCCGCGGGCGGACGCTGGGCTACGTCGCGCTCGACTCGTTCACCCAGGGCGCCGACGACGAGGTGCGCCAGGCGGTGGCGCGGCTGCTGCGCCGCGGCGCCCGGGGCATCGTGCTCGACCTCCGCGGCAACGGCGGCGGACTGCTCGACGAGTCGGTGTCGGTGGCCAGCGTCTTCATCCCCGAGGGGCCCGTGGTCAGCACGAAGGGCCGGAGCCGGGCGCGGCGCGTCTACGACGCCACCGGCGGCGCGATCCCGGCGAAGATCCCGGTGGTCGTGCTCGTCGACCGGGGCACGGCGTCGGCGTCGGAGATCGTCAGCGGCGCGCTCCAGGATCGCCGGCGCGCGAAGGTCGTCGGCACGCGCACGTTCGGCAAGGGCGTCTTCCAGGAGATCAAGCCGCTCTCGAACGGCGGCGCGCTCGACATCACGGTGGGCCAGTACTTCCTGCCGAGCGGGCGGAACCTCGGCGGCCCCGGCGTGAAGGCCGGGGCCGGCGTCCGGCCGAACGTGCCGGTGCCGAACGACGACCCGCGCTCGCGCCCGGACGAGGGGCTCGACGCGGCCCTGGCCACCCTGTCGCGGGAGCTCGCGCCGGGAACGCGATGAGCGCGGGCGCGCCGACGCGCGAGGCGCCGTCGAGGGTCGCGGTGCTCGAGTCCCGCGGGCGCTTCCTCGTGGCCGTGCCGCTCTTCGAGCGCGGCGGGCGGCGGACGGTCGACCGCGGCGGGCCGCGCGCGCGGGACGGCGACCTCGTGCTGCTGCGGGAGGACCGGGGCGGGCGCCGCGGCGGGGGAGGCCGCGATCGCGCGGGCGGGCGCCCGTCGCGCGGGCACGCGCGCATCGAGCGCGTGCTCGGTCGTCCCGACGTGGCCCGCGACGTGCTCGAGGCCCTGATGCTCGACCGCGGCCTGCGACGGCGCTTCGAGGATCGCGTCGTGGACGAGGCCGAGCGGGCCGCGGCGGAGGCGGCGCCCGCGGCGGGCGGCGGCCCCGGCGCCGGAGCGCGCCGCGATCTGCGCGACCTCGTCACGTTCACCGTCGACCCGGCGACCGCGCGCGACTTCGACGACGCGATCTCCGCCGAGGACCTCGGCGGCGGGCGACGGCGGATCTGGGTGCACATCGCCGACGTCGCCGCCCACGTGCGGCCCGGGACCGCCCTCGATCGCGAGGCCTACCGGCGCGGGACGAGCGTCTACGTCCCGGGAGCCGTCGAGCCGATGCTGCCCGAGGCGCTCTCGAACCGGGCCTGCTCGCTGGTGCCGGGCGAGGACCGGCTCGCGGTGACGGTGGAGATGGAGATCGATGGCGCCGAGGTGCGCAAGGCGGGCTTCCGGCGCACGCTGATCCGCTCGGACGCCCGCCTCGACTACGAGCGGGTCGACGAGGTGTTCGCCGGGGCGGTCGGCGCGGAGGAGCCGTGGGCCGGGCCGCTCGCCGTCGCGCGCGCCGCCGCCGCGGAGCTCGACGCCCGCCGCCGCGAGCGCCACGCGCTCACGCTGGACTCGGCGGAGCCGGAGTTCGCGTTCGACCGGGAGGGGCACGTCGCGGGAATCCGACCCGTGGACCAGACGGAGTCCCACCGGCTGATCGAGCACCTGATGATCGCCGCCAACGAGCAGGTCGCCACGCTGCTCGACGCGCGGAAGGCCCCGGCGCTCTACCGCGTGCACGAGCGGCCCGACCCCGAGGCGGTCGAGGGCCTGCTCGGGCAGCTCGCCTCGCTCGGCGTCGCGACCCCGCCGGCTCCCGACCGGATGTCCGCCTCGCAGGCCGAGGAGGTCGTGGGCGAGGCCTCGGAGCTCATCGACCAGCACGTCCGGCGCACCGGCCACGGGCGGGCCGCGCTCACCTTCCTCGTGCTGCGGGCGCTGCGCCAGGCGACGTACAGCCCGCGGAACATCGGCCACGCCGGGCTGCGCTCGCCCCGCTACTGCCACTTCACCTCGCCGATCCGCCGCTATCCGGACCTCGTCTGCCATCGGGCGCTGCTCTCGGCGGTCGGCGCCGGCGAGGCGGCGCCCGAGCGAGCGGGGCTGGCCGAGGCCGGGGTGTGGGCCTCGGAGCGCGAGCGCGACGCCCAGCGCCTCGAGCGCGACGCCGACGACGTGGCCCGGGCCTTCCTGCTCGAGCGCGAGCGCCTCGCGGGCCGCGCCGGGAGCGGGTTCGAGGGCGAGGTCGTGGGGTTGGTGGGCGGCGGCGCGTTCGTGGCCTTCGGCGCCGGGTACGACGGCTTCCTCCCGGCCCGCCGGCTGCGGGGGGACTGGTGGGAGCTGAACGCCGAGGGCACGATCCTCGTCGGTCAGCGCAGCGGCCGGGCGATCCGGCTCGGGGACGTCGTCCGCGTGGAGGTGGGCCGGGTCGACGCCCCGCGGGGGCGGGTGGATCTCTATCCGGTGGAGGGGTGAGCGGGTGGCGCGCCGTGGGCCTGGATGAACGGCATCCTCGAGGGGCCTGATTCGGTGGGTGGCGAAGCGGTCGCCGGAGAACGGCCTGGGCGAGGGGCCTGATCGGTGGGTGGCGAAGCGGTCGCCGGAGAACGGCCTCGGCGAAGGGCCTCCCGCGCGGGGCTGTTTGCCCGCACGCTCGACGGGTTCGCCGGCACGCGACGGTCCGAACGAGGTCATCTGCGAGGCTGGTTGACGCGATGGCGAAGGGCAAGGGCAAGCGCAAGGCCTCGGCGGGCGACGTGGCGACGAACCGGACGGCGTCGTACCGCTTCGAGCTGCTCGAGCGGATGGAGTGCGGGATCGCGCTGACGGGCACCGAGGTGAAGTCGCTGCGCGAGGGGCGCGCGACGCTGAAGGACGCCTACGCGCTCGTGCGCGGCGGGGAGGTCTGGCTCGAGAACGTCCACATCCCGCCCTACGCGCCGGCCTCGCGCGAGAACCACGATCCCGAGCGCCCGCGCAAGCTGCTGCTCCACCGCCGCGAGATCGAGCGGCTGGGGGAGAAGACGGCCGAGCGCGGGCTGACGCTCGTCCCGACCCGGATCTACTTCAAGGGGCCGCGCGCGAAGGTCGAGCTCGCCGTCGGCCGCGGCAAGGACCGCTTCGACAAGCGCGAGTCGATCCGCAAGCGCGAGATGGACCGCGAGATGGCCCGGGCGGTGCGGGACGCGCAGCGGTAGGGGGCGGTGGGCGCCGCGATCGGGGACGCCGATCGCGCCGTTCCGGTCCGGTTCCGCGCCGGCCCGAGCGCGAGCCCGCCCCCCTGGGAAGAGCGGGCTCGCGCGCTCCCGGCCCGCTGGAAGGGCGGGCTCGCGCGCTCCCGGCCGCGCCCGCGCGGCCTCTCGCCGCGCAGGCGCCGCAGACTCGTCACGGACTCGGTGTCCCCCGGCACGCGCCGGAGCGGAGAATCGCGGCATGCCCCGCGAGATACGACTTCCGCGCGACTATTCACCCGTTCTCCACTCTCGCGAGCTGGGGGCGCCGTGGAGCGACCGCGACGTCGGGTCCCTCGCCGCGCAGCAGCACGGCGTCGTATCGGCCCGGCAACTCCGCGAGCTCGGGATCGCAGCGCACGTCGTGCGCCACCGCGTGCGGACACGTCACCTCATCCCGTGCCACCGCGGCGTCTACGCCGTGGGCCACCGGCGCCTCAGCCGCGCCGGCGTGTCGATGGCCGCCGTGCTCGCCGGTGGACCGGGCGCGGTGCTGAGTCACCGTGCTGCGGCGCTGCTGTGGGGACTTCGCGTGGCGCCGACGAACAGCGTGGAGATCACCGCACCGCGCCAGGTCGTTGCGCGTCCCGGGCTGCGGACGTCTCGCTGCCCGCTCCCAGCCGACGAGGTCGGCGTCGAGGACGGCATTCCGGTGACCACGCCGGCCCGGACCCTTCTCGACCTCGCCGCCGTCCTCGACCGCGACCGGCTCGAGCGCGCGGTCCACGAGTCCGAGGTGCTGCGGCTGCTGAGCCCGACCTCGTTGCCCGCTCTCCTCGAGCGCCATCCCGGCCGGCGCGGCGCCAAGCACCTCCGCGCCATCCTCGATGAACTGCGAGAGCGCGGTGCCAGGCCGACGAGAAGCGAGCTCGAGGATCGTTTCCTGCGCCTCGTCGCGACATTCGACCTCCCCCGACCGGAGATCAACGCGGACGTCCCGACCGCCTCGCGCGACTACGAGGTCGACGCCACCTGGCCGGCCGCCCGCCTCGCGGTCGAGCTCGACGGCGGCGCGGCCCATCACACCCGTCGCGCCTTCGAGGAGGACCGGCTCCGTGACCGCGCGCTGGCCGTCGCGGGCTGGCGGACGGTCCGGATCACCTGGCACGAACTGCGCCGCAACCCGGACCGGGTGGCGGCCGACCTCGCCGGCCTGCTCTCCATGCCGCCGGTCCAGCGGCCCAGGCCCCGACTCGGCCGGCCCCCCGAAGGCGGCTAGACTGGAGAGCGACATACCCCCCGGGGACGACAGGCTTCGACGTGGTCGAACCGTGGGGGTGGTCGCGAGCCGAGGTCCCGGCAGGCCTCGTAAAACAGCCGGGAAAACCATACGTGCGGACTCTCACGAGTACGCCCTCGCCGCTTAGTTCATAGCTAGGCCGTGAGGTCTCGGCCCCCGCAGCCCGCGGCGGGGATCGCCGGGATCAGACAGCGGGATCACCCGGGAAGGACCGCCTTCGCCGACCCGGGGACACTTCAGGAGGCTGGCCCCCCGCAACCCCGCCGGCGAGGCGAGCGAGGGGCGAGATCAGAGCGCCGGATACGCTCGTAGACGCCACCCTTCACGCGCCCGCGGACGTGGGTTCGATTCCCACCGTCTCCACTCTGGATCGCACCCGCCGCCGCGCTGCGGGGTGAGTCGGCTGGTCCTCGGTGCGGCGAGCTCGCTCTGGCAAGCCTTGCGCCGCAGTCCGCACTTGTGTGCTGGCGCGAAACCGGCGGCGCCAACGAGCCGGAGATCCTCGTGGCCGGGTCACGTCGCGTAGCGTCGCTCGAGCTCCTCAACGGCGGCCTCGGGCGTTGGCATCGCGCTCATCTCGGCGCGCACGCGCTCAGCGGCCGCCCTGAACAAGCCGTCGCCGATCACGCGCTCGAGCGCCTCGCGCACGCGCTCCACGGTGACCTCGGCACGAGGGACCGCAACTTGCGACGCCGGCCTGCTCGCCGGCCTGCGCGTTGAGGAACTGATCGGCGGCCTGTGGCAGCAGCACCTGCGGCACGCCCGCTGCGAGCGCGGCGAGGAACGTGCCCGACCCCGCATGGGACACGACGGCCGCACAGGCGGGGAGCAAGTCCGACTGGGGGATGAACTGCTTCACGGTCACGTGCGACGGCTGCGGGCCGAGGACCGCGGGGTCGTTCCCGGGTCCGAGTGTCACGACCACCGCGGATACCGAGTTCGCGGGCGGCCTCGACCGCCACGAGAAAGAGCTCGAGGTCGTCGTTGAAGACGGTCCCGAGCGTGATGTACACGAGCGGCTCGGCGGCGCCGTCAGTCGCGATGGGATCGGCCGGGCGCACGAGCTGGACGGCGCCGAGGTGCGCGGTGTCGTCGGCCTGCAGGCTGGGCGGATAGATGTCCACGTAGAGATGGTCATAGGTGCCCGCGTAGGGTCGCGACTCCAGTCCATGCGCGCGCCAGAGGTCCGCCATCGACTCGCGGGCGCGGGCCACACGTGCCGCCGGTAGCAGCCGTCCGAACGCGTGGGTCACGTTGGGAACGTCATGACGCGCCGCCGCGATTGGACCCGCCAGCTCGCCCTGCTCGCAGACAAGCAGATGCGGCCGCCAGTCCTCGACGATCGGCATCAGGTCGGCGAGCATCGCCTCGGCGCGCAGCGGCCCGAAGACGAGCGCGAAGAGCAGATCCGGACGCTCGGCCGGCGGCAGCGCGGCGATCTCCGGCGGAGGGTTCCGCAGCGGTGAGGGCACGATCTCGAAGAGCCCGGCGGGTAGAGCGTCGAAGCCCTTGGCGCGTAGCGTCGCGCACACGTCCTCGGCGCCCGCCCATCGCATCTCGTGGCCGGCCCGCACGAGCGCTCGCGCGAGCGGGACCATCGGCTGGAAGTGGCCGCGTCCCGACGTCGTGGTGAAGAGCACCCGCATGCCCGAGACGCAGGTTATCCCTGCGTTGCCGCTCTGGGATCGAGTCGCGAACGAGTCGCTTCGCTTCCGCGGAATCGCCGACGAGGAGCCGGGTGTCGCACCGATTCTCACCCACCGTCTCCATCCGCACCCCGAGGAAGCCGCTCGGCCGAGCGGCTTCTCGCCGTCAGCGAGGTGTGGCCTCGATGAACGCGGCGGCGGCCGGGCGATCAGGGGGCGATGCCGGCCACCGCCCAGGCGCGCGCGGTCAGGTCGAACGGCCCGTCGCCGACCCCGAGGTGGCGCCGATAGGCGTCCCAGAACGCGCGCAGCAGCGTCATCTCGCCCGCGTAGTCCCACACGCACGAGGCCACGATGCCCCCGGAGCGGGTCACCCGCGCCATCACCCGGACACCTGCCGCCGCGTCGCGCATGAAGTTCACGACGAGCTGCGACAACGTCGCATCGAAGGCGCCGTCGGCGAACGGCAGCGACTCGGCGGCCGCCACCACGACCGCGACGTCGGGCAGCCGGACGCCGCACGCCTCCGCGAACGGCTCCGACGGGTCCGCGCCGGACACGTTCGCCGCGCCGAGCCGCTCGACGAGCGCCGCCGTGAGCGCGCCCGGCCCGCAGCCGACGTCGAGCGCGCGTGCCCCCGGCTCGAGCCCGGCGAAGTCGATCAACGCCCGTGCGAGCTCCGGGCCGTACCGGCCGACGTGGCGGTCGTAGGCGTCGGCCGACCCGCGGAAGGCGCTCGGCAGCTCCCATCGCCTTCCGAGCCTATTGCCCCCGGGGCCCGATGGCCACGCCGCCAGGCGCCCGCCGGGCCTCGAGCCTCCCGGGGGTTCGGAGTCGTCTCGCGCCGCCCGCCGCCCGCGCCGCTCATCCCTCGGCGACCAGCGCCTCGAGCTTGTCCAGCGAGGTGCGCCAGCCGGACTCCGCGAGCGGGATCAGCTCCTCGACGCAGCGCATCGTCACGTCGATCCGCAGCTCCGTGCGGCCGTCGCCGAGGTCGGCGAGCGTGAAGACGCTGACCTGGCTCTCCATCATCGGGTGATCGATCTCCTCCTCGACGGTCACGAAGCGCTCCGGGGGCTCGACCTCGCGGAACTCGCCGGTCGACGGGTACTCGGCGCCGTCGGGACCGACCATCGTCGCCCGGAAGGCTCCGCCGGGGCGCGGGTCGATCTCGACCGACTCGCGGGGGGTGTGGAAGTGCTCCGGCCCCCACCACCGCGCGAAGTGGTCGGGGTCGGTCCAGCAGCGCCACACGAGCTCGCGCGGGGCGTCGAGCACGCGGGTGATCGTGAGCTTGCGCTCGGCCATGGTCGGCGGGGTGGCGTCAGGCATGTCGGTCTCCCTTCGGGGGTTGGATCTCGCGCAGATGTCGCTCGAGGCGGTCGAGGCGCTCCTCGTAGAAGGCGCGGTAGTCGTCCAGCCAGTCGGCCGCCGCCTTCATCGGCGCGCCGTCGAGCCGCGACGGGCGCCGCTGCGCCTCGCGCCCGCGGACGACGAGGCCGGCCCGCTCCAGGACCTGCAGGTGCCTCGACACCGCCTGGAGGCTCATCGGAAACGGCGCGGCCAGCTCGCCCACCGTGGCCTCGCCGCCGGCGAGCCGGGCGAGAATCGCGCGGCGCGTCGGATCGGCGAGGGCGGCGAAGGTCACGCTGAGCTCGTCCGTGGGCATCGGCTTGCTCACCCTATCAGTTGATCAACGCATTTGTTGAATAGGGCGTTCGCGGTGAGCACGTGATGTTCCCTGAGAGATCACGCGTCGGCGACCCGGCGCACGAGAGCGCCGTCGGTCGTCTGGCGGTGGCGCGCGGCGAGCAGCGTCGCCTGGCCGTTGACGCGCAAGCGGCGAGGGGCACCCACGCCGAGAACCAGACCGCGCGCCGGTCGCGCGGGGCCACGGACGACGTGGCGGCGCGCGAGGCGTGGGTGGGCTGGATCGAGCGCGGCGTCTGACGATCCCCGGCGGCGGAGCCTCCTAGTCCGAGCGCCGAAGCCGTGCGAGGGCCTCGCGCTCGTCGAGGCCCTCGAGACGGACGACCTTCTCCCGCGCCGAGCGCCCGCGCGCGACGCTGACCCGTGTCGGCGCGAGGCCGAGCCGCTTGGCCAGCAGCCGGCACAGCGCCGCGTTGGCCCTCCCCTCCGCCGGCGGCGCGGCGACCCGCGCGAGCACGACGCCGTCGCGGACGCCGGTGACGGCGTCGCGGCCGCCGCGCGGCGTCAGGCGAACGCGGATCTCCCCCACGCCGGGCATGGTCGCAGCGCCGCGACGAAAGTCGCCTCCGGTCAGCCCACGCACCGCGCGCCCGGCGCGACGGTCCTCCGCACCCCTAGGATCCAGGCCATGGCGCTCGTGCGCGTTCGCGGTCCTCTCAAGCAGCTCGCGGGCGGCTGCGGGGAGCACGAGGTCGACGGCGCCACGGTGGCGGCCCTCCTGCGCGAGCTGGAGCGGGAGCACCCGGCGGTCGGCGGCTGGATCCTCGACGAGCGCGGGCTCATCCGCCGCCACATCAACGTGTTCGTGAACGGGGAGCGCGGCCGCGAGGCCACCGCGGTCGAGCCGGGCGACCGCATCGAGGTGCTCCCCGCGATCTCGGGAGGGAGGGTCGCCGCATGACGGAGCTCATCGTCGGGACCAAGAAGGGCCTCTTCGCGCTCAGCGGCGAGCCGGGTGCGGAGTTCGAGGTGACGGCGCGCGCGTTCGCCGGCGAGCCGGTCGACTACGCGATGCGCGACGGGCGCTCCGGCCGGGTGATCGCGGCGGTCACCTCGCCCTTCTACGGACCGAAGCTCTGGCACACGGCCGACCCGGCGGGGGAGTGGACGCAGGCCGAGGGGGTCGCCCTGCCCGAAGGCGGCGACGCCGCGCTCGAGCGGATCTGGGTCGTCGTTCCCGGCGAGGACGAGGGGACGCTGTACGCGGGAGGCGACCCGGGCGTCCTCTTCGAGAGCCGTGACGCCGGCGCCACCTGGGAGCTGAACCGGGCGCTGTGGGAGCACCCGACACGAGGCTCCTGGCAGCCCGGCGGCGGCGGGCTCTGCCTGCACTCGATCGTCCCGTGGCCGGGTGAGCCGGACCGCCTCGCCGTCGCCGTCTCCGCGGCCGGCGTCTGGCTCACCGAGGACCGCGGGCGGTCGTGGCGGCAGGGCAACGACGGGCTCGTCGCCCGCTACCTGCCCGAGGCACCGTCCGAGGATGAGGAGGTCGGCCTCTGCGTGCACCGCCTCCAGCGGTCGCCGGCGCGGCCCGAGCGGGTGTTCATGCAGTTCCACGGCGGGGTCTATCGCTCCGACGACGCGGGGGCGTCCTGGACCGAGGTCGGCGCCGGTCTGCCCTCGGACTTCGGCTTCCCGCTCGTGCTCGACCCGGCCGACCCGGACAGCGCGTACGTCATCCCGCTCACGGCCGACACCGACCGGGTCACCCCGGAGGGTCGGGTCCGGGTCTACGAGACCCGCGACGCGGGCGGGGACGTGGTCGCCCCGCGGCGACGGCCTGCCCCGGAGCGACGCCTACCTCACCGTCCTGCGCCGGGCGTTCGACGGCGTGGGGGACGGACCGGGCCTCGAGCTGTACTTCGGCGCCACCTCCGGCGAGGTGTTCGGCTCCGGCGACGCCGGCGCGACGTGGGCCACCGCCGCCTCGCGCCTGCCCCCGGTCTACTCCGTCGCGGCGAGCCGGTGAGCGATGGCGCCACCTCGCCGGCGGCGCGGTTCCTCGCGCTGCACCGCGCCGGGGAGCCGCTCCTCCTGCCCAACCCGTGGGACGCCGGATCGGCCCGGCTCCTCGCGTCGCTCGGCTTCGAGGCGCTGGCCACGACGAGCAGCGGGTTCGCCGCCACGCTCGGGCGCCTCGACGGCGGCGTGACCCGCGACGAGGCGCTGGCCCACGCCGCCGGCATCGTCGCGGCCACGGACCTGCCGGTGTCCGCGGACCTGGAGAACGGCTTCGCCGACGATCCGGCGGGCGTGGCGGACACCATCGCGCTCGCACGCGACGCGGGGCTGGCCGGCGGCTCCGTGGAGGACTTCGCCGGCCGCGCGGACGAGCCGATCTACGAGCTCGGCCGCGCGGCGGAGCGCGTGGCCGCCGCCGCGGAGGCCGCCCACGCCGGGGCGGCCGGGCTCGTGCTCACCGCCCGCGCGGAGAACTTCCTCCGCGGGCGGCCGGACCTCGCCGACACCATCGCGCGCCTCCAGGCCTACCAGGAGGCCGGCGCCGACGTCCTCTACGCGCCCGGCCTCGTCGATCTCGCGGACATCCGGCGGGTCGTCGCCGAGGTGGACCGGCCGGTGAACGTCCTCGCCCTCCCGGCCGCGCCGCCGGTGGCCGAGCTCGCCGCGGCCGGCGTGAGCCGGATCTCGGTCGGCGGGGCGTTCGCCTTCGCCGGCCTCGGCGCCGTGATCGAGGCGGCGCGCGAGCTGCGCGAGGACGGGACCTACGGCTTCTGGGAACGCGCGGCCGCGGGCGCCGAGGCCGCGCGGCGGGCGTTCCGCGCGGCGTAGGCGCGCCCGCGCCGTGACGTCCGATCTCCACCCCCTCGTCGCCGCGGGCTTCGCGGCCGCGGGCGACGCCTACGACGCCGCCCGCCCCGACTTCCCGCCGACCGTCGTGGCCGCGCTCGACCTGCCGGCCGGCGCCCGCGTGCTCGATCTCGCGGCGGGCACCGGCAAGCTCACCCGGACCCTGCGGGCCGGCGGGCACCCGGTCGTCGCGGTGGAGCCGCTGGCGGGGATGCGGTCGCGGATCGAGGCCGAGGAGGTCCTGGACGGGGCCGCCGAGGCGATCCCGCTGGCCGACGCGAGCGTCGCCGCGGTCACCGTCGGCGACGCGTGGCACTGGTTCGACCCGGAGCGCGCCGCCGCGGAGGTGGCGCGCGTGCTGCGCCCGGGCGGCGTGGTCGCGCTGCTCTGGCAGTACCCGATGCCGCCCGGTGACGGGAGCACGTGGTTCCCGCTCGTGGGCGCCGCCGTGAGCCGGCTCCTCGCCGCGCACCCGGCCTTCGTCGCCGATCAGGGCCGCGGCGCGCTCGCCGCCCACCCGGCGTTCGGGCCGCTGGAGGAGCGCACGGTCGAGCATCGCCGGGAGACCGACGCCGCCGGGGTCCTCGCCTACCTCTCCACGCTCTCCCCGGTCGCGGCCATGGCGCCGTCCGAGCGCGCCGAGTTCCTCGGGCCGCTGGCCGGCGCGCTGCCCCCGGGGCCGATCGAGCAGCGCTTCCTCGTCCGCATCCACCGCGCCGTCCGCGACGCCGGCGCGTAGGGCTCGGGCCGGGCCACCCCGCCGAGCCGGCGCCCGGCCGCGACCGCTGCGCCGGCCGCTACCGCGGGGGGCCCGGCGGGCCGGCGCGCGGGCCCTCGACGGATTCGGCCTCCAGATCGGCCCGTCGATCGGCCCGCGCCTTCATCGTCCGGGCCGCCTCGTCGCGCGCCCGGCGCTCGGCGAGCTTGGCCTCGTAGACGTCGCTCGGCGTCCCGCCGAGGGCGTCGCGCACCGCGTCCTTGAACCGCTCGGTGCGGCGGTCGGGCGGGAACCGGCGCTCGGACCTGGCCTGCTTGGCGGGATCGCGCTCCCCGTAGCGGCGGCGTGCCCACCACGATCGCGGCTTGCCGATGCGCCATGCGCCGTAGATCGCGAGGGGCGGGAAGAAGAGGCCGATCCACCCGGCCCAGAGCCGCTGCTTGAGGAAGCAGATCACGACCAGCGCGACGTCCAGCGCGATGACGACGAGGCTCGCCACCACCTCGGCCGTGCTCTGCGTGCCCACGTCGAAGGGCTGCACCCCGAGGAAGACGAGCCCGATCCCGATCGCGGCGAGGATCGCCGCGTCGATCGACGTCCGGCCCTCGCGCGACCAGTACACGTCGTCGAGATGCACCCAGAGCGCGAACTCGTCGATCGTCAGCCCGACCCCGATCCCGAACAGCGCGGCGGCGATCTCCCACCACGGCGAGACGTCCAGCCCGATCGCGAGGACGCCGCCGCCCATCATCGCGCAGATCCCGAACACGAGGTGGTGGAGGTGGACGCCGCCGTCGCTCACCACGCTGCCGGGCCACCAGGCCATGCGCGGGCTGCGCATGATCCGCGTGCTCATCCGGATGAACGCGAACGAGCCGAGGAAGCCGACGAGCACGAGGAACGTGCCCTGCCGCCCGTGCGAGACGAGCTGGTCCTCCCAGAAGTCGCTGAGGAACGAGGCGAGCGGTCCGGGCATGTGGCCGGATCGTAACCGGCGCCCCGTGGCCTCTAGCATGCGCCGGCCCGTGCGCTTCGAGATCCGCTACGAGAGCGAGTACCGCTACGACCGGCCGGTGGTCGGCAACCTCAACCGCCTGCGGATGCGGCCGTCCTCGGGCGGGGACCAGCGGTCCGAGCACTTCGACGTCCGGGTGACGCCGGACGCGATGACGCACCGCTACGAGGACCTGTTCGGCAACGACGTCGTCGAGGTGCTCGTGCCCGGCGCGCACCAGATCCTCCATCTCGAGGTCGACGCACTCGTCGCCACCACGTCGCCGATCCCCCCGCCGGAGTCGCCGTGGGCCCACCTGCGCAGCGAGCGCTACCGCGCCGCCGCCGGCCCCTACCTCGGGCAGACGACGCCGGAGGTCCCGGACCTCGGCGGGCTCGTCGGCGAGGTGCGCGGCGCCTCGCCGACCGAGACGCTGCGGACGATCACCGAGCTCCTGCCCGGGCGGCTCGAGTACCGCCCCGGGGCGACGGGCGTGGACAGCACGGTCCCGGACTTCCTGGCGGCCGGCGGCGGCGTCTGCCAGGACTTCGCCCACCTCGCGCTCATGCTCCTGCGCGAGCACGACCTCGCCGCCCGCTACGTGTCGGGCTACTTCTACACCGTTCCGCCCGGCGCCGGGGACGACGCCGCCTCGGCCGAGGTGCAGACCCACGCCTGGGTCGAGGCCCTGCTGCCCGTGCCCGGCGACGACGAGCCGGCGGTGTGGTTCGCCGCCGACCCGACGAACGGCATCGCCGCCGCCGAGAACCACGTGAAGATCGGACACGGACGCATGTACGCCGACGTGCCGCCGATCGAGGGGACCTTCGCCGGCGACGCGGCGAGCACGGTCGAGGCGCACGTGACGATGACGCGCCTCGCCACCGAGCGGCTCGGCGCGTAGCCGAGCGGTCGGCGAACCCGCCCGGGTGACGGCGTTGCGGGGGATGATCGCGGCCGTGCGCCGCGCGGTCTGGCACCATCACGCGCCGTGCCCGACACGCCGACCAGGTGGTGGAGGTCCCGCGGGACGGCGAACCCGCTCCGCACGCTCACCCTCGCCGCCGCCGCGGTGCTCGCGCTCGGCGCCGCGCCGGCGTCCGCCGCCCGCCTCGGCGACCCGGCCGGCGACACCCGCGGGCCGCTGGACCTCCGGGCGGTCGCGCTCGCGCAGGACGGCCCCGACCTCGTGTGGGTGGTCCGCACCGGCGGGCGCCTGACCGCCGGCGCGCTCGGGCGGAGCGGACGCAGCCTCTGCCTGCTCACCTCCGACCGCGGCGGTCGCCGCGCGCTCTGCCTCGTCGTCCGCGGAGGCGCGGCCCGGCTGCGCCGAGCGACCCTGCGGGCGGACGGCACGACCGGTCCCGGGCGCCTGATCGCGGCGCGGATCGCGCGGCCCGGCGTCAACCAGCTCCGCGCCCGCTTCACCCCGAGGGCGGCCGGCCTGCGGGTCGGCGCGTTCCGCTGGCGCGTGCGCAGCACCTGGCGGCAGAGCGGCGTGTGCGGAGGAGACCGCACGGCCGGCGAGGCGCGGTGCCTCGACCTCG
Source organism: uncultured Solirubrobacterales bacterium (assembly GCA_963735885.1). GTDB lineage: Bacteria > Actinomycetota > Thermoleophilia > Solirubrobacterales > Solirubrobacteraceae > JBBSBL01. The sequence continues at coordinate 71,641 of CAVTMP010000002.1, read as the reverse complement.
CGCCCGGCGGTCCGGCGGCGCGGGGGATCGTCCGAACGCCGATCCCCGTGGGCTGCACGGCCGCCGGTCCGTCCTTCCGGCAGAACGGGCCGCGGGGCGCCCGCGCGGTCGCCTTCGGCCTCGACGACGGCCCGAGCCCCTACACCCCGGCGATGCTCGACGTGCTGCGACGCCACGGCGCGCACGCCACCTTCTTCGAGATCGGCCAGAACGTCGCCGGCCGCGGCGCCGTGATGCGCCGCATCCTCGCCGAGGGCGATTCGATCGGGGACCACTCGTGGAGCCACCCGGTGCTCTCCGGGGGCGGTGGCTTCGCCGCGGGGCAGATCTCCTCGACGGCCCGCGCGATCCACGGGGCCACCGGCTTCGCGCCGTGCCTCTTCCGCCCGCCCTACGGCGCGGTGAGCGGCGCCCTCGTCGGCGTCGCCCGCGCGCAGGGCATGCTCACGATCAACTGGGACGTGGACCCGCGCGACTGGTCCACGCCGGGCACCGGAGCGATCGTCAGCCGGGTCCTCGGCCAGATCCGGCCGGGATCGATCGTCGTCATGCACGACGGCGGCGGGCCGCGGGGCCAGTCGGTCGCCGCCATGGCGCAGATCCTCCCGGCGCTGCGGCGCCGCGGCCTGCACGCCGTGACCATCGAGCGGCTGCTCGGCCTGCGGCTCCGCTACTGACGAGGTTCCGCGCGCCCCGGGAACCGGGCACGATCTCCCCGTGATCGTCTTTCCCCCGCTCGCCGCCGCCGGCGAGGCCGCGGACATCCTCGTCGACCTGTTCGCCGTGCTGCTCGCCGCGAAGGTCGGCGACGAGGTCTTCAAGCGCCTGCGCCAGCCGGCGCTGGTCGGCGAGATCCTCGCCGGCGTGATCATCGGCCCGGCCGTCCTCGGCCTCGTGGCACCCGAGGCGACGCTCGAGGTGTTCTCCGAGCTGGGCGTCGTCTTCCTGCTCTTCTGGGTCGGCCTCGAGACGCGCCTCTCCGACCTGCGCGACGTCGGGCGGGTGGCCGGGGCGGTGGGCGTGCTCGGCGCCGCGATCCCGCTCGCCGCCGGGGTCGCGCTCGGCCTCGCGCTCGGCCGGGGCAGCACCGAGGCGGCGTTCTACGGCGCGGCGCTCGTCGCGACGAGCGTCGGGATCACCTCGGCGGTGCTGAGCGAGATGGGCGTGATCGGTTCGCGCGAAGGGCGAGTCATCCTCGGCGCCGCCGTGGTCGACGACGTCATCGCGATGATCGCGCTCGCGGTCGCCGTCGGCCTGGCGGGCCCGGGTGGCGTGGAGGCGGGCGAGGTGGCGCTCGTGCTCGGGCTCGCGGTCGGCTTCGTCCTCTTCTTCGCCCTCGGCGGCACGCGGCTGATGGCGCGCCTGCCCGACGCGCTGAGCGCGCCCCGCTTCTCGGCGTCCCCGCTCCTGCCCGCGGTGATCCTCTGCCTCGGGCTGGCCGCCCTGGCCGCGCAGGTCGGCCTCGCGGCGATCATCGGCGCGTTCCTCGCCGGGATGATCGTGGCCGAGTCCAACGACCGCGACGACGTCGAGCGGGAGATCGAGCCGCTCTACGCGTTCTTCCCGCCGTTCTTCTTCGTGTTCATCGGGCTTCAGGTCGAGCTCGGCGTCTTCGCCGACTCCGGGACCCTCGGCCTGCTGGCGGGAGTCACGGCGCTGGCGGTGGCGACGAAGCTGCTCGGCGCGTGGCTCGGGGCGCGCTCGCTCGGCCCGCGGGCGGCGGGCTTCGTCGGCGTGGGCATGGTGCCGCGCGGCGAGGTGGGCATCATCGTCGCCGGGCTCGGGCGCGAGGCCGAGGTCATCGACACGAAGGTCTTCGCGGTGATCGTCGGCATGTCGCTCCTCACGACGGTCGGGGTCCCGCCCTTCCTGCGCCGCCTCGCGCCGCGACGGAGCTCCGAGGCCTCGCCGGCGTAGGCGCCGCCCGCCGCCGGGACGCGCGCCGCGGATCGGCGGGAGCGGTTACAACTTCGCGACCGTGCCCGACGCCTCGCCCCGCATCATCGTCGCCCAGCACGACCGCGACACGCCCCTCGGCCTGCTCGAGCCGCCGTTGCACGCGGCCGGCTGCGCGGTCGACGTGTGGCACCCCCGCAGCGAGCCTCCGCCGGACCTCGACGGCGTCGCCGGGCTCATCGTCCTCGGCAGCGAGGCCCATCCCACCCAGGACGCCGATCACCCGTGGTTGACCGCGTCGCGTGACCTCGCCCGCGGCGCGCTGGCGGCCGGCACCCCCGTCTTGGGCGTGTGCCTCGGCAGCCAGCTGCTCGCCCAGGCGGCCGGCGGCCGGGCCGGCCCGATCGGGGGCCTGGAGATCGGATGGCTCCCGCTCGAGCCGGTCGACGGCGCGGGGCGGGATCCGCTGCTCGGCACGATCCCGCCGGCCGGCTACCGCGCGTTCCAGTGGCACGAGCACGGCTTCACCGTGCCGCCCGGCGCGCGCCTGCTCGCGCGCACCGGTGCCGGCAACCAGGCCTTCCGGGTCGACGGCGCGCCGGCGTGGGGCATCCAGTTCCACATCGAGGTGGATCCGGCGATCATCCGCCCCTGGGTGGCGGAGAACGACGCGCGGCTGCGGGCGCTGGGCATCGACCCGGACGCGCTGCTCGCCGAGTCGGCCGAGCGGCACGCGGCCAACGCCGCGGTGGCGACCGCGATGGCCGAGGGCTTCGCGGCGGTGGTGCGGAGGGGATGAGGGTCCGGGTCCGGCGCGGTGCCCGGCGTGATCCCGCTACACTGCCGCCCTCGTAGGTCATGACGTAATGCCGAGTCCCCGCCGATCCGCACGGCGGGGAACGGGGGACCCACCGGGCCGGAAGGTCGGCCCAGGGGCGAATCGCCGCCACCGAGCGGCGTAGCGCAGCTTCAGCGCGAGCCCGTCAGCTCACCCCGTAGGCGTCGCGAAGCGAAGGGAGACGTCGCCCATGGAGTCGAGCCGTACCGATCTGGGATCACCCGTCCCGTGGCGGCGCGCGCAGCGCGCCGCCACGGCCCGCCGCGCCGCCGCCGGCGTGCGCCGCCGACGGCGGGGCCGCGCCCGCGGCCTGACGGTGGCGCTCACGCTCGGCCTGCTGCTGGCCGTGCCGGGCGCGCTCGCGGCCGGAGCCGTCGTGCGCAAGGGGGACCGCGGCCCGGGTGTCGCGCGCCTCCAGCGGTCGCTCCACGTCTCCGCCGACGGCGTGTTCGGGCCGCAGACGCTGCGCGCGGTGAAGCGCTTCCAGCGCCGTCGTGGCCTCGCCGTCGACGGGATCGTCGGCCCGGCGACCCGCCGCGCCCTCGGCCTGCGCGGCCGGATCGGCCGGGTCTACCACCCGCGCCGCCGCTCCCGCCGCGGGCAGCGCCGCCACCGGCGGGTGGGGGTGCCGGCGATCCTGCAGCGCATCGCGGCCTGCGAGTCGGGTGGCGACCCCCGCGCCGTCTCCTCGGACGGGACCTACCGCGGCAAGTACCAGTTCGACCGCGGTACGTGGCACGCCCATGGCGGCCGGGGCGACCCCGCGCGGGCGCCGGAGCACACGCAGGACCGGATCGCCCTGCGCCTGTACCGCGCCCGCGGCACCGCCCCGTGGCCCGTCTGCGGCCGGGCGTGACCTGAGCCGGCGCCGGGCCGGCGGCCTTGCGGCCGGGCGTGACCTGAGCGGTCGGCGGGCTCGGCCTCCCGCGGACGAGCGTCGCGCGTGGAGGGGCGGCCGCCTACGCCGCGGCGCGCATCAGCGCGGCCGGCGGCCGCTCGACCAGCTCGACCTGCCGGGAGTCCAGGCCTCCGGCCGCGGGGACGAGGTAGTCGGCGCCGCCGGCGTCGACGAGCCGGCCGTCCCGCTCGAGGCGCGACGTGACGGCGCGCAGCACGGCCGAGGCCATCGGGCCGAGGTCGCGCAGCGGCTGGTGGTCGTTCTCCCGCACGTCGAGGTCGACCTGCGCGAGGGCGTCGAGGCCGGCCGCGCCCCAGGCGTCGATCAGGAGCGCGACGTCCACCGCGTAGCCGGTGAGGAAGGGCAGGCGCTCGAGCAGATCGCGGCGGGCGGCGATCTCGCCGGCCAGCGGCTGATGGAACCCGGCGAGCTCCGGGTAGAAGGAGTTGAGCAGCGGTCGGGCGGTCAGCTCGGTGACGCGGCCGCCGCCGTCGGGGAGCGTGACGCCACCCTGGCGGAAGGGCCGGCGGTAGCAGCCCTTCACGAAGCGGAGATCCTCGCGGACGAGCAGCGGCCCGAGCAGGCCGCAGGCGAAGTGCCCGCCGAACGAGCCCGAGTCGGCGTCGAGGAAGCAGACGACGTCGCCGGTGAGCACGCTCAGGGCGCGCCACATCGCGTCCCCCTTGCCGAGGACCGGCCCGAGCTCCGGCCGCAGGTCGGCCTGCCGGTGGACCTCGGCGCCGAGGCCGGCGGCGATCTCCGCGGTGCCGTCCGTCGAGTCGTCGGCGACGACGAGCTGGTCGACGACGCCGCCGGCCACCAGCGGCACCAGCGCCGCGACGATGGGGCCGATGGTGCGGGCCTCGTTGCGCGCGGGCAGGCACACCGAGACCGACGCGGTGCGCTCCGCGGCGAGCCGCGCAGCGGGGAACTCGGCGTGGTGGAAGGTGTTGCGGCGGTGCCAGCGGCGGGCGGCGGGCATGGCGGGGGACAGCATGACGGACGGTGCGGTCCACGGTGGGTACGGGGCCGGAGCCCCGCCGTGTCACCCGGGCGTGGCGCGAGCGGCGCCGCCCGCGCCGCCGGCCCGTCATCCTCTCGGGGCGATGTCTCGCCGCACGACCGTCCTCGTCGCCGCCGTGCTGGCCGCCGCCGTCGCGGCGCTCGTGGCCCTGCTCGTGCCCTACGGCGGCGCCGGCGGGTCCGGCTCGCCGGCCGGCACGGCCGGCCCGGTCTCGCCGGGGAGCGGGCCGGTGACGGGGGGCGACACCGTCCTCGGGATGAACCTCAACCGCGTCTTCAACGACGCCCCGTTCGACGACACGCGGGCCGGGCCGCTGCTGCGGTCGGCGCGCGATGCCGGGATCCGCGACGCGCGCAGCGACCTCTTCTGGGAGGCCACCGAGCGACAGGCGCCGGTCGGCGGGCGCCATGCCTACGACTGGCGCTTCGGCGACTGGGTCGCCGGCCGCCTCGCCGCCAACGGGATCCGCTGGCTGCCGATCCTCGACTACGCGCCCCCCTGGGCCTCGGGGGTCCCCGCGCCGCGCAAGGCCCCGCCGCGCGACGCCGCCGACTACGCGGCGTTCGCGGCCGCGGCGGCCCGCCGCTACGGGCCGAACGGCACGCTGTGGCGGGCCCGGCCCGACCTCCCCGCCCTGCCGGTCCGCACCTGGGAGATCTGGAACGAGCCGAACTCGACGCACTTCTGGGGCGGGCGGCCGGACGCCGCGCGCTACGCCGAGCTCTACGCACGGGCGCGGGCCGCGATCCACGCGGTCGACCCCGGCGCCACGGTGCTCGTCGGCGGGCTGACCCCGGCGTACGACAGCTACGTGGACGACATGGTCCTCGCCCGCCCCGAGCTCCGCCGCGCGATCGACGGGGTGGCGATCCACCCCTACGGCCCGAACGTCGCGGCCGGGCTCGACGGCGTGCGCAAGCGCCGCGCGGCGCTGCGCGCGCTCGGGATGGACCTGGTCCCGCTCTACGTCACCGAGTACGGGTGGGTGACGCGCCCGCCCGGCGCGGATCACTTCGAGTCGGAGGCCCAGCGGGCCGCCGACCTCCCCGCGATGGCGTCCGCGCTCGCCCGCTCGGACTGCGGGGTGGCGGCGATCTACCCGTACACCTGGACGACCCCGGAGCGCAACCCGGCCGCCGAGGAGGACTGGTACGGGATCGTCCACCCGGACGGGCGCCTCTCGCCGAGCGCGGAGGCGTGGCGGCGGCTGGTGCGCGGCGGCGTGCGCGGGGCGCCGGTACTGCTCTGCGGCGGCTGAGCCGCCCCCCGCGCCGAGCGCGCTCGGCGCGGCCGCGTCAGAGCCGCGCGGACTCGATCCGCCGGACCACGGTCTCGCTCCACGGCTCCGCGCCGAAGCGCTCGCGCAGCGTCGCGGCGGTCAGGAGGTGGTCGTAGGCCACGCGGCGGCGCTCGACACGGCCGTCGTCGTGGACGAGCCCCCAGGCCGCGCGCACGTCGCCGTCGAAGGGCATCCCGACGCTGCCGGGGTTGACGAGCTCGATCCCGCCCGCGGTCCGGCGCAGGAACGGGAGGTGGGTGTGGCCGAACACCAGGCGGGTCTCCTGCACGCCCTCGAGCAGCTCGGCCTCGTCCTCGGCGGGCTCGGGCAGGAAGGAGCGCACGTCGGAGGCCGGGGAGGCGTGGCAGTAGCGGGTCCCGTCGATGACGGTCTGGAAGGGCAACGCGGCGAGGTCGGCGACCAGCGCGTCGCCGAGGTCGGCACGGCACGCGGCGATCGCGCCCTGCACGACCTCGGTGTCGGGCGCCGCGCCGGGCTCCGCGGTCCAGCGCTCGCCGTTGCCGCGCAGCCACGTCGCCGGTCCGAGCTCCCGCAGGCGGGCGACCGTCGCGGCCGGGAACGCCCCGAACAGCGCGTAGTCCCCGCCGAGCAGGAAGCGGCCGGCGCCGGCCGCCCGGGCGTCGGCGAGCACCGCGTCGAGCGCCGGGAGGTTGCCGTGGACGTCGTAGAGGAGGGCGAGCACGGCGACCACCTATACCATCGCCGGCCGTGTCCGGCGAGGGCGTCGCGCTCGAGGTGTCCGGCCCGGCGCTGCGCCTGCGCTTCGCCGGCCCCGGTGACGTGCCGTCGCTGCTCGAGCTCGGCCGGGACCCGGAGGTCGTCCGCTTCTTCTCCTGGGGCCCGTACGAACGGGCGGAGGAGCCGGCCGCCTACGTGGCGGGTCTCGCCGCCGATCGCGACGCCGGACGGCAGATGGACTTCGTCGTCGTGCGCCGCGCCGACGACGCGGTGCTCGGGGTGACGGGGCTCTCCGAGCTCTCGCGGCGCGACCGCCGGGCGGTGGTCGGCACGTGGCTCGGCCGCCGGTACTGGGGAACCGGCGCGAACGCCGAGTCGAAGGCGCTCGTGGCCGCGCTCGCGTTCGGCCCGCTCGGCCTCGAGCGCCTCGGCGCGTACGCCGCCGTCGAGAACGACCGTTCCCGCCGGGCGCTCGAGCGCCTCGGCTTCCGGCCGGAGGGCACGCTGCGGCGCTGGCACCGTCACGGCGAGCGGGTCTACGACGTCGTCACGTACGCGATGCTCCGGAGCGAGTGGCCGGCGTCGCCGCTGGCGGCGACGCCGGCCGAGGTGCGGGGCGCGCCGCCGTCCGCCTGGGTCGTCTGAGCATGGAGACCCGGCCTCCGAGCCTCGCCAACCTGCTCGTGATGGCGGGGTTCGGTGTGTCCTGCTTCGGGCTGCTGTTGTTCTTGTGGTTGGCGTTCGGCGGTCCGATCCCGTTCAACCCGAAGGGGTATCGCGTCGAGGTGAACTTCCCGGACGCCGCGAACCTCGCCGTGCAGTCCGACGTGCGGATCTCCGGCGTCCCGGTCGGTCGCGTCGCCGCGACGAGGCTCGGACCCGGCAACACGACGCGGGCCACGCTCGAGATCGACGGCCGTTATGCGCCGATTCCGCGGGATGCGCGGGCGATTTTGCGGCAGAAGACGTTGTTGGGGGAGACGTATGTGGAGTTGACGCCGGGGACGAGGGGGGTGGGTCTGGCGGATGGTGGGACGTTGGCGGCGGGGCGGGTGCGGCCGGCGGTGCAGTTGGATGAGATCTTTCGGGCGTTTGATGCGCCGACGCGGGCGGCGTTTCGGGCGTGGCAGCAGTCGTTGGCGGGGTCGTTGGTGGGGCGTGGGGCGGATTTGAATGCGGCGTTGGGGAATTTGCCGGGGTTTGCGTCGTCGGGGTCGGTGGTGTTGGCGACGTTGCAGGCGCAGTCGCGGGCGGTGTCGCGGTTGGTGCGCAATACGGGGGTGGTGTTCGATGCGTTGTCGGCTCGGGATGGGCAGTTGCGGTCGTTGATCGAGAACGGCAATGCGGTGTTCGCGACGACGGCGCAGCGCAATGCGGCGTTGCAGGCGACGTTTGTGGTGTTGCCGACGTTCGAGCGGGAGTCGACGGTGACGTTGCGGGCGTTGTCGGATTTCGCGGAGAACACGAATCCGTTGATCACGCAGTTGCGTCCGGCGGTGGTGCAGCTTTCGCCGACGCTGATCGCGTTGGGGGATCTGGCCGGGCCGCTGGAGGCGTTGTTCACGGATCTGAATCCGTTGATCGATGTGTCGCGGTCGGGGGTGGCGGGGTTGGAGTCGGTGTTGGTGGATCTGCCGCCGGTGTTGGGTCAGTTGGATCCGTTCCTGCGGCAGCTCAATCCGGTGTTGGAGTTCCTGGGTCTCTACAAGCAGGAGCTGACGGCGTTCTTCGCCAACGCGACGACGGTCACCCAGGCCACCTCTCCCGCCGACGGCCTCCACTACCTGCGCGGCACCAACCCGGGCAGCCTGGACGCGCTCGCGGCCTTCCCGCACCGGGTCGGCAACGAGCGGACCAACCCCTACGCGGTGCCGGGGGCGTTCGCGAAGGGCCTGCAGAAGGGCTTCCAGTCGAGCCAGTGCCAGCCGAACAACGAACCGGCGGCGCCGACCGCGGCGCTGCCCGCCCCGCCCGCCCCGGGGGTGCCGACCCCGCCGCTCGTGGACCGGGTCAAGGCCTTCCAGTTCGGCGGCGGCCCGCCCGTCCCGGCCCCCCCGTGCGTCGTGCAGGGCACGGTGCCCGGCTTCACCACCACCTACCCCCACGTCACCGCCGCGCCGGCCCGGTGAGCGATCGCCGTCCCGGGCCGCGGCGGCCAGGCGAGCTTCGCCGGGTTGGCGTGCCGCGGCTCGTGCGTGTCGCCCGGCGCGATGGCGCTCCGGCCGGCTACGCCCGCCGTTGCTCCCACGAGAAGCCGCGCACGGCCAGCACGATCCCGACGACGCTCCACAGCGCGACGACCGCCAGCCCCGCGAGGTTGTCGGCGAGCCCCTGTCCGGTGACCAGCGCCCCGGAGAGCCCGTCGATCACGTGGACGAGCGGCAGGACCTCGGCGATGTCGCGCAGGAACTTCGGCGCCCCCGCGACGTCGTAGAACACGCCCGAGATGAAGATCATGGGCAGGAAGACCGCGTTGACGTAGGCCGGCGCGGAGTCGAAGTTCGGGATCACGTGCGAGAAGGCGACTCCGAGCGAGGCGAAGCACACCACCCCGGCGACGACGAAGACGACGAGCTCGCCCCAGTCCTTCGGCCAGCCGATCCCGAAGAAGAGCCGCCCGGCGACGACGACGATCGCGATCTGCAGCGTCGCGTTCGTCACCGCGTTCCCGGCGATTCCGGCGAGGTAGGCCGCGCTCGGCAGCGGCGTGCCGCGGATGCGCTTCAGCACGCCGGATTCGCGCAGGAAGGTGAGGTTGAAGGCGAGCGCCGAGAACGTCGTGGCCATGATGCTCATGCCCGCGATCCCCGGAACGATCACGTCGAGGTTCGCCTGGCTGCCCGCGAAGATCGCCCCGAACAGCGCGAGGAAGAGCAGCGGCAGCATGAAGTTGAAGAACGCGGCGCTCGGGTTGCGCCAGAAGAGCCGGCGCTCGAGCCGGTACTGGCGCCAGGCGAGCCCGGCGAGGCCGGGGGAGGCGTGAGGGCTCATTCGGCCGTCAGCTCCAGGTAGACGTCCTCGAGCGACGGGCGCGTCACGCTCAGGCCCTCGACCCGCCCGCCGTTCGCCAGCGCGGCCGAGGTCAGCTCGTGCAGCAGCGGGGTGGGGTCGTCGACCTCCTCCTGGCGCGGCCCCCCCGACGGGTCCCGCCACGCCACCCGGTAGCGGGCCGCGCCGTTGCTCGCGCCGAGCTCGCCCGGGGCGCCCTCGGCCAGGATGCGGCCGTCCTTGACGATCGCGACCCGGTCGGCCAGCGCCTGGGCCTCGTCGAGGTAGTGCGTGGTGAGCACGACGGTCTTGCCGAGATCCTTGAGCGAGCGGATCGTCTCCCACGCCGCTCGGCGGGCCGCGGGATCGAACCCGGTCGTCGGCTCGTCGAGGAAGATGAGCTCCGGGTCGCCCACGAGGGCGAGCGCGAGGTCGAGGCGGCGTTGCTGCCCGCCGGAGAGCGTCCGCGAGCGCGCGTCCTCCTTGCCCTGGAGGCCGACGAGCGCGACGACCTCGTCGACCTCGCGCGGCGCCGGGTAGAGGCGGGCGAAGTGGGCGACGGCCTCGCGCACGGTGATGTGCCGGTAGATCCCGGTGGACTGCAGCACGATGCCGATCCGCTCCCGCAGCGCGCGCGACCGCACGCCGGGGTCGAGGCCGAGCACGGCCACGTCCCCGCTCGAGCGGTCGCGGTAGCCCTCGAGGATCTCGACGGTCGTCGTCTTGCCCGCGCCGTTGGGGCCCAGCAGGCCGAACACCTCGCCGCGCCGGACCGCGAAGTCGACGCCGCGCACGGCCTCCACCTCGCCGTAGGACTTGTGGAGATCGGAGACGAGGATGGCGTCGTCGCGGCGCACGAGGCCCCGGATCATCCCAGGCGGGCGGCGCCGCTCCGGGCGTCCCCGCCGTCCGGCCGGCCGCGGAATCGATCATCTAGGCTCGGCGCGGGTGCGTCGCGCGTGCATCGACATCGGCACGAACACGACGCGGCTGCTCGTGGCGGACGTGACGGGCGCCGGGCTCGCCGAGGTGGCGCAGGAGCGCGTCTTCACGCTGCTCGGCCGGGCCGGCGCCGACGCCGGGGCGCTGCCGCCCGCGCTCATCGCCGAGGTCGCCGCCACCGTCGCGGAGCAGGCCGGCCGGGCACGGGCGCACGGCGCGGAGGAGGTCCGGGTCCTCGGGACGGCGGCCGTGCGGCGGGCCGGCAACGCCGCGGACCTCGTGGCGGCGGTTCGGGCCGTCGCGGGGGAGGAGGTCGAGGTCCTCTCGCCCGCGCGGGAGGCCCGGCTCGCCTTCCTCGGGGCCACCGCGGCGCTCGGGCCCGACCGCCCCGCGGAGACGGTCGGCGTGGTCGACGTCGGCGGCGGCTCGACCGACCTCGCCGTCGGGCCGTGCGGCGGGGAGCCGGTGTGGACGGCGTCGCCGGCGCTCGGGTCGGCCGACGTGGCGGCGCGCTGGCTGCCGGGCGACCCGCCCTCCGCCGCGGCGCTGGCCGAGGCGCGCGCGGGCATCGCCGCGGTCTTCGCCGACGTCGCGCCCCCGCCCGTGGCGCGGGCGCTGGCCGTGGGCGGGAGCGCGACCTCGTTCGGTCGGGTCGCCGGCGTCGAGCTCGGCCCCGTGGCGCTCGCCGCCGCGCTGGCCGCGCTCACCGCCGCGCCGGCCGGCGTGATCGCCGACCGCCACGGTCTCGATCCGCGGCGGGCCGGCCTGCTGCCGGCGGGCATCCTGCTGCTCGAGGCGAGCGCCCGGGCGTTCGGCACGTCGCTGCGGGCGGTGCGTGGCGGGCTGCGCGAGGGCGCGCTGCTCGAGGCCGCGGCGCGGTAGCCGCGCCTCCCCGCCGTCGCGCGCGGGCTTCCATGCGGAACCCGCGCGCCGAAGCGCCGATCCACGCACCGCGCCGGGGCGCGGCGGCGATCGGGCGGGATGCTCGCCGGCGTGCCGTCACCCCGCTGTCCCCGCGGCCAGGCGTCGACCGAGTACGTCGCGATCCTCGCGGTGGTCGGCGTCGTGCTCGCCTCCGCGGCGGCGATCACCACCGGCGGCCTCGGCGACGCCGTCCTCGCCGGCCTGCGCCGTGGCCTGTGCGCGCTGACCGGTGCGCGGTGCCCGCCCGCGCGAGCGGCGGCGCGGCCCGATCTGCCGCCGTGTCCCGTCGCCCGCGACCTCCGCGCCGAGGAACTGGGGGTGGCGGCCGGGATTGCGAAGGTCGGCCTCGAGCTCGGGCTGCGGGTCGAGCGCCGCTCCGACGGCCGGGTCACGATCACCTTCGCCGACGCCGCGCGGGAGGGGCTCACCGCCGGCGTCGGGGCGCACCTCGAGGCCGGCCCCGTGCGCGTCGGCGCCAGCGGCAGCGCGGACGCCGCGCTGACGTTCGCCGCCGGCCGCGCGTGGGAGCTGCCGGACGCCGACGCGGCGGCGCGGTTCCTGCGCCGCTACGGGGGCAGCCAGGAGCTGCTCGGCCGGGTCTGGCAGCGCGTTCGCGAGATCTGCCTGCTCTGCGGCCTGCTGACCGACGACCCGCCCGCGCCGCCGCCGCCCGACGTCCGCTTCGTGAGCGGCGGGGGAGCGATCGGCCTGCACGGTCGCGCCGGCGCCGGTCCGCTCCAGGCGACCGTCGACGCGGCGCTGACCGGCGCGCTCGGACGCCGCGTCGCGCGCGACGGGGCGACGACGTGGTACGTGCAGGTGGACGGGAGCGCCGCCGCCCACGCGGGGTTCGGCCTGTCCGCCGACGGCCTCGCCGCCGCCGGCGCCGTGCTGGCCTACGCCGCCGATCGCCGGGGGCGGCCGGTGCGGCTCACCCTGACGCTCTCGGGCCGCTGGGGCGCGGCCCACGGCGCCCGCCTGCCGGCGGGCCTGCCCGGGGCGCTCGGCCGGCGGGTCGAGCGCGGCGCGGCGGTCGAGAGCGAGTCGGCGCTCGACCTCGCCGATCCGGCCAACGCCGCGGCGGCCCGGGCCGTGCTGGCGGCGCTGCGCCCCGGCCGCGGCGATCGCCTGCCGGCCGCCCTCCGCGCCCTGGCCGGCCGGGCTCACGCCGCCGGGACGACGACGGTCCGGACCTGGCGGGCCGGCGGCGAGAGCGCGCACGCGGGGACCGGCGTCGGGGTCGGCGCGCGGCTCGACGCCGACTGGAGCCGCCGCCACGCCCGCCAGGCGCTCACCGCCGTGGCGACCCGGCTGCCGGGCCTCGGCTTCCTCCCGCGCGCGGACTGCCTCGCGGTGTGAGGGGACGTTGCCCGAGACCTACGTCCGCGCGGTCGCGGCATCGCCACCCCCGCGCCTCCGCTACGGAACGAGCAACGCCATCTGCCGCGACTGCGCGAGGAGGGTTCCGTCCTCGCTCCACACCATCCCGTCCTCGTCGAGGAAGCCCTCGGCCACCTCGCGGGTGGTGAACTCGCCGAACGCCCACGCGCCCGCCGCGGCCCCCGCGGGCGGCAGGGTGCGGCGGAAGTGGATCGTCAGGTCGATGGTCGGGATGCCGGCCGGCCGCTCGATCTGCGCGAACACGGCCGGCCACAGCGCGTCGAGCAGGTAGGTCACGGTCGGCGCGTCGAGCGGCGCCGGCACGCGCGGGCGCAGCCAGGCCGCGGCGCGGGCCTCGGAGCCGGCGGTGAAAGGCGGCCCGGTCACGGCCCGGGCCTCGAGGTTCGCGAACATCCGCGGCGTCGGCGGGCCGAGGTAGGGGACCACCGGCACCTCCTCCGGCGGCGGGGCGGGCGGCGGCGCGACCGTGCCGAGTGGCGGGACCTCGCGCGCCGAGGAGAAGGCGGCGAGCGCGAGCGCGACGACGCGCTCCTCCCCGTCCGCGCCCGGCTGGGTCATACGCGCCGACGCCGTCGTGAGCGACCGCCCGGCCCGCTCGACCACCGCGGCGATCGTCACCTCGCCGTCGGCCGGGGGACGGGGGAAGTGCACCGTCAGCGAGCGCGGCGCCCGCGCGGGGTCGTCGACGGCGGCGGTCAGCGCTCGCAGGAGCGTGGCGGCGGCGATCCCGCCGTGGGGTCCGGCGCCGCCACGCCACTCCGGCCGCACCACGCCCGTGAAGCGCCCGCCGCCGAGCGCCCGCACCGCAGTGTCCTCGGCGACGCTCCGCGGCGACGGCGCGGCCTCGCCGCTCGCTACCAGTGGACGCCCCGCATGAGGTGGGCCAGCGCGACCTGCTCGTTGCTCGCCTTCTCCTGCGGGTCCTTCTTGCCCTTCGAGGCCGCCGAGTCGGGGAACACCTTGTAGGCCATGTGGAGGACCTGGTCCATCGCCTTCGGCGCCAGCGCGTAGGCGACCTCGCCGAAGGTGCCCAGGCGCGTGTTGATGTGCTTCGGCCGCGAGCGGATCGCCTCGCAGATGAGGTCGGCGGCCTCCTCGGGCGAGATCGTCGGGAACGAGTCGTACATCTTCGTCGGCGCGATCATCGGCGTCCGCACGAGCGGCATGTGGATCGTCGTGAACGTCACGTTGTCGCCGACCGTCTCGGTGCCGACCACGCGGGTGAAGGCGTCGAGCGCGGCCTTCGAGGCGACGTAGGCCGAGAAGCGGGGCGGGTTGGTCTGCACGCCGATCGACGACACGTTCACGATGTGGCCGCGCCGGCGCTCGCGCATGTGCGGGAGCAGCCCGATGATGAGCTTGATCGTGCCGAGGTAGTTGAGCTGGATCGTCCGCTCGAAGTCGTGGAAGCGGTCGTAGCTCAGGGCGATCGAGCGCCGGATGGACCGCCCGGCGTTGTTCACGAGCACGTCGACGGCCGGGTGCTCGGCGAACATGGCCTCGGTCAGCCGCTCGATCGACTCGAGGTCCGACAGGTCGGCCGAGTACACGTAGGCCGTGCCGCCGGCCGCCTCGATCTCCTGCCGGGTCATCTCGAGCTTGTCGGCGGAGCGCGCGACGAGCAGCGGGATCCCCCCGGCGGCGGCGATCTTCTTCGCGGCCGCCTTCCCGATGCCGCTCGAGGCGCCGGTGATGACCACCGTCTTGCCGTTCACCGCGCCCTCGAAGGAGCGGTCGCGGAACAGGTCGGGGTCGAGGTGGCGCTCCCAGTAGTCCCACAGCCGCCAGGCGTAGGCGTCGAGCTCGGGCACGGCGATGCCGGAGCCCTCCAGCGCCCGCTCGGTGTCGCGGGTGTCGAACTCGGCGGTCAGCCCCACGTACTCGATCACGTCGTCCGGTACGCCCGCCTCCGCCAGGACGCCCTTGCGCATCCCGCGCAGCGCGGGGAGCTTCATCGCCATCGCCAGCGGGCCCTTCGGGAGCGCGTCGGTCAGGCGCTTGTCGATCCGCAGGGCCATCCGCGGCGCGTGGGCGGCGCGGGCGAACGTGTTGAGGACCGCGCCGGAGCGCTGGGACGTCGGGTTGGTGAGGTGGAAGGCCTGGCCGTCGAGGCCGGGCCGGTGCGCGATGTGGTCCATCGCCGCGGCGACGAAGTCGACGGGGACGATGTTCGTGTGCCCCAGCTCCGGGCCGATGAGCGGGAACCACTGGGGGAGCGCGTTGCGGCTGCGCTGGATGAGCTTGAAGAAGTAGTAGGGCCCGTCGATCTTGTCCATCTCGCCGGTCTGCGAGTGGCCGACCACGACGGCCGGGCGATAGACGCGCCAGGGCACCGTGGTCTCGGTGCGGGCGATCTGCTCCGACTCGAACTTCGTGCGGTGGTAGGGGTGCTCGAGCTTCTGGCCCTCGTCGAACATGTCCTCGCGGAAGAGGCCCTTGTACTGGCCGGCGGCGGCGATCGAGGAGGTGTGGTGGAAGCAGCCGGCCTCGAGCGCGTTGGCCAGCTCGACGGCGTGGCGCGTGCCGTCGACGTTGGCGACGCGGTTGCGCTCGTCGTCGGCGGTCATGTCGTAGACGGCCGCGAGGTGGAAGAAGTGGTCGATCTTCCCCGTCAGCTCCGCGACCTGATCGTCGGCGAGGCCGAGCCGGGGCGCGGCGAGGTCGCCCACCACGGCGTGGACGCGGCCCGGATGGCCCCACTGCGCCATCCGCTCCTCGAGCTTGCCGACCGAGCCGGCCCGCACCAGGACGTGGAGGTCGCCGTCGCGCTCGAGCAGCTTCTCGACGAGGTGCCGCCCGATGAAGCCGGTCCCCCCCGTGACGAAGTAGTCCATGCCGCTCCTCTCCCTCTCGCGCCTCGTGCCGCGACGATCCTATCCCGCCGGCGCCGGCGGTCAGACCCCGGCGCCCGCGCCGCCGCGCCCGGCACCGCCGGCGAAGCGCGCGGCCCCCTCGACGGCCGCGCCGAAGACCTCGGGGCCGGCCTGCGCCTCCAGCGCGAGCCCGTCGGCCAGCGGGTGCCCGAGCCCCTCGATCGCCGCGCGGCGATCGGCGAGCATCGTCGCCTGCGGGAAGGCGGCCAGCGCCTCGGCGACCTCGACGGCCCGCCCGACCGCGCCGCCGCGCGGGACGATCTCGGTCAGCAGCCCCATGGCGAGGGCCTCGTC
Source organism: uncultured Solirubrobacterales bacterium (assembly GCA_963735885.1). GTDB lineage: Bacteria > Actinomycetota > Thermoleophilia > Solirubrobacterales > Solirubrobacteraceae > JBBSBL01. The sequence goes on along the minus strand of CAVTMP010000002.1, from coordinate 55,585 downwards.
CGCCGGGACCATCCGCCCGGTGAGGATGAGGTCCAGCGCGCGGCCGAGCCCGACGATGCGCGGGAGGCGCTGGGTGCCGCCGTCGATCAGCGGGACGCCCCAGCGGCGCTCCGGGAACCCGAGCGTGGACCCCGCGGCCGCGATCCGCAGGTCGCACCACAGCGCGAGCTCGAGGCCGCCGGCCAGGCACCAGCCCTCGATCGCCGCGATCGTCGGCTTCGGCGGGGTGAGGCGGGTGAAGCCGAGCGGGCCGTTCGGGTCGAGCAGGCGCGGCGCGAAGCTCTCGATCGCCTTGAGGTCGGCGCCGGCGCAGAAGGCGAGCTCGCCGGCGCCGGTGAGGACGAGGACACGGGCCTCGTCGTCGGCGACGAAGGCCGCGTATCCGGCGGCCAGCGCCTCCGCCGTCGGACCGTCGACGGCGTTCCGCCGCTCCGGGCGATCGATCGTCAGGATCGCCGCCGAGCCCCGGCGCTCGTAGCGAACGGTCTCGGCCACCGGCGGTCGCGTCGTCGCGGCTACGGCGCGGCTACCAGCCGCCGCGCCAGTCGGTGCTCGCCGCCCGCGCGCGCTGCGCGGCGAGCCGGCCGTCCTTGCGCTTCTCCAGCCGGTGCTGGACGACGCTCAGCACGAGGATGAGCAGCGGGAAGAAGGCGATGACGATGAAGCCCGCGTTCGTGACGACGACGTCGTCGGTCTCGCCGTAGGTCCCCTCGCCGCTGTCGTAGTTCCGCGCGAGCGCCGCCGGCGCGGCCAGCGCGAGCAGGGCGGCGCTGGTGGCGAGGGCGACGGCGAGGGCGCGGAGGCGACGCGACATCGGCGCGGATCCTAGTTCATCGTCCCGGCGAGGTCCGCCCGTCTCGCGTGGACGCCGCGCGTTCGGCGCGCACCGGGGGTGCGCGGCGCGTCCGGCGGGTGCGCGGCGGCGGGAATCGGTGATCTAGCATCGCCCGCCATGCCGCTGGTGCGCGAACGCCCCCACGAGGCCGTCGAGATCGTCCGCCTCGACCGCCCCGAGGTCCGCAACGCGCTCGACTCGCCGTCGATCGCCGAGCTCACCGCCGCGCTGGAGGACCTCGCCGGCGATGACGGGCTCGGAGCGCTCGTGCTCTCCACGACCGCGACACGCGCCTTCTGCGCCGGGGCGGACGTCGCCGAGGTCCTGACGCCCGAGGGCGGCAATGCCCGGATGGCCGCCTTCTCGCGCCTCTACGCGACGCTCGAGGCCTTCCCGGCGCCGGTCGTCTGCGTGTGCGTCGGCGACGTCGTCGGCGCCGGCGCGGAGCTCGCCGCCGGCGCCGATCTCCGCGTCGGCGGAGACAACCTGAAGCTGCGCTGGGTCGGCGCGCGGCTCGGCGTGCCGGTCGGCCCGGCCCGGCTCGTGCCGCTCGTCGGCCGGGCGGCCGCGGCCGACCTGCTGCTCACGGGCCGCTCGCTCGGCCAGTCCGAGGCGCTCGAGGTCGGGCTGCTGCATCGCACCGCGCGCAGCGCCGATGCGGAGGCCGCCGCCCTGGAGCTCGCCGGCGAGGTGGCCGCGAGCCCCGGGGCCCGGCGCATGAAGGCGCTGCTGCGCGAGCTCGACGCCGAGCCGGACGGCGCGGCGCGGGTCGCGCGCGAGAACGCGATCCTCGAGGCGTGGCAGCGGGCGGGGGCCGGGCTGCCGCAGGGACGGGGCGGGTAGGGCGCTCGGGGAGCCTGGCGCCGATCGGGCCCGAGGCGGCGAACGACCGGCCGGGAAGGCGAGCCGGCTACCGCAAACGCGCCACGGGGGCCAGGTCTACCGGCGCCGGATCGAGCGCAGGAAGGGGATCGCGTGGTCGAGGAAGACGCTCCGATCGGGCGCGGCGCCGAGCGGGTCGAGGTGGTAGGCGTTCGGATCGTCGACGTAGCTCGCCCGCGTGATCCGCGACGCGGCGACGAGCGAGCGCACCGAATCGATCAGCCGCGGCCGCGTGAGGTTCGTCGAGTACACCTCCACCGGCGTCCTGATCTCGGCGCCGTGCCACGCTCGCAGCCCGAGCTCGTCCTGGAGCGGCGTGCGGGTGAGCGTCGACGCGGCTCCGAGGTCGATCCCGAGCCGCACCGGGAAGTACCACTCCGCGCCGTTCGCGGGCTCGAGGCCGAACATCGTCGACAGCCGCGGCACCGGCGTGACCTGGTCGTTGACCCAGCCGCGTGGCTCGCCGGACGGCGCGAGGTGGCCGGTCGAGGCGTAGATCAGGCTGAGCCCGCGGGGACCGGTCGCGTAGTTGAACGCGTAGCCGGCCAGCGCCTCGTTGGTCAGCGGGAACGGCGGGTTGACGAGCAGCTTGATGAGCGAGTAGTCGGCGAGCGGCGAGCGGGCCTGCGGCGCCGCCAGCGCGTACTGCGCACCGAGCTCGGCGAACACGCCGGTCGCCCACGGGATGCCCGCGCCGAGGAGGTCGAGGAACGGCTGGGCCTTCGACGCCTCGATGCGCTGGTGGATCAGCGCCGGATCGGGCGGTGTGGCGTTCGGGCCCGAGCCGCCGCCGTCGATCAGCAGCATCCCGGAGAGGTCCCGGTACCCCGGCCGGCCGTCGAAGTCCCACGACGCGTAGGCGAGGACGCTGGACCCGCCGAGCGAATGGCCGCCGAGGATCACCTTGCGCCCGCTCCATCGCGCCCGCCGGATGACCTGGTGGAGGTCGTCCATCGCGGTGGTGAGGCCCCAGTCGGCGACGTAGGGCGCGTCGGCCGGCGTGACCGGCGTGAACTTGCGCCCCTCGACCGTCTCGCCCTTGAGGTAGTAGGAGAACGCCCGGTCGGGGTCGCCCAGGCGGAAGCCGAAGGTGTCCTCCAGCTCGCCGCCGCGGCGGTCCGTCGCCCAGACCTGGAGGCCCCGGACCCTCGACACGAGCGTGCGCGCCAGCGGGATGAAGTTGCCCGCCCCGCCGCTGGTGCCCGGCACGAGCACGAGCACCTTTCGGGCCTTCGGGCTCCCGAAGCGGAAGACGTGGACCCGGTCGGTCGCCGCGGGCCCCGGACCGTCGGAGGGGAGGACCATCTCCTGGGGCTGGAGCCACCACGACGGCACGTGGCGGGGCGACCGGTCGCCATGGGCCGCGGCCGCCGCGGGCAGGGCGGCGAGGATCGTGAGGCCGGCCACGAGGGCGGCGAGTCGCAGGCGCACGGCGGGTCCTCCTCGACGGGCGTGACGGAGCGTCGAACGGCCGCGAGCCTACCCGGGTCGCGGGAGCGCTGCGCCGGACCGGGCGCATGGGCGCGCTGGGCGCTCGTGGCCGTGACCGGGCCGAGGTCGCGGCCCGGTTCCTACGATGCGGAGCATGGCCGTCCTCATCGCCGCCGACCTCGGCAAGGACGTGGCGGGCACCCCGCTCTTCCGCGGTGTCTCCTTCACGCTCGAGCGCCGCGATCGCCTGACCCTCGCGGGCCGCAACGGCACCGGCAAGACGACGCTGCTCCGCGTCCTCGCCGGCGAGGCCGCGCCCGACGCCGGAGAGCTGACCTTCGCCAAGGGCGCGCGCGCCGCCCTGCACGACCAGCGCCCGCCGCGCGAGCTCGACCTGACGCTGCGCGACTACGTGCTCGCGGGGGCGAGCGAGCTCGTCGCGATCGAGGCGGAGCTCGCCCGGCTCGAGGCCGCGATGGCGGCGGGCGCGCACGACGCCGCGACGCTCGAGGCCTACAGCCGCGCGCAGGCCCGGCTCGAGCACGCCGGCGGCTACCGCTGGCGCGACCGGGCGCTCGCCACGCTGCACGGCCTCGGCTTTCGCGACGGCGACCTCGACCGCCCGCTCGCCACGTTCTCCGGCGGCGAGCTGACGCGCGGCTCGCTGGCCCGCGCGCTGGCCGGCGATCCCGACGTCCTGCTCCTCGACGAGCCCACCAACCACCTGGACATCGACGCCCTCGAGTGGCTCGAGGCCCATCTCACGGCGCTCGACGCCGCGATCGTCCTCGTCGCCCACGACCGCTGGTTCCTCGAGGCGGTCGGGACCTCGGTGCTCGAGCTCGAGGCCGGCCGGGGACGCTTCTTCGCCGGGCCCTGGCACGCCTGGCGGAAGGAGAAGGCCGCGCGAGAGCTCGCCCAGGGCCGCGCGATCGAGCGCCAGGAGGCGGAGGTCGCGCGGCTCGAGCGCTTCGTCGACCGCTTCCGCGCCGGCACCCGCGCCCGGCAGGCCCAGGCGCGCGCCAAGCGGCTGGAGAAGATCGACCGCGTGTCCCGCGATCCGCGCGACGGTCGCGCGCTCGCCTTCGCCTTCAAGCCGCCCGAGCGCAGCGGGCGGGTCGTCTTCGAGCTCGAGGACGGCCGGATCGAGGCCGGCGGGCGCACGCTGATCGACGGCGCCGAGCTGTGGCTCGAACGCGGCGAGCACGTCTCGCTCGTCGGCGCGAACGGGGCGGGCAAGACGACCCTCGCGCGGGTGCTCGTCGGCGACGCGGATCCGGCCGGCGGGAAGCTCCGCCGCGGGCACAACGTGACGGTCGGGCACCTCACCCAGCACGCGGAGGAGCTGCCCGCCGGCCGGACGGTGCTCGAGGCCGCCCAGCGCGCGACGGGCCTGACGCCGAATCGGGCCCGCGCGCTCCTCGGGCGCTTCCTCTTCTCCGGCGAGGACGCCGAGAAGCCGATCGACGGGCTCTCGGGCGGCGAGCGCCGGCGGCTGTCGCTGGCGATCCTCGTCGCCTCCGGGGCGAACGTGCTCGTGCTCGACGAGCCGACGAACCACCTCGACGTCGAGAGCCGCGAGGCGCTCGAGGCCGCGCTCGAGTCGTTCGCCGGCTCGGTCCTGATCATCTCCCACGACCGGGCGCTGCTCGACGCCGTCGGCAGCCGGACGGTCGCGGTGGAGGACGGCACGCTGCGCTCCTACACGGGCGGCTGGCCCGAGTACGTTCGGGCACGGGAGGAGCGGCGCACACGGCCGGCGGCGCGAAGGCCGGCGCCGCCGGCCGCCGCGGGGGCGGTCGCCGGGGCCGGCGACGCCACCCCGGCCGGGGCCGGCGCCCCCGCCGGAGCCCGCGCCCCCGCCGACGCCCCCGACGCGCGCCGCCCGCCCTCGAAGAACGAGCGGCGCCGCCGAGAGCGCCTGGAGGGGGAGATCGAGGCGGCCGAGGCCGCGGTGCGCGACCTCGAGGCCGAGCTGTCGGACCCGGCCGCGTGGGAGCCCGGCCGCGCCGGGGACAGCGCCGCGCGCCACGCCGCGGCGCAGCGCCGGGTGGAGGAGCTCTACGCGCGCTGGGAGCGGTCGCCCTCGTAGATGATCGGCTCCGCGGCCCCGGCAGACGCGGCCGCGGGACCGACCATCCAGCCCCGCGGCGCCGTCCGCGGCCTTCACGTCGCGGTAACGGACTGGTAACAGCGGCCCGGGCGATGACCGCGAACCTCCTGCCACGATGGAGGCGGCCCACGCCGAGGAGGAGATCGAGATCATCCGCATCGGCGGGCTCGAGATCCGTCCGTCCGAGTCCCTGGCGCTCGCCGCCGGGCGGCCGCTCACCCTCTCGGTCCGGGAGTTCGGCGTCCTGTGCGCCCTGGCCCGCCGGGTGGACCGCATCGTGTCGCGCGAGGAGCTCTATCGCGTCGTGTGGCACGCGTCGCTGCGGACCGGCGATCGCTCGGTCGACGTCTACGTCCGCAAGCTGCGCGTGAAGCTCGAGCGCGTGCTGCCGGACTGGCGGTTCATCCACACCCACGTCGGCTTCGGCTACCGCTTCTCGCCCGAGCGTTCACATGTTCTTCACACGAGCGCCACACGTCGGTAACAGGCTGTAGCCGCCACGGGGCCAGGGTGTCCGCCGTCCCCCAATCAGCAAGGAGAACCACCTTGACGTCACGTACGTGGCTCGGCATCGCGGCGGCCACCGCGCTCGCGGTCGGCGCGTCCGCCTGCGGGAGCAGCAGCAGCTCGGACTCCGCGGGCACCATCAACGGCTCGGGCGCCACGTTCCCGGCACCCGTCTACCAGCAGTGGGGCTCCGACGTGAAGTCCCAGGACGGCCTGACGGTCAACTACCAGGCGGTCGGGTCGGGCCAGGGCGTCTCCGACTTCACCGCCGGGACCGTCGACTTCGGCGCCACGGACGCGGCGCTCAAGGACGAGGAGGTCAAGGCGGCCCAGGCCAAGGGCACGCCGCTCAACATCCCGACCGTCTTCGGCGCGGTCACGGTCTCCTACAACGTGAGCGGGGTCCCGAAGAACCTCAAGCTGGACGGCGAGACGATCGCGAACATCTTCCTCGCGAAGATCACGACGTGGAACGACCCGGCGATCGCGAAGCAGAACCCCGGCGTGAGCCTGCCGAGCACGAAGATCACCGTGGTCCATCGCTCCGACGAGTCCGGGACGACGAAGCTGTTCACCACGTTCCTGGCGGACTCCTCGAAGCAGTGGGAGAGCCAGGTCGGCTCCGACAAGTCGGTCAAGTGGCCGACCGGCACCGGGGCGAAGGGCAACGACGGCGTCGCCGCGGCCGTGAAGCAGACGGAGGGCTCGATCGGCTACGTCGAGCAGGCCTACGCGCTGGCGAACAACTTCACCTACGCCGCGGTGAAGAACTCCTCCGGCAACTACATCGTGCCGACGCTGGCCTCGACCTCGGCGGCCGGAACCGGCCTGAAGGTGCCCGCCGACCTGCGGTTCACCGCGATCAACTCGCCCAACCCGCAGGCCTACCCGATCGCCTCGGCCACGTTCATCCTGGTCTACCAGGACCTGTGCAAGGCCGGCGTGAAGGAGCAGCAGGCCAAGGGCGTGAAGACGTTCCTGAACTACGGCCTCGGGGCCGGCCAGGGGCAGGCGCAGAAGCTCAACTACGCCCCGCTGCCCGCCAACCTGCTGACGCAGTCGAAGGCCAAGGTGTCCTCGCTGCAGTGCAACGGCACGTCGCTGAGCTAGGGCCCGAGGGGGCCTGAGGTCGATGGAAGCCGGGAGCCTCACCGGCGGCGACCGCTCGAGCCTCGAGCGGTCGCCGCTGGCCCGGCTGCCCGACCGGGCGATGCGCTACGGCCTGCTCGGCCTGGCGCTCGCCGTCCTCGCGCTGCTCGTCGTCTTCTTCTTCGTCCTGGTCAGCGACTCGCGGGAGGTGTTCGAGAAGCAGGGCGTCATCGGGTTCCTGTTCGACAACGACTGGAACCCCTCCCGCGACCAGTTCGGGGCGCTCCCGCTCGTCGTCGGCACCGTCGTGACCTCGGCGCTGGCGCTGCTGATGGGCGTGCCCGTCGCGATCGCCACCGCGCTGTTCATCACCGAGCTCGCGCCGGCGCGCGGCCGGACGGTCCTGACCACGCTCGTCGAGCTGCTGGCGGCCGTGCCGTCCGTCGTCTACGGCCTGTGGGGGGTGTTCGTCCTCATCCCCAACCTCAAGCCCGCCGAGCAGTGGTTCGCCGACACGTTCAGCTTCCTGCCGTTCGTCGGCGGAACCGTGGCCGGGCCGAACTACTTCATCGCCGGCCTGATCCTGGCGATCATGATCCTGCCCATCGTCTCCGCGATCTCGCGCGAGGTGATCTCCACCGTTCCGCCGGACCACAAGGAGGCGGCGCTGGCGCTCGGGGCCACGCGCTGGGAGATGATCCGGATGGCCGTGCTGCCGTACTCCCGGGCCGGGATCACCGGCGGCGCGATGCTCGGCCTCGGCCGGGCCATCGGCGAGACGATCGCGGTCACGCTGGTCATCGGCAACGCCCCGACGATCGGCAAGCAGATCTTCGACCAGGGCTACTCGCTCGCCGCGGTGATCGCGAACGAGTTCGGCGAGGCCTCCTCGGATCCGCTGCACCGCTCGGCGCTGCTCGCCGCCGGGCTCGTGCTGTTCGTCCTCACCCTCGTCGTGAACGGCATCGCGCGGGGCTTCGTCCTGCGCAGCGAGCGCGGCCGGAAGGTGAAGACCGCTCGCGGTCACCGAGGCGGAGGCATGAGCGCGCTGGCGGCCATCAGCCCCCGCCGCCGCCGCGCCGACCGGCTGGCGCGCGGCTCCGTCTTCGTGCTCACCCTCATCGCGCTCGTCCCGCTCGTGCTCGTCGTCTACTACCTGCTGCTCAAGGGCCTGGGCGCGATCAGCGTGGACTTCTTCACCACGGACCCGACCGGCAACTTCCTCGGCAACCCCGGCGGCATCAAGAGCGCGCTGCTCGGGACGCTGGAGATGGTGGCGCTCGCGTCCCTCATGGCGATCCCGATCGGCATCGGCGTCGCCCTGTGGCTCGTCGAGTACGGCCGGACCGGTCGCCTCGCCTCGATCGTCCGCTTCTTCATCGACGTGCTCACCGGCGTGCCGTCGATCGTCTTCGGCCTCTTCATCTACATCACGCTCGTGCTCTCCGGCGCGCTCAACGGGAGCTTCGCCGCGTGGAAGGGGTCGGCGGCGCTCGCGCTGCTCATGCTGCCGGTGGTGACCCGCGCCGGCGAGGTGGTGCTGAACCTCGTCCCGGACGGCCTGCGCGAGGCCGCCCTCGCCCTGGGCGCGCCGCGCTGGCGGGTCGTGACCCGCGTGGTCCTCCCGACCGCGCTGCCGGGCCTGGTCACCGGGTCGCTGCTCGCCGTGGCCCGGGCGATGGGCGAGACGGCGCCGCTCATCTTCACCGCGCAGGCGACGCTCGGGACGTCGTTCAACCTGAACCAGCGGATGAACTCGCTGCCGATCCAGATCTTCAACGACGTCCAGAACCCGAAGGCCGAGGTCGTCCAGCGAGCGTGGGGATCGGCTCTCACGCTCGTGGCGCTTATCCTCCTGATCACGCTCGTCGCCCGCTTCGTCGCCGCCAGAAGGAGCAAGCTGACCGCATGAACCCTCCCGACCCATCCGAGGAGACCGCCGTCCCGGAGGACACCGACATGGCGGCGCCCGGCGGGGAGGACGCCCTCCCCGCGGGGGAACGCGCCGCCGTGCCCGCGCCGCCGCCGCCGAAGCCCGCCGGCGCGGCCGGCGACGGGCACGCCGTGCTCGTCCGCGACCTCAACGCCTACTACGGCGAGAACCACGCGATCCGCGACGTGACCATCGACTACCGGGCCAACCACGTCACGGCGATGATCGGGCCGTCCGGCTGCGGCAAGTCCACCCTCCTGCGCTGCATCAACCGGATGCACGAGGAGATCCCGGGCGCCTACGCGACCGGCACGATCATGCTCGACGACCACGACGTCTACGCGAGCGACGTCGACGTCGTGGCGGTCCGCCGCGCCATCGGCATGGTCTTCCAGAAGCCGAACCCGTTCCCGACCATGTCGGTCTACGACAACGTCGCGGCGGGCATCCGCCTGACCGGGATGAAGGGCGGCGACCTGGACGAGCGGGTCGAGCGCTCGCTGCGCGGCGCCGGCCTGTGGGAGGAGGTCAAGGACCGCCTGAGCGAGGCGGGCCTCGGCCTGTCCGGCGGCCAGCAGCAGCGGCTGTGCATCGCCCGCACGATCGCGGTGGAGCCCGAGGTCATCCTGATGGACGAGCCGTGCTCGGCCCTGGACCCGATCGCCACGCTCAAGATCGAGGAGCTCATCTCCGAGCTCAAGGAGCAGTACACGATCGTCATCGTCACCCACAACATGCAGCAGGCCGCGCGCGTCGCGGACCACACCGGGTTCTTCCTGCTCGGCGAGCTCGTGGAGTTCGGGGAGACGGAGCAGATCTTCCAGAACCCGAGCGACTCGCAGGACCGAGGAGTACGTCACCGGGAAGTTCGGGTAGGGGCCGCACGTGGAGTCCACGCGCCAGCACTTCCGCGAGGAGCTCGAGCGCCTCGAGCGCCAGGCCCTCGAGGGCCTCGACATGGTGACCGTCGCGCTCGACCGCGCGCTCGACGCGCTCCGCCACCAGGACGTGGAGCTGGCGGGGATGGTCGTCGCCGACGACGACCGCATCGACGGCCGCTACCTCGAGGTCCATCAGGGGGTGCTCTCGCTGCTCGCGCTCCAGGCCCCGGTGGCGACCGACCTGCGGCTGCTCGCGGCGATCCTCCACGTCATCAAGCACATCGAGCGCATGGGCGACCAGTGCGTGAACATCGCGAAGCTCATTCCGCTCGGCGGTCACGAGCCGCCGATCGACGCGGACATCCTCGCCCTCGTCGAGCGCATGGGCCTGCTCGCGCGCTCGCTCGTGACCCAGTCGAAGCTCGCCTTCGAGAGTCGCGACGCCGACCTCGGCGAGGACCTCATCCGCCAGGACGACGAGATCGACGACCTGAACAAGCAGATCTTCCGTCGGGCGCTCGACATCGGCGACGACGCCGACGTGCGCGAGTGGGCGATGCACATGATCCTCGTCGGCCGGGCGCTCGAGCGCATCGGCGACAACGCCGTGGACATCGGCGAGCAGACGGCGTTCGTGGTGACCGGGCTCTTCCGCGAGTTCGACGACGCCTCGCGGGTCAAGCTCCGCCGCTGAGCGGCGCCGGTCGCGCTCAGCGCTGCCAGGCGGCGCGGCCGCGGCGGGCGAGCCGCTTCCAGGCCCGCGGCCACGCGGCGCGGGTGTCGCGGGCCACCGCCGCCTCGATGGCGCAGAGCTCGCCGCAGGCGAAGGCCTGCGCCGGCGTGGCCGCGACGGCGCGACCGCGCAGCCAGGCCTGCGTGAGCGTCGCGTCCTGGTGGTCGCCGAGGACGTCCTGCAGCTTGCCGGCGGCCTTCGCGAAGCGCCGGGCCGGGCGGCCGAGGGCGGGGGCGACGGCCTCGGCGGCGTAGCGCGCGCGCTTGGTGAGCAGCCGCAGCGCGTGCAGCTCCGGGTCGGGGCTGTCGGGCCCGAGGCCCTTGTGGGCCCGGCGCACGCGCTTCCACGGGCGCGCGACGAGCGGGGGGAGCGCCTCCCGCGCGGGCCGCTCGGCCTCGGGGGCCAGGTGCGGCTCGTTCGCGGCGCGCACGAGGTGGTCGACGAGCGCGGCGAAGCGCGGCTCCCGGCGGGCGTCGAGCAGCCGTCGGCGCGCGTCGGCGCGAACGTCGTCGAGGCCGGCCAGCACGGTGGCGAGCGCCGCCCGGTCGGCGGGGGGCAGCGGGGCGGCGCGCGCGAGCATGCCGTCCCGCATGACCTCGGCGTCGCGGATCTCCCCGAGCAGCGCGCCGAGCCACTTCGCCTCCTCCCGGACGGCGCGCGACCAGTCGGGATCCAGGAGCGGGCGGAACGTGCGCAGGTCGCTGCGCAGCCGGCGCAGGGCGACGCGGGCCTGGTGCACGTCCTCGGGCTCGGAGCCGAGCACCACGCCCGGGTCGTGGGCGAGGAAGCGGACGACCGAGGCGGCGAAGGCGCGGCGCACGACCTCGCCGGCCGCGCTGTCCGGGCCGACGTCGGGGACGACGACCTCGGCGGGCGCCAGCGCTCGCGGCCCGAGCGCGCGCACGACCTTCGGCTGGGGGTCCTGAACCGACGCGCCCGCGGCCTCGAGGCGGGCGACGACGTGGCCCAGCAGCCCGTTCTCGCTGGCGGCCCCGAGCTCGACCTCGACCTCCCGGAAGCGCGCGGCGACGCGGCGGCCCTCGAGCACCGAGACCTCGTCGTCCACGATCTCGGCCACCCGGTCGCCGCGCGCGTCCCGCAGGACGACCTGCAGGCGCACCGTTCGCATGCGGGCGACCGGCTGCAGCGGCGAGCCGTGGAGGTAGGCGAGGAGCAGCTCGACCGCCTCGGGCGGCGGACGCGTCGGCGCCCCGGGAAAGACGATCTCGGACCGGGCGAGAAGCCCGTCGTGCGTGCTGCGCGGCAGCTTCACCGTCCACCCTTCGCCCCCGCGGTGACGGAGGGACACGCCCCAGCGGACCAGGCGCAGGTCCTCCGCGTCCCAGTAGGTCGCGAGCCGGTCGAGGCGCTCCGGCGTCGTCGCCGAGGCGCCGTCGATGCCGTCGAGGTCCGGGAGGCGGAACCCGGGCGGAGCCGACAGCTTCACCTCGCGCTCGATCATCGTGCCGATCGTAGCCCAGGCGGGACGGCGGGCCGCCCGACTCGTCGCGCGAATCCTCGCTGTGAAACTGAGGTGAAGCCCCTTCCCGCCCGCCGCGCCCGACCGCTACCGTGCGGCCATGCGCCTGTGGCCGCGCGTCCGCGTCGACGAGGGCCTCCTCGACCTGCTCGAGGAGGCGGCCCGCAACGCCCAGCGGACGAGCCTGCTCGTCCGGGACCTCATGGTCGACTATCCGGAGAAGGCCGGTCTCGCGCACGACGTGCTCATCGCCGAGCACGAGGGCGACCGCATCACCCACGACATCCTGCACCGGCTCAACGGCGGGCGCCGCGGCCGGCTGCCGATCGCCTCCGAGGACGTCCATGCGCTCGCCTCGGCGCTCGACGACGTCGTCGACTTCGCCGAGGAGGCCGCCGACTCGCTCGGCCGCTACGGGATCGAGGCGCCGATGGAGCAGGCGGTCGGGCTGAGCGAGGTCCTGGTTCGCGCGACGCGCGAGGTGGCCGCGGCGCTCCGGGCGCTGCGGCAGGACGGGGACCTCGCCGGACATCTCGTCACCGTCCACCAGATCGAGAACGAGGGCGACCGCCTGGTGCGCGACGGCGTCGCCGCGCTCTTCCAGGGCGGCATCGACCCGATGGTCGTGATCCGCTGGAAGGACATCTTCGAGTCGCTCGAGCAGGCGATCGACGCCTGCGAGACGGTCGCCAACGTGCTCGAGGGCATCGGCCTGCGGGGCGGCCGGCGGCGGTAGCGCGGTCGGGGCGGGCGGCCCGGTCAGGCCCCGGCGCCGGGCGTGACCGGGTACTCCATGACCGCCGACACGCGCGCCCGTGCCTCCGGGCCCCAGTGGCGCGCGACGAGGTGCAGGCCGAGGTCGAGCGCCGAGCTCACGCCGGCCGCGGTGGTCACCGGCCCGTCCTCGACGATGCGCTCGCCGCGGACCACCTCGCGGCAGTGCGGAGCCAGCTCGTCGTAGGCGAGGTGGTGGGTGGTGGCGCGACGTCCCTCGAGGAAGCCGGCCGCGCCGAGCACGAGCGCGCCGGTGCACACGCTGGCGATCGGCCGGCCACGCGCCCCGCGGCCCCACGAGCGCAGGTAGTCCATGGCCTGGGCGTCGTGGACGAGGCGGCGGGTGCCGAGCCCGCCCGGCACGACCAGGAGGTCGTAGTCCTTCAGCGGCTCGTAGACCCCGTCGGGAACGAGCGTCATGCCGGTCTCGTCCTGGATCGTGGCGTGCGTGCCGATGATCCGGTGGGTCGCGCCGCGGTCGATGCCCATCGGCGCGATGCGCCGCAGCGCGTCGTAGACCCCGACGAGGTCGAGCGCGGTGAGGCCGGGGAAGGCGAGGAGCGCGGTGCGGCGGGCGATCTGCCGGACGCTACCGGAGGGCCCGCGGCGGTCGGGCGCGAGCGAGCCGGCCGCCGGAGCACAGCGCTCCGGAAATCTCCGCATCGAGCATGTTTAAGACCCGTGACCGCAAATTGCGGGGTCCCGCCTCGCGGTGACCCAGCCCGTACACTGAGCGCGATGTCGATCTCGACTCCTGCGGCCGACCGCCGCGCCGACGAGGCGGCTCGCGCCCAGACCCCCGTGCGGCTGGCCGTCGTCGACCGCGACACCGGCTTCCTGCAGGTGCTCGGCAAGCGCGTGCAGGCCATGGGCTGGGAGCAGCGGACGCTCTCCCACCCGCCCTCGCTCGACGCGCTCGTGCAGATGCGGCTCAACGCGCTCGTGCTCGACGTCGCCCTGCTCGGCACCACCGCGCGCGAGTACCTCGAGCGCGTCTGCGGCCAGCTGCCGGAGCTCGGCGTGGTGATCTGCACCGGGCCCTCCTCGGTCGGGCAGCGCGTGCGCGGCCTGCGGCTCGGCGCCGACGACTGGATCACGAAGCCCTGTCACCCGGAGGAGCTCATCGCGCGGGTCGAGGCCGTCATGCGGCGCCGCCGTCGCGCGGCGGCGCCGACCGCCAACGCGGCGATCGTCAGCGGCCAGGTCGCGATCCGCCCCGACCAGTTCCAGGCCTTCGTCGACGACCGCAGCCTCGACCTCACCCGGCGGGAGTTCGAGCTCATCCACCTGCTCGCCGACGCCGAGGGCCAGGTGCTCCAGCGCGAGGAGATCTACCAGCGGGTCTGGGGCTACGCGATGGCCCACGGGGACCGGTCGGTCGACGTGTTCGTGCGCAAGCTCCGCCAGAAGCTCGAGAAGGCCTCCCCGGCGTGGCGCTACATCCACACGCACTTCGGCGTCGGCTATCGCTTCGCGCCCGAGCCGGCGACCGGCCCGCTGTCCGACGCGATCCCGGTCGAGGCGGCGCACCCGGTGCCGCCGCCGGCAGCGGTCGCCCCGCCCGAGCGGGACGCGGCCGGCCTGGTGTCGTGAGCGCGACCCTGCGCAACGTCCTCATCGTGCTCGCGCTCGCGGCGGCCGTCGTCTTCCTGCCGGGCGGCGGGACGGCGAGCGCCACGATCCTCCAGGCGCTCTCCGCGCTCTTCCTCGTGGCCCTCGGCTGGCTCGGGGTCCGGATCTACCGGGAGCGGCGACTCGACCTCGAGTCGCTGCCGGACGGGATCCGCGCGATGCTGTACGGCTCGCTGGGGATCGCGGCGCTCACCGCGACGGCCACCGGCCGCCTGTGGCAGACCGGCGCCGGCACGCTCGTGTGGTTCGCGCTCGTCGCGCTCATCGCGGCGGGGCTCGTCACCTCGTGGCGCGCCTGGCGCGCCTACTGACCGGAAGGCGTCCTCAGGCGTAGTTCGCGCCCGAGGCTCTGAGCTGGGCACCTCGCCCGTCTCGGCGAGGTGCGGTCGCGGCGGGCCGATCCGTCGCGGCGGGCCGGGCGTTTCGTCACCGGCGCGTCTGGTTTCGTCACGCGGCGTCGGCGAGCGTGAGCGCCCATGTGGCGGCGCGCACGCGGGCAGCAGGGGCAGGCCACCGTCGAGCTGGTGGCGGTCCTGCCGCTGCTCGCCGTCGCCCTCGCCGCGCTGTGGCAGTGCGTGCTCGCCGGGGAGTGCGGCTGGCTCGCGGCGTCCGCGGCGCGGGCCGCCGCCCGCGCGCAGGCGATCGGGGGCGACGTCGAGGCCGCCGCCCGGCGCGCGTTGCCGGGCCGGCTGGAGCCGGGGATGCGCGTGCGGGCGCTGCCCGACGGCTCGGTCCGCGTCCGCGTGGGCGTCCCGCTCGTCCTCGGCGGCGGCCGGCTGACGAGCATCGAGGCCCGGGCGCGGTTCGCGCCCCAGCGGCCGTGAGCCGCCTACGGGGCGCGTGCGGGCAGGCCGCCGTCGAGCTCGTCGCGCTGCTGCCGCTCCTGGCCGGCGTGGCCGTGGTCCTGCTGCAGCTGCTCGCGGCCGGCGCCTCGGCCGAGCTCGCCGAGCACGCGGCCGAGGCCGGGGCGGTGGCCCTGCTCGAGGGCGGTGATCCGGCGGATGCGGCGCGCGACGCCGTGCCGGCCTGGTCCCGCGGCGCGATGACCGTCCGGGTGCGGGGCGGGGCCGTCCGCGTTCGCGTGCGGCCGCTCTCGCCCGTGCGCGGGGTGGGCGATCTCCTGGCCCACACGGCGGAGGCGCGCGCGGGGCGGGCCGGGGGATGAGCGCCCTCGGCCGGGCGGAGGTTCGCGCCGGGGCCGCCGGATGAGCGCCCTCGGCCGCCGGCTGCTGGAGGCGTTCGTCGCGCCTCCGGGCGGCGTCTCGCCGCGGGCACGGGGCGAGGCGACCGCACCGCGTGTCGGCGCGAGCCGGCGGATGACCGGCGTCGCCGTGGTCGGGGCGCCCGGGGCCGTGACCGTCACGGCGGCCGGCATCGCGCTGGTGCTCGCCGCTCGCGGGCCGGCGGTGCTGGGCGTCGTCGGCGGCGACGCCCCGGGTCTGCGGGCCCCCGCGACGCCGGCGGCCACGCGGGTCGCCTCGCGGCTGGGCGAGCGCGGCCTCGACGCCGTGGCGGGCGGGCGGCTGGTCCACGTGGCCGGGACGCCCGCCGAGATCGTCCGGGCCGCCGCCGCCGCCGGCCTGCCCACGGCGGTGGCGGTGACCGCGCCGCGGGACGCGGAGGTCGATCGGCTGCTGCGCGCCCAGGACGCCGTGCTCGTCGCCGGCGGGCCCGGCGACGCCGGCCTCGCGCCCCTCGTGCTGGCGGGGTTGCTCGCGCTCGAGGTCCCGGCCGCCATCGCGCCGGCGCGTCCCGACCCGCCCGGGGCCGCCCTCGCGCTCGCGGGACTCGCCGTCCGGTCCGGCTGGGCCGGGGCGCTGCGCGGCGCGCTGGAGGCGGCCCGATGACCGGGCGGGAGCGGGGTCAGGCCACCCTCGTCCTGCTCTTCGGGCTGCTCGTGGTCCTGCTCGGCGCGGTGACGCTCGGCGCCGTGGCGACCGGCCTCGGGGCCCGGGCCGGCCGGCAGCGGGCGGCCGACCTCGCGGCGCTGGCCGGCGCCCGGGCGATGCACGACGCCTACGACCGCCTGTTCGAGCCCGCGCGGATCGGGCGGCGGCGCAACCCGCGACACCTCGAGAAGTCGGCCTACCTCGCCGCGGCGCGGTCGGCCGCGCTGGCCGTGGCGGGCGCCAACGGCGCGCGTGCCGTCGTCGCCGGCTTCCCGGACCAGCGGGAGATCGCGCCCGTGCGCGTTCGCGTCGTCGTGCGCGATCCGGTCGCGGTCGATCTCGGCGGGGCGCGGCGCCGGGCGCCGGTCCGGGCCGTCGCCGAGGCGCGCCTCGACCCGCCGGCGTGGGTCGCGCTCGGGGTCGACCCCGCGCCGGGCGACTACCCGGGGCCGTTCGCGCAGCGCCAGGGCAAGCCCATGCGACCCGACGTCGCCCTCGCCTTCGACCGCCTGGCCGCCGCCGCCCGGCGCGCCGGACTCGGCCTCATCGTGGTCAGCGCGTTCCGCTCCAGCGCCGAGCAGGCCGTGCTCTTCGCCCGGCATCCGGACCCGCGCTGGGTGGCGCCGCCGGGACGCTCGCTGCACCGGCTCGGCACGGAGCTCGACCTCGGGCCCCCGGCCGCGTACGGGTGGCTGGCCGCGCACGGCGGCGCGTTCGGCTTCGTCAAGCGCTACGCGTGGGAGCCGTGGCACTTCGGCTTCGCGCGGAACCCGGGATCGGCCTCGGTCGGCTTCGCGCGCGCCGACGGCCGCGGGTCGCTGCCGGCGTTCGTCCCGGCGCGGTTCGCCCCGATCATCGCGCGGGCCGCCCAACGGTGGAACGTCGGGGCGGCGCTGCTCGCGGCGCAGCTCTACGCGGAGTCGGGGTTCAACCCCTTCGCGGTCTCCCCGGCGGGCGCGCGCGGGATCGCGCAGTTCATGCCGGGCACGGGCGCCGCCTACGGACTCCGCGACCCCTTCGACCCGGCGGCGTCGATCGCCGCCCAGGCGCGGCTGATGCGGGACCTGCTGCGCCGCTTCGGCTCGGTGCCGCTGGCGCTCGCCGCCTACAACGCGGGGCCGGGCGCGGTGGCGCGCTGCGGCTGCATCCCGCCCTACCCGGAGAC
Source organism: uncultured Solirubrobacterales bacterium (assembly GCA_963735885.1). Classification (GTDB taxonomy): domain Bacteria; phylum Actinomycetota; class Thermoleophilia; order Solirubrobacterales; family Solirubrobacteraceae; genus JBBSBL01. The sequence continues at coordinate 38,241 of CAVTMP010000002.1, read as the reverse complement.
CCGCGGCTACGTCGCCCGGATCCTCGGCCTGTTGCGGGGGGCCGGAGACACCGGCGCGGTGGGCGCGGGGCTGGTGGTGCGGCTCGTGCGGTGACGGTCACGCCGAAACGCCGGGCGCGCGGTCCCGGCGTCGCCTGCGAGGTCGAGACCTCACCGCAGTGGCGTGACCTCGATCGCGTAGGTCGCCGGGAACCGGTCGCCGGGGGCGACCAGGCGCAGGCCGTCGCCGGAGACGAGCGCGTTCGTCGGCGCGGTCATCGGCTCGAAGCAGACGACGTCGAGATCCGGCGGCGCGAAGATCTGGGCGAACGGGTAGCCGTCCCCGAAGCGCACGGCGACCCGGCGCTCGCCGTCCTCCACCGCGAAGGTCCCGCCGGGGGCGACGCCGGCGAAGCCGTCGTCGAACGTGCGGGATCCGAGCGGCCCGTCGAGCGACCCGGCCGGCTCGCGGGCCCCGGTCGGGATCATCCGCTCGTCGAGCAGCAGGTGCTCGAGGCCCGCGGGCGCGGAGATCAGCCACTCGGCGCGCCCGGCCCCGGGCGGCGCGAGGTACGGGTGCCAGCCGAATGCGACCGGGACCGGCGTCGTCGCGCCGGCGTGGACCGTCGTCGTGACCTCCAGCACCGGACCGCGGAGCGCCGCGTCGATCTCCAGGAGGTGCGGGAAGGGGAAGGCGGCGAGCCGGTCGGGCCGGGCGCCGAAGTCGAGCCGCGCCGCCAGCCGCGCCGCGTCGGCACCCGCCTCGCGGGCGGTCACCTCCCAGTCGCCGGCGGCCGCGAGCACCCCGTGGATCGGCAGGCCGTGCTGCTCGCGGTGCAGCAGCGGTGAGTCCGGGTCGAGCGCGACCTCGGCGCCGGCGGCGGCGTACCCGTCAGCGGCCAGGCGGTTCGCCCAGGGGTGGAGGAGCGGCAACCCGAACGTCGAGCCGCGCTCGGCGTAGGCCGCCAGGCCGTCGGGCTTGCCGAGGAGCTCGACGCCCGCGTGGCGCAGCGAGCAGCCGACCAGCCCGACGCCCGGGGCGAACGTGGCCTCGACGCCGTCGGGCGAGACCAGGGTGATCGTCGCCGCGCCGTCCTGGCGGGTGTCGCGGATCTCGTGGTCGGGCATCGGCGGGCGGTCGCGGAACGCGGCGGGCGTTGGCGGCTCAGCCGGTCGCGGCGGCCGCCACGCCGCGGTCGACCCCGACGGCCGCCAGCTCCACCGGGATCCCGTTGAGCACCGCGTTGCCGGACAGCGGGTCGACGAGGGTCTCGTCCGCGAGGACGTTGCTGTTGACGCCCGCGTGCGCCGCGGCCACCCGCATCGTCGCGCCCGGCGCGTCGTGGCCCCATCCGTGCGGGAGGCTGACCACGCCCGGCATGACGTCCGCGGTCACCTCGACCGGCGCGACGATCTCGCCGGCGCGCGAGGCGACCCGGGCCGGGGCGCCGTCGCGCAGGCCGTGGCGCGCGGCATCGCACGGGTGAACCTGGAGCGTGCAGCGGTCCTTGCCCCGCACGAGCGGCACGAGGTTGTGCATCCACGAGTTGTTCGAGCGCAGCTGGCGGCGGCCGACGAGGACGAGGCCGCCCTCGTCGCGGGCGGCGAGCGACGCGACCAGTCGCGGGACGTCGGCGAGGATCGGCTCGGGCGCGAGGTCGATCCGGCCCGTGGGCGTGCGGAGCACCTCCGGCATCCGCGGCTCGAGCGGCCCGAGGTCGATCCCGTGCGGGTGGTCCTCCAGGAGGTCCAGGGAGAGCCCCGCGCCACCGGGGGTCCGGTCGGCGCGCGCCGCGGGCCGGCCGAAGCCCTCGCCGTAGGGCCCGACGCGCAGCAGCAGGTCGAGCAGGCGCTCCGCGCCGACACGGGGGGCGAGCGCGGCCAGGACCTCCGCGGGGTCGCGCCCCTCGATCGGCGATCCCTCGACCGTCGTCTCCCTCCGCACCGCCTCGCCGGCCACGAACGCATCGAGCGCGGCGACGTCGGCGTCCGGGCCCTGGCCCGTCACGACGCCGGTCAGGCGCAGGAGCGTGACCCACTCGTCCGGCCGGTCGGGCTCGGGGGGGAGCGAGGGCGGCGAGAAGTTCGCCACGTTGCGCGCGGCGAACTGGTAGAGCGCCAGGTCGTAGTGGGGGCGCCGCAGCGGCGACGGCGCGGGGAGGATGACGTCGGCGTGCCGGGTCGTCTCGTTGACGTAGGCGTCGACGCTGACCATGAACTCGAGATCCGCCAGCGCACGATCCAGGCGCGCGGCGTTGGGCGTCGAGAGGGCCGGGTTCCCGGCGAAGGTCAGCAGCGCGCGGACCTGCCCCCGCCCCGGCGTGTCGATCTCCTCGGCGAGGCAGGCGGCGGGCAGCTCGCCGAAGACCTCGCCCAGGCCGCGGACGCGGGAGCGGAAGCGGCCCAAGCGCGCGCCGCGCCCGCGGCCGGACGGCCCCGCGGTGTTCGACTGGCCGGCCGCGGCGCGCGGGAACATGGCGCCGCCCTCGCGATCGAGGTTGCCGGTCAGCAGGTTGAGCACGTCGACGAGCCAGCTCGCGAGCGTTCCGAACTCCTGGGTGCACGTGCCCATGCGTCCGTAGACCGCCGCGCGGTCGGCCGCCGCGAGCTCCCGCGCGGTCCGGACGATCGTCTCGGCGGGGATGCCGCAGGCGGCGGCGGCCCGCTCCGGGTCGACGGCCGACGCCGCCTCCTCGACCGCCTCGATCCCGTCCGTCCACGCGGCCACGGCGCCCGGCCGGGAGAGCCCCTCGGCGAAGAGCACGTGCACGAGGCCCATGAGGAACGCGGCATCGGTGCCGGGACGGATGAACAGGTGCTCGTCCGCCTCGGCGGCGGTCCGGGTGCGGCGCGGGTCGACGACGACGACCCGCCCGCCGCGCGCGCGGACCGCCCGCAGCCGGCCGCGCAGGTCGGGCGCGGTGAGCAGCGACCCGTTCGAGGCCAGCGGGTTCGCGCCGAGGATCAGGAGGTGGTCGGTCCGGTCGACGTCGGGGACGGGGACGCTCGTCGCGGTCCCGAACATGAGCGCCGCGGCCACCTGCTTGGGCATCTGGTCGACGGTGCTGGCCGAGAAGACGTTGCGGCTCCCGAGCGCCTTGAGCAGCACGCGGGCGTAGAGCGTCGCCGCGAGGTTGTGGGCGTTGGGGTTGCCGAGGTAGGCCGCCACGGCGTTCCGCTCGCCGTCGGCGAGGATCGGGCCGAGCCCCGCGTCGATCGCCGCGAAGGCCTCGTCCCAGGACGCCGGCGCGAACGACCCGTCGCCCTGGCGCAACAGCGGGGTCCGCACGCGGTCGGGATCCTCGTCGAGGGCCTTCAGCGAGGCGCCCTTGGGGCAGACGAAGCCGTGGCTGAAGACGTCGGCCCCGTCGCCGCGGATCGCGGCGATCTCCTCGCCGCGCAGCGAGATCTCGAGGCCGCACGTCGCCTCGCACAGCGGGCACGTCCGGTACGCGACACGGTCCGGCGCGGTCACGCTCCGGAGCCTATAGCCTCGCCACGCGATGCCCGTGTTGCTGGCGCTTCTCCTCGTGCTGGTCGCGGCGGCACCCGCCGGCGCGGCCGCGTCGCCCGCGCCGGCCCGGCGCTCGGCGGACCCCCGTGCGTGCGCGGGCGCCGCCGGCGCGACGTTGCGCTGCGCGGCACGGCGGGCGGGCGTGCGCGTGGGAGTCGGGACCGAGGCCGGGCGGCCGGCGGACGACGCGCTCGCGGCGCGCCAGTTCGACGCGGTCACGCTCGAGCGCTCGCTGGTGTGGAGCGTCGTCCACCCGGCGGCCGGCAGCTGGGACTTCTCCGGCGCCGACCGCTCGATCGCCTGGGCGCGCGCCCACCGGCTGAAGGTCACCGCGACGCACTTCCTCTGGGACCAGATCGCCTACGCCACCACCCCCGCGTGGGTCAAGGCGATCGTCGACCCGGCGCGTCTGCGGGGCGTGATGGAGGACCACCTCGCGACGATCACCCGGCGCTACGGACGCGCGATCGCGCGCTGGATCGTGGTGAACGAGCCGTTCCGCTACGTCGGCGACACGGCGACGCTCCAGCCGACGCACTTCTCGAAGGTCCTCGGCCCCGGCTGGATCGCGGAGGCGTTCCGGATCGCGCGCCGCGCCGCGCCGCACGCGGAGCTGTGGCTCAACGAGGTGTTCACCGAGCAGGACGGGGCGAAGGCGAACGCGCTCGTCGCCCTCGTCCGGTCGCTCCGGCGCCGCGGCGTCCCGGTTGACGGCGTCGGCCTCCAGGGCCATCTCTTCTCTCCGCTGCTCACCCCGATCCCGGCCGACGTCCCGCTCGTGCGGGACACCATGCGCCGGCTCGCGGCGCTCGGGGTGGACGTGGCCTTCACCGAGGTCGACGCGCCGCTCGCGCCGGGCGGCGGGCGGGCGGCGGAGCAGGCGCGACGCATGAGCGACCTCGTGCGGATCTGCCTCGGCGTCCGCCGCTGCCGGAGCCTCACGTTCTGGAACCTCCACGACGGGCGCTCGTGGATCGACGACCTCTTCCGGCGCCCCGACCTCGCGCCGACGCTGTTCGATCGCCGTCTGCGCCCGAAGCCGGCCTTCTTCGCCGTCCGCGGCGCCTTCCGCCGCGGCCGCCCGCGGCGCTGACCGGGGGGCGTCTACCCCGCCGCGACGGCCGCCGCCGCCAGCGCCCGCTCGACGCCCGCCCGGTCGACGTCGAGGTGGGTGACGAAGCGCACGGTGCGCTCGTCGAGGGCGCCGGCCAGCACGCCCCGGTCGGCCAGCGCGGCGACGAACGCCGGCCCGTCCTCCACCCGCGCGACGACGATGTTCGTCTCCACGCCCGCCGGGTCGAGATCGACGCCCTCGAGCGCGGCCAGGCCCTCGGCGAGCGTGCGGGCGTTCGCGTGGTCCTCGGCCAGGCGCTCGACGTGACGGTCGAGGGCGTGGAGGCCCGCCGCGGCGACGATGCCCGACTGCCGCAGCGCCCCGCCCCACATCTGCTTGTAGCGCCACGCCTCGGCGATGAGGTCCGCCGACCCCGCGAGGCACGCGCCGACCGGCGCGCCGAGCCCCTTCGTGAAGTCGATCCAGGCGGTGTCGAAGTCCGCGGCCCAGGCGTCGGCGGCCACGCCGCTCGCCACGACCGCGTTCATCAGGCGGGCGCCGTCGAGGTGGGCGCGCAGGCCGTGCTCGCGGGCGACGCCGAGCACCGCGGCGACCTGCTCGCGCGGCCACACCCGACCGCCCCCGACGTTCGTCGTCTGCTCGAGCGAGACGAGCCGCGAGCGCGGCGCGTAGCGGTCGCCGGCCGGGCGGACGCCCGCCGCCAGCGCCTCCGCGGTGAACGTGCCGCCGACCCCGTCGAGCACGTTGAGGGCCGCCCCGGAGATCGCCGCCGGCCCGGCGGCCTCGAAGCGGACGGGGTGGCTGTCGCGATGGAGCAGCGCCTCGTCGCCGCCCGGCCCGAGATGGAGGCGAAAGGCGATGGCGTTGCACATCGTGCCCGAGGGCAGGAAGACCGCCGCCTCGTGGCCGAGGAGCGCCGCGACGCGCGCCTCGAGCGTCCGCGTCGTCGGGTCCTCGCCACGCTGCTCGTCGCCGACCTCGGCCTCCGCCATCGCCCGCCGCATCGCGGGCGTCGGACGGGTCTGCGTGTCGCTGAACAGGTTGACGGGGGCGTCGGGCACGACGCCGGACCCTATCCTCGAATCCAGGATGGCCGATCCCGCCGACACCGCCGGGCCGGCGGGTGCCGAGACCCGCCCCGAGCGCCTGCGCGCGCAGCGCCGGGCGCTGCCCGACGCGCCCGGCGTCTACCTCTTCCGCGACGCACGCGGCCGCGTCATCTACGTCGGCAAGGCGAAGTCGATCCGCAAGCGCGTCGCCTCGCACTTCTCGGCGCCGAGCACCCGGGCCGGCCGCGACCTGCTGCCGCTCGATCGACCGGATCGAGAGCCTCGTGGTCGGGCACCGAGGCCGAGGCGCTGCTCGCGGAGCAGAACTTCATCAAGCAGTACAAGCCGCGCTTCAACATCCGCCTGCGCGACGACAAGTGCTACCCGTACATCGCGATCTCGCTCGACGAGGCCTTCCCGCGGGTCTACTTCACCCGCGAGCGCCACCGCCGCGACCGCGCCTACTTCGGGCCGTACTCGCAGCGCCAAGCGGGTGCGCGAGACGCTCGACCTGCTCGGCAAGGTCTTCATGTTCCGCTCCTGCGACGGCGCCGAGCCGGGCCGGCGCAGCGGGTCGCCCTGCCTGGACTACTACATCAAGCGCTGCGAGGCGCCCTGCGTCGGCTACGTCTCCGAGGAGGACTACCGCCGCGGGATCGACGGCGTCGTCGACTTCCTCTCGGGCCGCTACCGGGAGATCGAGCGCGCGCTCGAGTCGGGCATGCGGCGCGCCGCCGACGAGCGGCGCTTCGAGGACGCGGCGCGCGAGCGCAACCGCCTGCGCGCCGTGCGCTCGCTGCTCGAGCGCCAGCGGGTGGCGAACGAGGCGGTGGGGACGCTCGACGCCGTCGCCGTCGCCGTCGACGGCACCGAGGCGAACGCGCAGGTCTTCCAGGTCCGCGACGGCGTGCTCGCGGACCGCCAGAGCTTCTACCTCGACAACGCCACGGGGCGGGGCGTGGCCGAGGTCGGCGAGGCGTTCCTGCTCCAGTACTACGGGAGCGCGGCGATGATCCCGCCGCTGGTCGTCGTCCAGCGGGCGGTGGGGGAGGCCGAGGGCGCCGGCGCTCTGGCCGAGGCGCTCGCCGACCGGCGCGACGGGCCGGTGGAGGTGCGGGTGCCCGAGCGCGGCGACAAGCGCCGCATCCTCGAGCTCGCCGAGCGCAACGCGCGGCTCGCGCTCGACCAGGAGAAGCTGCGCTCGGAGCGCCGCCGCCAGCAGCGGGTCGAGGCGCTCGACGGACTGCAGCGGACGCTCGGCCTGGACGTCCCGCCGATCCGGATCGAGTGCTTCGACATCTCGAACCTCATGGGCACGCACACGGTCGCCTCGATGGTGGTCTTCGAGGGCGGCGCGCCGAAGAAGTCGGACTACCGGCGCTTCACCGTGCGCGGGGAGGACGAGGGCGGCGCGGCCCGGGGGATCGGCGAGCCCGACGACTTCGCCGCGATGGAGGAGATCCTGGGCCGGCGGCTCGCGCAGTGGGAGCGCCAGCGGGAGCGCAGCCCGCACGACCGCGAGCACGACGCGAGCTTCGCGACGCTCCCGAGCCTGATCGTGATCGACGGCGGGAAGGGACAGCTCTCGGCCGGCCTCCGGGCGCTCCGGGGCTTCCGGGAGCGCGGCGTCGTGGTCGTCTCGCTCGCCAAGCGGATCGAGGAGGTCTTCCTGCCGGGCCGCGAGGCGCCGCTGCGGCTGGCGCACGACACCGCGGAGCTCCAGCTGCTGCAGCGGGTCCGCGACGAGGCGCACCGCTTCGCGATCGCCCACCACCGCGGGCGCCGGGACCGGGCGATGACCACCTCGATCCTCGACGAGCTGCCCGGCGTCGGCCCGGCCCGCAAGCGCCTGCTGCTGGGGCACTTCGGCTCGCCCGACGCCTTCGCCGCCGCCTCGCGGGAGGAGCTCGAGGCGGTCCCGGGCCTGCCCGGCAAGGTGGCCCGCGACCTCTGGGCGCACCTCAACAAGACGGGCCGCTGACCCACCGGCGCGAGCCGTCTCGCCGGCACGTCACACTGCGGGCATGGAGCCGCCGGAATCAGCCCCGCCGGCGCTGACGGACTTCGTCGTGATCACCGGCTTCTCGGGCGCCGGGAAGTCGACGGCGATGGCGGCCTTCGAGGACGAGGGCTACTTCTGCGTCGACAACCTCCCGCCGGAGATGATCCGCTCGCTGGCCGAGCTGTTCACCCACGAGGGATCGAAGGTCGAGCGGGCCGCCGTCGTCTCCGACGTGCGCGGCGGCGACTACTTCGGCGGCCTCTCGCAGGTGCTCGACGACCTCGCGGCCGCCGGGGTGTCGCACCGCGTGCTGTTCCTCGACGCGGACGAGCAGTCGCTGATCAACCGCTTCAAGGAGACCCGCCGCCGCCACCCGCTCGCGCACTCCGGCACGATCGCCGCCGGCATCGCCGCCGAGCGCGAGGTGCTCGGGCCGCTGCGCGAGCGCGCCGACGTCGTGCTCGACACCACCGGCCTCACCGCCGCGATGCTGCGGCGCAAGCTCGCCGAGGAGGTCCTGCCGACGCGGACCCCCGGGCGCCTGGCCGTCACCTTCCAGAGCTTCGGCTTCAAGCACGGGCCGGCCCGCGACGCGGACGTCGCGCTCGACGTCCGCTTCCTGCCGAACCCGCACTACGAGGCGGACCTGCGCCCGCTCACCGGGCGCGACCCGGCCGTGCGCGAGTACGTCAACCGCGACGGCGCGCTGGACGACTTCTACGCGCGCCTGCACCCGCTGATGGACTTCCTGCTCCCCCAGTACCTCGCCGAGGGCAAGGCCCATCTGCTCGTGGCCATCGGCTGCACCGGCGGGCGCCACCGCTCGGTGGCGATCGTGAACGACCTCGCCGAGCGCTACGGCGACCGCGGGCCGTATCTCGTCGAGGTGCTCCACCGCGACGCCGAGCGGGTGCCCGCCGCGTGATCGGCGGCCGCCGGCCGGGCCGCGTCGCCGGCCCGGGACGCACGGCCGATCGCGCCGTCGGATAGCCTTCGCGCTCCGCCGGGCAGAGGCCCCTCCCGCGCCCGGCGCGCCCCCGGACTCGCCTGAGCAGGAAGGAACCCCGCATGCCCACCCGCGTCGGCATCAACGGCTTCGGCCGCATCGGCCGCAACGTCTTCCGCGCCGCCCACGAGGCCCGGGCGGACATCGAGTTCGTCGCCGTCAACGACCTCACGGACGCCCAGACGCTCGCCCACCTGCTCAAGTACGACTCGACCTACGGTCCCTTCCCGGGCACCGTCGCGCTCGAGGGCGACGCCATCGTCGTCGACGGGGCGCCGGTCCGCGTGCTCGCCGAGACCGACCCGGCGAACCTGCCGTGGGGCGACCTCGGCGTCGACGTGGTGATCGAGTCCACGGGCCTCTTCACCGCCCGGGCCGACGCCGCGAAGCACCTCGCGGGCGGCGCGAAGAAGGTCATCATCTCGGCGCCGGCGACCGAGCCGGACGCGACGGTCGTGCTCGGCGTGAACTTCGACGAGGCCTACGACCGCCGCCGCGACGACGTCATCTCGAACGCCTCGTGCACGACGAACTGCCTCGCCCCCGTCGCGAAGGTCCTCCACGACACGGTCGGCATCAAGCACGGCCTGATGACGACGATCCACGCGTACACCGCGGACCAGCGCCTGCAGGACATGCCGCACAAGGACCTGCGCCGGGCGCGGGCCGCCGCGGTGAACCTCATTCCCGCCTCGACCGGGGCGGCGAAGGCCATCGGCCTCGTCATCCCGGAGCTCAAGGGCAAGCTCCACGGCTTCGCGATCCGGGCACCCGTCCCGACGGGCTCCGTGGTGGACCTGACCTTCGAGGCGCAGCGCGAGACCTCGATCGAGGAGCTCAACACGGCCCTGAGGTCGGCGGCGGAGGGCCCGCTGAAGGGCATCCTGCGCTACACCGACGAGCCGATCGTCTCCACCGACATCGTCAAGGACCCGCACTCCTCGATCCTCGACTCGGAGCTCACCGCCGTGCTCGACGGGACCCTGGTGAAGATCGTGGCCTGGTACGACAACGAGTGGGGCTACTCGAATCGCTGCGTCGACCTGGTCCAGCGGGTCCTCTAGTGGCTCCGCCGCGACGTCCGGCGACGGGCCGCTAGCTTGGTGCGCACCCTCGACGACCTCGACGTCGCCGGCCGGCGCGTCCTCGTCCGCGTCGACTTCAACGTCCCGCTCGACGACGGGCGCGTCGCCGACGACACGCGGATTCGCGCGGCGCTCCCCACGCTCGAGGAGCTGCGCGGCAAGGGGGCGCGGCTCGTCCTCGCCTCGCACCTCGGGCGGCCGAAGGACCGCGAGCCGGAGCTCTCGCTGCGGCCCGCCGCCGAGCGGCTCGGCGAGCTGCTGGGGAGCGAGGTGCGCCTCGCGCCGGAGGTCGTCGGGCCCGAGGCGCAGGCGCTCGCCTCCGGCCTCGGCGACGGCGAGGTGCTGATGCTCGAGAACGTCCGCTACGAGCCGGGGGAGACGCGGAACGACCCCGCGCTGGCCGACGCGCTGGCCGGGCTCGCCGACGTCTACGTCGACGACGCCTTCGGCGCGGCGCATCGCGCGCACGCGTCGACGGAGGGCGTGGCCCACCGCCTGCCCGAGCACGCGGCCGGCCGGCTGCTGCAGAAGGAGGTCGAGACGCTCACCGGCATCCTCGAATCCCCGGCCCGCCCGCTCGTGGCCGTCGTCGGCGGCGCGAAGGTGACCGACAAGATCGCGGTGCTCGACCGCTTCCTGCAGCTCGCCGACGCCGTGCTCATCGGCGGCGCGATGTGCTTTCCCTTCTTCCGCAGCCAGGCGCATCCCGTGGGCGACTCGCTCTGCGAGGAGGACGGCGTCGAGCCGGCCGGGCGCGTGCTCGCCGCGGCGCGCGACGCCCGCGCCGAGCTCGCCCTGCCCGGCGACCTCGTGCTCGGCCGGGCCTTCTCCGCGGACACCGAGACGCGGACGATCGACGGCGTCGACGTGCCCGACGGCTGGATGGGGCTCGACGTCGGCCCGCGCACCGCCGAGCGCTACGCGCACGAGGTCGCGCGCGCGGGCACCGTCTTCTGGAACGGGCCGATGGGCGCCTTCGAGCTCGCGCCGTTCGCGGCCGGCACCCGCGCGGTCGCGGAGGCCGTGGCCGCCGCTCCGGGCACGACCGTGGTCGGCGGCGGCGACTCGGTCGCCGCGCTGCACGCCTTCGGGCTCGCCGACGGGGTCGACTGCGTCTCGACCGGCGGCGGCGCGTCGCTCGAGCTGATCGAGGGCAAGACGCTGCCCGGCGTCGAGGCGCTGCGATGAGCGCGCGCACCCCGCTCGTCGCGGGCAACTGGAAGATGCACAAGACGATCGCCGAGGCCGAGGCGTTCATCGGCGGGCTGTTGCCGCGCGTCTCCGGCGCCGACGGCGTCGACGTGGCGATCTGCCCGCCGTTCCTGGCGCTCGCGGCGATGGTCGACTCGACCCGCGGCTCGCCGGTCGACGTCTACGCGCAGACGATGCAGCGAGGCCCCGGAGGGCGCGTTCACCGGCGAGGTCTCCGCCGCGATGCTCGGCGAGCTCGAGGTCCGGGGCGTCGTGCTGGGCCACTCCGAGCGCCGCCAGCTCTTCGGCGAGACCGACCGCGCGCTCCAGCTCAAGGTGCCCGCGGCGCTCGAGGCCGGCCTGCGGCCGATCCTCTGCGTCGGCGAGACCGAGGAGGAGCGCGAGGCCGGCGACACCGAGCGCAAGCTCCGCCACCAGGTGCGGGAGGGGCTCGCGAAGGTCGCCGAGGAGCGCATCGGGCAGGTCGTGATCGCCTACGAGCCGATCTGGGCGATCGGGACCGGGCGCGTCGCCACGCCGGAGCAGGCGCAGGAGGCGATCGCCTTCGTTCGCGCGCTCGTCGCCGGCCGCTCGCCCGGGCAGGCCGAGCGCACCCGGGTGCTCTACGGCGGCAGCGTCAAGCCCGACAACGCCGCCGAGCTGCTCGCGCTCCCCGACGTCGACGGCGCGCTGGTCGGCGGCGCCAGCCTCGATCCCGAGTCGTTCGCGGCGATCGTGACCGCGGCGTCGCGATGAGCCTGGCGCCGGGCCCCGCGGCGCTCCCGGCGCCCCGTGCGTGCCTCGTGGTGCTCGACGGCTGGGGCCTCGCCCCGCCCGGCCCGGGGAACGCCGTCGCGCTCGCCGACACGCCGGTCTTCGACGAGCTGTGGGAGTCCTGTCCGCACACGCGGCTCACGGCGTGCGGGCGGGCCGTGGGGCTGCCGGAGGGCCAGATGGGCAACTCCGAGGTCGGCCACCTCAACCTCGGCGCCGGCGCGGTGATGCGCCAGGACCTCACCCGGATCGACGACGCGGTGAGCGACGGATCCTTCGCGGTCAATCCCGTGCTGCGGGCGGCCGTGGCCGACGCGCCGCGCGTCCACGTCATCGGCCTCGTGTCCGACGGCGGGATCCATTCCGGCTGGGAGCACCTCCGCGCGCTCATCGGCCTCGCCGCCGAGAGCGGGGTCCGGGACCTCGTGGTCCACGCGTTCACCGACGGACGCGACACGCTGCCCACCGCCGGCGCCGGGTACCTCGAGACCGTCGACGGGTGGATGGCCGAGGCCGGCGCCGGCCGCATCGGCTCGGTGGTGGGCCGCTACTTCGCGATGGACCGCGACCGGCGCTGGGATCGGGTGCAGCGCGCCTACGACCTGCTCGTCCACGGCCGCGGCGAGCACGCGGCCGGGACCGGGCGGGCGGCGATGGAGGCGGCGTACGCGCGCGGGGAGACCGACGAGTTCGTGACCCCGACGACGGTCGGGGAGGAGGCCCGGATCCGACCCGGCGACAGCGTGATCGGCCTGAACTTCCGGCCCGACCGGATGCGCGAGATCACGCGCGCGCTGGCCGAGCCGGGGTTCGACGAGGTCGACCGCGGCGGCGCGTCGCCGGTCGAGCGCTACGCGGCGATGACGGAGTACGAGGAGGGCTGGCCCTACCCGGTGGCCTTCCCGCCCGAGCATCCGGAGGTGACGCTGTCGGGCGTCGTCGCCGCGAGCGGCCGACACCAGCTCCACGTCGCCGAGACGGAGAAGTACCCGCACGTGACGTACTTCTTCAACGGCGGAGAGGAGGCGCCGTGCGCCGGCGAGCGCCGCGAGCTCGTCGCCTCGCCCCGCGACGTGCCGACCTACGACCGCAAGCCGCAGATGAGCGCGCCCGAGGCCGCCGCGGCCTTCGTCGACGCCTGGCGGGAGGACGAGCCGGCGTTCGGGATCATCAACTTCGCGAACGCCGACATGGTCGGGCACACCGGCGTCATCCCCGCCGCGGTCACCGCGATCGAGACGGTCGATGCCGGCCTCGGCCGCGTCGTGGCCGCCGTCCACGAGTCCGGCGGCGCGTGCGTCGTCACCGCCGACCACGGCAACGCGGACCACATGCTCGAGCCCGACGGCGGCCCGAACACCCAGCACTCGCTCAACCCGGTCCCGCTCGTCGTCACCGTGCCCGGGCTCGGGCTGCGCGACGGCGGGGTGCTGGCCGACGTCGCCCCGACCGTGCTGGAGATCCTCGGGCTTGCGCAGCCCGCGGCGATGACCGGTCGCTCGCTGATCGCCCGCTGACCCGGCGGCCGTCCGCGCCGGCGCTATCGTTGCGCGAGCAACCATGATGCCGGCGGACGCCCTCGATCCCGACGAGCTCGCGGCGTGGCGCGGCTTCCTGCGCGCCCACGCCGGGCTGACCGGCGCCCTCGACGCGGAGCTGCGCGAGGCCCACGGCCTGCCGCTCGCCTCCTACGACGTGCTCGTCCAGCTCGAGGGGGCGCCCGCGCACCGGCTGCGGATGCGGGAGCTCGCGGACGCGGTGCTGCTCAGCCGCAGCGGGGTGACCCGCCTCGTGGACCGGCTCGCGCGAGAGGGGCTCGTGGCGCGCGAGTCGTGTCCGGACGACGCGCGCGGCGCGTACGCGGTGCTCACGCCGGCCGGACGCGCCGCCCTGGCCGCCGCGCGGCCGACGCACCTCGCCGGCGTGCGCCGCCGCTTCCTCGCCGGGCTCGCACCGGGAGAACGGCAGACCCTGGCGGCCGTGTGGGATCGGCTCGACCCGGCGCCATGAGCGCGGCGGTGCCCGCCTTCGCCATCACGGCGCGCGACCCGGCGAGCCGGGCGCGCGCCGGCGTCCTGCGGCTGGCCCGCGGGGAGGTGCGCACCCCGGCGTTCGTGCCGCTCGCCACGAAGGCCACGGTGAAGGGCATGCTGCCCGCCGAGGTGGCCGCACTCGGCTTCGAGATGGTGCTGGGCAACGCCTTCCACCTCTTCCTCGCGCCGGGCCACGAGCTCGTCGCCGAGCTCGGCGGGCTCCACGCCTTCATGGGCTGGGAGGGGCCGATCATCACGGACTCGGGCGGCTTCCAGGTGTTCTCGATGGGGCACGGGACGGTGGCCGACGAGGTCAAGGGCCGCGCGCCCCGGGCCGAGGGACGCGCGGGTCGCGTCCTCGCCATCGACGAGGCGGGCGTGCGCTTCCGCTCGCACCTCGACGGCGCGGAGCGGACGCTCTCGCCCGAGCGCTCGATGGAGATCCAGGGCGCCCTGGGCTCCGACGTCGCGCTCGCCTTCGACGAGTGCACGCCGTTCCACGTCTCGCGCGACTACACCGCGCGCTCCACCGAGCGCACCCACCGCTGGCTCGACCGCTGCCTGACCTGGCACGGGGAGCACGGGCCGCCCGGGCAGGCCGTCTACGGCATCGTGCAGGGCGGCGTCCACGAGGACCTGCGCCGCGCCTCGGCGCGCGAGGTCGCCGCGCGGGCGGTCGACGGGGTCGCGATCGGCGGCTCGCTCGGCGAGGACAAGGCCCAGATGCACGAGGTGGTCGGCTGGGCGACCGGGGAGCTCGACGCCGCCGCGCCCGACCGCCCGCGCCACCTCCTCGGCATCGGCGAGGTCGACGACCTGATCCGCGGCGTGGAGCTCGGGATCGACACGTTCGACTGCGCGATGCCGACCCGGCTCGGGCGCCACGGCATGGCGCTGGTGCCCGAGCCCGACCGGCGCTGGCGGCTCGACCTCGGCAAGGCCGGAGCCCGGCGCGATCCCGCGCCGGTGATGGAGGGGTGCCCCTGCCCGGCGTGCGCGGACGGGCGCTCCCGCGCCTACCTCCACCACCTCGTGCGCGGCCGGGAGCCGACCGCGCTGCGGCTCCTCACGACGCACAACCTCGCCTTCGTCTCGCGCGTCATGGCCGACCTCCGGGAGGGCGTGGCGACGGGGACGCTGCCGGCGGTCGCGGCCGCCCTGCGCGCGGGCGCCGCGCCGGGGGTGGTCGTCGCCTGACGATGGGCCGGGGGTGCTACTTCGTGTTCTGGGAGATGAGGTCGCGCATCGACTGGATCGCCTGGCCCGCGTCGTTGCCGACCACCCGGCGGACGGTGACGGCGTCCTTCGAGGTGCTCGTCGCGAAGTAGGCGGCCGCGGCGCCCGCGGCGAGGAGCACGAGGATCGCGACGATCGCCGCGATCCGGCGCGCGGCGAGCCGGCCGCGGCTGGGCTCCGCCGGCGCTTGCGCCGCGGTCGCGCGGGCGGGTCGCGCCTCGCGTCGCGAGGGCTCGGCCGGCCGGCGCCGCGGCGCGGGCGGGGGCCGCGTCCGCCGGGGGGCGCGGCGGGGCGACGCGCGTGGCGTCCTCCGCCGGCAGCACCGTGGTCGCCGCCGTGCCGGCCGCCACGGCCGTGGCCGCCGTGGCCGGGTCCGGGGCGACGCCGCGCGCGCCGGCGCGGAGCGACGCCGCGAAGGCGAGCGCGTCCAGCGGGCGCGCCCCGGGGTCGAGCGCCAGCGCCCGCGCGACCGCCTCCGCGAGCGCGGGCGGCACGTCCGGGTTCAGCACGTCGAGCCGGTCGGGGGTCTCGCTCTGCTGCTTGAGCGCGAGCTCGGAGAGCGAGGCGGCCTCGTAGGGCAGGCGACCGGACAGCAGCTGGTAGGTCACGACGCCGAGCGAGTAGAGGTCGGTCGCGGGTCCGGCCTCCTCGCCGCGGGCCTGCTCCGGCGCCAGGTAGGCGGCGGTGCCGAGCACCGAGCCGACCTGGGTGATGCTCGACTGCTCGGTCGCCTTCGCGATCCCGAAGTCGGCGAGCTTGACCCCGCCGCTGTCGGAGACGAGCAGGTTCCCGGGCTTCACGTCGCGGTGCACGACCCCGTTGCGATGCGCGTAGTCGAGCCCCTGGCAGGACTGGCCGACGATGTCGACGACCTCGCCGACCTCGAGGTGCCCCCGATCCCGCAGGATCTCCGCGCACGAGCGACCGGGCACGTGCTCCATGACGATGAAGTGGTGGTGGCTCTGGTCGTCGAAGCCGAAGTCGAACACCTGGACGACGTTCGGGTGCACGAGCCGCGCGGCGCTGAGCGCCTCGCGGCGGAAGCGGGAGACGAAGGCCGGGTCGTCCGCCAGGTGCTCGGCGAGCAGCTTGACCGCCACGTGGCGCTCGAGGCGCGTGTCGAGCGCGAGATGGACGGTCGACATGCCCCCGACGCCGAGCTTGCGCTCGAGGCGGTAGCGGCCCGCGATGATCGGCTCGTCGGCCACGGCTACTGGCTGTTCGCGCCGCCGGGGGCCGCGCCGCCGCCGGACGGAGCGCCGCCCCCGCCGTTCGGCTGGGTCGGCGCGGTGGTGGTGGTCGTCGTCGTGCCGGTCGTCGTGGTGGTCGTGTCCGTGGTCGTCGTCGGCGTCGTGGTCGTGGGCGTGGTGTCGGTCGTCGTCGTCGTCGGCGTCGTGGTCGTGGGCGTGGTGTCGGTCGTGGTGGTCGGCGGCTTCGTGCGGCAGTCGGTCGCGGCGAGCTCGCTCACGGTCGACGCCCCCTGGGCGAGATTGCGCCGCACGCGGGCGTTCACGGTCAGGGGCAGGCCCGCGACCTCGTCGCGAAGCGCGGAGGCGGCGCGATCGGCCGCGCGGCAGTTCCCGTCGGCGACCGCGCTGTCGACCGCGTCGAGCGCGCGGTTCAGGGCGCCGGCGTTCGAGGCGGCGATGAGATCGTTGCGCTCGCCGCACGCCGCGAGCAGCGACGCGCCGAGGCCCAGCGACCCGGCCGCGAGGAGGATGGCGAGCGCGCGCATGGACGCCCGGATGCTACTGGCCGTACTCGAGCCGCTCGGCCAGCGACTCCGGCAGCCCGGCGTCGCGGATGGCCGCGGCCGCGCCGGCCACGTCGTACTCCGTGCGGCGGTACTCGCAGGCCCAGGTCGCGGTGTCGAGCACCAGCCAGGCCGCGCGCGGATCGCCGTCGCGCGGCTGCCCGACGCTCCCCGGGTTCAGCAGCCACTCGCCCGTCGACGACGTCGAACGCGACACCGTCCGGCGCGGGTCTCGCCGCCCGCCGGCTCGCCCTCCCCGCGCGAGAAGGAGAGGGCGACGTGGGAGTGGCCGATGAGGCAGACCCGGTGGGGCTGCGCGTCGAGGCACAGCTCGGCCTGCAGGGGCGAGAGCACGTACTCCCACACCGGGTCGCGCGGGCTGGCGTGGTAGAGCCCGACCGCCCCCTCGAGCGCTCGAGGGCGCGAGGCCGCGCAGGTAGTCGAGCGTCTCGGCCGACACCGCGTCGCGGGTCCAGCGCGCCGCGAGGGCGGCGCCGCGGGAGAACTCGTCGAGCGGGATGTCGCCGCAGACGGCGAGGTCGTGGTTGCCGACCAGGCAGATCGCCGCGCGCTCCCGAGCGAGCGCGACGCAGGCGTCGGGGTCGGCGCCGTAGCCGACGAGGTCGCCGAGGCACCACAGCTCCTCGGCCGAGGCCGCCTCGGCGGCCTCGAGCACGGCCTCGAAGGCCTGCCGGTTTCCGTGGATGTCTGAGACGACGGCGACGCGCATGGGCCGGGAACCTTCCTCTAGCGTGGGCGGCCATGGCACTCCTCGCCCGCCCACGCCGTCCGGCCGCCGTGCTGGCCACCCTCGTCGCCGCCGAGGCGGGCGTGCGCCTCCTGCGTCCGCGGCGGTCGGAGGTCGCCGACCCGGCGCCGGTGAGCGCGCGATCGTACTTCACCGCCGAGGAGATCGGGCGGGCGCGCGCCTACGGCCGGCCGCAGGCCGCCCTCGCCGTCGGCCAGGGGCTGGCCCAGCTCGTGGTCCTGGCCGGGCTGGCGCGCGCGGCGGCGCGGCGGGGCGCCCCGCTCGCGGGCGGGGCGCGGCGCGAGCTCCGACGGGGCGCTCCGCCCGCGGACGCCGCGGCGGGCGCCGGGCTCGCGGTCGCGCTCGCCGCGGTCGGGCTGCCGTTCGGCGCGCTCGCCCGCCGCCGCGCGCTCGCGGTCGGGCTGGCCACCCAGTCGTGGCGGGGGTGGGCGCAGGACGTCGCGAAGGCCCAGGCGATCGAGGCCGGGCTGGCCGGCGGGGGCGCCGCCGTCGTGCTGGCCGCGATCCGCGGCGCCCCCGGGACTGGTGGGTCGGCGCCGCCGCCGGGTCGATCGTGTTCGGGGCGGCGCTCGCCGTCGCGGCGCCGGTCCTGCTCGCCCCGCGCTTCAACCGCTTCACCCCGCTGCCCGCGGGCGAGACCCGCGCCGACGTGCTCGGGCTCGCCGCGGACGCCGGCGTGCGGGTGGGCGAGGTCTTCTCGGTCGACGCCTCCCGCCGCACGACGGCGGCCAACGCCTACGTGACCGGGCTGGGACCGACGAAGCGCGTCGTGCTCTACGACACGCTGCTCGACCGCTTCCCGCGCGACGAGGTGCGGATCGTCGTCGCCCACGAGCTGTCCCACGTCCGCCACCGCGACGTGTGGCGCAGCCTCGCGTTCTCCGCGATCGTGGCGGCGCCGACCGCCCTCCTCGCGCGCGGCCTGGCCGAGGCGATGGGCGCCCGCGGGGCGGCGGCGGGAGGAGCCGCCGCCCTGCCGGCGCTGGCGCTGGCCGCCGGGCTCGCCGGAGCGCCGACGGCGTGGAGCGCCGCCCGCCTCTCGCGTGCGGTCGAGCGGCGCGCCGACGCCGAGGCGCTGCGCCTCACCGGCGCGCCGCGCGCGCTCGTCGCCTTCTGGCGCCGTCTGGCCGTGCGCAACCTCGCCGATCCCGATCCGCCCCGCTGGCGCGTGGCGCTGCTCGGCACCCATCCGCCGGTGATCGAGCGCATCGGCGCCGCCGTGGCCTACGAGCGGGCCCGGGCGACGCCGCCGCTACTCCTCCCCCTGCGGCTCCTCCCGCGGGGGCTCGGTCTCCGGCAGGTCCCGGATCCCCACCCGGGTGGCCCACTTCGAGTAGTTGTCCTGCATCGCCGTCGATCAGCTCGCCCATGAACTGGGCCGAGAGGTTCACGCGGGTGACGACGACCCCGGGGACCGGATCGTCCTCGACCTCGTGGTCGACGCGGGCGAACGTGATCGTGAACTCGTAGTCCGAGTGGCTCACGTTCGCGAAGTTCGCGTAGTGCCCGGCCATCTGCTCCGGATTGATCTGGATGTCGATGTGGCGCTCGCCGGCGTCCGGGTCGTGCATCGGTGGCGGGTCCTCGCGGTCGGGGGTGGCCATCTAGTATCGCAACGGTGCGGATCGTCGTCCTCGCCGTGGGCCGGCTGCGGCCGCCGTTCGCCGACGACGTGCAGCACTACCGCAAGCTCCTGGCCGGCCACGCGCGGCTCGAGCTGATCGAGGTGCGGGAGGACGAGCAGGTCGCGAAGCGCATCCCCGAGCGGGCGTTCGTCTCGCTGCTCGACGCCGGCGGCGAGACGTTCGACTCGCTCGCCTTCAGCCGCTTCCTGGAGGAGCGCCGCCAGGCCGGGCGCGACCTCGTGCTTCGTGATCGGCGGCCCGCTCGGGCTCGAGCTCGCGCGCGCCGACCACCGCCTCTCGCTCGGGCCGATGACGCTCCCGCACCAGCTCGCGCGCGTCGTCCTGCTCGAGCAGCTCTACCGCGCGCACAAGATCCTCGCCCGGGAGCCGTACCACTACTGATCGTCGCTACCCTCGGCCGGTGCCCCACGCCCTGGAATCCCTGCGGGCCGCGGTCGAGGCGGCGTCCGGAACGGTGCGCGACGGCGAGGCCGGCCCCGGCGCCGCGCCGTCGCTGGAACGCCCGAAGCAGGCGGCGTTCGGCGACTACTCGACGAACGCGGCGATGCTGCTCGCGCCCGCGCTCGGACGCCCGCCGCGGGACATCGCCGAGCGGATCGGGTCGGCGCTCGCCGACCGCCTGGGGACGCGGCTCGACCGCTGGGAGGTGGCCGGGCCGGGCTTCCTCAACGTCGTCCTCGCCGACGACTGGTATCGCGACGCGGTGCAGCGACCTCGTCGCCGCCGGCACGACCTTCGGGCGCGGGGGAGCGCGGCCGTCCGAGCGGGTGCTGGTCGAGTTCGTGAGCGCGAACCCGACCGGTCCGCTGACCGCCGCGGGCGGGCGTCACGCCGCGTACGGCGACGCGCTCGCGCGGGTGCTCGGGTTCCACGGCCACGTCGTCGAGCGCGAGTACTACGTCAACGACGCGGGCACCCAGGTGCGCCGTCTCGGCGAGTCGATCCGCGCGCGGGCGCGGGGCGAGCCGGTGCCGGAGGGCGGCTACGAGGGCGACTACGTGCGCGAGCTCGCGACGGCGATCCCGGAGGCGCGGCGACGCGGACCCGGACGACCTCGCGCGGCGCGGGATCGAGCTGATGGTCGAGCGCATCCGGGAGACGCTCGAGCGCTTCGGCGTCCGCTTCGACCGCTTCGCCTCCGAGCGCGCGCTCTACGAGGGCGACCCCTCGCCGGTGCGGCGCGCGCGGGACCGGCTCGAGGCCGAGGGCCACCTGTACCGCTCCGAGGGCGCGCTCTGGCTGCGCACGACGGCCTTCGGCGACGACAAGGACCGGGTGCTGGAGCGCGCCTCCGGCGAGCCGACCTACTTCGCCTCCGACGTCGCCTACCACGTGGTCAAGCGCGAGCGCGGCTTCGACCGGCTGATCGACGTCTGGGGCGCCGACCACCACGGCTACATCGGCCGGATGAAGGCCCTGTTCGCCGCGCTCGGCGCCGACCCGGACAAGCTCGAGCTCGTGATCATGCAGTTCGTCCACGTCATCGAGGACGGCGAGCGGGCGTCGATGAGCAAGCGGCGCGGCGACTTCATCACGCTCGACGAGCTGGTCGGCGAGATCGGCGTGGACGCGACCCGGTTCTTCCTCCTCCAGCGCTCCCACGACACCACGGTCGACCTCGACCTCGACCTCGCGCGCGAGCAGTCGAGCGAGAACCCGGTCTACTACGTCCAGTACGCGCACGCGCGCATCGCGTCGATGCTCGCCCGGGCCGGCGAGGCGCGGGTCGCGGAGGCGCTCGAGGCGCCGCCCGAGGCCGGCGCGCCGCTGCATCCCGCCGAGCGCGACCTCGTCAAGAGCCTGCTGGCCTTCCCGAGCGAGGTCGCCGAGGCCGCGGAGCGCCGCGCGCCGCACCGGATCACCGCGTACGTCCTCGAGCTCGCCCAGGACTTCACCGCGTTCTATCGCGACTGCCGCGTGGTCGGGGCCGAGGCGCGGGCCGTGGAGTCCTTCCGCCTCGCGCTGTGCGTCGCGACGCGGCGGACGATCGCCACCGGGCTCGACCTGCTCGGCGTCAGCGCGCCCGACGCGATGTGAGGCAACCCCCTCAGCGAGAGACCGAGCGGAGGCACCGGTGGCGATCGCCACGCGGCCGACGCCGGGAGCCCGCCCTCAGCCGTCGAAGCGGGCGAGGTCGTCGTCCAGTCGCCGCGCGTCGGCCGCGGCGAGCGGCGCGGGCGGGGCCGCCGGCGCGGGGGCGCGCCGCCGGCGCGCGCGGCGCACCACGGCGAGCAGCACCGCCCCCAGCGCCAGCGCGGCGGCGATCGGGACGAGGTAGACCGCCCGGTCGAAGCCCTCGTTGCGGGGCAGCGCCAGGACGTCGGTGCCGTAGGTCGCGACGAGCACGTCCTTGATCTCGCCCTTCGAGCGGCCCTGGGCCACGAGTCCGGCGATGAGCGCGCGCTCGCGTCGGGCGGCCGGCGCCTCGCGCGCGAGGTCGAGCGGGACGCCGCAGACGGTGCACATCACCTCGTCCTCGACGTCGGCGAGCGACGTGCGGGGCGCGGCCGCCGCGGCGAGCGCCGCGCCCGGGCCGAGCGCCAGGGCGAGGACGAGCGCGGCGGCGGGGAGGCGGGTCACGAGGCCGACGCGGTCAGCGGGGCGAGGGTCCGTCGGAGGAATCGCTCGTTGACCGAGAATCGCTGGAGGGCGACCACCCGCCCCGCGCGGTCGATCACGAAGGTCTCCGGCAGGCCGGTCACGCCGTAGGCCCGGGCCAGCTCGCCGCCGACGTCGCGGACGACCGGATAGCTGATCCCGTAGCGCCGCGCGAAGCGCCGGGCGTCCGGCATCGCGTCGTTCCAGTCGACCCCGAGCACCGTGCCGCCCGCCCGCACGAGGCGCCGCTGCGTGCGCTCCAGGGCGGGCGCCTCGGCGCGACACGGCTCGCACCACGACGCCCAGAAGTTGAGCACCACGACCTTGCCGCGCAGGTCGCGCAGCGCCGTGGGGCGGGCACCGTCGAGGGCCGGCAGGCGCCGGTCCGGATCGGGCGCCGCCGGGCGGCCCCCGGCCGCCACCGCCTGGTCGAGGCTCGTGTCGGCGGACTTCGCGGCCACGCCGAACACGATCAGCGCGACGAGCGCCGCGCAGAGGGCGACGACGGCGGCGGGGACGGCGGCGCGGCGCACCCCGCACAGGCTAGAGAAGCCCGCCGGCCCTCACCCCGGCGCGGCGGGCCGGACGGTCGACCGGCCGTCCGCGTGGCCTGAGTCCGCCCGACGCTCAAGCCGGTGGCGCCGCCGGCCGACGAGTCGGAGGCGGGACTGGTTCAGCGGCAGAGCGCCGGCCTTCCAGGTCGGAGAGACCGGTTCGACTCCGGTGTCCCGCTCTCCCGGCCGGTCCGACCTCGGGATTCGGAGCTCGGCGGGCGGGCACGGGCCCTCCTCGCGGCCGCTCGCCGCCGCGGCCCCGGTTCAACATGCGCCGACGCGGGTACTCTCGGGCGAAGAACGCCGTTCAGCCACCCACCGGAGGACCGACCATGGCGAAGCAGCGCAAGAACAAGCCGTCCGACGCCGACCTGATGAGCGCGCTCCGCGCCGGCGGCCTGCGCAAGAAGGCCGCGAAGACCTTCGCGCAGGCCACCGGGCGCGCGAAGCGGGGCGACGACGTCCCCAAGGGCGCGCGCAAGGCGCTCAGCGGGCTCAAGTCCGTCGTCGGCGACCTCGAGGACCGTCTCACCGGCGGGCCGGCCAAGCGGAGCGCGTCGGCGCGCAAGGCGCGCGCGCACGCGGAAGCGCAAGGCGGAGCGCCGCAGCGCCGCGGCCGCGAAGGGCGCGAAGACGCGCACGGCGGCCAAGCGCGCCAAGCCCGGCAAGGCGGCCAAGCGAGGCAAGACCGCCGCGGCGGGCAAGGCCGGCAAGCGCGGCGCGTCGGGCGGCCGGCGCAAGGCCCGGGCCTGACCCGGCCGGCGAGCGCCCCCAACGCCCTCCGTGCCCGAGCCGGTCGGGATCCAGGGCGGCCTGCTGCGCCGCACGATCTCCGAGATCCGCGAGGACGGGCTCACCGACTGGGCGGCGGCGCTCACGTACTACGCCGTGCTGGCGATCTTCCCCGCGCTGATCGCGCTCGTCTCGATCGTCGGCCTGGTCGCCGACCCGAAGGAGACCACCCGGTCCCTCACCGACCTGGTGTCGAAGATCGGGCCGGGCGCGGCCGACACGCTCGAGCAGCCGATCGACCAGCTCACCTCCAACCGCGGCGCCGCCGGCATCGCGTTGATCCTCGGCCTGGTCGGCGCCCTGTGGACCGCCTCGGGCTACGTGGGCGCGTTCTCCCGCGCCTCGAACGCCATCTACGAGGTCGAGGAGGGGCGCGCGGCGTGGAAGCTGCGCCCGTTCCAGATGCTCGTCACGCTCGTGATGGTGCTGCTCGTGGCCCTCGTGGCCGCCTCGCTCGTCGTCACCGGCCCGCTGGCCTCCGACGTCGGCGAGGCGATCGGCGTCGGCGGCGCCGCCGTCACGGCGTGGGACATCGCGAAGTGGCCGGTGATCCTGCTCATCGTCGTCACGCTGATCTCCGTCCTCTACTACTCCTCGCCGAACGCGAAGCCCAGCGGCTTCCGCTCGGTGCTGCCCGGCAGCCTGCTCGCGGTCGCGGCGTGGCTCGTCGCCTCGGCCGGCTTCGCGTTCTTCGTCGCGAACTTCGGCAGCTACAACAAGACCTACGGGACGCTCGCGGGCATCATCGTCTTCCTCGTCTGGCTGTGGATCACGAACCTGGCGATCCTCGTCGGAGCCGAGCTCAACGCCGAGCGCGAGCGCTCCCGCCAGCTCGAGCGAGGGGTTCCCGGCGCCGACCGCGCGCTCGGCCTCGAGCCGCGCGACGAGGTGGGGGAGGAGCACCGCGCGAAGACGGTGTAGCAGCGCACGGGCGACGGACGTCGCGGCGAGCGGCTCGCGCTTGGTCCTGCTCGAGCACGCCGGCGCCGTTCCGGCGGAGCGCTCGGGCGGGGTGCTCAAGCGGGGTGCTCGGCGGCGCGGTCGAGCGTGGCCAGCTCGTCGTCGGCGAGGCGCAGGCCCGCGGCGGCGACGTTCTCCTCGAGGTGCCGGATCGAGCCGGTGCCCGGGATCGGCAGCATCACCGGGCTGCGATGGAGCAGCCACGCCAGCGCGACCTGCCCGGTGGTGGCCTCGTGGGCGGCGGCGATCTCGGCCACCGGGACCGCCCGGCTCGGCGAGGCTGCCGGCGGCGAGCGGGAACCACGGGATGAAGCCGATGCCGTGTGCCTCGCAATACCGCAGCACGTCCTCGGCCGCGCGGTCGCCGAGGTTGTAGCGGTTCTGGACCGTCGTCACCGCGAACACCTCGCCGGCCGCCTCGATCTCCTCCACGGAGACCTCGGAGAGGCCGAGATGGCGGACCTTGCCCTCGTCCTGCAGCTCCTTCATCACCCCGAACTGCTCCTCGCGCGGCACCTTCGCGTCGATGCGGTGGAGCTGCCAGAGGTCGATCGCGTCCACGCCGAGGCGCCGCAGGCTCATCTCGCAGCACTGGCGGAGGTACTCGGGGCGCCCGACCGGGTCCCAGCGGCCCGGAGCGGAGCGCGTGAGCCCGGCCTTGGTGGCCACCGTCACCCCGTCGTAGGGGTGGAGCGCCGCGCGGATCAGGTCCTCCGAGACGGACGGGCCGTAGGAGTCGGCGGTGTCGACGAGGTCGACGCCGAGCTCGGGCAGCCGCCGCAGCAGCGCGACCGCCCGGTCGGGATCCTCGGGCGGCCCCCAGATCCCCTCGCCGGTGATGCGCATCGCGCCGTAGCCGAGGCGGTGGACCTCCAGGTCGCCGCCGATGCGGAAGGTGCCGGAGTCGTGCGCCGAGGGCATGGCGGGCGACGGTAGCAACGGGCACGAGGGACGAGCTCGATGCGATACCCGGGCGCTCGAACGGGCCCGCCTCGGACGCCGGCAGGCCGGAGCCGGGGAGACCACCCGGCTCGACGCGCTGGATCCCGCCTCGAGCCTATACTCGCCCACAACCGATCCGGCGGCCTGCGGCCGTCGCGGCGTCGGCCCGCTGCGGGATTAGTTCATCGGTAGAACGCCAGCTTCCCAAGCTGGAGAGACGGGTTCGATTCCCGTATCCCGCTTCGCGCGCGAGCATTCCGCCCCGATGTGAGCGTCCCGCCTACCATCTCCCGCCATGCCCACCTGGCTCATCGTGGTGCTCGCCGTCCTGGGCGCCCTCATCGCCGTCTTCGTGGTCGGGGGCGCCGTCCACGTCGCGCGGCGCAACCGCCGCCAGGGGCCGGGCTTCGCCGGCGTGGTCGCGGACGCGAACGACCGCCTCGCGGCCGCGCACGCCGAGGACAAGGGCTGGGAGCCGGAGGCGCTGTACGCCGCGGCGCGCCGGCTCTACGCGGCGGAGCGTCCCGACCACGAGGTCCGCGAGGTCACGCTCGTGGCGGTGCGCGACGAGCCGGGGACGGATGACGACCAGGCGGTGTTCCGGGTGACGACGACGGGGGCCCCGGGGACGATCTGGCTCGGGCGGCGCGGCGGCGAGTGGGTCGCCGACGAGGTCACCTGAGCCGGCTACCGGCCGACGTGACGCCGGCGGCCTCCTACCGCAGCCGGTAGCCGACCGCCGCCAGCGCGGCCAGCTCGCGGTCCACGCCGGTCTCGGTCGTGCGCACGCGGGCGCGCGCCGCGCGCCACGCCGGTCCCTCGTTCCCGTCGGCGGCCGCGGCCAGCGCGCGATAGGCCGACCCGGTCGCGCCGAGCGCCAGCACCAGGCCCCCGGGGGAGGAGGCGCCCGCGCGCCCGGCGGGCAGCCGTCCCTGGGCGGCGAGCACCGCGGCCGTCGCGCGCCGGTACGCGCGGGTCAGGGCGAGCGCCGCGGCGCGCTGCGCGTCCTGGGCCCGGGCGGCGCGCAGCCCCGCCCGGGCGCGCGCGCGGTCGGCGCGCAACCGCGTCACCGCCGTCCGGACGCTGCGCCCGTACGGTCCGTCACCGGCGTTCAGCGGGGTGAGCAGCAGACTCGGCACGCCGACGCCGGCGGCCGCGGCGCCGCACTCCGGCATGAAGGCGGCGGCGCGCCGCGGCTCGGCGTGGCACACGAGCAGGAACGGCCGGCGCTCGGCCGGGAAGACGTAGAGCGTGAGCCGCCGGTCGAAGCCGCGGATGCGCAGGTCCGGGTACTCGTAGGCGTCCGAGGCGCCGACGAACACCGGCCGGGCGCCCGGCACGCGCGTCCCCGCTCGCTCGACGAGCGAGGCCGGGAGGTAGGTCGGCGGCCCGGCGGTGGCCCGGCCGAGGATCACGCCGCTCCCGCCGGCGGCCGCGAAGGCCGCCCGCTCGGCGAAGCGCAGGCCCGGGATCTCCGGCGGGTCGTCGATCCGTCGCCACCCGGCCGGGACGTCCAGCGTGAGGCCGCTGACCTCGCTCAGCGTCGTCGGCCCGCCGGGTCGGGACGGCGAGGAGACCGGGAGGAAGAGCCCCACGACGAGCGCGACCACCGCGACGCCCGCCAGGGCGCCGAGCAGCCACGGCGAGACCGGCAGGTGCACGTCGAGGCCCGGCACGTAGTACCAGCGCTCGTAGCGGGGCGCGGGACGGGAGGCCATCGGCGCTCAGCCCGAGTCGTCGAACGACCCGCCGCCGCCTCCGCCGCCGCCGCCCGACGGCGCGGGCTTCGGAGCCGGCGCCGGGGCGGGCGCCGACTGCGGCGTGGGAGCGGGGCTCGCGGGCCCCGGGCCGGGCGTCGCCGGGGCGGGCGTCGCCGGGGCGGGCGTCGCCGGGAGCAGCGGCACGGCCGGCGCGGACGGCGCGGGCGCCGGCGCCGGGCCCGGCTTCGCGCGCGGGGCGGCGCCCAGGGCGGGGATCCCCGCCGCCGCGCCGAGCGACACGGCCTCGGTGCCGGCCGAGGGCCCCGCGGGCGCCTGGACGCCGCCGGCGGCCTGCGCGTCGGTGCCCGCGCCACTGCGGAAGCCGCCGCGGGCGGCGTAGGGGATGGCGAAGGCGGCGACGACCACGACGAGCGCGAGCCCGACGATGGCGGCCCTCGTCACGATGGGCACCTCGTGGGCCGACTGCTGCCCGGCACGAGGCACGCGTCCGTCCGCGCCGGCCCCCGGCGCTTGCGGAGGCGGAACTTGACGTACTTGCCGATCTTGCCCGCGGCCGTGACGCGGACCTCGATGACGGTGTTCGGGCGGAAGCTCCGCTGGAACGCCTTCATCCTGGTGGCGCGCGACGTCCGCAACGTCATGACCCGTCGCTTCGGGCAGCCCCGGCCCTTGCAGCGCACCTCGACGCGCGAACCTCGTGGCGCGGTCACGGAGAGCGTCCGGATCCGGGTGTTGTTGCCGGTCAGCCCGCCGGCGATCCGGACCACGGGGAAGGGCGAGAGCAGCTTCGGCCGCGGCTTCCCGACGACGATGAGCTTCGTGACGAAGCCCCGCGCGCCGTCGGAGTCGGTGACCGTGAGGGTGATGGTCTGCCGCCCCGGCCGGTCGAAGGACGCCGTCGTGCTCGGGCTCGTCGCGTCGTCGATCGTCCCGTCCCCGCTGATGTCCCACTGCTGGCTGACCAGCGGCCCGTCCGGGTCGGCGGAGGTCGACACGAGGCTCACGGGGTCGCCGGCGGCGGGGTTGGCCGGGAAGACGAGGAAGCTGGCCTTCGGGGGACGATTGCCGACGACGACCGTGCGGCTCGTCATGTCGACGCCGTTGGCGGAGTCGACGACGCGCAGGCGGACGACGTAGGTGCCGGGACGGGTGAAGACCCGTGAGGCGCCGGGGCCGGTCCCGTCGTTGTACTGGCCGTCGTTGTCGAGGTCCCACGCCCGCGAGGTGATGGTGCGGCCGGCCGGGGACGGTCGAGGTGTCGAAGAAGGCCACCGTCGCCCCGGTCTGGGGATTGGCCGGGGTGAAGGTGAACGAGGCGACCGGCGGGTTCGAGACCGTCCACGTGCGCGACACGACGCCGCTCTTGTTGCCGGCGCGGTCGGTGGCCTGCGCCCGGAAGGTGTGGGAGCCGTTCTTCAGGCCCGTCAGGACCCAGGGGTCGCTGCAGGGCGTGAACGGTGCCCCGTCGAGGCTGCACGCCAGCGAGACGGCGTCGACGCTGGAGACGAACGTGAAGGTGGCCGTCGTCGAGTTCGTGGTGTTCTCCGGCCCGCTCTGGATCCCGAGCGCCGGCGCCGCGGTGTCCACCGTCCACGTGCGCGCGTCGGTCTTCTGGTTCCCGGCCGCGTCGGTGGCCGCGAGGGTGAAGGTGTGCTGGCCGTCGGCGAGGCTCGGCAGCTGCTTCGGCGAGTCGCCGCACGGCGTCGCGCCGGCGCTGTCGAGCTTGCAGCTGACCGTCGGCGCGGGGTTGCCGCCGTCGCTCGCCGTGAAGGCGAAGGCCGGCGTCTTGTCGTTGCTGAAGCTGTCCTGCGCCGGCCCGCCGGTGATCTGCGCGGTGGGATCGACGGTGTCGACCACCCACGACACCCCGTTGCTCACCGCGCTGCGATTCCCGGCGGCGTCGTAGGCGCGGACGGTCACCGCGTGCGGGCCCTGCGCGAGCCCGGTGTACTGCTTGGGGGAGGCGCAGGCCTGGTAGCCCTGGGGAACGCCGTTGTCGACGATCTCGCAGTCGAAGGTGGGGGCGGGGTTGGCGCCGTCGCTCGAGCTGAAGGCGACCTGGGCGCTCGTCGACGGCACGAAGCCGCTCAGCCCGGTGGCCGTGGGGGTGCTCGGCGGGGTCGTGTCGACGTTCCACGTGCGGGTCGCCGGAGTCGAGTCGGCGTTGCCCGCCGCGTCGATCGCCTTCACGCTGAACGTGTGGGGCCCCTCCGCGAGGCCGGGGTAGCTCGCGCCCGCGACGGCATCGCACGGGGAGTAGCTCCCGGAGTCGATCCGGCACTGGAAGGTGGCACCGGAGTCGTTCGAGCTGAAGAAGAAGGTGGCGCTCTGGGCATTCGTGTAGGACCCCTCCGCCGGGTTGACCGTGTCGATCGTCGTGGTCGGCGCAAGGGTGTCCACGGTCCACGTGCGGCTGTCCGGGGTCTGATCGCCCGCGTTCGCGCGGACCGAGAAGGTGTGGGGGCCGTCGGCGAGGGTCGGCAGCGTGGTCGAACCGCTCGGCGCGGACCCGGAACAGGCCGTGTAGCCGGGCTCAGCGTCGAGCTTGCACTCGAAGCCGGTGGCCGTCCCTTCGCTGGTCGAGAACGTGACCGTGGGGCTGGCGTCGTTCGACACGCCACCCTCGGCCGGCAGGCCCCCGGTGATCGTCGTCGGGCCCGCCGCGAACGCGACCACGGCCAGGACCCCGGCCAGCAGGCCGGTCGCGGCGATCGCCGCGAGGGTGCGGAAGGCTCGGTGTTTGGTCATGCAGACAGTGGAGTCGCGCGCACTGTCGGACGTCACGCTCCGGGTTGGCTGAGCGTACGCAACGCGCGTAGGTTTTCGGAAGGATGAACCGGATCGTGCGTCGATGCGCCGATTGCGCCCGACGCGGACGGATGTCCGGGGCTACCAGGCCTGGTTCTCCCCGCACCGGGGGCACGGGGTGGAGGCCGTCACGGTCGCCTGGAAGAGGTGGCCGCAGCCGCAGGCGTACACCGCGCGGTCCTGCGGCCCGCCGGCGCGACGGGCGCGATCGGTCTGGCGCACCGCGGTCGAGCCGCTTGCGGGGTCCTTCGGCGAGGCCGAGGCGCGGCGGTGCCGGGTCGTCGGCCGCCCCCGCCGGGCGGCCCGCTTGAGGCCGGTGCCGATCTCCATCACGTCCAGAACGGTCATCGTCTCCCGGGGTTTCGCCTCATCGGACAAGAATCCTGGCATCTCATCGGCCGGCGCGCGCCGGTTCTCGAGCGCGGGCGCGCCGGCGGGGTCTGAGATACTCAGAAGGGCATGGACCCCGCCCGGAAGCGCACCGTGCGCCTCGTCGTCGCGCTGACCGCCGCGCTCCTGCTCGCGACGTTCCTCGTCTACACGAGCTTCAGCGCGGGGAGCCAGGCCCGCACCCCGACGCAGCTGCTGCGCGACGCCCAGCCGGGCCGCAGCTACCAGCTGACCGGCAAGGTCGTGCCGGGCTCGATCCGCCGGGCGGGCGACACCCTGGACTTCCGCGTGCGCGATCGCGCCGGCGGCAACGCCGCCTCGGTCCCCGTCGCCTACACCGGCACCGTGCCCGACCCCTTCCGCGCCGGCCGCGAGGTGATCGTGACCGTCCGCAAGCGGGGCGGCGGGTTCGCCGGCGAGCGGGACTCGCTGCAGACGAAGTGCCCCTCGAAGTTCAAGGCCGCCCGCGACGGCAACTGACATGGCGACCGTCGGTCGCGCGCTGCTGATCCTCGCCCTGGCGATCTCCGTCTACGGGATCGTCGCCTCGCTCTACGGCGCCCGCCGCGGCGACCGGCGCTTCGTCGACTCCGGCCGCCGCGCCGTCTACGCCCTGTTCGGGGTGGTCGCGCTCGCCTTCGTCCTGCTCGAGGCGGCGTTCCTGCGCACCGACCTCTCCTTCGCCCTCGTCGCCGACCACTCGGCGAGCACGCTCTCGACCTTCTACCGCGCGACCGCGATGTGGTCCTCGCAGGAGGGCTCGCTGCTCCTCTGGCTCTTCCTGCTCGCCGGCTGGTCGAGCCTCGCGCTGCTGCTCACCCGCCACCGGCTGCGGGCGATCGCGCCCTACGCGACCGCCGTGCTGCTCGCCTTCGGCGCCTTCTTCTCGTTCCTCGTCGTGTTCCTCGCCAGCCCGTTCGAGACGCTCGCCCGCGCGCCCGCCGAGGGCGCCGGCCTCAACCCGCTGCTGCGCCACTGGGCGATGATGGTCCACCCGCCGGCGCTCTACTCCGGCTACACGCTGATCGCGGTGCCGTTCGCCTTCGCGATCGGCGCGCTGGTCACCCGCCGCGCCGGCGCGGAGTGGATCGGGGCGACGCGGCGCTTCGCGCTCGGCGCCTGGCTCGCGCTGGGCGTCGGCATCCTGCTCGGCGCGCTGTGGTCCTACACCGAGCTCGGATGGGGCGGCTACTGGGCCTGGGACGCCGTGGAGAACGCCGCCCTGCTGCCGTGGCTCACCGCGACGGCGTTCATCCACTCGGGGATGATCCAGGAGAAGCGGGGGATGCTGAAGGTCTGGAACGCCTCGCTGATCCTCGCGACGGGGGTGCTCGCGATCATCGGCACGTTCCTCGTGCGCTCGGGGATCCTCAGCTCGATCCACGCCTTCGTCGAGCCCGGGGCGCTCCTGCGCTGGCTGTTCGTCGGGCTCATCGCCGCGATGATCGCCGGGTCCGTCGCGCTCGTGCTGAGCCGTCGCGACGCGCTGCGCACCGAGCACCGGATCGACTCGCTGCTCTCCCGCGAGGCGTTCTTCCTGTTCCAGAACGTCGTGCTGGTCGGCCTGGTGTTCGTGATCTTCTGGGGCACCTTCTTCCCGCTCATCTCCGAGGCGGTGACCGGGACGAAGTCGAGCGTCGGGCCGCCGTGGTTCTCCCGCTACGTCGGGCCGCTGGCGCTGGTGCTCGTCGCGCTGACCGGGATCGGGCCGCTGATCGCGTGGCGGCGCGCGAGCCTCGCGAGCCTGCGCGGGCAGCTCGCCGCGCCGCTCGCCGGGGGCCTCGTGACGGCGCTCGTCCTCGCGCTCGCCGTGCCGGTGACCCGCGGGAAGCCGCTCGCCCTGCTCATGCTCGCCCTCTGCGCCGTGGTGGTCGTCGGCGTGGTCCAGGAGTTCTGGCGCGGGACCCGCGCCCGCGCGGCGATGTCGGGCGAGTCGCCGCCGGTGGCCCTCGTCGCGCTCGTGCGCCGCAACCGTCGCCGCTACGGCGGCTACCTCGTGCACCTCGGCGTCGCGGTGCTGCTGATCGGCGTCGCCGCCTCCTCGGCGTTCGCCACCGTCAAGGAGGTGCGGCTGCGCCCGGGCGGCCGGGCGAGCGTCGAGGGCTACACGTTCACCTACGTGCGTCCCACGACGCAGCTGAAGGCCGACGAGCTCTCCTACGGCGCGGTCGTCGACGTGCGCCGGGACGGGCGCCACGTGACCACGCTGCGCCCGGCGAAGGGGTGGTACTCCTCGGCCGGGGGCTCGCTCGCCGACGGCGCGATCGGCCGGTGGTTCGACGGGGAGCCGGAGTCGGCGGTCGGGGTGAAGCCCGGGCTGCGGCGCGACCTGTGGACCGCGGTGGAGCCGGACACCAGCGCGATCCGCCCGGTGATCGCCCGCGCCGACCGCCGCTTCTCGACGCTCATGCGGCGCTTCGGCCCGGTCTTCGCCACCGCGGCGCCGGCCGAGCAGCGGCGGATCGTCAGCGGGATCGAGGCGGGCGTCCGCACCGCCGTCCAGCGGATCTCCGCGCGCTACGCCGCCTCCGGGCCGCCGGCGATCTTCCGCATCCTCGTCTCGCCGCTCGTCACCTGGATCTGGCTCGGCGCGCTCGTCGTCTTCCTCGGCGCGCTCATCGCCCTCTGGCCTCCGCCCGCCGCGGTGCGCCGTCGCGCGCCCTCGCGCTACCGGGCGCGGCTCGCGCAGGACCTCGCGGCGCGCCCCGAGTCGTAGGGCCGGCTCCCCGGTGGAGCTGCTGATCGTCGTCCTCGTGGTCGCGGCGGTGGCGCTCGTGATCGCGGCGCCGTTGCGCCGCGCCCGCGCGGCGCCGGATGGCGACACGACCCGCGGCGAGGTCGACGAGCTCGAGGTGGCGCGCGACGCGAAGTACCGCGAGATCCGCGACGCCGAGCTCGACTACCGCACCGGCAAGCTCTCCGAGGCCGACTGGCGCGCCCTCGACGCCGGCCTGCGGGCCGAGGCGATCGAGATCCTGCGCGCGCTCGACCGGGCGGCGGGCCGGAGCGGTGCCGCGTAGTACCCTGACGGCCGCATGTACGTGGTCCTCGGCGTCATCCAGGTCTTCATCGCGGTCGTCCTCATCTTCCTCGTGCTCATGCACTCCGGGAAGGACGCCGGGCTCTCGGGAGCCTTCGGAGTCGGCAGCGGCGCCGGCCCGTTCGGCGGCGGATCGCTCGTCGAGCGCAACCTGAACCGCTGGACCGTGGGCTTCGCGATCGCCTTCGCGGTCAACACGATCCTGCTGCTGAAGGTCTAGGGCGGTTCACGCGCCGGCCACGCACAGGCCGGCGATCCGCACGGCCGGGCAGACGAGCGCGCGCACGCTGATCGCGCCGCCCACGGCGGCGTCCGCCAGGACGAGGCGCGGCTTCGCCGACAGGGCCTGAACGACCGAGAGCAGGCGCAGCGGGGCGTCGATGACGACGAACGGCCGGAGAGTGCAGCCGGCCGCGCCCTGCGTGAGCGCGCGGGCGCCGACCGCGGTGGCGGTGACGAGGCCCGACGCGGGGTCGAGGACCGTGACGTCACGGAGCGCCGGGATCAGCAGGCCCGCCTCGATCGGCGCGGCCAGCTCCGCCTCGTCCGCCGCCCCGCCGCCCACCAGGACGAGGTTGCGCGGCCGCGGGCCCGGGCCGGTGCCGGCCGGCGCGACGGCGTGCCCGGTCGAGGTCGCGCCGCCGCCCGCGGCGGCGGCCGACGCGCGGTCGTGCGCGACGCGGTGGGCGACCCCGTCCTGGATCAGCGGAACGGGGGTCGCCGGCACGCCCTCGGCGTCGATCGACCGCGGCAGGGTCCCGGCGTAGCGGGGCGAGTCGGAGAGGTTGATCGCCGCGGCGGCGACGCGCGTGCCCAGGCGCCCGGCGAGCAGGCCGCGCCCGGCGGCGTGTGCCCGGCCGTCGAAGGCCAGCGGTCCGAGCGCGTCGAGCAGCGCGCCGACGGCCTCCGGGCCGAGCACCGCCGGGTGCTCGCCGGCGGGCGGGACGGGCGCGCGGTCGGCCGGCCTCCCGGCGCCCGCGGTCGCCTCGGCCACCGCCGAGTCGACGTCCAGCGACGCCGAGCGATGCCGCCGCGATGCGGGTCTCGCCGCCGCCCGGCGTCCGCACCGCGAGCGTGGCGAAGGCGATCGCCTCGGCGGCCTCGAGCCCGCCGGTCCCGGCCACGGCCGCCTCGCCGCCCGCGATGGCGAGGACGAGCTCCACCGGCACGTCCCCGGCCGCGGCACGGGCCGCCGCGAGCGGCGCCCGCCACGCGTCGGGCGCCGGTCGCGCCGTGGCCGGGTCGGGCGCGGGGTGGGACCTCGCGACGGCGGGGCCCGGCAGCGGCGGGAGCGGGCCCGGCGCGCCCGCCGCCGCGGAGAGCGCCCGGGCTCCCTCCTCGGCGCGCGCCGCGGCCGCCCGCAGCCCGGCGCCGGAGACGTCGGTCGTGCTCGCCACCGCCGCGTGGCCCTCGTGGCGCGCGACGACCTCCGCCCGGGTCCCGGCCTCCGCGCGCACCGTCCCGGGGCCGCCGGCGGGCGACGTCGCCACGAGGCGACGCTCGGCGACCACCCGGACCTGCCCCTCGCCCGCGAGGGCGTCGCGGGCGCGCGCCGCGAGGGTCGCGAGATCGTGCGGCGGG
The DNA here is from genome assembly GCA_963735885.1 of uncultured Solirubrobacterales bacterium. GTDB lineage: Bacteria > Actinomycetota > Thermoleophilia > Solirubrobacterales > Solirubrobacteraceae > JBBSBL01. Next base: position 3,743 of record CAVTMP010000002.1, on the reverse strand, counting down.
GCGGTCACGAGCGGGCGGGCGGGCCGTCGGGCGCCTACCAGGCGGCCTCGTAGAGCCCGAGGATCTCGGCCTCCTGCGCCCGCGGCGGCGTGAGCTCGAGCTCCGGCCGGCCGGCCGCCGCGGCGGCGGCCACGGCCGGCGTCTCGCGCGCGATGCCGAGGTCGCGCAGGCGGGTGGCGCCGGTCGCGGCGCACAGCTCGGCGGTCGCGGCGGCGGCGTCCCCGCCGAGCGCGGCGTCGAGCGCGGCGCCCGCCGCGGGGTTGCGTCGCGCCAGCGCCACGATCGTGTGCGGCAGCAGCACGGCGTTGACCGGTCCGTGCCCGGCCCCGGCGACCCGCACCATGGTCTGGGCGAGGACGTGGTGGAGGCCGTACCAGGCGGAGTCGATCGCGTAGCCGGCGAGCAGGGCGCCGAGGGCGAGCGCGTCGGCGCGCGCCGCGTCCGGCCCCGCCGCGCCGCCGCCGAGCCCGGCGGCCAGGAGCCGCGCGGCCTCGAGCGCGGCGAGCGTCGCGACCGGGTTCGCGAGGGTCGTCGCCGGCGCCTCGGCCGCGTGGCCGAGGGCGTTGAGCGCGCTCGCCGCCCGCTCGGCCGCCGGCTGGGAGGCCGCGAGCGCCGGGTCGCTGAGCACCGCCGCGGGGCGGGCCCGCGGCGTGTCGGCCGGCACGCCCGCCGCGTGGCGGTGGACCCAGGTCATCTCGGCCCCGGAGAGCGTGGTGGGCACGGCCGTGACGCGCCGCGGCGGGTCGGCCGCCGCGAGCGCCTTGGCGACGTCGATCACCCGCCCGCCGCCCAGGGCGACGAGCTGCTCGCCCGCGATGTCCGCGCGCAGCCCCGCGGCGACCTCGTCGACCCGTCCCGGCGGCACGTGGTGCACGGCCGCGGCGCCCGCGACGATCGCCGGCGCGGCGTCCTCGCCGCGGGCCGTCGTCAGGAGCGCGTAGCCCGTGCCGAGGAGATCGACGCCGGCGGCCACGGCGCCCCGCCCGAAGACGATCGTGCGCTCGCCGTCCCGCCAGCGGAACGCACGTCGCGGATCGGTGGCGGGCGGCACCCGCCGCAAGCTATCGCGCGGCGCGCCGCCAGGCCGCGACCCGCGCGCGCACGGTCGGCCGGGACGGGCGCGGCTCCGATGCGCGGCGGCGAAGGCCCCGCTCGCGGTCGGCGAGCAGCACCCGGGCGAGGTCAGGAGAGGCGAGCGGATGCATGGCGCAGCGCTCCGGCACGGGCCAGTGGTGCGTCGCGGTGACGCCGCAGGCGCCGCGCGCCGCGGGCGGGGCGGTCGTCCTCGACGAGGCGCCCCCGCCGCAGCTCGAGCAGGGCGACGAGGTCCGCGGTGAGGCGGAACGGGTCGGCCACGACGCTCCCGTCGGCCAGGGCGATCGCGGCGGCCGGCGCGCCGCCGACCTCCGCGAGCAGCGCGGGGCCGGCGGGGGCCTCGGCGCTGTCGAGCACGGCGAGCCGACGCACCGCGGCGGCGTCGCCGGGTCCGGCCAGGCGGATCGTGATCGAGTCGGACATGGTGGTCATGGCGCTCACCTCGCTGGTGGGGTTCGGTCTGGTTCTCAAACGCGCGGCGGACCTGCCGCGTGAGATCCACGATGCCACGCACCGACCATCAGCACAAACAACCCTTCGTAGGGTCTGCGATAAGCTCCACTAATGCTCGACGTCAAGCGGCTGCGGGTGCTCAAAGAGGTGGCGGAACGCGGCTCGTTCTCCGCCGCGGCCGAGTCGCTGAGCTACACGCAGTCGGCCGTCTCCCAGCAGATCGCCGCGCTCGAGCGCGAGGCCGGCACGACGCTCGTGGACCGCGGCGCGCGCGGCGTGCGCCTGACCGACGCCGGCCGCGCGCTGGTGGAGCACTCCGACGTGATCCTCGCCCGGCTCGCGGCCGCCGAGGCCGAGCTCGAGGCGATCGCGGGGCTCCGCGGCGGGCGCCTGCGCCTCGCCTCGTTCCCGACGGCCGGCGCGACGCTCATGCCGCTCGCGATCGCCCGCTTCAGCGCCGCCCATCCGGGCGTCGAGCTCTCGCTCGTCGAGGCGGAGCCCGAGGAGAGCCTGCCGCGCCTGAAGGCGGGCGAGCTCGACGTCGCGCTGACCTTCGAGTACGACAGCCTGCCGGGCAGCATCTTCGGCTCGGCCGACGAGGGCATCGAGTTCCACCACCTGATCGACGACCCGATGTACGTGGCGTTGCCGCGCGACCACCCGCTGGCCGAACGCCGGCGCCTGCGCCTCGCCGACTTCGCCGGCGAGGCCTGGGTCCAGGGCGACCTCCAGGCGATCTGCGGCCACATGCACATGACCGCCTGCCGCCGCGCGGGGTTCGAGCCGCGCATCGCCTTCGAGAGCGACGACTACAACGTCATGCAGGGCCTCGTCGCCGCCGGCGTCGCGGTCTCGCTCCTGCCGGATCTCGCGCTCACCAACCTGCGCGACGACATCGTGATCCGCGACCTCGGCCGCGACGCCCCGGTGCGCCGCGTCGCCGCCGCCGCCCTCGCCGGCCGCCACCGCGCCCCGGCCACCACGGCGATGCTCGAGATCCTCGAGGTCGCGGCCGCGGAGTACGCCGAGGGGCGCTCCGCGCACCCCGTCGCAGCCTGACGCAGGACCGCGCCCACCGGCCACGGCTCATACCCGACCCGGCGCCGACGCTCCGCTACCGTTCGGCGCCTTGCAAGGACGCCGTCTCACGGATCTCCGGCACTCCGTCATTCCGGCGGCTGTCGCATGCCTGCTCGTCATCGGCGTCGCTCGTGCTCGCGACGGGCGCGTCCGCTGGCGTGGTTCCTGGCTCGGCGTACACCACCGTCGTGGCGCTGCCATCCTCCTTCCCGCGCTGCGCGCAGCGCCGTTTCTTCGATCCGCTGACCGTCATCGCCGCATTCGTCCTCGTCTACTTCTGCGCGCGCGCGTTCCAGCTCTTCATCTACCAGAACGATCTCTTCAGCTGGTACGGAGCGACCTCCTCCGTCGACAGCCTCCTGTCGATGGAGACGCAGGAAGTGTCGCGGTTCGTGACCGAGCAGCTGGCCGGTCCGCTCGAGCCGGCGCTGACCCGGGCGATCGGGGCGTGCGCGATCTTCCTGATCGCGGTCACCGCGGCTACTACCTGCCGCTCGGCCGCGGTCGGCGGGAGCCTCGCGCGGGTCGGCGCGAGCGCGACGCGGATCAACGTGAAGCTCGTCATCGCCGCGTGCCTGGGGATCGGCCTCGCCGGCAGGTCGCGATCATCGGACAGACCGGCGGCCTCGGCGCCGCGGCGAACGATCTCCAGAATCAGAGGACCCTCAAGGCCGGGTACATCCTCTACCTCGTCGCGAGCTTCGCGACGGTGGGCGTTCTCGTCTGGGCGGCCTGGCAGCGTCCGCGCACGCGCAACGAATGGATCCTCTTCGCGCTGGCGGCGGCGAGATCTGCGCCTTCTACGCCGTCACCGGGTCGCGCAGTCGCGTCTTCCTTCTCCTTTTCCTGGTCGCTGTCACCTGGCACTATCGCTGGCGACGATGGCGGCTCCGCGAACGTCGTGGCCGCGGTGCTCGTGATCGTCGCCAGCGCGCTGCTCGCGATCCGGCAGGCGACCGCGACCGGTCGTTCGTCGACGCGCTGAGGAGGCGCCGAGCTACATCGTCGACCCGCGCGGCATCCTCAACGACAACACCCAGTTCGACCAGCTCTTCGTCGCCACGAGCTCGATTGGGAACACGCTCGAGCACCGCGACGGGGGTTGGCTCGTCGAC
>CAVTMP010000001.1:0-8645 GCA_963735885.1 uncultured Solirubrobacterales bacterium | reverse complement strand
CCCTGGGTCGGGAGGTACCGGCGCGCGCGTCGCTCACCGACGGCCTCGAGCAACCCCTGGGCGACCGCGGTGTCGAGGATCGCGAGAGCTTCGGTCCGTTCCACGCCGAGGAGCCCGCGGACCTCGCGGTTGGCGATCGAGCCGTTTCAAGCAGGCGCGAATCGACCAGGGTGAGGCCCCGGGCCTCGCCAGCGACGCGGACCTACACGTATCCTTCGCGGCCGAGCCAGCGGAGCGCGAGCGACCCCCAGATCGGCGGGAGGTAGTACGTGCAGAAGCGGTGGGTGAGCGCGATCGCAAACGCGGTGGACTCGTCGACGCCGACCGCCACCAGGCCCGCGGTCAGGGCCGCCTCCTCGGCGCCGACGCCGCCCGGCACCGGCACCAGGCCGGAGAGCGCCGAGGCCGTCAGGTTCACCAGCAAGAGCTGGGCGAGGTTGAGGTTGACGCCGTACGCGACGCAGACGGCGCCGAGGCACAGCGCGTAGCAGAGCTCCGAGAACAGGTTCCCGCCGAAGAGCTCGAGGCGCTTGCGACGGTTCTTCGCCACGGAGACGAGGTTCTCGACCGCGGGGCGGATCGCGGGCAGCACCTTCCGCCGGAGTGCCGGCACCGCGAGCACGACGGCGACGACCGCCCCCAGGACGACGAAAACCGTCGTGACGACCCCGCTCGGCGGTGCGTCCAGCCCACCCGCCTCGACGTCGAAGTCGACGAGCGGCAGCAGCGCCAGCACGAGCACCACCTGGACGAGCATCTCGGAGAGCTCGTCGACCGCCCCGGCGCCGACCGCCTCCGCCGTCGGCGCCCCCATGCGCTGGAGGAAGCGGACCCGGAACGCGATCCGGCCCGCTCCCGGCACGGTCAGGTTGATCACCTTCAGGGCGGCCTGCAGCACGACGCACGGCCACAGGGCGACGGGCGTGGCGACCGATCCGCGCACCGACAGGGCGCCGCCGATGAAGCTGAGCTGGGCGAGGATCAGTCCCGTGACGACCCACGGGACGTCGGCCCCCCGGAGCTCGTCCGCGATGGTGCCGAAGCCGATCTCGGCCAGCTCGGCGATCAGCAGGTAGGCGGCGGCAGCGACGGCGGCGGTGACGAGGAGGTCCCGGGCGCGGAACCGGTGGACGGGGACGAGATCCGCGTCCTCCGCATCCGTCGCCTTCGCGGCGGCCGTCCTCAGGCCGTCGACCGGGACGCGGCGGAACCGCACGAGCTCCCGGAGGTGCGGCGTCAGCGCGGCGCGCTGGAGGTACGGCACGGCGGCCGCGACCGCCGGCGCGCCGATCCCCGCCAGCGCCGCGGCGAGTGCGCGGTCCGCGCCGACGAGCGCCGTGCAGGCGACGAGGAGCTCCGCCACGTCGATGTCCAGCGCCGACCTCGGGGCTGCGAGGGTGGCGGCCGACAGGCCCGCGAGCATCGGGCCGTCATCGGTGACGTCCACGTTGCTCGCGTTGAGCCTGCCGTGGGCGATGCCCGCGGCGTGGAGGATGGCGACCTGCCGCCACAGCTCCTCGAGCATCGCGTCGTCAACCCGCTCCGGGGGCCACAGCTCGAGGGGGTCGTCCACGGGCTGGCGCGCCACCAGGACCGCGTCCCCGCCGGGGCCCGAGCGTCGCGGTCACCACCTGCGGCACCCGCACGCCCGCCTGCGCCGCGAGCAGGGTGGCGAGCGCCTCGTGCTCGACCTGCTCGAGGCGGCCGTCGGCGACGCTCCGGGGCGGATCCCGGTAGGCCAGCTGTCGCCACCTGCGCGCCATCCGCTGCGTCTCCTGGGCGTCTCGGCCCAGCACGCGCACGCGGATCGGCCGCCCCTCGTCGTCGTGTCCGGCGTACTCGGCGGAGCCGATCCGCTGCACGCTGTAGGGCGCCAGGTCGGTCACGGCGATGCCGAGGGCCGAGAGCGCCTCCCGCACGAGGGCGGTCGCCGGCATGCCGGCGGCGGAGCCGAAGAGGAGGCGGACGACCGCGGCCGAGGCGAGGCCCAGCGCGAGCGCCGCGAGCGCGCCCGACGGGAGCGCCGCCCCCATCGCGACGGAACCGACCGCGCCGAGCGCCACGAGCGCCACGCCGAGCAGGCGCGCGGGCCGCGTGAGCTCCGGCGCCGCGACCGCGACGAGCGTGGCGGCGGCCGCGACGCGCAGCTCCGGGAAGCCCCACTCCGAGAACAGGCCGTCCTTCGCCGGGAACCAGTCCTCGGCGACGAGGCCACCGAGGAGGACACCCGCCCCGGCCGCGAGCGCCAGTGCCAGCAGGGCGTCGCGCAGGAGGGTCCACCGCCGCCGGAGCACCATCGCGAGCAGCAGGACGGCGGCGAACGCGAGCGACCCGGCGAACGCGCAGCGCCACAGCGGCTCCGCCCAGGCGAGCAGCGTGATGAGGGCGTCACCGACCTCCCTGACGACGTCGCCGGCCGCCGCCTCGACCACCGACGCGCCGGCCGCGGCGAGGGCCGTCCCCGCCAGGAGCACCACGTCGGACGCGCGGCGATTCCTGCGCCCCGGCTCGACGTCCGCGAACACGAGCGCGCGCCGGCCACCGTCCGGCTCCCCGGCGACCCGTGCGACCTCGCGTCCCGGGGCGCCGCGGGCGGCGTCAGGCGTCGCCTCGTCCATCGTCCACCCCTGGAGATCGCGCGGCTGCCGGCGAGGTCACCCTATGCGCCGGGGGCGCCGCCGGGCGAGTCCGGACCGATCATCAGGAATGGGTGACGACCCGTCACCCAGCCGGCGTCGAGGCTTCCTAACGGCTGACGACGAGCCGGGCGAACGGCTCGCGCAGCGTTCGGCAAACCGTTGGAGGGAGCTGCAATGACGCTATCGGACGACCTGACCAGGCTCGCCGCGCGAGCGAAGGAGACGGAGACCCGCGCGGCGGAGGCGCGCACGAAGGCGAGGGCGGACCTCGAGAAGGAGATCGCCGAGGCGCGCGCGGCGGCGCGCGCGCAGAGCGAGAAGCTGCGCGTTGCGGCCGCGGAGGGCAAGGGCGTGATCTCCGACTGGTGGGTCGACGCCCAGAAGTCGTGGAGCGACCACATCGAGGCGGTCCGCGAGGACATTGAGCGCAAGAAGGCGGCGCACGACGTCAACAAGGCGCGGCAGAGGGCCGAGCTGCTCGAGGACGACGCAGAGATCACGATCAACGCCGCCTACTGGGCCGTCGTCGAAGCCGAGTACGCCGTGCTCGACGCGGTGCTCGCCCGGATGGACGCGGACGACGTGGCCCAGAAGAAGGGCGCGAGCGAGCCGGCGGCCTCCCGCTCGTGAACGACCGGACGCGGGGGGGTCGCGCGACGCGACGCGCGGCCCTCGCCGGGCCCCCCGCACCGCGGGGCCGCTCACCGGCGCCGACGTCCGCGCGCGAACCCGGCGACCGCGATCTGCGCGATCGCCATCCCGCTGAGTGCGCCCGCGATCGCGTCCGACGGGTAGTGGACGCCGGTGTGGACGCGGGAGTAGGCGACGAGCGACGCCATGACGCTGAGCGGCACGCCCGCCCCCGGCCAGGCGCTGCCGACGCCGGTCGTGAAGGCGAACGCCGAGGCGGAATGGCCCGACGGCCACGACGTCGAGCGCGGCATGTCGACCTGGCGGGTGACCGGCACCCCGTGCGTCGCGCGGTCCGGCCGCCGGCGGTTGCCGAGCGGCTTGAGCGCCAGGTTCACGACGGCCGAGGTGACCCCGATCGACGCCAGGCCCGTGACGGCGGCACGGCGGCCGCGGTCGCCCCCGAAGGCGGCGAGGAGCGCGGAGCAGGCGATCCAGAGCCTCGAGCGGTCGGCGGCGCGGGAGAGCCGCCGGAGTGCTCCGTCGATGCCCGGGGTGGGCGTCGCCGCGATCGCCGCGTAGACGGCGACGTCCAGGCGCACGCCCTCCTCCCGCCACGTCCCGCGGTCCGGGGCCGCGCCGTCGTCGGCGGGCGCCATCACCGGCGCCGGGGGGCCGGGGCGTGCCGAGCGAGCGCGAGGCCCGGGCGCCGCGGCGATGACGCGGCCGCCTCGCGGGCGGGGATCCTGACGCGGAGGGCCGCGGGCCGGATCGCGAACGCGAGCGGCGGCGCGAGCTCCGTCGCCTCGCCGTCGATCCCCGCGTGGACCGGCCCGATCGCCTGGACACCGAGGCTCGGCGCCGTCCACGACCGGCCGGGAGGACGCGAGCCGTCGCCGGGCGCGTCGAGGAGGATGATCCCGAGCCGGCCGCTGTCGAGCGACGGGCGCGAGCCCGGCGCCGCCGGGCGCTCGAGGGCGTAGGGGCCGTTCGAGACGAGGAGGACTGCCGGGTCCACGTGCTCGCGGCCTCGGTCGTCGACGACGCGCAGCCCGCGGGCCTCCGCGGTCGGAGCGAGCCGCGCGCGCGCGGTCGCCAGGAGGGTGCGGGTCTTCGCGTCGCGGTAGGCCGCCTCCTGGACCGCGTCGCCGTAGATCCCGACCGACACGTTGTTCAGGAAGGTGCGGCCGTTCACCTCCCCGAGGTCGATGCGGGCCTCGAGGCCGTCGGTGAACGCGTCGAGGGCGCCCACCGGGTCGCGCCGGTCCACGCCCAGGTCGCGCGCGAAGTGGTCGCGGGTCCCGGCCGGGACGCACACGAAGGCGAGGCCGTGCGCGCGGGCGGCCGCCGCGACGACGCTCTGGGACCCGTCGCCGCCCGCGGCCCCGAGCGCGTCGGCCCCGCCGCCCACCGCCTCCTCGATCAGCGACCCGAGGCGCTGACCGGGTTCCAGGACGACCACGGCGACGCCCAGCTCGCGGGCCCGTCCGACGACGCCGGCGCGCACCGCCCTGCCGCCGCCGGACCGCGGGTTGACGAAGAGGACCGGCTGCCGCAGCGGAGCGGCGGGTCTCCAGATCGGGGACATTGCCCGAGGATCGGACGCCGCTGGGTGAGCCGCCATCACCCGGTTGAGGTGATTCGCCCCGCGCGGTTAGGGTCGACGGAGGACGTTCGCAGGACGTGCGATCCGGGTCGTGGCCTTGCCCCCAATCTCCACAAGCGCGCGCGGGCTGGTGCCGCGCCGCCTGCTGTTCCACCGGCTGTCGGCCCTCGGCCCCGGCGAGGTCGGCCTCCTGTGCGCTCCGGCCGGCAGCGGCAAGACCGCGCTCGTGCGGTCCTGGGTCGCGTCGGAGGAGCTTGCCGATCGGGTCGCCTGGGTGTCGATCGAGCGCGAGGAGCATGAGGCGCAGCGCTTCTGGCTCTCGGTCGTCAATCAGCTCGCAGGCGCGGCCGGCGAAGACGGGCTGGTGGAGCGGGTCGGCGCCACGCCGGCCTTCGACGGCGAGGCGGTCGTCGAGCGGCTGCTGGCCGACCTGCGCGCGCTGGAGCGGCCCGTCGTGCTGGTCCTCGACGACCTGCACGAGCTGCGCTCCGCCAAGGCGCTCGGCCTGCTCGAGCGGTTCCTGGCCGGGCTGCCCCCGGCGCTTCGGATGGTGCTGGCGACGCGGGGGGACGTGGGGCTCGGGCTCCATCGGCTGCGGGTGGAGGGCGCCCTGACCGAGATCCGGGGCCCTGACCTGCGCTTCTCGCTGGACGAGGCGCGCGAGTTGCTCGAGGCGAGCGGGGTCACGCTCTCCGACTCCGGATCGGCGCAGCTGTGGGAGCGGACCGAAGGGTGGGCCGCCGGCCTGCGGCTGGCCGCGATCTCGCTCGCCGGCCACCCCGATCCCGAGCGGTTCGTCGCCGAGTTCTCCGGAAGCGAGCGCACCGTGGCGGGGTATCTGCTGGCGGAGGTGCTCGAGCGCCAGCCGGCGGACGTGCGCGACCTTCTCCTGCGAACGTCGGTGCTGGAGCGGGTCAACGGCCCGCTCGCCGACACGCTGACGGGCCGCACGGGCTCGGAGGCGATCCTGCAGGGCCTCGAGAACGCGAACGCCTTCGTCGCGTCGCTGGACGTCCGGCGCTCGTGGTTCCGCTACCACCACCTGCTGAGCGACCTGCTGCGGCTGGAGCTCCGCCGGACCTCCCCGGCGATCGTCGATTCGCTGCACCGCGCCGCGGCGATGTGGTTCGAGGAGAACGGACACGCGGTCGAGGCGATCCGGCACGCCCAGTCCGCGGGCGACTGGGAGCACGCCGCCCGCCTGCTGGCCGACAACTCCGTCAACCTCGTCTTCGACGGCCGCAAGGCGACGCTGCGCGCGCTGCTGGCCGCCTTTCCGGCGCGCGCGCCCGAAGAGGACGCCGAGCTGGCGCTCGCGTTCGCCACCGCTCGCCTGTACGACGGCCTGCTGGAGGAGAGCAGGATGCACATCGCCGTGGCGGAGCGGCGGGCCGCGACGGTACCCGAGGCGCGGAGGCGGCTGTTCGACCTCCGGCTCGCCAGCGCGAGGCTCTGGCTCGCGTGTCAGCGTGGCGACCTCGCTGCCGCGCGACAGGCGACGGGGTCGTTCGACGCGCTGACCGAAGGCGAGCTCGGGCGCAGCAACGACCATCGCGCCTCGGCCCTCATGCACCTCGGCATCGCCGAGCTGTGGTCGGTGCGCGTGGACGACGCCCGCCGCGACCTGGAGGAGGCGCTTGCGCTCGCGCGCCGCATCGGCCGGCCCTACCTGGAGGTCGGCTGCCTCGGCCACCTCGCGCTGGTCGCCGTCCTGGGAAGCTCACCGGACGTCGGGCTGCTGCTGAGCGAGGAGGCGGTGGCGATCGCCGACGCCCACGGATGGGGAGCCCATCGCATCCTCGCGCCCGCGGTCGCGGCGGCTGCCGCGGCGCTGGCCTGGCTCGGTCGTCTCGACGAGGCCGAGCGGTGGCTCGACCGGGTCGCGGGTGCCCGGCCGCCGGCGGGGGAGCTCGAAGCGGAGCCCGTCCTCCATTTCGCGCGGGCCTTCCTGCGGCTCGGGCAGGGCCGGCTCGAGGAGGCGTTGGCCGAGTTCCGCGCCGCGGAGCGGCTGCATGCCTCGCTCGAGCGGGAGCACGCGCTCTCGATGGACGTACGCGGCTGGATCGTCCTCGTGCAGGCGCTGAAGGGCGACCGAGCGGCGACGCGCGCCGCGCTCGCCGCCATGGGGACCGACGAGCGCGAGGCGGCGGGGCCGCGCCTCGCCGACGCGGCGCTCCGACTGGCGGACGGCGTCCCCGAGGAGGCCGTGGACGTGCTGGCGCCGCTCCTCGACGGCACGCCGAAGGCGCTCCACCCGCGCTGGGCGACCGTCCATGCGCTGCTATTCGACGCTGCCGCGCGCGACCAGCTCCGGGACCGGGCCGGCGCGGAGGCGTCAATCGAGCGCGCGCTCGATCTCGCTGAGCCGGACGGGGTCGTGCTGCAGTTCGCCCTGGCTCCGGTCCGAGAGCTGCTGGAGCGCCATCCGAAGCACCGCACCACCCACGCCAGCCTGCTCGCCACGATCCTCGGCGTGCTCGCGGGACGCTCGCCACAGGCCCGAAGGACGGCGCCGCTGCCCCAGGATCTCAGTGAGGCGGAACTGCGGGTAGTGAGATACCTGCCGAGCAACCTCAAGGCGCCCGAGATCGCCGCCGAGCTCTGCGTCTCAGCCAACACGGTGAGGACGCACCTTCGCCACATCTACGCCAAGCTCGGCGCCCACAGCCGCGGAGAGGCGGTCGCGCGTGCGCGGGACCTGGGCCTGCTCGCCCCGGCGCCCGCACGCGCCCGCTGATCTCTGGGCGGTGCCCCGCTAAGTCGCCTCGTGCACCTCGCGAACGGCGAAGGCCCGGACGATGTCGCTGATGCCCTCCATGAGCGCCCAGATCCCGGCGAAGACGAGGAGCACGTAGGCCTTCTCGATGAAGAACTGGCCGGCGGTCCAGAAGGCGAGGACGGTCATCAGGACCCCCGCGACGAGCCCGAGCCACCACAGCCCGTTGAACGACGACTCGAGGAACGCCCGCACGATCCACCACACGCCGACGAGCAGGAACAGGAAGCTCAGCATGTCCGCCAGCCCGGCAAACGTGTCCTCCGGGTTGGCGAGGCAGATGATCCCGGAGATCACGAGCAGCCCGCCGAACGACATCCACACCCACCGGAACCGCATCGGCGCGCTCCCGAGCGCGAGGGTCTGGAAACCTGCGAACAGGAACATGAAGCCGACGATGAGCCCGACCGTCCTGACCGAGGTCTCGTCGAACTGGAGGAGCGCCACCGCGACGATGATCCAGCAGATCCCGGCGACGAGCGACAACCACCAGTAGCTCGTGATCTCGCGCGTCATCGCGCGCAGGCCGGATGCCGTCGGCGGCGTTCCGGCATCCCCACGTTCGGTCTCGGCACTCATGAGGTCCTCCTCGGGGCGTGCGTTTCGCCCCCACTGTCAGGTGCCGCTTGGTGACCGGTCATCACCCGGACTGCATGATCCCGCGGCGCCGCGTTCGTCCGCTGCCACCGCCGACCACCGGAGGCGGACCTCGACCTCCACGAGGTCGCCGTCCGCCCGGCTCCCGCGGGTCAGGACCACGGTGTCGCCGACGGGGACCTTCACCTGTTCCGAGGACGTCCGGACCTCGAGCGTGTCGCCCACGGTGAGCGCGTAGGCGATGTCCGCCAGCAGCTCGGCGGCCCGCTCGCGCGGGAGGCGCTCCTCGTGCTCGAACTCCGTCACGCCGCTCCTCCGGCCAGGATCGCAGGCTGGGTCGAGCCATCCTCCCGCTCCGCGGGGTGAGCGGTCGTCACACAGTCCGCGTGATCGCCGC